>NZ_CP071840.1:0-3417782 GCF_023650755.1 Vibrio sp. SCSIO 43097 | reverse complement strand
CATAGTTAATAGATTGTTCTTGAAGCACGGTTTCGATGGCTGCGTTGAAGTGGTAGAGCAACTTTTGCTGTGCGTCTCGAGCGGATGTCGCTTCTTGTATAGGCATCCAAGCAATAATGCTGTTTCGCGAAGCGGTATCAGGCTGTTCCAGTAATGACGTTAGCAAACCAAGGCCCAGTCCTTCACTTAACTCAAGTCCCACACCTACTGAAGACGTGAGCGACAATGTATTTCCTGCGGCAGCTTTCGTGAGCTTAAATGCTTCAAAGTCTCTCATTGGAATGACTTTGTCTTCTGTTTGGTAGAGCCCACCAGCATGAGCAATGTTATGAGCACGGCTGTGGCTGTTGTCATATTGGATAGGAGTTGATGTAGAGGCACATCCAGTGAGCAAAATTAGTAACGATAACTGAGTGAACCTAGCCTTCGGTTTCATGAGAAATTTCCTTTTCAAAACAATCTGATTTTGCAGTTATTTATCGGTTGATCACCAAGTTGACTCATTGTGGATAAGCAGGAGATATCTTTTGATCATTAAACTCATCAGTTATTGATCGGGGGCTTTTGCTATGGATCGTGGATCATTTTGTATTTACGATCCTTTCCTGTAGGGGCGAGTGTGATCATCACCTACTCAGATCAATCATTCTTCCAGCCATAAGCATTACCTGCGATATCAAAGTGCCTGTTCTTCATCAACAAACCAGTGCTTGGGTTGATGCGTCGAGGCGTTCGCTTGGTGCAGGACGAGTCATTGAGCGGAATGCTCTGTTGGTGCAAACGCCAGACATGAATGAAGAAATAGGTGAGGGCTGCGGCAGTGGCGAATAGCCAGTTTAAATAAAAGAGTACCAACCAAAATAACAACGCGATGTACTTATTTCTGTGGATAACATTCAAAGGCTTATGTAGCCAAATAACGCTTGGGAAGGCCATCAACATCACTCCCCAGCTCTGATATACAGTCACTAACGCACCAAGACAAAAAACGCAAAATAGTGCGAACTTTTTTAGTGTTTTCATCTTAGTCTCTATTTTGTGCTTAGTTTTCCTAAGTATACAGGTATAATTAAAACTTAGAAAATCTAAGCATCGTAGGTTGATGATAATTCTCACTTGTCTAAAACAAATCCATTTCCACAGCGCCTTAAACAGGCAAGAAATCGCGTTGGTATCAGCCAGAGGGAGCTTGGTATCCGTTTGGGTATGGACCCAAGTTCAGCGAGTGGCCGTATGAATCATTATGAAAAAGGGCGTCATATGCCCGATATCGGTACGCTACAAAAGCTTGCTCAGGAGCTTGGTGTGCCTGTCGCATTTTTCTTTTCAGATTCCGACAGCTCAGCAGAACTGGTATGTTTGATTGAAAAGCTCAGTGAAACTAAAAAGCAGGCGCTTATTGAGCAGATCAGGCAGGAGCTCGATAAGATCGACCAGTCATAAAGCTATCGCTGTCGTCCTGAATACCAAAATACCCCACCGACTGCGGCGACTGTCAGTAATAAACCTCCCAGCCAAATCCAAAGTTCCATATTCACCTCCTGTCAGTATCTTCTATCTCTATTTAGCTTAGCTTTCCTAAGCATGAATTTCATCGAAAGCATGCGTTACCTGAGAAAAAACCGTCACAACCAATTTGTGCTCCGCTAAGGATGCAATTTGAAAGTAAAGATTGCCTGTAGGGTTGGCCCAAATTTCATGTTGCTCGCTTCCGTAACGGAGTAGCTTTTGAAAACGTGTTCTTGATGACAAAGCCAGTCTTTCTAGATTTGGATGGGAGAGTTGCTTCTGTAAGCTATGCCACGGATTGCGAATATCACCTTGCTTGTGCCTTTGTTGGTAGCGTTGCATTGCATGGTTACTGATGGCGATGGTGCCAAGTTTTGCAACCTCAAACGTAGGATAGGGTGAAGCATAAGGCGTAACAATGTCTTTTGTTTCTGGATGAGTGATACCAACAATCTCGTCAGAATAAAGTTTGATACCGGATAGACGGTTGGACAAAAACAGTGTGGCTGCTTTTAGATCTTCATTCTTGGCCGCTAAAATGGTTTCTTTGGTTAGGCTGAGTGCGAGACCTTTACCGCTGTTTGGTACGCGCCCGAATACCTGTTTGTCGAGTATTAAGAACCTAGCCGCCGTTAACTCTGCGATAGCGCACCGGAACTCACTTTGAGCAATTTGAATCGTAACGATACCGTGATTGTTCAACCCCGTGAACCACGCGACTTCGACGCTTTCAGCATTGATTTTTTCAACCTGAACTTTCAATCTCATCACAGCATTTTCTCCTGACTTTACTACCAACGTATCATCGATTTTGAAAATGCAAACTGTGGGGAGAAGCTTCATTTCACGGCATGAAGCTTCCTGATTGGATAGAACTAAAATTGCAGTTTTTTTATCGCTCGCATCGTTTTTCTCACCTGGCTAGACAGCTCTCTTATTGGCTTCACACGCTGTTCCAGTTGGTTGATCTGGTCTAGCAAATGAAGATAGAGAGGGATTTCCCAATCCATCGCATGTGAAAAATGACGTAATACTCCATTTGAAACTTCTTGGGTTTCAAGCTCTGGATACCAACCTCCACGAGCGATCACGCGGTGCCACTTGATTTTAGGTAAGCGCTGTTCACTCGTAACAATGAACTCATAGCGAAATGGGTACTCGACGTTGTACTCTTTTGACAAGGCTTCTTTTAGTTTATCCATTTGTTTCTTAAGTTCTTTTGCTGCTGCCATCAAGTGTTTTGACTCTGTCGCAACGAAATCAGATAAACCATCGATTCTTTCTGGCAAAGGAACTGGCTCAGGCAGCTTCAACTTGAGATTACTTAACTCAATTTCCTTGCTTAGTTGCACGATGCCGACATTGGGTGTGGTTTTCTTAGCCATTCTGCTTCTCCATTTTTTGAAAGTGTTCACGAAGTTTGTGAAGTCGTTTTGTACAGATTTGCGCTTTTTGTTTGATGGTGAGGATTTCATGCCGTACTTCGCGGATCAGTGCGAAGGCATCTTCTGTGTACTCAATAAGATCGGATTCCCATTCTGCATTGGCTTTTGAAAATCGACCCGGTGGGTAACGAAAGCCTTTGCCTTTTGATAAATGCTTTGAGCGAACACGTTGTTCTTTGTTGTTTCGCTGTGACATTTGATTAGCACTGAGATACCAGTTGTAGTACCAAGCCGCTTCAAAGCGATGGTTGCGAACTCGAACCCGACATCCGTAGCGGCCAGGTGAGGTTTCCTTATGGGCTCGATGGATTCGCCAAAACTGGTTAGCGTAGCAACTGGCTAAAAACTCAAGTAGATAGGGCTCCTGCATTGCAAAGTTCTCGATATCGGCAAGGGCTTTTAGTGATTGGCAAAGCGCTAGCTCAAAGCATTCTGGTTCATTTTCGGAGTGTCGCTGCTGGGCTCGTTGATGCCATTGATAGGCGGCGGAATGTTCATTTAATCCAGTCATATTGGCTCCTTGTTTGTTTTGCTCAAGGTAGCGCAAACGTACTGTTACTTACGCATCTGTAATTGCCCTTTTGGGGTGCGTAATTTTCCTCGTGTCCCACCGCTGATTGGTAAGTATGACAGCGATTCCTCTCCTGGGACCTATCCCTGTACTTTCCAGATACATATCTTTGTGGGACGTTGCTACGGATTATTTTCGTTGCTTTATTGTTTTGGCGGGGATGTAGGGATTTATAGTCCAATCATTGTGGGACCTGAGCGTCGATTATTTTTTTGATGGGATTGTGGCGGTAAATTTCTAGATTATTGTGGGATTTTGTCTGTTTGTAGTGCATGAGGGCTGATGGGCTTTCACATGTGAAAGCCCATAGGGCTGCAAGCTGTGGGCAGAGAGTAAGAGTGCTTTTGGGTTGCTTTTCGATACGCTAATTGTATGAGGCGCGGTCAGTTGAAATCTCAAAGTGGTTTTTAGATGGTGTTTTGGCAGGATAAATGACAGATGTGTGAACAATGGTTCAACTTAGTTAGTAGCACTGTTCGTCTTCACGCAGGTAGTTTTTTCGATGGTGACATCATTTTACGCATTTTATTGCTGGTTAATCCAATTCAAAGTTAGCTATAGGGAGTTACATACCATTGTCACTATATGGCTATTTGAGGGGAGATTTTAAATGTGAAATGGGCTGACTTTGGGTAAATCACCGCTAATAAGTTTTACAGTAACGACGTTTTTGCAAAATAAGTGATTGACAGCTTATGAATCTCAGCTTAAGCTTATTAAAAATTTGCAGAAACGCCATTACAACGCATTTGAGGTGACAATGAAAGTTAATTTGACAAAAATTGCCTCTGTACAGATGGGACACTCTTTTAGGTCAAAGCTTGAGCCAGACGCTAATGGAAATATCTCTGTTATTCAGATGAAGGATCTTACTGAAGATAACCGAGTTAATGCCCAAGAGCTAGTGCAGATTGCTATGCAGGACTTAAAGGATCATCACAGAGTTAAACATAACGACTTAGCATTTCGCTCTAGAGGTCAAACCAATACGGCAGCATTGATTGACCAAGAGTTGAGCGATGCTGTTATCGCTGCGCCACTGTTGCGAATTCGAGTTGAAAGTGATTCGGTTATACCAGCGTATTTATGCTGGTTTATTAATCAACCGACTTCACAAGCAGTATTGCAAAGTAAGGCAACAGGCACGGCGGTAAGAATGATTGGCAAACCTGCACTTGAGGATCTGGAGATAGTAGTCCCTAGTCTCGATGTGCAGAAAAAGATCATTGAGATTTACCAATTATCCATCAACGAACAGAAGCTAATGAATGCATTAGCAAAGAAAAAGGAGGTGTTAACTGACGCAATATTAATGAATTTAGCAATGAATACCCAGTAATGACAGTTACTGGGTTTAGACGAGCCGAAAGTGTGACAGCACTTTTAGCAAAACTTTAATCCACGTTTCATTTCAAAAAAACAGGAGCCAAAATTATGGCAAAGAATACATCATCAAGCAAGGGCAATACCCGACATGTCGTACCACATCCTGATGGATGGGCAAACAAAAAAGGCGGTGCCGAACGCGCTTCAAGCGTACACAGCACCAAACGAGAGGCCGAAGCTGCGGCGCGCGAACAAAGCAAGCGCGAAGGTTCTGAGCTTGTTGTACATGGCAAAGATGGCCAGATACAACGCAAAGATAGCCACGGTAACGACCCAAAAGACATTAAAGGATAGGAGCCCTTATGAGTGATGAATACAAAAAGAAAATAGGTGTACCCGAGTCGCATACCCTCAACATCGTAAGTAGTCAGTGGTCGCAACGAAAAGGCCAAGACACTGATACCTATGAATGTGAAGAGCTAAACGAGCAAGGTGACGTCATTGCACGGTACACCATAAAGGACAGTACATCGATTTACCCTCCATTTGGGCGGTCAATTACCTGGACTCAATCAGCCGTACTCGATTCTTAACCTTTTAACTTACAGCTAGCGGGGCGCTATCGGTATAGCCTGCCCCGCTTTATGCCACTGACCAGATTTGAGGAATTTATATGACTAAAGATATGAACGACAAAATTCAACAAAAAGACATCAACAATGCAGCATGGGCTGCATGCGATACTTTCCGAGGCGCGGTAGACCCTGCGCAATATAAAGACTACATCCTAGTCATGCTGTTCGTAAAATATATCTCCGATGTATGGAATGACCACTACGCAGAATATAAAAAACAGTACGGTGACGACGACGTCCGTATCAGACGTAAGCTTGAGCGCGAGCGTTTTGTACTGCCAATGGTTGAACTCACAGAAGAAGTAGAAGACAAAGCAACCAAAGAGAAGAAAACCGTTGTTACCGACACCTTTTTGGCCAACTACTATTCATTGTTAGAGCGTAAAAACGAACCCAATATTGGCGAGCTGATCAACATTGTTTTAGAGCATATTGAAACCGCGAACAAAGCCAAGTTAGAAGGCGTATTCCGTAACATCGACTTCAACAGCGAAGCCAATTTGGGTAAAACCAAAGACCGTAACCGTCGCCTAAAAACCTTGCTGGACGACTTCAACAAGCCCGCACTCGACATGAGCCCGTCGCGCGTGTCTGAAGATGTGATTGGTAATACCTACATCTACCTTATTGAGCGCTTTGGCTCCGATGCAGGTAAAAAAGCCGGTGAATTCTATACCCCTCATAAAGTCTCTGAGCTGGTTGCGCGTCTGTCTGCGCCAAAATCGGGGGCTCGTATTTGTGACCCTGCCTGTGGCTCAGCCGGTTTATTGATTGAAGCCGCTCGCCAAGTGGGCGACCGCAATTACTCACTCTACGGCATGGAAGTCAACGGCAGCACTTGGGCGCTTGCACGTATGAACATGTTCTTGCACGGCTCCGACTCTGCTCGTATTGAATGGTGTAACACCCTCACCTCACCAGCGTTGGTTGAAAATGACAGACTGATGAAGTTTGATAACGTGGTTGCCAACCCACCGTTTTCACTCGACAAATGGGGTTCAGAAGACGTTGAATCCGACAGATACAACCGCTATTGGCGCGGTCTACCACCTAAATCAAAGGCCGACTTTGCCTTTATCAGCCACATGGTTGAAGCCGCCGTTGAAAAAGAAGGCCGTATTGCCGTAGTGGTGCCTCATGGTGTGCTGTTTAGAGGCGCAGCCGAAGGCCGTATTCGTCAACAACTGATTGAAGAAAACCTACTGGATGCCGTGATTGGTTTACCAGGTAACTTGTTCCCAAGTACCGGCATTCCCGTGGCAATCCTGATATTTGACCGCTCCCGTGAAAAAGGCGGCGCCAATGAACACCGCAAAGACGTGCTGTTTGTCGATGCCAGCGGTAAAGACCATTACCAAGCAGGGAAAAACCAAAACATTCTGCTGGATGAACACCTAGACAAAATTGTTGCGGCGGTAACAGCCCGTGAAGAGGTAGAAAAATACGCCCATTTAGCCACCTTTGACGAGATCAAAGAGAACGACTTTAACCTAAATATTCCGCGCTACGTCGATACCTTCGAAGAAGAAGTTGAGGTCGATATTGTCGCCGTGCAGGTTGAGATCACCACCCTTGAAACTGAACTCGCCGACGTCCGCAACAAAATGGCGGCGCTGCTAAAGGATATCGTACCTAACGAGGCGCAAAGCAACACAACGGAGGTGGCTGAATGAGTATGACGACCAACAACCATTTTGTTGACGCCAACAAAATGGTGTCTAAGTGTGGGTACGGCACTACAAACCAATTGCGTGAAGTCACGAAAATGGTGGGAGGTGTGCGATGAGTGACAAGCAGCTTACCCAACCAGAACACACCAGCTTTGAAAGCTTAAAGCATGAATCTGAAGGTAACGAGTTCTGGTATGCCAGAGAGTTACAGACTGTTCTTGACTACAGCACTTGGGACAAGTTTGAGCGTGTTATCAAAAAAGCGATCACCGCTTGTGAGGGCTCCGGCCAGTCGAGTGAAGACCATTTTTCCCAGGTGGGAAAAATGGTCGATATTGGCTCGGGGGCTAAGCGAACTACCCGTGATTATCAGCTTTCCCGTTACGCCTGTTACCTCATTGTGCAAAACGGTGATGCCAGCAAGCCAGTGATCGCCAATGGCCAGACCTATTTTGCCATTCAAACTCGTCGCCAAGAGCTACAAGACGACACAGGTTTTCAGCAACTAAATGAAGACCAAAAGCGTTTAATGCTGCGCAATGAACTGGCCGACCATAACAAGCAACTGGCCGCTGCAGCCCGTGATGCAGGGGTTAAGTCTGGTTTGGACTACGCCATTTTCCAAAACCATGGCTACAAAGGCTTATATGGCGGGTTAGACAATAAAGCTATTCACCAACACAAAGGCTTAAAAAAGAGCCAAAAAATCCTCGACCACATGGGCAGTACCGAGCTTGCCGCTAACCTGTTCCGTGCCACGCAAACGGAAGAGAAACTTAAGCGTGATAAGGTCAGCAATAAAGTCCATGCCAACCAAACTCATTTTGAAGTAGGTGCCAAAGTGCGCGCCACTATTGAGGAGCTGGGCGGCACTATGCCTGAGGATTTGCCAACGCCCGAAAAAGGCATTCCCCAGTTGGCGCGTGCACAGAAAAAGTTGGAGGGTGATAAAAATGAAGACTGAGCTGCTCAAAAAACTAGGTCGAATTAACACTATTCCTGCTGGTTGGAAACTTACAACTGTCGGTAAAGTTTGCAAAATAAGAAATGATTTAAGAAAACCATTATCAACCGAAGAGCGAGCTAAGATTCAAGGCGCGTACCCCTATTATGGACCTACCGGTGTATTGGATTTTATCGATCATCATTTAGTTGAAGGTCTGTTTGCTCTAATTGGTGAAGATGGTGATCACTTTTTAAAACCAGAGCAAAAAGCCCAAACGCTTTTAGTTAATGGTAAGTTTAATGTAAACAATCACGCACATCTGATCCAAGGAACAGAAAAGTGTTCTTCTGAGTGGTTTTTTCTTTATTTTCACCACAGAGATATTACACATCTGATTAGTAGGCAAGGGGCTAGCCGCTATAAGCTAAATAAAGATACTTTAAGCAAACTTCCGATACTTGTGCCGCCTTTAAATGAGCAACTTGAAATCTATAAGTTGTTTACTACTTGGCACAACGCCATCGAAAAAACAGAGGCGTTAATTGCGGCCAAGGAAAAGCAGTTTGAATGGTTAAGATCCCACTTAATCAGCAGCTCTCGGACGAACCAGACGCTAAAGTTTGGAGATTTTCTAACTGAAAGCAGAATTCCAGACACTACACAAGATCCAGAGAGAAGGCTTACTGTCAGATTACATTTGAAAGGCGTAAGTGTAAGAGATTATCGTGGCACGGAATCGACTGACGCAACGAAATATTTTCATCGTAAATCAGGCCAGCTTATCTATGGCAAGCAAAATGTATTTAGAGGCTCTATAGGAATCGTTCCTTCGCATCTAGATGGCTATAGCTCATCGCAGGATATTCCAGCATTCGATATAGCTGATAATGTTAATTCTAAATGGCTGTACTGGTATCTTTCTCGTCCATCATTTTATTCATGGTTAGAAAATTTTTCAGCAGGCTCGGGCTCTAAGCGATTACACCCAAAAGAGCTATTTAAAATCAGCGTTGATCTTCCAACATTGGAAGATCAGAAGCGTATTTCTGACAGTTTAAATTTAGCTGATAAGGAAATCAGACTTCTCAAGAAGACCTTAGAGCAATACCGCAGTCAAAAACGCGGTCTGATGCAAAAACTGCTTACAGGTGAGTGGCAAGTGACCAGTGCGCAGGTTGGTGCTGAGGGTGAACTTCAGGATCGTACAAAGGAGAACGTCGCATGAGCACACCTCCAGTAAATTACGATACAAACTCGGAGCCTTCGGGCTTTGAGTTTAACGAAAAGTACTTGTCGCAAATTCCTGCCCTGCAACAGTTAATCAATTTGGGTTATCAGTACCTTACCCCTGAGCAAGCGCTGGCTGAAAGGGGTGGGCGCAGTGCCAATGTGATTTTGGAAGGAGTGCTACGTCAGCAGCTAAAAAAGATTAATCGCATTAACTATAAAGGTGGCGAGTATCTGTTTAGCGAAGAGAACATTCAAACCGCGATCCAAAAGCTCAAAAATATTAAGTTTGATGGCCTGCAAAAAACCAATGAGTCGATTTACGATTTAATCACCTTAGGCTCAGCCATGGAGCAAACCATTGAGGGGGACTCAAAAAGCTTTACCCTCAATTACATTGATTGGAAAAACCCAAGCAACAATAGCTTTCATGTGGTGGCGGAGTTCTCGGTTGAGCGCGCACGTAGCACCGATACCGTGCGCCCCGATATCGTCCTGTTTGTCAATGGTATTCCCTTTAGCGTGATTGAATGTAAATCACCAAAAGTGGATGTAGAGCAAGCCGTATCACAAAATATTCGTAACCAGGGTGATGACTATATTCCGCGCCTGTTTACTTATGTGCAGCAAGTGCTGGCAGTGAATAAAAACGCCGCCCAATACGCCACAGCTGGCACACCTAAGAAGTTTTGGGGCGTGTGGAAAGAGCAGGAAGATAAACCCGCCGATGTCGATAAAGCCGTAAATACCTCCTTGAGCGAAGAGACTAAAGCACAGCTATTCAGTGGCGAGTTTGCTGCCGCACGGCCATTTTTTGATGCGCTAGAGGCGGAAGGTAAACGCTTGGTGACGGAACAAGACAATGCCATTTATAGCCTGTGCCGCCCAGAGCGTTTATTAGATTTGGTGTATCGCTTTACCCTGTTTGATGGTGGCATTAAGAAAGTAGCCCGCTATCAACAATACTTTGTGATTAAAGCGACGATCGCCCGAATTAAACGTTTGACCAATAAAGGCAATGGTGCAAAAGAAAACCGCCAAGGTGGTGTTATTTGGCATACCCAAGGCTCAGGTAAGTCGCTGACTATGGTGATGCTCACCCGCGCTATGGCGCTAGAGCCGCAGCTTATCAATCCAAGAATCATTTTGGTTACCGACCGGGATGATCTTGATAAACAACTGGGTAATACCTTTGCGGCCTGTGGTTTAAGCCGCGAACGTGCCACGTCTGGCCGAAACTTAGTTAAGCACCTGAAAAACAAAGTGGGCCTGATCACCACACTGATCCA
This sequence comes from Vibrio sp. SCSIO 43097, assembly GCF_023650755.1. Classification (NCBI taxonomy): domain Bacteria; kingdom Pseudomonadati; phylum Pseudomonadota; class Gammaproteobacteria; order Vibrionales; family Vibrionaceae; genus Vibrio; species Vibrio sp. SCSIO 43097. The sequence goes on along the minus strand of NZ_CP071840.1, from coordinate 3,407,164 downwards.
CAAATTTGACAAAGGCTGGGTGGCCGAGAAGTTTGTGGATGAGTCGCACGATATTTTTGTATTGGTCGATGAAAGTCACCGCACTAACTTTGGCTCATTGGCCGCCCGAATGCGCCAAATGCTACCTAATGCCTGTTTTCTTGGCTTTACCGGTACGCCACTACTGAAAAAAGAAAAGAACAACTTTGCCAAGTTTGGTGGACTGATTGAGCCGCACTATACCATTAAACAAGCGGTTACCGACGAAGCCGTATTGCCACTGCTGTACGAAGGCCGACACGTTGAGATGGAGCAGAATCAGTCGGCTATCGACCTCTGGTTTGAGCGCCACACCGCCGATTTAAGCAAAGAGCAAAAAGCCGACCTTAAAAAGAAATACGCCCGCGCTGAAATGCTCAATAAATCAGATCAAGCGATTTACATGCGCGCCTTTGATATCAGCGAGCATTTTCGTGCGAACTGGCAAGGCACCGGCTTTAAGGCTCAACTGGTCGCCCCAGGCAAACCAGCAGCGTTAAAGTACCAGCAGTTTTTGCAAGAGATTGGCACCGTCACCACAGAGGTGGTGATTTCTGGCCCTGATACCCGTGAAGGCCATGACGAAGTGGACGAAGGGCCAACCGATGAGGTGGGTAAATTCTGGGACAAAATGATGAAGCGCTTTGGCTCTGAAGAGGAGTACACCAAGCAAATTATCAACCAGTTTAAATACGGTGATGACCCTGAAATACTCATTGTGGTGGATAAGCTATTAACCGGTTTTGATGCACCGCGTAACACCGTGCTGTATCTATGCCGAACCCTGCGAGAGCACACGCTATTACAGGCTATCGCTCGGGTTAACCGCCTGTACGAAGGCAAAGAGTTTGGCTATATCATCGACTATGCCAGCGTATTGGGCGAGCTGGATAAAGCCCTAACCATGTACGAAGCCTTTGAAGGGTTTGACGAAGATGACTTAGCAGGCACGCTCACCTCCATTAACGAAGAAGTGTTTAAGCTGCCACAGCGTTACTCTGACTTATGGGATTTGTTTAAAGCCGTTAAAAACTCAAAAGACGAGGAAGCCTATGAGGTGTTGTTGGCCGATGACGAGTTGCGTGAAGAGTTTTACGAATGTTTATCGGCATACAGTAAATCTTTAGCCATCGCTTTGTCGTCTGAGCAGTTCATCATGAGCTCTGATGAGAAAAAGCTACAAACCTATAAAAACGATTTAAAACGTTTTCAGAACTTAAAGGCGGCGGTTAAATTGCGTTACGCTGAGGCGATTGATTATCGCGATTACGAGCCAAAAATTAAAAAGCTGTTGGATACCCATATTCAGGCTAATGAGGTGACTCAGCTTAACGAGCCCGTGAATATTTTTGATGAAAAAATGTTTACTGCCGTGAAAGAAGAGCAAGGGGTTTATCAAACCAAAACGACGGCATCAAAAGCGGACACCATCGCCCACGCTACGAAACGCAGTATTTCGGAGAATATGGACGAAGACCCTGCGTTTTATGAGAAGTTTTCGAAGCTGATCCAAGCCGCTATTGATGACTTTAAGGCCAAGCGCATCTCAGACTTAGAATATCTCAACCGAGTGATTGATATTCGTAACAAAGTGGCCACGAAGCAGCATGATGATATGCCTGATTGCATTCGTGAGAACGACGAAGCGTGTGCCTACTTTGGTTTGATTAAGCCGCAGTTTCAGCAAGTGGCAACACTCAACGAGTTAGATGATGCTCAGCTTGATGCCATTGCGGCACAAACATCGTTAGCGATACAAAAGATCATTGATGATCATTGGAAGGTCGATTTTTGGGACGATGCCGACGTTCAAAAAACGGCGATGAATGATATTGACGATTTTCTTTATGATGAAGTCAAAGAGCAGTACGGCGTGACGCTGAGCTTAGAACAAATGGACGAAATCATTGAGAAAACCATGCAGGTTGCGAAGCACCGGAGGCATTCTTGATGTCGTCAACCATCAAGCAAACCGAGGCACCAGCGGCAAGTGCTGAAAGGCTAACGGTTGTATACGGAGGGGGAGAAATCCCCTTCCAGCTGGCTTTTTCTAAACGCAAATCGCTGGAAATATCAGTTCACCCTGACAAATCGGTTTTTGTGAAAGCTCCTGAAGGCACCGACCGTGAGGCCATTGAAGCCAAGGTGAAAAAGCGCGCTCGGTGGATCAAACGCCAAATTCGCTACTTTGACCAGTTTGACCCAAGAACCCCTTCTCGCAAATACGTCAGTGGTGAAAGCCATTTGTATCTAGGCAAGAAATATCGGCTAAAAATTGCAGTAGGCACTGATAAGGGTGTGGCGCTGAAAGCGGGCTTTTTTTGGGTAACGTCTGCCAATGGTAAACCTGACCATGTGGAGTCGCTACTTAATGATTGGTATCGAGAAAAAGCCGATTTTCATTTAAATAAGGTGTTTTCGGATTGTTGGGACAAGTTCAATCATTCAGATACAGACAAGCCAAAAATTAAAATCATGCAACTCAAAAAACGCTGGGGCAGTCTTTCAAAAAGCGGAACGCTGACCTTAAACCGTGATCTGATTAAAGCACCGAAAGAATGCATTGAGTACGTGATCATTCATGAACTGTGTCACCTAGAGCACCACAACCACGGCCCAGAGTTTTATCGCTTACTCGAACGCTCTCTACCAGATTGGGTGAAGCGAAAGCATAAACTAGAAATGGCACTTATTTAGTTAATACTGATGCTCTAGCCACTCCGAATGTATAACTGATCACGACGTGGCAGCAGAACCATAATTCCTTTTGATTGGCAATGATAAGCCCCCTAACGTGATTTAACTGTACCGATTTGGTCTAAACGGTACAGTTCGTTGCGGCTTAAGGTTTTGAGAAAAATGGCAGCCATCCCTTGTTATGTCTGCGATCAAGGCATTGAGGCCGTGTTTGCTAGGGCGGTAAGTGTACCGCTTTTCTAGGTGGTCTATGAACCAGTACACTTTTCAGATGGCTTGTATTGGGTTTGGGATTGTTCTGTTAGTACATAGTTTAAATATTTCAATTAGTTGTCGCATATTCAGTATTCTGTGCCTGACTGGTTAATATGGTGTAACGAGGTAGGGGAACAGGTAAGCCGATAAAAATGAAAACTGTCTCAGCGGAAGCTGTGGCAAGCCATCCAGGCTGTGCTGGCATTGAACCTCATGCGTTCGCAGAAAAAGAGGCGAAGGCAACAGTATGTCGTGATTGGCTATGGCCGATAAAAGTGATGGTGAAGTTGGTTCTTTTTGTAGTGCTCATGTTTGCTTTACCCGCTCCAGTTTCATTTTTAATTATTTTGCTTACCGCATCATTTTGGTTTGGTTGAACAAACTCCATCGACGTTATGGTAGGCCAAGAAGGGGGAGAAGGTTTGCAGGGCATAGGCACATTTCAGTGGTAGATGGTTCGCCATCTGGCATATCAAGTCCAGGAATATACCAAGCTGGACAGGCTGGTGCGGAATTGATACCAGATACTCCAGATTTCATCTCTGATTCGAGATCACCCCATTGGTGTGGCGATATAAACCCTGTAAGTGGCCCTCCAATGATGGAAAACTCTTGTATTGATGTCGGTGGCAATGTGTTGAGGGATAACAGTATGACTAGCATTGATACCAGTTTTGACTGTGGTGGTATTAGCTGCGACCGATTTGATTCAACGATTTGAGGAGGTTGTATGGATTTGCTTTGGTATTGGCTCGCAGGTCTGCTTTTGACAGTGGCTGCTGTTGGGTGTGTCTACTGGTATTCCACATATCAGATGAAACGGAGTGAGAATAATAAGGACGGTTAATATTCCAGTTTTCTACTTTCCCTAGACTATGATGATGCCTCTTTCACATGTGAAAGTCGCGGTAAATTGTTTTAGTGGGCTTATGAATCTTCAGATCATGAAGAGCACGTTTTTTGCTGAATTTAATCACCGCACCATTATCTGCTTCCGTAATCCTAAATAACCTATTTTACAGGCCTTCTTTCATTCCAAACTGTCCAAAATGGGCCTGAGCACCGCGCGCCTTTGCGTTGCTCATCCTACAAGCTATTCCTTGATTATTCATTAGCTATCAGGAGTAGTTATGACCGAACAAAAACAATCAAATCAGCTATTAAGCTATCAAGAAGTCTGTCAGCTAACTCAGCTGTCTCAGGCAACCATTCGCCGTTATGTGAAAAATGGTTCTTTTCCTTCGCCAGTGAATTTATCGCCTGGTGCTCGAAGTGTGAGATTCCGTGTTGAAGACGTGCAGAAGTGGCTTTTGAGCCTGTGATAGGGAGGTCATATGAAGTTTCGTCATCACCATGATCAACTACAGTATTTCTGCCGTGAGCGAGGTTGGCGCTCGTTGAGCTCTTCAGTCAAGGTTCTTGCTAGAACGCGTTCACCTGATCGGAAGTCAGGTTTCAGTGCTTGTATTGAAATCATCAATATGGACAAGCAGACGATTCGAATGATAGTGCCTGCCAGAAAGATCATGGGAGGGACCAACTATCAATTAAGAGATGAATTATTCGATACCGGTTTTTGGCTGGAGCCTGAGCAAACTGCATGGAATATGGTCCAGCGCTATTTGCGGGAAGAGCTCAAAGCGGCGGAAACGGCCTTTTGTGTTACAAGAACAGGTTGGCATGACAAGGTGTTCGTTACTCCGGAGAAAAGTTTCGGACGGTCAGATGAGCCCTACTACTTTTCTGGTGGGATGGCAGACTCACTCTGTTTGGCAAAAGGGAGCTTAGCGGAATGGCAAAGCGAAGTCGGCTCTTTATTGGGCGGCAATCCCTTGCTTATATTTTCTATTGGCGTCGCTTTGTCCGCGCCGCTGCTCAAGACAGTAGGGATGGAAAGTGCGGCATTCCATGTGATGGGGCCGTCTTCGTCGGGTAAGTCTGTCACATCGTTTGTCGCTGCGTCTGTTTATGCTGATAAGTCGTATATCAAGTCTTGGAAAACAACCGCTAACGGTATTGAGGCGGTTGCATCAGAACATCATGACATGTTGCTTGTGTTAGATGAGCTAGGGTTGTGCTCGGCGGAAGAAGCCAGTTCTGCGGCTTATCAAATCGTCAACGGATGTGGGAAGCTGCGAGCCACCGAAACAGGCGGCCTGGCGAATATAGCCAATTGGCGAACGCTGACATTGAGTAATGGAGAGGTTGGCCTGACAGAGCTGATGGAGTCCTCTGGTTATCAAGTGAAAGCAGGTCAGCTGATTCGAGTCATCGAAATTCCTGCCGAAGAGCGCTTTGGCTGTTTTGCGGATCTACACCGCTTTTCCTCACCATCTCAGTTTGCTGAGCACTTAGAAAAGCAGACTCAAAAGTACTTTGGCACTTTGTTCACGGCTTGGATGACGCTTATTTCAGATAAGCCCGATCTGGAAGTCGTTTTACAGCGTGAAATCGAAACGCTGAGGCAGCATTGGTCTAAAAGTAATTACTCCGGCCAGGTTCATCGGGTATTGAAGCGCTTTGTCCTTGTTGGTGTAGCGTTGTCTGTTGCGTCACGAAACCAGTTAGTGCCATGGCCTGAAGAAGAGTCACTCTATTCCGTATATAGCGTTTTTAGCCGCTGGTTATCTCACAGAGGGCACCAGCACAATCAAGAAACGTATGAGGTGTTAAGTGCTTTGAAACAAGCCATTAGCCATTGGGAAAATAAGCTTCCTGAATTTTGTACGAGCAGATCTTCAAAGTTTGGTTACTGGCGGCAGGATGGTGATGACGTCCAGTGGCTTATCCACAAACAAGAGTTTGTTAAGCAGCTACGACTGCGGCGTCAGTACAAGAGTCAATTGAGCCCTTTGATTCATAAAGGGTGGTTTGAAACCAATGAAGATCGTAGAGGAACACTTCGGATTATCGAGAAGAAAAACGGTACTGAGTTTGATCATCGTTTTTTCGCTTTCTGGCCGGAAAAGATCCTTTCTGAATTGAAGGAGATGGGCATCGATGAATAATATATTCCCAGTTTTCCCACTCTTCCCAGAGACATTTCAATGGGCGAGGAGGTGATGTGATGACAACCAACGAGCAAGTTATTCTTCAGTCCATTCTCGCCAAGATTGACCGTGTTGAGCGCGCTATTCTGGAGCAGCGTTTGCAGCAACAAAAGGTGGAGTTGCTTGGAAAGGACATTCTAACCGTTGATGAATGTGCTGCTTTGCTGGGTTTATCAACCAATCAACTTTATAAGCTAACGAGCTCGGCAGAGATCCCTTACTTTAAGCTTGGCAAACACCTCCGATTTGAGCGTCAAGCAATCATGGATTGGGTTGAGGAGCAGCGCGTTTCATCTCGCCATGAGATAGAAAAAAGGGCAGCAAACTATGTCGCCACCACTTCTCGTAAGTAGTACCTTCTATAGCAGCGGCCTTAGGCCGCTGAATCCTTTCCAGAAGAAGCAAAAATATCGGGGAATGTGAGCATAGCTTCCATCCTACGTCGTTCTATGATGTCAGCGTAGATCTCGGTTGTCTTGAGTTCGCTGTGGCCGAGCAGTTTCGATACTGCGTATATATCGATTCCTCGGCTAAGCTGAATTACAGCAAAAGTATGACGACCAGCATGGAACGTAACGTGCTTACTTATTCCAGCAGCCAGAGCCCATCTAAGCAGCTCTACATTTATATAAGAAGAGTATTTTAATCCCTTGAATACGCGCTCGTGAGAGGCTTTGGGGCTACCCAAAAGTGATTCTGCTGACTTTGGTATGTCTAAATACTGAAGGCTCTTAGCATCGCCCTGAGAGAGTTTGGCTTGGTCGAAGATAATTCGTTTGTGATTATTGAATGTCTCTACTTCTGACCAAGTAAGTCGATGGATATCGCACCAACGCATCCCCGTTGCACATGAGAACAAAAACGCACGTTTAAGGACTGGGTAGCGACATTCTGTGTGAGCTAAAGCGTTGACCTCATCCAATGTGAGATAAACACGCTTGGTCGTTTTCGCTTTGATACTGGTCACTTGTGAAAGCGGGTTATCACGAATAATACCTTCTCGATGCGCTTCGTTGATCGCCGCGCGAACTTTATTGAAGTAGGAGCTTTGTGTGTTGCGAGATAACGCGGTATCACTTTTGGTTTTCGCTTCATTGGTCAGGTAATACTTAAATCCGTCTAACCAGTCTTTATCCAACTCATCAAAGCTAAGATCATGTTTCCCGCAGTAGAACAGCAGGTGCTTACGTGCTGAAAGCCAGATCGAGTGGTTGGAGGTTGAGGTGGTTTGTTCTTTGATGTCAATTTGCCGTTGAAAGTAATCAATGAAGCTAGCTGAACGCTTAGTTCTATCCTCAAAACCATGCTTTTGGGATTGCCACTCAACCAGTCGTTTACTCTTAATGGTTTCGGCTAGGAGAAGGTGCTCTTTGTTATGTTTTCGCTGAGCTGGTGTTTTGGGTTTGTCATAGATAAACAGATCCAGCACTTCGTGTTCACGTTTTCGCTGACGAGATCCGTTTGATTTAGTGGTATAACCGTGGTCATAAATGAGACGCAATGTTCGCGTTCCATCTGTTTTAAGTGTCCGTTTTTCAATGAAAATTTTCATGTTTGTCCCCAATTGGTCCCCAATACGGCATTTATCATGTCATTGGGGACCAGCTGGGGACTAGATTTGGCAATTAACGGCAACGGATGGAAACAAACGGCAAATGACGATCTAATAAAATCAGTGTGTTATCTACCGTTGCTTGCTGTTGTTTTCCGTTATTTGCCCACTTTACTTCCCGATACAGAATGAAGAGAAGATTCGTCCCAGTAAGTCGTCAGAACTGAACTCACCGGTAATCTCATTGAGATGTTGTTGGGTGATGCGTAGCTCTTCAGCCAATATTTCACCTGCCATATAGCCTTCAAGCTGCTCCTGGCCTATTTGAAGGTGCTGTGCGGCACGTTCTAATGCATCGAGATGACGACGACGAGCCATAAACCCACCTTCACTGTTGCCAGAGAAGCCCATACACTCCTTGAGATGATCGCGCAGAGCTTCAACCCCTGCACCAGTCTTCGCTGACAAACGGATAAGAGTAGGGTTATTGACGTGGCAGATCCCCATATCTTCACCCGTTTGATCCGCTTTATTACGGATTACAGTTATGCCAATGTTGTCTGGTAGGCGATCCACAAAATCTGGCCAGATATCTTTCGGATCGGTGGCATCGGTTGTCGTGCCATCCACCATGAACAACACGCGGTCTGCTTGGGCTATTTCATCCCACGCGCGTTCGATACCGATTTTCTCTACTTCATCGGAAGCATCACGCAAACCTGCAGTATCGATGATGTGCAGAGGCATGCCATCAATATGGATATGCTCACGCAGTACATCACGCGTAGTTCCTGCGATGTCGGTTACGATTGCAGACTCTTTACCCGATAGCGCGTTCAGCAGGCTTGATTTGCCCGCATTTGGACGACCCGCAATCACGACTTTCATCCCTTCACGCATAATAGCGCCTTGGTTAGCTTCTTTGCGCACCGCATCTAGGTTGTCGATGATGGCTTGTAGGTCACCAGCCACTTTACCGTCGGCCAAAAAGTCGATCTCTTCTTCAGGGAAGTCGATGGCTGCTTCAACATAGATACGCAAATGAATCAGCGACTCAACTAAGGTATTAATGCGGCCTGAAAATGCGCCCTGTAAGGATTGCAGCGCCGATTTTGCTGCTTCTTCAGAACTGGCATCAATGAGGTCTGCAATCGCTTCGGCTTGAGCTAAGTCGAGTTTATCGTTCAGAAATGCGCGTTCAGAGAACTCACCAGGGCGAGCAGCTCGAATACCATCTATACCTAGAATGCGTTTTATCAGCATATCCATCACGACAGGGCCGCCATGGCCTTGCAGCTCAAGTACGTCTTCACCTGTAAATGAGTGTGGGTTAGGGAAGTACAGTGCGATGCCCTGATCAAGCACAGTGCCATCTTCTGACTTAAACGGCAGGTACTCTGCGTAGCGGGGCTTTAGTGTTTTGCCAGTGACTTCTAACGCCACTTGGTTGGCTTTAGGGCCAGAAACTCGAATAATACCGACACCGCCACGACCAGGCGCGGTCGCTTGAGCGACAATCGTATCTGTAGTCATAATTTTGCCTTTTGAGCTGGGCTATAGGGAAGATACCTAGGGAGCCATCACAATTAATTAGCTGAATTGTAATCAGCCAAAAACAAAAAGGCGACCTTTTGGCCGCCTTTCTCAATCATTTCCTAAAAGGTTACTTGCTGTGTAAGCCTTTTTTCTCTAATCCTTTGTAGATCAGAGTTTGCTGGATAAGCGTTACGATGTTCGACACCAACCAGTACAGAACGAGACCTGATGGGAAGAACAAGAAGAAGAAGGTAAACATAACCGGCATAAAGGTCATGATCTTCTGCTGCATTGGATCCGTTACCGTTGTCGGGCTCATCTTCTGGATTAGGAACATAGACGCACCCATCAATAGCGGCAGGATGTAGTAAGGGTCCTGTGCTGAAAGGTCATGAATCCAACCGAAGAATGGAGAGTGACGTAGCTCTACCGATTCCATTAGTGCCCAGTAAAGCGCGATGAAAATAGGCATCTGTAGGATAAGAGGTAAACAGCCACCTAGTGGGTTCACTTTCTCTTTCTTGTACAGTTCCATCATTTCTTGGCTCATGCGCTGACGGTCATCACCGATACGCTCACGCATTGCTTGCAGCTTAGGCTGTAGCATGCGCATTTTCGCCATAGACGTGTATTGCGCTTTTGTTAGTGGGTACATTGCACCACGAACGATGAAGGTCAGACAGATGATTGCCACACCCCAGTTACCAACAAAGCTCTGGATGAATGAAAGCAACATATGAAGAGGCTTCGCAATGAACCATAACCAGCCGTAGTCCACTACTAGGTCTAGGTTAGGTGCCACTTCTGCCATTTCATCTTGCAGTTTTGGACCAACCCAAAGTGTTGCTTCAAACTTAGCCTGATCGCCTGTTGCGATAGTTTTGTTCGGCATACGAACGCCGATGTCGCCTAGGTTGCCAATTACACGAGTGTATAGGTTAGTACCTGGTTCGTTACGTGGGATCCAAGCTGCGGCAAAGTAGTGCTGAATCATTGCTGCCCAACCTTGGCCATCGGCTAGGTTAAGAGACAGGTTGCGATCCTGCATATCATCAAAGCTGTACTTCTTGTAACGCGTATCTTCTGTTGAGTATGCGCCACCACGGTAAGTAGGCATTGTGATGCTACCACCATCGTCCATTAGGTTTTGACGTAGGTGAGCGTACATACCAAATGTTGCGTTGTTGCCTGAGTTGTTCACTACATCGTATTCAACATTAAGCGCGTAGCTGCCGCGTTTAAAGATGTAAGTTTTGGTGTATTCGATGCCGTTTGCAGTGAATGTCATCGGAACGCGAAGTTCATCTTGACCGTCAGCCATTGTGAAGCTGTCTGCACTTACGTTGTAGTGAGGGCGATTTGTGCTGCTCAAGTCGATACCTTGAGGACCCACTAGACCGCTTTGAGCGATAAATTGGTGACCTTGAGCGTCTTTAAGCAGAACAAAGGAATCTGATGAATCTAACTCAGCAGAGTATTCGTTAAGGTTGGCATGTACCACATCGCCACCAACGGTGTCGATCGACAGAGTTAAAACATCAGTCGTTACTGTGATAGTTTTTGCAGAAGCTTGCTGTTGACCAGGAACTGGGTCAAGTTCATCAGCAAAAGATGGTGCAGGTAGAGTGCTGCTTGATTGAGCCTGTTCAACTGCTTGAGGTTCTGGATTCTTTGCAACTTGCCATTGTTGAAACAGCAAAAAAGAAACCAGGGCCAAACCGATGAGCAGGATATTACGTTGAGAATCCATCGTTAGTTATCTCTGTCTTGTTTTTGGACTGGTGGAACGGGGTCATACCCCCCTTCATTCAAAGGGTGGCATTTTAATAGACGTTTGCCTGATAACCAACATCCTTTTACAAAACCGTGAGCTCTCAAAGCTTCTAGCGCGTAAGTGGAACAGGTTGGTGTGAACCGGCAACGAGGACCAATCAAAGGGCTGATAAACCAGCGATACAGATAAACGAGCCCAATGGCTATCCACGTGAAGGGCGAGACAGGCGTTGCCATAGCTTATCAAACAACTTAAAAATTTCCTCATTGCTTAAATCTTGCGCGCTTTTCTTCGCAATCACAACAAAATCTTTGTTTGGAAGCTGATGTTGATTGTTACGAAAGCTTTCACGAGCCAAACGCTTAAATCGGTTACGACCGACAGCCGTTTTGATTTGCTTTTTGGGAACCGCTAAACCTAATCGTGGGTGAGAAAGTTTGTTATTGCGAGCAATGATGGTGAAATGAGGCGAGCCAGCTCGATGAGCTTGCTGGAAGACGTTTTGATAATGCTCGGGAGTTAACAAACGTAACTCCCGATTAAACGCGTACGTGTTCAAAATAAACTAGCGATTATTTTGATAGGCGCGCACGGCCTTTTGCACGACGTGCGTTGATAACTTTACGACCGTTCTTAGTTGCCATGCGAGCACGGAAGCCGTGAGTACGCTTGCGCTTTAGAACTGTAGGTTGAAAAGTGCGTTTCATGATAATTACCTTTACTGATCAGTAGTTTTAGGTTCTTGTTAAACCCGGCGTGGGTATTTGCTTTCTTATATAAAGAAGCTCTTTATATAGAGAAGGACAACCGACGCCTCTCAACAAAGAGGCGGAATTGTAATCACACTCACATAATGTGTCAATGACTCAATGAGTACGAAATTCCGGCCGGGCGATTATACGTAGTGTGAGTAAAATCTCAAGGATCAATCGATCCTGATGCTTGATCGTTACTCTATTCCTACTTGGTTAAGGAATTTTTTCAAACGAGGATCTTGTGGATTATCGAAGATATCCTGTGGAGAACCTTGCTCAACGATATTGCCTTCCGCCATGAAGATCACTCTATCAGCTACTTCTTTCGCGAATTGCATCTCGTGCGTCACCACCAGCATGGTTTGATGCTGATTAGCTAACTTCTTCATTAATGAGAGAACTTCACCGACCCATTCAGGATCCAGCGCAGAAGTTGGTTCGTCAAACAACAGCAGTTCTGGTTGCAGCGCCATCGCTCGGCCGATACCCACACGTTGTTGTTGGCCGCCAGATAATGCCGCTGGATAACTATCGCCTTTATCCCCAAGGCCGATGTCATCCAGAATTTGTTGCGCTCGTTTGAGAGCATCGGCTTTTTTCCAACCTCGAACGGTCACTAGACCTTCGGCAATGTTCTGGCGCGCATTCATGTGGGCAAACAAGGCATAGTTTTGGAACACAAAGCCAGTTCGACGACGCAGCGCTAATACTTCGGCTTTAGTGTGTTTTTGAGTATCAACGGAGATGTCATCTATCGTGATACGACCTTCATCTGCTTGTTCTAGAAAGTTCACCGTACGCAGCAAGGTTGATTTACCCGTACCACTTGAGCCGATAATCACGATGATCTCACCTTGCTTAATATCGAGGTCGATGCCTTTCAGCACTTCAGTCTCACCAAAACGTTTGTGAATATTTTCTAACTTAATCATCGTACGTACGCCTTATTCAGTTTTGCTTCTGCCCAGATTTGTACGCGAGTCAGAATCACCACCACGCCCCAGTAAATAAGAGCAACCGCAAGGAAAGCTTCAAAGAAACGGAAACTTGATGAGGCTTCCATCTGTGCTTTCGCCATGATTTCGGCCACACCAAGCGTGAAAGCGAGAGACGTTGACTTGATCATATCGATGAAGTAGTTCATCAATGAAGGCAGTGCGACACGCGTTGCTTGAGGTAAAATCACTCGGCGCATTGCTTGGGATGTCGTCATACCGACCGATAAGCTCGCTTCCATTTGGCTGCGATCAATGCCAATAATGGCGGCACGAATACTTTCCGCCATATAAGCGGCAAAGTGCAGCGTTAAACCGATAACCGCTGCTGAAAAGGCGTCGATACCGACCATCAATGGAAAAATTTGCGGTAAGCCGTAATAAAGCAGGAAAAGCTGAACCAACAGTGGGGTGCCACGGAAGAAGCTGATGTACAGTTGGCTTAATTGATCCAGAACTGGCAGTTTAAATACGCGAATATTGGCTAAAATGACGGATAAAATCAGCGAAAACACCAATCCCCATGTCGCCATTTCCATGGTTGTGCCAAGATATTTCAGCAATATCGGCAACAGTTCCAACATGTAATTAAAGTCAAATCCCATACGGCTTACCTAAAGGCTAGAGAAAAGAAAAGGTGGAAAACAAGTTCCACCTTTACGTAAGTTTATTTTAGTCCGAGAGTGATACCACTTTGCGGCCTAAAGTACAAAGAGTTCTTATTTCGTGATGTCAGCGCCAAACCACTTCACGGAAATTTTCTCTACTGTACCATCTGCGCGCATCTCAGCTAGCGCTTTGTTTACTTCTTCTTGCAGCTTACGACCTTTCTTGTTGTCAACGAAAGGCCATGCGTTTTGAATGGTCTCAAACGGTTCGCCTGCCAATTCCAGAGGAAGGCCAGTTTTCTTAATCAGCTCTAACGCAGAAAGACGATCCATTATAAACGCGTCTGCACGACCGAGCGCCACGTCATGTTCGATACCTGTGTCGTACGTTTTAATGTTGATCTTGCCGTCTTTGTCGTATTGACGCAGCAGTTGCTCAAAGTTAGAGCCTAGGTTCACCGCAACGGTTTTGCCCGCAAGATCGTCAACACCTTTGATGCTGTCGTTGCCTTTACGCACGGTAATTTGTGCGCCATCTACAACGTAAGGGTCAGCAAATAGGTATTTAGCTTTACGCTCGTCAGTCATGGTGATTTGGTTGGAGATCGTATCGATACGACCAGTTTCTAAAAGACCAAATAAACCAGAGAAGTTGGCTGTTACGTATTCGATTTTGTAATCGTTACGTTTACCGATTTCATCCCACATGTCGACTTCAAAGCCTTGTAGCTTGTCTTGCTTTACAAAAGTAAACGGGAAGTAGCGACCTGACATACCAACTTTGACTTCAGTAGCGGCTTGTACGGTTGCTGCCGACAGTGCAATGGCTGCAACGGCAACCTTAATCCAGTTTTTCATAATACATCTCCATAATTTTATGGTTGGAAATACTACTGTTAGTTAGCTCAATTAAATAAATAACCAAGAGCAATAACCTAGACCTGTGAGTTATTAGATAATAGAAGAAGAATGTTAAATGTGACGAAAATGCGAACTGAACCTAGCGAAATGATCGACAAAATCAGCATTGGGAATAAAATAATACACAGACTTATCACCAATCGCTCGATCTTGTTAATTTTGCCCAATTGTGGATCGTTGTGTGGGCAAATTTGGGGCAAGGTGTGTTGATCTCATCAAGTTTGCAGAAATAATTGTGAATAACTTGGATCTTATTCACTGGATCGTCGATCAATCGCTGGCGATCTTGGTTATCAACAGGTAAAATTGCCAGTCTTTTCCGATAATTCAATTACTCAGTGGGGGCACCGTGTCATCTTCGCTTTGGCTGCAATGTTTGCAGCAGCTTCAAGAAGAGCTACCAGCTACAGAATTCAGCATGTGGGTTCGTCCGCTACAAGCGGAGCTCAATGACAATACTCTCACTCTATTCGCGCCAAACCGCTTTGTGTTGGACTGGGTGCGTGATAAGTATCTGAACAATATTACTCGCTTACTGCAGGAATACTGCGGTGGCGATATTCCTAACTTACGTTTTGAAGTGGGGAGCCGACCTGTCTCTGCACCAAAACCAGCGCCGACACGTACGCCTGCAGATGTGGCTGCCGAGTCATCTGCACCTGCGCAATTACAGGCGCGTAAGCCAGTACACAAAACCTGGGATGACGACGCTCAAGCGATTGCGGCTATCAATCACCGCTCAAACATGAACCCAAAACACAAGTTCGACAACTTTGTTGAAGGTAAGTCGAACCAACTGGGTTTGGCTGCGGCGCGTCAGGTATCGGATAACCCAGGTGCAGCTTACAACCCACTATTCCTATACGGCGGCACTGGCTTGGGTAAAACGCACTTGTTGCATGCGGTGGGCAACGCGATTGTGGATAACAACCCGAACGCAAAAGTGGTCTACATGCACTCAGAACGTTTTGTGCAAGACATGGTAAAAGCGTTGCAAAACAATGCGATTGAAGAATTCAAACGCTACTACCGCAGCGTGGATGCGCTCCTTATCGATGACATCCAATTCTTTGCTAATAAAGAACGTTCACAAGAAGAATTCTTCCATACCTTCAACGCACTATTAGAAGGTAATCAGCAGATCATTCTAACGTCTGACCGTTATCCTAAAGAAATTAATGGCGTTGAAGATCGTCTTAAATCTCGTTTTGGTTGGGGTCTTACTGTTGCGATCGAGCCACCTGAGCTTGAAACGCGTGTGGCGATCTTGATGAAAAAAGCCGAAGATCACCAAATCCACCTTGCTGATGAAGTGGCGTTCTTTATTGCCAAGCGTCTGCGTTCGAACGTTCGTGAGCTAGAAGGTGCACTGAACCGTGTTATCGCTAATGCGAATTTCACTGGTCGTCCAATCACGATTGATTTTGTGCGTGAAGCGCTGCGCGATCTGCTTGCTCTACAAGAGAAGCTGGTGACGATCGATAACATTCAAAAGACCGTGGCGGAATACTACAAGATTAAAGTAGCGGACTTGCTGTCTAAGCGTCGTTCTCGTTCTGTAGCGCGTCCTCGTCAGCTGGCTATGGCGTTAGCAAAAGAACTAACCAACCATAGCTTGCCTGAAATTGGCGATGCGTTTGGGGGCCGCGATCATACGACCGTACTTCATGCTTGTCGCAAGATTGAGCAGCTGCGTGAAGAGAGCCACGACATTAAAGAAGATTACTCTAACTTGATTCGCACCCTGTCTTCGTAATCGGTTAGAATAACGGTATTCTAAGCAAATCATTTATTGAGCTGACAGCGTAAAGAGCCAAGCATGAAATTTACCATTGAACGTAGTCATTTAATCAAACCGCTACAGCAGGTTTCGGGCGCTTTAGGTGGCCGACCAACTCTGCCAATCCTGGGTAACCTACTTCTTAAAGTAGAAGAGAACGTATTGTCGATGACGGCAACCGATCTTGAAGTAGAGTTAGTAAGCAAAGTGACGCTAGAAGGTGATTTTGAAGCGGGCAGCATTACCGTTCCTTCGCGTAAGTTTCTCGATATCTGCCGTGGTTTACCGGACGATGCGATCATCACATTTGTATTAGAAGGTGATCGCGTACAAGTTCGCTCTGGTCGCAGCCGTTTCTCATTGGCAACGCTTCCTGCGAACGATTTCCCTAATATTGAAGACTGGCAAAGCGAAGTGGAAGTATCACTGAGCCAAGCCGATCTACGTACGCTGATCGACAAAACTCAGTTCTCGATGGCGAATCAAGACGTTCGTTACTACCTCAACGGCATGTTGTTTGAAATTGACGGCACCACGTTACGCAGCGTGGCGACGGACGGCCACCGTATGGCGGTATCGCAAACTCAGCTAGGTGCAGACTTTGCGCAGAAGCAAATCATCGTGCCACGCAAAGGTGTGCAAGAATTAGTAAAGTTGATGGATGCGCCAGAGCAGCCTGTAGTACTTCAGATCGGTAGCTCCAATGTTCGTGCTGAGGTGAATAACTTTACTTTTACCTCTAAGTTGGTTGATGGTCGTTTCCCTGACTACCGCCGTGTATTGCCTCAGAGCACCAATAAGACACTGATAGCAAGTTGTGACGAGTTGCGCCAAGCCTTCTCTCGTGCTGCGATTCTTTCCAACGAAAAATTCCGTGGCGTGCGTGTGAATCTGGCTGATACTGAAATGCGCATAACCGCGAATAACCCAGAACAAGAAGAAGCGGAAGAGATGCTTGATGTAACCTTTGAAGGTGACGCCATCGAAATCGGCTTTAACGTAAGCTATGTGCTTGATGTTCTGAACACGTTGCGTTGTGAAAATGTACGTGTGTCGATGTCGGATGCTAACGCTAGCGCGTTGATTGAAAATGCCGACGATGACAGTGCCATGTACGTGGTGATGCCAATTCGTCTATAAGCCAACTGAATGCCTCTTTCTCGTCTCATCATTCAGCAGTTTCGAAACATTAAAGCCTGTGATATTGAGTTATCAGCAGGCTTTAACTTTCTTATCGGGCCGAACGGCAGCGGTAAAACCAGTGTCTTAGAAGCGGTTTATCTGCTCGGGCATGGCCGCTCATTCAAGAGCTCTCTCACCGGACGAGTGATACAAAATGAGTGTGACGAACTGTTTGTTCATGGTCGTTTTTTGAACTCGGATCAATTTGAGCTACCTATCGGCATTAATAAGCAGCGTGATGGCTCAACAGAGGTTAAAATAGGCGGTCAATCTGGACAAAAATTAGCGCAGTTGGCACAAGTTCTGCCTCTGCAGTTGATACACCCAGAAGGGTTTGATTTACTGACAGATGGCCCTAAACATCGTCGTGCGTTTATTGATTGGGGCGTGTTTCATACCGAGCCCGCTTTTTATCAAGCATGGGGAAGGTTCAAGCGCCTGAACAAGCAGCGCAACGCGTTGTTGAAAACCGCCAATAGTTATCGTGAGCTCAGTTATTGGGATCAGGAAATGGCAGGATTGGCTGAAAACATCAGCCAATGGCGAGCAAGTTACATCGAGCAGATGAAAACCGTCGCAGAAATTATCTGTCAGACATTTTTGCCAGAATTTGAGATCCAATTGAAGTATTATCGTGGCTGGGATAAAGACACCCCATACCACGAGATACTAGAAAAGAATTTTGAGCGTGATCAGGCATTGGGATACACCTTTAGTGGCCCAAACAAAGCTGATTTGCGCATTAAAGTGAACGGAACGCCCGTTGAAGATGTTCTGTCACGCGGTCAATTAAAACTCATGGTGTGTGCATTGCGTGTAGCGCAAGGGCAACACCTGACAGAGATGGCCGGTAAACAATGCATTTACCTAATTGATGACTTCGCGTCGGAATTAGATAGCCAACGTCGCAAGCGTCTTGCTGACTGCTTAAAAGAGACGGGCGCACAAGTATTTGTAAGCTCTATCACTGAAAGCCAAATCGCCGATATGTTGGACGATAACGGTAAATTGTTTCATGTGGAACATGGCAGGATAGAGTCAAACTAGAAGAGAGAAACTCATGTCTGAAAATTACGATTCATCGAGTATTAAGGTACTGAAGGGTCTGGATGCGGTACGTAAGCGTCCAGGAATGTACATCGGCGATACGGACGACGGCACCGGCCTTCACCACATGGTTTTCGAGGTGGTGGATAACTCAATTGATGAAGCGTTGGCAGGTCACTGTAAAGACATCGTTGTGACAATTCATGAGGATAACTCGGTTTCCGTTAGCGATGATGGTCGTGGCATTCCAACAGAAATCCACTCAGAGGAAAATGTCTCTGCAGCAGAAGTAATCATGACGGTTCTTCACGCGGGTGGTAAGTTCGACGATAACTCATACAAAGTATCGGGTGGTCTTCACGGGGTAGGTGTTTCAGTAGTAAACGCACTATCAGAGAAAGTTGAGCTAACGATTCATCGTGGTGGCCATATCCATACGCAAACCTACCGACATGGTGAGCCTCAAGCGCCACTAGCCGTTGTGGGTGATACGGATAAAACCGGTACACAAATTCGTTTCTGGCCAAGTGCCGAAACGTTCTCTAACACTGAGTTCCACTATGACATTCTGGCGAAACGCCTGCGTGAACTGTCATTCCTGAACTCTGGTGTGTCGATCAAATTGGTTGATGAACGTGAAGCGGACAAACATGATCACTTCATGTATGAAGGTGGTATTCAAGCGTTCGTTGATCACCTAAACACCAACAAAACGCCAATCATCGAAAAAATCTTCCACTTTAACTCTGAGCGTGAAGACGGCATTTCAGTTGAAGTGGCGATGCAATGGAACGATGGTTTCCAAGAGAACATCTTCTGCTTTACCAACAATATCCCACAGCGTGATGGTGGTACTCACCTTGCTGGTTTCCGTGCTGCGCTAACACGTACATTGAACAGCTTTATGGATAAAGAAGGTTTCTCGAAGAAAGCGAAAACAGCGACTTCAGGCGACGATGCGCGTGAAGGTCTAACTGCGGTTGTTTCGGTGAAAGTGCCTGATCCTAAGTTCTCAAGCCAAACAAAAGACAAACTAGTTTCTTCTGAAGTGAAATCAGCTGTTGAGTCTGCAATGGGTGAAAAACTGTCTGAGTTCCTGATTGAGAACCCGACAGAAGCGAAGATGGTTTGTTCGAAAATCATCGATGCAGCACGTGCACGTGAAGCTGCGCGTAAAGCTCGTGAAATGACGCGCCGTAAAGGTGCACTAGACCTAGCTGGCCTTCCAGGTAAACTTGCAGACTGTCAGGAAAAAGACCCGGCACTCTCTGAACTATACATAGTGGAGGGTGATTCGGCAGGCGGCTCCGCAAAACAAGGCCGTAACCGTAAGAACCAAGCGATCCTACCGCTAAAAGGTAAGATTCTTAACGTAGAAAAAGCACGTTTCGACAAGATGCTATCTTCTCAAGAAGTAGCAACACTGATCACCGCACTAGGTTGTGGTATCGGTCGTGACGAGTACAACCCGGACAAGCTTCGTTACCACAACATCATCATCATGACCGATGCCGATGTCGATGGTTCGCACATCCGTACGCTACTGTTGACCTTCTTCTACCGTCAAATGCCAGAGCTTATCGAGCGTGGCTATGTGTACATCGCTCAGCCACCACTATACAAAGTGAAAAAAGGCAAACAAGAGCAGTACATCAAAGATGAAGAAGCGATGAACCAATACCAAGTATCATTGGCTCTGGACAATGCATCGCTACACGTAAACGCAGAAGCACCTGCACTGGCAGGTGAAGCACTAGAGAAGCTTGTTCAACAGTACAATGCGGGTATTAAACTGGCGGAACGTATGAGCCGTCGCTACCCAAGTGCTTTGGTAAACGAGTTGATTTACACTCCTCGCCTAACGCCAGAGCAATGCCATGACGCATCAGTTGTGGAAGCTTGGACGAAGCAGCTTATTGAACAGCTGAATGCGAAAGAAGTGGGTGCAAGTCAGTACAGCTACGAAGTTGAGCAGCACGAAGAGCTAGGCTTAAACTTGCCTAAGATTGTGGTTCGTACTCACGGCGTGACGCACGGACATGCAATTAGCATCGACTTCCTAAACTCGAAAGAGTACGGCAAGTTGGCCGATCTATCAGAAGCACTTGATGGACTTCTGGAAGAAGGCGCGTACATCAAACGTGGTGAGCGTACTATGCCAGTGGCAAACTTTGCAGAAGCGCTTGACTGGTTAGTGAAAGAGTCAATGCGTGGATTAAGCCGTCAGCGCTACAAAGGTCTAGGTGAGATGAACCCAGACCAACTTTGGGAAACCACCATGGACCCAGAAACACGTCGTATGATGCAGGTAACGATTGAAGATGCGGTAGGCGCAGATCAACTGTTCACGACGCTAATGGGTGACCAAGTAGAGCCTCGTCGTAACTTCATCGAAGAGAACGCACTGAAAGTAGCGAACCTAGACGTATAACGACACTGTTCGTGATAGTAAAAAGCAGCGAGAAATCGCTGCTTTTTTTGTTTTACCACCAGCTAAAATCGCCACTTTCTGCTAAAGCGGATGTTTTTCTGGTACTAACTGCCAACAACGCGATCAAGCCTGCCATTTTATATCTGTTTTCTTTTTTTCTCGCCATTTTGTTCGCTTGAGCGCTTTTGCTTTCTTTTTTCTGCTCGCTATAGTGCTGAAGAGCTGTTGATTAAGGAGACTAAGAAAATGGTGATGACTTTCCTGAACTAAGCCGGAAGTGATGCACTTCCGGTTCAATGCACTGAATTTATTTGTAAGACAAGGCATTAAGAAGGAAATAATCATGTTTGAACGCTGGTTCTCGGCGTACTGCTTGGCGCTGCGAACTTGGTGGTTAACCAGTCGCTTTTTAACCTATCAATCACCACTAAGGTTGTTATCGCTATTTGAAACCTGCGAGCAACAAGCCCATTGCCGTAACCGAGCTCGTATTGCGGTTGGGGACACGGTTCGCTTAGTGGATGTTGAACGCGCCTATCAATATCGCATGACATTGGTCAGCTCGCGCAAGGGGCAACCCATGACAGGTATGCTCGCGGTCGATTCTTATTTGGGGTCTCGACTGTTAGGTCGAGCTAAAAATGATGCGCTCGAAGTGGAAATTTTTAATCAGCGACGCTGCTTTGTGATTACTGAAATTGTTCATCAATCGCAACCACCAGCTCAGAAAATGCTGTGTGGTTGTCTGTTGTGCCAATAAATAGAGGTGAAGTCATGAGTAAGAAAGAAAAGAAACAACCGCAGTTGAGTCTAAAAGAAAAGCGCAAACTAAAGCAGGAAAAGGCGGCAGAAAAGGGCGTTGTAAAAGCGCGTAAATCCTCCCGCAAGTAAAGTGTAGATTGAGCCCTCCAGAACGGCGGGCTTTTTATCACTGATCGCGAAGTGATGAGGAACTAAGCTGTTCAAGGGGATAGTGGATGCTTTAAAAATTTTTTATTTTTTCCCTTGAAAGTCATTTTTGACGACCTTATATCTAGTTATGAAGAGGGTGACTGGCTTGCTAGAGACTAGAAGACCAGCCCTCTGAAATCGCTAAAACGAGATCGCTCAGAAGAGGATATGGCGTTTTAGCACACAACTTAAACCTTTAGATTCAATATCATGTCTCCGAGCCAAACCAAGGCCAGTGGAATGATAAGAATCTCTTAGTTCGGCGTTGGTTTTTGCATAAACACGCCAGTAGGATGGAACTCATCTGAACTAAGACTATTGCTTAATTAAGAGGATAGATTTATGCGTAATGTAGATTTCTCACCACTATACCGTAATGCAATTGGCTTTGATCGTCTGCTAAACCTGATGGAAGCGAATACAGCGAAAAATACTTCTGGCGGTTACCCTCCATACAACATTGAGCAAAAAGACGAGCACAACTACCGTATTACTATGGCCGTTGCTGGCTTTGCTGAAGAACAGCTCGATCTGACTCAAAACGAAAACATGTTGATTGTGAAGGGCGAACGTAAAGCAGAAGAAGGCAAAAACTACGTTTACCAAGGTATTGCAGAACGTGATTTTGAACGTAAATTCCAGCTAGCGGATTACGTAAAAGTCGTGGGTGCATCAATGGAAAACGGTCTGCTTCATATCGATTTAGTTCGTGAAATCCCTGAAGCCATGCAACCACGTAAGATTGCTATCGGTGGCAACAACCTGATTGAGAACAACTAATCAGTTAACCACCCGGTTATAGAATGAGAAAGAGCGCCATATGGGCGCTCTTTTTAGTTTGGGTGCTTTCAAAACCGCTATTTCAAAGCCGTAATTTCAAAGAGAAGAACGGCTGAGTTCAATCCGTCTATTTACCTTCGCGGTAAGCCTTTTCCACTTCTTCAGCGATAATCGCAATGCCTTTTTGCATCATCTCATCATCTTGAACGTAGTTCATACGCAGGCATTGGTGCGCGTGATCCCACTCGTCTTGCTGACCAATAAAGAAATATTCACCAGGGACAATCAATACGCCACGCGCTTTCAAGCGTTGGTACAGTTCCATTGTTGTGATTGGCAGTTCATCAAACCATAACCACAAGAAGATAGCGCCTTCCGGCTTGTGGATGCGGAATCGCTCATCGGTAATTGCTTGTTGGAGCAGTTCAACCGCACGTTGTGATTTTTGCTTGTAGAACGGCTTAATCACCTCTGAACTCAGTTTAAGCAGATCACCTTTGCCAATGATATGGTTTGCCAGCGCTGGACCAACACTGCCCGGCGCTAGGCTGATGATGCCGTTCATATTGGTTAACGCTTGAGTGATTTCTTCACTCGCAATCACAATGCCACAACGCACACCTGGCAAGCCAAGTTTAGATAGGCTCATGCATAGGATGGTGTTTTCATTCCAGAACGGTTCGACATCTTCAAAGATGATGTTCGGGAAAGGTAGACCGTAGGCGTTATCGATGATCAGCGGGATGTTGTTCTCACGTGCTAGCTTGTCCAGTTTACGTACTTCTTCGTCTGTCAGTACATTACCCGTTGGGTTGGTTGGACGAGACGCGCAGATTGCCGCAACAGAGTCGTCGACGGTTAGTTGCTCAAAATCGACGTGGTATTTAAACAGACCGTTATCTAACAGCTCGATTTCTGGGTGGTAAGAGATAAAGATATCTTCATCAATGCCAGCATCACCATAACCGATGTATTCAGGCGCGATAGGCAGTAGCACTTTCTTGTGCGAACCGTCTGGCTGTTTACCTGCCAACAAGTTGAACAAGTAGAAAAAGCCACTTTGGCTACCGTTAGTTAGGCTGATGTTTTTTTCGGAAATATCCCAGCCGTAAGTTTCACGGAATAACTGAGCTAGCGCTTTGACGAACGCGTCTTTACCCTGCGGGCCATCGTAGTTGGCGAGGGCGGCGACGAGCTCCCCACTGGCGAGCATTTCCTCACTGGCTTGGTGAAAGTAATCGAGCATGGCAGGAATGGCGGCAGGATTACCTCCACCGAGCATGATGGCACCTGGTGTGCGCAGACCATCATTCAAATCGTCCATTAACTGCGTAATACCTGAATACTGATTAAATTTTTCACCAAACTTTGAGAACTGCATGCTGACTTATACCTAATTCATTGTGATTGCTTTGTGTATGTTTATGCCGATGTTTTATCGGCTTATCGAGTAATCCTTGACCTTACCTCAATGTGTAATTAACGCAAAGTGTGAATTAAGCCGAAAAAGAAAAAAGTGCGTCATCAGACCAGAGGGACGAGACTAAATGGCAAAAAGAACAATAAAAAAGGGAAGCTTATGCTTCCCTTGCTGGTGGAGAGAGTGTGATTTACTCACCGGTGTAAACAATCAGCACCTTGTCGTCTTGGTATTGGCGTTCGAATGCGTAGTAACCTTCTTGGTTGCGAGTGATGTGCTTACCTTGAGCAACTGCTGGGTGGCGTTTACGGAATTCACCCAACTTTTGCCAATGTTGCAGTAGATCTTCTCGCTCGCCATGAATCTTATCCCATGGCATATCTGAGCGTGTGCCTTGGTGGGCATCTGAACCAGTAATGCCAAAATCACGAGCTATCTCATCACCGTAATAGATCTGTACTGCTCCGGGAGCAAGCATCAGAGCATTTGCTGCACGTGCTTGGTCATCAAAGCTGCGGCTGCGCGCTGACCAAAACAGCTGTGTATCGTGTGAAGACAAGTAGCTCAACACGTTGAACTCAGGATCGGTATTGATGCGTTCTGCATAACGGCGGTAATCATTATCAAGTTGAGCGAAACACTTCAGCGCTTTTGGTGCTACATCAGATTGGAACTCAAAGTTGATGATGGAATCGAAGCCGTTATCGAAATACGGACTCTTCACCACGCTGTGTGCCCACACTTCACCTGTCATCCAGAAAGGTAGGTCATCCAAGGCTTTGTTCGGGTTGTTTTGCTTCCATTGAGCAAGCGCTTGGGTGGTGCTGGCTTTCAGCTCTGCCCACGCTTCCATTTCAACGTGTTTGGCAGTGTCGACACGGAAGCCATCAATGCCGTAGTCGCGCACCCACTCGGATAACCAGGTAATCAGGTGTTCACGCGGGGTTTGCAGCTCATTTTGCGCATTGGTGTCTTTATTGTGGAAGAAGTTTGGTAATCCGGTTTTTTGAGTTGATTCGGTTTTTAGATCCGGTAGGTAGTTCAAAGACATGGTGATGTCGTTGTAGCCCGGAGCATCGTAGTCGCCAATGTCGGTGCGAATCCAATCTTTGCCCCACCATTTATCCCACGCTTCGCTATCACCGTATTTGATATAGTCGTTGAAGCTATGCCAGCTTTGTCCTGATTTTGGCTGCCAGTCGGTCCATTTTTCACCGAGGACTTCTTTAGCTTCTTGGTCATCAAGGTAAAGCTGACCAAAGCCGAATTCCTGCATGTCTGCTAATGTGGCGTAGCCAGTATGGTTCATGACCACATCCCAGACTACACGGATGCCTTTCTTGTGGGCGGTATCGATGAAGGCTCTCAGCTCATCTTCGGTACCCATGTTGGCATCAAGCTTGGTCCAATCTTGGTGGTAGTAGCCGTGGTAGCCGTAGTGCTTAAAGTCGCCTTTATCGCCGCCGCCAACCCAGCCGTGGATTTGTTCCAGTGGTGAGGTTATCCAGATAGCATTGACACCAAGTGATTCGATGTAATCGAGTTTTTTCGTCAGACCCGCTAAGTCACCACCGTGGAAGGTACCAATCTCATATTTTCCGTCTTTGCTGCGACCGTAGCTGTTGTCGTTGTCTGGGTTGCCATTGTAGAAGCGGTCGGTCATGACGAAGTACACCGTCGCATTGTCCCAACTGAACGGTTTGTCGGCTTGCTGTTCAACTTCTTCTAGCAGCAATAGACCTTGGCTCATAGGACCCGGTTGCATGGTGACGCTGCCATTGGCGACAGTGGTTTCTTGTTCGGTTAAGGCATCACGAACGACAGTGCCATCATTAAAAGTTTGAGCAACGTTGATGGTTTTTGGCGTGTCAGTTGCGACAGGGCAAGAGTAGGTGATGTCCTGACTTTGTTTTGGTTTAATTTTTACCGTCAGTTCGTTGGTGGTTGGATTGAGCGTAAATTGATAGGTATTGGCTTTGAAGATGCGCAGCGGCATTTGTGCATCAGTGGCGCAATTATCCATTTTTAATGGACGATTGAATTTGATGCGATCTTCTTCTGCTAGGGCAAAGCTACTGCCACAGCTTTGCTTGCTGTCAGCAATGGTAAAGGTATAACTGCCTTTTTCGAGTTTTTGCTCAGCGACAAGTAAGCCTTGTGAGTTTTCCTCAAAAACAGCGGTGTCATCACCAACGTTTAATACGATGGCATTTTCTGGTATCTGGCTGCAGGCGCTCAGTAGACCGATAGAGAGTGCGAGAATTGTTTTTTTCATTGTGTCCTTCCCCCGAATAAACAGTCCAGTTATAGCAAAACTGTGCCTCTACAATCCGAGCTCTACACCAACAAGTTAAACGCGTCTCACCCTACAAATTTTAGTCTTGTTCACAAAATGAATAATAAGCGTCACCTTCATCGGTTTGAAGGCAACAAAAAAGGGAAGCATCTGCTTCCCTTTTACTTATTTCTTAATCACTTCGAAGAGTAATCAATTACTTTTGAAGCAAAGAAATGTCTGCGATCTGTAGGAACAGGTTACGCAGGTTGTTCAGTAGTGTCAGACGGTTCTTCTTAAGTGCTTCGTCGTCTGCCATTACCATTACGTTATCAAAGAATGCATCAACTGGTTCACGTAGGTCAGCTAGCTTGCTTAGGGCTTCTTGGTAGTTACCTGTAGCAAATGCTGGCTCTAGCGCTTCCGTCATTACTTCAACGCTTTCTGCTAGTGCTTTCTCTGCGTCTTCTTGTAGAAGTGCTAGGTCGATGTCTGCTGCTAGTTCGCCGTCGAATTTCGCTAGGATATTACCTACACGTTTGTTCGCTGCTGCTAGAGACTCTGCTGCTTCTAGTTCACGGAAGTGAGAAACCGCTTTAACTCGTTGGTCGAAGTCTGCTGGTTTCGTCGGGCGACGCGCTAGAACTGCTTGAATGATGTCTACGCTGAAGCCTTCGTCTTGGTACCAAGCACGGAAACGACCAAGCATGAACTCGATAACGTCTTGCTCAACGTTGTCGTTGGTTAGGCGATCGCCAAACAGTGACTTCGCTTTCGCTACTAGGTCAACAAGATCTAGGTTGTAGCCGTATTCAACGATGATACGTAGTACACCTAGAGATGCGCGGCGTAGTGCGAATGGGTCGCTGCCTTTAGGCGCTTGACCAATACCGAAGATACCTACGATAGTGTCTAGCTTGTCTGCCATTGCAACTGCAGTTGAAACGCCGTTTGATGGCAGTTCATCACCTGCGAAACGAGGCATGTATTGCTCGTTCAGTGCTACTGCAACTTCTTCTGCTTCACCGTCGTGACGAGCATAGTGCATACCCATAACACCTTGAGTATCGGTGAATTCGAATACCATTGAGGTCATTAGGTCACATTTTGCTAGTAGACCAGCACGCTTTGATTTCTCAACGTCAGCACCGATTTGCTCAGCAATGTAGCCAGCAAGTTCAGTGATGCGGTCTGTTTTGTCTTTGATCGTACCCAGTTGCTTTTGGAAGATCGCTTGCTCTAGTTCAGGTAGACGGTCGATAAGCGGACGCTTACGGTCTGTGTTGAAGAAGAATTCTGCGTCTGCAAGACGAGGACGAACCACTTTCTCGTTACCTTCGATTACGTAACGAGGCTCTTTTGATTCGATGTTCGATACGAAGATGAAGTTAGGTAGTAGCTTCTTGTTTTCGTCGTAAACAGGGAAGTATTTTTGGTCACCTTTCATGGTGTAAACCAACGCTTCAGAAGGCACTTTTAGGAACTCTTCTTCAAACTTCGCTGTTAGTACCACTGGCCATTCAACCAGAGACGTTACTTCTTCTACTAGGTCATCTTCTAGGTCAGCGATACCGCCAACCGCTGCTGCCGCTTTTTGTGCGTCAGCTAGGATGATTGCTTTACGCGCTTCGTAATCTGCCATTACTTTACCGCGCTCTTCTAGGATCGCAGGGTATTGTTCAGCAGAATCGATAGTGAACTCTTGCTCACCCATGAAGCGGTGACCACGGATAGTGCGGTCAGAAGCAACACCAAGGATCTCGCCTTCGATTAGGTCGCTGCCCATTAGCATGGTTAGCGTCTTAACTGGACGGATGAACTGAGTTGTTTTGTTACCCCAGCGCATTGGTTTTGCGATAGGTAGGTTTGCTAGTGCTTTCGCTGCAAGTTCAACTACGATCTCAGACGTTGGCTGACCTTTCACTTCTTGTTTGAACAGTAGCCATTCACCTTTGTCTGTAACCATGCGCTCTGCTTGGTCAACCGTGATGCTACAACCGCGTGCCCAACCTTGAGCCGCTTTTGTTGGGTTGCCTTCCGCGTCAAACGCTGCAGAAACCGCAGGACCACGTTTTTCAACAACTTTGTCAGACTGGCTGTCTGCTAGTGCTGCTACTTTAAGTGCAAGACGACGAGGCGCCGCGAACCATTTCACGCCTTCGTGAGCAAGCTCAGCGCCTTTTAGTTCTGCTTCGAAGTTTGCTGCGAATGCTTCAGCTAGAGTGCGAAGTTGCGTTGGTGGTAGCTCTTCTGTACCTAGCTCGATTAGAAATTCTTTTGCCATGTTACTCTACCCCTTACGCTTGTTCTTTCTTACACATTGGGAAGCCAAGAGCTTCACGCGATGCGTAGTATGCTTCTGCAACTGCTTTAGTCAGGTTGCGGATGCGTAGGATGTAACGTTGGCGTTCAGTTACTGAGATCGCTTTACGTGCATCTAGTAGGTTGAATGCGTGACCAGCTTTTAGGATGCGCTCGTAAGCAGGTAGTGGCAGTGGCTTTTCAAGCTCAAGTAGCTCTTTACACTCTTTTTCACACTGTTCGAAGAAGCCAAATAGGAATTCAACGTCTGCGTGCTCGAAGTTGTAAGTCGATTGCTCTACTTCATTTTGGTGGAAGATGTCACCGTAAGTCACTTTGCTGCCGTCTGGTGCGATGTTCCAAACTAGGTCGTAAACAGAGTCTACTTCTTGGATGTACATTGCTAGACGTTCGATACCGTAAGTGATTTCACCAGTTACTGGTTTACACTCAAGACCACCAACTTGCTGGAAGTAAGTAAACTGGGTCACTTCCATGCCGTTTAGCCAAACTTCCCAGCCCAGACCCCATGCGCCTAGTGTTGGGTTTTCCCAGTTGTCTTCTACGAAACGGATGTCGTGTACAAGAGGGTCAATACCAAGAACTTCAAGGGAGCCAAGGTACAACTCTTGAATATTGTCAGGCGATGGTTTTAGCGCTACTTGGAATTGGTAGTAGTGCTGAAGACGGTTAGGGTTTTCACCGTAACGGCCATCAGTAGGACGACGTGAAGGTTGTACGTAAGCTGTCGACATTGGCTCTGGGCCAAGCGCTCGTAGACAGGTCATTGGGTGAGAGGTACCCGCACCCACTTCCATATCTAGCGGTTGAACAATGGTACAACCATTTTGAGCCCAATAATCCTGCAGCGCGAGGATCATTCCCTGGAAGGTTTTGATATCGTATTTTTGCATAAGTCAGGTTCGCGCGATTCTCTTGTTACTCGTTAATTCGTCATCTATGCCGAGTTTTTCAACTCTAACAACGGCGATAAAGAGTAATTACGGTTGAATAAATTAACAATCTAGTATAACCAGATATTGAGCATGGGAGTAGAGCTAATCTTGATTAATTCGTGGGCGATTTTCTCCTTTAATGAATTTTTACCGCGTTATCTGCTGTATTTTTCCTAAAAGGGAGTTTTTGCCTGCTTTGGCTCTTGAGAAGCGCAACAAAGGTGGCTAGAATTGCGCCTGTCTTTGGGGAGTAGCTTACCTGATGAAGTTTCTGTTTCATCTGGTTCGTCCGTCAACATAATTGGTGCAAAATCACCATGGCGTTCGAGACTTGAAGCCTTTCAAGTTTAGCAAGACCTTAGACAAATCATCACGAACCGGGGTAGGGGCGTGAGGTTTGTCTTCGGTTAAAAATAATAATCCCTGCCCCAATGAGCATGTCGTGAGCGTTTTAGCTATTTCAATTACTACTGTAGCGTTAGCAGAAATTGGCGATAAGACCCAATTGCTATCTCTATTACTCGCAAGTCGTTACCGAAAACCAATCCCAATTATTGCAGCAATCTTTTTGGCAACTATTGCCAACCACGCTTTGGCTGCATGGTTAGGTGTGGTTGTCGCAGACTATCTATCACCTGAGATTTTAAAGTGGGTGCTGGTGGTCAGTTTTGTCGCGATGGCGGCTTGGGTTCTGATCCCGGACAAACTGGATGATGACGAGCAGATTTCTAATCGAGGCCCATTTATTGCCAGCTTTATCGCGTTCTTCGTTGCGGAGATAGGCGATAAAACTCAGATCGCCACTTCCATCTTAGGGGCGCAATACGCGGATGCGTTAAGTTTGGTGATTATCGGTACCACAATCGGTATGCTGCTGGCGAATGTACCTGTGGTCCTGATTGGTAAATTGTCGGCCGACAAGATGCCTTTAGGGCTGATCCGTAAAATTACCGCATTTTTGTTTATTGCTCTGGCAATAGGGGCTGCACTGTTCTGATTTTTTGCACGTGAAATGATGTGAGTTATCAATCATTAGTGGCGTGCTGCGCGAGTTCAAACTCTGACTCTAAATCGTTCCGTTGCGTGACGGATGACATATAAGTGTCATACTTGTCATGGTAGTTTAATGGTGTGAATGATAGCGAGAGGGCAAGTTTATGCTTACACGTTACATGGGGATGTCCCCGAAGAGTCAGAGTTATTTATTCACTTTTGGTTTAGCGCTGTGTTTACTAGCGATGGTGCTAACTGATATGTGGTTACCGATTGTAGCAGGATCGTTCGTTCTTACTGGATTGACAGTAGAAGCGTGGATTCGTGTCGCTCACATCATTCCTATGCATGAAGAGATGCGGGCAATGAAGAAACAACTTAACAAGCTCCAATCAGAAGTTCGCACACTCGAATACGACGAATAAACAAACGGCAGCCAATATAGGCTGCCGTTTTTAGTTCGACCAGATTATTCCAATCCTTTCTTGATCAGGTACTGATACGGAACTTGCTCCGTTTGTGCCGCAACTAATTGGTGGTCCATAAAGCGGCAGAAACTCGGAATGTCTCGAGTCGTGGATGGATCGTCTGCTTTGACCAGCAAAATCTCACCATCTTGCATGTTGCGAATTGTCTTCCTGACCATCATCACTGGCTCTGGGCAGCGCAGTCCTTCCGCCTCTAATGTCTTGTTTGCCAGTTCAGGATTAAAGCTCATAGTGTGATTCTCGTAACTAACTGAACGTTGAATTTTACTTTCGTTGAAAAAATATTCAATAACCACTTGGCAAACCGAATTTTTTGTTTTACCTTGAGTTAACAATTTGGTAACAACTGGCAAGGGAGAGGCAATGTTAACAGCGTTAGACAGACTTACGATTTACTCAGTGCTGTGTTTTATCTCGTTTTGTGCATTGGTACTCAGGACGCCAGCTGACACCTCTTTGACGCCTCTTGTAGGCATGGTTGCCACTATTATTGGGATTTGGATCGAGATGCGCAGATGGTCTGGCGCATCTGAGCAAGAAAATTAGCGCTTCTTGCTTGGATCAGAATGCTTTTAATAACGCTCACCTATTTTTTACCGACACTTCATTCCGACACTATCCCCATTTTTCTTGGGCTTCCCCGCTGAAAGGCGGGATTTTTTTTGCCTAAAGAGTACAATTTACCCAAACACATAAAAAATAAGTGGCTAATTCGTGGAACTGGAAGATATCTATCGCCGAGATTTAAATTTACTGGTTGCGTTGCGAGTACTGATAGAAGAAAACAGTGTCAGTAAGGCGGCAACACGTCTGAACTTGAGTCAATCGGCAATGAGTCGTGTGCTTGGTCGTCTACGTGACTTGTTGGGAGACCCGCTGTTTACTCGTCAGGGACAGCATTTGATCCCAACTCAGAAAGCGTTAGAGATCGATCGCTCATTGGGCGAACCATTAGAGTCTTTACGTCAGTTGTTATCTCCGGTTGAGTTTGACCCATTGCAATGCGTGCAGACTTTCAACATCGTGACCACCGACTATGCCATGCAAACAATCTTACCGTTCGCTTTGCCGAGAATTTACCAAGAAGCGCCAAACGTGTCTTTCAACTTCTTACCACTGCAACACGACCGTTTATCAGATCAGCTCACTTATGAAGGTGCAGACTTAGCGATTTGTCGCCCGACAGGCCCGGTGGAGCCTCTACGCAGTGAAGTGTTGGGGCGAGTGGGGGTGCTGTGTATGCTTTCAAAACAGCATCCATTAGCGGATAAAGAAATGAGCTTGGATGATTATCTGAGTCATCCACATGCCATGATCGCCATCAGTGATGGTGTTAAGGCACTGATCGAACAAGCTTTGATGGAGAAACCTAAGCGTAAAATGGTTCTGCGGGCTTATCATTTAGAAGCCGCATTGGCGATCATGGATACCTTGCCAATTATCATCACAGTGCCAGCGGACTTGGCGTATCTGGTTGCCGAGCGTTATGACTTGGTGGTGAAACCGTTACCATTCCAATTCACGCCGTTTGAATACTCGATGATTTGGCATGCGCGTTGCGAGCATTCTCCCGCTCAAGAATGGTTAAGAACGATTGTGCGTGAAGAGTGTAGCCGTCTGATAGCTAAACGTATCGAAGATATGGGACTGAACTGCTAACAAAAAAGAGCCAGCAATGCCGGCTCTTCGTCTGTTTACACTGAGTCAGTGTTTATAGCTTGATAACCACACGACCCGTTACTTGACCGTTGGTGATGTCTTCTGCATATTTCGGTGCTTCAGCAAGAGCAACTTCAGTACACGCTTGCTCGAAGTAGCTGTCTGGTAGTAGCTCGACCAGCTTTTCCCATGCAGCGATACGTTTCTCTGTTGGGCACATTACTGAGTCCACACCTTGTAGGCGAACATTACGTAGGATGAACGGCATCACTGTGGTTGGTAGATCAAAACCACCTGCAAGACCACAAGCTGCAACTGCACTGTTGTAATCCATTTGCGCCAATACTTTTGCTAGTACTTTGCTGCCTACAGTATCAACCGCACCTGCCCATACTTGTTTTTCAAGCGGACGTGCTGGTTCTTCAAATTCAGTACGGTCGATGATGCGGCTAGCACCTAGTTTTTCAAGTAGCGGGCCATTTTTCTCTACACGACCTGTCACTGCAGCAACTTTGTAGCCAAGCTGTGCTAGAAGCGTTACTGCGACTGAGCCTACACCGCCACTTGCGCCAGTTACTAGGATTTCGCCATTTTCAGGTTTGATGCCTGCATCAAGCAGTGCTTGAACACACAGCATACCAGTGAAGCCAGCAGTACCAACCATCATTGCTTTCTTGCTGTCTAGACCTTTTGGTAGTGGTACTAGCCAATCCGCTTTTAGACGAGCACGCTGAGACATACCACCCCAGTGGTTTTCACCCACGCCCCAGCCAGTAAGGACAACTTTGTCACCAGCTTGGTAGCGGTCGTCTTCTGAGCTTACTACCGTACCTGCTAGGTCAATACCTGGCACCATCGGGAAGTTACGGATGATTTTACCTTTACCTGTGATCGCAAGACCGTCTTTGTAGTTTAACGATGAGTAATCAACGTCAATCAGAACGTCGCCTTCAGGCAGTTGTGTTTCATCGATTTGCTCGATGTTAGCGATAGTACGTTTGTCTTCTTGATTTAGAACTAGAGCATTAAACATAAGGTTCTCCGATTGTGCGGTAGCATGACTCTGGGTCACATGCAGCAAGATATCAACTGGTCTAAGTGTATGTCTTCTTTGTCTATGAATAAAATGAAACTTGAGCATTTAATGTATGCTCTTCATGCATGTTTGATGTAAAACAAAGGGCGACATCAATTGTCGCCCTTAAGTGTAATACTAAAAATTTTAGTACTAGTTCATTTGCTTATGATTGTTGGCTCGATCACTACAACAACGTCTTGAACTGTTATGGTCGTTCAAATACTGTCGCAATGCCCTGACCCAAACCGATACACATGGTGGCCAGACCGTATTTCGCGTCTTTCGCTTCCATTAGGTTGATCAACGTTGTTGAGATACGTGAACCAGAACAGCCTAGTGGATGACCCAATGCTATCGCACCACCGTTAAGGTTGACCTTCTCATCCATAACATCAAGCAGGCCTAAGTCTTTAGCACACGGCAGAGACTGCGCGGCAAATGCTTCGTTTAGCTCAACCACATCCATGTCTTCAATTGAAAGACCGGCACGCTTGAGCGCTTTTTTCGTCGCAGGTACAGGACCGTAACCCATAATAGAAGGAT
This sequence comes from Vibrio sp. SCSIO 43097, assembly GCF_023650755.1. Classification (NCBI taxonomy): domain Bacteria; kingdom Pseudomonadati; phylum Pseudomonadota; class Gammaproteobacteria; order Vibrionales; family Vibrionaceae; genus Vibrio; species Vibrio sp. SCSIO 43097. The sequence goes on along the minus strand of NZ_CP071840.1, from coordinate 3,373,119 downwards.
CGCAGCCCGCAATGGCCATGCCTTTAATACGTGCACGAATCTTCAAGCCAAGCTCATTGGCTTTCTCTTCACTCATGATCAACATCGCTGATGCACCATCAGACAGAGCCGATGATGTACCGGCTGTTACTGTACCGTTTGCAGGGTCGAACACTGGGCGAAGTTGAGATAGACCTTCAACGGATGTTTCAGGGCGAATCACTTCGTCGTAATCCAGAGTGAACAGTGTGCCGTCTGGTGCGTGGCCTTCAATTGGTAGAATTTCGTTTTTAAAACGACCTTCTACGGTTGCTGCGTGCGCACGAGCGTGTGAGCGAGCGGCAAACTCGTCTTGTTGCTCACGGCTAATGCCATGTAATTTACCCAGCATTTCAGCCGTTAAGCCCATCATGCCCGCAGCTTTTGCTACGTTCTTTGACATACCTGGGTGAAAGTCTACACCGTGGTTCATTGGCACATGCCCCATGTGCTCAACACCACCAATTAGGCAGATTTCAGCATCGCCAGTCATGATGGCACGTGTACCGTCGTGAAGCGCTTGCATTGATGAACCACACAAGCGGTTCACCGTCACGGCGCCAATTTCAATCGGCAGGCCCGCGAGTAGCGCGGCATTACGTGCAACGTTAAAGCCTTGCTCTAGTGTTTGCTGTACACAGCCCCAGTAGATGTCTTCAATCTCGCTTGGGTTCACTTGTGGGTTACGCGCAAGAATGCCTTTCATTAGGCGCGCAGATAGATCTTCTGCTCGTGTATGACGGAAAGCACCACCTTTAGAGCGACCCATTGGAGTACGTAGACAATCGACTACGACAACATTTCTTGTTTGATTAGTCATTTTAGAATCCCTCCTTAGATAGAACCTTGCTGTTGTGCACCGTAAAAGCTTTCACCTTTCGCCGCCATATCAATCAGCATTTGCGGTACTTGGTACATCGCACCTAGCTCGGCGTGTTGTTTTGCCATTTCAACGTATTCAGCAATACCCACGCTGTCTAGATAGCGGAATACGCCACCGCGGAATGGAGGGAAACCAAGACCATAAACCAATGCCATATCTGCTTCCTGCGGAGTCGCGATGATGCCTTCTTGTAGGCACAGCACCACTTCGTTGATCATTGGAATCATCATACGTTGAATGATGGTCTGATCGTCAAAGTCCTGCTTATCGGCACAAACGTCAGCAAGTACCGGTAAGATCGCTTCGGAGAAGGTTTTCTTCGGCTTACCTTTTTTATCTATGGTGTAGCTGTAGAAGCCATTACCATTTTTCTGACCATATTTGTCTGCTTCGAACAGTGCATCAATCGCATCACGACCTTGTTTACCCATACGCTCAGGGAAACCGTCAGCCATCACAGCTTGTGCGTGGTGCGCGGTATCAATGCCGACTACGTCAAGCAAGTACGCCGGTCCCATCGGCCAGCCAAATTTACGCTCCATGACTTTGTCGATTTTCGTAAAGTCAGCACCATCACGAAGTAGCATGCTGAAGCCGCCAAAGTATGGGAACAATACGCGGTTAACGAAGAACCCTGGGCAGTCATTAACGACAATTGGTGATTTGCCCATTTTCGCAGCATACGCCACAACACGATTGATGGTTTCATCAGAGGTATGCTCACCACGGATGATCTCAACAAGAGGCATACGATGCACTGGGTTGAAGAAGTGCATACCACAGAAGTTTTCTGGGCGTTTTAGTGATTTTGCCAATAGGTTGATAGGAATCGTCGAGGTGTTTGAGGTGATAACGGTGTCGTCACCGACATGGGATTCAACTTCACTTAAAACTGCTGCTTTTACTTTCGGGTTTTCAACGACAGCTTCAACAATCACATCAGAGTTTTCAATACCTGCGTAATGTAGGCTCGGTGTGATTGACGCTAAAATACCCGCCATCTTAAAGCCATCAATGCGACCGCGAGATAAGCGTTTATTCAGCAGCTTAGATGCTTCAGTCATACCTAGGTCGAGCGACGCTTGCGCGATGTCTTTCATTAAGACAGGCACACCTTTTAGCGCTGATTGGTAAGCAATGCCGCCACCCATGATACCTGCACCTAACACGGCTGCACGTTGCGTGTCTTTACTTGCTGACTTCGCTGCTTTTTTCGCAATGCCTTTGATGTATTGATCATTAAGGAATAGGCCAACGAGTGATTTTGCTTCTTCCGATTTAGCCAATTTCACGAAGTGCTTACGTTCAATGTCTAACGCTTCATTACGTGCAAAGCGAGCACCTTCTTCAATCGTGATAACGGCTGTCATTGGGGCAGGGTAGTGAGGGCCTGCTTTTTGTGCCACCAGACCCTTCGCCATGGTGAAACTCATCATTGATTCAAGCTTACTCAGCGTTAGCGGAGATGTTTTCTGTGCTCGGCGTGCTTGCCAGTCAAGTTTCTCGTTAATTGCAGAGTTAAGAGTTTGTAGTGCTGATTCGTATAAAGCATCAGTCTCTACAACTGCATCGAGTAAGCCAATTTTCAATGCTTCATCCGCACGGCATGCTTTACCTTGGGTGATGATTTCCATTGCGCTGTCTGCGCCAATAACGCGAGGTAAGCGTACACAACCACCAAAGCCAGGCATGATTCCCAGTTTCGTTTCTGGTAGGCCGATGCTGGTGGTTTTGTCACCAATACGCATGTCTGTTGCTAGCACACATTCACAACCGCCACCAAGAGCGTGGCCTTTGATCACTGAGATGGTCGGAACGGGTAAGTCTTCTAATTTGTTAAAGATGCTATTAGCAAATTGCAGCCATTGGTCGAGCTCGGCATCCGTTTTAGCAAACAGACCTAAAAACTCGGTAATGTCTGCGCCTACAATGAATGCGTCTTTATCTGAAGTGAGCAACAACCCCTTGAGGCCTTGATGGGCAATGAGCGCATCAAGAGCTTTATCTAGCGATTCCAATGTCGCTAGGTCGAGTTTGTTGACGGATTTTGGAGAGCAGAAGCTTAGCTCTGCAATACCATCTTGTATTTCCTTTACCTGTAGGGTTTCGGCTTGGTAAATCATTGTCTATCTCCATGACATACAATCGTGGATTGTCTGTATACCTATTTCAACGACGCCGTGTACCTCGGCAAATAGGTATCGAGGAAGTCGGTTTATTTTTGTTCTGGTTTGACCAGTAAAGTTAGTTTGGATCGTGGATTGTCTAATTTCAATACATTTTTTAAACAAGTGTTTAACATTGTGCGCTGTGGCAGATCTTATGCGACGGGTAAATCACACTCGTGATAGACTTCAGGCAAATAAACCTGAATCCATAATCCTATGAATGACAAGCCTTATCTGATTCCAGCAGAGCCCGCTCAATTTGAAGAAGAAATTAAAAAGAGCGTCTTCATTACTTATTTGGCACACACGCCAAGTATCGAAGCTGCAAAAGCATTTGTTGATCAAATCAAAGCTAAACACGCTGATGCTAGACATAACTGTTGGGGCTTTGTTGCTAGTCGACCAGAAGATTCGATGCAGTGGGGCTTTAGTGATGATGGAGAACCTTCAGGGACGGCAGGTAAACCGATCCTTGCTCAGCTGTCTGGATCTGGTGTGGGGGAGATCACGGCTGTGGTCACGCGATACTCTGGTGGAATCAAGTTAGGTACAGGCGGCTTGGTTAAAGCGTATGGGGGTGGGGTACAACAAGCGCTCAAGCTGCTTCAAACTATTGAGAAAAAAATAACCACAAAGCTCAGACTAACGTTAGACTATGGGTTTATGCCGATCGCACAATCAATCATGCCGCAATTTGGTGCGATAGAAGTCGAGGCTGAATACAGCGATCAGGTCGTATTAGTGGTGGAAATTGAGCTTCGAGAAGTGAGCGCGTTTACCCAAGCAATCATTAATAAAAGCGGGGCAAAGGCAATTGTCACTCCGCTAGACGGACAATAATGAAAAACAGGAAGCAACAGGGACAGCTTCGCTAGTCAATTTATCCATGCAATTTCGTTCAATTATTCGAATCGTCGGGCTACTGCTCGCACTCTTTAGTGTCACTATGCTTGCGCCAGCACTCGTTGCGCTGATCTATCGAGATGGTGCTGGTGTGCCTTTTGTCACGACATTTTTTGTTCTGCTGTTTTGTGGGGCCGTTTGTTGGTACCCAAACCGCAGGTATAAGCACGAGCTTAAAGCTCGAGATGGCTTTCTTATTGTCGTCTTATTCTGGACAGTACTTGGCAGTGCAGGCTCGATCCCCTTTCTCATTGCTGACAACCCGAACGTCTCAGTGACAGATGCGTTTTTTGAATCGTTTTCTGCTCTCACGACGACCGGGGCGACCGTTATTGTTGGTTTGGATGAGTTACCTAAAGCGATTCTATTCTATCGACAGTTACTGCAGTGGTTCGGCGGTATGGGAATCATCGTATTAGCGGTGGCGATTTTGCCAGTACTTGGCATTGGTGGTATGCAGCTTTACCGCGCCGAGATCCCTGGTCCAGTCAAGGACACTAAAGTGACGCCGCGCATAGCAGAAACTGCTAAGGCGCTTTGGTACATCTATTTGAGCCTGACTATCGCCTGTGCTTCGGCTTTTTGGTTAGCTGGTATGACGCCATTTGACGCCATCAGTCACAGCTTTTCCACCATTGCTATTGGCGGCTTCTCTACCCACGATGCCAGCATCGGATATTTTGATAGTTACGCGATTAACCTGATTACTGTGGTTTTTCTGCTTATATCTGCATGTAATTACACACTGCACTTTGCTGCATTTGCATCAGGTGGCGTACATCCCAAGTATTACTGGAAAGATCCTGAGTTTCGCGCCTTCTTGTTTATTCAAGTGCTGCTATTTATCATTTGCTTTCTATTATTACTGAAACATCATTCTTACATATCGACATACGATGCTTTCGATCAGGCTCTGTTCCAAACCGTATCAATATCCACAACAGCGGGCTTTACGACAACAGGTTTTGCGGATTGGCCGCTCTTCTTACCTGTGCTGTTATTGTTCTCTTCCTTTATAGGTGGTTGTGCTGGTTCAACAGGCGGCGGCATGAAAGTGATCCGTATCCTGCTTCTTACCTTACAAGGTGCGCGTGAACTAAAACGTTTAGTCCATCCACGCGCGGTTTACACCATCAAAGTAGGTGGCAGTGCCCTACCGCAACGTGTTGTCGATGCGGTTTGGGGTTTCTTCTCCGCATACGCATTGGTATTTGTGGTTTGTATGTTGGGGTTGATTGCAACAGGAATGGATGAGCTCAGTGCGTTCTCGGCGGTGGCTGCGACTCTGAACAACCTCGGTCCTGGCTTGGGAGAAGTGGCGCTTCACTTTGGTGATGTTAACGACAAAGCAAAATGGGTATTAATAGTTTCTATGCTGTTTGGTCGTTTGGAAATCTTTACCTTACTTATTCTACTTACGCCGACGTTTTGGCGTAGCTAAGGGGAAATCGTGGCAAAAGCATTATTTCTATACTCTTCCCGCGAAGGGCAGACTAAAAAAATTCTCCACTATATAGATGAACAACTTCCAGATTTCGATTGTGAGCTGGTGGATTTACATAATGTCGAGACGATTGACTTCAGCCAATACGACAGAGTATTGATAGGCGCCTCTATTCGCTATGGCCATCTTAATAAAAAGCTATACCAGTTTATTGAGCGAAACCTCAATCAATTGGAGCAAAATAAAGTGGCATTTTTCTGCGTAAACCTAACCGCTCGTAAAGAGGACCAAGGAAAGGATACACCTGAAGGTAGTGCCTACATTCGCAAGTTCCTAATTAAGTCGCCTTGGAAACCAACGCTAATCGGTGTTTTTGCTGGTGCACTTTATTACCCACGTTATAGCTGGTTCGACAGAACTATGATTAGGTTCATTATGTCGATGACGGGTGGCGAAACCGATACGACCAAAGAGGTGGAGTACACCAATTGGGAAAAAGTGGCTCTTTTCGCAGATAAATTTAGAGAACTGTAGAAATAACGTGCTCTTTTGACCGCTTTTGATGCAAATTTATCCGAACGATAAAAAAATCAAAAAAAACGAGAAAAAGGGCTTGCCAATGTGATCGCAATCTCTATAATGCCACCTCGCTGACACGGCAACGCTTCGAAGCTTAAGTTTCGAAAGTAAGAAGCCAAGTTAGCAAGCCAAATTAGCCAAGCAGAAACGCTTGAAGAAAGTTTGAAAAAAGTGATTGACACTAAACTTTAACTCGCTAAAATGGCCGTCCTGTTTTGAGCAAAGCTCAACAGGAAAGCTCTTTAACAATATAGACCTATCAATCTGTGTGGGCACTCGTTGATGATAATCCAATTAGAAACTTCGGTTTCAAATTAGGTTTCAATGATACGAAGTGACCATTGAATCGAAAGATTCAGCACAGTCAATTCAAACATTACGTTATGTAATGTTCAGTATTCATTGAGCCGAACAAAATCTTAAATTGAAGAGTTTGATCATGGCTCAGATTGAACGCTGGCGGCAGGCCTAACACATGCAAGTCGAGCGGAAACGAGTTATCTGAACCTTCGGGGAACGATAACGGCGTCGAGCGGCGGACGGGTGAGTAATGCCTAGGAAATTGCCCTGATGTGGGGGATAACCATTGGAAACGATGGCTAATACCGCATGATGCCTACGGGCCAAAGAGGGGGACCTTCGGGCCTCTCGCGTCAGGATATGCCTAGGTGGGATTAGCTAGTTGGTGAGGTAAGGGCTCACCAAGGCGACGATCCCTAGCTGGTCTGAGAGGATGATCAGCCACACTGGAACTGAGACACGGTCCAGACTCCTACGGGAGGCAGCAGTGGGGAATATTGCACAATGGGCGCAAGCCTGATGCAGCCATGCCGCGTGTGTGAAGAAGGCCTTCGGGTTGTAAAGCACTTTCAGTCGTGAGGAAGGCGGCGTCGTTAATAGCGGCGTTGTTTGACGTTAGCGACAGAAGAAGCACCGGCTAACTCCGTGCCAGCAGCCGCGGTAATACGGAGGGTGCGAGCGTTAATCGGAATTACTGGGCGTAAAGCGCATGCAGGTGGTTTGTTAAGTCAGATGTGAAAGCCCGGGGCTCAACCTCGGAATAGCATTTGAAACTGGCAGACTAGAGTACTGTAGAGGGGGGTAGAATTTCAGGTGTAGCGGTGAAATGCGTAGAGATCTGAAGGAATACCGGTGGCGAAGGCGGCCCCCTGGACAGATACTGACACTCAGATGCGAAAGCGTGGGGAGCAAACAGGATTAGATACCCTGGTAGTCCACGCCGTAAACGATGTCTACTTGGAGGTTGTGGCCTTGAGCCGTGGCTTTCGGAGCTAACGCGTTAAGTAGACCGCCTGGGGAGTACGGTCGCAAGATTAAAACTCAAATGAATTGACGGGGGCCCGCACAAGCGGTGGAGCATGTGGTTTAATTCGATGCAACGCGAAGAACCTTACCTACTCTTGACATCCAGAGAACTTTCCAGAGATGGATTGGTGCCTTCGGGAACTCTGAGACAGGTGCTGCATGGCTGTCGTCAGCTCGTGTTGTGAAATGTTGGGTTAAGTCCCGCAACGAGCGCAACCCTTATCCTTGTTTGCCAGCGAGTAATGTCGGGAACTCCAGGGAGACTGCCGGTGATAAACCGGAGGAAGGTGGGGACGACGTCAAGTCATCATGGCCCTTACGAGTAGGGCTACACACGTGCTACAATGGCGCATACAGAGGGCGGCCAACTTGCGAAAGTGAGCGAATCCCAAAAAGTGCGTCGTAGTCCGGATTGGAGTCTGCAACTCGACTCCATGAAGTCGGAATCGCTAGTAATCGTGGATCAGAATGCCACGGTGAATACGTTCCCGGGCCTTGTACACACCGCCCGTCACACCATGGGAGTGGGCTGCAAAAGAAGTAGGTAGTTTAACCTTTGGGGGGACGCTTACCACTTTGTGGTTCATGACTGGGGTGAAGTCGTAACAAGGTAGCGCTAGGGGAACCTGGCGCTGGATCACCTCCTTATACGATGATTATTGCGATGAGTGTTCACACAGATTGATACGGTTTATGAAGTTTAAGAGATAGAACATCCCCCAAGATGTTCACTTAGTGTCCCGTTCGTCTAGAGGCCTAGGACACCGCCCTTTCACGGCGGTAACAGGGGTTCGACTCCCCTACGGGATACCATTGGGTCGTTAGCTCAGTTGGTAGAGCAGTTGACTTTTAATCAATTGGTCGCAGGTTCGAATCCTGCACGACCCACCATTTCCTTCCACGGAAATCAAAACAATGTGGGCGATTAGCTCAGTTGGGAGAGCACCTGCCTTACAAGCAGGGGGTCACTGGTTCGAGCCCGGTATCGCCCACCATTCTCTAAGTATTTTTGGAATAAAACGTCCAAACCAGAACAAGCAATTGATACTGGTTGGTATTTTTGACTCTGAAAGTCTTTAGAAAATGTAACTTCCTTGTGAAGCAACATAGCTCTTTAACAATTTGGAAAGCTGACAAAACAATCTTTAAGATTGTTTGTAAAGTTCTCAATGTTTATCGAAAGATAAACACCAAAAAACACATTCGAGTGTTCTTGGGAATATCACTTTTACAGTGATTATTCGAAATTGAGTCCGGCAAAATCGATATGTCTCTCGCTCATTCAAATAATGAGAGACAACTTTGGTGATTTGATTATCAACTCGAAACTCCTTCGGGTTGTATGGTTAAGTGACTAAGCGTACACGGTGGATGCCTTGGCAGTCAGAGGCGATGAAGGACGTATTAACTTGCGATAAGCCCAGATTAGGTAGTAAAAACCATTTGAGTCTGGGATTTCCGAATGGGGAAACCCAATACCATAAGGTATTACTGTTGAGTGAATACATAGCTCAACAGGGCGAACCGGGGGAACTGAAACATCTAAGTACCCCGAGGAAAAGAAATCAACCGAGATTCCGAAAGTAGCGGCGAGCGAAATTGGACTAGCCCTTAAGCTTTACACGCGTTAGACGAACAGCCTGGAAAGGCTGACGATACAGGGTGATAGTCCCGTAGTTGACGACGTGTGTTCAGTGAAATCGAGTAGGGCGGGACACGTGATATCCTGTCTGAATATGGGGGGACCATCCTCCAAGGCTAAATACTACTGACTGACCGATAGTGAACCAGTACCGTGAGGGAAAGGCGAAAAGAACCCCTGTGAGGGGAGTGAAATAGAACCTGAAACCGTGTACGTACAAGCAGTAGGAGCAGGCTTGTCCTGTGACTGCGTACCTTTTGTATAATGGGTCAGCGACTTATATTCAGTGGCAAGGTTAACCATCTAGGGGAGCCGTAGGGAAACCGAGTCTTAACTGGGCGTTCAGTCTCTGGATATAGACCCGAAACCAGGTGATCTAGCCATGGGCAGGTTGAAGGTTGAGTAACATCAACTGGAGGACCGAACCGACTAATGTTGAAAAATTAGCGGATGACTTGTGGCTAGGGGTGAAAGGCCAATCAAACCTGGAGATAGCTGGTTCTCCCCGAAAGCTATTTAGGTAGCGCCTCGGACGAATACTACTGGGGGTAGAGCACTGTTAAGGCTAGGGGGTCATCCCGACTTACCAACCCTTTGCAAACTCCGAATACCAGTAAGTACTATCCGGGAGACACACGGCGGGTGCTAACGTCCGTCGTGGAGAGGGAAACAACCCAGACCGCCAGCTAAGGTCCCAAATTACTACTAAGTGGGAAACGATGTGGGAAGGCTCAGACAGCCAGGATGTTGGCTTAGAAGCAGCCATCATTTAAAGAAAGCGTAATAGCTCACTGGTCGAGTCGGCCTGCGCGGAAGATGTAACGGGGCTAAGTAGTAAACCGAAGCTGCGGCAATGCACTTTAGTGCATTGGGTAGGGGAGCGTTCTGTAAGCGGTTGAAGGTGTGTGGTAACGCATGCTGGACGTATCAGAAGTGCGAATGCTGACATGAGTAACGATAAAGGGGGTGAAAAACCTCCTCGCCGGAAGACCAAGGGTTCCTGTCCAACGTTAATCGGGGCAGGGTAAGTCGACCCCTAAGGCGAGGCCGAAAGGCGTAGTCGATGGGAAACGGGTTAATATTCCCGTACTTCTTACAATTGCGATGGGGGGACGGAGAAGGCTAGGTGGGCCTGGCGACGGTTGTCCAGGTTCAAGTGCGTAGGCTGAAGAGTTAGGTAAATCCGGCTCTTCTTAAAGCTGAGACACGACGTCGAGCATCTACGGATGTGAAGTCATTGATGCCATGCTTCCAGGAAAAGCCTCTAAGCTTCAGATTGTAAGGAATCGTACCCCAAACCGACACAGGTGGTCGGGTAGAGAATACCAAGGCGCTTGAGAGAACTCGGGTGAAGGAACTAGGCAAAATGGTACCGTAACTTCGGGAGAAGGTACGCTCTCGACGGTGAAGTCCCTCGCGGATGGAGCTATTGAGAGTCGCAGATACCAGGTGGCTGCAACTGTTTATTAAAAACACAGCACTGTGCAAAATCGCAAGATGACGTATACGGTGTGACGCCTGCCCGGTGCCGGAAGGTTAATTGATGGGGTTAGACTTCGGTCGAAGCTCTTGATCGAAGCCCCGGTAAACGGCGGCCGTAACTATAACGGTCCTAAGGTAGCGAAATTCCTTGTCGGGTAAGTTCCGACCTGCACGAATGGCGTAATGATGGCCACGCTGTCTCCACCCGAGACTCAGTGAAATTGAAATCGCTGTGAAGATGCAGTGTACCCGCGGCTAGACGGAAAGACCCCGTGAACCTTTACTACAGCTTGGCACTGAACATTGACCCTACATGTGTAGGATAGGTGGGAGGCTTTGAAGCGCAGTCGCTAGATTGCGTGGAGCCGTCCTTGAAATACCACCCTTGTAGTGTTGATGTTCTAACGTCGACCCCTTATCGGGGTTGCGGACAGTGCCTGGTGGGTAGTTTGACTGGGGCGGTCTCCTCCCAAAGCGTAACGGAGGAGCACGAAGGTGGGCTAATCACGGTTGGACATCGTGAGGTTAGTGCAATGGCATAAGCCCGCTTGACTGCGAGAATGACAATTCGAGCAGGTGCGAAAGCAGGTCATAGTGATCCGGTGGTTCTGAATGGAAGGGCCATCGCTCAACGGATAAAAGGTACTCCGGGGATAACAGGCTGATACCGCCCAAGAGTTCATATCGACGGCGGTGTTTGGCACCTCGATGTCGGCTCATCACATCCTGGGGCTGAAGTCGGTCCCAAGGGTATGGCTGTTCGCCATTTAAAGTGGTACGCGAGCTGGGTTTAGAACGTCGTGAGACAGTTCGGTCCCTATCTGCCGTGGGCGTTGGAGAATTGAAAGGGGCTGCTCCTAGTACGAGAGGACCGGAGTGGACGAACCTCTGGTGTTCGGGTTGTGTCGCCAGACGCATTGCCCGGTAGCTAAGTTCGGGATCGATAACCGCTGAAAGCATCTAAGCGGGAAGCGAGCCTTGAGATGAGTTCTCCCTGATACTTTAAGTATCCTAAAGGGTTGTCGTAGACTACGACGTTGATAGGCAGGGTGTGTAAGCGTTGTGAGGCGTTGAGCTAACCTGTACTAATTGCCCGTGAGGCTTAACCATACAACACCCAAGGGGTTTTGATGGACTCAATGAAAGAACGTTGAATGTGTAAGAACGAGAATTAAAAAACAGCTTTCCAGATTAAAGAATTTGCTTGGCGACCATAGCGTTTTGGACCCACCTGATTTCCATGCCGAACTCAGAAGTGAAACGAAATAGCGCCGATGGTAGTGTGGGGCTTCCCCATGTGAGAGTAGGACATCGCCAGGCTTTAAATTTAAGAAGCCCGCTCGAAAGAGCGGGCTTTTTTGCATCTATAGAGTTTTAAAATTAGCTCACTTTATACCTAAAAAGTGTTCATCTAAGGTGCGATATACTTGCTCTCTGCAACCTTCCAAAAGGCTTTAACAAGCGGATTTTCCAGCTGAGTTTTGTTGCAGCAAACACCAAGTTTAAAAGGTTTAATTGGTAAGACTTTTAAACGATTTATCTTTTCTCTTACCGGACTGTTATTGATTACAACATCAGGTGCGATACCTACTCCACACCCCAATGCAACCATACTTACGATGGCTTCATGTCCGGAAGTTTGTGCGTAAATCTTTGGCTTTATTTTCATTTGTTTGAGCCAACTATTGGCCCTGTCTCTTGCCGTTCCTGCTTCTGGGAGTATGAATGGAATGACCGACCAGTCTGGTTTTTCTTTTTGTAGCTCTTCAGCAAACGCACTAACCCCAACAGGTACGATGACAGAAAGTGGGATTTCACTGATCGTTTCAAATGCGATTTTATTTGGCATCTGTTCTGACTTGGCTGATATGGCAATATCGGCTTCATCTGCTAGTATTTTGTCGATCGCTTGAGCTGGATCGCCGGTTGATAGTTTGAATTCAATGAAAGGGTTCTGAATACGAAAGTCAGATATTAGCTCCGGAAGATGGCTGTAGCTTGCAGTAACAGAACAAAAGAGACGGATTTCTCCTTTCAATTCATCCTCGGTTCCCTTCAGGTGACTCTGATACTGCTGCCATTCGCCAAGAATCTTTAAGGCGACTGGGACTAGCTTTTTACCTTGGATAGTTAAATCAACGCTACGGTTGTCGCGTAAAAACAATTGTTGGCTGGTTTCCTCCTCTAATTTTTGTATCTGTCGGCTTAAGGCTGAAGGGCTAATATGCATTGCCGCTGCGGTCTTGGCGAAACTTTTACTCTCACAGAGATGAATGAAAAGTTGCAGGCTTTTGATATTCATTAAATTTTCATTTCCATGTTGCATAAATTGCAATAATTAATTGTGAATATATCACTTTAAGCAATCTCATGTCTGTTTTAGTATGAAGTTATTCGGTAAGGCAATTACTGACCTCAATGGAAGAATCTCAAAGGAGCACCCAGATGGCTAATTATTTCAATACCCTAAACTTGCGCGAGCAGTTGGACCAATTAGGTCGTTGTCGTTTTATGGACCGCAGTGAGTTCGCTTCAGAAGCGGATTATCTGAAAGGTAAGAAAGTAGTCATTGTAGGTTGTGGTGCTCAAGGTCTTAACCAAGGTCTGAACATGCGCGACTCTGGTCTAGACGTTGCTTATGCGCTTCGCCAAGCCGCGATTGATGAGCAACGCCAGTCATTCAAAAACGCAAAAGACAACGGTTTTGAGGTAGGTAGCTACGAAACGCTAATTCCACAAGCTGATCTAGTAGTAAACCTTACTCCAGATAAGCAGCACACAAACGTTGTTGAGACGGTAATGCCGTTAATGAAAGAAGGCGCAGCACTGGGTTACTCTCATGGTTTCAACGTTGTTGAAGAAGGCATGCAAATCCGTAAAGACCTAACGGTAGTAATGGTTGCACCTAAATGTCCAGGTACGGAAGTTCGTGAAGAATACAAGCGTGGTTTCGGTGTACCGACTCTTATCGCTGTTCACCCAGAGAACGACCCAAAAGGTGAAGGTTGGGATATCGCGAAAGCTTGGGCTGCAGCAACCGGTGGTCACCGTGCAGGCTGTCTAGAGTCTTCTTTCGTTGCTGAGGTGAAATCTGACCTAATGGGTGAGCAAACTATCCTTTGTGGCATGCTACAGGCTGGCTCTATCGTGTGTTACGAGAAGATGATTGCTGATGGTATCGATCCTGGCTACGCAGGCAAGCTTCTTCAATACGGCTGGGAAACGATCACGGAAGCTCTGAAGTTTGGTGGTATCACTCATATGATGGATCGCTTAACTAACCCTGCGAAAGTAAAAGCATTTGAACTTTCTGAAGAGCTAAAAGAGCTGATGCGTCCGCTATACAACAAGCACATGGATGACATCATCACAGGTCACTTCTCTAGCACGATGATGGCTGACTGGGCAAACGACGATGCAAACCTACTAGGCTGGCGTGCAGAAACGGGTGAAACTGCTTTCGAAAACTACCCAGAAACTGACGTAGAAATTTCTGAGCAGGAGTACTTCGATAACGGTATCCTGATGGTTGCTATGGTTCGTGCGGGTGTTGAGCTAGCATTTGAAGCGATGACCGCTTCTGGCATCATCGATGAGTCTGCTTACTACGAGTCTCTACACGAGCTGCCACTTATCGCAAACACTATCGCACGTAAGCGTTTATACGAGATGAACGTGGTTATCTCTGATACGGCTGAATACGGTAACTACCTGTTCGCTAACGTAGCAACGCCGCTTCTACGTGAGAAGTTTATGCCAGCCGTAAATACTGACGTAATTGGTAAAGGTTTAGGTGAAACGTCTAACCAAGTGGATAACGCGACTCTTATCGCTGTGAATGAAACAATCCGTAACCACCCTGTAGAGTACATCGGTGAAGAACTACGTGGTTATATGACAGATATGAAGCGCATCGCGGTTGGTGGCTAATTTTCTTTGCTTCAAAGTAGAGAAAATATTAAATGAACTCTGGCCAGACTGGAGTGATAAATACAAAATAAAACACAACATCTAATCAAAAGGCTTGGTCGCCGTTGACCAAGCCTTTTTGTTTTTAGCCGATTTATCTGCGCGCCGATAAGAAAAACGCTCCTTTGTGAGGAGCGCTTTGATACTTATTTTTCAGCAAGCTTTTCTTCAAGTTGCGCCAACTTCTGTTCCATTTCTGTTAGCTTTTGACGTGTACGTAGTAAAACTTGAGTTTGAACATCAAACTCTTCGCGACTTACAACATCTAGCTTGTTTAGCTGGCCTTGGATTACTTGACGAACTTTCTGATCGACATCAGAGCCCAACTCTTTTACAGGTTGAGGCATTGAGTCGTGAATCTGTTTAGCAATTTGCTCTAATTTCTTTGGGTCAAACATAGTGGCTAAAACTCCTTTTGATTTGTCCTCATTTTAAGTAAATGATACGTGAAAGTCGCCATTTAGATGGCAAAAAAGAGAGCGGCAATAAAAAAGGCCACCGAAGTGACCTTTTTGAATGCCTTAATAGCTTATCTGTTATCCGCTAATTCACGATGAGCTGCTTTCGCTTCGTCAACTCGCGCTAACTTCTCCAAGTCTTTGTCTTCAACAAATACTGGCAGAGGTTTGTGTTTTTCAGCTAGGTAGCTGTAAATCACAGGTAGCACGAATAGTGTGAACAGTGTACCGATTGCAAGGCCAGCAACGATGACGATACCGATACTGAAACGTTGCGCGGCACCTGCACCTGTTGCGTACATCAGTGGGATCAGACCTGCGATCATCGCTGCAGTGGTCATTAGGATAGGGCGAAGACGCACTTTCGCAGCTTCCATCACCGCATCAATACGAGACAGTTTATTATGTAACTGCTCTTCCTTGGCGACTTCACAGATCAAGATACCGTGCTTGGTTATTAGGCCGACCAGCGTGATCAAACCAACCTGCGAGTATATGTTCATCGAGGCCGTACCCCAGGCCAATGCGATCAAGGCACCACATATTGCCAGAGGTACAGATACCATGATGACAATAGGATCGCGGAGTGATTCAAATTGAATCGCCAGAACGAGGAAGATGATCGCAAGTGCAAGACCGAAGGTTGCATACAAGGCACTACCTTCCGTTACAAACTGACGAGATTCGCCCATGTAATCATGGTTATACCCTGCAGGCAGTTTGGTTTGTGCAATATTTTCAAACCAATTAACTGCATCCCCCATCGAAACACCAGGGCCTGTAACAGCACCCACAGTTGCTGAGTTTAGCTGGTTGAAGTGTGGCAAAGAGCGAGGCTCAGCCACCACATCAATGGTAATCAGACTACCTAATGGAACCGCTTTACCATCCACAGAGCGTACATAGTAGTTCTTCATCGATTCTGGGTTTAGACGCCATTTACGCTCAACCTGAGGAATTACCTCATAAGAGCGGCCATTTAGGTCGATACGGTTTACATAACCATCTGCCATCATGGTGCTGAGGGTGATACCAATGTCTTGCATAGTCACACCGTAGGCACCTGCTTTGTCTTTATCGATCTTGATCTTCATCGTTGCAGAATCATATTTCAGATCCAGATCGGAATAGACAAACATTGGACTGCTTGCTACTTCCGACAGAATGTCATTTGCAACGGTAAACAAACTTTCAAAGTTGTTTGGCGTTGTAATTACGAACTGTACAGGAAGGCCTGAACCAGCACCTGGTAGCTCCGGCATTTCGTAGGCAGCAATAGACATTCCCGGAATGCTCGAAACAAGCCCACCAACACGCTGTTTGATTTCTGCTTGGCTCGCTTCTCGTTCGCCCCATGGTTTGAGTGTAGCTAAACCAAACGCTTGATTAGAATCCGGTACACCGTTAAATACCTGAGCGTATTCCACTTCTGGTTGATCAGAGAGAATCTTATTCACATCATCCATGGTGTTTTGGATGTAGTCCAAATTCGAATTTGATGGTGCGGTCCCTATGAGTACTACAACACCTTTATCTTCAGATGGAGCTAGCTCGCTAGGAATAAACTTGAATAGGACTGGTAAACTTGCGAATACAATTATCGCAAACACGATCACCACTGGTCGGCTAGCCATTATTGCTTTTAACATGCTTGCGTAGCGATTAGTCATGCCATCAAGTACATGGTGAACTTTTTGCTCAAACTTGCTTGGCTTCTCGTTCGCCTTCAGCATCTTCGAACACATCATTGGTGATAGTGTCAAAGCGATGATGCCGGATACGAATACTGAACCTGCCAGTGTCAAAGCGAACTCTTTGAACAATGAACCGGTGATACCACCCATCAATGCGATCGGCGCGTACACTGCACCTAGCGTCAATGTCATCGCGATAACTGGAACCGCAATTTCACGCGTACCAATAATTGCAGCTCGGAATGGCGATTCCCCTTCTTTGATGTGACGGTCAACGTTTTCTAGTACAACGATCGCGTCATCCACCACCAGACCGATGGCAAGCACCATCGCCAGTAGCGTCATCAAGTTCCAAGAGAAACCCATTGCCTGCATCACCATTGCCACACCAATCAATGAAAGTGGAATGGTCACGATAGGAATGATTACCGCGCGGAATGAACCTAGGAACAGTGTGATAACCACAAGTACGATGACCGCTGCTTCAAGAATCGTTTTCACTACTTCGTGAATCGATTCGTTGATGGCGATAGTTGAGTCGTACATCACGTTCATTTTGATGTTACTTGGTAGGTTGCGCTCAAGCTGAGGCAACAGTTCAAGTACGTCTGCTGCAATGTTGATTGGGTTAGCGCTTGGTGCTGCGTTGATCGCCGCAACCACGGCTTCTTGACCGTTTGCACTTGCGCGATAAACGTCGTGACTCTTCTCCAGCGTTACTTTAGCGATATCACCTAGACGGATGACATCCCCTTCACCAGTTTTCACGACCAATGCTTCAAGTTCAGCAACGTTTGATACCTGAGTATCTGCGCTACCGTTATAAAGTACGAACTCACCCGTCGCTTGACCGGTTGCAGATTGGTAGTTGTTGGCGTTAAGAACGCTCATCACATCCGTAGCGGTCAACTTCAAAGCGCCCATTTTGGCAGGATCTAGCCATACGCGCAGTGCGTACTTCATACCACCATACAGGTCAACTTTGGATACACCGTTTACAGTGAACAACTGCGGGTTGATTACACGCTCAAGGTAGTCAGTGATCTGGCTTGAAGATAACTCGTCACTCGTAAAGCCGATGTACAGTACCGCCGTTGTCGAACCTGTCGACATGGTTACGGTTGGATCTTCGGCTTCTTTTGGAAGCTGAGAACGTACTGAGTTCGTTTTCGCTAAGATATCAGCCAATGCTGCATTCGGGTCAGTATTCAACTTCATGTTGACAGTAATGGTTGATTTACCTAGTACCGATTGCGAAGTCATGTAATCAATATTATCGGCTTGCGCCACCGCTTGCTCCAATGGCTGAGTAATAAAGCCTTGGATCAAGTTGGCACTTGCACCGTAGTAACTGGTGGTCACGGTGACCACCGTATTCGTCATTTCAGGGTACTCACGAACTTGCATTTTGAACACCGCTTGCAAACCAAGCAATGCAATCAAAAAGCTGATCGATACCGCTAAAACTGGACGTTTTATAAAAACATCTGTAAAGCGCATGATGCCTCCAACTTAAAGCATTGGTGTTTCAGCAGGTGGGGTAGTTGCATCGCTTTCGACAATGCTTACTTTCGCATGGTTACTCAAACGGACTTGACCCGATGTCACTACCACATCACCTGGCTTCACGCCTTCTAGAATGTGTGCGATATCTTTAGAGCGTTCGCCAACTTTTACCACATGCTGCTTAACGCGTTTTTCGCCATCTTCTTCTGTTACGATGTAAACATTGTCGCCATATAGCGTAAATGTGATCGCGGTTTGAGGTAGAGTGACCTGATTTTCTAACTTAGGCAGAATGATGTTTGCACGCGCGAACATACCACTACGCAGTTTACCGTCACTGTTAGGGATATCCGCTTGAACTTGAATCAAACCACTTTGTACGTTAACCGCAGGCTCAATCGCAGAAATTGAACCTTTGAAAGGCTGTTCTGGGTAGGCATCCACGAAGATATCCACTTCTTGGTCGATATTGATACGTGAAATATCGGTTTGCGGCACGGTAAAGCGTAAACGCATCACGCTGGTGTCTTCCAGGCGAACAATATCGGTACCCGCTTGTAGGTACTGACCGAGGTACACGTTACGAATACCTACTACACCATCAAATGGCGCTTTGATTTCGCGTCGGTCGATGGTCGCTTTCAAGCTTTCAATGTCCGCTTTTAAGGAGAAGTAGTTCGCTTCTGCTTCGTCATACGCTTCTTTAGAAATAGAGCCTTTTTTAAATAGCCCTTGGTAGCGTTTGTATTTCGCTTCTGCTGCTGGCAACTTGGCTTGCGAGCTCTTTAAATTCGCTTTCTCAACGTCAGAGTCAAGCAGTACTAGTGGCTGACCTGCTTTGACTTGAGTACCGGAATCAAATGCGATTTTATCGATAACACCGCTCGTTTCGTTCGCTACCGTCACGCCTTGATTTGGCTCGATAAAACCAATTGCCTCGATGACTGGTACCCAATCCACCGCTTGCACTTCAGTTACGGTTACTGGGAATGCTGGTTCAGGGCGATTGGCAAACTGCTCCATTTTGTCTTTGATATCAATTAGTCTGTATGTAACAACGCTACCAAAAAGTAATAAAACAATTGATAGCATCAAAATCCACTTTTTCATTCTATTAAGAACTCCAAGTTAGTGTTTAATAATTGCATCCCAACTGGCTTCAATAGCGGCCTCTAATGCCGTCTTATCCAGTTGATAAAATCCCAAAGCGTGTTTCCGAGCAAGTGCAACACTTGCCTCAAAACTTAATCCAGAAAGTACTTCGTTATCGAGAAGCTTGAATACTCCCTCGTCTTTACCCTGATTAAAAAGAAGATCTACTTGGGCAAACATTTGTCTCTCAAGTTCCCGAGCTTTGCTACTATTTGAACAGGGTAAAGACTCATATTGGACTCGGTTGCTGATCGCACTTAAGTTCGAGCTCGCTAGATTCCAAATATTGAGCCACATGGTTCGATAACGCTGTTTTAAAGGCATCTCTTCACTAACACCTAGTTGCACCGCAGTAGCAACACGCTTAGCAACGTTAAGGCGTAGTTCCTCTAAAAGATGTTCTTTATCTGAGAAATAACGGTAAATCGTCCCTGCTGCGACACCTGCCTCATTGGCGAGCTTTTGCATGGAAAGCCCTTGAAAGCCAGATTCAGCAATGAGTTGTTCAGCAGCGACTAAGATTTGTTCTCGTTTATCTACAGCAGGGTTATCCTTCATAATGTCACCCTTTAGTGAATGAACGTTCATTCATTATAGCTTAAATACCCGCTATTTATGCAACAGAATATTGCACTTAATTGGTGTGAAAATTACAAGAAATCAGCATAGCTTTCACGAGGCCACCCCTTTATCATAGGCGCCACATTCATCACCCGCAGAGAATTTCTATGAAGCTGAACCCTAGTCAAGATGAAGCCGTGAAATACGTGTCTGGTCCATGCCTAGTGCTAGCTGGTGCTGGCTCGGGCAAAACTCGTGTTATTACCAATAAAATCGCTTATCTGGTTCAGCAATGTGGTTACAAAGCGCGTAATATTGCTGCGGTGACGTTTACCAACAAAGCAGCACGTGAAATGAAGGAGCGTGTAGGTCAAACGTTAGGGAAAGGTGAGTCTAAAGGTTTGATGGTATCAACATTCCACACTTTAGGATTGAACATCATCAAGCGTGAGTACAAGCATTTAGGGTTGAAAGCGGGCTTCTCACTGTTTGATGACCAAGACCAGCTAGCGCTGCTCAAAGAACTTACCGAAAAGCAGCTTGATGGTGATAAAGATCTGCTACGTCAGCTTCTGAGTTGTATTTCCAACTGGAAAAACGACATGTTGACGCCAGAGCAAGCCAAAGCGCGTGCGCAAGGTGAACAGCAACAATTGTTTGCGTTCTGTTTTGATATGTACCAAAAGCAAATGAAAGCCTATAACGCGCTCGATTTTGATGACCTAATTTTGATGCCCGTTTTACTCTTACGTAATCATGAAGATGTTCGTCAGCGTTGGCAGAATCGTATCCGTTACCTACTGGTTGACGAGTATCAAGATACCAACACGAGTCAGTATGAGCTGGTCAAATTAATTGTCGGAGAACGTGGGCGATTGACGGTTGTAGGGGATGACGATCAGTCTATTTATTCATGGCGTGGTGCGAAACCTCAGAACCTCGTGTTGCTGGGTGAAGATTATCCAAATTTGCGTTTGATTAAGCTAGAGCAAAACTACCGTTCAACGAGTCGAATCCTGCGTGCGGCCAACATTTTGATAGCTAACAACCCTCACGTCTATGAGAAGTCCTTGTTCTCTGAAATTCCTGACGGTGAAAAACTCAAAGTGTTGTTGGCTAAAAATGAAGAGCATGAAGCAGAGCGCGTAACGGGTGAACTAATTGCGCATAAGTTCCTAAACCGTACCGAATATAAAGATTATGCGATTCTATACCGTGGTAACCACCAATCACGTTTGATTGAAAAGTCTCTGATGCAAAACCGCGTACCGTATAAAATTTCTGGCGGCACCTCGTTTTTTGCGCGCGCAGAGATTAAAGACATCATGGCGTATTTGCGCGTTTTGGTTAATCCGGATGACGACAATGCATTTTTGCGCATTGTGAATACTCCACGACGTGAAATTGGCCCAGTGACGTTAGAGAAGTTAGGCAGTTATGCCAATATGCGAGGCAAGAGCCTGTTTGAGTCGAGCTTTGAAATGGGGCTCGAACAGCACCTAACGGGACGTGGCCTAGAAAACCTGCGTCGTTTCACCCAATGGCTAGTGGCGATTGCTGATCAAGCTGAGCGTGGTGATACCGTCGAAGCGGTTCGTTCGCTAGTTCGTGATATCCATTATGAAGATTGGCTATACGAAACTTCAGCAAGTCCGAAAGCCGCTGAAATGAGAATGAAGAACGTTTCTGACCTTTATTCCTGGATAGTGGCGGACCTAGAGGGTGACAACTACGATCAAGAAGAGAAAACGTTAAAAGAAGTCGTTCAACGTTTGACCTTGCGTGACATGATGGAGCGCGGTGAAGAAGATGAAGACAGTGATGCAGTACAACTGATGACCTTGCACGCATCAAAAGGCCTTGAGTTCCCATATGTATACTTAATTGGGTCCGAAGAAGGTATTTTACCGCACCAAACCAGTATTGATGAAGATAACGTGGAAGAAGAGCGTCGCCTGATGTACGTTGGTATTACTCGAGCGCAACGTGAACTGACTTTCACTATGTGCAAAGAGCGTCGGCAGTTCGGCGAGTTGATCAAACCGACTCAAAGCCGCTTTTTGGATGAGTTGCCATTTGATGACGTTGAATGGGAAGTAAACAAAAAGCCAGTATCAGCAGAAGAGCGTATGGCGAAAGGTCAAGCACACATTGCCAATATTCGAGCAATGTTTAAGAAGTAAAGTAACCTTGTTCTCACTGACTAAAAACAAAAAGGCTTGCCAACTGGCAAGCCTTTTTCGTTGATGTCTTTACTTATAGACCTTCAATCATGTGGTCAATTGCTGCGATGATTTCATCGTCAGAACAGTCCATACAGGTTCCTTTGGCTGGCATCGCATTGAAGCCTTCTAATGCGTGCTTCACTAACGTATCTTTGCCTTGTGCAATACGCGGTGCCCAATCATCGGCATTACCTGTTTTAGGTGCGCCGTTTACACCAGATGCGTGACAAGCAATACAAAAAGTACCATAAACTGTGGCGCCATCACGTGGACCGGTTGGTTCTTCTTTCACTGGCTCAGAGCCCGCTAGATAAACATCACCGACAGGTTGGATGCGTTCTGCGATCGCATCGTATTCAGTTTGGCTGATGTCAGAAGCTAAAGCTGCCGTAGAAAACGTTAAGGCAGCGAACAAAACGCTAATCATTTGTCGAGACATATCCATTAAACCCACTTCACATTCCCGAGGTAAGTGACTTACCTATTTATATAGTTAGAGTATTAATGCCGAGCAGAGAAATCATTAAATTCCACTGAATGGCATAGAATGATTAGACAACTTGGTTGCAGCTGTTAAATCAATGTAAATAATGGGTGATTATATCCCGATAACTTGTTGCAATAAACAACAAGTTATCCATGACAGGGCGTGAATCACATCAAAAATCCACTTTAACGGAAGATAACTGTCGAAAAAGAGACCAAACGATAAAAAAAGTAAAAAAAGTACTAGACGGCATAGTGTGATATCCGTATTATTCCACTCCGCCGATAGGGCATGCGCCCGTAGCTCAGTTGGATAGAGCGTTGGCCTCCGGAGCCAAAGGTCGAAGGTTCGAATCCTTTCGGGCGTACCATTGCCTCGGAGGATACATCGGTAAAAATCAGTGGTGGCTATAGCTCAGTTGGTAGAGCCCCGGATTGTGATTCCGGTTGTCGCGAGTTCAAGTCTCGTTAGCCACCCCATTCTTTCTTTTTTAGATTGAATGCGGTAGCATTGCTCCCAATCTTGATTCAATCAAGATAAAACATCGTCGGTGAATAGCGCAGCTTGGTAGCGCATCTGGTTTGGGACCAGAGGGTCGGGGGTTCGAATCCCTCTTCACCGACCACTATTTAGTTTATGGCTCTAATAGAGCGGTAAACAGCAAAAATTGATGGTGGCTATAGCTCAGTTGGTAGAGCCCTGGATTGTGATTCCGGTGGTCGCGAGTTCGAATCTCGTTAGCCACCCCATTAATTAAGGTGACTTCTTAGTTGAAGTGTCCTGTCTGATTTGAGAAAATCAGCAAATACAGTTCGGTGAATAGCGCAGCTTGGTAGCGCATCTGGTTTGGGACCAGAGGGTCGGGGGTTCGAATCCCTCTTCACCGACCACTATTAGAAAGCCTGCTTTTTAGCAGGCTTTCGTCGTTTTAGAGTTTATGATCTTGCTTGGACTGTATTAGTCGGTAATGTATCAATGGATTTGAACCCAAGTGGGGTTCGCCTGAAGTTAGAATTCGGCTCTTCACCGACCGCTATTTAGAGCCTCAGTCGAAAGACTGGGGCTTTTTTGCATCTCTCCTGAAAAGAATCGGCATTCCATTTCAATTTTTCCCAAAAGTGTACAGCTCTAGGGGCTTTTGACCACCTATGATCCAAATGCTTTTCGAGCTGACAAAATAAACCCCAGAGCAGTGTCTGGGGTTTTGTAGTTTTCTAATCCGCTGCTTTTATTGGGCGAGTGTTTTAAGGATTTCTTTCAGTTCTACCGTTTCTTGGATTTCAAAACTTGGCGTTATATCCGTTGAGTTGCTTGCGCCTGTCGCATTCACCCACACACTCAAAATGCCCATATTGTTAGCGCCAGCAATGTCAGCAGGTAAAGAGTCGCCCACGTGTAGAGCCTCTTCTGGTTTTACTTCGACCAAGTCGAGCGCTTTTTGGAAAATACTTGTAGCAGGTTTCTCTTCTGGCTCTTCTCCTCCCACAATAATATGGTCCACCCAGTTGCTCATTTGTGTCGCGTTTAATTTAGGGTGTTGAGAAAAAATCGGACCGTTAGTGATCACGACGAGTTTGTAATGTTGACGAAGGTCGCTGAGCATTTCTTTTACACCAGGGAAGAAGGTGAACGCGCCCATACGTGCAGAGTCAAAGTAGTCTTGAGCTTGTTGAGCCTCTTTTGCAGTGATGCTGACGCCTTGCTCCGCCAAGATGTTTTGGATCAGGCCACAACGGAAGGCATTTTCATCGGGTAGCAGAGCCACAAGGTGAGGGAACTCAGCATTCAGCTTTTTGTATACACCCTGCAAGTAGCGCTGCAAAAACGCTTT
Source organism: Vibrio sp. SCSIO 43097 (assembly GCF_023650755.1). NCBI lineage: Bacteria > Pseudomonadati > Pseudomonadota > Gammaproteobacteria > Vibrionales > Vibrionaceae > Vibrio > Vibrio sp. SCSIO 43097. The sequence continues at coordinate 3,348,791 of NZ_CP071840.1, read as the reverse complement.
TGGTTCGGTAACTTGTGGGTAGGTCTTATGAATCCAAGTTGTAAACGCTTGTCCTGCAACTTTATCGGCTTGTGACGTTGCACATAAAGTCTCGTCCATATCAAAAAAAATCGCTTTAAGCACAGGGGCTCCTTTTATTTACGGCTTGGCTTTGACACTGTTCATCTATTATCCCACTCTCAATTGTGTCGTAAAGGGTTAAAATCGGCGAGTTTTCTTATGACGTACGAATGAGGATAGCGGTACTTTCCTTTGCTTAGTCAATAAACCGCTTAAGTGGCGCATAATCTGCGTTGGAGCAGGATTTGTGTGGTTTTGCTGTTTTGTTCACGTTTTGACCTATCCTTTCTCTTCCTAAGTTTGGCTTTTTGTATTTGCCGACTATTTTATTAATAGTTTTTTATGTTGAAAAAACACTTTTTGCATATGATATTGTTTGTTAAATGTTAATAAATGCACATGAATAATATGGTTAATGATCTTGTTTAGCTCATGTTTACTTTTAGAGCATTTTTCTAGTTTTATTGGTGCATGACGCACAAAAATAGTGTGATATGAAAATGGTTAAATACTTGTTAATGCATTTTTATTCGCTAATTGTGCGTTTATTTAATGTTTTTTCGGCGGAATATACTTTAATTGTTGCTTTTTTGTGTGATTTTTGCCAAATTATTTCCGCATTAAGATTTCAGAGTATTATTCTGAATTTGAACGGATTCATTCAGGTGATGAATGGTGCCTTTGGCATGATTCGATACCACAGACAAGGCAGTAGAGGTCTGAAATGTCACTATTAGAAGTGAAAAACCTTCGTATTGAATACCCATCCCGACACGGCGTTCACGCTGCCGTGAAGTCACTTTCTTTTCATATTGAACGTGGTGAAATCGTGGGTGTTGTTGGCGAATCAGGTGCGGGTAAATCCACCGTTGGTAACGCTGTTATCGATTTGCTTAGCCCTCCAGGTCGCGTTGCTAGCGGTGATGTATTCCTGGATGGAGAAAAAATTTCTGGCCTATCACCAGAAGCGATGCGTAAGGTTCGCGGCTCGAAAATAGGTTTTATTTTCCAAGATCCGATGACCTCGCTCAATCCACTTTTTACTGTTGAGCAACAGCTGAAAGAGACGATCCACGCCAACATGAAGGTCTCTGATGAAGAGGCGTATCAGCGCGCGCTTTCTCTTATGCAGCAGGTTGGTATTCCTCAACCAGAAAACCGCTTAAAGCAGTACCCGCATCAATTCTCTGGTGGTATGCGTCAGCGTGTTGTCATTGCCATTGCTTTGGCTGGTGAGCCTGATCTCATCATTGCGGACGAACCAACTACGGCGTTAGACGTTTCTATCCAAGACCAAATCCTCAACTTGATCCGCGAGCTGTGTATCAAGAACAATGTCGGCTGTATGTTGGTTACTCACGATATGGGGGTAGTCTCCAACGTCACCGATCGCGTGGCGGTAATGTATCGTGGTGACTTGGTGGAGTTTGGACCAACAGCCAAAGTATTGGGCGATCCTGATCACTCTTACACTCGCAGTCTAATTTCAGCGGTACCACGTTCAGACAGAAAGTTAGATCGTTTCCCGTTAGTAAGCTATATCGAAGAAGCGGCGGAAATGGAGCCACTCGATATCAAGAACCACTGGTTAGGACAAAGCCAAGATGAGCGTGAGTACACTGGCCCGCTTTTGGACGTGAAGAACGTCAATCTTCGCTTTGTGACCAAAGACTCTTTGTTCGAGAGCCGCCGAGAATACGTGCAAGCATCTAATAATGTGAGCTTTGAAGTGCACGAAGGCGAAACCTTTGGTTTGGTGGGCGAGTCTGGTTCAGGTAAATCGACCATTGCACGTGTGATTGCTGGTTTATACCAACCTAACTCTGGTCAGGTGAAATTCGAGGGCATTGACCTGACCGCTTTAACCTCTGAGAAAGAGCGCCGCCCGATGCGTCGTCAAATGCAGATGGTGTTCCAAAACCCATATACTTCAATGAACCCTCGTATGAAGGTATTCGATATTATTGCTGAGCCAATCCGTTTCCATAAATTGACGAAAAACGAGTCGGAAACTCGCCAAATCGTGAATGACCTATTGGATCATGTTGGTTTGGGTCGAATGGCTGGGCTTAAGTACCCTCATGAATTCTCCGGTGGTCAGCGTCAGCGTATTTCTATTGCGCGTGCGTTGGCGACTCGTCCTCGACTTTTGATTTGTGATGAACCGACCTCAGCACTGGACGTATCGGTACAGGCACAAATTCTAAACTTGCTGAAAGATCTGCAAAGTGAGCTGAACTTGACTATGTTGTTTATCAGCCACGATTTACCTGTTATTCGTCAGATGTGTGACCGAGTAGGTGTGATGCAAATGGGTACACTTTTAGAAGTGGCACCAACAGAACAGTTATTCACGGCACCTCAACACGAATACAGCAAAAAATTGATTTCTCTGATGCCGGAGTTTACAGGCTTGCGAGAAGATATCGAAACGGCATAAACCAAGCAATTCGCTTGGCTAACCTTTAGTCATAACAAAGACGCAAACACAACAACAAGGGATCCGTATCCCCGCATGAAGGAGTTATGCAAATGAAAACCATGAAAAGCAAATTAGCAGTGGCGCTAATGGCTGCGGGCCTAAGCTTTAACGCAATGGCAGCAGATATCAAAGTTGGCTATGCAGCTGACCCAGTATCGCTTGACCCACATGAGCAGCTATCAGGTGGCACACTGCAAATGTCACACATGGTATTTGATCCGTTGGTTCGCTTTACTCAAAAAATGGATTTCGAGCCTCGCCTAGCGGAAAGTTGGGAACGTATTAACGATACGACTGTTCGTTTCAAACTGCGTGAAGGTGTGAAATTCCATTCTGGCAATACTCTAACTGCTGACGACGTCGTGTGGACGTTCCAGCGTTTACAAAGCTCTCCTGACTTTAAAAACATCTTCGACCCGTACGAGAAAATCGTCAAAGTGGACGACAACACGTTCGATCTTGTAACTAAAGGTCCTTACCCACTAGTGCTGCAAACCGCAACGTACATTTTCCCAATGGACAGCAAGTTCTACACTGGCAAAACTGCGGACGGCAAAGACAAGTCTGAGCTAGTGAAGCACGGTAACTCATTTGCATCGACTAACGTATCTGGCACGGGTCCATTCATTGTGACTTCACGTGAACAGGGCGTAAAAGTGGAATTTGAACGCTTTAAAGATTACTGGGACAAAGAGTCGAAAGGTAACGTTGATAAGCTAACGCTTGTGCCAATTAAAGAAGACGCAACTCGTGTAGCAGCGCTGCTTTCTGGCGGTGTTGACATGATTCACCCTGTAGCGCCAAACGACCACAAACGCGTTGAAGATGCTGACGGCATCGACCTAGTTACGCTACCTGGTACTCGTATCATCACGTTCCAACTAAACCAAAACAGCAACGAAGCATTGAAAGACGTTCGCGTTCGCCAAGCGATTGTTCACGCAATCAATAACGAAGGTATCGTGAAGAAAATCATGAAAGGCTTCGCAACGGCTGCTGGTCAGCAAAGCCCGGCAGGTTACGTGGGTCACGATGACAAACTGGTTCCTCGCTACGACTTGAAGAAAGCGAAAGAACTGATGAAAGAAGCGGGTTACGAAAATGGCCTGACGCTAACGATGATCGCACCAAACAACCGTTACGTGAATGATGCGAAAGTAGCACAAGCGGCAGCGGCAATGTTGTCTAAGATCGGTATCAAGGTTGATCTGAAGACCATGCCAAAAGCGCAATACTGGCCAGAGTTCGACAAGTGTGCGGCAGACATGCTGATGATCGGTTGGCACTCAGATACAGAAGACTCAGCGAACTTCAACGAGTTCCTAACGATGACTCGTAACGAAGAAACCGGTCGTGGTCAGTACAACTGTGGTTACTACTCAAACCCAGAAATGGACAAAGTGGTTGAAGCTGCGAACGTAGAAACGGATCCTGCGAAACGTGCAGAAATGCTGAAAGGTGTAGAAGCAACACTATACAACGACGCAGCATTCGTACCGCTACACTGGCAAAGTGAAGCGTGGGGTGCGAAGTCTAACGTGAAAGCGGCAGACATCGTTAACCCAATGGTAATGCCTTACTTCGGTGACCTAGTGGTTGAATAATCACGGTTAGTCGACTTTGAGGAGGGATGGATTTCCCTCCTCAACTTAAAGCACTCGACTCAGTTTTGTTTCAGTCGGATTGAGTGGGTTATTTAGACTGAATTTTCTCTCTAATTTAGAGATCTATGGATAGTTAAGGGGCAAGGAATGTTTTCGTTTCTGGTCAAGCGCCTGTTTCAGGCACTGATAGTGATGTTTGTGATCAGTTTGGTGGCGTTTGCCATTCAGGACAACCTGGGTGATCCGCTGCGTGAGCTTGTAGGTCAGTCGGTTTCGGAATCGGAGCGTCAAGCGCTACGCGACGACTTGGGCCTGAACGATCCCTTTATCACAAAGTACACGCGCTTTGTGGGTAATGCACTGCAAGGTGATTTGGGTACCTCATATTTTTTCAAGCGACCTGCAGTTGAGGTGATCCTCGATAAGCTGGTGGCAACATTAGAGCTCGTGTTTGGCGCGACGCTCATCATTATCGTTTTCTCTATACCACTCGGGGTGTATTCCGCGATTCACCCGAAGAGTGTCTTTACCAAATTTGTTATGGCGATGAGTAGTGTCGGCATCTCGATTCCGGTGTTCCTAACCGCAATCATGCTGATGTACGTCTTCTCCATCGAACTCGGCTGGCTGCCTTCCTATGGGCGAGGTGAAACCGCTAACGTACTCGGTTGGGAATCTGGCTTCTTTACCATTGATGGTATCAAGCACCTCATCCTACCTTGTATTGCGCTAGCGTCTATCATGCTGCCGTTGTTCATCCGTTTGGTACGTTCAGAAATGCTGGAAGTACTGAGTTCGGAATACATTAAGTTCGCCAAAGCAAAAGGTTTGAACTTACAAAAGATTTATTACCAACATGCACTTAAGAACACCATGCTACCAGTATTGACGGTAGGTGGCGTGCAGATTGGTACCATGGTGGCCTACACCATTCTCACTGAAACCGTGTTCCAATGGCCGGGCACTGGCTTCCTTTTCCTAGAGGCAATCAACCGTGTAGATACACCGCTGATCACTGCTTACGTTATCTTTGTTGGTCTGATCTTCGTGGTAACCAATACCATCGTTGACTTGCTGTACGGCATCATCAACCCAACTGTGAACCTAACTGGAAAAGGAGCTTAATCATGAGCCAATCAAATTTAACACCAGCTCCTGCTCCATCAGCGTGGCAGCGTTTCAAAGAGTCAGATTTTCTGTATTACTTCAAACGCGACAAAGTGGCGATGGCGAGTTTTACCGTCTTTATGATGTTCTTAGTATTGGCATTGGCTGCACCGATTCTTGCGCCAACAGACCCGTACGATCTGACGTCTATCGACATCATGGATTCAGAGCTACCACCGTCTTGGATGGAAGAGGGCGATGAGCGTTTTGTTCTTGGTACTGATGAGCAAGGCCGCGATATTTTATCGACCATTCTTTACGGCTCTCGTTTGTCTTTGACGATCGGCTTTTTAGCCGTCGGTCTTCAGTTGATTCTGGGTATCATCATTGGTTTGTCGGCGGGTTACTTCGGTGGTCGTATCGATAGCTTCTTGATGCGCTTTGCGGATGTTCAACTATCGTTCTCAACCATGATGGTGGCGATCATCGTATCGGCCATTTTCAAAGCCAGCTTTGGCAGCGATTTTTACAGCCAATACGCGGTGGTGATGCTGGTGGTGATCATCGGTGTGGCTGAATGGCCGCAATACGCACGGACTATTCGTGCCTCGGTATTGGCAGAGAAGAAGAAAGAATACGTCGAAGCGGCGCGTGTGATGGGCTTTAAAGCTCCGCGAATCATGTTCCGTCACATTCTGCCAAACTGTCTATCGCCAATCTTGGTTATCTCGACGGTACAGGTAGCGAACGCGATCATGTCGGAAGCGGCGCTGTCATTCCTAGGTTTGGGTCTGCCAGTCGATCAGCCGTCACTGGGTGCGCTAATCAGCATCGGCTTTAACTACATCTTCTCTGGTGCATGGTGGATTACTGCTTTCCCTGGCATCGTGCTAGTAACATTGGTTTTGGTTATCAACCTGTTGGGCGACTGGCTACGTGATGTATTCAACCCGAAACTGTACAAAGGATAAGAATTTTCCCACCAAGCGTTGTAAATTCACTTAATTCCTTCCTAAACTGAGAGCCGGATGCAAATTCCGGCTCTTTTTTTGCTAGTTATTCTTTGTTCACATTTTTTTGGCGCTTTGCCGCCATAATGACCTTACCCACTAATTTAGAGTGAAGTGTATGGAAATGAAGAAGGCACAACACCCATCTCGTATCTTCCAAGCAAGCCTGGCTTTGGGTTTGTTGCTAGTATGCGCCCAGTTTTCTAGCCCAGTATCGGCGGAGGAGTTCCTTTGCCAAGCCACTCAAGCCAGCGAGAAAGAATTACCGATGCTTGAGAAAACGTGCCCAATTGGTAACGGAGTATGGGGAAAGAAAGTGCCGCAGGGGGGCAACTACCTTTACTGGATTCAATGCGGATTGCTACCCAAGCCTATGTCTCTCGCGAAAGCTAAGCCTCTCTATAGTAAAATCACGACTGACGTATGGATGAAGCCTGAATCCAAAGGCTATCGCTGTTTGATTGGACCTTACAAGGCATTGTCTGATGCGAGGGATGACTTACGAGGAGTCAAAACCTTGTCGAATTACAAAGAGGCGTTCATCCGAGTGGTTGGGAAAGGGACGAAACAACCAGTAACACCACCTACACCTAAATCTACTGTATCGTCGAAATCAGCCGCATCTTCGGTTAAGCCAACACCGACGGTGACCTCGAAACCCGCGCCAGTTCCTGCTGTGCGAGCTGATACCGACGCCTTTAAAGCGCGGGCAGAGAAGCCAGATACCAAGGCAAAAAGTTCGCGTGATAGCTCTTCGTCTACGCCTGTTGCTAAGACCAAAGCGAAGCCAATTGTCACTGGAAATGATGACATTGAAGTTCGGTTGAGAACTTCAGTGCAGGGCAAAACGTACGTGGTCCCATATTTACTCGATCACCATAATCAGTTTTACATGGAACATGGTAAGCCGTGGAACCGCCTCAACTACGAAAACTCGCACAAAGTATGTCAGCAACTGGGTATGAACTTAGCTAACCCTGCAGAGTTTAAAGCGCTGAGGGCGTCTGGGGTGATGGAAAAAAATCAATGGCCACTGCAACTGCCGTATTGGGGCAAAGATAAGAAAGGTTTGTTCGCCGATCGTGAGCCCAATCAGCTCACCGGGACCTCATTGTTGAACGTGGTGTGCGTGAAATAACGACTCAGATATTGCGGTCAAAATATAGAAGAAAGCCCCGAGTTCGGGGCTTTTTTGCGGTCTCAAATATTATCGCTATTTAAGTGGCGTTTCTTTGTGATGCGTTTGCTAATACGCTCTACCACTGATATTCATCTCATTTTGCGAATTATTTTCACTGAACTTGTCGGCAGAGAGTCTATTCGTCATAATGTTACTTGTAACATTACTGATAAATCACATATTTATGGCTCAACAGAATAAGAAAACTCGTACGACATTGCAGGATGTCGCAGACCAGGTTGGCGTCACGAAGATGACCGTTTCACGCTACATGCGTAACCCTGAATCGGTGGCGGAAAAGACTCGGGCCAAGATTGCGACTGCGATTGAAGAGATGGGTTACATCGAAAACCGTGCACCGGCGATGTTGTCAAAGTCCTCCAGTAAAGCCATTGGTATTTTACTGCCGTCTTTGTCCAACCAAATTTTTGCTTCCTTTGTTCAGGGCATAGAGATGGTGACCAAAGCCAATGGCTATGAGACGCTTTTAGCGCATTTTAGCTACGATGAGCTTGAAGAAGAGCGCAAGATCGCGTCATTACTCTCTTATCAAGTCGATGGGCTTATTCTAACTGAAAGCCATCACACGCCGCGTACATTACAGATGATCAAAAATGCGGGCATTCCGGTGGTCGAAACCATGGAACTGCCATCGGAGCCGATTGATATGGCGGTTGGACTCGATCATGAAGATGCGTCGTACACCGTGGTTAAGCAGATGCTAGATACGGGGAAGCGTACAATCGTCTATTTTGGCGCGCGTCTGGATACGCGAACCAAATTGCGGATGCAAGGTTACGATCGCGCGATGACAGAAGCAGGGCTAGAACCCAAACATGTATTAACTGGTGATCATTCGAGTTTTTCTTTAGCACATGATTTGCTCGAACGCGCACTGGAAACGCACCCAACGCTCGATGGGGTGTTCTGTACCAACGATGACATCGCAATTGGCACCATGCTGAGTGCGCAGCAACGTGGCATTCAAGTTCCACAGCAATTGGCAGTGGCGGGCTATAACGCGTTGGATATCGGTCAAACCATCAGTCCGAAACTGACCAGCGTTGATACGCCGCGTTTCCAAATTGGTGTAAAGAGCGCAGAGCTATTAATTGCGCGCCTGAAAGGCGAAACGCAAGAAGAAAAAGTCTTCGATATGGGTTATCAGATCACGTCGGGAGAGAGTGTTTAACTAATTGTTAACTGCTCTTTGTATTCGCTCATCAATGGTATTGGTAGGTTAGGGTATGGCACATCAGCTGGATGCATTGGATCTCAACTTAATGCGTTTATTAAAAGCCGTGGTGGAAAACCGCAGCATCAAGCTGGCCGCAATGCAGCTTGGCATTTCTCAACCGAGCGCCAGCCGCGGCGTGATGAAGTTGAAACAAGTGTTTGATGACCCGCTTTTTGTGCGTAAAGCACATGGGGTAGAGCCATCACCCATGGCGATTCGTCTCGCCGCCGAGTTCGACAATATGGTTGCGCCACTGGAAAAAGTGGTGCAAGAATTTGAAGTGTTCGACCCACTGCAATACCAAGGGCAGATTGCGATTGTAACTGATCCTTATTTGATGGATGAACAAGGGCAGCGACTGCTCACTGGTTGTCATCGAGCCTTTCCCAAAGCGCACTTTGCTTTTTCCAGCTGGAATACTTACTCGCACGATGAAATGTTAGAAGGCGAGCACGATTACTGCATTCTTGACCAAGAGACCGAGCTGTCGAAAGACATTTACATGCGCCCGTTATTCGTTGAAAAACGGGTGATTTTGGCGCGCAAAAATCACCCAACGTTGTCGAAAGTCAGCAATGATTGGGACACGGTGTCCAAACTACCACTTGTCTCTTTGCCTGCGCCCGCGTCATATAAACCGCTTTGTACCGTGGAGTCCGAGTATCGACGCATGGGTTATGAGCCAGTAGTGTTACTGAAGTCCTATAATTTGCGTTTGGCTTGCCAAATGTTGCAAGAAACCGACGCGATTATGTATGCCAGTCAAAGCTCGGCATTGTTGATGCCAGAACTCGCCTCTTACGCAATGCCACCCGTTAATCGTGAGTTCAGTCAGTTTGTGGTCTCTGGCGGTTTCCTTCAAACCAACCGCAACCATCCTTTGCACAGACACCTACATAAAGTGGTGCGACAAACCCTCAATACGCCGCTGATTTTTACGCAGTGACGTCACCTGATGGCATCAGCTGAATGAGAGAGCAGATGCTTTAACCTTATCAATGTTGTGTGATTACATAGACAACTTATTTCTTAAGATATTCAAAAATGAATATCTCAATTACCTGTCTCTTTTTCCTACCCAGCGCTAACCTTATCTCAAATAGTCAGGAGAAGTGGCTCATTTTTATCTTTTTAACTTTTTGAATGTCGATACAGGTACGCGGCATTCACCATTCTCCGTTATGCATTTTTTTAATTTCTGATGGAGGATTAATCATGCTAGTTGCACGTCTATTTTTATTGCTCGCCATCGTTGCCGAAGTGGCTGGCACCAGCACTATGTCTCTTATCGGACAAGGGCACGGGTGGTGGGGCTACATCGTAATGTATGTGCTGATCGCAATCTCTTACTACTTCCTCGCATTTGCCGCGAAGAAAATATCTATCGGTGTGGCATACGCTGTCTGGGAAGGGTTGGGTATCTCGTTGATCACCGTGGTGTCGATCATCGCCTTTGATGCCAACTTAAACCATCAAGAGTTGTTTGGTTTGATGTTAGCCGTTGTTGGCATTGTGTGTGTGACCTTAGGGGAATCACATGGTCAGCCTAACGCCAAGAAAAATGCCGATAAACCGGCAAAAGAACGTTCATTTTCTACTAGTACAAGGTGCGAATCATGAGTCAATTTTTTACGATGTCATTTGGATTTGTCGTGATGGCTGCCTTGGTCGATATCATGGCCAATATGGCGCTGACACGCTCAAAAGGTTTTAAATATAAAGGCTGGGGCATTGCGGCGATTGTGTTGGTACTGACAGCATTCACGCTGTTGGCACAAGCGGTGAAAGAGATCGACTTAGCCATTGCTTATGCCTCTTGGGGTGCGATCGGTATCTTGGGTACCGCAGTAGGTGGAGCCTTGCTGTTTAAGCAGAAACTCAAGCCAATCGGCTGGTTTGGTATCTTTGTGGTGATTGCTGCCGTCGTAGTGATGAAGACCGCTTGATGTAATTTACTGAATGCTAGATATCGTCATTCTGAGCAGCAAGAGACGAGCGTGATTCAGAATCTACCAACAAAAAGTGCTGTGGAAGAGGGGTTTTCTCTGGCTTCACAGCACCTTGATAGTGGATTCCTGATCTCGCCTAGGCTCGTCGGAATGACGGACTCATTCATTTTTAAAAAGAACAGAGGCCAATCCTAAAGTTCGTCATTTTGAACAGCAAGAGACGAGCGTGATTCAGAATCTACCAACAAAAAGTGCTGTGGAAGAGGGGTTTTCTCTGGCTTCACAGCATTTTGCTATTAGATTCCTGATCTCGCCTAGGCTCGTCGGAATGACGGATTCATTCGTTTAAAAAGAACCGAGGCCAATCCTAAAGCTTGCCATTCTGAACTGCGAGGGACGGTCGTGATTCAGAATCTACCAACAAAAAGTGCTGTAGCAGAGGGGTTTTCTCTGGCTTCACAGCACGTTGATAGTAGATTCCTGATCTCGCTTAGGCTCGTCGGAATGACGGATTCATTTTTTTAGAAAGAACTGAGGCTAATCCCAAAGCTCGTCATTCTGAACAGCGAGGGACGAGCGTGATTCAGAATCTACCAACAAAAAGTGCAGTGGCAGAGGAGTTTTCTCTAGCTTCACAACACGTTGATAGTAGATTCCTGATCTCGCCTAGGCTCGTCGGAATGACGGATTCATTTTTTTAGAAAGAGCAGTGACCAATCCTAAAGCTTGTCATTCTGAACAGCGAAGGACGAGCAAGATTCAGAATCTACCAACAAAAAGTGCTGTAGCAGAGGGGATTTTCTCTGGCTTCACAGCACGTTGATATTAGATTCCTGATCTCGCCTAGGCTCGTCGGAATGACGGATTCATTCGTTTTTAGAAAGAGCGGTGGCCAATCTCAAAGCTCGTCATTCTGAACAGCGAGGGACGAGTGTGATTCAGAATCTACCAACAAAAAGTGCTGTGGCAGAGGTGTTTTCTCTGACTTCACAGCACGTTGATATTAAATTCCTGATCTTGCTTAGGCTTGTCTAAATGACGAGGTTTTTCTTCTCGCCTTAAACAATGAAGCTTGCGCCTTCTTCTGCACTCGATACGTTTTGGCGGATCACGCTAAACAAGCCTCGTCCCCAAGTTTGTTGGGTCGATTCGGTATCGAAATGAATCAACTCGCGACCAGTGGTGTCGCTTAAGTTGTTCAGTTCGCCCGTTTGGCAATCAAGGCGAATCAAATCACCGTTGCGCACTAAACCAATCGCGCCACCACGAATGGCTTCTGGAGAAACGTGAATCGCAGACGGAATTTTACCGGATGCACCAGATAAACGACCGTCAGTCACTAACGCCACTTTAAAGCCCGCTTTTTGCACGTTCCCTAAAATTGGCATCAGCTTGTGCAGTTCAGGCATGCCGTTTGCCGCTGGGCCGTTGTGTGTGACCACAACGATGCAGTCTTTGTTCAGGTCGCCACGTTTGTACGCGGCCTCCACTTCGTGTTGGCATTGGAATACGATCGCTGGTGCCACAATCACGCGTTGCTCTTCTTTCACCGCAGACACTTTCACCACGGCTTTGCCTAAGTTGCCAGTCAATACGCGAGTGCCGCCAGTATTTTGGAATGTGGCGTCTGGTTTGGCGATCACGTCACCGTCTTGGCTGCCTTGGCACGATGTCCAGGTCAGTTGGCCATCGACAAGGCTCGGTAGCGTCATTTGGTCTTCAAATTCACCAAACACGGGTTTCACATCGCGATGCAAAAGCTCGGATTGGTTCAAGCGGTGCAATAACGCTGGCACGCCCCCCGCGTCTTGGAACGCGTTCATATCGGCTGGGCCGTTCGGGTAAACGCGCGCTAATAAAGGAACCACATCCGACAGATCGCTGATGTCTTGCCAGGTGAGCAAGATGCCAGCAGCACGCGCCACGGCGATCATATGAATGGTGTGATTGGTGCTGCCGCCAGATGCAAGTAGAGCGATGATGCCGTTGACCAAGCTCTTTTCTGTGACCACCTCGGCCAGCGGACGGAAGTGTGCAGAACCCGCCGTCATTGAGGCGATTTTCAGAGCGGCGTGATCGGTTAACGCTTTACGCAGTTGGGTATGGGGATGAATAAACGCCGCGCCCGGCAGCATCAAGCCCATGGCTTCGAACACTAACTGGTTGGTGTTGGCGGTGCCGTAAAACGTACAGGTACCCGCAGAATGGTAAGCGCGACACTCCATATCCAGCAGAGCGTCTTTGCCGACTTCACCCGCTGCGTATTTTTGGCGCACGTCGACTTTCTCTTCGTTGCTGATGCCCGTTGCCATCAGACCCGCTGGTACAAACGCAGTCGGCAGGTGCGCGTAAGACAGCGCGCCCATCAGTTGCCCCGGGGCAATTTTGTCACAGATACCAAGCAGTAATGTGGCATCAAAGACATTGTGGCTCAAAGACAACGCCGTTGATTGCGCAATTAAGTCACGTGAAAACAGCGACATATCCATGCCTGCTTGACCTTGAGTCACCCCATCGCACATCGCTGGCACACAACCTGCGACTTGCGCTGTATGGCCGTAGTCCGCCAGCACTTGTTTGATTTGCACTGGGTAATCTTGGTACGGCTGGTGGGCGCTCAACATGTCGTTGTAGGCGCTGATCAGCGCGACATTGGCATGAGTAAAATCGAGAATATTTTTCTTTTCAGAAGAGCAAGAAGCGGCGACTGCATGGGCTAAGTTACCACAAGATAAACCAACGCGGCCTTTGCCCGCTTCGGCTTGCACTTCGGTGCGAGTAAGAAAGGCAGCGCGCGCTTCACGGCTGCGCTCGGTCAAACGTTGTGTGACATCAAGAACAACAGAGTGAGTCATTACGCCACCTCGATCGCTTGCATTTTGATTAGCTCAGCGGCAGAGCGTTCCACCACGTCGCTGATGTCTCCGTCGATACTGACGATCAGAGTTTGAGGCTCGTTGTCTGGGCGCTCTAGTGTCTCGAATTGGCTCTTCACCATGTTTTCTTTCATGAAGTGGCCTTTGCGCATACGCATGCGATTAAGGATCAACTCCATATCGCCATCAAGGAACAGGAAGGTCACGTTGTTGTTGCCTTCGCGGATCTGATCGCGGTAAATCTTTTTCAGTGCTGAACAGACAATGATGCCGTGTTCGTTTTTGCTTTCTAGGCTGTACGCCGCATCACGAATGCGTTCTAGCCATGGCTTGCGATCATCATCGTTCAGAGGCTGGCCCGAAGCCATTTTCTGAATGTTCGCTCGTGGATGAAGATCATCACCATCAATGAATTTACGCCCTAGCTTTTTCGCTAGATGCTCACCAATTGTGCTTTTACCACTAGCACAAACGCCCATAACGATGACACTACTACCAGCCATAACTTATCCTCATAACCAAATTTGCGCGTGATCTCAATTTTTGAATTCACTTTAAAATATGGGTTTATCTTATTCATGTTATCGGTAACATGTTACTGGTAACTGAAATAAATGTGAACCATAACACAAACAATAATTCTTAAAGGTGAACCTATGGAGCAATTAACCCAAGCCCCAGATCCTACGTTCCTACTGACGATTGCAGGCCTTGCCATTGCAGCGTTACTCGTTCTGATCATTAAACTGAAAGTCCATGCTTTTGCTTCCCTTACTATGGTGAGTTTAGGTACGGCAATCGCCACTGGCGTTCCTTCAGAGAAAGTCGTATCGACCATGATGGGCGGCTTCGGCGGCACGCTGGCTTCCGTGGCATTGCTGGTTGGTCTTGGTGCGATGATCGGTAAAATTCTTGAAGTGACTGGCGGTGCGAAAGTGCTGGCAGACACTTTGATTGGTCGCTTTGGTAAAGAGCGCGCACCATTTGCTTTGGGCGTCGCTTCATTACTGTTTGGCTTCCCAATCTTCTTCGATGCTGGCCTTGTAGTGATGATGCCAATCATCCTAAGTGTGGCGGCTCGTTTTGGTGGCTCACCAATTAAATACGCGTTGCCTGCAGCTGGTGCTTTTGCGGTTATGCACGCGTTTGTTCCACCACACCCAGGTCCGGTTGCAGCGGCAGAATTCCTTGGTGCAAACATCGGTCTGTTATTGGTGGTGGGTATTCTGGTGGCTATTCCAACTTGGTACCTTGGCGCTTACCTATTTGGTTTGTACGCGGGCAAAAAATTCGATATCCCACTATCTAAAGCCTTCTTTAATGGCGAAGCGATGGTGGATGAGCGCAACGCACCAAAATTTGGCACGGTTATGACCATCCTTGTGCTGCCAGTCCTGCTAATCTGTTTGGATACGGTACTGAACACACTGGCGGTTGCGGGTGTGATTGATGGCAAAACGGCACTGGTTGAGTTCCTACGTATGCTAGGTAAAACTCCAGTCGCGTTGCTGATTACTTTGATTGTCTGTCTGGCTGTGTTTGCCAAAGACTACGGCATGGCAAAACTAGAAAAATTGTGTGGTGAGTCATTGGCTCCAATCTGTGGCGTTATCCTAGTAACGGGTGCTGGTGGCATGTTTGGCGGCGTACTGCGTTCAAGTGGTATCGGTGATGCACTGGCTGACGTTCTTACAGACACAGGTATGCCTGTGATTGTGGCGGCGTTTGTGATTTCAACCTGTCTGCGTGTTGCTCAAGGCTCGGCAACGGTAGCGCTAACCACTACGGCAGCTCTTATCGCGCCAGTTGTGGCTGCATCAACAGGTTTGAGTGAACTAGACCTTTGCTTTATCGTAATCGCGATTGCGGGTGGTGCAACGGTACTGTCTCACTTCAATGACTCTGGTTTCTGGTTGGTATCTCGTTTGCTTGAGATGGATGAGAAAACCACATTAAAAACTTGGACGGTAATGGAAACGTTACTTGGCGGTATCGCGTTTATTATCGTCGCAACATTAAGCTTTATTCTTTAGAGGTTCCCCATGACAACACTTGAACAACGATTAAGAGATATCAAAATCGTCCCAGTTATCGCAATCAACGACGTAGCACACGCTCTGCCACTGGCAAAAGTGTTGGTAGAAAACGGTTTACCATGTGCGGAAGTGACATTCCGCACCGAAGCGGCGGCGGAGTCGATTCGCATCATGCGTGAAGCGTACCCAGAATTGTTGATTGGCGCGGGCACCGTTCTGACCACAGAACAAGTGGATATCGCGATCGAAGCGGGCGTGGACTTTATCGTTAGCCCAGGCTTCAACCCAACCACAGTGAAATACTGTCAGCAACGTGGTGTGACTATCGTACCGGGTGTAAACAACCCAAGCTTGGTTGAGCAAGCGATGGAAATGGGTCTGCGTACGTTGAAGTTCTTCCCTGCTGAGCCATCAGGCGGCGTAAACATGCTGAAAGCACTGACGGCGGTTTACCCTGTGGAATTCATGCCGACAGGTGGCGTAAGCCCATCCAACGTGGAAGATTACCTAGCGCTGAAATCGGTTGTGGCTTGTGGCGGTACTTGGATGGTGCCAACCGCAATGATGGACAACGGCGATTGGGAAGGCATTGCTGAATTGGTGCGCGCAGTTAAGTAAAACGCACAAACGGCTCCGAAATACCCCCGAACGTTAGAAAACGTGATACGAAAAAGGGTCATCAAGTTACTTGATGACCCTTTTGCTTTTTGGAATGAAACGGCTTTAGAAGTGATGCTTCATAAAGCGCTTAATAAAGCGAATGAAATCTGCTTCGGCTAGCTTCGCGCACTTCAATGTTTGGGCGTGAGACAATTCTACATCTCCCAAGCCTTCTGCCATGTTGGTGATCGCACACACTGCCAATACGGGTAAGCCGCAATGCGCCGCAGAAATCACTTCTGGCACGACCGACATGCCCACCACATCACCACCGATGATTTGCATCATGCGGATTTCGGCTGTGGTCTCAAAGTTGGGGCCTGTGTAAGAGACAAACACGCCTTCATTGAGGTGAATGCCATTGGCTTTGCCGACTTCAAACGCTTCTGCTCGCAGGTCTTTGTCGTAGACATTGGCGAGGCTGAAGAACCTCGGGCCGTACTCTTCATCATTCGGACCGATCATTGGCGATTCAGGCATGGTGTTGATGTGGTCATGAAATACCACCAGAGAACCGACATCAATACGCTCAGGGCGAAGGGAGCCTGCCGCGTTGGTGACGAGCAGAAACTCACAGCCCAGCTTTTTAAAGGTGCGCACGGGCGTGGTCATGACCTTCATTGAGCCGTGTTCGTAGTAGTGACCGCGACCTTTCATGCACACTACGTCTACGCCACCCATGGTACCAAGTACCAACTCACCAGAGTGGCCTAGCACGGTGCTAACCGGAAAGCCTTCGAGCTCTTCGTATGGAATGACCACTTTGTCTTGTAGTTCATCTGCCAATACGCCCAAGCCAGAGCCTAAAATAAACGCCGCTTTAGGTTGGAAGTTTGGTTTGCGTTCGCGAATGGTTTGTAGCGCACCGATTACTGGATCGTGATTCATGTTAGTCACCTTCTGGTTGTGTGTTGATTCTATTGTGTGACTTTCTGCGCTGGTTATCTTTGCTTTATTCGCTACTATCATCCTTAAAAAGAGGATGATGAAATTCGCTAGGACTCAATGCATGAAGTCAGAACCATTTGAGCGCGTGACGCTGAAGATGCTGCGTTACTTTTACGAGGTCGCACAAACCAAGCATTTCACTAAGGCCGCCGAGAACCTCAATATCACCAATTCGCCGTTGAGCAATCGCATCAAAGAGTTGGAAGAAGTGCTTAACGTCAAACTGTTTGAGCGTGATTCAAGAAACGTCATGCTGACGGAGGCCGGGCGATTGTTGGAGTCCAAATGCCAACTGATTTTTCAGACCTTGGATGTCTCGCTCAATCAAGTGCAGCAAGTGGGGTTGAACCAGAGAAATATCCTGCGAGTTGGTGTGGTAAGTAGCGCATTTTGGGGTGGATTTGATCGTCTGTTACAGCGTTTCCATGCTGAGCATGACACTTATCACGCCGACATTTTTGACCTTAACCCAGAGACGCAAAAGAAGCATCTGAGCGAGAAGAAAATCGATGTGGGCATTGTGCGTTTTGCTGATGCACTCAACATTTATCCGTATCAGTCGGTATCTTTGGGCAAAGATGTGTTTGTGGTGGCGGTGTCGGAGCAACATGAGTTAGCCAGCAAATCTTTGCTGCGGCTCCAAGATTTAAAGGCGTGTGAGTTTGCGTTTATGAGTTTGGCGAATTCTGCCTCGGCAAACTTCATCATCAATGCCTGTCTGCAAGAAGGCTTTTCACCCCATATTGGCAAACAAGTGGTGGAGCCAAGCACCTTGATGGCATATGTAGCAAACAGCAATACCGTGACGTTGGTTCCGTCGACATTTTCTCAGCATCATTGGCATGGGATTCGTTTTATCAAGCTGAAAGAGTCACTGTGTGCAGACTTGTGTCTGATTCATGATGGTAAGCAGGAGAGTGCTATTAAAGCCGAGTTTATTCGCACATTATTAGAGAATGCGAGTTAAGCATGGGATAACAAAAAAAGGTCATCCTAAGATGACCTTTTCAAATGATTCGCTGAAATCAGCAATGCGATTAGCGCGTAATTAACGCATCGTTACGAACTCTTCAGAGCCCGTTGGGTGGATAGCCACAACAGAGTCGAAGTCTGCTTTGGTTGCGCCCATCTTCATTGCTACGCCGAAGCCTTGGATCATTTCATCTACCGTGAAACCGATGCCGTGCAGACCAACAACCGTTTCTTCTTCGCCCGCACATACAAGCTTCATCTTACATGGTTGACGGTGCTTAGTAACGGCGGTGTACATCGCCGTAAAGCCAGACGTGTAGACTTTGATATTGTCTTTGCCGTACTTCTCTTCCGCTTCTTGCGTCGTTAGACCGATAGTGCCGATTGGTGGGTGGCTAAATACCACAGTTGGTACCAAATCGTAGTCCATTTTCGCGTTTGGTTTGTTGTTGAACAAACGCTCAGAAAGTTGACGACCCGCTTTCACTGCTACTGGCGTTAGCTCGATACCGCCTTCCATGATGTCACCCACACAGTAGATGCCTTTCACGTTGGTTTCTTGGTATTCGTCTACCTTGATGTAGCCTTTTTCGTTCGTTGCCACACCGGTTGACGCTAGGTTGATTGCGTCTGTCGCAGGGTGACGACCGATTGCCCAAATCAGTTGGTCAACGTTTTGGCTTTCACCGTTTTCTAGGTGCAGAGTTAGGCTGCCATCGGCTTCTTTTACCACTTCTTTTGGTACAGAGTGGGTGTGCAGTTTTGGACCTTCTGCGTCCATCACTTCAACCAACGTATCGATGATCATTGGATCGAAGCTACGCAGTGGTGACTCTTTACGTACGAACAGGTGCGTTTCTGTACCTAGCGCGTGCAGTACGCCAGCAATTTCAACTGCGATGTAGCCAGCACCCACAACCGCAACGCGTTTTGGTTGCTCTGCTAGGTCGAAGAAGCCGTTTGAATCGATGCCGTATTCAGCGCCTGGAATGTTTGGAATAGTAGGACGACCACCAACCGCGATCAGGATGTGATCTGCTGTGTAGTGTTCACCGTTTACTTCGACAGTTTTTTCGTCAACAAACTTAGCAAAGCCTTTAATCACGTTTACTTTGTTGTTGCCAAGAACGCGATCGTAAGATTGGTGAATACGACCGATGTATGCCTGACGGCTCTCAACCAGTTTGCTCCAGTCGAAACCTTTCACGTCGACATCAAAACCGTAATCTTCTGCGTACAGGTTCATTGCTTCTGCGATTTGCGCGCCATGCCACATCACTTTTTTCGGTACACAACCTACGTTTACACAGGTACCGCCAAGGTCTTGAGCTTCGATTAGCGCAACTTTCGCGCCGTACATCGCCGCACGGTTTGCAGATGCGATGCCGCCACTGCCGCCACCGATACAGATATAGTCAAAATGAGTCGCCATTACTTTCTCCAAGAGCTTATAAATTTTATCTGGTACATAGATAGATTGGGATGACCTTGTCCGAACTCAATGCCACCGTTATCCCACTATCATAAATCGAATTCGACTAATTCCTAAATGGGAAAAAGCGACAATACTTATGACAAATAGCGATGAGAGGCACAAAAAGAAGAATAAGCACGATTGGAGGGAGAAGGTGAGAGCATAAAAAAGCGCAACGAGAATATCGTTGCGCTTGAAGATAGCAGTACTGAAGTGCTTACTCTGGCACAATCCAGTCCACTTTCCAGTGGCCAGTTGCTGGTGCGATCGCGTCTTGCAGGAATGGCAGAATCTCTTTCATCTGGCTTTCCAGTTTCCATGGCGGGTTAATCACAATCATGCCGGATGCCGTCATGCCGCGCTCGTTGGTATCTGGTGCAATACCTAACTCGATTTGCAGAATTTTACGAATGCCCAGTGCTTCCAAGCCTTCGATCATATCTTCGATGTCGTGGCGGTTTACTACTGGGTACCAAATCGCGTAGATACCGGTTGCCCAACGTTTATGGCTCTGATGAATCGCTCGCACCACATCGCGGTACTCTTTTGCGAGTTCGTATGGTGGGTCAATCAGCACCAAACCACGACGTTCTTGTGGCGGTAAGCTTGCTTTGAGGCGTTGGAATCCGTCCTCTTTGAAGATGCTCACTTGGCGATCACGATGGAATTCTTGCTCTAACAATGGGTGATCGGCTGGGTGCAACTCGGTCAGCACCATGCGATCTTGTGGGCGGATTTGCGCGCGCGCCACACGTGGTGAGCCTGGGTAGTAACGCAGCTTCTCGCCATTGTTGAGCACTTTAATGGCATCGATGTAGCTTTTGATGTCTTCAGGAATGCTTGGGTTATCCCAAATACGTGCGATGCCTTGTTTGTATTCGCCCGTTTTTTCAGACCATTCGTGAGTCAGATCGTAACGGCCCACACCCGAGTGGGTATCGTGATAAACGAATGGCTTATCTTTTTGTTTCAGCGCATCAAGAATGAGGCTTTGAACGATGTGTTTGACCACGTCGGCATGGTTGCCAGCGTGGAAGCTGTGGCGGTAACTTAACAAATTAAACTCTCGAAACACTCTTTGGCTGAGTGTGGTCTGTGATTTTCACTCTATGGCGGTATTATACTCAAGTAACTTAAAGATGTAGAACTTCCAATCAAATCTGTTCCTCTGATAAGGGGACGCTATTGAAATTTCTTTAAGTCACCCACACTTACTATTGGTAATCGAATTGAACTAGGTGAGTTTCTCGCACTCAAAAGGGTGTGAAATTTCATTTAGGTATAACAAGACTCAAGGACAGAGTAGCGCTGGTTGACTATATGATGGTCATCGCGGCATAGAGAAAGGGAACGGAGCTCCCCCAATCCATGTTGCTGGCTCGTCTGTACATTGAGTTGGCCTATCTACACAAAATAGACAGGCAATCACAGAGTCAAAACACAAAAGGAATTATTCATGTCTAATCCT
Organism: Vibrio sp. SCSIO 43097; assembly: GCF_023650755.1. NCBI lineage: Bacteria > Pseudomonadati > Pseudomonadota > Gammaproteobacteria > Vibrionales > Vibrionaceae > Vibrio > Vibrio sp. SCSIO 43097. Next base: position 3,327,728 of record NZ_CP071840.1, on the reverse strand, counting down.
CTTCTGACGTTTACGGACCTACCTCCGTTTTCTCAAATTAAACCAGAACACATCAAGCCTGCCGTTGAGCAAGCGATTGCTGACTGCCGAGCAAAAATCGATGAAGTTCTACAAGACAACGCTCACCCAACTTGGGACAGTGTGATTGCGCCAATTGAAGAAGCGGATGATCGCTTAAGCCGCATCTGGTCGCCAGTGGGTCACATGAACTCGGTAGTGAACAGCGAAGAGCTACGTGAAGCTTACGAAAGTTGCCTACCAATTTTGTCAGAGTACGGCACTTGGGTTGGTCAGCACAAAGGGTTGTACGAAGCGTACAAAACCATCAAAGCGAGCGAAGAATTTGCAACGTTAACTCGTGCCCAGCAGAAAACCATCACTGATGCACTGCGTGATTTCGAGTTATCAGGCATTGGTTTGCCATCCGATGAGCAGCACCGTTACGGCGAGATCAGCAAACGTATGTCTGAGCTGAGCTCTAAATTCTCTAACAATGTGCTGGATGCCACCATGGGTTGGACCAAGCACATCACAGACGAGAAAGACCTAGCAGGTATGCCAGAATCGGCGCTGGCAGCAGCGAAAGCTGCCGCAGAAGCAAAAGAGTTAGATGGTTACCTCATTACGCTAGATATCCCATCTTACCTACCTGTCATGACGTACTGCGATAACCAAGAGTTGCGTAAAGAAGTGTACGAAGCGTACGTGACGCGCGCTTCTGATCGAGGTCCAAACGCAGGCAAATGGGATAACTCAGAAATCATTACTGAGCAGCTAAAACTGCGCCATGAAATTTCACGTATGCTAGGTTTCAATACTTACAGTGAAAAGTCGTTAGCAACAAAGATGGCTGAAACGCCGGATCAAGTGCTGGGCTTCCTGAATGACCTAGCGACACGAGCGAAACCGCAAGGTGAACGTGAAGTCGAAGAGTTACGTCAGTTTGCGAAAAGTGAGTTTGGTGTTGAAGAGCTGAACGTTTGGGATATCGCTTACTACAGCGAGAAACAAAAGCAGCACCTGTTCCAAATTTCGGATGAAGAACTGCGCCCATACTTCCCAGAGTCAAAAGTCGTGAGCGGTCTGTTTGAAGTGCTAAACCGCGTGTTTGGCATGACCGTTACTGAGCGCGAAGGCGTAGACACTTGGCATGAGTCCGTGCGCTTTTTCGATATCTTTGATGCTGAAGGCACACTCCGTGGCAGTTTCTACCTAGATCTCTACGCTCGTGAACACAAACGTGGCGGCGCGTGGATGGATGATTGTCGTGGTCGTCGCGTTACGCTATCTGGCGAGCTGCAAACGCCGGTTGCGTATCTAACGTGTAACTTCAACCGTCCAGTGGGCGACAAACCAGCACTGTTCACGCACGATGAAGTCGTGACGCTATTCCATGAGTTTGGTCATGGAATCCACCACATGTTGACGCAAGTTGATACAGGTGCTGTTTCAGGTATTAATGGCGTGCCTTGGGATGCGGTTGAGCTACCAAGTCAGTTCCTAGAAAACTGGTGTTGGGAAGAGGACGCGCTGGCGTTCATTTCTGGTCACTATGAGACAGGTGAGCCGCTACCGAAAGCGATGCTAGACAAAATGCTCGCAGCGAAAAACTTCCAATCTGCGATGGGTATTTTGCGTCAGCTAGAATTCGGCTTGTTCGACTTCACGCTTCACACTGAATATGACCCAGAAGTGGGTGCGCGTGTACTGGAAACTCTGGCGAAAGTGAAAGAGAAAGTCGCGGTAGTTCCTGCGGTTGAATGGGCGCGTTTCTCACACAGCTTCGGCCATATTTTTGCTGGTGGCTACAGTGCGGGTTACTACAGCTACCTATGGGCTGAAGTGCTGTCGTCAGACGCGTATTCTCGCTTTGAAGAAGAAGGCATCTTCAACAAAGAGACGGGCCTAAGCTTCCTGAACAACATTCTAGAAATGGGGGGCAGTGAAGAGCCAATGGAGCTGTTCAAGCGCTTCCGTGGCCGCGAGCCACAAATCGATGCACTGTTGCGCCATTCGGGTATTGCGGCGTAAATTGAGCAAAAAACATCAAGGCCAACCGTTCAGTTGGCCTTTTTTGTACATTTTTTATAAAAAATTTTACGGATTTACGTTGCGGTTGATCGGGTTCTGCAACGATATCAATGTCTCTGTGGACTGAACCTCATCAATGGCTTGCAGCTTGTCGATCAGTACAAATTGCAGCTCTTCAATCGATTTGCACATCAATTTGACGAATATGTTATACGCGCCCGTGGTGTAGTAAGCTTCAACGACTTCGTCGAGCGCGTTGAGTTTTTCTAACGCGGAGTGGTAATCACGAGCTGCATTGAGGTTAATACCAATAAAGCAGCACACATCGTAGCCAAGCTTTTTGGTATTGATGATCACCTCCGTTCCTTCGATGATGTCAGCCGACTTCATCTTCTCGATACGCACATGGATAGTGGCAGGGCTGACATCGAACTGCTTTGCCATTTCTGCGTAGGGCGTTCTGGCGTCAGCCATCAGTGTTTTTAATATTGCGCGGTCAAGGTCGTCGAGTTTCGGCAGGCTCGCATTCATACTATGATTTCCGTTAGGGATAGAGTTTTACCTCCCTTTTATACTCATAGCGGATAGGATTCACAAGGTTTGGCAGGAGTAACTGCGGGTTAACTCCGAGCTATGGAGATAATGTGCAGCGTTTTCTGGTTATTGCCGCGCTATGTTGGAGCGCGTTTGCTACGGCCTCAGATCCGAAGGTGTTGGTCGTGCACTCCTATCATCAGGGTTTTTTCTGGACGGACTCCATACAGCGAGGCATCGAGCAACAGCTGGGCGATCGAGCGCTGGACATGCGTGTGCTCTATCTAGACTCGAAACGTAACCAGAGTGAGCAGTTTTTTGCGCAACTAAAATCCTTGTATCTTACGAAATTACGCAAAGAGCGATTCGATGCCATTTTAGTGAGCGATAACAATGCACTTGAACTCATGCAGCGTTTAGCCCCAATCATCAAAGACACCCCAGTTATATTTAACGGCATTAATAACTACCATCCTTCTTTACATCGTTCTCTGAATGCAACCGGAGTCATGGAAGATGTCGATTTGGAAGCGAATCTCGCTCTTATTGAGCGCTTACATCCGAACTACACACAAGTTCTCATCGTCAGTGACCACTCGGTGACCGGTGAGGTGTTGCGTTATCAAATCGACAATTTTGTCCTCAAGTTCCCGCAATATCGAGACAAAATCGTACAACTTGTCCCAGACAGCATCATCGATCTAAAACAACAAGTCGCAAAACTGAGTTCCGATAAAGTCGTCTTGTTCTGGACCTATTACCGAGATAAACAAGGTATGGTTGGCAGCGAGCGTGACTGGGTTGGTGTCAACAAAGTCTCAAACGCGCCGCTGTTTATGGTGCATGACATTGGTTTGGGTCATGGCGCAGTTGGAGGGGTTATTCAAAGTGGTTATCGGCATGGTATTGAGAGTGCAGAGATGCTTGAATTCGTTTTGGATAACCCTGATCAGCCTCTGCCTGCCGTGAAAAAAAGTGATTCTGAAATAAAGCTCGATTACCAAGCGGTAGCGCGTTGGGGATTGGGGGCTGAACAAGAGGTTTCTGCGGTATTTTTTAATAAGCCAATGAAGCTTTCTGAACGTTTTGCCAAGGAAATTCGCCTGTTTGGTAGTCTGTTTGTGGTGATGTCGGTGGTCATTTTGCTGATGGGTTATTATTTACAGCGGATGCGTCGCAGTGAGAGCGCTGCGCGAGAAAGCCAGGCTATTCTAGAATCGATTTTCGATCAGAGCATGCAGTATATGGGCATTTTGGATGCCAACGGTGTGCTTAAATCGGGCAACGATCACCTTCAATCCTTACTTTATCACCAAGGACTGCGTTTAGACCGACCACTTTGGTTTCATCCCAACTGGAGTGAGAAAGCCCAAGCGCTGCTAGAGGAGTATTTCCATGCGCCTCACCATCAAGTGTCGACGTTTGAAGCTGAAATTTGGAGTAAAGAACACGGCGCCTTGGTATTAGAAGTTTCGCTCAAGCCTTTTTCTCAGCAAGTAGGGAATCATAAGCAATACTTGTTTGAAGCGCGCGATATTACCAGTCGTAAATTGATGGAGGACAAGCTCTACCAACGTGAGTCAACCCTACGCAACTATTATGAGCAGCAGCCCGTGATGATGGTGACGCTTGATAGTAATAACCGAATTCAAGAAGTGAATCGATTTGCTCAACTACTTCTTGGCTACAAACCGATGGACATGCTCGGACATCGCCTGAGGGAGTTCTATTTTGATGACAAAGTGCTGTTCCCTCGCCAAGTGTTATTGCAACCCAACCAGCAAGTGCATGGTGTTTGGCGACGTGAAGTCGAGTATCGTCATGCAAATGGTCATCGTGTTTGGGTGCGCGAGAATATTCGTCCGCTGAGTGAATCTGAGCAACTGCTGATTGTGGGCGAAGATATTACCGAAACCAAACTGCTCTCCGAGAAATTGGAATACCAAGCTCGCTATGACTTACTGACGGGGACTTACAACAGAAACCATTTTGAACTAGAGCTTAAGACCGCACTGTGCGAAGTGGACAGCCATCGTCGAGTCCACGCCATGTTGTACCTCGACTTAGATCAACTAAAAGTCCTCAATGATACGGTTGGGCATGATGCAGGTGATGCGGCGATTCAATTCTGCGCAAGTATGCTGGAAGGCGTTCTGCCGTACAATTCCATCTTGGCTCGAATGGGAGGCGATGAGTTTGCGGTGTTACTCAAAGACTGTGACGAATATGGCGCCATCAATATTGCCAAACTGATCATCTCGACACTAAGCGAACACCTCTTTATTTGGGAAGACACACGCCTGTTCATCAGTTGCTCAATTGGTATCCGTATCATCGATCATACCGCTGATACGCCACAAATGGTGCACGCTCAAGCAGACTCTGCTTGTCACGCCGCTAAAGAGCAAGGCCGTAACCGCTATAATCTATTCAGCTTAGATAACGAAGAGTTGCAGCGTCGTCAGATGGAAATGCAGAGCGTCAATTTGGTGCATGAGGCATTGTCGAATCAACGTTTAGAACTGTTTGCTCAACCGATAAAAAGCTTACAAAAGCACGAGACTCAAATGTATTTTGAGATTTTGGTGCGTATTCGCAATGGGTACGGTGATTATGTTTCTCCTGCGCTGTTTATCCCTGCTTCCGAGCGCTACAACATTGCCCATTGGATTGATAAGCAGGTTATTACTCAAACGCTAGAGTGGTTTGAACAGCGTCCTGAGGTGATTGAACAGCTTGGTCGCTGTTCGATAAACCTTTCAGGTCAATCTATGGGGAATCAAGAGTTTATTGACTTCTTATTGGAGCGATTGGAAAGTTCGACTCTGCCGTGTGAAAAAATCTGCTTAGAAATCACCGAGACAGCGGCGATGAGCAATCTGGATCAAGCCATTGAGCTGTTTACCAAGCTAAAGTCTTTGGGTTGCATGATTGCATTGGATGATTTCGGATCTGGATTGTCTTCATTTGGTTACTTAAAGAAACTTCCTGTCGATATCGTGAAAATTGATGGTCTTTTCGTGCAAGATATCAACATAAATGAAATGGACCGCGTGATGGTTCGTTCAATCAATGACTTGGCGAAACAGCTCGGCAAAGTGACGGTGGCGGAGTTTGTCGAAAATGACCAGGTTATGCAGCATTTGATAGACCTCGGTGTGGACTACGGCCAAGGCTACGGTATTGGCCATCCTAAGCCGCTTTCTGAGCTAGTGGAGCAACTGACGGCTGTATAACCTCTGCGTAGCAAGCTCAACCTAGCATTAATAGGTAACTTAGGTATACACTCAGCGCCAGTTACCTCGATTTTTATTGGAGCCTCCTTTTGCAACTGCAATTGATCTGTGAAAACCCGTCTCAACAATCTCATCTTGATGAACTCGCTGCGCGTTGGCAGCTTTCACACACTGACGATAGCGATTTTGCTTTGGTGCTAACCACCGAGCGTTTGGAGCTACGTAAAGTGGATGAGCCAAAGCTGGGTGCAATCTTTGTGGATTTGATTGGTGGTGCGGTCGGTCATCGTCGCAAGTTCGGTGGTGGTAAAGGCCAGGCAATTGCGAAAGCTGCGGGGTTGAACAAAGGGGCAACGCCAACCGTGTTAGACGGCACGGCAGGTCTTGGTCGTGATGCGTTTGTGCTCGCCTCGCTAGGTTGTAAAGTGCAGATGGTCGAGCGTCATCCAGTCGTAGCGGCTTTGTTAGATGATGGCTTGGATCGAGCGAAACAAGACCCAGAAATCGGCACCTGGGTATCTGAGCGCATGTCGCTAATCCATGCTTCTAGCCATGATGCGCTGGAACAATTGGCGCAAGATAAAGACTTTGTCCAGCCAGATGTGGTGTATCTTGACCCGATGTATCCGCACCCAGAAAATAAAAAGAAGTCGGCGCTCGTGAAAAAAGAAATGCGCGTTTTCCAATCGTTGGTTGGCGCCGATTTGGACGCCGATGGTCTGCTAGAACCAGCCATGGCGTTAGCCACAAAGCGTGTAGTAGTTAAACGCCCAGACTATGCTAACTGGCTGAACGAGAAAAAACCGACCATGGCGATTGAAACGAAAAAAAATCGCTTCGATGTCTACGTTAAAGCATCGATGGCATAACTTCCTGACGGCTCAACTTTTCTTGTCACAGTATGGTGTGTCGTGCTGTGACTCAGCCTCTCTTTCCTCGTCTCTATTGATAGTTTTCTCTTGCTAATTCCCTTCCCTGACTGTATATCTAACTAAGAATTATTATTATTTCACTTGTTGTGATGCGGTCGATAACTGGGAAGCTGGAGTAGTAGAATGGCTAAACGTTTATGTAAAATGAGTCGCAAACAGATCGCGGCAGAACTGGGTGATATCCATCGTTTAGTTGTCGCACCAAAATTCGTTTGTCGTTCTTGCGCACGCTCTTCATCGGCCAAAGATACCCTTTGTAAGCCAGCCGCAATTCCTCCACAAAAATGCCAAGACAAGCCATTGAGTGAGCAACAAGCATGTGGCTTATTGGTTGAAGCTCTGCCATCACAAGCGATTCCAGTGACCACTAAACAAAGCAACGAAAAAGCCGCGATTGTGAAGCGTGTTGTTGAGCGTGTGAAAGAGAAAAAACAAGCCGAAAAATCTCTGGAGCCAGTAAGAGCCGACGCACCAGTATGGTTTGATTTAGCGGATAAAAAATCGCTCAAGAAAGCGAAAAAAGCACTGAAAAAGCACTATAAGCAGCAAAAGAAATTACTAAAAGTGGTGAAAAAACAACAAAAGTTACTTAAGCGTCAGCGCAAGCTTGAAGCGCGCAATGCGAAACTAGAAGTGTTGCTGCCAACGCCACCTAATACTTTGATGAACGCAATCTCACAAGCCAAAGTGCATTAATCAAACAAAAAACGCTCTCCAGTCGGAGAGCGTTTTTTATTGTCGAAATGTTTATAGGATTAGCTGCGTTACTTATTGGCGTAACTCATCTCTACGCGCTTTTTCACCCAGGTTTCGTTAATCCATAGGGATAGCATGATGATCGCACCGCCAATGGCGAGTCGCATGACATCAACATCGCGGTTCCAAATCACAATGTTTACAATCAAGCCCGCCGGAACCAATGCATTGTTCATTACTGCCAGTGCCCCTGCGTTCACCATAGTCGCGCCTTTGTTCCAAGCAAAGTAACCAAAACCAGAAGCAATCAACCCAAGGTATGTCAGAATGCCCCATTGTGTTGCAGTGGTAGGTAGTTTGTCGAGGTTACCCATGAGCGCGAAAGCCACGGTTGCTACACAAAGTGCACCTAAGTAGAAGTAGCCAAACACGGTGTGTTGTGGCAAATCGACGGGTTCACTCTCCATGATATATTTGTAGCCCACCTGACCGATGGCAAAGCAGAGGTTTGCTCCTTGTACGACCAAAAAGCCCAGTAGGAAATCTTCATTAATGCCTGCAAATTTAATCCAGGCGGCACCAAATACGGCTATTGCTGCGGTAACTAAGTACCAAGGTGAAAAGCGACCTTTCAAGAAGTCATAGATGAGCGTGACGTAAATGGGTGTGAATACGGTGAACAGCAATACTTCTGGCACGGAAAGGAGCAAAAAAGATTGGTAGTAGAAGCAATACATCAAACCGAGCTGGAAGCCACCGACAGTCATCAGTTTCGCGATTAGGGATTTGCTAACGCCACGGAATTTCAAAAAGGGAATGAAAACCAAACTCGCCAGTGCCACGCGCATGAACACCGAGAACCAAGAATCAACCTGACCGGCGAGGTAAACGCCGATCAGGCTAAATGAGAATGCCCAAAGTAGGGTAACTGCGGATAGATAAGCCATGGATGAGAATCTTTATCAACAACAAATGTGCCCGCAGTCTAACCAAGTTTTATCGTTGCGCCAATCAGTCTTTTAGCGGTACGACCAGCATATCGACTGGTGAGCAGTTAATAAGCTGTCGAGTCGAAGATAGAATCTTGCTCCAGAAATCTTGGTGATGACCACAAACCACCAAATCGATACTGTAGTCTTGAATGGTATCGCACAGCTCATTACTCAAATCGCCACTACCGACCAAGGTATGGGCAATTGGGTATTGCGCATATTCTGCGAAGTTTGCCAATTGTGTGCGCGATGCTTCCATTGCTTGATGTTGCGCTTCTGCCATATTGATATCGATAAGCCCAGTGTAGAGTTCTGCGTAGTTCACGTCGATGTGAATAAAAGAGACTTTCGCATCCAGAGGTTTAGCCAGTGATACGGCTTTCTTAATCAACACTTTACTGTCGTCTGAAAGGTCGACTGCCACAAGTATGTGTTTGTAACTCATATTGCTATCTCCTTGTAAGGTCATAGTTTTAGATTAGCACCAACCCCAAAAAAAATTTGCTGAAGTGATCTCATATCGGTGCCGTAGGTACAAAGTCTTGTCTCAGTAATCATGTTATAGTGGCGTTATACCCAAGTGACTTTGATATGCTGAAATAAGCGTAGTGTTACTGACTAGAGTTGAAGTGAAACTTCGCCGTGTCTGCCGACCAAGCTATTCTCGCAGCGTCACTTATTTCGAGGTTACTTGGGTATATTGCATGCACAATAATAGGAGTTAACATGCTGTCTCAAACTATGGTCGAACAATTGAATGAGCAAATTAACCTAGAATTTTTCTCATCCAATCTATACTTACAAATGAGTGCTTGGTGTGAAGACAAAGGTTTTGAAGGTGCGGCTGAATTTTTACGCGCTCACGCCGTAGAAGAAATGGAGCACATGCAACGCCTATTCACTTACGTGAGTGAAACTGGCTCAATGCCAATCTTAGGCGCTATTGATGCGCCAAAGCATGACTTTGCGAGCCTAGGTGACGTTTTCCGCGAGACATTTGAACATGAGCAAATGATCACGGAAAAAATCAACAAACTGGCGCACGTTGCATTTACTAGCCAAGACTACTCAACGTTTAACTTCCTACAGTGGTACGTGTCAGAACAGCACGAAGAAGAGAAGTTGTTTAAAGGGATTTTAGATAAGATCGAACTGGTAGGTGAAGACGGTAAAGCGTTGTTCTTCATTGACAAAGATCTAGCACAAATGGCGAAAGAAGGTTCATCTTCAATCATGGATGCTCCAGCTGCGTAAACGCGTTTTGGGACGTTGTAAGTAGCGGGTAAAGACGAAGTGTTGATCGTCTTTTTCTCTTGAGCATTGTTGAAGATGTAGGGAGGAAAAGATGATCAGTGGAGACACAATCTTATTTGCGCTAATGGTGGTAACTGGAGTTAATATGGTCCGGTATCTCACCGCTCTTCGTTCTCTAATTTATATCATGCGTGAAGCGCACCCGCTGTTATATCAGCAAGTTGATGGTAATGGTTTTTTTACCACTCATGGAAATGTCACCAAGCAGGTGAGGTTGTATCACTACATTAAAAGTAAAGAATATCATCATCACCACGATGAAATTTTTACTGGTAAGTGTGAAAGAGTGCGTGAACTGTTTGTTCTATCGACCGCGTTGCTCGGCGTGACGCTACTTGCAGCCTTCATTCTCTAAGAGTCAATAATCTAGATAGTTGTTCTGTCTGAGATTTTACGGACATACAGAGCGCTTAGAGTTTAAGCGCTTTTCCCTTTCGGTATTTGTCGGTAGAATGTCGCGCCTAGAAAGCAAGGATGTGCAATGTGCACATCCTTTTTTATTTTGATTCGATACCAATCAGTCTAAGAGCTACCGATGAGTAAGAAATTTGATGTTGTTGTAATTGGCGCAGGCGCAGCAGGTTTAATGTGTGCTGCAGAAGCAGGCAAGCGAGGCCGCCGTGTTTTGGTGCTCGATCATGCTAAAAAGCCAGGACGTAAAATCCTTATCTCGGGCGGTGGTCGCTGTAACTTCACTAACTACGACGTTTCAGCTAATCACTATTTGTGTCAAAACCCGCACTTTGTTAAGTCGGCGCTCTCCCAATACACTAACTGGGATTTCATCTCGATGGTGTGTAAACATGGCATTGAGTTCGAAGAGCGTGATCACGGCCAGTTGTTTTGTGTCGATGCATTTACGGCCAAAGATATCGTGAAGATGTTGTTAGCTGAGTGTGACATGCCGAACATCGAGCAGCGTTACCAATGCGATGTTCATTCGATTGAAAAAATTGATGAAGGCTTTCGTTTGCATGCTGGTACTGAGATTGTCGAATGTGAGTCTTTAGTTATCGCAACAGGTGGCTTGTCGATGCCAAAACTGGGAGCGACACCATTTGGTTATAAAGTCGCGGAACAATTTGGTCTTCGAGTTATCCCAACCACGGCAGGGCTTGTACCATTTACTCTGCATAAAGAAGACAAAGAAGACTTTGCTGAGTTATCTGGTATCGCGGTACCTGCGGAAATTACGGCTGAAGATGGCACCATGTTCAAAGAAGCCCTGCTCTTCACACATCGTGGGTTATCTGGTCCAGCAGTGTTACAGATTTCTTCATTCTGGCGGGCCGGGCAAAAGGTGTTGATCAATCTTGTGCCAAACGATGATGTTGCTGAGTTATTAGAACGCAGTCGTGAGAAGCATCCAAATCAGTCACTCAAGAATACGCTTGCCAAAGTGCTGCCTAAGCGTCTGGTTGAAGTCTTAATTGAACGTAAAGAGCTAGTCGATAAACCGCTAAAACAGTTCAATCAAAAGGAGCTTGCGGCGATTGTGGAGCGTCTAGAGCATTGGGATATCGCCCCGAATGGCACTGAAGGCTACCGAACTGCGGAAGTGACACTCGGCGGTGTCGATACTGATCACTTATCCTCGAAAACCATGGAATGCAAAGACATTAAAGGGCTTTATTTTATTGGTGAAGTGATGGATGTGACTGGTTGGCTAGGGGGCTACAATTTTCAGTGGTGCTGGTCGAGCGGTTTTGTTGCGGGGCAGTGGGTTTAATCAAACACCAAACGCAGCCTAACTGCATAAAAGATAAGATACAAAAAGAGCACTGAGTTTTATTCAGTGCTCTTTTTGTATTCCCATAGCGAGTTACTCGTCTTGATACTTTTCGAGTTTGTTATAGAGCGTTTTCACGCTAATGCCTAACTCCTGCGCTGATTCCGTTTTATTGCCTTGATTCTCTTCAAGGGTGTTGAGAATGGCGGCTTTTTCTAGCTCTTCTAGCGAAACGCCCGCCGGAACAAGGTCTTCGATACTGGTGCCTGTTTCCAATGGTGGTGTGTCGAAGATAAGATGTTCATCTCGGATGGTGTCATCAGCCAAAATAAATGCACGCTCGATCGTGTGTTTGAGCTCACGGACATTACCTGGCCAGTCGTGTGCAGCGACTTTTTGGATCGCAGAGTCAAGAATCGTTTTGGTTTTTGCCTCATTGGCGTTGCGGTGCGCGATAAAGTGCTTGGCCAGACCGACGATATCACCGCCTCGTTCTCGCAGTGGCGGTATCGTTAATGGGAAATGCGATAACCGGAAAAACAGATCTTCACGCAGGAACTGCTCCTCAATGGCGATTTTAGGATCACGGTTTGTAGCAGCAATGATGCGAGTATTAGCGATATGAACTGTATTACTGCCAACTGGGCGATACTCTCCGGTTTCTAGCACCCGCAATAGCTTCACTTGATGCTCGATAGGCATCTCGGTGATTTCATCTAAAAATAGGGTGCCGCCCTCTGCCTGCTTAAATACACCTTGGTGAGTTTTATTTGCTCCGGTAAAAGCGCCTTTCTCATGGCCAAACAGTTCACTATCAACCAATTCAGGGCTAATGGCACCACAATTAATCGCTATAAAGGGCTGTTGTTTACGCTCACTCGCTAAGTGGATGGTCTGCGCCACCAGTTCTTTGCCTGATCCACTTTCACCGACAATAAGGACGTTGGCTTCGGTTTTAGCAACGCGCCTGATCATACGATAGAGCTGATGCATCGGAGAGGAAGAGCCGACCAAAAGACCAAATTGGTCAAGATCGCTGGTGGACACTTTACGCCCTTGATCTTGTTTGTGTTGATAGTACTGGCTGACTTCGCTCAGGGTGTCCGTCAGAATGGCAATATCAACGGGCTTTCTGTAGTGAAAAATAGCACCCAAGTTCATCAGCTTATCCAAGTTCTCGTTTGGAGCGCCTGAGCTAATGATGATCAAGTCCATATCGTAGATGTCTTCGATATTAGAAAGACGTTGATAATCTGCACTAGTAAAGTGGGCGACTTCAACAATCGCAACTTCCGGTTTGAGTTGTAGGAAATCTTCAATCCATTGGTCTGCGGCATCGATGTCATGCAGACGAAATTTGTTCAGTTCCTGGCAAGAAGCGATGGCATTTTTAAGTGATGGATCTTGTATTCTTAGAAACAGGCTTGGCATCGACATAGAAATGTCCTCTTTACTATGACAGAAACAATGTACGTGGATTATTCTCACTTCACAAGACAAAATATTGTCAGCATAGATTTAAGGATTTGTTCGGTATTTTTATGTTGTTAGCCCCTTTTTGATATATATCGGTGAGAGCCATCAGTAGATATTTCCTTTTGTTCAGATTTTTATTTTTAAAATAATAATTTTGCTATTAATTGATTCTGGATAAATAGCCTTTCTGTTTTATCAGGTTATTTCGGCACAAGTGACGGAGGCTTTATCACCGATTAAAAATTACATTTTTTACGTGTAAATAATTCATGCTTATACTTTATTGCTCATCTCATTTTTACCTCTTTCCTTTATTAGTCACTTAAAAACAATGAGTTATAAAGTTGGCACATGGTTTGCTCCTAGGGAAGTGCAACGTCAATAAAGGAGAATTACCATGAATAACATCGCAGCTAAAATTGTACTTACGTCAGTTCTTGCTACTTCATCTACAGCAGTCTTAGCGAGTGATAAATGGGAAAAAGAATCCATGGACGCTTGGCTAGATGGTAAAGCTGAAACCACACTACTGCTAAACAGCAATCTCAACTCTTTTGATATCAATACCGATGTTGAGAATCAGGTCGTTACCCTTTCTGGTTCGGTAAACAATGATCTTGAAAAATCTCTTGCCGAAGAGCTTGTTACTGGTCTTGATGGTGTGAAAAAAGTAAACAACGAATTGTCAGTAGTGAATGAAGGCAAGAAAGAAACTGATTCAGAAGCTTTAGCTACACTGACCGATTCTAAAATCACGACTATAGTTAAAACGCGCCTACTAATGGATACCAATGTGAGTGGTACGGATATTGATGTAACGACAGAACGCAAAACGGTAACGTTGGCAGGTAAAGTTAATTCAGATGCGGAGCATGATCTTGCAATTTCAATTGCAAATAACACCAATGACGTAAATAAGGTGATTGATAAGCTAGAAGTGGTTCAATAATAGCGAGCCGAGTGATTTAACCCACTTTTATTAGGAGGTAACACTATGGTTCGTTGGATGTTTATTTTTCTGGCACTGGCACTAATTTCTGCACTATTAGGCTTTACCGGTATTGCAGGAGCTGCTGCCTCTATCGCGCAAGTGATATTTTACCTATTCCTATTGTCATTAATTGTATCAATAGTGATTGTTCTGCTGGGAAGAAAAAACGTAAATAGATAGGAGATTCCATGCGACTTACGTCATTTATTTACCGTATCGCCGCAGTATTCGGTTTGGTGTTTGCGTTGGCAGCTTGTAGTGAAGAAGGGCCAATGGAACAGGCCGGCAAAAAGATAGATGAAGCCGCCGAAGAAACCCAAAATGCGATTGAAGATGAATGTGAAAACATTAAAGAAAACCTAAACGCTGAAGACCAAGATTGTTAGCCGAATCAGGTTAGGTTTTTACGCATAGCTATGTAAGAGAAGGGCGGTCAATCACCGCCCTTCCTTTTGTCCCAATTGTTTACAATCAGATAAGGAGTCAAAGATGAAAAACATATTTGATGTACTGAAAGAGAGTCATGAAAAGCAGCGCCTTTTACTCGATGCTCTGATGGAAACGTCTGGAGATTCCCCCGCTCGTGAAGAGTTTTACCACAACCTTAAAGAGGAACTCGAACAGCACGCAGCGGCAGAAGAGCGATTTTTCTACGCGCCTTTAATAGATAGCGATAAGACCATTGATCTCACTCGCCATGGCATCGCAGAGCATCATGAAATTGATAAAGTGATTGCACAGCTTGATGCAACCGATATGAGCTCGCCAGCGTGGCTCAACCTAATGAAAACCTTGCGTCACAAAGTGTTGCACCATCTTGAGGAAGAAGAGCAGCGTTTCTTCCAGTTAGCCGGTAAGGTAATGACCGATAAGCAGAAAATGAAACTAGCGGATGGTTATGTTGAAGATATGGCAAGCTAGGTAGAGTGTTGGACCTTTTCGTGCCATTTCGGCACGGGAAGGCACTCAATCAAGGCGTTTACTCAAGTTCATGTATCCAAGCTCAATCCCCCGCGTATTCTAACTTCTACTAAAAAGTGCACTCGCTGAAGGCAAGGAGAGCGAATGTTTATCATCAAATATTATATTCTTGGCGCTCTGATCAGTTTATTGGCCGCTATCTATACGCCTCAAATTATCGTTAGTCTGCTGTTCTTGTGGATATCTCTTTCTTTAGCGTTGGTCAGCGTAGCCTACGTATTCGACATTCCCTCTATTTTTAGAAAAAACCAAGATGGCAAGATTGTCAGATGGATTCGCTGGGCATTCATCCCATTTTTATTGGGGGCTAGAGCGTATAACGCCTGGGAAAGACGGCGTGATACAGTACCTCCAATCCAAAAAGTCAGCGACAATTTATACCTATCTCGCCGTTTGTTTCAGAGTGACTTAGATTTTCTCGAATCCAATGAGATCTCTTGTATTGTCGATGTCACCGCAGAATTTGCAGGCCTTGAAAGCGCGATGACCGACAAGCAGTTTCATTACCTTTCGATTCCGGTACTCGACCACAAAGCCCCAACGCTAGAGCGTCTTCGCCATGCGATTAACTGGATTGATACTCAAATCTCGTGCTCGCGGGCCGTGGTTGTGCATTGTGCGTTAGGGCGTGGTCGTTCAGTGTTTGTTGTGGCGGCGTATTTACTGAGCAAAGACCCGTCACTGACGGTTGAATCCGTGATGAAAAAAATCAATGACGTACGCAGTACCGCGAGATTGAATAAATTACAGATTAGAACGTTACGAGCGATCAGTGAAAAAGGCGTACTGGGGCTGGATCAATCCACTTGGATGGTGGTTAACCCTGTTGCAGGTGGCGGCAAATGGGAGGAAAACGAACAGCACTTGATTCGTGAGCTAACCAAAAAATATCGCTTGAGTATTCATCAAACCACCACAAACCTCAGCGCCGAGCAGCTAACACAACAGGCAAAAGAAAGTGGAGCTAAGCAAATCATCGTAGCTGGTGGCGATGGCACAGTAACAGAGGTGGCGAGCCAATTGGTGGATACCGACCTCAAACTCGGTATTGTTCCGCTCGGAACTGCCAATGCGTTATGTCATGTGCTCTATGGCGTTGGCGCAAAATTCTCACCGGTCGAAAAAGCGTGTGAAGCGTTGCTTGGCGGACACTGCCAACGTATTGATACTGCGGACTGCAATCAGCGGCTTATTTTGTTGGTCTTAGGTATTGGGCTAGAACAGAAGATGATCGAGCACGCTCAGCGAGAAGAGAAAAATGTTTTTGGACAACTCGCTTACCTCACCGGCTTTTTTAATGCTGTAGTGGCGGAAGAAACGCAAGCTTTAACCGTTTCGTTAGACGCTCCAACTGAAGATGGAAAATACGACAATAATACACAAACGCTTGAAGTCCATAGTTTTGTCGTTGCGAATATCGCTCCATTTAGTACGTTGCTTGCCCAAGGTGGTGATGCGCCGCAGCCTGATGATGGCAAGCTGCATATCACATATTTAGATAACACCGAGTCTTTAGGCGGACGTCTTATCGCATTGTCGGATCTGACATTAACGAGCGTAGGCGCACAGGAAGAATCGACACATTTTCAATACGCGACGGCTCAGAGCGTCACTATTTCTGCGAATAAACCGATTGAGTATGTGATTGATGGTGAACTGTATTCTGATGAGCAACTGGCAATCAAGCTGCGTCCAAAGTCATTGAACGTATTTGTTCCAGGCCAGAGACGTAAATCAGCTTCGCTTTAACACTGTAATCCGCGGATAACGCGCCATTTGCTTCGTATTCTACATGGCGCTTTTTCTGTGTTGTTTGATGATTTGGTGTGCGTCGTAAAAAGGCTATCAAGGTCGCTGCGTAGTAGATGCAGCGGCTTTTTTCTATCTGCACCTTTTACTAGGTTGATTGGGGATGAGGGTTAAACAAAGTGAAAGAAAGAAGGGCGAGTACAATTACTCACCCTGAGGTAAGTGCTTTTCAATTTCATCGTTTTCAACTTGTAAAGCAGCTAACCAATAAGAAACAAGTGCGGTTAAGTTGGTGTCGTCAATGGCTCTAAGCAGGGCTTTTAAATCATCTAACAGTAATTTATTCATAAAATGCATTTCTTTGTAATTGCCTAACTCGGCAACGCCGTATTCGGTGGCATTTTCTGCAATGAATTGTTCACCATCTTGATCGAAGAACAGCTTCGCCATCTTTTTGATCATCACTTTTTCTATTTTCACGAATCGATATGCCGCTCTTGCGAGTGTCATATGTGATTGCGGGTTAACGAGAGGCAAACACGTTTGGCGATGGTGTGTCATTTTTACGAGTAGCTCCCTTACTCGATTGTTATCCAATGTCATAGTGACCTCTTTATTTATGACTATTGTCGTGGGACATTTCTCGTGATGGTTATGTTAATGCGCCTGTGGGCTTGTCAGAAATGGCCAAAGCAAGTTGGCCATTTCTTTGATCAATACCGAGCTTTATTGCAAAGGCGACCATCAAGTTTTAGCTAATAAGGCTGATGCTGCTGAGTTTTTCTTTGCAGCTTTTTATATCGCTACGAACTTTCAGCAGAACCGAGTTATCCGCCTGCTCTGGGTGGGAAGTAATCAAATTCTCAATCTCTTTGAGTACCTTGCTTTCGACACCTTCAAGCTGTTCTAAATACATAGACTCTTTGTCAGAGGACACTTCCTTCATCACGTCGCTGTAGACCTCACGCGCCTTGATGGTGTAGGAAACCGGAGTGTCGTCGGCAGATTCTTCATTGTTACTTGCTAGAGAGTAGGGAGTGAGCTCAATGACTGCACGCTCACGTACTCTGAGCAGTTCTACCAACACATTATTCAAAGAAGTGTTGTCAATGTTCTCGATGGCCTTGTTGTAAATTTCATTTCCGCTTTCGATAAGCTCAATGATTGAGGCGATGTTTTCATTTTTCATATGCCACTCCTTATTTACTGGTGATAGGGGTGTTTGAGCGTATGGAATACAAACACGATGTTTCATCTTTAATTGCAGGTTGTATGCCAATGAATTTTAAGTCTTATTAATCAGTGACTTAATGTCTTTTTTTTGCAATAACTTGCTAACAGTCGGTAAGGCGCTAAGAAAAAATTACAAGAATGGCGGGGAAAGCCTGGAAAGAATTACACGTACAGATACGGATTTTTATCGAAATAAAAATAAAATAAATAAAAAACAATAACTTAAAATTCTGGCATGGATATGGCTTTGTAGGGAGTAAGTGAGGTCAAACATTGTTTCACTTGATTCACTATTCAACTCATTAATGGAGGCTAGTTATGGCTACTACAAAAGAAAGCACAGTAAAACCTCAAGAGCAGTTAGAAGAAGCATATCACTTAGCGGAACAAGCCACGACGGAAGCTGTTGGCGCGATGAAAGACCAAGCCAAAGAGAAGCTGGATGTCGGTGCACAGCAAGTTCAGCAGGCGACTAAGTCGGCAGAAAATGTAATCAAGGAGCGCCCATTGCTGAGCATAGGCTGTGCCTTCCTTGCTGGTTGGGCGGTTTCGAAGCTGATCAAATAATAGTGGTCACCAAGGATTAAGCCACACAACAGAAAGGCGAGGCTTCACATGAATAACTCAGGGCAAGTTACCAATCAGCAATCAGGCTCGGCGGCTTCAGACAGCGGCCGAGCCCCTGATGGGGCAGAAGAACAGGATATCCAACAAACCATTAATGGTTTGAGTAGCATTCTTGCGCAATTGGACCAACTGACGAAATCGCTAAAAGCATGGTCAGGTTCAACGTTGGATTTGTTCCTCTTGGAGATGAAAGTTAACGTGTCCGCAGTGCGTCAGATTTTGCTGTGTACCGTTGTTTTTACTCTATTGTCGGTATTGTTCGTATTCAGTTTGTGCCTTGCCTCTGGGGTGGTGGCTTATCAGTTAACTGCCAACGTGTATGTTGCCGTGGGTGTATTTATCACATCATTAGGCTTGGCATTATTTGCTTTAGCCTGGTGGCAGAAGCGTTTAGTTGGATTTCTTGGATTCAAAAATACGACAGAACAATTACAGGAGGGGTGGGATGCGCTCGCTACAAAAGCTCAATCGAGCCATGCGGATCAAGCGGATGGAAGGTAAAGCGTCTCTAGAGCAATGCTGTTTGTCGATGGAAATGTTCACGTTTACCACCAAGAAGTTTGTGAGAGAAAACCCTTGGACGACATTAGGCATTAGTGCTGTCGTTGCCGTTACCGCAGCAAAAGCAGGTCGATTGTCTCGACTGACTTCTTCTATTTCGTCAATGGGGCTATTGGTTAGCAGCGTGTCTGATATTACCGATTCGCTCACAAAGCCGGTCGCGGCAGCTTCTCTGGATGAGTCAGATGCGGAGCAAAATGGAAATGCAGCAACACAAGTAAGCAACGCTGCGACGACAGAGGGCGAACCACTCTAATAGCGGATTTCACCGCAAAATTTTCTTACCGATTCTGAGCTTATTATGACAGCGAAATTGAACATTCCTGCCAACACTGCGATTGGTGCAACGCTTCTCGTCCTGTTACTCGTCCCAGGGCTGTATTTTGCCAAGCCAATATTGTTACCTATTGTGCTTAGCACCTTTATTTCTCTGCTGTGCAGCCCTTTCATTAATTATCTTGAAGACAAAGGTTTACCACGTGCTATTACCGTCGTGTTGACGCTGTCATTCCTCGTTGGCGCCTCAATTATTGGTCTTGCCGCCATGTCGGAGCCCGCCAAGCAATGGTGGTCTGAGCTGCCCAGTATCGTGAAAAATGTGTCGCAAGAAGTAAGCGAAGTTACTAAAGCTTCGGCTGATCACCTTAATACTCCATTGAATATCGCCAACGATATGAGTATGGATGAGGTCGGGAACAACACCGTATTTTCTTTGGTAAAAACGCTCGCGACCACTACGCCGACGATTTTGACACAAGCGATGATCGTGCTGTTTATGGTTTACTTTATGCTCAATCATGGACGAAGCTTATTTCGAAAGTCAGTGTCTTACTTACATGGGTTCGCCAAACAGCGCCAAGCGATTGAGTTGGTCAAAGCGCTACAGAAAGACCTATCTCGATACATTGGCACCATCACTTTAGTGAATGCTGGGCTGGGGTTGAGTGTCGGGGCCGTGTTTTTTGTTCTAGGCCTTGAAGATCCATTTCTATGGGGCGCATTTGCAGGCGTGATGAATTTTGCGCCGTACCTCGGCCCTGTCATATCCATGATGAGCTTTGGCTTTGTTGCTTATCTTCAGTTGGAGTCGGTCAGTTTTATGCTGACGGTGGTGTCTATCTATTTACTGCTCAATTTGATTGAAAGTCAGTTTGTTACACCAACACTATTGGGGAAAAGGTTTAACTTAAACCCGTTAGTGATTTTTGTTTGGCTTGTTTTTTGGGGCTGGCTTTGGGGCGGAATGGGACTATTGATCGGTGTGCCGTTGCTGGTTTGTATCAATATTTTGGTTGATCGTCTAGAGCTATGCCAATCAACCCAAAATCAAGCAAAACAAATCACCTCCGCGGACGTGGCACCGCGAGAGTGACTTGAGGATCAAGCTGGTTCAACGAAACAGTTTTTCAGCGCTCACTGGCTGACTAAACAAATATCCCTGACCATAAATACAGCCTTTTTCGAATAAATAATCGGCTTGTTCCCGAGTTTCTATCCCTTCCGCGACGACTTTCAACGACAGCGTTTTTCCCATGGCAATAATGGCATTCACAATCGCGTTGCTGTCGCTATTACTTGGGACATCACTGACAAATGAGCGGTCAATTTTCAGTTTGTTGATTGGCAAACCTTTCAAGTAAGACAAAGACGAATAGCCAGTTCCAAAGTCATCCAGAGAAATCTCAATACCCAGTTCTCGTAATTGATTTAACGATGAAATGGCTTGTTGAGGGTCGATCAGTAAAAAGCTCTCTGTGATCTCTAAATCTAACCGTTGGGCAGGGTATCCGGTGTTATCGAGGATAGTACTTAATCGCTGAATGAAATTTGACTGCTGAAGCTGCAACGCAGAAACATTGACGGCGATTTTGCCAAACTCGATGCCTTGGTCCAGCCAAGCATTACCTTGCAAACAAGCTTGTTGTAACACCCACTCACCAATGCTTTGAATCAGCCCTGTTTTTTCTGCAATTGGAATAAAGTCTGCTGGTGGTACAAGGCCAAACTCTGGATGCTGCCAGCGTAATAAAGCTTCCACGCCGACAATCGTATTTTGTTCCAAATTGTATTGCGGTTGGAATTCTAACCGGAGTTGTTGTTTTTCTATTGCTTGATGCAAAGCGGATTGAATGCGTACATGGGATACGGATTTATCGGTCAAATCCGGTGAGTAAAACGCGTAGCCGTTGCGTCCATTTTTCTTCGCTAAGTACATCGCGGTGTCTGCGTTTTTCAGTAAGGTTTCACTGTCTTGACCATCTCTTGGGTACAAGGCAATACCAATACTGGTTGAGACACGAAGTGAGTCGTGGTTTGCCAAGTCGAATGGTTGCTGGAATACGCTTAGAATATCGCCGACGGTTTCCAGTAAGGCAACATCACTATGGATGTCTGGCAAAATAATCACAAATTCATCGCCGCCAATACGAGCCACATGCGCATTGAGGTGAAGCACATCTTGCAGACGAATCGCTAACTTAGACAGCAATTGGTCACCACAGAAGTGGCCCATGCTATCGTTGATGTGTTTGAAATGGTCGATATCTAAGAATAGGGTGGCAAACGTCTGCTGGCTTTTGTGTCCGGTTTCGATGTGTTGTTCGAGTAAGCTGAGTAAATGGGTGCGATTAGGTAGATTGGTTAATGGATCGTAAAAAGCCATGCGCTGCAGCTTTTCTTCGTGTGCCTTACGCACAGAGATATCTTCAAACACACAAATGTAGTTAATAAGGTGGTTTTTATCGTCCATTACGGCGCTAATGGTCGCTAATTGCGGATAAATGCTGCCATCTTTCTTTCTGTTGATGAATTCGCCTTTCCATTGGCCTTTGTTTTCGAGTTGATGCCACAACTGTTGATAGAAACCTTGATCATGATGGCCTGAGCGCAGAATTCGTGGGTTTTTTCCTATCACCTCTTCAGAGCGGTAACCTGTAATTTGGGTAAAAGCCGTGTTTACATCAATGATGTTGGCATTGCGGTCTGTAATGACCATGCCTTCTTGCGAATTGTTGAAAATTTGGGACGCTAAGGAGAGCTGCGTTTCTACCATTTTTCGGCGGGTGATGTTACGTGTCATCCCCAGAATGCCGATTAAGTTTCCCGCATGATCACGGACAGGAGACTTAATGGTTTCTAGCCAAGTGGGGTTATTGTTTTCATCAATTTGACGGCATTCTTCAACAATATTTTGCGTGCCAGTGGCTACCACCAATTTATCGGCATCAATGAATTTTTCCGCACGTTCATGGCTAAACAGGGCAAAATCGTCTTTTCCAATGATTTCACTGTTGGTTTTTTGCCACGCGTTTTCTACGCTTCGGTTGGTCATCGAATAAAGGCCATCCATGCCTTTTATCCATACGTGGTCTTCAAGGCAGTCGATAAACTCTTGTAGTGTTGGTGTTGGCTTTATTTCGGCGCTTTGATGTCGCGTTTGTTCTTGCTGACAGTGCAAGTTGATATCAAAGCTGATCCGCCCCGTGATTGCGCTTAGCCATGCCGAAACGACCGTTGATTGATCATTAAGGTGAGTCAGTGTCAGTACGGCAATCAATTCGCCATTAGGTAGCCAAATCGGTCCAATGCTCAAGGTTTGCTCTTCAAAGGGGGTATGGCTAACTGTAAAATCTGTCGGCGTAAAGTGATCGACAACTTGCGTTATCACATCGACGATAGCACGATGATTTTGGGTTGAGGTGGACACCTCAGTCGATAGCCACTGCTGAGTATCGCTCAGAGTATAAAGCTGTCCCTGAGCTTGAGTTACATCACAGCATTGTCGCAGAACGTGTTGCCAGTCTGCCATCAAAGGCGAAGGAATAGCGAAGCGAAACATAATTAATAACGAGTCCTAAATCGCCCAAAGGTAATTATATTAGAATCTAGCGTAAGCTATTGGGCTTTGTGAGTATCGTATCCAACGCGTAGCTAAATCCTAGCAGCGTAAAGTGCTTTCTATCATTAAAATGTTATCTATATCTCTTTTTTATCCAACTTATCGCATCGTTTTTTAGGGCTTTTGATAGGTGATTAAGAAGCGTTTACCGCTTTGGTTTTCTTGCCCCATGAGACTTGCTGAATGACTAAGCCACTGATGATCAACACCAGGCCAATCAAGGTTGAAGGATGAATTTCTTCGCCGATGATAGTAGCTAACAACATGAGTGAGATAAATGGAGAAGCAAAGATCAGATTACTGATACGCGCGGTGTTTTGCGTTGATTTGAGTGCGCTCAGCCACAAAACGAAAGTGATCCCCATTTCAAACAGTCCGACATACGTCACCGCTGCCCAGCCTTTAGCTGAGATCATCTGCCAGTTCGCACCTTCATAAAGACTTAAACCAATGGCGAATGGAATAGCGACCAAAAAGCCGAGCAGAACGCCAACCACAGGGTCGGCCTTATTTTTGGTATTTAAAATCCAGTAACCGGCCCACAGCAGCGTTGATAGCAGCGCAAGACCAACACC
Organism: Vibrio sp. SCSIO 43097; assembly: GCF_023650755.1. Classification (NCBI taxonomy): domain Bacteria; kingdom Pseudomonadati; phylum Pseudomonadota; class Gammaproteobacteria; order Vibrionales; family Vibrionaceae; genus Vibrio; species Vibrio sp. SCSIO 43097. Next base: position 3,304,173 of record NZ_CP071840.1, on the reverse strand, counting down.
CAACGGGCTCTCAAATTCCATGCCTAAAAGATTGCCTTGTGTGGCAATCACTATCACGCCGACATAACTAAAACCGCAAGCCAGCCAGTCCTTACCACGGATCTTTTGTCCTAAGAAAACAGCGGCCATTAGCGTTAAGGTGATGGCCCAGCTGTAGTTGATCGCTTGAGCCTGAGATGCGGGCAGCAAGTCATATGCTTTGAACAGAATAACGTAATACGCCAAAGGGTTAATCAACCCAAGCAGTAGGTAATACCAAGGGTTTGAGAAAAATGTAGCGCTTAACTGGCCCAGTTTACCTTGCACACCACAGATTACTGTTAGCGCAATCGCAGAGACGATGCTGGCAATGCATAGCATTTGAATCGGCGTAAATTCTGCCAACGTGAGTTTAAATGCGGTTGCAACGGTAGACCAAAGTAATACTGCTGAGAGCCCAAATCCTAGGGCGCGACGCTCGTTCATGATGCCTCTGCGTGATGATGTGCCGCTCGGTTTGGATAATTTGAGCGGAAGAAAGAATATTATAGGAAGGCCTAGTGTATGCGAGGATTTTTCATCCAACAAACTGGACATTTATCCAGTGTCTAAATACCATTGTTATAGATACAAAACACAGGCTAACTCGCTATTATGCAATGGATTCTTGAGTACCAATCTCTCATTCTCTCTTCTCTTTGTGCTGCCACGCTTAGTGGTGTCGCTGCCGGTTGGTGGGTGAAACAGCGTTTTATCACCCAAACTCAGCTTCTCGAGCAACAACTTGTTTCAGAAAAACAGCTTCATCAACAGCAACTTGAACAGGTCAAGCAAAGCCTTGCCGATGCCCAGCAAGAGTTGGATGAATTAGATGATGAGCGCGATAAAGCCGCGTTTGAAGTGCGTCAAACGCACGGAAAGCTGATGGCAGCTATGGAAAAACTGCGTTACTTCGAGGCCGTAAAGCAAGAGCGCCAGCAATACTTCGATGAGCTTGGTCAAATGCGTGAACACAAATCACGTCTAGAAACGCAACTGCGTGAACAGCAAGCTCGCCATGAGCAAATTAACCAAGCCAATGCAGAAAAACTGCAAATTTTAGAACAAGCGGAAGCACGCTTGAAACAACAATTTGAGCACTTGGCAAATCAACTGTTTGAAGAAAAAACCGCGAAGGTCGATTTGCAAAACCGTCAGAGTTTAGAAGGCTTGTTGTCACCGCTTAGAGAACAGTTAGAAGGGTTCAAAAAGCACGTTAATGACAGCTTTAGCCAAGAAGCTAAAGAGCGCCATACCTTAGTGCATGAGCTGAAAAACCTGCAACGTTTGAACGAGCAAATGACGCGCGAAGCAGTTAATTTGACCCAAGCGTTGAAAGGGGACAACAAACAACAAGGTAACTGGGGCGAAGTGGTGCTCGCTAGGGTACTTGCCGAATCTGGCTTGCGTGAAGGGCACGAATATCAGACTCAGGTGAACTTACAAAATGAAGCAGGCAAGCGTTACCAACCTGATGTCATTGTTCATCTCCCACAAAACAAACAAGTGGTTGTGGATTCTAAAATGGCGCTGGTTGCCTATGAGCGCTACTTCAACGCCGAAACTGATGCTGAGCGCGATCAGGCTTTGAATGCGCATTTAGCCGCTCTACGTGCACATATCAAAGGGTTAAGCATGAAGGACTACCACAAACTCAAAGGTATTCAGAGTTTGGACTATGTTCTGATGTTTATCCCGGTTGAGCCGGCGTTCCAAGTCGCGATTCAAGCCGATCCAAGTTTGATCAAAGACGCGATGGAGCAAAACATCATTTTGGTGAGCCCAACAACGTTGCTGGTGGCATTGCGCACCATTGATAATCTATGGCGCAATGAACGCCAAAATGAAAACGCCAAAATGATTGCGCAGCGTGCGACAAAACTCTACGACAAATTACGATTGTTTGTAGACGACATGGAGGGGCTCGGTGGTGCGCTGGATAAGGCGAATCAAAGCTATCAAGGTGCGATGAACAAGCTTGCCACAGGGCGCGGAAATGTGATTCGCCAAGCCGAAAGCTTTAAACACTTGGGAGTTGAAATTAAACGACCGATTTCTTCCGACCTCGCGCAGTTAGCGCAGAGTGATGCATTTTCAGAAAATGACCCGTTAGTAGAAAGACATCCGGCTGAGGATAAAGTAAACTAATCGCCCGCAGTGCAGTGGGCGATTTTATTTGTCAACAAACGCCCCGTAGAGGAAAGCGCTGCCTAAGAGGAATTAGAATGACGGACACAAGTTTGCAATCCAATACAGCGTTAGAGAATGAAACCACTCACTTTGGTTTCTCTACAGTGGCAAAAGACGAAAAAGTGACTAAGGTTGCCGAAGTATTCCACTCCGTGGCAACAAAATACGACATCATGAATGACCTGATGTCAGGTGGTATTCACCGCCTTTGGAAGCGCTTCACTATCGATTGTAGTGGCGCTCGCCCTGGCCAACGTATTCTTGACCTAGGTGGTGGTACGGGGGATTTGACGGCGAAATTCTCGCGCATTGTTGGCGATGAAGGCCATGTCATCCTTGCCGATATCAATAACTCAATGCTTAACGTTGGTCGCGATAAACTGCGTGATAACGGTATTGTGGGTAACGTGCATTACGTTCAAGCCAACGCAGAAGAACTGCCGTTCCCAGATGATTATTTTGATGTCATCACCATCAGTTTTTGTTTGCGTAATGTGACTGACAAAGACAAAGCGCTTCGTTCAATGTTCCGCGTACTGAAGCCAGGCGGCCGTCTATTGGTGTTGGAATTTTCAAAACCAGTGCTAGAGCCGTTATCGAAAGTATACGACGCATATTCATTCCACTTGTTGCCGAGAATCGGTGAGCTAGTTGCGAATGACTCAGAGAGTTACCGCTACCTAGCGGAGTCAATCCGTATGCATCCAGACCAAGAAACGCTGGAAGGCATGATGCAAGAAGCAGGTTTTGAAAACACCAAATACTACAACTTAACTGGTGGTATTGTGGCTTTGCATCGCGGTTATAAATTCTAAGGGTTAACGGCATGCCATTTGAACCACTTATCACCGCTGTGATTGAAACGTCACTGAATACACTGATCAAAGACGACCCTGCATTGGGCCGTCGTTTAGCGCGTCTAAAAGGTCAAGTTATTCAAGTTCACCTGAAAGAGATCAATAAAACACTGACATTCGTTTTTAGTCAGCAAATTGATGTGCTTGGTCATTACGAAGGGCAGCCTAACTGCTATCTATCGCTCAACTTGAGTGTGTTACCAGAGCTGCGCGATCAGGCCAACATCACTCGTCTTATTAAACAAGATAAACTTGAACTCGAAGGCGATATTCAATTGGCGCAGAAATTCTCTCAGTTGATGGTGGATTGCAAACCAGATGTTGAAGAGTGGTTGTCTCGCGTGACTGGCGATGTCGCCGCACATACCTTTGTGCAAGGTTCAAAAAACATCGGCAACTTTCTTGCGTCTCAAGCAGAAAAACACCAGCGTCATCTTGCGCAAGTAGTGACTGAAGAATGGAAACTGGCTCCCGCTCCGTTAGAAGTGGCCTATTTCTGCGACCAAGTTGATGAGGTTCGCAGCCAGGCTTCTCGTATTGAAGCTCGTTTAACGGCTTTGCTGAATAAGCTGGATGCAGATAAGCCTGCATTGGAGAAACCATGACGCCAGCAGAACTAAAGCGCTTATACCACATCGCCAAAGTACAACTGGAATACGGCTTAGATGAGCTGCTTCCCGATCACCAACTGACCAAAGCGCCGCTTTTACTGCGCAAAAGCTTGTTTTGGATTAAGAACAAGCACCCAGAAAAACCACTCGGTGAACGTCTGCGTTTAGCACTGCAAGAGCTGGGGCCGGTTTGGATTAAGTTCGGTCAGATGATGTCGACGCGCCGTGACTTATTTCCTCCGCATATCGCTGATCCCCTAGCTTTACTTCAAGACCAAGTCGCGCCTTTTGATGGCGAGTTGGCAAAAAAGCAGATGGAGCAAGCATTAGGTGGTCCGTTAGAAAAATGGCTTACCGAGTTTGATATCAAACCACTGGCGTCTGCGTCGATTGCTCAGGTACATACTGCGCGCATAAAAGACACTAACCAAGAAGTGGTATTAAAGGTTATCCGCCCAGATATTCGCCCAGTCATTGATTCAGATCTAAAACTGATGCACCGAATGGCGCGTATAGTCGCCGGAGCGATGCCTGAAGCACGTCGTTTAAAACCAGTTGAAGTCGTGCGTGAGTACGAGAAAACCCTGCTTGATGAACTCGACTTGCGACGTGAGGCGGCGAATGCCATTCAGTTGCGCCGCAACTTTGAGGGCAGCGAAGAATTGTATGTTCCTGAAGTTTTTCCCGACTTCAGTAATGAAACTGTCATGGTTTCTGAGCGAATATATGGCATTCAAGTCTCTGATATTGAAGGCTTGAAAGCAAATGGCACCAATATGAAATTGCTCGCGGAACGCGGTGTGAGTGTGTTCTTCACTCAGGTGTTCCGAGACAGCTTTTTCCATGCCGATATGCATCCGGGTAATGTGTTCGTCAAACCCGAACATCCAGAGAACCCAATGTGGATAGGGCTAGATTGCGGAATCGTTGGTACACTTAATAGCGAAGACAAGCGTTATCTGGCGGAAAACTTCCTGGCGTTTTTCAATCGTGACTACCGCCGAGTGGCGGAGTTACATGTGGATTCAGGGTGGGTGCCTGCGGATACCAATGTCGATGAGTTTGAGTTCGCGATTCGCATTGTGTGTGAGCCTATTTTTGCTAAGCCATTGTGCGAAATCTCCTTTGGTCATGTGTTGTTGAATTTGTTCAACACGGCACGTCGATTCAATATGGAGGTTCAGCCACAGCTTGTACTGTTGCAAAAAACGCTGTTGTACGTGGAAGGGCTTGGTAGGCAGCTATATCCTCAACTTGATTTGTGGGAGACCGCAAAACCATTCCTGGAGGAATGGATGATGAATCAAGTTGGGCCGCAAGCTCTAGTGAATGCGATTAAAGACCGCGCACCATTTTGGGCAGAGAAATTACCTGAACTGCCAGAGCTACTTTACGATAGCCTGAAACAAGGTAAAGCGATGAATCAACGTATGGATCAGCTTTATCAAGGGTATCGCCAGAGCAAGCGCCAGCAGGCGACAGGAAAGTTTTTGTTTGGCGTTGGCGCGACTTTAGTCGTATGCTCGGCAATATTGGTGAACGATGCTTTTGAGCAGCTTTCGTTGGCCTGCGGTATCGCAGGTGTCACATTTTGGCTGCTTAGTTGGCGAGCTTATCGTCAATAGACGTTAAACTCTTGAAATATTTTTGTTTGTTTAAAGACCCGAGGTAAAGAGAATGGGTGGTATCAGTGTTTGGCAACTTCTAATCATTGCTGTAATTGTTGTATTGCTATTCGGAACAAAGAAACTACGCGGTATCGGTGGCGATCTGGGTGGTGCCGTTAAGGGCTTCAAAAAAGCGATGAGCGAAGATGAACCTGCGAAAAATGACAAAGACGCAGACTTCGAACCAAAAAGTCTAGAAGAGCAGCAGAAAAAAGAAGCTGCTCCTGAAACGAAAAAAGACAAAGAGCAGGCGTAAAACGTGTTTGATATCGGTTTTTGGGAACTGGTATTAATATCTGTTGTTGGTCTGGTCGTTCTTGGGCCGGAGCGTTTGCCTCATGCTATTCGCAGCGTGTCTCGCTTTATCGGTGCCGCTAAGAGTATGGCAAATAGCGTCAAAGACGAATTGTCACACGAGCTGAAAGTCCAAGAGCTGCAAGAAAACTTGCGCAAAGCAGAACAAATGGGGATGGATGATTTGTCCCCTGAGTTGAAATCTTCAGTTGAAGAGTTGAAGAAGGCAGCGCAATCTGTAAATCGTCCTTACGCAAAGAACACCGATTCAGAGGCTGAGCCTGTAAAAACAGAGCCAGCAGCAGAAAAGGTAGAGAAAGCGCAAGAGAGCAAGGTTACAGCGGCAGATAAGAAAGCCGAATAGTCTCATTAGGAGGAGCTACTAGTGATTGGTAGCTCCTTTTTGATCTGGTTTTTAATAAGAGGTTTGCCATGTCTACCGTCGAGCAGACACAACCTTTAATTAGTCATTTGTTGGAGCTTCGCAACCGACTACTGCGCTCAATCCTCGCAGTGTTGGTCGTGTTTGTCGGACTAATTTATTTCTCTAACCACATTTACGAGTTTGTTTCCGCACCTTTAGTAGAACGTCTACCTGAAGGCGCGACCATGATTGCTACGGATGTAGCATCACCTTTTTTTACGCCACTTAAGCTGACGTTAATTGCTTCGGTATTTATTGCGGTGCCGTTTATCTTGTATCAAGTGTGGGCATTTGTAGCGCCAGGTTTGTACAAGCATGAACGTCGATTGATCATGCCACTGCTGTTCTCTAGTTCGCTATTGTTCTACTGTGGAGTGGCATTTGCCTACTTCGTGGTATTTCCATTGGTGTTTGGCTTCTTTACCGCCATCTCTCTTGGTGGAGTAGAGTTTGCAACTGATATCTCGAGTTATCTCGACTTTGTGCTGGCGCTATTTATGGCGTTTGGTATCGCATTTGAGGTGCCTGTTGCGATTATTTTGTTGTGTTGGACTGGGGCCACTACACCAGAAGATTTAAGACAGAAACGTCCTTATATTATAGTGGCTGCGTTTGTCGTAGGTATGGTGTTAACGCCACCAGACATGATCTCGCAAACCTTACTCGCTATTCCGATGTGTTTACTGTTTGAAGTCGGTTTGTTCTTCGCGCGTTTTTATACTCGTCGAAGCGAAGAAGTAGAAGCGGAAACCGAAGAATAAGGCTAATCTAGATGTGAAAAGCGGCTCAATTGAGCCGCTTTTTTTGCGGTTGGTTTTTTCTTGGGCTAATTACTTAACTTTCATGACGTAACCACATTTTGTGCATACGTATACTTCCTTGATGCCCAGCAGCTTTTGAAAAAAACTGCGCGGTACGCGTTGTAAGTAAGCACCATGTGTACACACTTCAACTTCCATATTCATGCTGTCTTACATTTGTGCTAATTAATGGGCGTAAATCAGTATAGAAAAATAATGTGTCGAGTTGTCGACAGTTTTGCAAAGCGGACGAAGTAAAGTGACGATATGAGAAGTAAGTAGAGTTGCTAGTTAATTATTATGTTTATCAATAATTTTGTATGGATTGTTCTACTATTTCAACGGGTTGAATCGTTCATTCAATAGTTTAGGTGATAAAAAAGCGACGTTGATTTCGTCGCTTTTTCAATTCTCGTGAATTAAATATTAAACAGCTTTTTGGCATTCTCAGTCGTTATGGCATCGATGGTTGCGATGTCGACATCACGCAAGTCGGCAACACGTTGTGCAACGAGAGAAGTGTAGGCTGGTTCATTACGTTTACCACGGTGTGGCACCGGCGCTAAATATGGACAGTCGGTTTCTAAAATGACCCACTGCATATCCAAATGTGGAATGACTTTATCCATCCCGCCATTCTTAAAGGTTGATACGCCACCCAAGCCTAAGTGGAAGCCTAGCTCATTGATTGCTTGTGCTTCTTCTAAGCTGCCTCCAAAACAGTGGAATACACCACGCAGACGACCATCTTGCTCTTGTCGTAGCAAAGTGAGTGTTTCTTCAATCGAATCACGAGTGTGGATAACGACCGGTAAATCCATCTCTTTTGCCCAGTTAAGTTGAGCTACGAACGCCATTTCTTGCTCAGCACGATAGGTTTTATCCCAATACAGGTCGATACCGATTTCGCCCACCGCAATAAACTTGTGTTTCTCAAACCAACCGCGGATGATCTCCAACGTTTGTTCAACATTGCTGTCCACATAACAAGGGTGGAGTCCCATCATTGAGTGGCATACGTCAGGATATGCCGCTTCGGTTTTTAGCATGGGCTCAATTGAGTCCAGATCGATGTTTGGCAACAGGATTTTATTAATGCCTTGCGTTAAGGCGCGTTGTACTACTTCATCGCGGTCGTTATCAAATTCGCTAGCATAGATGTGCGCGTGGGTATCGATCATCGTTACTCTCTGTGCTTCATGGTTGGTTTCGTATTCGAAGTATACTTGAGTGTGAGTGCTGGGTCATTTTCAGTTTTTTTCATTACCTTTTTCCAGATTGTCACTCGCAACATGCATCAAGAGTGATATGATTTTGTTCACCAGATGATTTGATCATCATAACCGTCCAGACAAGGAGAAAATGGTGTCTGTATCAATTCAAGGTCCATTCCCTGCACGCCGTATGCGTCGTTTACGTAAGCACGATTTTAGTCGTCGTTTGATGGCTGAGAACCAACTTTCTGTTAATGATCTGATTTACCCAATGTTCATTCTTATGGGTAAAGATCGTCGTGAGAGCGTGGAGTCCATGCCGGGTGTAGAGCGTTTGTCGATTGATTTAATGCTAGAAGAAGCACAATACCTTGCAAATCTAGGCGTTCCAGCAATCGCGCTTTTCCCTGTCGTAAACCAAGACGCTAAAAGCTTATGTGCTACTGAAGCCTACAACCCAGAAGGTTTGGTTCAGCGAGCAGTACGAGCGCTTAAAGAACACATTCCTCAAATTGGTGTAATCACAGACGTGGCACTCGACCCATTCACGACACATGGCCAAGACGGCATCATCGATGAAGATGGCTACGTAATGAATGATGAAACCACAGAAGTATTGGTTAAGCAGGCTTTGTCTCATGCAGAAGCGGGTGCTGACGTAGTCGCGCCTTCAGACATGATGGATGGCCGAATTGGTAAGATCCGCGAAGCATTAGAAAACGCGGGCTACATTCATACTCAAATCATGGCTTACTCGGCTAAGTACGCATCGAACTACTACGGACCATTCCGTGATGCGGTTGGCTCTTCTTCAAATCTAAAAGGCGGCAACAAGAAAAACTACCAAATGGACCCAGCAAACATTGATGAAGCGATTCACGAAGTGGCGCTAGACATCAACGAAGGTGCGGACATGGTGATGGTTAAACCTGGTATGCCATACTTAGATGTAGTTCGCCGAGTAAAAACTGAACTTCAAGTACCGACATTTGCTTATCAAGTCTCTGGCGAGTACGCGATGCATAAAGCGGCGATCATGAATGGCTGGCTCAAAGAGCGTGAAATTGTGATGGAATCACTATTGTGCTTCAAACGTGCAGGTGCAGATGGCATCTTAACGTACTTTGCGAAAGACGTTGCTGAGTGGTTGGCAGAAGAGAATGCACAAACTGCTCAACACCTAAATCGCACTCCGGAAGCGACAGAAGAGTAATTATCGCTCAGTGAGAAATACCAGACCAACAAGAGTTGTTCGTCTGTATATACCCAAGTAACCTCAGGCGGATTACAACAGTAACAATCCAAGGTGCTTGGGTATTTTTATTTTGGAGAAGAGAATAATGACAATGCTGATTCGTGAAGGCACATTGGAAGAAGCACTTCAAGTTGTGGCGCGTGTTACCGAGTTTTCGAAAGGAGAAACGGTAGACTCCATGACTCAACGTTTAGAAGAGAAAAACAGTTTAATCCTCGTTGCAGAAAAAAATGGCACGATTGTCGGCTTCAAAATAGGTTACGAATTAGAGGATGGTGTTTTCTATAGCTGGTTAGGTGGTGTTGTCCCTGAAGCTCGAAATGAAGGCGTGGCACAACTGCTTTTGGAAGCTCAAGAGGATTGGGTGGCAGAACAAGGCTACAACACATTAAAAGTGAAATCTCGAAACCAGTTTCCGGCTATGCTTCGCTTGTTATTGAGAAATGGCTATATAATTGAAAAATTTGAAGAAAAAGTAAATCTTCGAGAATCTCGAGTGCATTTCATTAAAGCAATGTGAAAATAAATGAGATTTTTTCTCATTTAACTGTTGACTACGAAATGAGAATCATTATTATTAAACCTGTCTTAGGGAATGAGGAAAGTTCACAAGGACGTTGAGTGACTTATTAACAGAAGTTAATTAACTGAAAGTTGAGAAGTGATGAAACATTTTTCCGAGAACTTGCACGAATTCTTTTTGACACGACATTGCTCACATTGCTTCCAGTGTAATTTATAGCTTCTTGGTTAAGCTGCTCTATTTACAGAATTTGCTTTACCACTTCTGCTAGGCGACCCCATTCGGGTCGCTTTTTTCTTTTCTACGATTTCTATTTGACGTCACTATTAATATCTTTTCCACATGCGATGATCATTTTAGGATCGTTGATCTTCTCGCCGTTATGCGAATTTGTTGTTATTAATCAATGGTTTGGATTGGCGTTTTCTTGTGTTTTTTGTTATTGGATAACCAGTGGATAATTTCTATAAACAGAGTTATCCACAGGAGGTGGTGTTTTCGTGAATAAAGTCGGAAAAATTTACGCGACCTAGATCGAGCGAACAAGATAGATTCAGATCAGCAGTCATGGCATCCTAGGCAGATCTCTCAAGTACTGAATTGGATACAGACAATTATGGCAAGTATTCCTGAAAATCCGTTGATCCTTATCGACGGCTCTTCTTACCTATATCGCGCTTTTCACGCCTACCCGGGCACCATGAGCAATGGTGAAATTCCAACTAATGCCGTTTACGGCGTCGTGAACATGTTACGCAGCATGATGCGTCAGTTTGCGTCTGAGCGCATCGCGGTGGTTTTCGATGCAAAGGGAAAAACCTTTCGTGATGATATGTATGCAGAATACAAAGCGAATCGTCCGCCAATGCCGGATGACCTGCGTTGTCAAATTGAACCATTACACAATGTTATTCGTGCAATGGGTTTGCCGCTGATCTGTGTTCCTGGCGTCGAGGCGGATGACGTCATCGGTACGTTAGCATACCAAGCATCACAAAAGGGCATGCCTGTATTGATCAGTACTGGTGATAAAGACATGGCGCAGCTAGTGGATGATAACATTACCTTGATCAACACCATGACGAACGTCGTAATGGATCGTGAAGGTGTGGTTGAAAAGTTTGGCATTCCACCTGAGTTGATCATCGACTATTTAGCACTGATGGGCGATAAAGTAGATAACATTCCTGGTGTACCGGGTGTCGGTGATAAAACAGCGACCGCACTACTGCAAGGTATTGGTGGTCTGACGAAGTTGTATGAAAACCTCGATGATATTGCAGGGCTTGGTTTCCGTGGTTCTAAAACCATGGCGAAAAAGCTCATCGACAACAAAGAAAATGCCATGCTTTCGTATGAGCTCGCGACCATCAAATTGGATGTTGAGCTTGAGGAAACGCCAGAATCATTGCTGAAAGCGGAACCAAATAAAGACGAATTAGTGAAGCTGTATGGCCAACTGACGTTTAAATCTTGGTTGAATGAACTACTTGAAGGCGGTTCTGGATCTGTGGAGGCCGTAGAGCTTGCAGGATCTTCACAAGCTTCTTCTTCTCAAGCCGAGATGGAAACTTCTGCGGTAACAATCGATCGCAGCCAATATGAAACAATTCTGGATAAAGAAACCTTCAATGCTTGGCTAGATAAACTTCAAACGGCTGAGCTGTTTGCATTTGATACGGAGACCGATAACCTAGATTACATGCTAGCGAATCTAGTTGGTTTGTCATTCGCTGTCGATGAAGGTATTGCGGCTTATGTGCCAGTTGCACATGACTATTTAGATGCGCCTGAACAGCTTGATCGTGATTGGGTACTAGAACAGCTGAAGCCAATTCTTGAAGATGCAGCGAAAGCAAAAGTCGGTCAAAACTTAAAGTATGATGCGTCTGTACTCGCTCGTTACGACATTGAGCTAAAAGGTATCAAGCACGACACGATGTTGGAATCGTATATCTACAACAGTGTCGGCGGTAAACACGATATGGACAGCTTGGCGCTTCGCTTCCTACAGCACAGCTGCATTTCTTTTGAGCAAATTGCAGGTAAAGGCAAAAATCAGCTTACGTTTAACCAAATCGAACTGGAACAAGCATCGCCATACGCGGCAGAAGATGCGGATGTGACCCTTCGTCTGCACAATCGCTTGTTTGCTAATATCGAGCAGGATGAAAGCCTGAAGACAGTTTACGAAGAGATTGAAATGCCGTTGGTGCCAGTTCTTTCGCGCATTGAACGCACTGGGGTCTTTATCGATGAAATGAAGCTGAGTGCGCAGTCGGTCGAGATTACCGCTCGCCTTGATGAGCTTGAAAAGAAAGCGTACGAAATTGCAGAGCAAGAGTTTAACATGAACTCGCCAAAGCAATTACAAGCCATCCTATTTGAAAAAATGGGTTTACCGGTTGTGAAGAAAACGCCATCAGGCACACCATCGACGAATGAAGAAGTTCTGCAAGAACTCGCACTAGACTACCCACTACCAAAACTGATTTTGGAATACCGTGGTCTGGCGAAGCTAAAATCAACTTACACCGACAAACTGCCGAAGATGATCAACCCATCAACGGGTCGCGTGCATACTTCTTACCACCAAGCAGTGACCGCAACGGGTCGTCTATCTTCTACTGATCCGAACTTACAGAACATTCCAATTCGTAACGAAGCTGGCCGTCGTATTCGTCAAGCGTTTGTCGCGCCATCAGGGCATAAAATCTTAGCGGTCGACTACTCGCAAATCGAACTTCGCATCATGGCGCACCTTTCTGGTGACCAAGCGTTATTGGATGCATTCCGTGATGGCAAAGATATCCACGCGGCAACCGCAGCAGAAATCATGGGTGTTTCTATTGAAGACGTTTCAAGTGAGCAACGTCGTCGTGCGAAAGCGGTTAATTTCGGTCTTATTTACGGCATGAGTGCGTTTGGTTTGGCGAAGCAATTAGGCATTCCTCGTGGTGAGGCTCAAGCGTACATGGATACATACTTTGAACGTTACCCAGGCGTGATGCAGTACATGGAAGACACACGCAGCACAGCAGCAGATAAAGGGTATGTTGAAACGATTTTTGGTCGACGTTTGCATTTGCCAGAAATTAAATCGCGCAACGGGATGCGTCGTAAAGCTGCTGAACGTGCGGCAATCAACGCACCAATGCAAGGTACGGCAGCGGACATCATTAAGAAAGCGATGCTGTTGGTTGATCAGTGGATTCAGGAAGAAGGCAATGGTCGTGTGAAGTTATTAATGCAAGTACACGATGAATTGGTCTTTGAAGTTGAAGAGTCATCATTGTCCGAAATTGAAAGTAAAGTACAGAAATTGATGGGATCTGCAGCAGAGCTAAAAGTACCGTTGGTTGCAGAAGCAGGTCACGGTGATAACTGGGATCAAGCTCATTAGTCACTTTTAGACCAAAATAACCAATTAATTATGAGCCAGCGCACAAACGCTGGCTTTTTTTTGAGATTAAAAAAGCTAGCGCAAAGTTAACTTTGATGTTGCTTAATAAAAATTTCATGAAAAAAAACTACAAAAATTCTTTGCAATTCTGACCAATTGTTGTACATTAATACTCGTAGGGTACAGAGGTAAGATGTTCTATCTTTCAGACCTTTTGTTTCACGTTATTGGATTAGGCTGATTCAGCCGCCCCAGTCAGTTTTTGACTGGGGCGTTTTTTATTGGGCGAAAGAAAATTATTCTTTTAGATCAGTAGCTTAAAGTAAGCCTTTAAAAACCTTCTTTTTTGACCTTTCTAAGTCACTGCAAAATCTCGATTTTTCCTTCAAATTTATTGCGTTATTCATCCTGTAAATTTACGCCAGTCACACTATTATTTTTTCTTGAAAGAAACTAAGTTACATCTTTTTGAAGATTTGCTTGGCTTAACTGTCTGAATTGTAACGCTATTGGGTGTTTTTGGAGTGAATGTTTGGTGATACACAGGAAACAAGAGCGCTTTTTAACCTATTGAAATCGAATCTCAGTTCAGCAATGCTTCGTCACATAACAATAATTACCAATTTTTCTCTCCCGTTATCCCTGCCAGGAAGGCGGGGATTTTTATTGCCTGTTATTTAGTTCAGATAAACAAAAGCCCCACCAAATGGCAGGGCCGTGTCGAAGAAATTTAACAAATATTGTTAATTATTCTTCATCGCTCGCAGGTATCTCTTGTTCGTCTTCTTCTATCAGGTGTGCTAGTGCTGGTGCAAACCAGGTATCCAGTTTTGCACGTAGCTGATCGACACCTAATCCTTTCAGTGAAGAGAACACATCAACAGAAACGTCACCACCGAAAGTTTCTACTTGCTTACGAACTTTCAGTAGAGTTTGTTTGCGTGCACCACTTTTTAGTTTATCTGCTTTGGTTAGCAAAACTTGCACAGGAATGTGGCTATCGATGGCCCAGAAAATCATTTGTTGGTCGAGATCTTTCATTGGATGACGAATGTCCATTAGAACCACTAAGCCTTTTAGGCACTCGCGTTTCTGTAGGTATTCACCCAAAGATTTCTGCCATTTGTTTTTCATCTCTACCGGTACTTGAGCAAAACCGTATCCAGGTAGATCGACAATGTGACAACCTTCTTCTACTTTGAAAAGGTTGATTAATTGCGTACGACCAGGTGTCTTTGATGTCTTGGCTAAGCTTTTTTGATTAGTTAGACGGTTAAGTGCACTCGATTTACCAGCGTTTGAGCGTCCTGCAAACGCAATTTCGACACCTTCGTCTTCCGGCAGGTGACGAATATCGGGTGCGCTGGTGATGAAATGCGTATTTTGGTAATGAATTTTTACGCTCACTGTTAACTCCATCTCGACTTTGTGTAGTCGATTGATTACTTTTTTGTGAAAATGTGTAAAATAACCGTGCTCGGCATAAGGTCGCCTATTGTACCATGAGTGTACGCGGTATGTTCACATTCCGTGGTACTGGAAGCTTGATAATTATAATGGAATGTCATGAAGAAATTAGCGCTAATTTTGAGTCTTTTAGCCAGTTGCTCAGTATGGGCCCAAGGTAATATTGAGGCTGGTAAAGCAAAATCACAAACCTGTGTCGCCTGTCACGGAGCAGATGGCAACAGTGCAATAACAACGTACCCGAAACTCGCAGGCCAACACGCTAAGTATCTTGAGAAGCAGTTAAAAGAACTTAAGCTAGGCATGACAAGTGGTGGTAAACAAGGTCGTTACGATCCTGTAATGAGTGGTATGGCAATGCCACTGAGCGATGAAGATATCGCAGACCTATCTGCTTACTACGCTTCGCTACCAGTTTCAGAAAACTCAACACCTGAAGATGTAGTAGCAAAAGGCAAAACGCTTTATACCGCTGGTGATGCCGAGCGTGGCCTAACCGCATGTATTGCATGTCATGGTCCTCGTGGCAATGGTACTGAGCTTTCAGGTTTCCCGAAAATTTCTGGTCAGCATGCTGACTACATCAAAGCTCAGCTAGAAAAATTCCGTGATGGCGACCGTGGCAATGATATGAATGCCATGATGCGCGACATCGCGAAGAAAATGACAGACGAAGATATCGAAGTGCTGTCTAAATACGTTGGCGGTCTGCACTAATATACCTAAATCGCTCAAGATCCTGCATCTTGAGCTGGTTGGGTAGATGTCCCTACATCGTTCGAGCAACTTGTACAAAAATGCCCTAGTGAATCCACTAGGGCATTTTTGTTCGTGACAGATATCACAGTCGAGTTTGGATGCGAAAGCGATAGTTGGCTCGGCAGTTTGTGAGACATTTGCCATACTTGATGTTGGCTTTTTCTTGTTAGTGTTTTTAAGTTTTTGATTAAATGATAATTTTGATTTTTTAGAAAAATAGGCGGATTATTTTTTCAACCCATTACTTGTGAGCATAACGGGATGGCGTAAAGTAGAAGTCGTTCACAGGGAGTGAATGTAAGGATTTAAGACCACGGTTTAGGTCTCCAAGGATGTAGCTCGGATGCTTGGTGATTTAGAAAGGGATTTAGATAGGTAGGGAGCCTATCCGATAAGGATGGTCATCTCGTCTGACGGTTAAGACAGTGAAACGGATCAGGCACAGGAAGTTGCTCAGTAGACAGGAAGTAAACGGATAGCCAAAACTCATCAGGAAGATGAAAAACAACTCTTTTTGGCAGGGAAAGCTCTAAAAACAAAGGGATTATTGGTGCACCAAATGTGTGCAACACAGTTTCGCCAATTGATGGCACTTAGAAAGCGACAGTCTGACTGTCGCTTTTTTTATATCCGTTGACTTGCTCAGTCGTAACTTGAATTGAGATTACTGCACTTATTTAGCTTTATAGGTTGTAAACAAAGTTTTTTAACAAAAATTGCTGAAAAAACACTCAACAACACTCCAATCCGAGTTCACTTTCTGGTATGTTTCGCATCCCTGTTTGAGGAAGTCAGCATGCATACCTGTCCTTTATGCCAAAATCAGCGCACTCACCATTATTTTGAAGATAAGCGTCGTGAATATCTTCAATGTGAGCAGTGCAGCTTGGTATTCGTAAATCCAGACCAACGTTTGGATGCGGAAAGCGAAAAAGCTCACTATGATTTGCATGAGAACAACCCCGATGATTTGGGTTACCGACGCTTTTTGTCGCGTATTGCTGACCCGATCACAGAGCGAATTTCTCCACAATCAAATGGTATCGACTTTGGTTGTGGTCCTGGCCCAACGCTCTCCTTGATGCTGGAAGAGGCGGGGCACAACATGGCGTTGTACGATCTCTATTACCACCCTGATACGTCGGTTTTAGAAAAAACGTACGACTTCATGACAGCAACAGAGGTGATAGAGCACCTCTACCACCCAGATTTGGTGTGGAAGCAATGGTTGAATTTAGTTAAGCCAGGGGGCTGGATAGGCCTGATGACGAAAATGGTCATCGACGTGGAGGCTTTCAAATCATGGCATTATAAGAACGATCTCACTCACGTAGTGTTCTTTAGTCGTGACACGTTCCAGTTCCTAGCAGAGCGGGATAAGCTCGAACTCGAATTTATTGGTAATGATGTAATTTTACTGAGGAAACCCCAGTAATGAGCCGTAGTAAAAAATCTAGAAAGCCGGGTGCCGCTGGTGCGCCTGAGTTTGTTGTAACTCGTAACCGTACAGAATCTGATGTGGAAGGCCGCTTACGCAAGCGTGCTAAAAAGCGTAAAGGTCTGAAAATGGGTAACCGTAACTCAGAAGTTAACGAGCAGAAAAAGCAAGCTGCTGCACAAAATCGCGACCCGCGCTTAGGCAGCAAAAAGAAAATACCTCTGATTGTTGAACCTGCGAAGAAAATGACGAAGCAAGAGCGTCGTTTGTCGGCAGAGCAAGAACTAGAGATGCTAGAAAATGACGCGCAATTGAACGTGTTGCTAGACCGTATTGAAGCGGGTGAAAACCTGGGCACAGGTCTACAGAAATTCGTCGATGAGAAACTCGATCGCATTGAGAAGCTAATGGACCAACTAGGTTTGTTGGAACCTGAAGAAGAGGAAGACTTCACTGCACCTGCTGAGAAAAGCACGCGCAACGATGATGACTTGCTGGCAGATTTCGACGACATTAATTTCGACGACTATAAAGGATAATTAAGCTATGAATGTAACCTTATTAGCTATTGCTGGTGTTGTGATTATCATCGCACTCGCTTCTTATGCAGGTTACCTTCTGCTTCAATTGAAAAAGCAAAAGGAATTGCAGCTGAAGCATCAAAAATTGGCGATAGACAAACGTAACGCCAACATTTTTGAGAATGTGCATACCTTGTGTCAGGCGGGCATTCAAGGGCAGTGCGATTTATCTGAAATCAGTATCCGTGTGTATAACATCATGGATTATGTACAAGGTGAAGACCGCGTTGATTTCGATAAAACGTACCCTGCGATTTCTGAGCTTTACCACATAGTGAAAGATATGGCGCGTGGCGAAGAACGCCAACAACTTGCCAAGAAAGAGCGTATGCAACAGAACTTGACGCGTCATAAAGCGGAAAGCCGCCTCACTGATGCGATTATTGAGGAGCTCAAAGTGTTGCAGAAAAACGTCCAGCCACTGAATAATCAAATCAATATTCAGATGATTTAAGCGCGACCCCCAATAGTCTCCTTATGGCTAATGGGGGTATCGTGATCACGCTAGCACTTCTTTAGTTTTATACTTAAAAAGCCAGTCGGCGTTGCCACGCTTGTCATCGTCGTATGGCAAAATAGCGGCTCTGAATATCGGGTGACGGCTTTCGTTGCCCTAGCATTTAACGGAAAGTACCACCATGTCGAATCAACACACTGAATCGAAACAGCAAATAGTCTGGGATCAAGCGGTATTGGATAAGTACAACTATTCCGGGCCTCGTTATACGTCGTACCCAACGGCGCTGGAGTTTCATGAAGCGTTCACCATTTCTGATTATGATATGGCATGCACTCAATACCCAGAACGCCCATTATCGCTGTACGTACACATTCCGTTCTGTCACAAGCTTTGTTACTACTGTGGATGTAATAAAGTCATTACGCGCCACTCGCACAAAGCGGATGAATACCTCGACGTGCTTGAACACGAAATTCGTCAACGTGCTGCATTACTTGTTGGTCGCACCGTGACGCAATTGCATTTTGGTGGTGGTACACCGACGTTTCTCTCTGAAAAGCAAATCACGCGTGTAATGAGCCTGCTACGCCAAGAGTTTACTTTTAGTAGCGATGCTGAAATCAGTATCGAGGTTGACCCGCGTGAAATCGAGCTGACCATGCTGGATCATCTGCGTAGTGAAGGCTTCAATCGCTTGAGCATCGGTGTTCAGGACTTCAACAAAGAAGTGCAAAAACTGGTGAATCGTGAGCAAGATGAAGAGTTCATCGTTGCGATGGTTGCGCGCGCAAAAGAGTTAGGCTTTCGTTCGACGAACCTAGATTTGATTTACGGTTTACCGAAGCAGACCAAAGAATCTTTTGCCAAGACTCTAGAACAAGTGCTAGAGATGCAGCCGGGCCGTCTATCCGTGTTTAACTACGCGCACATGCCACAGCTATTTGCAGCGCAGCGTAAGATTAAAGACGAAGATCTGCCAAAGGCAGAAGAGAAGATGGCGATTCTGCAAGACACCATCGCGACACTGACTGATGCTGGCTACCAATTTATCGGTATGGACCACTTTGCTTTGCCGGACGATGAACTTGCTGTTGCCCAGCGCGAAGGTATTTTGCATCGCAATTTCCAAGGCTACACCACACAAGGTGAATGTGACTTGGTTGGCTTTGGTGTTTCTGCAATCTCGATGATCGGCGATGCGTACGCGCAAAACCAGAAAGAGCTGAAGAAATACTACGCTCAAGTCAACGAACTTCGTCACGCTCTATGGAAAGGGGTCTCTCTGGACTCCGATGATTTGCTCCGTCGTGAAGTGATTAAGCAGCTGATTTGTAACTTCAAGTTAGACAAGAAAGCCATTGAGTCTGAGTTTAAAGTGAGGTTTGAACAGTACTTTAAAGAAGATTTGCAGCTACTTCAGACCTTTATTAACGATGAGCTGGTGGAAGTGGATGATAATGAAATTCGTGTGACGCTGCGAGGTCGTTTGTTGATCCGTAATATTTGTATGAGCTTCGATAAATACCTACGAGCAAAGGCGCGTCAGCAACAATTCTCTCGTGTTATTTAATCAGAGATACAGATTCAAGATATAAAAAATGCCAGCAGATGCTGGCATTTTTTATGTTTTCGCTGGATTTAAGCGCGATCTTTTACTTTTTCTCTCAGTTCCGCTTTTTCTGCTTCTGAAAGGAACGCAATCTCAAGGCCATTGATTTGCGCTTGGCGAATCTGGTCTTGGCTCAGACCAGCGTCTGGTGCTGCTACTTCGTATTCGTATGGCAGTTCGATGCCTTCAACCGCTGGATCGTCAGTGTTCAGACACGCAAGAACGCCATGCTCTAGGAACTGCTTGAGAGGGTGGTTTTCTAGCGTTTCTACTGTACTTGTTTGGTAGTTTGACGTCAGGCAAGATTCAATACCAATGCGGTTTTCTGCTAGGTAATCCATCAGTTTTGGATCGTGAATCGCTTTTACGCCGTGACCGATACGAGTTGCGCCCAGCTCATTGATTGCTTGCCACATGCTCTCTGCACCTGCTGCTTCACCAGCATGGACCGTTACCCCAAGGCCAGCATCGCGTACTTGCTTGAAGTGAGACACAAAGCGATCACCCGGTTGGCCTAGCTCGTCACCCGCAAGGTCGACGGCAACGATGTGATCTTTCTGGCTCAGAATGCCGTCCAGTTCTTGTTGACATGCGTCAGTACCAAATGTACGACTCATGATACCGATCAGGTTGGCTTTCACGCCAAAATCGCGCATACCCGCTTGCACACCGTCCACGACGGCTTCAACAACCCCCGCTACTGGTAGTTTGTGTTTCATCGCCATGTAGTAAGGAGAGAAACGCAGCTCTGCGTAATCGATTTGTGCGTTTAGCGCGTCTTCTACGTTTTCGTACGCGACACGACGACACGCATCTAGATCGCCCAGTACAGCAACACCCCAGTCGAGCTTAGAAAGGAAAGCAACAAGAGAGGGTTCCGCTTCGACAATTTGAACGTGAGGAGTGAGAGACTCAATATCGTACGCTGGTAGGGCAATGCCAAACTTTTGGCCTAGCTCAAGAATCGTTTTAGTACGAATGTTACCGTCGAGGTGACGGTGCAAATCAGTAAGAGGAAGGTTCTTCGTTATCATTTTGTCGATCCGGATAGTTATGAACTGGAACAGGGCCCAAACATCATCTGTGACAATACATGGGTAAGATTTGCAGTTAAGTATAAATAACAGTTGGGTAGATTGTCAGTAGAGGATGACTAGGGAATCAACGATTCTCGCTCTTTTCTACTTCATGTTCACCAAATGTGTTGGCCATTCTTCTAGTGGCATAGGGCGGCTGTAGTAGAAGCCTTGCACCTGATTACAGCCTAAAGAGCGCAGTAATTGTGCTTGATTGCTATCCTCGACACCTTCCGCGACGACATTAGTTTTGAGACCTGCTGTGATATTGATGACGGCAGCGACGACTGAACTGTTTAAGTTTTCTTGTGTGAGTTGATTGATGAAGGTGCGATCAATCTTCAAGCAGGTAAACGGCAGAGAGTGGAGGTAACCCAGTGATGAGTAGCCGGTGCCAAAGTCATCTATCGCGATACCAATACCCATTTCACGCAGTTTAGTCATATTTTCTAGTGTGGTCGGTGCGCTATCAATGATACGTGATTCTGTGATCTCTAGTGTGAGGTTACTTGCTGGTAATTTCGTGATATCCAATACGCTTGTCACCGTATCAACAAAACTTGGGCAAGATAGTTGATTAACGGAGATATTCACATGTAGTTGGAAGTCCGACGGCCACTGTTTGCTTTCGATCGCTTGGTAAGTGTCGCGACAAGCTTGTAACAGAATCTGTTGGCCGATGGCTTTGATCATGCCGCTTTCTTCCGCGATTGGGATAAAATCTAATGGTGACACCATACCTGAGTCGCTATGCCAACGCGCAAGTGCTTCGGCGCCACACACTGTGCCACTGACGAGATCCACAATCGGTTGGTAATGAGGAATAAACTCTCGGTTTTCAATGCCAGTTTGGATCTTGGTCAGCATTTGTGTACGAAACTTTGAAGCGCTCGCTAGTTCTGGGCTGTAGTGACAAACACCAGTCAGTGAGTCTTGTTTGGCGTAACTTAATGCGATGCTGGCGTTGCGTAACCATAAAGGCATGGTTTCGTTTGGCTGGGTTTGTACAATACCAAGTGAAATCTTCATCACTACATTCTCGCCTTCCACCATAAATGGGGTGGAAAAGAGTTGCTGTAATCGACGCTCGGTTTGTTTAATTTTGGTTTCCGTGTCGACATTTGAGAGAAACACCGCGAATTCGTCACCACCAATCCGAGCCAATAATGCGTTGTCACGAAACTGCTGTTTTAACCTTTTAGCGATGCTGACCAACAACTGGTCGCCGTTGTGATGACCCACACTGTCGTTGATATCTCTAAATTTGTTGATACCAAGTAAAAATAAACTGCCGTGACAAAGATCAGACTGATTTTCACAGATTTCGACCAAACCCTGACGGCTATATAAGCGTGTCAGAGAGTCATAAACCAACTGTTCACGCAATGCTTTGAATGAAGCTCTTAGATTGTTCGCCATTTCATTAAAAGCATGGACCAGTACGGTTGTCTCATACACATAACCAGGCTTTGGCATGCCGCTATCCCAATCCCCATTTGCCAGGTGCTGAGCGGCGGCGGCCGTCGCGTTAATTGGTCTGGTAACTCGGTTGAAAATGATCCAACTGATGGCGATACCAAATAGGCTTACAATAATGCCAACGAGCCAGCTCTCTTGCTGGCTTTTTGGTAACAGGCCGAGAAGCTCAGACTCCGAAATGGAGGTGCCGATAAACCATGTTAAGCCGTCTTGGTCTCGATACGGGGTTAGCCGACTGAAAATACGTTGGCCATCATGTTCAAATGAAAAAGTATAAGGTTGCTTGGTGTTGTTGAGATCGAAAGACCGGACTCGGCTCGCACTGATTTTGATGATCGGGTCTGCGTTTTCAGCGGCAAGCAAACGCTGCCCTTTATCCGAAAATTTTGTGCCCCATGAGATGACGCTTCCCGGGCCTGAGTGAGCGATTAAACGATGATCTGGGTCCATGATGTAGACCGACGTTTTAGTGTTGTATTTTAACTCGCGCAGGAATTCGTTGAATGTATTGATACGAATGTCTGTCACCAAAACACCAGCAAATTGGTCGTGTTTGTACACCGGCGTCATGGCTGATAGCGTAATATCCTGGCGTTCATCAGCATTGGTATAAATTTCAGACCAAGTGGCGTTTTGGCTCTCTGCAACGGGCTTATACCATGGGCGAGTGCGAGGATCGTATTGGGAGATAACCGTTCGAATGTTGTTACTCACATGGTTGGTTCCATAAATAACCAGATCACCATCGGTGTGGCGATCTTGCACCATTAAGGTGTAATCGTCGGAAAGTTCGCGGCGAAAGCCTGCAAAGTCGCCGTTTTCTGAACCAAATGCGATTACATCCAACTGCGGTATCGATTGGTAAAGATTTTTGAATGCACTTAGCAGGTAGTTTTGAATGTCTGAGGTATCGTGAGGGCGATAAAGGTTGTGATAGCTGACGTTGTGCGCGAGAGCCATAACCGCAGTAAAAGGCTTACGTAGATAGCTATTGAGGTGGTCGTGGACACTTTCGGTTAACACGGAAAGTTGCTTGTCACTGATATCCGTGACCACTTCTTCGTAACTTTGTTTTTGGACGTAGACAATGACACCGATCGCCAGTAAGAAGATCATGACAAATGGAATCAGAACAGCAGTACGCAGTGTAATTTGAGTCGTAGCAGTAGACATCGCCTAATCACATAGATGGTGGTGCGCCACAATTGTACTGATGTTTTTATTAATATCGAGTGACAAACGACGCTCGTTGTTAACGCACCACGTAAGTGATTGTCAGTACAATTCTTTTAATTTTCTGGTGAGTGTATTTCGCCCCCAGCCTAATACTTTAGCGGCATCTTGCTTATGACCTTTAGTGTGCTCTAAGGCTGCTTCTAATAAAATGCGTTCAAATTCTGGTAAAGCGTAAGAAAGTAGTTCTTTATCTCCTGCTGCGAGTGAATGCCGTGCCCAATCCGCCAATTGTTCTTGCCAACTACCATGTGCAGAGTCTGAAATGGATTTTTTCTCTTCTAGTAGTTCGCTTGGCAAGTCATTTGGTAACACCTCGCTACCACTGGCCATAACGGTTAACCAACGGCAAATATTCTCTAATTGACGCACGTTGCCAGGCCAATCAAGGCGGTTAAGAATCTCTACAGTCGACGGGTGGAGAGTTTTTGTTTCCACACCAAGCTCATCAGCCGCACGGATAAGAAAATGCTGTGTAAGCTTTTCAATGTCTTGCTTACGCTCACGCAGTGCCGGGATCTGAACGCGAATCACGTTTAAGCGATGAAATAGGTCCTCACGAAAGTCACCTTCGTGCACCAGCTTTTCTAAGTTCTGGTGTGTTGCCGCGACAATTCGTACATCGACACTGATCGGAGAGTGACCGCCCACTCGATAAAACTGCCCGTCAGCTAGAACGCGTAGTAAACGAGTTTGAATGTCCAATGGCATGTCGCCGATTTCGTCTAAAAATAGAGTGCCGCCATTGGCTTGTTCGAATCGTCCTTGACGAACATTGTTTGCCCCCGTAAACGCGCCTTTTTCGTGGCCAAACAGTTCTGATTCAATCAAGTCTTTGGGAATCGCCGCCATATTGAGCGCAATGAAAGGTTTGTTAGCACGTGGACTGTGACGGTGCAGTGCATGAGCAACGAGTTCTTTACCCGTGCCCGATTCACCGTTAATCAAGACTGAAATAGAGGAGCGAGAAAGACGACCAATGGCGCGAAACACCTCTTGCATCGCTGGTGCTTCACCGATAATTTCAGGCGTTTCTGCTGGAATGTCTTCTGGAGAGAGCTGCTCGCGTTTGTTTTCGTGGCTGTGTGCAATGGCTCGTTCAACCAGAGTTAAGGTTTCATCAATATCAAAAGGTTTTGGTAAATATTCAAAAGCACCTTTTTGGTACGCATTCACTGCCGCATCTAAATCTGAATGCGCGGTCATGATAATCACGGGAAGGTCTGGGTAATCGCGCTGTACTTGTTTTAGTAGCTCCAACCCATCAATACCTGGCATGCGAATGTCTGATACTAGAACATCCGGCACTTCGCGTTCGAGCGCCATTAACACGCTTTCTCCATCGGCATAGGTTTCACATTTGATGTTGGCAGAGGAGAGCGTTTTCTCCATTACCCAGCGAATTGAACTGTCGTCATCAACGACCCAAACATATCCTTTACTCATGTAGTAATCCTTGCAGCAAACCGAAAAACTGACGCGACTTGAAGTCCATTAGCGCAATCAGATCGGCAGATAAATAGTAAATGTTGTGTGACCAGGCCAGCTTTCTACGTCTATTTTTCCATTGTGCTGGTCGATCAAATTTTGCGAAATAGATAGCCCTAATCCAGTTCCTCCCTCGCGGCCACTGACCATGGGATAGAACAGCGTGTCTTGTAGTTCCGGTGGAATACCTGGGCCGTTGTCTGTGATTTCGACACGAGCAGCGAGTTTACAGCGTTTGCCGTGAATATTGGCTTGGTGCACCGTTCTGGTGCGAATGGTTATTTTCCCGTGTTCTTGATGGCTAAGAATTTGTGCGGCGTTGCTGACGATATTAAGCATTGCCTGTTCGATTTGGTCTGTATCCATCAAAATCTCTGGCAAGCTTGGGTCATAATCTCGTTCAATGATGATTGAGCGTTGTGACTCTAATTCAACCAGTTGGCGAACCTTTTCAAGAATTTGGTGCAGATTCTCTTGTGTCTTCTTACCTGGCTTTTGCGGTCCTAGTAATCGATCCACGAGCGCCCTTAAACGGTCTGCTTGCTCAATGATGATGTGTGTATATTCGGTGAGAGAGGGCTCTGGCAGCATTTTTTCTAACAATTGCGCCGCACCGCGTAAGCCGCCAAGCGGATTTTTGATCTCATGTGCAAGCCCTCGGACTAACAGCTTCGCCGCTTGTTGTTGGGCGTGTTGGTTCAGCTCTTGAGAGAGTCGGCGCTGCTGATCAATTTTGCGCATCTCGACCAGAAGCATCAACTGTTTTTGCCAAGTGATAGGGCTAACCGTCACCTCTAGCATTAAAGGGCGGCCATCAACAACGAAAGTGACGTCACTGTCGGTGATGCTTTGGCCACTTTGCAACGGTTGAGTGAGCAGCGCGAGATCCAGCGACGCATGCTGAATCAATTGAGAAAGTGATTGTTCAATAATTCGTTTGGCGCTTTGAGAAAACAGCAATTCGGCAGCCGGATTGGCATAACGGATGGCCAATCCATCATCAAGAATCAGCGTTGCTGTCACCATATTGTTGAGAATGGCACTAGGAAGACTGGTATCCACATTACGTCCTTGTTTTGCTTTAAGATTGTGCGATGCACAATAATGGTGCAATTGAACGTTAAGTATGGCGAATAAATCTTAGAAGAAAAAGTGAAAAGCACCGCTGAGATGTGATTTTTTTCACCAGATATTCTATTTTGCCCCTTTTACGGTCGGCTTAACACTTGCTCTATGTAAATGCACCGTTATAGGGCTAGTAGATGCAATAAGCTTGCCGCTTCTTTTCGCGTGCACAGCAAGTGTGTGAGTGCCTCGGTCAATATTGTTTAACTGCCACACTATATGGCTTTGTGGCGCACCATAAGGTTTTCCATCGAGTAACAATTGCAATTGCTCACCGATACCAAGCTTGCGATTGGTTTCTAATTGAATATTGATGATGCCTCGATTGCTGCGGATGGTCTCGTTGTGCTTGGGAGTCAGCATCGAGAGTTGTAATGGAAGAGGCTTCTCGGTTGTTTTCTCTGGCTTGTTTTGTGATGCAGTAGATGGCGTAGTCTGAGGTGCGAGCGATTCAGTACTTTCTACCTCAGGAGCTGGTGCGCTGGCTTCAAGGTTTGGCAGTGCGATCGCTTTTGCTCCTTTGTTTGGCGTATCACTAAAGTGAACCACGCCATTTTCATCTACCCACGTATACGCGACCTGCGCGAAGGCGATAGAGGCGATTAACAATCCGCTGAGTGCACACAGTGATGGAATAAGCTGAACTTTCATTGCTCACCTTCTCTTGTTCGATGATTTCACGTTTCAATGGCTTAGATCTTTGACCTGTAAGGAAAAATTCTAAGCGTATTTTTATTATCCTCTTATGTTAAACGTCGAAGCTTGACTGGCGAATACAAAAAAGGCCCGCCTGCGAGGCGAGCCTAATATTTTATTGCTGTGTTTACATTTTACACAGTGTCGACCTTACACAGAGTAGTAAAGTTCGAACTCAACAGGGTGAGTTGTCATGTTCACACGTTCTACGTCCTGAGACTTAAGGTCGATGTATGAATCGATGAAGTCGTCAGAGAATACGCCGCCCGCTGTTAAGAACTCACGATCAGCATCTAGCTCTGCTAGCGCGTCTTTTAGTGAGTATGCAACAGTTGGGATTTCTGCTGCTTCTTCAGCTGGAAGATCGTAAAGGTCTTTATCCATCGCTTCGCCTGGGTGGATCTTATTCTTGATACCGTCAAGACCAGCCATAAGCATTGCTGCGAAACATAGGTATGGGTTCGCCGCTGGGTCACCGAAACGAACTTCGATACGACGTGCTTTCGGGCTTGGTACCACTGGGATACGGATTGAAGCAGAGCGGTTACGCGCTGAGTAAGCTAGCATTACTGGTGCTTCGAAGCCTGGTACAAGACGTTTGTACGAGTTGGTTGATGGGTTAGCGAATGCGTTGATTGCACGAGCGTGTTTGATGATACCACCGATGTAGTAAAGCGCCATTTCAGATAGACCGCCGTACTTGTCACCAGCAAATAGGTTTACGCCATCTTTTGCTAGAGACTGGTGAACGTGCATACCGCTGCCGTTGTCGCCAACAAGTGGTTTAGGCATAAACGTCGCTGTTTTACCAAACGCGTGAGCAACGTTGTGTACAACGTACTTGTAGATTTGGATTTCGTCAGCTTTGGTTGTTAGCGTGTTGAAACGAGTTGCGATTTCGTTTTGACCCGCCGTTGCCACTTCGTGGTGGTGCGCTTCAACAACAAGACCCATTTCTTCCATTACTAGACACATAGCAGAACGGATGTCTTGAGATGAATCTACTGGAGCTACTGGGAAGTAACCACCTTTAACGCCTGGACGGTGACCTTTGTTACCTTCTTCGTAGTCAGAACCTGTGTTCCATGCCGCTTCTACGTCGTCGATCTTGAAGAAAGAGCCTGACATGTCCGTCGAGAACTTCACGTCATCAAATAGGAAAAATTCTGGCTCAGGACCGATAAGTACAGTATCTGCAACACCTGTAGAACGCATGAAGTCTTCAGCGCGTTTTGCGATAGAGCGTGGGTCACGGTCATAGCCTTGCATTGTTGCAGGCTCTAAGATGTCACAACGGATATTTAGTGTTGCGTCTTCCGTGAATGGGTCAAGCACAGCAGAAGATGCGTCAGGCATCATTACCATGTCTGATTCGTTGATACCTTTCCAGCCAGCAACTGATGAACCATCGAACATTTTACCTTCTTCGAAGAAGTCTGCGTCGATTTGGTGAGCAGGGATCGAAATGTGCTGCTCTTTACCTTTTGTATCAGTGAAGCGTAGGTCAACAAACTTAACTTCGTTTTCTTGGATCAGCGATAGAACGTTTTCTACTGACATCTTGGATAACCTCCAGTGTTAATAAGCGGTAAAAGCTCGATTTATGAATTATTCATGAAACCTGGCATTGATTAATCAATTTGACTTTTCATTAATCGATGCTGTTTTAACTAAAGCCAAAACCGTGCCAAAAAAAATATTCCATTAATTTCAAGCAATTGTGTTTTTGAATGCTAGTTTGGTGCACTTGCTTGCACCAAAATGATCTTTGCTTGCACTATTATGGTGCCAAAAATCATTGTTGCACCATAATGTGACAGGTACATTGCGTATTCAGCCCAGTTTTTGAGCAAGAGTCAATTTGAATTATGCATCGATTAGAATAAAGTTGCGTTTAATCAATTCGTTCTGAGGAAGAAAATGGGCATTAAGCGTAAAAATCGCAGAAATGCTCGGGAGTAGATCACATATTTCTAGGCTTTTTGCTAAAATCTGGTACATTATGGCCGTTTTTTTAATCAGCAAATGTCGCCAGAGAGCACCCGTTCTCAGCGTGGGGGCATTTCATCTATCTAAGTGAATCAATATCCATGGCTACTCCACAGATTGATAAATTAAGAAATATCGCGATCATCGCGCACGTTGACCACGGTAAAACCACGTTGGTTGACAAGCTGCTACAACAATCAGGCACGCTTGAGTCTCGCGGTGAAGCTGAAGAGCGAGTCATGGACTCGAACGACATCGAGAAAGAGCGCGGTATTACCATTCTTGCTAAAAACACAGCAATCGACTGGAACGATTACCGTATCAACATCGTAGATACTCCGGGACACGCGGACTTCGGTGGTGAAGTTGAGCGTATCATGTCGATGGTAGACTCTGTACTACTTATCGTTGACGCAGTCGATGGTCCAATGCCTCAAACGCGTTTCGTAACACAAAAAGCGTTTGCTCACGGTCTAAAACCAATCGTTGTAATCAACAAGATTGACCGCCCTGGTGCACGTCCTGATTGGGTTATGGACCAAGTGTTCGACCTGTTCGACAACCTAGGTGCAACTGATGACCAGCTAGACTTTAAAGTAGTTTACGCATCAGCACTTAACGGCTGGGCTTCTCTAGAAGAAGGCGAAACTGGCGAGAACATGGAACCACTATTCCAAACTATCGTTGATGTTGTTGACGCGCCAAATGTTGACCTTGATGGTCCACTACAGATGCAAGTTTCTCAGCTAGACTACAGCTCTTACGTTGGTGTTATCGGCGTGGCTCGCGTAACTCGTGGTAGCGTTAAACCAAACCAACAGGTAACCATTATTGGTGCTGACGGTAAAACTCGCAACGGTAAAGTGGGTACAGTAATGGGCTACCTTGGCCTAGAGCGTCACGAAGTGGAACAAGCTAACGCGGGTGATATCATCGCAATCACTGGTCTTGGCGAGCTGAAAATTTCTGACACTATCTGTGCACAAAACGCAGTAGAAGCATTACCACCATTGTCTGTTGATGAACCAACAGTAACAATGACGTTCCAAGTAAACACGTCTCCATTCGCGGGTAAAGAAGGTAAGTTCGTAACGTCACGTAACATCCTTGAGCGTCTTGAGAAGGAATTGGTACACAACGTTGCGCTACGCGTTGAGCAAACAGACGATCCAGATAAATTCCGCGTATCAGGTCGTGGTGAACTTCACCTTTCTATCCTGATCGAAAACATGCGTCGTGAAGGCTTTGAGCTAGCAGTATCTCGTCCAGAAGTAATCATCAAAGAAGAAGATGGTCAGTTGATGGAACCGTTCGAGACTGTAACGATCGACGTAATGGAAGAGCACCAAGGCGGCATCATGGAGAACATCGGCCTACGTAAAGGTGAGCTGAAAGACATGTCTCCAGACGGTAAAGGTCGTGTGCGTATGGACTTCGTTATGCCATCACGTGGTCTGATCGGTTTCCAAACGGAATTCATGACACTGACTTCAGGTTCAGGTCTTCTTTACCATACGTTTGATCACTACGGCCCTCACAAAGGCGGTAACATCGGTCAACGTGTAAACGGTGTACTAATCGCGAACGCGATGGGTAAAGCGCTAACTAACGCACTGTTCAACCTTCAAGAGCGTGGTCGTCTATTTATCGGTCACGGTGTTGAAGTTTACGAAGGTATGGTTATCGGTATTCACAGCCGTGACAACGACCTAACGGTAAACGCACTGAAAGGTAAGCAGCTAACCAACGTTCGTGCATCTGGTACCGATGACGCACAGGTTCTTACTCCGCCTATCAAGATGACTCTTGAGCAAGCACTAGAATTCATCGATGACGACGAGCTAGTAGAAGTAACGCCTGAAAGCATCCGTATCCGTAAGAAGTTCCTAACGGAAAGCGACCGTAAGCGTGCTTCTCGTGGCGCGAAATAATTTTCGTTAAGCGATTCAATTAAGAAGAAGCCTCGAGTTATGCTCGGGGCTTTTTGTTTTCTGGAGTTGAATATGAACCCGATTATTATCACCGGTGGGCCTGGTGCGGGAAAAACAACACTGCTGAATGCGCTAGACGCGTGTGGTTATGCCACGTTTCCTGAAGGGTCTCGCGACTTGATTGAGCAGCAAAGCCAGTTAGAAAATGGTATTTTGCCGTGGACGAATTTACCTGAGTTTGCCAAGTTATGCCTTGGGTTGATGGACAAACAAAAGAGTGATGCGCGTTGTCATGATGTTGCGTTTGTTGATCGCGCCATCCCCGACATCATTGCATACCTACAAGTGGGCGGCTGTAAGGTTGACCAAGCTTTCTTAACCGAAAGCGCTGGGTACCATAGTCAGGTGTTTACTTGTCGACCTGAAGCATCCATTTACGTACAAGATGAAGTGCGTCCGCACAGCTTTGAAGAAGCATTGGAGATTCATCAGTCGTTAGTGAGTGTCTATACTGAGTTGGGTTATGAAGTGGTAGAAGTGCCATGGGGAACTGTACCAGAGAGGGTAGGCTTTGTTCGAAGAGTCATCGGTTTACTCGGTGAGGTCGCCGACTAAAACCTCCTCACTTGGAGGAGGTCTAAATCATTTACTTTTGATTGAGCTTTTGTAGGAATTTATCGGACTCTGCAATCGCTTCGTTCATTTGTTTGATCGCAAACTGAATGTCTTTCTCTAAGCTAGAGAACTCACCTTGCAAAGAACCAATCGCACTGGCGTTAAGGTTGTGTTTTAAGTACAACGTGTTGTCACGTAGCGTATCCAGTACCGGTGTCATCTTTTTCTCTGCACGCTTCATAGCGCTAAGCATGGTTTTGTACGAGGCTTTGGTTTCACGTAGTTTTTGCTCGCTTGAACGACGCAGTTTCGCACTCGAGTACAGCTCTAGCTCATCTTGCCACTCATCAAACAGTGCGCCGGATACGTCTTCAATCGCAGCAATACGGTCACGTACGTCTTGAGCCGCTTTTTCGCTATCTTCGTATTTGTCATTGATGTTGTTGTAGACATTTTCTAGCTCACCACCATCAAAGTTGGTGATCGCAGACAAGGCTTCAAGTGCACTGGTGAATTCTTCTTGTGCATCTTGTTGAGATTCTTTGGCATCTTCGACGCGGTCGACCATAATATCTCGTTTATGATACCCAACCTGCTCCATTGCTGAGTAATAAGCAGATTGACACCCTGTTAAAGTGAAAATTGATAGTACAATTGCTAATAAATAAGGCATTCTTATGTCCTCGGCGCTAATTATGGGATGAACTATGAACCAGTTATCAGAGAGTTACAAGGCGAGATTAATCAATCTACTGCCAAGTTGCGTCGCGTTTTTTAAGTATCTTCTTAAGCGATTAACGCATGACCGTGTGAATGTGAACGCGGGCTATCTTGCCTACATTACCTTGTTATCCATCGTGCCAATGCTGACGGTATTGTTATCAATATTGTCGAAATTTCCCGTTTTTGCGAACGTTGGTGAGGTGCTGCAAGGCTACATTATTGAGAATTTTGTGCCAGCTTCTGGAGAAGCTGTACATACGGCATTACAGGAATTTGTGGCGAATACGGGCAAAATGAGCGCGGTTGGCGGTGGGTTTTTATTCATCGCAGCGGTCATGCTGATTTCCAACATTGATAAGAACTTAAACTACATTTGGCGAGTTAAAGACAAGCGCCGTTTAGTCTTTTCATTCTCTATGTATTGGATGGTACTCACGTTAGGGCCGATCATGGTCGGTGCGAGTATTGCGGCGACGTCGTACGTGACTTCGCTGCAAATTTTAGAGAACGAGACATTATCTGGTGCGTTTAATTTATTTCTGCGTTGGCTACCGTTGTTGCTGTCCTTTTTTGCTTTTCTTGGCTTGTATATTCTAGTGCCGAATAAAAAAGTACACCTCGCTCATGGTGCCATGGGGGCAGCAGTCGCCGCGATACTGTTCGAGTTGAGTAAAAAAGGCTTTGCGCTTTACATCACTCAGTTTCCGTCTTATCAGCTCATCTACGGCGCGTTAGCGGCGATTCCTATCTTATTTGTTTGGGTGTATTTATGCTGGATGATCGTGTTATTGGGGGCGGAAGTTACGGCTGCGCTTGGTGAGCGAGAGCACTGGAGTGAAGATTTAGACATGATACACTCGACCGCTGAATCTCAGTTAACAGATGAAGGAAGCGAGAGTAGTGATAGCGCTAATTCAACGAGTCAGTGAAGCAGCCGTCCGTGTGGATGGTGAAGTCGTAGGAGAAATTGATCGTGGTCTGCTGGTCTTATTGGGCGTAGAGAAGGACGACGATGAAGCTAAAGCAAAGCGTTTAATGGAGCGTGTTACAACCTACCGTGTGTTCGAAGATGACGAAGGCAAGATGAACCTGAACGTTAAACAGGTGGAAGGTAAAGTGCTGGTGGTTTCTCAATTTACGCTGCCTGCGGATACAAAAAAAGGCACGCGAGCTGGCTTTTCTCGCGGTGCGCATCCTGTTGATGCAGAGCGCTTGTATGATTACTTTTCTGACTTGTGTGAAGAAGTCTTACCCACACAGCGTGGCCGCTTCGCTGCCGATATGAAAGTGTCTTTGGTGAATGACGGTCCAGTGACGTTTTGGTTGCAGGTCTAATCTGGTAACACAGGCGCCATAGTCTAAGCTTTAACTCCAAGCTCATGGAATTGGCTTGGAGTAATTTTTCCGACACTGATTAGTGTTGTGCTTTCAAAGGATTGATATGTTCAAACTCATTACTCCCAAAACCGATAATCAGATAAACAAGTATTATCAGTTTCGCTGGCAACTGCTTCGTGAGCCATGGCGTATGCCGATCGGCTCAGAGCGCGATGAATACGACGAAATGAGTCATCACCGCATGATTGTTGATGGTCGAGGTCGTCCTATGGCGATTGGCCGTTTATACATTACGCCGGACAATGATGGCCAGATCCGCTATATGGCGGTTAAAAATAATCGCCGTAGCAAAGGGATGGGTTCGCTGGTTTTGGTTGCACTAGAGTCGTTAGCACGCCAGGAAGGAGCGAAACGCTTGGTGTGTAATGCCCGTGAAGATGCCATCGCCTTTTATGAAAAAAATGGCTTTGAGCGTCGAGGTGAGCTGACCGATGAGCGTGGCCCTGTGCGCCATCAGCAAATGGTGAAGCAACTGGATCCGATGGCCAATGTGTTACGTCGCCCTGAATGGTGTACTGAGCTTCAACAGCGCTGGGAGCAACAAATCCCAATTAGCGACAAAATGGGGATCAAGATTAACCAGTACACGGGTTACCAGTTTGAATGCTGTGCGCAGCTTAATCCTAACCTTAATCCGCATAACACCATGTTCGCTGGGTCAGCTTTTACCTTAGCAACCCTGACAGGGTGGGGGATGACGTGGCTGCTGCTTAAAGAGCGTGGGCTGCACGGTGATATTGTGTTGGCCGACAGCTCGATTCGCTATCGTCAACCAGTCGAACAAAACCCCGTGGCGAGTACTTCGTTGGATGGGATCAGTGGTGACCTAGACCGATTGGAGTCGGGACGCAAAGCACGCATCGTTATTCACGTAGTGATTTATAGTGGTGACACGCCAGCTGTTGATTTTGTCGGTACCTATATGTTGATACCGAACTACTCGCAGTTACTCAGTTGCTGATGGGGTAAGCGCCGACTGATCTGCTGGGCGCTTATCTGTTTCACCTTCTTGCTCTGTCGGTGAGAGGATTTGTTCTTCTGCTGCGGAATGCGTGTTGGGTACTTCATCTTCTTCGATAACTTCTTCGTAAAGCTCTTCCTCTTGAATCTCCAAGTTGATGTTATCAATCACGATTGGTTGCTCGATGGAAGGTTCATTTTTCTGTGGAGTCTCAATATCAGTAGGCTCGGCCAGTTTTGATGCGTTCACGCACTCATTACGGTGGGTTTCACCACTTAGTAGATCGCCTTCAATGTTTCCGCACGACTCTTCCAATTGATAAGTAATGCCACTTAGCGGGTTGTTGGCCATATCAAATGTTCCCCAAACCTTACCACTTATGGCTTTTCCTGAAATTGTGACCGGCTTTATGGCAACTTCCCCTCGTTGCGCGCTTAAACGCAGTGGACTTAAGGTAATGGCTTTGAGCGAATGATCCGCTTGGGAATTCAAGCGGGTATCTCGGAGATTGGCTTCCACTTCACCCGATAAGCTGTAGGCCAGCATGTTGCGATCACCTGATAACCCTTGTAGATCGAGGCTAAGATCGGAAAAACCATCAATAGCCAGTGTGTCGGATAAAAAATAATCGTGGAAGAGCGATAAGGGAATACCATCAGCATTGACGTTGAGCGCCCAAGGTTGGCTCGGGGTACTCAAATCTATTTGTCCGATGCCTTCTACGTAGCCTTGCTCGAGTGGCGCAAAAAGGCGAGTCAATTGCCAAAAGCCATCTTTGCTTTGCATGGCAAGTGCTGCGTGAGACGTGAGTATTTGGTCATAGCTAGCGTTGACAACGCTGACTTCCAATTCGCCTTGCCAAAGGCCCCAACGTTGAGCCGACTGTTTAATATCAAGCTGTTGCCCTTCGATATTTAAACCGGAAAGTTGCCAATAAGGTTCGTGAGATAGCTGGATAATTTGGCTGCGCTCAATGTCGAGTCGTTCGATTGCAACATGCTCTAACTCGCTGGTGGCGGCGTGCCACCAATTTAGGTTGTCTTCTGGCTGTGTTGCCCACTTGAGGCCTTGAATAGAGGCTTCTTTGAGCTTCCATTGTGTTGGCGTGAACAATCCAGAAACTTGCACTCGACCTTGCTGCCAATCTAAGCTGAGCTCGTTGAGCTGGATTACTCCTGGCTCGATAGCGGCACTCAAACGTGGCTCTATTGCGGTTTGCTGCTGGAATCGAACGCTATCCGCCTGCAATGACACTTGAGCTTTTGTCTTCCAGAGAGACAGTGGCAGTGTGGCGTTTTCCACAGAAAGATCCAAGTTCTGCCAGTGCCAGTCGCCCCATTCAATATCGGCGTTAAGCAAATCTAAGCTATTAATATGATTAATGCTAAATGGTAGATCGTGCCAAGGTTTTGCAAGCAGTGATTGGCGCTGCGTATTACTCAGTTTCAGCTTGTTGATGGTCACATTTACTAAAGACCAGCCTTGAGGATACTGCTCCCCTTGCCCAGATATTTGACTGTTACGCCAGTTAAAAGAGGTGCCATAAAGCGTACTGTCTTGCGGTTTGTAGTCTATATCGACTAAGAGTTGATTAAAGGCTTCGCCATTCCAATAGAGTTGGTCAGCTGCAAGTTGAACTTCGCCATATGGTATTAATTGACCATTCCATTGTGGTGATTGAATTTGAAGGTCAATGCCATTGGCAGAGAACTGCTCGTCGGCGTAATCAATATTTTTGAGCGCGATTTGATGGAATAATACGTTCTCTAAAGCAGGGAGCTTTGGTGCGCCATACTGCAAGCTCATACCATCAATCAATAAACTATCAACGATCCATTTACCATCGCGATAAACATCGGGATTCATCCATAAATCGACTTGCTCGATGTAAGACGCATCGTCTCCGCTGGTGTTCACGCGTTGTAAAGTTAGGTGATAGGGAAAGCCATAACGCACGCTTCCGGCCCGGAAGGGAAGAGAAAAGGTGTTTGACAGCAAGCGCCAGGTTGCGTCCGCGTAAGATGTTGTTAGCAGCGCAATCGTAGCGGCCGGAATGGCAACTAAGATAACCAGTAACAGAAGTAGAACTCGACGCGCTGTTTTCATCTTTGCTAGAACCTACGTGTGTTATTAAATAAAACTAGATAGGCTTTAGCTTGTATCAATATTCTGTGGTATTCAATAAAAAGCCCCTCAAAAGAGGGGCTTGAAGCAATTTTTGTAACTTGGCCTACGTAAAGGTGATAAGTTAATGCCAACTTTTCACTGAGTTTACGCGACGTCGCGGTTACTCGATTTAATCAATCTGAGGACCAGCCGCAACCAGAGATTTACCTTCAGCGTTGTCTGTGTACTTATCAAAGTTATTGATAAAGCGCGCTGCTAAATCTTTCGCTTTGCTTTCCCACTGAAGTGGGTCAACGTACGTGTCGCGAGGGTCTAGAATGCTAGGATCCACACCTGGTAGTGACGTTGGTACTTCAAGGTTGAAGATTGGAATGTGCTTAGTTGGTGCTTCTTCAATCGAACCATCAAGAATGGCATCAATAATTCCGCGTGTATCTTGAATAGAGATACGTTTGCCAGTGCCGTTCCAACCAGTATTCACTAGGTAAGCCTCAGCGCCCGCTGCTTCCATGCGTTTTACCAGTACTTCCGCGTATTTTGTTGGGTGGAGCGTTAGGAACGCCGCGCCGAAACAAGCAGAGAAAGTTGGTGTTGGCTCAGTAATACCGCGCTCTGTTCCCGCTAGTTTGGCGGTAAAGCCAGACAGGAAGTGGTACTTAGTTTGCTCAGGTGTCAATTTAGATACTGGAGGCAGTACGCCAAATGCATCGGCTGATAGGAAGATCACTTTATTCGCGTGACCGCCTTTTGATACTGGCTTAACGATATTATCGATATGGTAGATAGGGTAAGAAACACGTGTGTTTTCTGTTTTCGAACCATCATCAAAGTCGATAGAGCCATCGCCACGTACTGTTACGTTTTCTAGCAGTGCATCACGACGAATTGCGTTGTAGATGTCCGGCTCCGCTTCTTTCGAAAGTTTGATGGTTTTTGCGTAACAACCACCTTCGAAGTTGAAGACACCGTCATCATCCCAGCCGTGCTCATCATCACCAATTAGCGCACGTTTAGGATCAGTCGACAGGGTCGTTTTACCCGTACCAGATAGACCGAAGAATACCGCTACATCGCCATCTTTGCCCATGTTAGCGCTACAGTGCATTGATGCGATGTCTTTTAGTGGAAGGAAGTAGTTCATCATGGCGAACATACCTTTCTTCATTTCACCGCCGTACCAAGTACCACCGATAAGTTGCATGCGCTCAGTTAGGTTAAATACGGTGAAGTTTTCTGAGTTCAGGCCTTGCTCTTCCCATTTTGGATTAGTGCATTTTGCGCCATTCATTACTACGAAGTCTGGTTCAAATGTCGCTAACTCTTCTTCTGTCGGGCGAATAAACATGTTTTTAACGAAGTGCGCTTGCCATGCGACTTCTGTGATAACACGAATGCTCAAACGTGTATCTGGGTTTGCACCACAGTAACCGTCAACAACAAACAAGCGTTTGTTAGAAAGCTGGTTTGTGACCAGTTCTTTTAGCTCGTCCCACACTTCAGGAGTGATTGGCTTGTTATCATTTTTCACTTGATCAGACGTCCACCACATATGTTCTTCTGTCGTAGCGTCTTTGACGATGTATTTATCTTTTGGTGAGCGACCAGTAAAGATGCCAGTGTCAACGGCAACCGCACCTAGTTCAGTAACCACGCCGCGCTCATAACCGGTTAGGTCTTCACGCGTTTCTTCCTCAAACAACATTTCGTAGCTTGGGTTGCGAATAACCTCTTTTACGTTATGCAGTCCGTGCTTGGTTAGATCAAGTGTTGCAGCCTTAGTATGTTCCATAACGGTCATAGGTGCTCCTTATAAGGATTTTGTAGGGATTTTGTAAGAATGTTTTAATTTTAATCTGCTCACCATGCTAGCAACGGGGCGGGGAGAAAACAGGGAGATAGCTCAAAATTTGCCCATGATTTCAATAAGGTTTTAGGTAACCCGTCACATATTGGTGGGAATAGTCTATCGTGCACGCAATCCTTTGCGCTAGGGCAAAATCATTATTAATTGTTTAAAATTAAGCAGTTGTTTTATTACGCTTGAGGCTAGTTATTACGAGGGGTTGATCACAAAAAGGCCAGCATTAAGCTGGCCTTTTGTAGGGTAAATTACGTGCTTGATAAGCTATGTAAATTAATGCAGGGTTTTCTTGTCCGTAGAAGCTTGTGCATACAGTTCAGTGACTTCAGATTCGTCGAACGTATAAGTTGTGCCACAGTAATCACAATGTAAAGAAACTGATCCAACTTCTGCCAAAATGTCATAAATTTCAGCTTTCTCAACGGTGATGATTGCTGCACCGCTACGCTCACGAGAACAGCCACAATGGAACTCGACAGGTTGCGGCTCGTACAGACGTACTTTGTCTTGGTTATATAGTCGATACAATAACTCGTTCGCTTCTAAACCAAACAATTCTTCATCTTTTACTGTGTCAGTGAGCTGCTCTAGATGTTCGAAATCATCTGGAGAGCCAGTGCCGTCAGGGATCACTTGAATCAACATACCTGCTGCGTGTGCTTTGCCTTCATGCTCACCAGTGCGGATCCATAGGCGCGTTTTTAACTGCTCTGAGTTTGCAAAGTAGCCTTCTAGCACTTCTGCTAAAGTGTCACCTTCTAATCCAACGACGCCTTGGTAACGCTCGCCGTTTTTCGGTTCGATGGTGATCACAAGGTAGCCCTTACCCATTAGATCGTGAATGTTTGCGTCATCGGCAACATCGCCTTCCCAGCGAGCTACGCCACGAACACGTTGGTTATG
Organism: Vibrio sp. SCSIO 43097; assembly: GCF_023650755.1. Taxonomy (NCBI): domain Bacteria; kingdom Pseudomonadati; phylum Pseudomonadota; class Gammaproteobacteria; order Vibrionales; family Vibrionaceae; genus Vibrio; species Vibrio sp. SCSIO 43097. Next base: position 3,264,998 of record NZ_CP071840.1, on the reverse strand, counting down.
GTCACCGTTGATAACGGCAAGAGACACAGGACCGTCGCCTTGTAGCTGGATGGTGATCGAACCTTCGAACTTAAGAGTGGCAGTTAAAAGAGTAGTTGAAACGAGTAGCTCACCCAGCAGTTTCTCTATTGCTGCCGGATATTCCTTGCTGGAGATAACACGTTGGTACGCTTCATCCAATTGTACCAACTCGCCACGTACTGAAAGATCTTCGAATAGGTAGCGGTTTAAAACATTATTTGCCATGGAGTGCTTTCCTCGTTGGTAATTCCGGCTTTTATTGGTGTTTGAACTTAATGATGTCTCTGCGCTGCTTTTTATCTGGGCGGCGTTCCGGACTTGGGTTGTGGGCATTAAGCTTACGTTGAGTCGCGTGTTCCTCACGTTTCGCGATACTCTCATTGGTTTCGCGATATAAGGTTTGTGCGATGGGAGCGCCTCGGCGTTGATCTGAGATTTGTTCGATGATCACGATTTTTTCTTCGTTGCCTTGACGAAGTCTGACTTCAGCGCCCACTTCAACGATTTTACTCGGCTTGCTTCGTTGGCCATTATAGTGGACTTTACCGCCATCGACCATGTTACGTGCGATGGAGCGGGTTTTGTAAAATCTTGCGGCCCATAGCCATTTATCTAGCCTAACGGCTTCATTTAGGGAACTCATAGAACACTACGCTATCTAATCACTGCCCGAATACGGCAATGAGTGATGGATTATTCACCTACAGATGGAGTCAAGGCGTATTTTTTTCAAGGGAGTTGGCAAAAACTGCATAAGAAAAAGGTATGAAAGACAACTTGTGATATAGTTCACTGCTCTTTGTTGAGTAATAATTTTATTGCAAATTTAGCAATTTAAAGTCGATAGCTATCGTTATAGCTTAAATGACGGACGTTAGAATAAAGGAATCCATTCAGTGAAACGTTTAGAGCTAAGTGCAGGATTATCAAGCAGACCGCTACTGGCTCAGATCAAGTCCAATCATTATACCATTCAAGCCAAACTTAGCTTGTTGCTTACCTGTCTGTTTATTGCGATAACAGGATGGATACTTGGCAAAATTGTGTGGTTAGCCATACCTCAATCGTCGGAAGTGCCGCAATGGCGTCCATCGGCGAGTAGCGTTGCTGCGAGCAATAAAGGCGACGCGATAGATTTTAATGCCCTTCAGAATGCCAACCTATTCGGTAAATACACTGAGCAAAAAGCGGCGGTTGTAGAACAGCCTATTGTTAAAGACGCCCCTAAGACGCGCCTTAACCTTACGCTGGTCGGTGCGGTTGCAAGTAGTGATGCCAACACCAGCCTTGCTGTTATTGCTAACCGAGGTAAGCAAGCTACGTACGGTTTGGGTGAAGAAATCGAAGGGACACGTGCGACACTAAAAGCGGTATTGGTGGATCGCGTCATCATTGATAACCAAGGTCGAGACGAGACCTTAATGATGGAAGGTATAGAATATAAGAAGCTATCTGAATCGCCGCAGGTAGCTAGGGCGCAAGCTCAGCGAGCAGAAGCAGCGACGTCTGACGTTGGAGAGAAATTAGAGCAAATCCGCGAGGAAATTGCGAAAGATCCACAAAGCGTTTTTAAATACATCACCATTTCACCCGTCAAAAAAGACGGAGACATTGTTGGTTATCGAGTATCACCTGGTCGTGATGCCGCATTATTTAATGATGTAGGGCTACAACCTGGCGATATTGCGGTTCAACTGAACGGGATCGATTTAAGTGACCCGTCTTCTTCAGTACAACTGATGCAAGTGATGAGCGATCCGCAAGAATTAAATTTAACTGTTGAGCGAGACGGCCAACAGTACGATATCTATATCCAATTGTAAGACTTAGGCAACCGGCGTAAGTTCAGGGAGACATACGTGAAACATTGGTTCAGCAAAAGTGCTTGGCTACTAGCAGGAAGTTTACTCTGCGTACCAGGTGCAATGGCAAACGAATTTAGTGCGAGCTTTAAAGGCACTGATATTCAAGAATTCATCAACATAGTGGGTCGTAACCTCGAAAAGACCATCATTGTTGATCCTTCAGTACGCGGTAAGATCGATGTCCGCAGCTATGACGTACTTAACGAAGAGCAATATTACAGCTTTTTCCTTAATGTCCTTGAAGTATACGGTTACGCAGTCGTAGAGATGGACAATGGGGTACTTAAGGTTATCAAAGCAAAAGACTCAAAAACCTCAGCAATCCCTGTGTTAGGTGATGGCAGCGCGCAAGGCGATAGTGTTATCACTCGAGTTGTCGCGGTGCGTAATGTGTCGGTCCGTGAGTTGTCTCCTCTACTTCGTCAGCTGATTGATAACGCCGGTGCCGGTAACGTGGTTCATTATGATCCAGCGAATATTATCTTGATTACTGGTCGTGCGGCAGTAGTGAATCGCTTAGCAGAGATCATCAAGCGTGTTGACCAAGCCGGTGATAAAGAAATTGAATTGGTGGAGCTGCGTAATGCATCTGCTGCTGAAATGGTACGCATTGTCGAAGCACTGAATAAAAGTGCGAATCAGAAAAGCACGCCAGAGTTCCTTGAACCTAAAATTGTGGCCGATGAACGTACTAACGCGATTTTAATTTCTGGTGATCCAAAAGTAAGAGCCCGCTTGAAACGTTTGATTCGTCAACTTGATGTTGAAATGGCGACAAAAGGTAACAACCGAGTTGTGTACCTGAAAAATGCGAAAGCTGAAGACTTGGTGGATGTATTGAAAGGTGTTTCCGATAACCTGCAAGCTGAAAAGCAAGCCGGTCAGAAAACATCAGGTGCATCGCGTGGTGAGGTCGTCATTGCTGCTCACGCTGCAACTAACTCGTTAGTTTTAACAGCGCCACCAGATATTATGATGGCATTACAAGACGTCATTTCTCAACTCGATATTCGTCGTGCTCAGGTTCTTATTGAAGCGTTAATTGTCGAAATGTCTGAAGGTGATGGTATTAACCTAGGTGTTCAGTGGGGTTCGTTAGAAACGGGTGCTGTAATTCAGTACGGTAACTCAGGAGCCCCGATTGGTCAGGTGATGGTTGGTCTAGAAGAAGCAAAAGATCAAACCCGCACTGAATACTATACCAACTCTAATGGCGAACGAACGCCATATGATGTTACTGAATCAGGTGACTACTCTACGCTAGCGTCAGCGCTTAGCGGAGTAAATGGTGCGGCAATGAGTATTGTCATGGGTGACTGGACAGCGCTAATTAGTGCTGTTGCTTCTGACTCCAACTCAAACATTCTATCTTCTCCGAGTATTACCGTAATGGATAATGGCGAAGCATCATTTATTGTGGGTGAAGAGGTTCCGGTTATTACGGGCTCTACGGCTGGCTCAAACAACGACAACCCATTCCAAACGGTTGACCGTAAAGAAGTCGGTATCAAACTCAAAGTAGTGCCACAAATTAACGAAGGTGACTCTGTACAGTTAAACATTGAACAAGAAGTTTCCAACGTATTAGGCGCAAACGGTGCGGTTGACGTTCGCTTTGCTAAACGACAGTTAAACACCTCTGTCATGATCCAAGATGGTCAGATGTTGGTTCTTGGTGGTTTGGTCGATGAACGCGCACTTGAAAGTGAGTCTAAAGTGCCGCTATTGGGTGACATTCCGGTACTTGGCCATCTGTTCAAGTCAACTAGCACGCAAACAGAAAAACGTAACTTGATGGTGTTCATCAAGCCGACGATTATTCGCGATGGTGTGACGGCTGACGGTATTACGCAGCGTAAATACAACTTTATTCGCGCAGAACAGCTTTATAAAGCGGATCAAGGGTTGAAGTTGATGGCAGACGAGAAGATCCCGGTTATGCCAGCCTTTGGCCAGGAGCGTCAGCACCCAACAGAGATTCAAGCGTTTATTGATCAAATGGAAAACAACTAATGGTTGATATGTTAGACACAGCGCCAAGTATGCGTCGTCTGCCATTCAGTTTTGCCAACCGCTTTAAACTGGTGCTGGAGACAGAGCATCCTGAGCGTCCACCTATTCTTTACTATGTCGAGCCGCTTAACCCTGCGGCTCTGGTTGAAGTCCGTCGTGTATTAAAGAAAAGCTTCGTACCGCAACCTATCGATAAAGAAGCCTTTGATAAAAAGCTGACCGAAGCATATCAACGCGACTCGTCTGAAGCGCGTCAGTTGATGGAAGATATTGGTGCTGATAGCGATGATTTCTTCTCTTTGGCTGAAGAACTGCCGCACGATGAAGACTTATTAGAATCGGAAGACGATGCGCCAATCATCAAATTGATCAACGCCATGTTGGGCGAAGCGATCAAAGAAGGTGCGTCGGATATTCATATTGAGACGTTCGAGAAAACCCTTTCGATTCGTTTCCGTGTCGATGGCGTATTGCGTGAAGTCCTGACTCCAAGCCGTAAGCTAGCGCCTTTGCTAGTTTCTCGTGTGAAGGTTATGGCTAAACTAGATATCGCAGAAAAGCGTGTGCCTCAAGATGGCCGTATTTCGTTGCGTATCGGTGGTCGTGCGGTGGACGTGCGTGTATCTACGATGCCGTCCTCACATGGTGAGCGCGTGGTAATGCGTTTGTTGGATAAAAACGCGACTCGTCTTGATTTACATAGTTTGGGCATGACACCTTCAGTGCATGACAACTTCCGTCACTTGATTGGCCGCCCTCACGGTATCATCTTGGTGACGGGCCCGACAGGTTCTGGTAAATCCACCACCTTGTATGCTGGCTTGCAAGAGATCAATAGCAACGAGCGCAACATTCTAACGGTTGAAGACCCGATCGAATTTGATATTGATGGCATCGGTCAAACTCAGGTGAACCCAAAGGTCGATATGACGTTTGCGCGCGGCTTGCGTGCCATTCTGCGTCAGGACCCGGATGTGGTGATGGTCGGTGAGATCCGTGACTTAGAAACCGCACAAATTGCAGTGCAAGCGTCCTTAACGGGTCACTTGGTAATGTCTACTCTCCACACCAACACCGCAGTGGGTGCGATTACGCGTCTACGTGATATGGGTATTGAGCCATTCCTTATTTCTTCTTCGTTATTAGGGGTGCTAGCGCAGCGCTTAGTTCGAACGCTTTGTCCAAGCTGTAAAGAGCCGTATGAAGCCGATGCGGAACAGAAAAAACTGTTTGGTATGGAAGCGCATGAACCGTTAGAACTGCACCGAGCAAAAGGCTGTGAAGCGTGCAACCAAAAAGGCTACCGAGGTCGAACAGGTATCCACGAGCTCATTATGGTTGATGAGCAAGTGCAAGAGTTGATTCATCGAGAGTCTGGTGAACAAGAAATTGAGAGAGCCGTTCGCGCCCATACGCCAAGTATTCGCAGTGATGGTTTAAGCAAAGTACGTCGTGGTATTACGTCACTTGAAGAAGTGATGCGAGTGACGAAGGAAACCTAATGGCGGCATTTGAGTACAAAGCGCTAGATGCAAAAGGCAAGCATAAAAAAGGCACGATAGAAGGGGACAACGCCCGACAAGTGCGCCAGCGACTCAAAGAGCAAGGGATGATCCCGATTGAAGTGGTCGAGACGAAAGCTAAATCGGCTAAGTCTTCAGGTTCAGTCAGCTTTAAGCGCGGCATCTCGACATCTGAGCTGGCACTCATCACACGGCAATTGTCTACGCTAGTCCAATCAGGAATGCCTTTGGAAGAGTGTTTGCGTGCGGTCTCTGAGCAGGCTGAAAAGCCGAGGATTCGTTCTATGTTGGCTGCGGTTCGCTCGAAAGTAACCGAGGGTTATCCGCTCGCCGACAGTTTTGCCGATTACCCACACGTGTTTGATGAACTGTACCGCTCCATGGTTGCGGCGGGCGAAAAATCAGGTCACCTCGATACCGTATTAGAGCGTTTGGCAGACTATGTCGAAAACCGCCAAAAGATGCGATCTAAATTGCTTCAAGCAATGATTTATCCTGTAGTTTTGGTGGTATTCGCGGTTGTCATCGTTTCGTTCTTATTGGCGACAGTGGTTCCTAAAATCATTGAACCCATCATTCAGATGGGCCAAGAGTTACCTCAATCGACGCAATTTTTACTGGCAGCCAGTGAGTTTGTGCAAGGTTGGGGGCTGATTATTTTCGTTGTGCTGGTGGCGCTTTTCTATGGCCTCAAACTGGCGTTGCAAAAGCCAGACTTTCGCTTAGCTTGGGACAGAAAAATCTTGAGCTTACCGCTAATAGGTAAGATCTCTCGAGGTTTGAATACCGCACGATTCGCGCGAACACTTTCGATCTGTACTTCCAGTGCGATTCCAATTCTCGAGGGTATGCGCGTTGCGGTAGATGTTATGTCTAACCGTTATGTGAAGCAGCAAGTGTTGCTTGCAGCGGATAACGTTCGAGAGGGCGCTAGTTTGCGTAAGGCGTTGGACCAAACCCGCTTGTTTCCACCAATGATGCTACACATGATCGCCAGTGGTGAGCAAAGTGGTGAATTAGAGAGCATGTTGACGCGGGCAGCCGATAACCAAGATCAAAACTTTGAATCAACAGTCAATATTGCTCTGGGTGTGTTTACTCCTGCGCTGATTGCATTAATGGCTGGATTAGTGTTGTTCATTGTGATGGCGACCTTGATGCCAATGCTAGAAATGAATAACTTGATGAGCGGATAATTTCGAATTAAGACGTGTCTACTAACGGCATGGCTTTAATCTAACTTTCGGAGAAAAAAATGAAGTTTAAGCGTAGTAAACAACAGGGTTTTACACTTTTAGAAGTGATGGTTGTTGTAGTTATCCTGGGTATTTTGGCAAGTTTTGTTGTTCCAAACCTATTGGGTAACAAAGAGAAGGCAGACCAACAAAAAGCGATTACGGACATTGTCGCGTTGGAAAATGCCTTAGATATGTACAAGTTGGACAACAGCGTTTACCCAACAACGGACCAAGGTCTAGAAGCATTGGTTAGCAAGCCATCTAACCCAGAGCCACGCAACTACCGTGATGGTGGTTACATCAAACGTCTTCCTAATGACCCTTGGGGCAACCAGTACCAATACTTAAGCCCAGGTGATAACGGTACAATCGATATCTTCACTCTAGGCGCAGATGGCCAAGAGGGTGGAGAAGGTCCAGCTGCAGATATTGGCAACTGGAACATGCAAGACTTCCAATAATTGAGCCTAAGCCAGCACTAATGAAACAAATGCGAAAACATAACGGTTTTACATTGATAGAAATTCTATTGGTGCTGGTTTTGCTATCTCTTACGGCTGTGGCCGTGATCTCGACGTTACCGACTAGCCAAAAAGATCTTTCCAAACAGTATGCTCAAAGCTTTTTTCAGCGTTTACAGCTGCTCAATGAAGAAGCGGTGCTGAGCGGTAAAGATTTTGGTGTTCGAGTGGATGATGCCAAATCGACCTACGCTCTACTGAGTTTAACCTCAGAAGGTTGGCAGCCTCTGAAATTAAAGCAGATTCCGAGCAAAACCAAGCTAGAAGAAGATATTACGCTACAACTCGAGCTCGGAGGTGGTGCTTGGGATAATGATGAGCGCTTATTCAAACCAGGTTCTCTTTTTGATGAAGACATGTTCGCAGAAGAAGAGGACGAAAAGAAAATTCAGCCACCGCAAGTGTTTATATTTTCCAGCGCCGAAGTCACGCCATTTACCCTGTCTTTTTTTCCGCAAAATGGTGATGCCTTTAATGACGGTTGGCGAGTCATTGGCAAAGAAAGTGGACAAATTTTGTTATTAGCTCCGGGCGAAGAAGTGAAAGAGGATGAGAATGCGCAATTTTAAGCAAGCTCGCCCAAATTTGAGTCATCGCCGGACGAGAGGCATGACCTTACTGGAAGTATTGGTCGCACTGGCAATTTTCGCTACCGCTGCCATCAGTGTCATTCGCTCTGTGAGCCAGCATATTAATACAATCAGTTATCTAGAAGAAAAAATGTTTGCAGCCATGGTTGTGGATAATCAGATGGCAAATGTGATGTTGAATACCGGAGAACTCAAAGCGAAAAACGGCACAGAAGAGCTGGCAGGACGCACTTGGTTCTGGAAAGTCACGCCAGTCGCCACGACGCAGCCATTGCTGAAAGCATTTGATGTGAGCGTCTCGGTAGAGAAAAGCGCGAGCCCTGTAGTAACGGTACGAAGCTATGTGGCGCAATAATCATCTCCGCGCAAACACGCGCCAAAGGGTAAAAGGTTTTACACTTATTGAAGTGTTGGTATCGATTGCCATCTTTGCCAGTTTAAGTGTCGCAGCGTACCAAGTGGTATCGCAAGTACAGCGTAGCAATGCGCTATCACAAGAACGAACCCAACGCTTAAACGAAATTCAGCGTGCCATGGTTATGATGGATAACGATTTTCGTCAAATGGCGATGCGTCAAACGCGTACTAATGGTGAAGAGCCTGCTAGCCGGCTAATTTTTTGGTCCGATTACCTGTTGGACTCCGATACCAAAGGACTGATGTTTGCCCGTTTAGGTTGGCACAACCCTCAGCAGCAGTTCCCTCGTGGAGAAGTAACCAAGGTTGGCTATCGCTTAAAAGAAGAAACACTGCAGCGAGTATGGTGGCGCTATCCTGATACGCCGGTTGGGCAACAAGGTACTGTTACTCCATTGCTAACGCAGGTCGAGTCATTTGATATGCGTTTCTATGATGGTAAGCAATGGAAAAAAGAGTGGGCTGAAGAAAAAGCGCTGCCGAAAGCGGTTTCTGTTGTTCTCACTCTCAAAGATTATGGAGAAATTGCCCGCACTTATCTCACTCCTGATGGCACATTGAGTCAGAAAGAGGAAAGTTCAGGAGACAGCAATAATGGTTAACCGTCAGCGCGGTGTTGCTTTGATTATAGTGTTGATGTTGCTGGCGATTATGGCGACGGTTGCCGCCAGCATGTCGGAACGTTTGTTCTTGCAGTTTCAGCGAGGCGCTAATCAAATCAATTACCAGCAAGCGTACTGGTACAGCCTTGGCGTCGAGGCGCTAGCAAAAGTGGGTATCGAGCAAAGTTATAAAGACACCGACACGATTAATATGAGTCAACCGTGGGCGATAAAAGAGCAAGTCTATCCGTTAGATTATGGTCAAGCGGCGGGACGAATTAGAGACAAGCAAGCGTGCTTTAATCTAAATGTATTGAGTCGTGTGCAACCAACGGGTCAGCAAATTACAAGACCATATTTAGTGAATGTATTGCAGCGCCTATTAGAAGAGCTGGATGTCGAGCCATATCAAGCAGAAATCATTGCAGACTCTATTTGGGAATACATTGATGCTGACGACTCTGTCCGTTCGACTACTGGGGTTGAAGACAGCACATATGAAGCGATGAAGCCTTCCTATTTAGCATCAAATGGTTGGATGGCAGATGCTTCCGAGTTACGGGCTGTCTATCAGGTGAGTGGTGAAATTTTCCAAAAATTGGAGCCGCTGGTCTGTGCATTACCAAGTGATGACTGGCGTTTAAACGTGAATACGATTGATGTTGAGCAAACTCCGATTTTGGTGGCAATGTTCTCACCAAACTTAAGCAGTAGTGATGCGATTCAGCTAATTGAAAAACGCCCATTTGATGGGTGGGATAGCATTGATGAATTTTTAGCAGAGTCAGAAATGGCTGGCTTAAGTGAAGATGTAAAGAAAAACGCCAAAGGCTATTTGGGTGTGGATAGCGCCTTTTTTGAATTGGATGCACAAGTGTTGGTGGATGAATCACGTGTACGTATCCGAAGCCTTTTACAAAGTACAAATAGAGAAACGGTGACCGTAGTTCGCCGTCGTTTTGGAGGGATCAGTGAGCGAGTTTCTGACCGTTCGGCTGAGTAGCGAACAACAAAGTACCATTCCTTGGGTGGTGTGGTCGACAGATCAACAGGAAGTGATTGCTAGCGGTGAAATCGCCGGATGGGAACACTTAGATGAGTTGGTCTCATATGCTGGTCAGCGCCAAGTTGTGGCGCTGCTGGCGAGTAATGATGTGGTCCTGACGCAAGTGGATATACCACCTGGTGCAACACGCCAATTCGAGGCGATGTTACCGTACTTAGTGGAAGACGAAGTTGCTCAGGACGTTGATGGCCTGCACTTTAGCGTGTTGGGTAAACAAGCGGACAAAGCGCAGATTTGCGCAGTTGAACGTGCTTGGATTCAGACTGTACTGCAACGTTTTTCAAGCCAAGGTATCGCCATTAAACGCATTTTACCCGATGTGCTTGCATTACCGGTTCGTGGAGAGCACAGCAGTGCTGCAATGATTGGCGAGCAATGGCTAATTCGTCACTCTGCGACAGAGGGCGCGGTTGTCGACGCTTCTTGGTTAGACCTTTATCTCTCTTCTTATCTACAAAATCATGAAGGTTGGAAGCTCGATTGCTATAGCTCGGTCCCGGAATCTGCGTTACCTGAAATATGGGAGCCGCAACCAGAAGAAATGACGATGGCTTTACTGGCGAAGGGGGTGACAGAAAGCAAAGTCAATTTGCTGACTGGGATCTTCAAGCCGAAATCTTCTTGGGGTAAATACTGGAAGCTCTGGCAAAAAGCCACCATTGCTGCGGGGGTGCTTATCGTTGTCATGGTTGCGCAGCAGTTGCTCGTGGTCCACAAGTACGAAGCACAAGCTCAAGCGTATCGTGAGGAGAGTGAGCGTATTTTCCGCCAGGTGTTCCCAAATAAACGACGCATTCCTACCGTTAGTTACCTCAAACGACAAATGGATGATGAAGAGCGCCGCTTATCTGGTGGAAGTGGTCAGCAGGCAATGTTGTCATGGTTGGCGGCATTACCCGCGACGCTTGGTCAGGTCAGCGACTTGGAGATCACTAGCTTTAAATACGACGGACAACGTGGCGAAGTACGTATTCAGGCTCGTAGTTCAGACTTCCAACCTTTTGAGCAGGCTCGTGTGAAATTGGCAGAGAAGTTTAATGTTGAGCAAGGTCAGTTGAACCGTAGCGATAACGTTGTGGTTGGCAGCTTTGTTTTGAAGCGTTTGTGAGGTGATGATGAAAAATTTAATTTCTCAAGCTCAGGTTTGGTGGAGCAGCATCTCGCAGCGTGAGCAACGTTTGGTCATGGGATGTGGCGCTATTGCCGTTATCGGTATTATTTATTGGGGTTTATTACAGCCAATGAGTCAACGTGCGGAGCTAGCTCAGTCACGTATTCAAAGTGAAAAGCAGTTGCTAGCTTGGGTACAAGATAAAGCGGATGGCATCACTGCACTGCGAAAAAGCAGCGGGGTGAGCTACTCTAGTCAACCGTTGAATCAGTTGGTTTCTTCTTCAGCTCGTCGTTATAAAGTTGAGTTGATTCGAGTACAACCTCGTAATGAGAGCGTTCAAGTGTGGATCAAACCACTCGCGTTTAATCAACTAGTGGATTGGTTACGTTACTTGAAAGAGCAACAGGGTATTGAAGTCGAATTTTTAGATATCGACCGAACAGAGCAAGCGGGCATGATCGATGTAAACCGCCTTCAGTTTAAGCGAGGTTAAGGTGAAGCGAGCAGTACTTTACGTTGTTATCTTTATCGTCTTTTTTTCAGTCAGTCTTTTAATGGGATTACCAGTCTCTTGGGTGTTACAACAAGCACCAACAGTGAGAGGCCTGGACATTCAAGGAGCCAACGGTTCGGTATGGCAAGGTCAAGCTTCTAGTATTCGTTGGCAGCGCCAGAACCTTGGAGAAGTTAATTGGGATTTCCAATGGTCGAGTCTACTGACAGGTAAAGCTGAGTTTGCTGTGCGCTTTGGTCGTGGTAGTGAAATGGACGTTCGTGGGCGCGGTTTTGTCGGCTATAGCTTAAGTGATGGCCCTTATGCCAAAAACTTAGTTGCCTCAATTCCGGCGGTAAAAGTTGTTGAGCAAGCGCGCCTCCCTGTGCCTGTTGGTGTTGATGGGCAGCTTGAGCTGAATATTCGTCATGCGACTTATGCTGCGCCTTGGTGTAAGAACGGTGAAGGCACTTTAGTATGGAATGCCAGTGGTATTCAAAGCCCCGTTGGCAGCTTAGATCTCGGTCCTGTGATTGCCGATATAAACTGTCAGGATAGTGTATTGACGGCAACTGGTGAGCAGAGCAGCAAACAAGTCTCTGCGGCGTTTTCCGCTGAACTGATGCCTAATCAACGGTACTCAACCAAAGCGTGGTTCAAACCTGGTGCAGAGTTCCCATCCAGCATGGGGGAGCAACTGAAATGGTTGGGTAAGCCGAATGCTCAAGGTCAATATGAGTTTAACTACCAAGGGCGCTTCTAACCTATCGTGACAAAATCCAATATCTTAAAAGAGCTGCTATTGTGCAGCTCTTTTTGCTTTTGGATCATTGTAAGCTAAAACCTCTATTCGCTGTACATTGGGAATGAATGGAAATTTAAAACCATGATTTTTAATTGATTTGTTTTCTTTCGTTCAGCTTTACAGGCAATTGGAACATAGTAGGCCAAATACTCCAAGTGCTGTACAGAAGGTCAAAAAGAAAAGGCCACGAAGATATTCGTGGCCTTTCTATTGCTAGAATTTTGTGCTCTAAATTTTACCGATAGGGCGCTTAATCTTTGCGTTGTAAAATCTCATTCCAAGGTAAATCCGCATCACCAAGAACAATAAAATTCGGGTTTTCTAGTGTTTCCCGCTCGTTATATGACAGCGGTTCTAATTGCGTGCTGAGAATACGTCCGCCAGCTTCTTCAACAATGCATTGTGTCGCAGCGGTGTCCCACTCACCTGTTGGACCTAGTCGGAGATAGCAATCTACCGCCCCTTCCGCGACGAGGCATGCTTTCAATGCTGCAGAACCGAGCGGTATTAAGTCGTAATTCCAGGCGCTGCTCATACGGTTAGTAATACGATTGATGTCTTGGCGACGACTAATAGCAATTGCGATGCTTTGCTCTGGCTGTTCGTGTTTGTGTGTATGGATTTTGACGCTGTCCGACATGTCGGGAATTTTCCAGGCGCCTTTGCCATTATAAGCGTAGTAAGTCACGCCAGATACAGGGCCGTAAACGACGCCCATGGTTGGTCGATTGTTGTCGACCAACGCAATAATAGTGGCAAAGTCACCACTGCGAGCGATGAATTCTTGAGTACCATCAAGAGGGTCGACTAACCAATAACGTTCCCACTGAGCGCGTTGCTCTAAGCTTATGTCTGCGTCTTCTTCTGACAACACGGGAATGTCAGGCGTCAGATCACTCAAGCGTTCAGTGATGAACTTGTGAGCTGCAATATCTGCACTTGTTACGGGAGTTTCGTCACTTTTGGTGTAGGCCTCGTATTGCTTCTTTTCATATATTTCGAGGATCATTTGCCCAGCACTGCGGGCAATCTCGATGACTTGAGGAAGTAGGTGAGATAGATCTTTTGTCATTGGCATAAGTGATAGTCCTTACTCACAGTGTTATTCGGTTCTAATGACCGTTATTGGTTATGCTTGTGAGTGGTGTTTGGTAAGTGTTTCAGTGCCAACATTAGCGCTGTGATGCTTCGTGCTTCACAGAAATCCATGTGAGTTAATAACTCTTCGGCTTGCGCAAGTGGCCAACGCACAATTTCCAGTGGTTCAGGCTCATCGCCTTCTTGCTTCTCTGGATAAAGCGCCTGTCCTAAAAATAGAGTCATTTTGCTCGAAAAGTAAGATGGCGCGAGGATAACTTGTTTCAACGGGGTTAACTGATTACAGCCAAAGCCGATTTCTTCTTTTAACTCACGATCCGCAGCTTGGTGTGGTGTTTCTCCTGGGTCAATCAGCCCTTTTGGGAAACCTAGCTCGTAACGTTCAGTTCCAGCGGCGTATTCACGCACCAGTAATAAATCGCCTTGTTCTGTTACAGGGACTACCATTACAGCATCTCGTCCACTTGGCTTCATACGCTCATAAGTACGATGCTCACCATTGGAAAAACGAAGGTCGAGTGCTTCCACAGCAAACAGTTTGGATTTTGCAACCGTCTGGCATGAGAGTATCTCTGGTGGGGTTCGTTTCGGCATGACGCTGGCTCCTTGGTGTCGTTGGCGTTTACGAGATGCGTAAGATTCTTAATATATGAGAACTCCGCCTGAGTTTCTAGCGGATTTTACGAGTCGAGCTAAGCATCTCAGCATCACCTCAGTATCGATACAAAAATGGGAGACCGAAGCCTCCCATTTTCTGACAGTGTTTACTCTTAGTAGTAAGAGTGATCACCACGGTCATGTTCTGTAGCATCACGAACTGCGGTTAGTTCACCAATGAACTGGTTTAGCAGCTCTTTCTCGATGCCTTCTTTTAGTGTTACGTCAACCATAGAACAGCCATTACAACCGCCACCAAATGCAACAATCGCAACACCGTCTTCAGTGATCTCAACCAAGTTTACGTGACCACCGTGGCCAGCAAGCTGTGGGTTCACTTGAGTTTGGATAACGTACTCAACGCGCTCAACCAGTGGTGCGTCGTCCGCAACTTTACGCATTTTAGCGTTAGGTGCTTTTAGCGTTAGCTGAGAGCCCATTTTATCGGTAACAAAATCGATTTCAGCGTCTTCAAGGAATGACAGGCTCAGCTCATCTACGTAAGCTGAAAAACCGCTGTAAGAGAGTTCAGTGTCGGTCGATTCTACTGCTTCTGGTGGGCAGTAAGACACGCCACACTCAGCGTTTTGTGTACCTGGGTTCACAACGAAAATACGAATGTTAGTGCCTTCAGGTTGTTGGCCTAAAAGGTTAGCGAAATGCGTTTGCGCAGTTTCTGTAATAGTAATATTTGACACGACGAATACCCGAGTAAATTTGTAGGTTACTGCTGCTATTCTACTCTTGTTGACGTATGGGTCTAGTCTTTTTGATGCTAAGGCATGGCGAAGCGATCTAGAGAGAACGAGGAGCAGGTGTTCTGCAGATGCAGTAAATATCGATGCTTTCTACGCCAACTTCAAGTAGTAAATGACATAATTGTCGGACGGTACTGCCTGTGGTGACTACATCATCGACGATGGCAACATGGGAAGAGTGAGGTTGCTTATTGAGAATAAACGCGCCTTTTAAGTTTTGTTCACGGCTTGTTTTGGTATTACCACGCTGTGATTGGGCGAGCTTTACTCGACGAAAGACCTTCGCATCAAAATTAGTCTGCAATTGCTTGGCGAGGTGTCGGGCTAAAACATCACTTTGATTAAAACCCCGGCGCAGGTAACGCTGCCAGTGCAATGGCACACTGGTAATGATTGGAGCTGGCGTGGTGATGCGCTGTGCCAGTTGCTCGGTTAATGCTTTTACATGCCAAGACTCTCCGTGATCTTTAAAGCGCTGTACTTCCCGTGAAAGGGGAAAGTCGTAATCGCCTAACGTGTATAGCCTTTGCCATGGCGGTGGCTCTGAAAGACATTCACCACAAATACTATCCGTACTCATTTCTTCTTTCTGTAATGATAAACCGCAGCGTTGACATCGTTTTACCGGAGTTAGGTATTTTAAACAGTGCTCGCACCAGCGCAGAGTATTTGTGTGGCTTGGTGTTTGAATAGGGAACTGACACAGGCCGCATTGACTGCTCAATACACGATGCATGATGTTTTGCCAGTGATGAGATAACATAGCGTTTATTCATGGTGATATTTTACTCAGCCTAACGCTTGGCTGAAGCCGTAGGGAATAAAATAAGTGGGAGAGATTGAGAGCATGAGCACGAAATTACACTGGCAGTCATTTGGTCAGGGACCAGATTTGGTGTTACTTCATGGGTGGGGCATGAATGGTGCGGTATGGCAGCAGACAGTCGAGTCTCTTCAACCTTATTTCCGAGTTCATGTGGTTGACCTTCCGGGGTACGGACATAGCGCCGAATCTCATGCTGAAGATTTAGACCATATTGCTAACTTGGTGGTGCAAGGTGCGCCAGAGAAAGCGATTTGGCTTGGTTGGTCCCTCGGAGGTTTAGTGGCGACGCATGTGGCATTAAATATGCCCGAGCGCGTGGTTAAGTTGATTACGGTTGCCAGCTCACCTAAATTTGCCGCAGAAAAACCGTGGCGTGGCATTCAACCGAATGTACTGAGTGCGTTCACCTCTCAGTTGCTAGAAGATTTCTCACTGACCATTGAGCGCTTTATGGCGTTGCAAGCGATGGGCAGCCCATCAGCGCGTAAAGACGTTAAACAGCTCAAGCAAGCGGTACTATCGCGCCCTCAGCCAAACCCTGAATCGCTGTTGGTTGGGCTAAACATCCTTGCTGATGTGGATCTGCGCGATGCGTTGACGTCTCTTTCTGTTCCAATGTTGCGTCTTTATGGCCGTTTAGATGGGTTGGTGCCAATTAAAGTAGCTAACGATTTAAGTGAACAGTTGCCTCATACCCAGCAGTTTGTTTTTAATCAGTCCTCTCATGCGCCTTTTATCACCGAACATGACGAATTTTGTGTTCAAATCCGAGAGTTTGCTCACGATTGAGCAAGTACGAGCGGAAATACCTCAAGTTGTTTAAAAAGTGGTCGATATAAAGGCTGGTGAGGTTTTATTAGCCAATAAAGCTAAGCCATATTGACGAGTTGGGCGACTCTGAGGAGGGTTCGCAATGATTGTGTCACCGACCAACGTAAGTGTGCCACTGATCGCCCCATCCGTGAATGTGCAGACGGAACAAGCAGCTCGCGACAATAAAGTCCGAGAGCCTGTAACGCCAACGGTCGCATTGGCCAAAACCAATGCAGAGCGAAAAGTAAAAGGTGACGACAAGCGCCGACGTCAGTCTTCTTGGGATCCTTCAGAGCATCCTGATTATGATATGGAAACGGAAGTCGACACGCGTTATCAAGAAGAGCCGGAAGATACACTAGAACGGCTTTTTAGTTTGCTTGCGCTCAAATCGTATAGTGAAGACCAGGGGAAAGGCTACGCGATCCGCTTTCGCTTACCAAAGCGCATTTTGGATGCTGCGATCAATGAAGGATTAATGGAAAAGCGCAGGAAGGTGATCAAGTTTCATTATGGTCATGCAGTCGCTCCCCATGCCCCGTCAGAAGTGATAGCAGTATTATGACGACTCAATATCCTACTCAAACAAAAACGCTCCAAGCAGGTTGACTGATTGGAGCGTTTTCTTTTTAGTTATGAAAGCTCGTTAGCGGTGAAGCCTAGGTAAGGTTACTTTTTCGCTTTAGCAAACGCTGCAGCAAACGCACCGCCCATCGCGCTGTTCGATGACGAATCATCACGGCGAGGCTGACGACGCTGCGGTTGGTCATTACGACGTGGCGCTGCTGATGAGCGTTGGCTGCGGTTGTCTTGACCCGGTTCGTCGTTCATACGCATCGATAGACCAATACGCTTACGCTGCACGTCAACTTCCATCACTTTCACTTTGACGATGTCGCCCGCTTTCACCACTTCACGTGGGTCAGACACGTAACGATCTGTCAGTGCAGAGATGTGTACGAGACCATCTTGGTGAACGCCAATATCAACGAAGGCACCGAAGTTGGCTACGTTTGATACCACACCTTCTAGAATCATGCCCGGTTCCAAGTCAGATACCGAGTTTACACCTTCTGCAAAGGTCGCCGTTTTGAATTCTGGACGTGGGTCACGACCCGGCTTGTCTAACTCTTTGATGATGTCTGTAATGGTTGGAACGCCGAAGTTATCGTCGGTGTAATCGACCGCATGCAGACCTTTAAGGAAGCTTGAATCACCAATCAGTGCTTTGATGTCTTTGTTGTTCTTCTCAGAAATTGCTTTGACCACCGGGTACGCTTCTGGGTGAACCGCAGACGCATCAAGTGGGTTCTTACCATCCATGATTCGTAGGAAGCCCGCACACTGCTCGAACGCCTTAGGACCTAAACGAGGTACTTTCTTCAAGGTTGTACGTGCTTCAAAGCGACCGTTTTCATCGCGGAAGTCGACAATGTTCTGCGCGATGGTGCTTGATAAGCCTGCTACGCGTGTTAATAGTGCGGCAGAAGCGGTGTTCACATCAACACCAACCGCATTTACACAGTCTTCCACAATCGCATCTAGGCGTTTTGCCAACATAGATTGGCTTACATCGTGCTGGTATTGACCCACACCAATAGATTTCGGATCAATTTTCACGAGTTCAGCCAATGGATCTTGCAAACGACGTGCAATCGACACTGCACCACGCAGTGATACGTCCATATTCGGGAACTCTTTTGCTGCAAGCTCAGACGCTGAGTAAACCGAAGCCCCCGCTTCACTTACTATGATCTTCTGAACTTTCAGGTTGCCACGTTTGATGACGTCTGCGACAAAGCTGTCGGTTTCACGTGAAGCCGTACCGTTACCAATCGCAATCAAATCCACGTTGTACTTACGCACCAAATGCTCAACGATTTGTGCTGACTTGTCGTATTGTTTTTGTGGTGGGTGAGGGTAGATGGTTTCGGTTGCAAGCACTTTACCTGTTGAGTCGACAACCGCGATTTTTGAACCTGTACGCAGACCCGGATCGAGACCAAGTGTTGCACGAGGGCCAGCCGGTGCTGCCATCAACAAGTCTTTTAGGTTAGTGGCGAATACTTCAATCGCTTCGATTTCAGCGCGCTCTTTCATTGCGCCCATTAGCTCGGTTTCCATGTGCATCGATACTTTGATGCGCCATGCCCAGCTGATCACTTGCTTACGCCAGGTATCCGCAGGTGCGCTGCTTAGCGTTACGCCATAATGGTCGGCGATAATCGTTTCGCAGTAAGACTGACGAGCGCCTTCTTCCTGTTCTGGATCAGCGTTCATCGCCAATGTCAGGAAGCCTTCGTTACGGCCACGCAACATCGCCAGTGCTCGGTGCGATGGCACTTTGCTTAGGGGCTCGTTGTGGTTGAAGTAATCTTTAAACTTCTCGCCTTCTTGCTCTTTGCCTTCAACGACTCGTGAGACCAGTTCCGCATTGCGATTTAAGTGGTTGCGAATTTTTTCCAGTAAGTTTGCGTCTTCTGCGATGCGCTCCATGATGATCGCGCGAGCGCCATCCAATGCAGCTTTGGTGTCTGCGATGCCTTTGTCTGCATCAAGGTATTTGCTTGCTTCGCTTTCTGGCTCGGTTTGTGGATTATTCCAAAGTTGATCTGCGAGTGGCTCAAGACCAGCCTCAATCGCGATCTGACCTTTCGTACGACGCTTGGGTTTGTAAGGTAGGTATAAGTCTTCAAGACGAGTTTTGCTGTCTGCCTGCGCGATCTCTTGTTCTAGCTCTGGCGTCAGTTTGCCTTGCTCTTGGATTGATTTGAGGATGGTTTGACGGCGATCATCCATTTCACGAAGGTAAGACAGACGGCTGTCCAAAGTACGCAGCTGGGTATCATCAAGGCCCCCCGTTACCTCTTTGCGGTAACGTGCAATAAAAGGGACGGTGTTGCCATCATCAATTAGGGTGACAGCGGCGTTGACTTGCTCTGGGCGAACATTCAGTTCTTGAGCAATCATGCGACAGATAGCTTGGCTCATCCGTGTTTTCTCTTTTAATTCGGTTTTGGTTGTATAGAACATTGGGGTCGTTCGAAGAATTTGCAATGTTTTAAATTAACGAGGCAAAAATTTACCGGGCGCTGGTGGACATCAGTCAGATTTATGTCAAAACTGTAATTAAATTGAGAACTTATATCCGCAGTTATCGACTAACCTAATTCCACGGTTGTTGATATCACTAAATGTACCTCGGCTTATACGGATAATCATGATGAAAAAAATGTCTTTGGCGTTAGCGCTTACGAGTGCCTTACTTGCCGCCCCGCTTAGTTGGGCGCAATCTATCTCAGGAACCACACAAGCTCCCGTTTATCAGCTCGATAACAAATTGGTACTAGGGCGTGTGGAGAGCGTCTACTACAGTGACATTCCGGAACTAAAAGCGGTGCCATTTATTGGCAAGATTGATACTGGTGCAGATACGACATCGATGCATGCGGAGAATATCCATGTCAGTAGCTCACACCCAGATTACCAAGATTTGAAAGATAACGAGTTACTTTGGGCAATTGTCGATGACTTAGGTGGGACGAAGGCAAAGTGGGACGCCGACAGCTTTAAGCAATATCAAGTAAAGGTTAGCTTTACGGTTCCTCACCCTTATACAGGGAAGGAAATACAGATTACCGATGATCTGGAAAGAGTGAGCGCGATTCGCAGTCGAACAAGCAAAAAGCCCATCCTACGCCCGACAATAAAAATGCCGATGACAATCGCTGGTCACACCGTTGATACGGAAGTGAACCTGACCAAGCGTACGCAATTCTCTTCTCCTATCTTGATTGGTAAAACTTATCTCGATGATAACGCATGGGTCTTCGCTGGTTATGATTATCTTCAAGAACAGCCAAGCGCAAAAATGATTGGCAAAAAAGAGACGGTTGAAGTCGAAGGTGTGCCATATAAGATCAGCATCTCAACTTCTAGCCGTTATACCAACGTCCATGCACTGGACATCAAGGTAGACAAAAAGCATAACGAAGTATCTTTTATGTTAGAGGGCGAGAATGGCAAGCGTCATCCAATGACATTACCCTTGGTACGAATGCTGAAAACGACCAAAAGCGAGCGCCCTTTAGTCTATTTACCCGTCAAAGTCGGCGAAAATGAAACTCAACGTTGGTTGGTGTATCTGCGTGATCGCAGTAAGTTCAGTTCGCAAATTCGCTTAGGTCGGGACGTTGCGAGTCAGCACTTTGTTATTGATACGGACAAAGAAAATCTATTGGGTGGCGTAGAAAAAACGTTCAAAAGCGCACTCAAATCAAAACCTCTTGTCGTTTCACCAGAAGAACAGGTCACCATTGATGGTTATACCGTCCCTGCTTACCCCACTTTTACTGTGAAAACGCCATTACTGCGTGTAAATGGGTTTGAAGTAACAGAAAAAGGTAAGGATGAGTCCGTCACGTTTTATTTAATGAACGATGAGGGGAAAGAAGAAAAAATCACCAAACCAGTGTTGAAAAAGCTCAAGGTTGGCAGCGCGGTTCGCCCTGTTGTCGAAGGAGACTTTCTTCTCGGTAGAAAAGACACATCAATGAAGTTTGCGCTCGATGTGCTTGATGAGGGTGACACTCAACCCTTTTTCGTGTTTGGTCATGACATAGCCAAGGGTGGTGTGTTGCTGAACACTCGCGCAGACCATCTACTAGATGCAAGGCCACTTTTCAAAGCTGGCCATATCGAAGTGGCTGAAGTTGAGGGGATGTCTTTCCCTGTGAAGTTAGACACGGGTGCAGATGTAAGCTCAATCAATGCTAAGAACATCAAGCAGTTTAAGAAAGACGGCAAAGACATGGTGAGCTTTACCTATGAGAACGATCTTGGCATGAAACAGGCGTTTACCAAGCCTGTTGTTGATGTCATGCGTATTAAAGCTAAGAAAGGCGAGAAAGCGAACGTACGCCCTGTGGTTGAAATGCATGTTAAGCTTGGCGAATTAGAGAAGAAGATCCGAGTCAACTTACAGGACCGAGGTCGCTTCCATTACAGCATGATTTTAGGTAAAAACTTCCTAAAACATGGCGCGGTTGTTTCGAGTGATACGAATTACATCGTGACGCAAAAACCGGATTACGAAAAGTAACACTCTGGCCGCCTTATCACCTTGATACCCAAAGCCTGAACAACATTGGATCTTTGGGTATATCATCTCCTTAATGCTGCCAAAGAGCAGCATTTTTTAGTTGAGATAGGAGTTAATTTGAAAACTAAGCTGATTACACGAGAAGGTTACAACAAACTCAAACAAGAGCATGATTACCTTTGGAATGAAAAGCGCCCGGAAATCACCAAGATCGTCACTTGGGCGGCGAGCCTGGGCGATCGCTCAGAAAATGCGGATTACACCTTCAATAAACGTTTACTCCGTCAGATCGACCGTCGTGTCCGCTTCCTTCGTAAATTCCTGCCAGAAGTCACGATCGTTGACTATTCTCCGCAACAAGAAGGCAAAGTCTTTTTTGGTGCATGGGTGGAAATAGAAAATGAGGCAGGAGAAGTGAAAAAGTTTCGTATTGTCGGGCCTGAAGAGATTTATGGCGATGCGAAAGACTACATCTCTATCGATTCACCTATGGCGCGAGCGATGTTGAAAAAACAAGTGGATGAAGAGTTCACGGTACGCACCCCAGAAGGTGAAAAAGAGTGGTTCATCAACTCAATTGAATATATTCAACCGGCCTCGGAAGACTGAGGCTTTATCACCGATTCAAGTCTCATGAAGTTCACTAGGAGTGACTTGGGTCTCAACGTCAGAATATTTGGTATAAAGGCATGGTGCCTTTCTCGGAGAAGTAAAATGAACAAAGCAGTCATGTGTAGTGCTGCACTAACAATAGGTTTCTCACTTTCAGTTTTTGCTCAAGATGAAGTGAAAGGCTGTGACGCTAAAGAGTTAGCGGTAGAGCAGCAGCTCGAGTATGCAAAAGCGCAAGGTAATGAGCATCGCATTAAAGGCTTGGAGCAAGCACTTTCCGCTATCCAGAATGAATGCTCGGAAGGTGAGCTGCGCCAAGAGCTGCAAGCAGAAGTGGAAGAAAAGACTAAAGAAGTTGAGGAGCGAGAGGAAGAATTAGTCGAAGCTCAGCATTCAGGGAAAGCAGACAAAATTGAGAAAAAACGTCACAAGCTGGCTGAGGCACAGCAAGAGCTGCTTGAGGCCAAACGTGAACTGGAATGGAATTATGGTCAATAGTAGGTGCTGAAAATATCTGCTAGAGAGAGAATAAAGCGCTTAAGATAAAAAGAGTAACAATTTGCTTGAGCACGTTAGGAAAAACAGTGATACATTTTCGACAATAGACGCTTCTGAAAGGATGTTTCAATGCAAGAAAATCATAAAATTTTAGTGGTTGATGACGATGCTCGTTTACGTGCTCTATTGGAGCGTTACCTTTCTGAGCAAGGTTTTCAGGTACGAAGTGTCGCCAATGGCGAACAGATGGATCGCCTACTAACGCGCGAAAACTTTCACTTAATGGTGCTAGACCTAATGTTGCCAGGTGAAGACGGTTTGTCAATTTGTCGTCGTCTACGCCACGCGAACAATATGTTGCCAATCTTAATGCTCACCGCGAAAGGTGATGAAGTGGACCGCATCGTAGGTCTTGAGGTAGGGGCGGATGATTATTTGCCAAAACCGTTTAACCCACGCGAATTATTGGCTCGCATCAAGGCCGTATTACGCCGCCAAACCGTAGAGTTGCCGGGTGCACCAAGCACGGAAGAAAAAGTGGTGGAGTTCGGGGAGTTCCGACTCAATCTAGGCACTCGCGAGATGTTCCGCGGTGACGAGGCAATGCCACTCACCTCTGGAGAGTTTGCTGTTCTAAAGGCGCTCGTGATGAATGCACGTGAGCCAATGTCACGAGACAAATTGATGAACATGGCGCGTGGCCGTGAATATTCTGCAATGGAACGTTCTATTGACGTACAAATCTCACGTTTACGTCGCATGTTAGAAGACGATCCGAGCAAGCCGCGCTACATTCAAACCGTATGGGGCCTAGGTTATGTTTTCGTCCCAGACGGCAAAGAGGTGTAATCTCTTCACTCCATAGCCAGCACTTGGCTATAGCAACTTCAGCCTTCATTACCTTCCCTTTGAAGGCTGAAATTTCGCGATTAGGACCACTAGGAACGTTCCATGCGCATCCGAAGTTCACTGACACAATCTATTCTGCTGTTCATCTCTTTGCTTCTCGCGAGCCAAGTTTTCTCTTACTACGCCGTTTTTAACTACGCGTTGATGCCGAGTTTGCAGCAGTTCAATAAAATTCTCGCCCATGAGCTCAATTTGGTGCTTGATGATGAAGGACCTTTAAAGTCTGATGCACCGTTAAGGCGTCAATTGTTAGAAAGATTAGGGGTGACGGTTCATAGTCTCGATAGCGATAAGGCGATTGAATTTCATCACGCAATGTCGATTGATTTGATGTCTGAAGAAATGAGCCAAGAGCTGGGTTCGCCCACAGAAGTGCGCTTATTGCTTGGCGATGAAAGTTACATTTTGTGGATGCACATCGAAAAGTTGCCGAACTCCATCATTCGTATTCCGTTATCTGAGCTGCAAGAAGAAGATTTTGCCCCGCTGTTTCGTAACAGCTTGATTATGGCGCTGCTGATCATTGCAGGTGGTTGGTTGTTTATTCGTTTGCAAAACCGTCCACTTTTGGCTTTAGAGAGAGCCGCGAAAGACGTCGGTCGAGGTGAGATCCCGCCCCCCTTAGCAGAGAAAGGCGCATCGGAGATTCGCTCTGTAACTCGAGCCTTTAATCAAATGTCGAAAGGTATTCAAGAGCTAGAAGAAGACCGAGCCTTATTAATGGCAGGGATTAGCCATGACTTACGAACACCTCTGACGCGTATTCGCCTAGCGACAGAAATGATGTCTCCTGAGGACAGCTATCTTGCGGAGGGGATCATTAGCGATACGGAAGAATGTAATGAGATCATCAGTCAGTTTATGGATTACCTCAAACCGGTGAACCAAGAATCGTTTGAAGCGGTTGATATCAGTACGATTGCCAGTGACGTCGCCAGTTCTGAAGGTGGTTATGAGGTTGAAATTGAAACAGATCTTAATCTTAACTTGCCGCCAGCCAAAGGAAGCGCGATTGCGATTAAGCGGGCGATCAGTAACTTAGTTGTGAATGCGCTACGCTATGGCAATGGCTGGGTCAAAATCAGCACTGGTGTGACAGCAGATAAGCAGCTAGTGTGGATTTCAGTAGAGGACAACGGACCGGGTATCGAGCATTCTCAAATCGCGAGGTTATTTGAACCCTTTACGCGTGGTGACACCGCTCGCGGTAGTGAAGGCACTGGGCTAGGGTTGGCGATTGTGAAGCGTATAATCAGCCAACATTCAGGCTCTGTGGTGATGCGTAATCGCAGTGAAGGCGGTTTAATCGCTCAAATCAGCTTTCCTACCAAGTAAGTCGATGGCCCGCACCCTTTAAAACAAAAAGCCCAACCTAATTAGGTTGGGCTTTTCTTATTCTCAATAATCTTAAGACTCTTTCACTTCCTGAGGAAGTTCATCTTCGTCTTCCAGTTTCTCTGGCAGAAGTAGATTTAAAATGATCGCTGTGATGCCACCTGCTGCAACACCAGTTGAGAAAATACTCTTAATAAATTCTGGCATAAATTGCAGGATCTCTGGTTTTTGTGCGATACCAAGTCCCATTGAGAAGGATAAGGCCATGATCAGAATTGCGCGGCGATCGAGCTCAACACGAGAGATAATACGCACACCAGCGGCAGCAATCGTACCAAACATGACAATCGTTGCGCCGCCAAGTACTGGCTCAGGAATCAGCTGAACAAAGCTAGCGACGCCAGGAAACAAGCCAAGAATCACTAACATGCCAGAAATAAAGTAACCCACGTAGCGGCTCGCGACTCCTGTTAGCATGATGATGCCGTTATTCTGGCTAAACGTTGAGTTCGGGAAGCTGTTGAAAACGGCTGCGATTGCGGAGTTTAAGCCGTCTGCTAACACACCGCCCTTAATGCGTTTCATGTACACTGGGCCTTTTACTGGCTCACCAGACACTTCAGATGTTGCGGTAATATCACCGATGGCCTCTAGTGCGGTAATAAAGAAAATCAGTACCAGCGGAATGAACAGAGACCAGTCAAACGATAAGCCATATTGCATTGGTACGGGCAGTGCTACGATCTCGGTTGCGCCTAGCTGAGAAGTATCTACCATCCCCATAAAATACGCCATGATGTAGCCCACTAGCATCGCAATCACGATTGAAGCCACACGGATGTATGGGTTTTTCGAGCGGTTTAAAATCACAATTAATCCAAGTACCGTTCCAGCCAGAGCAAGTTTGTCTAAGCTGCCGAAGGTTCCTTCATTTAATGCTGCGTAGCCACCGCCCATTGATACTAAGCCGACTTGAATCAGTGTGAGACCGATAAGAGTGACGACGATGCCTGAAACGAGCGGAGTGATGATTCGGCGGGCATGCTCCAATACGCGAGATAGGAAAATTTCTGCAAATGATGCGACTAAAATCGTACCAAAAATGGCAGCCATCATGGTGCTGATGTCTGCTCCACCGGCTTTCAGCGATAGGCCTGCACCAATAATAGGACCTAAAAAGTTAAAGCTGGTGCCTTGAACAGAGAGCAAACCAGAGCCAATTGGGCCAACGGTGCGAATTTGAATAAACGAAGACACGCCTGACGCAAATAAAGACATGCTGATGATGGTGTTCGTTTGGTCTGCTGGTACACCCAAAGACTGACAGATGATCAGTGACGGAGTGATAACCGCGACGAACATCGCCAATAAGTGCTGAAGTGCGGCAAAAATGGTTTGAGGCAAAGGTGGTCGATCATTGAGTTGATAGACCAGTTCCGAAGATCGGTTTGAAGTTGTCATTGTTTGTCTCGCTAGTCGCAATATATTCCCAGATCTCGCTGAATGGGAGAGCAGGGTGGAGTTGACGTCGTTACCTGTGATTGCTGTTAATCAGAGTCAACTCAGGTTGGTGGAGTGTGATGCAACACACTTAAAAATTTGTGCGCGATTATAGAGAGATCTACCTAAAAAGCAAACGATTGCTTTGGTTTTTAGCGTATTAAAAAACGAGCCATTTGGCTCGCTTTTAATCACTATGCTTTGGAGTAAATATCCCGCTCACCCAACCAGCGATCAATAATTGCTGTTGCGTTAGTCGGGTAATTGTCATGAATATGACGCGCAATGCGCTGAACTTCGGGAATCAGACGTTGATCTCGAACTAAGTCTGCGATTTTGAAATCAGCAAGACCAGTCTGTTTTGTACCCAAGAGTTCGCCTGGACCACGAATCTCTAAGTCTTTTTGTGCAATGACGAAACCATCGTTACTTTCACGTAGTACTCCGAGACGTTTTTGCGCGGTTTTCGACAGTGGAGAGTGGTACAGCAGCACACAATGGCTAGCAACGGAACCTCGGCCCACGCGACCTCTCAACTGGTGTAATTGTGCCAAACCAAGACGTTCAGGGTTTTCTATGATCATCAAGCTAGAGTTTGGCACATCCACGCCAACTTCAATCACTGTTGTTGCGACCAGCAAATGCAGTTTATTGTTTTTGAAATCTTGCATCACCGCTTGTTTCTCTGCCGGCTTCATTCGGCCGTGTACTAGACCAATTTTTACGTCCGGTAGCTTACGTTGAAGCTCTTCAGCGGTATCAGCCGCGGCTTGTGCTTCTAATACTTCCGACTCATCAATCAGAGTACACACCCAATATGCCTGCTTACCTTCGTTTAAACAGGCATTTCGGACACGCTCGACGATGTCGTCACGTTTTGTGTCAGGAATGGCGACGGTTTGAATCGGCGTTCGACCCGGAGGCAGTTCGTCAATCACGGAAGTTTCCAGGTCAGCGTATGCGGTCATCGCTAACGTGCGAGGAATAGGCGTTGCCGTCATGATCAACTGATGTGGGTAGGCGCCTTGTTTTGCGCCTTTTTCACGTAACTCTAATCGCTGATGGACACCGAAGCGGTGCTGTTCATCAATGATGACCAAAGCAAGGTGATGAAATTCAACGTGCTCTTGGAATAGCGCGTGAGTACCCACTACCATTTGTGCTTCACCACTGGCAATGCGAGCCAGTTCGGCTTCCTTTGCCTTACCTTTGAGTTTGCCCGCTAACCAACCGACTTGAATGTCCATTGTTTCAAACCAGTTGGCGAAGTTGATCGCGTGTTGCTCAGCCAATAGTTCGGTTGGTGCCATGAGTGCCACCTGATAGCCGTGCTCAATGGCACGAACGGCGGCCAGAGCGGCAACCAACGTCTTCCCCGATCCCACATCGCCTTGCACTAATCGCATCATTGGGTGGGGTTTTTCTAAATCGGTTTCAATCTCTTGTACTACTCGGGTTTGAGCGTTCGTAGGAGAGAAAGGCAGTTGGGCTAAAAGCTGCGTTTTTAGTTTATTGCAAGGACCGAGAGGTAACGCTGAATCCTTCTGGCCTTTGCTACGCACCGCCAGCATCGATAAGTTTTGTGCGAGCAACTCTTCCATGATCAAGCGGATTTGAGCAGGATGTTTGCCTTCGTCAAACTCATCTAAATTAATGGTTGGTGGTGGGCGATGAATGGTGTGCAGCGCTTGCGACATCGTGATTTGATGGTTATACAGCCCGGCTGGAAGTAATTCCTGCACTGCGGTTTTATCAAGCAGGGCTAAAGCTTGTTCGGTAAGGTTGCGCAATGTGATTTGGCGTAAACCATCTGTAGTGGGATAAACAGGGGTTAAGTTCTGTTCTACATCGGGCTTTTGATCGCTGACGTAAAACTTGTAGTCAGGATGAACAATTTCCAAGCCCATGCCACCGCGCTTAATTTCACCGTAAGCATGTACTAACTTACCTTGCGTGAAATTGTTCTTCATGGCTGCGGTAAAGTTGAAAAAGCGCAGCGTGATAGTGCCATTACCGTCGCTGATTTTTACCGTTAGCATTTTGCGCTTACCGAAGATGGTGTCGACTGCCATGACCTTGCCTTGCACGGCCGCCCAAAGGCCAGCATGCAGTTTGGCAATAGGGTAAATACGGGTACGATCTTCGTAGCGCAGTGGAAGATGAAACAGCAAATCTTGAACACTATGTAAGCCAACTTTGGCGAGTTTTTCTGCGACTTTCGCGCCAACCCCAGAAAGGGAGGTTAATGGGACGGCAGATAACATTTGGGCGGACATAGAGGGCTCAAGAAAATGGTTAACATAGCAGTATGTTAACCATGGAGCTGTGTTTTTGTACAGGAAAAAATAGTCATGCTTTAGTTAGTGTCATGATTTGACTGATAACCTATCATTCCGAGGAGCTTTAGCGACATCAGGAGTCTATTTCCAACAAGTATGTCGTTGAAGTTAACACTACCAGCATCTGTATACTCGAGAATTAGATCTTGAATCACGCTCCTTCGTCGTTGTTCAGGATGACGAAAGTCTGTTACTTGCTTTGCATCTCTTGCCACCACGCGTTATCGGCAATGATTTGACCTTCGTCATCGAGTGGCGGGTAAGCGAGTCCTTTTCGTTTCGCGACTTTTGCCAGCACTGGGTGGCCACGTTCAAAGAGAATACGGTTGATTGTCTCTTTAGGCAGAGCGCTTTCTTCTCGATCGTACATGCCTGAGGCTTCACGTTGACGTTGCGCTTCATACAAAATTACGGCACTGGCAACCGATACGTTTAGTGATTGCACCATGCCCACCATCGGGATAACAATGTCTTGATCGGCAAGTTGTTTGGCTTGCTCTGAAGCGCCAACTTTTTCACTGCCTAAAATGATTGCCGTTGGTTTGGTGTAGTCGATTTCGCGAAAATCGACGGCGGTGTCTGAAAGATTGGTCACCAAAACCTGCATACCTTGCGCTTTGAGCTCGGTAATCGCAGTTTCAATTGAATCGTGAGTATCAACTTCAACCCAGTTACGCGCGCCAGCTGAGGTATGGCTCAGCGTACGCATTTTGTCAGGCCAAATGGCATGAACTTTGTGTAAGCCTGTCGCGTCAGCGGTGCGGATCACGGCAGAAACGTTGTTTGGCTTATGCACTTCTTCGAGACAAAGTGTCAGATCAGTTTGGCGAGTTTTTAGGACTTGGTGAATGCGGTTGTAACGTTCTAGGTTCATATTTATTGAGGTATAAAAAATCGCCACCTAACAGAGTAGGTGGCGATAGAGGTTAGTTCTTTCTGCGTCTGACTCGGGTTGCTTGAGGCATTGCCTTAATCTTACGCATGATGCCAGCAAGGTGGACGCGATCTTTCGTCGTCAACAGCACAGTCACAGTGTACAAACGACCATCACGCTCTTCCGTTGAAAGACCATGAATGTTTGACCCTGTTTTCGAGATCACGTTGGTCAGTTCTGCAAGAGCACCTTGGTTGTTAAGCATGTCGACTTTAAGTTCAGCAATGAACTCTTTATCGTAGTCGTCAGACCAAGCGACAGCCATATAACGGTCTGGCTCTTTCTGATAACCGCGAACGTTTGGACATGTTTCTCGGTGAACAACCAAACCACGACCAGGCGATACGTGAGCAATAATGTGATCATCTGGGATAGGATGACAACAATTTGCAAACGTCAGCAATAAGCCTTCTGCGCCACGAATCGGAAGCTTCTTCTTCGAGTCCGTTGGGATTGAGCTTGTTGTCGTGAGTTCTTCGGTGTCACCAAGGAGACGACGTGCGATCACAATGCTCATCAACTCACCCAATCCAATAGCAGCCAATAAATCATCGATGCTTTCTAGGCGAAGATCATTCAAGACTTCTTGGATATTTTCTGGATAAATTGAATCAATCGAGTGGCGGCCAAGTGCGTGATTAAGTAGGCGACGACCTAAAGTAATCGACTCTTCACGACGCATCGTTTTCAGTACTTGACGAATCTTAGTGCGGGCACGAGAAGTCACGACATAGTTTAGCCATGCCGCATTCGGACGCGCACCAGGGGCACTGATAATTTCCACCGTCTGACCGTTTTTCAATGCCTTACTCAATGGGTAAGGGTTACGATCAACACGAGCACCAACACAAGAGTTGCCTACATCGGTATGTACGGCATAGGCAAAGTCGACAGCCGTTGCGCCTAAAGGTAATTCAACGATACGACCTTTTGGTGTGAAGACGTAAATCTCATCTGGGAAAAGATCGGATTTTACGTTTTCAATGAATTCGAATGAGTTACCCGCGCTTTGTTGTAGCTCTAACAGGCTTTGCATCCAACGCTGAGCTTTCACTTGCGCAGTGGTGCCAGACTTGTCGCCTTTGTCTTTATAAGACCAGTGCGCCGCGACACCTTTGTCCGCCATTTGATCCATATCTTCAGTACGGATCTGAACTTCAACAGGTACGCCGTGTGGGCCAACCATGGAAGTGTGTAGCGATTGATAGCCGTTCGCCTTTGGTACCGCGATGTAATCTTTCATGCGACCAGGACGTGGCTTATACAAGCTGTGTACTTGGCCTAAAACGCGATAACAAGTATCAGCGGTATCAACAACGACTCGGAAGGCATAGATATCCATGATGGTGTGAAAGCGCTGTTCTTTGGTTTTCATCTTGTTGTAGATAGAGAACAGGTTTTTCTCACGACCAACGACGCGAGCATTCAAGCCGAAATCTTGCAGACGGCCTTCTATTTCGCTGTGAATACGTTGGATCATCTCTTTACGATTGCCGCGTGCCGCTTTTACCACTTCTTTTAGTACGCGGTAGCGGTTGGGATATAGCGCTTCAAAGCCCAGCTCTTCGAGTTCGGTTTTGATATTGTGAATACCAAGACGATGAGCGAGTGGCGCGTAAATCTCTAACGTTTCACGAGCAATACGACGTTTTTTATCTGGTCGAAGCGCGCCAAGCGTACGCATGTTGTGCGTGCGGTCAGCCAGTTTGATCAGAATGACGCGGATATCTTGCACCATGGCCAGAACCATCTTACGAAAGTTCTCAGCCTGAGCCTCTTTCCTATCGCGGAATTTGAGTTTGTCCAGTTTAGATACACCATCAACCAATTCTGCGACAGTGTTGCCGAATTTCTCTTCGAGATCTTCTTTAGTTACATCACAGTCTTCAATGACGTCATGCAGCAAAGCAGCTTGGAGGGTTTCGATATCAAGGCGCATTTCGGCCAAGATACGAGCCACAGCGACAGGGTGGATGATGTATGGTTCACCGCTAGAGCGGGTTTGCCCTTCATGGGCATCTCTCGCTACCACATAAGATTGACGCAGAGCCTCAATCTGAGGCTCTGTTAGGTATTCTTGGGCAACGTCTTTGAGGCTATCGAATAGATACAAATTATAGGCCCGGGAGGTTGTTGAATTCTAAAGTCAGAATTAACGGTTGTGAGCGATGCTGCTTACTGCCGCTAGCTCTGCCGCTTCTTGCTCTTGCTGTTCTTGACGTTCACGAGCGTCTAGAACTTCTTTAGTAATTAAACCTTCTTCGATTTCGCGTAGAGCGATAACCGTTGGCTTATCGTTCTCTTCTGGCACTAGTGCATCTTTACCGCCAGTTTGCATTTGACGAGCGCGGCGAGCCGCAATCAGTACTAGGTCGAAACGGTTGCCAACTTTTTCAACAGCGTCTTGAACAGTTACGCGTGCCATGAGGACTCCAAATAGTTAACTAAAATTTTAGAATGACGAGAAAGTATACAACCTAACTACTTTATTTACTAGCAATTAGACAAGCCACCGTTTGTGGACTTTCTCAGGTAGTTTATTGTGTTTTTCGCACTGAGCAAAAAACGAGAAATTCTTTATGTTTTACAGCGTGACTTTTTTGAAGTTACTCTGCTAACAACGCGTCAAGCATACCTTTATATTTAGCAGCTTGCTTTTCTTCCTTCAATCTCTCTGCACGCAAGATGGCTTTAAAGTCCATCAAAGCGGTATCAAAATCGTCGTTTACGATCACGTAGTCGTATTCGCTGTAATGAGAGATTTCTGACTTGGCTTCAGCCATACGTTTTGCGATCACTTCATCGCTATCTTGACCACGAGTGTTCAAGCGACGCTCTAGCTCACCGTTTGATGGTGGCAGGATGAAGATGCTTTTGGCTTCAGGCATTTGCTCACGGATTTGGCGTGCGCCTTGCCAGTCGATATCTAGAAAAACGTCGATACCTTTATTTAGCGTTTCTTCAATCCACACACGAGAGGTGCCGTAATAATTACCAAACACTTCAGCGTATTCTAGGAAATCACCTTTAGCGATCAGGGCTTCAAACTCATCTTTCGCTACAAAATGGTAGTGGACACCATTTTCTTCACCAGGTCGCATGTTACGCGTGGTATGAGACACAGACACTTTCATTGCGTAGGTTGGATTGCGTTCCAACATCGCTGAGATCAAGCTAGATTTACCTGCGCCGCTAGGTGCAGATACGATATAGAGAGTACCTTTGCCCATTGTACTGTTCCACTTTTGATTGGATTGATTGAGTGCCGAAGGAAAGTCCGACATTCTTTTAACGATAGCACTGGCAATGATAAATCAACCACCAAAGGGATGGATATTGGTGATAATCCCGCCAGAAAAATGGAGGCGAAGAGTATCATGATCTCTATTTTGTTACCAGTTGATCTTTTCGTCTTACTTAAATGTTGAAAAGAGCTCGCGTGCGCACAAACAAACGAAAAAAGGGGAAGCTTTCACTTCCCCAGGCGTGCGACTGACTCACACTTAATCTTCAAATTATCCTTGGGATTCTAGGAAATTTATCCAAGGTCTTGCGACCGCCTTCATATCAGGAGATTGAGCAGCACTCTTCATTGCCTTAAGAGCGTTGGTTGGCTGATTTAATTCAAAATATGCCATTCCACGAATGTAAGACAGCTCCGCCTTTTGATCGTGCTTTGCGTCTGGAGCACTGTTTTGAGCAAACTTCGTCGCTTCTGTATATTGCTTATCTAAAATCATTAAACGAGCAATTTTTATTTGAGTTTTTGCTGCAGGAGCAAGATTATAAGCCTGCTGGTAAACATCAATAGCGTGACCTAACTCCTGTGCTTGCTGCCAAAACGAACCTAACTTTTCCAGATTTGTAGCATTTCGTTCTACATGCCCTTCATCGATCAAGTTTTGAAGTGTTTTCGCTGCTCTAAAAGGCACCCCTTGATAAGCTTGGAAATTAACTAGGCGTAAGTATTCTTTTTCACCATCAAGAAGTCCCATTTTATAGGCCATCTCTAAAGTTGAAAGGGCATTGCGCTCTTGCTTTAATTCCATGTAGATGCCAGACAACTGGGTCCAGTAACGCTTATTTTGCGGATACTTAGTCGTTAAAATTTTTAGCACGCTAGCGACACTTTTGAATTGCTTTAATTCATAGTGAGCAGACATCAACAGTTGATACCAAGATTCACTAGGATTCTTCGTCATTGCAATTGCCTTTTTGGTTGGCGGAATTGCGTTGCGGTAATCTTCTAGTTGAATGTAAGCACTTGCTAATGTGATGTAAGCATGTGCTTGAGGTTTTTCCTCTGTTGTTTCAGCAATCTTGAACCACTCGTTCATTGTATTAACGGATTGCTTAAATTTGCCTTCTGCTAGATAAAGCTGTGCAAGGCTGTAACGAACCTGTTGAGCTACGGGTACTGGTAAAGCATCTAACTTGAGTGCTTCAGCAAAGTATTTCGCTGCTTTTAGGTAGTCGTCCTTTAAAGAATACAGAAAGCCCATCTGTTGCAGTAACACAGCGCGGTCGTATTTCTTTTTCTTGGTACTTCCCAAGGCAGAGTTCAGCTTAGAGATAGCATCCGAGTATTTTTCAGTTGCAATCAGTTCCTGAACTTTGTTCACGGTTCGGAATGTTCTGTCAGACAACTCAGGAGTATTGGCAAAAGCAGGCGCGCCATACGCGCCTGAGATAAACACCAGAGAAGCCAACAACTTAGTATATGCTTTCATATTGCGACTCCTTAGTTCGTAGAGAACTCGATTTCCTGAGAAAGACGAGAGCTAACCGCTTGGCCATCAACCATTTTTGGTTTGAAAGTCCACTTTGATACAGTTTTCTTCGCCGCTTTACCCAAGCCCAACTTACGTGGAGATTCTTTTAAGACTTTGACGTCTTGTACGCCACCACGTTCGTTAACCGTAAACTCTACGAGTACGATACCTTTTTCTAATCCCGATCTCGCTGCTTTACGAGGCATTTGAGGCTGGAATGTCGCAAGAGGAACTGGGCCTCCGCTACCTGCCAACTTAGCACCACCACCTTGGGTGTAGTGTCCAAGCACTGAACCACCGGTTACGTTAACTGGAAGATCAAGTTTTGGCATGTCCATTGGGATTTGATCCATCACCGGTTTTACCGTTGCCGTTACCTTCATTTCTGGCGGTGGTGGCGGACGCTTCGGTGGTGGCGGTTTCGGAAGTTCGCGTTTTTTCTCCTGTATTTTTTCGTCCGGTTTAATGCGAATAAACTCGACCATACGTAGGTCATCATTCGACACTAACTCGTGGCGCTCTTTGTTTACTAGCTTGTCCATCCCCCAGAACAACCCGAGGGAGACAATGAGCGCCAGTGCAATTGAGGCCAGATACCGCATAAGCTTAATCCTTATTGGTTGCGGCAATGGAGATGCTTTCTACACCTGCCATTTTGATCTGGTCCATAACCTTCACGACTACGCCAGCATTTGCTTCAGTGTCGGCTTGGATAACAACTGCGCCATCAGGACTTTCTGCACGAAGACGTTCAATATTCGCGCGAACCGCGTCCACTTCGATGCGGCGTTTATCAACCCAAACATCACCCGCCGCACCAACTGCGACCATGATGTTACCTTTCTTAACGGTTTGCGCTGAGCTTGCCGTCGGACGGTTTACTTCCAGACCTGCTTCTTTTACGAACGATGTTGTTACGATAAAGAAGATCAACATGATAAATACGATGTCGAGCATCGGTGTCATATCGATAGCGGTTTCATCACTGCTATCACTGCTATAGCGTCTTTTCATGACCTATACCTCTAATTCCATTTACTCAGGCAATATGCTTTAGCTTATCTTCCAGCTTTTGCGTTGTGACTTTGGCTAAATGATCAAGACGTGAACTAAAGAACAGTCCTGATAGAGAAGCCACCATCCCGGCTAAAGTTGGGATTGTTGCCTTTGAGATCCCCGAGGCCATTGCTCGAGGGCTTCCTGTTCCTGTTACCGCTAATATGTCGAATACTTGGATCATGCCGACAACGGTGCCGAGTAGACCCAGTAGGGGACAAAGTGCAATCAATACTTTCACGATTGGTAGTCCCTTTTTATTCTCAATATCCTGACGAGAAACGATTTCTTGTCGGATCATCTTAGCGTTCCAACTTTGATGCTCTGAGCGCCCTTGCCATGAGCCAACGGCTTTTTTCATGGCTTTTGGAGCGACGGCAGCAAAATAGAACCAGCGTTCTAACAATACTGCCCACAGCATAAAGCTGAGGATGAAGATGGCGACGAGTACATCGCCACCCATTCCCAAGAAGCGCCTAATTGATTCAAGTTCTCCAACTAACCACCACATAACGCCTCCTTAGCTTTCGGCTTTATGCAGTTTTTCCTGATAGCGAGCGATGAAGCCTGCACTCTGTTCTTCAAGAGTTTGAACCAAACGACGACCTTTGCTGTGTACGATGGTGTAAAGGAACAGCAATGGAATTGCGACAACCAGACCTAGCATAGTGGTAACAAGAGCTTCAGAAATACCGCCAGCCATCAGTTTAGGGTCGCCGGTACCGAACAGAGTAATGGCTTGGAATGTGCCGATCATACCCATTACCGTACCCAGTAGACCAAGTAGAGGAGCTACAGAAGCAAAAAGCTTGATTGAGCTGATGAAGCGCTCAATGCTTGGAGCATTACGTAGAATGATTTCGTCCAGCTTCGCTTCCAGATCTTCAAGGTTGTCACCTTTGTGCTCTTGGTAAGCTTGGATAACTTCACCCAATGGGTTGCCAGGAATCACGGTTTCTGATTTCGCTTGCTTACGCATTTTGCCGCCAATCACTTGAAGGCGTAGGAAGCAAATTAGAGCAATGATAGCGCCAACTGCACCCATACCAAGGATGACGTAACCTACAATGCCACCTTGATCAATTCGTTCTTGAACGGTTGGGCTTTGTACAAGTAGAGACAAAATGACACCACGGGATGGGTCAATAAACAGTGGCTCATAGCTGTTTGACGCTGACTCAAAGCCGGCAACATGACGTGTAATATTGGTGCGAGGCTGTCGAGAGAGTTCTTCGAACTTACCTGTTTGAGGTACATAAGTGACGTACTTACCATCGGCAATCGCGTTAAACTCACCGACGAGAGTGACATCGCGAACCGCTTCTTTACCTTCGCCATAAACAACCGTTGCTTGGGTTGTTGCAGTTTCGCCAGAAGCAACCACTTGTTGAAGAATGGTATGCCAGAAAGCTTCTAGCTCTTGTGTTGACGGCAGTTCTTTACTTTCAGCCAGTTTCGTTAGTAGAGCGTCACGCTCTGGGAACTGAACAGCGTTTTGAGAGGCTGCAAATAAGCCCTTAAACTCTCCCGCATACTGGCGGACCACACCAAACATTTCGCCCAAAGTACCAGAGCGAACACGTAGGGTTTCTGTTAGTTCAGTCAGCTGCTTATCGTTTTCATCAAAGGTTGCTTTAAGTTGATCGCCCAGTGCTTGCTGTGCAGCTAGCTCTTCACGAGCCTGTTGCAATAATGCTGCTTGCTTATCTCGGTTGTTCTTGAACTCAGCTTCACGGGCTTTGTTCTCTTTCGACTCAACGATGCTTTCTGATTTTACGTTTTTAAGTAGTTCAGATAAGTTTTTAGGCGCTTCTGCTTGTACGCCAGAAACCATAAAGAAGCTCGCTAGTAGGCCAGCGGCTAGAGTTTTGAATCCTTTCATCTCTTATTCCTCCCCAGCAAATACAGGCAGTTTGATTAGCGCTGGTGGCGCTTGCTTCTTCGCGATACGAAGGCCTTGCTGTACCGCGATGCGGTAGCTTTCTGGTAATGTTTCCCATTGACGTGTTTGTTGGTTCCACATACCTGTCTCACCACCGTCTGGAGATTGGAATAGAAGTGCTGTGCGACCAATACGTAGGAAATCGTAAGTCACGGTTTCACCATTTCGGTCTAGGCTAGCTTTGTAAGATTCGATTGAGCGAGAGAAGCCTTCTTCAATTTGGTACGCTTCCATCACTTTACGGAATTTCTCTGAAGTTGTTACGTCGGCGCGATCCATGAGACGACGCAGTTCTTGGACACGTTTATTACGCTCTTTTTTCTGGAAAGGCAGATCGAGAGTCACAAACTCGTCGAGTGCATCGATCATTTTTAATGTAAGTGGCACCACTTCTGTTGCCGTTTGATCGATTTGAGCAATTTGGTTATTTAATGAGTCCAATTCGCCTTGCTGCGATTGAACCATACGGTTAATTTGCTCGTTGTAGACTTTCATACTGTCGATTTGACGAAGTAAGCCTTTGTATTCTGC
The DNA here is from genome assembly GCF_023650755.1 of Vibrio sp. SCSIO 43097. Taxonomy (NCBI): domain Bacteria; kingdom Pseudomonadati; phylum Pseudomonadota; class Gammaproteobacteria; order Vibrionales; family Vibrionaceae; genus Vibrio; species Vibrio sp. SCSIO 43097. Next base: position 3,227,049 of record NZ_CP071840.1, on the reverse strand, counting down.
CAACATGCCTTCAGTGCTTTCGGCATAGTTGTCGATTTTTTGTTGCGAAGCCTGTGAAGACTTCGTTGCTTTTGCTTGGTTGGCGACGACGGTTCCAGAGTCAGCAGCCGCCGCTGCTCCACTTACCGTGAGAATCGCGGCAGTTACTGCACTTACGCCAAATTCCTTTAACGTCATAGTAGCATCCTTGTTAGTGTATAAAGTCAGTCGAATAGGGCGCAGGAAAGATACCTGCGCCAAAGGTTTTGATTAAAAGTTTTGAGAGTATTTCAAGAAGTAAACGCGGCCTTGAATGCTGTATAACTCTTCATCGTAAGTCACACCGTCAGCTTCAAAAGCAGGGTCTTCGTCTGTTAGGTTACGCACACCTGCAGTAAACTTAGCATCCCATGGGGCTAAGTAGTTATATGCAATGTTCCATGTGGTTTGTGAAGATATATGGCCGATTTTTTTGTAGTCATCGTCAACATCTTGTGCCTGATCTGCAATGTGGTCTGCAGATAGATAGATGTCATGATCTTCTAGGAAGCTCAAGCCAACACCTGTATTGAAGCGGTACTCAGGCATGCCGTTACGACCTACTTGGTTGTTAACAGGGCCACCTACATATTCAGGCTGGCTAAAGTCTAAAACGTAGCTTCCCATGAAATCGTATCTAACAGTTGCATAATTAAAGTCATAGCGATATCCCAATTTCAAGTCTATGCCCGATGTATCAAGCGTTCCAAGGTTCTGAAGGCCTGCTGTCGCTTCGATAATCCGATCATTAGCATCACGAACAATATTTGGGTTTTTATTGCCAGAGCTACGCTCTTCGTCGATCATGCTTTGTAGTGTGTTCAGAGTAATTACATCATCAATACTAATGTTGTAATAATCCATTGTTACATCTAGATCTTCTATTGGTGAGAAACTTACACCGAAGTTAAATGATACAGATTTTTCTGCATCAAGATCTTCATTTGATGTTCGAGTCACATCGTATTGTGTTTCTGGACAATCTGCATATGAAATGCCATTTTGCGCACAGTAGGTGTAATCTTTCGCAAAGTCTGAAGAGTAGCTGTCTGCAGCATAAAGATCTGATAGTGTCGGAGCTCGGAAGCCAAGGCCAGCGCCTGCGCGGAACATCAAGTTATCGAGTGGTTGGTAACGGAAAGATACTTTTGGTGATACTTCGTGCCCGAAGTCGCTGTAGTGGTCGTAACGAGCCGCTAGGTTCATTTCCAGCTCGTCAGTAAACGCGATCAAAGATTCAGCATAAAGAGCGTATGTTTCACGATCTCCACCAGCAGAGTTACCTGCACTACCAATAATATTACCTGCCTCACTTTGAGGGTCATATTTATCGAAGTAATCGTAGGTAGTAAATTCTGCACCGACATAGAGAGGAATTAGCACATCACCAACTTCGGCTACATCAAATTGAAGACCACCAAAGAATTGGTGCATTTCCATTTGAGTTTCGCGGCTTGTACCAGCAGAAAGTTGACTTGTCGCGTCTGAACTAAACTCACCGTTTGCAAACTGACCAGACTCAACCAGTTGTGATGCTGCAGAACCAAATACATAGCCAGTACCTGACTCTGTACTGTTAGAGAAGTTTAGGTGATACCCCGTCTCCCAAATCACATCACCTAAAGAATCAGTGTAAAGTGTGCCATCTAGGCCTGCTTTGAAATCTGCTTGGAAGTCTTTAACGTTGTTGTCACGCGTTCCTACATTGTTGAAACGGTAGTATACAGATGCTGGGCCTGCCGTTGGATCTAAGCCATTCTCCGCAAAGAAATCTGCGCCGCCATCTGTATTCGGATCTACAGAGAAGATGCCTGCTGCTGGAGCGAAACGACTGAAACTTTCGTTACGGTTTAAAAGCATTTGAGCATTGAAGGTAGTATCTTCAGTTACGAAAATATTACCGTTTACGAATACAGTATTTCGTTCTAGAGAAGCTGTTTGAGCAGCTTCTGACGTGTAGTCATAACCGCAGATATCCCCAAGACCAGGGTAGTTTGTGAGACCAACAAACCCTTTAGATGGGTCACATGATGCGTCAGTATTATAGCCGTTTAGTGCTTTTAACTGACCATCATGGTAGACGTTACGACCGTAGATACTAACGCCAGACATATCGAAGTAGTTTGCTGATTCGGTGTTTTTTGAGCTGAGGTAATCACGATCTCGTTGGTAAATCTCATCTTTACTGTCATGCTCAAATGAGAACATGATGTTTCCTTTCTCTCCGCTAGTGCCCATTACGAGAGCAACGTTTTGCTCATCACCACCCTCTTGGCTTGGGATACCAGAACCAACGGTTACATTAATACCGTCAAATTCTTCTTTTAGAATGATGTTTACAACACCTGCAACTGCATCAGAACCGTATACTGCAGAGCCACCGTCTGCCATGACTTCTACACGTTCTACAATTGCTGACGGGATTGCGTTAATGTTTGCAGCACCACCACCCATTGTTGCAGAGCCGGGTAGGCGCTTGCCATTGACCAGAACTAATGTCCGTGATGCGCCTAAACCGCGGAGAGATACGGTTGCTTGGCTTTGCCATGAGCTTCCAGAGCTCTCACTGTATGAACCGAATGAGTTGAAAGAGGACTTGCGTAATACATCTGCAATAGACACATCACCAGCACGTTCAATCTCGGCTCTGCCAATTACAGCTACTGGTGTGCTTCCTTCCATAGATGCGCGCGTTAGGCGCGAACCAGTAACTTTCATCTTTTGAAGTTTTTCAACTTGTTGCTCTTCTGCCAGTGCTGTTGCTGGGGCTACGACTGCTGCTGTCCCTAACGCAAGGCTTATCGCAACAGATAAAGCGGTTGTGTTTTTATACATCCTTGTTGCTCCGATTATTATTATTTCCTATGTCTGGCCGCATAGCGGCCAATTGTGACGTTAATATTTCGTTAACGTTCGGCCAATGTATAACCGAGATGAAAAAAGGAAGTCAAACCAGTGGTAAACGGGGATGCTTAAATGTAAAAAAGATGTAAATAACCAGGGTTAGTTTAAAACGCGGAATAAAAAACTAAATATCCTTACCAAGGCGATATCAAATTTCAATAAAACACCGTATTTTGTGTTTCTTATAAACTTTAATGACTTATCTTGCCTATGGTTTTTTAGTGGGTAATTGAATCTGAAAAAAGATATTTTTCCAGTGAATTGTTCTGAGATGAGTTTTATATCGAATCCATACTTTGGTGACTCGAACTTATAGGGTGGTATCAAAATATGATACCCATTGCTGTAAAAGGGCTCACTCGTGTTTTTAGGTCAAATATACATGTGGTGGGTATGTCTATTTATTCCATGTATTTGCATTTTTATGTAGGGTTTTGGCTCTAAACAGCCTAGATTGATATTCTGTGTGAATTATTTTTGTGGTTTTTTATAATTTTTTACAAAAACATTTCTGTTTTTCGACTTCGGAGGAAGTTTGTCATGTTTTGGTTTCAAACACTTGAAGCTGATGTGGATTCAAGATAAATATGACGCTGAAATTATTGCAGTAGTAGAAAAGTCTGGTTCTTGAAACGCAGGGAGTGTGTTTCAACAGTTTTAGTTACTACGAGATAAATATGCACCACTTTGGGCGGGGAACTTCCTCTTTCACTCCGCCTGAACTGGACAGTAGACAAGGAGCAAGTTGTATATGCTGTCGTACTTTTTACGCCGTTTGGCGTTGGTGATACCAACGTTTCTCGGGATAACTATTCTTATCTTTGCTATCACTCGTTTCGTGCCTGGCGGACCTGTTGAACGCATGTTGTCACAAATGCAGTCTCAAGGGGATGGTGCCGCATCAATGACGTCTGCTGGTGGCAATACCGCCCTTTCTGATGATCAAATCGCTGAGCTAAATGCGTTTTACGGTCTGGATAAGCCAGTGACAGAAGCGTATGTGGAGTGGCTAAGTCGCTTGGTCGTGCTAGACCTTGGTGAGTCAACACGTTACTACGAGCCTGTCTCTGACATGATTGCAGAGCGTTTACCTGTGTCGTTATTTTATGGCGGCATGACCTTTTTTATCAGTTATTTTATCTCGATCCCTCTTGGTTATTACAAGGCGCTCAAGCACGGCTCTGTGTTTGATTCCGCTTCTTCAATACTCATCTTTGTGGGCTATGCCTTGCCTGGCTATGTGGTGGGTGTATTGCTCATCACGCTATTTAGTTATCACTTGGAATGGTTTCCGATGGGAGGCTTTGTCGGCGATGACTTCGACGATTACGAAACTTTCTTTGAACGCGCCAAGGATATCATGTGGCACGCGGTGTTGCCTTTAATCTGTTACCTCATTGGCGACTTTGCAACACTGACAATGACGATGAAAAACAACCTGATGGAAAACCTTTCTTCAGACTATATCCGTACAGCTATCGCGAAGGGCTTACCTTTCAAAAAGGCGGTTCGTAAGCACGCGTTGCGTAACAGCTTAATCCCAATCGCGAGTCACTTTGGTAACTCTTTGTTGTTCTTCATGACTGGTGCCTTCCTGATTGAAGTTATCTTCAATATTGATGGCATTGGCTTATTGGGTTACGAATCAATCATGGAGCGTGATTACCCCGTTGTTATGGGTATTGTCGCCATTAATGCGCTGTTGCTGCTCATTGGTAACATTATTTCAGATATTTGTGTTGCTTTAGTCGACCCACGTGTGAAGTTTGGAGCGTAACATGATTAAAGTTAGTCCATTAACTCAAAAGAAAATTCGCCACTTTAAAGAGATCAAACGAGGCTATTGGTCGTTTGTCATTCTCTCAATCATGTTGATCCTGTCGCTCTTTGCTGAACTTCTGATTAATAGTAAAGCGCTAGTCGTCAAGTACGATGGTAGCTACTATTTTCCTGTTGTCAGTGATGTCCGTTTAGGCAGTGAATTCGGCCAAGAGTCATCCAGCGAAGCAGATTATCGCGTGCTGCAAAAAGCGTTTGAGGCCGAAGGGGGCAACAACTTTGTTATTTTGCCGCTTGTGCCATGGAACCCATATGAACAGGATTTTAGTGGTGATTTCCCGCCAACAGCGCCTAGTGCCGAAAACAAGCATTATTTAGGTACAGATGTGATAGGTCGCGATATTTTGGCACGACTTGTCTACGGATTCAGAACGGCAATGGGATTTGCGTTGCTCACCATGGCAATTTCCTACGCGATTGGTACTGCAGTTGGTTGTGCTATGGGTTTTTGGGGCGGTAAATTTGACTTGTTTGTACAGCGACTTATCGAAATCTGGTCAATGGTGCCGTTTTTGTACGTCATTATGATTCTTGTCTCAATCGTTCAACCGACGTTCGCTCTCTTTGTCGCTATTAACGTGCTTTTCACCTGGATGGGGATGACATGGTACATGCGGACCATGACTTATAAAGAAGCGGCACGAGAATACGTAATGGCGGCACGTGCTTTAGGGGCATCGACGGGACGTATTTTGTTTAATCACATCCTACCGAATACGATGGTGATGATCGTGACATTGGCGCCGTTCACTATTGCAGCAAACATCACTGCGCTGACCGCTTTGGATTATCTAGGTTTAGGTCTTATGCCACCAACGCCAAGTTGGGGTGAGCTGCTACAACAAGGTAAGTCAAACTTAGACTCGCCATGGATTGTTGCTTCAGTGGTTACTTCCATTGTGTTGGTACTGGTAATGGTGACCTTTATTGGTGAAGCCATTCGAGCGGCCTTCGACCCGAAAAAATTCACACGCTATGTTTAAGCGAGCATTGTGAGCAAAACATAAAAAGGGAAGTTTTATGAAGAAATTATTTTTAGCGTCCACGCTGAGCGCCCTGAGTTTTGGTGCAATGTCAGCAACGCTTCCGACTGACTTAAACTGGCAAACAAACTGGGATGAGCCTCAATATGGTTCGCCTGAAGCGAAACGTGGAGGGACCTATCGCACCTTCATGTCAAGTTTTCCACAGACGTTACGTAGTGTTGGCCCAGACGCCAATGCGGGGTTGCGTTCCTTTATCTTGGATGAAACCCCTGGATTGGTGGTTCGCCACCCAGACACTTTAGAGTTTATCCCTGAACTTGCTAATGAGTGGGCGTTAGCTGGCGACAATAAAACCGTTTATTTCAAACTCAATCCAGAAGCCAAATGGTCGGACGGCAAGCCTGTGACTGCCGACGATTTTGTATTCATGCTTAAGTTTTATCGTTCTAAGGATATCCTAGAGCCTTGGTACAACGATTATTACAACAAAACCATTGCGGATGTTATTAAGTACGACGCTCATACGTTTGCTGTTAAGGCCGCGAAAGAGTTCAATCCGGAAGAATTGTTGCTACGAATGGGGGCTTTACGCCCACGTCCCGCACACTTTTATGCCAACCCTTCAAAGGATGAAAATGGTGATGGTATTCACGACAACTTTGTCCGTTACTACAACTTTAAGAGTGAACCAACGACCAGTGCGTACTACCTAGATGATATCAAAAAAGGTAGAAGTGTGACTTTCAAACATGTTGGCGAAGATTGGTGGGGTTACAGCAATAAGTACTACCAAAATCGCTACAATGTCGACAAGATTCGCATCACGGTGATCCGCGATAGCGACATTGCGATGAAGCATTTTGAAAAGGGTAAGTTGGATGCATTTGGTCTGGTTCTGCCAAGTCTATGGCACGATAAATCGAACACAGAACCGTACCAAAAAGGCTACATTCAAAAGTTCTGGGGTTACAACCAATTTCCAGTCGGTGCGGGCGGCGTATGGATGAACACCGCGATGCCTTTACTGGATGATTTAAACGTTCGCAAGGGCATTACTTACGCAATTGATTTTGATGGCATGATTGAGAACATCATGCGTGGTGACTACTCCCGTAAGCCAAACCCGACGGGTTATGGCCATGGTAAATACACCCTACCAGACGCGAAAGCACCGAAATTTGACCCCGCAAAAGCGGCCGAGGCATTCGAAGCCGCAGGCTTTAACAAAATTGGTTCCGATGGTATTCGTGTCAATGATAAAGGTGAGCGTTTAAGCTTCGAGCTGACCTACGGAACACCTGTTCATACTCCTCGTATTGCTTTTTTGCGTGAGCAAGCCAAGCTAGCAGGGTTGGATATTGAGCTCAAGTTGGTTGATGGCTCATCCATGTTCAAATACGTCCGTGAGAAAAAGCACGATTTGGCTTTCTTAGATATGGGTACGTCCGAGATCCCAACGTATTGGGAGTACTTCCATTCAGTCAATGCGAACAAGCCGCAAACTAACTCTTTCACAAACTACAGCTCGCCAGAGCTGGATGAAAAGATCATCGAGTATCGTTTTAGCATGGATATGGATAAAAAGATCCAGCTAGGTCATGAGATTCAGCGTGACATCATTGATGCGCACGTTATCGTAACAGGCTACATGATTCCTTATGTCCGCTACGGTCACTGGCGCTGGCTAAAGTTTCCTGATAAGCCAATGAATCGCATGACAGAGGCGTTGTTCAGTGGTGGCATCATAGGGGATGGCACTTACTGGATTGATAGCGATATCAAGAAAGAAACCAAACAAGCGATGAAATCAGGCAAAGCTTTTGAACCTGTCGTCGTCGTAGATGACACTTATAAGCTGTAAGGATTGGTTATGGAAAACGATGTAATCCTAAGTGTTAAAGATCTCGAAGTTGAATTCACCACCGATGATGGACCAGTGAAGGTGCTGCATGGTGTGAACTTTGATGTGAGAGCTGGACGTACACTCGGTCTGGTGGGAGAGTCAGGCAGTGGTAAGAGCGTAACCTCAATGTCGATCATGGGTCTTTTACCTAAGCCATATGGCAACATCATCAAAGGTGAAGTGAATTATCGCGGCACCAACCTAGTTGATTTGCCTGCGGAAGAGATGTACGCCATGCGTGGCGATCGCATTTCGATCATCTTCCAAGATCCGATGACGGCGCTAAATCCAGTACACACCATTGGTCGCCAAATATGTGAAGTGCTTGAACTTCATCGACCTGAGCTCGACAAAAAGGAGCGGGAAGCTTTCTCGATCGAGATGCTGGCAAAAGTCAAAATCCCAATGCCAGAGAAACGATTGAATGAGTATCCCCATAACCTATCTGGCGGTATGCGCCAGCGTGTAATGATCGCGATGGCGTTGGCCTGTAAGCCGGATATTCTGATTTGTGATGAACCGACTACGGCGTTGGATGTTACGGTTCAGGCGTCTATCCTTGAACTGATGAACGAGCTTCAGGAAGAAACGGGCATGGCGATGATCTTCATTACTCACGACCTCGGGGTTGTGGCAGAAGTGTGTGATGATGTTGCCGTGATGTATGGTGGGCGTATTGTCGAAAAAGCAGAAATTTTTGAGTTGTTTGATAACCCGCAGCACCCATATACAGAGCGTTTGATGGGGTTGATGCCGAGCTTAGATAATGAGCCGAAGCAGATGATCGATATCAAGCCTATTGATGCCAGTATGTTTGCTAGTTAACTGAGCAAAGTGAACGAGTCATAAAAGAGGATGTTATGGCAAAAGAAGTATTAAGAATTGAAAATCTTAAGCAGCACTTTGTTTCTGGTAAAGGGCTGTTCAAGAAAGGCTACACCATCAAAGCGGTAGACGGGGTTTCACTGTCTGTTTCTGAAGGTGAAACACTGGGGCTAGTTGGTGAGTCAGGTTGTGGTAAAAGCACCCTTGGTCGCACGATCTTAAAGTTATACGAGCCAACGGAAGGTAAGATTTTCTTTGAAGGTAAAGACATCACTAAACTGTCTGTCAAAGAGATGCGATCGCTGCGTAAAGACATGCAAATCGTCTTTCAAGACCCAATGGAATCACTCAATCAGCGTCATACCATCGGTATGATTCTAGAAGAACCGTTTGTTATTCATAAAATCGGTACGCCAGCCGAGCGCAAACAGTGGGTAAAAGAGCTTTTAATCAAAGTGGGCTTGCCAGAAACGGCAGTCAACCGCTATCCACATGAGTTTTCAGGCGGCCAACGTCAGCGTATCGGTATTGCTCGTGCGATTGCATTGAAGCCTAAATTACTGATTTGTGACGAATCGGTATCTGCGCTAGATGTATCGGTACAGGCACAAATCTTGAACCTATTACTACAACTGCAACAAGAGATGAACTTGGCGATCATCTTTATCTCTCACGATCTCTCTGTGGTGAAACACGTTTCAGACAAAGTTGCCGTGATGTATTTTGGTAAAGTGGTAGAAGCAGGCAGCGCGAAAGAAATTTATGCAAACCCGCAAAACGAGTACACCAAGAAACTCCTATCTGCGATTCCGATCACCCACCCTAAATATCGGAAGAAAAAGCGCCTGGCTGAAAAAAAGCAGCAAGTGGCGTAAGTGATGCCACAGGTCCTATAACACAAAAACGCTCCGCCAAATAAGCGGAGCGTTTTTATAGGCCTATGTTAGGTCTCTTGGTGTCGATTGGCGCTGAGTATTATGATTGATTGAAGATCGTTGCATGCTAAACTCAAGGCCTATCTTCTTTGTCTGGATAATGGACCATGCCGTCGAATTTACCGAAATCCTTTAGTCGACCGTTCCTGAAAATCTTCCATATTTTGGAGGCGGTATTATTAGTCTCTATTACCTTGGCGACGCTGTACGCCATGATGCAAGAGTTTGTGCACGTATTTGTAGAGAAGCGTGTCTTACTCACGGATATTCTTTTGATGTTTATCTATCTGGAAGTGCTCGCCATGGTGCAGCAGTTCGTGATGAACGGAAAAATTCCGGTACGCTATCCTATCTATATCGCGATGATGGCGATCGCCCGCTATATCACACTAGGAATGAAAGAACTGGATGCGGTTTTGGTTGTGTGGTTATCTCTGGCAGCGTTTATCTTAGCTGCGGCAACCTTGCTCATCAGAGTCGGGCATCATTATTGGCCCTACGTTGATAACAGAACCTTGGAAAAAGATGAATAAAAGAAAGCCCCGTACTAGCGGGGCTTTTTTGTTTCAATACTCGATGACTTTTAGATCATTCAATATTTTGGATCTGCTCACGCATCTGTTCGATCAGAACTTTCAGTTCAACGCCCGATGCGGTGATGTCGGTGCTGATCGATTTCGACGCTAGCGTGTTCGATTCACGGTTGAACTCTTGCATCATGAAGTCCAGACGACGACCCACTGCGCCACCTTTTTTCAGAATGTTTGTGGTTTCTTTTACGTGAGAGTCCAAGCGATCGAGCTCTTCAGCAACATCCGATTTTTGCGCTAGCAAAATCAACTCTTGCTCGATACGAGATGGATCCAGTTCCACTTTAGCGTCTTCGAACTTCGAGAATAGTCGCTCACGTTGCCATTCTAAAATTTCTGGCATGCGGGCACGCACTTTTACGACTTCTGCAGATATGGCGTCTAAACGCTGTTCAATCAGCGCTTTCATGTTCTCGCCTTCACGAGCGCGCGCTTCAATAAATTCATCCATTGCGCCATCAAACGCTTCTAGTAGCACTTTATTTACTGCATCCATGTCTTGCTCTGGCGTTTCCATTACCCCCGGCCATTGCATGACTTGAAATGGATTGATTCGGCTCAGTTCACCAGTCATGTGCATGACTTGTTCAGCGGCCTTAATTACCTGGCTAGCAAGCGCTTCGTTGATGCTAAGCTCACCTTTTGCGGCAGGGTTTGCTTCAAAGCGCAGATTACATTCCACTTTGCCTCGCGCTAAGCGCTTACGAAAACGCTCGCGTAAAACGGGCTCTAATCCGCGAAATTGTTCTGGCATGCGGAAGTATGTTTCTAAATAACGCTGGTTCACGCTGCGGATTTCCCATACCGCAGAACCCCAGTCGCCTTTTACTTCTTTGCGTGCATACGCTGTCATACTGTAAATCATCGAATTTTCCTGTCTTCATTTTTTGAAAATTACTTCAAGAGTGTATCACGCTGCGTCGATAGGTGCGCGGGATGTATGGATTGTTTATGTTGTGCCTGCGGCGTAACCTATGAATCCGGAATCGATTCCGTTATAATCTTCGCCCAACCAAATCGTCTTCTCCTCATATTTAAGGTAGATGCCCATGCGTCCAAACGATCGCAAGGCGGATCAAGTTCGCCCTATCAAAATTACTCGTAACTACACAGCTTACGCTGAAGGGTCAGTGCTAGTTGAGTTCGGTAACACCAAAGTGTTGTGTAATGCGACCGTAGAAGAATCTGTGCCACGTTGGCTAAAAGGTCAAGGTAAAGGCTGGGTTACAGCTGAATACGGCATGCTACCTCGAGCAACACATTCTCGTACTCGTCGTGAAGCGGCAAGTGGCAAACAAGGCGGCCGTACGATGGAAATTCAGCGTCTTATTGCACGAAGCCTACGTGCTGTTGTCGATCTAAAAGCCATGGGTGAGTTCATGATCACCGTTGACTGTGACGTTATCCAAGCTGACGGTGGTACCCGTACTGCATCCATCAGCGGCGCAAGTGTTGCAATGGCCGATGCGTTCCAACACCTAGTGGATAGCGGTAAGCTAAAAGCGAATCCAATGAAAGGCCACGTAGCGGCAGTTTCAGTTGGTTTGCTAGGCGATGATGTTCTGTGTGACCTTGAGTACGTTGAAGATTCAGCGGCAGACACAGACATGAACGTGGTAATGACCGAAGAAGGCAAGATGATTGAAATTCAGGGCACTGCAGAAGGTGAACCGTTCAGTCACGAACAGCTGATGGCATTGCTCGAGTCGGCGAAAATCGGCATTACGGAAATTGTCGCAGCGCAGAAGGCGGCGTTAGCCAATTGATTTTAATAGCTCCCATTATGGGGGCTATTTTTTTATCTCGACAATAGAGAAATGAATGATTGTCGAGAAGAGACACAAGAAACCAAGGACATAGAGAGAAAATAATGAAAGCATACCAGCGTGAATTTATTGAGTTTGCACTTGAGAAAGAAGTTCTTAAGTTTGGTGAGTTTACTTTGAAATCTGGCCGTAAAAGCCCGTACTTCTTTAACGCTGGTCTTTTCAATACTGGTCGTGACCTAGCGCGTCTTGGTCGTTTTTACGCAGCCGCGCTCGCTGATTCTGGCATTGAATTCGATGTACTGTTTGGCCCTGCGTACAAAGGTATTCCTATTGCAACGACAACAGCAGTCGCGCTGGCGGATCATCACGATATCGACACGCCTTACTGCTTCAACCGTAAAGAAGCGAAAGATCACGGCGAAGGCGGTAACCTTGTAGGCTCTGCGTTAGAAGGTCGCATCATGCTGGTGGACGACGTGATTACGGCGGGTACGGCAATCCGTGAATCGATGGAAATCATTCAAGCAAATGGTGCAGACCTTGCTGGTGTGTTGGTTGCGATTGACCGCCAAGAAAAAGGCAAGGGAGAGCTTTCTGCGATTCAAGAAGTTGAGCGTGACTTTGGTTGTGCCGTGATTTCAATTGTAAGTTTGGGTGATCTTGTGACTTACTTAGAAGAGAAAGGTGACGCTGCTGAGCACTTGGAAGCAGTTAAAGCCTATCGCTCGGAATACGGCATTTAATTTGTTATTTTTTCTGAAAAAGTAAAAAGGGCAGATGGATATCCATCTGCCCTTTTTTGTTTTTGGATTCATCGCCTTGACCACTTACTTGTAGCGAATGCCTTTCTCGACATGCTCATCTTGCATGGTTTTATAGCGTTTATGGAGCCACATCCATTGCTCTGGGGCGCGTAGAATGACCTCTTCCACATACTTGTTCATATAAGCGGCAGCGGCGACTTCGTCTTTTTGTGGATAGTCGGCTTCAATGCACTTATCGGCGATGATGTCGTATTTTCCTTCGTCATTGCGAAACCCTGAGCCTGGGATGATCGCACATTTTGAGGTATACGCCAGAATGCTCGTGCCTGTTGTCGTACACGCATCGTCTACGGCAAAGAAAGGTACAAATACTGATTTTTTGCGACCGTAATCGTGATCCGGTAAATAGAACAGACGTTCACCGCTCCGTAATACACGAATCATCTTTTTCACATCTTTACGATCAATCAGTTTATTGCCGTTATGTGTCCGTCCCCAATACTGGATAAAGTTATAAGCAGGATTATTATGCGGACGAAACGCGCCGTACCCGGCCACGCCGAGCACGGCGAAAGCACGTGCAGTGATCTCTAGATTAAGAGCATGGACACAACAAAGTAGGACGCCTTTACCTTCTTTGGCTTTTTCACGCAGTGCGCCGAGATCTTTCTCGACGATAAGTTTTTTAAAGCGCCAAGTCGGCCAGAACCAAGTGATTCCGGTTTCTATGAGTGCCATACCGGTATTTTTGAAGTTCTCTTCAACAATATGTTGAATCTCTTCAGGTGTTTTGTCTGGAAAGGCCAATTCTAAGTTACGTTGAGCAACGTGGACACGCTTTTTACCGTAGCGCATGCCAAGTTTACCGAGTGAACGACCTAATGAAAGCAGCAGCCGATAAGGAAGAATATTGACGAGGATGGCCAACAGACCAAAACCAAGCCATACGCCCCAGTTACGAGGGTGAAGAAGTGAAAGAGAAAACTCGGGCTGCGTGTATTTGTCTTTACTCATAGTCTTTTACTTTATTTGTGCACTCAAAAGCGCCCAGTACTCGTCAAAGTTTGCAGTCGGCTGGTATTTAAAGTCGCTACGCACAAAGCGGTTTAGGCTACCCTCAACTTGTCCCAGAATTTGCGCGGCTAGGATACGCTCTTCGACAGGGAAAGACTTCCCTTCACGAATCTTACGTTCACGCAGGATCTGGCGCAATTGTGTTTCTATGCGCTCAAAGAGTTGATTGATGCGTTCACGTAGGCGTTCATTTTCAAACATTAGAGCATGACCCGACAAAATGCGTGTCAGACCTGGGTTACGTTCAGAGAACGCCAAAATAAGGTGCATCACCATACGAATACGCTCTAGTGTATCTTTTTCGTCGTCTAGAATACGGTTGATACGTGTCATCAAGGCTTCTTCAATGAACTCAATCAACCCTTCGAACATGCGCGCTTTACTTGGGAAATGACGATACAGCGCGGCTTCTGAAACGCCGACTTGCTTGGCCAGTTTTGCCGTAGTAATGCGTGAAGCGCCATCTGTTGATTCAAGCATTTCTGCCAATGCTTGTAAGATTTCTTCACGACGGTTGGATTTTTTACTGCCGGCCATTAGTTACTTCCTTTCAAAATACAAAGTTGAGCGGAGGGGATTATAAGACGCTATTTCGCCTCAAACTAGACCACTAAGGGTGGAATGGGAGATTTAACACCCTTAGTTGTCATTTTTGTACCAAATTTATGCCAGCTTTTGTAAAAAATTGGCAGGGTTTTCAAACGTTAGTTACATCAATTGATGCATTTTTTCGAGAATTTTAACGCTCAATGCTTCTTTTGATTCCAAAGCGAGCGCAAGTTCACCTTCAGGCCAGTAAAGGGTAATTGCGTTGTCGTTGCTGTTAAATCCTTGCCCTGCAACCGAAACGTCGTTTGCACAGATCATATCGAGGTTTTTCTTTGTTAACTTGCCTCGAGCATAGGTCTCTACATCATTGGTTTCAGCCGCAAAACCGACGGTAAACGGACGCTTCTCCGTCATTGCTGCCACAGATGCAACAATATCAGGATTTTTAACCATATTAATGACCATTTCGTCGTTGTCTTCTGTCTTTTTCAACTTTTGAGACGCGATCGTTTGTGGGCGGTAGTCGGCAACGGCAGCGCAGCTAATAAAGGCATCATGCTGGTTTGCATGTGTCATAACGGCTTCGTGCATCTCTTGGGCACTGGAAACATTTATGCGCTCAACACCTACGGGCGTATTTAAACTGACAGGACCGCTCACGAGGGTGACTTTTGCTCCCATCTGCGCTGCGGCGCTCGCCAATGCATAGCCCATTTTCCCGGAGCTATGGTTCGTAATGTAACGCACTGGATCAATCGCTTCGCGAGTTGGTCCGGCGGTAATGAGTATCGACCTACCTTCTAGCAATTTTGGTTGAAAGAACTGTTCACATAGCTGTACTAGCTGCATTGGTTCCAGCATTCGACCTGGTCCTACATCACCACAGGCTTGCTCTCCTGCCGCAGGGCCCCAGATGTGCATACCACGACGCGCTAACGTAGCGATGTTCTCTTGGGTTGCGATATTGCGATACATCTGTTGATTCATCGCCGGAGAAACAGCAACAGGGGAATCCGTCGCGAGCACGAGCGTAGTAAGTAAATCGTTCCCCATGCCTGCGGACATGCGCGCGATTAAGTCCGCGGTCGCGGGCGCTAATAGCACTAAATCTGCCCATTTGGCCAATTCAATATGGCCCATAGAGGCTTCCGCTGCTGGGTCTAGTAAACTGTCCGAGACAGGACGGCCCGAAACGGCTTGCATGGTTAAAGGGGTAATGAACTCTTTTGCGGCTTTCGTCATTACAACTTGAACTTGCGCTCCTCTCTCTATGAGGCGACGGGTTAGCTCCGCACATTTATACGCGGCAATACCGCCACTGATGCCGAGTAGAATTTTCTTTCCTGCTAGTGTTTGCATGTGAGATCTCCAATTTGATGACCGGATTTTAACACAATTCAAAGTCTGACCGCCCGAGCATATATAACGAGAAGATAATTCACATCAAACTCCAGAGTATTAATCTGACCGAGGAAGGGAAAATTCTCGCCTACCTCACAGACAAGTTGCGCGGAGTTTGCAAGTCTGAAAAGAAAAAGAGGTAGTGGAAACCATGGTGTTGAAAAGTCGAAACAAATTGCTGCTGATAACCCTAATTCCGCTGTTGTTGATCACCACGTTGATCTCAGTGGTGTATTACATCAACAGCAGTAAAAGTTTGGAAGCGGAGCTGGCAAGAGACAGGCAAGAGCTCATCGAAACGAAAAAGAAAGAGTTACAAGCCTATATGATGATGGGCGTGACGGCGATAAAACCGTTATACGACACGGATGTAAATGGAAGTAATAAAGAGGCAGCAAAAGAAATTCTGAAAGCCATGCGCTTTGAAAGCGATGGCTACTTTTTTGCCTACGACTCTCAAGGTGTGAATACGTTGCACGCCATCAAACCTGCATTAGAGGGTAAAAACCTTTACGACTTAAAAGATGAAAATGGGGTCGCAGTTATTGCGGGCTTGATTGACGCTTCTCAAAAAGGGGATGGGTTCCTCTATTTCTCGTGGCATAAACCGACCATTGACGCACAAGCGCCTAAGTTGGGCTATGCAGAATATCTATCGAAATGGGACTGGGTTTTAGGTACTGGCGTTTATATTGATGACATCGACCAGCAAGTTGCGATGCACAGAGAGTTAAAGACTCAAGAGCTAAAAGAGCATACGTTATCTGCCGTGTTGATTTCCGTTATTGGATTGATCATTACCAGTGTTCTCACCAGTATCGTGGTGTCTAAAGGCATTCAGCCATTACAACATGTCGCGGCTTCATTAAAAGATGTTGCCGCAGGCGGCGGTGACTTAACGGCTCGTTTAAAAGTCGAAAGTCAGGATGAAGTCGGTGAAGTGGCGGCCGCGTTTAATGAGTTTATGGATAAGCTGCACCCACTGATGCAGGACATTCATCGCTCTGCGACGACAGTACAGACCGTTTCTCAAAGCCTGAACACTCAGACCAGCCAAGCGAGCGGTCAAATGCAGGATCACTGTTTAGAGACGGACAAAGTCGTGACGGCAGTGACGCAAATGAGCATGACTGCCAAAGAAGTAGCCAGCAATACCAATGCGACCGCGCAGGCAATTGACGATGCCAACAGTCAAGTCACCGCCGCTCAGCATGAGGTCGAGCAAGCAATAGAGGGTATTACCGAACTCGTGACGGAGATAGACAGCACGTCAGATGCAATTTCTGAGTTGAGTTTACAGACTGAAAAAATAACCAAAGTGCTGGATGTGATTGGCGAGATAGCCGAGCAAACGAATTTGTTGGCCCTAAATGCGGCGATTGAAGCGGCTAGAGCCGGTGAGCAAGGTCGAGGGTTTGCCGTCGTTGCGGATGAAGTGCGCTCGTTAGCCAGTCGTACGCAAAATAGTACTCATGAAATTGGTGACATGCTTAAGCAGCTGCAAAATGGTGTATCAAGAGCGGTCAGTACAATGTCGGTGAGCCAAAAACGAGGTGTCAAAACGGCGGAAGAATCGGCGCTCATTCAGCAATCTCTTTCTGGTGTTCATAATTCTATCGGTACGATTCGAGATATGGGTATTCAAACCGCGTCTGCCGCCGAAGAGCAAAGTGCGGTTGCAGAAGACATCAACCAAAACTTAGTGGCTATTCAACAGATCGTGAACAACATTAATGAGACGTTGCAGCATGCCGAGTCAATCAGCACGCAGCTATCACAGTCTGGAACGGAAATTCACGGCTTGGTTGGCAACTTTAAACTCTGATGAACTGTTAAGTTGCATGGAAAGCACTGATGGTACGAAGAAAGCGAAAGTCATACTCGACTTTCGCTTTTTGTTTTGTGGAATAGGGACACTTTCCATATAAAGAGACATCAGATGATACTGAAAGCTTTGCCAAATGAGTCCATGCCCAGAGAGAAGCTACTGCAACGAGGGCCGCAAGCTTTGACCGATGCTGAGCTACTGGCCATCTTCTTGCGCACAGGCACCCGCGGAATGAACGTGATTGAGCTCGCAGACTTCCTTATTCAAGACTTTGGTTCGCTCAGACAACTATTTTCAGCATCAGAAGAAGAGTTTTGTCGTCACAAAGGATTAGGGCAAGCCAAGTATGTTCAATTGCAAGCTGTACTAGAAATGACACAACGTTACTTGGCGGAGACGCTAAAGCGTGGTGATGCCTTAACCAGCCCCGACCAAACTAAGTTATATCTGTCTTCTATTTTAAGGGATCGGCAAAGAGAGGCTTTTTATATTCTTTTTCTCGATAACCAGCACCGAGTGATAAAAGATGAAATTTTATTTGAAGGAACGTTGGATGCAGCGTCGGTGTATCCGAGAGAAGTTGTTAAGCGTGCTCTGCATCATAACGCGGCGGCTTTGATTTTGGCGCACAATCATCCTTCAGGCGTTGCTGAGCCGAGCCAAGCTGACAGAAGGATTACAAGGCGTCTCACCGACGCATTAGCATTGGTGGATATTCGTATTTTGGACCATTTCGTCATCGGAGATGGGGAAAGTGTCTCTTTTGCTGAAAGAGGCTGGATATAACTGTGCGTTTTTTAGGTTGTTAGTTGCTAAAAATCTGCTATCATCCACGCCACTAAATTTTTAACTGAATTCAGCTTGGACTGCTAAAAAAATCTGCTGTCTAAAAAAAGATCACGAAAACCTGTAAAAAGGATCTGTTCGGGTCTTGAGCAATGCATATCAAGTTAGTATAATGCGCGACCTTTGATAGCCTTGTATGGATTTTCCATAGCGGTTCTTAACCTCTAACTTCTTTTCGAGAGATAGAGAGGTTCGGCCACCAAGGTTGATATCGAGCTGAAACGATTTTGGAGAAGACATTCATGTCACGAGTATGCCAAGTAACTGGTAAGCGTCCAGTAACGGGTAACAACCGTTCACACGCACGAAATGCTACTAAGCGTCGTTTTCTGCCGAACCTACAAACTCATCGTTTCTGGGTAGAGAGCGAAAAACGTTTTGTTAAACTACGTCTATCTGCTAAAGGTATGCGCATCATCGACAAGAAAGGTATTGATACTGTTCTTGCAGACATGCGTGCACGTGGCGAAAACGTTTAAGAGGAAATAAGCAATGGCAAAGAAAGGCGTTCGTGAGAAAATCCGTCTAGTATCTTCTGCAGGTACAGGCCACTTCTACACAACTGATAAGAACAAGCGTAACATGCCAGGCAAATTTGAGATCAAAAAGTTTGATCCAGTAGTTCGCCAGCACGTTATGTACAAAGAAGCAAAAATCAAATAATTGGTTTCAGTCTCTTTGATGAATTGAAAAACCCAACTTTCGAGTTGGGTTTTTTATTACCTGAATAAAAGTGCTGAAGATAAAGTGTTCAGTACGTCATCGGATTATAAAGTACTGCTGAAGTCATTTTATCGGTCCGACTCTATACTCGAATTTTTGATTGATCGCTCTCTACCGCTTTGCCAGCAATTCTCTACACACTTGCACACCGTTGTTCTAGTCAAGCTCAATACTCTTTGGTAGTTTACTCATAACGATAAGAGAGTAGAGATGGTTATGCGTGTGAGTCCGGCTCGTCGCCGCCGATGGAACAATATTCTTATTCTGGGCATTATCGCGTTTATAGTGATCTTAAATGCGCCGATGTGGATCAAAACTTACCTATTAACAGACCAAGCAGACCCCTACCCAAATGTACTTCGCTCCGACTATACGGTGGAGTCTTTGTACTATAGTGGCTGGGAGTTCGAACTGCATGATGGACGATGGCAATCCAACATCAAAGTTGATGCATCGATCAGTGAACTTGTATCACGCTGGCAATCATTGGAAGGGACCGAGCTCACCTCAGAACAGTACGATCATTTAAAACCTAACCTGACGGTACCTGAAACGGTAGAAGTTTGGTATCAGGATCTCGAAGAGCCGCAGCGGGTGACTTTCTTTCGTTTACCTGATTTTTGGCTATTTAAAACCTGGCAAGACAAATGGGTCGCTATCTCCGTCGATGAAAACTACCTTATGCCAGAGTAGAGCCTTTTTGCGCCTATACCCCTAATAAGCTTCCCTATTTATCGTTTTTCTTTTCGATTATGCTAGCAGCGAGAACTATTAGCCGGTGAATTGGAGAATCTAATGCCTGAGTTGCCAGAAGTTGAAGTGAGCCGTATGGGGATTAGCCCCCACATGGTTGGACAAACGATCCAGTCGTTTACTTTTCGAACGCCTAAATTGCGCTGGGATATTCCTACAGAGCTTAAAAAATTGGAAGGGCAGGTGATCCGTGCGATTAGCCGTCGTGCGAAATACTTACTGATCGAGACAAACACAGGTACAGCCATTGTTCACTTGGGCATGTCGGGGTCTTTACGTGTCCTAGATGCTGACTTTCCGCCAGCAAAGCACGATCATGTGGATCTCAAACTAAGCAGTGGAAAAATACTGCGTTATAACGATCCGCGTCGTTTTGGGGCATGGCTGTGGTGTGCTCCTGGCGAGTCACATGCTGTGCTAGCAAACATGGGGCCTGAGCCTTTAACTGAAGAGTTCAATGCGGAATATGTAGCGGAGAAAGCTAAAAATAAGCGTGTCGCCGTCAAGCAGTTCATCATGGACAACAAAGTCGTGGTTGGTGTCGGAAATATCTACGCGAATGAGTCGTTGTTTAAATCTCGAATTCACCCTTCAAGGCCCGCAGGTAAGTTGACTTCTCAAGAGTGGGGGTTACTTGTTGAAAATATCAAAATGACACTTGAGATTGCCATTACGCAAGGTGGGACTACGCTGAAAGATTTTGCGCAAGCCGATGGAAAGCCGGGTTACTTTGCACAAGAGTTATTGGTTTACGGAAAAGCAGGAGAGCCATGCCCAGAGTGCGGCGAACGACTTCAAGAGCTAAAGATTGGCCAACGTAATACCTTCTTTTGTAGTGAGTGTCAGAAGTAAGTCGAGCTATTATCGAGCTTAAGTTGTTGTAATCTTGCGTTCGAGCCTCAATAATTCAATCAGTTTCGAATAACTTAGTAAATTATATGAAAGTCATTTATCCGGGCACTTTTGATCCAGTGACTAATGGTCACCTCAATCTAATAGAACGTACTCACGAAATGTTTGATGAGGTTGTGATTGGCGTAGCCGCAAGCCCATCGAAGAACACTATGTTTTTATTGGAAGAGCGCGTTGCACTGATGCAGGACGTTGTAGCGCATTTACCTGGTGTGACGGTAAAGGGGTTCTCCGGGTTATTAGTGGATTTCGCGAGAAATGAGAAAGCTAAGGTTCTTATTCGTGGTTTACGAACAACGGTAGACTTTGAATACGAGTTTGGACTGACCAACATGTACCGAAAGCTATTACCAGGAATCGAGAGCGTATTTTTAACTCCTGAAGAAGAGTTTGCGTTTTTATCGTCGACTATCGTGAGAGAAGTAGCGATTCATGGCGGAAGTATCGAACAATTCGTTCCCAAGCCAGTAGCCATCGCGATTGGGGAAAAACTCAATGAAAGACAGTAAGTTCCCTTATTATTTCTCAAACGCTCTCTCGATACTTATCCCTCGCTTTGTATATCGAGCACAAGCCAAGCGTTTACTTTCGAATCTGACCGAAGCAGAGCAGCAACGCTGTATTGAGCGGGTGAACTATTACAATAAGTGTGAAACGCCGTTTTCAGTTGATAGCCGAGAACAAAGTTACTCGACCATCGATACATTCAAAAAAACGAAAGGCTGGACGTATTTTTTCGATCTTCGCCAAGTTGTACGCTATTTCCCTTCCAGTTTTGCGTTTAACTACATCAACGGCGATGTTACACACATCCCCAATGTACCGAGCTTTATAAAAAGCCGCCCTATTTTTGGTAACAACCAAAATTCAGTGGTGTTGAAACTTAATCAAGTTCGTCATTTTAAATTTATTGATGATCCTGTTCGCTATCAAGATAAAAAGGACATGGTAGCGTGGCGCGGCGTGGGTTTTCAGCCGCATCGTAAAAAGGTGATTCATGCGTTTTACAACCATCCGCAATGCAATATTGGCCAGACCCGCCCGGTAGAAGGGAAACCATGGGAAAAGGGCTTTATGAGTATTGAAGAGCAACTGCAGTATAAGTTTTTGCTCTGTATAGAAGGCAATGATGTGGCCACCAACCTTAAGTGGGCTATGTCGTCTAACTCCTTGGTTATTATGTCAAAGCCAAAATATGAGACTTGGTTTATGGAAGGTAAGTTAGAGGCAGGCGTCCACTATGTTGAAGTGAAGGATGACTATTCTGATTTACCCGAAAAGATGGATTATTACCTAGCGAATGAGCAAGAAGCATTAGCGATCATTGAAAATGCGCACCAGTGGGTTGAGCAGTTCAAAGATAAACGTAAAGAGCGTTTGATCTCATTGATGGTTGCCGATAAGTACTTCGCTTTATCTCAGCAACAATAAAAAAGGGGCGAAACGCCCCTTTTTTATAATCTTAAGCTTCTAGAAATTGATCAACACCATTCTCACAGCGTTTAAGCTTGTTTTTAATGGTGTTCTCTAAAATCTCATCATTTTGTCCGAGTGACGCACGAGAGTTTTCTACGTGGTACAAGTGGTAGCCTACACCTGCGAATTTTAGGTAAAGACGTGACTTACCCGCATTCAACATGCGATGAACAAACTCGCTGTCTTCGCGTCCCCATCCAACAAAATCTTGGTTGAAGCCATTCACCTCGATGACATCTTGTCGCCAAAATGCCATGTTGCAACCGCGAGTGGCTTTATCGTTATTCCGCTCGTAAGAGAACCATTTCGATAGCAAGGCGTTGGTGATGCAGTTTTTACGATTGCGAATGCCTTTGCTGAAAATGGAAGGCACTAAGCCGTTTTCCATGATGGCCTTGCTGCAGCTTTCATCCGTTAACACACGTCCACCCTGCACAAACCAATTTGGTTTTGCGACTTGCTTATGTGATTCAATAAACGTTTGGGACAGCACCATGTCGCCATCAATCATGATGAGGTAGTCACCTGATGCTTTGGCGATCGCACGGTTGCGGCTCATTGAAAGCTGAAAGCCATTATCCTCGTGCCAACTATGAATCAGTGGAACCGGAAAACCTTCACGCATTTGGTCAACCATTGCTTTGGTATCGTCTCGAGAGCCATCATCTGCAACAATTACTTCGTCAGGCAAAACGGTTTGACGTTTCACGCTTTCTAACACCGCTTTTAATGCTTCTTTCCAGTTGTAAGTGGTGATAATTAAAGTCGTTTTCATGATTTTTTTGCCTGTTCACGTAAGTAGAGATCGATATATTTTACAAAAGTAGAGTGCATGCTTAGCCAAGCTAGAATGAAGCCATGCTTGCCATCAAGGAAGCCTCGTTTGAGAACATACATCTTCAAAAAGCTAGCAAGAGCGTGAACGATAGCGGTCGTTAAACCCGCTTTCTTTTTACCTTCACGTTCATCCGTCCAGGCCTTGAGGTAGCCAGTGGTTTTATTGATGTAATGATGAAGGTGCTCGTAAGTGTAGTGATGCAGTCGACCATCCAGTTTTTCAGTTTGATAGTTTTTCTCATCAACTTTTTCATGAACGAGCGAATCATTATATTGTGTATATTCGGTGCGATATAAGCGCACAATCCAGTCTGGAGACCAACCAGAATGGTAGATGAACTTACCAAACGCTGAGCTTAGTCGATTAAGTTTGTATAAAACGTTCGGCTTATTGGCTGATACCGCGTGTAAGATACTTTCTTTTAGCTCTGGAGTGACTTGTTCGTCCGCATCAAGCCACAAAACGTAGTCTGCCGTAACGTATTGCTGCGCCAGTTGGCGCTGTTTACCGAATCCTGGCCAATCTAGGTTGGTGTAAAACTTATCTGTGTATTGTCGGGCGATTTCTTCAGTGCGATCAGTGCTGCCCGAGTCTAGAAGGACAATCTCATCGACCCAATCTTTTACTGTGTCTAGACAAGCTTGTAAGTGCTTCTCTTCATTTTTTACAATTAAGGCAACGGCTAAGGTTGGTTTGGACAAGGTCATTTCCTTCTTAACAAATCAAGACAGTAAGTTTACTGGTATTGAGGATACAAATCTTCTAAGACTTGATCGAACATGCTCATTACTTGAGTGCTGGTAATGCGGTTCATTGCCGTTTCATCTTTAGCGCGAGTTCGCCAGCTTAACTCGTGACTGTTTTTACCTGTTTCCGCAAAGATCGTTTCTTCATACACTGAGACAACGTATTTTAGATAACGGTAAGGTCCCACTCGCAGCGGATTATGGTGTGCATAGAGCCCGATGATTGGCGTTTTCATGGCATTCGCCATGTGTGCTGGTCCGGTATCGGGGGCGATGACCATTTCAACCTTATCTATTAACGCAAGCATTTGCAGAATTGAACTTTGTCCAACTAAATTTAGACACGGTTCTTCCAAGCGAGATTGAATGGCTTCTGCCAGATCCAATTCTACCTGAGCAGGGCTGCCTGCCAGAATCACGTTCCAGCCTTTTGCTCTGGCGTGATGAATCACATCCACATAACCTTCCGCGTTCCAGTTTTTATAAGCTTTGCTCGCACCAGGCACAATCAGCAGGTTAGGTTTACTACGAGAAATATGAGACTCTGCCCAAGCTTGGTCGTGGTCTGAATAAGAAAGTACCCAGTCTAGTCCTGCCTTTGGTACCCCAATTTGATGGGCAAAGGCCATTAAGCCATCTGCGACATGCAGAGATTGCGGGGAAGGCACTTTGACATTGGTAAATAGTGTTTGAAAGTCCTGGCTTCTATCAGAAGAGAAACCAAGTTTGTATTTTGCTTTAATGCCCAACGTTGCGACACTCGCTCGAATCGCGTACTGCATATGCAATAGCGCATCAAACTCTCTGCCTTTCAGCTGTCGCCAAAGTGATTTGTAGCCATCAAGTCCCGCTTTTTTATCAAAAACAATCACTTCTACACCATCGATGGCGGCTAATAACTGGGCTTCAAGTTTACCCGTTATCCAAGTAATCTGGGTCGAAGGCCAGTGTTTCTGAATAGCTTGAATGCTGGCGATAGTATTGCAAACGTCTCCGATAGCGGACAAACGCAAGACGCATAGTGACGATGGGGCAGAAGTGAACATAATTATTGTCTGATTCGATGAATAGAGGCAGGTAAATTATGCAGACATCCCCAATAAATGTAAAATACACGGCTCGAATATAGCTAAGTACTGATAAGTGTTCTGCAATGTCAAAGACAACACCACATCAATCGCAAGAATCTGGCAAGCCGGGTAATACCGGACTAAAGCGCATCGTTAAAGCGACGGGTTATTCGATCCAAGGATTAAAAGCGGCTTTTAAGCATGAAGCTGCCATTCGACAAGAGTTGGCTCTGTTGAGTATCGCCGTGATTTTGGCTTGGCTAGTGGATGTCGGCATGGTTGAGCGTATCTTAATGATCGGGGTCGTGGTATTAGTCTTGATTGTAGAGCTTGTAAACTCAGCGATTGAGGCGGTAGTGGATCGTATCGGTATTGAACGGCATGAACTCAGTGGTCGAGCTAAAGATATAGGCTCTGCTGCCGTTATGGTTGCTTTGGCGTTTGCTGCATTTACTTGGTTGTATATATTAGCCAGCCGGTATTTAGGCTAGAGGGTGAGCGTATGACTCGACAGTATAAAAACAACAACCAAGTGATCTGGTTTGATGACGAGATCATTACAGACCCTAGCCAACCGATATTTGATGAGGAATACTGGCAGTCCTCCGACAAGGTGGTTGGCAGTGCGACAGGGCGAGGCACGACATGGTTTATCCAACTAGAGAACATGCAAGCGGCACTACGTCATTACCGTCGTGGCGGTTTGTTTGGGAAGTTAGTTAACGATCATTATTGGTTCTCTGGCTGGGATAACACCCGTTGTGCGCAAGAGTTTCAGCTTTTGTTGGCGCTAATTGAGGCTGGGGTGCACGTTCCTCGTCCTATTGCAGCAAGAGCCGTAAAGTCAGGACTCTTCTATCAAGCTGATTTATTAAGTGAGCGAATCCCAAACGCCAGAGATCTGGTTAGTATCTTGCAAGAACAGTCTTTATCGGTAGAAATGTATCAGAAAATAGGGCAAGAAATTGCCAAGATGCATCAGGTTGGCGTTAACCATACTGATTTGAATATCCACAATATCTTGATCGACGACAAAGATAAGGTATGGATTATCGATTTTGATAAGTGTCGTTTTGAAACTTCTGGTGACTGGAAGCATCAAAATCTAAATAGACTTCTGCGTTCATTTAATAAAGAGCGTTTAAAGCGACAGATTATTTGGCAAGAATCCGATTTTGAACATTTTCAGGACGGTTATGCTTCTCAATCTTAATTGAGTTTTTTATCATTTTATGTTGATTGCTCTAAGTAAGCCTTCTTGAGTCTAACGATGCTCGAGTGAGTCTATAAACTACAATAATCATAAAGTATTCATGTGTATCTGATGGCACAAAAATTAACGTAGGTAACATTTGTAATGAAAATATTAGTAACCGGTGGAGCAGGCTTTATTGGGTCAGCTGTTGTCCGACATATCATTCGTGACACCCAAGATACCGTCATCAATTTAGATAAACTGACCTACGCAGGGAATCTAGAATCACTGGTTGATGTCTCAGAGAGTGAACGTTACTACTTTGAGCAAGTAGATATCTGTGACCGAGCTGAACTAGATCGCGTGTTTTCAGAGCATCAACCCGATAGGGTGATGCATTTGGCCGCCGAGTCTCATGTCGATCGCTCTATTGATGGTCCTGCTGCTTTTATTGAGACCAACGTGATGGGCACTTACCATTTGCTTGAAGCGGCTCGTCAATATTGGTCGGGCTTAGATGAAGCGCGCCAATCGGCATTCCGTTTTCATCATATTTCTACGGATGAAGTGTATGGTGATTTAGAGGGAACGGATGATTTGTTCACCGAAACCACTTCATACGCGCCGAGCAGCCCATATTCTGCATCTAAAGCTTCGAGCGATCACCTGGTTCGCGCTTGGCAACGTACTTATGGCTTACCAACACTTATCACTAATTGCTCCAACAACTATGGCCCGTACCACTTCCCAGAGAAGTTGATCCCTCTGATGATTTTAAATGCCCTCGATGGCAAGCCGTTGCCTGTGTATGGTGATGGTATGCAGATCCGAGATTGGCTGTTTGTGGAAGACCATGCTCGCGCGCTGTACAAAGTGGTCAACGAAGGTGAAGTCGGTGAAACCTACAACATTGGTGGCCATAACGAAAAAGCCAACATCGAAGTGGTGAAAACCATTTGTGCTTTGCTTGAAGAGCTGCAACCAAACAAACCTGCAGGTGTTGAGTCTTATGAATCTTTGATCACGTATGTGAAAGATCGCCCAGGTCATGATGTGCGTTACGCAATTGATGCCACCAAGATTGCTCAAGAGCTTGGCTGGACGCCAGAAGAAACGTTTGAAAGCGGTATTCGCAAAACCGTGGAATGGTACCTCAATAATCCGCAATGGTGGCAACGCGTGCTTGATGGTTCATACAGTTTAGAGCGATTAGGAGCGGGCGAATAATGAAAGGCATTATTTTAGCTGGTGGCTCGGGCACTCGCCTTTACCCTATTACACGCGGTGTCTCTAAGCAGTTACTGCCGGTTTATGACAAACCAATGATTTACTACCCGTTGTCGGTACTCATGCTTGCTGGCATTCGTGAAATCTTGATCATCACCACGCCAGAAGACCAAGAGGGTTTTCAGCGCCTATTGGGTGATGGCTCAGAGTTTGGCATTGAGTTGCAATACGCGATTCAGCCAAGCCCAGATGGCTTAGCTCAGGCCTTCATCATTGGTGAAGACTTCATTGGCGATGACTCAGTATGTTTGGTGCTGGGTGACAACATTTTTTATGGGCAAGGGTTCACTCCTATTCTTCAGCAAGCTGCGATGAAGAGCCGTGGTGCGACGGTATTCGGTTATCAGGTTAAAGATCCAGAGCGATTTGGCGTTGTAGAATTTGATGCCAATATGCAGGCGATTTCGATTGAAGAAAAACCAGTAAAGCCTAAATCCAATTATGCTGTCACTGGGCTGTATTTTTATGATAACCGAGTCGTCGAATTGGCAAAAAAAGTCAAACCTTCAGCTCGTGGTGAGTTAGAGATTTCGACGCTAAACCAAATGTACCTTGAGCGAGGTGACCTGAATGTTCAATTACTAGGGCGCGGCTTTGCTTGGTTAGATACTGGAACGCATGAAAGCCTACATGAAGCTTCTTCGTTTGTTCAAACCATTGAAAATGTTCAAGGTCTTAAAGTTGCCTGTTTAGAAGAGATTGCGTGGCGCAATGGGTGGTTAACAAGAGACCAGATACTATCCATTGCAAAACCGATGCAAAAAAATGATTACGGACGTTACCTTTCCGAGTTAGTCACCGAACAAAAATAGCACTACTCGTTAGTTGCAATGAGATATTAAATGATGAGCAATGAAATTGTTCCTGTAACAAAACCATATCTACCGTCAAAAGATAAGTATAAACAATATGTTGATCGTGTGTACGAGAGCGGTTGGTTGACCAATAGTGGTCCTCTCGTTAAGGATTTAGAATCTCGACTAGCTGAGTATCTTGGTGTTAAGCATGTTATATTGGTTGCAAATGGCTCATTGGCACTTCAAGTTGCTTACAAAGCACTTAATCTAGCTGGAGAGGTGGTCACAACACCTTTCTCTTTCGCTGCGACCACAAGCACGCTTAATTGGGAAAATTTAACCCCTGTTTTTTGTGATATTGAAAGTGATACCTTTAATATCAATCCTGATTTAATTGAAGATCTTATTACAGAAAAAACGTCTGCAATAGTACCGGTGCACGTGTTTGGTAACCCATGTAAAGTCAATGAGATTCAAGCTATAGCAAACAAGCACAGCCTAAAAGTTATCTATGATGCCGCTCATGCTTTTGGTGTGGACCTAAATAAAGAAAGTGTATTAACGTACGGTGATATAAGTACATTAAGTTTCCATGCCACAAAGTTATTCCACACGATAGAGGGTGGAGCTGTGATTACACAATGTGATGAGCTAGCAGCTAAAGTACGCTCTATGATTAACTTTGGAATAACGGGACCGGATTCGATAGAAGGCGTTGGAACTAATGCCAAGATGAATGAGTTTGAAGCCGCTATGGGTCACTGTGTTCTAGATGATATAGAAAGTATCATGACCAAGCGAAGAGGCTTATGGCAAAGTTATCAAACCCACCTTTCTGGTGTTTTCCAAATGCAAAATTGGTTGGATAGCTCAAAACCTAATGGTGCGTATGTACCAATTGTGTTTGATTCGGAGCAGTCATTACTTAGAGCTAAGGCTAATTTGGAAGCGAATAACATCTTTCCAAGAAGGTACTTTTATCCAAGTTTAGATCTTGTCGATAGTTATGGTCATGAAGGAACTCCATGTGAAGTTAGTCGCTCGACTAGTAAAAGGATCTTATGCTTGCCTATATATTTTGATTTGTGTGAATCAATGGTAAACAAGATAAAACAAATACTTAAAAAATCATGATTGGTTGCAAAAAGAGAGTATAAGATGAGAAACAGCATCCTGAAATATCTACAAGCATCGTCGATGAAACATCCAGAAAATATTTGTGTTTCGGATTCGATCCGCTCTTTGACTTATGCAGAAAGTACAGCAAAGTCATATGCTATCTCATTGCAACTAAGACAGCAGGGAAGTTTAAACAAGCCGATTGTTGTGTTTGCGAAAAAATCTGTAAATGCACTCTCCATGATCTTTTCTGCGACAATGGCTGGAGGGATTTACTGTCCCGTAGACATTAACTCACCTAAAGAACGACTATTAAAGATCTTATCTAACCTTCAAGATTGTCTTGTTCTTTATGATGAAACGTCTCGAAATTTATTAAATTCATTAGAATTAGATAGTCCAATTTCAACTATTAATATCGATGAAATACCAACATCTAAGCTACCTATGCAAGATATTTGGGTTGATATCGAAAAGTTTAATCAAACCGTTATTGATAAAGATCCATGTTATATAATTTTTACTTCAGGCTCTACAGGCACACCAAAAGGTGTCACTATTTGCCATTCTAGTGTTATTGATTATATTGATTGGGCTAATTCAACCTATCAAGTGAGCAAGGCTGATATTATTGGTAGTCAAGCACCACTATTCTTTGATAATTCGACTTTAGACATCTATTTGGCGTTGTCTAATGCGGCAGAATTGCATGTTATTCCTGAAAGCGTGTTTATTTTTCCTCAGAAAACACTTGAATACCTGAAAGAAAAAGCAATAACAACGATCTTCTGGGTTCCTTCATTGCTTGTAAATATTGCGAACCTTAAGTTACTTGATCAGTTTCAATTGCCATGCTTGAAGAATGTATTGTTTGCTGGGGAAGTAATGCCAGCGAAGACGATTAAGTACTGGTTAGATAAGCATCCTAATGCTCATTACTCTAACTTGTACGGACCAACAGAAATTACCGTTGATTGCACCTACTATGATGTGCCGTCAGACTGGGATGGGGATAGCTTACCTATAGGGGTTCCTTGTCATAACTCAGGAATTCTAATCCTAGATGAAAACGACCAGCGTAATGATGAAGGTGAATTGTGCGTTCGAGGCTCTAGCTTAGCGCTTGGGTATTGGGCTAACTCAGAAAAAACAGAAGAGGTATTTTGTCAAAACCCACTTCAAGATAAATACATTGATATGATCTATCGTACCGGAGACTTGGTTAGACTTGTTGATGGTTTAATTTATTATATTGGTAGAAAAGACTTCCAGATTAAGCACAATGGCTATCGTATAGAACTTGGTGAAATTGAGTCTCAGATCATGGAGCTAGATGCTGTCGAACAGTGTGTTGTTGGTTATTTATCAGAAGATAAAGTGCTTTATTCTTTTGTTCAATGCAGTAGTTCGATGAGTGAAGTTGAGCTTAAAGTTGCACTGACGAAACGTTTACCAAAGTACATGATTCCAAGCAAGATTGGCTTTGTACAAGAAATGCTTTTTACGCCAAATGGTAAGTTAAATAGAAAAGCTTTTTCAGAGAAAGCACTACAAGAATTTGTAAAGGTTAAATAGTAGTATGTGTGAAAAAATTATAGCAATCTTAACCACAATGAAACCAGAACATGAGTTTGCTAAAGATACTGAACTTTTTGAATCAGGTCTGTTGGACTCTTTTGATTTGTTAGTCCTAGTAAGTGAGATCGAAGCTCAGCTAGCTATTTCAATTCCTGGTGAAGGTTTGGTTCCTGAGAATTTTGTTTCGCCGCATGTTATTGGTGAGTATCTTAAAACGATTCAAGGTTAATTTATGAAAAGTGATATTGGCAATATCTCGCTGAAAGGGATAGTCGCAGCCGTTCCAAAGCATATTTCTTACTTTGATGATGAGATAAAAAACTACTCACACACAGAGCAGAGTTCTAAAAAGCTGAAGAAGCTGATGGGATACAATCAACATCATGTTGTTTCAAAAGAAACGGCGCTCACTGATATGATTTTTCCTTTGCTTGAGGACCTGTCAACCACTCTTGGGTGCGACTATCAGGATGTGGATGGAATTTTGGTGGTAACTCAAACTCCTGATTACCCAATTCCGTCAACGGCTTCGATAGTACATGGCGCTTTTGACTTTAAAACCGATTGTTATTGCATGGATATCAACGATGGTTGCAATGGCTATATTCGAGGTTTGTTTGAAGCTTCGAGCCTAGTTCGTAATAGTGATGCGCAAAAAGTGTTGCTAATTGCTGGTGATGTTTTAAGCCGTAAGGTTTCTTTAAAAGATCGTAACTCATACCCTCTTATTGGGGATGCAGTTACTATCACTTTAATAGAAAGAAGAGCGGAAAATGTGAAGGCCCCTCTTGAGATCAAACATGATGGTAAAGGAGCAAAAGCCTTAATGATCCCATCAGGTGGTATGGTAAACCCTTGTACCTCTGATACTGCCGCTCTTGCTGAGGACGAAGAAGGAAATTGGCGTTGTTCTGAGCATTTGGTCATGCAAGGTAGAGATGTTTTTACGTTTACTCAAACAACGGTAATCAATTTTATTAAAGAGTTTATTGAAACGAACACAAAACCAGAAGAGATTGACTACTTTTTCTTTCATCAAGCAAATAAGTTTATCTTGGATCGTTTCCGTTCAGCACTGAAGGTAACGGAAGAGCAGTTACCTTCAGAGGTAGTGACTATTTATGGTAACTCTTCGTCCGCAACTGTCCCAATGTCGATTTTATCATCTTGGATGAAGAATTCGGGCTTTGAGGGTAAAAAAGCACTATTATCAGGCTTTGGTATAGGTCTGAGTTGGGGGGCGACCTTGATTGATGTCAATGAACTTACACTATGTAAACTAATTAAGTTGGATGTATAAATGACTGTTTTTTTGGAAGAACTAGCTGAGATCCTAGAGTTGGAAGTAGAAGAGCTAACTCCTGATTTTGAATATCAAGAAACGGAAGAGTGGGACTCTTTAGCCCAATTATCTCTTATCACTTTATTCGCAGATGAATATCAAGTAGAAATTGGACACGGTGATTTAATCGAACGAAAAACTGTGGGTCAATTGCTCGAGCTACTTCCTCAGTAATTTCGATGAAAAGAAAAGTTCTTATCACAGGAGCGACTTCAGACATTGGCTTGAGTATTGCTCACAAACATGTTCAAAAGGGAAACTTTGTGATCCTTCTTGGACGTAATGAAGAGAGCCTTAAAACCGCTGAGGAATCTTTAGGAAAAGATTCCTCAGCCGCTTATGTTTGGGATTTGAAGTCTCCTTCATCATTAAAACCGCTGCTGAAAAAGATCGTTACTGAGCAAGGTAAAGTTACAGATCTTATCTGTGCTGCGGGCTACCATAAAATCTTGCCGTTGAAGTTAGTATCGGATGAAGAGCTTCTTTTGACTATGCAAACGAACGTAAATAGTCACTTGATCCTTTGCCAGCTTTTTTCGAACGCTTTATATTCAGATAAGTCTCAGGATAGAAGTATTACACTGATTTCTAGCATTGCCCATTTCGTTGGTGAGCCAGGATTAGTTGCTTATTCTGCAGCAAAAGGGGCTTTGATTTCTGCAAGTAAATCAATGGCTAGAGAATTAGCTCCGCGTAAAATCAGAGTAAATACCGTTTCGCCTGGATGGGTTGAGACCAAGCACACAAAAGATGTAGCGGTTGATTTGGGCGAAGCAGCACTTGAAAAGTTACATAACCTATATCCTTTAGGTTTAGGCAAACCTGAAGATGTTGCAGAGGCCTGTTATTTTTTGAGTAGCAGAGCGTCTCGCTGGGTGACTGGTTTAGATCTTGTGATTGATGGAGGGCGCAGTGTCTAAATTAAAGTTTGAAACCGTAATCGTGATCGGTTTTGGTAAGATAGCTCAAGACGTTGCTTCCAAGCTTCTTCAATATGATGTGACGCTGAAATTGTTACAGACAGAGATGCAACCTTTTTCTACTCTTGAGTCATTTGCTCAAAAACACGACGTCGCATATCAATTTAAGCATACGAAAGAAGATATCGAGTCTTCGTTACTCAGGTGGCTGTCTGGTAATACATTAATCATCAGTGCGAATAATAACTACCTTTTTAAAGGGAAGTTACTGACTTTAAAGAATGTAACTATTATCAATTTTCATAATGCACTTTTACCAAATTTACGAGGAAGAAACGCACCTAGTTGGGCTATTTTTCATCAATTAGAAAAAACCGGTGTCACTTGGCATTATGTTGATGAAGGTGTAGACACTGGTGAGGCTATTGCTTTTTCCGACGTATTAGTTGATAAGCATGACAAAGCATATCAGGTCGCTCATAAATGTATGCATGCCGGATTAGAAGCCTTTTCAAACGTAATTGATGAATTGTTGCAAACAGGCAGTACTCCTTGCTTGACTAAACAGCCATTGAGATACGACTATCTGTACCTGTCCAAAGATATTCCCGGAAATGGCTGGCTAGATATAAAACAATCAACGCTTGAGAACTATCGCATATTGAGAGCATTAGATTATGGACCATTTAAAGTTTTTCCTAAGGCTCTAATTGATAATGATGGTGATAGATACTCTGTACGTGCTTATCAGTTTATTGATGAACCAAGCGATAAATCTGTAAATAGTAGCGAAAATAGCATCGTGATAAATGATGAGTTTGGCTTGTTAAAAATACACGTTGAAAAAATCGAGATTGAGCAGGGGTAAATAATGTCTAATCCAATTATTATATTTGGATCTAGTGGTCTAGCTGCGGAAGTGTACAGCTGGATACAAGATGTAAATGATATTCGTGAACGTTTCTTGTGTTTTTGTGTGACTGACGAATATTTTGTATCAGGAACAACATTTTATGGCCACGAAGTAAAATCAATCTCCATGCTAGATGATCTTGAACAGTTTGATTTTATTTTGGCATTTGGAGGGGAAGGTTATGCTCGCGCTAGTATTGCCGAAATGCTAAAAGATAAAGGCGGTAATGCTATCTCATTTATTCACCCTAGTGTTGTGTTGAGCCCATTCTCTTTAATAGGTGAAGGTGTAATTATTAACCCAAACTGCAGCATCTCTCCTGGTGCAGCTATTGGTGACTTTTCGCTCATCAACTGTAATTGTGCTATTGGACATGATGTCAAAATTGGTCGCTATACCTCTTTACTAGGAAGCAATACCATCAATGGTCATGTAGAAATTGGTGAGAGAGTATTGATTGGCTCCGGAGCAACTATCCACCCTAAAGTTAAAGTAGCAGATGATGCGACAGTTGGCATGGGAGCTGTCGTATTTACCAAAGTGAGGTCAAATACCACCGTTCTAGGTAATCCTGCTAAAAAGATATAACTCTTCTTAATTAAAGAAATAGAAGACAGAGGAATAAAATGTCCACCAAAGTCTCGGTTATTTGTACTTGCTATAATCACGAAAAATATATTGAGCAGACACTTTTATCTATACTTAATCAGACAGTAGACTTTGAATACGAGTTGCTTATACATGATGATTGTTCTCCTGACAATAGTCGAAAAATTATCGATAGAGTTTTTAATGAGTATTCTGGGAAATGCCAAATAAAGAGAATTTATCCAGAGGAGAATATATACTCTAAAGGGTCATCAGCTGTACTTTTTAACATGTTGCCTCATGTTGATGGGGAGTTCATCGCTTTTTGTGAAGGTGATGACTATTGGGTTGATGACAACAAGCTTCAAAAACAGCTTGAAGCTTTGGCAAACCATAAGGATATTAATGCTTGTTTTCATCCTTCTTTGACTTTGCTAAAAGACCAGTTGGTTGACAAGAAATACGGATACCAAGGCGATTTAGAAAAGAAAATACCTTATCAGTATGTCATTAAGAAGGGCGGAGACACTATGCCTATGGCATCGATGTTTATTAGAAAAGGGCCGTTTTTTGACCTAATTTATCAACATGAAGACTTTTTCAAGCTTTATGGCGAGCACTCTGTGTTGCAGATTATCAATAGTATCGAGCAAGGCGCCTGGTACCTCCCTGAAAAAATGTCGGTTTATCGTAGCATGCATGAGGGCTCTTGGAGTCTCCAGCAAGCAAAAGACCCAACGGCAGAAGACCGAGAGTTTGAGCAATATAAAATCCGTATTCTTGGTTTGAACAAGATCTATCGCTATAAGTATTGGATATGCTTTTTAGGTATATATCTGAAAAAATCGAAAAAACATTACCTAAAGAAAATAAAGCGTTGGTTTAAAACTAAAGCTTAAAATAAAGCCGAGTTAATACTCGGCTTTTTTAGATAGAAGAGGTGGCTGTGGTGGTACGTTGTAAGGAGCCTGAGTTTGCTAACATAAAATGAGCAAGCTCTGACGTGATGCGCTCATGAGCTGCGACGTCTTTAATTAGAGCCACGATAGCTCTTGCCAGTTCATCCTCATTTTTCACAATTTTGATGAGGTTGTTCTGCTTCATTTCATGTACGATTTCTTTGAAGTTAAAGAAGCTTGGACCATTGATAATAGGGACGCCCAAAGCAGCAGGCTCCAATACATTGTGCCCACCAACCTTATCTCCAATTAGGCTTCCACCCATAAAGCAGATGTCCGCTGCGCCAATCAACGTTAGCATCTCACCCATTGTATCGCCGAGATATACTTGAGTATTCGTCTCTACTGCATGCGTTGAAGTACGACGCACAGTTTTAAATCCTTGCTGTTGGCAAAGCGTGAATACATCATCAAATCGTTCTGGATGGCGAGGAACCAAAACGAGTAAAGCATTTGGATGAGATTTTAAAACTTGTCTATGTGCATCTAATACCTGTTCGTCCTCGCCTTTGTGGGTGCTAGCTGCAATCCAAATCGGACGATCGTTTCCAAGTTGGGCTCGAAGCTGCTGTCCTTGCTGTTTCACTTGCTCTGATATTTGAATATCGAACTTAATCGAGCCAGTAACGGATAGTTTCTTTTTCTCAACGCCTAAGCGTTCGAAGCGCTCTGCATCTGAATCCGTTTGGCAGAGTACTTGAGTTAGGCATGGATGAAGCTGGTTAAAAAGCCGCTGTATTTTGGCGTAGTTCTGACACGATTTTTCAGATAGGCGCGCATTCACGACAGTTATAGGGATACCCGCTTTGTGAACATTGTGAAGCGTGTTTGGCCACAGCTCAGTCTCAATGATCAACATCTGCTTTGGCTGCACTGCTTTAAGAAAACCTTTGATAGCGAACCCAAAGTCAATTGGCATATAGCGGTGTTCAATTAAATCACCCAACTTAGCAATCTGTTCAGCTCCCGTACTTGTTGTTGTTGTAACTAGAATAGATTGTTCGGGGTTTTGTTCCTTAAGGGCTTTAATTAAAGGTGTTGCTGCTATGCTTTCACCAACAGATACGGCATGTATCCAAATAGGTTTGTCGTTGCTTTTTAGCTTGGGAGTGATACCAAAGTGCTCTTTCCAGCGAGAGCCGAACTTAGGCTTATTTGGTTTGCTCTTGTACAAACCAAATAAAAGCAGCGGTGACGCTAGAGCGAGTAGTAAGGTATAAACAATACGAACTAACATGAGCTTATCGTAATGGCGTCAAGTTTTTGGATGCTATCTAGCACTTGCTTAGGCGAAAGTTCTGTCAAGCACTTAAGGTGTTTGTATTGACATTCACGCTGGAAACAAGGGCGACAATCAATATCGGTATGAACAATCTCCACTTTTTCTGCGAGTGGGGGGGTGTACTTCGGTGAAGTTGAGCCATACACGGCAACAACATTACAACCAACCGCAGCTGCCACATGCATTAAGCCTGAGTCATTTGCGACAACAGTCTTACATGCAGCAAGTAAGTCGACTGCTTCAATTAAGCTGGTTTGGCCTGCCAGAACATGAATGTGCTCATGGAATTGCGTCGGAACAAGTGCGCGAATATTGTTACAAGTCTCTAAGTCTTTTTGAGAACCAAACAACCAGATTTGATGCCCAGATCGAGCCATTTGTGTCGCAACTTCAGCGTAGTGTGTTTCGGGCCATTTTTTTGCGGGACCAAACTCTGCTCCTGGGCACAGTCCGATAATTGGTTGGTCTTGGGCTAAGTTGAACTTTTTGATCGTGGCTTGTTGCTCTGCCGCGTTGATTGCAAGGCGAGGGCGAGGTAAGGTTTCAAGCCCGCCAAGAGAGTTAGAGTCCACCATTTCTGCTTTTGGATAAGCTAACGCTACATAGCGCTCTACCATGTACTGAAAAGACTTCATGTTAGGGCGTAAGTCGTTCAATAAACCATAGCGCATTTCTCCCTTCCAGCCAGTACGAAGAGGAATGTTGGCAAACCATGGGATCAGTGCTGATTTCGCTGATTTAGGCAAGATATAGGCGTGGTCATATTGCTTTTCACGTAATGATTTACCAATTTCCCTGCGGCCTAATAAGTTAAACTCACCATGACCGATAGGCATTTCAATCGCTTGATGGATTTCTGGCATACGCTCAAGAATCGGTTTACACCATCCTGGAGCGATAACGTCAATTTGGCTATCTGGATGGCGTTGCTTTAATACGATATATAACGATTGCGACATTACCATATCGCCGACCCATGCAGGGCCAATGACTAAAATCTTCATGCTTTGTTTTTCCAGTATAGGAATTTCAAAATTGACTCATAAGTTCTAAAAAGTTCAGCGTATATTTTATTCGCAAGAGTCATTTTGGATTTATCTTTTCTTTTACCACCAATCGTCGAAGCAATCTCTGCTCTAGTAAAGAGATCTGGAGACACGCTGTAAACTTGAACACCATGTCTCCATGGTTTTTCCATGTAGTCATCGACTGGTTCAATAAACTCTTGAGCATGCATAACAAACTTTGAGGCTGCTTTAGGTGTGACGATATAAGCGGTGGTACCACAAGTGCCTGCTGAGTATCCCCCTAGCATATGATTATCATCAATAGGTACGATTGGGGTGAATACACGCTTCTGAGTGGCAGACAACTTGATGTAGTCATAATTAGAAGTCAATGGAAGGGTATGTTCGAGTACTTGCTTCAGCCCTTCGACGGGGTCGACGTTGTCTTCTAAGATGACGATCGGTTCATCAAGCTCAACACAGCGAACCCACAACTCGTAATGGCTTGCAAAACAGGCGACTTCACTGGTTTTTAATTGATACCCTTTGCGGCGTAGAGTAATGGTAGGACGACTTTTTTCTGAATGAAGAAAACGGTCAACAGAGCCATCTATTGCATCAAAAAATTCAAACGTAATGCCTTGTTGTTTTAACTTTTCTTCAATACGTTCTCGGCGATCTAGCGATCGAGCCAAGCTTACGACAAATACTTTCACTGCACTTTCCAGTCGCTGTTATATCTTGGTTTAAACAAATTGTAATAGTTATTGCCGTCTTCTTGAGAGTGCAGCAACTGTAGTACCCACATATATTGTTCGGGTTTATCACCGACAAAATATTCAATGGCTTCATTACAGGTACGAGCGTCTTGCTCTTCGCCTTTATCCAGCTCAAACGCTGGTAAAATCTCAATATCAAACGTACCATCTTCAGTGTTCATCGACGCAAATAGAGGTAGTACTTTTGAGCGTGATAGTTTCGCAATTTTGCCTAAACCAGGTAGCGTTGCTTTACGTGTTGCAAAAAAATCCACAAACACACTATGCTCTGGGCCGTGATCTTGATCGGGTAGGTAATACCCTACATAGCCATCTCGAATGGATTTCAGGAAAGGCTTAATGCCACCTGAGCGTTCATAAACACGGCCACCGTATTGGACTCTTTGCTTGTGCATTAGCCAGTCAGCAACATCATTCTTTTGTTTCTTCGCCATTGCAGAAACTGGCATTCCCATTGACGCGAGCAAGATAGCAGGCACATCAATTGCCCAAGAGTGGGGAACCATTAAAATCACATTTTCGTTGTTATCAATGTGCTGTCGTAAAATGTCTAGGCCGCGAATTTGGCAACGGTTCTGAAGCCATTTTGGTGAGCGTAAACTTAGTAACCCGAAGCGAAAAAAGAACATGGCTGCTGTGTAGAGTGTTTTTTCTATCAAAGCTTCACGTTCTTGGAACGACTTTTCCGGAAAACACAGCTCAAAGTTCACCCTCGCTCGGTGAGCTGGACCTTTGTGGGATTTAGACAGTTTTTTGGCTATGGTTTTCGCCAACCACTTTTGTAAACCCAGTGGCATTAATGATAAAGGTGAAAATAAGATAACACCTAACCACGTGCCCCAGTACTTAGGCGACAGAAAGTGGCGCTTAAACTCAGGGTTATATGCTTTGGGGTCGAAGTCATCACGTTTTATGGTCATGGCGTGTCTAGTTACCTATTCGTGTACGGGCGAAGTGGTTTAAATGAGAAAAAGATAGTTAGGAATGATACAGGCTATTGCACTTGAGTAAAGGTGGCAGGTTATGGTTCTACCACCTTGTGGTGCTTAACTGTTTTGGATAGTTAAGTATTCGGCAACGCCTTCTGCAACTGTCTTGAATTCAACATCACAACCTGCGGTGCGCAGTTTGGTCAGATCCGCTTGTGTGAATTCTTGGTAAGCGCCTTTTAGGTGCTCAGGGAATGGGATGGTTTCAATTTGGCCTTTGCCATGATGCTTGATAACTGCTTTTGCTACCTCTTCAAAAGATTCAGCACGGCCAGTACCACAGTTAAAAATGCCTGATACGCCGTTTTCTAAGAACCACAGGTTAACTTTACATACATCACCAACGTAAACGAAGTCGCGTTTGAATGATTCGCTGCCCGCGAACAATTTAGGATTTTCACCTGCGTTAAGTTGGTTGTTTAGGTGGAACGCAACTGATGCCATGCTACCTTTGTGGTCTTCACGTGGGCCATATACGTTGAAGTAGCGGAAGCCAGTGA
Organism: Vibrio sp. SCSIO 43097; assembly: GCF_023650755.1. NCBI lineage: Bacteria > Pseudomonadati > Pseudomonadota > Gammaproteobacteria > Vibrionales > Vibrionaceae > Vibrio > Vibrio sp. SCSIO 43097. The sequence continues at coordinate 3,187,045 of NZ_CP071840.1, read as the reverse complement.
TTTGAGAAAGGGTCTCACCATGTTCTTCAGCGTCTTGCCATAGGCGACGAACGTAGTTATCAAACTGCTGTTTCGAGTAACCGTATACATTCAGTGCGCCTTCGTATTCGCGTTCTTCAACGAAAGTCTCTGTATCGCCGTAAGTGGCTGCTGAAGAAGCGTATAGGAATGGAATCTCGCGATCTAAACAGTAATGCAGCAGCTCTTTAGAGTACTCGTAATTGTTTAGCATCATGTACTTACCATCCCACTCAGTCGTTGCAGAACAAGCACCTTCGTGGAAAATTGCCTCAATCGGACCAAAATCATCGCCCGCCATAATTTGGGTCAGAAAGTCGTCACGATCCATGTAATCTGTGATGTCCAGATCAACTAAGTTCTTAAACTTTTTGCCATTTTTTAGGTTGTCGACAACCAGGATATCGTTAATACCAGTTTCGTTTAGTGCTTTAACAATGTTGCTGCCGATCATGCCAGCACCACCAGTTACGATGATCATAAGACTTCCACCATAGATTAAAATTTTCTCAGGAATTCTAGCAAGAAACAGAAATTAGCGCTATTGGAAGGAAAAGGAAAGGTATAGAGCACTTGGGGGAGGAATAAACAAAAGGGAGCCGAAGCTCCCTCAAGTAGGCTGTTATTTAGCGTTTGACGTATTTGGGCGTTGATACCAAGGATTACGCTCATCCGTCAGCTCAATCAAGCTGTACTTACGACCTAGCTTCTGACCGCCATCGCGAGTCAATGGTTGCCAGCTAAAGAACGCACGGTTGTTGCTTGGCTTAACGGTCATGATGTCGAATGGAATCGAAATGTAGAAGCCTTTAGTAAAGCTACCTTCACCGAATTCGTCAGCCGACAAATCACTGATTGATGCGAATGCACCTGCAATGACACCACTCTTGAACTGTTTAGATACATTCACTTGTGTACCGATATCACCCGCTAGGAACTGACCAACATCAACTTGAATCATCAAATCTTGTAGGAAATCCCATTGAGGGTAGTAATAACCCGACACAAAACCAGTAAAGCCTTTATCTACAACTTGGAACGGACGTCCATATTCTGGCACATTTTGCCATTTCTCATCGTAAACACCGAAGTAACTTTGTGGATCACGTTGAGAAATTAAGTTAACGTCAGCGCCAATCGCCCAGTTAGCTCCTTGTGGTCGGTAAAGAAACTCGGTACCGACTCCGGCAAACATGCTCTCCAGATAGCCCGCGTAGAATTGCTGGTCCATGGTATCTGAATACTCTTGGAACCAAGTTAACTGTAGGTTGGACATGGTTACCGCGTGTTCATTTTGATAAGCACGGAACATGGTACGTACACGAGGAATCGAAGTGCCGTCTGGTGGGGTGACGTAGTTAAACTTGTCGTAGTTGTTGTACCAATCCCAGTATAGCGAGCCACCAATTTCTAGGTTATCTGTCAGCCAGTAAGACGCGCTACCACTTAAACCGACACTGAACAGATAGAACTCTTCTGGGTTGCCTAAGGTCTGAGCCAGTTTTGGTGAAAAGCCCCAATCAAAGCGCTCAAAACCATCGTAAGCAGGTTTACCTTGCGGTTTATCGCTCGAGGTCGATGTTGCATCTTCGATATTTGGATTGATGTAGTTAACTTCTGCAAAGTCACGGTATTTCTCTTTTGAAATAACCGTTTGATCGCCGATCAGACCACGACTGCGTTCATTGATAGTAAAGGTATCAATGTTGTCTGGCATTTCGTTATAAAGGACTGCCGCCGCTTTTTCATGAGCTTCATTGCGATCACGATACTTTTTCTGCTCGCCAACAACCGAAACGGTATTATCTTCAACATAGAGTTGGGTATTTTGGTAGCCAGCAATTTTATCCAGCTCCTCGGTAACACGTTCCCAATCTACATCAGACAGTTGTTCTGGTTGCTTGTCTTCAACTTCTGGTGTTGGTGTATCACGCCAGAAAGACGGCATATCATTGAAGTTAGTGTAAAGACTCACGCCAGCAACTAACGTATCTCCGCGCTCGTAGCTCAAGCGCAAATCTGCCATATGCCCTAAACGATATAGAACACCAAAGTTCCAAGGCGTATGAGGTGTCATGTCTACACCACCACGTACCACTGGGAAATCTTCGCTGTAATCGTTGCTGTCGTATTCAAGCTTAAATCGCAGTGGCGCGTGCAAAGTTTGATACTCGACACCACCAAAGAGTGCGGCTGGACCCTTGAACCAACGTTCAAAATCCACACTACCGCCATTACCTTTGTAATCAGAAGGGCGTTCACAGAAACTATCGGACAGCTTACATGCAGGGTTGCTGATGTTGTCGCGCGTACCTAAGTAGCCCCAGCCCATACCCAAAGTGAAATCAAAGGTACCAAGGTTTGGGTTAGAGTAACGCTTTGTCGCAGCAACAAACTCACCATCAAAAAGACCGGTGCCTGCAAAGTCACGCACACCAACCGAAAGCTCTGGCAGGTACTCGGATTCTTCTAACAAGCGAACTTTAAAGTCGATTCCCTTGTCGGTGTACTTGGTATCACCCGAAAAGCTCGGATCGTTACTGTAGAAAAGATCGTTCACCATGGTGTAACGAATGGTCGTTTCTAGCCATGGCATCACTTGCAAAGTCACATTGTAAAATAGGTACTCGTCGCTACCGGTAATAGCAAAGTTAAACTCGCCTTCAGGTGCCATACGACCTGTAGGCATCTGCATTAAGCCGACACCACCAAAGTCCATTTGTGATGGTTGCAATGGCGGCACTTCAAAAGGTATGTCTTGAGCCCACACCAACGCTGGACCCATTAAAGAAAGGGATAAACTGGTTCTGATCAGGTTCATGTTTAGTTCTTCGATGAGGTTGGTTTACGTTGTGCAAGCAGAGCGACAATGTCTTTATCCATTTGTGATGTTTCGAACTCATCAAATGGGATATACACAATGGTAAGTGGCGGCAAGTAATATTGAGTGGTTAACCAACTGCCATGGTGAGGATGAATAACCTTGCCATCCGGATAAATTAGGATTGGCGGATAGGAAAGCTCATCAATATCACTTGAACGTAGGTTATCGATCTGTTCATGCAGAGCGACACCCGTTTGGTTTTCTACCGCGTAGACTTTTTCCAAGTTACCCACATACAACACTTTTTCTTCACGTTTTGGTGCACTTAACGCAAGTTGACCTTGTAAAAGAGGGTTATCAAATTTATCCAGACGGATGCGATCAACATCAATGGCCGACAGCACGCGAGGTGCAAACTGGCTTCGTTGGATAAACTTGTAAAATGGGTGCGCAACTAAATTATGTTGAATCATTTGGTTTAACACCGAATTCTTTAAGGCAGTACTTTCTTGCACTGCGGTTTCGGCGTTATCAAATAGAGTCACAGCTAAAGGGTATTGCAGGGCGATTTGTTGTTCTTGTGCATGCTTAAGTACGCTCTCTAAACGTGCCGCTTGTGGGAATTGCAATGCTTTGCCCGTTCCGACAAGTTCTATATTGAGCGGTGGTGAGGTGTGATTTTGAGCTTGAACGGTAGTCGGTGTCGCCAGAATCGTTGCCGTTAAGCTTAGGCTTAATAAAGATAGCAGTCTCTTATTCATGATTTGCTGTACCCTTTCAGAATCGTCAATTCAACAGGCACCATGTTTGGACCTAAGTGTTGACGTGTTTTCACTACTTCTCCTTTACCGTTTACCCAGTATTGGTTCTCTACAGTTTTTTCTAAGCTAGTAAACGTTACAACCTCGGTATAAACATCAGTAGAGGTAGATGAAATAGGGGTGATGACGGTTTCTTTACCTTGACGAGAACGTTGGACTTTAGCCGGGAACCCATAACGGTATTTGTCAGCCCAATCGTAAGAAAGAGAATATTGTGCAGAGGGCGCTGAGTAGGCAGGAACGTTGCCATAAATGCCTGCTAGATTGGTGGTTTGCAAGCCAATAGTTTTAACGATATGACCGTTTTCTGTTACCACCATTGCCTTGTCCGCACTTACCCACTTTAATTGGGTATTGCCAGTTAATGGGTTTTGCTCAGCAAAGGCCAACACTACGAAGACCTGTTTTTGGTCACCAATTTTTAAGTAAGCACTAGCATAAGGAACGGCTTCAACTTCTTCTGGAGTTAGTTCGACATCGATGTAGTTGCCATAAGCTTCCTGGACTGTAGCGGATACGTCATTAAATTTTTGTGTACAGCCGAAGATTGAGCTCAGTAAAGGTAGGGCAATAAGTAAGCGCATCCATTTTAGCGATAGAAAGGTGTTCATCATTCCCTCATTACAAATAAAATCGCCCTGAATAGATCAGGGCGATTGTTTCAATATCTACAAAACTAAAAAATTATTTAGTTGCTGAAGTAGAAGTAGAAGTAGAAGTAGAAGTTGAAGTTGAATCGCTGTCTGACGCTGCAACTGCTACTACAGTTACTGCTGCTGCTGCACCTACCGCTACTGCAGTTGTACCAGTTGCAGACGCAGATGCTGCACCAGCAGAACCTGCTTCTTCAGCTGCAAATGCAGTTGATGCGCTTAAAGCCATAAGAATAGCTAGAGCTGTGTTCTTCATTATTAATCCTTGTATTTCAGATTTTAAAACATCGATGTTTGGTCTGTTTAGAACATACCACTAGTCATTTTAGTTAAAAAACAATCAGCATGTAAATAGTTTCCTATGTGAATTTACCTAACGTTAAAGAAGAGTTGTTGCAAAATTGAGAAGAGAGAGCTGCTTAGGTTTGATATTTGTACTGAATCAAAATGCGTCTTCGACTGCGTTATTTCCGGTCACCTCTGAATTTACGCAAACGTTCACATTTTTACTCAATGCATCCGTAGTTGTGTTCTGTTTTAAGAGGCTGGCAGCCAGTGTTTTTCTCATTCGTGAGAATTCACGAACCATAAACAGAAATCTGAGACGTTTTTGCCCCCTTGCCGTTTTGCGCTAATACATGCATAATTTGCCAGCTTTTGTGTTGCGTTTATAAAAGATTGTTTTTTTGAACGGTTAGTCGCAAAAGTGAGGCTTAAAAAGAATATTTATATCAATAAACCGAATGAATCGGGAATCAGCGAACAGTGGCTAACGCGTAATGCCGCCGGGCGGTAGCGTGTAAACGCACAAGCGAAATTGAAAAAAGTTAACAGGCATTCACTGCGCACGTCGTTCATAATGTGCAGCGGTCAGTCGACACCCAAGGAACACTTACGTGATTAATAAACGACCATGGCTAGGGGCGTTGAGTGCAATCAGCTTAGGCTTGTGCTCATTTTCTGCCTCAGCAGATTTTTATGCTGGTGCGTTAGTAAGTTACTCTAACGCTGAATTTCATCATTCCTCTTCTCCAGTAACCGAGGGAAACCCTTTCCTTCTTCAAGCGCAAGCTGGTTACTTCTTCAATGATTACCTCGCTTTTGAAGCACGTTACGGAACTTCTGTACAACGAGATAGCGGACTTGCAGTAGATAGTCTTGCGAGTGGTTTTATTAAGTTGAATATGCCTGTCTCCGAGCGTGTAGCACTTTACGGACTTGCCGGTTATTCTAGTGTCCAGATCGACCAACAAAATGTAGGCCCTAATAAAGATCAAGGCTTTAGCTTTGGCTTAGGTATGCATTATGCTTTGGACAAGCAGAATGCAGTTGTTTTTGAGTTTGTTGATAGCACATCTGAAGACCAGGCACGCTTGAACGCACTTACTCTTGGCTTTCAACACCGATTTTAATTAAAGACCTAGCGCCTAGTTTTGTGGCTAGGATTTTTAACTCCTGACTTTAAATAGCGAATTATCATGCTCAAAGGATATTTCTCGATAGGTGCTTGCATTCTAGCAAGCCTATTTGCGCCACTTACTCATGCGCAGACTCCAACCCCAGAACAAATTCAAATGTTTCAGAACTTGCCAGCAGACCAGCAACAAGCATTGGCGAGTAAGTATGGTATCTCTATTCCTTCCGGCGCTTCTTCTCAGCCAAGTAGTTATCAGAACCCTCAAGTGATTGAGCAACGCCCGGCTGCTAGTAGTGCTATTGAGGCAAAAGCTAACGACTCAGAAGACTCAGAAAAAGGTGAACAAGGTTTAAAGCGTTTTGGTCTAGATTTATTTGCTGGTTCACCGACGACGTTTGCACCAATCAGTGATGTACCTGTGCCTGCTGACTACACGGTAGGAGCTGGTGATGAAATCGTTATCCAACTTTTTGGTAAAGAGAACACAACGCATCGTCTTCGTGTTAATCGTGCAGGCATCATCAACTTCCCTTCCCTTGGTCCTGTTCACGTGGCCGGCATGGCATTCTCTAATGTGCGTGATTCTCTAAACCAGCGAGTAAAAGAGCAAATGATTGGTGTGCGCAGCGACATTTCGCTAGGTGAAATGCGCACCATGCAAGTTTTTGTTATGGGTGATGCGTACAAACCAGGTGCTTACACAGTTAGTGCACTAACCACAATCTCTCAAGCGATTTATTACAGTGGTGGCTTTAGTGAGAGTGGTGCCCTGCGTAACGTGCAACTTAAGCGTAATGGTCAGGTTATTCGTAAACTTGATATGTACGACCTGTTACTTAAAGGTGATGCGCGTAACGACATTCGCTTATTACCAGGAGACGTGGTCTTCATCGGCGCATTGGGTAACACGATTTCAATTGATGGTGAAGTAAACCGCCCCGCAATCTATGAAATCAAACCAGGTGAAACCTATAAGCAAGCGATTCAAATGGCTGGCGGTTTTACCGCTAACGCTTATAGCGATCAAATTGAAGTGAAGCGTTATGCAGCGAAAGGTTCTCGCGATGTATTAACACTGAACTTTAGCCAGTCACATGACCAGCAAACTAAAGTCAAAGATGGTGACGCCGTTAATGTACTGAAGAAGAGTGAAGAATTGACTCGTTACGTACAAATTGAAGGTGATGTTCGTCATCCCGGCTTTATTGAGTGGAAGAACGGTCTGCGAATCGCAGACTTATTCCAATCCGTTGATACCTCATTTAATTCTACTGCAGATGTAAACTATGCTGTAGTTGTTCGTGAGATTAACCCACAACGTGACATCGAGGTTTATCAAATTAACCTTGCTAACGCGATTCTTTCGCCGAGCGGCAAAGATAACCTAAAGTTAAACTCACGTGACCGAGTGCTGGTATTTAACCGTTTCAATAATGAAGATTTAGATACCCTTGCAAATCAAGATACGGTTACGAAAGCGAAAACGCTTGAGCAAGCACAGTTTAAAGCCGAGCTGGATCAACAAAAAGAGCAAGAAGTTATGAGCTCTTCTGTTGCAATACCTTCAGCGACAGACAATATGTCGAAGGTGCTATCTTCAACTGAAGAATCAGAACAGCCGAAAATCATATTCCGTGGTAAAGAAATTACCAAAGAAGACTTTGAAGCATTAAAACAAAATACGCGCCGCACGTTACTTGCTCCTGTTTTGCTGCAGCTTCAACAGCAATCGCGTTTGGGTTTGGCTCCGCAGATTGCAGAAGTCTTCGGTGAGGTAAAACACCCTGGGCGTTACCCAATCACCCCACGTATGACGGTTTCTACCTTAATTGAAGCTGCTGGTGGTTTAACTTATAACGCATTCACCATCAACGCCGAGTTAGCTCGTACAGTAATAAACAGTAGAGATGAGCGCGCTTCTATTAATGTTGAGCGTATTGATTTACGCCAAGCTATCAAGGGCAGTTCCGCTGACGATGTCGTTATTGTTGGTCGTGATCGCCTAAACATTCTTGAGAAGCCAAATGTCAAACTGCAAAGCACAGTAACACTGCAAGGCGAAGTTCGCTTCCCTGGTACTTATACTGTCCGTCAAGGCGAGACCTTAGGCGAGTTGCTTGAACGTGCTGGTGGTCTAACCGAATTTGCACACCCGCAAGGGGCTATCTTTACTCGTGAGGCTTTACGTCTTAAAGAGCAAAAGCTATTAAACCAATATGCCGCAGATATGCGAGCAGAAACCGCGAAGAAAACCTTCCGTGCAGACAGCAATATGGGGTCGGTGATCTCAGACCCTGATAAAACACTCAAGTTTGTTGAAGAAGCAAGCCGCAGTAAAGCCCTTGGACGTATGGTCGTACAGCTTAATCGTATCCTAAAAGACGAGCGTTCTGCGGACTTTATGTTAGAAGACGGTGACTTCCTATTTGTACCGACCTTCCGCAACACGGTTTCGATCATGGGGGAAGTTCAAGTTCCAATTACATATCTGCTGGATAACAAGCTAGATGTGGATGATTACTTGAACAAAGCCGGCGGTGCGAAAAAACAAGCAGACGAAGACCGTATCTTCGTTGTACGCGCAGACGGGTCGGTTTACAAACCAACATCAGGCTACTGGTTCGGTAATAATCATGAAGAGCTAAAAGCAGGCGATACTATTGTTGTACCAATTGATACCGACTACCGCGATGCATTAAGTACTTGGACTGCTGCCACGCAGATCCTTTACCAAACAGGTGTAGCGATCAACGCGTTGAAGTAAGGAACGACAAGGTTATTCCGAACAGCTTAAAACAAGATTAGAAATACAATAATAGTAAGAGCTTATGTAACGATAGAAGTTACATAAGCTCGACTTAATGAACATTATTAATCAAAACGGCAAATACTACTCTTAACACCAATAGTGGCATTATTAAGCCGTAGCCCGTCATTCCAGCGAGCCGGAGCGAGACTAGGAATCTTGTCACAGCGCGGTTGTGTTTTGAAAGTCGGAGAATAATCTCTCAAATTTCACCAATCTCTGAGTCCAGTATAACGAACCTCAGAGCTTAGGATTAAATACTAATGGAACCACAAAAAGAGCCCAATCCAAATTATCTACCATACCCGCCCAACCCCCAATTTACCAATGACGAAATCGACTTACGCGAACTATTCAAAGCGTTATGGAAAGGTAAGTGGATCATTATTGCTACAACATTTGTGTTTGCTATAGGCTCCGTATTTTATGCACTGAATTTGCCAAATATATACAAAGCCGACGCTTTGTTGGCTCCTGCAGAAAGTTCAAACGGAGGCGGTCTCTCAAAAATGGCTGGGCAACTTGGCGGTTTAGCAGCATTGGCCGGAGTTAATATTGGTGGCAGTGATTTATCACAAACTAATTTAGCTGTAGAGGTTATAAAATCTAGAAAATTTATTGAAAAATTTATTGAAAGACATGACTTACTAATACCTTTAATGGCGGTCAAAGGATGGGACTTGTCAAAGAACCAATTGATTATTGATGAGGGTATTTATAATCCGAAATCAAAAGAATGGTTGCGAAAACCAAAAGGTTTGAGAGGTTCAAAACCAACATCTATTGAAGCTTTTGAAGTATTTAGTAAAGATGTTTTAAGCATTACCCAAGATAAAGAAAGTGGACTGTATATAATTTCCATTAGTTATTTCTCTCCTTATGTTGCTAAGGATTGGGTTAGTTGGTTGGTCGAGGATATCAATAAGGTAATGCGTGAACGAACTATAGCTGAAACTTCACAGAACTTAACTTATTTGAATTCCCAGTTGGAAAAGACAGCAGTTGCTGATATGAGAAGTACTTTTTACAAACTGATAGAAGATCAAACAAAAAGCTTAATGTTGGCTGAAGTTCAAGATGAGTTTATTTTTAAAGTAATAGATCCAGCAATAGTTCCGGAAGTTAAAAGCGAACCTAAAAGAAGCATAATTGTTGTATTAAGCACTTTAGTCGGATTAGTGCTTAGTATGACCTTTTTATTATTAAAATACGCATTTAGAAGTGAAGATTTATAACTATGAAAGACATTAATGTAATTGCAATAATCCCAGCTAGAGGTGGTTCAAAAGGGGTACCTAAAAAAAACATTAAAGAATTAAACAATAAACCTTTAATTGCGTATACGATTGAGCAAGCTTCTAATACAAAAAATATTGACCATGTGGTAGTCAGCACTGATTGTAATGAAATTGCTGATATATCGAGGGAGTATGGTGCTGAAGTAATAATGCGGCCTCAAGAAATTAGTGGGGATTTAGCTAGCTCTGAAGATGCTTTAATTCACTGTGTTAAGGAATTTCATAAAAGAGGAGAGAGCGTGTCACATGTCGTATTTCTCCAATGTACTAGTCCTATACGAAAACCTTCCGATATATCTGAATGTTTAGAGTTAGTTTTATCAAATAGTTATGATAGTGCTTTGAGCGTAGTAGAAAATCACAAATTTTTGTGGCGAGTTAATGCAAATGGGATTGCAGAACCAGTTAACTATGATCCACAACATCGAAAAATGCGCCAAGAAATATCTGAGTTTCAAGAGAATGGTTCGATATATGTAATGAAAACTAGTGATCTTTTAAAAACAAAATGTAGGTTAAACGGAAACGTCGGTGTGCATATTATGGATGAAGAAACTGGTTATGAAATTGATACTCCGGTAGATTTTGAAATTATTAAAAAGTTGATGAGTAAATAGAAATGTATATTAATAGAAATGTTGAAAGTTTTAAAATTGGTTATAAAGAAACTCTTATCCAGGCTTTAGAAAAACTATCTGAGAAAAAAACCAAGATTCTATTTGTTGTTGACCACAATGAATCCGTAATAGGGTCTTTAGCGGATGGAGATATCCGAAGGTATTTAATAGAAAAAAGTCTAGATCTAAAGTCTTCTGTATTAAACGCCATTAATAAAGATTTTAAGTATATTTATAATGATCAACCAATTTCTAACGGCTACAATCTATTATCTTCTAAAATTAAAAATGTCCCAATTTTAGATAAATCTGGTCTACTTATTGGTGTTATTGGTAATGATGAGCCAGTAATAGAAATTGGAAACTGTAAGATTGGTGATAAAGAGCCTTCATTTATTATTGCGGAGATTGGTAATAACCATAATGGGTCATTAAAGTTAGCAAAAGAACTTGTTGACTTGGCTATAGATGCTGGTGCCGATTGCGTAAAATTCCAAATGCGTGATATGGCAACGATGTATAATAATGAAGGTGATGATGAGGATGCATCACAAGATTTGGGAGCTCAATATGTCCTTGATCTTCTAAAGCGTTTTCAGTTGTCCGATGAAGAGTTTATTGAATTATTTAAATATTGTAAGCAAAAAGGCATATTAGCTCTATGTACTCCATTTGATGAAGCGAGTGCGGACAAACTAGAGAAAATTGGTATTTCTGGTTTTAAAGTGGCCTCTGCGGATTTAACAAACCATAGACTACTTAAATTCTTATCAGAAAAGAATCTGCCGCTTATATTATCTACGGGAATGAGTGTTGAGCAAGAAATTATTTCAGCTGTCGAATTATTAGAAGCACAATCTGCGACTTTTGCTTTACTTCATTGTAATTCTACATACCCAGCACCTTTTAAAGATGTTAACTTGACGTATTTGGAACGCTTGAAATCCTTAGGACGTACAGTAGTCGGCTATTCCGGTCATGAGCGTGGTTATGCAATACCTATTGCCAGTATACCATTAGGTGCTAAGATCATTGAAAAACACTTTACTATTGATAAATCGATGGAAGGAAACGACCATAAAGTGAGTCTATTGCCTCATGAGTTTAAAGAGATGGTAAAAGCAATTCGCGCAGTAGAAGAATCTCTAGGTAGCCCTGATATATCCAAAACTATAACTCAAGGCGAGATGATGAATCGTGAGACTCTCGCAAAGAGTGTTGTAGCAAACGTCGATATTAAAAAAGGAGATATAATCAAAGAAGATATGTTGACTGTAAAATCTCCAGGAAAAGGCTTAGCTCCCTATAAATTATCTGAATTAGTTAATCGTGTAGCTGTTCGTGATATTCCTAAAAATGACTTTTTTTACCAAAGTGATATTGACGGAAACGTTGTTCAAGCACAAAAGTACAAACTCCCTTTAAAGTATGGTATTCCGGTTAGGTATCATGACTTTGCTACTATTTGCGAAGGGGGAGAGTTAGAGATGATCGAGTTTCATTTGAGTTATAAAGACTTGAACGTCGATATTAAACAATATCTCGTTGGAGAATATAATATGGATGTAGCTATCCATGCTCCGGAGCTGTTCGAGAATGATCATGTTCTTGATCTATGTTCTTCAGATGAAAGTTATCGTCAGCAATCCATAGTTCATCTTCAGCGTGTAATTGATATGACGCGAGAAGTTAAAAAACACTTCCGAAATAAAAACAAAAACATCTGCATTGTTGTGAATTGTGGGGGATTCACCTCTGAAGGTTTTGTTTCTGCTTCAGAAAGGTTGCCTATGTATGAAAAGGTCGCTGCAGCATTTTCAGAATTAGACACAGAAGGAGTAGAGCTTATACCTCAAACAATGCCTCCTTTCCCTTGGCATTTTGGAGGACAGCAGTATCACAATCTATTTGTCGAACAAGATGAGATTGTAGAGTTTTGTGAGAAGAACAACGCTCGAATTTGTTACGACTTATCACACACGGCACTAGCTTGTAATTATTATGGCTGGGATCTTTATAAATTTACAGAGAAAGTCGCTAAATACTCTGCTCATCACCATATTTCTGATGCTAAGGGAGCTGATGGTGAAGGATTACAAATTGGTGATGGTGATATAGATTTCAATCTTATATTTAAAGAGTTGAATGAAAAAGCTCCGGAAAGTACTTGGATACCAGAAATATGGCAAGGACATAAAAATAACGGGGAAGGGTTTTGGAATAGTTTGAAAAGATTAGAAGAATTACTCCAATTATGATATGCCATACTGATAGAGTGTTAATGTAGTGTCTTAGAACCTATCTCAATAGGTGTTGTCTGAGTAAATCAACACCTATTGAAAATACTGTGAATGAATTCGACACAATACCTAATCTCTGACGCCCTTTGGGCAAAAATTGAGCCGCTTTTACCAATCCACAAGACGAACCATCCTCTAGGAACACATCGAAAGAGAGTCGATAATCGTGATGCTATGAACGGCATCCTCTTTGTTCTCAGAACTGGTTGTCAGTGGAATGCTCTTAACGCGACAGGTATTTGTTCCTTTAGCTCTGCACATCGTCGTTTTCAAGAGTGGCGAGATGCAGGAGTCTTTGAGCGATTTTGGCAAAATAGCCTGATTTACGAAGGGGTTGATTGGAGTTCCATATCAATGGACGGGTGCCAAACTAAAGCACCTTTAGCTGGCTAAAAAAAACAGGTAAGAACCCAACAGACCGTGCGAAACAAGGCGTAAAACGCAGTTTGTTGACGGATGCGAATGGATTGCCACTGGCTGTTGTTAGCGATGGCGCAAACGTCCACGACATTAAGCTGGTACTTCAAACATTAGATGCACTAGAGTGTTATCGGCCGCCGCTGAAAGTACCTTTGTACCTAGACAAAGGTTATACAGGCCAGTGGTTACATGATGAACTGGTTGCTTTGAACTACATTCCCCATGTTCAATCACGTGCTGAAGAGGCCGCGAGCTTGAAGCAATCGGATGATTTTAAGGCTCATCGTTGGGTTGTGGAGCGAACTCATAGTTGGCTAAACCGTTATCGTAGATTGCTTGTTCGTTGGGAAAAGAAAATCGAAAACTACGAGGCCATGTTGCATTTTGCTTGTGGCCTCATTGTTTGGAATAAATCCCTTTTGGGATAGGTTCTTAGCTGCATTACATTAATACTGACTTTTATTATGTTCTACTTTTTAATTGTTGATTTATTTTACAAAATATCTGGATTTTTAATCACTCCAGTTTTAGCTAATTACTTAGGTGCAACGGATTTTGGTATCTTATCTGCTATATTGGCTATTACTAATATACTTATTATAGTAATTGGTAGCAGTGGGAATAGCTTGGTTTCTATTAAATATGTAAAAAATGGTAGGGAAGAAGCAAATAAATCGTTGGTAGAATTATTATGTTCAGGGATATTAATCTCAACGGTATTCTATGCATCTTCTTTGATTTTCTTAGAAATATCTATTGATTACTTTTCATGGGCCGTTCTTGGTATTACATACTCTTTATTTTCTGCATTTTGCCTGCAAAATATCGCTTTATATCGATGTGATAGGAAATATAAATTACCAATATGTTCTCTATTAATTTCAATGATAATTCAACAGTTAGGAACCTATTTATTATTTAAATATTATGATGCTACTATAGACATAAGATTAATTTTGATGTCACTTAGTGTTGTTGTACAGTTTTTCTTGCTATCTAGTAAAAATATAAGATTAAGTTCAATAAGCAATACCCTTCCTTACTTAAAAAGTGCGACATTAGAAAATCTTAAGTATGGTTCTAGCTTATTTGTCCATCATGGAATGTATTGGTTGAGAGGACTATTTGACCGAGTTATTGTTATTAATATTTATGGTCCACAAATCGGAGGTGTTTATTCACTATCTATTATTATGGCAAGTATAACCTTTGTTGGATGGTCTGCTATCTCCCAAATATCTCAACCTTTTTTATATGAAAAAATAAAAAATAGAGGGAAAAATGAATTTTTCCTTATCTTAGTTCGCTTTTCGCCGCTATTTTTTGTCTTGAATTTTACATATGTAGGAATAGCCTATGTATTGTGGGGGGAATTATTCGGAGACGAGTTTAGTCAATCAAGAGATTATTTTGTTGTTTTGGCATTGGGCACAACATTTCATTCAATATACATTTTTTTATCCCATTATTTATTTTTTATGGAAAAAAATATACTATTATCAAAAATTACAACTACTTCAACAATAGTATTCGCGAGTTTGATTGCAATCTCGTATTTTTTTAACTTAGGGATAATGTATTTTGTATTGTCAGTGGTAATATCTTCTTTTACTCAGTTAATACTAGTGGGTCTAGCTATATTAAGGAATTAAATGAAAGTTGTAGCAATAGTAGAATCACCTTTACAGTTGATGTCCTTTTTTGAATATAAATTCAGAAACGAAAAATATGAATTTAAGCTTGTAATAAATAAAAATACTGGGGTCTCTAGTGCTAACTATAATGTAATTATGAGCTTATTGAAGCTAGTAGATATTGATGTTGATAGCATTCTAGAGGTAGATATTTCTTCGAATTTTTTTGGAATGATAAAGAGCCCAGTTCAAACATATAAGATTTTAAAGTTCTTGCTTGGGAGTGATTTGATATTAATTGGAGAGTATAGGTCAGATTATTACCATTGCATGTCAAACTTGACTTTTGTGAAAAATATAGTTTATTTGGATGATGGTAACGCTATTCGAAGAATAAAAAATACGATTGAACGAAGTCACCAAAGTTTTAGGAAGATATTTCCTTTAACAAGACCAAAAGAATATAGGTTTTTCACGTCATTTATTGGTTTGCCTGATCTTATCAACGGTAAAAAAATACACTATGAATTTAATGATTACTCCTTCACTCAAAGTTATTTGATGAATAATGATAAAGTAAAGGAAATACGCGATGATAGTTACATATATATTATAGGAAGTCCTCTCTCCGAAGCTGGTGTATGTAGTTATGAGAGTGAAATAAAACTAATTGATATATTGATTGATTATATCTATAAAAATTTCAAAGGAAAAAAAATAAAATATATTCCACATAGGCGAGAAAGTAAAATAAAACTAGATTATGTCACTATGAATGACATTTTAATAGATGAATTGTATTTACCCATTGAATTCAAATCATTAATATTTAAATCTGAATATATGGTGGGATTTTATTCCTCATGCTTTGAAACTATACCAATGTTCTTTGATGATGTGAATATCATATCACTTAAAATTCCAGAAAATTTCATTTGTTCTAAATGGAAAGAGTTTGTTGAAGAACAATATAAGGCTTATGATAAAAATGAAAAAATTAAGATTGTCAATGTTGTTTAAAAAAATAAAAACGATGTTTTTTACTTGGTTTGCCAGTAAGAGGGTAGGAGCAATAGGTCATAATCCTAAAATTAATGGGTACACTCGCTTCAATAATCAGTCATTTATTGGGCATGATTTTAACTCAAATGGTCTTCGAGTTTTAGGGCGCGGGAAAGTTACTATTGGTCATAAGTTTCATTGTGGTTTTGGGGGAATTATTTTAACTGAAAATCATGAATATAAAAACTCAAACACATTACCTTATGGTAGCGACTACGATGTCCGCAATGTTGATATAGGTAACAATGTTTGGTTAGGTATAAATGTTACTATTCTTCCAGGTGTATCAATTGGGGAGGGAGCGATTGTACAAGCAGGAAGTACGGTCGTTGAAGACATACCTCCTCTAGCTATTTGTGGTGGGCATCCTGCTAAAGTTTTTTCATATAGAGATCTTGAACATTACACCAAGTTAAAGGAAAGCGAGAATTTTTTATGAAAACAGTGATGCTTATAACTACTGATTTATACCAAGGTGGTGTGGCCGAGAGTACGAGAAAATTGTGTAAATACCTTAAGGAAAATGATTATAGAGTATTGCTTGTTAGTTATGATTCAACTCCAGTTAATATAAAAGTAGAGTGTGATTATTTTGTTAATCTAAACATTCCTATGGCTGCTGGATTTTCAAATAACAATATTCACAAATTATATAAAAAAATAATGCGTTGGCCAGGTTTTTTTATTGCACTTATCCGTGTTTTATATCTTAGAGTTAAGTTAAAACCTGATTGTGTCTTTTCTATGATGTATATACCAAATCTAGTCAATATTATTACTGGTAAACTTTCACAAGGGAAAATAGTGATATCGGAACGACAAGATCCCAACATGGATTTGCCACTAAATGGATTGGTGACGAAACTATTAAAATTCTTTTATCCTTATTCTGATCTTATTCATGCTAATTCAAAGGATATGATTAAAGCTATTTCTGGTTTTTATAATATAGACGAAAGAAAAATTGCGTATTTTGATAACTTTTTTTATCTTTCTGATCTTAAAGAGAGAGCTCTAATTGTTGAGAGTAAACATGACGATTATTTTCTTAATGATAGTCGTAAAGTGATTGTAACTTCAGGGCGTTTATCAAAACAAAAAGGACATTGGCACTTGATAAATGCAATGACCGAATTAAAAGATGACTATCGATTATTAATTTTAGGTGAGGGTGACTTGAAAGAAGAGCTGAATTTATTGGTCGATAGATTGAACTTACGAGACTCTGTAGAATTTTTTGGTAATGTTAGTAATCCGCATAGTATAGTAAAGCGGTCTCATGTGTTTGTTTTTCCATCTATATGGGAGTCTTTCGGGAATTCGTTGGTTGAGGCAATGTCTTTGGGAGTTCCCGTTATATCTACTGAATGTGATAGTGGTCCTGGTTATATAATAGAAAAAGGTAATAGTGGGCTCAGTTTGGGTAAGTTGGCTGCATACGAATCATCATTCCACTCTTCTGAAGAAGTTCGATGTTCAAATGAAATAGTTAAAGCAATTAGATTTCTAGAAGATAAAAATAAATATGTTTTATATTCTAAAAAAGCAACAGAGAGAGCTGTTGATTTTGATGTCAAGACCGTAGGGAAATATATAGATAAGGTGTTTTTTTAAATGCTTATTTTGTTGAGTTTGATAGTCTATAGTTTGCCATTTTGGTCATTACCATTTATTCCAGGAACGTACTCGGCAATTACTCCATATATTACTGCACTTTTAGGCGTCTTTTACTTTTTTTATTGTATAGTTATTGATGGTAGAGTCAATAAGGCTTCTATCCTTTTATCATTTTTTTTTCTAACTCTAATATTAATTTATAGTGTTTTTTCGTTAAGTTATTATGACAACGCTATTGTTAATTCTGTGTTTTATATTGTTGGTTTTTTTTCATTTTTAGGTTTTTCATTCTTGTTTCGGTTTTATACTTTTGAACAAGTTTTGAATAGATTGTATCATGTTTCGTTATTTGTTTCATTTTATGCTATCTTCGATTTATTATCGTCGAAGATAGATTCTTTGTCAGGAATAAGGAATTTATTGTCAATGTTTCTAGTTGGCACAGAATCCCCTAGATTGTTAATTACTACAAGTGAACCTTCTTGGGCTGTTCAACTATTGTTGTTTTGCTCGGTTCCATTAATTTTTAAATACCAACGTACAAAATCAAAATTGTGTTTACTGTTAGTTTTTACAAACATCTTAGCATTTCTTAGCGCATTTTCTATGACTGGTTTTATCGTACTGCTCGTGTCTATGTTATTACATCTTCTTCTTTTTTCAAAAGTTAAGATTAGCAGTGTTATGAAATCTATGGTTGTTTTCTTTTTTTTAGTTTTGGGTATATATACAACTTATAATATTTTTTCTGGTGATGGAGGTTACATTTTTTCTAGAATATCTCGCTTAATTGATATTTTAATGAATGGGTCTAGTAGTATTTATTATGCAATTATATCCATTGATAACTCCCTATTAATAAGGCTTGGTTATCCGACGGTGGCTTTTAACATGGTTCTTGATCATCCTTTGGGGTTAGGGGTCGGCGCATTTAGTAATAATTTACAATATTATACTCACCTGCTTGATGTTCCTTCATTTTCCACTTCTGAAGTGCCTAACCATCTCGCAAATAATAACGCTGATCCAAGAAATTACTTTTTAAGGATTGCTGTAGACTTTGGTGTTTTTGGGATACTATTCATGTTGTATTATGCGAAAGCTTCAATTTCTAGATTAAAAAGAAATGGAGATTTACTTACTAAAAGTTATTTCTGTATTACGTTTGCTATGATGTTACAATTTTCTACATTTTATTTTTCAATCTATATGTTTGTTTTTGCAATGATTTGGTCATCTAAATATGATTAAAAAGAAGATATTAGTAATTACTCCTCGCTTTCCTTACCCTGTAATTGGCGGTGATCGACTTCGTATATATGAGCTTTGCAAAGAATTATCTAAGCATTACAGTATTACTTTGCTTTCATTGTGTGAATCAAAAAAAGAAATGCAATATCATGTTCCTAATGATGGGGTTTTTGTTGAAGTTCGTCGACACTATCTTCCAAAGTGGCGGTCATACTTAAACTGTTTGTTAGCTTTGCCAACTAAAACCCCTTTACAAGTAGCATATTACAAATCACGAAGTTTTCATCGCCTAGTAGATTGCTTGTCGGAACATCATGATTTGATATTGCCTCATCTGATTCGTACTGCCGAATATGCTAAGGAGTTAAAACAAAAGAAAATTGTTGAAATGACTGATGCAATCTCAATGAACTATTTTCGAGTCTCACAAGTCAAGAACAGTTCTGGGTTTAAGGGAGTAATATATCGTTTGGAGCGGAATAGATTAAACCGTTACGAAAAAGAAATTACGAAGTATTTTGATTATAGTGTCTTTGTATCTAAAATTGATAAAGAATTTTTGTTTTCAGATAATGAAAGACTCTTATCGAAGGCTCTTGTTTGCTCTAACGGTGTAGATCTAACTAAGTTGCCGTACCAATTCTCACCTACTAAAAAAAAATTAGTGTTTATTGGAAATATGTATTCGGCTCAAAATTTTGATGCCGCTTATTGGTTCGCAAAAGAGGTTTTGCCAGAAGTTCGGCGCTATGGGGATTATCAATTTCACGTGATAGGCAAGATTAAACCAGATTGCCATAAAAAATTGGCAAAGATAGAGGGAGTAGTGGTTACGGGCTCGGTAAAGAACGTTGTAGATCATACTCAAGGAGCAATTGCCGGTATTTGTTCAGTTCGACTTGGAGCTGGTGTTCAAAACAAGATACTAGAATATATGGCGTTGGGTATACCTACAATTTCCTCTTCAACAGGGCTGGAAGGTCTTTTTGCTGTAAACGGTAAAGATATTCTCATCGCGGACTCTGTTGAAGATTATGTTAGATATGTTCTTAAGCTTGAAAGTGATATCGAATTTGCTGAAAATATTTCAGAATGTGCTTATGAATATGTTCAAGAACAGCATTCTTGGAGTGGAAAACTCAAACCGTTACTAAACAAAGTTCATCAATTGATTCATTAAAAAAATACTATGTCTTATATTCTTCCTGTAATTATGGCCGGTGGCTCCGGTTCTCGACTTTGGCCGATGTCCCGCACTTGCTACCCCAAACAATTTTTATCTCTCACTAGTAACTTTTCAATGTTGCAAGATACTATTATTCGTTTACAAGGAATTAATCACTCTCCTGTTTCGTTAATATGTAATGAAGAACATCGCTTTTTGGCGGCAGAGCAACTACGTTCTCGTAATATTGCGCATTCAGGGATAATTCTTGAGCCTTTTGGACGCAACACTGCGCCAGCAGTCGCTTTATCCGCTTTGCGTGCAATTGAAGAAGGCCAAGACCCTATACTTTTGGTTTTGGCTGCGGATCATCTTATCAAGCACGATGATGTATTTCGTAATACAGTTGAGGCCGCAGTATCATTGGCTGAAAGTGGTAAACTTGTTACGTTTGGTATTGTACCGACCAAACCAGAAACTGGTTATGGTTATATTCGTAGCGGTAATAAACTACCTCAACATGAAGCTTATTCGGTTGAGGCGTTTGTTGAAAAGCCTAATTCATCTGTCGCAAAACAATACTTAAAAGATGGTGGTTACTACTGGAATAGTGGGATGTTTATGTTCAAAGCTTCTCGCTATCTAGAAGAGCTTGGAAAGTTTCGTCCAGACATCTTAGATGCAGTAAAAAGCGCGTACTCCGGAGCACATAACGACTTAGATTTCATTCGCCTTGATGAAGAAGCATTTAAGAGTTGTCCCGATGAGTCCATTGATTATGCCGTTATGGAAAAAACAAACGATGCTGTAGTTTGTCCATTAGATGCAGGGTGGAGTGATGTTGGCGCTTGGTCTTCTCTATGGGAAGTTAGCGAACAAGATGAGCAACACAATGTGATTCGTGGGGACGTATTAGTTGACAACTCGCAAAGTTGTTATATCAATTCTTCCAACCGACTAGTCGCAGCAATAGGCGTTGAGGATTTAGTTATTGTTGATACCAAAGATGCCCTATTAGTCGCTCACAGAGATAGTGTTCAAGATGTAAAGAATATTGTCTCCAGCTTAAAAGAGAAAGATCGCATTGAGTTTCAACAACACCGAGAGGTTTATCGTCCTTGGGGGATGCATGATCATATTGCAGAAGGTGAGCGATATCATGTGAAAAAAGTGGTAGTTAAACCTGGTCAAAAGACGGCGATGCAGCTGCATTACCATCGTGCTGAGCATTGGGTGGTTGTTTCTGGTACTGCTTTAGTACACAGAGGTTCAGAAAAGCACATCGTTACGGAGAACGAATCCATCTATATTCCAGTCGGAACAGAGCACTGCTTCGAGAATCCCGGTAAGTTTCCTTTAGAAATTATTGAGGTTAGAACGGGCGGTTACCTTTCAGAGGACGATATTGTACGTACTTACTTGAAGAATGAAGGTTACTAAAAGGTTAATTTAAGGTTTGTTTATGTTAATAACGTCAAAGGTCATTGCAGAGTCGGGAATTCAATTTGGTACGAGTGGCGCCAGAGGTCTAGTCGAACACTTTACTCCGGAAGTTTGTGAAGCATTCTCTCATGCGTTCTTGACTACAGTAGCGAATGATTTCGACTTTACCAGAGTAGCCGTTGCCATTGATAACCGTCCTAGTAGTTATGCTATGGCTCAATCGTGTATTGAGGCTATTAAATCCAGAGGTTATGACGTTTCTTATTACGGCGTAATTCCTACTCCAGCATTAGCATTTTCTGCAATGCAGGATTCGATTCCTTGCATAATGGTTACGGGGAGCCACATTCCTTTCGACCGAAACGGTCTAAAATTCTATCGTCCTGATGGTGAAATCACAAAAGCTGATGAGCAGAGTATTCTAAGCTCAAGCCTTGAGTTTAGAACTTCTACTCAACTACTGGAACTGGTTACGGATAAAAAGGCCGAAAATCAGTATATAGAACGCTACACTCGCCTTTTTGAAGCAGATATGCTTAAAGGAAAACGAATAGGTATTTATGAGCATTCAAGTGCTGGTCGAGATATCTATCAGGGATTATTTGAGTCACTTGGTGCTGAGGTTATATCACTAGAGCGCACGGATGAATTTGTACCAATTGACACTGAAGCAGTTGCTGAATCTGATAAGGAAAAAGCACGCGTTTGGTCGAAACAATATAATTTTGATTTTATATTTTCGACTGATGGAGATGGGGATCGCCCATTAGTTGCCGATGAGAACGGCGAATGGTTGAGAGGTGATGTTTTGGGCTTACTTTGCTCAAAAGCGCTTCAAATCGAAGCATTGGCTGTACCTGTTAGTTGCAATACTATTATCGCAGATTCTCCTGAATTTAAAGTTGTCTCTAAAACTCGAATTGGTTCTCCTTATGTTATCGCTGAGTTTGCTGAACTCGCAAATTCTTATCGTCGAATTGCTGGCTTTGAAGCAAACGGTGGGTATTTACTCGGAAGTGATGTTTCGGTGAATGGGAAGTCTCTAAAAGCACTACCAACCCGAGACGCCGTTTTACCTGCACTAATGTTGCTTTCTTTAGCGAAAACATCATCAATAAAAAGTTTGGTAGCTCAATTACCGCAGCGCTTTACGCATAGTGACCGTATTCAAAACTTTCCTACGGAGAAAAGTTTAGCAATACTTGAGCATGGCAAGATGAATCCTGAAGAATTACTGCTAAAGCTTGGCTTTACGGATTTAAAAGTAGAAAGCATTAACACTACTGATGGTTTGAGATTGTCTTTGACTAATGATGTGATCATTCACCTACGACCTTCTGGTAATGCTCCAGAATTACGGTGCTATGCTGAAGCTGCGTCCTTTGATACAGCTAAAGCGCTTGTAAACTCTGTTTTGTTGCGTGTGCAGCAACTTTAATAAAAATAAAAAATATAAAGGCTTGACTTGGAATAATCTAAGTCAAGCTTTTTTCGTTTAATGGTAATGCTGATGAACTTTTTTAAACTAAATAACCCAATACAAAATTATGCATGGGGCAGTGAGACTGCTCTTCAAGAGTTGTTTGGAATTGAAAATCCAAATCAGGAACCTCAAGCAGAGATTTGGATGGGGGCACACCCTAACGGATGCTCAAAGGTTCAACTTGGAGGTGAAGAGTTTCTATTATCTGAGTTTATTGCTAAAGATAAAGCCAAAATTTTATCGACCAGTACAGAGCAAAAATTTGGAACGTTACCCTATTTGTTTAAGGTATTGTCTGCTGGGAATGCATTATCCATCCAGGTGCATCCAAATAAATTGGAAGCTGAGCTAGGGTTTGCTAAAGAGGAAGAGTTAGGTCTTGAGCTTTCTGCTCCAAATCGCAATTATAAAGATGCGAATCATAAACCAGAGTTGGTATACGCTTTGACTCCATACCAAGCTATGAATGGCTTCCGCGCATATACCGAGATTGTCTTGCTCTTCTCAAAAGTTATAGAAGAATCCAATGTACCTGTAATTCACCAGCTGTTGGAAGCCTTTAAGAAAAACTTAACAGCTACAGGTTTAGAAGCTTTCTTTATCGGGATCTTATCTTTAGAGGGGGAAGCGAAAGAAGCATCTATTCAAGGATTAATTGAGTATGCAAAAGCATATCAGAAGCCGAGTATTAAAAATGATTTAGGAACTCTAATTGTGGAGCTAAACAAATCTTACCCTGGTGATATTGGTCTTTTTGCTCCTCTTATGCTAAATGTTTTGACGCTTTCTCCTGGAGAGGCAATGTTCCTTGATGCAAGAACACCACATGCTTATCTAAAAGGTACTGGCTTAGAGATAATGGCGAATTCAGATAATGTTCTCCGGGCTGGTCTAACTCCAAAGCATATTGACGTGGTAGAGTTAGCTCGTTGTACTTTGTTTGAAGAGAAGTCATCAGACTCTCTATTGCTCAAACCAGAAGTATTTGGGAATAGGTTGAGTTATTCTGTGCCCGTTTCAGATTTTAAATTTGACTGTCTCACGGAATCGAACGATGAGAGGATAGTAATGCAAAGCGCTGAAATATTATTTGCTATCGATAGTTCGTTAACGCTATATCATGCTTCTGGTGAAACTTTAACGTTAGGTAGAGGTGAGTCGGTGTTTATTCCTGCATACGTAAAAGAGTATTCAATCAATTCAAAGGGAAGGGTCGCGAGAGCGTACAACTGATATAAGTATGGCTAAGTGACCACCAAGCAAGAGCATTTCTGGTCACTTAGCTGCATGTTTGAGGTTATAGGATTCCAGATTGCTGAACGCTAGTTGTCTTATTTAGTTTTGTCCTTAAGAAGCTAGTAATTTTCCAAATGTACGCCAAAATGATTGAGTAAATTACAAAGCACGAAATGAATAAGACGAACATCGTTACTTCTGAAATATTGGTAGCCTCACCATAAATACCGAAGCCAGCATAAAGGCTTGCAATAAAGCATATTGCAACAAGAGTCTGTTTTGGTCCAAGTCCTAGGCGTTGAAATATGTGATGAAGATGTTCACGATCAGGTTTGAATGGAGAATCGCCTCTACGAATGCGGCGGATCATTATTGCGGCCATATCCATTAAGGGCACAGCAATAAGCCAAAGAGCAGTGACTGGGCGCATTAGTGGCTCAGAATTTCCTGTTTGACTAACGCCCAGCAACAACCAGATTACAGTGAATCCGATCATCATACTACCAGCATCACCCATAAATACTTTTCGCTCTCTCCCTAGTATCCCAAGGTTCATAAAGATATAAGGAAGCATAGCTACAATGATGACCACACATAAATAAGCTAGACCATGTTGGCTATCAACTTGCAATAAAAATGCTAGTGCACCGAATGTTACAATAGAAAGACCGCCTAGCAACCCGTCGATACCATCTACCATGTTAAAGGCATTGATAGCACCAATTACTGCGATAATAGTGATTAAACTACCAGCCCAACCTAAAGACACTTCTCCAACCCCGAACATATCTCCGAGATTATTAAGCTCGAGACCAGCAACTTTCATCATTACAATCGATAAAATTGCTTGAATACCCAAGCGAACTTTAAAGCTTAGGTCGGTTTTATCATCGATTGCTCCGACCATTGTAAGTGTGCAGATGCATAACAGGTATAGCCAACTGTGCTCTATAGTATTTGGATTGAAGGTTAGATATTGAGCAAGAACTAAACAAATCGAAATGCCACCAACGAGTGGTACCGCACCATTGTGAAGCTTTCTTGCATTAGGTTTGTCAACTAATCCAATTTTCTTAGCCATCTTACGCATTAAAAAGAGGGTGGCAAAGGAAGTAAAAAAGATAAAACAGAGTTCAAGGAACATAAAAAAGCCAACGTTTATAGTATGTGTGCGTTTAATTTTAGCTCAACTTTATTGTAGGAAAAAGTTGTAATCCACAATCCTCTATTAGCAACACTAATGTGCTAGTGATGCAATCGGCTCATTTATGGCTAAATAGCGTTAATTTTGGTATCCTCTGCCAAAAATAAATGAAGGATTAATCCATGAAAATCGCAGTTGCTGGGACCGGCTATGTTGGGCTTTCTAACGCTATGCTGTTAGCTCAGAATCACGAGGTGGTCGCTTTAGATATCATTTCTGAGAAGGTTGATTTACTGAACCGACGTAAGTCGCCGATTGTTGATACTGAAATTGAACACTTTTTGGCACACAAAGAGCTAAACTTTTTGGCAACAACGGATAAGCAGAGAGCTTACCAAAACGCAGAATACGTTGTTATTGCAACTCCTACAGATTACGATCCACAAACCAATTACTTTAATACTTCTTCAGTTGAAGCTGTGATTAAAGATGTTATGTCTATCAACCCTGATGCAGTAATGGTGATTAAGTCTACTGTTCCTGTTGGCTATACTGCTCGAATTAAGGAAGAGTTGGGGTGTGAGAATGTCATTTTCTCTCCTGAGTTCTTGCGAGAGGGCAAAGCGCTTTATGATAACCTTCACCCATCACGTATCATCGTTGGTGAACGCAGTGAACGTGCCGAAGTATTTGCTAGCTTGCTGGTCGAGGGGGCTGTAAAAGACGATATTCAAGTTCTATTTACTGATTCGACAGAAGCTGAAGCAGTAAAACTATTTTCAAACACCTACCTTGCTATGCGTGTAGCATACTTTAATGAGCTAGACTCTTATGCAGAAGCTCATGGCTTGGATGCTCGTCAGATCATTGAAGGTGTTGGCTTGGATCCTCGTATCGGTAATCATTACAACAACCCATCATTTGGTTACGGTGGTTACTGCTTACCAAAAGACACTAAACAGCTTTTAGCCAATTACCAAGATGTACCAAACAACATCATTGGTGCGATTGTTGATGCTAACCGTACTCGTAAAGATTTTGTTGCTGAAGCTATTCTTAAGCGCGAACCAAAAGTTGTCGGTATTTACCGTTTAATCATGAAGGCGGGATCGGATAACTTCCGCGCTTCTTCTATTCAAGGCATTATGAAGCGTATCAAGGCGAAAGGCGTTGAGGTCGTAGTTTACGAACCCGTGCTCAAAGAAGAAGATTTCTTTAACTCTCGAGTGATTAAAAACCTGAATGAGTTCAAACAAAGTGCGGATGTGATTGTTTCTAACCGCATGGTGGAAGAGTTAGCTGACGTTGCGGATAAAGTTTACACGCGAGACTTGTTTGGTAGTGATTAAATTTTTAGTATAACGATAATATATGGCTCTCATGCATGAGGGCCTTTTTTACAGTTGGTGAATTTAAAAATGATTAAAAAGTGTCTTTTCCCTGCTGCAGGCTACGGTACTCGTTTTCTACCTGCAACAAAATCCATGCCGAAAGAAATGATGCCAGTGGTGAACAAGCCATTAATTGAATACGGTGTTGAAGAAGCCATTGAAGCGGGCATGGATGGAATGTGTATTATCACAGGTCGTGGCAAACATTCTTTGATGGACCACTTCGACAAAAACTACGAGTTGGAACATCAAATCTCAGGCACAAGTAAAGAAGCACTGTTAGATGATATCCGCTCTTTGATTGATTCAGCGAGTTACACTTACATCCGTCAACGTGAGATGAAAGGTCTTGGTCATGCTGTCTTGACCGGTCGTGAGTTGGTGGGGGATGAGCCATTTGCTGTTGTACTAGCAGACGACCTTTGTGTGAATGAAGAGCAGGGCGTATTAGCGCAAATGGTTGAGCTGTACAAGCAGTTCCGTTGCTCTATTGTGGCGGTTCAAGAAGTTCCAGAAACTGAGACCCATAAGTATGGTGTGATTGCTGGAGAGATGATCAAAGATGACATCTTCCGAATTGATAACATGGTAGAAAAGCCAGAACCAGGCACTGCACCAAGTAACTTAGCAATTATTGGTCGCTATATCTTAACGCCAGATATTTTTGATCTTATCGAAAATACGGAGCCAGGCAAAGGTGGAGAAATCCAAATTACTGACGCATTGATGCAGCAAGCTCAATCTGGTTGTGTTATTGCTTACAAATTTAAAGGTCAGCGTTTTGACTGCGGTAGTGTAGAAGGTTACATCGAGGCGACAAACTACTGCTACGAAAACCTATACAAAAAAGCGTCTAGTGCTGAGCTTGCTAAAACCCCAACCGTAAAGGTTGCTGAGCCTGCATAGTTGTTCCGTCTCGTTACTAACGTGCTTTATCACGGCTTTCTGACGTACAAAGCTTAGTTAAAGCACGTTGATATTCAAATTCTTATGCTGTTTTAACTCGTTAACAATAAGTAAGAATTAGACAGTATCGTTCTAATGTCGGCTAATATCAGTCTAATAAACTACCTCAATTCCCTCTGCTTCCAACTTTTCTCCTAACTCTTTTTTTGCTTCTTTCTCTCCATGTATCAAATGCACGGCTTTTGGTTGTGCTGGAATACCAGTAACAAACTTCAATAAATCGCTTTGGTCTGCGTGTGCAGAATATCCAGAGATGGTATGGACCAGCGCGTTGGCTTCGATTGGTTGGTTACCGATATCCACCGTGTGGCTGCCTGATTGGATTTCTCGACCTAAGGTTCCTTGCGCCTGATAACCCGCAAACAACACATCATTTCTCTCATCCGGTAAGAGTGCTTTTAAGTAATTGACGATTCTCCACCTTCGCACATACCGGATGCCGCAACGACAATCGCAGGTTCATCGGTGGAGGCTAGTCGATTTATTAATGCTTGATGTTCTCGATGGCTTTCCACAGTAATGCATTGTTCAAAGGCGAGGGGATGACGATGATTGTTGAGCTTTTGCTTTGCTTCTTTTCCCCACAGTTTTTTGAAACGGCGGTAGGTCTTCGTGACTCCTTTCGCAAGCGGTGAGTCTAGGATGATTGGCAAAGAAGACGACAAGTTGCGTTGGTGAATCAGTTGCTCAATATCGAATAACAGCTCCTGTGTACGTCCTACGCTGAAAGCTGGGATCAGAATTACACCACCGTCTCGCAGTGCGTGATCGATAATGGCGTTCAAGCGCTCAGTTCGAGTGGCTGTCTCTTCATGCTCTTTGTTGCCGTATGTGGACTCGATGAACAAATAGTCGGCACGCTTTGGCGGCATAGGATCGGGTAAGAGCGGGGTATTGGACGGACCTAGATCGCCGGAAAATACGATGATTTCATGATTGGGAAGTTTGAATTCCACGTAAGCGGAACCAAGAATGTGCCCCGCAGGCTGAAAGCGCAGGTAACATTGCTTACCAAGTTGCAGCCATTGTTGGTAGTCATGGGGTCTCAGCTGTTTTTTAATGACATTGAGGACTTGTTGACGCTGATGGAAGTTCAAACCCAGTTGCAGCTTTAATCCATCTTCTAGCATGAGCGGTACCAACTCGGCTGTTGCTTTGGTGCAGTAAATGGGGCCTTTAAATCCAGCAGCCAGTAACCAAGGTAGGCGTCCAATATGATCGATATGAGTATGAGTCAGGACTAATGCTTTGATGTGTTTAACCGGAAACTCAATATCCAATGATGCCCTGCGGTTGCCAAAATGGATGTCTTTGCCTTGGAAGAGTCCGCAATCGATCAAGATGCTACCGTGTGGCAGTTTCAATTCATGACAAGAGCCAGTGACCGTATGTTTCCCACCATGGTGAATCACATTGGCGATGTCTGATATGGGTGTTGTCATGTCGATTGCTCCTCCTTGAACAAGTATCAGTAACTATAAATCCAGTGTGCAGGGTAAGTGAATAGAGTTCGCTGGTTGGATGGAATTGAGTGGGAATAACTGGAAGTGCGATTAGGTTCTTTGTTTTGATGTAAGGTGTTTTTCGTTACTTAGCTTTGGGTTTGACACATGCGGTTAGTAGATTCCTGATGTCGCTTAGACTCCTCGGAATGACGGGATTCCTATAGGTTATGTCTGTTGTTTTGCTGGTTTGATTTGAGTGCGTGCGGAGAGTAGATTCCTGATGTCGTTGAGCTCCTTGGAGTGACAAAACTCATTAGATCGTAAGCAAACAAAAGGGATGCATGATGCATCCCTTTGTTATTTCAACTCTCAGTAAAAACGAGATTAAGCTTTTGCTTTAGCCGCTGCTTTAGCGATTGCTGCGAAGCTTTTCGCGTCTAGAGAAGCACCGCCAACTAGAGCGCCGTCGATGTCTGGTTGTGAGAAGTAAGCTTCAGCGTTTTCTGGCTTAACAGAACCGCCGTATTGGATGATTACTTGTGCTGCAACTGCTTCGTCTTTCGCTGCGATTAGTGCGCGGATAGAAGCGTGGATGCGTTGTGCATCTTCAGCTGTTGCTGCTTTACCAGTACCGATCGCCCAGATTGGTTCGTAAGCGATGATTGCGCCGTTTAGAGCTTCAACACCGTAAGTGTCGATAACTGCGTTGATTTGACGTGCGCATACTGCTTCAGTTTCGCCAGCTTCGTTTTGAGCTTCAGATTCACCGATACAGAAAACAGGCGTTAGACCGTTTTCTTTTAGGAAGTTGAATTTCTTAGCGATGAACTCGTCAGATTCGTTGTGGTATTCACGACGCTCTGAGTGACCGATGATGATGTGAGAAGCACCGAAGTCTTTCAGCATTTCTGGAGACATGTCGCCAGTGAAAGCACCGCTGTTGTTTAGGTCAGTGTTTTGTGCACCTAGGATAACTTTGTTACCGCCTTCAGCGATTACGCGCTCTGCTAGGTCGATGTAAAGTGCTGGTGGAGCGACTGCTACGTCAACACCTTCAACGCCTTCAAGTTCAGCGTTAAGACCAGTTAGCAGCTCAGTTACCATTGCTTTGCTGCCGTTTAGTTTCCAGTTACCCATCACTACAGGACGACGCATAGGAATATCTCCCTTATCTTTAATGTAAATAGTCAATTAATGTAAAAAATCTACGTAGGAATATAACAGAATAATGTGAACAGATCATGATTGGCGTCATGTCTTGTCCGGCTTTCTTTGTTGATTCGACCAAGCATCGATCCTGTTATTTTTGTCAAAAGCAACCGATTGGTGATCGCGTAGACAGAATGATAGTTCATTCCTCGGAAATTGCTGCTGAGATTGGTATTACTACGCGCTGGAATTAATTGTTGTAGAAAGGAATCAAAATGCCAAATCTCGTTTTAGAGTATTCAAACTCGGTGGAAGAACGCGTCAATGTTCAGGGGTTACTGGAGGATTTACATAAAACGGCGTTAGAAAGTGGCCTTTTTGAACTCGCGTCAGTGAAATCTAGAACGCTCCGGTGCCACAATTGGTTAATAGGAGAGGAGGGAGATAGCCTCGATTTTATCCATATCAACTTTGATTTGTTATCTGGTCGCTCCCAAGAACAAAAGCGAGAACTGTCACGAGCCTTGATGGCGACACTTCAAGAGCAAGCCAGTCACGTGCACAGTTTAACGGTCAATATCCGAGACATGGATATAGATAGCTTCCAAAAGGTAGTGAACTAGGTGGTGCTGGATTGCCCGAGAATAGCGAGGGGTTATTGTTACGAATTCTCAGCCTGGCTCTGCTTGTTATATGGGCGTTGTGGGCACCCAAGCTATCGGTGTCCTTTCCAAACTATATTGACTCGGCTAATCTATAACCTTTCTATTTTGGGGTAAAATTTGATGTCGACTAAAGAGCTACTGTTTTCTTTTCAAGGACGTATAGACCGTAAAACCTACTGGATTTGGAACGTCATTTACTATGTGTCCATTCTAGGCTTTGGTGCCGGTATCAGCCAGCTGCTTCCTACTCTCTCCTATGTGCTTCTTCCTATTTTCTTGGTGATTCTGTTGATCCCTGATTTGGCGATCACCACCAAGCGTTGGCACGACCGCAACAAATCGATCTATTGGCTAGCACTGAATATTCCGTTGATTATCGGACGAATTGCCACGCCAATGACCAGCCCTGCCGCGCAAGAGCCGTCGACCCCACAGATGTTCGTTGCTTCCATTTCTCTGATTTGTGGTTTATGGATTCTAATTGAATGTGGTCTCTTAAAGGGGACATCAGGACCAAACCAATATGGCCCTGAGCCGGAGTAATCGCTTCAAGTACCGTGCGTGCTGAAAGTAGATTCTTAGTCTCGCTAAGGCTCGCTAGAATGACGATCCTTTTTGGTTTAGAGGCTGATAAAGTCATCGTTATTCTGAGCAGAGAGGTGCGAGTGTGGTTCAGAATCTATCATCCGATTGTACGGTGGTTTAGGTGAACGGGAAAGAATAGGAGCTTGCTGATACCAGACTCTTAGTTTCGCTACAGCTCGATTGAGTGACGAGCTCCTTTGATTTAGAGTCTGTGAAAGCCATCGTCATTCTGAACAGCGAGGAACGAGGTGATTCAGAATCTATCATCCGGCTGAGCAGTGGTTAGCTGAGCGGGAAAGAATAGGAGCTTGCTGATACCAGATTCTTAGTTTCGCTAAAGCTTGATTGAGTGACGAGCTCCTTTGATTTAGAGTCTGTGAAAGCCATCGTCATTCTGAACAGCGAGGAACGAAGTGATTCAGAATCTAGGCGCAGAGTGCTCTGAGATTGAAATAAACTGCCTGAGCTTGCGAATTACAACGGAAAAGTAACAGCGAATAATGAAGGAGAATGAATCATCGATAAGACACCTTGTGTTTATATCCTAACGTCAAATAACAACGCCGTTCTCTACATAGGTGTTACCAGTCAGCTGCCCCAAAGAATATGGCAACATAAAAATGGAGTAGTGGAAGGATTTACTAAGAAATACAACGTTCATAAGCTCGTTTACTTTGAGTTATTCGACGATATGGCTAATGCTATAAACCGAGAAAAGCAGCTCAAGCAGTGGAAGCGTGAGTGGAAGTTAGCCTTGGTAAGAGAAACGAACCCTAACTTTCTCGATCTATCTACTGAGTATCAGTAAAAATCATCCCTATCTTTAAACGCATTTAAGCTAACCACATCCGCTTTTTGTGTCGGTGCCGCTTCCCCTTCTAGCGCTGCTTTGAACTTTACGACCTGTTTTTGCAACTCGTTCATCAATACCACATTGGTGTGATGAGGGTTTTTACACGTGCTGATGACTCTATCAATGTGGCTTTGTTGAGCCCACAATCTTTCTTTCATATCTTCTGATGCGCTTTCGATCATCTCTTTCGCCATCTCATGACGAAATTGCTCAAAAGCTTCTGGGTCTCGCTCTGCCATTCGAACCATTTCATCGAATGGAGGAAGCGTTTGGGACGGGATATGACGTAGATTAGACATCGATGCTCTCCAAATCCTTATGGAAATTGCCTTTAGTTACTAAAAGCCTATACCACTAGAAAGAGGAGAGAGGATGAATTCTTCAGCCGTCTCACTTATAAGAGAAGCTTTCAAGCTTGAGATTGAATAAGTGCGGCATGTCGATGTTTGGTTGTGGTGGTTACTGCAGTTGTTGGATGCGGTAAACGCAGCGTCTTTGGCCACTAATGATGTGTTCGGTACGCTCTACTTTGGTGTCACGTCCAAGTAAAGACTGAAAGACACTTAATTCTGATTGGCACAAGCTTGGGCAGCGAGTTGCGGCTTTACAAATCGGACAGTGATTTTCGATCAAGATGAATCCGTTCTCATCTTTCTCGAGCTCTGCCATATAGCCTTCTTGCTCTCTTAATGTGACGAGTGTTTCTAGTTTGCTTTGCAGAGAGTCGCATTGCTCAAGATGCTGACGATAACTTTGTAACGTGAGTTTTTCCCTTTCTGATGTGACTTTTTCCAGTCCGTCTTTGCCAAAGATATGTTCGACAGCTTCTATAAACTGAATGGTCAACTCACCGTGACGGTCAGCAAATTGCTCATGACCTTTTTGAGTGAGAGACCAATGACGAGCAGGGCGACCAACTTTTACTTTTACGTCATGGATAGAAAGAATGCCATCATCTTCTAAACTTTGCAGGTGCTGACGAGCCCCCATGGTTGTCATCCCTAGCTCAGAAGAGAGTTGTTTTGCAGTGACGGAGCCATCACGCTTAACGATTTGCAATATCCTATCTACGGTCTTCATATACCCACCATTTATACGTCAGTACATATTATGCGCGATAGGGTTAGTAAAGAAAAGTGTTGACTTAATTTGAGTGTGGATTTGTAGGGGCTATGTTCATATGAGCCAAGATATGTCGTCATTCTGAACAACGAGGAACGAAGTGATTCAGAATCCATCTTCTGGTTGAGCAATGGTTAAGGTGACCAGGAAAGAATAGGAGCTTGTTACTACTAGATTCTTAGTCTCGCTGGGGCTCGCTAGAATGACGAGTTCTTTCGATTTAGAGCTTATTAAAGTCACCGTCATTCTGAACAACGAGGAACGAGTGTGATTCAGAATCTATTGCCCGTTGTGCGGAAAGAAAGGCTCAAGCTCAGACTGAGCGAGAGCCTCGAGAAATGCTTAAAGAATAATATCGCGTACTTCTGGATCTTTACGATCTAGGTAGTGAGTCGACTTAATGCGGCGAATAGTTCGGCATCGACCGCGCACGAGCAGCGTTTCTGTGGTTGCAATATTGCCTTGACGAGAGATACCTTCCAGCAAGTCACCTTTAGTGATGCCTGTAGCTGAAAATACCACATTGTCGCTACGAGCCATGTCTTCCATTTTGAGGACAACATTCGCTTTTACGCCCATTTCATCGCAGCGTTTTAGTTCATCTGCACCGTAAATGCGGTTTTCTTCAGTATCGCCTTTTACTTCGTGACGAGGAAGCAGGCGACCGTGCATATCACCGTCTAGCGCTCGAATTACCGCTGCTGATACTACCCCTTCTGGCGCGCCACCAATACAGTACATCATGTCCACTTCACTGTCTGGCATACAAGTCAGAATAGAGGCAGCCACGTCACCATCAGGCACCGCAAAAACACGTACGCCCATTGCTTGCATTTCTGCAATAACGTCATCGTGGCGAGGTTTCGCAAGGGTAATAACGACTAGGGTATCAAGTGGCTTGTTCAGGGCTTTTGCTACGTTCTCTAGGTTTTCTTTTAACGGCTTTTCTAAGTCAATTACGCCTTTTGCACCAGGGCCAACAACCAGTTTTTCCATGTACATATCTGGCGCTTTAAGAAAGCTGCCTTTCTCACCTGCGGCAAGTACGGCTAGTGCGTTCGATTGTCCCATTGCCGTCATACGCGTCCCTTCAATCGGGTCGACAGCGATATCCACTTCATCACCACCAATACCCACTTGCTCACCAATGTACAGCATTGGCGCATCATCGATTTCACCTTCACCAATGACAATTTCACCACTGATATCTGTTTTGTTCAGTAGCGTGCGCATAACTTCAACAGCTGCGCCATCGGCTGCGTTTTTATCGCCACGGCCAAGCCATTTGTAACCAGCCAGAGCTGCACCTTCAGTCACACGGGAAAATGCCATTGCTAAATCGCGTTTCATGATGTCTCCAAGTAAGCAAGAGGGAAGAAGAATTTGCGCGGCGATTCTATCACAAGGTCGAGTGAACGTTTGCCTTTTTGCGAGGCTTTTACTTTATCTAACTTGAATTTGATCAATACTTAGGGCGATTTTCAGCGTAGCGGGACGCAAAATCCTTGCTCAAAAATGCTTCAGCGACAAGAAAAGTCAGCGTTTAGTGAGATTGCGCTGATTTTTTGACCGAATGATGCAAAATATCGAATATAGTGAGTGTTTCTCATCGCGACGCTGAGTAGAATGAACCTTATATAGGTTAGGTGTGCATCAATCTCGCACATCGTCCCAACGGAATAACATAGGTAGGCCAAGATGTCTTTTGAAGTACTAGAACAACTAGAATCTAAAATTCAAACTGCAGTTGACACAATCACTCTTCTTCAGATGGAAGTCGAAGAGCTGAAAGAAGATAAAGCTAAACTTGCGGAAGAAGCGAACGAGCTTCGCTCTCAACGTGAAGAGCTAGAGCAAAAAGCACAACAAGCACAGCAAGAGCACGCACAATGGCAAGAGCGCATTCGTGCACTACTTGGCAAAATGGACGAAGTGGAATAATTCAGCTTCTTCATTCCAAATTAAAAACACCCGCGCTAAGCGGGTGTTTGTGTTTTAGGGAAGTAGAAAATGTTAAGACAAGGCTAGGCGCTGATAGCTAAGAGAAGACCCTATAACTTAGACACCTAAGACTCGCTATGCTTCTTCATCCAACTCTAAATCAATATTCAATGGTTCAGGCGACAGGATAATTCCGGTGCTATCAGCATAAATATAATCTTCAGGTAAGAAGCTGACGCCGCCAAAGTTGACTGGTACATCCAATTCGCCAATACCCTGACTTGTCGCTCCAACAGGAATAGAAGCGAGGGCTTGAATGCCTAAGTTCATATCTTCAAGTTCATCTACTTCACGAACACAGCCGTAAACGACAATGCCTTCCCACTCGTTTTCTTCCGCAATGGTTGCGATTTCTGCATCGATAAGGGCTTTACGTAGGGAACCGCCACCGTCAATTAACAAAACGCGACCAAGTCCATCTTGCTCTAATGTCTCGCGGATCAACGAATTATCTTCAAAACACTTGATGGTGGTGATTTGCCCGGCAAATGAAGCGCGACCGCCAAAGTTACTGAACATTGGTTCAACCACATCTACCTGATCGAGGTAGATATCACAGAGTGCTGAGGTATTGTATTCCATAGCGTACCTTTCTAAACAGAAATTGGTTGTCTTTGAGTATATCTAGGCATTAAGTCAATGCAATGACAATCCTTTTTTAACTTACTAGAGTTTGAGCTACCACAATTGTTGCAAACAAAACGTTGGTGACTAGAGAGCATTTCACGATGACTGGCATCATTGGTGCTATTTGAGCAGGCTTTTGTGTATGCCAAACCGCTTTACCATGATCGGCCACGAAATAAATACTAAGTAAGAATGGCAAGCTAATCCAAACGGGTTTGTCTTGAATTAACAAGTAAGCCGCAAAGGCAAGGATAGCTCCGCCAAGTAAAATAAAGTGGTACTGTTTGGCTTTACGTTGACCTAAGCGTACCGCCACCGTGCGTTTACCACACTCTCGGTCGTTCTCTATATCACGCATATTGTTGATATTGAGGACTGCAACGGCGAGTAAACCGCAGCCTAAAGCAGGTAAGAATAGCGTGGTGTCTACGTGACCAGTATGCAAGAAGTAGGTACCGGATACGCCGAGTAGACCAAAAAACAAGAACACTGATATATCGCCAAGCCCCACGTAACCGTATGGTTTGCTACCCATGGTATAAGCAATGGCTGCGAGAATGGCCAAAATTCCCAGCCCGATAAAAGTGACAATGCTTTCCAGTGAACTTAGTGAATAGAAAACCAACACCAAGCCTGAAATGGCGGTCAGAACGATGTTAAAGATAATCGCCTGTTTCATCTGTTTGGCACTTACCGCGCCAGACTGCATCGCTCGTAATGGGCCGAGGCGTTTGTCGTTATCTGTACCTTGAACGGCATCGCCATAGTCGTTTGCCAGGTTGGACAGAATTTGCAGCAATGTCGCGGTTACGAAAGCCATGATGGCAATCGTCAGTGAGAAATGACCCGCCGAGTAGGCGAGCACGCTACCTGTTAAGATAGAGACCAATGCCAGAGGTAACGTTTTTGGACGAGCGGCTTCAAGCCAGATCTGTAGAGATTGTTTCATGGAAATTTCGTGCTAGTAACCAATGTGCCCAGTATAAGCACAAAGAGGCAGATACGCTATTGACCTAAAACAACTCAACTAGAAGTCAAAGGGTTATTCAGAATCTATCGTCCCAATAGTGCCGTGGTTAAGGTGAGTTGGAAAGAATAGGCGTCTGCTGTTAGCCGATTCTTAGTCTCGCTTGAGCTCGCTAAAATGACGAGGTCTTTTGATTTAGATGTTGTCAAAGTCACCGTCATTCTGAACAACGAGTGTGATTCAGAATCGATCATCCGATTGTGCGGTGGTGAAGGTGAGTGGGAAAGAATAGGCGTCTGCTGTTAGCCGATTCTTAGTCTCGCTTGAGCTCGCTAGAATGACGAGAGCTTTTGGTCTAGATGTTGTCTAAGTCACCGTCATTCTGAACAACGAGGAACGAGGTGATTCAGAATCTATCATCCGATTGTGCGGTGGTGAAGGCGAGTGGGGAAAGAAAGGCGTTTGCTGTTAGCAGATTCTTAGTCTCGCTTAAGCTCGCTAGAATGACCAGACCTTTTGATTTAGATGTCGTCTAAGTCACCGTCATTCTGAACAGCGAGGAACGAGTGTGATTCAGAATCTATCGTCCGATTGTGCGGTGATTAAGGTGAACGAGGAAGAGTAGGCGTCTGTTGTTACCAGATTCTTAGTCTCGCTTGAGCTCGCTAGAATGACGAGAGCTTTTGATTTAGATGTTGTCAAAGTCACCGTCATTCTGAACAACGAGCCCAGAAACAAGGTTCTGGGCTTTGGTGGGATAGATTGCGGTTAAAGAATAAAGCGGCTTAGATCTTCATCTTCAATCGTGTCGCCTAGGCGCTCTTTCACATAAGCGGAATCAATAACGAATTTAGCGCCAGATTGCTCCGCTGCGTCGTAAGAGATTTCATCCATCAAGCGTTCCATTACGGTGTGTAAGCGACGAGCACCGATGTTTTCTGTGCTTTCGTTGACCGTCCATGCCGCTTCCGCGATTTGCGTGATGCCGTCTTCTGTGAATTCGATGTCCACATCTTCCGTTTTCATCAACGCAACGTACTGCTCTGTTAGAGAGGCTTTTGGTTCTGTCAGAATGCGTTTGAAGTCGTTGCTGCTTAGTGCTTCTAGCTCAACACGAATCGGTAGACGACCTTGCAATTCTGGGATCAAGTCAGATGGTTTTGCCACTTGGAATGCACCAGATGCAACAAACAGAATGTGGTCTGTTTTTACCATGCCGTGCTTGGTTGATACCGTGCTGCCTTCAATCAATGGAAGTAGGTCGCGCTGAACACCTTCGCGTGAAACGTCTGGGCCTGAGCTCTCGCCGCGTTTACAGATCTTGTCGATCTCATCGATAAATACGATGCCGTTGTTTTCAACGTTGAAAATCGCTGCTTCTTTTAGCTCTTCTTGGTTTACCAGTTTCGCCGCTTCTTCTTCCGCTAACGCTTTCATTGCGTCTTTGATTTTCAGCTTACGTTTTTTCTTAGTGTCGCCTGCCAGGTTTTGGAACATGCCTTGCAGCTGGTTAGTCATCTCTTCCATACCAGGAGGCGCCATGATCTCTACGCCCATCTGCGGTGCGGCTACGTCGATTTCAATTTCTTTATCGTCTAGTTGGCCTTCACGCAGTTTCTTACGGAAGATCTGGCGAGTGTGAGAAGACTCTTCCGTTTGCTCTGCTTGACCCCAGCTATCACGTGCTGGTGGCAGTAGCGCATCAAGAATGCGTTCTTCCGCTTGCTCTT
Source organism: Vibrio sp. SCSIO 43097 (assembly GCF_023650755.1). Classification (NCBI taxonomy): domain Bacteria; kingdom Pseudomonadati; phylum Pseudomonadota; class Gammaproteobacteria; order Vibrionales; family Vibrionaceae; genus Vibrio; species Vibrio sp. SCSIO 43097. The sequence goes on along the minus strand of NZ_CP071840.1, from coordinate 3,148,335 downwards.
CTGCTCGGAATTTCACTTTCTCCATCGCTTGTTGATGCGTCATTTTCACAGCGACATCTGTTAGGTCACGGATGATGGTTTCAACTTCTTTACCAACGTAACCCACTTCGGTGAATTTTGTCGCTTCAACTTTGATGAAAGGGGCATTTGCCAGTTTTGCGAGGCGTCGTGCGATTTCAGTCTTACCAACACCAGTAGGGCCAATCATCAAGATGTTTTTTGGCGTCACTTCGGCACGCAAGCTTTCTTCAAGCTGCATGCGGCGCCAGCGGTTACGAAGTGCAATCGCAACCGAACGCTTGGCTTTTTCTTGACCGATAATGTGGCGGTTCAATTCATGAACGATTTCGCGAGGCGTCATTTCAGACATATTCTTTCCTTACTTCGTTACGATTACGCGGTTGGTTTTTCAGGCTCTACTGTTGAGTCTAGCTCTTCTACCGTGTGGTGATGGTTAGTGAAGACACAAATATCACCCGCGATATTGAGAGCTTTTTCCGCGATCTCACGAGCATCTAGATCTGTGTTTTCTAGTAGGGCGGTTGCGGCAGCTTGTGCGTAAGCACCACCAGAGCCAATCGCAATCAGGTCGTGTTCTGGCTGTACGACATCACCATTACCGGTAATGATTAACGATGCGGTTTCGTCGGCAACGGCAAGTAAGGCTTCGAGCTTGCGCAGAGCACGATCGCTACGCCAGTCTTTGGCTAGCTCAACTGCCGCTTTGGTTAGGTGACCTTGGTGCATTTGCAGTTTGCTTTCGAAGCGCTCAAAAAGGGTGAAGGCATCCGCAGTACCGCCGGCAAAGCCCGCTAGTACTTGGTTGTTGTATAGGCGGCGAACTTTGCGCGCATTACCTTTCATTACGGTATTGCCTAGAGATACTTGGCCATCACCCGCGATGACGACTTTATTATTTCGACGTACAGATACAATGGTAGTCACAGTCGACCTCTTGATTATTTCTCTTTGGATTTAATTCAGTATATGGGGGAGGAGAAATGGGGATTCAAGGGGGCAAAAAGAAAGGCCCTAGGATCTTAGCTCCTAGGGCCTGAGTTTAAAGATTTTCTTTCCAAATCGCACACGGCTCGATTTTCGCGCGTTGCAGTTTATGACGGTCACGTTCTGCATCACGTTTGAACTTATACGGACCTAGCACCACGCGATACCATGAACTGCCTTCTTTCTTACGAATCTTGCTCGACATCCCTTGGAACGCGATTGCAAGCTTACGCTCTTCGGCTTGTGCCTGGGTTTTGTACGCGCCACACTGCATGATGTAAGGAATTTTAGAAACTTCAATTTCTTTGGCCACAACTTCAACTTCACGTTTCGGTAGTGACTCAACATATTCCCATTTTTCTTCTGGTGGTGGCGGCAAGTCTTTTTTCGGCTTTGGTTTGCTTACAGTGGTTGTTGGCTGCTTCACGACTGGTTGTTTAGGTTCTGGGTCACTACTCAAAAGGTAAAGACCATAGCCAAAACCGCCCACGAGCAAGATAGCGAGCAGGCCACTGCGCCAAGGTTTTTTTCTTTTCGGCGGCTGTTTTTTTGTCGACTTTTTTGGGGCGCCTCGCCCTCGTCTTACATAATCTCTATTTGCCACGGTTATTTCTGGTCATCAAGGATTCTTGCAAATATGTTAATCCAGAACGAGTTGAGAAAACACCCTATTGATAGAATCTTGATAGCTAAAGCGCGACAACGCCCGAGTGTAGGAGTGTGTTTCCGTTCTCACTTACATTTATTCAGGGATACACAAAAAGCAGGAGGGGTAAATAAAAAAAGCGGCGCCTTAGCACCGCTTTGGGGATGAATACCTAATCTTTAGGTTAAGGGCGCTGTGGTGGCGCTGCACTTCCACGAATGACGAGATTAGTTTCAAGCAGACGTGAGCCTGAATGCACGTCGTGGCCTTTTAACATCTCGAGCATCATTAGCATCGCTTGTCGACCAATCTCATAGCGAGGTTGAGAGATGGTGGTCAACGGTGGATCGCAGTACTGAGCGAAGTTAATGTCATCAAAGCCCACAACAGAGAGATCTTGCGGTACTCGTAAGCCAAGCTTTTTCGCTTCTTGAATTGCGCCGATGGCCATTGTGTCACAGTGACAGAAAATAGCCGTTGGTGGTTCTGGCAATTCGAGCAGTTTACGAACGGCTTTTGCTCCGCCATCAAAAGAGAACTCAGTAATGACACTATATTGCGGATCTTTATTGATGCCGGCACGGCGCAGGGCTTGTTGGTAGCCTTGCTGGCGGAATTGACACAATATTGCTGTATCTGGTCCAGAGATTTGAGCAATGCGTTTATGACCTAATTGGGTCAGGTAATTCACCGCTTCAAATGCTGAGGTCAGGTTATCAATATGTACTGTCGGAAGCTCGAGTTCAGGCGCAAATTCACACGCCATTACCATCGGAGGTAAGTTCTTTTGCTCTGGCTTACTGACATCGAATGGTAGATCTGTACCAAGCAGTAGCATTCCATCTGCCTGCTTAGTAAATACGAGGTTAACGAAAGAGCTTTCGCGTTTCTTCTGTTGTCCGCTATCACCCAACAGGACTAGATAGCCATGTTCCATGGCTGCATCTTCAATACCGCGAATAATTTCAGAAAAATAAGGATCACAGATGTCGGGAACGATAGTAACAATGGTTTTTGATTCGTTTCTACGTAAGTTACGCGCTAATGAGTTTGGAGAATAACCCGCTTCAAGTACGGCATCTTCTACTCTCTTTCTTGTAGAAGAAGAGACTTTCTCTGGATTCATTAAGGCTCGAGATACCGTAGCCGTAGACACTCCCGCAAGCTGGGCAACATCCTTCATTGTCGCCATAGTTTTTAACCTCTCATTTATTTTTTGCCAAGATGACGTTATTCCGGTTTGAAATCAGAGTAATCAAACCGAGTTAGAGCTGTGTTTGCTCTTCGCTCAGTTCGTGTTAACGAGTGGGAAAATGGATTCTTCACCGCGATATCAATTTGTGGGAATAGTCATTGTTTTAATCTAAGCCTGTGCAAACAAGTCACTTTAGACTTTTCTAATTTGGATAGTCTATTCATTTCTAAAGTGAAAGTTACGGTCTGTTTAACAAAAATTGCAATCTTGGCGTGATCCTGGTCACATTAAATGGTAATTCATTACATAGTTAAACGTTTGCTAGCTGAGATCTTGTGGTTCTATGTCTAAATTCCAGCGCACTTTCTTAGCATTTGGCAACAACTCAATAGCAGGTTTGGCACTGGTTAATAACTTTTGCATCAATGAACGATGCTGAGTTTGCAGTAATAGTTGCCAACGGTATTTACCAGCCCGCTTGGCCAAAGGTGAAGGAGTTGGGCCTAACACCATGCAGGAATCATCGAACAGAGGGTGTGACTCTAACGTAAAGCGAACCTGACGCAGGAAGTCTTCAACTACCTCACTTTGGTTCGCCTCTGCTTTAAACAGAGTCAAGAAACTATAAGGCGGAAGCTGAGCCAGTTTGCGTTCTTCCAGAGCAGTCATAGCAAAGTGGCGATAGTCTTTTTGAAGTAGGGCCTGCAGCAAGCTGTGCTCAGGATGGTGGGTTTGTAGGATAACCTCGCCAGGTTTACTTGCGCGGCCGGCACGACCTGCGACTTGAATAAACAACTGCGCTAGTCGCTCGGAAGCGCGGAAGTCACTACTATAGAGAGAGCCATCAACATCCAAAAGAGCAACGAGTGTTACATTTGGAAAATGGTGCCCCTTAGCCAGCATTTGGGTGCCAATCAGAATTTGATGTTCACCTTTACGAATCGATTCAAGGGCATCTTCCAAACTACCTTTGCGACGTGTGCTGTCTCTGTCGATGCGAATGGCGTTGTATTCTGGAAATAACTGAGCCAATTGTTGTTCGAGTTGTTCCGTTCCTACGCCGACGGTAACCAGTTGAGTTGAACCACACCCCTGACATTGATGAATTACCGGTTGTTGTGAGCCGCAGTGATGGCAGCGTATTTCGTTGCTGTAATGGTGGAACGTATAGTACGCATCACAACGTTTACATTCTGCAATCCAACCGCATTCATGGCACATCAAAGCGGGCGAAAAGCCTCGGCGGTTAAGAAACAACATTACTTGATTGCCCGCTTTTAAATGCTTGCGCATCTCGGCAATCAGTTGGGCAGATAAGCCACTTTCTAAATACTGACCTTTTACATCTAACACTTTATTAGTGGTTGGCACGGCAGAGCCAGCTCGTTGGGTTAGTGTTAAATGGTGATATTTGCCTGACAAGGCATTGTGCAATGTCTCCAGTGCAGGTGTGGCTGAGCCCAGAACAATCGGAACTTGTTCTTTATGAGCGCGCATTACAGCAACATCGCGTGCATGATAACGCAAGCTATCTTGCTGTTTGTAAGAGGTGTCATGTTCCTCGTCCACAATGATAATCCCGAGATCAGCAAAAGGCGCGAGTAGGGCAGAGCGTGTGCCGATAATGATTCCGGCCGCTTTGTCGCGTGCAGAAAGCCACGCATTCAGACGCTCCGTCTCGTTTAACCCGGAGTGGATGACGTCAACTGGCACATTAAAACGGCGTTTAAAGCGGTTGATGGTTTGGGGCGTTAAGCCAATCTCTGGTACTAAAACCAAGGCTTGTTTCCCTTGCTCTAAAACTGGCTTGATAAGGTTTAAGTAAACTTCGGTTTTACCAGAGCCAGTTACTCCCTCTAATAAATAGCAAGCAAAGCCTGTTTGGCTATTTACACTTGCAATAGCCAGCGCTTGTTCGTGGTTGAGCTTTGGCTTCTCGACGTCGCATTCAACGTGCTGTCCCCACTGGGTGATTACAGGCTTCTTCTCGATACGTTCAATCCAGCCTTTCTCTTCTAAAGACTTTAGTACTGTTGAGGCTATCTCTTGGTCGACAAATTCCTGGTGAGGCAAAGCGCCGTTAACCAACATTTGCAAGACCTTCTGTTGTTTGACCGCTCGACGATCAAGCCCTTGCATCAGCTTGTCTTTACCGGATTCGGTAATTTGCCACTCTTGTAGCGTCGCAAAATCTGCAGGCTTTCCTTTACGTAGAGCTGCTGGCATCGCATTGTGTAGCGTATCTCCAAGTGGGTATTGGTAGAACTGGCTGCACCAAGTCAGCAACGAATAAAGCTTTTCAGACCATATCGGCTGAGAATCAAGAACTGCTTTGATTGGCTTGAGTTGATCTTTGGGAAAGTCCGAGTGATTAACCATTGCGGTGACGATGCCGACTAAGGTTTGGCGTCCAAAAGGCACGGAAACGCGTCCACCAATGATCGGAAACAGGTGCCCCGGAATGGCGTAATCAAATTGTTTGTCGAGCGGAACGGGTAATGCCACTCTAGCAATGGTTGGACGCATAAATTCTTAGCTATTAAAAAGAGGGAAAGGAAATGAGAGTCTATTAAAATCGGTATGGAAATTCGAGTAAAGCTATGTGATTCAGCGTGAATCGTGCCTCTATGATTAGTCTGGCTAAAAAAGTGGCGAAAAAGTTGCCAAATGTGTTGATCCGAACAATGTGATTCTTTACTATATCGCGCCTTGAGATATGGCTTCGGCAATTAGTTGATGCGGTATCCCATTTTATTATTAATTGCGTGTGGTGTGCGGCTTAGATTCGTATAGCGACACGGCCTACTATTGAGGTTATCCCATGAAAGCTGGTATCCACCCAGAATACAAAGCAGTAAAAGCGACTTGTTCTTGCGGCAACTCTTTTGAGTTCAACTCTACTCTAGGTAAAGAGTCTATCCACCTAGACGTATGTGACAAGTGTCACCCATTCTACACTGGTAAGCAACGTATCGTTGATACAGGCGGCCGTGTTGATCGCTTCAACAAGCGTTTCGGTGCACTATCAAGCGGTAAGAAATAATAGCAGCCGCTATTACGATTACAGTTTAGAAAAGGACGCTTCGGCGTCCTTTTTGTTTAATGGCTACCAAGCGAAGAGGGATGTATAGGGTTTGGAATATTCCCGATTATTTTTCACTCAGCGCTTGCAACCTAAAGTGTGATCTGTATAATGCAGCGCACTGGTTAAGCCAGTTGTGAACCAATGAGCAGTGAGGAGCGAGCAAATCTAAGGATTTGTGAGGTAATGTATACTCAGCTTATGTTCGCGGTTAATACAATTAGCTATCTTTTCTTCGGAAAAACTATCCTCAAAGGTGACTTTGGCATATAGGGATAGTTAATCGAAAATTAACTGACAATGCGTCCTAATCTTGGATGCTACGGTTTCACATAAATCAATCGGCATTCTCTCGTCTTGACGAGTTTGAGTGGCGATATTGTTTGTGTAATTTATTAAATTTGGAGCTCTGTCTCATGCAGAACCAACGTATCCGTATCCGCCTAAAAGCTTTCGATTACAAACTAATCGATGCTTCTACAGCGGAAATCGTTGAAACAGCTAAGCGCACTGGCGCACAGGTTCGTGGTCCAATCCCACTGCCAACTCGTAAAGAGCGTTTCACAGTTCTTATCTCTCCACACGTTAACAAGAAAGCACGTGACCAGTACGAAATCCGTACTCACAAGCGTCTAATCGACATCGTTGAGCCAACAGACAAGACTGTTGATGCTCTAATGCGTCTAGACCTTGCTGCGGGCGTTGACGTTCAAATTAGCCTAGGTTAAGGGAGATTAGAAGTATGATTGGTCTAATCGGTCGTAAAGTGGGCATGACCCGCGTATTTACTGAAGAAGGCGTTTCTATCCCAGTAACAGTTGTTGAGGTTGAAGCTAACCGTGTTTCTCAAGTGAAAACTCTTGAAACTGACGGCTACGCAGCAATCCAGGTTACAGCTGGTTCTAAGAAAGCTAACCGTGTAAACAAAGCTGAAGCAGGTCACTTTGCTAAAGCTGGCGTTGAAGCTGGTCGCGGTCTTTGGGAATTCCGTTTAGAAAACGGCGAAGAGTTCGAAGTTGGTTCAGAACTAACTGTTGAACTATTCAACGAAACTAAGAAAGTAGACGTTACTGGTACATCTAAGGGTAAAGGTTTCCAAGGCGCTGTTAAGCGTTGGAACTTCCGTACTCAAGATATGACTCACGGTAACTCATTGTCTCACCGTGCTCCTGGTTCTATCGGTCAATGTCAGACTCCAGGTCGCGTATTTAAAGGCAAGAAAATGGCAGGTCACATGGGTGCTGAGCGTGTAACGACTCAAAACCTAGAGATCGTACGTGTTGACGCTGAGCGCAACCTGCTTCTTATTAAAGGTGCAGTCCCAGGCGCAACTGGCGGCAACGTGATCGTTAAACCAGCTGTTAAAGCATAACGTCTCAGGAGTAAGTAATGGAACTAATGGTTAAAGGTGCCGATGCACTAACTGTTTCCGAAACTACTTTCGGACGTGAGTTTAACGAAGCTCTTGTACACCAAGTAGTTGTTGCGTACGCAGCAGGTGCTCGTCAAGGTACTCGTGCTCAAAAAACACGTTCAGAAGTTTCTGGCGGTGGCGCTAAGCCATGGCGTCAAAAAGGTACTGGCCGTGCGCGTGCTGGTACAATCCGTAGCCCAATCTGGCGTACAGGTGGTGTTACTTTTGCTGCGAAACCACAAGATCACAGCCAAAAAGTAAACAAAAAAATGTACCGTGGTGCTATGAAGAGCATTCTTTCTGAGCTTGTTCGTCAAGAGCGTCTAATCGTTGTTGATAACTTCTCAGTTGAAGCACCAAAGACTAAAGAGCTAGTTGCTAAGCTTAAAGAGCTTGAGCTAACTGACGCTCTAATCGTGACTAGCGAAGTAGATGAGAATCTATTCCTAGCTGCTCGTAACCTATACAAAGTTGACGCACGTGATGTTGCTGGTATCGATCCAGTATCTCTAATCGCGTTTGACAAAGTTGTAATGACTGCAGAAGCAGTTAAGCAAGTAGAGGAAATGCTAGCATGATCACTGAAGAGCGTATCCTAAAAGTTCTACGTGCACCGCACATCTCTGAAAAAGCAACTATGGCAGCTGAGAAAGCGAACACTATCGTTTTCAAAGTAGCTAAAGATGCGACTAAAAAAGAGATCAAAGCAGCTGTAGAAAAGCTATTTGAAGTTGAAGTTAAGTCTGTAAATACTCTTATCACTAAGGGTAAGACCAAACGTCAAGGTCTACGCCAAGGTCGCCGCAGCGACGTTAAGAAAGCGTACGTTACTTTGAAAGAAGGTCAAGATCTTGACTTCGTTGGCGGCGCGGAATAACAGGAGTAGTTAAAAATGGCTATTGTTAAATGTAAGCCGACTTCCCCTGGTCGTCGTCACGTTGTTAAAGTTGTTAACGCTGACCTACACAAGGGCAAGCCATACGCACCTCTTCTAGAGAAAAACTCTAAGAACGGTGGTCGTAACAACAAGGGTCGTATCACAGTACGTCACATCGGCGGTGGTCACAAGCACCACTACCGTGTAGTTGACTTCAAACGTACTAAAGATGGTATTCCAGCGACAGTTGAGCGTCTTGAATACGATCCAAACCGTAGCGCAAACATTGCTCTAGTTCTTTACAAAGACGGTGAGCGTCGCTACATCCTAGCACCTAAAGGTGTTGTAGCTGGTGATGTTATTCAGTCTGGTGTTGATGCACCAATCAAAGCTGGTAACACTCTACCAATGCGTAATATCCCAGTAGGTTCAACAGTACATAACGTTGAACTTAAGCCTGGTAAAGGTGGTCAGCTAGCTCGTTCGGCTGGTGCTTACGCTCAAATCGTTGCTCGCGACGGTGCGTACGTAACTATCCGTCTACGTTCTGGCGAGATGCGCAAAGTTCTTTCTGAAGGCCGTGCAACAATCGGTGAAGTTGGTAACTCTGAGCACATGCTACGTGAACTTGGTAAAGCAGGTGCATCACGTCATCGCGGTATCCGTCCAACGGTTCGTGGTGTTGTAATGAACCCGATTGACCACCCACATGGTGGTGGTGAAGGTCGTACTTCTGGTGGTCGTCACCCAGTATCTCCTTGGGGTATGCCTACTAAAGGCTTCAAGACTCGTAAGAACAAACGCACTGACAAGTACATCGTACGTCGTCGTAACAAGTAATCTATATAAAGAGGAATCGCCATGCCACGTTCTCTCAAGAAAGGTCCTTTTATTGACCTACACTTGCTGAAGAAGGTAGAGAAAGCGGTGGAAAGCGGAGACAAAAAGCCTATTAAGACTTGGTCCCGTCGTTCAATGATCATCCCTACGATGATCGGTTTGACCATCGCTGTCCATAATGGTCGTCAGCACGTACCAGTATTTGTAACTGATGAAATGATCGGTCACAAACTGGGTGAATTCGCACCAACACGTACTTACCGCGGTCACGCTGCGGATAAGAAAGCTAAGAAGCGCTAAGGAGTAGATAATGGAAGCAATTGCTAAACATAACTTTGCTCGCATTTCGCCTCAGAAAGCTCGCTTAGTTGCGGATCTAATCCGTGGTAAATCTGTTGACCAAGCTCTAGAAATCCTAACGTTCAGCAACAAAAAAGCTGCTGCACTAGTTAAGAAAGTTCTAGAGTCTGCTATCGCTAACGCGGAGCACAACGAAGGTGCAGATATTGACGATCTGAATGTCGCAAAAATCTTTGTAGATGAAGGCCCAACCATGAAGCGTATTATGCCTCGTGCTAAAGGTCGTGCGGATCGTATCTTGAAGCGTTCAAGCCACATCACTGTTGTTGTAGCAGATCGCTAGAGACTAGGAGAGTAAGCAATGGGTCAAAAAGTACATCCAAATGGTATTCGTCTAGGCATCGTTAAGCCTTGGAATGCTACATGGTTTGCTAACACCAAAGATTTCGCTGACAACCTAGACGGCGACTTCAAGGTACGTCAGTTCCTTACAAGTGAACTGAAAAAAGCGTCTCTATCACGTATCGTTATCGAGCGTCCTGCTAAGAGCATCCGTGTGACTATTCACACTGCTCGTCCAGGCGTTGTTATCGGTAAGAAAGGTGAAGACGTTGAGAAGCTACGCGCAGCTGTAGCTAAAATTGCAGGTGTACCAGCGCAAATTAACATCGCTGAAGTACGTAAGCCTGAACTAGATGCGCAACTTGTTGGTGACAGCATCGCGTCTCAGCTAGAGCGTCGTGTTATGTTCCGTCGTGCTATGAAGCGCGCAGTACAGAACGCAATGCGCCTAGGCGCTAAAGGTATCAAAGTGGAAGTAAGCGGTCGTCTAGGCGGCGCTGAAATCGCACGTTCAGAGTGGTACCGTGAAGGCCGTGTGCCTCTACACACTCTACGTGCTGACATTGATTACGCAACTTCTTCGGCTCACACTCAATACGGTGTGATCGGCATTAAAACTTGGATCTTCAAAGGTGAAATCCTAGGTGGTATGCCAGCAGCTAACGCTGTAGAGCCTAAAGGCGACAAGCCTAAGAAGCAGCGTAAAGGCCGTAAGTAAGGAGTCGACAGATGCTACAACCTAAACGTACTAAGTTCCGTAAGGTTCAGACTGGTCGTAACCGTGGTCTAGCTAAAGGTACTGATGTAAGCTTCGGCGAATTCGGTCTTAAAGCTGTTGGCCGTGGTCGTCTAACTGCTCGTCAAATCGAAGCGGCACGTCGTGCAATGACACGTCACGTTAAGCGTCAAGGTAAAATCTGGATCCGTGTGTTCCCAGACAAACCAATCACAGAAAAACCACTTGAAGTTCGTCAAGGTAAGGGTAAAGGTAACGTTGAGTACTGGGTAGCCCAAATCCAACCTGGTAAGGTTATGTACGAAATGGGTGGTGTACCTGAAGAATTGGCACGTGAAGCGTTCCGTCTTGCGGCACGTAAACTGCCTTTCAAAACTACATTTGTAACTAAGCAGGTGATGTGATGAAAGCACAAGATCTACGCGAGAAAAGCGTTGAAGAGCTTAACGCTGAGCTAATGAATTTGCTACGCGAACAGTTCAACTTGCGCATGCAAGCTGCGACTGGTCAACTACAGCAAACTCATACTCTGAAAGCTGTACGCCGTGATATCGCACGTGTGAAAACTGTTTTGACTGAGAAGGCAGGCGCATAATGAGCGAAGTAAAACGTACTCAACAAGGTCGTGTTGTTAGCGACAAGATGGACAAGTCTATCACTGTTGCTATCGAACGTTTCGTAAAACACCCAATCTACGGTAAATACGTAAAACGTACGACTAAAGTACACGCACATGACGAGAACAACGAGTGTGGCCTAGGCGACACAGTTGAAATCGCAGAGTGTCGTCCACTGTCTAAGACTAAGTCTTGGACTTTGGTAAAAGTTCTAGAAAAGGCGAAGATTTAATCTCGTTAATTCTATGAAACTAAAGCGGCTCCAAAATATTTTTGGAGCCGTTTATTTTTTGACTACCCAATCACAAAAAAGGGTGGTACAATTCGCGTCCCTTTTAAAGAGGCAGCCCGACCCGTGATGGGTCTAGTTATTAATATTTAGCGGAGCACTAACATGATCCAAATGCAAAGTATGCTGGACGCAGCTGATAACTCAGGCGCACGCAGCGTAATGTGTATTAAGGTTCTGGGTGGCTCTCACCGCCGTTATGCACATATCGGTGACGTCATCAAAGTTACTGTGAAGGAAGCAATCCCTCGCGGTAAAGTTAAAAAAGGTGATGTTCTGAAGGCGGTGGTAGTGCGCACCCGTAAAGGCGTACGTCGTCCTGACGGTTCTGTCATTCGCTTCGACCGAAATGCTTGCGTATTGCTAAACGACAATACTGAGCAACCAATCGGTACACGTATCTTTGGTCCTGTGACACGCGAACTTCGTGGCGATAAGTTCATGAAGATCGTTTCACTGGCTCCAGAAGTTCTGTAAGGAGCACGTAGAAATGGCAGCTAAAATCCGTCGTAATGACGAAGTAATCGTTCTTGCTGGTAAAGACAAAGGCAAGAAAGGTAAAGTAACTAAGGTTCTAGCAACTGGTAAAGTTATCGTTGAAGGTATCAACCTAGTTAAGAAACATCAGAAACCTGTTCCAGCTATGGGTATCCAAGGCGGTATCGTAGAGCAAGAAGCAGCTATCGACGTTTCTAACGTGGCTATCTTTAACGCAGCTACTGGTAAAGCTGACCGTATCGGTTTCCGTTTTGAAGACGGCAAAAAAGTTCGTTTCTTCAAGTCTAACGGCGAAACCGTTTCTAACTAATAGAAGTAATTTGGAGTTCTACTATGGCGAAACTGCATGATTACTACAAGTCGTCTGTAGTCGCTGAACTGACCAAACAGTTCGGTTACACAAGCGTCATGCAAGTCCCTAGAATCGAGAAAATCACCCTAAACATGGGTGTTGGTGAAGCAATCAACGATAAGAAACTGCTAGAAAATGCAGCGTCTGATATGGCAACGATCTCTGGTCAAAAGCCACTTATCACAAAAGCGCGCAAATCTGTTGCAGGTTTCAAAATCCGTGAAGGCTACCCTATCGGTTGTAAAGTAACCTTGCGTGGCGAACGTATGTGGGATTTTCTTGAGCGTTTAATTAACATCGCTCTTCCACGTGTACGTGACTTCCGTGGTGTTAGCGCTAAGTCTTTTGACGGTCGCGGTAACTACAGCATGGGCGTTCGCGAGCAAATCATCTTCCCGGAAATCGACTTTGATAAAGTTGATCGAGTACGCGGTCTAGACATCACTATTACGACGTCTGCTGGTACTGATGAGGAAGGCCGTGCTCTGCTGGCTGCCTTTAACTTCCCATTCCGTAAGTAAGGTGAAGGGTTACTGTTATGGCTAAAAATTCAATGAAAGCACGTGAAGCAAAACGTGCGAAGCTAGTAGCTAAGTTCGCTGAAAAGCGTGCAGCGCTAAAAGCTATCATCAGCGATGTAAACGCATCTGAAGAAGATCGTTGGAACGCGGTTCTTACACTGCAATCTCTTCCACGTGATTCAAGTGCATCACGTCAGCGCAACCGTTGCAACCAAACTGGTCGTCCACACGGTTACCTACGTAAGTTCGGTCTAAGCCGTATTAAGGTTCGTGAAGCTTGCATGAAAGGCGAGATTCCGGGTCTTCGTAAGGCTAGCTGGTAATTGCCACTTAATCATTTGGAGTAAATCATATGAGCATGCAAGATCCGATTTCGGATATGCTGACCCGTGTTCGTAACGGTCAGGCAGCAAACAAAGTTGCTGTAAAAATGCCTTCTTCAAAGCTTAAAGTTGCAATTGCTGCACTACTAAAAGCTGAAGGTTACATCGTTGACTTCGCTGTTGAAGGCGAAGCAAAACCTGAGCTAGAAGTTACACTTAAGTACTTCCAAGCTAAACCAGTAATCGAGCAACTTAAACGTGTTTCTCGTCCAGGTCTACGTGTTTACAAGAAGAAAGATGAACTTCCTTCTGTAATGGGTGGTCTTGGTATTGCTATCGTTTCTACTTCCAAGGGTCTTATGTCAGACCGCGCTGCACGTAAAGCAGGTCTTGGTGGTGAAATCATCGCTTACGTAGCTTAATAAGGAGTAGACTATGTCTCGTGTTGCAAAAGCACCTGTCGCTATTCCAGCTGGCGTAGAGGTGAAACTAAACGGCCAAGAAATCACTGTAAAAGGTGCGAAAGGCGAACTAACTCGCGTTCTTAACAACGCAGTTGTAATCGCTCAGGAAGAAAATAACCTGACTTTCGGTCCTAAAGAAGGTGTTGCTAACGCATGGGCTCAAGCAGGTACTGCTCGCGCTCTAGTTAACAACATGGTTGTTGGTGTTACTGAAGGCTTTACTAAGAAGCTAACTCTTAAAGGTGTAGGTTACCGTGCTGCTATCAAAGGCAACGCTGTAGGTCTAACACTAGGCTTCTCACACCCAGTTGAGCACGAGTTGCCAGCGGGTATTAAAGCTGAATGTCCAAGCCAAACTGAAATCGTGATCACTGGTGCTGACAAGCAACTAGTTGGTCAAGTTGCGGCTGACATTCGTTCTTACCGTGAGCCTGAGCCATACAAAGGCAAAGGTGTTCGTTACGCAGATGAAAATGTGCGTACTAAAGAAGCTAAGAAGAAGTAAGGTAACACTATGGATAAGAAAGCATCTCGCATCCGTCGTGCTACACGTGCACGTCGTAAGATTGCAGAACTGGGTGCGACTCGCCTAGTTGTACACCGTACTCCTCGTCACGTGTACGCACAGGTTATCGCGGCTAACGGCTCTGAGGTTATCGCAGCAGCTTCTACTGTAGAAAAAGCGATCCGTGAGCAAGTGAAATACACTGGTAACGTTGATGCAGCTAAAGCAGTGGGTAAAGCTATTGCTGAGCGCGCTCTAGAGAAGGGCGTAACTGCAGTTGCATTTGATCGTTCTGGTTTCCAATACCACGGTCGAGTAGCGGCGCTAGCAGAATCTGCTCGCGAAGCTGGTCTGAAATTCTAAGGTAGGGTTGGAAGATGGCTAAAGAACAACAAGTTCAAGCGAATGATTTGCAAGAAAAGCTAATCGCAGTTAACCGTGTTTCTAAAACGGTTAAAGGTGGTCGAATCATGAGCTTCACTGCACTAACAGTAGTTGGTGACGGTAACGGTCGTGTAGGTTTCGGTTACGGCAAAGCTCGTGAAGTACCTGCAGCGATTCAAAAAGCAATGGAAAAAGCGCGTCGTAACATGACTACGATCGCTCTAAACGAAGGCACTCTTCACCACCCAGTGAAAGGTCGCCATTCGGGCTCTAAAGTTTACATGCAGCCTGCTGCAGAAGGTACTGGTGTTATCGCAGGTGGTGCGATGCGTGCAGTACTAGAAGTTGCTGGTGTACACAACGTACTATCTAAAGCGTACGGTTCTACGAACCCTATCAACATCGTTCGTGCAACGATCGATGCACTAGGTAGCATGAAGTCACCAGAAATGGTTGCTGCTAAACGTGGTCTAACTGTTGAATCTATTTCGGAGTAAGAACACCATGGCAACTATTAAAGTAACTCAAACTAAAAGCTCAATTGGTCGTCTGCCAAAGCACAAAGCTACTTTGCGCGGTCTAGGTCTTCGTAAAATCAACCACACAGTAGAACTTGAAGATACTCCGTGTATTCGCGGTATGATCAACAAGGTTTACTACATGGTTAAAGTTGAGGAGTAATCAGAATGCGTTTGAATACTCTAGCACCGGCTGCTGGCGCGAAAACTTCTGCGAAGCGAGTAGGTCGTGGTATCGGTTCAGGCCTAGGTAAAACTGGTGGCCGTGGTCACAAAGGTCAAAAATCACGTTCTGGCGGCAGTGTTCGTCCAGGTTTCGAAGGCGGTCAGATGCCTCTGAAACAACGTCTACCAAAATTCGGTTTCACTTCTCGTAAGAGCCTAGTGTCTGCTGAAGTTCGTCTAGCTGAGCTAGCGAAAGTTTCTGGTGACGTAGTTGATCTAAACAGTCTTAAAGCTGCTAACATCATCACTAAGAACATCGAATTTGTAAAAGTTGTTCTTTCTGGTGAAATCAACAAAGCAGTGACTGTTAAAGGTCTACGTGTGACTAAAGGCGCTAAAGCTGCAATCGAAGCTGCAGGCGGTAAAATCGAGGAATAATCTCGAGGAACGAGGTACAGATGGCTAAGAAACCAGGACAAGATTTTCGTAGTGCTCAGAGCGGCTTAAGTGAACTAAAGTCGCGCTTGTTATTCGTAATTGGTGCACTTTTAGTATTCCGAGCCGGCTCTTTTGTGCCGATTCCTGGTATTGACGCTGCTGTACTTGCCGATTTGTTCGAACAGCAAAAAGGTACCATCGTTGAAATGTTTAACATGTTCTCCGGTGGTGCTCTTGAGCGTGCATCTATATTAGCATTGGGCATCATGCCGTATATTTCGGCATCTATTGTTGTCCAATTGCTAACTGTAGTTCATCCAGCGTTAGCTGAACTCAAAAAAGAGGGTGAAGCAGGCCGTCGTAAGATAAGCCAATACACACGCTACGGCACGCTTGTACTTGCAACCTTCCAAGCTATAGGTATTGCAACTGGCCTACCAAACATGGTCGACAATCTGGTTGTTATCAACCAAACCATGTTTACGCTAATTGCTACCGTAAGTTTAGTAACCGGTACCATGTTCTTGATGTGGTTAGGTGAACAAATTACAGAGCGCGGAATTGGTAACGGTATTTCGATACTGATTTTTGCAGGTATTGTTGCTGGATTGCCTTCTGCAATCGGTCAAACAATCGAGCAAGCGCGTCAAGGTGAATTGCATGTACTTCTTCTGTTGCTAATCGCGGTATTAGCTTTTGCAGTAATTTACTTCGTTGTTTTCATGGAACGTGGTCAACGCCGAATCGTCGTTAACTATGCGAAACGTCAACAAGGTCGTAAAGTATTTGCTGCGCAAAGCTCGCACTTGCCTCTTAAAATTAACATGGCAGGTGTAATTCCAGCGATTTTTGCATCAAGTATTATCTTGTTCCCAGGAACATTGGCTCAGTGGTTTGGTCAAAACGGTGAGAGCAGCGCGTTCGGTTGGTTAACTGACGTGTCTTTGGCTCTTAGCCCAGGTCAACCGTTGTATGTAATGCTTTATGCAGCAGCAATTATCTTCTTCTGTTTCTTCTACACGGCGTTGGTTTTCAACCCGCGTGAAACAGCAGATAACTTGAAGAAGTCTGGTGCATTCGTACCCGGTATCCGCCCAGGTGAGCAGACAGCGAAATACATTGATAAAGTAATGACACGTTTAACCCTTGCTGGTGCACTGTACATTACCTTTATCTGTCTGATTCCCGAGTTCATGATGGTCGCGTGGAACGTACGTTTCTACTTCGGCGGTACATCGCTACTAATCGTAGTTGTTGTAATTATGGACTTTATGGCACAGGTACAGACTCATCTGATGTCTCAACAGTATGATTCTGTGTTGAAGAAAGCGAATCTGAAAGGCTACGGCCGTTAATCCGGCGGTAGACTCAGTTTCATTTACGGAGTTTAGCAATGAAAGTTCGTGCTTCCGTTAAAAAAATCTGCCGTAACTGTAAAGTAATCAAGCGTAACGGTGTCGTTCGCGTGATTTGCAGTGAGCCAAAGCACAAACAGCGCCAAGGCTAATTAGCAGAAATTTTTACTTGAAAATGAAGGTTGGGTCGAGTATATTCCTCGGCCTACCTTTTGCGTGCAAAAGAAGTAGTATTCCGCAGCGTATCCATAACGGGCTTTGCTGCGGCTAATTCTTTTATAGAAACACTTAGGAGTGAATAATGGCCCGTATAGCAGGCATTAACATTCCTGATCAGAAACATGCAGTAATCGCTCTAACAGCGATCTACGGCATCGGTAAAACTCGCTCTCAAGCTATCCTAGCTGAAGTGGGTATTGCTGAAAATGTTAAGATCAGTGAACTAACTGAAGAGCAGATCGATCAACTGCGTGATGGTGTAGCTAAGTACACTGTAGAAGGTGATCTACGTCGTGAAGTATCTATGAACATCAAGCGTCTTATGGACCTTGGCTGTTACCGTGGTCTTCGTCATCGTCGCAGTCTACCACTACGTGGACAGCGTACTAAAACCAACGCTCGCACCCGTAAGGGTCCGCGTAAGCCGATCAAGAAATAATCGGGAAGGTAGAGTACAATGGCTAAACAACCAACTCGCGCTCGTAAGCGCGTACGCAAGCAAGTTGCAGATGGCGTTGCGCACATCCATGCTTCTTTCAATAACACAATCGTAACCATTACTGACCGTCAAGGTAACGCTCTTGCATGGGCTACTGCAGGTGGTTCTGGTTTCCGTGGTTCTCGTAAGTCTACTCCGTTCGCTGCACAGGTTGCTGCTGAGCGTTGTGCTGAAATGGCTAAAGAATACGGCCTAAAGAACTTGGAAGTTATGGTTAAGGGTCCTGGTCCAGGTCGCGAATCTACTGTTCGTGCACTAAACGCCGCTGGTTTCCGCATCACAAACATCGTTGATGCTACACCAATCCCTCATAACGGTTGTCGTCCACCTAAGAAACGTCGCGTATAACGTTTCTAGGACAATTGGAGAAGAATCATGGCAAGATATTTGGGTCCTAAGCTGAAGCTTAGCCGTCGTGAAGGCACTGACTTATTCCTTAAGTCTGGTGTTCGCGCGATCGATACCAAGTGTAAAATTGATAACGCACCAGGTGTACACGGCGCTCGTCGCGGTCGTCTATCTGAGTATGGCGTTCAGCTTCGTGAGAAGCAAAAAGTACGTCGTATGTACGGCGTTCTAGAAAAACAATTCCGTAACTACTACAAAGAAGCTGCTCGCCTAAAAGGCAACACTGGTGAAAACCTACTTCAGCTTCTTGAAGGTCGTCTTGATAACGTAGTTTACCGCATGGGCTTTGGCGCAACTCGCGCAGAAGCACGTCAGCTAGTTAGCCACAAAGCTATCCTAGTAAACGGTAAAGTTGTAAACGTTCCTTCTTTCAAAGTAGCGGCTAATGACGTTGTTTCTATTCGCGAGAAAGCTAAACAGCAAGCTCGTATCAAAGCTGCTCTAGAAGTTGCTGAACAACGTGAAAAACCAACTTGGATTGAAGTAGATGGTGGCAAGATGGAAGGTACATTCAAGCGTATGCCTGAGCGTTCTGATCTATCAGCTGACATCAACGAACAATTGATCGTCGAGCTTTACTCTAAGTAAGGTTTAAACTAAAGAGAGGACACAATGCAGGGTTCTGTAACAGAATTTCTTAAGCCACGTCTAGTTGACATCGAACAAATCAGCTCGACTCACGCAAAAGTAACTCTTGAGCCATTAGAGCGTGGCTTTGGTCATACTCTGGGTAATGCACTTCGCCGCATCCTTCTATCTTCTATGCCAGGTTGTGCTGTAACAGAAGTAGAAATTGAAGGCGTACTTCATGAGTACAGCACGAAAGAAGGCGTTCAAGAAGATATTCTTGAAATTCTTCTAAACCTTAAAGGTTTGGCTGTGCGCGTTGCCGAAGGCAAAGATGAAGTGTTCATTACTTTGAACAAATCAGGCTCGGGCCCTGTGGTTGCAGGTGACATCACCCATGATGGTGATGTAGAGATCGCTAACCCTGAACACGTAATTTGTCACCTAACGGATGACAACGCTGAGATCGCAATGCGTATCAAAGTTGAACGTGGTCGTGGTTATGTTCCAGCTTCTGCGCGTATCCATAACGAAGAAGACGAGCGTCCTATCGGTCGCCTACTAGTAGATGCTACTTACAGCCCAGTAGACAAAATTGCCTACGCTGTAGAAGCAGCTCGTGTAGAACAGCGTACTGATCTAGACAAGCTTGTTATCGATATGGAAACAAACGGTACTCTAGAACCTGAGGAAGCAATCCGTCGTGCAGCTACAATCCTAGCTGAACAATTGGATGCATTCGTAGATCTTCGTGATGTACGAGTTCCTGAGGAGAAGGAAGAGAAGCCAGAATTCGATCCGATCCTACTGCGTCCTGTAGACGATCTTGAACTAACAGTTCGCTCTGCTAACTGTCTGAAAGCAGAAGCGATTCACTACATCGGTGATCTAGTACAACGTACCGAGGTTGAGCTACTTAAAACGCCTAACCTTGGTAAAAAGTCTCTTACTGAGATTAAAGACGTACTTGCGTCACGTGGTCTGTCTCTGGGCATGCGCCTAGAAAACTGGCCACCTGCATCAATCGCTGAAGATTAATCGATACTAGTTAGAAGGATTAGGTCATGCGCCATCGTAAGAGTGGTCGTCAACTCAACCGCAACAGCTCACATCGCAAAGCGATGTTCAGCAACATGGCTAGCTCTCTAGTACGTCATGAAGTTATCAAGACTACTTTGCCAAAAGCAAAAGAGCTACGTCGCGTAGTTGAGCCTTTGATTACACTAGCTAAGACTGACAGTGTTGCTAACCGTCGTCTAGCATTTGCACGTACTCGTGACAACGAAGTAGTTGCAAAACTATTTAACGAACTAGGTCCACGTTTTGCTGCTCGTCAGGGCGGTTACACTCGTATCCTAAAAGCTGGCTTCCGTGCTGGTGATAAAGCTCCAATGGCTTACATTGAGCTTGTAGATCGCCCAGCTGCTGAAGAAGCTGCTGAGTAATCAGTTCGTAAGAACGAGAAAGCCGAGCATTAGCTCGGCTTTTTTGTATCTGTAATTCAGTAAACCTTTATATCCAGCCTGCATTTATTTCAACCCATGCAGACTGGCAATTTAAAAAGTGATTATCACTTACGCTTATTTACTAGTATTCCACAATCCGCCCAACGAACTTAGAAGCCCTTCGCTAGCGCCTTGCTTGTTCAAGTAATCCAAGATGACTGGAGCAAACTGACTGATCATAGATGGGTCTAAACCTAACGTATCGAATGCACTTTTGACTGCACTGATATTCTCAATATTTCCTAGTAAGCTTTGTGCTCCTTGCAAGTTTGAAAGTCCAGGAATCAAAGACTGTAATTCACTACTATTTTCTTGCGAAAGCTGGCTTTGAGCCAAAGCGAGTAGCGCACCACTGCCTCCGGCTGCTTGCTCAGTGGATACTGGTAATTGGCTAGTTAGCATGTCTGTTAATGGAGATGACTCGGTGTTCAAGCTGCTGCCGACCATGTCCATCAGGCCACTTTCTTTACTTTTTTGAGTGACTGAATCTAAGAATGCGTGCGCACTACCAATGTTGATTGATAGGAGTGCTAGAGTTAGGAGTGTTTTACGCATAGTACCTCCAAAGGTTGAGCGTTTTTTAAAAGTGATTTTATTTTTAAAGGCTATCAGAGTGAAAGGTTCAGAGGTGAGAAAGTCTATTCAGTTTAGACAAAAAAACGGCGCTAGTGCGCCGTTTTATTTAATCATAATTGAAAATGGTTTCAATTAGATAATATCTAATAGTTCTACTTCGAAAACTAAAGCTGCAAATGGAGGGATAGCCGCACCAGCGCCACGCTCACCGTACGCAAGATCTTGTGGTACGTATAGCTTCCACTTAGAGCCAACAGGCATTAGTTGTAGTGCCTCTACCCAACCTTTGATTACACCTGTAACAGGGAATTCAGCAGGTTGACCGCGAGATACAGAGCTATCGAATACAGTACCGTCAGTTAGCTCACCGTGGTAGTGAACGCGAACTGAGCTTTCTGCTGTAGGAACTGCACCAGTACCTTCAGAAATGATTTCGTACTGAAGACCAGAGTCTAGAACGTTAACTTCAGGTCGTAGAGCGTTGTCTTTTAGGAACGCTTCGCCTTCTGCTGCCGCAATTTTTGCTGCTTCTTGGCGAGCTGTTTCTGCACGAGTGTGAAGTTCTTGTAGTGCTTTGTTGATTTCATCAATTTCGATTGATGGCATGTCACCAGTTAGTGCTGTTGCAATACCTGCTGCGATAGCATCAACGCTAAGACCTTCAAGACCAGAGCCTGCAAGTTGCTGACCCATTTGCAGACCAATGCCGTAGCTTGCTTTTTGTTCTGCAGTTTCAAGTTTAATTTCAGACATGAATGTCGCTCTTATTAGGAGTGATAAAGGTAACAGGATATCAGTTTCGAGCTTAGGTTTAAATGATTGCGACTGAATGCTTAATTGAGGCGACCAGGTTGTGACTTATCTCTTACTCCAAGTGAAATTTCTGCTAATTTAATCCCAATTCCATTTTAGTTTGGTGAAAAACATATACTCTCCGCGTCGGTATTTTTATACTGGCCGTAGAAGTATTAAGGGACTCATTACAATGAATCGTCGCAGAAAGAAAAAGCAGCAAGTCGACTATGTCGAATTGGTTAAACAAAAATTCGCTGCTATCGACTGGAAGCAGCCGTTCAACAAAGAGCAATGGTTGGAGCGTATACAGCCTGTTAAGCAGTTTTGGTTGCGTCTGCCTAAATTTCACCAGCGTGCTTTGATGGTCTTAGTGCCATTGATTCTGGTACTCCTTGTTATTCCTTTGCCTAATAAAACAGATCAACCAGTTGAGCAGACTGAGGTCGATCATCAACGCGTAGCGATTGAGCTGAACGCGCAGAGTTTAAGCCAGCAGAGAACCTCTCAGAACTCTGGACCGAAATCTGAAGATTGGAAAGAGTACACGGTTAAAAATGGTGATACATTAGCGCAGGTTTTCAGAAGTAATCAGCTCTCTATGGCGGATCTTAGCGCTCTGGTCAAAATAGAAGGCAGTGATAAGCCGCTAAGCCAAATAAAGCAGGGACAGTTGATTCGCTTTAAGCTTAGTGACGAAGGCGAGTTAGATATGCTACAGCTGGAAAAAAGCGGGCGGTCCGTTATGTTTTTCCGTTTATCGGATGGGACCTTTGGGCGTAACAAGTAAACGCTTCAAATGAAAAGACGCGAATATCGCGTCTTTTTAGTCAGTTTTTCATAGCGATTAGTTTTCATAGTAACCAATCGAATTGAAGCTTATAGCGCTACGGCTTCTTTCCGCATATCCACATGAGGGATACCATCTTCAAGATAGCACTCTGAGATAACCTTGAATCCATGACTTGCATAAAACTGGATGAGGTGTTCTTGAGCACCTATATCGATTGTCTGTCCTGGCCATAATGTTTCGCATTGTGCCAATGCCTTGTCCAATAACTTATGACCTAAGCCACCGCCTCGCGCGGTTTGCTTTGTCACCACTCGACCAATACTCACATTGTCATACGTGGTGCCTGCGGGCAGTAATCGTGCGCAAGCAACCAGTTCATCACCGTGATAGCCTATTAGATGATAAACGCCTTCCAGTGTGTCCTTACCATCTAGCTCAGGATAAGGGCAGGTTTGTTCAACAACGAATACATCTACACGCAATTTCATCATTTCATACAGCTGTGTGGTTGTTAGCTGAGCAAAGGGCAAAGTAATCCAAGTGAGCATGTTGTTATCCGTAATGAGAATAGAGTGACTGACTTTACTTTGTTTTGAGCTCATACTCATTAACAAAGGTTAATTAGCACTGGTTTTCCCACCAAATCTGGTGATAATGTGCCCTCTTTCCATCTCACCTGAGGATATCCCCGTGAGCAAACAAACATTCGATCAAGTTGGGCTTAACCCAGCGTTACTCGCCACACTTGATTCCCTGAACTATACCCACATGACGCCAATTCAAGCTTTGAGCTTGCCTGCAATCCTAAAACATCGTGATGTCATCGGGCAGGGTAAAACGGGCTCAGGTAAAACCGCTGCATTTGGTTTAGGGGTTTTATCGAACCTCAACGTCAAACGCTTTCGTGTCCAGTCATTAGTATTGTGTCCAACGCGTGAGCTTGCAGACCAAGTAGCGAAGGAAATTCGTACTTTAGGTCGCGGCATTCATAATATTAAAGTGCTTACTCTCTGCGGTGGGATGCCTATGGGGCCACAAATTGGTTCGCTGGAGCATGGTGCGCATATCCTAGTTGGTACTCCTGGTCGTATTTTGGATCACCTTGAAAAAGGCCGAATTGATCTTAGCGAACTGAATACCTTGGTGCTAGATGAAGCTGATCGCATGTTGGACATGGGGTTCCAAGACGCATTAGATGCAATCATCGATGCAGCGCCAAAGCAGCGTCAAACTCTACTTTTCAGTGCTACTTTTCCAGAAAAAATTGAGCAAATTGCGCAGCGTATAATGCAGACACCGGAAGTGATTAAGGTGGAATCGACGCATGATACCTCAAGCATTGCGCAGTACTTCTATAAAGTTGAAGGCTCGGAAGCACGTGATGAAGCATTGGCGAATTTGCTGCTGACTCACCAACCAGAGTCCGCGGTGGTTTTTTGTAATACCAAAAAAGAAGTTCAAAGTGTCGCAGATGAGTTGCATCACAAAGGATTCAGCGTTATCGATATCCACGGGGACTTAGAGCAGCGTGAACGCGACCAAGCATTGGTGCAGTTTGCTAACAAGAGTGTGTCTATCCTTGTTGCAACAGACGTTGCGGCGCGTGGTTTGGACGTTGATAATCTTGATGCTGTCTTTAACTTTGAGCTATCGCGCGATCCTGAGGTTCATGTGCACCGTATTGGTCGTACAGGTCGTGCGGGTAGTAAAGGTTTAGCGTTTAGCTTTTTTGGTGAGAAAGACGGTTTACGTGTAGCTCGTATTGAAGAATACCTAGAGATGGACGTGGTACCAGCAACATTGCCTGCCAAATCAAATCAGCAGCCATACCAAGCGAAGATGGTGACGATTAACATTGATGGCGGTAAGAAACAGAAAGTACGACCGGGTGATATTTTAGGTTGTTTGACAGGAAAAAATGGTATTCCAGGCTCTCAAGTCGGAAAGATTCACCTGTTCCCTGTGCGCGCTTATGTTGCCGTCGAAAAATCTGTGGCTAAAAAGGCTCTACAAACCATTAGTAACGGCAAGATGAAAGGGCGCCAGTTCCGGGCGCGAATTCTTAAATAGCTCAAATAGCAGAGAAAAAGCTCTTCGTTTGAAGAGCTTTTTTCTTTTTTGAGTTTATTTGAGAGTGTGATCTTTGGTTAAGCGTGCTTTGATTCGACTCAAACTGATTGGCGTAATGCCCAGGTAGGCCGCAATTTGACTATCGGTAATACGTTGCTTTAAATCTGGGTAATGAGCGCAAAATAATTGATATCGTTCCTCTGGAGAGTAGAGCAACATAAAGCGTTCTTTATTCTCTTTATTAACCAGTTGGTTTTCGAGTAGCTTTAAGTAAATGGCGTGCTTTTCTGCTCGCCAGTGATGCAACGTTTCAATTGGCAAGCAAAATAGCTGACAAGCGCTCAGCGTTTCCAATAAGTAAGGCGAAGGTTGGTCCTTTATTATGCTCTCAAACCCGATAACCCAGTCCTTCTCCCAATAAAATTCTTTACTGAATTCTTTGCCGTGCTCCGTGAGATAGCTTGCGTGGCATAACCCCTCAATGATGAAGTAAAGGTGTGAGCTCAACTCTCCTTGGTGATTAAGAATGTGGCGTGTAGGCAGTTCGAGCAACTCACCATTTTCAATAAGTTGGTTTGCTTCTGTCTCTAAAAAGCCATGATTGACTAAGTCTGAAAAAAGATCGCTGTGCATGTGATAACTCGGAAACGGTTTTCTTTATTTTAACGGGTTTTATTGATAACAAAAAAGCGGCTCATGAGAGCCGCTTAGTGTTGCTGTCAAATCAACCTTATTTATTCAGATCGATTTGATAAATTGCGAAACCAATGTCGTCTGTTGACACGCGTTTCATTGGGTATTGTCCTTTCTCTTTGATGAACTGCGCCGCTTTATCGCTAGGGGAGGTTTCGAAACGAATATCTAGCTTGTTATCGGACTTAATCGGTGCGAAAGACCAGTTGTTGTCAGCGCTTGGTGTCACTTCTCCTTTTTCTTCACTCACGCGAGAAATATAAGTGGCGACGACAGAGCGGTTTTCATCTGGTGCGTCAAATGCAATGAAATCTGGGCCTGTACCAGGGAAAGTATTGCTATATGCACGGTAGTTATTGGTTGCGATGATGAAATCTTGCTTCGGATTGACAGGCTTACCATTGAACGTCAGATTCACAATGCGCTGAGAATCTGGATTAATCACTTTACAATCCGCATCGTACTTCGGCGGTTGGGTAACGTCGATTTGGTAGTTAACCCCATCAATAACATCGAAGTTGTACGTACGGAAATTATCCCAATCAATCAAAGATTGCGGTTTAGGATTGTTGATGTCGATGTGGTTGAATTGACCCGCACTGCACTCTAGCCATTCGCGAACTTCTTTACCTTTCACTTTCATCGCAACCAAGGTGTTTGGATATAAGTAAAGATCGGCCGCATTACGAAAGGTGAGCTGACCGGATTCTACTTCTGTAAAGTTATTCGGATCGTTCTTACGACCGCCGACTTTAAATGGTGCTGCCGCACTCAGTACTGGAATGTCAGAAAGGTCTGGGTCGCCTTGAATAAAGCGTTCTACGTAGTCTTTCTGAGCAAGGTTAACGATTTGAATGGTGGGGTCGTCCTGCACTAATGCCAAGAAGCTGTACATGACATCATTTGCTTTGCCGATTGGTTGGTTTACAAATTCACGAGTGCCTTTGTGATCTTCTTCTAACGCTTTCACAATATCTTCATCGGCTTTAGCTAATGACTTCTTATTTACTTTATCGAAGATAGGGCGTGCTTCTGCTTGGCCTTCGACGACTTGCCATCTGCCGTCTTTCTCTTTCAGCATCAAATCCATCACACCTACGTGACTTCCCCAGCGGCCCGGCATCACGGACGTTACACCATTGATGGTCCCTTTATCTATATCAACACCAGGTAGGTTTGCGAAGTCTTTCCCTGGGAAGACGGCGTGAGAGTGGCCAAAAGCAATCGCATCAATACCTTCAACTTCTGTGAGGTAGTAAACAGAGTTTTCTGCGCCTAGCTTGTATGGATCAGTAGAAATGCCCGAGTGTGGAATCGCCACAATCACGTCTGCGCCTTCTTTCTTCATTTGAGGAATCAGTTTCTCTGCTGTTTCCTTAATGTCTTTAGCAAAGACTTTGCCTTCTAAGTTCTTCTTATCCCAGACCATAATTTGTGGTGGTACAAAGCCGATGTAACCCACTTTTATTTGATGCGCTTCGCCGTTTGTGTCTTTAAAAGTGTGAGTTTTGATGAGGTAAGGTTTGAAGTAATGCTCACCGGTTTGTTTATCAAATACGTTTGCGTTGATGTAAGGGAAGTTTGCCCCCTTCAACGTCTTTTGTAGAAAATCTAAGCCATAGTTGAACTCATGATTGCCAATATTGCCCACATCGTAGTCTAGCTGGTTCATCGCTTTGTAGACTGGGTGCACGTCGCCGGGATTAATCCCCTTTGCCGCCATGTAATCGCCCATTGGGCTGCCCTGAATTAAATCACCGTTATCAACTAGTACCGTGTTTTCTGCCTCGGACTTAGCTTGTTTCACTATTGTTGCTGCGCGACTTAAACCGATTTGCTGTGATGGTTGGTCTTTGTAGTAATCGTAATCCATCACGTTGGTGTGAATGTCGGTGGTTTCGATAATACGAAGCTTGATGGTATCGGCCATTGCTGGGCCAGCAAGCGTTAGCATGCCACTTAATACTGCGAGGGAAATAGGATGAACTGCCACTTTCATTTGGTGCTCCAATTCAATGATAAGGGGAAATCGTACTGCGTAATGTATCAAACACAGGTGCAACTTGATGATAAAGATACAGAAAACTGTGAACATTAATCAGTTTACTGAACCTTATCCATATTAACCGCCGACTTTTGCACGCTTTTGAATGAGACCAAACAAAAACTTCTTAGCAGATTTTTGAATAAAAAATGAAATTTTAGAATTTCAGGTAATATAAACGCCCCGCCATAATGCTTGCATAACGATATCAATGGACGATGAGCAAGCACATGGCAACGAACGATTCAGTCACTTCTTTTCCTAAACCAAAGCCCCGGTTAGTTTCTGACAACCCAGTCGCTGGTGTTACTCGTTTTGCAAAGCAATCGCTACAGCCTGGTGAAGTCGCCTTAGTCGGTGCAGGACCAGGCGATCCTGAACTTCTGACGGTGAAAGCACTGAACTGCTTGCAGCAAGCTGACGTGGTTTTGTACGACTACTTGGTGTCTGAAGAAATCATGGCATTGATTCCAAGCGATACGATTTTGGTGTGCGTTGGGAAGCGAGCTGGGCATCACAGTGTGCCGCAGGAGAAGACGAATCAGCTTTTGGTGGATTTTGCCAAGCAGGGCTACAAAGTAGTGCGCATTAAAGGTGGGGATCCGTTTGTATTCGGTCGTGGTGGTGAAGAGTTAGAAGTGCTTGCTGATGCCGGCGTTCGTTTTCAAGTTGTCCCTGGCATTACCGCAGCAGCTGGCGCAACCGCTTATGCTGGTATTCCACTGACTCATCGTGATTATGCGCAATCGGCCATCTTTGTGACTGGCCACTTGAAAGAAGAAAGTGATGAGATGGATTGGTCCACGTTGGCGCGTGGGAATCAGACTTTAGTGATCTACATGGGGCTGATGAAATCACACTATATTCAGAATCAACTCATTAAGCATGGTCGTTCAGCGTCGACTCCGATTGCCATTATTGAGCGTGGCACGCAGATTCAACAAAAAGTATTTACGGGAGAACTCTCCCAACTCTCTGATTTATCGAAGGAAGCACAGTCGCCATCTTTGATTGTTGTCGGAGAGGTAGTGCGACTGTCTCAAAAGTTAGACTGGTTTTTGTCTAGTACTGAATTCAACAAAAGTGCTATTGCCAACTCCATATAATTTCAGACCAAAGATTAGAGACGTAATGCGCCTTCAAGCTTAAAAAGGAAATACAAAACATGGACCAACAACGTTTAACTCACCTTAAACAACTCGAAGCGGAGAGTATCCACATCATCCGTGAAGTTGCGGCTGAGTTTGATAACCCAGTCATGATGTATTCGATTGGTAAAGACTCATCAGTGATGCTGCACCTAGCGCGTAAAGCTTTTTACCCAGGTAAGATTCCATTTCCATTGCTGCATGTCGACACCGATTGGAAGTTCCGCGAGATGATTGAATTTCGTGATCGCACCGCGGCCAAATACGGTTTTGAGCTTTTGGTACATAAGAATCCAGAAGGTCTAGCCATGGGCTGTAGTCCGTTTGTTCATGGTTCTTCTAAGCACACTGACATCATGAAGACTCAAGGCTTAAAACAAGCGCTGAACAAGTACGGTTTTGATGCAGCCTTTGGTGGCGCGCGCCGCGATGAAGAGAAATCACGGGCGAAAGAGCGCGTGTATTCATTCCGCGATAAGAACCATACATGGGACCCTAAAAACCAACGTCCTGAGCTATGGAAGACGTACAACGGTCAGGTTAATAAGGGTGAGAGCATTCGTGTATTCCCACTGTCTAACTGGACTGAGCTTGATATCTGGCAATACATCTATTTAGAAAACATCGAGATCGTGCCGCTTTACCTCGCGGACAAACGCCCAGTTGTTGAACGCGATGGCATGCTGATCATGGTTGATGATGATCGTATGGAGCTTCAACCGGGTGAAGTGATTGAAGAGAAGAGTGTGCGCTTCCGTACCCTTGGTTGTTATCCATTGACTGGGGCTATCGAGTCTGAAGCAAACACTTTAACTGGCATTATCGAAGAGATGCTGGTGGCAACGTCGAGTGAGCGCCAAGGCCGAGCGATCGACCACGATCAGTCAGGATCGATGGAGCTTAAGAAACGTCAAGGTTACTTCTAAAGGATCTAAGGAAAGATAATGAACAGTGCAGTTGAAGCTCAATTAGCCGAGCTTGGTATCGAAGGCTATTTAACACAACACCAGTACAAGTCGTTACTTAGATTCTTGACTTGTGGCTCGGTGGATGACGGTAAAAGTACATTAATCGGTCGCTTACTCCATGACTCAAAACAAATTTATGAAGATCAGCTAGCGGCAGTGCATTCAGACAGCCAACGTGTGGGTACCACGGGTGAAAAGCCCGACCTTGCGTTGTTGGTCGATGGCTTACAAGCTGAGCGAGAGCAGGGGATCACGATTGATGTGGCTTACCGCTATTTCTCGACGCAGAAACGTAAATTCATCATTGCAGATACTCCTGGACACGAGCAGTACACACGTAACATGGCTACAGGCGCATCGACATGTGACTTAGCTGTGATTCTGGTTGATGCACGTAAGGGCATTCTCGATCAAACTCGTCGTCACTCTTTCATTTCCAACCTGTTGGGTTTGAAGCACTTTGTTGTGGCGATCAACAAGATGGACTTAGTGGATTACTCCCAAGAGCGCTTTGAAGAGATCCGCGATGAGTATCTGAAGTTCTCTGAGAATCTGACAGGGGATATTGATATTCAAATCATCCCGATCTCAGCGCTTGAAGGGGACAATGTGGTGGATAAAGGCCAAAACCTGACTTGGTTTAAAGGCCCATCATTGCTTGAGCTTCTTGAAACGGTCGATGTGGATCAAGAAAAAGGCGCGGGTGAATTCCGCTTCCCTGTGCAATACGTTAATCGTCCTAACCTCGATTTCCGTGGTTTTGCGGGGACCATTTCTTCTGGTTCGATCAAAGTCGGTGATGCCATTAAAGCTTTGCCATCGGGTAAAACGTCAACTGTGGCACGTATTGTGACCTTTGATGGTGATATCGAAGAAGCTCGTGCCGGATTAGCTGTCACTCTGACGCTAAGCGATGAGATCGATATTAGCCGTGGCGATTTGATTGTTCTAGATAATGCTCAAGTGGAAACCACAAACCATTTGCTTGCCGATGTGGTGTGGATGACAGAGCAACCCCTGCAACCGGGTCGTGACTATGACATCAAAATCGCAGGTAAGAAAACCGTAGGTCATGTTGAAGCGATTCGTCATCAATATGACATTAATAATCTCTCGACTCATAGCTCGGCAGAGCTGCCATTGAATGGTATTGGTTTGTGTGAATGGTCTCTTAATGAGTCAGTCGCGCTGGACAATTATCAAGACTGTGCAGATACCGGTGGCTTTATCATTATCGATCGTCTGACAAACGTGACGGTTGGTGCTGGCATGGTTAAAGAGAGCCTCGCCGTGGTTGAGCGCGATTTGACGGACATCTCTGCGTTTGAAGTTGAGCTTAATGCGCTTGTCCGTAAACACTTCCCACACTGGGAAGCAAAAGACGTCAGCCAGTTTCTGAAAAAGTAACTGGCTCACCCAAGTACGATAATTTCAGGCACTGTTTGCTGTTGTACTTGGGGTGTCGCTACCTAACTGAATTGCGAAATGTCGTTAGGTATTCTCCTAATACCAGAATGCTTCGGTGGAGCCCAAGAAACCGAGCATTCTGATGTTCTTTTCGCTTGCGCTGATTTTTGTCTGTTTGCTCGTTTGTCGGTGATTCATGGATAAATGAGTCGTTGTTGTGCCCTTTAGGGCTATTTGGTAAGGAAAGGCTATGTGGGAACAAGGGTTTGTGTTAGCGATTTTGCTTGGCATTATCACTTGCTTGCTTGTCACGAAAATTAAGCCTAGTTATGTCTTTGCGGGTGCCGCTTTTATTGCATTCATGGCTGGGATGATGGATTCAGCCACTATCGCATCCAATTTTACCAACTCTTCATTGTTAACCCTGGTTCTATTGATTCTTGCATCCTGTGCTCTAGAAAAAACACTGCTGATCAGTTGGGTGAGCCGAAGTATCTCTGAGGGCCAGTTAGGCAGCGTGATTGCTAAGCTCGGTGTATCGACCGCCTTGCTTTCTTCATTTACGAATAATACCGCTGTGGTTGTCTCATTGATTGGGGCGATTAAGCGTAATCAGCAGCATGCACCTTCGAAATTACTTATCCCATTGTCTTACGCCGCCATTTTTGGTGGCACGTTAACTTTGATTGGTACGTCGACTAACTTAATCATCAACAGCTTTGTTGAAGACGCAGGCTTACCGAGCCTGAGCTTTTTTACACCTACGATGATAGGTTTGGCTGTGCTGGTGGGAGGGATGCTGATTCTTATCCCGCTCAGCTACTTGCTACCGAATTATGATGATCAAAACCAAGAAGATTTACCTTACTTTCTTGAGTCTCGCGTTGAGCCTGGATCACCGCTAGTTGGGCGTACGATCAGCGAGAATAATTTACGTGCGCTGCGCAAACTGTTTCTTGCAGAAGTGGTGCGCGATGGTGTTACTGTTTCTTCTGTGGGACCGGATTTTGTGCTCAATGCAAAAGACCGCCTGTTATTTTGTGGCGATGTTGAGAGCGTCGCGACCCTGCAAGAAATTCCGGGCCTCAAGTTGTTTGGTCAGCAGCACTTAAATGGGCAAAACTTTATCGAAGTTGTGGTGAGCTCGTCGGCGACATTTTGCTACAAAACCCTCAAAGAGAGCCGATTCCGCGACCGATTCGATGCCGTTGTTGTGGCGATTCGCCGAGGCCACGAACGCCTAGAAGGTGGCTTGGGTAGCATTACCTTAGCGCCTGGGGACACGTTAGTTCTGGTTCCAGGCAAGCGTTTTGAGTCTGAACGCCGAGCTCATCGTAAAGAGTTTGTTTTAGTGCATGACTTGGACTCTAGCGCTCGGCTTGATACGAATAAGTCTTCTATTGTATTACTGGGCTTTGCAGCCGTAATTGGATGCGCTCTATTAGAGTTAGTACCGATTATTAAAGGTCTAGCTGCGTACCTTATCGCGCTTATTGCGTTTGGTATTGTGCAGATTTCAGAACTGCGCCGCCGTTTTCCGATCGATATCGTCGTGATTGTCGGTTCCGCTTTGTCTATTGCTCAACTGATGATCTCTTCTGGATTGTCAGAAAGAATGGGAGTGATGTTTATTGAAGCGTTTAATGGCTGGGGAGTATTTGGTGCCTTGGTGGCGACTTATATCATGACATTGGTACTCACTGAATTGGTGACAAACAATGCCGCGGCTGCGCTTTCTTTTCCTATCGGCTATAGCATGGCGGTGGGTTATGGCGTGGATCCGATGCCATTCATCATGGCGGTTTTGTTCGGCGCGAGTGCGAGCTTTATCTCTCCCTACGGTTACCAAACTAACCTGCTGGTGTACAGCGTAGGAAATTACAAATTGACCGACTACGTGAGAATTGGAGTGCCAATTTCGATTGTGTACTCTGTATTAGTACTTACTTTGATCCCGGTCTTTTTCCCGTTTTAATTCCGATATTTACAAGGATACGTTATGACTGCCGAAACGACGGTAAAAGATGAAAACATTGTTTGGCACCAGCATTCGGTTGATAAACAGTTTCGTGCTGAATTAAAGAAGCAAAAACCTGCCGTATTGTGGTTCACTGGTTTATCTGGAGCGGGTAAATCAACCGTAGCAGGGGCGTTGGAAAATCGCCTTGCAGCATTGGGTTACCACACCTATTTATTGGATGGTGACAATGTACGGCATGGTTTGTGTAGCGATTTAGGTTTTTCTGAACAGGACCGTCGCGAGAACATTCGTCGCATTGGTGAACTGGCGAAGTTGATGGCAGATGCGGGTTTAATTGTTCTGTCGGCGTTTATTTCACCGCATCGTGCAGAGCGGAAGTTAGTGCGCGATTTATTGCCAGAAGGCGAGTTTATCGAAGTGTATGTCAATGCATCTCTAGAGGTTTGCGAAGGTCGAGATCCTAAGGGTTTATACCGTAAAGCCCGTGCGGGAGAGATTCCTAATTTCACTGGTATTGATTCGGAATATCAAGCGCCAGAGAACCCTGAAATCGATTTGCCCGCGGGAGAAAAGAGTGTCGATGAGCTGGTGGATTTGTGCTTAATCGATCTTAAACAACGCGGTGTGATCCGATAAAAAAGCATTTAGATCATAGGTGACCTAAAGCTCTTTGAGCAGCTGGAGAAGTATTTGGATCATAGGTGATCAAATGCTTCTCAAGCTGGCTAGACGGTATGATGAACCGTACTTTTAGCTTCACTATGGACACTAAACCTATGATTTAACAGTGCAAGCATCTGATCGTAGTATTCGGCATGTGGTTTGTTTCCGAGTAAGGTACAGAGCTCATTACCTGTCGGTGTGAAGCGGTAATATAAAAGGCGGACACCTTTACTGTTTACGTTCAGTGACAAGTTTTTACCTTGGTAGGTGAGGACCAACGGTGTCTCGATACTAATTTCGCCAGATTCAAGTTCGGCACTGTGCAGCAGCCCTAATTCAATTAAGAGCAACAAGCTTGAATACGGCAGTTGAAAACTTCCCATATTTAGGCTGTTAGCGACGTCTCGCTTGCCGAAGCTAAATATGCCTCCTTGGGCTTTGTAACCAATCAGCAGTTTTCTGCTGTGATCCCCTCCAAAACTGCACGCTAAAGAGGCGGCTCTTTGCAGAGTTTGTGCTTCCTTTGGTGACATATCCTTGAGGGTTTTCAACGCTTTCATGGACGTTGAACCCGGATTGGTCACTTCACGCTTCATCACTTGAGCCCATAGCTTTTGCATCGCGCTGTTATGGATGTCTTGAGCCATCTCAAAAAATCGATGCAACCAATCTTGGTCTGGCTCTCCCGCTGTCTCATCTCGGCATGAACTGTGCGCTAATTTTAAAATCTGTTCTAAGTTTTTTTGTCGCTGTTCTTGGCGTCTTTGCTCTCGCAATTGGGCTCTTTCAAACGCAGATTTGGCTGGCGGTTCGGTTTGCAGTAAGGCGTCAAGACCGTGTATTTGGGCTATGGTTTTTACCTTACTAGCACTGTCTTTTATGTAGCCTTGTTTCTTTTCTTGTTGCGTATTTTTTTTTGTGTCTGACTGATGTTCGATGACAACAGGTTGCTTTGTCGGGTCTGCCATTCGTTTTCCTACCAAGAACTGCGCGGTTCGCACGTTTAAATTTACACCTTATCTGACCAAGCGACCAGACAGGAGTTCTCAGTTTTTGAACGAATAGGGCTATTCAAAATGATAATGAGTTGTTAAAATTGTTATCGTTATTTTGGAGGGGCTATGAAGTTCTCAGAAGCAGGTAAACTCAAAAAGCACCTGTCGATAGCGTTTCTTTTGGTTATTTATGTGGGCGTATTAGCGTATTTATCTCGTTATATCGTGTAGCACAAAGCTAAAAAAGGCGCCAGTGTGACGCCTTAGGTGTAGCGAGGCTTATCGACGACTTAAATTACATATCGTCGTAGGCTTCTATTTCTGATCCCTCAATAACGTAAGCCGTTTCTGCCAGTTCGTGGTTTATCGTCTCGGTTTTCAACGTTCCAACCACATATATGACATCCCACAACTCTTGAACAGGCGCGCCTTTCGGAAACTTCACGTAAATGATCTGGTTTGGAGGCGGTGGTGGCACGTGAATACAAGCTCCAAAATATGGCACCAATAAAAATTCAGTGACGGTATCGGCATCACCTTCAAGTGGGATAACAAACCCTGGAATTTTAACTTGGCTTCCGTTCAGTTCTGGTCGAACGTTACCAATCTTGGACTGCTGGGCTGCACCACCACTGTGATCAGATGCGGGCATGCCTATACTGTCGAACAATTTACGCTCTTTTTCTGGAACAAGGTCAATCCAGTCAAGCTTCAATGGTTCTTCGCTGGCCATAACAGGCGCTGTGAATGCGACGACCAGCAAGCAACTTGCGAGTATTTTTTTCCACATTTTATTAAATCCTTATTGTCATTCCGTCACTCAGTGACTGTCGGTAGGCGCGGAGTGCGGGAATGAAACCAATCACAATACCAGCGCATTGTACGAAACCTAATAGCATCCACTCATAAGTAGATAAGATGCTTAAGGTGAGATGTATTCCATAGTGCTGTTGGATGATCGGCTGCGCGATAGCAAGAATGGCATACAGCCCAGTAACGCCAGTAATAATACCAGCAGCAGTAAGCAAGCTGGCTTCACTAATTAAGAGTGAGAAAACATGACGAGGCCTTGCTCCCATGGCACGCAAAATCGCCATTTCACGGCGGCGTTCCTGTAGGCTAGTTAATAGACTGCTTAACATACCTAACAACCCTGCGATCACGACAAAACCAGATACTGCCATTAGGGCTTGCTCTGCAACCGACATCATTCCCCATAACTCATGCAACGCAACGCCGGGCATAATGGCGCTGAGCGGCTCTTTGGGGTAGGTGTTAATTTGTCTTTGCAGGGCGAAAGTTTGAATACGAGATTTCAAACCAACGAGCATAGCGGTAATTTGTTTGGGCTGAAAGTCTCTGTTTTTGAGATCTTGTGCCTTGGGTGTCGGGCCCAAACGCGCACCACTTTCCCATCCGACGTGAATGGCTTCGATGGCTTCCAATGATACATGGACAGTTTTGTCGACTGGTGTTCCTGTAGGTGCAAGGATACCGACAACTTTAAATGGCAGATTGTCATGACGGCTAAAGCCAACGTCGCTAATGCCGTGGGCAATGATGATTTCGCTACCGATATCATAACCAAGTTGTTTAGCGACATCAGAACCTAGCACGGTTTCAAATAAACCATGGAATTCTCTACCCTTGCTAAATGTTAGTGGTTGCTTACTTCCAAACTTGTAATGCTCAAAGTAACTGTGATTGGTTCCCATAACTCGGAAGCCTTTATGCGAGTCGCCAAGCGAGATTGGAGTAGCCCAATCGACTGAACGATGATTGGCAAACTCTTGGTAGCTTTTCCAATCGATGTTGTTGGTCGCATTACCAATACGAAACACAGAATAGAGCAATAGGTTCACTTGCCCAGAGCGTCCACCAATAATGAGGTCAGTGCCTGAAATTGTATTAGCGAAGCTATCCTTGGCTTGAGTTCGGATACGCTCGACGCCCAAGAGGAGTACCACTGAAATCGCAACGGTCATGATGGTTAGAATTGCCGTCGCTTTGCGGTTCATCAAGCTTTTCCAGGCGAGCTTTACAACAGCACTCATGATATGGCTCCTAGGCTAGATACTTGATTAATGTCGGGTAGATTGAGCGTGCGATCGAATAAGGGTTCGAGTGTTGGGTCGTGGCTAACGAATACCAGTGTGGCATTGGCTTGATTCGCTTGCTCCATAAGGAGCTCAATAAATGCTTTGCGATTGTCATAGTCTAAAGCTGAGGTTGGTTCGTCAGCGATCACTAACTCTGGATGTCCTATCAGAGCTCGAGCCGCAGCCACACGTTGTTGTTGACCAATACTCAATTCAGAGACAGGGCGTGTATGAAGCTCGTTTGGCAGGTGCAGTCGTTCTAGTAGGGCCTGAGCCTGTTCATTTAACGTTTGAGATGAGGCACCTAAATGGGCACGGTCACGTCGTATTTTACTGAACTGACATGGCAATAATACGTTTTCAAGTACATTAAGGTACGGCAATAAATTGAACTGTTGAAAGATGTAGCCAATATGATTGGCGCGAAAGCGGTCTCTCTGACTGGCACTTAAACTAGCAAGGTCAGTATCGAGTACAGATAGAGAGCCTGAAGTTAATGTGTTAATCCCCGTCAACAAAGCGAGCAAGGTCGATTTACCGCAGCCACTTGGACCTTTGATAAACACATGCTCGCCTTGTGTAATGTGTAATTTAGGGATGTGGATGGTTGCGTTGATTGAACCGGGCCAGAAAAATTGGGCATCCTCTAGCTCGACAACATTTGGTGTGGTTTCAGTCATATTAAATCACCAAAGCTTTGGCGTGTAAGTAGGTACTTACACGCCACTCGTGTTATTTGATTACGATTTGGGTGTTATCTTTGCTTAATTTAATTGCTGATTGCATGGTATCAGTGAATATATTGACGCTGATGGACTCTGTAGTTGGGAACTGGTTAAACCAATCGGTTTGGATTTGGCTAAGCTGATTAACTTGTTCGCAACTGAAGCGATATTGCACCGAAAATTCACCGTGACCGCCATGATCGTGCGCCTCATCATGATCGTCATGGTGGTCATGTTTATCATGATGTTCATTATGATCATGGTGTTCGTGCCCTTCATGATCGTGATGTGCATGGTCATCATGGTCGTGCTCACTATGATCATGTTCCTCATGAGTTTCGCTTAGGTTGTGGCTCACGTAAGCTTCTTCAACATTACAATCAGCTTGTGAGTTAATAGCGAACAATGCGTTGCTGTCTTCGAGTGTAGCGACGGCTTGTTTAAGCGCTTGCTCTTGTTGCGCGTTTTCTGGAGCATGTTCGAAACCCACAACATCAGCTCCAGGAGCTGTGATCTCTACTAACAGATCTTTGCCATCTTGGGCGATATTAAACTCGACGTGACCATGCACATGAGCACCATGCTGGCGGTATTCGTTTGCATTCGCTGCTGTCGATAAAGTGAGGCCAATAGCAAGGGCTAAAACGTGTTTTGATGACATTGTATTTTTCCTAATTTTACTGGCATTAACCAAAGGCGGTATTGCTCAGATTCGAGTTTCACTAAGTTATTGTTCCTGACACACTAGGTGCGGAAATGAACTCAATAATTTTGAGTGTGGAATAGTTTGGAAATTAAGCAAAATAAGGAGGGGCACGAGCAGCGCCAAGAACTTCTTCGCCGTACACGAGATGCAAAAAAACATGATGATGCTGGGCGCGCGTAAAAGTCGGTGTAGAGAGGGTAGGTTGTACCTTTGCTATACCGTGCTGAACACCAGAAAATAATTGGCAATGATGATGGGTATGATGGTCGGGCGTCAGATCGACTTGATGAAGTACAACCGCAAAGTTCCAAGCGATCAGCAACGCAACACTGAAAAATAAAGCAGTGCGATACCAATATCTTAGTGTTTTTTGCTGGTGGTGGTACATCTGAGCTCCTCTTACCGACTGTTATAATATAACACCCATAATGAATAAAAGTTCACTCTTTTGTTGGCTAGCAGAAAAATTTAACTCCACACATACGTGCCGAAAAATATTGGTAATACTCTCTGATGGAAGTGTCGCACTTATAAAGAGCAGAGTTATCACTGCCCATGCTTCTAATCAAATTCATATAGCTCCTTACAACAAGAGCAAGGAGCCATTCAATGAAGCTAGATGTTCTGTTTAATAAGCTCAATGACTTTTGTTATCTCATCTTGCTCAAGTGCGCCCTCTTTGACGAACAGAATTTTGCCCGTTTTGTCTTGAACAATAATGGCCGAACTTTCTTCTTTCAGGTCCCAAGTATTAGCAACTACGCCATTTTCATCAAGAACCATGGATGACCAAGGAAACTCTTTTTTACTGTCTTGAGCTGAAGACTTCACGAAAGAGCCTGTCCCCCAAATTGCATCATCTTGGTTGATGATAGTCGTCGTCTGGTAGCTTTCTTGTGGAAAATTTGCCGCTGTTATTGCTGACATTAAAGGGGCATTCATCTCTTTTGAACTGCTACGGCCTGCAATGGCTTGAATGACACGAACTTTGCCTTGCATATGTTGAGTTGCCCAGGGTTGGTATGCAACGCCTTCGCCTTGTAAAACAATCTCGCCGTAAGCGGCAACATTGACAGGAGGAACGCTTTTTCCCACTGACAAGTTGTGTGCAAAGGTCAAGCTTGGCGTTAAGGCCAGTAATAGAGGTAGGAGAGTCTTAGTTTTCATATTGTTATATTCCGTACGAGGTTTGGAAGCTTCCAGTATATATCCAGATCCTAGAAATTTGTAGGACCGTTGATAACATTTATTTAACGTATGGAGTGGTGTAATCTTGCGTTATATTTAGAATTTGCTAAAATGAGTTCCGTCGCAAATTGCGCATTAAGATTGCAGAGGAAAAATAAGCAATCCGTGTTTTCTCAAAGGAATTGAGGTGAGTTATGCTACGTGAGTTTGCTGTATATCGACCATTACAAGTGGCCCGTTTTGTTAAAACGTTGTTCAAAGGTCAATTTTTTATTGTTGGGGTTGGCTGTTTTCAGTTCGACAATGGCAAAGTGTTACTACCTGACGTCAACGATCATAAAAGGCTCACCATCTTTAAAGAAGTCAACCAAGTGATAGCATCATTATCGGCTTAGTTAGCTTGGTACCCACTTAGATTTAGAAAAGAGCGACCATATCGGTCGCTCTTTTTGTTGCTGGCTAGGTTTATCCTTGGAGGCTTGGTGGGAAGCAAACTCCCGTTCCTCCGATACCACAGTAACCATCAGGGTTTTTCGCCAAATATTGCTGGTGGTAGGTTTCCGCAAAGTAATACGGACCTGCTGGTTGTATTTCGGTGGTGATGTTCGCGCGTTGCTCTTCTTGCAGTGCTTGCTGATACAAGAGTTTCGATTTCTCTGCGCTCTCGAGCTGCTCCGTCGAATAAGTGTAAATTGCAGAACGATATTGAGTACCTAAGTCGTTACCTTGACGCATTCCCTGAGTTGGGTCGTGTTTTTCCCAAAAAACAGCCAGTAGCTTTTCTAATGAGATGACGCGTTCATCGAAAACGACTCGAACGACTTCTGTATGACCCGTTTTACCCGTACAGACTTCTTCATACGTGGGATTGGGTGTGTAACCCCCAGCGTAACCGACCGAAGTAGATACAACGCCGTCGAGTTGCCAAAATACGCGCTCAGCGCCCCAAAAACAGCCCATTCCGAGCAAGATCTGCTGTTGGTGTGACGTCAGAGGCGCCTTTAGGTTAGATTTATTTACAAAATGATGATCGTCAATCTGCATTGGTTGATCTCTACCTGGCAAGGCATCTTCTATACTGATCAATGTTTGTTTGTTGAGCATGGTATTTGTCCTTCAATACGTGTCTTAAATTTGCGAACTTTTTCATTTCGTCTGTATCTGATGCTGTGATGACATAGACCGCGTTAAACCTATTAATATTACAGACTTAGAATCTAATTGGCGTTATCATTATTTACGTTTACTTAACCTCATTCAGCCATAAAAGCATGATAAAAAAAGCTCTCCCCACCATTGTTGGCCTGTTTGCCTTTTCTCATGGTGCCTATGCCGATGTTTCTTTGACTTTGAAAGGCATTGATGGCGCTTTAGAAGAGAATGTCAGTGTGTATCTATCATCTATTCCAGAGAAGGATTACTCCACTTCTCTGCGTTTTCAAGCGAGATTAGATCAAAGTATCACTGAAGCGCTTAACGCGCTTGGGTATTATCATGCAAAAATTTCATACTCTATTCCTGAAGCGAATGATGAGTTAATTGTGCTCATCAAGCCGGGCTTGCCAGTGAAAGTGAAAGTCATGGATGTGGTCATCACTGGAGAGGCCAAGGACGATGAAGAATTTGCAAAACTTATTGAGCGCTCTCCGCTCAAAGTTGGCCAAGTTTTGAATCAAGGCCAATACGACAGCCTTAAGTCAGGCATTCGTAACTTGGCGCTTCAGCGTGGTTACTTCAATGGTGAGTTTACGCTAAGCCGATTAGAGGTTATCCCTGATCTGAACGAAGCTAATGTCCGTTTGCACTACAGCAGTGGAATACGTTTCAATTTTGGCGACGTTTCTTTTATTGGCAACCACATCTGGGAAGACCGTGTCGCATCACTACAACCTTTTAAAGAAGGGGACCCATACAACGTTTCGAAGCTGGGCGAGTTTAACCAGAAGCTATCAAATACGGAGTGGTTTTCCTCAGTTTTTGTTGAGCCTGAATTGGATAGGCTTGATGATGGCCGAGACTTGCCAATTAAAGTGTCTTTATCTCCTGCTTCTAAGAATCAGATCGAGACGGGTATTGGTTACTCAACGGATGTCGGCGTTCGAGGAACGTTGAAGTGGAAGAAACCTTGGGTGAGCTCCCGAGGACACAGTTTCAACACTGCTTTATCCCTATCTAAGCCAGAGCAAACCGTGACTGCTTCTTACAAAATTCCTTTAGAAGATGTCGCTAACGATTATTATCAAGTTCAATATGGGCTTAAAAATCTAGACAACCGTGACACGCAGAGTATCGAGTCTAACCTTGCAGTGGAACGTCATTGGTTAGCAGACGGTGGTTGGCATAATACCGTTTATGTTCGTCATTTGTACGAGAGCTTTACGCAAGGTTTACAAGATGATGAATTCAACTTCGTACTTCCAGGTGCGACATTTTCTCGGACTAGGGTTCGAGGGGGCAATATGCCAATGTGGGGAGACAAGCAAAGCATCACTATTGAGTATGGTGATACCGCTATGCTTTCTGAAACTAGAGTGCTCCGCTTAATTGGCTCGACTTCTTGGATTCGTGGTATTGGAGAGAATCATCGTGGTTTGTTCCGCTTAGAAGGTGGTGCGAATATTACCGATGAACTTGAAAAACTATCACCGTCGCTGCGTTTCTTCGCTGGTGGTGACAATAATATTCGTGGTTACGGCTATGAATCTATTTCACCTGTGGATGAGAGTGGTGCTTTGACGGGTGGTAAATACATTGTTAGCAGTACATTAGAATACCAATATCGTGTTTAT
The DNA here is from genome assembly GCF_023650755.1 of Vibrio sp. SCSIO 43097. Classification (NCBI taxonomy): domain Bacteria; kingdom Pseudomonadati; phylum Pseudomonadota; class Gammaproteobacteria; order Vibrionales; family Vibrionaceae; genus Vibrio; species Vibrio sp. SCSIO 43097. Next base: position 3,106,634 of record NZ_CP071840.1, on the reverse strand, counting down.
GGAAACTGGTGGGCTGCAACGTTTTACGATATTGGTGATGCGTTTAATGAAACACCAGATTGGAAATCAGGTGCTGGTGTTGGTATCCGCTGGGCGTCTCCGGTGGGCCCTGTTAGTTTTGATTTTGCATGGGGGTTGGATGCAAAACCAGAACGAGAGTTTCGTATCCACTTTTCATTGGGGCCTGAGCTATGATCAAAATGATGTTTAAGTGGACCAAATGGCTGTCGCTCAGTTTGATTGGTCTATTGCTGTTGCTCATCATTATTGTCGCGACAGTTTTATTTACCCACCCAGGCCTCAAATTTGCCTTGTGGGGAGCTGAAAAAGCACTACCACAATTGCAGATTGAAAAAGTGCAGGGTTCATTGTTTCCTCGCTTCGAACTGCATAACGTCAGTTTTGTCGATGAGTCTTTGAATATCGACGCCAACGTCGAGCGTTTAGCATTGGCAGTGAACTTCCGCTGTTTCTTTGACCCTAAGGTCTGTGTCGATGAGTTAAGACTGCAGGGGCTTGACTTTAAGATGCCAGAGCTACCGCCAGCAAGCGAGGAGCAAGAGGAAACACCACCACTGCGTTCTATCAGTACGCCAGTGCCAATTTTTGTTAATAAAGTCAGCTTTAATGATATCAATGTCAATGTGCTGGGCAATCAAATTGATTGGCAAACATTCTCGACCGCTTTGTCGATGCAAGGCGATCGTTTGGTGATCGCACCTACCGCGTTGAAAGACATTAATGTGGCTTTAGCACCAAGTGAGGCTGAACCTGAAGCGGCTGCCGAGGAGCCGAAAGAAACTGACGTTACGCCGCAAGATATTGTGTTACCCGAAGTATGGATTCCACTGACGGTTGAAGCGCGTCGTCTTGATATTCACAATTTCAAACTGGCGGGTGAAACGCCAGTGATCGTCAATCATCTTGGTTTGGTTGCAAGAGCAGGCGGTGAACGTGTTGATGTCAAAACGTTAGAGCTCGACATGCCAGAAGTGGAAGGCAAGTTGAGCACACAAGTGACGCTTTCTTCTGATTACCCTATCAAAGCGCAATTGGACGCGTTAGTGAAGCAAGCGGATGCGAAGGGACAAAAACTGTCGCTTTCGGTCTCGGGTTCGGTTGGTGATTTGTCACTAAATGCTACGCTTTCTGAGCTTGTACAAGCGGAGATCAAAGGTGATATTCAACCGCTTAAAACGCAGTTACCGTTTGATGTCGCGATTAAAAATGTACAGGCGCAATGGCCGCTATTTGGACAAAGCGATTACCAGGTTTCTGTACCAAGCTTGGCGGCAAAAGGCTCACTTGATGGCTACGAAGTCGCATTAGAAACCAAAGCTTCGGGCAAAGATATTCCCGCCGTTGATGTCGCACTAAACGGCAAAGGTACGTTAGAGCAAATTGACCTCGAAAGCCTTGTAGTGAAAACCTTAGGGGGCGAACTCTCTGGGAAAGTCATGGCCAATTGGGCCGCGCCAATCAACTGGCAAGCTGACTTAAACCTGAAGAACATTCAACCAGGATTGCAGTGGAAAGAAGCCGAAGGGGATATCAGCGGTAATCTTTCGACTTCGGGGTCGTTAACAGAACAAGGCGGTTGGCAAGTCAGTTTGCCTAAGTTAGACATTGACGGCATTTTGCGAGGGTATCCGCTGAATGTTGAAGGGCAACTTGAAGCGTCTGATAAGAACGGCAAAGGCGAAGACATCCAACTTACCACTCAGGGTTTAGCGCTTTCTCATGGCCCGAACCAACTGAGTGCAAAGGGTAAGATCGATAAGCAAATTCTGATGGATGTTGAGGTTAACTTCCCTGATTTTGCAAAAAGTGTTCCGGACCTTGCAGGTAAAATGCAAGGTAAAGTCGCACTACGTGGTAGCTTGAAAGAACCAGACATCAATCTTGATCTCGCTTTAAATCAGATAAACTGGCAGCAACAGGCGAACGTAGAAACGATCACCTTAAAGGGTGATGTGAAGCCTCTGCCAGCACCAAAAGCGAACATAAGCCTAATTGCGAACAACATTACCTATGACGACATAAAAGTTGATAGTGCTGACCTTGAAGTCTCTGGGGATGAAAAACTGCATCAACTGACGCTCGATGTAGTGTCTGACCTGGTGTCGACCAGTTTAGAAATTGAAGGGACATTCCAGCAGAAACCAGAAATGATTTGGAATGGGGCGCTGCGCCGCTTGACGCTGAGCTCGCAACAAGGCCCGTGGGCGTTGCAAAAATCGACCGCGGTGAAGGTCAATATCGACAAACAGATCGCGAACGTTCAAGCGCATTGTTGGTTGCAAGCGGAGTCGAGCGTATGTCTAACCGAAGACATTAGTGTCGGTAAGAGTGGCCAGGCGAAGTTAGCCATCAATGATTTTGATTTTGACCAAATCAAACAATTCCTGCCGCCAGAAACCAAGCTGCAAGGCTCGGTTAATGCACAGGCTTTTGCTAAATGGGCACCAGAGAAAAAGCCTGAAGTAACCTTAAGTGTCAATATGCCAAAAGGCCAAGTTGAACAAGCGCTTGAACAGCCAATTAAAGTCGGTTGGGAAAGCTTCAACTTTAAAGCAGCATTAGCGAAAGACAAGCTTGATGCCGAGTGGCTATTTGATGTGAAAGATAACGGTGACTTGTCTGGTAAGGTTTCTTTACTGAATGTCTCGTCTGAAAAGCCCACTATTGATGGTAAGGTTTCACTCTCTACGTTCCACTTGGACTTCTTGGCACCGTTGATTGGTGAGTACAGCTTGTTTAAAGCAAACATGAATACTGACCTAGCGATATCAGGTGACGTTATGCATCCGAAGGTGAACGGTCAGTTCTTGATTGACCAAATGAAGCTACAGGGTGAAGTCACGCCGATAGATATAAACTCAGGGCAGGTCGTCATCAACTTTAAAGGTCATCAAGCGGACTTGGATGCTGGAATTTTAACCCCGGATGGTGAGTTGAACGTTACCGGTGATGCCGACTGGCAGGACTTACAGAACTGGCGCACTAAAGCGCGTGTATTTGCTAAAGAGCTCAATGTTGATTTGCCCCCAATGGTAAAAATCAAAGTTGAGCCTGACATGACAATAGATGTGACTCCTCAGCTTGCGAAAATTGAGGGTGATATTAATTTGCCATGGGGCAGAATTGTCGTCGAAGAGCTTCCACCAAGTGCGGTAGGCGTATCGAGTGATACCGTTATTCTCGATAAAAACTTGCAGCCAGTGGACGATGTGGCTGCGATGCCGTTTGATGTGGAAACGAACATCAACATTAAAATTGGTGATGACTTCCAACTTGCCGCTTTTGGTTTAAAAGGTGGGTTGAAAGGGAACCTAAACGTGACACAAAAAGACAAAGGTCCTTTCATCGTTGGTGAAGTGAATGTTGTCGACGGTTCTTATCGTTCGTTTGGTCAGGACTTATTGATTAAAGAAGGTAAGATTCTGATGAATGGTCCACCAGATCAACCTTACTTGTCTATCAAAGCGATTCGTAATCCAGACAATACCCAAGATGATGTCATTGCGGGGGTACAAGTGTCAGGCCCAGCATCTGATCCGAGTATAGAAATTTTCTCAGAGCCCGCGATGAACCAAGCCAATGCACTTTCTTATCTACTTCGTGGTCAAGATATTGATGGTGAAGCCGGTGGTAATGCAATGACGACTACCTTAATTGGTTTAAGCTTGGCGAAGAGTGGTCGTGTGGTTGGTGAAATCGGTGAAGCCTTTGGCGTACAGGATTTACAGTTGGACACTGCTGGGTCGGGCGATGATTCGCAAGTGACGGTGAGTGGTTATATTCTGCCAGGTTTGCAGGTGAAATATGGTGTCGGCATCTTTAACTCCCTAGGTGAGTTCACTGTGCGTTACCGATTGATGCAAGACTTGTATTTAGAAGCGGTATCTGGTGTAGATAGCGCCGTTGACCTACTCTATCAGTTTGAGTTCGATTAAAGTGCTTTAACCTAAGCATACACAGTCATGACTAAGGAGTGGTTATGCAGCATTTGATTTTTGTCTACGGCACGTTACGCAAGGGAGAGTACAACCATCAGTATTTGCGCTCGGCGCAGTTTCTTGGTTTACATGAAACGGATGCTCAATTTGCAATGTATGACTTAGGCCCTTATCCAGCGTTGTCTGATGGGCAACGCTCGATTCAAGGTGAAGTGTACCTGATTGACAGTGAAACCTTATCTGAGCTAGATAGGTTAGAAGATGTGCCAGTGGAATATCGCCGAGAGAGCATCGTTACGCCTTTTGGCCAAGCTTGGATCTACTTATATCAAGATACTGAGCAGCTAACCGAAGAAATCGCTTCCGGAGATTGGTGTCAAAAGGTGTGAGCTATACTGACATTATCAATAGCAACGAGCTAAACACTAAGGAGTCACGATGAAAGCATTCGTAATTGGAGTAATGGCGTTGCTTCTTGCTGCATGCGCACAAACAACACTACCGACTTCGAATAATGTGACCGATTGGCAAGTGTTTGGTAAGCAGTCAGCTTTAGATGGATTACGGGAGTTATCTGAGGAGCGAATTGCGAAGCTGGATGATGTTAACCATGCGACGCCAGAACTGATAATGGCTTATCAAGCGGGTTACCAGCAAGGCAAACAAGAGTATTGTGAGCAAAGTGCTTATATGCTCGGTGTTATCGGGCGGCCGTATTTTGGCATTTGTGATGATGTTGACCCCTTCTTTCAACATGACTACGACGCTGGACGAATGTCTTCAGCAGGCGCACCTATCTAGTTGACACAGGTAAGATGAAAGCAAAAGAGCTGCCCTAGAGCAGCTCTTTTTAATTTTGTATCAGCAGTGATGCTTATTTTTTCTGAGCTCGTTCGTAAGATTCTAGGATTTCAGCTTTGGCGGCAGCAACATCTGCCCAACCATCCACTTTCACCCATTTGCCTGCTTCAAGCTCTTTGTAACGCTCAAAGAATTGCGTGATCTGCGCTTTCAGTAGTTCTGGGATATCGTCCACATCTTGGATGTGCTCGTACTCTTTCGAGATTTTTGAGTGGGGAACCGCAAACACTTTTGCATCTTCACCCGATTCATCTGTCATCTTCAAAACGCCAACAGGACGGCAGCGAATGACTGAACCTGGCATGAGTGGGTATGGTGTTGGTACCAATACGTCGACTGGGTCGCCATCAAGAGACAGGGTATTGTTCACGTAGCCATAGTTGCATGGGTAGAACATTGGTGCAGACATGAAACGGTCGACAAATACAGCACCAGAGTCTTTATCTACTTCGTACTTGATTGGATCTGCATTTGCAGGAATTTCGATAACGACATAGATATCTTCAGGCAGCGACTTGCCTGCTGGTACATGGTTTAAGCTCATTAGAATATTCCTTTTCATTAACGATGAGTCACACAAAAGCGGCTTCATCTGATGATAAATTCGCGTTTCACTTTAGCGACAAAAACGCGACAGGTAAACACCTGCCGCGTTGGACAAAGGTCTGAAATTATTCTTCGTCGCGGTGCAGTTCAAGGAACTCTTCAACTTTGCGAACCATGTTCTTCGAACCCACAAAGAAAGGTACACGCTGGTGCAACTCAGTAGGCTTGATGTCCATAATGCGATTCACGCCGTCCGATGCAATGCCCCCAGCTTGCTCAATGAGGAATGCCATAGGGTTACATTCGTAAAGCAGGCGTAGCTTGCCTTGTGGGTGGCTTTGTGTGCTTGGGTAAAGGTAGATACCACCTTTCAGTAGGTTGCGGTGGAAATCAGCAACCAGCGAGCCAATGTAGCGAGAAGTGTATGGGCGACCGTCTTCTGGCACGTTTTCTTGGCAGTACTTGATGTACTTCTTCACCCCTTGAGGGAAACGAATGTAATTACCTTCGTTGATGGAGTAGATCTTACCATCATCAGGAATCATCATGTTTTCATGAGAAAGACAGAAGCTGCCGATAGATGGGTCGTAAGTAAAGCCGTTTACGCCGTTACCAGTTGTGTATACCAACATGGTGGAGGAGCCGTAAATCACGTAGCCCGCAGCCACTTGCTTGTGACCAGGTTGTAGGAAGTCTTCTTCAGTTGGTGGAGTACCGATTGGAGAAACACGACGGTAAATCGAGAAGATAGTACCAACAGAGACGTTCACATCGATGTTAGAAGAGCCATCAAGTGGGTCCATCAGTACTACATATTTGGCGTTTTGGTTGAGTTCTTTATTGAACGCAACTGCTTCGTCTTCTTCTTCACTGGCAACGCCACACACTTGATCACGAGCTTCGAGCGCGGCTTTGAACTTATCGTTCGCGTAAACATCGAGCTTTTGCTGATCTTCACCTTGGACATTTTCCGTACCTACAGCACCAGTGATATCACCGAGACCCGCTGCGTTGATTTCGCGGTTAACGATTTTTGCAGCTAAACGAATGGAGGCTAAAAGGGATGATAGATCACCGCTAGCGTGGGGGAAATCCGCTTGTTTTTCGACAATGAACTCGCCTAGGGTGCGCAGTCCTGACATGGTTAATCCTTACATTTTCATTTCATTGGGGGTAGTGCGCAAGTGAGCATCTCTTTATGGATGTTAAACGATTGCGCTGGATGTAAGTTTAAGTCGCAGATCTTTTTAATGGTAATGAAGTAACTGTTTGAGATCTCAATTTATTTGTAGACTTGTTTGAGGGATTCATCAGTAAGCAAGAGGTTGTACAGTCTGTGTTCAACCTTGTCATATTTGTGAAAGGGACTGCAAGAAGAAGGCTAAAGTCACTCGCTTTTCAGGCGGTAATCGCGATAATGAAAGCATTAAAAAACGCATTACAAGGTTTAGTTTATGCACATTCATATCTTGGGTATCTGTGGCACATTTATGGGCGGCGCGGCGATTCTAGCGCGCCAATTAGGACATAAAGTCACTGGTTCTGATGCCAACGTTTATCCGCCAATGAGCACACTGCTTGAGTCTCAAGGTATTGAAATTATTGAAGGCTTTGACCCGTCTCAACTCGACCCCCAACCAGATCTTGTGGTGATTGGTAACGCGATGAGCCGTGGCAACCCGTGTGTCGAGCATGTGCTCAACACTAACATGCGTTACACCTCTGGCCCGCAGTGGCTCAACGAGTTTTTGCTGCATGATCGTTGGGTATTGGCGGTATCGGGTACACATGGGAAAACGACCACGTCGAGCATGCTTGCTTGGATACTTGAAGATTGTGGTTATCAACCGGGTTTCTTAGTCGGTGGGGTACTCGGTAACTTCGGAGTGTCTGCTCGTTTGGGTGAAAGTATGTTTTTTGTCGTTGAAGCGGACGAATATGACAGTGCTTTTTTCGATAAGCGTTCTAAGTTTGTGCATTACCATCCTCGCACTTTAATCATGAACAACCTTGAGTTTGATCATGCTGATATCTTCGATGATCTAGAAGCGATCAAGCGCCAATTCCATCATTTAGTGCGAACTGTACCGGGCAATGGATTGATCTTAGCGCCGAGAAAAGATCAGGCGTTAGCGGATGTATTAGAGCGTGGCTGCTGGACTGAAAAACAGTTCTCTGGTGAGAATGGTGACTGGCAAGCGCACAAATTAGTGCTTGATGGCTCAAAATTTGACGTTGCGTTGCAAGGCGAGAAGGTTGGTACCGTCGAATGGAATTTGGTGGGTGACCACAATGTGGATAATGCGCTGATGGCAATCGCTGCTGCACGACATGTTGGAGTCACTCCGGATCTTGCTTGCCAAGCATTAGGGCGTTTCATCAATACCAAGCGCCGTTTAGAGCTGAAAGGTGAAGAACAAGGTGTGACGGTTTACGATGATTTTGCGCATCACCCAACGGCAATTGAACTTACTGTCGGTGGTTTGCGTAACAAGGTAGGTGAAAAACGCATCCTAGCTGTGTTAGAGCCGCGTTCTGCCACCATGAAGCGTGGCGTACACAAAAACACACTTGCAGAGTCACTACACAGTGCAGATGAAGTCTTCTTGTTCCAGCCAGATAATATCGAGTGGTCTGTGCAAGACATTGCCGACCAATGCACACAGCCAGCGTTTGTCGATGCGGATATAGATAACTTTGTAGCCAAGATCGTCGAACGTGCGCGACCAGGTGACCAAATTCTAGTCATGAGCAACGGTGGCTTTGGTGGTATTCACGGAAAACTTCTTGAGCAGTTAAAACAAAAAGCCTGATTGATATGCAAAACAAAACACAACCCTCTCATAAAAAAGCCATCACGTTGGCATTAACGGGTGCTTCTGGTGCTCCCTACGGCCTTCGTCTTTTAGAATGCTTGGTTGCGGCGGATTATCATGTCTACGTTCTGATTTCTTCGGCGGCTCGTGTTGTGATGGCAACCGAGCATAATCTTAAGCTACCAAGTGGCCCAGAAGCGGCGCAGCAAGCATTGGTAGAGCACCTGAACTGCAATCGAAATAACATCACCGTTTGCGGTAAAGATGACTGGTTCTCACCGGTTGCGTCTGGTTCTGCTGCACCAAAGCAAATGGTGGTTTGCCCATGTTCTGCGGGAAGCGTTGCAGCGATTGCGCATGGTATGTCAGATAACTTGATCGAGCGGGCCGCTGATGTAGTAATGAAAGAGCGCGGGCAGCTGTTGCTCGTGGTTCGCGAAACACCATTTTCAACGCTACATCTGGAGAACATGCACAAACTGTCGCAAATGGGCGTCACCATCATGCCAGCAGCTCCGGGCTTCTACCATCAGCCAAAGAGCATTGAAGACTTAGTGGATTTTATGGTGGCAAGAATTCTTGACCACTTAGGTATTGAGCAAGGTTTGGTGCCTCGTTGGGGTTATGACCAGCGCTCGTGAGCTGATTGTGTAACCACTCAAATACCTTTACAATCCATCCAACTCATCGGGGAGCAAACCCATTTAGCATTGAGTCAATCAATGCATTGGGGCGCTGAGACCTAAGTGTTTAACTAGGGACCCGTATTACCTGAACCAGATAATGCTGGCGTAGGAATTGAGTCTGGATATTGGAAATCCTTAATAGCCGCCTCAAACCCTGTGCCGCTCAACTTATTTCTCTGAAATACTCATGGAGAGCGAGCAGTGAAACCCACTCTAAATCTGATTGCCTTAGCTGCAATCACCTCTACTTCAGCGTTTGCCGCTGAAAACACATTAACCATCTATACCTACGACTCTTTTGCCGCAGATTGGGGGCCGGGTCCTAAAATCGAGCAAGCTTTTGAAGCAAAATGTGGCTGTGACGTTAACTTCGTGGCATTAGACGATGGTGTGTCGATCCTGAATCGTCTTCGTCTTGAAGGCGGTAATAGCAAAGCCGACATCGTGTTAGGTTTGGATAACAATCTGATGGCAGAAGCGAAGAAAACCGGTCTGCTTGCCGAGCACAATGTGGATACGGCTAACACAGTGTTACCAAACGGTTGGAGTGACACGACGTTTGTACCGTACGATTACGGCTACTTCGCGTTTGTGTACAACAAAGAGAAACTGGCTAATCCGCCGAAAAGCATGAAAGAGCTGGTGGAAACGCGCGACGATCTGAAAGTGATTTACCAAGATCCGCGGACTTCAACGCCGGGCCAAGGCTTAATGCTATGGATGAAATCTATTTATGGCGACGATGTGACGCAAGCGTGGCAGAAGCTAGCGAGCAAAACCGTAACGGTCACGAAAGGTTGGTCTGAGGCGTATTCTATGTTCCTCAATGGTGAGTCCGATTTAGTGCTTTCTTACACCACTTCACCTGCGTACCACTTAATTGCGGAAAACGATTCGAAGTTTGCTACGGCGAATTTTGCTGAAGGCCACTACATGCAAGTTGAAGTAGCCGCCAAAGTGAAAGGGGCAAAAAATTCAGAACTTGCTGATCAATTTATGAGTTTCATTTTAAGTGATGAGTTCCAATCGGCGATGCCAACGGGTAACTGGATGTACCCAGTCACTGACGTTGAGTTACCTAAAGGTTTTGAAACTTTGAGTGTTCCAAGCAAGTCGTTGAGCTTTAGTGCTGATGAAGTGGCAAAAATGCGTAAGTCTTGGATTCGCGAATGGCAAAGCGCATTGACGTTTTAGCTGACGTTTCTATCCTCATCTGAATGAGATAGGTTTTACCTTTGAATTCTGTTCCAAAAATAGGTTTAGGGGTCGCGATGATCATCGCGACCTTTGTTATTTCTGCCCTAGGTGCTTTGATTGTTCAAGCCCCTTCACTTGATGTGTCTGTGGTATGGGGCGACCCGTACTATCAACATGTCACCAAGTTCAGTTTCTACCAAGCGTTTCTTTCCACATTGCTCAGTGTTGGCTTTGCCATTCCAGTATCGCACGCACTTTCGCGTCGCCAATTTATTGGTAAATCATTACTGCTTAAGCTGTTTGCATCGACACTGGTTTTGCCGGTTTTGGTTGGTGTTTTTGGGCTGTTAGCGATTTATGGCAACAGTGGTTTGTTGGCGCAGTGGTTGCAAAGTTTCGACACTAAACTGCCATTCTCTATTTACGGTTTGAACGGCATTTTACTCGCCCATGTGTTCTTTAATTTACCTTACGCGGCACGATTGCTTCTGCAAGCCTTGGAGTCTATTCCTGCCGAGCAGCATAAGCTTTGCGCGCATCTTGGGATGAGCCATTGGGATAAGTTTCGTTGGGTAGAATGGCCGCGTTTAAGGCAGCAGCTTCCCCACGTTTGTGGGTTGGTGTTTATGTTGTGCTTTACCAGTTTTGCCACTGTAATGGCGTTGGGGGGCGGGCCAAAATCCACCACCATTGAATTGGCCATTTACCAAGCGATTAAGTTTGATTTTGATTTACAAGCTGGGGCGTTATTGGCGCTGTGGCAGATGCTGTTATGTGGACTGCTTGCTATTGGAGTGCAGAAGTTAACAAGGCCTGTTTCTATCAGTGCTGGAAGCACATCGGTACAGCAATATTTAACGAAGGATCATGGGTGGTCAAAAGCTTGGGATAGCTTTTGGATCATAGGTGCCTTTTTACTGGTAATACCGCCGTTATTGATGGTGTTACTGAGTGGCATCAACCAACAAGTTTGGACAGTATTAACCGATGAGCGTTTTTGGTCTGCGCTATTGAACTCCCTCAAAGTCGCCTGTGTCGCTAGCGCGCTTGCGGTCGCTGCAGGGGTGTCCATACTATTGACCAGTCGCCGTTGGCGGTTGCAGTACAAAAACACGCGAGCCGATCAGATTGAGTTAATCGGCACCGTTATTTTGGTGACTCCAGGTCTGGTGATTAGCACCGGTTTATTCTTACTACTGCGCGCATTTACCGATGTTTTTAGCTTGGCATTTTTTGTCGTGATTTTGGTGAACGGTTTGATGGCTTTGCCTTACGTGATCAAAACGCTAGCGCAGCCAATGCTGCACATTGAACAACAGTATCAGTATGTATGTGCCAGCTTAGGCATGCGTGGCTGGCAACGGTTTAAAGTGGTGGAGTGGCAGGCGCTACGCAAGCCGTTTGCACATGCGTTTGCGATCAGCTTTATGTTTGCAATAGGGGATTTAAGTGCCATAGCACTGTTTGGTGGACAAGAGTTTCGTACCTTACCTCTGTATTTGTTCCAGTTGCTTGGCAGTTATCAGATGGACGCAGCTGCGGTGGTATCGGTGACCCTATTGTTGTTGAGTGTGGGCTGTTTTGCCTTGATTGAGAAAGTATTGAAAACGAAGGAGAGAGCGTAATGTTAGTGTTGGATGATGTGCAGTACACCTACCAACGTGAACTGTTTCGTTTTGACTTAACGATTGAGCAAGGACAGATTGTGTCGCTGATGGGACCAAGTGGGGCAGGGAAGTCAACCTTGCTGGCGTTGGTGGCAGGATTCATCCATCCTGACCGTGGTGATATTTGTGTTGATGGTGAGTCCATTGTGCGTAAAGAGCCTTATCTGCGTCCGTTCTCTATGTTGTTCCAAGAGCACAATTTGTTTGCTCACTTATCGGTGCGTGACAACATCGGTTTGGGCTTACACCCAGGGCTAAAGCTTACGGTGGACCAAAATCGTCAGATTGAACAAGCCGCGCAGCAAGTTGGTGTTGCAGAGTACCTCGACCGTTTGCCAGAGCATCTTTCTGGTGGCCAGCGTCAACGTGTTGCCTTAGCGCGTTGTTTTGTTCAGCCTCATCCCATGTGGCTATTGGATGAGCCGTTCTCGGCGCTTGATCCGGTGTTGCGTGAAGAGATGCTGAGCTTGGTAAAAAAACTCGCAGCAGAGCGGGGAATAACTGTATTGATGGTCACGCACCATTTAAGCGATGCCAAAGCGATTGCCAGCCACTTTGTGTTTGTGGCAGATGGTAAAGTGGAAGCCGCGGGTGATATGTCTGCATTGAGTGAACAGCATGCTAGTGAGAAGCTTGCGGCATTTATCCGAGCAGCATGCTAGTGCCTGATAGTTGCTAGGTTATGCTTCTCCGCAACACAAACCATGCCGAGGGCCAAATTCAAATTGAGATCTTAAGCTCATGATATGGTCAATCATTGCTTGTACACGCCGTGGGCGGTTTGCTCCAGGACGATACACTAAATAAATAGGCATTGGTACCGTGTGCCATTGCGGTAACACTCTGACTAAGGTGCCACTTTCTAGCTCTTGCGTCATGTTCTGCACAGGTAAGTTCGCGATGCCTAGTCCTTTAAGTGCGCCTTTCAATATTGCTTCTACAGTTGTACTTGAGAAGTTACTGGTTATTGAAACATTGACGGTATTATCGTGTGAGATCAGCGTCCAAGGTCCTATTTCTGAAACATATTGATACCTCAAACAGTTATGTTTTGTCAGGTCTTCTGGCGTTTCAGGTACGCCGAACTCAGCTAAATACTCAGGGCTAGCAGCCAGGACTCGAGTGGTATAGCCTAATTTTTTCGCGATTAATCGATCATCAACTATCTGACCGACTCTAATTGCCATATCAAAGCCGTGTGAAAACAGATCAACAAAATCGTTCGATGCTTCTAACGCAATTTGTACTTTTGGCCATTGTTTTAAAAATGGCAAAAAGATGTGCTCCGCCATATACGCATCCAACGCTGGTGGCGCGGAAATACGCAGCCGGCCTTGGATCTGTTGTTCCATCTCCTGAACGTCATGGCCAATTGAGTGGAATTCCTCAACTAAGCTTGCAGCACGCTCTAAAACCATTTGGCCAGCTTCGGTGATCACTAACTTTCGGGTTGTGCGCTCTAGCAGTTTGGCTTCAAAGTGTTGTTCGAGTTTGGTTATGGCTTTGCTAACAGTAGATTTTGGTAGGTTTAACTCCAGTGCGCACTTGGTTAAGCTCAGTAGTCGACAGCTTGTGACAAAGATAGAAAGCGTTCTAAAGTCAATTGTTTCTAAATTGCGAACAATCACTTTCAATTATCCATATTGTTTCAATATTAATCTGATTATAGTCTGGCACCTCATCCTTAGCCATCAAGTTATTGTCATTTGAGGTAAACAACATGTCCAACTCTGTAGACTTATTTTCTCCTATCGAACTCGGTCAATTAGCATTAGATAACCGTGCCATTATGGCGCCTTTAACGCGAGCTCGTGCTGGTGCGGACCATATTCCTAATGACCTTATGGTTGAATACTACGCTCAACGTGCGAGTGCCGGACTTATCATTGCTGAATGCACCATGGTGATGGAAGGTACGTCTGCTTTCATGGCAGAGCCGGGCATTTACAGCGAAGAGCAAATCGCAGCTTGGAAAAAGGTAACGGATGCGGTTCATGAGAGAGGCGGTAAGATTGTACTGCAAATTTGGCATGCGGGACGAGCTTGTCATCCTGATCTGAATGAAGGAAAAACACCTGTAGCGGCGAGCGCATTGGCCATTCGTGATGAATTAGTCCATACCCCTTCGGGTAAGCAAGCATATACGGTACCACGAGCACTCGAAGTGGATGAGATAGCTTCCATTGTTGCGGCGTTTAAACAAGGTGCAGAAAACGCCAAGAAAGCCGGCTTTGATGGGGTCGAGATACATGGCGCCAATGGTTATCTTATTGATAACTTCCTTCGTGACGGTTCAAATTTACGTACCGATGAATACGGTGGCTCGGTTGAAAATCGTGCTCGATTTTTACTTGAGATAGTGAAAGAAGTCGTTGAAGTGTGGGGACCTGGAAGAGTCGGTCTGCGTACATCTCCGCTAAATGGATTTAATGACATGAAAGACAGTGATCCAGTTGGCTTGGTGCGTTACTTAGCAGAGCAACTTAATTCTTTCGATCTTGCTTATTGGCACGTGATGCGTGCGGATCTGAAAGGCGTACAAAAAGCAGATGTTCTCAAGCCAGCACGCGAAAACTATAAAGGTCACTTAATGGCGAACGTGGGCTACAGTGCACAAGAAGCGGCAACAGCAATTGCAGAAAACAAAGTTGATGTGGTCGCATTTGGCGTTCCCTTTATCGCAAACCCAGATTTAGTTGAGCGATTTAAGAAAAATGCACCTCTTAATGAGGCGAAACCAGAACACTTTTATTTGGGTGGAGCAGAAGGTTATACCGATTACCCAATGATGGCATAACCCTTACTTGTTTAATATAAAAAGGACGCTAATGTTAGCGTCCTTTTTCGTTTCTGTATTTACTTAGCCTTGCGGTTTTACGACCATCACATTGATTGGAGAATATTCCACAACCTTACTCGCGACAGAGCCAAGCATTACTTTATTGATTTTAGAGCGCTTGTGACTTGGCATAATGATGAGATCAGCGCCTAAACGTTCTGCATAATCAAGAATGGTCGCGTAGGCCTTGCCTTCAGCAACATGCACTTGGTAAACCACATCTTCAGCAATATGCTCATTAGCGAAAGTTTTTAGTTGCTGCTTCACGTCTTGCTTCATTTTGGCCGCAGCATCTTTCGGAAAGTATGTGGCAACCATCGACATGTGAATACCAGGTAGTACCGTCAGAAGATGGATTTGAGCATTTGCTTGCTTTGCCTGCCAAACCGCTAGTTCAACCGCTCGGTCTGAAAAGCCTTGGTCATTTAGATCAACCGGAACAAGAATTTGTTTGTACATTCAATGTCTCTCATTAAGGCCCCTTTATCCTCGGGGCCAAATCGGTTATGCGCTCAATTGTTCCTTACGAGCACGACGTTTTTGGTTCATGGCAAGCACCAGCAAAATCATTAAGCATGGTACAAACACCCACTCTTTCATCGGACGGTCTGCATCCTGGATAACCCACTTGATTTCCCAATCAAAGTCGATACCTGCGGACTCTGCTGGACTACCAAATTCAACCATATCGACAATCATTTTTTTGTCACTTTCGGTCAGCATCAGACCCATAGATGAAATACGTGCGTCTGCTGTTGTCGCACTGTCTTCGAATGGAAGACGAACCGTTTTCTCAATGTAGTCGCCCTCAAGGTTTTCACCGGCAACACGTAACTCCAATGATTCTCCTACATTTAGTGTTTCCGTGATTTGAGCTACCTCAACGCCAGGAGAAAGAACTTTCGCTGGGTACAGCATGTCCCACCAAAAACCTGGACGGAAAAACGAAAACGTCAGTACTAATAATAGGACTGTTTCCCACCACTTGTTACGCGTGAACCACCACCCTTGAGTTGCCGCAGAGAATATCAGCATTGCAATGATCGATGAGATGACCGTGAGTGCCAAATGCCACCAAGAGTCGATCCCCATTAACAATAACTGGGTATTGAACACAAACATGAACGGCAAAATAGCGGTTCGAATATCGTAAGTAAAACCTTGGATACCGGTACGAATTGGATCTGATTTCGCAATTGCGGCTGCTGCAAAAGCTGCAAGACCTACAGGTGGGGTATCGTCGGCCAAAATACCAAAGTAGAAAACGAACAAGTGCACCGCTATCAACGGAATAATCAAGCCATGCGCCGCGCCGAGCGTAACAATAACCGGCGCCATTAGCGTAGAGACCACGATGTAGTTCGCCGTTGTTGGCAGACCCATCCCCAGAACCAAGCTAATGATGGCGGTAAACAGCAGCATAAGAATGATACTGCCACCAGAGATAAACTCGACGAAGTCGGTCATCACTAGGCCGATACCCGTTAGTGTAACAACACCAACAACGGTGCCCGCTGCCGCGGTTGCAACGCCGATACCAATCATATTACGCGCACCAGAAACTAAGCTCTCGGCAAGATCGACAAAGCCATCTTTGGTTTGCTGAAGCATGTCACCTTGCTTTGACAGCAGTGCAATCAACGGACGTTGAGTAAGCAAAATGAAAATCATGAACACCGTTGCCCAGAATGCCGAAAGGCCAGGTGAGAAACGTTCGACAGTCAAACACCAAACTAATACGACGATAGGGAGTAGGTAGTGCAAGCCTGACTTAACGGTTGGGCCAGGATCAGGTACTTCTGTTAATTCTGCATCAATCTCAATTGCGCCATCTTGCACGTGATTTGCTGAGACTTTCACCAACCCAACGTACGCGATTAATAGTGCGACGGTAACAATTGGTGTCGCGGCATCACCAAAGACGTCCTTTGTCCAACCCACTCCGTAGTAAACCAATGCGCTGATCACACACAATCCTAAGATTGTGCCAGTAAAGGACAGCAGACTTTGTACTAGTGTTGGGTTGTGGCGACGAGGAAGGCCTGTCATGCCTGCTTTACACGCTTCAAGGTGAACAATGTAAATTAAAGCAATATAAGAGATTAGCGCTGGAAGTAGGGCAGCTTTAATCACCTCAACGTAGGAGATACCGACGTATTCCACCATCAAAAATGCTGCTGCACCCATGATTGGCGGTGTTAACTGACCATTGGTTGAAGCCGCTACCTCTACCGCACCCGCTTTTGTGCCGGGAAAGCCAACACGCTTCATCAGTGGAATGGTAAAGGTGCCAGTTGTTACTACGTTTGCGATTGAAGAACCAGAAACCAGACCAGATAAACCTGATGCAACAACGGCCGCTTTAGCTGGACCACCTTTCATATGGCCAAGCAACGAGAAGGCAACTTTAATGAAGTAAGCACCGGCACCAGCGCGTTCCAGCATTGCTCCAAACAATACAAACAAGAAGACAAAAGAGGTAGAAACACCTAGCGCAACCCCAAAAACGCCTTCTGTTGTTAGCCACAAGTGAGACATGGCCTTGTTCAAGCTTGCCCCTTTGTGCGCGATAACGTCAGGCATGTAAGGGCCTGCAAAGGTGTAAGTAAGGAAAACAGCAGCCACGACCATTAATGGTGGACCAAGTGCTCGGCGTGTTGCTTCTAAAAGGAGGAGCATACCGATAACAGCAACAACGATATCAACCGTTGTCGGTGCGCCTGAGCGTCCTGCTAGCTCGGTATAAAAAAGGTATATATAGGCTGCTGAAAAGCTGCCAGCCAACGCGAGTATCCAATCAACAAGAGGGATATGATCGCGAGGAGAATTCTTCATCGCTGGATAAGCAGTGAAAGCCAAAAAGATCGCGAAAGTAAGGTGGATAGATCGCGCTTCCGTGTCGTTCAGTACGCCAAAATTGAAAATAAATGGTAACGGGGATGCGTACCATAATTGAAATAGTGACCAACACAGAGGAACAAACCAAAGGATTCGTCCTTGCATTCCCGAAGGGCTACGTGCACCTGTGTCTGCCTGAGCCACCATTTCTTGCACATCTTGTGACGGAGCTTGATTCGTCGCCATGTACTTTTTCCTTATTATTGATGGTCCTGTCTGATTTTTATCGAGAACCACACTTCGCCTCTATCAGTGTAGTGAATGGAGCGAAGTTTGCTTTCGAGTATTTTGCTGCCTGAACTCAAAGTGTTGATTGTTGGATACTCTGTTAGGCGGCGTTTAAGTTTTCTTGGGTATGAGCTCGCAGTTTTCAGAAGAAAACTGGCGAATGAAGCATACAGTTAGAACGTGCTACAACCTGTATGCTCAAACAGGCAGAAAATATTCTTTCCTGCCTGTATGTAGAGTCTGAGGAAATTACTTAATTAGACCCATTTCTTTGTAGTATTTTTCTGCACCTGGGTGAAGAGGAATAGAAAGACCAGCTTTCACCATGTCTTCTTTCTTCAAGTTTGCGAATGCAGGGTGTAGACGTTTGAAGGTATCAAAGTTTTCAAACACAGCTTTTGCCACGTTGTAAGCGACATCGTCTGAAACATCAGAGGTCGTTACCATTGTTGCTGCAACACCAAAGCTGTTTACGTCTTTGTCTGTACCGCGGTACATACCAGCCGGTACTGAGCTAAAGGCGTAGTATGGGTTGTCGGCAACAATTTTATCGATTTTAGGGCCTGTTGCTGAAACTAGCTTCGCATCACATGATGTGGTTGCTTCTTTGATTGAACCGTTCGGGTGGCCGACCATGTAAATGAAGGCGTCAATTTTGTTATCACAAAGTGCCTGAGAGCGTTCAGAGCCTTTTAGCTCAGACGCCAATTTGAAGCTGTCGTTTGTCCAACCCATCGCTTCCATGACAACGCCCATCGTTGCACGGTCACCAGAGCCTGGGTTACCGATGTTTACTCGCTTACCTTTCAGGTCTTCAACGTTTTCAATACCTGAATCTGCACGCGCAATGATGTTGAAAGGTTCTGTATGAAGAGAGAACATTGCGCGTAGCTTCTTGTACGGGCCTTGTTCTTCAAACTTGCTCGTACCGTTGTAGCCGTGGTACTGCCAATCCGATTGCACGATACCAAAATCTAATTCGCCTGCACGGATAGTGTTAACGTTGTAAATTGAGCCACCAGTTGATTCTACTGAACAACGGATGTTGTGGTCTTTACGACCTTTATTTACCAACTTACAGATAGCACCACCAGTTGGGTAGTAAACACCAGTCACAGAGCCAGTACCGATGGTAATAAACTCTTGAGCGTTAACTGCGCCTGCGCCCATTACGGCTGCAGCGATAGCGCCTACTTTGAGAAGTTTGTTAAATGCCATGAATTTCCCTTCCTTATATTCATTATTTACCCGGAAATAACCATAAATCACTTCTGGAGTTTCCTATTTGGAAACGGCACCTTTTTCAATCCAATCGTTTGAAAAAGCGAGCGAATCATAACAAAAAATTGGCAGAAAATTATCCAATTGTTAAATGTTATAGTTGATAAGTCTGAATTTTGTATCAGGGGATAGGATTCAATTTGTGATTTAATTCTTTTTAAAACAATTGCTTAATTAACGTTTAGTGACTGAAATGAAAAAGATCAATTGCGTGATGTTAATCACAAAATGGATGGTTAAAGAATGAGCGGAGTAAGCAAAAAATTTACATAAATTATGGGCTACAAAATGAGACTTCTTTTATAACCCACAATGAGTTAGCTGATTGAAGATTTATAGAACTTAACCAGTATATTCGAACAGCTCGCACACTGATTTGAAGAGTTGCTCAGTCGTAATTGCCATGGTTGGCGTAATGAAAATGGTATCGTCACCTGCGACAACACCAAGAATACCTTCGGATTTACCGAGTGAATCAAGCAAGCGAGCAATCAACTGTGCTGCACCTGGGCCAGTGTGAATTACTACTAACGCTGCGTTACGATCGATGTCTAGTACTAGTTCACGCAGAGAACTGCTGACTGTTGGGACACCTAGCTCAGCAGGAAGACAGTAAACCATTTCCATTTTTGCATTGCGCGTACGGACGGCGCCAAATTTAGTCAGCATACGTGAGACTTTAGATTGGTTGATACTCTCAAACCCTTGCTGTTTGAGTGCGTCAACAATCTCGCCCTGTGAGCCAAAGCTTTCTTCTTTTAACAGGGCTTTAAAGGCGCGAACTAAGTTGTCTTGTTTTTCTGAATTGCGCATAGTCATTACAAATCTCTTATTACGGGTCAGCAATTTTGCATATTCTCGCATATATATTCAGGCGGTGCCAAAGAGTCCCAGGATTATGTTAGATGCGTCACTGTAAACTATATACCACATAGAATTCTTTAGCGCGCTGAAGTAGGGCTGTATCTGTTTTCTTGAATTCCTTGTCATTTCAACAGAATAAAAGAATAATCCAAGCCCCATTTGTAGCACGGTAACAGCGAGTTGCGCGAGGTCGCAAAGCTAGCGTTAATTGATTGTAATCAAGTTGTGATTCCGATAGCTTTATTTAAGTTGGTTACAAACTACCCTACGAATACGTTTATAAGAGAAATACTCTCAAGGAGAACTACATGAAAGTAGCCGTTATTGGTGCCGCTGGTGGCATCGGTCAAGCCCTGGCCCTTCTACTTAAGAACCGTCTTCCTGCTGGTTCTGATCTAGCCCTATATGATATTGCTCCAGTAACTCCTGGTGTGGCCGCTGATCTTAGCCACATCCCTACGCCAGTTTCTATCAAAGGTTACGCTGGTGAAGATCCTACTCCAGCACTAGAAGGCGCGGATGTTGTGCTAATTTCTGCTGGTGTTGCGCGTAAGCCAGGTATGGATCGTGCGGATCTATTTAATGTAAACGCTGGTATCGTTAAATCGCTAGCGGAGAAGATTGCGGTTGTTTGTCCGAAAGCTTGTGTTGGTATCATCACAAACCCTGTAAATACAACAGTGCCAATTGCTGCTGAAGTTCTTAAAAAAGCGGGTGTTTATGATAAGCGTCGTCTATTTGGTGTAACAACGTTGGATGTTATCCGTTCAGAAACGTTTGTTGCTGAGCTAAAAGACAAAGATCCAGGTGACGTTCGCGTGCCAGTAATTGGTGGTCACTCTGGCGTAACGATCTTACCTCTACTGTCTCAAGTAGAAGGTGTTGAGTTTACAGCTGAAGAAGTAGAAGCATTAACGAAACGTATTCAAAATGCAGGTACTGAAGTTGTAGAAGCGAAAGCGGGTGGTGGTAGTGCAACACTATCAATGGGCCAAGCTGCATGTCGCTTTGGTCTGTCTCTGGTTCGTGCTCTTCAAGGTGAAGAAGGCGTAGTTGAGTGCGCTTACGTTGAAGGCGACGGCGAACACGCGACTTACTTCGCGCAACCTGTGAAACTGGGTAAAGAAGGCGTTGAAGAAGTACTAAGCTACGGCAAACTCAGCGATTACGAAAAGTCTGCATTAGACGGTATGCTAGAAACACTAAATGGCGACATCAACATTGGTGTTGAATTCGCAAAGTAACCTAGAAAGCCTATATAAGAAGAAAGCCGATCATTTTGATCGGCTTTTTTGATCCTTGATTTCTCAACTTCGTAAAAATGGTCGAACAAAACCACGTAGTGAAGGAGAAGATGATGGAAGCGAGTCGAATCCGTAAAGGCATGGTTGTTGAGTGCCAACAAGGCGTCGGTACGATATTAGTGGTCGACCATGAAGCAGAGACGGTATTGTTGTCCAAACAAGGGACTGAACAGCAACTCGCCGTTAGCTTTGATGAAATAGAAGATGATCCACAACTGCATGGCGGTAGTGACAGATATTACTAGCGCCCCGGGCGTCGTCATTAGGTATCAAACGTAAAAAAGGAAGAGCGTGCTCTTCCTTTTCGCTATAAGCCTTGCGTTACGGGTAGCTATTGATTACTTCGTGCGTTGTACTGCGACATGAGCCAGAGTAACAAGCGCTTGTTTGTATTCAGACTCTGGCAACACTGATAGTTCTGCGATTGCTTTGTCTGCTTCTTCTAGAGCTTTTTGCGTTGTGTATTCCAGAGAGCCTGCTTCTTTCATGACCGCAAGAATTTCTTCTAAGCGCTCCATTCCATTCGCTTTCTCAATCGCTTCACGAATCATGATGGCGTTTTCTGGTGTGGTATTACGCATAGCATGGAGTAGAGGTAAAGTTGGCTTGCCTTCGGCCAAGTCATCACCCACATTTTTACCCATGTCTTCGCCATCAGAAGTGTAATCCATGACGTCATCAATGAGCTGAAACGCAGTGCCTAGATACTTACCGTAATTTTGCATTGCGATTTCAACATGCTCAGGAGCATCATTTAAGATTGCACCGATTTGAGTTGCGGATTCAAATAAGCGCGCAGTCTTAGAGTAGATGACTTGCATGTAGCTTTCTTCTGTCGTGTCAGGGTCGTTACAGTTCATCAACTGCTGTACTTCACCTTCGGCGATCACGTTTACGGCATTGCTCATTAGTTTAAGGATCTTCATGGATCCTAGTTCTGTCATCATCTGAAATGAGCGTGTATAGATAAAGTCCCCAACTAATACGCTAGCCGCATTGCCAAATGCTGCATTCGCAGTGGCTTTACCACGGCGCATGTCTGATTCATCTACCACGTCATCATGCAGCAAAGTCGCTGTATGGATGAACTCAATAAACGCAGCTGCCATTGTATGACCATTGCCTTGGTAACCAAGTGCACGGGCTGACAGTATCGCTAAAAGCGGTCTTAGACGTTTGCCTCCACCACTCACGATATAAAAACCGAGCTGGTTGATTAAAGAGACATCAGAATTAAGTTGGGCTTGAATTGTTTCATTCACTTTTGCCATGTCATCGGCAGTAAGCGCTTGGATAGTTTTAAAATCCATCGTATATCCGGCTGAAGTTAGACCCTGCAAGGCTTATTCGATTTATATAATTGTCGAATAATACACTAAAAAACGTTGATTAATACATTACTAAAGGGCATGATTGCCGCACTTTTCTTTGGCGATTAGCTTTTCGCCAATTTTTTCAAAATATGGCTTGTCATAGGAGCATCTATTCTGTAGAATCTGCGCCCTATTGATGATTAGTTTAGCGCACACCCTCAAGAAAGGCTGTGCGGAAAAAGCGGAGTAAAATATGTACGCTGTTTTCCAATCTGGTGGTAAACAACACCGTGTAAGCGAAGGTCAAACTCTTCGTTTAGAGAAATTAGACGTTGAAACTGGTGCAACTGTAGAATTTGATAAAGTTCTTCTTGTTGCTAACGGCGAAGACATCAAAGTTGGTGCTCCTCTTGTAGAGGGCGGCAAAATTGTTGCTGAAGTTGTACAACACGGTCGTGGCGATAAAGTTAAAATCGTTAAGTTCCGTCGTCGTAAGCACTCTCGTAAGCAACAGGGTCACCGTCAGTGGTTCACTGAAGTGAAGATCACTGGTATCAACGCTTAATCTATTAGGAGAGTTTAACAATGGCACACAAAAAAGCTGGTGGTTCTACTCGTAACGGCCGCGATTCAGAAAGCAAACGTCTAGGTGTTAAGCGTTTCGGTGGTGAATCTGTACTTGCAGGTAACATCATCGTTCGTCAACGTGGTACTAAGTTCCACGCTGGTAACAACGTAGGTATCGGTAAAGACCACACTCTATTCGCTCTTACTGAAGGTAAAGTGAAGTTCGAAGTGAAAGGTCCTAAGAACCGTAAGTTTGTAAGCATCGAAGCTGAGTAATTAGGTTTTTAACCAAATTACTTAATAGCTTTAAGCTGAATTCAAAAGCCCTGCCGAATCGGCGGGGTTTTTTATTTGTGGCAGTCGACATATCGAAGTTTCTCGCTAAGATCCTAAGCGATTTGAATCTGGGAGCTTAGATCTGTCATCTGCTAAAATTGTCGGATGACATAGTAAGATTTAATCCACGCACGAAGTAGTCGGAGTAAAAGATGAAGTTCGTAGATGAAGCGGTAGTAAAAGTTCAGGCTGGTGATGGCGGTAGTGGCGTTGTCAGTTTCTGGCGTGAAAAATTCATCACTAAAGGTGGCCCTGATGGCGGTGATGGCGGTGACGGTGGTGATGTTTATATCCAAGCCGATGAAAACCTAAATACCTTGATTGATTACCGTTTCCAGCGCTTCTACGAAGCTGAGCGTGGTGAAAACGGTCGCGGTGGTAACTGTACAGGTAAGCGTGGTAAAGACATCGTTCTTCGTGTACCTGTGGGTACGCGCGCTGTGGATATCCACACAAATGAAATCGTGGCGGAAGTTGCTGAACACGGTAAGAAAGTGATGATCGCAAAAGGCGGTTGGCACGGTCTAGGTAACACGCGTTTCAAATCTTCAGTAAACCGCGCGCCTCGTCAGAGAACATTGGGTACAAAAGGTGAAGTACGCGAAATTCGCCTTGAGCTATTGCTTCTTGCTGATGTGGGTATGCTTGGTCTACCTAATGCCGGTAAATCAACCTTTATCCGCGCAGTATCAGCAGCAAAACCGAAAGTCGCTGATTACCCATTCACGACTTTGATCCCAAGCTTGGGTGTCGTAAGTGTCGTACCAGAGAAAAGTTTTGTTGTTGCAGACATCCCTGGTTTGATCGAGGGTGCAGCAGATGGCGCTGGCCTTGGTATTCGATTCTTGAAGCACTTAGAGCGTTGTCGAGTGTTGCTGCACATGATCGATATTATGCCTATTGATCAGTCCGATCCGGTGCAAAATGCATTGACGATCATTGATGAACTAGAACAATACAGCGAGAAACTGGCAAGTAAGCCGCGCTGGTTAGTGTTCAACAAAGTTGATCTAATGCCTGAAGAAGAAGCGAATGAGAAGATCCAAGAAATCTTAGACGCACTAGGTTGGGAAGACGAGTACTTTAAGATCTCGGCGATCAATCGTAACGGTACTAAAGAGCTTTGTTACAAACTGGCTGACTTTATGGATAACCTACCTCGCGAAGAGGAAGAAGTGGCTGAAGAAGATAAAGTTAACTTCATGTGGGATGATTACCATAAAGATGCGATGGCGGGTAAAGACGTTATCACTGAAGATGACGACGACGATTGGGATGACTGGGACGATGAAGAAGATGACGGTCACGTTGTCTACGTTCGTGACTAATCAGAACGGTCAAACAATGCCTGTTTGCCTATAATTCATTAAGCCGCAATTATTTATTGCGGCTTTTTTTGTATCTAAATCATATTTAGGTGATGTGATTTACGGCACAATAACCGATACGTCGTGTTTTTTGAGGGTTAGTTTGGCCCTCGCGCGTATGAATGAGTAACACCCTAAAAGGAATTAGACTTATTTATGACTCTAGAAACCATACCGCCTAGAGAGTTGGCGGTATCTACTCAACGATCGATTTCTCGTCTTGTCGCCCAAGCCGGACAAATGCTACTTGCTCATGGTGCTGAAAGTACTCTTGTGAGCGATATTATGCGTCGTATTGGCCTTGCTTGTGGGGTGAATGAAGTTGCGGTAGCACTATCAGCTAATGCATTGGTTGTGACGACGGTAATGGATGGGCATTGCATCACCACCACCCGAAGCTGCGCTGATCGTGGCATCAATATGCGCGTTATTACGCAAATTCAACGAATCTGTATCATGATGGAACGTGGTTTGCTCGATGCAACCATGGCGCAGAAAAAGCTGAACGCTATCAGTCCAGAGCGTTATAACCGCTGGTTGGTGGTGTTTATGATTGGCTTGTCTTGTGCGGCATTCAGTCATCTAGCTGGTGGTGATTGGGGAGTCTTCATCATGACCTTTTTAGCTTCAGCTGGTGGCATGATCGTTCGCCAAGAAATTGGTCATCGTCATTTCAACCCTCTATTGAACTTTGCTGCGACCGCTTTTGTGACTACCTTAATTTCAGCACAGGCGGAAATTTACCAAGTCGGTAATCTACCTACCGTAGCAATGGCATCGTCAGTATTAATGCTTGTACCTGGTTTCCCACTCATTAACTCTGTCGCAGATATGTTGAAAGGCCACATTAATATGGGGATTGCTCGATTTGTGATGGCTAGTTTACTAACGTTGGCGACATGTTTGGGGATCGTTGCTGCGATGAGTGTAACTGGAATTTGGGGGTGGGCTATCTAATGAGTTTATTTGATTTGATGTTTGGCCTGTTGAATGACATGTTTTTTGCGGCGATTCCCGCCGTAGGATTTGCATTGGTTTTTAACGTGCCACAAAGAGCTTTAGTGTATTGCGCTGTTGGTGGTGCGATTGGTCATGGTAGCCGCTACTTGATGATGCAGTTTGGCATTCCTATTGAGTGGGCAACCTTTTTTGCCGCGACGTTAGTTGGGATGATTGGTGTGTACTGGTCTCACCGTTTTCTCGCGCATCCAAAAGTGTTTACTGTGGCTGCTTTGATCCCGATGGTGCCGGGTGTGTTTGCGTACAAAGCAATGATCGCTATGGTAGAAATCAATCATGTTGGCTACTCACCCGAGCTTGTCGCAACCTGTATGGAAAACTTTCTTAAGGCCATGTTTATTATTGCAGGTTTAGCAGTTGGTCTTGCGGTTCCGGGGCTGTTATTCTATCGCCGCAGACCAATTGTATAAGGACCTAACATGATCATTAGTATGATTGCCGCGATGGCCGACAATCGCATCATTGGCAAAGACAATCAAATGCCTTGGCATCTTCCCGCCGATTTCGCTTGGTTTAAGCGTTGTACCATGGGAAAACCGGTTGTGATGGGACGCAAAACCTATGAGTCTATTGGTCGCCCTTTACCTGGTCGCTTGAATATTGTTATTAGCCGTGATGAGACACTAAAGATCGAAGGTGTCACTACCGTAACATCGATTGAGCAGGCTCTGGAAGTCGCAGGTGATGTGGAAGAAGTGATGATCATTGGTGGTGGTGCGATTTACACCACTTGTCTGCCTATGGCCAATAAACTGTATGTAACACACATTGAAGCGGCCATTGATGGTGATACTCAGTTCCCAGATTGGGGAGACGAGTTTAAGGAAACTTACTCAGAAATGTATCAAGCCGATGAGAAGAACGCCTACAACATGCGCTTTACTGTGTTAGAAAAGTAATTCGAGATTAACACCGCGTAGTTAATACGGTAATGCCGTTCGTATAACAGCGAGCGGCCATCCCAACCTACCGTCATCCTGAAAAGCGACGAAAGAGCGAGATTCAGGAGCCTCTATACGAGTACTTTGTTGTCAAAGGTATTTCTATCTATTCGCAGCGCGAGGATATTAGATTTCTAGTCTCGTTAAGGCTCGTTGGAATGACCCTACAGGAGGTGTTAAGTGACAGGTATTCCTCCTACTATGGATTATCGACTGTTATTCAGTGTTTAACTTAACGCATCCTGAGTAAAAATTTTCTTATCTTCCCAACGGATCATGGTTAGGCTTCCGCCCCAAACACAGCCAGTATCTAGCCCGATGACTTCGCTGTTCATATAACCTTGCAGTGCAGCCCAGTGCCCAAAGAGCACCGCTTTGTTTAAGTGGATACGTTTAGGCACATCAAACCATGGAATAAGTTCGTTACCGGAAACTTGTTGCGGTGGCAATTTACAATCCATATCCAAACGACCATCAGGGAAACAAAAGCGCATCCGCGTAAAAGCATTGATAATATAACAGTATCGGTCCAAACCCTGTAGAGAGTCATCCCAGGAATCCGGTTGATTGCTGTACATGTTTTTTAATAGCCAAGGCAGCTCTTCACTTTGGATGATGCGCTCAACTTCACGGGCACACTTTCTCGCTGTTTTTAGACTCCACTGCGGTGATATGCCAGCGTGACACATCACGAACTCGTCATGCTCGGCCATTAGAGGTTGCTGAGCTAGCCATGTCAGTAGTTCCTCTTTGTCAGGGGCCGTGAAAATAGGTGCGGTTTTATCTTTGTCTTTGACCTTTTTTATCCCGTGAGCCACTGCGAGAAGGTGAAGGTCGTGATTACCAAGCACCACGATTGCGTTTGCGCCAAGTGACTTCACAAAGCGTAACGTTTCTAGTGATTTAGGCCCTCTGGCGACCAAATCACCAGCAAGCCAAAGTTGGTCTTTTTTCGCAGAGAAAGATATTTTTTCTAGTAGTCGCTGCAATTCATCAAAACAGCCTTGGATGTCACCAACAATATAGGTAGCCACTGAATCTCCAATTTACTAATTTAAAACATTTGGAACAGCCAAGCGAAATGGTTCGATTTCGGTGATGAACTCTTGCCCTTTCTCATCCAGCATTTTGTAGTGTCCTTGCATAACGCCGACAGGGGTTTCTAACGCGGTTCCGCTACTATACGTGTATTCATCATTGCTTGGAATAAAGGGCTGCTGGCCTACAACTCCGTCTCCTTCAACCGTCATTTGCTTGCCGTTCGAGTCTGTGATTAGCCAGCGGCGGCTCACTAACTGTACGGTTTGCTGGCTAAGGTTTTTGATGGTGATGATATAAGCGAAAACGTAGCGTTGTAGCTCTGGGTTGGACTGTTCTTCGATGTATTTGGTGTGAACTTGAATTTTGATGCAAGGTTGAATGACGTCCATGTGCACTCCTCAGAAACGTAATATCCCAATAATAATAAGCCAAACCTACAAGGGTTTGGCTCATTGTTTGAGTTCTTAGTGCTGCGGGTTATCCGCAAGCCAGTTCGCCATTGCGACGAATTGTTCTAGCGTCAGGTTCTCTGGACGCATGCTTGGATTAACACCTAGCTCTTCTAGTACTTCTGTGCTTAACAACGATTTGTAGCAGTTACGAACGGTTTTACGACGTTGGTTAAAGCCTTCACGACAAACGCGATCGAGCAAACGCAGATCTTTCGCCGGGCATGGCAGCTCTTCGTAAGGCACTAAACGAACAACGGCAGAATCCACTTTCGGTGGTGGAACGAATGCCGTTGGCGGTACTTCCAGTACCGGTACCACTTTACAGTAGTACTGAGCCATTACCGTTAAACGGCCGTAAGCTTTGCTGCCAGGGCCGGCGGCTAAGCGGTTTACCACTTCTTTTTGCAGCATAAAGTGCATGTCTTGAATGTCTTTATGGAACTCAAAAAGGTGGAACATCAATGGTGTAGAGATGTTGTATGGCAAGTTACCAAAAATGCGCAGTTTGTTGTTTGGCTTCACTAATTGAGTGAAGTCAAAACGCATAGCGTCACCCTCATGGATGGTCAACTTATCCGCCAGTTCAGGGTGAGTACGTAGGCGTTCCGCCAGATCGCGGTCTAATTCGATAACTGTGAACTTATCCACTTCACGACCTACCGGCTCAGTGATTGCACCAAGACCAGGACCGATTTCAACCAGGTTTTGACCTGGTTTTGGGTTAATCGCTGATACGATTCCATCAATAATGTATGGATCGTTCAGGAAGTTTTGACCAAAACGTTTACGCGCTTTGTGTCCTAAATGGACATCATTTCTCATTGTTTCTTCTCTACCAAATCTATCGCATGCGTGAGCGCTGTTCGGAAACTCCCTGTATCCGCTTGACCTGTCCCTGCCAGATCTAATGCAGTACCGTGGTCCACCGATGTTCTAATAAAAGGTAGACCAAGAGTAATGTTTACTGAACGACCAAAGCCTTTGTATTTTAATACTGGCAATACTTGATCATGGTACATGCCTAAAACAGCATCAGCATCATTTAAATATTTTTCATTGAAAATGGTATCAGCGGGCAGAGGGCCGATCAGGTTGATACCTTTTTCTTGTCGAATTTTTTCCAGTGTCGGAGTGATGGTCTCGATCTCTTCACGACCTAAGCAGCCATCTTCGCCAGCATGAGGGTTAAGCCCGCAAACGTAGATGTTTGGTTGTGCGATAGCAAACTTTTCTACAAGGTCTTTATGAAGAATATCGATGATTTTTTCTAATCGCTCTTCGGTGACAGCTTTGGACACATAAGCTAAAGGAATATGTGTTGTAACCAGCGCCACGCGTAGTCCTTCCGTTGCTAGCATCATTACGACTAGCGGCGTTTGTGACTTCTCGGCGAAAAATTCAGTATGACCACTGAATGCAACACCTGCGCGATTAATCACCCCCTTATGAACAGGGCCGGTGACAATAGCATCAAATTCATCATTCATACAGCCTAAAGCCGCTCTTTCTAGCGTTTTTAGTACATAGTGGCCATTCGCTTCATTGAGCTCGCCTACGACCGCAGGTTCCGATATTTGGATATGGTCAACGATAAGCGTGCCCGCTTTTTGTGCTTTAGGTGCTTCTTCTGGACTATAATCAGACAGTTGGACTTCGATGCCAAGCTGCTTGGCTCGCTCCGTCAGCATATTCTTATCGGCACAGACGACAATTTGGTGCGCCCAATCTTCTTTCGATAGGGCAAGCACTAAGTCTGGGCCGATACCCGCAGGTTCCCCTGCGGTTACGACAATTCTACGAATTGTATTAGTTGTCATTGTTGTCATCCACGATTTCAACAAACGCACTTGCGCGTAGCTCTTGCATCCATGCGCCCGCTTCTTCATTAAATTTACGGTTAAATAGAATACGGTAAGCTTTGTTCTTCATCGCTGAGTCAGTACGGTCCACTTGGCGACGATCCAACACTTCAACGATATGCCAGCCGTGAACGGTTTTGAACGGTTCGCTGATTGAGCCAACTGGCAGAGTTTCTACTTGGTGCTTGAATTCTGGCACGTAAAGATCTGGCGTTTGATAACCTAGTTCACCGTCTTGTGCTGCCGAGCCAGGATCTTGACTGTATTGTGTTGCCAATTGAGCGAACGTTGCCTCACCGGCTTTGATGCGGCGTACAAATTCATTCAGTTGCTTCTTCGCCCCTTCGTCGCTCAGAATCACGGTTGGTTTAATCAAAATATGACGCGCATTTACTTCCGTTACCGCAACCGTTTCTAGGCCTTTTACATCCTCTATTTTTAGGATGTGGAAACCAACGCCACTACGGAATGGACCAATAATGCTGCCTTTGTTTTGCATCTTGATCTGATCAGCAAAGATGGTTGGCATCTCTTCTTTACGCATCCAGCCCCAATCACCACCTTGTAAAGCTTTAGGACCTTTAGAGTAGGTGTAGGCCATCTCCGTAAAATCTGCACCTTCGTTTAGCTTTTTCGCGAGCGCTTTAGCTTCTGCTTCTACAGCAGATTTTTCTTTATCGTCAGAGAAGCGCAGTTGAATGTGTCCAATTTTGTATTGAACAGTCGCATTGGTTTCTTGTGATAGTTGTTCCGTAAGGCTATCGACCTCTGCTGGAAGGATATTAATACGGCGACGAACCAGTGCATTGCGGGCTTCTGATGCGGCGATTTCCTTACGAATTTGTTCGCGGAATTCTGGGTAACTTAAACCTTCACTTTCTACAGAAGCAGCGAGTTGTTCTACCGATTGCTCATTATTACGTGCGATCTCTGCAATCGCTTGGTTTAAACGGTTGTCGTCAATACGCACACCAATACGGTCTGCTTCTTGGCCTTGCAACGTATCAATGATAAGTTTTTCAACGACTTGTTCTTTTAACACGCTGGTAGAAGGTAAGCTCTTTCCACTTTGACGTGCGTTGGCTTGCAGCGTTTTCATCGCTGTTTCGATGTCGCTTTGTAGAACTACACCGTCGTTCACGATGACCGCAACCTTATCGATCTCTACTGGTGCTGCAACCGCTCCGCAAGAGAGTAGGGTCGTGAATAAGATTGATTTCCAAATTTTCATTTAAAATTCCGTCAGTATTTTTGAATAGGCGTCTTATTCATTTAAGACGCCTATTTTGATTAATTGTTCAGATAGAATGGGCGGCCGTACTTAATCGCGTTGTCAGAACCATCCAGTTCTTTGACTGCAGTGTCTTCACGCTGATTGGTCGCAAAGCCTTGAATACCGAAGTTAACGCTAAAGTTATTTTCGTATTCAGGTGATGCCCCAGTGCTGCCGATAGTTTGGTTTTTCCAACCAAGCAATTGGTTGGCGTAAGTCACACCAATGTACCAACAGTCAGACTGGTAACGCAGGCTCGCTAGCCATTCTAGGTCCGCATTTTCATTGAGGTCGTAGTAGTATTGACCACTTGCAGACCAGTTCGGGTTGAACTCGTAGGCCGCTACAATACCTGCTTGTGAAATGCCTTTACGAGTAATTGTGTCTAGGTTTTCGAGAATGATCGTATCTTCGATGTATTCACGCGTGACGTAACGATAGTTACCCTGAATAAAGCCACCGTTAAATTGGTACTCTAAGGTACTGTTCGCCAACTGCATGGAGCTCAAATCGATATCGTATTGAATTCCACCGTGATAGAACAAGTAATCGTTGTAGTTGAAATCGGCTTCAATCGCCCATGATGAATAGTTGGTGGTCTCATCCGGAAGATTTGGGCTGTTGCTCAGTTTGGTCTTTTTATCGAAGTAGTAAATCTGACCAAATGAAACGTTAAGACGCTCTTTATAGTCATCATCAAAGAAGCGAGTACTCGCACCGTAGCTTAACTGGTTCGCAGAGGCGATTTTATCAATGCCACTGTACTTACGACTGCGGAATAGCCCGTAGTAGTCGGTTTGTAGCAAGGTGGTATCGTAATTGTAGATGTTGGTTTGATCTTCTTCAGGTACGTACAAGTACTGCAGCTGAGGCTCCAGTGTTTGGGTGTAGCCCTTGATCCAGCTTGTATCTCGTTCTAAGTAAAGTTGCGCATGCGTACGGAACTCAGGAATAACACGAGAAACTTCATCATCCAACTGGTTTTGCAAGTTTACATCTGTCAAACCCGTTAAGTCTTGAGAGTAATACGTAGAGAGCACGCGCGCTTCTGTTGTCCACGTTGCCCATGAGTTTGAGAGCGGTAATGTAAGCCCTGGTTCAATGTGAACACGGGTCGCATTTGGTCGCGCAGCATCGCTCGTATCGAAGCGGCTGACTTGGCTCTTCACGTCAAAGTTAAGGTAATCTCCCCACAACGGCGTGTAGTAGTTCAAGTCTAACTGAGGAAGCAGGCGATAAGGGCGGTTCTCTTCTTTCAATAAGATTTGGAAGTCACGAACGGTTAACGAGGCATCCCAGAAGTCAGAACGATATTGTACTTGTCCTTCTTGAACCAGTTGACCATCTTCACGGTTACCAATGTTGGAGTCGAGATCGAGGAAGTAATCAATATCACTCACTTTTGAGTAATCGACTTTGACTATCCACTGTTTATTGATGATACCGTCGTGTTTAACTTGGTAGCCCCAACGAGACTCGTCCTGATATTTGCGATCACTATTGAGGTATTCGCCTTTGATTTCCCCATTTCCCCAACCATCTGTTAGGTAGCGGAAATCAGTATCGAGTTTTGTACCACGTTGCTGCATATAGAGCGTGGTGAGTGTCATGTCATATTGAGGCGCGATGTTCCAATAGAATGGCACCTCGACTTCCATACCATCACTAGAACCATACGATAAAGAAGGGAAGAGGAAACCCGTTTTACGCGTATCTCCAATTGGCATGGTTAGATACGGCACATAGAAAACAGGCACATCTAACACTTCAAATCGAGGGTGGTGCAGCGTCGCTGTCTCTTCATCTTGGTCAACATCGATGCCTGACGCAACCAATCGCCATGAATTATCGCCTTGAGGGCACGATGTGATAGAGCCGTCTTCGAGTTCATAAACCGACTGACCTGTGCGAGCGATATAGGCTGCAGTGCCTCGGCCTTGTTGGCAAAGGAACTGATAATCGGTGTTCTCAAGCGAAAACGTATCTTGATTAATGTCGTTAGTAACACGATCAGATCGAGCTTTGACTTGGCCGTCATTGAAAGTCACGTTGCCTTCGGCAACCACGACGTTGTCTTGTTGGTGCAGCGTTACGCTATCTGCGGTAATTTTCTTCTGGCCTTGGGTGACTTGTACATTACCTGAGTACTGAGCTTTGTCACCATTGATGGCTTGCAGGGTGTCAGCTTCTACCACTACTGGGGTATTAAGAGCGTCCTCCTCGCCACTTGTATCGACCAAACATTGATCTGTGGCGGGCATTTCCTGCACACTATCATGGATATTCGCTTCAGCTTGAGTGGTGGGTACAAACAAGGCGGTGCTGATAGAGGCCGCTAAAAATGTGCGGGAGAAATGTTGCATTGAATTGAACTTTCCTGTGTCACTACTACTCGATGGCTATAGGGCTTGTTGTACCCTAGCGTAATAGCCAAATGAATCAACTATAGTCGCATTTATCCCAGCGTATTGATTCACTGTGGCATAATGACGACAAAATAGCTGCAAAGATAAGCAGGCGAAATGGCCTAGCCGAAATAAAACTAATTCCATTATCATAAAGGAAATCGTTGCATCCGGCACTATAAGACCGCCGTCGTCGATAAAAATTCATTGATAGAGAACACATAATGCATATTTTTGGCAAAATTCTGGGTGCCTTTTTTGGCTTGTTACTTGGCGGGCCGCTAGGTTTACTCTTTGGCTTATTTATTGGCCATCAATTCGATAAAGCACGTCGCTTGAGTCAAGCCGGGTTCTCTACTGGCGGCTTTGGAAAAGGGCCAAGTCAAGCTCAGCGCCAAGAAGAGTTTTTTAAAGCGGCGTTTGCGGTAATGGGACATGTGGCAAAAGCGAAAGGCCAAGTCACCAAAGAGGAAATCCAACTGGCTTCAGCCATGATGGACCGCATGAATTTGCATGGCGAACAGCGTCGCGCAGCGCAAGACGCGTTTCGTGAAGGTAAAGACAGCGACTTTCCGTTAGAAGATGTTCTTGTTCGTGTGAAAATTTCGACAGCTGGTCGCTTTGACTTGTTGCAATTTTTCTTAGAGCTGCAAATCTCGGCGGCCTTTGCAGATGGCTCGATCCACCCGAGTGAACGAAATGTACTACACAAGATTGCACGTGGTTTGGGTTTCTCTTCTGAGCAATTAGAGCGTCGTTTGCAAATGCAAGAAGCCGCATTTCGTTTCCAAAGCCAGGGCGGTTTTCATGGTCAGCATCAAGGCCAATCTTCAGGTGGTAGCTGGCAACAAGCTTCACAAGCGGATCAGTTGGCCGACGCGTACAAAATTCTGGATGTGTCTTCAGATGCAGACAGTAAAACCGTTAAGCGTGCTTATCGTAAACTGATGAACGAGCATCACCCGGACAAATTGATGGCTAAAGGCTTACCACCAGAGATGATGAACGTCGCGAAAGAGAAATCTCAAGAGATTCAAAACGCTTACGATCTTATTAAGAAGGTTAAAGGCTTTAAGTAGTCGGACGTTTTCTATCAAACATTTGGATGTAAAAAAGGGCACTCAGTGCCCTTTTTTTTCATGTCTTAGTCTTTGAGTTGCCGGTGTCTTTAGCTTTTGGCCTATTATGTCCCTAATGCTAATTGACCTCACATCCCCCAGTTTAGTTGGCTTGATTCAAGTCCCAATCGTATTCGTATTTCACTTTGCCAGAGAAGTTTTTGTATTGCGGTGCGTACTTTGCGATGTGTTTGAAGATTTGTTTTTCTCCACCAAAGTCCGTTGCAAACCAATCATAAATAGAAGACAGCTGTGCCGTGTTACCTTGGATAGATACGCCTTTGCTGCTGTTGATAAATGTTTTGGCGGCACTATCCAGTAGAGCTTGCGTGTTGTCAGCAGTGAATGCTTGAGATTGCAGATTAGGGCATCCTAGGCTGGCACAGTTAACCGCGTAATGCGTTCTTGGGTCATTCCAAATTGGACGCAAAATTCGATGTTCAATATCGTTTAAAGTTAGATCCTTCCCATTGACCACGACCACATCGTCTCCCCAAGGACCAAAGCTAAAT
Organism: Vibrio sp. SCSIO 43097; assembly: GCF_023650755.1. NCBI lineage: Bacteria > Pseudomonadati > Pseudomonadota > Gammaproteobacteria > Vibrionales > Vibrionaceae > Vibrio > Vibrio sp. SCSIO 43097. The sequence goes on along the minus strand of NZ_CP071840.1, from coordinate 3,071,284 downwards.
AAACCACCTAGCTTGGTGATTGATTCGACTGGATAGTTATCCAAAATAAGATCTACCGTGATGGCGTTGTAAAGGTTTACCCAATAGGCATATTGCTCTGCTTGGTTGTATTGTAGAGGGTCTAGTTTTGCCAAACGCTGGATGTATTGTTTCAGCTTAGTTTTATCGACAGAGGAGACTTGGCTATAACGAAACAAGGTATTCTCGCCTTGTTCAACTAAATAAGTATCGAGCAGTTGTTGCCATTCTTGATGAGAAATTTGGGTTTGGTTGGCTTGATTCGATTGTTTCCAATATGGCCATAAGTCGGATTTAGGCGCGGACAATGTCGAGAAAGAAACCAGAGCACACAACAGCAATAACAGACGCTTCATAGAGATACCTTTGAATGAGATATTGTTGATAGTGTAGACCAGTTTAGTGCTTGTTTTCTTTCAGTAATCAGTGGCCTTTATTCGCTGTCATTCCGAGGAGCATAAGCGATATCAGGAATCTAATACCCACAAACTCTTGAGTAAAGACAGTATGAATCTGTACAGTGCGCTCTGGTAGTCGATCCTGAATCACGCTCCTTCGTCGCTGTTCAGGATGACGAATTTCAACAGAGGCGTTCGGTATTCTGTAAGCAAAGCGATATGAGATCAGTCACCCAAAACAAATCAAGGGCCGACAATTGCCAGCCCTTGATTTGTGTATTTACTAACGCGTCTTAACGCAAGAAGCTTGGAATATTCGCTTCGTACTCAGCAATCTTATCTTCGTGTTGAAGGGTTAGGCCAATGTTGTCCAAACCGTTTAGCAAGCAATGACGACGGAACGAATCGATTTCAAAACCATATTCTTTGCCGTTGGCACGAACGACATTCGCTTCTAGGTCGACCTCGACTTCTGCACCTTCATTTGCCTCAACAAACTGGAAGATTTCATCCACTTCTTGTTCAGTCAAACGAACTGGCACCATTTGGTTGTTGATCGAGTTGCCGTAAAAAATATCGGCAAAGCTTGGTGCGATCATCGCTTTGATGCCGTAATCCGCTAGTGCCCACGGTGCGTGCTCACGAGATGAGCCACAGCCGAAGTTTTCACGAGCCAGCAAGATAGACGCGCCTTGGTAGCGAGGTGCGTTCATCACGAACTCTGGATTTGGCTGTTCGCCAGCATCGTCTAGGAAGCGCCAGTCATGGAATAGGTGCTTACCAAACCCTAGGCGGGAGACCTTTTGTAGGAACTGCTTTGGAATGATGGCATCAGTATCAACGTTCGCTGCATCTAGAGGAACAACTAAGCCTGTGTGTTGTTTAAAGCCTGACATTGGTTTGCTCCTTAGTCTAGTTCACGAATATCTACAAAGTGACCAGCAATTGCTGCTGCCGCTGCCATCGCAGGGCTCACTAGGTGGGTACGGCCATCACGACCTTGGCGGCCTTCAAAGTTACGGTTTGAAGTAGACGCACAACGTTCATGTGGGCCCAAACGGTCATTGTTCATTGCTAGACACATCGAGCAACCTGGTAGGCGCCACTCAAAGCCCGCTTCTTTAAAGATAACGTCCAAGCCTTCCGCTTCTGCTTGCGCTTTTACTTGCTCAGAGCCAGGAACGATCAGCGCTTGAACGTGAGGCGCGACTTTGCGACCTTTCGCTACTTCAGCGGCTGCGCGCATGTCTTCGATACGTGAGTTAGTACAAGAACCAACGAAGACTTTATCGACGTTGTAATCAGACAATGACTTGCCTGCCTCTAGGCCCATGTAAGCCAATGCTTTTTCTGCCGATGCCTTTTCTACTGGGTCGGCAAAGCTTTCTGGTGCTGGGATAGGTTGATCTACCGCGATCACTTGGCCAGGGTTAGTACCCCAAGTGACTTGTGGTTTAATGTCTGCTGCGTTTAGCGTCACGACTGCATCAAACTGAGCATCATCGTCAGTTTTTAATGTCTTCCAGTATTCTACTGCTGCATCAAAGTCGGCACCTTGAGGTGAGAATTTACGGCCTTTGATGTATTCGAACGTGGTTTCATCTGGCGCAATCAAACCGGCTTTCGCACCTAGCTCAATCGCCATGTTACATACGGTCATGCGGCCTTCCATTGAAAGGTCTGTGATCGCTTCACCGCAGAATTCAACTACGTAACCTGTACCGCCAGCAGCTGTGGTTTCACCGATGATGGCTAGCACGATATCTTTAGCCGTGATACCCGGAGCCACTTTGCCTTTTACTTCGATCTTCATCGTTTTAGCGCGCGCTTGTTTTAGCGTTTGAGTTGCTAATACGTGCTCAACTTCAGATGTACCAATACCAAAAGCGAGAGAACCGAACGCACCGTGTGTAGCCGTGTGCGAGTCACCACAAACAATGGTCATTCCCGGTAGGGTAATACCAAGCTCTGGGCCCATAACGTGCACAATACCTTGGTATTTGTGGTTAATGTCGTAAAGCGTAACACCAAACTCTTCACAGTTTTTCGATAGCGTTTCCATCTGGATACGAGCCATCTCACCGGATGCGTTGATGTCTTTGGTGGTTGTTGAAACGTTGTGGTCCATGGTGGCAAAAGTTTTGCTGACCTGACGCACTTTACGACCTTTTTCACGCAAGCCGTCAAATGCTTGCGGAGACGTCACTTCGTGTACCAAGTGACGGTCGATGTACAAGATTGGGTTTTCCCCTTCTGCTGCGACGGCAACGTGTGCGTCGTAGACTTTTTCGTATAGTGTTTTGCCCATTGTTTGCTATCTCGTGTATAGCTCCCGACAACGGCTCATCAGGAGCAAATAATTATTATCAAATCGTGCAGTATTAAGAGTTTAAGATGTACTCAGCGATCTTATCGCCCATCTCAGATGTCGAAAGTGCTGGGTTGTCACCAGCAAGGTCACCCGTTAGCTCACCCGCTGATAGTGCTTTTGAAACGGCTGTTTCGATGTCTTGTGCCGCCGTTTCTTCACCTAGGCTGTAACGCAACATCAGTGCAGCAGATAAGATTTGTGCCACTGGGTTAGCGATGTTTTTACCTGCGATATCTGGTGCACTGCCGCCTGCTGGCTCGTACAGACCGAATTTGCTTTCGTTTAGGCTTGCTGATGGCAACATGCCCATAGAGCCTGTGATCATCGCGCACTCATCAGAAATGATGTCGCCGAAGATGTTTGAACACAGCATCACGTCGAACTGTGCTGGGTCTTTGATAAGCTGCATGGTTGCGTTATCAATGTACATGTGTGATAGCTCGACATCTGGGTAGTCTTTTGCGATTTCTTCGACCACTTCACGCCATAAGATAGAACTTTGTAGAACGTTCGCTTTGTCGATAGAGCACACTTTCTTGCGACGTAGACGAGCAGACTCAAAAGCGATTTTTGCAATACGTTCGATTTCGTAACGGTGGTACACCTCAGTGTCGAACGCTTTCTCTGTTGGACCTTCACCTTCACGACCTTTTGGTTGGCCGAAGTAGATGCCGCCCGTCAGTTCACGGACAACAACGATATCAAAACCGCGACCTGAGATGTCTGCACGTAGCGGTGAGAAAGCTTCAAGACCTGAGTGAATTTGCGCTGGACGTAAGTTACAGAACAGTTGGAAGTGTTTACGTAGCGGCAGTAGGGCACCGCGTTCAGGTTGGTCGTTTGGTGGTAAGTGCTCCCACTTAGGGCCGCCAACCGAGCCGAATAGGACTGCATCAGACTCTTCACATGCTTTTATTGTGCTCTCTGGAAGTGGGCAACCGTGATTGTCGATCGCGATACCACCGACATCATGCTCGTCACGCTCAAACGCAATACCATGTTTCTTTTCGATTGCATCCAATACTTTATGTGCCTGCGCCATTACTTCCGGGCCAATGCCGTCACCGGGTAGGACGGCAATTTTGTACGATTTGTCTGTCATGTTAATCCTTTAAGTTTTCTAATTTTGAGCTTAATTATTTCAACGAGCGTGTTCTTTCCTGAGCCGTGTAGCCCGGTTGTTATTACACAGTCGCAATCTTTTTCTGCTTCATTTCTTCGATTTTATCTGCACGATGAATGCTGTTAATAACGTGCAATAATGCTTGGCCGGAAGCCTCAACGATGTCGGTGGAAACACCCGTACCGTGGTATTTGCGACCTTTGTAGTTGGCAATGATGTCTGCTTGACCCAAACCATCTTCACCTTCACCTTTCGCGGTTAGGTCGAATTTATCCAGAACGATGTCGTAGCCTGTCACGCGGTAGATACATTGGTATAGCGCATCAACTGGGCCATTACCGACCGCTGCTTCACACATTTCTTCATCACCGCATTGCATTTTGATGCTGGTGGTAGCCATTACGCTGCCAGACTGCACGCTTAGGTAGCTCAATTTGTAGAAGTCATCTTCTTCACGCAAGTTCGAGAAGTGCATTAGGGCTTCTAGGTCGTAATCGAACACTTGGCCTTTGCGATCAGCAAGTTTCAAGAAATCCGCATACAGCGCGTCTAGGTTGTACTCGTCTTCGTTGTAACCCATGGTATCCATATGGCTCTTCACGGCAGCGCGACCGCTGCGGCTGGTTAGGTTCAGAGCTTGGTTTTTTAGGCCAATAGACTCAGGGGTCATGATTTCGTAGGTATTCTTATTCTTCAACATGCCATCTTGGTGGATGCCTGAAGAGTGGCTAAACGCATTTGCACCCACAATTGCTTTGTTGCTTTGAATAGGCATATTGCATAGCTGGCTAACCAACTTACTGGTGCGGTGAATTTCATCATGCTTAATGCCAGTGTGAACGCCCAAAAACTCTTGACGAGTCTTGATGATCATTGCGATCTCTTCAAGTGAACAGTTACCCGCTCGCTCTCCAATGCCATTGATCGTGCCTTCTATCTGACGTGCGCCAGCTTGAACGGCGGCAATAGAGTTGGCAACTGACATCCCCAAATCGTCGTGACAGTGAACGGAGATGATCGCTTTATCAATGTTCGGAACGCGGTTAAATAGGGTTTCAATAATCCCACCAAACTCACTTGGTACGGTGTAGCCAACGGTATCTGGAATGTTGATTGTACTCGCACCTGCATTGATGGCGGCTTCTACCATGCGACATAGGTTGTCGATTGGAGTACGACCAGCATCTTCACAAGAAAACTCGACATCATCAGTGTAGTTACGTGCATGTTTAACGGCGTTGACTGCCATTTCTAGTACATCGTCGTAGCTGCGGCGTAGTTTGTCTTCTACGTGAATGGTGGAAGTGGCTAAAAACGTGTGAATACGGAATTGGTCAGCCACTTTTAATGCTTCAGCGGCAGCATCAATGTCTTTCGCAACGGCACGCGAAAGGGCACAAACTCGACTGTTTTTTATGTTTTTTGCGATGGTTTGTACAGACTCGAAATCACCTGGTGAAGAGATTGGGAAGCCAGCTTCGATAACATCAACGCCGAGTCTTTCCAGCGCATAGGCAATCTGCAGTTTTTCTTTAACCGTCAAGCTTGCTGACAACGCTTGCTCGCCATCACGCAATGTGGTGTCGAATATAATGACCTGATCGTTCATGTTTGCTTCCTTCCTGATTTCTGCACTTTTGCGCAAGTGAATCGTTTACTTCCAGTATTTAGATATAAAAAAACCCGCATTCTCATGCGGGTTCTTAGAAATTGGTGTGGTTATTTTTCTTCCACAGCCTACCCGCGCGAACTGGTCACGATCAGGAGGAGGCTAAGCAGGATAGAAAAATGAGCTGACATAGTTGTTAAGCTTTCCACATAATTAAGTTAACAAATTAGTACCGCACTCCATGAAGCGCGTCAACCCTAAAGTCGATTTTTTATTCATATCGGATGAGTCTTTTCGTTTGCTTGAAAAAAATGATGCACTAAGTGAAACGACATGATGCGATAGAAACGTGCTAGAAGAAGTAAGTTCTCATCAAGTTTGCGACGTTTCATTACCAAAACAAGCATCGGGATTGCGACTTGTCACACAAAGGTTCGAATTGTTTGGCAAAAGTTTTGAATGACCATTTATAGTAGTGCAGTTGCACTAGGTAAAAGAAATATAAGGGTTAGGGAAAGAATGAGGTTAACAAAACAATTTGGACGTTCAGCCATAGTATTTACTCTGGTCAGCTTGTCGGGTTGTCAGCTGTTTCAATCGCAGACCTATGTGGAAGTGGCTTCCCCCGTTGTTATGAATGATCACTCACAGAGCGTCATGGTCATCAATGATCAAATGGATCGATTTTTGAGTAATGAAGGACGCGAATCGTTCTTGAATCAGATGCTTGTTGCCCTTGAGTCTGACAGCCGAAATAAGTTTAAAGGTAAAGATCCGGAAACGTATTCTTGGTGGAAGATCCGTGTCCAGCCTAGTGAGAAACAGCAAGCGGAAGTTTTCCGACCAACCACTGAAGGTGTCGATACCTCAAACCCAGTAGAGTTTATGGATGTCTCTTACCGCTCTAAGACCACATTAAACCTACGCTCCAAACCGAGTCTTGAAGGGGCAAAGCTTGGCGTATTATCGAAAGGGGAAGTCTTTAATGTGCTAGCAAAAGTGGTTGATCAACCTTGGTTTCTCGTTGAACAGAAAGGAGTGATAAAAGGTTATGTCCATAAGGATTATGCGCGCAGCAATGTGATAAATCGTGACATTTTATCTACTCAGCCTAACCCTCTACTAGAGCCTAACTCGAGTAAAACGGAGAAAACGAGTATAGAGCATGAACTGTCGGGAAACTATACTTGCCGCTCACTGAGCTATGAGCTAACAAAAGATGGTGACATGACGACAGGCTCTTTGCGCGCCTGCCGCAAGAAGAGAAAAGTCTGGTATATAGACACCCCTCAACCGCAACCATCAAACCCTTCTTAATGTTCTATTTTTATGGTTATGCCCAATAGATAAATCGTTGGGCACACCTTAATTTGGCCTTTGTCATTAATTGTCCAAACTCCCGTCATGCTGTTGTCACCTAAACCTCCTACTTTTCACAAAAAGGCGTTGTCAAAGTAAGGAAAGGTCACATGAGAACCATAGAGACAATTACACAGCCAATTGCAACCATTGCTAAGTTTGATTTAGCGCTCTCTAGTGTTTGTCTTAAGCACCGTTTTAATCAACAAGTCGCCAATATCAGTAAAGGAGTTTCCCACAGTGGTGACGGGCATCTTTACTTGGTGTTGGGGTTATTAGCTTGGTATTTAGATAAGGAGCAAGGAGTCTGGTTTTTACTGGCGGGTTTACTTGCTTTTGCTATCGAGCTACCAATTTATTGGACGCTGAAAAATAGTTTTAAGCGTCGTCGCCCTGAAGAGCTTAGTGCACTCCTTCCTGCTTTTATTACCCCCTCTGATCGCTATAGTCTTCCTTCAGGACACACTGCCGCTGCGTTTGTCATGGCGACGCTGATTGATCATTTCTATCCGAGCCTAGGCGTTGCTGCATTCTTTTGGGCAAGTTTAATCGGAACCGCGCGAATCTTATTGGGTGTGCACTTTTTTACCGATGTCATCATTGGTGCACTGCTTGGCAGTCTTTGTGGTGGATTAGCGATTGCGATGTTAGGAGGCTAATTGATGAAAATCTTGTACGGTGTTCAAGGGACAGGAAACGGACATATTGCACGCGCAAGGGCGATGAGTCATGCGTTTAAAGAGCACGATGTTGAGGTCGACTTTTTGTTTTCTGGGCGAGCGCCGGAAAAATACTTTTCAATGGAAGCATTTGGCGATTACCAGACTCGCCGAGGCTTCACCTTTATTACCGAAAAAGGCTCTGTAAACTACGCGAAAACAGCATTGAATAACAATTTGGTGCAGTTTTTCAAAGAAGTTAAGCAACTCGATCTATCGTCCTACGATCTTATCATTAATGATTTCGAACCTGTGACTGCGTGGGCAGCGAGACAACAAAATAAGCCTTCTATTGGTATCAGCCACCAAAATGCTTTCCGTTATCCGGTGCCACTAAAGGGAGCAAGTTGGTTAGATAAATCCGTCATTGAATACTTTGCGCCTTCTCAACATCACCTTGGTTTGCATTGGCATCATTTTGATCAACCTTTGTTACCACCGATAGTGCATACCGTCGATAGCCAAGCAGAAAACGACGACTTCGTGTTGGTGTATCTACCGTTCGAATCGATTGAAGATATCTCGGACTTATTGTTCCACTTTAATCAACAAGCGTTTATCTGTTATCACCCGGATGTGATCGAATGTGAGCAGGTAGAAAACATAGAACTGCGCCCTTTATGCCACAGCAACTTCCAGCATCATTTGCATCGCTGTAGTGGTGTCATTGCTAATGGTGGGTTTGAGCTTCCTTCAGAAGCCTTGTCTTTGGGGAAAAAATTGTTACTAAAGCCACTCGCGGGTCAATTCGAGCAGCAGAGCAATGTTGCGACCTTAGAAGATTTAGGGCTTGCGATGTCGATGGAGAGCTTAGACATTTCCGCAGTACGCCAGTGGCTAAAGGAGCAACAAGCCGAAAGTGTGAAATACCCAGATGTTGCTCAGGCTATTGTTCATTGGGTACTGCAAGGTGCATGGGATTCAAAAGCAGAGTTATCCAGACAGCTGTGGGAGCAGGTTGATTTTCCAAGTTACGTGTCGAACATTTAAGTACGTTGTTCTAAGTACATTGTTCCTTCCATTTTTGACACGATTTTGTTGCAGCCTTTCTGTTTGGAAGGCTGCATTTTTATTCTTCCTCTCTCATTTCTATTCAGTGTGTATTTGCTGATAATTTGACTGATAAGTGCAAAATTCAATCAGAGATATAGCTGTCATCTGTTGTTCTTATTCCAACTAATAACTGAGCTAAATGCATGCTTGTGTTGACCGCCTGTCCTATCAATTTGCTAAATACGTCCTCAAAGAATGCATTTTTACGTGTTTTATAGTTTTTTATGTTTTTATCAAGTATTTGTTATTTAAAAAATAAATACCTAATTGGCTAAAATTTACTGATTAAATATCAATCTAGTTGCGAAACCGCAATCGATTAGTTGATAGTACAGTTCGAGCCGGAAGTATCCGGACGATAAATATAATAAAAAGTTAGGTTATCTATTCGTAAAATGATTCGAATCCAGCCGCCGTCTTTTGTGCGAGATGGGATTCTATTCGTTATGAATTTAATGAACAAAGTTGACGATTACAAAAGAGGCGCACTCAATGTTAGAGAAGAAAGACGCGATGAGCGCAATTGCTAGCTACCGTATGGAAAGCACTTTGCGTGGTGTAGATTTAAACCTACTGACTGTATTTGATGCTGTAATGCAAGAGCAAAATATTACTCGTGCAGCACATAACCTAGGCATGTCTCAACCGGCGGTAAGTAACGCCGTGGCACGCTTAAAAGTGATGTTTAACGACGAGCTATTCATGCGCCAAGGCCGTGGTATTCAGCCTACGCAACGAGCTCGTCAACTGTTTGGCCCTATTCGCCAAGCACTACAGCTGATTCGCAATGAACTTCCTAGCTCTGTATTCCAACCAGAATCTTCGACTCGCTTATTCAAGCTTGCGATTTGCAGCCCTTGTGACATGCGTTTTGCTCCGAAGATCATGGCAAAAGTGAATCAACAAGCACCAAACGTTCAGCTTCATCTAGATGCAGAATTTGACCGTTTGTTGTCTGAGCGTATGCGCTACCAAGAAATTGATTTCGTGATCGACTACGCTCGTTTTGATGAGCAAGGTTTCTCAAGTACTGAAATCTTCAAAGATGAATTAGTGGTTATCGCATCAAAAACCCACCCACGCATTCAAGGTGGTGTGACGGCTGAGCAACTGCTTAACGAAAAGCATGCGAAGTTATCGAAAGTGCATGGCCAACGTAGTTTCTCAGAGCAAGCGTACCGTGAACTGGATTGCCAAGCGGCGTATGAAGGTTCTAGTTTAAGCAACCTACTATACGTGGTGGGTCAATCTGAGCTTGTGACTATTGCACCACGTTGGATGGCGGAAAATGCGGTAAACAGCGATCAACTGCAAATTCTTGATTTCCCATTTGCGAACAAAGAAATCAGCGGATTCTTAAGCTGGCATGAATCAAGTGAAAAAGATAAAGGCCACATTTGGCTACGCGATCAACTGATGATCACTTGTGGTGAAGTCGTTGCCGCAAAATAAGATGACGTTTGGTCTTCTCGATTAGACCATATTGGTAATCATCAATTTTTACAATTCATTGGTCCCCGAGCGATTTTTGTCTCTCGGGGCTTTTTGTTTTCGTAATAAACAATCTAAACAGTAAGTTAAATAGAGTAATCATTCAGCAATTTTAGGTACGTTCGCGACGTATAAGTGATAGTTGTCTCTTATTAGTGATAAGTTTGATACTGGTCAGTTGCGTTTTAGCAAGCCGTGAGTACACTTGTTCGCTCAATTAGCTTACGCCTGTAAGCCAAAAGGTAAGTAAAAGAATGGCCAAGTTAGATTTTCATATCGTTAAACGTATTCGTGAACAAATTGCGAACGGTGGTACACGCGTTGCACTCAAGCATAAAGTGGGTGAGGAGTGGCAAGGTATTACGTGGACGCAATTTGGTCAGCAAGTTGATGCTTTATCACTTGCACTTTTGGCTCAGGGATTAGGAGTCCAAGATAAGATCGGCATTTTCTCGAACAACATGCCGCAATGGACGATCGCTGATATTGCAGCACTGCAATTACGCAGCGTGACAGTACCTATTTACCCAACCAATACTGCCGCCCAGTCGGCGTACATCATTAACAATGCAGACGTCAAAGTTCTGTTTGTTGGTGAACAGCCTCAATTTGATGCAGCAGTGAGCATTTTCGACCAGTGCGAACAGTTAGAGCTCATTGTTGCGATGTCTGATGATATAGAACTTGGCGATCATGATTTCGTTATCTCTTGGCAAGCATTTGTTGCCAAAGGCGACGCTACATATCAAGTTGAATTGGACGCGCGTTTAGATCAGGCAAAAGAAGATGATCTACTCACGCTGATCTACACCTCGGGTACAACAGGCCAGCCAAAAGGCGTTATGTTGGACTACGCAAACATTGCGGCGCAATTGGAAGGGCACGATCAGCGCTTGAGCCTTTCTCAAAGTGACGTGTCATTATGTTTCCTTCCGTTGTCACACGTATTTGAGCGCGCTTGGACCTTTTATGTATTGTACAAAGGGGCGACCAACTGCTATTTGCAAGACACCATGCAAGTACGTGATGCACTGAGCCAGGTGCGACCTACCGTGATGTGTGCCGTACCGCGTTTCTATGAGAAGATCTTCTCTGCGATTCACGAGAAAGTGTCTCGCGCGCCGATTCACCGTAAGATCATGTTTACTTGGGCAGTCAACATGGGCGCAAAAATGGCCGCTTGTCATCAAGAAAAACGTCAGCCATCGCTCTTGCTGCGTAAGTCATACGCTTTGGCGGATAAGTTGGTTCTGAGCAAACTGCGTGCGCTACTTGGCGGGCAAATCAACTTTATGCCTTGTGGTGGTGCAAAGCTGGATGAAACCATCGGTCGATTCTTCCATGCGATTGGTATCAACGTTAAGTTGGGCTATGGCATGACTGAAACCACGGCGACAGTATCGTGTTGGGATGATAAATGTTTTAACCCCGACTCTATTGGTATGTCGATGCCTGGCGCACAGGTTAAGATCGGCGAAAACAACGAGATTCTGGTTCGTGGTCCAATGGTGATGCGTGGCTATTACAAAATGCCAGAAGAGACGGAAAAGACCTTTGATGAGCACGGTTTCCTAAAAACGGGCGACGCTGGTTACATTGATGAAAATGGCAACTTGTTCATCACCGATCGTATCAAAGAGTTGATGAAAACTTCAGGTGGTAAATACATCGCTCCACAAATGATTGAAGGTGCGATTGGTAAAGACCACTTCATCGAGCAAATCGCAGTCATTGCGGATACTCGTAAGTTTGTTTCTGCGCTTATCGTGCCTTGTTATGACTCGCTAGAAGAGTACGCGAAAGAGCTGAATATCAAATATCACGATCGCGTTGAGTTGATTAAGCACCACCAGGTGGTCGAAATGCTTGAGAAGCGTGTGAACGATCTTCAAAAAGAGTTGGCAAAGTTTGAACAAGTGAAGAAGTTTAAATTGTTACCAAGAGCTTTCTCTATGGATGATGGTGAGTTAACGCCAACTCAAAAACTTCGTCGTAAAGTCATCAATGACAAATACCAAGATGAAATTGAAGAAATGTATAAGGAAAAGTCGGATAAAAAGTAACTTAAGCTGACTTAGATTTTATATTGATGAAAAAATCCCCAGTGATGTGATCGCGCATTGCTGGGGATTTTTGTTTGTATTGATTTTTTCTGTTCTGCTCGTCAAATAACGCTATTTCGCACCCTGTAGCTAAAAGCTTATGAAATAATGTTCTTTTTTTAAGCGTTAATTTTTTAGGTTGTACTGTGAAATAGGAGATGTGTGGCTGCTATTCCTACTAACATTCTAATTACTAGTATCTTGTTTAAAAAGTAGACCAATCTCTCATTAGACCCTTTGATAATAAAACGTTACATTTGTTGGGTAACCTTGCGGGATGTTATGACGAACGCAAGACATAGCCGAAAACGTGGAAGTATTTCGATTAGGCTACGAATAAGACCTAGACTATGTAAAACCAGACCAATCCGTTGACCTTACGGTGAGGAAACTGGCTAAGGAGAGCAATTATGACAGCAATGTTGTCAGGCGCAGAGATGGTGGTTCAATCTCTGATAGAAGAGCACGTAGAGCAGATCTTTGGCTACCCAGGTGGCTCTGTTTTGGATATCTACGATGCACTGCATGCCAAAACCGATCAAATCAAACACGTACTTGTAAGGCATGAGCAAGCCGCCACTCATATGGCAGATGGTTACGCTCGAGCTACCGGTAAACCGGGTGTCGTACTTGTGTGCTCGGGGCCGGGCGCGACCAATACCATTACGGGTATTGCAACAGCGTATATGGACTCTATCCCAATGATCGTTATCTCGGGTAACGTACCGAATAGCCTAATTGGTAATGATGCTTTCCAAGAGTGTGACATCGTCGGTGTCTCCCGCCCAGTGGTCAAACACAGCTTTTTAGTAAAAAAAGCGGAAGATATTCCTGAAACAATCAAAAAAGCGTTTTATATCGCGACTACAGGTCGACCTGGTCCAGTTGTGATTGATTTGCCAAAAGATGTAATGAACCCGCAAATCAAACTGCCTTATCAATATCCAGAAACGCTTTCAATGCGCTCTTACAAGCCGACAACTTCGGGCCATAAAGGCCAGATTAAAAAAGCGCTTAAATCGCTATTAGAAGCGAAAAAACCAGTGCTTTATATCGGTGGTGGTGCGGTGATTTCTGGCGCCCATGAACATATTTTAGAGCTTTCCGACAAACTGAACCTACCCGTTGTGAGTACTTTGATGGGCTTGGGGGCATTCCCGGGTACACATAAAAACTCACTGGGCATGTTGGGTATGCACGGCACTTACGAAGCTAATATGGCAATGCATGAAGCCGATCTTATTTTTGGTATCGGTGTGCGTTTTGATGACCGTACAACCAACAACCTTGAAAAGTACTGCCCAAACGCAAAAGTGATGCATATTGATATCGACCCGTCATCGATCTCGAAAAACGTGAAAGTGGATTTGCCGATCGTAGGTTCTGCGGAAAAAGTGCTGACAACCATGCTCGGGCTGCTTGCAGAGCAAGGTAGTGGAAATGATCAAGATGCTATCACTGCATGGTGGGATGACATTCAAGTATGGCGTGACCGCAACTGCTTGTCTTATGAAACGTCTCCAGAACGAATCAAGCCACAGCAAGTAATTGAAACGCTGCACAAGCTAACTAATGGCGACGCATATGTGGCGTCTGATGTGGGCCAGCATCAGATGTTTGCGGCGCTGTACTACCCATTCAATAAGCCGCGCCGTTGGATAAACTCTGGTGGTCTTGGCACCATGGGATTTGGTCTTCCGGCTGGTATGGGCGTGAAGTTTGCCATGCCACAAGAAGAGGTCGTGGTTGTGACTGGTGACGGCAGTATTCAGATGAACATTCAAGAATTGTCTACAGCCATGCAATACGACATTCCAGTGAAGATCATCAACCTGAACAACCGATTCTTAGGCATGGTAAAACAGTGGCAAGACATTATTTATCAAGGTCGTCACTCTAATTCTTACATGAGTTCTGTTCCTGACTTTGCAGCGATTGCAGAAGCTTATGGTCACGTCGGTATTCGTATCGAAACGCCTGATCAGCTCGAAGAAGGGCTACAAAAAGCGTTGGATATGAAAGATCGTCTGGTGTTTGTGGACATCAACGTAGACGAAACCGAACACGTATACCCGATGCAAATCAAAGGTGAGGGTATGGATAAAATGTGGCTAAGCAAAACGGAGAGAACTTAATATGAGACACATTATTTCATTGCTATTGGAAAACCAACCAGGTGCGTTGTCTCGTGTTGTTGGTTTGTTCTCTCAACGTGGTTACAACATTGAATCTTTGACGGTGTCACCGACTGATGATGAAACCCTGTCGCGAATGAACATTACCACGACATCTGATGAGATGCAGTTGGAACAAATTCAGAAGCAGTTACACAAATTGATCGATGTGCTGAAAGTGCAAGAAGTCACCGAGTATGAGCACATTGAGCGTGAACTGATGATGGTGAAAGTGAAAGCCAGTGGTTTTGCGCGAGCAGAAGTGAAGCGTACGGCAGACATCTTTCGTGGCCAGATCGTGGATGTCACGGCTTCCCAATACACCGTACAACTTGCGGGTACGAGTGAAAAGCTAGATGCCTTCATTCAAGCGATATCCGAAGTGACCGAAGTTGTCGAAGTTGCTCGTAGTGGTGTCGTTGGCATTGCGCGAGGAGAGCGAGCCCTCAAACCTTAACTCTATGATTGCATATAGAAAAGCCACTTAATCTAAGTGGCTTTTTTGTTTAGAAAATAACAATTAATGATATAATTGTCGTTTTAGTAAGCATGATAGGCATTAGACGTGTGAAAGTACCTAAGCGAGTCGGCACCTTATTGGCGACAGCACTATTTTTTAGTGCACTCACTGCCGCTTACTACTATCAGAAATATCTGACATTGTTAGAAAACAATGTTGAGAACACCGCTCAAGAAGCGTTACATCAATTGGCCTATACTGGCCGTGAATACAGCAATATTCAGGATCAAATCGAAACGATCAGTGACCTACTTGGTCACAGCCAAAGTCTGTATGAATATCTGCGCCAACCTAACCGGGTGAACCGTTCCATCTTAGAAGACATGTGGATCTCGGTCGCAATCAATCAAAAGTTGTATAAGCAAATTCGCTTTCTTGATGTTTCTGGTCGAGAAAAAGTGAGGATTAATTATGATATTGAAACAGGCGCTGCGTTGCCCGCGATCAAATTGCAAAATAAGTCAGAGCGAGATTACTTTCAATTCGCTAAGAACTTAGACGATGGCGAAATCGCTTCGTGGGGGATAGGTTTAGAACGAGAGTATGGCGAGTTAGTCTATCCCTATAGTCCGTCACTGCGTATTTTGATGCCTATTTCGCTTAACGGAAAGCGCGAAGGGTATCTTGTGCTTAATGTTGATATTGACTATTTATCCTCTCGACTCAACTATTCGTCAGTGCTTGATTTCCATATTGAGCTGATTAAGAGTGACGGATTTTACATTGATAGCCCTAAATCAGCTCGTTTGTATGGCCATATAATTCCCGCTCGCTCTCAATTTAATTTTGGCCGGATGTACCCAAACATTTGGCGTAGTTTAAATTCAAAAGATTCGGGCTATGCTTACAATGGTTCGAATTTGGTCGCGTATCGCACCATCCAGTTTGTTTCTAGCGAACCTCTTCATCTGGTTATTGATCTTACCAATGAGCAGTTATTATCCCGAGCTCAGAGGGACATTGATGACTTAATCCAAGAAGCGTTTTTTGTTCTAAGTTTGGTGCTCGGCTTCACTTTGCCGACGGCAGCCCTTGCTCTGCATTATCGGCGTCATAGTATGGAATCGAAGTTGGCTCGAGCTGCTCTTGATGGTATGACTGCGGTGATGATCTCGGATGCTTCACATAGAATCATCATGGTTAATCAAGAGTTTGAAAACATGATGGGTTACTCAACCAAGCATGCCCAAGGTTGGAGTGCACATCATTTAATTCTCTTACCTGAAGATCTCGAAGCAAACCTGAGTATCTGGAAAATACTGAAGAGTGAACACGTATGGGAAGGGGAGATTCGTTGTCGAACTAAGTTTAATCAAGTCTTTACCGCAATAATGCGTATTCAGGCGAATTTAACCAAATCAGGTAAAGTGAGTTATTACATTACGTCGCTGGTGGATATCTCTGGGCAAAAAGAGTTAGAAGAAAAATTACGAAACCTAAGCGAAAAAGATGGCTTGACGGGGTTGTGGAACCGCCGAAAATTTGAAGAGCAATTGGCGCAATATGCGGGGATTATTGAACGCTATCCTGATAGCCCTCCTGCTTGTTTGGCGTTGTTTGATATTGACCACTTTAAACGTATTAATGACGAGCTTGGCCACGACGAAGGAGACAAGGTGATTTGTAGTGTCGCAGAAACCCTCCTAGAAGAAGTCCGCAGCACAGACTTTGTATCTCGTGTCGGTGGTGAGGAATTTGCAGTGATTATGCCGCATACAACACTAGAAGAGGCTGAAATTGTATTGAACAGGCTACGTGTCGCGGTTCAAATGCGTAGTGATAGAGGCATTACTGTCAGTGCTGGGTATAGTGATTTAACCTCTGATCGTACAAGAACGTATAAATGTGCTGATATTGCTTTGTATGAGTCAAAAAGTGCAGGGCGTAACTGCGTATCGCTATGTCATAGTTATGATGATATTGCTTAGTGCTTTTACAAAAACGAAAAAACGGGGATAGACCCCCGCTTTTTAGTCTCAGCGTTATTCGCTAGCCAGTATGCGACATTGGTTGTCGATGGCGGCTTCGATACACTGTATTGACTGTCTCAAATAACGCTCTAGATAACCTAAAGCATCCTGACTCTTTTTGTCTAGCGATGCCTTCATCAGTATTTCTTGCTCATCGAGATTACAGTGCCCAGGGTTCCCTGTGCCTAAAATCTGCATCGCGAAGTATTGGTAGCGTTTAATTTGCGTGAGTAGATCGTGGAAAAAACCAAACATATTGACAGAGCCAGCACCTTCAAACAGCGCAGTAAGAAACTGATTTTGGCGCTCTTCCCATTCCCTCCAACAAAAGCTTTCGCCAGGTTTTACTCGGGATAACTTGTGATAAGCAGTTAGTACATCCAGTTCCCATTTTTCATCGCCAATCATAATTGCCTTACTGAGTAAGCATGCGGAGACCATTTGCAGGCTTTCGTACAAGTCATGTAACTCATCTTTACATACAGGTGCAACCCAGCAGCCTTTTTGCGGCTCGAGTTTGACGTACTTGCTCCAAGATAATTGCACCAATGCTTCTCGAATGGGTGACGCTCCTACGTTGTACTTCTCTTTGAGTTCGGCAACCACGAGTTTTTGACCTGGTTTAAGCTCGCCATCGAGAATATCCTGACGGATCATTCTTAATACTTTGTCGGTAAGAGTGGGACTAGACACATACACCTCATAGAAACTTTAATCGTGACGATAAAATTAAACAGTACGAAATTCTGATAGAGGTAAATAATACAATTAGCCTATTATGAGAGCAAGAAAGCCATATAAAAAAGGAGGGCATAAGCCCTCCTTCTCAAGAAACTGAAGTGTTAAAAGTTCAGTCTTATAGCACGTGTACAGAAGCTGTGTTCGTAGTACCTGAAGCAACTAGAGCGCCAGAAACCATAACAACGATATCGCCTTTGTTACCTAGACCTGATTCTAGAGCAAGTTCTTTACCCGCTACGTAGAATGCGTCAGTGCTTTCGATTGAATCAACAACTACAGGAGTAACACCTTTAGTTAGAACTAGCTGTGCAGCAGTTTTCTTGTTAGTTGTTAGCGCTAGAATGTTTGCAGTTGGGAAGTACTTACGTACTGAACGTGCAGACTTACCGCCTTCAGTTGCAACAACGATAAGTGGAGCAGCTAGTTTCTCAGCTGTGTCTACTGCACCTTTACATACTGCTTCAGTGATGCGTAGGCGTGGGCTGTCTAGACGAGAACCTAGTTCAGCTTTTAGCGCTGAGTCAGTACGGTTCGCGATTTGAGCCATGATAGTTACCGCTTCAACAGGGTATTTACCTTTCGCCGTTTCACCAGAAAGCATTACTGCGTCAGTACCGTCCATTACCGCGTTAGCAACGTCGCCTGCTTCCGCACGAGTAGGACGTGGGTTGTTGATCATAGAATCAAGCATTTGAGTTGCTGTGATAACCATCTTACGTGCACGGTTACACTTCTCGATCATCATTTTCTGAGCGAAGATTACTTCTTCAGCTGGGATTTCAACACCTAGGTCGCCACGAGCAACCATGATGCCGTCAGAAAGTTCTAGGATCTCATCGAAGTTATCAACACCTTCTTGGTTTTCGATCTTAGAGATGATGTGGATGTTCTCGCCGCCGTTTGCAGCAAGTACTTCACGGATTTCTTGAACGTCAGACGCTTTACGGATGAAAGAAGCTGCTACGAAGTCAACGCCTTGCTCACAACCAAATTTAAGGTCGTTCTTATCTTTTTCAGATAGTGCAGGTAGGTTTACAGAAACGCCAGGAAGGTTAACACCTTTGTTTTCGCCTAGTGCACCGTTGTTAAGAACTTTACATTTAACTTCAGTTTCAGTCTTAGAGATAACTTCCATCTCGATTAGACCGTCGTCTACTAGGATAGTGTTACCTACGTTTAGGTCTGCTGCGAAACCAGCGTAAGTTACTGCAACTTTATCTTTGTTACCTACAACTGAAGTGTCAGTTGTGAAAGTGAATTCTTGACCTGCTACTAGATCAACATCGTTACCGCCTTCTAGCTTGATAGTGCGGATTTCTGGACCTTTAGTATCTAGAAGAATTGCTAGTGGTTTGCCAGTAGCTTCCATTACTTTACGGAAGTTCGCGATACGAGTGCCGTGTTCTTCGTAGTCACCGTGAGAGAAGTTAAGGCGCATTACGTTCATGCCTGCGTTAACTAGTTCAGTTAGCTTCTCTACAGATTCTGTTTTAGGGCCAATCGTACATACGATTTTGGTCTTTTTCATGGAAGATACTCTCCGGTAAGTATAGTTACAATTTGAAAGTCGGTTATTTACTCTGAAGTCAGGACGTTTTTGATGACATTTAGTACCTGTCACCCACCGATTTTTCGTCTCATTATTAGAACTTCAGATTCTGAAAGTCTTTCACCAAGTTTAGTCATTTTATGACTAAAAGATCGGCGATTTTGGTTACCTTTTTGTGACTAATCCCACTTTATATGCAGAAAGTTGCAAAAAAATAGCCTTCAATTCTGTAATTTTTTTTCTTTTCGGTGGCGAATTCTACCACTGAATGAATCCAATATCACTGTTTAAGAATTGTCTTAGGACAAGGTTTTATCGAGAAATATTAATTTTTTGGATCGAAATAAATGGACTTGAAAGTTTCGGTTTGACTATAATAAGTTTCACATCGAAACTTAAAGTCAAAACTTAAATGTCGAAACGAAATACTCAATTAAGAAGACACGCCATTTCTAACTTGGTTTCTGAACTAGGAGAAGTCAGCGTTGATGAACTTGCTCAGAAATTCGAAACCTCAGAGGTCACGATTAGAAAGGATTTAGCTTCTTTAGAGAAAAACGGCCAACTTCTACGCCGCTATGGCGGTGCGATTGCTATCCCAAAGGAAGTCATTCACGAAGAATTGGGCGCTAATGTTTCGACTCGAAAGTTAAGCTTAGCAAAAGCAGCAGCATCATTGATTCGCGATCATAATCGCATCGTGATCGACAGTGGCAGCACGACTGCCGCGCTGATTCAACAGTTGAATGACAAACGTGGCTTAGTGGTCATGACCAACTCGTTGCATGTTGCTAACGCCCTAAATGAATTAGAGAGCGAACCGACACTGCTGATGACTGGCGGTACTTGGGATACGCACTCAGAGTCCTTTCAAGGCAAAGTGGCCGAATCTGTATTACGAGCTTACGACTTTGACCAACTATTCATCGGTGCGGATGGCATCGATCTCGAGCGTGGAACCACGACATTTAATGAGTTGGTTGGCTTAAGTAAGGTAATGGCAGAAGCGTCACGTGAAGTGATCGTAATGATCGAGTCCGAAAAAATCGGCCGTAAGATCCCAAACTTAGAGCTCGCTTGGCATCAAGTTGATGTGTTGGTGACCGATGCAGATATCCAAGCAGAGCATAAAGTACAGATTGAACAACATGGCGTGAAAGTCATTTGCGCCTAATAATGTAATCAGTTTCATATTTTACTTCCCTCTGGATAAAGGCCTTTGCTTGCTGCCTCTATTTGAAATCATGGCTAGGGAAGAACAAAACTACAAACGGAGATAAACACATGTGTGGAATCGTAGGTGCAGTAGCACAACGAGATGTTGCAGAAATTTTGGTTGAAGGTCTACGCCGCTTAGAGTACCGCGGTTACGACTCTGCTGGCGTTGCGGTTGTTGATGGCGAATCAAACCTAACGCGCGTTCGTCGCTTGGGTAAAGTACAAGAATTGGCTGATGCAGTAGAAGAAGCAAAAGTGATCGGCGGAACTGGTATTGCGCACACTCGTTGGGCGACGCACGGTGAACCTTCTGAAATCAATGCTCACCCACACATGTCTGGTGATATCGCAGTGGTCCATAACGGCATCATCGAAAACCATGAAGAGCTGCGTGAGCTGCTTCAATCTCGTGGCTACGTGTTTGAATCGCAAACGGATACAGAAGTTATCGCACACATGGTTGAGTGGGAACTTCGTACTTCAGAAACGCTATTAGAAGCGGTACAAAAAACAGCAAAACAACTTGAAGGCGCATACGGCACGGTAGCGTTGGATCGCAAAGACCCATCTCGCATCGTAGTAGCACGTTCAGGCAGCCCGATCGTGATCGGTTTTGGTGTAGGTGAAAACTTCCTAGCGTCTGACCAACTTGCATTACTTAACGTTACGCGCCGTTTCATGTACCTAGAAGAAGGGGACGTAGCAGAAATTACTCGCCGTGAAGTCACTGTGTTTGATGCAACGGGTGAGCCAGTTGAGCGTGAAATTGTTGAATCTAATGCAGAGCATGATGCAGGTGATAAAGGCCAATACCGTCACTTCATGCAAAAAGAAATCTATGAGCAACCTAAAGCGTTGATCAACACAATGGAAGGTCGTATCACGTCAGATTCTGTTGTGACAGACGCGATCGGTGTGCACGCGGCAGACATTCTAAGCAAAGTAGAACACGTACAAATCGTGGCGTGTGGTACGTCTTACAACGCAGGTATGACGGCACGTTACTGGTTTGAAGACATTGCAGGCGTTAGCTGTGATGTAGAAATTGCGTCTGAATTCCGTTACCGCAAGTTTGTGACTCGTCCAAACAGCCTTCTTATTACGTTGTCTCAGTCTGGTGAAACTGCAGATACGTTAGCAGCACTTCGCCTAGCAAAAGAGAAAGGTTACATGGCGGCGATGACCATTTGTAACGTAGCAGGCTCTTCTCTGGTTCGTGAATCAGATTTTGCGTTCATGACTCGCGCTGGTGTTGAAATCGGTGTGGCTTCAACCAAAGCGTTCACGACTCAGCTTTCTGCACTACTTATGCTGGTAACAGCACTGGGTAAAGAACAAGGTCGCATCAGCAAAGAGAAAGAAAAAGAGATTGTTGAAGCACTACACGCACTTCCTAAGCAAATCAACGCGGCACTTTCTTTCGAGAAAGAAATTGAAGCACTAGCAACGGATTTTGCAGACAAGCACCACACATTGTTCCTAGGCCGTGGCGAGTTCTACCCAATCGCGATGGAAGCGTCTCTAAAACTGAAAGAGATCTCGTACATCCACGCAGAAGCGTACGCGGCGGGTGAACTGAAACACGGTCCTCTGGCTCTAATTGATGCTGACATGCCAGTTGTTGTGGTTGCACCAAGCAACGACCTACTTGAAAAGCTAAAATCAAACGTTGAAGAAGTGCGTGCGCGTGGCGGTCTTCTGTATGTATTCGCAGATGCAGACGCAGGCTTCGAAGGCGATGAAACAATGAAGATCATCACGATGCCTCACGTTAGTGAAATCACGGCGGCGATCTACTACACCATCCCTATGCAGTTGCTGTCTTACTACGTAGCACTGATCAAAGGTACGGACGTAGACCAACCACGTAACCTGGCGAAAGCGGTAACGGTTGAGTAATTACGCTTAACAGCAAAAATCCAAGCGGCACATGCGAGAGTATGTGCCGCTTTTTTATTTAAGCCCACTTTAAGGGGGTGAGTTATTGACCCAACTGGTGAGCGGTTAGAATTGCAGAGTAGACATTTTCTGCCGTCACTGGGAATGGCATATTGTGGATGGTTTCTCCCTCGGCCGTTGAGGCTTCGGCGACCTCGCGCAACTTAGCGTGGTTAAGCTCTTTAACGCCCATATCAAATAAGTTGGTTGGTAGACCTACAGAGCGGCAGAATGCAAGAACCGTATTAATCTCTTCCATCGCTGCGTTTTCTAGTACCAGCTGAACTAGTGTGCCGAACGCGACTTTCTCACCATGATAGAGATGATGACACTCTTCAAGCTTAGTTAGGCCGTTATGAATAGCGTGAGCACCCGCTAGACCACTGCTTTCAAAACCGATACCGCTTAGGTATGTATTGGCTTCAATAATGTTTTCTACCGCTTTGGTGCTCACACCATTTTCTACCGCAGCTTTTGCTTTTACACCATCTTCAAGCAAGGTTTCATAGCAAAGTTTCGCAAGCGCTTGTGCTGAACGCGTCGCTAACCCACCAGCCATTGTTGCCTTACCAGAAGTCATGTTGGCACGAGCTTCAAAGTAGGTGGAAAGCGCGTCGCCCATCCCCGATACAAGTAAGCGAACAGGGGCTTTGGCGATGACTGACGTATCCATGATGACCATGTCTGGGTTTTTAGGGATCATCAAATATTCTGCAAATTCACCTTCAGGTGTGTATATCACCGCAAGCGCTGAGGTTGGTGCATCTGTCGAGGCAATGGTAGGAACCACCACGACAGGAATTTTGGTGTAAAACGCAACAGCCTTTGCTGTATCTAACGTTTTACCACCACCAATACCGACAATGACATCGTGTTTCTGAGTGGCACAAATGTCCGTGATGCGTTCAATCTCAACGCGCGAACATTCGCCACCAAAAATGTTCATAGTGAGTGGAAGCTTTTCGTCAGCAAAACTTTGCTTGACGTCATCACCAACCAGGTTAGTCACGAACTCATCGGCAATTACTAACGGACGTTCACCCAATGTTTTTACATAGTGAGCGATAGATGTAAGTACTTGTTCACCTTGGACGTATTTGCTTGGGCTGATAATAATTTTGTCCATAATTCAAACCTTTAACCTTTTTTATGTGTGTTTTGGACTGCAATGAATATCCATTGTAGGGATAAGGTTTATATTAGGTTTGGTGTGGTAAGTGGTGAAGGATATCTCTGGTTTTGTTCCATGCTTTTATGACCTCTGTGTCAAACCGACTGTCAGAAGTAATAAGCATCAGCATGCTTTATGGCGACGATCACTATTCAGGACAATTTGTCGTTTTACGTTTCATATTGAAACAAAAATGCCGAAGTTTTTGTTTCAATATGAAACAGATTGATTTTTGTTGAGCACGCTTTTTCTCTGTTTAAGATGAATTCATACCCTACATAAAAATATAAATGGAATGAGATAGAACGATGAAAAAGTTAATTAACCAAGTCGATGATGTTGTATTGCAGCAAATGGAAGGCCTGGCATTGTCCCGCCCTGAGCTAAAAGCCAACTACGAGCCTCGTTACATGTGGCACGAGGAAACGCCGGGGCAAGTGGCACTGGTTTCTGGTGGTGGCTGTGGTCATGAACCTTTGCACGCTGGTTTTATTGGTAAAGGCATGCTGACAGGCGCCTGCCCAGGAGAGGTATTTACTTCACCTACGCCTGATCAAATGTACGAATGTGGTAACCAAGTGAATACCGGTGAGGGGGTGCTGTTTATCATTAAAAACTACACCGGAGACGTGTTGAACTTTGAAACGGCTGTGGAGCTGCTTCATACCGATGGTATCAAAGTTGGGTCGGTGTTGGTGGATGACGATGTTGCAGTCAAAGACAGCCTATACACCGCTGGTCGCCGTGGCGTTGCTGGAACGGTATTGGTTGAAAAGTTAGTTGGGGCTGCCGCGAACAAAGGTTATTCGTTGGAGCAATGTGAAGCGCTGGCTCGTCGCGTGAATAATCACTGTCGTTCATTTGGCGTGGCGCTTAATGCTTGTGTTGTACCAGCGGCGGGTAAACCATCTTTTGTTCTGGAAGATGATGAAGTTGAGTTTGGTGTTGGTATCCATGGTGAACCAGGTATCAAGCGAGTTAAATACACCGACGTCGATACGTTAGTGGATGAAATGTTTGCTGAAGTTGCTGAAAACACGCCTTATCAGCGCACATTGCGTATTTGGAATCGTGACGAAGGTGAATGGGATGAAGTGGAATCCAGCATTGAGCCTTTCGCCGCTGAACACGACTACATTGTGATGGTGAATGGTATGGGTGGTACGCCAACTTCAGAGCTTTACGGAGTGTACCGCCGTCTGGCTCATAACTGCCAGCAAGCAGGGTTCCGTATCGTACGTAATATGGTTGGCAACTTCTGTACGTCACTCGATATGGAAGGCGTTTCGATTACGTTGCTGAAGGCAGACAAAGAGATGTTGGAGCTGTTTGATGCTCCTGTCGATACGGCCGCGATCAAGTGGTAACAGGGGGAGCAAACATGCAAATTGAAAAACAACATATCGTTCACTGGCTAGAGTTATGTGCAAAAACGTATCAAGAGAATCAAGATTTTCTGACCGACCTTGATCGTGATATTGGTGACGCCGACCACGGTCTCAATATGAACCGTGGCTTTAAAAAAGTTGCTGAAAAACTGCCGCAATTTGCGGACCAAAATATCGGCAGCATTCTCAAGAATACGGGCATGACCTTGCTTTCTAGTGTCGGTGGGGCAAGTGGCCCGCTGTATGGCACGCTGTTTATTCGCACGGCTGCCGCTGTCGGAACTCGAGAGCAATTAACGTTTGAAGAGTTAGTGGATGCACTAAAAAGCGGTGTGGATGGCGTGGTGTCTCGTGGTAAAGCAGAGCTGGGTGATAAAACCATGTGTGATGTTTGGTTACCCGTCTTAGTTAGCGTGAAGGCGTCGTTAGAAAATGGCATGAGCGCCGATCACTTACTGAATGAAATGGTTGAGCTAGCAGAAACGAACGCGGTTGCCACGATTGAAATGTTGGCGAAAAAAGGGCGAGCAAGCTATCTGGGGGAACGTAGTATTGGTCACCAAGATCCCGGTGCAACCTCTTCTTTGTTAATGATTAAAGGACTCCAGCAGGCAATAGCAGGTAATTAAGATGGTGGGAATTGTAGTTGTATCTCATAGTCGTCGACTTGCAGAAGGGGTGGCAGAACTTGCCACCCAAATGACGCAAGGCAAAGCCAAGCTTGCGATTGCTGCTGGGATTGATGATCCAGAGAACCCGATCGGAACCGATGCCATTGCCGTGATGGAAGCGATTGAGCAGGTACAAGATCAACAAGGGGTTGTTGTGTTGATGGATCTTGGCAGCGCGTTGCTTAGCACGGAAATGGCTCTGGACCTGATTGATGATCATGTGAGGGAAAATGTCACCCTTATCTCGGCACCTATTGTTGAAGGAACCATGGCGGCGTCGGTGGCTGCTGCTGCCGGACTACCTTTATCGACGGTAGTCGAAGAGGCACAGAATGCGTTAAGCGTAAAACAAGAGCATCTTGGTGATCAGCCACTAACATCCGCTGAGATAGCGCCAGTATCAGAAAACTTTGAGCAAGAACGGACATTTGATTGGGTAGTGCAAAATCCGCATGGATTACATGCTCGTCCCGCTGCGGCCATTGTTGGTGCACTCGCGCCTTTCGACTGCCAATTATGGTTGAAAAAAGGCGAGCGCCGTGTGAACGCGAAAAGCTTGAACAGCATTGCGAAACTTGGCGTTCGTAGTCAAGAGACGATCACCTTATGCGCACTTGGACCTCAATCCAGTGAAGCAATCAAGGCATTTGAAGCCTTAGCTAGTGAGCACTTCGGAGAAAAAGAGGCGGTTGAGCAAGGCATTATCGAACCTGAAGAAAGCTCGGATACTCTGCTCGATGGCATGGCCTCAAATCAGATTGAAGGTGCTGTTGTTGGTATTAGAGTCAATGACGGTATCGCTACTGCTCCTGCTGTCCTTTTTACTCATGAAATGCCAGCAGTGCCTGAACGTAATTTCCAAAGTGAACAAGATGAAATTGAACGGGTTAAGCGTGCGATAGGCGTGGTTGTTCAACATTTGCAGGAGCAAGCGAAGCAGCCGAAAGGGGAAATATTTTCTGCTCATAGCATGATGCTCAGTGACCCAGAATTATGGGCATCGGTCGAGTCGCGAATTCAAACGGGCATGATAGCCGAGCAAGCTTGGGTAGAATCACTGCAAACGTTGGCCGAAGAGTTTCGCCAGGCAGAAAGTCAGTACATGCGGGAACGCGAAGCAGATGTACATGATATCGCACGCCAAGTTATGGTCGAAATGACAGGCGTAACGCCTAATGCCATCGACATTCAGGAACCGAGTATTTTGTTGGCCCGCGACCTGATGCCTTCTGATGTGGCCGGGCTTGATAAATCGAAAGTGCTTGGTATCTGTTTGAGTGAGGGAGGGAAAACCTCTCACAGTGCGATTCTTGCTCGTGCGATGGGGATTCCTGCCATCGTTAAAGCTCAGGGCTGCCTTGATACTGTGCGTGCTGGTCAAGTGGTGACTATTGATGGCCTCCGAGGGCATTTATGGTTCTCTCCTTCAGATGCCGTACAGCAGGAATTAGAAGCTCAGCAAATTGAGTGGCAAAGCATCCGACAACGTGCATTAGCGAGTGCTCAGCAAGCCGCAGTCACCTGTGATGGTGTCCATATTCAAGTATTCGCCAATATTGGTGGACCGAAAGATATTGATGATGCACTAACATCGGGGGCTGAGGGCGTTGGTCTATTTCGGACTGAGTTTCTATTTCAAAACAGTGATGAGTTGCCGACTGAGGAAGCGCAATATCAAGTGTATCGTGATATTGCTGCCGCACTTGGTGATAAGCCACTTACGATTCGTAGTCTAGATGTTGGCGGTGACAAGCCTTTAGCCGCTTATCCTATGCCAGCAGAAGATAATCCATTTTTAGGTTTGAGAGGGGTGCGGTTGTGTCTTCAACATGAGTCATTGTTTACCGCTCAACTTCGAGCCATTCTGAGAGCCTTTCACGAGCAACCGAATATTCAATTGATGATACCGATGGTGGCTCAGGTTGAAGAAGTGAGAAAAGTAAAAGCGCTGTTGGCGCATCAAGCAAACCAACTCGGCTTGGATGCGACTCATTTGCCCGTTGGTATTATGATTGAGGTGCCAGCCGCGGTATTAAATGCTGATGCGTTAGCCCAAGAAGTCGACTTTTTCTCTATCGGCACCAATGATTTGACTCAATATGTTATGGCCGCCGATCGAGGTAACGCCGCTGTTGCTGAATTGGTGAACTACTTTGAACCATCGGTACTAAAAGCCATTGAGCTCACGTGTGCAGCAGGCGATCGCGCGGGTATACCGGTTAGTATGTGTGGTGAGATGGCTGGCGATCCAAATGCCACAGAAACATTGCTTCGCGTGGGGTTGCGAAAATTCAGCGCCAGTGCGAGTCTGCTACCGGGACTAAAAGCGCAGATTCGTCAGTTGTCTGTCGATGTTTAGTCGATATCTTATCGTTAGTACATCTGTACCGGCGTGCTTACGCCGGTTTTACTTTTTGTAGGAACGCCACTTCTTGGCTTAATACAGCTTCATTTGCTCCTGCAGCCCAAACTTATTAATTTTTCTCCATAAGGTAGTGCGGCCAATTTGCAATGCTTTCGCCATATCATGCATTTTGCCATCACACTGATTCCAAGCCTGAACGATAGCTCTTCTCTCGGCTTCTTCTAACGTGATTACTGGCGTATTTTCTGCGGTATGGCAAGAATTCAGTTTAATGTCTTCAGGAATATCGTTCAGCTTGATTAAGTTGGAACTGCGGTTAAGCAAAATTCGCTCAATTCGATTTCTTAATTCAGAGTTGTTGCCTGACCAACGAAAATTCATCAACGCTTCCAGTGCGACTGGCTCTATCGAGATCGTCACATTGTGGCGGCGTTCATAATGGCTGATAAGCTGCTGGACGAGAAATTCAATGTCTTCTTTACGCTTTCGTAGTGGCGGAATATGCAGCTCGTTCGAGGAGATTTCATAATAAAGTTGCCGACCAAATGAGCGTTGAGTGACATACTCGCTGATCTCTGAAGCGGTGCTCGTGATAAGTTGAAAGTCTACGGGGATCAATCGCAAACTGTCGCTGCGGCTGACGAGCCCAGTTTTTAACAACTTAAGTAGCACTGCTTGTAAATCGGGCGACAGATATTCCACCTTTTCTAAAAAGAGCGTACCGCCATGGGCGAGCTCAAACTTTGAAGGCATGCCTTGCCCCTCGTCGTATCCCAGGGTTTCTTTGACCAGTTGCTCTGTATTGATGGAGCGACAGTTGAGCGTAATGAATGGCCCTTCTTTGTAGGTGCTTTCGTTATGAATCGCCATGGCGAGAGTGGCTTTTCCTACGCCTTCTTCACCTGTAATTAGAATTGGTGATTTGGACTTTATGGCCCGTTTTGCCACGGTAATGACATGCTTCATTTTTCGTGAAATGACAGGCAAAGTGCTGAACGTATAGCGCGCACTGCCACCTATTTGTTGTTGAGCAAGTTCGCGAATTTTATCGATAGGGTGCAAGAACAATAAGTGTGTGCCGTCGTTGAGTGGACGCAAGGTGATGATCGCTTCAACAAACTCGCCACGAACCTCTACCGTTGTGAGTTTACGGTTTATGCTCGCACCTGACTCAATACTAGTAAGGACATTCGGTGGGAAGCGCAAAACAGAAAAGACTTCTTTATCCAAGACCTGACTGGCTTCAATGTTTAACAAACGCTCGGACTGGTGATTTACCATGGTTATACGGCTTTCTTCATCCCAGGCCAGAAGGCCGTCATCCATGCACTCTAACGTTGCGTTATGCGCACAAGTGAGGCGGTTCATGTTTTCTTGTTCCGACTGAATGTGGATTTGCAAGCTGACTTCTTTCGCGCTCGACGCGATGATGACTAAGTCTTCTTTCTTATAGCTTTCCGCTTTTCTGAAAAGGCATGTTGTACCGCGTAATTTGCCAAATTGGTCGAAAACAGGCGCCGCTACAGAGGCATAAGAGTGCAAGTGGCGATTGAAATGTTCGGCAGCAAAAACTTCACACGGGATATGAGTGTTGATACAGAGATTGACTGCATTTGTGCCTATCTTTCCTTCGGAGAGAAAACAGCCTTGTTTTATGCCGAGCGTTTGCATCTCTTGTCGCAAAGAGTCGTGCCCGACGGTGGAGAGAATACAGCCGTTGCCATCGGTTACCATCAACACCAGGTCTTCGTCACCAAGCATATCGTACGTATCTTCAAGTACGGTCGTGGCGCATTCGATGAGATGCTCGTTGCGCTTCATTAGAGATGAGAAGGTAAATCCAGAAGCAATATGTGGTTTTGACCAGGTGTAAGGGCTGCATTGCTTTATGCAACGCTCCCACGACTCGAGGACGGGAGTGCGGGAAAATTCTGGAGATACCCAGTGGTGTTTCTGGAAAAACTCCCACTTAGTTTTAGTGTCTTCGATTGAAAGCATGCGATACCGTTTCAATACTAGCGATAGATTGGTCTGATGTTACAGAGACATCGGAATATGGACTGTGATGGCTTTCACGCACGTTGTATAGAAGAATGTGCAAAAAGGGGGGCGAGTTGAGGAGGCTTCCGTGCCAGTTTTTCGATTAAAAAGGGCTGTCTTTGCCGAGCTCATTGCAAATCTCGACAATGGCAAGTGAGAGCCCTGACTTAATGATTTGTTGTTGACGTTGCAGTTGTAGCTGATAAAACTCAAGGTCGATGTCGTCATCTGGTTCGCTGACTTCCAGTTGTACCATGCCCATTTTCTTCACCAAGTGCAGTTTCTTAATTGGTTCTAGAATATTCGGGTCAGTGAATTCGTAATCTGAAGCGTCACTATTGAGTTGGTTTTTGAGTTTGATGATGTCTTCGATGTCGTGGTAAATGTCATCGGGGAGCACTCCCAAGCCAAACAATAACTTCAAACGAACAGACAGATCGCCCAGCGGTCCAGAGTCTTGTAACAGCGGACCGACAACCGATTGAACAGCGAAGTTATCTTTACGAAAGATTCTTTGCACCAACCCGTCGATCGAATCGTTAAAAACGTCGACTGCTGCAATGAAAAAGCCTCGTACCGATGGGGCGCTGTTTAATCGCTCAATGATCTCGGTTTCGTTGATGTTATCTGCCATATACTGAATACATTTCTAATTATTAGCTATCCCAACTCTTCAAGCAGAGAAGGACATAGAAGGGGAGCCGAGCTCCCCTAGGTAAATCAAAGTTGGTTGTAAAGTGTCTCGATTTGAGCCACTTCAGCACTGTCTTCTGCAAGACCTGTGTATGTCGCTAGCGTCTTCTTCACACCCACTTCTTTTAATGAGTTTTGTAGCTCTACGGCTTGTGGGTCAGTGTCGTTAGTGTACTTCAACGCAGCGGCAATGCCTTTCAAAAGTGTTTGATTTTCAGTGCCATACTCAATTGTACCGAGTAAAGGCTTCACTAATCTATCGTTTGCACCCAATTTTCGAATTGGTTGACGACCTACGCGATCCACCTCATCCACTAAGTATGGGTTGGCAAAGCGTCCTAAAATCTTCTCGATGTAGGCGTTGTGCATGTCACGGTCGAAGCCGTAACGTTTGATCAGCACTTCACCACTCTCTTGCATCGCCTGTTTTACTTCAGCGTGAATGCTTGGGTCTTCAATTGCTTCACGAATGGTACGATGGCCTTTCAAGCAACCTAGGTAAGCGGTAATGCAATGGCCTGTATTGAGAGTGAATAGCTTGCGTTCTACGAATGCCATTAGGTTGTTGGTTCTTTCCATGCCAGCTATGTCAGGGATTTCGCCCTTGAATTGCTGCTCATCCACAATCCATTCGCTAAAACTCTCTACAGTGACTTCTAGTGGGTCATCGTTCGCCGCTTCTGCTGGTGGTACGATACGGTCTACCGCTGAATCGACAAAGCCAACCAACTCGTCTGCTTTCGCGTGCAATGATTCATCCAAGTGTTTGTACACTTCACCTTTTAGGTGTGTGGTGCCACGAACCATGTTTTCACACGCTATGATGTTCAATGGTTTATCGTTACCTGCTGCAAAGCGTTTAGCAATGCCGGTAGCGATGGTTTTTGCAATGATGTCCAGTACGTTAGGGCCAACCGCTGTTGTTACCAAGTCGGTTTTTACAATGCGGTCGATGACATCTTCACTGGCTGAGTTAACCGCGGTGACGTGAGTTACTGTGTCGATTTGGCACTCAGTACCGACCACTTTTACTTTGTATTCTTGCTTGTGACTCAGTTGGTCGACGAGTGGAGCGTCAACGTCTGCGAATGTCACCTCGACTTCTGCGTCTGCTAATAGTTTACCGATGAAGCCACGACCAATGTTACCTGCGCCAAAATGAACTGCGTTTTTCATAATTCTTACCTACCAATGTCTAAAATGTTGACTTACGAAACTAGGGGGAGGCCAACCGCATAGGGGGTGACAGCTGACCTCATTTGCCTCAGGAGCAAATTAAAGGGGTAATTAAGCCGCTTGTTGACCGCCAAGGATGTTTAGAATCTCTTCCACATCGTTGGTGCTGGTTAGCTTCTCAATTGCCTCCGGCTCATCGAGCGCGTTCGTAATGGTGGTAATCACCTGGATGTGCTCATCGTTCTTAGCGGCAATGCCGATAACCAGTTTCGCAACATCGTCGTCGTCTTCAGTAAATTGGATACCCGATGGGTATTGGCAGATTACAATGCCGGTTTTCTTCACGCGGTCTTTCGCTTCCACCGTACCGTGAGGCACTGCGATAGATTCGCCTAGGTAAGTTGGAACCAATGCTTCACGCTCAAACATCGCGTCTACGTATTCTGGTTCTGCGTAGCCAAGTTCGACCAACTTGTTGCCCGCGAAGCGAATCGCTTCTTCTTTGTTGGCAGCTTTCAAACCTAGGTGAATGTTTTCACGCTGGATTTGGAACACCGACGTTTGCTGTGGCTCGAAGTTGTCGTCGTTTGCTGCCACGAGCGAAACTTTTACCATTTGGTCGTCATTGGCTGCGGATTGGTTTTGCGCTGCTAGTAGTTTGGTGACTAGCTGGTTGTACATCTCGCTGTCTAGGAAGTTAGTCAATGAAATGTGGTGTGCGTTTGGAGCATGCTTACGTGCACGATCCGTTAAGTCTTTATGAGTAATCACGATATCTGCACTCTCTGGTAAGCTGTTAATGGCAAGGTTGGTTACGTGGATGTTCAGACCTGCGTCTTGAACCTTTTTGCGTAGCATGCTCGCGCCCATTGCACTCGAGCCCATGCCCGCATCACAAGCGACAATGATGCTTTGTACTGTCGCTAGGTCTACGTCACCTTTGCTTTGGCTGTTTACCACCGCATCGTTTTTAGATGCAGATTTCATGTCTTTCATTTGTGATGTTGCTTTCTCTAGTGCTGCTTCATCACCGTCTTCTTCTGTTGACGTTTGCGTCTTCATTAGCAGTGCTGCTACCGCGAATGACACACCTGTTGCTGCTGCGATAGACGCTAGAACACCAACGATTGAGCCTTTCTGAGTCATCAACAAGATTGCAAAAATTGAACCTGGTGATGCTGGAGAAACAATACCTGCGTTAAAGATAGTTAGAACGAATACGCCAGTCATACCACCTGCGATAGCCGCAAGGATTAGGCGAGGGTTCATTAGAATGTATGGGAAGTAAATCTCGTGGATACCGCCGAAGAAGTGGATGATTGATGCACCACCTGCCGTTTGACGAGCCGTACCTTTACCAAACACCATGTAAGCTAGCAGGATACCTAGACCAGGACCTGGGTTTGCTTCGATTAGGAAGAAG
The DNA here is from genome assembly GCF_023650755.1 of Vibrio sp. SCSIO 43097. Taxonomy (NCBI): domain Bacteria; kingdom Pseudomonadati; phylum Pseudomonadota; class Gammaproteobacteria; order Vibrionales; family Vibrionaceae; genus Vibrio; species Vibrio sp. SCSIO 43097. The sequence goes on along the minus strand of NZ_CP071840.1, from coordinate 3,038,004 downwards.
ATCGACTGACCTGTTTCAGACGCTTGTTGGATACCCAGTGGAGAGAAAATACCGTGGTTGATCGCATTGTTTAGGAACAGGATCTTCGCAGGTTCAACGAAGATTGAAGTCAGTGGTAGTAGGTGAGCAGAAACTAGGAAGTTAACGCCAGCCGCCAAGCCACCAGAAAGAATTTTTACGAATGGACCGATAAAGATGAAAGCAAGGATCGCACATAGCATGCCGATGATGCCCGCAGAGAAGTTGTTAACCAACATCTCGAAGCCACTTTTTACTTTACCATCGATGTAGTTATCGAATTTCTTGATAGCCCAGCCGCCCATTGGGCCGACCATCATTGCACCCATAAACATTGGGATGTCTGTGCCGACAATCACACCCATTGTTGTGATTGCACCGACTACCGCACCACGATCGCCACCAACTAATTTACCACCGGTGTAACCGATAAGTAGTGGCAGCAAGTAGGTAATCATTGGGCCAACCATAGAGGCTAACGTTTCGTTTGGTAGCCATCCAGTTGGGATAAATAGAGCAGTGATAAAGCCCCACGCGATAAACGCGCCGATGTTTGGCATTACCATGTTTGACAGAAAACGACCAAAATTTTGTATCTTGATCTTGGCATCTGGTGATATCATAACAATTCCCCGTTCGATGTTCTGATGAATCTTGTTGTAGTAAACGGTTCGCCAAAACCGTTTGTTTGATTGCTTAGTACCCAATCAATTTACCACACATTTTCCAATTGGAACTGACAACGGGTTTTTCGTGATCTACGCCCGCATTTCTTAGGCTGAGAAACGGTTTTTAAGTGACCAAGTTCAACTTATTAACTTGTAACTTAATAACAAAAAGCCACTTTCAAATCTGTCAATAAAAATCTTAGTGATCAATCCGATCTTCTGACAAATTTAAAATCAAAATATTTTGTGACTTTGATCACTTTTGATTTTTTTTGAAATTCGAATTAAATGCTTGTGATGATTAATGTCACGTTTTGTGTTGAGTTGTGGTGGATTTAAAGTGTGACTTGGGTCTGCTTTTGTTTTTTGTGAAAGTTTGTGACGGAATTGGTGAGATAAATGCTACCTAGATTTTTCGATAGATTGTATCTATAAGATTCTTTTCGGCGCACTTCACGGAGCACGCCTAATTAGTTGATGAAAGGGTAAATAAAGAGAGTCGCCACACGGTTCTTCTTGTGATTCCCAACTCTCTAATTAATCACTGTTCTTAATCATCGTTGCTATTAGTATGATAGGCGAGGTAGTCATGAGCTTGCTCGCGTCCCATATACCTTGCCAACGTCTTTTCTTGAACATCGCGCAAATCCACCATAATCAATCCATCTAGAGCGTTATTGAATGTAGGGTCGACGTTGAAGCATACCAACTTGCCATTGAGGCTTAAGTACTGACGCAGCAAAACGGGCACTCCTTTCCCTTCATCGATTCTGGCAATGACACGTGACAATAGCTGTAAATCACCCAGAGCGGTGAGCATGCTAGTATTCCAGTCACGGTGGTGCTCAGGAAGTGGATTAGAAGGTGTGACGTATTCTGCGCAGTTGTTGTCGTAGTGGTGGAGTGTCATTGATTGAGCCAGTAATTGACGTGCAGTATCGCTATAGTCGTTGCTAATACTGACTGGGCCAAATAAGTGCGTGTAATCAGGATTTTGATGAACGAAGGTTGCGATGCCTTTCCACAGCAACAGTAGCGCGCTCATGCTCTTTTGATATTGCTGTGCAATCACAGAGCGCCCCATCTCAATGGATTTACCCATTTGGTCGATAAAGCGTTGGTCATAGTTAAACAACGTTCGTGAATACAGACCTGCTACGCCGCGCTTTTCAATCAGTTGATCAACCAGACCTAAACGATACGCGCCCACCAAGCATTGGTTCTCTCTGTCCCACACAAACAGATGCAGGTAATCATGATCGAAATGGTCAATGTCTATTGCTAGTCCAGTCCCTTCGCCAACTTGTCGGAAATTGAGCTCACGTAGGCGACCAATTTCATGCAGTAGGGAAGGGATACTCTGCGACTCCGTGCAGTAAACATCGAACTCACCACTTGTTAGCAGCTTGGACTCTTTTGGTAAGTTGTTCAGCTCTTCAAGCAATTCGCCTACGGGTAACCCTGCCGCTATTGGAGAGAGCATTTCTGATGAAGAAGAAGGCTTCACTGAATGGGTTTCACGATTGAGCAAATAAGTGTTGAGCCGCAAATAGTTCACCACTTGATCATCGTTAAGCGTGTTGATCTCTTTGAATTTGATTGATTGGCCAAAAGATAAATCAATGGTTTGCGCCTGTTTGTTCAGCAGTTCTCGCCCAAGCAGTAGGGTGCGCAAAAGTGGATGGATTTTCCCTGCCATATAGAAGCGTTTCGAGTTCTGACCACTGATGAATACTGGAACTGTCGTTGCTTTGTTTTTGCGGATTAGGCTACTTACGCTTCGACTCCACGCTTTATCTTCCAAGCGTTGCTGTTTGGCATCGACTAACTGGGAAACCTCACCGGCAGGAAAGACAAGCAATAAGCCGCCACTTGCTAGGTGTTTATTAGCCGCTCTGAGGGCCTTCATATTCGATTTGACGGCGTCTTTGCCTTCAAACACATCGACACCAATGAAGAGCTGATCTAACTCCGGCACGGTTTTCAGGTATTGATTGGCTAGAATTTGGATATCGTCTCGTACCATCAACAAGAGTTCGGCCAAGATGACGCCTTCCACACAACCAAGCGGATGGTTCGCCACAATGACGGTAGCACCTTGTTTAGGTACTGAGTCGAGTGAACCATGAGCAATGCGATAATCGATACCTAAGATATCCAGCGTGAAGCGGAGAAAAGTTTTGGTATCGGCATTAACGGGGCGTTGGGCGTAGAACTTATCAAGTTGGTTTAAACCGGTTGCCCATTCAGCAACGTTTTCACCAATGCCAAACGGCGTTTTACGAGGGAGACGAAAAGGGGTTGAACTATCCATATTTACCTCAGCGTACAAGTTGCTGATTGGATAGTAGAAATTACAGATGACAGTTAAGAGGCAAAAGCATGAGCCTTTGGTGACAAACCAATGAAGCTTTATTGACTAAAGAAAACGGTATATCACTGTGCTATGAATCAAAACTCGCGTTATGTCTCCCTCTTAAAACAATAGATAGGCTATCTTATCTAGAACAAAGATTAAGCTAAGTTGATATTTATCAGGGGGAAATAATGGAACGAGTTTCCAATAAAGCAGCACTTTGGATTGGGCTAAGTTTGATACTTGGTCTTGGCATCCTTGGCTATTTTATGCAGCAGACGGCGGTGAAATACCGAGCCTATGAAAGAGTCGTTACAGTAAAAGGTTTGTCGGAGCGTGAGTATCCTGCTGATACGGTGATTTGGCCGATTCAATTTACTCTAGCGAGTAATGATATGGGGGCCATGTTTGATGAAATTGACCAGCAAACCCGTTTGATTTTGGACTTTCTAAGTGCCAAAGGGCTTCCTGAAACCAGCGTTTCCCTCTCTTCCCCAGCGGTCATTGACAGAAAAGCACAGCAATATGGGAGCGAGCAAGACATTGAGTATCGTTATTTGGCCTCGCGAACCGTTACGGTTTACAGCCAGAGTGTTGATGTTGTTCGAGCGGCAATCAATGAAATAGGTGAGCTAGGAAAACAAGGCGTTTTGCTTAACCAAGATCCTTATGCAAATCGTGTTGAGTACAGCTTTACTAAGCTGAATGATGTGAAGCCAGACATGATCGAAGAAGCGACTAAGAATGCGCGTGAAGTGGCTGAGAAATTTGCGAAAGACTCACAGAGTTCACTGGGTAAGATCAAACGTGCAACTCAAGGGCAGTTCTCGATTTATGACCGAGACAGCAACACGCCTTACATTAAGAAAGTACGAGTGGTATCGACGGTGCAATATTACTTATCTGATTAAAGTTGCGCTCATATAGCCAATAGTTGGTCGTTCCATCACCCTCTGTTTGTAGAGGTATCTATGCTCTGTGATAGGGAAATCAGTCTTCGCTGACGCTATATACAAGTACTTTTTTATAAAACTAAGTTCTTAACAGTGATGAGGGGAGTTTGATAATAATCAAGCTCACTTGTTTCTTATGAGCGTAAGTTAGTATGACTTATTGCTAGAAGGAATTAGTATCATGGCATACAAGCACTTTATTAGAGAACTACTGGGTTTAGCGATTGTTGTCTCTGTCGTCTTTGGCGTATTAGGCGTGATGTTAGAGCTCTTCGCACTGACGGCACTTTGGGAGCATCAGCAAACGATAGCCGATGTTTTCTTCCATGAATCTCTCTACTTCATCGTATTTTTAATCCCACCATACTTCCTCTGGAAGTTGATTAACCGTCCTGAATTGGTTTCTGCTGACCAAGCTTATTTGGCAATGAAGTTAGAGGCTGAAAGTCGACAATGAGTCGATTTAGTGAGTAATGACCCGTCCTGATATGGGTTGACACTTTTTAACTAAAACGCTCGATGTACTTCATCGGGCGTTTTGTATTTTAAAGCCGTATGAGGCCTCATTTGATTATAGATATCTACGGACTCTGCTACCATCGTCCTTGCTTCTTTCAGATCTTTCGGTTTCTTCAGCAAGAGCTCCATTTTGAGTATCCCATTTACACGCTCAGCTAAAGCATTCTGATAACAGTCATACCCGTCAGTCATTGAGCAAGTCACTCTATGTTTCTTATGGATATCTTGATATTCCTTCGAACAGTATTGTGAACCTCTATCTGAGTGGTGTATTAGCTTTTCTTCACTCTGCCGTTGCCTGAGAGCTGAGATAAATGCCCGCTTAACTGATTGAGTTTTCATGTTGTCATCCAAATAAAAACCAACAATCTTCCTTGAATAAGCGTCTGTCACCAAGCTGAGATAACTCTCTCCATTTTGAGTTGGCAAGTAAGTAATATCAGCAACCCACAGTTGTTCTGGCTTCGTTGGTGTCAGCCCATCTTTCACTTTGTTTGGGTGACAGAAAAATCGATGACGGCTGTCAGTCGTTCGGTGATAGGCTCGTCTTGCTCTCACTAACAGCCGATGCTTTCTGAGAAGTTCAAAGAGCTTATCGCGACCTATTTGAATGCCCTTTGTTGCTGCTAAGAACTTCAGTTTACGCGTGCCAATGCGTGGCTGCTTCAGCCTGACTTCACGGACAAAGCCAATGACAGTATGCTCATGATGTTCACAACGAGATTGAGTTTGGCATTGCTTATAATAAGCTTGGCGAGAGATTTGTACTAACTGACAAAACTTCGTAACGCTCAAACCTACTATGGTTTTCTCTTGGACAACGCTTCTTTGTGCTTTTTTGTCACTCTAACACCATAGTCACGTTCCATAACGTTCACGACAGCTTCAAAGAAGTCGGCTTTGAGTTGAGCATCTTCGAGCTGCTTTTCAAGCTCTTTAATACGTTGCTCTGGTGTAGGAGGTGAATTGAACTCGGTCATAGAGTCTCCTTTGGACATAAAGTTAGGTGTCCCTTTAGACCAATCTAGTCGACCATGCTTACGAAGCCAAACCAAAACCGTAGAGCAACCTTGGATGCCATACTTCTCTTGGGCTTGTTTGTAAGTGAGGCTTCCTTTTTCAACCTCATCAACTACAGTGAGTTTAAAAGCGAGGGAGTAATCGCGCTGAGTTCTTTTAGTTGTTGATTTCATAACACTCTCCAATTTTTTTGGGGGAAAGTGTCAACCTTATTTAGGACGGCACATAATGAAAAGAAGAGGCTATGAGAAAACATTAGCCTCTTTTCTATCTGATTCGTGGGGCAAAGTATTCGCTGCTTTATTGGTTAAAAAGCTGCTTCGATTGTGCCTTTGAAAGTGCGATCGAGATAATCACGAATCGCTTGAGATTGATAAATAGAAACGAACTTTTTATACGCTTCATTATTTTTGTCTGCGTCACGAGTGGCGATGACCATGACTGCTAATGGGGCGTCTTTTGCTTCAAGATAGATACTTTGTTTCTTCGGATCTAAACCAGAAGACATTACGTAGTTCATTGTAATCGCAGCCGCGTCCACATCATCTAATGTTCTTGGTAGCTGAGCGGCATCTACCTCGACAAATTCAAATGATTTTGCGTTTTTTGTGATATCAGTTAGGGCGGCTTTATGGCCAACACCCTGTTTCAGCTCAATTAAACCTGCATCGGCGAGTAGCAACAGACCACGACCACCGTTGGTAGGGTCATTTGGAAGCGCTATACGTGCATTGTTTGGAAGCTCTTGCAGTGAGCGATACTTATTGGAATAAAGCCCCATACGCATAAGAATGGACTGACCAATTGATACTAATTGGGCGTTATGGCTACTGTTGAAGTTGTCTAAAAATGGCTGGTGCTGATAGCTATTAATATCGATGCTACCATCGCTAAGAGCGGCATTAGGTGTCACGTAGTCAGAAAACTCAATGACTTCGACATTCAAACCTTGCTTCGCTGCCTCCTTCGCTACCGCCTCGACTACTTGTGCATGTGGTCCAACTGTCGCGCCCACTTTAATGACAGAGTCATCTTTTTCTCCACAAGCGCTTAAGCCGACTACTGCCGTGAGAATCAAAGCTAGTTTCTTTAAGTGACCAATACTTTTCATTGTAGCTCCATTTTTTATTTTAGACGTCCATACGTTTATATGTCCATCCTATCAGAAGTTGTCTGAGGGTCAATGGTTTAAATCACGAGCGGACATTTTGTTTCATTGCTACAAAAATTTGTATGATGTTTTGGGTCTTAATTTTTGATCAAGCTGAGTGGAAGGTCAAAAAGTGTTACTGACGGGAAGTGTAGAGCCTCGAGAAGCTGCATTAGGCGTAGATATCATTACTCATTAGATAGTTGCTGCAGAGCTGAGCTTTTCGAATGTCATATCACCAACGCAGAAGTTCTCCTTAACTTGCTTAAGTAACCCAACAAGTGAAATTACACCGCCTCATCAATGAAATCTAAACCTGTTAGATCTTCTGAGAAACCGATACCTGTCAACTTATGTTCGGTCACTAATTCTCGAAGTATATCTGTACAGAATAGGTTTACGGGGCCTTCCTCTACTGACTTGAAGATATATTTATCTTGAGTATCTTCTTCGTCGAAGACTAGTGTCTCCAATCCTATCAATTCACCGTATTCAACTTTGGGAATCGTTAACTGTTTGTTCTCTCTTGCGAATGTCAGTGCTGTATAGAAATACCAAGTTTCACTACCTACATTGATCGGCAAAAACTCTCCACATGTCGACAACTTTTTATGTAAGTAATTGAATGCTTTGGGTGAAAATATGAGGAATGTGTTACACCAAATACTTATATCTGGAGTTTCCGAATCTTTCTTGAGAACATCTGCAAACTCCGAATTAACCTTACCCCATATCGGTTGGAGTGATGAATTGTGCGAAGGTTGATGCAGTATGTCTCTTACAAGCTCAAAGTCACCTAATTGTTCAGCTAGGTCACTAGGCAATAATGAAAGAGTTTTAAACTTAGCAGGATCTTCTGTGATTCTATAAACAGTCATGAGCCATTCCAACTTACATCTTTTTTCTGAGTAATCTTTGAAGGGTATTCTCCATCCTTCAAGCTCATTTTAATCCTATTTAATCGAGCTATTACCATCTGTTTTGTCATACCACCAGTCACAAATATTCTTGCGATCCAGTTCTCATAGTTAAATCGATGTATTGAACGGTGTGCCGGTGATTTTGGGTCAACCCAATTCAAGTCGTTGTTCTTTTTGAAGTTAATCATCCAGACCCCATTTCTTGGATCATTTATACCTATTTGGTGCATGTGCAGCTCAAGTCGAGCTGCCTGAATTGCTGTTTGTTTGAACCGACCTTTTCCTGGAATAATGTGGTGGGCTTACGAATATTCTGGACCGGGTTAATTGCCAGGCCGATCCCCCACTCTTTAATCGCAATGTTGTACAGGTGACTGAGCAGGGCCAGGTCAATGCGTACGGTGTTAGGTGAGCGTGGCTTAGGGGCCGGGTTACCTCTGGCGTCGCAACGATCCAGGCCAGCTCACCGGTCGTCTCGATACTTGGCAATGATTTCGGGCGTCAGGCGGCCAGGGAGTATTTTCCCAGGGCTTTGATGAGCGGTTTGGAATGTCTCGCGTCACAGGCAGCGGTCGCCGGTCGTTTGGTAGGTGAGATTTCTGCCAGGTAGCGTTTTAATGCTTCTTCAATGGTGAGGCGTTCAGACGAGGAACGTTTGATGTAGACGCCACGTACAATTTCATCTTCGGTACGTCTTGCCCAATCCTCTGCATCGCGTTTGAGACGAAAAGTTTTAGACGTCGTCGGCCAGCCAGTTTTTCGAATAACGGCTTTCCAGGTACCAGAAGAGGTTTTAACTAAAGTTGCCATGTGAGTACTCCCGAATGCGTACTGTACTGATTTTGTACCTCGGGACGGAATAAAAGGCAACATTCAAAGAAGGGTAAGCGAAGTGCTTGATTTGAATGGTGGCCCCTCGCAGACTTGAACTGCGGACCAATCGATTATGAGTCGACTGCTCTAACCACTGAGCTAAGGGGCCCTAATAGGACAACGATTATAGGGGAAGCGTTGCAAGGTGTCTAGATACCAACTAGGGCAATTGCGCTTAGTTTTTATCCACTTAGAACAGTAGATAATAAAAAAGGTGACCTAAAGTCACCTTTTTTGATTTCTAAAAGTGTGCCGTCCTAAATAAGGTTGACACTTTCCCCCAAAAAAATTGGAGAGTGTTATGAAATCAACAACTAAAAGAACTCAGCGCGATTACTCCCTCGCTTTTAAACTCACTGTAGTTGATGAGGTTGAAAAAGGAAGCCTCACTTACAAACAAGCCCAAGAGAAGTATGGCATCCAAGGTTGCTCTACGGTTTTGGTTTGGCTTCGTAAGCATGGTCGACTAGATTGGTCTAAAGGGACACCTAACTTTATGTCCAAAGGAGACTCTATGGCCGAGTTCAATTTACCTCCTACACCAGAGCAACGTATTAAAGAGCTTGAGAAGCAGCTCGAAGATGCTCAACTCAAAGCCGACTTCTTTGAAGCTGTCGTGAACGTTATGGAACGTGACTATGGTGTTAGAGTGACAAAAAAGCACAAAGAAGCGTTGTCCAAAAGAAAACCATAGTAGGTTTGAGCGTTACGAAGTTTTGTCAGTTAGTACAAATCTCTCGCCAAGCTTATTATAAGCAATGCCAAACTCAATCTCGTTGTGAACATCATGAGCATGCTGTCATTGGCTTTGTCCGTGAAGTCAGGCTGAAGCAGCCACGCATTGGCACGCGTAAACTGAAGTTCTTAGCAGCAACAAAGGGCATTCAAATAGGTCGCGATAAGCTCTTTGAACTTCTCAGAAAGCATCGGCTGTTAGTGAGAGCAAGACGAGCCTATCACCGAACGACTGACAGCCGTCATCGATTTTTCTGTCACCCAAACAAAGTGAAAGATGGGCTGACACCAACGAAGCCAGAACAACTGTGGGTTGCTGATATTACTTACTTGCCAACTCAAAATGGAGAGAGTTATCTCAGCTTGGTTACAGACGCTTATTCAAGGAAGATTGTTGGTTTTTATGTGGATGACAACATGAAAACTCAATCAGTTAAGCGGGCATTTATCTCAGCTCTCAGGCAACGGCAGAGTGAAGAAAAGCTAATACACCACTCAGATAGAGGCTCACAATACTGTTCGAAGGAATATCAAGATATCCATAAGAAACATAGAGTGACTTGCTCAATGACTGACGGGTATGACTGTTATCAGAATGCTTTAGCTGAGCGTGTAAATGGGATACTCAAAATGGAGCTCTTGCTGAAGAAACCGAAAGATCTGAAAGAAGCAAGGACGATGGTAGCAGAGTCCGTAGATATCTATAATCAAATGAGGCCTCATACGGCTTTAAAATACAAAACGCCCGATGAAGTACATCGAGCGTTTTAGTTAAAAAGTGTCAACCCATATCAGGACGGGTCAAAGCTTGTATGCGCTGCGATTATTCGTCTAGGAAGCTGCGCAGAGTCTCTGAGCGGCTTGGGTGACGAAGTTTACGTAGTGCTTTTGCTTCTATCTGACGGATACGCTCACGAGTAACGTCGAACTGTTTACCAACTTCTTCTAGAGTATGGTCAGTGTTCATGTCGATACCAAAGCGCATACGAAGTACTTTCGCTTCACGTGGCGTTAGACCTGCAAGCACGTCTTTTGTTGCCACCTTAAGGCTAGTTGCAGTTGCAGAATCTAGCGGAAGTTCTAGCGTTGTATCTTCGATAAAATCACCTAGATGCGAATCTTCGTCGTCACCGATTGGTGTCTCCATTGAGATAGGCTCTTTAGCGATTTTTAGAACTTTACGAATCTTGTCTTCTGGCATTTGCATGCGCTCTGCCAGTTCTTCCGGTAGTGGCTCGCGACCCATTTCTTGCAACATTTGACGAGAAATACGGTTTAGCTTGTTGATCGTTTCGATCATGTGTACCGGGATACGAATCGTACGTGCTTGGTCCGCGATTGAACGAGTGATTGCCTGACGGATCCACCACGTTGCGTAAGTCGAGAACTTGTAACCACGACGATATTCGAACTTATCTACCGCTTTCATCAGACCGATGTTACCTTCCTGGATCAGATCCAAGAACTGTAGGCCACGGTTGGTGTATTTCTTCGCGATGGAAATTACAAGACGCAAGTTCGCTTCAACCATCTCTTTCTTCGCACGGCGAGCTTTTGCTTCACCGATAGACATACGACGGCTGATGTCTTTAATGTTCTGTACGTTTAGAGAAGTCTCTTCTTCAATCATTTTTAGCTTAGCGATTGAACGACGGATTTCTTCTTCGTTACGTTTGATCTTTTCAGCGTATGGCTTGTCTGAAGCAAGAACTTCATCCAACCAAGCTTCACTTGATTCATTACCAGTGAACAGCGCGATGAATGATTTCTTCGGCATTTTGCCGTATTCAACCACAGACTTCATGATTAGACGCTCTTGAGTACGAACGCGATCCATAGCAGTACGCAGTTCATTCACTAGGTGATCAAACTGTTTAGGCGTTAGACGAAACTCGCGGAATACGTCTAGCATCATTTCATTAGCAACGGTTGCTTTCGGGCTGTTATAGCCGTACTCGTTGATTGCTAATTGAAGATTTTGATAGGTGCTGCGTAGTTGGTTGAATTTCTCTAGCGCTAATTCTGGATCGATACCTACATCTTCTTCAGAATCATCTGAATCGTCATCGCTATCTTCGTCGTCATCAACGTCTTCATCGTCTTCTTCTTCTAACTGAGATTCAGTCAGTTCAGAACCGATGTGTGTTGCCGTTGGTGCAGCGGTGTCGTCAGCATCTGGATCTACAAAACCTGAAATTAGGTCTGTAAGACGTAGTTCTTCAGCTTGAACTTTGTCAAATTGCTCAAGAATGTACGGAATTGTGCCTGGGTATTCAGCAACAGACGATTGAACTTGGTTAATACCTTCTTCAATACGTTTTGCGATGTCGATTTCGCCTTCGCGAGTTAGAAGTTCGACAGTACCCATCTCACGCATGTACATACGTACTGGGTCTGTTGTACGACCAATCTCACTCTCTACGCTAGAAAGTGCAGCGGCTGCAGCTTCGGCTGCATCTTCATCGGTAATATTTGTGTCATCGTTCAGTGCTAAATCATCAGCATCAGGAGCAGTTTCTACTACCTTAATGCCCATGTCGTTGATCATCTGAATGATGTCTTCTACCTGTTCTGAATCTACGATTTCAGCAGGTAGGTGGTCATTTACTTCGGCGTAGGTCAGATAGCCTTGTTCCTTGCCTTTAATAACAAGTGACTTTAGCTGTGACTGCGGATTGTGATCCATAGACGGTATCCAACTTCGTAATCTGGTGAAGGAATCAGTATGCGAAATGCAAACCACTTACTATAACAAATTAAATCGTTGCTGACTAATTAAACAGGGTTACGCTTTTAAATCTAGCATAAGTGCTAGCAGCTCCCTTTTCTCTTCGGCTGATAAACCGACACTTCTTGCTTTGGCCTGCAGGTTTTCAATTTGTTTTTCTACGCACTGGGCAATAATTTTATCCAGTGAGTCTAAAAAGATTTCTTCTTGGTTGTCCTCATCGAGTGGAATGTCCCAACTCGCGAGACGAGACAGAAGGGTCTCATTTTGGCTGTTTCGCCAATGCTCTAATAATTGGCCTGTGTTGATATGGGGATGCGCTTGGCATTTATCAAGTACATCAACAAATAAACTTAGACCAGGAATGGGCAAATCTCTAACGCTAGTTAGATCTGGCACCATACTTACGTATTGTGGGTTTTGAATCAGTAACGCGATCACTTCTCGCATCGGCGTTCGCTTGATTTCTTTATGAGGTTGAGGCCTTTTATCCTCTTTACCTTGTTTTGAAATTAGCTGCTGTAGTTGGCGCTCATCAACCAAACCCAAACGGCGGCCAAGCAATTCTCTCAAGTATAGTCTTAAAGTGCCGCCAGGGACTTTATCAATGAGAGGAACCGCAAGAGTACTCAGTTTTGCCATGCCTTCTTTCGTGCTCATATCGACCTGCTGAGTCAATGAGCTGAACATGAATTCAGACAAGGGCATCGCATTAGACACTTGCTGCTCAAATGCTTGTTTTCCGTTTTGTCGGATATAAGAATCGGGATCTTCTCCATCCGGCAAAAACATGAATTTTAACTGGCGACCATCCGTTAGGTAAGGCAATGCATTTTCCATGGCACGCCACGCGGCTTCACGGCCTGCGCGGTCACCGTCATAACAACACACGACGGTGCTTGTTTGCCTGAATAACACTTGCAAGTGATCGCCCGTTGTCGAGGTTCCCAATGAGGCAACGGAATAATCTACGCCATATTGAGCAAGCGCGACAACATCCATATAGCCTTCAACCACTAAAATTTGTGGTGGCTCACGGTACGCTTGTAGTACTTCATAAAGGCCATACAACTCTTTACCTTTATGAAATATCGGGGTTTCGGGTGAGTTGAGATACTTTGGTGTCCCATCACCTAATACTCGACCACCAAAGCCTATTACTCGGCCGCGTCTGTCTCGAATAGGAAACATCACTCGACCACGGAATCGGTCGTAGCGGTTGCCTTTATCGTTTTCAATCAACATGCCGCCTGTGACGAGCATGTCTTGGTTTTCTTTATTCTGGCCAAAGTTCTTACGAACTAAATCCCATTCATCAGCCACATAGCCGATGCCAAACTTCTGGACGATTTCACCAGACAGGCCGCGATCTTTTAGATACTCAATCGCCACCTTACTTGCTGGCTGTTTGAGTTGGTTACGATAAAATTGAGCAATGCTGCCCATTAAGTCGTATAGGTTACGTTTTTCACTGCTGCTTGCTTGTGGGCCTGATTGAAACGAACCATTACCGCCGCTACGTTGTTCGCGAGGAACATCTAAACCCAAGTATGAAGCGAGTTCTTCAATGGCTTCGACGAATTCTAGTCGGTCGAATTCCATCAAAAAATCGATGGCATTTCCATGCGCGCCACAACCAAAACAATGGTAGAACTGCTTTTCTTGACTGACACTGAATGAGGGTGTCTTTTCGTTGTGGAACGGGCAGCATGCGCCGTAGTTTTTGCCTTTTTTCTTAAGTTTCACACGTGCGTCGATGATATCGACAATATCAAGTCGAGCTAGAAGGTCATCGATAAAACTGCGAGGGATGTGTCCAGCCATAAAACCTAACAAAAAAAGAAGATGATGAGTGGAGTGAATGCCTTAAAAGAATGAGCGTATTGCCCATTGATTTCATTCCATCCATCCAGATACAAACAAGCCGTGCGCTCCAAAGGATAGCACGGCTTGCTGCAATTGGGTGGGGTACCTTAAGCCAATTTAGCGCGAACTAAACCGCTTACTTTACCCATATCTGCACGCCCTTGAATTTGCGGTTTCAGAACGCCCATTACTTTGCCCATGTCTTGCATGCCAGCTGCGCCAGATTCAGCAATCGCGTTCTCGATGAGAGCCGCTACTTCTTCGTCTGTCAGTGGTTGAGGCATAAAGTCCTCAAGAACAGTAATTTCTGCTTGTTCCGCATCAGCAAGATCTTGACGACCCGCTGCTTCAAACTGCGCTACAGAGTCGCGACGTTGTTTAACCATCTTGGTCAATACTGCAAGAATGTCGTCATCGTTCAGAGTAATCTGTTCGTCAACTTCACGTTGCTTGATTGCTGATAGGGCTAAACGAATAGTACCAAGGCGCAATTTGTCCTTGGCTTTCATCGCTAATTTTTGCTCTTCTTTGAGTTGATCAATCAGAGCCATAACTAAATTCCTTTTGGAGCTCAGTTATTAGTACAGGCGAACGCGACGAGCGTTTTCGCGAGCTAGCTTCTTAGCGTGACGCTTTTGAGCTGCTGCTTTAGCGCGTTTGCGAACTGTAGTTGGTTTTTCGTAGTGCTCACGACGACGCACTTCAGAAAGGATACCTGCTTTTTCGCAAGAGCGCTTAAAACGACGTAGAGCAACGTCGAACGGTTCGTTTTCACGTACTTTAACTACTGGCATATGCCTTTCACCTCAGGGGTTATTCGTTAACGCTGGTATTCAACAGACCAAATCACAATTGTTAGGTCTCTTACCAGCTTGATCAAAAATGGTGCGGAATTTTAATCCGATCACAACTACTTTGTAAAGCCTTTTGTCGATTATTGTCTGTACAAAATTTGTTTGCAGCACCAAGGCGAGGTAATATGACGCCCAAATTTCCTCTATACAGAAAGCATACTGAGAAAACCATGCGCATTATTGGTATTGAAACCTCTTGTGACGAGACTGGCATCGCAATTTATGACGATGAAAACGGTCTCTTGTCACACAAGCTATACAGCCAAGTAAAACTGCACGCAGATTACGGCGGTGTGGTGCCTGAGTTGGCTTCACGTGACCACGTAAAGAAAACCATTCCTCTTATTAAAGAGGCACTAAAAGAAGCGAACTTAACTTCAAAAGACATCGATGGTGTCGCGTATACCGCGGGGCCTGGTCTTGTTGGGGCGCTATTAGTGGGTGCGACTATCGGTCGCAGTATTGCTTATGCTTGGGGAGTGCCAGCGGTACCTGTTCATCATATGGAAGGTCACCTATTGGCCCCAATGTTGGAAGATAACCCTCCACCGTTCCCGTTTGTGGCGGTATTAGTATCGGGCGGCCACTCTATGATGGTGGAAGTGAGAGGCATCGGTGAGTACAAAATTCTAGGTGAGTCGATTGATGATGCGGCGGGCGAAGCGTTTGATAAAACAGCGAAGCTAATGGGTTTGGATTACCCAGGAGGTCCACTATTATCTAAACTGGCGGAAAAAGGTACACCGGGCCGCTTTAAGTTCCCACGCCCAATGACGAATGTGCCAGGTTTGGACATGAGTTTCTCTGGTCTAAAAACCTTTACGGCTAACACGATTGC
Organism: Vibrio sp. SCSIO 43097; assembly: GCF_023650755.1. Classification (NCBI taxonomy): domain Bacteria; kingdom Pseudomonadati; phylum Pseudomonadota; class Gammaproteobacteria; order Vibrionales; family Vibrionaceae; genus Vibrio; species Vibrio sp. SCSIO 43097. The sequence continues at coordinate 3,022,506 of NZ_CP071840.1, read as the reverse complement.
TGCAAACGGTGATGACGAGCAAACCCGCGCGGACATCGCATTGGCATTTGAAGAGGCTGTGTGTGCTACGTTGGCTATTAAATGTAAGCGCGCGCTTGAGCAAACAGGCATGAAACGCATTGTTATTGCTGGTGGTGTGAGTGCTAACCGTCGTTTGCGAGCTGAGTTAGAGAAGTTAGCGAAGAAAGTTGGCGGCGAAGTTTACTACCCACGTACTGAGTTCTGTACAGATAACGGTGCGATGATCGCTTACGCAGGCATGCAGCGCTTGAAGAATGGCGAAGTGGCTGACATGTCAGTAGAGGCTCGTCCACGCTGGCCAATTGATCAACTAACACCTGTCGCTTAGTCAAATTTATGCGGTAGGTTTGAAACCGGTTCTGTGTAATAAAGGTCTCTGCTCCTCAGAGGCCTTTATTTTTAATTATTCAATGAACCGCCTCGTTTTACATTCTGACTGATGCGAGCAGTTCGCTATTGTTTCAGTGCTAGGATGACGTGGAAGAATAAGAAATGGATATAACAATGAATAAGTTTGAAATTGAAGGTCAGCAACTTGCTTATCTAGATAAAGGTGAGGGCCCTGTGCTTCTATTTGGTCATAGTTACCTTTGGGATAGCCAAATGTGGGCGCCGCAAGTTGAGGTTTTAAGCCAGTCATTCCGTTGTATTGTGCCAGATCTTTGGGCACATGGTGAATCGGACGCTGCACCTGCATCGACACAGTCATTGGCCGACTATGCACAACATATGTTGGCATTGATGGATCATTTAGATATCGAAGAGTTCTCGATAGTGGGCTTATCTGTTGGCGGCATGTGGGGAGCAGAGCTAACGGCTCAAGCGCCGCAACGTGTTAAGTCACTGGTATTGATGGATACCTTCATTGGCTGGGAGCCAGAAGTTACGTATAAGAAGTATTTTGCAATGCTTGATACCATCAGCCAAGTCCAAGCAGTGCCTGCGCCAATTATTGAAGCCGTTGTGCCGCTGTTCTTTGCCAACAACGTCAATCAGGATAATCCTAAACTTGTCGCTTCATTCAAACGCAGTTTAGAAGACCTGAATGGTGAGCGTGCGGTGGAAGTCGCTCGCATAGGGCGCATGGTGTTTGGTCGCCGTGATGTGATTGAGGATTCGGAAAAATTTGCTCTGCCGACGTTAATTGCAGTGGGCTGTGAAGATAAACCACGTCCAGTTTTTGAATCTTATTTAATGAAAGACTGTATCACAGGCAGTGAGTTGGTGGAGATTCCCCAAGCTGGACACATCAGTTGTTTAGAGCAACCTGAGTTCGTCAACCAGATGTTGTTGAACTTCCTGAATCGAGTTCATGCATAACCAATACATCCTTCTTTAAACGAAAAACTCGGCATTAAGCCGAGTTTTTTTGTGTCAGTTTTTTCTCGCCGATTTTTGGCTCGTCGCCAGACAAAAGCCGACGAATATTTTGATGATGCTTAAATACGATTAAGCAGCACAGCATAGCAACAGGTAACGTGTATTGCGGTTTAAACATCCAAGTATAAAACGGAGTGACCAAAACCGTGACGAGAGCCGCTAAGGATGAATAGCGGAATAGCGCGGCTACTGACAGCCAAGTTAACATTACCAATCCTGTTAAGTCCAAACCAATCGGAGCGATAGCGCCAAGCGCGGTTGCGACACCTTTTCCGCCTTTAAAGTGGAAAAAGATGGGGTACATGTGGCCAAGACAGGCAGCAATGGCGATGACGCCAAGAATGATAGGGTCGATACCAAGAAAGTATCCGCCCCACACGGGGATAGTGCCTTTGAGCATATCGCACAACAAGACTGAAACAGCGGCTCCTCGTCCGCCAATACGCAATACGTTCGTTGCTCCAGGATTGTTAGATCCCACACTGCGTGGGTCTGGCAGTTTTAAGAGTCGACAGATCAAAACCGCACTGGAAACCGAACCTAATAAATAGGCGGCCATTGTCATTATCAGTGCCAGTGCGTCCATAGAAGTCCTTGATGGATTGGAATTTAATGCTCGGTTCCCGCGTAGTTGCTATCATACCCCGAATTTACATAATGCAGAAATCCTCACTGTGATAGAGCTTGCATTATGTGATTTCTTGTATATAAAGATGCTTTCGCAGTTTATACCTAAGTAACATTGTGATGACCAAAGTAAATGTTACTTAGGTATAGAATACTACGATCAAATTACCCCTCACGGGTATCCGACCTCTGTAATAGAAGGACATAAGATGGCTCTGGATAAAGTTTTTATTGAACAGTTAGAAGTTATCACCACCATTGGCGTGTACGACTGGGAACAACAAATCAAACAAAAGTTGGTTCTAGATATTGAAATGGCGCACGATAATAAGCCTGCGGGCAAAAGTGATGATGTGCAAGATGCACTGGATTATTCGCAGGTGAGTGAGGCGGTACTTAACCACATTGAAAATGGTCGTTTCTTATTGGTCGAGCGCGTGGCTGAAGAAGTAGCAGAGCTTATCATGCAGCGTTTCTCTGTGCCTTGGGTGAAAATCCGCCTAGCGAAGCCTGGCGCCGTGCCGCAAGCACGTGCTGTTGGTGTGGTGATTGAGCGAGGCCGAGCATGATCACCACTTATATCGGTGTTGGGACGAACGTAGAAAGAGAGCAACATGTGCTTGCTGCGTATCAGGAGCTGCAACGGCTTGGAGAAAATCTCCTCGTATCACCGATATATGAATGCGAACCTATTGGTTTTAGCAGCAAGAATTTCTACAACTTTGTCGTTGCAATGCGTACCGAGTTGTCATTAGAAGAGTTGAGCCATCAACTACGCGAGATTGAATTTAAGTGGGGACGCGAAGAAAACGCGCAAAAGTATCAGGATCGAACACTGGATCTCGATATAGTGTTGTTCGGTGAGCGCGTCTCCAAGAAAAAACCTGAGCTACCTCGCAGTGATATCTACAAATATCCTTTTGTCACAAAGCCGCTGTATGATCTCGAACCGCAATTAGTGATCCCAGGCGATGGACGCACAGTCGCAGACATTTGGCATGCTATGCAGCCAGTCGATTCGCTCAAACCCGTTTCCTTTCATTTTTAATTTGAGTTGTTTACATGAGTTATTTTGAAGCCTTTATTTTGGCTCTGATTCAGGGGCTGACAGAGTTTTTGCCTATCTCAAGCTCTGCCCATTTGATCCTGCCTTCCGCTATTTTAGGATGGGAAGATCAAGGTCTGGCCTTTGATGTTGCTGTTCACGTCGGTACATTAATGGCTGTCGTGATCTATTTTCGTCATGAAGTAATCACTTTGTTTCAAGCGTTATTTGCTTCGATCTTTAAAGGAGATCGCAGTAAAGAAGCTAAATTGGCTTGGATGATCGTGATTGCGACGATTCCAGCTTGTGTGTTCGGCTTATTGATGAAAGACATCATTGAAGTGTATCTACGTAGCGCTTACGTTATCGCGACTACTACGATCGTATTTGGCCTGTTGCTATGGTGGGTAGACAAAAACGCTAAACTCGTTGCCGATGAATACCAAACGGGTTGGAAGAAAGCTGTATTTATCGGTATTGCTCAAGCCTTAGCGATGATTCCTGGAACTTCACGTTCAGGGGCGACCATCACAGCAGCGCTTTACCTTGGCTTTACTCGAGAAGCGGCTGCGCGCTTTTCATTTTTAATGTCGATCCCAATCATTACATTAGCTGGTAGCTACTTAGTCATGAAGTTAGTGACCAGTGGTGAACCTGTCCATGTTGGTTTCTTAATGACTGGCATTATCACATCGTTTATCAGTGCGTACATCTGTATCCACTTCTTCTTGAAGATGATTTCACGCATGGGCATGACACCGTTTGTGATTTACCGTCTGATTTTGGGCATCGGTTTGTTCGCTTTTCTATTAAGTTCATAATTGATGTTAACGAAAAACGCCCGTGAAATCCGCGGGCGTTTTTGTTTGTTCGTTACTTCTTAAGTGCTGCTTTCACTGCTTCAATACGTCGTTTTTCTTGCTCGTCACGAATCGCAGGGCCTTTAAAGCCCTCTTTGATTATGATTTGAACGTCAACTGCCGCTGCTGCTTGGTAGGCTTGCCTAAAAATATCCGCCTGTGGATATGGTTGCGTTTCCAGTCCTTTACGACCAGCGTGATCCGCTTGGCAGCAAAGCAAGATATCTTGCAGACGTTCGGACTTACGCCACACATCGAGCTTATTGAGTATTTTAATTATGGTTTGTGGTTTAAGTTCAGCCGCGCGATGAATATTGGAGTGCTGTTCGCACACCATCAAGGCTAAATCACGAAACTCATTTGGTACCCGGACACGTTCGCACAGCTTTTTGATCAGTTTTAATCCTGTATGGCAATGCATTTTGTGGCTTGGCCATTCGCTCTCTGGCGTCACGCCCTTACCCAAGTCATGCACTTGGGCGGCAAACCTGACGGGGAGTGAGTTACTCAATTTTGCGGCTTGCTCTGCCACCATCAAAGTATGGATGCCAGTATCGATTTCTGGATGCCACTTCTCAGGTTGAGGTACGCCAAATAGTGCATCAATTTCAGGTAACACCACGGTTAATGCACCACAGTCTCGTAGAACCGATAAGAAAATATCAGGGCGAGGAGTAGAGAGAGATTTATGCCATTCTTGCCAAACACGCTCGGGAGTCAGTGTGCTCAGCTCTCCGGACTCTGCCATGTGACGCATTAACCGCATGGTTTCGTCGGCAACCGTAAAGTTTAGATCAGCAAGCTTCGCTGCGAAGCGAGCGACACGTAAAACGCGTAGAGGGTCTTCAATAAAGGCGTCTGATACATGGCGTAGCAGTTTATCGTTGAGATCTTGCTGGCCACCATATGGGTCATGGATCGTGCCATCACTCTCCATTGCCATCGCGTTAATGGTTAAATCACGACGTATCAAATCTTCTTCTAAGGTGACGTTTTGATCGAAGAAACATTCAAAACCAGTGTAACCAGAACCTGACTTTCTCTCTGTTCGTGCAAGGGCATATTCTTCTTTACTTTTGGGATGCAGAAATACAGGAAAGTCTTTACCAACGGCGGTGTATCCTTGGGACAGCATCATCTCGGGCGTCGAGCCTACGACCACCCAGTCGTTGTCATAACTATCAATTCCGAGCAATTTATCTCGAACTGCGCCACCTACTAAATAAACTTGCACGAATTACCTCTTAATTTATGGATATGCCGTTGGACATTGTAGCAAGCAATGGTACTTTTCTTTACTCCTAAGAATAGAAGAAGAGCGTTTATACCATGTCTGACTATTCCCAGGTGGTTTTTTAGCTGGAGAGCCTAATGTATAAGGACTTTTTTGGGTTTGTCGAACAACCATTTTCGATTGTTCCAAACTCACGTTATTTGTATTTAAGCCAACGTCACAAAGAGGCAATCACACATCTCCAAGCTGGGCTAGGCGATGGCGGTGGCTTTGCTATGCTTACTGGCGAAGTAGGTACAGGCAAAACGACCGTCGCAAAAGCGATGCTGGCGAATTTGGGTGATAACACCAAAGCGGGTCTTATTCTCAATCCCACGTTTTCGAGTAGAGACTTGCTCGAAGCCATTTGCGATGAGTTCAAAATCACCTATCCGCCAGATGCAAACCTCAAACAGCTAAACCAGGTTATCCATCAATATTTGCTGCGTAATTATCGTTCAGGCTGGCAGACATTGCTGGTCATTGATGAGGCTCAACACCTTGCTGCCGACGTTCTAGAGCAGTTGCGCTTGTTGACCAACTTGGAAACCGATACCAGAAAATTGCTCAAAGTGTTGTTGGTCGGGCAGCCTGAATTGCAGCGGTTATTACAAACAACACAACTACGCCAACTTGCCCAGCGTATTACCGGGCGTTATCACCTGTTGCCGTTGGATGAAAAAGAGACAGAAGATTACATCGCATTTCGACTACATACAGCAGGTGGCGACCAGCAACTGTTTAATCGTGCTTCTTGTAAACTTATAGCCAAATACAGTCACGGTATACCGCGGCTCATCAACCTTATCTGTGACAAATCCCTCAACATTAGTTATCACCAGGGTAATGTGGTGGTGGATAAGCAAACCGTTCAGCAGGCCTGTGAAGAGGTGATGCAGTTTCAGGCAGATATTTATCAGCAAGATAAAAAAGAGCGCCGGACTTTCCGTTGGCCTGCTTGGGGCTCTGTCACGGTAGGCCTTATTGCTGCATTAAGTACGGGGTGGGCGGTCGTGAATTATATGCCAGCTCAAGCGACGTCAGTGTTGACACAAGTGACGGAGCCAAGAGTAGAGCCAACACCAACCGTCGTCAGCCAACAGTTAACTGATGAGCAGCGTGATTTATTGTTAACACAAAAACAGTCGAACCTCGCTGTAAATGATTTGTATCGTTTGTGGGGATATCAAGCATCGGTTCGCGATAATCTTTGTTTGTCAGAACCGCAGTCGACTATGCGTTGTGAGCGTAAAATGGCGACTTGGCCGCTGTTGATGCAACAAAATCGCCCTGTGATCTTGGAGTTGAATTATCAAGGTGATGTTGGGTATGTCATTCTATATGCCGTCGGTAATGATCAAGCTGAAGTGCTCAATGGTAAGCAGCGTCTCCGTCTGCCAGTTTCGTGGCTAAAGCCGTTGTGGCAGGGCAATATTATCGAACTGTGGCATGCTCCGCTGAATGAAACATTACGTTTAGACATGGAAGGCCCTGCGATTGAAGTATTAGACCGATTATTAGCAGAAGCGGTGAGTGAGCCACTGCTTGAAACGTCTATTTTTGATGGTGCGATGAAAGAGCGAGTCGAATTATTTCAACGTTGGCAAGGAATTGGTGTCGATGGTATTGCAGGTAAGCGAACGCTAGACCGACTTCAGCAAAATGTTCAGCCAGATGCGCCTCAACTGGCGAGAATAGAAAAGGAGGACGCATAATGTCAGCTGTGAAACATATAGGTCTGTTCTTGCTGCCAATCACTGCTTCTGCTATTGGAGTCGCTTGGTACTTAGATCTCTTTGCACCGAGTGTTGAAGTAGATACAACGTCCCCGATAGAAAAGGTCGAAGTGGTATCACCTTTCAAAGTATTAGACTATCCAGAGAACACCCAGTTGGCCCAATTGCCAAGAGAGTGGCCAAGTGCAGAGCTATCGCGTGATTTTGGTACATTTACCACCCCCGATGAATACACGAGCCATACACCAAGCAGAGATGAAACACGCGACTCAGCATCAACCCAAACGACTTCTGCTGCTGAAGAGGACCTCGGGTTGTCTTTGGATGATCTGGATTTATCCTCATTATCTCCTGATTTAGCTAGGAAGGTCGAAAATGCCTTATCCCGAGATGATGACAATTCGTCATCACAAACGGCACGCGTGAACGATTTAGAGCGCAACGCTCACCAGTGGCAAGGGCGTCTACCTGCGCTTAATTTGCAAACCCATATGTACGCTAGTGATGAAAATCGCCGTTGGGTGAAAATTAACAATGTTGAGTATCATCAGGGGGATGTCGTTGATGATCAGGTCACTCTAAGAGAAATACAACCGCAAGCTGTGATTGTTGAGTTCCAAGGGGAGCAAATTCGTATACCAGCGTTGTATGAGTGGAAAGGGTAACTCTTGTAGAAACACATCAAGCCAGCGAAATCACATCACTGGCTTTTTATTTTTCAGAGCATCTTTTGCATCTATTCTGGTGATGATTTTTAGATACCCAAACAAGCAAAATATAGCTTTTCTCAGTCGTTTAAATAGCACCAATATCATTCATCTATTGATAGCGCGATTCCAGTCAGCGTTGTGTAAAAAGACACCATCTTCACGAACTTCGGAGTAATGACTTGGTCCACGTTAGACCCCATCACATAATAGGAGTCTAAACAGAGACACATGCGTATTCTGATTTTTTCTTTAAGCATTGTTGCATCGACAAGCTATGCAGCAAAGCCAGACCCATTCCCAGTTACACCAGATAGTCGCGGGCAAGATTTCATGGTCAGTGCGACGAATCCTTACGTGAGCAGTACCGGTTACTCAATATTGAAAGAAGGCGGTAACGCTGTTGATGCTATGGTTGCGATGCAGATGGTGATGTCTGTCGTTGAGCCAGATATGACCGGAATTGGCGGCGGGACTTTCGCGCTGTTTTATCAACATGACGAGAAAAAATTTCTGGCCCTTGATGGTCGAGATGAAGCACCCTCTAGCGCGAACCCTGAAATGTTTGTTGAGAATGGGGAAGTACTCAGTCGCAACGAAATATTAGGCCCTCGTTCTGTTGCGGTTCCGGGCACGTTGCGGTTGCTTTACACCACTCATGAACAATACGGCAAGTTGCCATGGGCAGAGCTGATTAAGCCGGCGATTACATTGGCGAGCAATGGGTACGCGATGAACAGCTACACCTACGACATCGTAGTAAGAGAGCAAAGCCGACTTGAGCAAGATCCGGAAGTGAAAGCCTTGTATTGGCAAGGGGACGATATTAAGCCGACGGGAACCTTGATGAAGAACCCTAAGATGGCTGAGACGCTGAGGAAGATCGCGCAACAAGGCGATCGTTACCTTTATGGTGGTGAGCTTGGTCAGCACATCGTAGAGACGGTTAATAGTCGTATTGATGACCAACACGAGAAGTTGTCTTTAGAAGATTTTAAACATTACCAAGTGAAGCAGCGTGACATCATTGAGAGCGACTACCGTGGGAATAAAATCGTCTCTTTTGGTTACCCAGCTTCGGGCGGTGTGATGGTCGCTCAGAGTCTTGAACTGCTCGCACCCTATGACATTGCCCATATGGCGAAAACGGATGTGGAACCTTGGCGTCTCATGACTGAAGCGATGCGAATTGCAAAAGCCGATCGTATTGCGTATGCCGGAGATCCGGATTATGTGGAAACGCCAGTTGAACAGTTGTTGTCTAAAGCCTATCTAGATCAGAGACGTGATTTAATCCCTGATAATGGCACTTTAAAAGAGGATCCAAAAGCAGGACAGATAACGCAAACTCAGTATGCGCAATATCAAGGCTTCGAGAGCAAAGATACAGGGCATATTTCTATCGTCGATAGAGATGGAAATGCAATTGCGATGACCAGCACGGTAGGAACGGGTATGGGCTCGGGTGTGATGGTCGATGGCGTTATCTTGAATGCGCAGATGGCTAACTTCTCACCTCAGCCAACGGTTAACGGCAAGCCTACGCAAAACTCAATTGAAGCGGGCAAGCGTCCACGTTCGGCTATTACGCCATTAATGGTGATGGACAGTGATGATAACTTGCGTTTGGTGGTTGGGTCACCAGGTAGTTCACAAATCCCGGGGTATGTACTCAAAACCGTGGTTGGGGTGCTGGATTGGAATTTATCAGCGCAAGAGGCTATTGACTTACCAAACATCCAGTATGGCACTAAGATAGACCGCACCAAGTCTTATGACCCGACTGGTTTGCTGGTGGAAAAGAAAACGTTCGCAGAAATGTTGGTGCCTGAGTTTATGGAGCTTGGCTACCCAGTGCACGTTATTCCAGTGGTAAGCGGTTTGAATGCAATTGAGCTAAAAGATGGCAAGCTTTATGGCGCAACGGATCGTCGTCGAGCCTCTAGTTCAATGGGGGAGTAATACTCACTTCTGTCAAACGAAGCAAACTAAAAAGCCAGTCGATATCGACTGGCTTTTGCGTTCTTTTTAAAGATAAAAGCGTGAGGTTTATGCCCAACCCGCAGGAGAGCGCTTTCTACGAGGCATGACATGCGGAAGAATCAAACCAAATAGTAAACCTAAACCTGCGACACCGCCGCCATAAGTGAAGTACTTAAGCAGCATGTCATCTTTTTGTGTATCCAGTTTTGCGCGTAGCTCGCGGTTTTCTGTTTCAACAGAAGTAAGCTGATCGCTGATCTCAGAGTATTTATTTTCTAGATCTGAAATTTGTTGGTTACGTGTTTCGAGAGAGGTAACAAGACCGGCTTTCTCTGCATCAGAAGTTTGACGAGCATTAGCAAGCTGCTCTTTTACTTCGGCTAGCTCTTTCTCAATGCGAGGAAGGCGAATTGCCATGCTCTCTTGGTTTGTCACAAACTTGCTTTGTACCCAACCAGTGCGACCACGGTCATCACGAACTTGCGTATAGCCAGTATCTCGGTTGGTTTTAATCAGTTGTACTTTAGAACCGGCGTTAACACTACCAATAATACGGTAGGTGTTATTTGGACCTGAGTGCATAAAAGTGAAGAGGTCATCAGAAATATAACGGTCTGCTGCTAGGGCCGCTGGCGCTGCTAGCAAAGTAAACAAAACCGTGATGATTAGTTTTTTCACAGTAAATCCCTTAACGATTTTTCTTGGAGACAGCGTTGGCACCGAATGATTGGAGCCGGAAATAGACGAATAGTATGCAGTTTCAAACCTCGGTGCAACAAAGAAGGGAGGCAAAGCCTCCCTTTCTGTGCGTTTGAGTCAATAATGACAAAGCGCTTACATTCTATTGACGAGTGTCTTAAGCGAACATCGCTTGAAGTCCGTAGAAGAATACTACGGCCAATAACGCACCCGCTGGTAGTGTAACGATCCATGATGCCACGATGTTACGAACTACGCCTAGGTTCAGTGCTGCGATACCACGAGCAAAGCCAACACCGAGAACCGCACCAACCAATGTTTGAGTGGTTGAAATTGGCAGGCCTGTACCAGACGCTAGAACTACCGTACATGCTGTTGCTAGCTGTGCTGCAAAACCGCGGCTAGGCGTTAGCTCAGTGATGCCTGTACCAACGGTTGCCATTACTTTGTGACCCAGTGTTGCAAGACCGACCACGATACCAATACCACCAAGAGGTAGAATCCACCAAGCGATGGTGCTTTTCGTGCTGATTTCGCCCATGTGTTCAACAGTCGATACGACAGCAGACAGTGGACCAATGGCGTTTGCAACGTCGTTTGAACCGTGTGCAAATGCCATCGCACAAGCGGTGATAACCATCAGAACGCTGAAGATACCTTCCACGCCAGAAAAGCTGCGGTCTTCTTCGCGATTAGCGAATTTTTTCTGGATGTATACGTAGCCGCCAATCATCACAAGTGCTGAAACTGCTGCTGCCCACATCCAGGCTTCACCATTGGTCAGGTGAAGACCAACGTGTTTTAGACCTTTTTTGATGGTTACAAGTGCAATCACCATTGTTGTGATGAACATGTAAACAGGTACAAAACGTTTTGCGTTAAACAGAGGGTTCTCAGTATCAAAAATCAGGCGCTGTGCGCTGACAAAGATAACGTAAGCAAAGAAACCTGAAATCACTGGCGTAATAATCCAGCTACCAACAATGCCTTGAACGCTGCCCCAGTCAACCGCTTCAGTACCTACTGATACGCATGCAAAACCAATGATTGCACCGATGATTGAGTGAGTCGTTGATACTGGCCAGCCCATGTAAGAAGCAAGAAGCAGCCATGTACCTGCTGCTAAAAGCGCAGACATCATGCCGTAGACAAGAACATCTGGTTGACTAGCAAATAAAGAAGTTTCGATTACACCTTTACGGATAGTGTCGGTTACTTCACCGCCTGCAAGGTAAGCACCTGCAAATTCGAAGATCATCGCAATGATGATAGCTTGTTTTACAGTTAGCGCTTTTGAACCTACAGATGTACCCATCGCATTAGCAACGTCGTTCGCGCCAATACCAATCGCCATCATGAAACCAAAAATCGCTGCAACAATAATCAGGACAGTGCCGTAGTTCGCAAGGATATCCATCGTAATACCTAGTTGTTTTATAACAAGCGGAACAAAATTTTACGCGCGCCAAACCATAAGACGATGAAAATAGTCATCGTCCCTATGACACGTGTTAATTATGCTCTTCGTTATGTCGTTAACTTTATGTTTTAAGATCGAGATAGCATGACTTCCAAACGAGCACCTACGCGCTGCGCTTGGTCGGCAATACCACCTACCCATTCAAGAATCTTGTATAGGAACATGACATCGATAGGGTTCATGTCAGCTTCAATCACCATCAACTGTTGGCGAAGTTCAATCTGCATGGCATCGGTATCATCTTCGATAACGTCTAATTGATGAATCATTTCAGCGACGAGCGTCACTTCACGGCCTTTGAAGCCGGTTTCTAGCAATTCATCAAGTTCATTGATTACCTTTTGCGCCTGATCGGCAGCATCAAGACAACGTTGAACGTAAGCGAGGAAGTTTGGTTGGAGAGCCTCAGGGATGACAAGTTGACGACCATATACACGGCCAGCAATGTCTTTTGCCAGGTTTGCAAGTTTGTCCTGTTGAGTCAAAAGCTCAAGCATGTCAGTACGGTCGACTGGCATGAACAAACCGCGAGGCAGTTTTAGACGGATTTCACGTTTCAGCACATCCGCTTCTTTCTCTAGGTGAGAAATTTGTGCACGGATTTCTGCTGCTTTTTCCCAATCACCCTTTGAAGATACTTCAAAGAATTTCACCAAGTGTGAACAACATTCGTTGACACACACAACGTGGCGTTGCAAAGGCTTAATTGGGGACTTTGCAAATAACCCCATAATTGTATTTACTGGCATGGTCATTCAACCTAATAACTATAACCTTAAAAAAACATACACCATTTCTGAGTGCTTGGCGAAATGTTGAACGATGGCTATAAAGGCGCGCATGGTAACGCATTAAATCGCTCATTAAAACTGTTTTAGATCATCATTCCGGCGATATTTCTCTCTTGCCGTGTGAGAAATTACGCAATATCCTGTTTCTATCTGCTTTGAAAGGTATAGCTATGGAAACCGAAATAGAACTGAAGTTTTTTGTTTCTCCTGAATTTTCAGAAACTTTAAAAGAAAAAATTTCTGAGACAAAAGTACTTCAGCATAGTTGTCGTGACTTGGGTAACACCTATTTTGATACTGCCGATAAATGGCTTCGAAAGCACGACATTGGTTTAAGAATTCGCCGTTTTGATGATGTATTCGTCCAAACCGTAAAGACAGCAGGACGCGTCGTCGCAGGCTTACATCAAAGACCAGAATACAATGCTGAGCACACTAGCGACGAGCCTAATCTGTCGCTTCATCCTCTAGATATTTGGCCTCCAGGTAAAGATGCAGAAACGCTGCAATCCGAGCTTATGCCATTATTCTCGACCAACTTCACACGTGAACAATGGCTGATTGGCATGCCCGATGGCAGTCAGATTGAAGTTGCTTTTGACCAAGGCTTAGTTGTAGCCAAAGGTGAAGACGAAGAAGAGAAGCAAGAGCCAATTTGCGAAGTTGAACTGGAACTTAAGTCTGGCCAAACCGAAGCTTTATTCACACTGGCACGCAGCTTTTGCGAGCAAGGTGGTATGCGCTTGGGTAACTTGAGCAAAGCGGCGAAAGGTTATCGACTTGCAAGCGGTTATGCGGGTGATGAAGTAAAATCATTGGCACTTGTGGACAGTAGTCCGACGGATACCGTTGAATTTTGCTTGATCAACTCTTTAGAGCACGCTTTGTCTCATTGGCATTATCACGAGCAAATTTATGCTGAGCGTGACAGCGTGGAAGCACTGCGTGAAATCAGTAATGCCATTCGTTTCATTCGTCAAACATTGACCATTTTTGGCGGGATTGTCCCTCGTCGCGCGAGCGCGATTCTGCGCCAAGAGCTTAAATGGTTGGAAGAAGAACTGAGTTGGTTGGATGAGCATGCACACCTTGAAGAGCTTTTAGATGACAAAGGCAATGTGCTGCGCAAGTTGGATGCACGTAAGTTCTTAGTATCTGAGTTGACTCAGCAGTTACAAGAGTTGCCAAGCCGTGAAGAAGTGCTAGGGTTGCTCAATTCCGCGCGTTACACAGGGTTACTGCTGGATCTAAGCCGCTGGATCTTAGCGCGCGGTTGGCAGCCATTTCTTGATGAAAAAGCACGTGAAAAAATGGCAAGTAATATCATGCCGTTTTCAGTTACTCAGCTCGATCGCACTTGGGCTGAGCTAATGGAAGCTTTCCCAGCAGAGCGCGATCTGACGGCGCAAGAGTACGTTGATCAGCGTTATCGCTTATTGCGTAACCTCTATACTGGTATTGGTTTCGCGAGTTTGTATAACTCGGATGAGCGTAACAGCTTCCGTTTACCATGGGCGGATCTAGTGCATGGTATCGATGATCTGCTAATGCTGAACCACTTGCTCCCGTTGGTTGATATGCTGGAAGACGCAGAAAAAGAGCAGTTAGAACGCTGGTTACACCGTCAAGAGCGCTCAATTTTGCATGCAATGGATCAAACCCGAGCGATCAGTGTGGAAGTTCAGCCTTATTGGCGTGAATGATCGTTCTGGTGATAAGAACAAAAAAATAGGACCGCATGGTCCTATTTTTTTGTCTCTGTTTTACGTTGTTGTAGCTCTTTTTCCATGAAATCGAGTCGTTCTAGTATTTGCGCTTGTTGGCTTAGGAGCTGCTCGAGCATACGTTCTTTATTGATTGAACTGTGCGTCTGTTGTTTCGTTGGGGCAGTAAGGATAGAGGTGATAAGACCCGAGATCATACCAAAGATACCCACCCCGCAAACAATGATGATGACAGCCAAAAACTTTCCTATGGAGGTCACTGGATAATGATCGCCGTAACCAACCGTTGAGATTGTTACAAATACCCACCACAAAGCATCGGCGCCAGTACGAATATTCGCTTCTGGGTTTTTCGCTTCGATAAACAGCATTGCACTAGAACCGAGTGTTATGAGGATAACCATCAATAGCAGTATAGAGGCGACCGTGGTTTCGCGGCGGTTTTCTTTGAGCTGATGCAAAATGAACTTTGACGAACGCAGTACTAATACCACTCGCATAATATGAAAAATACGAGCAAAGCGCAGGGGCTCTATCAATGGGATGCTCGCCACGAAATCTATCCAATGACGTTTAAGGAATAACCAGCGATCTGTGGACCGGATCAAATCAATGGTGAGCTGTAGTAGAAAAATACTACAGATTATGAAATCCAGACCGATAAGAACTTGACGGGTTTCGTGATCGATCGGGAAAAACAACAAGCCAGAGATCACAAATAGTGCCATAAAAGACAATATTAGTGACAACAGGCCCATCGGTCGTGTGCTGTCTTTGATATCATTGTTTTTCATACGAAGCTCAAAATAAATCGCGTAACCACGCAAAGCGCGAACATAACTATAAGTAATATAAAGACTATATAAGACTCGGTGGAGAACTGACAATGGAAAAGCTGGCATTTAAGCCATGGGAAAGGGTCATATCCGACATTCGACTGGTGCCTAAAATGGTCATGTTGATGGTCTTCAGTACTGTCCTGATCGTGGCAAAACAACTGTGGGACGCAAACACTTTTTACGACTCACTTTTAGCGGCGACACAAAACGCGCAAGTTGCCCAACAGCATTATGAAGCATACTTAACGCAAGTTGCTTGGCAAACCGCCTTATTGATAGTGGTTTTTGTCGTGCTCTTATTAGCGGCGGCTAGAGTGATGTTGCGTCAAACACAGTATCTGAGCGACGCGATCAAACTGATGGCGAGCAAGAATCTCTCTGTTCCATTTGGTATGGATTGTAAAGATGAATACGGAGACGTGGCACGTGAATTAGAAAAGACACGTCGACAATTGCACGATGTGATTCAAATGCAAATTAATGCGTCTGATGAATTATCAACGCTCACCGAAGTCATGACGCTGAGCATGTCGGAAACGAAGGAATCGGCGCAAGAAGAGTTTAACGAAATTGATCAACTTGCTACGGCGATGAGTGAAATGTCGTCGACGGTCCAAACGGTTGCGGAACATGCCCAGACGGCATCTTCTCTGACAGAGCAAGCTTCCGCACAAGCAATTTCTGGTCAGCAGTTCTTGCAAAGTACAATGGCGAAAATGAGTGAACTTTCGTCGGATATCGCTTCATCGGCACAAGCGGTTAACCAAGTTGAAGAACGTGTTGAAGCCATTGGTAGCGTTGTAGGGACGATTCAAGGCATTTCTGAGCAAACCAACCTGCTTGCACTGAATGCGGCGATTGAAGCGGCGCGAGCTGGCGAGGCTGGGCGGGGTTTTGCTGTGGTTGCAGATGAAGTTCGTAACCTTGCCCAACGTACACAACAAGCGACGGTAGAAATTCAAGAGATGATCGCACAGCTGCAAACCAGTGCTGAATCTGCGGTAGAACTCATGGAAAAAAGCGTTGTGGAAGCGGCAGATGGAAACGAGCTGGTTTCTAATGCTGGATCTGAGCTTGATGGTATTGTTGGGCAAGTGACGCAAATCAATGACATGAACTTCCAGATCGCGACGGCGTCTGGTCAGCAAAGCAGTGTTGCAGAAGAGATGAGCCAAAACCTCACCAATGTACGTGAGTTGGTGGAAGCCTCAGTTGTTGTCGTTACCGAGCTGCTAGAAACCTCTGAAATGATGCAAAATAATGCAGGTGAGCTAGACAAGAAGATCAAATCTTTCCAAGTTTAATATTCGATCCCGAACTTTTGATAAAACGCCCACAAACCTTTTGTGGGCGTTTTTATTTGCTTTCAGTCTGGTATAAAGAATGAGTTACCGTGCTTTTCAAACAAGGAAGAAAAATGCAGCTGCCTTCGCCACTGATTTCTATCGCTGAATCTGCCGTACAGAACGCCCAAGACGCAGGTTATTTTCCCCTTTGGCCCGATGAGGTTGCGCAGCAATTTCGTTATGTGGCGGGCTTAAGCCAATTTATAACCGAAGCCATTCATCGCGATGAAGTCCTAGCCCGTGAGTTGCCAAGTATGTTAGCGCAGCCAAGTCGTCAGGAGTCTTACCGCTCACGCCTTGCTGAACTGTTGGAACAATGTCCTGATGAGATGTCTGGTCATCGCGTGTTGCGTCAGTTTCGCAACCGAGAAATGGTGTACATTGCGTGGAAGGATTTCACGCATGCATGGTCTCTAGAGACGTCTTTAAGCCACTTATCTGAGTTGGCAGAAGCGATGATTTTTGAAACCTATCAATGGCAATATCAAGTGTGTTGTCAGGAGTGGGGCACGCCAACAAGTGAGGACGGTGAAGTGCAGCCGATGTTAGTTATCGGCATGGGGAAACTAGGTGGTGGCGAGTTAAACTTTTCTTCCGATATTGATCTAATTTTCACGTATCCAGAGAATGGCGAAACCCAAGGCGCACGCCGCAGCATTGCCAATGCCCAGTTCTTTACTCGTCTTGGTCAACGCATCATCAAAGCGCTCGACCAACAAACCTTCGATGGTTTTTGCTACCGCGTCGACATGCGACTTCGCCCATTTGGAGAAAGTGGCCCCTTGGTAATGAGCTATGCCGCACTTGAAGATTATTACCAAGAACAGGGGCGAGATTGGGAACGTTACGCGATGATCAAAGCTCGGGTGATGGGATGTGAGATGTACCCGCAGTATCAAGAGCTACGCCAAATGCTGCGCCCTTTTGTTTTTCGTCGTTATATTGATTTCAGTGCGATTCAATCTTTGCGACGAATGAAGTCGATGATCAGTAGCGAGGTTCGCCGCCGAGGTTTGAATAACAACATTAAGCTAGGTGCGGGTGGCATCCGAGAAATTGAATTTATCGCTCAAGTTTTTCAATTGATTCGAGGTGGTCGAGAGCCTTCTTTGCGTAATCGAGGGCTGTTGGAAACGCTGCAAGGCATTGAAGAGCTGGCATTGCTTACTCCACAAGAAGTCAGCGATCTAGAAGCCGCATACAAGTACTTGCGTCAATTAGAAAACTTGTTGCAAGCAATGGCGGATAAGCAAACCCAGACGCTGCCTGATTGCGAAACCGAACGCTTAAAGCTCGCCACTGCGATGAAAATGAGCTGTTGGGAGCAATTAATTGAGCAAACCCAGCAGCATATGGCAAATGTTCACCAAGTTTTTGAATCACTAATTGGTGATGATGAAGAAGACGAGGGGACTACTGTTGCTCGTCATTTTCATGAGCTATGGGATATGGCCGACAAACAAGACGTTCTTGAGCATATCTTGCAGCAGGATATTCAGATTGAAGACTTTGCTTCATGCGCGAAAACCATCATCAACTTTAAAACCGATCTGGCCAAAAAAACGTTAGGCCCACGTGGACGCGAAGTGCTCAATCGTTTGATGCCGAAAGTGTTTGATGCGGTCTTTGCCCATCCTGATGCACAGTTTGGTTTATCTCGTGTACTTCACTTGCTACACAACATCTGCACTCGCACAACTTACTTGGAATTATTGGATGAGCATCCAGCGGCTCTGGTGCAGCTCGTACGTTTGTGTACCGCAAGTCCAATGATTTCAGAGCAGCTGTCTCGTTATCCTATCTTGCTTGATGAGTTAATCGACCCTGCGCAGCTGTACAATCCCATTCCATTAGACAGTTACCGTACAGAGTTACGTGATTATTTGGCGCGTATTCCTGAAGATGATATGGAACAGCAAATGGAAGCGTTGCGTCAGTTTAAGCAAATTTGTATTTTGCGTATTGCAGCGGCAGATATTGCTGGCGCATTGCCAGTGATGAAAGTGAGTGACCATTTAACTTATTTAGCGGAAGCTATCGTGGATGCGGTGATCAGTCAGGCTTGGTTGCAAGTGTCTGAAAAGTACGGCGAGCCAACGCATGTGAAAGATCGTGAAGGCAAAGGCTTTGCTGTAATTGGTTATGGTAAAGTCGGAGGGTGGGAGCTCGGCTATAACTCCGATTTGGATATTGTCTTCATGCATGACTGCCCCGTCAATGTCTACACTGACGGCAAAAAAGAGATTGATGGTCGTCAGTTCTACCTTCGTTTAGCACAGCGTATCATTCATATTTTCTCCACTCGCACCGCTTCCGGTATTTTATACGAGGTCGATACCCGATTGCGTCCGTCCGGTGCATCGGGTTTGTTGGTTAGCCCAACAGACGCGTTCGACGACTACCAACATCAAGACGCGTGGACATGGGAACATCAAGCACTTGTCCGCGCGCGCATGATTTATGGTGATGAACTACTGGCAATTGCATTTCACAATACGCGGCATGATGTGTTGTGCAAAGCTCGCGATCAAGCTGAACTGAAAAAAGACGTTGTCGAAATGAGAGAAAAAATGCGCGGTCATCTTGGGGGGAAAAAGCCAGGCCGCTTTATGCTCAAGCAAGATGTGGGTGGGATTACCGATATCGAATTTCTCGCTCAGTACCTAGTGCTCAACTATAGTCACGATAAGCCGAAATTGACGCGTTGGTGTGATAATGTGCGCATCTTTGAAACGCTCATTGCGCAAGATGTTATGGACGAAGACCAAGCAATGCAGTTAATACGTGCTTACACGGCAATGCGCAACGAAATACACCGCCGAAATCTACTCAATTTAGACGCTGATGTGGTGGAAGATAAGTTTGTTGCCGAAAGGGAGTGGGTAAAACAGGCTTGGAATCAGTGGTTCAGTTAAGACCATATATTTAGCCTCGATAAGGGCTGTGATAAACTCACTTCGATTTAATTTTTGGAGACCAACAATGAAACCAATTCTACCTGATTACAACAGCGCTGGTGTGCTCATCATCGGTGATGTCATGCTAGATCGTTACTGGTATGGCCCAACCGGACGCATTTCTCCTGAAGCGCCGGTTCCTGTTGTAAAAGTAGAAAACAATGAAGAGCGTCCTGGTGGTGCTGCGAACGTTGCGATGAACATCGCATCACTAGGTGGCCATGCTCACATTGTTGGTCTAACTGGGGAAGATGAGCCTGCAAAAGTGCTGACGGAGACGCTGAGCTCACTCAATGTGAAGTGCGATTTCGTTGCACTGCCTGATTACCCAACGATTACGAAGCTTCGCGTAATGAGCCGTGGACAACAGCTTATTCGTCTCGACTTCGAAGACAAGTTTGAAAACACAGATTCTGCGCCAGTGTTATCTCGAATGGATGCCGCACTGCCAAACGTTAAAGCCGTGATTATGTCTGACTATGCAAAAGGCTCGTTAGAGCATGTTCAGGCATACATTCAAAAAGCGCGCGCAGCAAATATTCCGGTTTTCATTGACCCGAAAGGTGCGGATTTTGAACGCTACCGTGGCGCAACACTTCTTACGCCAAACATGAAAGAGTTCGAAGACGTTGTAGGTAAAGTGAAATCTGACCAAGAGCTAGTAGAGAAAGCACTGGCTTTGGTTGAAGAGTTTGAATTTGAAGCGCTTTTAGTGACACGCAGCGAAAATGGAATGACCTTGATTCGTCGTGGCCAGGAACCCTTCCACCTTCCAACTCAAGCGAAAGAAGTGTACGACGTGACAGGTGCGGGCGACACGGTTATCTCTGTATTGGCAGCGTCTGTTGCCGCAGGCAAATCATTTGAAGAAGCGTGTGCACTAGCAAACGCAGCGGCAGGTGTTGTGGTTGGTAAACTAGGTACGTCAACGCTTTCTGAGATTGAATTAGCAGAAGCGGTACATGGCAGCCAAGACACGGATTACGGTGTGATTTCAGAAAAAGCACTGATCGAAGCGGTGAAAAAAGCACGTGCTCGTGGCGAGAAAGTCGTTATGACAAATGGCTGCTTTGATATTCTACACGCTGGCCATGTGTCTTACTTAAACCATGCTGCTGAACTGGGCGATCGCCTAATCGTTGCGGTAAATACCGATGAGTCAGTAAAACGCCTTAAAGGCCCTGGTCGTCCGGTAAACCCAACCGATCGCCGCATGGCGGTGTTGGCAGGTTTGGGCGCTGTGGATTGGGTTGTACCATTTAGTGAAGATACGCCGCAGCGTTTGATCTCAGAAGTTCTACCAAGCTTGCTAGTAAAAGGCGGTGACTACAAACCAGAAGAGATTGCTGGTGGTAAAGAAGTCATTGCGGCGGGTGGTGAAGTTCGTGTATTGAACTTTGAAGATGGCTGCTCGACCAGTGAAATCATTAATGCAATCAAAGGCGGTAAGGGCTAAGCCTGCTGTTTGTTAGCATTGAAATGCTATTTGCTCATAAAGGTCGCTAAGTGCGGCCTTTTTGATACTTGTAGTTCAGAGGCACTTTTAAGCTCTGAACTACAAGTAATAAAAAACGCCAGCTGATAACTCAACTGGCGTTTTTATTTATTAAGACCTGAAGTATTCAATTCGCGGTTATTTTGCCGCTTTCAAACCTGCATCAACGTCTAAGATGTCTTGTTCGCTTAGCGTACCAACTGCTTGGCGTAGCTGAAGAACACTTAAAATGTAGTCGTAACGAGCGTTCGATAGGTTTTTGTTCGCATCGTATAGACGACGAGTCGCGTCCAGTACATCAACGATAGTACGAGTACCTACATCAAAGCCAGCTTCTGTTGCTTCTAGTGCAGAGCGTGCAGAAATAACCGCTTGCTCATACGCACGTAATGCGCCGATAGAGGCGTTAATGTTGTTGTTTTGTGCGCGAACATCTTTGACTACGCTACGGTACTGTGCTTCAAGATCTTCGCTTGCTGCCACGTACGCGTATTCAGCTTGTTTGGTTTGAGAGGTTACGTTACCACCTGTGTATAGCGGTACTGCAAGGTTTACACCAATATTGAAGTTGTCTGTCGTGTTATCACGAGAGCTATGAGAAGTATCACCGTAGTTGTAACCACCGTCTAGAGAGAGCGTTGGTAGGTGGCCAGAGCTTGCTAGTGAAATATTGTCACGCGCAATGTCTTGAAGAATACGTGAAGATAGCAAGGTCAGGTTTTTGGTTTTTGCTTCATCAATGAGCGATTCAGCAGGTACGGTCGATGGGCTAGCAGTGAAGCGGCCAGTGTCCAAAATGTTGAGATCTTTGTGCTCTTGGCCTGTAATTTCACGCAGTGACTCGTAGCTATTAGTTAGCGCGTTTTCTGCCAACACTTCGTCCGCTAGCACTTGGTCGTACTGAGCTTGTGCGTCATGCACGTCAGTGATTGCAGACAAACCTACTTCAAAACGCTGTTTAGTTTGCTCAAGTTGACGGCCAACCGCGGCTTTTTCTGCACGTACGAAAACAAGATTATCTTGTGCGCGTAGAACTTCAAAATACGCTTGTGACACGCGAAGAATCAGTGCCTGTTGCGTCGCTGCGTAAGTTGCGTCTGCTTGGCGAGCACTTTTCTCAGCAGTATCTAGAGAGATCCAAGATGCGCGGTTGTAAAGTGCTTGTGAAAAGCTAACGCCAGCGGTTAGCGCGTTGCCATCGTTTGATACGTCACTAATTAGATTTGAATCGTATTCAGTATCACCACGAGTTAAATTGTAACCCGCAGTAAGGTTGATCTGTGGTAATAGAGCACTACGGCTTGAGGTGATTGCTTCGAAAGCTTGGTCACGTTGTGCTGCTACACTGAGCAATTGTGGATCATTTTGTTTTGCCAAGTCGTAGATTTCAGCCAAAGAGTCTGCGAACGCAGACGTACTCATGCTACCTAGCGCTGCACTGATAAATAGTGGAAGCAATTTTTTCATTTTCTATTCCCGCGGTCCATAGATTGGTTAATTCTCAGTAGTTTAACTCAATTTGCACGATATTTACTCTAAAGTTTGCACTTTTTTACACGTAATTATCCACTTGTGCAATAAATTTTTAGCAAAGACTTAAATTAATTTGTAACTATTATACAAAAAGTTGAGCCAAGTCCTTTGAGCAAGCGAATAACAATGAGTAAACTACAGGATTCACTCAGAGAGGTGTTGAATGCAACAGCGTGACAAACAACAACAAGATTTTACTTCGCGAGATGTAAAAGTCATCTCGAAAGAAACCTTATTTGAAGGTTTTTTCAAAATGGTGAAATACCGCTTTCAGCATAGGCTATTTGCTGGTGGTTGGAGTGGAGTTGTCGAACGAGAAATGTTCGAGCGTGGTCACGCAGCAGCGATGCTTCCTTATGATCCAAAGACGGACCAGGTCGTAATCATTGAACAGATTCGTATTGGCGCGTTGGAACATGAACACCCTTGGCAGCTAGAAATTGTCGCCGGTATGATTGACCGCGATGAATCTGCTGAAGCCGTAATTCGTCGAGAGGCTGTCGAAGAAGCGGGGATTCAGGTGGGGCGCGTTGTACCTGTTACTTCCTATTATCCTTCGGCTGGTGGTTGCTCGGAAAAGCTAGACGTCTTTGTTGGTGAAGTGGATGCGTCTAAAGCGCACGGCATTCATGGTTTAGACTATGAGAATGAAGATATCCGCGTTCATGTCATGAGTCGTGAAACGGCGTATCAATGGGTGAAGGACGGAAAATTTGAAAATGGTGCGTCGATTATTGCGTTGCAATGGCTGCAATTACACCATCAAGAGTTAAAGTCAGAATGGGGACTATCCCAAACGGTGGAGAGTGAGTAATGGCACAATTGGCTGAAAAACAACAATATCATGTTGATTTAGCTGGTCTTATGAGAACGTATGAGACCAACTACGCTAAGTTGAACGCCTTATTGCCTGCTTCTGCCGAAGTTGGGGATGTACGTTGCTACCAAGCGGCGAACATGGTTTACCAATTGACCGTGAATGAAATCACAAAATACACCACAGTTGTTGAGATATGTCAGAGTGATGAAACGCCAGTGTTTCCTTTACCGACGATGTCTGTCAGGCTTTATCATGATGCGAGAGTAGCCGAAGTATGCTCAAGCGGAGAGTTCTCTCGCATAAAAGCTAAGTATGATTATCCCAATGACCAACTGATGCAGAAAGATGAAAAGCATCAATTAAACACATTCCTCGGTGAATGGCTGACGTTTTGTTTACGAAGTGGTATCAGTAGAACACCACTTGCCTTCAATTGATCGTCACGTCACTAAAGGAAAATAACAAATAACGATATAGTGGACGAATCAGGTTTTCATTTTGCAATCATCTAGTGACAGCATCAAACTTTTACAAATTACGGATACTCATCTGTTTGCTGCCGATGAGGGAAGTTTGCTAAGCGTAAAAACAGTCGATAGCTTCAATGCTGTTGTTGCTGATGTTTTACGCCGCAACGTGGCGTTTGATTACATCTTGGCGACGGGGGATATTTCCCAAGACCATAGTGCAGAATCTTATCAGCGCTTTGCCAACGGCATTGAACCGCTAGAGAAAGACTGTTTTTGGCTACCTGGTAATCATGATTACAAGCCTAATATGGGCAGTGTTTTGCCTTCGCCACAAATCAAAGCCGCAGAGCATGTATTGCTTGGCGAGCATTGGCAGTTAATTCTTTTAGACTCGCAAGTGGTTGGCGTTCCTCATGGGCGCTTGAGTGATCAGCAATTAACGCTACTCGAAGAAAAGCTAGCCGAACACCCAGAAAGACACACACTTGTTTTGTTGCATCATCACCCGTTACTGGTGGGAAGCGCGTGGCTTGATCAACATACTTTAAAAGATGCCGAAGCGTTTTGGCAGGTTGTCGAGCGTTTTGATAACGTGAAAGGCATTCTCTGTGGCCATGTTCATCAAGATATGAATGTGCTTCACAAGGGTATTCGAGTGATGGCAACACCCTCAACTTGTGTTCAGTTTAAGCCTAACTCGGATGATTTTGCCCTTGATACCACTTCGCCTGGTTGGCGGGAGCTGCAACTACACGCTTGTGGCGATATTACGACCCAAGTAGGTCGGCTTCCTGATGGCCAGTTCCAACCAGACTTCTCTTCTAACGGCTACTAACGCGCCCGAGCTCTCTGTTTGGGCTCGCTTTTTTGTGCGAGATATCTATGAGTAAACCTTCACTTCTTCTCTATATCCATGGCTTTAATAGCTCTCCACTCTCCATGAAAGCGAATGTGATGCGAGCCTACTGCGAGCAACATAGGCCTGATATTAAGGTGATTGTTCCCCAGTTACCTTGTTATCCTCAGCAAGCGGCGAAAATGTTGTTGGATATTATCGAGCAATATAAAGACGACTATAAAATTGGTCTAGTGGGCAGCTCATTAGGCGGTTTTATGTCAACGTGGCTAAATGACAAGTTTGGGTTTAAAGCGGTAGTGGTCAACCCCGCAGTCAAGCCTTATGAGTTGCTAGTAGATTATTTGGGTAAGCAAATTAACCCATATACGCATGAAACCTATACACTTGAAGCTTGTCATATTGACGAGTTAAAAGCTCTTGATGTACAAAGCATCGCGTCGCCACATTCTTTTTGGTTATTGCAACAAACAGAAGATGAGGTTTTAGACTATCGACAAGCGGTAGATAAGTTTGCAGACGCTAAGCAAACAGTAGAACAAGGCGGTGATCACAGTTTTGTAGGCTTTGAGCGTTATCCTGCACAGATTATCGAATTTCTAGAACTGTAATTCGAAAGCGATTGGAAAAGGCTCATAGTTTTTATTGATATATCCAACCGTTTCTTGACATGGGCGGTATGCTTTCCGACTATGTTTTGCCAAAAGATCTTAAGGGTCGAGGACCCTGGCTACTTTGTTATGCATCATGTTTACAAACTCTTAGTGATGTGAACAGGGTGGCTTTTTCGTTTCCTGAGTATGGGTACGCCCATTGGTGATACTCAGGCAACAAGTAAACTTTGAGAATAATTCCGTATTATGACTGAACAATATAATGCTGGTGCCATTGAAGTACTGAATGGCTTAGAGCCAGTACGTCGCCGACCAGGGATGTATACGGATACAGCGCGCCCAAACCATTTGGGCCAAGAAGTTATCGACAACAGTGTCGATGAAGCGCTAGCCGGACATGCCTCAAAAGTACAAGTCATCCTACATGCTGACCAATCACTCGAAGTGATCGATGATGGTCGAGGCATGCCTGTTGATATCCACCCAGAAGAGAAAGTATCAGGCGTAGAGCTAATTCTATGTAAGCTACATGCGGGTGGTAAGTTCTCTAACAAAAACTACCAATTCTCTGGTGGTTTGCACGGGGTAGGTATATCTGTAGTAAACGCGTTGTCAAAACGCGTTGAAGTAACAGTTCGTCGTGATGGTCAAGTGTATGAAATTGCATTTGAACACGGCGAGAAAGTGTCTGATCTGACCGTAACTGGCACATGTGGTCGTCGCAATCGCGGTACCAGCGTACATTTCTGGCCTGATGCGAAGTACTTCGATTCGGCTAACTTCTCTGTGACGCGCTTAGTCAACAACCTGCGCGCAAAAGCGGTTTTGTGTCCGGGCTTAGAAATCACATTAACCGACAAAGTTAATGACAAAGACTATAAGTGGTACTACGAAGATGGTTTGAAAGACTATCTTGCGGAAGGTGTAAAAGGCTACCCAGTTATTCCTGAAGAACCATTTACTGGTGAGTTCTTGGCGGATACCGAAGCGGCAAACTGGGCGGTAATTTGGCAGCCAGAAGGCGGTGAGATGATCACCGAAAGCTACGTTAACCTGATCCCAACCGCTCAAGGTGGTACGCACGTTAATGGTTTACGCCAAGGCTTGTTGGAAGCGATGCGCGAATTCTGTGAGTTCCGTAATCTATTACCTCGTGGTGTGAAGCTAACGGGTGATGATGTTTTCGACCGCTGTTCTTACGTGCTGTCGGTTAAGATTCAAGACCCGCAATTTGCAGGCCAGACCAAGGAACGTCTCTCTTCTCGTCAAACCGCGGCATTTGTCTCTGGCGTAGTCAAAGATGCGTTCAGTCTTTGGTTGAACGAAAAGCCTCAGCTCGCAGAGCAATTGGCAGAAGTCTGTATCGCTAACGCGCACCGTCGTATGCGAGCGGCGAAAAAAGTCGTACGTAAGAAAGTGGCGTCCGGCCCGGCACTGCCAGGCAAGTTGACCGACTGTTCAGCACAGGACTTAAGTCGCACTGAAATCTTCTTTGTGGAGGGTGACTCTGCGGGTGGCTCGGCAAAACAGGCACGTGACCGTGAATTCCAAGCTGTGATGCCACTGCGTGGTAAGATCTTGAACACGTGGGAAGTCTCTGCCGATCAAGTTCTTGCGTCTCAAGAAGTACACGATATCTCTGTTGCTTTGGGTATTGACCCAGATAGCGACAACCTCGAGAGTCTTCGTTACGGTAAGATCTGTATCCTTGCCGATGCGGACTCGGATGGTCTTCACATCGCAACGCTGCTTTGTGCTCTATTTACTCGTCACTTCCGCGCACTAGTGGAAGCGGGTCATATCTATGTGGCGATGCCGCCTCTGTATCGAATCGACTGCGGGAAAGAAGTGTTCTACGCCCTCGATGATGATGAAAAAGATGGCATTTTAGAGCGCTTGTCGAAGAAGAAAGCCAAAATCAACGTGCAACGATTCAAAGGTCTGGGTGAGATGAACCCACTTCAGTTGCGTGAAACCACCATGGATCCGAACACGCGTCGCTTAGTGCAGTTAACCATTGACGACTCTACGGCGACCATGGAAATGATGGACATGCTGCTAGGTAAAAAGCGTGCAGATGACCGTCGTTCTTGGCTACAAAACAACGGCGACTTGGCAGAGGTGTAACGGATGTCTACAGAAATTACCTACGATGGCGTCGAACAATTGCCAATGCGCAAGTTCACTGAAGACGCTTATCTGAACTACTCGATGTACGTAATCATGGACCGCGCCTTGCCATACATTGGTGATGGCTTAAAGCCGGTTCAACGACGCATCATTTATGCGATGTCAGAGCTTGGTCTCTCTGCATCAGCAAAATACAAAAAATCTGCACGTACCGTTGGTGACGTGCTAGGTAAATACCATCCGCACGGTGATTCAGCGTGTTACGAAGCGATGGTATTGATGGCTCAGCCATTCTCTTACCGCTATCCATTAGTGGATGGTCAAGGTAACTGGGGTGCGCCAGATGATCCGAAATCATTTGCGGCAATGCGTTATACCGAAGCAAAACTGTCTAAGTTTGCTGAAGTATTGCTTGGCGAACTTGGCCAGGGCACGGTTGAATGGCAACCTAACTTTGATGGCACAATGAAAGAGCCACAAATGTTGCCAGCACGTCTGCCTCACATCCTGCTTAACGGTGTAACCGGCATTGCCGTTGGTATGGCAACAGACATCCCACCGCACAACGTTCGTGAAATCGCAGATGCGACTATTCATTTGATCGACAACCCGAAAGCAGAACTGCCGGACGTGATGCAGTATGTCAAAGGTCCGGATTACCCAACAGAAGCAGAAATTATCTCGCCGCAAGCGGATATCGAGAAGATTTACCGCAACGGTCGTGGCAGCATCAAAATGCGCGCGGTTTGGCATAAAGAAGGTTCTGATATTGTTATCACTTCTTTGCCTCACCAAGTATCGGGTGCCAAACTGCTTGAGCAAATCGCTAACCAGATGCGTGCGAAGAAGCTGCCAATGGTTGACGATCTTCGTGACGAATCGGATCACGAGAACCCAACGCGTATCGTTGTGGTGCCTAAGTCAAACCGCGTCGATTGTGACTTGTTGATGAACCACTTGTTCGCATCAACGGATCTTGAGCGCAGTTACCGCGTTAACTTGAACATGATTGGTTTGGATAACCGTCCTCAAGTTAAAGGTCTGGTGCAAATTCTGTCTGAGTGGATCGAGTTCCGTCGTACGACTGTGCGTCGTCGTCTACAACATCGCCTAGACAAAGTAATGGCTCGTCTACACATCTTGGAAGGTTTGTTGGTTGCTTACCTCAACCTAGATGAAGTGATTGAGATCATCCGTACTGAAGACGATCCAAAAGCGGTGCTGATGGAACGCTTTGGTATTACCGATATCCAAGCGGATGCAATTTTAGATACCAAACTTCGTCATCTAGCAAAACTAGAAGAGATGAAGATCCGTGGTGAGCAAGACGAGCTAGAGAAAGAGCGTGAGAAGCTAGAACAGCTACTCGGTTCTGAGCGTCGTCTGAACACACTACTGAAAAAAGAAATCAAAGCAGACGCAGAGAAATACGGTGATGACCGTCGCTCTCCAATGGTTGAGCGTGCAGAAGCAAAAGCGCTGACTGAACGTGACCTCGTACCAAGTGAGCCAATCACGGTTGTGCTTTCTGAGAAAGGTTGGATTCGTCACGCGAAAGGCCATGACGTGGATGCCGAAGGCTTAAACTATAAGTCGGGTGATAAGTATTTAGCGCATGCTCGAGGTAAGAGTAATCAGCCTGCGGTATTCCTAGGTAGTGACGGTCGAAGTTACTCTCTGGAATCGCACTCACTGCCTTCTGCTCGTAGTCAAGGTGAGCCGATTACTGGTCGCTTGAATATTACGGCTGGTAGCAGTATTCGCCAAGTCATCATGAGTGAAGAAGATCAGCTGTGGCTGGTGGGTTCAGATGCAGGTTACGGCTTTGTATGTAAAGGCGCGGACTTGCTGTCTAAAAACCGCAGTGGTAAAGCGCTCGTCACTTTACCTGCCAACTCTGAGATCATGACGCCAAAAGAGATTGAAGATTTAGACTCTGATGAAATCTTAGCAATCACTAACCAAGGTCGCATGCTGCTGTTCCCAATCAAAGACTTGCCACAACTGGCGAAAGGTAAAGGGAATAAGATCATCAACATTCCTGCTGCTAAAGCAAAAGAGCGAGAAGAAGTACTATCTCACTTAATGTCTTTACCAAAAGGTGCATCGTTAACGCTGTACGCGGGTAAGCGAAAGTTGGGTCTTAAACCGTCTGACCTTGATAACTTCCGTGGCGAACGTGGTCGCCGAGGCGGGCTACTACCGAGAGGTTTGCAGCGAGTCACTCGCATTGAAGTTGAGCTAGATGATTCCGATACGACGGAAACACCGAGCGATAGCGAGTAACGCACAAATAAAAATCCCAGCCAATGGCTGGGATTTTTTATGCTTCTTGCTTGTCTTCGGCAATGGTGACTTTCAAGGTCATCTCTTTTCCTTTGCGAATGATACCGACGTCCACGGTGGTGCCAGGACGTAAATCGGTGACGATATCCATAACGCTCTGACGCCCCTGAACCTTATTGCCATCAATACTGATAATGATATCTTGTTTTTGAAAGCCAGCCGCATTGGCTGGGCCATTTGGATCAATACCAAGTACGACAATACCACCTATGTGTTCATTTCCAAGTAGGCGAGCAGTGACCGCATTAATGTCTTGGCCGTCGATTCCAATATAACCACGAATCACGCGGCCATCAGCGATGATTTTCTGCATGATCTTACTCGCTAGCGGCGCAGGGATCGCAAAAGAAATACCGTAAGTTTCTAAGTCTGTCGCTTGCTGAAAAGAGGCGGTATTAATGCCGACGAGCTCGCCTTGTGTGTTCACTAGGGCTCCACCAGAGTTACCTTCATTGATGGCGGCATCGGTTTGAATGAATGCTTGACGACCGTCGCTAATAGATGAACGACCTGTGGCTGAAATAATGCCGAACGTTGTGGTTTGTCCAAGGTTGTATGGGTTACCGATGGCTAGTACTACGTCGCCCACTTGTGGTTTGTAATTAGAGTTCAGAGGGATTACGGGTAAATTCGAACCTTCGACACGCAGCACGGCTATATCAGTACGTTTATCTGTCCCTACGAGCTGAGCCGCTGCGGCTCTGCCGTCTTGTAATGCCACAACAATTTGATCAGCTTGAGCAACCACATGATAGTTAGTAATGATGTAGCCTTTCTCACTAACAATGACACCTGACCCCAGACCTTGAGTCGAGAGTTTACTGCGATCATTCTCAACATACTTACGGCTGTAGATGTTTACCACGGCAGGCGCTGCTCTTCGGACCGCTTGATTAAACGTCAACTCGACTGATGCGATATTAACAGGTTGAGGATCAAGCGCGGCAGGAATTACGTTGTTGCGCAAAGATGGAACCGCCAGTAATACCACTGCGGCAGTAGCCAAGCCTAAAAAGACAGAACGTAATAAAAAGCTGAGCATATCCTCTCCATGCGTGAGCGCCAAAATGGCATCGAAGATGAAGAATAGCATTACATTGAAAAATAACAAAAGGGCAGTACGTCATCGCGCTGCCCTTTTCATTAGTTATTGAGCGATAAGGAAAAGTGATCGAGCCTTATCACTCAGCAATATGCATCGAAAACCTTATTTTCTATCACTTTGAAAGTGGTTAACGAATGACAAGATAAATAGTACGTTCACCACGTTGAATATTAAGAGCCAGTACACCTTTGTGTTTCTCTACGATTGTACGAAGCTCGGCAAGGTTTTTCACTCGTTGACGGTTCACACCGATAATAATGTCACCTTGTTGTAATTGATATTGAGCAGCCGGAGAGTTATCTGCAACGCTCGATACTTTAACACCTTGGATTACATCACTTGGTGTTGTATTGCTTAACTCCGCACCTTTGAGTCCCTCATGTAATGTCTCCGCTTTAGCTTTCATATTCGTAGATTCGCCAAGCGTTACATCAAAGGTTTTATTCTTACCATCTCGAACCACACCTAATGTGATTTCTTTACCTGCGCCCAGTGTTGCCACTTTTGCGCGGAGCTCTGAGAAAGTATTAATCGCTTTGCCGTTCACCGATACAATTACGTCACCGGCTTTTAACCCTGCTTTATCGGCTGCGCTGTCCGGTACGACTTGACCAATAAAGGCCCCTTTACTCGACTCGTAACCCAATGCATCAGCTAGCTCAGAGGTTACTTCGCCACCTTGCACACCCAACATGCCGCGTTTGACTTCACCAAACTCTAGAATTTGATCAGTGAGGTTTTTCATCATGTTTGATGGAATCGCAAAGCCAATACCCACATTACCGCCGTTAGGGCCTAAAATCGCAGTATTAATACCGATCAGCTCACCATTAAGGTTGACCAATGCACCACCAGAGTTACCGCTGTTAATTGCGGCATCGGTTTGGATGAAGTTTTCGAAGTTTTCAACGTTTAAGCCACTACGGCCAAGGGCTGAAACAATACCCGAAGTCACAGTTTGACCGAGTCCAAATGGGTTACCAATCGCAACCGTAAAGTCACCGACACGCAGTTTGTCGGAATCCGCGACTTTAATCTGCGTTAAGTTTTTCGCTTTCTCTAATTTAAGTAACGCAACATCGGCCATTTCATCACCGCCAACGAGCGTAGCGTCATACTCGCGCCCGTCAAAGAGGCGAACTCGAATCTCATCTGCCCCCTTGATCACGTGGTAGTTAGTGACAATATGGCCTTTCTTCGCATCAATAATGACACCAGACCCTAAACCTCTGAACGGGCGCTCTCGCCTTTGTTCCATAGGAAAGTCTGGGCCAAAGAAAAATTGAAATTGCTCGGGAATGCGGCTGGTTTGTACTTGTTTACCTTCTACAGCAATACTCACAACAGCTGGGGTCACCTTCTCAAGCATTGGTGCCAAGCTAGGTAACTGTTGGCCATCCACATTCAAAGGTAATGCGGCAGTGGCTTGAACTGGGGCAATAATCGACCCCAAACTCAGAGATAGAACGGTGAGCGCAAGCAGTGGTTTTTTCATCCAATAACTCCTCTTGAAACATGTCTGCCAAAAAGAAATATCCGAACGGTTAGTTCACTTTGTTAATAACTAATATAGGGTCTAGTTCGGACAATCAAAAGGGGAGGCAGTGCACTTCCAAGTTAGAGCGAAGGTGAGGTGAAAAAGTTCAAAAAAGGGCCGATACAAATGTATCGGCCCTAGATAGAAGTAAGAGAGGATTATGATGCTTTTGCGGTTACCGCTTCGGGAGCATTAATGATTTCTTTCTCTTGATCCTTCAAAAGACCGGTGGCGCCATTAGCGTAGTCTTTTGGTTGTTCGTTAAACTCTGGTTGATCTTCTGCAATGGTTTCAGACGACATTGCCGTTTTCTTATCAAACGGGTTGTCTTGTTCTGGTAAGTTTGGCAAAAGCTCAGAAGAGGTCTTGGCCATATGTTGGTATAGCTTGGTGTAATCTTTACCTAGGGTGTCCAACATTTCTGCGGTTTGTGCAAAGTGATCGACGAGCTCTTGACGTTGTTGCTCTAATTCAAACTTGGCCGCTTCAAGTTCTTTCTGCACAGACTTTTGTTTCTTGTATTCAGGGGTGGTTAGTCTACTAATGACTACGCCTACGATTGTACCGACCAGCAAACCCACAATGGCATAAATCCAAGGCATAACTGCTCCTTATAGTTGTTTTAACAAGTCTTTTACTACTTAGTTACACGCGGTGCTCGTCCATGTTACTATGGCTTGAACAGCCGATAAAGAAAAATAGCAGTATGTCTTCGGGGACTGATAACTACTTCTCTCTATTCTCAAAGTTGACCCCGAGGTAACCCTTTTCTCTATACCTCTATACGACTTAATACGATGACACCACTACAACAATATCAAAAAGACATAGCAGAACACGGGTTTCAGCGTGATGAAGCTCAGTATCAAGCGGTCGTTGCATTAGACAAGCTTTACCATGCTATCGTTGAATTTCAGTCAGCGCCTGTTCCTCAGCTTTCCAAATGGCAAAAGCTAATGGGGAAAAAAATCGACAAGCCTGAACCACCAAAAGGTCTTTACTTTTGGGGTGGGGTAGGTCGCGGTAAAACCTACCTTATGGATGCATTTTTTGATGCTTTACCGACCCAAAGAAAAATGCGCGTCCACTTCCATCGATTTATGTATCGAGTACATGATGAGTTGAAGCTGTTAGGTGATGTCGAAAATCCGCTATCAAAAGTGGCGGATAAATTTAAAGAAGAAGCCGATGTGGTTTGCTTTGATGAATTTTTTGTTTCCGACATTACTGATGCGATGATCCTTGCAACGCTACTTCAAGAAATGTTCACGCGGCAGATGATCCTAGTCGCGACTTCAAACATTGAGCCGCAGAACTTATATCGTAACGGTTTGCAAAGAGCGCGCTTTTTGCCCGCGATCGATATGATTTTGGCACGTTGTGAAGTGTTGAATGTCGATAGTGGCGTTGATTATCGCTTAAGAACGTTAGAACAGGCTGAAATATACCATTACCCGCTTGATGATCAGGCTAGCATAAACCTTAACAAATATTATCAGCAGCTGACTGGAGAGCGTCAGTTTGTTGCTCATCAAATCGAAGTTAACCACCGTCAACTAGCGGTGATTGAAGCAAGCGACGGGGTGCTGCATGCGTCGTTTGCTCAGTTGTGTCAAACTGCTCGCAGTCAAAATGACTACATTGAATTGTCTCGTATTTACCACACTGTATTACTGGCAGATGTTCAACAAATGAACCGAAAAATAGATGATGCGGCGAGACGCTTTATCGCGCTAGTCGATGAGTTTTACGAGCGCAATGTTAAGTTGATTATTTCTGCTGAAGTGCCAATGGCCGACTTATATACTGACGGGCAGTTAGAGTTCGAATTTAAGCGCTGTTTGTCTCGGCTTACTGAGATGCAAAGTCATGAGTATCTCGCGCGTGAACATTTGGCCTAGATCCAATGGATTCTTAAAAAAGTGAAGAAAAAATTAGTGATTTGGCGCAAAAAAAGGTGATTTTTTCTTCGCTCTTCTCTATAATCCTGCGACCCACCGTTACTGCAGACCTGATTATCGAAGTTATTTCGAAATTGAAGGTCGAGAGTACCAACGACTCGAAGGGGTGATGACTGGGCTCTTAGACAGTGTGGGAGCACTATTGGGTGTTCCTTTAAAGTTTAAAATTTAATTAACGGGTTATTGTTAGCATGAAAACTTTCGTTGCTAAACCAGAAACTGTAAAACGCGACTGGTACGTTGTAGACGCTGAAGGTAAAACTCTTGGCCGTCTAGCAAGTGAAATTGCATCTCGCCTACGTGGCAAACATAAAGCTGAATACACTCCTCACGTTGACACTGGTGATTACATCATCGTTATCAACGCTGAGAAAGTTGCTGTAACTGGTAACAAAGCTAAGAACAAAGTGTACTACCGTCACTCTGAATTCCCAGGTGGTCTAAAATCTATCACTTTTGAAAAGTTGATCGATCGTAAACCTGAGATGGCTCTTGAGCTTGCAGTTAAAGGCATGCTTCCACGTGGTCCTCTAGGCCGTGCTATGTACCGTAAGCTAAAAGTTTACGCGGGCGCTGAGCACAACCATGTTGCTCAACAACCACAAGTACTAGACATCTAATTGGGGATTTCGAAAATGGCAGAGAATCAATACTACGGCACTGGCCGTCGCAAAAGCTCAGCTGCACGTGTTTTCATTAAACCAGGCAGCGGTAACATTGTAGTAAACAAGCGTAACCTTGACGAATACTTCGGTCGTCCAACAGCACGTATGGTTGTACAACAACCTCTAGAGCTAGTTGAACTAACTGAAAAGCTAGACCTTTACGTAACAGTTAAAGGCGGCGGTATTTCTGGTCAAGCTGGTGCTATCCGTCACGGTATCACTCGCGCGCTTATGGAATACGATGAGTCTCTACGTCCTGCTCTACGCGCAGCTGGCTACGTTACTCGTGACGCTCGTTGCGTTGAACGTAAGAAAGTTGGTCTACGTAAAGCACGTCGTCGTCCACAGTTCTCTAAGCGTTAATTTCCTCTTATCGGGAATTATGCTTTTCAGAGTTACTCTGGAAACTGTGTACCAAAAGCTCGGCTCTATGCCGGGCTTTTTTGTATTTAAAGACATCATACTTGTCTTCAAGCAACGAACAGCCTTCACTTATCATCACACTCCGAGCAAGCCTTCTTATTAGTCCTTCGTCGAAAGGTTGCCAGTGCCGTTTTATATGTGCCTTATTTAATTGCGACTCACCACGCTTTCTCTTGCGATGCAGCATAGATGTATTCATCAGCAAGAATGTCTTTGTATCTTATTCTTCCTGTAACATGTTTTAAAATGACTTACGCTCCTTTTTGAGCATTCTGCGTGCTACAAAATTGAAAATATAAACACAGCAAGCTGAACGCGTAATACGAAATATTTCTCTGTGTAATTAACTGAAAACTACCAAGATAAAAGGTTTTATCCGCTTTCAGCGGGGCTTCTATGTGGTGCTTTCTTGTTACAAATCACATCAATTTTTTATAATTCTGCCGCTTTTGTGACGACGCGAGCGATTTGCCTCACAAATGTTACAAAAAGGTAGCTTTATCTTGTCAAAAAGTAGGGTTTTCTTTATCATTTCCCTCCAATAAATAGAACTAAATTCATTATTTGTTAGCCATGCTCTTATAAGCGGAATAATAACGATCCAAAGGGAGCAAATGGGAGAATGTTTGGATGAGCAACGCGCCTTTAAATAACGGTCGCAGGCGTTTTCTAACCGCTACAACGGCAGTTGTTGGTGGGTTAGGGGCAGTCGCCGTCGCCGTGCCTTTTATCAAATCATGGAATCCGAGTGCTAAAGCCAAAGCGGCGGGCGCACCGGTGGAAGTGGATATAAGTAAAATTGAACCAGGTCAGCTGGTTCGTGTTGAGTGGCAGGGAAAACCTGTATGGATTGTTCGCCGCACTCAAAGCGTTCTGGATAACTTAAAATCGATCGGTGATAAGCTTCGCGATCCACAATCTGAAATGGAGCAGCAGCCTGAGTACGCTCAGAATGAGTTTCGTTCGATTAAGGAAGAGTTTTTCGTCGCAGTTGGTTTCTGTACCCACTTAGGTTGTTCACCAACCTATCTACCTGACTCTTTCTCAGAGCAGGTGCAGGGCGTAAGATCTGGCTTCTTCTGTCCTTGTCATGGTTCTAAGTTCGACATGGCTGGTCGAGTGTTCCAAGGAGTACCTGCTCCGTTGAACCTTGTCGTTCCTAAGCACATGTATTTGAGCGATACCAAGCTCATTGTGGGTGTTGATGAGGGAGATGCATAATGCAAGCAATGTTAGATTGGGTTGAAAAGCGTATTCCTGCAATGAATGCTTATAAAAAGCATTTGTCTGAATACCCAATGCCTAAGAACTTCAACTTTTGGTACCTTTTCGGTTCTCTGGCGATGCTGGTTCTTGTTAACCAAATCCTAACGGGTATTTGGCTAACGATGAACTATGTTCCTTCAGGTGACGGTGCATTTGCGTCTATCGAATACATTATGCGTGATGTAGAGTACGGTTGGCTTCTGCGTTACATGCATTCCACTGGCGCGTCAGCGTTTTTCGTTGTTGTGTATCTTCACATGTTCCGTGGTTTGATCTACGGTTCATACCAAAAACCTCGTGAACTGTTGTGGATCTTCGGTATGTTGATCTTCCTAGTTCTCATGGCTGAAGCGTTCATGGGTTACCTACTTCCATGGGGTCAGATGTCATACTGGGGTGCGCAGGTAATCATTTCCCTGTTTGGTGCTATTCCTGT
Organism: Vibrio sp. SCSIO 43097; assembly: GCF_023650755.1. Taxonomy (NCBI): domain Bacteria; kingdom Pseudomonadati; phylum Pseudomonadota; class Gammaproteobacteria; order Vibrionales; family Vibrionaceae; genus Vibrio; species Vibrio sp. SCSIO 43097. The sequence continues at coordinate 2,985,381 of NZ_CP071840.1, read as the reverse complement.
TATCGGTGATGACCTAACACTTTGGATTCGTGGTGACTACATCATCTCTGGTGCAACGCTAAACCGTTTCTTCGCACTACACGTTATTGCACTGCCTATCGTTTTGCTTCTTCTTGTTGTTCTGCACGTATTGGCGCTGCACGAAGTAGGCTCAAACAACCCGGATGGTATCGAAACTAAGCTGCCAAAAGGCTCAATGGGCGACGATTACAAAACGCAATTCAAGTTCCACGATTACTATACGAAGAAATATGACATCATTGATTCGATTCCTTTCCATCCGTACGGCACGGTTAAGGACTTGGTCGGTGTCGCTGGTTTCTTGTTCTTCTTCTGTTACGTGCTGTTCTTTAACCCAGAAATGGGTGGGTACTTCCTTGAGCCGCCTAACTTTGAAGCTGCAAACCCACTGAAGACACCAGAGCATATTGCTCCGGTATGGTACTTCACGCCGTTCTACGCAATCTTACGTGCGGTTCCAGACAAACTATTAGGTGTTATCCTAATGGGCGCGTCAATTGCAGTGCTGTTTGTTCTACCTTGGTTGGATCGTTGTAAAGTTCGTTCATACCGTTACCGTAGCAAACTTCATCTATTGAATATTGTACAGTTCACTATCGCCTTTATCGCTCTGGGTATTTTAGGTGCGTTACCTGCGACACCAACGTACACACTACTATCTCAGATCTTTAGCTTGTGTTACTTCATGTTCTTTGTGTTGCTGTTCTTCTACAGCAAAAATGAAGCAACCAAACCATTACCAGAGAGGGTGACATTCAAATGAAGAAGTGGATTGTAATTCTATTTGCTATGTTGCCATCACTAGCGATGGCAGCTGGGGCCAATGTTCCGCTGGATAAAGCGAATGTTGACCTTACGGATAAAGCTTCGCTACAAAACGGCGCGAAGTTGTTCATGAACTACTGTTTTGCTTGTCACTCTACGCAATACCAGCGTTACGAGCGTGTAGCAACAGACTTGGAAATTCCAACAGACTTAATGAAAGAAAACCTGATTTTCAATCCTGAAGCGAAAATCGGTGATCTAATGGTCAATGCTATGCCACCGAAGCAAGCGGCAAACTGGTTTGGTGCTCCACCACCAGATCTTACGTTGGTTGCACGAGTTCGTGGTGCTGATTGGTTATACACTTACTTACGCTCTTTCTATGTTGATCCATCTCGTCCATTCGGCGTGAACAACATCGTCTTCCCGAGTGTTGGTATGCCGCATGTACTTGAAGAGCTACAGGGCATCCCGACGCCGATTTACGATACGAAAATCGTAGATGGCGAAGAAGTACAAGTTGTTGTTGGTACTGAAACCGATGGCACGGGTGAGCTGAGTGAAGGCGAATATGACAAAGCGGTTGGCGATCTCGTTAACTTCTTAGTTTATTCAGGTGACCCAGTGCAGCTTGAGCGTCATGCTTTAGGCTGGTGGGTAATGGGCTTCTTAGTGCTTCTAACCATCGTTGTTGTGATGCTCAAGAAAGAGTATTGGCGCGATGTGCATTAATTGTGCTAAAATACCGTGCTAATTCCCAATTTTAATTGATGTACAATGGAGGCTTAGCCTCCATTGTTTTTATTTGTAAGTGTACTGGAGGGCTCCATGGCTGTAGCTGCCAATAAACGTTCTGTGATGACTCTTTTCTCAAGTGCATCAGATTTGTATAGCCATCAGGTTCGCATTGTACTAGCTGAAAAAGGCGTAAGTGTTGAAGTTGAGCTTGTTGACGAAGCAAACCTTCCTGCTGAGCTTGTTGAGCTAAACCCATATAAATCAGTGCCAACTCTTGTTGACCGTGAGCTAGCTCTTTACGATTCAAAAATCATCATGGAGTACTTGGACGAGCGTTTCCCTCATCCACCTCTAATGCCGGTTTACCCTGTTGCTCGTGGCAACAGCCGCTTGATGATGTACCGTATCGAACGCAACTGGTATTCACTCGCTGAAAAAGTGATGAAAGGTAATGCGGAAGAATCAGAAAAAGCACGCACAAAGCTGCGTAATGATCTTCTGACGTTAGCGCCAATTTTTGCTGAATATGAGTACTTCATGAGCGAAGAATTCAGCTTGATCGATTGTTACCTAGCTCCACTATTGTGGCGTTTGCCTCAACTTGGTATCGATCTTGTTGGCCCTGGTTCAAAAGAAATCAAGGTATACATGAACCGCGTATTTGAACGTGATTCGTTCCTTGCTTCTTTGACTGAAGCTGAACGTGAAATGCGCCTAGTTCGCTAAGCGATTTAAAACACGTTATGGATATTGCAAAAATGACTGCTCGCCGCCCGTATATGCTTCGCGCATTTTACGACTGGTTAGTAGACAATGACTTGACTCCTCACTTGGTTGTGGATGCAACAATGCCAGGGGTGCGTGTCCCGGTTGAATTTATTCAAGATGGTCAAATTATTTTGAATATTGCGCCACGTGCAGTGGGTAATCTTGAGTTAGGTAATGATGCGATTACCTTCCATGCTCGCTTTAGCGGTCGTCCGCACTCAGTGATCGTGCCTGTGTATGCTGTTCAAGCTATTTATGCACGTGAGAATGGTGCTGGTACTATGTTTGAACCAGAAGAAGCGTACACTCACATCGAAGAAGAAGCGATGACCGAGGAAGAATCATCCCCATCGTTCACAACGGTTAGCGATGAGCCTTCTGAGTTAGTTTCTGATTCAGATGCCGAAGAGGACGATGCTCCTCGACCAAAAGGCAAACCAAGCTTAAGAGTGATTAAATAATAAAAAAGCAGCGTTACGCTGCTTTTTTCTTTTTAACTTGTTGAAGATGATTTCAAGCCAGACTTTGGAAATTACTCACTAATCGTAAAGACCTCGACGTTCTTTTCACTTTCTGTACTTGCCTCACTTTCTATTGTTTGTACACCGTCACTCGGTAAGTCCACTTCAACAGGCTCCATTTCGCCGTATTGGAACCCTTTAATGACTTGTTTTACGCCTGAGATGTTACGTGCGATTTCTGTCGCTCGATCGCCTTGCTCTGGTGTGACATAACCAAACAGAAAAACATCGCCATCTTCGGTGATCACTTTAACCTTAACACCATTAAGCTCAGAATCAGTAAGCAAAGCTGACTTTACTTTGGTTGTGATCCAGCTGTCATTGCTAATCTGGGTAACAGTGAGTGGCTCTTTTTGTTTGATTTGATTGTGTATGACTTTTACACCACTAACTTCTCTAGCTCTTCGCTCTAAAGCAAGGATAAGGTCTTGTGTCGGAGCTTGTCCCATAAGGACTACAGTCCCATTATATGAACTGGCAACGACACGTACTTCACCTTTAAACGGTACTTTATTGCCGATCGCCGCAACTTCGAATTCAATGTTATTGTCCTGCCAGATTTGTTTTGTCGTGCGTGTGTCCGTGACAATATTCGCTGTGGTTGCTGCACCTGCGATAAACAAACCTGCGCAACCACTTAAACTCAATGCTGTTAATAAGATAACGAGGCTACGTATCATAATTCTGACTCTCAGTCTTGGTTACTCTTCGTGAGCAGGGAAAAGCACCTGGTCAATAAGATCACAAAGACAATGGAGTGTTACCATATGTACTTCGTGAATACGTGCAGTGCGGTGTGATGGAATACGAATTTCGACGTCTTTCTCACCGAGCAGTCCTGCCATCTCTCCGCCATCTTTTCCTGTTAGCGCGATAATCGTCATGTCTCGAGTTACGGCTGCTTCCATCGCTTTGATAATATTTTTACTGTTACCACTAGTCGACATGGCAAGCAAAATGTCGCCTGGTTGACCAAACGCTCGTACCTGTTTTGAGAAGATTTCCTGGTAGTGGTAATCGTTGGCCACTGCGGTTAGGGTAGTATTATCGGCGGTTAAGGCCATTGCTGGTAGGCTAGGGCGCTCAGTTTCAAAACGGTTTAAAAGACAAGAAACAAATTGTTGAGCGTTTGAAGCACTGCCGCCATTACCACAACATAAAATTTTATTGCCATTAAGCAGGCTCGACACCATCGCTTGAGCTGCATGAGTAATGGCATCAGGCAGCGCCTCTGCTGCTGCGATTTGAATTTGAATACTTTCTGTAAAGCTGTCTTTAATGCTGTCTAGCATCGCTTATCCTTCAGAGATTGCGTTTTCTATCCAGTTGATATCTCGCCCATTATCATGAATGGCGATGACATCAAATCGATAATCGATATTGTGTTTTAAGCGCTTTTGTTGGCTAAGCCAAACTTGTGCGGTTTTGACTAGCTTGCGCATTTTAGCGTGCGTCACCATTTCTGCTGCCGAGCCAAAGTGATTGTTCTTACGGTATTTGACTTCAACAAACACAATAGTTTCACCTTGTTGGAAGATTAAATCAATCTCACCGACCTTAGTCAGAAAATTTTGTTCAATAAAGTTTAAGCCCTGGCGTTGTAAATACTGCTTCGCCAGAGCTTCATATTGATTTCCGATTTGGCGCTTGCTAAAGAGCCCCACGCTCAGCCCAGCTTAGCTCACGCTGTACAACACAATTATTGTCGATACTTAAAATACCGGTTTGGCCGCCAACTGAGTAGCCCGGAACGACCTTCATTTGTGGCAGCTCCCCAATCAATTTATACGCATCCATACCCAGTGCTTTCAAACGTTTTTCCATGTTAGATTGCTCTGACCACAACTCGTTCATTTCAGCGGTCACGCTAGGGTCTGGGTCAATCAGTAATGGGATATCGCTGTAGATGATGCCTGTTAGATCTTCGTAAGTCGCGCCGCCACTGTTGCTACGCGAGCTAGAGAAAATTTGAGGAGCTTTGGCGTCTGGGTTAATCGCTACCTCAATAAATGGCTTGATCAAAGTCAGTTCCGTGCTTCTAGCAACAATATAAACCGCATCGACATCACGACGGCTACGTGGCTGTGTTTCAAGCTTGATACGCATTAGTGATTGCATCTGAGCAATACGTTGTTTGCTTTCTTGCAGACCAAATACTTCATTGATGTCTTTTTGAAGTTGGCGCTTGTCGCCAAAATAACTTGCTGCGACTTTATTAGAGCTGTACTTGCGCCATTCTTTGTTGAATGCTTCAGTTACGCGCTCACCAAAGATGCCCTTTGGTGCCAGGATCAGAGGGAAGTTATAGCCTTCGCTGAACAAGTGTTTCGCTGCTTGTGCGGCTTCTTGTTCTGGTGATAATGCCAAGTAGCAAATATTGCTATCTGGTTGCACATCTTCGGGAATATTTAGCGCAAGGGCTGGAATCGTAGGACCATTTTCTGAGCCATCCATGGTTGTGTGCAATAGCTCAACGTTTTCTTTTTCTAGGGGACCAACAACAAAATCGATGTTTTCATTGATCAAACGTTGTTTAATTTGGTCGGCGTTATACGCATTAGTGTCTATTACCGTGAGGGTAGCGCTTGGATCACGGTTACGATCATTCATCATCGCAAACACAAAACCATCACGAATTAATTGCGCTTGTGGCGAGAATTTACCAGTAAGCGGCAGTAACAAAGCGGTGTTGTTTGGTTTAACGATGTCTAGAGAGAGAATGTTTTGAATCTCTTCTGGTGTGTAGATAGCGGCTGGATGCGATGGGTTCTCGTTTAACCAGCGTTCGAGGGTATTTTTTAGTTGGGATAAGTTGCCCGACAGCGTTTTCGCATAAATAGCGAGTTGTAGCCAACCATCCAAAACATCTTCATTTGGCTCTGTTTCTAATGAGGTCAGTTCGTACTCGGAGTAGCTGCCAAAGTTCATCCAAATACGGCTAGAAATCTCTCTCTGCTCCGCGGACGATGCATATTGGCCAAATGCAACCAGTTGGCGGTTTGCCTCAAACGCTTGATTAAGACCTTGATAAGCGTCGGCACGCATCAAGTAATAGTCTTTCCATTGCTCATTTGGCAACTTCCACCAAGGTTTAAAATTCAACAATTGCAGCAACTGAGAGTAATTACCCTGTTTTTGCTGTATGGTCGCACGCGCTAGTTGCCACTCTGCTTGCTGAACTTCGGTTAACTGTTGACGAGCCAGGCGCTTGATCAACATTTCTGCTTGATCAAACTGGTTTGCTTGAATCGCGGCTTTGGTTGCCATGATCAACCAGTCATTTTGTAAACTGCCTTCCGTGCTATCAGCTTGGATCATATAGTTCTGAACAGACTGAGTAGGCTCAAGTGTTACATCAACGCCATCAGGCTGTCTTGGACCTGAAGAACAGGCGGCGAGCGTAATTGCTAGTGCAACAGGAGTAAGTATGCGTGGTACACTGAGTCTCTTATGGTTAATCATTGCCGTGAGTTCTCTATAATTTTGTACAAAATTGTCTCTATATTAATCGTTGAAGTGATGGTAAACAAATGACAGATAAAAATAAGTTGCCGAATGAGGGGCCAACTCTCTATATCGTACCGACTCCAATCGGAAATTTAGCGGATATCACCCAACGTGCTATCGAAATTCTGTCGACTGTGGACATCATTGCCGCTGAGGATACTCGACATACGGGCAAATTACTGTCTCACTTCAATATTCAAACCAAAACTTTTGCTCTACATGACCACAATGAGCAGCAAAAAGCACAAGTTTTGGTAGAAAAGCTGCTTTCCGGTCAGTCTATCGCATTAGTTTCTGACGCTGGTACGCCACTTATCAGCGACCCAGGATACCATTTGGTGACAAAATGTCGTCAAGCGGGCGTTAGAGTTGTGCCTCTTCCAGGTGCTTGTGCGGTCATTACGGCGTTAAGTGCCTCTGGCTTGCCATCGGATCGCTTTAGCTTCGAAGGTTTTTTACCACCGAAAAGCAAAGGTCGTAAGGATAAATTCCTAGAGATTGCTTCGGTAGAGCGTACGTGTATTTTTTACGAGTCACCGCACCGTATTTTAGACTCTCTACAAGACATGTTAGACGTTCTTGGCCCAGATAGAGAAGTTGTGTTGGCAAGAGAGCTAACAAAAACCTTTGAAACCATTCAAGGCATGCCGTTAGGTGAGCTGATTGAATGGGTGAAAAGTGACGATAACCAACAGCGTGGTGAAATGGTATTGTTGGTACATGGCCATCGTGAAACAACAGACGACTCACTACCTGAAGATGCTTTACGCACGTTAGGCATTTTGACCAAAGAGCTGCCTTTGAAAAAAGCAGCTGCTTTGGTGGCAGAAATACATAACTTGAAGAAGAATGCGTTATATAAATGGGGCTTAGAAAACTTAGACTAAGTGCCACTAGCGAGATAAATGGTCAATGAGGGCTGATGTTTAGGCATCGGCCTTTTTATTATCTATTTTTGGCACGTTGACTAAAAAGTCATCACTTAGTGCATTCATTTCATCATATCTGTGATCTAACTAGACTCTGAAGTGAGAACTCTATACAATCCGCCCTCGGAGCTGACTGGGTAGTCGCTGCTTTGTTGATGTCCTTCGGGAGACTGACGTCGAAGTCCCTTTGGGAGACTGACGTTGACGTCCTTCGGGAGACTGACAAAGGGGAGGAAAGTCCGGGCTTCATAGAGCAAGGTGCCAGGTAACGCCTGGGGGGCGCAAGCCTACGACAAGTGCAGCAGAGAGAAGACCGCCGATGGCCCGTAAGGGTACAGGTAAGGGTGAAAGGGTGCGGTAAGAGCGCACCGGACGACTAGCAATAGTTCGTAGCAGGGTAAACTCCACCTGAAGCAAGACCAAATAGGCCTCCACATTGCGTTGCTCGCGTAAGGAGGCGGGTAGGTTGCTCGAGCCAGTGAGTGATTGCTGGCCTAGACGAATGGCTACCGCCGCGCAAGCGGAACAGAACCCGGCTTATGTGTCGGCTCCACCTATTCGAGACCCATCTCTACTTCGGTAGTGATGGGTTTTTTGCATTTAATTGACGCAAACTATGTCATTACCAATAAACTTGGCGTAAATCACGTCTAACTTTAGACTTGTGGTGGCGATGATGTAGGAAATCAGTACACTAAAGAATCGCTTCAAGATCATTCAACGAGAAAGCTATGACCGAAACCTTCCAACATATTTCCGTGTTATTAAATGAATCCATTGATGGCTTAGCTATCAAACCAGACGGCGTCTATATTGATGGAACATTTGGCCGTGGCGGTCACAGCCGGACAATTCTATCTAAACTCGGTGAAAATGGCCGACTGTACAGTATCGACCGTGACCCTCAAGCGATCGCTGAGGCAGGCAAAATCAATGACCCTCGCTTCACCATTATTCATGGTCCATTTTCTGGTATTGCTGAGTATGCTGAAGAGTATGGGCTAGTTGGAAAAGTGGATGGTGTTCTGCTGGATTTAGGCGTTTCTTCTCCTCAGTTAGACGACGCAGAGCGTGGCTTTAGCTTTATGAAAGACGGTCCGCTAGATATGCGTATGGACCCGACATCAGGTGTTCCAGTATCTCAATGGTTGATGGAAGCAGACCTCGATGATATCACTTGGGTCATTCGCGAGTTTGGGGAAGATAAACATGCGCGCCGTATTGCAAAAGCGATTGTTGCCTACCGTGAAGATGAAGAAAATGAGCCAATGGTTCGCACTGGTCAGCTGGCAAAATTGATTTCAGATGCCGCACCGAAAAGTTTTAAAGAGAAAAAACACCCTGCGACTCGTGCTTTCCAGGCTTTTCGTATTTACATCAACAGTGAGTTAGAAGAAATTGATACGGCACTTAAAGGCGCGGCGAGCATTCTGGCTCCTGAAGGCCGTTTATCTGTGATTAGCTTTCACTCTCTGGAAGACCGTATGGTCAAACGTTTTATCCGTAAAGAGAGCAAAGGGCCTGAAGTGCCACATGGTATTCCAATGACGGAAGAGCAAATTCGTGCTCTTGGTAGTGCGAATATGAAAGCGGTGAGCAAAGCGATTAAGCCAAGCAAACAAGAAATTGAAATGAACCCTCGCTCGCGCAGCTCTGTGTTAAGAATTGCGGAAAAGCTTTAATTATTATGACGAAATCCACTCCTAATCTTGCTAAGTTGATTGCAACAGATCTCCTCACTGTTGGTCGCTGGCCATTACTGTTGTTGCTATTGATCGTGGCATCGGCAATGGGAGTGGTATTTGCTACCCACCATGCGCGTCAAGCGATCACCGAGAAAGACCATACGTTGGTTGAACGAGAACGATTAGATAGCGAATGGCGCAACTTAATGTTGGAAGAAACTGCCCTCGCGGAACACAGTCGTGTTCAAGACCTTGCCAAAAAAGAACTTGAAATGAAACGACCTGATGGCGATAAAGAAGTGGTTGTCACGCTCAAATGATTAGAAAAAAATCCAACACGAAACAAGCCAATAAGCGTAAACCTGTAGCAAAAGAGAAAGCGGCTACGGGGGATAAGAAAAACGATAATAAAGCAGTGAAAGTGGCGGTCGAAGAATCTTTCTTGATTCGTTGGCGCTTCCATCTATTACTGTTTTTTGTTTTTTGTGCATTTGCCCTTTTGGTGGCACGCGTAGCCTACATCCAAATCATTGAGCCAGATAACCTGATTAAACAAGGTGACCTACGTTCGGTTCGTGTTAAATCCATTCCTTCTGCTCGCGGTATTATTTCGGATCGAAATGGTGAGCCGCTTGCTGTCAGTGTACCGGTTGAGGCGGTTTGGGCAGATCCTGCCACTATATTTAAAGAAAACGCGTTAAGCCAGACCAAAAGTTGGCATGCATTAGCGGATGTTCTTGGTATTGACCGACAAGGGTTAATAGACAAAATTAAGCGCAATGAAAAACGTCGCTTTATCTACTTGCAGCGCCAGGTCAGTCCGGCCATGGCGAACTATATTCGTGAGCTAAAGCTGCCAGGTGTTGGCCTTAAGTCGGAATCTCGTCGTTATTATCCTGCAGGTGAGGTTAGTGCTCACTTAGTCGGTGTAACAGGCATTGACGGGCATGGCCTAGAAGGTGTGGAGCGTAGCTACGATGAGTGGCTCACTGGCGCGGCGGGTAAGAAAACTATTCGTAAAGACCGTTATGGTCGTGTTGTGGAAAACATTGCTTGGCAAGACAAGCAAGAAGGTAAATCACTTCAGTTAACCATCGATCAGCGCCTACAGGCGATTGCGTATCGTGCGATTAAGCAAGCCGTTGCGGACCACCGCGCCACTTCAGGTTCCGTTGTCATGTTGGATGTAAAAACGGGCGCCGTATTGGCCATGGTTAATGCTCCTTCTTACAACCCTAATAATCGTAGCGATTGGCAAAGCTATCAAATGCGTAACCGAGTGATCACGGACTCAATGGAGCCCGGTTCGACCATTAAGCCTTTCGTTATTTTAGCCGCCTTAGAAAATGGGATAGCCGATAAAGATACCATCGTAGATACCGGTAATGGTGTCCTACGTTTAGGTGGTAGTCGAGTCAGAGATGTCTCTCGCGTAGGCAAAGCGAGCTTGACCACGATCCTTAAAAAGTCGAGTAATATCGGTGTGACGAAGCTAGCAATGCAAATGCCGGTAGAGGCGCTTCTTGGGCTGTACAGTTCAGTGGGTTTTGGTGAGCTTTCTGGCCTAAACCTAGTTGGGGAAGTGACGGGTATTTTTCCTACACGAACTCGTTGGTCGCCAATTGAGCGCGCCACGATTGCGTTTGGTTATGGTCTATCAATTACACCAATCCAGCTAGCCCATGCTTATGCGACGCTTGGAAACCTTGGCAAATACGAGCCTATTCATATTATCGAAAGCAATGATCATGACATGTCACGTCAAGTGGTGAGTGCGAAGTATGCGCGTCAAGTATTAGACATGTTGGAAACCGTAACTCAAAAAGGGGGCTCGGCTCGCAGAGCGGCAGTTCCTGGTTATCGAGTGGGAGCGAAAACGGGTACATCACGTAAAGCTTCTGCCGGTGGGTACAGCGACGAGTACATCACCTACACGGCTGGGCTTGCTCCGGTTAGCGATCCGCGAATTGCTTTAGTAGTGATCGTAAACGAGCCTCAAGGTGATGACTACTATGGTGGTTCGGTAGCGTCTCCTGTTTTCTCTGAAATCATGAAAGGCGCGCTACAAATACTCAATGTTGCACCTGACGAAAACAAATTCCAACAGTAAGCCCTGTGGTTTACTGAGCAAACAAAATTAAGAAAACCTGAGCCAAAGCTCGGAGAACAAATATGACTAAAGCCATCAGTATGGACGTGCTGCTTTCCCCTTGGGTGGATTGCCCTAGCTTATCGTCCGTTCTTGTTTCTGAATTGGAGCTCGACAGCCGAAGAGTTCAACCTGGAACCACGTTTGTAGCAGTGATTGGCCATGTTGTGGATGGGCGTAAATTCATTGCCTCTGCAATTGAGCAAGGTGCAAATGCAGCCCTGGCGCAAGCCTGCGATGTCAAAACACATGGTACGGTGGAAATCATTGATGATGTTCCCGTCATTTACATCGATAGGTTGGACCAACGTTTATCCGCAATTGCTGGAAAGCTCTATGCTTACCCTAATATGGATTTGATTGGTGTCACCGGCACCAACGGCAAAACCACCATTACCCAGTTAATAGCGCAATGGCTAGAACTGCTTGACCATAAAGCGGCGGTAATGGGAACAACAGGAAATGGCTTCCTCAATAACTTGCAACAAGCTGCGAATACAACGGGGAATGCCGTTGAAATTCAGAAAACGCTCTCCTCTCTCGCAAATCAACAAGCCACATACACCGCGCTAGAAGTATCTTCCCATGGCCTGACGCAAGGTCGTGTCAAAGCACTATCATTTGCGGCGGGCGTGTTTACTAACTTAAGTCGTGACCACTTAGATTATCATGGCACGATGGAAGAGTATGCCAATGCAAAGCTTGGGTTGTTCACGCAACACCAATGTGAACGTGCCATTATCAATGCTGATGATGAAGTAGGTCATCAATGGGCGTCGCAGTTAAGTAATGCGGTCGCTGTTTCGCTCAAGCCGAACACTGAATTTGAAAGCGCAATTTGGGCGACGGAAGTCAGTTACGCGGAGTCAGGGATTACTATTAAGTTCGATGGTAAATTTGGCTCAGGTGAATTGCACGCGCCATTGATTGGTGAGTTTAATGCAACCAACTTAATGCTCGCTTTTGCGACCTTATTAAGCTTAGGTAAAGAGAAACAAGCGTTACTCGAAACTGCAGGTCAACTGCAACCCGTACTCGGCCGAATGGAGTTATTCCAAACTGAGGATCGTGCCAAAGTCGTGGTCGATTATGCTCATACTCCTGATGCTTTAGAAAAAGCGCTGCAAGCTTTACGAGTTCATTGTGAAGGCCAGCTGTGGGCTATTTTTGGCTGCGGTGGCGATCGCGATGCAGGTAAGCGTCCAATGATGGCGGAAATTGCAGAGCGTCTGGGCGACAGAGTGGTGTTGACTGACGATAACCCACGCAGCGAAGATCCGGTTCAGATTGTGAAAGATATGTTAGCTGGGCTGTCAAAACCTGCTGAAGCGATTGTTCAGCATGACCGCTTCAAAGCGCTGTCTTATGCCATTGAAAATGCTTCGCCAAACGACATTATCTTGTTAGCTGGAAAGGGCCATGAAGATTATCAGATTCGTAATGGCGAAACGATTCATTACTCCGACCGCGAGTCCGCAATGCAACTTTTAGGATTGACCTCATGATCAAAGTAACGTTATCTCAAATTGCAGACATCACTCGTGGTGAGCGATTCGGCGACGAGCTACTTATCGACGCGGTTTCTACTGATACACGAACGATTGAGCGTGGGGCTTTATTCGTCGCGTTAGTTGGGGAGCGCTTTGATGCGCACAACTTTTGCCAACAAGCGGTAGATGCAGGTGCCGGTGCTTTACTCGTAGAAAAACGCTTAGATGTGAATGTGCCGCAAATTGTGGTGTCGGATACCAAACTTGCATTGGGTGAGTTTGCTTCTTGGGTGCATCAAGCATGCAAAACACCTACCGTTGCCATCACCGGAAGTTGCGGTAAAACGACCGTAAAAGAAATGGTTGCGAGTATCCTGCAATTGAAAGGCAAAGTGTTATTCACGGCGGGTAACTTCAATAATGATATTGGTGTTCCGTTGACATTATTGCGCTCACAGCAGGATGATGATTATGCCGTGATTGAGCTTGGTGCTAATCATATAGGTGAAATTGCTTACACGACTCAGTTAGTAAAACCAGATATCGCGTTAGTGAACAATGTAGCCGCCGCTCACCTTGAAGGCTTTGGTTCTATCGATGGCGTGAAACAAGCCAAAGGTGAAATCTACCAAGGCCTTTCAGCTGGTGGTATTGCGATTGTTAACCTAGACAGCAATGGTGAAGCCAAGTGGGATGAAGTGTTAGCAGATAAGAAAGTCATTACTTTTTCACAAAGTAATACTGATGCAGACTTCTTCGCTTCTAACATCGTATTGAACGCCGCAGGTGAAGCAAGCTTTGACTTACATATCGCAGCAAGCTCACAAGAAATTGAACTGTCTCTGGGTATTATAGGTCAACACAACGTTGCGAATGCGATCGCTGCTTCTATTATTGCGTTACAAATGGGCGCCACATTAGAAGAGGTTCGCGCTGGCCTTAAACATTTGAACAAAGTGAAAGGTCGCGTCGAGGTTGAAGCGCTGAGCGAAAAGATAAAATTGATTGACGACAGCTACAACGCGAGCGTGCCAGCCATGAAAGCGGCAGTTGATTTATTGGCCGCTTTCCCAGGTCAACGCTGGCTGATTTTAGGTAATATGGCGGAATTGGGCGAGGAAAGTCTTGCACTTCATCGTCAAGTCGGGGAACATGCTGCCCCACAAAAATTTGAACATGTTCTCACATATGGTGCAGACGCCAAGGTGATCAGTGATCTTTGCCAAGGCATTCATTTTGAGACGCACCAAGAGATGATTGAATACATCAAGCAGCATCTAGACCAAGCCGTTCCTGAAAACCATACGATATTGGTGAAAGGAGCGAATGGTGCACGTATGTTTGAAGTCGCTGCTGCTTTGAAGGAGTATTATTAATGATTATTTGGCTTGCCGAGCTGCTACAGCCATACCTGTCTTTTTTCCGATTGTTTGAATACTTGTCTTTTCGAGCAATCCTAAGCGTATTAACCGCTCTAGGTCTGTCATTATGGATGGGACCAATCATGATCAAGCGTTTGCAAATGCTGCAAATTGGTCAGGTAGTGCGTAACGAAGGTCCTGAATCTCACTTTAGTAAGCGTGGTACCCCAACAATGGGCGGTATCATGATCTTAGCGGCCATCTCAATCACGATTTTGCTATGGACAGACTTATCCAACCCTTACGTATGGGCGGTACTGACAGTCTTACTTGGCTACGGTGCGGTCGGATTTGTTGATGATTATCGTAAAGTGGTACGCAAAAATACCGATGGCTTGATCGCGCGTTGGAAGTACTTCTGGCAGTCGTTGATCGCGTTTGTCGTCGCTTTCGCATTGTATGCTTACGGTAAAGACACAGCAGCAACTCAGCTAGTGGTGCCATTCTTTAAAGACATCATGCCGCAGCTTGGTTTGATGTATATCATTCTGACTTACTTTGTCATTGTAGGTACAAGTAACGCGGTTAACCTGACTGATGGTCTAGACGGTTTGGCAATCATGCCAACGGTTCTTGTTGCAGCAGGCTTCGCGGTTATTGCATGGGCGACCGGTAACGTTAACTTCTCTGAATACCTTCATATTCCATACTTACCACATGCTTCTGAGTTGGTTGTCGTATGTACAGCAATCGTCGGTGCAGGCCTTGGTTTCTTGTGGTTTAACACGTATCCAGCACAAGTGTTCATGGGTGATGTCGGCTCACTAGCGCTTGGCGGCGCGTTAGGCACTATTGCTGTTCTCGTTCGTCAAGAGTTGGTGTTGGTGATCATGGGCGGTGTGTTTGTGATGGAAACGCTGTCGGTAATTCTACAGGTGGGTTCATACAAACTGCGTGGTCAGCGCATTTTTCGTATGGCACCGATTCACCACCACTACGAATTGAAAGGTTGGCCAGAACCTCGCGTAATCGTGCGTTTCTGGATTATTTCTATGGTTCTTGTTCTGATTGGTCTTGCGACATTGAAAGTGCGTTAATCGCACTTTCCAAGAACAAGATTTACAGTGTGATCAAATATGGAACGTTGGCAAAACATACATAGTGTTGTCGTCGTAGGGCTCGGTATTACCGGGCTCTCTGTCGTTAAACACCTAAGAAAAAATCAGCCACAGCTTGTGGTCAAAGTCATTGATACTCGCGTAAACCCTCCGGGTGCAGAGCGCTTGCCGGAAGATGTTCAACTGCATAGTGGTGGTTGGAATACAGACTGGCTTTCTGACGCGGATCTTATCGTGACCAACCCTGGTATTGCGCTAGCGACACCAGAGATCCAAGCCGTGTTAGCAAAAGGTACGGCAGTAGTAGGT
Organism: Vibrio sp. SCSIO 43097; assembly: GCF_023650755.1. NCBI lineage: Bacteria > Pseudomonadati > Pseudomonadota > Gammaproteobacteria > Vibrionales > Vibrionaceae > Vibrio > Vibrio sp. SCSIO 43097. Next base: position 2,970,020 of record NZ_CP071840.1, on the reverse strand, counting down.
GATATCGAGTTATTCGCTTGGGCGGTGCAGAAACCGGTGATTGCGATTACGGGCTCAAACGGTAAGAGCACAGTAACCGACCTCACAGGTGTGATGGCTAACGCTGCAGGTTTGGATGTTGGCGTTGGTGGTAACATCGGTGTGCCTGCTCTGGATTTGTTAGAACAAGACGCAGACCTATATGTACTCGAACTCTCGAGCTTCCAGTTAGAAACGACGTCAAGCTTAAAGCTCAAAGCCGCTGCGTTTCTGAATCTTTCTGAAGATCATATGGATCGTTATCAAGGCATGTCTGACTATCGACAAGCTAAGTTGCGTATTTTTAACCATGCTGCTCTTGCAGTCGTGAACCGTGATGATCAAGAAACCTTCCCAGACGCAGAGATGCCATTGGTGACATTTGGCAGCGACAATCAGGACTTTGGTCTCGAGGTGGATGGCAACCGTACTTGGCTGCTCGATCACGGTCAACGAGTTGTCGCAAGTGATGAGCTTAAGTTGGTTGGTAAGCACAACTTATCTAACGCTCTGGTTGCTTTAGCGCTATTAAAAGCTGCGGACGTAAACTATCACAAAGCATTGAATGCACTTAAAAATTACACGGGACTGACACACCGATGCCAGGTGGTTGCGGATAATCAAGGCGTCAAATGGGTGAATGACTCTAAAGCAACTAATATTGCCAGCACTATGGCTGCGCTATCTGGTTTGGAATCGACAGGCAAGCTCTACTTACTCGTTGGTGGTGTTGGCAAAGGTGCTGACTTCTCGCCATTAAAACCGATCTTCGCGACGCTTAACTTGCAACTGTGTTGCTTTGGCGCTGATGGCGATGAATTTATGCCACTGCATGAATCTGCAATACGTTTCGACACTATGGAAGATGTGATTCAACAAGTATCTTCGCAGTTAAAACCAGGTGATATGGTGATGCTGTCTCCTGCATGTGCTAGCTTTGATCAATTCGACAACTTTATGGCAAGAGGTGATGCTTTCGCTGCTCTTGCTCAGAAATATGCATAATTAAAGGTTACACACTTCGTGGGTTTAGGTAACGTTAAACGCAGTATTGGCAATTGGCTCAAGCATCCAGCCCCAGAGGCGATGTTTGATCGTCAGTTAGTGTGGATTGCACTGGGTTTGATGTTGACTGGTTTGGTCATGGTAACCTCTGCATCATTTCCAATCAGCTCTCGATTAACGGAACAGCCGTTCCACTTTATGTTTCGTCATGCGACGTTTCTCGTGCTGGCGTTAGGGACCTCCGCTGTTATTTTGCAAGTGCCTTTGCAAGAGTGGTTTAAGAAGAGCCATTACTTACTTTGGGCTTCTTTCGCACTGTTGATCATCGTGCTCTTGGCGGGTAAGTCGGTTAATGGTGCGTCTCGTTGGATTCCCCTTGGGCTGTTTAACCTGCAGCCAGCGGAAGTCGCGAAGCTATCGCTGTTTATCTTCATGTCTGGTTACTTAGTTCGAAAGCAAGACGAAGTACGACAAACGTTCTTTGGTGGCTTTATGAAGCCAATCATGGTGTTTGCCTTCTTCGCAGTATTACTACTTGGTCAGCCAGACTTGGGGACGGTCGTCGTGATGCTGGTCACGCTGTTTGGCATGCTTTTTATCGCAGGTGCAAAACTAACCCAGTTTCTCGCCTTGATGGTGGCAGGTATCGGCGCTGTAGTAGGTTTGATTCTCGTCGAGCCATACCGTATGCGACGAGTAACCTCCTTCCTTGACCCGTGGGAAGATCCATTTGGCAGTGGCTATCAGTTGACTCAGTCTTTGATGGCGTTTGGTCGTGGTGAATGGTTCGGACAAGGTCTCGGTAATTCAATTCAAAAACTGGAATATCTACCGGAAGCGCATACCGACTTTGTGTTTGCCGTACTTGCTGAAGAGCTTGGTTTCGTAGGCGTAGTGCTGGTCTTAATGCTGATTTTTAGCTTGGTGCTAAAAGCGGTTTACATCGGCAAGCGTGCATTTGAAGAAGGCGAAATGTTCGGAGGTTATCTGGCTTTCGGAATTGGTATTTGGTTTGCGTTTCAAACCTTGGTTAATGTTGGAGCTGCCGCCGGTATTGTTCCAACTAAAGGTTTAACACTTCCACTCATCAGTTATGGTGGTTCTAGTCTAATAATTATGTCCGTCGCAGTGTCCATACTACTGCGTATCGATTACGAATGCCGCTTGAAACGCGAGCAACAACAATCAGAACAACAAGCTAATGAAACAAAATAAACGTTTGATGGTGATGGCTGGTGGTACTGGCGGTCACGTATTCCCAGGTTTGGCGGTAGCAAAACAGCTTCAAGAGCAAGGTTGGGAGATCCGTTGGTTAGGTACGGCGGATCGAATGGAAGCGGATTTGGTGCCAAAACATGGCATTGAAATCGACTTTATCAAAGTGAAAGGGTTACGAGGTCAAGGCGTTAAACGTCTTCTTGCAGCACCATTTCAAATTATCAATGCCATTATGCAGGCTCGTGCTCACATGAAACGCTGGCAGCCAGACGCAGTGCTTGGTATGGGCGGTTATGTTAGCGGCCCGGGCGGTATTGCCGCTTGGATGAGTGGCATTCCTGTTGTTCTGCATGAACAAAATGCAGTAGCAGGTTTAACGAACCAATGGTTATCGAAAATCGCTAAGAAGGTTTTTCAGGCTTTCCCAGGCGCTTTTCCAAATGCCGAAGTGGTTGGGAACCCAGTTCGTGAAGACGTGACTCAATTAGCAGCGCCAACTGAGCGCATGCAAGAGCGCCAAGGTCCAATTCGCATTTTGGTGATGGGTGGCAGCCAAGGCGCACGTATTCTTAACCAAACTCTGCCAGAAGTGATGTCGAAATTGGGCGAAGATTACTGTATTCGTCATCAAGCGGGCAAAGGTGCCGCCGAAGAAGTGAATGCAGCATACCAAGCTAATGGTGTGGTAAATACAGAAGTAATGGAATTCATTGATGACGTTGCAGAAGCTTACGCATGGGCTGACCTTTTAGTTTGTCGCTCTGGAGCGTTAACCGTTTCTGAAGTCTCGGCGGCAGGTGTAGGCGCTATTTTTGTTCCATTCATGCACAAAGACCGCCAGCAAGCACTTAATGCAGACCACTTGGTGGATTGCGGCGCGGCGAAAATGATTGAACAACCAGATTTAACCGTTGAGTCTCTGACTCAGCAGATCCAACAATTGGATCGCCAAGCTTTACTTACAATGGCTGAGCAAGCGCGTGGCGCTGCAAAATTGAATGCTGACCGAGTTGTCGCACAAGCCATTGTCGCTTTGACCGAAAAGCGTTAACCGAATTATTGAGAATAGAATTGATGACAATCCAACATACACAAGACTTAGCTCAGATTCGCGCAATGGTGCCAGAGATGCGCCGCGTGAAATCCATCCACTTCATCGGTATTGGTGGTGCGGGCATGAGCGGCATTGCAGAAGTGCTGTTGAACGAAGGCTACCAAATCACAGGTTCTGATCTATCAGAGAACGCTGTGACAGAGCGTTTGGTATCAAAAGGTGCGACGGTATTTATTGGTCATCAAGCCAGTAATGTAGAAAAAGCAAGTGTGGTTGTTGTGTCAACGGCGATCAACGAAGAAAACCCAGAAGTGATGGCGGCACGTGAATTACGCATCCCTATTGTACGCCGCGCAGAGATGTTGGCTGAATTGATGCGATTCCGTCACGGTATTGCCGTTGCGGGTACACACGGTAAAACCACGACGACCGCTCTTGTCACTCAAATCTATTCTGAAGCCGGTCTTGATCCAACGTTTGTGAATGGCGGTTTGGTGAAAAGCGCAGGTACAAATGCGCGTCTAGGCTCGAGTCGTATTCTAATTGCAGAGGCAGATGAAAGTGACGCGTCATTCCTGCACTTGCAACCAATGGTGAGCATTGTTACCAATATCGAAGCCGATCATATGGATACCTATGGTGGTGACTTTGAAACCTTAAAGCAAACCTTCATCGATTTCCTTCATAATCTACCGTTTTACGGCCAAGCAATTGTTTGCATTGATGATCCTGTGGTTCGAGAGTTAATCCCACGTATTAGTCGTCAAGTGATAACTTACGGTTTTTCTGAAGATGCCGACGTACGTATTGAAGATTATCGTCAAGAGGGGCAGCAAGGCAAATTTACGGTAGTACGTAAAGGGCGAGCTAACTTAGATATCACGCTGAATATTCCAGGTCGTCACAATGCATTGAATGCGTCTGCTGCGATTGCGGTTGCTACTGAAGATGACATTGAAGACGATGCGATCCTAAAGGCAATGGCTGGTACGCAAGGTACGGGAAGACGTTTTGATCACCTTGGCGAGTTTGATACTGGCAACGGCCATGCAATGCTTGTTGATGATTACGGCCATCATCCAACAGAAGTGGATGTAACCATTAATGCAGCACGCAGTGGTTGGCAAGACAAGCGTTTGGTGATGATTTTCCAACCGCACCGTTATAGCCGTACTCGTGATTTATACGATGATTTCGCGAATGTGCTTGAACAGGTGGATGTATTGATCATGCTGGATGTTTACGCAGCGGGTGAAAAGCAGATTGCAGGTGCTGATGGGCGCGCTTTATGTCGCACAATTCGCAGCCGAGGCAAGGTAGATCCGATTTTTGTTCCAGAAATCGAGCAATTACCTTCAGTTTTAGCTAACGTTATACAAGACGGCGACCTAATCTTAACGCAAGGTGCGGGTGATATTGGTAAAGTGGCGAAACAGCTGGCAGGTCTTAAATTGAATATAAACAAGATGCTTGGCTGACACATATTGTTGATGCGAAGGACAGATAAAGACTCAGATCTCGATTTTGCGTCAATATCATTGTGATTTATTGCTATCAGTGTTTGATAGTTTACAAGAGCTCAGTATAATCCCAAGGTTAAAGTCAAGACTTTTACCTCTGCGTAATTATATGGGTAAAAAGTACACGACAAAAGTCAGGAAACGAAGACGTTGTTGAATATTGCACTGAATGACGAGCGACCAAACACGGGTAACAACCGTGGTCGCCAAGAAAAAATCTTGGGTGCGTTATTTTTCGTTGTGGTTGTGACTTTAATTAGTTCTGTTTTGTACGCGGCGATCAGTTGGATGTGGGATGACCAAAGGTTACCTCTCTCCAAAATAGTACTTCAGGGGAAACTGGAGTATGTCCAAGCTGACGATGTGCAGGCTGCATTTAGTCGAATTGATCACATCGGTACATTTATGTCTCAGGATATTGATGTATTACAGCAAAGTGTCGAAGCTCTGCCATGGGTAGCGCATGCCGCAATCCGAAAGCAGTGGCCGGATACAGTAAAAGTTTTTTTGACGGAGCATCAACCAGAAGCCATTTGGAATGGCAACGAACTGTTAGATAAAAACGGGTTCGTTTTTGATGGAGATGTTGCTCTGTTGCAAGAAGAAAAAGTGAAGCTGTACGGACCCAAAGATAGCGGACCGGAAGTCTTACAGACTTACCGTGATTTGAGTCCTAAGTTTCAGCAATTGGGTTTAGCGATATCGTCTCTGGTATTAAACGAGCGACGAGCTTGGCAAATCATCCTTGATAACGGTATTCGATTAGAGCTCGGAAAAGAGTCTCTTCTTGAGCGTATAGAGCGCTTTTTTAAGCTCTATAACAAGCTTGGCAGTGACACGCAAAGAATCAGTTATATCGATCTTAGGTACGATACAGGAGCCGCAGTTGGTTGGTTTCCTGAACAAGAGTTAGAAGAGAGTACAGATGACTAAGGCCGCTGATGACAACATTATTGTTGGTCTTGATATAGGCACTGCAACCGTATCGGCTCTAGTGGGTGAGGTTTTACCAGACGGTCAAATTAATATTATTGGCGCAGGTAGTAGCCCCTCACGCGGCATGGATAAAGGTGGCGTGAATGATTTGGAGTCGGTTGTAAAATCAGTACAACGTGCAATTGATCAAGCTGAATTAATGGCAGAGTGCCAGATCAGTCGAGTCTTCATTTCGTTGTCTGGTAAGCATATCGCAAGCCGAATTGAAAAAGGTATGGGCACGATTTCTGATGAAGAGGTGTCTCAAGAAGACATGGATCGCGCTATCCATACCGCAAAATCGATTAAAATCGGTGATGAACAGCGAATTCTTCATGTGATCCCGCAAGAGTTCACCATTGATTACCAAGAAGGAATCAAAAATCCGCTTGGTTTATCTGGGGTAAGAATGGAAGTGAGTGTCCACCTTATCTCATGCCATAATGACATGGCACGCAATATTATTAAGGCGGTAGAACGCTGCGGCCTTAAAGTAGAACAACTCGTATTTTCTGGGCTTGCTGCTAGTAATGCAGTAATCACCGAGGATGAAAGAGAGCTTGGAGTTTGTGTGGTTGATATTGGCGCCGGCACGATGGATGTGGCCATCTGGACTGGCGGTGCGTTACGTCACACAGAAGTATTTTCGTACGCAGGAAATGCTGTAACCAGTGATATTGCTTTTGCTTTTGGTACGCCAGTGAGCGATGCTGAAGAAATAAAAGTCAAATATGGCTGTGCTTTGAGTGAACTGGTCAGTAAGGATGACACGGTTAATGTACCAAGCGTAGGTGGACGACCATCACGTAGCCTGCAACGTCAAACGTTGTCAGAAGTGATTGAGCCACGCTACTCTGAGCTTATGGGACTGGTTAACCAAACTATCGACTCTGTACAAGCAAAATTGCGCGAAGAGGGTATCAAGCACCATCTGGCTGCGGGAGTTGTACTCACCGGCGGTGCTGCGCAAATGGACGGAGTGGTAGAATGTGCGGAACGCGTATTCCGCAATCAAGTAAGGGTCGGCAAACCGCTCGAAGTCAGCGGATTAACTGACTATGTAAAAGAGCCGTACCATTCTACGGCAGTTGGATTACTTCATTACGCAAGAGACATGCAGTCTAGCGACGATAGCGATTATAATGAACCTAAACGCTCATCTGTAACTGGCTTTTTCGATAAATTGCGTAACTGGATACAAAAAGAGTTTTAACCTGAGTTGCAGGATAAACGGAGACAACACATGTTTGAACCGATGATGGAAATGTCTGACGATGCAGTAATCAAGGTCGTTGGGGTTGGTGGCGGCGGTGGTAACGCCGTTGAACACATGGTGCGTGAATCCATCGAAGGTGTGGAATTCATCAGCGTCAACACTGATGCGCAAGCACTTCGTAAGACAAGCGTTGGCAATGTTATTCAGATCGGTGGTGATATCACTAAAGGTCTGGGTGCAGGTGCTAATCCACAGGTTGGCCGTGACGCAGCTCTCGAAGACAGAGATCGAATTAAAGATTCCCTGACTGGCGCCGATATGGTGTTTATCGCAGCTGGTATGGGTGGCGGTACCGGTACTGGTGCAGCGCCTGTTATTGCTGAAGTGGCTAAAGAGCTTGGCATTCTAACAGTAGCGGTAGTAACTAAACCGTTTAGTTTTGAAGGTAAAAAGCGTTTGGCATTTGCTGAGCAAGGTATCGATGAGCTCTCTAAGCATGTTGACTCTTTGATCACGATTCCAAACGAAAAGCTACTTAAAGTACTTGGTCGTGGTGTAACACTACTAGAAGCTTTTGCAAGCGCTAACGATGTTCTTAAGAATGCCGTTCAAGGTATTGCTGAGCTAATTACTCGCCCTGGCATGATCAACGTCGACTTTGCGGACGTAAGAACTGTAATGTCTGAAATGGGTCACGCAATGATGGGTAGCGGCATCGCCAAAGGTGAAGACCGTGCTGAAGAAGCGGCTGAAATGGCAATTTCTAGCCCACTTCTGGAAGACATCGATCTAGCGGGCGCTCGTGGTGTTCTTGTCAATATTACTGCTGGTCTGGATATGCGTCTTGACGAGTTTGAGACGGTTGGTAATACAGTGAAGGCATTCGCTTCTGACAATGCGACTGTTGTTATCGGTACTTCTCTAGACCCTGATATGACTGACGAAATCCGCGTAACAGTTGTAGCGACAGGTATTGGTAATGAGAAAAAGCCAGATATCACGCTAGTTGCGGGTGGTAAAGCGAAAGTGGCACCGACGCCGCAAGCTCAACCACAGCAACAAGCAGCGGCAACGCAAGCTGAAGAAAAACCGGCACAGACCTTGCAAAATAATCAAGTGCAAGAGAAGCCACAGGTAACTCCTCAGCCGACAAACACTGCTCCTTCTTCTCCAGCTTCGTCGAGCCAAAGTTCTGCGGCTCCAAAGCAAGAAAAGGAAAGTGGTTATTTAGATATACCGGCATTTTTGCGTCGTCAGGCTGATTAATCTTTAACCCATAAATTTGACATGGCTCAAAATTATGGTAGCATTCACGGTCGACGTTACAGACGGCCGTGTTTTGTAGCAAATTTTTGAGAGGCAAGCAGATGATCAGACAACGTACTCTGAAAGAAATAGTGAAAACAACTGGTGTGGGTCTCCACTCTGGTCGTAAAGTCACACTTACTCTGCGCCCGGCTGCTGCAAATACAGGTATCATTTACCGTCGTACAGATGTAAATCCACCTGTAGATTTTCCAGCTGATCCAGCTTCAGTTCGTGACACCATGCTTTGTACTGCATTGGTAAACGATGAAGGTGTGCGTATTTCAACTGTTGAGCACTTGAATGCGGCACTTGCTGGTATGGGCATCGATAACATTGTTGTCGAAGTAGACGCACCTGAAATTCCGATCATGGATGGTAGTGCAAGCCCATTTGTATACTTGCTACAACAAGCAGGTATCGAAACGCAAAATGCGCCAAAACGCTTCATCCGTATCAAAAAGCCAGTTCGTTTTGAAGATGGTGATAAATGGGCAGAATTTGTACCATTTAACGGCTTCCGTATGGACTTCGAAATTGAGTTTAATCACCCAGCGATTGAATCAGACGAGCAACGTTTGCTGTTTGATTTCTCGTCAAAAGGCTTTGTTCGTGAGATTTCTCGAGCACGTACGTTTGGCTTTATGCGTGATATCGAATATCTACAATCTCAAAACCTAGTTTTGGGTGGTAGTTTTGACAATGCTATCGTTTTGGATGATTACCGTATTCTTAATGAAGAAGGTCTACGCTTTGAAAATGAGTTTGTGACTCACAAAGTGTTGGATGCGATTGGTGACCTTTACATGTGTGGCCACCCAATCATTGGTGAATTCCGTGCCTTTAAATCTGGCCACGGTTTAAATAACCAACTGTTACGTGCTGTTCTTGCAGATCAGGAAGCGTGGGAGTGGACTACATTCGAAGAAGAAGTCGGCTCACCAGTAGCATTCGCAGAACCAAATATGGTGCTTGCGTAAATACTTGGCATTAGAATTAATAAAAAACCAGGCTTATGCCTGGTTTTTTGCTATTTGGCTTTAATCTTCTACTTATCAATAACATTCAAGCTTTCAGCATATTGAAATAACGTTCACTTACGATCTTCCTTTTCTGCCATATCGGCTAATCGTTTTAAACGCTCTTGAATTTTAGGTGGCGCCATGTCGGCAATCGTCATTAATGACTTTGCTGCAGATTCTGTTAGTGGTGGACGCTTAGGTCTGTCGTCTTGTTGAAAGCGGTTTCTATATAGTGAAGGATTGATCCTCACTTCAACGCTCATCAGCTTGGCAAAGCCTTGAGTACGAAGTTTATTTAGGATCATGAGGCGATCGTAATCGATCTTCATTTTGATTGCGGCACTAGAGACATCGATCAATAGATGGCCGTTACGAACATTCGCTACTCGGCAATGATCGGCCGTCCCCATGGGTAAGATCTCTTGCAAAGCTTGGTTAAGCTGTAAGATTTCTCCAGCATGTTCTTGAATCTGCTTGAACTGTGACTCAGCAATAACATCTTCAGTCGAGGTTGGACGGTGATCACGCATAGGTAAAATCTAATTTTGTTGAGATATAGCTATTCTAGAGCAGCTTTCTATCAAGGTATAGTTTACATTAACGTCTTTAGCTTCAGTTTTACAATGTAGCAAGGTAAAAAGCAAAGTTTGCTCTGGATGGATTACACATATTGCGGTATGCAATATCGGCTAATCAGTCACCACTTTAAGTAAAAACTTCAGAGTGCTTCAAACAAATACGTCTATTTATGGTTGTATCGATTAAAAATCCTTACACTAAGCCACATTGTTTCAAAACTTAGCCTTGAAATATGGATGTTTGAACTCAATATCTTTGATAAATGATTTATCTCAGTATTCTTAGTTCCAAACTGGCAGAGACTGAAGGCATTATGAGTAGATCGGGAACGGTCTGAATAAAGAGAGATTCACGAAAAATGATAACTAAGCTACTGACAAAAGTGATTGGCAGTCGCAACGACCGAACACTGCGCCGCCTTAGAAAAATTGTAAAAGAAATTAATAACTTTGAGCCAACATTCGAAGCTCTAAGTGACGAAGAGTTAAAAGCAAAGACGGTTGAATTCCGTGAGCGCCTAGAGAAGGGTGAAACTCTTGATAAACTACTTCCAGAAGCTTTTGCTACGGTTCGTGAAGCATCTAAGCGTGTCTACGGTATGCGCCACTTCGACGTCCAGCTTATCGGTGGTATGGTTCTAAATGCGGGTCAAATCGCTGAAATGCGTACGGGTGAAGGTAAAACGCTGACGGCAACGCTTCCTGCTTACCTAAATGCCCTGGCTGGTAAAGGCGTTCACATTGTAACAGTGAACGATTATCTAGCTAAACGTGATGCAGAGACAAACCGCCCTCTATTTGAATTTTTAGGTATGACTGTTGGCGTAAACGTGCCAAACATGCCTCCTCAAGAGAAAAAAGAAGCGTACCAAGCTGACATCTTGTACGGAACGAACAATGAATTTGGTTTTGACTACCTTCGTGACAATATGGCTTTCCGTAGCGAAGATCGCGTACAACGTGAACGCTTCTTTGCAGTTGTCGATGAGGTGGACTCAATCCTAATTGATGAAGCTCGTACCCCTTTAATCATTTCTGGTCCTGCTGAAGATAGCTCTGAGCTATACACCCGAATCAACCTTTTGATCCCGCATCTTAAAAAGCAAGACAAAGAAGACTCTGAAGAATATCGTGGTGATGGTCACTACACTGTTGATGAGAAATCAAAGCAAGTATACCTCACAGAAACGGGCCAAGAGTACGTTGAAGAACTGTTGGTGAAAAATGGTCTTATGGAAGAGGGTGACACACTTTACTCTCCGACTAACATCAGCATGTTACATCACGTGAATGCCGCTTTGCGTGCTCATGTGTTGTTTGAGCGCAACGTTGATTACATCGTTACTGACGAAGGTGAAGTAGTAATTGTTGATGAACATACTGGTCGTACAATGCCAGGTCGTCGTTGGTCTGAAGGTCTTCACCAAGCAGTAGAAGCGAAAGAAGGCGTTAAGATTCAAAACGAAAACCAAACTTTGGCTTCGATTACCTTCCAGAACTACTTCCGCTTATACGAAAAACTGTCTGGTATGACAGGTACTGCGGATACTGAAGCGTTTGAGTTCCAATCTATTTATGGCTTGGAAACGGTGGTTATCCCAACCAACAAACCAATGATTCGTAACGATATGCCGGATGTGGTGTACCGTACCGAAGCTGAGAAGTTTGCTGCAATCATTGAAGATATCAAAGAGCGCGTTGCGAAAGGTCAGCCAACATTGGTTGGTACCGTATCGATTGAAAAATCAGAACTACTCTCCAACGCCTTGAAGAAAGCGAAGATCAAACACAACGTATTGAATGCGAAATTCCATGAGAAGGAAGCGGAAATTGTTGCTGAAGCGGGTATGCCGGGTGCGGTAACTATCGCGACCAACATGGCCGGTCGTGGTACGGATATTGTGCTTGGCGGTAGTTGGCAATCAAAAGTGGAAGCTTTGGAGAACCCAACTCAAGAACAAATCGATGCGATTAAAGCAGAGTGGAAAGTGGTACATGATCAAGTACTAGATGCTGGTGGTCTACACATCATTGGTACTGAGCGCCACGAATCTCGCCGTATTGATAACCAGCTACGTGGTCGTTCTGGTCGTCAAGGTGATGCGGGTTCATCGCGCTTCTACCTATCTATGGAAGACTCTTTGTTACGTATTTTCACTTCTGATCGTATGGCGAGCCTTATTCAAAGTGGTATGGAAGAAGGTGAAGCTATTGAATCGAAAATGCTTTCTCGCTCAATTGAAAAAGCACAGCGCAAAGTGGAAGGCCGTAACTTTGATATCCGTAAGCAGCTACTAGAATACGATGATGTGGCGAACGATCAGCGTAAGGTTGTCTACGAGCTGCGCGACGAATTGATGAACGTTGAAGACATCAGCGGTATGATCGAGCAAAACCGTGAAGATGTGCTAACCGCGGTTATTGATGAGTACATCCCGCCACAATCACTAGAAGATATGTGGGACGTTGAAGGTCTACAAGAGCGCTTGAAAGCAGACTTCGATCTTGATGCGCCAGTGAAGCAATGGCTTGAAGAAGACGATAAGCTTTACGAAGAGGCGCTACGCGAGAAGATCATCAATCTAGCCGTTGAAGTGTACAAAGAGAAAGAGGAAGTGGTGGGTGCCCAAGTGCTTCGTAACTTCGAGAAATCGGTTATGCTTCAAACTCTGGATACGCTTTGGAAAGAGCACTTGGCAGCAATGGATCACTTGCGTCAGGGTATTCACTTACGCGGCTATGCGCAGAAGAACCCGAAACAGGAATACAAGCGTGAATCGTTTGAACTGTTTGAAGGTCTACTAGAAGCGCTGAAAACTGATGTGATTACTGTTCTATCTCGCGTTCGAGTTCAGCAACAAGAAGAAGTTGAACGTATGGAAGAGCAACGTCGTGCGCAAGCTGAAGAGGCCGCTCGTCGTGCTCAAGCGCAACACGCAGCAGCACAAAACCCTCTTTCTGAAGGTGAAGAATCTGAAGAAGGTTCAAGTCAGCCAATGGTACGTGATGAACGTAAAGTAGGTCGCAATGAGCCTTGCCCTTGTGGTAGTGGTAAGAAGTATAAACAGTGCCACGGCAAAATCGACTAACGTATTAGTCAGATAATTTTTTAAAGAGTCGCCTAGGCGGCTCTTTTTTTAAGCAAATTCTGTGGCTGTCGAATTTCATAAGTTTTGATAGCATCGGATAGTTTTAGAGATGCAAAGACCGTTGAAGCGTAACGGCTTGAGAGTTAGGAACCCCTATGAAAAGAATTCACATAGTCGCGGCTATTATTTTTAACCAAGACAAATCAAAAATTTTTATTACAAAGCGTCCAGACGACAAGCATAAAGGCGGGTTTTGGGAGTTTCCCGGCGGGAAAGTCGAGTCAGGAGAAAGTATTGAACATGCTCTAGCAAGAGAACTTGGAGAAGAAGTAGGAATTGAAGTTACTGAGCAAGCCCTTTTCGAGCATTTGGAATATGACTATCCAGACAAATCACTTAAGTTTGATTTTATTACGGTATCTAAGTTCAGTAATGAGCCTTACGGCCGAGAAGGTCAAGAAGGTCGCTGGGTTGAGATAAGAGAATTGGGTAACTATGCCTTTCCTGAAGCGAACGTGCCTATCTTGGAGCGTGTCGTAAAAGAGTTCGCTTAAGCCTGATGAACTTGCTTGTGGTAACCACGGTATGTTGTTAGTTTAAACAGATTAAGCGAAACGAGAGAACGAGAGCAAACCTCGTTATCCAGAGAAGGAGAGAAAGCGCAATGGTTCGTATTGCAATCGCAGGAGCAGCAGGCCGAATGGGCCGTAATTTGGTTAAAGCTTCACACCTTAATCCAGAGGCGACAGTGAGCGCGGGATCAGAACGACCTGAGTCCTCACTTGTCGGTGTCGATATCGGTGAACTTTGTGGTGAAGGTAAATTCGATGTGTTCTTAACGGATGATCTTGCTAAAGACGTCGATAATTTTGATGTAATCATCGATTTTACTGCTCCAGTAAGTACGTTGGCGAATCTTGAACTGTGTAAGAAGCATGGAAAGAGTATTGTGATTGGGACGACTGGTTTCAGTGATGCAGAGCGTGAACTGATTGACGAAGCCGCTAAGCAAGTGCCTGTTGTCATGGCTCCTAACTACTCTGTTGGTGTGAACCTAGTATTTAAGCTTCTTGAGAAAGCAGCCAAAGTGATGGGCGACTACTGTGATGTTGAGATTGTCGAAGCACATCATCGTCATAAAGTTGATGCTCCTTCTGGTACCGCTATCGGGATGGGCGAAGCCATTGCTGGTGCGATGGGCAACAAGCTGAATGATGTAGCTGTCTATGCGCGAGAAGGTATCACTGGTGAACGTACTAAAGATGAGATCGGCTTTGCTACAATTCGCGCTGGCGATATTGTCGGTGAGCACACAGCCATGTTTGCTGATATCGGGGAACGAGTGGAGATAACGCACAAAGCGACCGATCGTATGACGTTTGCTAATGGCGCCGTCAAGGCCGCTGTTTGGTTGAGTGCCAAACCAGCGGGCTTTTATACCATGACAGATGTTTTGGGATTGAATGAACTCTAAATACATAATTATTCGCCGGCGGTAGCCGGCTTTTTTATATCTATAGAATTATTTGTAAATGAAATGATTCTAACAGAAAGTATTTTGGTGCTTACTTTTGTTGTTGTTTTGGTTGTTTTGTGGGTGTTTTTGGTTTTGATGTCTAAAAACTAATGTCTTTTTTGCCGGGTGAACGTTTGCGTGAAAAACTCATACTTTTTTGTGATCTCTAAAAAGTTCAAATTTGTAAAATTCATTAAACCTCTATGCCTCTCTATGTAATAGCATGTAAAAGTTATCTTTTTGGGCCTTACTGATTCAAAATGACCTTACTCGCTAGAAATTAATCATTTATTTTTGATTGTAGGTTGACAGGTTTCGAGTCCAACTTTAGAATACCGCCAATTTGTCTGAAATACCTATTTATGTAGATTTTATAGGTAAAGGAAGGCATGTTTGCAGTTTGATTTATTTTTTTTGCATTTTTATTCTGGAGGTTGTCTTGGGTAAATTAGCACTGTTGGTCCTAGAAGATGGGACAGTGTTCCGCGGAGTGTCCATAGGGGCAGATGGTCTTTCCGTTGGTGAAGTCGTTTTTAATACCTCGATGACGGGGTATCAAGAAATCCTCACTGATCCTTCCTATTCTCAGCAAATCGTCACTCTCACTTATCCTCACATTGGCAATACCGGAACCACTTCCGAAGATGAAGAATCCTCTTCCATTCATGCACAAGGCCTTGTGATTCGCGATCTTCCTCTAATCGCTTCTAACTTCCGTAACGAACAATCCCTCTCTGATTATCTTAAGTCTCAAAATATCGTTGGCATCGCTGATATCGATACTCGTAAGCTCACTCGTATCCTGCGTGAAAAAGGTGCTCAAAACGGCTGTATTGTTGCGGGCAACAACCTAGACGAAGCTTTGGCACTAGCGAAAGCAAAAGAATTCCCAGGCTTAAAAGGAATGGACCTTGCGAAAGAAGTTACAACAAAAGAAGCGTATCAATGGAAGCAAGGTTCGTGGACGCTTGAAGGTGGACTTCCAGAGGCGAAAGATGACAGCGAGCTGCCATACCACGTTGTCGCTTACGACTTCGGCGCAAAACGCAACATCTTACGAATGTTGGTTGACCGTGGCTGCCGCTTAACGGTTGTACCTGCAGAAACGTCAGCGGAAGAAGTTCTGGCACTAAATCCAGATGGCGTATTCTTATCAAACGGCCCTGGTGACCCAGAACCATGTACTTACGCGATTGAAGCAACCAAAGTGTTCCTAGAAAAAGGCCTGCCAATTTTTGGTATTTGTCTAGGTCACCAAATTCTGGCGCTAGCATCAGGTGCGCAAACGGTGAAAATGAAGTTTGGTCACCACGGTGCAAACCACCCAGTAAAAGATTTAGAGCGTAACGTTGTGATGATCACTTCGCAAAACCACGGCTTTGCGGCAGATGAAGCAACATTACCGGAAAACTTACGTGCTACTCACGTATCGCTATTTGATGGCTCTTTGCAAGGTATCCACCGCACAGACAAGCCAGCATTTAGCTTCCAAGGTCACCCAGAAGCGAGCCCTGGTCCACATGACGCGGCACCGCTATTTGACCACTTTATCGAACTAATCAAAAAACACAGCGCTTAATTCGGAGTAGTAGATAATGCCAAAACGTACTGACATTCAAAGTATTCTAATTCTTGGTGCTGGTCCGATTGTTATCGGTCAGGCATGTGAGTTTGACTACTCTGGCGCACAAGCGTGTAAAGCTCTTCGTGAAGAAGGCTACCGAGTTATCCTGGTTAACTCTAACCCAGCAACGATTATGACTGACCCAGAGATGGCAGATGCGACTTACATCGAGCCGATTCAGTGGGAAGTTGTACGCAAGATCATCGAGAAAGAACGTCCTGATGCAGTTCTGCCAACTATGGGTGGTCAGACAGCACTTAACTGTGCGTTAGATTTAGAGAAGCACGGCGTTCTCGCAGAGTTCGGCGTAGAGATGATTGGTGCAACGGCTGATGCAATCGACAAAGCGGAAGACCGTTCTCGTTTTGATAAAGCGATGAAGTCTATCGGCCTTGAGTGTCCTCGCGCAGATACAGCGAAGAGCATGGAAGAAGCTTACAAAGTTTTAGATATGGTTGGCTTCCCTTGTATCATTCGTCCATCGTTCACCATGGGTGGCACTGGTGGTGGTATCGCGTACAACAAAGAAGAGTTCGAAGAAATCTGTCGTCGCGGTCTGGACTTATCTCCGACCAACGAACTTCTTATCGATGAGTCACTAATCGGTTGGAAAGAGTACGAAATGGAAGTCGTTCGTGACAAAGCGGACAACTGTATCATCGTATGTTCAATCGAGAACTTTGACCCAATGGGCATCCATACGGGCGACTCAATCACGGTTGCTCCAGCACAAACACTGACTGACAAAGAATACCAGCTTATGCGTAATGCATCGCTAGCTGTTCTGCGTGAAATCGGTGTTGAAACAGGTGGTTCAAACGTACAGTTTGGTATCAACCCGAAAGATGGTCGTATGGTCATCATCGAGATGAACCCGCGTGTATCTCGCTCTTCTGCGCTAGCATCAAAAGCAACAGGCTTCCCAATTGCGAAAATTGCCGCGAAACTGGCTGTTGGCTTTACGCTAGACGAACTACAAAACGACATCACAGGTGGTGCAACACCCGCGTCATTTGAACCAACTATCGACTACGTCGTAACTAAGATCCCTCGCTTTAACTTCGAGAAATTTGCTGGTGCAAACGATCGTCTGACAACTCAGATGAAATCGGTTGGTGAGGTAATGGCGATTGGTCGTAACCAACAAGAATCTCTTCATAAAGCACTGCGTGGCCTAGAAGTTGGCGCAACTGGTTTCGATGAGATGGTCGATCTGGAAGCGCCAGATGCACTGACTAAGATTCGTCACGAACTTAAAGAAGCAGGTGCAGAGCGTATCTGGTACATCGCCGATGCATTCCGAGCGGGTATGTCAGTCGACGGTGTGTTCAACTTGACTCAAATCGACCGCTGGTTCCTGGTTCAAATCGAAGAAATTGTAAAACTCGAAGAACAAGTCAAGGCGGGCGGCTACGCAGGTTTGACCAAAGAAGTGCTTCGTCAGATGAAACGCAAAGGCTTCTCTGATGCTCGCTTGTCTAAATTGCTTGGTGTCGCTGAAAGTGAAATTCGCCGTGCTCGTGAGCAGTTTGATATTCATCCGGTTTACAAACGTGTGGATACATGTGCAGCAGAGTTTTCTTCTGACACGGCTTACATGTACTCATCTTACGATGAAGAATGTGAAGCAAACCCAACAGACAAAGATAAGATCATGGTTCTTGGTGGCGGTCCAAACCGTATCGGCCAAGGTATCGAATTCGATTACTGTTGTGTCCATGCATCACTTGCGCTGCGTGAAGACGGTTACGAAACCATTATGGTTAACTGTAACCCAGAAACGGTATCTACTGACTACGATACGTCTGATCGTCTGTACTTCGAGCCAGTAACTCTGGAAGATGTACTGTCTATCGCTCGCGTTGAAAAACCAAAAGGTGTGATTGTTCAGTACGGTGGTCAAACGCCACTTAAACTGGCTCGTGCTCTAGAAGCGGCTGGTGTGCCAATCATTGGTACTAGCCCAGATGCTATCGACCGTGCGGAAGACCGTGAACGCTTCCAAGCCGCTGTTGACCGTTTAGGTCTACTTCAGCCAGAAAACGCGACAGTAACAACGATGGAGCAAGCGGTTGAGAAATCGAAAGAAATTGGCTTCCCATTAGTTGTTCGTCCATCTTATGTACTCGGTGGTCGTGCGATGGAAATCGTGTACGACGAGCAAGACCTGCGTCGCTACTTCAACGAAGCAGTAAGCGTATCGAACGAGTCTCCAGTTCTGCTAGACCGTTTCTTGGATGATGCAACCGAAGTTGATATTGATGCTATCTGTGACGGTGAACGCGTCGTTATCGGCGGTATCATGGAGCACATCGAACAAGCGGGTGTTCACTCTGGTGACTCTGCATGTTCACTGCCTGCATACACGCTAAGTCAGGAAATTCAAGACAAGATGCGTGAGCAAGTTGAGAAGTTAGCATTCGAACTCGGTGTGCGCGGTTTGATGAACACGCAGTTTGCTGTGAAAGATAACGACGTTTATCTAATTGAAGTGAACCCTCGTGCTGCTCGTACGGTACCATTCGTATCGAAAGCGACAGGCGCTCCTCTAGCGAAAATCGCTGCACGTGTAATGGCGGGTCAATCTCTAGAGTCACAAGGCTTTACTAAAGAGATTATCCCTCCTTACTACTCAGTGAAAGAAGTGGTTCTGCCGTTCAACAAATTCCCTGGTGTTGACCCTCTATTGGGCCCTGAAATGCGCTCAACAGGTGAAGTAATGGGTGTGGGTGCAACGTTCGCAGAAGCTTACGCGAAAGCAGAGCTAGGTTGTGGTGCGGTTTATCCTGAAGGTGGTCGTGCGCTACTGTCTGTACGTGAAGGTGATAAAGAGCGTGTTGTTGACCTAGCTTCTAAGTTAGTGAAACTGGGTTACCAGTTGGATGCGACACACGGTACTGCTGTAATTCTGGGCGAAGCGGGTATTAACCCACGTTTGGTAAACAAAGTACACGAAGGTCGTCCACACATTCTTGACCGCATCAAGAACAACGAATACACCTACATCGTAAACACGGCTGCTGGTCGTCAAGCGATTGAAGATTCGAAAGTTCTACGCCGTGGTGCACTGGCAGAAAAAGTGAACTACACAACGACACTGAATGCAGCGTTCGCTACATGTATGTCTCATACTGCAGACGCAAAAGCGTCAGTAACTTCGGTTCAAGAGTTACACGCTAAAGTGAAAGCGAGTCTAGACGCGTAACAGATAAAAATCAGTAAGCTCATTAATCAGGGCTTACATGACAACCTCATTGCCCGCTCATTTGAGCGGGCTTTTTTATATCGAGGTTTTTCTAAAATGAAGAGCATTAAAGTGTGCTAGGAACGATTGGTATGCTTCGCTTTTGAAGATCATTAAGCTAATGATGGCAAGCAATGTACCCAAAGATGAAGAAATAGTACTACCATTTGCTACAACAAAATTAATGCTGCAAGTGAGAATGATAAAAGAGATAGTAAGTAAGTTTATTTTTGCAGCAACACTTAATCCTTTGCTTATTGTCAGAATGTTTGGAATGCATACAACAACAACCGTAATAGCTCCCAATGTAAGGAGGTAAGTATCTAGAGCAATGTGTTGAGTGAAAGAAAACCAGTCATTCCAAATGCTTAAGCTAATAGCCAGACCAATAGTCAATGCCAAGTATAAACATATACTTAGTGAGATGTTTGCTATGCTAATTGATTTAGTATTCAACTTTCAATTCCTCATAGATTCCAATAGCAAGATTTCTTAACTCTCCCGAATAACCGCTTCCTACTATGCTAATTGAGCCTCCAATTGCATCTAGAAGCTGATGAGAAATGGATGCGGATATTGTTGCTTGTGAATACCTCTTAGGAATTTCTCCTGACAACATTAGCTGTTTACGAGCTTTATTCGAAATGCTCGGAAGGTTTTTACGGATGATTTCTTTAGTTAATCTTGTTCTTTCTTGTCTGTTTAAGCCTTTTAGAATCTCGGGAACGCCTTTCTTAGTGGTTTGCTTAAGAGATTGAACCATTTTTATCGTTTGATATCCACTAGCGCCCGCTCCAGCTAAGGAGATGTAATCTAAAGCTTTAGTTGTATTTTGATACCACTCATTACTGTCTATATCCGATAATTTGTCTGGTGATTTAGATACCATACGGGTTCTTGCTACTCCAATAGCACATTGAGCTGTGGCAGCAACAGTAGCGGCGTGTGAGATATAGGACATAGTTACGCCCACAGGACCACTTACTGGTATTGTTAGCCCCGAACCAACTACCCCAATCCAGCCAATCGCTGCACCAATACAGCTAATGCTCGCTGATAGAAGCTCTTGATTGAATCTTGATTTTGACTCTTCCTGTTTTATTTTTTTTGCAAATTCTTGAGATGATTGTAATTTTATCGGTTCTCGTAGAATGATAAAGGTAGGATTGATATGGCATGTGGATTTAAAGTCTCTTAAGCGTACAACGGTGAATTTGTTATCAATATAAATTACACCCGCACCGCTAGTCTCTGGTTTAGCGTCAATAACGCTGAATAGCTGATTAACATTCACTATCTGTTCGATTTTTAAGCGCAATTGCTGCTCTTTTATTGATGGTCGAGTTAGTAAGGCTTCCATTATTTTCGTTTTTTATCAGATTAAATATTTCCTATTAAGACAGCATTTTCTTTTTCTATCAAAATATTAAGAGGCTCTTGAGGTGAGGCTCTATATTTGGATGTAATTGATATTTTTAATGTATCATTCTCTAGATTTATTGACTGATGAAAATTAGGAATAGATTGGTGTCTTGACTTTCCATTGGTAGTTTTGTGAATAAGTGCTACCGTTTCTTCCTCTTTGATACCTCTTCAAAAAGGAAGTGTAGTGGAAATCACGGTTGAGATTTTGTTGGCCTTATTTTTGGTTGCGACTGCCGCAGGCTTTATTGATGCGATGGCTGGTGGGGGAGGGCTCATTACACTCCCTGCGCTTTTGGCTGCGGGGTTAAGTCCGACTCAAGCTCTAGCAACCAATAAGTTACAAAGTTCGTTTGGCAGTTTCTCTGCTAGCTGGTATTTCGTGCGTAACGGTATTGTCAGCCTAAAGGAAATGCGTTTCGCGATACTCTGTACTTTTATTGGTGCAGCGATCGGTGCCGAGGCTGTTCAGTTTATTGATGCTAGCGTACTCACCAGTTTGATCCCTGTTCTTTTGATAGCCATTTCCCTCTATTTTTTACTCGCGCCAAGTACGCGAAAAATCGATGGAGAACCAAAGTTATCTGAAGCGATGTTTGCGCTATGCATTGGTGGCGGGATCGGTTTCTATGATGGCTTTTTTGGCCCTGGGACTGGATCTATTTTTACTGTTTGTTTTGTTGCACTAGGTCACTTTTCTTTGGTCGAAGCCACTGCTAGAACCAAAATTCTCAATTTCACGTCAAACATTGCGGCACTACTCTTTTTTATCTTCGCTGGGTTGCCCGTGTGGAAGCTTGGCTTAACCATGGCTGTTGGCGGTTTTCTTGGTGCTCAGTTAGGAGCGAAGGTCGTGGTAAGTAAAGGACAAAAATGGATTCGTCCTCTAGTTATAGTGATGTCGATGCTTATGGCAACGAAACTTCTTTGGCAACAACATCAGCAATGGATTCTGTCAGTGCTTTAACTCGTTCGCTACGATATGTGCTGTGACGTAAGCAGATATGTATTGGTCGAACTAACTGATCTAGCTCTTCAAAGTCATAGCAGAACTTAGATGTGATATTAAGTGTCGTTAGGATAGATTTAGGGATTAAAGCGGGAGCCATACCTCCCAAAGCCAGTTGTGCTGCCGCAGTATACGAATCCATTTCCATCAAAGGTTCGATTCCGTGTTTGGATAAAATAGCTTGTTGATATGTGTTGGCAGGGTTAGTTAGGTCATTGGTCAAAATAGCTTTAGGTAGTTGTGAAAGTGAATGTCGACTGACAATTGAGAAAGGTTCATCGGCGAGGTGAAGGCTCATTAATCCATGATGAGGTGGTAGATAGCCAGCGCAAAATCCCAATGTTGCTTTGCCTGATTTCACATTCTCAATAATGCGTGGCGTATGATTGGTCGATATTCGTATGTACTGATCATGGGCAAAGTGTTCTGCCATGATCATGCTGAGGTATCCAGCGACTAAGGTTTCAGAGCAGTCTATCTTGATCAAAGAAGTATCTTCTATTTGTTGTTGATCATAGATCTGACCTCTTAACTCATTGAACGTTGGCTCGATCGTGTTGATGAGCGCAAGGCCATCGGAGGTCAGCTTTATGTGCCGACCATTTGGCTCTATTAATTTTTTTCCTAACTTCTTCTCTAGATTTGAAATACGTTTACTCACGGCAGATTGACTAATATAGAGTTGACTGCCCGTGCGGCTCATGGTTTTTTCTTTACTGAGGACAAGTAACGTTTCAATACCTTCAAGCAACATAATGATTAATGAAAGTTAGGAATGGTTGAGATAATTTAGCGAATTGCCCAAGAATTGGCGAATCAAATGAGCATAAATGAGAGGAGCCGACACTTGGTCGACTCCATGGTGAGTGATGTTGTTGGTGTTTAACGGTTAATGGCGAAAGTTGGCAGGGATAGATGCCAACGAATCGCACCGAGACGTATAATGAGCGTTGAGATTACACCAGCGAGCAAAGCCGTTGAGTGGTCATATCCCATGTTTACCGCCATCGTATGGAAGATGCCGCCAATAATACATGCCGTAGCATAGACTTCACTTCTTAATACCATAGGAACTTCGCGAGCCAGCACGTCTCGTATAATGCCACCGCCACAGCCAGTAATAACCCCCATTATCACCGCGACCATCCCGGATGCATTGTAGGCGAGTGCCTTTTCTACTCCTATTCCCACAAACACAGCGAGACCGATGGCATCACAAACGGGTAATACCCACCATGAGAGTCGCTTGGGTCTTCGAATAACAAGCATGGTTAGTAGACACGTAACAAATATCACCCATAAGTAAGTCGTATCTGTTATCCAAAATACGGGAGTGGCACCAAGCGCCATGTCTCGGATTGTTCCGCCACCTATAGCAGTCACACTGCCGAGCACGATAACGCCGAATGGATCCATTTTTAAACGGCCCGCCAGTAATACGCCAGAGATGGCGAAAACAGCGGTACCGAACAAATCGATCATATAAAGCAGCATGGAGTCCATGTTACTTAGTACCTTTAAATAGTGTGAGAAAAAATGGGCGGAAATTGTACGGTATTTGCCACGAAATCGTTAGCGTTTTTGACGAACGCTTTTAAAGTGCTCACACACTTCTTTGATCGCGTTCAATGTGCGTGGTGTGGGACGGTTAATCCAATCAGAGTTTAGGGACCAGATGTGTTTGTTTTTAAGAGCAAGAAGCTCATTACTCCACTCAGTCCACATACCATCGTTACTCATTGCGTGACGAGAAGTAAAAATAACCTCTGGCTGGCGAGTAATGACTTGCTCGATGCTAACTTGAGGATAAGGCGCGCTAGATGCGGCGAAAATGTTCTCACCACCGCAAAAAGTAAAGACTTCACTTGGCCAGTTCTTTCCGGCGACAGTGATGATAGGCTTTTCACTCAACTGATAAAAGTAACTAACTTTCTCGTTCGTGTTGTACTGTTCTTTTAGTGTACTCAGCTGCGTTCTAAAATCTTCAGCGGCCTTTTTTCCTACTTGTGGAGTTTCGCTGTATTGGCTGAGTTGCTCAATATTATTGGCGATATCTTCTAATGAACCTGTAGTGGAGTAATAGATAGGAATACCGAACTGTTTAATTTTCTCCAACTCTTTAGCGGGGTTTCCGGCTGGCCAAGCAATCACTAAGTCCGGCTGAAGAGCAATAATGCGCTCTAATTTAATTCCTTGATAATTTGAGACTCTTTCTAGCTGCTTTGCCTGTTCTGGATAATCGCTCATTTCGCTGACAGCAACAAGCTGGTCTCCTAGCCCTGCTGCAAAGGCAATTTCGGTGGCATGTGGAGCTAAACTTATAATGCGTTGAGCGGGTTGAGCGAAGGTCGCTGTCGAAACAAACAGCGTTAATGCGAAGCATAATTTATTCATCATAATCCTTGATAAATTATTCCTAAAAGCAAACTTTGGATTGCGATCCAAGCCAGGACGCGCCAAACGAGCAGCGTATGTATTTGTGAAAGGTGAATAGCCGATGGCGCAATGCGCCCACCGATTTTTGCGCGCTCTGCACGCACACCTTGATAGATAGCAGGGCCGCATAAAGACAGTTGTAGTTTGTGTCCGATAGTACATAACACCCAGCTAGGTCCTGGTAAGGGCCAAGACTTCGCTTGCTGTTGTATTCCAGAGAGCACATTACTTGTATTCTTTCCGGCAGCTAAAAGTATGGCAAAGAGACGAAGTGGAATAATATCCAGAGTAGCAACCAGTTGAATCACAGGTTTACCAAAGGGCAAATATTGGCGTCGGCTAGGGGACCACACTCGCGCTAATTCTGTTGTGAGTCGATACATTAGCGCACCAATACCACCTGTTAGTGCGTACCAAAATAGTACGCCGATCACGTTGCGGCTGTATCCCATAATCAGGGTTTCTGAGCCAGCTTTACCTATGCCAACGATCGAGAGGCTACCAGTATCGCGATTAAGATATGGTCTCAGTAATGCTCGACACTGAGCTTTGTCTTCCGAAGACATACTAGTTACGAGCTGTTTCGTTAACGTTTCGCTGTTGCGCCAGTCTAGCGCAATGATCAATAGAACCAGTTCATATAAAGGGATTTGCCAAACAAACGGCTTTACTGCAATCAGTAATATCAAGCAAGGAAACAGCATCAAGCCTAGTGCAAGACTGCCTGAGATTACACTCTGTGAGTAATTGTGATTATTGTTCACTTTGTTAGCTAGCTGTTCTGCTAGCTTTCGCCATAAAGTGATGGGGTGCGCTGAATTGGGGATTGGCACTAGAAGGTGCAAGATCAGTGCGCCCCACATTATAAGGAGCGCACCGTTGGCATAAAATGACTGAAAAACTTCTTCCATGAATGAGTCGTTTATTTAATGAGTTCCAGCATTTTGAATACCATTTCGGAAGAGCTTTTTGCTGCTAGAGGTAGGAACTCATCAAAGCTCATTGGTGATTCTTTATCAGCGACATCAGAGATTGCACGCACAACAACAAACGGCGTGTTGAATTGGTGACAAGTTTGAGCGATAGCAGATGCTTCCATTTCTACAGCGATAACTGACGGGAAGTGTTTACGAATAAACTCTTGACGCTCAGCAGTACAAACAAACGCATCGCCAGTACAAATTAGGCCGCGAACCGCATGAGTGTTTTCCATTTGTGCTAGGGCTTTTTCGGCTAAGTCCATTAGCTTGTCATCCGCTTTGAATGCAGCTGGTTGACCGGCCATTTGGCCAATTTCATAACCAAAAGCGGTTACGTCTGCATCGTGATGACGAACTTCTGTAGAGATAACTACATCGCCAAGGTTTAAGCTTGAATCGAAACCGCCAGCAGAGCCTGTGTTAATCACAACGTCTGGTTGGTATTCATCAAGAAGGATTGTCGTGCCCACTGCCGCTGCAACTTTACCGATGCCCGATTGTAGTACGACGACTTCGACATCGTTAATTTGACCAGAGAAAAACGTACAACCCGCTTTATTTACAGTTTTGCAGTTTGTAATTGCTTGCTTCAGGATGGTCACTTCTTGTTCCATCGCACCGATGATACCAACTTTCATAACACTCTCTTTAAGTAAATATTTTAGTTGGCCGAGAGTATAGCACTCCCCGTTGGCAGTTTTCTATTTGATGAGCTTAGCTTGAGTGAGCTTTTCTCGTAATTGATCGGCGCGCTTTCTGTTTACGCCAAAGTCAGAGTAGCCCACACGAGATTCCGAGCGCACAATCAGTTGGTCTCCTGCTATTTTTAGTTCGAGGTCATCCACGAAGCGCATGATTTTAGATGTGCACTCGATACGAAGGTAGTTGCTTTCTTTCACCGCGGTTTTCGCGCCTGGCAGTTCAAGCGCAACTTGCTCAATAGCGTCGATGTTCGCTGAATCAACTAAGATAAATGGCGTTAGGTTGTATTTTTCTCGCGTGTCTTGGGTGGAGACGCAGTTTGGTTTGTCACCACAAGGTGATTGAGAACGATCCGTCATGGTTGTGACTCCTTGGCTACAAGCGGTTAAGCCGAGCAAAGTAATGGAAAGGAGAGCGGCTTTTTTCATTATATTTACTCTTATAATTTTGTTTCTAATTATATGGATACAAAAGAAAAAGGATCCAATAACAGGACCCTTTTTGTGAGGTTAGCTGAGATTAAACTTCGAGGTAATCGAGAATGCCTTCTGCCGCTTTTCGTCCTTCATCAATTGCGGTTACGACAAGATCAGAACCTCGTACCGCATCGCCACCCGCGAAGATCTTTTCATTGCTGGTCTGGAACTGGAACTCTTGCTTCGCTGGGGCTTTGATACGACCCCATTGATCCAAATCGACATCAAACGGTGCTAACCAGTCCATTTTGTGCGGCTGGAAACCAAACGCCATGATAACAACGTCTGCTGGTAGAACGTGCTCGCTGCCTTCAACGGGCTCTGGGCGTCGGCGACCCGCTTCATCAGGTTCACCAAGTGCGGTTTTCACCACTTTGACCCCCGAGACTTTGCCTGACGCATCCACTTCAACTCCCAAAGGCTGAAGGTTGAACATGAACTTCACGCCTTCTTCCTTTGCGTTTTTTACCTCGCGACGAGAGCCTGGCATGTTGGCCTCATCACGACGATAAGCACAAACTACGTTGGAGGCACCTTGGCGAATTGAGGTACGAACGCAGTCCATTGCGGTATCACCACCACCCAGTACGACGACTTTCTTTCCTGCCATATCGATAAAGGGTTGGTTACTCTCAAGACCCATGACTTTGTAGGTGTTCGAAACTAAAAATGGCAGCGCGTCATACACACCCGGCGCATCTTCATTATCTAGACCAGCACGCATGTATTTATAGGTGCCAACGCCCAAGAAAACAGCATCGTATTCATCAAGTAGCTCTTGCATTTGGACATCTTTGCCTACTTCCATGTTCATGCGGAACTCGACGCCCATTTCAGTGAACACACGGCGGCGGTTTTCCATCACGCCTTTTTCAAGCTTGAAGGAAGGAATACCGAAGGTCAGAAGGCCTCCAATTTCAGGGTAGCGGTCAAACACGACTGGCTTAACGCCATTGCGCACTAGGATATCCGCGGCAGCCAAGCCAGCTGGGCCTGCTCCAATGATTGCGACCTTTTTATCGGTCCACTCCACCTTGGACATATCTGGCTTCCAGCCCATTTCAAACGCTTTGTCGGTAATGTACTTTTCTATGTTACCGATGGTGACGGCACCAAAGTCATCATTAAGCGTGCATGAACCTTCACATAGGCGGTCTTGAGGACAAACGCGCCCACATACTTCCGGTAGGCTGTTGGTTTGATGCGATAGTTCAACCGCTTCAAGAATACGACCTTCATTGGCAAGTTTTAACCATTGAGGGATGTAGTTGTGGACTGGGCATTTCCATTCACAATATGGGTTGCCACAATCTAAGCAGCGATCCGCTTGTGCAGTCGCCTGTTGTTTAGTGAACGGTTCATAGATTTCAACGAACTCGATCTTACGAACTTTGATAGGCTTTTTCGCAGGATCTACACGCTGCACATCGATAAATTGATAAACGTTCTGGCTCATGATTCAAACATCCTCCATGATTACTGTGCTTGAACACGCAGCTCTGCGGCACTGCGGCTCTGGTGACCAAGTAGCGTGCGAAGATCTGCCGCTTGTGGTTTCACCAAATAGAACTTTGGAATCCATTCATCAAAGTTCGCCAAAATATTTTCAGCATGACTCGACCCTGTTTCTTCAAGGTGTTCCGCAATTAGGCCACGCAAATGTTCTTGGTGGATGTAAAGATCGGACAATGAGATGGCTTCGACAGACTCAGTATTAACTCGACCTTCAAAGCTTTGGTTCTCATCCAGAACATAGGCAAAGCCTCCAGTCATACCCGCGCCAAAGTTCACACCTGTCGCACCAAGAATGGCAACAATACCGCCAGTCATGTACTCACAAGCGTTATCGCCAGCACCTTCAATGACGGCTATCGTACCTGAGTTTCGTACGCCGAAACGCTCACCGGCTTTACCGGCTGCAAATAGTTTACCGCCGGTCGCGCCGTACAGACAGGTGTTACCAATGATGGTTGCTTCATTACACTTAAATGCAGTGCCAAGGTGAGGTTTGATAACCACTTTACCACCCGCCATACCTTTGCCCACGTAGTCGTTCGCATCGCCCGTGAGGTAAAGCTCTACACCACCTGCGTTCCAAACACCAAAGGACTGGCCTGCGGTGCCGTCAAGATAGATTTTGATAGGGGAAGCCGCCAACCCTTGGTTGCCATAGCGTTTTGCTATTTCGCCAGATAAGCGTGCACCAACAGAACGATCAGTGTTGATGACATTGTAGAAGAAACTTGCCGATTGACTGTTTTCGACCGCATGCATGGCATCATCAACGATCTTTTGGTTGAGCTCAGCTTTATCAAACGGTTTGTTTGGCTCTGTCCAAAATAGCGGATGGCCCTCAGGTGATACTGGAGCTTCTAGAATATTGGATAGATCCAGCTTGGTCTGTTTCGCTGTAAATCCCTCTACTGCCTCAAGTAAATCGGTACGACCAATCAAGTCCGTCAGCTTTTCAACGCCAAGTTCGGCGAGTAATCCGCGCACTTCGTCTGCCAGGCCGATGAAGTAATTCATCACCATTTCTGGTAGACCTTTGAAGTATTCTTTACGCAGTGTCTCGTCTTGAGTCGCAACCCCAGTTGCACAGTTGTTGAGGTGACAAATTCGTAGGAACTTACAACCCATAGCGACCATTGGCGCAGTACCAAAACCGAAGCTTTCTGCACCTAAAATTGCGGCTTTAACTACGTCTAAACCAGTCTTTAGACCACCGTCTACCTGTAGGCGGATCTTATGACGCAGACCATTAGCAACCAGAGCTTGTTGTGTCTCTGCCAACCCCAACTCCCAAGGGCTACCAGCGTATTTTACCGAAGTTAATGGGCTTGCTGCGGTACCACCGTCGTAACCCGAAATGGTAATAAGATCAGCGTAAGCCTTGGCTACACCCGTTGCGATGGTGCCGACACCTGGCTCGGAGACGAGTTTTACCGAAACCAGCGCATTCGGGTTGACTTGTTTAAGGTCGAAGATCAGCTGGGCCAAATCTTCAATCGAATAGATATCGTGATGCGGAGGAGGGGAGATCAGAGTCACGCCTTGTACCGAATAACGCAGTTTTGCGATTTCTGCGGTGACTTTGTGTCCTGGTAGCTGTCCACCTTCACCCGGTTTCGCACCTTGTGCCACCTTGATTTGCAGTACATCCGCATTAGTCAGATAATGCGGCGTTACACCAAATCGGCCAGAAGCAATCTGTTTGATACGTGAGTTACGCTCAGTACCGAAACGGCGAGGATCTTCACCGCCTTCACCCGAGTTAGAGTAACCACCAAGACGGTTCATCGCCGTTGCAAGTGCTTCATGCGCTTCTGGGCTAAGTGCGCCAATGGACATTGCCGCTGAGTCAAAGCGTTTGAACAGTTCAGTGCGTGGTTCTATTTGCTCAAGTGGCAGCGGTGAGTCTGATTTTTTCAGCGACATTAAGTCACGCAGCATGGCAACAGGGCGTTGGTTTACCTGCTTAGCAAAGCTCTGATAGTCGTTACTTTCGCCAGATTTAACGGCCTGTTGCAGCGTGCCGACGACATCCGGGTTGTAAGCATGATATTCACCTCCATGGACGTACTTTAACAAGCCGCCATGATCAATCGATTTGCGTTTCGCCCATGCTTTACGAGATAAGTTTGTAAGATCTTGCTGGAAGTCGTCAAAATTCGCGCCTTCAATTCGAGTTGTGACGCCTTTAAAACACAGATCGACCACATCTTGGCTCAAGCCAACTGCTTCAAACAGTTGTGAGCAGCGGTAAGAGGCGATGGTTGAGATCCCCATTTTCGACATGATCTTGTACAGGCCTTTGTTGATGCCGTATTGGTAGTTTTGCATCACATCGCGGTAGTCTTTCTCTAGTGCTTTATCATCAATCAGTTTACCTAAAGCTTCATAAGCAAGGTATGGGTAAACCGCAGTAGCACCAAAGCCAAGCAAGACGGCAAATTGGTGTGGATCACGGGCTGTTGCGGTTTCGACAACAATGTTGGCATCGCAACGCAAGTTCGCGTCAATCAGACGAGTTTGAACGGCGCCGACTGCCATTGCTGCCGGAATTGGCAACTTACCTTTGACCAAGGCTCTGTCCGAAAGCACCACTAAAACCGTGCCTTCACGAACGACTTGCTCTGCTTGCTCACACAGATCATTAATGGCTTGTTTAAGATCTTTTTGTTGTGGGTCGTAGTTGATATCGAGAATGGTATTACGGTAATGATCGTCACTCAGCTCTAGTAGTTGCTGCATGTCTGAATAGAGCAGTACTGGAGAATCAAAGGTTACACGATGCGCGTGGCCATCGGTTTCACAGAAGACGTTCATCTCCTGGCCGATGCTAGTCGCCAGCGACATGACGTGTTTCTCACGCAGCGGATCGATTGGTGGGTTGGTGACCTGCGCGAACTTCTGACGGAAGTAATCAGTCACCAAGCGCTCTTTCGAAGAAAGAACCGCCATCGGGGTGTCATCACCCATCGAACCGACGGCTTCTTGCCCCATATCACCGAGGACACGCAATACTTGATCGACTTCTTCATTGCTCATGGCAAACTGCTTTTGATAAGTCTTAAGCAAGTCTTCATCAAAGCTACGCTCACCTACTTGATCTTCAGGCAGTTGAGAGAACGGTGTTAGTTTGCGAACGTTGTTCTCCATCCATTCGCGATAAGGGTGACGAGATTTCAGATCATTATCGATCTCGCTAGATTGCCAAAGCTTACCTTTACGAGTGTCGATGACGAGCAATTCCCCCGGACCTACACGACCTTTTTTGGCAACTTCATCTGGGGCGTAATTCCAAATCCCTACCTCAGATGCCAGAGTGATCAACTTGTCTTTGGTAATTACATAACGCGCAGGACGTAGACCGTTTCGGTCTAGGTTACAAGCAGCATAACGACCATCGGACAGTACGATACCTGCTGGGCCATCCCATGGTTCCATGTGTTTGGAGTTGAAATCGTAAAACGCACGCAAATCCGGATCCATGTCAGGGTGGTTTTGCCATGCTGGCGGCACAAGCATACGCATGGCACGGAAGATATCCATGCCGCCAGCTAAAAAGAGATCTAGCATATTATCTAGGCTAGACGAGTCTGAGCCTGTCTCGTTCACAAACGGTGCTGCAGTTTGTAGGTCAGGCAGCAGTGGTGACGAGAACTTGTAAGCACGAGCGCGTGCCCATTGTCGGTTACCTTCAATGGTATTGATCTCACCATTATGAGCAAGGTAGCGGAACGGTTGAGCTAATGGCCAACGCGGTTGAGTGTTGGTAGAAAAACGCTGGTGGAACAGACAGATAGCAGATTCCATACGTAGATCGGCAAGATCAAGATAAAAGCGCGGTAAGTCCGCAGGCATGCATAGGCCTTTATACACCAAAACTTGAGTCGACAAGCTACAGATGTAGAAATCCGGATCTTCGGTGATTTGTTTCTCGATGCGACGGCGTGCGATGTAGAGACGACGTTCAATGTCACGCTCGCGCCAACCTGCCGGTGCAGAGATAAAGACTTGCTGAATATTTGGAAGCGAGTTGGCCGCAATTGGACCGAGTACTTCTGAATTAGTTGGTACTTCACGCCAACCAGCCACAGTTAGCGTCTCTTGCGCCAGTTCTTTGTTGACGATGTCTTTAGCGAGTTGAGCTTTGACTGGATCTTGGTTGAAGAAAATCATCCCTACGGCGTATTGCTTGCCAAGGTTGAAACCATTTTCTTCGGCAATAAGACGTAAATAGGAATCGGGCTTTTGTAATAGAAGACCACAACCATCACCAGTTTTACCATCGGCGGCGATACCACCACGGTGAGTCATGCGGTCAAGTGCAGAAATTGCTGTACGTACCAGCTTGTGGCTTTGTTCGCCTTCCATATGCGCGATCAAGCCAAATCCACAGTTGTCTTTCTCAAGACTTGGATCATAAAGAGCCATTGCAATTCTCCCTTTGCTTATCCGTCATCCCGACAGATATATCAACACTGCTTACGTTGATATCGATGACTAACTATGCGTCATCTTTATAGCTTTATGTATAATTATTCAGTAAAAGTTGTGAAATATTTAACATTTTTTGAGTGTTTTATTTTCATCAACTTCACAAGCTATAGCTTATTGTAAAAAAGGTCAAGTTATTAGTGGATCATCACGTGAATATACGATTTACCATTTAATAAGCTAAAATAGTTTAATAATTTCAAATAGATAGAAAATTGATTGTTACAAAAAAGTAACATTTGATTCTGTGGGAGATAAAAAAGACCAGCATAAAATGCTGGTCAAAATAGAAAGATTGGAAGGAATTGTTTTCTTTCTTCACCGATAGCCATCGATATTGCTGATGGCTATTAGGCAATTGAAAGAGAGAAGCATGACTGCTTCGTTAAGCAGAAAGCATCAGTGAATCTGCTTTTGCTTCTAGGTTTGTGCCACCCATTAGATAATCATCGATAGCACGGGCACATTCGCGGCCTTCATTGATACAACGAACCACCAAAGATTGGCCTGTTCGCATATCACCAGCAGCAAATACGCCTTCTTGGTTAGTAGCAAAATCTTGAGTTGCTACGTTACCGCGATCGTCTAGTGCGATATCCAGTTGAGCAAGTACGCCTGTTGGTTCAGGGTGTAGGAAGCCCATCGCTAGAAATGCCATATCACATGGAATCACACGCTCGCTGCCTTCTACTTCTTTGAAGCTTGGGCGCTCGCCTGGTTTCGCATCTTGCCAAACGATATCAGCCAAACGAAGACCAGTAACTTCACCTTTGTCATTGCCGATGAACTCTTTGGTGAGGATGTTCCAGTGACGATCGACACCTTCCTCATGAGATGTCGAAGTACGCAGGATCATTGGATATTGAGGCCAAGGCATATTAGCAGGACGCTTTTCTGGTGGAATCGGCATGATTTCCACTTGAGTTACACTTGCTGCGCCGTGACGGTTTGATGTTCCCACACAGTCTGAACCCGTATCACCACCACCGATAACCACAACATGTTTACCCGCAGCGTGAATTTCTTCCGTTTTCAGGTCCATGTTATTGGCGCGACGGTTGTTTTGACCTAGGAACTCCATCGCGAAGTGAACGCCTTTTAGTTCACGACCCGGAACGGGCAAATCACGTGGAACCGTTGAGCCACCGGTTAGTAGAACCACATCGAACTCTTGACGCAATTGTTGAGCATTTACATCAACACCGACGTGTTGGTTTACTTTAAACTCAATGCCAGCTTCTGCCATTAGATTGATCTTGCGATCAATGACTTCCATGCTCAGTTTAAAGTCTGGGATACCAAAACGTAGCAGACCGCCCACTTTCTCGTCTCGCTCGAATACTGTCACGGTATGGCCTGCGCTGTTTAGCTGCTCAGCAGCCGCAAGACCAGCAGGTCCAGAGCCAATGATCGCCACCGTTTTACCAGTGCGAGAACGTGGCGTTTTTGGTTTGGCGTACCCTTCACGATACGCCGTTTCTACGATAGTTTTTTCGATATTACAGATAGTGATTGGGTCTTGGTTGATACCAAGAACACAAGCACTTTCACATGGAGCAGGGCAAACACGACCAGTAAACTCTGGGAAGTTGTTCGTCGAGCTTAGGATGTTCCAAGCTTCTTCCCAGCTATCACGATAAACCGCGTCGTTAAATTCTGGGATGATGTTACCGATAGGGCAGCCGTTATGACAAAACGGCACGCCACAATCCATACAACGAGAAGCTTGAGTATTGATCTTGTCACCAAACTCCTCGTTCAGAACGAACTCTTTGTTGTTCTTGATGCGTTCAGCTGGGTCAATCTTCTGTGGTAGTTCACGACCATGCTCTAAAAATCCAGTAGGCTTACCCATTATACGGCCTCCACTTGAGTTTCGTTTCCTTGAGACAGTGCTTCAGCTTTGCGTTTTTGAAGAACCGCTTTGTAGTCACGCGGCATTACCTTAGCCATAGAGGCTAGGCTAGCTTCAAAATTGTCTAGGAAAGACTGAGCGACTTCACTTCCTGTGAATTGAACATGCTTAGTTAGCATGTCGAGTAATAGATCTCTGTCTTCTTGCTCGATTGGATCTAGGTCTACTAGCTCTGGGTTCAGTTTCGACTCAAAGTCACCTGATTTATCCCATACGTATGCCACGCCGCCACTCATACCTGCGGCAAAGTTACGACCTGTTGAACCTAGGATAATTGCTGCACCGCCCGTCATGTATTCACAACCGTGGTCACCGACGCCTTCTACTACTACTTTCGCGCCTGAGTTACGAACACAGAAACGTTCACCAGCCATACCGCGAATGAAAGACTCACCCGAGGTTGCACCGTAGAAACACACGTTACCAACCACGATGTTGTCTTCCGCGACAATACTTGATTTTGCATCTGGGTAAAGTACTAAGGTACCGCCAGATAAGCCTTTACCCCAGTAGTCGTTCGCGTCGCCTTCCACTTCGAACTTCACGCCCTTAGCTAGGAATGCACCGAATGACTGACCCGCAGAACCTTTGAACTTCACGTTCATTGGCTGAGGTAGACCCGCATCTTTGTACACTTTCGAGATTTCGTTCGACAACATGGTACCTGCAGAGCGGTCCGTGTTGACGATAGGGAACTCGGCATTCACCGCTTCGCCTTTCTCTAGTGCAGGAATCGCTGCTTGAATCAGCTTACGGTCTAGCACTTCTTCTAGGTTGTGGTTCTGTTGAGCTTGGTTGAATACACCATCAGCTTCACGTGGTTGCTCAACGTGGAGAACAGGAGACAGATCTAGGTTCTTGTATTTCCAGTGAGAAATGTCTTGGCGAATCTTCAGCTTCTGACCTTGACCGACCATTTCATCGATAGTGCGGAAGCCAAGTTCAGCCATGATTTCACGTAGACCTTGTGCCATGTATTGGAAGAAGGTTACGACGTCTTCAACGCGACCATCAAAGCGCTCGCGAAGCGTCTTGTTCTGAGTCGCGATACCAACAGGACAAGTGTTCTTATGACACTTACGCATCATGATACAACCTTCAACCACTAATGCTGCGGTTGCTACGCCCCATTCTTCAGCACCAAGTAGTGTTGCCACTGCAAGGTCGCGAGGTGTCTTCATCTGACCATCCGCTTGAACCACGATACGGTTACGTAGACCGTTCTTCAGTAGCGTTTGGTGCGTTTCTGCCAAGCCAAGTTCCCAAGGAAGACCTGTATGGCGGATTGAAGACATTGGTGATGCACCTGTACCGCCGTCGAAACCTGCGATTAGTACAACGTCCGCTTTCGCTTTCGCGACACCAGAAGCGATCGTACCTACGCCTGCTTCTGATACCAGCTTCACGTTTACACGGCCTGCGCGGTTCGCGTTCTTCAAGTCGTAGATAAGCTGAGCCAAATCTTCGATTGAGTAGATATCGTGGTGTGGTGGTGGAGAGATAAGGCCAACGCCCGGAGTCGAGTGACGCGTTGCACCGATCCAGTCATCTACTTTATCGCCTGGTAGCTGACCACCTTCACCTGGCTTCGCACCTTGAGCCATTTTGATTTGTAGCTCTTCAGCGTTAGTTAGGTAGTAAGAGGTTACGCCGAAACGACCTGAAGCCACCTGCTTGATTGCAGAGCGTTCCCAATCGCCGTTCTCTTTGCGCTCGAAACGCATTGGGTCTTCACCACCTTCACCAGAGTTCGATTTCGCGCCAAGACGGTTCATCGCAACTGCCAGTGTGGAGTGTGCTTCGTAAGAAATAGAACCGAATGACATTGCACCTGTCGCGAAGCGTTTCACGATGCTTTCAATTGGCTCGACTTCATCGATAGAGATAGAGCCTGCTGGGTTTTTAATGAACTCAAGTTGGCTACGCAGAGTTACCGCGTTGTCACCTTGCTTATCTACTGCAGTCGCGTATTGCTTGAACTGATCGTAGTTCTTGTTGCGCGTAGACTCTTGCAGTAGAGAAATGGTTTCTGGGTTGAATAGGTGCTTCTCACCACGCTGTTTCCATTGGTAAACACCACCAACATCCAGCATTTGAATTGGGATTTCGCGTTGTGGGTAACCGATGCGGTGACGGATCAGCACTTCTTTGGCGATATCATCAAGGGTTAGACCTTGGATACGAGAAACTGTACCTGTGAAGTATTTGTCTACCACGGATTTATGGATGCCCAAGGCTTCGAAGATTTGCGCACCATGGTACGACTGTAGCGTTGAGATACCCATCTTCGAGAAGATCTTCAGAAGACCGCCATTGATCGCTTTACGGTAGTTGTTGAACAGATCACGAGGGTTCGCTTCTGGATCCAACTTCTTCGTACGTTGAAGTTCAATGATGGTTTCAATCACTAGGTAAGGGTTAACCGCATTCGCACCGTAACCAAGTAGCGTTGCAAAGTGGTGCGTTTCACGCGCGTCACCAGTTTCAACCACGATGTCACACTTCGCACGTAGACCTTTACGGATCAAGTGGTGGTGTACCGCACCAACTGCCAGCATTGCTGGGATCGCCGCGTGGTTTGAATTCACTGCACGGTCAGTGAGTAGGATGATTGAGTAACCATCGATAACCGCGTCTTCTGCGTATTGGCAGATACGTTTTAGTGCACGCTCAAGCTTGCCTTGATCTTCATTGGCTTGGAACACGATATCCAGCGTCTTCGCTTGTAGGTGCTCGTTATCGATCGCACGCAGCTTTTCAAGCTCTGAGTTGGCTAGAACAGGTGATTCCAATTCTACTTTCTGACAGTGAAGTGGTGTTTCAGTCAGAAGGTTTTGGTCTTTACCCAAGTAAGTGTTCAGCGACATAACCATACGCTCACGGATCGGGTCGATCGGTGGGTTAGTTACCTGTGCAAACAGCTGCTTGAAGTAGTTTGAAAGATGCTGAGATTGATGAGATAGAACCGCAAGAGGCCAGTCGGCACCCATTGCTGATAATGGCTCTTTCGCATCATTCGCCATTGGAACGATGATTTCGTTCACTTCTTCAGTGCTTACGCCAAACGCTTGTTGGCGGTGTAGAAGGTGTTCTGGCTTAGGTTGGCTGAACTGGTTGCTCGCATCTGGCAGCTTCTTCAAGCTCAGTAGGTTTTCTTCTACCCATTTCTCGTAAGGCTGTGCTGTTGCGATGGTGTCTTTCACTTCTTCATCGGAGATGATGCGACCTTGCTCTAGGTCTGCAACGAAGATACGACCCGGTTGTAGGCGACCACGGAACTCAACGTTCTCTGGTTCTATATCCACAACACCAGATTCAGATGCCATCACTAGGAAGTTATCTTTGGTCACTGTGTAGCGAGAAGGGCGCAAACCGTTACGGTCTAGTGTCGCACCAACTTGAACACCATCAGTAAAACATACTGAAGCAGGACCATCCCATGGTTCCATGATGTTCGCGTGGTACTGATAGAACGCGCGACGTTTAGGATCCATGTTTTTGTTTTCTTGCCATGCTTCCGGGATCATCATCATCAATGCGTGTGGCAGGCTGCGACCAGACAGAACTAGGAGCTCAAGTGCCATGTCAAAGTTAGATGAATCTGAGCTGCCTTCCTGACAGATTGGAAGAAGCATGTCGATTTCAGCCTGAGTAAACAGGTCTGATTCTAGAATTGCTTCACGGGCTTTCATCCAGTTCAAGTTACCGCGAACTGTATTGATTTCACCGTTGTGGGCAATGTAACGGAAAGGCTGTGCAAGACGCCATTTCGGGAAGGTATTGGTAGAGAAGCGAGAGTGTACCAGTGCTAGTGCAGTCACCATGGTCGGGTTTTGCAGATCAAGGAAGTACTGAGGTACTTGCTCGGTCGTTAACTGACCTTTGTACACCAATGTCTTGTAAGACATTGAGTTAATGTAGAAGTCGTCACCAATGTTCGAAACGCTTTCTAGGCAAACACGTACAGTGTAGTTACGAAGTACGTACAGTTTGCGCTCTAGCTCTTCAGGTGTGATGCCAGGGCCACCAGAGATAAACACATGCTCAAACTGAGGTTCTGTGCTTAGTGGGTCTGCACCGATCATTGAGTTATCGGTTGGCAATACGCGGTAGCCGATAACTTCAAGGTCTAGACGTTGTGCATTACGTTCTAGAATGTCACGGCATTGCTCGCGTTTGTATTCGTCTTTCGGGAAAAGAACGACACCAACACCATACTTTTCAAACGAAGGCAGTTTAATGCCTAGCTTAACGGCTTCTTCTAATAGGAATTCATGAGGTTTTTGTAGCAAGATACCCGCACCGTCACCGCTGCATGGGTCACAACCTTGACCACCACGGTGTTCCATGCGAGCCAGCATATCCAATGCTTGAGTCACTACTTCATGAGATTTACGGTTTTTAAGGTGAGCAACAAAACCGATACCACAAGCGTCATGCTCCAGTTCCGGAGTGTACAGACCCTGTGGATTTTGCTCTCTATCTACCATAGATACATCCTTCCAGTTCAATGTCGACGCAAAAGTACCGGGCAGAAAATACTACCTAGACTATTGATTACGTCTTGTCCTTTATATTTATTATCGCCACCGATCTAGGTTGACCGGTCTTGATTCCTTTCCGTATCTCGCAGGAAAAGTTTTGCGAGAAAAACAATCCTTGGTGGTATCCCTTTATTTATTATCACTATCTAGTGATTTATATAGGTAGGAGTGGGATAACACCGACAAATCCCGCAGTGTGCTTTGTAATAAAAGTCACAAAAATAACGGGGTTGTGTAAGTATCCTACAATTTTGTCACTTCAGAATGCAATGAAAAAGTCGGCGTTGTGACCCAATTTTTTCGTTTAATTATGCATTTTTAGTTTAACATTTACGCAACATGAACGTTTTTTGTCTTTAATTATGCAAGTTTATTGATTTTGACCCGCATGATGGGTGTTTGAATTGATTAATATTGTGTGTTTTTTCTTGCAGGGATGTAATTTATTTACACAGATCGTAGTGAGATTGATTACGATTTATTGTTGGTGAGAATTTATGCAGTTACATGAGTTGGTCAATACAATCGGCCAAGATCTTCAGCGTCGATACGGTGAAAAGGTTCATAAGTTAACATTGCACGGTGGATTTAGTTGCCCTAACCGCGATGGCACGATTGGGCGGGGAGGATGTACATTTTGCAATGTGGCTTCGTTTGCAGATGAAGAAGTCCAGATAAAAAGCATTCACGAACAGTTAAAAGATCGCGCAGGTGAAATTCACAGAGCGAAGAAGTATCTCGCTTATTTTCAGGCCTACACCAGTACCTATGCAGAAGTACAAGTTCTCAAAAACATGTATGAGGAAGCACTAAAGGCTGCAGACATGGTTGGTCTTTGTGTGGGGACGCGTCCTGATTGCGTCCCTGATGCGGTATTGGATTTACTGTCGGGCTATGTACAGCAAGGTTATGAAATTTGGCTAGAACTAGGTCTTCAAACCGCCAACAATGACACCCTAAAACGTATCAATCGTGGTCATGACTTTGAGTGTTATGCCGAAATCACTAAGCGTGCGCGAACACTCGGAATCAAGGTTTGTACTCACTTAATTGTGGGTTTACCCAAAGAAACCCGCGCCGAAAATATTGAAACGCTGCAAAAAGTGTTAGCCGTGGGAACGGATGGCATCAAGTTACATGGCTTGCATATTGTCGAAGGTAGCACCATGGCGAAAGCTTGGCGTGCTGGAAAGCTAGAAGCCCCTGAATTAGAAGAATATGTTGCGATCGCCAGTGAAATGATTCGTATGACACCACCAGATGTGATTTATCATCGCGTTTCATCAGCAGCTAGGAGGCCCACGTTATTATCGCCTCTGTGGTGTGAAAACCGTTGGCTAGCGATGACGGAAATTGGTCGAGATCTCAGTGCTCATGGTGCTCAAGGGAGTCTTACGGGGAATACCTTTATCTATACTAAACCGGAATTAATAGCAGATCGCTCAATAAATAACTGATATATTTTAACCAGTGTTCTTTGAAGGTTTAAACGATGGATCAGTTACTCAATTGGCTTTGGGGTGGTCAAGGCGGTTATGGCTATGTCGTCTTGTTGTTAATCGCAGGCGTGTGCGCGTTAGCACTGATCTATTTGCACTTTCAGACATCACTTAAGCAACTAGTAACGGATTCTCCCTATCCAGTCATAGTGGTGGACACTAGCCATGCTCAGCTCTTGCTATCTAACCAGGCTGCGATGCAGTTATTAGGCATTCGCTCTTTGGGAACGGGGTATTTGTATCCTGCTTTATTCGATATTCATGAGCTTGAGCAGTTTCTCGAGCGCTTCTCTAGTCGTCATTTTCGTCAGCAGGCTTTTGACTGGCGACTATCTGATAGTGAATCTATTAAAGTGGAGCTGTCAGGCAGAAAGAGTTTATTGCGCAATCATCGAGTTTGGATTCTTTATGCTCAGCCATATCAAGCCACTCACCAAGAGCAGCAACAAGAACTTGCCCAATTAATCATCGCACGTTCGGCATTAGACTCACTTTCAGAGCTGATTTGTACCCAAGACCGCCAAGGCAATCTATTAACGACCAATCGAGCATTTGATCAATTCTGGCAAGGGCGAAGGGAAGAAGCTTGCGCATCCAAGGCCTTGGGTGAGATGACCAGAAAAAGCGAACGTAAATGGACAACGGATCCACAAGGTCGAAGTTGCTTATTGGAAGTCAATCAAAACTCTCTTGTTTCGCCGAGTGGTGAGCTTATCGGTACGCTGTCTATTAGTCATGACGTGACTGAATGGCACAAGATGC
Organism: Vibrio sp. SCSIO 43097; assembly: GCF_023650755.1. NCBI lineage: Bacteria > Pseudomonadati > Pseudomonadota > Gammaproteobacteria > Vibrionales > Vibrionaceae > Vibrio > Vibrio sp. SCSIO 43097. The sequence continues at coordinate 2,928,888 of NZ_CP071840.1, read as the reverse complement.
AACAGAATCTGCGAGATGAAATGGAGCGTCGCAAAGATACAGAGGTGGCGCTAGCGCAAAGAGATACTATCTTACAAACGATTCTGGATGCCAGTCCGGACTCTATTGGTATTTTCAATGAGAACATGGTCTATCAAGCGTGTAATCAGCCTTTTGTTAAGGCGTTAGGCATTTCAAAAATTTCTGATTTGATAGGTAAGCGCCTCCAAGACGTGATTCCTAAAGAGATGTACGCGCGCTTAGCAGACAGTGACTTAGAAGCATTACGCCAGTTAGAGCCAGTTCGATACATAGATAAAGTCGTGAGTAGTGATGGTAAAAGTACGTGGTTTGATGTGGTGAAATCGCCTTTTAAAGATAAAGCATCAGGAACGAATGGTGTGCTGATCATGGCGCGTGATATTTCTGAGCGTTATCTTGCAGAACAAAAGTTGGAAAAAGCCAACCTAGAGTTAGAAAAATTGAGCTTTATGGATAGCTTAACTCAAGTATCGAACCGACGCCGTTTTGACGAACAGCTGCAGGTATTGTGGTACCACCACGCTCGAGAAAAGCTGCCGCTCACCATCATGTTATGTGACATCGACTTTTTCAAAGATTACAACGACTGTTACGGTCACCAACAAGGTGATGAAGCGTTAGTCAGTGTCGCTACCGTGTTTACACAAGTCATCAATCGTTCTTCGGATTGTGTTGCGCGTTATGGTGGCGAGGAGTTTGGTTTTATATTGCCGAATACCACCACGGAAGGTGCGCGCAACGTAGCGCAGCGTATTCATGAGAAAATTCTACAGCTTGATATGGAACACGACAGTTCAGAAGCATCTGAACGCCTTACCGTCAGTATCGGTCTGGTCTCTTACATTCCTCAGCATGGTGATGAACCCGAAATGGGCATCGCTATGGCTGACAGTGCGTTATACCAAGCTAAAGCTGATGGACGTAATCGCACCTGTATCCACCCCAGTTCTTGCTAACGCTTTGTGACCGCTTGCTCTAAGTTGATAGCTGATTGTTTAAATCACCGTATTAAACACGTTAAACTTACAGAAGCCTGTGCGCTCGTTGGTTTATCTTTCTATCTCGTGTCACAAGCGCAGATCGCACCGTGTGTTTTTCACTAATCAAACAGACCTAAATTGCGTTAGGTCGAGTGCATTTACCTGTTTTTCATCATCGAATGGCGCTATCTAGCCACCACCATGGAGTAGTTAATGAAACCCATGAAAAATCTCGCCCAGTATTATGTCGACTTGCTAGTCAAACTGGGGATTGTTCGCTTCTCTATTTTGCTAGCCCTTGCGCTGGTGGCATTAGCTGTTGTGGTGCAGGTAGGGATTACTTTAGCTCTCAAAGGGCGAGTAGATGATATCGACATTGTCCGTTCGGTGTTTTTTGGTCTATTGATCACCCCTTGGGCGGTTTACTTCCTCTCTGTGGTTGTCGATCAACTAGAAGAGTCTCGCCAGCGTTTAACTAAGCTGGTGTCCAAACTGAAGGACATGCGTTCGCGAGATCAAGAGCTGAATTACCAACTTCAACAAAACATTGAAAAGCTTAACCAAGAAATTGAAGAGCGTATTAAAGCGGAAGAAGCACGTGAAGAGGCGATGCAAGACCTCGAAAATGAGGTGTTCCAACGCGAACGTACTCAATTAGAGTTGGCAGAACGTACCGCATTACTGCGTTCATTTATTGATGCCTCACCAGACTTAATTTACTACCGCAATGCGGATGGTGTTTTCTCTGGCTGTAACCGCGCGATGGAAGAGCTAACGGGCAAGAAAGAGCACCAGTTAGTCGGATTAAGCCCTTGGGATGTGTATAGCAAAGAAATCGCCGAGCATATCGTTGATACTGACCAAAAGGTTTTTGCCGATAATCAAGCAATTACTTACGAGCAATGGCTCGAATACCCAGATGGTCGCAAGCATTACTTTGAGCTGCGTAAAGTGCCATTTTACAGCAAAGATGGCCGCCACCTTGGTCTCGTTGGGTTCGGTCGTGATATCACTGAACGTAAGCGCCATGAAGAGTCGTTAGAGAAAGCAAGCCGCGACAAAACTACCTTCATCTCAACCATCAGTCATGAGCTGCGAACGCCGCTGAATGGCATTGTAGGCTTAAGTCGTATGCTTCTAGATAGTCCGTTGACAGAAGAGCAGCGTAAACACATGCAGACCATCAATGTGAGTGCGATTACTCTAGGTAACATCTTCAACGATATTATCGATATGGATAAATTTGATCGCCGTAAGTTAGAACTATTACCTGCGCCACTTAACTTCGAAGACTTCGTCGCAGAGATTGAGAGTATCTCAGCTCTGATGGCGGAACAAAAAGGGTTACGCTTTGACTTAGAACGTTTAAGCGACTTGCCAAAAGCAATTGAAGTGGATGCAACCCGTCTACGTCAGGTGATTTGGAACTTGGTCAGCAACGCAATGAAGTTCACCAAGGAAGGTGGCGTTGTGATGACAGTGAGCGCGGATGTCGAAGACGATTTTGCGACCATTATTATGGAAGTGGAAGACACAGGTATTGGTATCCCAGACGAAGAGCTAGATAAGATCTTTGCGATGTACTACCAAGTGAAATCAGGCAAGGACAACCTGCATGCGGTCGGTACAGGTATTGGTTTGGCGGTATCTAAGCAACTGATCAATATGATGGATGGTGACATTACGGTTACCAGTGAGGAAGGCTTTGGTAGCACTTTTACTGTATCGATCCACGTTCCGATTGTTGAACTAGCTGAGCCAGTCATTGATGCGAAACGCGACAATGTGCGCCTCAACATATTTATGGTCGAAGACATCGAGCTTAACGTAACTGTGGCTAAATCGTTACTAGAGAGCCTAGGGCACTCTGTCACCGTGGCAATGACGGGCCAAGAAGCGTTAGTGAACTTTGTGCCAGAAAAATACGACTTAGCGTTGTTGGATATCCAACTGCCTGATATGACGGGCTTTGATGTCGCCAATTATTACCGCAAGCATTATAACAATCTTCCTCCATTGGTCGCCTTAACTGCTAATGTAATGAAAGATCGTCGTGAATACTTAGATAACGGCATGGATGATGCGATCAGTAAGCCGCTGGCAGTGAATGCTATTCAGTCAGTGATTGATAAATTCTTCGCTCACCAGTTAGAACAACCTAAGGAAGTGGTGAGCGGTCCCGAAACAGTGGAAGAGCCAGTGCCTTCTCCTGTGATTGAGACACATTTGCTCGATATGGATATGTTAGAGTCTTACGTCGACATTGTTGGTGCAAAACCTGTCTACGACAGCATAAAAATGTTTGAAGATATGATGCCAGACTATATCGATGTCTTAGATTCGAACATGACAGCGAAAGATCAAGATGGGATTGTTTCTGAAGCGCATAAAATCAAAGGTGCTGCAGGTTCAATTGGCCTGAAACGTATCCAAAGTGTGGCGCAAAAAGCGCAATCGCCCGATATGCCAGCATGGTGGGAAAACATTTCAGACTGGGTTGAAGAGATCAAAAATGAATACCAAAACGATATTCAAGTCCTCAAAAGTTGGTTGGAACAAAGGAAATAACATGAAAAGAATCGCACCATTGGCATTAGCCATGGCATTGATGGCAGGCTGTAGTTCCGTTCCAAATGTGAATTGGCAACAAAACAGTCAGATTACGATTAATGAGGTTAATGTTGAGCTCAAAAGTAATTTATGGGTGAACCTCATGCCGAATATTGGGGACGTGGAAGAGCAAAGTATTCAAGGTGCACTTTACCTCGAAGGAGATCAGTTACTTCCTGCAAATCTAACGGCAGAAGCTCTTATTATTAAACAGGGGCAAAAAGAGTGGTTGGTGGACAGTGCGTCTTTAGATACTCGAACGCACAGTGAAAGCCGATGGGAGGTGGCGTTCTCGTCTCACATTGATGTGAACACAGAAAAATCGGTTGATATCGCAGTGCTTCTAGACGATGCGGGTAAACAGCGTTGGTTAGTCGAAAAGTACGTGAAGATTAACAAGGTTTATTAACCGCAATGATGTTGCATTAGTCGTTAGACCTAAAACAAAAAGGGCTTGCTCAATGAGCAAGCCCTTTGCATATTAGCGGTTAAATCTAGTCTTCTAGATCGCCACAGAAGCGGTAACCTTCGCCGTGGATAGTGGCGATGATTTCTGGCGTACCTGAAACAGACTCAAAGTGCTTACGGATACGACGAATCGTTACGTCTACAGTACGGTCGTGTGGCTTAAGTTCACGACCAGTCATCTTCTTAAGAAGATCTGCACGAGTTTGAATCTTACCCGGGTTCTCACAGAAGTGCAGTAATGCGCGGAACTCAGAGCGAGGTAGCTTGTAGCTATCACCAGCAGGGCTTACTAGAGAGCGGCTGTTGATGTCTAGTACCCAACCGTTGAATTCATACTTTTCTACCGAGCGCTTCTCTTCTTGCACCGCGTTAGAGCTCATTGAGCGACTAAGTAGGTTACGTGCACGAATAGTTAGTTCACGTGGGTTGAATGGTTTAGTGATGTAGTCATCTGCACCAATCTCAAGACCTAGGATCTTGTCTACTTCATTGTCACGGCCTGTCAGGAACATTAAAGCAATGTTCGCTTGCTCGCGTAATTCACGCGCTAGTAGAAGGCCATTCTTGCCTGGAAGATTAATGTCCATAATAACCAAGTTGACTGAGTTATCAGACAACACTTGGTGCATCTCTTCACCGTCACTGGCTTCAAAAACAGCGTATCCCTCTGCTTCAAAAATACTCTTAAGAGTGTTACGAGTTACTTGCTCATCTTCAACGATAAGAATCTGCGGGGTTTGCATTGGCGGTACCTAAATTTGTGACAAAATTGTGCTAATAGAATAAATTCTAGGCAAAAATATAACATACAGGTAATGTGATTTTGATAATAAATCAAGTTGATCAAAAAAACACTTCTTTCAGTTATCCGCCCTCCATGGAATTTTGCCAACTCACCAGTATCCAATGGCGACGTTTATTCTAAAGGGCTTGTTTACCTTTCATTTCCTGCTTTCAGTGGGGCCTGAAACGTAAACACCCTAAGATATTGAGCGGATTTTATATTGTTAACAGCATGCTAACAATGCTCAAATGTTAATTCCATTCAGTTTGTTGATTTATATCAATTGATGAAATGTAACTGTTATTAATCGTTTAAGACTTATGATAGAAAAAAGTAATAAGAACATAGACGCATCGTTATGGAATGCTTATTCAGAATCTTTTTTCAGATTCGAAGCCGAGTGGCGTGTTTCAAACTATGCTGTGATAACCGCTTGGAACCCATACAGTAACTTGAGGTCCAAAAAAGAAGAGAACAGCATAAACAATCACGCGTTAGAAAAACAGCTACAGCACGTTAATTACGCGCCTGTCACGGTAGGTGATAGCGCTTTTACATGGTATGAGGAAAGCTTTGCCGTCGAGTTGTCGCCAGAGGTAGCCGTTGAATTGGCGAGTGACTTTCAACAAAACGCGATTTATTACGTCATTAATGACCAACTTTATCTTATTGCGTGCTCGCAGCCGAAAGTTTTTCATACGTTAGGCTCCATTAAACCTCGGCTCGTATAGAAGGTATAGAAAAGGATACTGCTCACTGAAGCACCGCTTGGGTGAGAAAATTCACGGAGGAAATATGAGAGACATTACACCCGATATTTGTGACCAATTTGAAGACCAAGTGAGCTTGCTTACTTTACCATTGCAGAACTTTGGTCAACGTAGCGCTTTTTACGGTGAAATCGTTACGGTGCGCTGCTATCACGATAACTCGAAAGTGCGTGAAGTACTGGGCGAAGATGGAACGGGTAAAGTATTGATTGTTGACGGGCATGGATCGTGTCAGAGAGCATTACTCGGCGATCAATTAGCGATACTCGGAATAGAAAATGGGTGGGAAGGCATCATTGTCTATGGTGCAATACGCGACGTAGCACAAATATCTCAAATGGACATTGGCGTTCAAGCTCTTGGAACTAACCCGTTTAAAACAGAGAAACGCGGGATAGGAGAGGTAAACGTAACCTTAACGATGCAAAACCAAATCGTTCAACCTAAGCACTACGTTTACGCTGACTGGAACGGTGTATTGATTTCTAAGCAAAAGCTGGACTTCTAAAAACGAAAGCCTAAACCAACCTCAAAGCCTTGTTGCCAATCTTGGTAATCAAGAGTCGCGTGAAGATCCAGTTTATCGGTAATTTTTACGCGACTTGATACTTCAGCCGCGAGGCTGCTGTCGTCTTGGCGAATACCTTCCGCTGTTTCGTTCTTGTAAGAGCGAACTGTACTTTTCAGCGTGACACGATCATTAAAGTGATAGCTGATCCCACTCAAAAAACCACTTTGATTTTGGGTAGGAGAGTTATTGACTCGCGCACCGACATAAACATCTACCGAATCAAAAAGTTCGTAGGCGTAACCCGTATCGATATTCCAAACATCAAAACTGTCAGACTGGTAACTGTCGCTGGAAATGAATAGTTTATGAGGAGAAGGGGATGTTTTACCTGGAAGCGGCGGAAGCTCGTTTGCTAGACAAACACCAGGCACAAAAAACAGCAACAGAAAAATCCATCTTTTCATGTTCACCACTCCTTGTGTCAACTTTTTTATTAGTATGCGCCCAAAGCTTCTCACTATTAAAGCATAGAATATGAAAGCTAGCTCACCTATTTTCTAAATAATTCGATCCTATGAACATAAGTCACAGTTAAGTTGTTGTTATGTGTCACAACCCTCTCGAATTATTTGATCGTACGTTTTATGGCAAAGATCAGACTAGTTATTAGATAAAAAACCGAACTGGTGATGATGGTTAAGTCCTTTACAAAAATTAACTGTAGATTTTCAAATGATCAATAATGTGTAATTAACTATAAATATCAATGACATTGCTTAGCAGAAATCTCTGAAAGATGGAAAAACAAACAATTTTTTGTTGACTATGTATCAGAAACTCGGTAAACGTAGAGTTAAGCAAACACAATTAACGTTGAATATTTATTTATGCCATCTAACAGCCTAGTAGTAATGACCACGACCATTATTATTACCGACACGACACATGTTGGGGCAGGCTGCTGAGCGAAAGAAATTCACAAAAAAGGCCTGTATCCAACAAGATACAGGCCTTTTTTTATGCTTTTTTATCCAGAATTTAGACAAATTTAAGAAGATATACCGGAGGAAGGGATGCGAGTATTGAAGTTTGGCGGATCATCACTAGCTGATGCAGATCGCTTTTTGAGAGCGGCAGACATTATTGCCAATAACGCTCAACAAGAAGAAGTGGCGGTTGTTCTTTCCGCTCCTGGTAAAACAACAAACAAATTGGTTTCGGTCATTGAAGGCGCATTGCGCAATGGTGAAGCAGAACTACAAATCAAAGAATTGGAGGAGTCGTTTAAAACGCTCTTCACTCAAGTCCAAGCAGTACTACCCAATATCGATGGTTCAGCTTTCGATAACCAAGTGAAAACTTCTCTCTCTCAATTACGCCAATTCGTTCATGGCATCAATCTTCTTGGCATGTGCCCAAACAATGTTAATGCACGTATTATTAGCAAAGGCGAACGCGTTTCGATTCAATTGATGAAAGCAGTGTTAGAAGCCAAAGGCCAGCCTGCACATCTTATCGACCCAGTTGAATACCTATACGCAAAAGGTGATCACCTTGAAGCCATGGTTGATGTAGACGTTTCAACGCAAAACTTCCGCCAAAACCCTCTTCCTCTGGGCCATGTGAACATCATGCCAGGCTTTACCGCAGGTAACGAGAAAGGTGAATTGGTAACACTTGGTCGCAATGGCTCTGATTATTCAGCGGCGGTTCTTGCAGCGTGTCTGCGCGCAGATTGTTGTGAGATCTGGACTGACGTAGATGGTGTATACAACTGTGACCCTCGTTTAGTAGAAGATGCTCGCCTGCTTAAATCTCTTAGCTACCAAGAAGCAATGGAGCTTTCTTACTTCGGTGCTTCCGTTTTGCATCCGAAAACCATTGCTCCTATCGCGCAGTTCCACATCCCATGTCTGATCAAAAACAGCTTTAACCCACAAGGTGCAGGTACCCTGATTGGGCAAGACACTGGTGAAGACAATCTGGCGATCAAAGGTATCACGACGCTAAACGACCTAACCATGGTTAACGTCTCCGGCCCAGGTATGAAGGGTATGGTTGGCATGGCAAGCCGCGTATTTGGCGCAATGTCTTCCGCTGGTGTGTCTATTGTTCTTATTACTCAGTCTTCTTCTGAGTACAGCATTAGCTTCTGTATTGAGGCAGAAGATAAAGCAAAAGCGCAACAAGTACTGGCCGATGCGTTTGAGTTGGAACTGAAAGATAGCTTATTAGAGCCGGTCGAGTTTATTGATAATGTTTCAATCATAACGTTGGTTGGTGACGGCATGCGTACATCGCGCGGTGTTGCATCTCGCTTCTTCTCATCTCTTGCTGAAGTGAACGTAAACATTGTAGCCATCGCACAGGGCTCATCTGAGCGTGCTATCTCAGCCGTGATTCCTGAAGATAAAATCTCTGAAGCGATCAAAGCGTGTCACGAAAACCTATTCAACTCTAAGCACTTCTTAGACGTATTCGTGGTTGGTATTGGCGGCGTTGGTGGTGAGCTGGTGGATCAGATCGAGCGTCAACAGGCGAAGCTTGCGGAAAAAGGCATCGTTATTCGCGTGTGTGGCTTGGCAAACAGCAAAGGTCTTCTGCTTGATAGTGAAGGTCTGCCACTCGATCATTGGCGTGATCGTATGTCGGCAGCGACAGAAGAGTTCAGCCTAGCGCGTTTGATTTCTTTGGTTCAACGTAACCACATCATCAACCCAGTATTGGTTGACTGTACATCAAGTGAAGATATCGCGAATCAATACGCTGATTTCTTAGCTGCTGGTTTCCATGTCGTTACACCAAATAAAAAAGCAAACACAGCAAGCATGGCTTACTACCATCAGCTTCGTGATGTTGCGCGCAGCTCTCGTCGCAAGCTGATGTACGAAACAACTGTGGGGGCGGGTCTACCGGTAATCGAAAACCTGCAAAACCTAATCTCAGCGGGTGATGAGCTAGAGCGCTTTAGCGGTATTCTTTCTGGCTCTCTGTCATACATCTTCGGTAAGTTAGATGAAGGTATGAGCCTAAGTGAAGCAACTAATATCGCAAAAGAAAATGGTTTTACTGAACCGGATCCTCGTGATGATCTTTCTGGTATGGATGTTGCGCGTAAGCTTCTGATCCTGGCTCGTGAAGCAGGCATGTCTCTAGAACTAGAAGACGTTGTGGTTGATCAAGCACTGCCACCAGGTTTTGATGATTCTGGTAGCGTTGATGAATTTATGGCGCGTTTACCTGAAGCAGACGCTTACTTTAAAGAATTATCTGCAAAGGCAGCAGAAGAAGGCAAAGTACTGCGCTACGTTGGTGAGATTAATGAGGGCAAGTGCACAGTAAGCATCGCAGCGGTGGATGAAAACGATCCAATGTATAAAATCAAGGACGGTGAAAACGCACTGGCATTTTACAGCCGTTACTATCAGCCAATCCCACTAGTGTTACGTGGCTATGGTGCAGGCACCGAAGTAACGGCTGCGGGTGTATTTTCTGACGTGATGCGTACTTTAGGTTGGAAACTAGGGGTATAATAATAATGAGTTCAAGTGATATGGATGTAGTGGTTTATGCCCCAGCATCAATTGGTAATGTAAGCGTTGGCTTTGATGTGCTGGGGGCTGCCGTGTCTCCAGTGGATGGTACACTATTGGGTGACCGTGTATTGGTGAAATCTGGGGCTGATCCGTTCAGCCTTAAAACGGCGGGTGATTTTGTTGAGAAATTGCCAACTGAACCAAAAGAGAACATCGTTTACGACTGTTGGCTTGTGTTTGCTCGTGAGTTAGACAAAAAAGGCGTTGAGCTAAAACCACTTGAGATGACGCTAGAAAAGAACATGCCAATTGGCTCTGGTTTAGGCTCAAGTGCATGTTCTATCGTTGCTGCATTAGATGCATTGAACCGATTCCATGGACAGCCACTTAACGAGACAGAATTACTAGCGCTGATGGGAGAGATGGAAGGCAAGATCTCTGGTGGTATTCACTACGACAACGTTGCGCCATGTTACCTTGGTGGTGTGCAACTGATGCTTGAAGAGTTGGGTATCATCAGTCAAGAAGTGCCTTGCTTTGATGATTGGTACTGGGTGATGGCGTATCCGGGTATCAAGGTATCAACGGCGGAAGCGCGTGAGATCCTACCATCTCAATACCGCCGACAAGATATCATCGCTCATGGTCGCCACCTTGCGGGCTTTATTCATGCGTGTCATTCTGGTCAGCCAGAACTTGCTGCAAAAATGATCAAAGACGTGATCGCAGAACCGTATCGTGAGAAACTGCTTCCAGGTTTTGCGAATGCACGTCAATACGCAGCGTCTGCGGGTGCATTGGCAACCGGTATTTCTGGCAGTGGTCCGACACTGTTCAGTATTTGCAAAGAGAAAGATGTCGCTGAGCGAGTTGCTCGCTGGTTAGAACAAAACTACGTACAAAACGAAGAAGGATTCGTCCACGTTTGTCGTCTAGATAAGCAGGGTTCGAAAGTAACAGGAAGTGAGCTATGAAGCTTTACAATATAAAAGAAAATGATGAACAAGTTTCCTTTGGCCAAGCCGTTCGCCAAGGGTTAGGTCGCAATCAAGGCCTATTTTTCCCATCGGAATTACCAAAATTTGAAGATATCGATGCGCTGCTTGCAGAAGACTTTGTCTCTCGTAGCACTAAGATTCTATCGGCGTTAATTGGGGATGAACTTACAGAGGAGAAAGTGAATGCTCTTGTTGATGCTGCATTCCAATTCCCTGCGCCTATCAACCAAGTAAGAGATGGTGTTTACGCACTGGAGCTGTTCCATGGCCCAACGCTTGCGTTTAAAGACTTTGGTGGTCGCTTTATGGCGCAATCTCTTGCTGCGGTTTCGGACGGCGGCAAGATCACTATTCTGACTGCAACTTCCGGCGATACTGGCGCAGCCGTTGCGCATGCTTTCTACGGTATGGAAGACATCAACGTTGTGATTCTTTACCCGAAAGGTAAGATCAGCCCACTGCAAGAGAAGTTATTCTGTACGCTTGGTAAGAACATCCATACTGTCGCGATCGATGGAGACTTCGATGCGTGTCAGGCACTGGTTAAGCAAGCTTTTGATGATTCTGCACTGCGTGAAGAGATCGGTCTGAACTCTGCAAACTCAATCAACATCAGCCGTTTGATGGCGCAAATCTGTTACTACTTTGAAGCAGCTGCGCAAATGAGCAAGCAAGAGCGTGAAAACCTAGTGGTATCAGTACCAAGTGGTAACTTTGGTAACCTAACTGCTGGTCTACTGGCAAAAGCGCTGGGCTTGCCTATCAAACGCTTTATCGCGGCAACTAATGCCAATGACACTGTTCCTCGCTACCTAGAAACAGGTAAGTGGGAGCCAAAACCAACAGTCGCAACAACATCGAACGCGATGGACGTGAGCCAACCAAACAACTGGCCTCGTATTGAAGAGCTGTGCCGCGTGAAAGAGTGGGGCTTGGAGACGTTAGGTAAAGGCGCAGTATCTGATGAGCAAAGCGCACAGTCAGTGAAAGATTTACATGCTCTAGGCTACCTATGCGAACCGCATGGTGCGATTGCTTACCGAGTGCTTGAAGAACAATTGCAAGACGGTGAAACCGGTCTGTTCCTATGTACTGCTCACCCTGCGAAGTTCAAAGAAGTCGTGGATGATATTCTAGAATCCGATATCGAGCTTCCTGCGCCACTAGCGAAGCACGCTGCGATGGAGCTGCTATCGGAAGAGCTCGACGCAGACTTTGACGCATTGAAACAAGTACTGCGCCGCGTGCAGTAAGCTTCAAAGTATAGTAAGTATCAAAACAGAAATAACGAGAGGTGAATGAGTAATCATTCACCTTTTTTATTGTCGGTAAGTTTTGACTCTCTTTATTATTGAGAAACGAACTTAACTAAATGAGATGGAAAGAGAAGCATGCATTTTTTGATTTTTCTTGGCTCAGTGAGAAACAGCACGCCACCACGACCAGCCCGTTTAGGAATGCGAGTCAGTAAAGCGTGTGAAAAACTCATCGCGAGTCAACATTCGCAACATACGGTCGAAATCATCGACCCTTTGAATTACGACTTTGGTGATGTGTTTAAGCCCGAGTTTGCTTATCACCGCTCTAAAGTTCCGCATCACCTAAGTGAGTTGGCAGATAAAATCAAACATGCGGATGGGTATGTGATGGTTAGCCCGGAATATAACCATTCGATGAGTCCTGCTCTGGCGAACACGCTTAACCATTTCGGCAGTTCGCTGTTTTCTTACAAGCCGAGTGCTATCGTGACCTATTCTGCCGGACAATGGGGTGGTGTTAGAGCTGCCGTTTCTATGCGTACCTTCTTATCTGAACTTGGATGTTTACCTGTCTCTGCGATGATCCACATTCCGAAAGCGCAAGAAGTGTTTGATGAGCAGGGCGTTGCTGCGGATGAGTCGGAGCAGACGCAGTGGGACAACTATATGAATCGCACTATGCATCAATTGATTTGGTGGGCAGAAGGGGCGTCACTGCAAAGAGATAGGCTTGATCCAACCTCTTTAGCGCAAGCGTTTCAGAAAGATCCTTCGCAAAGAAATGCACCTTAGAGGCGAGTTGCTTTCCATTATAGAAAGGCTTTAGAAGGATTCTGAAACAAAAAAAGCTTGGTCATTGCTGACCAAGCTTTTTAAATTCTAGCGAGCTAGTTTACTGAGAGATTATAGAGTCTCAGTAAAAGTACGAGCGATTACATCACGTTGTTGCTCTGGAGTTAGCGAGTTAAAACGTACTGCGTAACCAGAAACACGAATAGTTAGTTGTGGGTATTTCTCTGGGTGTGCAACTGCATCTTCTAGTGTTTCGCGTTTAAGCACGTTCACGTTTAGGTGTTGGCCGCCTTCGATACGAGGAGCAGTTTCGATTGCAACTTCACGGCTTTCGTATTCACCTAGGTCGCTGATTGCGATAACTTGGTCTGCTTCGTAGCCAGCAGTTGCAGCAACACAGCGAGCTTCATTTTTTTCGCTATCTAATAGCCAGATAGAGTTTAGTAGGTCGTCGTTTGCCGCTTTTGTAATTTGGATACCTTGGATCATCACTATCTCCTAGACCACTTACGTGGTGATTATTGGTGTTAATTTTCGAATTTTCGTTGAGCTGAGTATTATATAGCTAATATCCACTATTTTAATATTGATTTAAGTCAAAAAACAACCAAAAACATTATTTTTATTAAGGTGATTTTATTGAGTTAAATCAATAAAACCTTTGAAAACAAACTAATTACAATTTATTTGATAATATAAAAAATATTTAATAACTGGTTTTGTTGTAAATTTACTACAAATTGAGATTAAAGTTTAAACTGGTTAACGCAACTATCTGTATTTAGGTAGCAATACTGAAAGTCTAAAGTGATTAAATGACAAACATGAAAAACAAGCTTGGGAATAAACTCATTGGTGCACATGTCTCTGCTGCTGGTGGGGTCGATCAAGCTCCGTTGAGAGCTCGTGAAATTGGCGCGAATGCATTCGCACTATTTACAAAAAACCAACGCCAGTGGGTGGCGAAGCCTTTAGAAGCAAAAACCATCAGTGCGTTTAAAGCGAACTGTAAAATGCTGGGTTTCGGAGCAGAACATATTCTTCCCCATGATTCTTATCTGATTAACTTGGGTGCGCCGGAAGAAGAAAAGCTGAATAAATCCCGCGCGGCATTTATTGATGAAATGGAGCGTTGTAATCAGTTAGGGCTGACTTTGCTTAACTTCCACCCGGGTAGTCACCTAAAGAAAGTCTCTGAACAGGAGTGCCTCGCAACGATCGCCGAGTCGATCAATCTTGCGCATAAAGCGGTGCCGAATGTGATCGCTGTTATCGAGAATACGGCAGGTCAAGGCACTAACTTAGGCTGGAAGTTTGAGCACCTTGCTGAAATCATCGAGCAAGTGGAAGATAAAGATCGTGTCGGCGTTTGTATTGATACCTGCCATACCTTTACGGCTGGTTATGACTTACGTACAAAAGAAGATTGCGAGCGCACCTTTGCAGAGTTCGACCGTATCGTAGGTATGCACTATTTAAGAGCAATGCATCTAAATGATTCAAAAGTAGAGTTTGCCAGCAAAGTAGATCGCCACCATTCTCTAGGTAAAGGAGAGATCGGGTGGGATTGCTTTGAGTACATCGCGAAAGACCCTCGTTTTGATGGTATCCCTCTGATTTTAGAAACAATTGATCCAGATATTTGGCAGCAAGAGATCAACACGTTGCGTCAATTCCATTTAGCGGCCATTGACAGTTAATGGCGTAACCACAAAGTTGGCACCTTTCTTTCTTAGTCATTGAACATCAATCTCTGAATTAGCAAAGAAGGATGCCAACATGTCTCGACCACTCTCTTTTACTCCTTATGCTTTCACTCGTCGCGTGCTTCGCTTACCGATGCCTAATCGTCACATTACCGGACAGGGGCATTTTCGAACGCCACAGAAGCATTAGTCTTTTATTACTTGTCTCAAGTTCGTGGTAAGTTTTTGTTTGTTTGAGTTTCGCTCGTTAGAATAGAAGCAAAATTTAGGACAGGAACTTTCCATGAATCAGTCACCCACTTGGCACGATGTGATCGGCGAAGAGAAAAAGCAGAGCTACTTTGTAGACACCTTGAATTTTGTTGAAGCCGAACGCGCCGCAGGCAAAGCTATTTTTCCTCCCGCAAAAGATGTCTTTAACGCGTTTCGTTTTACCGAGTTCAAAGACGTTAAGGTCGTGATTCTAGGACAAGACCCATACCACGGCCCAAATCAGGCGCATGGCCTGTGTTTCTCTGTACTTCCTGGCATTAAAACGCCACCGTCACTGGTTAATATGTATAAAGAGCTGGCGCAAGATATTGAAGGTTTCCAAATCCCTCAACATGGTTTTTTGCAAAGCTGGGCTGAACAAGGGGTGTTGCTACTCAATACCGTATTAACAGTAGAGCAGGGCAAAGCACACTCACATTCGAAAACTGGCTGGGAAACCTTTACTGACCGCGTTATTGAGGCCATTAACCAGCATCAAGAAGGTGTAGTGTTCTTGTTGTGGGGGTCACATGCACAGAAGAAAGGTCGTTTTATCGATCGCAATAAGCACCATGTGTTAGCTGCCCCACACCCATCGCCACTCTCTGCACATCGAGGCTTTTTCGGTTGTAAGCATTTCTCTCAAGCAAACCAGTTACTTACATCACAAGAAAAAGCACCAATCAACTGGCATTTGCCATTAACGGTATAAATGAAGAGACAGCGATCATGGATGCTATGATCGCTGTTTTTTTGAGCACGCTCGAGGCTGATAGTAAATTTCTCATGTACACTTACTAAAAGTAGGTGTTAAGGAGAGACGCTATGATGATCGAAAGAATTCGACGCGAACATGGTTATATGGTTCGTCTGTTGGCGATACTGCGCCATAAGCTTAATGAGATAAAAAAAGAACGTGTAATCAACTATGCGTTAGTAAGCGAGATTGTTGATTACCTCTCTAATCATTCGGAGAAAGTACACCACCCGAAAGAAGATATCCTCTATCATCACTTTCTTGAACACTATGGTAAGCAACAAACCATGGAAAATTTAGAGAAAGAACATCTAGAGTTAGCGAGTAAAACCAGAGAGTTTTCATCCGTGATAGAGATGATCCTTCAGGATGCTGTTGTGCCACAAGACATGTTCGTCGCTCACCTAGAAGATTTCATTGAATCGCAAAGGCGCCACTTGGAGCTAGAAGAGCGAAAAATTTTGCCTCTCATTGAAGAGTTATTTACCACAGAAGATTGGCAGCATGTCGAGAGCTTATGGAGCGTCAGTGAGGATGATCCTGTGTTTGGTGACACGATTGCTGATCGTTATAAGCAGTTGGCCGAACGTGTTCGTCAAAGTGATACTGAGTATGTTTAAGCCTGAGTGATGAAACCTGAGCGAGCGAAAGCCGTCTCTCGGGTTTGTGAGATACATTTCTTATTTATTGGGAATCAACCGAAAATTTAGTGTGCATATTTCTCGGCAAAAAGTACGGAAGATTCTCATTGAGTAATAATGGTATTCATACTTAAACCTTGGTACATAAACTCACGGTGTTTACGGTCACTGTAAACAAAAAACAAAAGGCACCTGTAAGGTGCCTTTTGTTTGAATTAGAGTTTAATGTCTTCCAAGTTATAATCGGTACAGACATCAAGTTCGCGCAGCTTTTTAAGCAAATTGCGTCTGTCGTTCATCTCTTCTATTTCACGCCACTTTCGCTTTACTGGTTTGGCACGAGATTTGGTTGTTGAGGTAGTATCCAGATTAAAAATGTCATCTAGTTGAAAGCCTTCCATAAGCCACCTTTACCTTTCTTAAGCTAAACTGTTGTAACCAGTCCTTGTGGAGTTTTTTAAGTACCACAATAGCCGTGAGAATAACCATGATATATTTCGCATTTGTGTCGGTAGCATGACATTTTCGTGCAAAAATATTCTCAAAATCACACTTTTTATTGCAACGATGTGGATAAAAAATGCACAAACGATCTCAAGAAAACGATTAAATAGAGAGATTTTCTATGTTAATTCGATTTGATGAATGGGTGCACTGCGCAAAGGTTAAAGTTGCATAAAATCAGTTTGATGAAATAGTGTTCAATTAGATGGTAAGTCACTAGCGTAAATTTATGTAACACCTTGTGAATACTAGCTTGTTCTTGTTTATACGGTTTACCATTCTATTTAATGAGGAATAATTATTTATGTTGGTGTTTGGTAATTGAAATGTTGCGCAGTTTGAGTGTTAAGTCTTCTATTTATGTTATTTTTTGGTGACTTTATAGTGAAAAATAACAATGTTATTCTCATTGTTGCATATTGATTTTTGCGCTCCTAGGTTGCATTATCCGCCCGTCAAAAAATACGCTGGTACGTAAAATGGATGCATGAAGCGACGTTTACGATTCTAGATTGCCCATAAACATTACTTAAAAAGCTAAGCACACTTTGACACTTAGCAGGCAATTTGGTGGATGGCTAGGACGCATAGACTGGCGCAACTCACTTTGAGGTACACATGACAGACTTAATCAATTTGATGAACGATCTCCTCTGGGGCTCGATTCTGGTTTATCTTCTTGTTGGTGTTGGTATTTACTTCACCGTTCGATTAGGGTTCATTCAGTTCCGCCATTTCGGCCACATGTTCTCTGTTCTTAAGAACAGTCGTAAAGCAGACAAAGCTGGTATTTCCTCTTTCCAAGCGCTTTGTACTAGTCTTGCTGCACGTGTTGGTACAGGTAACATGGCGGGCGTTGCAGTTGCATTGACTGCGGGTGGTCCTGGTGCGATCTTCTGGATGTGGCTGATTGCAATGCTTGGTATGGCAACATCGTTTGCCGAGAGCACACTGGCGCAGCTATACAAAACCAAAGATGATGATGGCAACTACCGTGGTGGCCCTGCCTACTACATGGAAAAAGGCCTGGGCATGCGTTGGATGGGCGTGTTGTTCTCAGTTTTCCTAATCATCGCTTTTGGTTTGGTATTCAACGCCGTACAAGCTAACTCAATTGCCAATGCAATGAGCAACGCATTTGGTTGGAATAACCTGTATGTCGGTATTGCTGTTGTTTTACTGTCTGCAATTGTTATTTTCGGTGGCATCAAGCGTATCGCAAGAGTTGCTGAGATGATCGTTCCGATCATGGCACTACTTTATCTAGCCCTAGCGCTGTTCATCATGTTCTCTAACCTCGAGAAATTACCTGATGTATTGATGCTTATCTTTAAGAGTGCATTTGGTCTGCAAGAAGCAGCAGCAGGTGGTCTTGGCTACGCAATTGCACAGGCAATGATTAACGGTATCAAGCGCGGTCTATTCTCGAATGAAGCAGGTATGGGGTCGGCACCTAACGCGGCGGCTTCAGCAACACCTTACCCACCACACCCAGCGTCTCAAGGTTACGTACAGATGCTAGGCGTGTTCATGGATACAATCGTTATCTGTTCTGCAACAGTGGCTATCATCCTGATGTCTGGTGAGTATGTCGGTCAAGCAACAGAAGTGACGGGTATCGAGCTAACTCAGCGTGCATTGAGCTCACAAGTTGGCGATTGGGGCGGCATCTTTGTTGCTGTGGCAATCTTCTTCTTTGCGTTTACTTCAATCATTGCGAACTACTCGTACGCTGAAACGAACTTAATCTTCCTAGAGCACAATCATAAAGCGGGCTTAAGCATTTTCCGCGTTATTGTTCTTGGTATGGTGATGTTTGGTGCACTAGCTTCGTTACCAGTCGTATGGTCGCTTGCTGACGTCTCTATGGGGCTGATGGCGATAGTCAACTTAGTGGCGATCATCTTGCTATCTGGCATCGTGATTAAACTGGCAAAAGATTACAACCGCCAGCTTGGTGAAGGCAAAGTGCCAACATTTGATGCGAATGACTTCCCAGAGCTGAAATCTCAGCTTGAAGAAGGCATTTGGTACAACGATAAAAAAGACTAAGTGAGCTATCACT
Organism: Vibrio sp. SCSIO 43097; assembly: GCF_023650755.1. Lineage (NCBI taxonomy): Bacteria > Pseudomonadati > Pseudomonadota > Gammaproteobacteria > Vibrionales > Vibrionaceae > Vibrio > Vibrio sp. SCSIO 43097. The sequence continues at coordinate 2,910,234 of NZ_CP071840.1, read as the reverse complement.
CATAGTTGAAAGCTATTAGTATGATGTAAAAAGCCATGCAGACAATGCATGGCTTTTTTTGTACCCTATTAAAAACAAAATTAGAGAAGGGAAAGTCATGCTTATCGTAGTTTCTCCAGCGAAGACTCTTGATTACGAGTCTCCGTTAGCGACAGAAAAATTTACTCAACCTGAGTTGGTCGAATACTCAAAAGAGCTTATCGATGTTTGCCGCAAACTGACTCCTGCTGATGTTGCCTCTTTAATGAAAGTGAGCGACAAGATTGCCGATTTAAATGTGGGCCGATTCCAAGAGTGGAGTGAAACGTTTACCACGGAAAACTCTCGACAAGCTATTCTTGCATTTAAAGGTGACGTTTACACAGGGCTAGACGCCGAAAGTTTATCTGAAGCGGACTTCGAATATGCTCAAGATCATCTGCGTATGCTATCGGGTCTTTATGGTTTACTAAAACCACTTGATTTGATGCAGCCATACCGTCTTGAAATGGGTACCAAGCTTGCAAACGACAAAGGTACGAACTTGTACCAGTTTTGGGGCAATGTTATTACGGACAAGCTTAACGAAGCAATTTCTGCTCAAGGTGATAATGTCCTTATCAACCTTGCATCAAATGAATACTTTAAAGCGGTTAAGCCAAAGAATTTAGATGCGCAAGTGATCACGCCAGTATTCAAAGATTGTAAGAATGGTCAATACAAGGTCATCAGTTTTTACGCGAAGAAAGCGCGCGGTATGATGGCGCGTTACATCATTGAAAACCGTGTTGAGAGCGTGGCAGACCTGACTAAGTTTGATACGGCGGGTTACTACTTTGTGGAAGATGAATCGACGCCAACAGAGTTAGTATTTAAACGTGAAGAGCAAAAATAAAGCTGATTGAGACGTAATCGACGTTAATCTCTATCAGCACAAACGAAAAAGGGTTGGCATTGCCAACCCTTTGTTATTTTCTAGCTTGAGCTACTTGGCTCCAACAAGATTACTTCTTCTTAGCGGTTTTCTTTTTCGCTACTTTTTTCTTGTCGTCTTTTTTCTTTTTCTTCTTAAACACAGGCTTTTTGTGTTTAGGACGCATCTCTTTCACGAAACGCTCTTTGATGTCTTCTTTCACGTAGCGCGCAACGCGATCCATCATTGGTTGGTCGTGTGCTTCTACGATTGAGATAGCGTTACCTTTCTTACCTGCGCGAGCCGTACGGCCGATACGGTGAAGGTAAACATCAGCCGTGCGCGGCATGTCGTAGTTGATAACGTGTGATACATCCGGAAGATCGATACCACGCGCAGCAACGTCCGTCGCTAGCAGCACGTTCACAGTACCATCGCGGAAGCGAGAAATCGCATTGTTACGACGATCTTGCGGCATTTCACCTTGAATCCAAGAACATGGAATCTGTGCACTTTCAAGCTGCGCTCGTAGCTCAGCCAAACGCTCACGAGTCTTTAAAAAGACGATAGTGCGCTCAGCTTGCTGAGTAATAATGTGTTTTAGTAATTCCAGTTTGTGTTCAGCATCATCAGCTCGGTGATACCACTGAGCAATTTTCTTACGCTCACGCAGCGGTGATTTTGCATCAATTTCTGCTGGGTCATTCAACAGATCAGCGGTAAAGCCTTCTACGCCTTTCCCTTCTAACGTTGCTGAGAACAGAAGGGTTTGCTTACGCCAGCGACATTCGTTAGATAGGCGATCGACAGTAGGAGCAAAACCCATATCTAGCATACGGTCTGCTTCATCAAGGATTAACCATTCGATTGCACGACAATCAAAACGTTCTGCATCAATGTATTCTTTTAAACGGCCAGGTGTCGCAACCACAATGTCTTGTGTTGTTGCAAGGATGTCGGCGTGCTCTTGGTACTGAACACCACCAGTGATGGTGAAAATGTTGAGTTTGGTATTTTTTGCCAAAGCACGTGCTTGATCGGCAATTTGCATCGCCAGTTCGCGAGTAGGCGTTAGGATCAAAATACGCGCAGGCCCAGGCTTACGACGAGGGAAGTCTTGCAAGTATTGCAATGCTGGCAGGACGAAGGCGGCCGTTTTACCAGTTCCTGTTGGCGCTGACGCTAGAATGTCACGACCGTCCAACGCTTGTGGAATCGCTTCTGCCTGAATTTTTGTTGGGCGTTCGTAACCCATCTCTTCAATGGCTTCAAGTAGGTTTTGGTCTAGATCAAGTTCAGCAAAGGTTCTGATCACAATGAGTTCTCCACAAGCAAAGCTTGGTTAATGGTTCGCCACAACAGCATAGAATACAAAAAGGTCGCACATTATAAAGTGATTGGTGATAAGGATCACATGTTATTTCACATCTTAAGATAAAACTCGCGGGTTAACTGGATGAAATCATCACTATAGCCGTCATTTGAACGGATAATTAAATGTGACGTCTGCAAATCGCAAGGTCGTTTTGACAGTTCAAATAACAATCGGTGTACTGGTTTCTTTTCTGATGGTTGCACACGACAGATCCTCGATAGATACCAACCTTGGTTTAATGCTAGCTCAATGAACTGCTCGCCTTCGGTGATTGGCAACACAAAACTAGCTCTCCCTTCGTCATCAAGCAAATGATAGCAACGCTGTAGCAATGCGTTATGGCCTAGCGTATCAGTGTGCCTCGCGGTTGCACGTTGACTGTGTTTCGATTGCTCGCCGCTGTTGAAGTAGGGCGGGTTACAAATGATGCGTTGGAATGAATGTGTCGGCGTAAAGTGCAGTATGTCGGTGTGATGCACACTTACACGATCTGACCAAGGAGACTGGGCCATATTTTTTTGCGCGGCAGCAACGGCTGTTAATTCGATATCGACCGCAGTTATTTGAGCTTCCGTAAAGCGTTGAGCACACATCAGGGCAAGCAGGCCAGTGCCAGTGCCAATATCGAGAATTTTAGCGTCGTTAGGGCTTTGAATCCAAGCACCAAGCATTACCCCGTCTGTGCTGACTGGCATACCACTCTCGCCGCCCTCAATACAAAATTGCTTAAAATTGAAGCCTTTAGTTTTCAGTTTTTTGTTCTTCATGATTGTTTTATATTTGCTCAATAATTAAGTGGATTGCTCTATTGTTTATTAATTGTATAGATTGTTGTTTTGTTGGTTATTAAATTGTATTGTTAATTGATCGAGATAAAGAACTGGTCTGTTGTTTGGATCTGGTTATATCCACTGCTTTTAAGTTTGAAAACTAAATTAATATGGTGTTTTTTTCTTAAAGGTTGCCAAATGATGAGTCTTTCGTCATTATGCGGCGAAAATTTTATAGATTGAACCACGTGTACTTATTGACTTTAGGTATACAAAAAGTGGTCTAAGCATACACAACATTCATTAATTAAAAGACAAGGGTTATCTGTGAAGCAGACGTTAAAACTAACAGATATTATCGCAGTAGGCTTTATGCTATTTGCGTTCTTTTTAGGTGCGGGCAATATTATCTTTCCACCTCTAGCGGGTCAGTTAGCGGGTGAAAACTTAATGCCAGCTATGTTTGGTTTCTTGCTAACAGCGGTAGGTCTACCTCTTATTACTATCGTTGCTATTGCTGTTGCTGGTGGTTCTTGGGATCACTTGACGCAAGATCTTCCGAAAAAAGCGGCAGTTCTTATGGCTGCACTGATTTTCATCATCATTGGTCCAGCGTTTGCAGCGCCTCGTACTGGCCTAGTGGCTTACGAGATGGCGGTGAAACCTTTCTTCCTTGAGGCGTCACAAACGCATCTGACAGCGTTCTCAGTGATCTTCTTTATCGCAGCAATGATGTTCTCATGGTTCCAAGGCCGTTTGATCGATCTCATCGGTAAAGTACTGACACCAGCATTGTTCGTTGGTTTGATCATTCTTGCTGTCGCTGTCTTCCTTGATCCTCAGGGCGATATGATTGGCGCGCACGGTGAATACCTAACGCAGCCTCTGACCAAAGGCTTCTTAGAAGGCTACAACACAATGGATACGTTCGCGTCATTGATGTTTGGCATGCTGATGGTTGATGCACTGCGCGGTAAAGGCATTACTGAGCGCTCTGCAACTACTAAATATCTGATCTATGCAGGTTGTATTGCTGCTGCTGGTCTTGCGTTTGTTTACATCTCACTATTTTACTTAGGTGCGACGAGTGCAACGGTTGCTGCTGGTGCTGATAATGGTGGCCTAGTGCTTAGCCAATACGTTCAAGCGTTGTTTGGTCCATACGGTCAAATCGTTCTGTCTGTCATCGTATTGCTAGCGTGTCTGACAACCGCGATTGGCTTGATTTCTGCGTGTTCAGATTTCTTCAGCTCGAAAACACCACTGTCATACAAGCAATGGGTACTGATTAATGGTTCTGTTTGTGCATTGGTTGCAAACGTTGGTCTTGCGCAGCTGATTTCTCTGTCAGTGCCAGTATTGTTTGCGCTGTACCCTGTGGCGATTGCGTTGGTTGCACTAACATTTGTGCGCAGCAAACTGCCGAATCCACGCTTTGCTTACCGTGCAGTACTGCTTGTATCTCTGCTGTTTGCGTTGGTTGATGCGGCAAAAGTATCGGGTATTGATGTTTCTGCGTTTAACATGTTGCCACTATTCGAAGTCGGCATGGGTTGGGTGCTTCCAACATTTGCGGCTATCGTGTGCATGTTCTTCATCGCGAAACCTCGCCCAGAGCTAGCACAAGAAACCGCGTAATCACTTCGCGTTATCAAGATAATAAAAAGCCCGATGAATTACTTCATCGGGCTTTTTACTTTTTAATGATGACGTGTTTGCGCTATTAAAGCGTGTCGTGGAATTCCACAAGAACTTGTTCACACCATTTTTCGATGCGTTCATCACTCAGTTCGTACTGTGAGTCTTCATCTAACGCAAGTCCAACAAACTTGCTGCCATCTTCGATCAATGCTTTCGATGCTTCAAATTCGTAGCCTTCATTTGGCCAGTAACCGATAAAGGTTGCGCCTGTGGCTTGTAATTCATCGTGAAGTAAGCCCATCGCATCTAAATACCACTCTCCGTAACCTTCTTGGTCACCCAGACCAAACAGCGCTACAACTTTGCCTTTCAGTGGTGTGGTCGCGATGTCTTGCCAAATCGCGTTCCAATCTTCTTGAATTTCACCAAAATCCCAAGTTGAGATGCCAAGGAGTAATAAGTCGTAGTCCGCCATTAGTGATAACGGTGTCTCTTTCACATTGTGAATGTCGACAAGGTCTTCACCAATAAGGGTACGAATTTTCTCTGCTGCCATTTCTGTGTAGCAGGTCGTTGAGCCGTAAAAGAGTCCGATTTTCATTATATTCGTCGTTATTTGTGTTGCTGTTGTGGAAGATTCTAACCATAAATTGAAGAAGATTGCAGCGAATATCCTATGTGGGATGATTTTTTATGGTATTGGATTGGCAGGTGCTTTAATCTAAATACTGTAAATATAAACAGATAAGGAAGCATTCATGACGGCACAACAGCCTGTCAATCAACAAGATTTTTCGCTTGTTGAGCAATTCTTAGATGCGATGTGGATGGAGCGTGGTCTATCAGAGAACACGTTGGCTTCCTACCGAAACGATTTAATGAAGCTGCTCGTGTGGATGGAAAAACATCGATACCGTCTTGATTTTATCAGTTTGTCTGGCTTGCAAGAATATCAAAGCCACCTTGTAGACTTAGATTACAAACAGACGTCCCGTGCGCGTATGTTGTCGGCTATTCGTCGTTTATTTCAATACCTGCATCGTGAGAAGGTGCGTGCTGATGACCCGAGTGCGCTCTTGGTTAGCCCTAAACTGCCACAACGTTTACCCAAAGATATTAGTGAAGAGCAAGTGGACGCGTTGCTCGAAGCGCCAGACCCGAATGACCCTATAGAATTGCGCGATAAAGCGATGCTAGAGCTACTCTACGCGACAGGGTTGCGTGTGACAGAGCTCGTCAGTTTGACCATGGAAAATGTTAGCTTGCGCCAAGGGGTGGTGCGCGTGACTGGTAAAGGTGGTAAAGAACGCCTGGTTCCTATGGGGGAAAACGCGGTCGATTGGATCGAGACGTTCATTCAACAAGGGCGCCCTGCGTTACTTGGTGATACATCATCTGATATTGTTTTTCCTAGTAAACGCGCAAGACAAATGACTCGTCAGACGTTTTGGCACCGTATTAAGTACTATGCTTTGATAGCAGGGATTGACACGGATCAGCTGTCGCCGCACGTACTGCGTCATGCCTTTGCCACGCATTTATTGAACTATGGCGCAGATCTCAGGGTCGTACAGATGCTTTTAGGACATAGTGACTTATCGACCACGCAAATTTATACTCACGTGGCGACTGAACGATTGAAGCAGATCCACAGTCAACACCACCCAAGAGCATAACAATGGTTAGATTCATCCATGTCTTCTTGGAAAAACGATTTTACATTAAGGTGAATTTCATGAGCGTATTACGCCGACTAACTCTGCTGACTTTACCATTTTTTGTTACCGCTTGTGGTGCAGAAGAAAGTCAGGCTCAAACGGAGACTCCTGCGCAACAAGTGGCGCCAGCTGCACAAAGCGGCTTTGATGAAGCAGCATTAAAAACTAAGTTCTCAAAGCTTGGTTTATCTATCGTTGATATTCAACCATCAGACGTCGCTGGCTTATTGGAAATTCAAACCAATGGCGGGATCCTGTTTGCTTCAAATGATGGTAGCCATTTTATCGCCGGTACGCTTTATGCCATTAATGATGATGGCAGTTACAAAGATGTCATAGCAGAGCGTCAAGCGCCGCTTAACGCCGAGAAAATTGCGCAGTTCTCCGATAGCATGATCGAATACAAAGCCGACGATGAAAAGTACGTTGTGACCGTATTCACCGATATCACCTGTGGTTACTGTGTGCGTCTGCATAGCCAAATGCAAGGCTATAATGATCTAGGTATTACAGTGCGTTACATGGCTTACCCTCGCCAAGGTGCAACTGGCCCTGTAGCGGAGCAAATGGCAACGATTTGGTGTGCTGAAGATCCGGCGTCGGCAATGCACAACGCGAAAGTGAATCGTACATTTGATAACCCTGCGAAAGACTTGAAACAGTGTAAAGAAACCATCCAGGCGCATTACAATCTAGGTCGCCAATTGGGTATTTCTGGTACGCCAGCAATCTTCTTACCGAATGGCGAAATGGTTGGTGGCTACCTACCACCTGCAGAGCTATTGAAACGTTTAAAGCAACTATAATCCATTAGGAGCAGAGTCGGCAAAGTTGTCGGCTCTTTTAAGCATGATAGAAATTCAACGACGTCCTGAACCTGATCTTTCCCTTCTTCCTGATTCCATTCCTCCGATTCTTAAACGTATCTACATCAACCGTGGGATAACGGATCTTTCACAATTAGAAACGTCGGCCCGTGGGTTGCATTCATATCAAAAACTCGGGGGGATTGAGCAAGCTGTCGATCTTTTGTTTCAGGCGATAAAAGAACAAAAACGCATCATCGTTGTCGGTGATTTTGACGCTGATGGCGCGACAAGCTCAGCATTATCAGTGCTCGCGCTGCGTATGCTTGGTAGTCACAATGTGGATTACCTAGTGCCAAATCGTTTTGAAGACGGTTATGGGTTAAGCCCAGAAGTCGTTGACCAAGCCTTAGAGCTTGGCGCTGAGATGATCATGACGGTGGATAACGGCGTCTCATCAATCGAAGGCGTGCGTTACGCAAAAGAAAATGGCATTACTGTGCTTGTTACCGATCACCACTTGCCAGGACAAGTGTTGCCTGATGTGGATGCAATGGTGAACCCAAACCTTGAGAGCTGTAGCTTTCCATCTAAAGCGCTTGCGGGTGTAGGGGTCGCGTTTTATCTCATGATGGCACTATGCGTTCATATGCGAAAACACAATTGGTTTGCAGAACAGGGGATGCAAGAGCCCAAATTGATGGAACTGATTGACCTTGTTGCACTGGGTACCGTCGCCGACGTCGTTCCATTGGATGAAAACAACCGCATTCTTGTACACCAAGGTTTGCAACGTATTCGTGCTGGCAAAGCGCGTCCCGGCATCCAAGCATTAATTGAGGTCGCGAAGCGCGATGCGCGTCGTTTAGTTGCGTCCGATTTTGGCTTTGCTTTAGGTCCACGTATTAATGCTGCAGGTCGTCTTGATGACATGTCTTTCGGTGTTGAACTGCTGATGTGTAACAACATCCACGCTGCTCGTCGCATGGCAAGTGAATTGGATGGCTTGAACCAAACACGTAAAGAGATTGAAGAAGGCATGAAGCAAGAAGCGATGGCTTTCTGTGAGCGCCTTCAGTTTGGTGAAGGCAATGAGCTTCCTTATGGCCTAGCCTTGTTCCAACGTGATTGGCATCAAGGTGTGATTGGTATTTTGGCTTCGCGTATTAAAGAGAAGTTTCACCGTCCAGTCATTGCATTTGCTGATGGCGGAGAAGGGACGATTAAAGGCTCGTGTCGTTCTATTCCGGGGCTACACATGCGCGATGCGTTGGATTTCATCGACACGCAAAACCCGGGTTTGATCATCAAGTTTGGTGGACACGCCATGGCAGCAGGCTTAACGATTAAAGAGCAGGATTTTGAGCGTTTCAGTCGTTTGTTTGATGAAGTGGTAAAAAAGGAACTCGATGAAGCGGCGCTAAAAGGCGTGATCATGTCAGATGGTGAACTTAAGCCGGAAGAGTTCTCTATGCATGTTGCTGAACAGCTGCGATCGGGTGGCCCTTTTGGACAAGCTTTCCCAGAGCCAATCTTTGATGGTGAGTTTAAAGTACTGCATCAAAAGCTGGTGGGTGAGAAGCATCTTAAATTGATGTTAGAGCCGCTTTATAAAGGTCACCCTACCAATGTGATGATCGACGGCATTGCATTCAATGTTGATCTACGCCGATGGCCAGATGCATCGGTTAAAACAGTACGTCTCGCGTATAAGCTGGATGTGAATGAATTTCGTGGTAATCAATCATTGCAATTGATGATCGATCATATCGAAGCTAAGTAATACCTAGATTAACCTTTCTTATAGAGTACGGTTGCCCCGAAGTGGGTGTAAAATTTTATGACCGTGCTCTCTCTCACCGCAATCTGATTTCTCATCCGAAATTTTCCTGTATCTCGGTCACATTTTTCAGTAGAATTTCTCGGTTAAATTCTATTCTAAAATGTTGAGTAAACATGTTTGAAATCAATCCAATTAAAAACCGTCTGCAGGACGTGTCTCAGCGCACAAATGTCCTGAGGGGGTATCTTTGACTATGACGCGAAGAAAGAGCGTCTAGAAGAAGTCAACGCAGAACTTGAACAACCAGATGTATGGAACGAACCTGAGCGTGCGCAAGCACTGGGTAAAGAGCGTGCATCACTAGAAGCGGTTGTTGAAACCATTGATCAACTAGAGCAAGGTGTGGAAGATGTAGAAGGTCTTCTTGAGCTGGCTGTAGAAGAAGAAGATCAAGAAACATTTGACGAAATTGAACCAGAACTTGCTGAGTTGGAAGAGAAGCTAGAAAAGCTTGAATTCCGTCGTATGTTCTCTGGCGACCACGATAGCTCTGATTGTTACATCGATTTGCAAGCTGGCTCTGGTGGTACAGAAGCACAAGACTGGACTAACATGCTGCTGCGTATGTACCTACGTTGGGCAGAAGCGAAGGGCTTCAAAGCTGAAGTGATTGAAGTCTCTGAAGGTGAAGTCGCGGGTCTTAAGTCGGCAACAGTTCGCATCTCTGGTGAGTATGCGTACGGTTGGTTACGCACTGAAACGGGCGTTCATCGTCTTGTTCGTAAATCTCCGTTCGATTCAGGCGGTCGTCGCCATACGTCATTTGCTTCTGCGTTCATCTATCCAGAGATTGATGAAAACATCGACATCGACATTAATCCTTCCGACCTACGCATTGACGTTTACCGTGCGTCAGGCGCAGGTGGTCAGCACGTAAACACCACAGAATCTGCGGTACGTATTACGCACGTACCTACGAACACAGTGGTTCAGTGTCAGAATGACCGTTCTCAACATAAGAACAAAGATCAGGCAATGAAACAGCTTCGAGCGAAGCTATTTGAGCTTGAATTGCAAAAGCAAAATGCGGAAAAACAAGCTAATGAAGACGCTAAGTCTGACATTGGCTGGGGTAGCCAGATCCGTTCTTACGTATTGGATGACTCACGTATTAAGGACCTCCGTACGGGCATTGAAAACCGTAATACTCAAGCGGTTCTTGATGGCGATCTGGACAAATTTATTGAAGCTAGCCTGAAATCAGGTCTATAAAGCTTTTCACCGACAAAAACAGGATACATCGAAAATGACTGATGCTGTTCAAAACGAAACTGTACTAGAAGAAAATAAGCTGATTGCTGAACGCCGCGCTAAACTGGATGCAATCCGAAAGAGCTGCAAAGCGAACGGCCATCCAAACGACTTCCGTCGTGACGCACTAGCGGGCGACCTTCAGAAAGAGTTCGGTGAAAAGACGAAGGAAGAGCTAGAAGAGCTTAACCACGTAGTAGCAATCGCAGGCCGTATCATGGCTAAACGTGGTCCATTCTTGGTAATTCAAGAAACTTCTGGCCGTATCCAAGCTTATGCTGACAAAGCGGTTCAAAAAGTACTTAAAGAAAAATACCAAGGTCTAGATATCGGTGACATCATCGGTGTTAAAGGTGCACTTCATAAGTCTGGTAAAGGTGACCTATACGTGAACATGGAAGAGTACGAGTTGCTAACCAAAGCACTACGTCCACTTCCAGAGAAGTTCCACGGTCTAACTGACCAAGAGATGCGTTATCGCCAACGTTACGTTGACCTGATCGTTAACGAAGACTCTCGTCAAGCGTTTGTAGTACGTTCTAAAGTAATGTCTGCAATCCGCAACTTCATGATCTCTAAGCAGTTCATGGAAGTTGAAACGCCAATGATGCACGTTATCCCTGGCGGTGCGAGTGCGCGTCCATTTATCACGCACCACAACGCACTAGACATGCCAATGTACCTACGTATCGCGCCAGAGCTATACCTGAAGCGTCTAGTTGTTGGTGGTTTTGATCGCGTATTCGAAATCAACCGTAACTTCCGTAACGAAGGCCTTTCTCCACGCCACAACCCAGAATTCACAATGATGGAATTCTACATGGCGTACGCAGACTACAAAGATCTGATGGACCTAACTGAAGAACTACTAAGCTCAGTGGCGCAAGAAGTTCTAGGTTCAACGTCAATGCCTTACGGTGATGAAACGGTTGAGTTTGGTGGTACTTACACTCGTATGAGCATGTTCGAAGCAATCAAGCACTACAACCCAGACCACGCGCAAATCCAAGCGCTAACAGAAGAAGACCTACAAAACCGTGATCTAATGGTTTCTATCGCGAAATCTGTTCACGTTGAAGTAGAACCTTTCTGGACATGTGGTCAGCTTCTTGAAGAGATCTTTGGTGAAACAGCAGAACCTAAGCTAATGCAGCCTACGTTCATCACTGGTTACCCAGCAGATATTTCTCCACTAGCTCGTCGTAGCGACGATAACCCGTTCTTTACAGACCGCTTTGAGTTCTTTATCGGTGGCCGTGAAGTAGCGAACGGTTTCTCAGAGCTTAACGATGCTGAAGACCAAGATGCACGCTTTAAAGCACAGGTTGAAGCGAAAGAGTCTGGTGACGACGAAGCAATGTTCTACGATGCAGACTACATCACTGCTCTAGAGCACGGCCTACCGCCAACAGCAGGCCAAGGTATCGGTATCGACCGTTTGGTTATGCTACTGACTAACACGCACACTATCCGTGACGTGATCCTATTCCCTGCAATGCGCCCGCAAGCGTAATTCGATAGGATGAGTAAAAAACCACCTTCGGGTGGTTTTTTTTGCCTTTTAGTTAAGTTAATTCAAGTTGTTGCATTTGCTTTTTAATGGGATATGCAAATAAACATTCGCCAAATCTCAATCTATTGCATAGTCTTAATACTGAGACAGACGTGAGGGGGCGGAGTCTCGATAATGTTACCCGCTCGCAAAGATAAGTTTGTGGCACAAAATTTCTATTAACAATGAAAAAGGGTTAGAGAATGGCTGGGCAGTTTAAGATGGATTCCATCCCGGGATCGCTTGTGGTAGTTGGCGGTACTTATGAGCCTTGGTTATCGGTACTGGAGCAAGTGGGCTGGAAGTGTCACCAAGTAGGTGACTTACGCAAAGCTAATACGCTGTTAGAAGATATTGGACCATGTATCGGTATTGTTGATCTCAGCCATGACGAGTTCAGCTTGAATGGTTTGGCGAACTTAGTCAGCTCTCACAAACACGTACGTTGGTTAGCGTTTATTCGTGAATCTCAGCTTGGCACTGACACCATATGCCAGTTCATTGTTAACTTTTGTATCGATTTTTTCACAGCGCCGATCCCAGATGCACAGTTATTAAGCACAATAGGTCACCAGCTTGGCATGCTTAAGTTGGAGAAAAAAGTTTGGCCTAGTTTTGGTAGCAGTTTAGATATGGGTTTGATCGGTGAATCTATCCCGATGAAACGTTTACGCGATCAAGTGAAGCGCATTGGTCCAACGGACGTCAGTATTCTGATTTCTGGGGAAAGTGGGACTGGTAAAGAGGCGGTTGCTAGGGCCATCCATAAAGTCTCTTCACGCTCTCATAAACCGTTTATGGCAATTAACTGTCGCGCACTCAATGAACAACGTTTCCAAGCTGAAGTATTTGGTATTAACGCCGATGAAGATATGGAAGCATGCCTGCTTGAACAAACAGATGGCGGCACCGTGTTGTTTAACGACATTCTTACCATTTCAAAAGAGCAGCAAATGAATCTGCTGAGATTCTTGCAAGAAGGCACCATTGATACCAAAGATGGCGTAAAAGCGGTTAACGTGCGTATTCTTGCTGCTAACTCGTCAGATGTTGAAAAAGCTTTGATTGACGGTGACTTCAATGAAGAGCTTTACCATTACATCAACGTTTTGCGCATCAATGTCCCTAGCTTGAAAGAACGTGCGAGTGACATCGCATTGCTGGCTCGTTTCTACTTACAAGAGTTCTCAAAAGAGTACAACTCGCAAGCAAAAAGCTTTTCTGAGGATGCATTCAAGGCACTGACACGTTATTTCTGGCCTGGAAATGTGCGTGAGCTGATGAACCAAGTGAAGCGAGCGGTATTAATGTCCGACAGCGTAATGATTGAAGAGCATCACTTAGATTTACCTCAACGTAATGACTCAAAGCGCAGCTTGAAATCAATCCGAGAGAAGAGTGAACGTGATGCGTTGCTGGTTGTTTTGGAATCTCATTCTGGTCAAGTTTCAAATGCGGCGAAAGAGCTCGGAGTTTCGCGTGCAACCATGTATCGACTACTTAATAAACATAACTTGATTTCCGAACAAGCCATGTAGTTGGCCTTTCCCTGTGTTAAATAGGCGAATAAATACAATAAAAGAGAGTGGCCACAGAGCCGCTCTTTTTATTTTTGTTTGGTTTGATTTATAAAATCCGCAAATTTATATATTCCTCAGGTGAATATGTTATACGTAAAAGTATATGAAACTAAATTGCGGTGTATTGATTTGTTTTTAATCAAAAAGGCAAAAAATGTTTGATATATATCCATCAAAGCTTACAATTTAACCGTAACTCAATGAGTTATACCTTTCATAAACGGATTAATTTTTAGCTAGGAGGCGCAAGATGAAACATTACGTTGTTAACACCACTGCTTGCGCTGATCGTATGCCTATCGCTCCGATAACCCTTAAATCGGATGATACCAATACCACTGGCTCACAAGATAAAAATTAATCCGTAACCTATCATATTTATTACTAGGCTGCGGAAAAGTAGCGGCTTAGTATCAACAGAATATTTCTGTTCATTTTACGCACTATTTTTCCCAGTCGAATACATCGATAATCGGAGAAAATATTATGCGTCACTCTATTTACCTACAATTGGCCACTTTGCTATTGAAAGCAGACCTTAAACGCGAAGAAAAGCAATGGCAGCGCACCATACGCCGAACTGCTCATGATATTCCATGGACGAATGTTCATCTATTGAGAGATATTGGTTTAGATCGCGATGGTCGTTCTACACGTGCCAATGTTCCGGATGCAGTAAAAGTTGAACGTCGAGTTCGTCACCTTCGTCGAGTCTTAACGTCGCGAATAATGACGTAATCGTTAGCGTGTTGGGCTGACTGAGTTGCTAACGAGTCATTCAACACGCTTAACTTTTTATATGAAGTATGACTTCATTGGATAAACAGCTGATCTTGAAGATCAGCTGTTTTCGTTTGAAGGTGGTACTGTTAAGGGCAAGGATTCGAGTAAGTTGTACCTATTGCTTGAATTTCAGTAAGTAGTTCGTCGCTAAGTTGCAAATCAATACTGTCGATATTGGCTTTTAATTGGTCTAGGTTTGTTGCTCCGATAATGTTAGAAGCAACAAATGGACGCTGATTGACAAACGCGAGCGCCATTTGTGCAGGGTTTAGACCATGCTCTTGAGCTAAATTGACGTAAGCTTCGGTCGCTTTAACACCTTGCGGAGTGAAGTAGCGCGCAAAACGCTCCCACTTAGTGCATCGAGCGCCTTCAGGTTTTGCCCCGTTTAGGTATTTACCACTCAGGCAGCCAAATGCCAAAGGAGAGTAGGCAAGTAACTGAACGCCTTCGTAATGGCTGATTTCAGACAAGCCAACTTCGAAGCTGCGGTTCAATAAGTTATATGGGTTTTGAATGGAGACAATTCTTGGCAAATCGTGTTTTTCTGCCAAACGCAATAGCGACATCACACCCCACGGCGTCTCGTTGGATACGCCGATATAGCGCACTTTACCTGCATTCACTAATTCAGTAAGCGCTTCCAACGTTTCAATTAACGTGACTTCTTCTTGTTTGTCAGGGTATGGGTAGTTGAGTTGACCAAAGCAGTTGGTTTGACGCTGCGGCCAATGTAGTTGGTACAAATCGACATAATCGGTTTGTAGACGATTAAGGCTGTCATCAATTGCTGTATGGATGTGGCGACGATTAAGGCTCATGTTGTCTCTAATGTGAGGAACATTGCGAGGGCCTGCCACTTTTGTTGCCAGTACTACTTTCTCTCTTTTGCCGCTTTTTGCTAACCAATTACCGATGTATTGCTCGGTGAGCCCTTGTGTTTCCGAGTTTGGCGGTACAGGGTACATCTCTGCGGTATCGATGAAGTTCACCCCATGATCGAGGGCAAAGTCGAGCTGTTCAAAGGCGTCCTTTTCTGTGTTTTGCTCGCCAAACGTCATAGTGCCGAGGCAGATTTTACTGATCTCAAGTGATGAGTGCGGTAGTTTTGTGTATTGCATATCACGTCCTTGAAGAGTTACCGACTAAATAAGTGACTCCAATATAGGGGATTTTTAGCCGCAATCGCAAATGATTTACGTATAAAGGGAGAGCAAACTCGAAAGCTACAGTTAGCCTAACTACACTTAAATAATCGTGTGAAGGAGGTATGTTATGCAGAAGCATCAATTGGACATGTGGCTACATGGTCCACATAAAGATACTTATAAAACTCCCAAAGTATTTGTGATTGGGTGTTCTGATGTCTCTGACTATCTTTTAGCTGTGGAGTACAAGCATCAACTTGAGCCGATTAAAGACGGTGAAGACCCGATACATTTTGGCTCTCTAGACTTAGTAAAAGAAGAATTATTGAGGCTAGGGGTCGATAAAGCGTATTTAAGGCTGCGTAATGCGTATGACGAATGTGGCACTGAAGAGGCAGCCTCGTACTGCGATATTGAGTTATCGCTCGTGACGCACTAAATAGCTGATATAGTTTTATTCTGGTTGAGTGTTAATGTAGTGCTTGAGTAAGATCTGTTCAGTAAACTGTGTTCTAAGGTAAAAGCCTCGGGGCAGAGTTTTCATCGGCTTACCATTTGAGTTATATGCTTCGGTGAGCGCTTTTGCATTTGCGGCTTTAGGGCGAAGATGCAGCGCTTCTCCGTGTCTGGCGGAAATTTGATCAAATCTTCCCAAGACGATCATCTCCATTAACTCTTCCCAGTCATTTCGCAAAATCCGTTCTTCTTCTTCATCTGGTGACCAAATGAGTGGACTGCCCACACGTCTTTCAGCGAGTGGGATTTCTCGTTCTCCTTCTACGGGTACCCAAAGCACACGAGATAGCTTGTTTCGAACATGACTTGTTTCCCATGTAAGACCATGAACACCAGTGAGGGGGGCCACAGAAACAAAGGTTGTTTCTAAAGGTTTGCCAGAGTAACTGATCGGAATACTTTTCAACTCGATCCCTAGTTTTGCGAAATCTTGTTGAGGTTTACTGCCAGCTGGAGCGCCCAAGTGCCATTCGAGTAATTGACCCACCCAACCTTTATCACGTTTTAAGTTTTCAGGAACAATCATATTCGCCTCGGCGGCCAACTCAGCAAAACTGAGTCCTGCCATATCATGCGCTCGTTCCAATAGCTCTGCTTCTGTTTGTGGTTCTGGTTTCATAGTTACAAGGTGGTATTACAAAAAATATAGTTTATCAAACTCCGACCAAATCTACTGTTTAAGATTTCACCGAGGCGGTGTAAGAACGATCAATTCATAACTTATCCACAGCTGGAGGAGGTATTGATAAGATCCTGACGAGGTCTGTATGAATAAACAGGGGTTAAAATGCATTTTTGGGGTTGATTTTGTTGTAATCATCTAAACGAATAGCAGGTAAGTGTGGATAAATAGCCTGTTGGTGGATCTTTGACCGATCTGAGTTTGGTGAAAAGATCATCAAGAAATTGAAGATCGAATTATCGTTATTTTTAAAAATAAATACCTTTTTATCAATGCTTTATGTTTGTTTTTTTGTTTATTCATTTGATGGGATTGAACTGAATTACTCATTTGAATTGAATTCTTCACAAAGTTATTCACAGAAAAGGTGAATAAATGTGGGCAATGTCTCACTCTTGTGTTGATAAGGTATGGTTTGATTAAAAGATATCCAAAAATGCTGAAAAGGTAATAAATCTTGCTCATATCACATCAGTAAGTTTGCTAGTAATGGGGATATGTGGAAAAATCACGGTAATAAAAAATTTATTCATAGAGGTTAGCCAGTGATAGATGGCGATGGTTACCGACTTAATGTTGGTATTGTGATATGTAATAACCATGGTCAGGTCTTCTGGGCTAAACGATACGGGCAACACTCATGGCAATTTCCACAAGGTGGGATTGACGAAGGTGAAACCCCTGAACAAGCCATGTTCAGGGAGTTATACGAAGAAGTCGGTTTAACGAAAAAAGACGTTAAGATCATTGCAACAAGTCGTCATTGGTTAAGATATAAGCTACCAAAGCGATTGGTGCGTTGGGACTCCAAGCCTGTTTGTATCGGCCAAAAACAGAAATGGTTTCTGCTGAGATTAGAATGCGATGAGTCTCGCATTAATATGCAACGCGGAAAATCCCCTGAATTTGATGGTTGGCGCTGGGTAAGTTACTGGTATCCAGTTAGGCAAGTTGTTTCTTTCAAGCGAGATGTTTATCGACGAGCGATGAAAGAATTTGCATCCTTAGCCATGCCTTTTCGAGAGAGAAAAGCGAAAGGGAAAAGAAAAAAGCAACGTAGAGGATAATCATGCTCAGTCAGCTAAGGGAAATAGTTGAGAAAGTCTCCAGGGTCGATGATGTGCATCTGGCACTCGATATATTGGTGAAAGAGACTTGTGCTGCCCTTAGTACTGAGTGCTGTACTATCTATCTTGCTAATGAAGAAATGCAGCGCCTTGAGTTAATGGCAACTCAAGGCCTTATTTTTGAAGGTGATAGTATTCATATCAACTTCAATGAAGGCTTGGTTGGGTTGGTAAAACGAAGCGCTGAACCCCTTAACCTTGCCGAAGCCTCAAAACACCCCGAGTTCAAATTCTTTCCTCAACTCGGCGAACAGATTTACCACTCTTTTTTAGCTACTCCAATCATTCATCGTAAACAAGTTTTAGGTGTGTTGGTGATCCAACAAAAAACGCCGCGCTTGTTTAGTGAAATGGAAGAATCGTTTCTTGTTACCTTATCCGCTCAGTTAGCGGTGCTCATTGCACATGCGCAGAATCTTGGGCATTGGCAGTTAGCATCTAAACCCACGGTATTAAAAGGTTTGCCTGCGTCTACTGGTGTCGCGATTGGAGAGTTTTGGTTCGACAATACCCAGCCGAGTTTATCGGATATTTTCCCTTCGTCCACGTTAGATAAGGAACGCGAGCACGAGACACTACTGGTGGCCATAGAGCGAGCGTTAAATGACTTTCGCCGCATGCGGAAAAAACTGGACAGTGAAATCAACAAAGATGCGCTGGCGATCTTCGATCTGTTTACTCACTTACTGAATGATCCGATGCTTCGCGGTGATTTGAAGAAGCAGATTGAAAAAGGAGATAGGGCAGACTGGGCGTTACGCCAAGTTGTAGAGTCATACTCGAATCGATTTGCAAGAATGTCGGATGTATACATGCGTGAAAGAGCGCAAGATATCCGAGAGTTAGGGCAAAGGCTGCTCTATTTTCTGCACAACAGTGAGCAAGAAAATTCTGCAATTGATCGTCCCATTATTTTGGTGGCGAACGAACTCACTGCCACCTTGCTCGCTTCTGTACCTAAAGAGTTTTTGTTAGCCGTCGTATCATTAGAGGGAGGCGCAAACTCTCACGCTGCCATTTTATCTCGAGCTCTTGGGGTCCCTGCAGTCATGGGCGCCAACATTAATCCGGATGTGGTGAATGGCAAACTCGGGATAGTCGACGGCTATACGGGTGAGATCTTCTTAGAGCCAAACCGCCAGTTGTTGCGAGAGTATCGCAGCTTAGTAAGCGAAGAGTCTGAACTGTTTGCCATGGTAAACAAGGACCTCGCACTCCCTGCGGTTACGCAAGATAATCACCATATCGAAATTATGCTGAATGCGGGACTCAGTGCAGACAGTAATATTGCCATCAACACAGGTGTTGATGGTGTTGGGTTGTACCGAACTGAGATTGCATTTTTACTTCAGCATCACTTTCCTTCGGAAGATGAGCAGTATCATCAATACCAAGCAATACTTAACAGCTATCCGAATCAACGAGTAGTGATGCGTACTTTGGATATTGGTGGTGACAAACCTTTGCCGTATTTGCCCATCGAAGAAGATAATCCGTTTCTAGGCTGGCGTGGCATTCGTTTTACATTGGATCATCCAGACATTTTCTTGATCCAGCTGCGTGCAATGTTAAGAGCGAGTGCAGAAAGCGGAAACTTAAGTATCTTATTGCCAATGGTGTCAGGGGTAAAAGAGCTAGACGATGCCATTAGCTTGATTAATCAAGCTCACAGCGAAGCCGTTTTGCTTGATGATAGAATTCAATTCCCACAAATTGGGGTCATGATTGAAGTACCATCGATGGTGTATCTGTTGCCAACGATTGCTCACCGTGTTGATTTTGTTTCTGTCGGGACAAACGATTTAACTCAGTATTTATTAGCGGTAGATAGGAACAATTCGCGCGTAGCGGATGTCTATGAATCTATGCATCCTGCGGTACTGTTAGCGCTTAAGCAAATCCATGAGGTGTGTGATAAATATCAGGTGCCCGTGTGTATTTGTGGTGAGCTAGCGGGTGATCCATTTGGCGCTCTTCTCTTACTTGGGTTAGGGTATACCAGTTTGAGTATGAACACCTCCAACGTGGCTAAGGTGAAATATTTGATTCGTCATAGTCAACAAGAAGAATTAGAAAAATTAGCGGAGCAAGCAATGACAAAGTCCTATGGGGAGGACATTCATCAAATGATGCATGACTTCTTCATTCAACAGGGCTTTGCGGGCTTTATCCGTGCAGGTAAAAAGTAGGAAATCGTGACCGTCTCTTTATTTTTGTTATTGTTGGCGCTAGGCGCTTTTGTGGGTGTGATGGCGGGGTTACTCGGTATCGGTGGTGGTTTGATTGTTGTTCCTGCCTTGTTGTATTTGCTTCCTCTTGCTGGGATCTCTCCAGAAATGAGTATGCACATGGCCTTAGCCACTTCGTTAGCGAGTATTATTGTCACGTCTGGCTCATCGGCGATGAATCACCTTAAGCTCGGCAATGTCGATATGTTTGTCGTAAAATGGTTGATGCCTGGTGTGGTCATTGGTGGCTTTGTTGGTGCCAATATTGCTGAGTGGATCCCTACACACTATTTGCCGAAAGTGTTTGGTGTCATTGTTCTTTGCCTGTCAGTACAAATGTTTCGTTCCATTAAAGTTACGAGCAGTAAACCTATGCCGAGCAGCCCTGTGACTGTAGTTTACGGCACGGGAATTGGTGTCGTATCAAGCCTTGCTGGTATTGGTGGTGGCTCACTGTCGGTACCATTTTTAAATAAACATGGGATAGAGATGCGTAAAGCGGTGGGCTCATCCTCCGTTTGTGGTTGCGTGATTGCTATTTCTGGTATGATCGGCTTCATCTTACATGGCTATAAAGTGGAAGGCTTACCTTCATACAGTATTGGCTATGTTTATCTTCCCGCTTTATTAGCGATTGCTATGGCCTCGATGCTCACAACAAAAGTGGGTGCGAAGCTCGCAACTAACCTTCCAACTGCGGTATTAAAAAAGATATTCGCGGTGTTCTTAATGTTTGTTGCAGCGACCATGCTGCTCTAAGTTTGTACCCAAGTCATTCTCGCTGAACCAAGCATCTAGAGGTTACTTGGGTATATTTATTTTGTTGTGATAAGAAGAGAATGATTTATGTCTCAGGGATATATTGAATTTCCCAATATTGATCCGGTTTTAATCTCTATTGGTCCTGTTTCGGTTCGTTGGTACGGTTTGATGTACCTTGTTGGCTTTATGTTTGCTCTATGGTTAGCGAACCGACGTGCGGATAAGCCTGGAAGTGGTTGGACACGAGAGCAGGTTTCTGATTTGTTGTTCGCAGGCTTCCTTGGCGTGGTGATTGGTGGCCGTGTAGGCTACGTGCTTTTCTACAATTTTGAGCTCTTCCTGGCTGACCCTTTGTATCTATTTAAAGTGTGGACCGGTGGTATGTCTTTCCACGGGGGCTTACTGGGTGTGATTACTGCGATGTTCTGGTATGCACACAAAAACGGGCGAACTTTCTTCGGTGTTGCTGACTTTATCGCGCCGCTTGTGCCATTTGGTTTGGGTATGGGGCGTTTAGGTAACTTCATGAACAGCGAGTTGTGGGGCCGAGTAACGGATGTGCCTTGGGCGATCGTTTTCCCAAATGGCGGTCCACTGCCACGTCATCCATCACAGCTTTATGAAATGGCGCTTGAAGGTATCGTCCTTTTCTTCATTTTGAATTGGTTCATCAAGAAACCTCGTCCTCTAGGTTCTGTTTCAGGACTCTTTCTTGCGGGTTACGGAACCTTCCGTTTCCTAGTAGAATACGTGCGCGAACCAGACGCTCATTTGGGGTTATTCGGTGGCTTTATTTCCATGGGACAGATTTTATCCCTGCCAATGGTGGTTATCGGTGTCCTCATGATGGTTTGGGCATACAAACGTGGTCATTACAAAGACGAATTACCACAAAAGACGAAGTAAGGTATTGGTGTGAAACAGTATTTAGATTTGTGTCAACGCATCGTTGACCAAGGTGTTTGGGTTGAAAATGAGCGTACAGGCAAGCGCTGCCTGACCGTAATCAACGCGGATTTAACCTACGATGTTGCGAACAATCAATTTCCGTTGGTCACCACACGTAAAAGTTTTTGGAAAGCGGCCGTTGCAGAGCTATTAGGGTATATTCGTGGTTACGATAATGCGGAAGATTTTCGTAAGCTGGGCACGAAAACCTGGGATGCCAATGCCAACCTAAATGATGCCTGGTTGAATAACCCATACCGTAAAGGCGAAGACGACATGGGCCGTGTCTATGGAGTTTTTGCCTTTTTCCCAATGTTGTCTATATTGTTCTATAGGATTGAAATTATAGGACATTGTGGTGCAAATGGAGCAGCTATCAAAACGGACAATTGTCCATAATAAAAACAAACTCCTCTTTTTGAACATTGAGGAGTCTGACCATGTTCTTCTTCAGACTCTTTCCCCTCTCATCGAACAGCTAAACAATGGTAAATCATCGATTGTTTTTTATGCAAAATTAATGTACGTCTATTCCGATGTGTTTGATGACCGTGTAAGTGAAACATCGATAAAATTAGGGCATGTTACCGACTTTCTTGGGCGATTTCTTAAGAGCATTAAAGATGGGATTTTGGTCGATGTAAGCCCTGCAACCTTCGATGGATATCTCAATTTTTCACGAAAATGCTTAAGATTTTTGTCATCAAAATTTGGCATTGGTGATTATCATAAGAAAAAGCGATTAATTGATATATATATACCGTTTGACGCTGTTGATTTGCCCACTATAGATAGTGATAAAGCGGACTATTATAGTTGGTGGGTAATAAAATCTAAAAGTGGTAAAGAGAGGTTCCTAGATCTTACTTATATATGGAAAAATGAAGGCGCTGATGCCGCTAGACAACTAGAAAAATATACGAACAGTGTTTTAGGTGGATTTAAAGCATTAGAGAATCATCTCCCCTTATTTTCAGCATATTTTTTATATCTATCTTCAGTCGAAGGTTTAAATTATTTTGATTTAAAAAGTAATTCGGATGTTTCAGATGATATTTGGCGTGGATTCTGTGCTCATTTTTTTAAAAAAAATGTAGAATCTGGTAATTGCCTTATGACAACGAAGAAACGTTGGAATGACGGTTCTCCAGCTCTTTTCTACACTTTATTTGAAACAGGCTTCTTTGCTAGACCTAATATAGATATTACATATATACCTACAGAGTATAAGACAGGTTCAGAAGCAAAGATAAAGAAAATAAAAGATGCGCCTACAGGGGAAATAATTCAGGTTAAAGAAAAATTGCTTACTGATGTCCCGATTTATTTGACTGATGATGAGGCTATAGAATCTATATTCGATGATATAGAAGATGATTATAACATTGTAATAAATTGGGCTAAAAATCAATTCAATGATTTATGGGCAAGATATTCAGATAACAATCATAAGTTTAAATTTGAGGATATTGAGTTATCCAGAGATGAATTTCGCGTCAAATATCGACTTAATTGCTATGAAAGATTGATAGATTCTAATGGAAATATTCGTAAGGTTTATAGTAGTAAAACATCATTGGCTGAAAGTTTTGGAATGCCGACATCGTATTTCGAAATTCCAATATCAATACTCCTGATAAAAGAACACAATGATATAACGGATAGCTTCTTATACAACCTTGATTTATATGATAAGAACGGGCATAGAGTTGGATTTTATAAGCTTGATAATAATTATTATCTTCAGGGATATAAATTACGTAAAAATGGACGCAAAGCTGAACAAACCATCAAATTAAATTCTGTTTCAAAAGAGCTAGTTGAAAAGCTATTGGTTATCACCTCTAGACCAAGAGAATATTTAAAGAAGAAAGGGGATGATAACTATAGAAAATTATTTATTAATACTGGTCAAGCATTTTTTCATCCAAGACCATGTGTGAGTGGTTCTACTTCATTATCTGAAAAATATATTAAATCTCGATTCGAACAGCTAAAAAATGCACATGCCAATAAAAGTGAAGAGGCTCTGAATAATCTAAATAAAAACCTTACTTTAACTAGGTTTAGAGCATCATGTGCTGTTGTAGGCTATTTGAAAGATAAAGATGTATCATTAATGGCTAAAAATCTAGGGCATGACAAATATAGACAAGACTTGCTTTCTCATTATTTACCCGACCCAATATTGAAGTATTTTCAATCTCGTTGGATTCGAATATTTCAAAAGGGAATTATTTGTGAAGCAATGAAAGATAATAAAAACCTTCTTAAGGCGTCTTGCTTTAATAATATAAAAGAGCTTGAGAGGTTTTTATTCAATCATTCCTTAAAAATTGAAAAAAGTGATAGTAAAGATTTTGCAGAAAACGATGCGAAAGGTAAAGTTCTTGTCGGTATAAATGTTGAAGTTTTAAAGGTTCTTTTAGCGATTCAAAATGGGACTATTGAAGACGACAAGTTATCTATCAAAGATAGTTATTATCTCAGCCTTAGTGAACTTATAATGGAAGATATAAGAAACTCAGATGATGTTCTTCTAAAAAGCTACTTAGACACGGCAGAGAAAGAGATGGAAAAATAGTTAAGGGCTTGACATGAATTTACATGATGACTTGGGTTTTCTTAATAATATTTTTGAATCAGGTGTTGAGCGGTTCAAGAAACATCCTTACCTTAAAAGCGAATTTATAGAAAATATTTGGCGGTTTGACACTTCTACTTCAACAGGAAAGTTTGTCACGGAAGTAGACTTTAATATCACATTACCCAATGGAGAGTTGCTAACTAGCGAAAGTCATGGTTCATTGCTAAATACGTTTAAGATGTGGATAATAGCATACCTATCTACTAATAGTAGCGGGAAGCTAATTGTAAAGCCATCCCCAATAACTACAAGAGATAAACTTCCTTACATCTGTAAAATAATTGATTATTTCATTCTAAGAGATGGATATATTAAAATATCAGAATATGGTTTAAGAATATTATCTGAAGATGATGTGATACAATTGTTCTCGATTTTATCTTCCTCAAAAGATACATATGAGACCATATACAACTTTAAAGATAGAGCGTTGTCATATATTTATTTTAATGCTGTAAATTCTATTCGTAATAATAGTGCCGATAGGTCTGATATTAGCTATGATTTACTTACTGGTAAAAATTCTTATGCATTTGATTTGATTGATAGTAAATATGTAGATAATTTATCTATTATGAGAAGTTGGTTACTATCTAACGACTTTTTTAGAGAAGATACAAAAACTAGCGCCGATTATAAATATGTTTTAAAAGTGTCAAAGTTAGGAAGGGAGTTGCTTGGTTCAAAAACCATTTGGGGAGGGAAGATTAGTAAATCGGGAGATTGGGTTGAAGCTTTTCATCTAGTTGATAAATCGCCATATCATATTGAGTATAGAAGGATTAATGTTCAAGATACCCCAGAAGATGAGTTAATATCTAAAACGGCTTTTATTAATTTTCGTTCTGCTTGGCAATCATTAAAGTTGTTATCTAGCCATGACTTTAGAAAGAATGGAATCTACGTACCTGAAGATAATATAATTGATTGTGTGGATTTTTCTCGTGTTAAAGTTAAGAACTCAGGAAGGTTTAAAAGTATTCCATTTCCTATTGTATTTAATATGATCGAGAAATGCATCGATTTTCATTTAAATTACGGTGAAGAGTTAGTCTCATCATACGATAGTGTGGTTAGGCTAGTAGCTAGTCGAGATTATGATAAAGCACTTAGTAAAAGTTCTTCAGAAGATAGAACTCGGCTCAGAGAGTTCATATCGGATAGAGAGTTCATAACTTGCATTCATCCTAAAATAAAAGAGCTAGGTTGTAATCAATTCGGAAGAGGTCAGAGGTGGACTGCGAAAGAGTTGAGGGAGAACAAAAGTTTAATTGATTTAATATCGGTATACTTTGGGCTAGTGGCCATTATATTTGGAGCTTTAGCCGCAAGGAGAGTTGGTGAATATCTATCCATCAAGCATGGTAGTGCATTTGATAAAAAAAATCGTTATGTGATATTTGATAGAGAAAAAGCGACTCAAAATTTAGGAGGATTACGGGATAAAATTGCTCGCCCAATGGATGAGCTATGTATTTCTATGCTTGAAAATTTGGAGCGAATCCAAAAAGTACTAATTGATTGTGGATACTTATCTAGTATCCCTCATATTTTCTCCTATCCGTATATTAATCCTGTCAGAATTTCTGAGGCAAATTTTTATAATTCTTTATATCAAGCGATGGATAAGGCTTGTGACTATTTTGAAACAGAAGTAGTAGATGGACTGCGATATTATCTACGTCCGCATCAACTAAGACGATTTTTCGTTCAACTTTACGTATGGTCTTCAGGTGAATCCCAACAGGGGCTAGATGTTTTACGTTGGTTTTTAGGGCAGACAGATATAGAACATCTCCACCGTTATATTACAGAGTCAGTTACAGGTGAGGTGTTACGTGATGTGGAGGTTCAGTATGTTTCAGAACACATTGATAGCTTTCCAAAGCTCAAGTCATATA
Source organism: Vibrio sp. SCSIO 43097 (assembly GCF_023650755.1). Classification (NCBI taxonomy): domain Bacteria; kingdom Pseudomonadati; phylum Pseudomonadota; class Gammaproteobacteria; order Vibrionales; family Vibrionaceae; genus Vibrio; species Vibrio sp. SCSIO 43097. The sequence goes on along the minus strand of NZ_CP071840.1, from coordinate 2,884,064 downwards.
TATGTCAAAAATACAATGTAAATAATGTGGAGTTACTTGATTCAGAGGAGCTTGAAGATTATATAAATTACCAAGCATCAAAAGGATCGATTATATTTGATTATGAGTTTATAACTGATTTTGAAGGGAAAAAGCATAAACTATTAGTTAAAATAGTTGGTGAAAATGATGAATAAGCTATCAGAGAAAAAAGTTAATTCGTTAAAAAATATTGAATTGATTTTAAAAGATATCATTAAAGAACCAGAGAAATATCATGAATCTACATATCTCATTAAATCTTTAGAGTCCCAAGGCGGTCTGGCTAGATTTGAAGGCCATATTGTTATTAATGGGGAAAGGTTAGAAGTATCACCTTCTTCAATTAATACTCAAAAGAGACAAGCAAAAATATTATTTTCTGAAGGTTATCAGTATATAAATCGTTTGAGGATCAGTGCATTAGAAACCTTGAACACATCTCCAAGTGTAGAAAAAAAAGAGAACAGAAGAACTAAACAAGGTCTATATAATGCATTGAAATCAAGGGATAATTTGGTCGATTTGTACAAAGAAGAGCATTTGGTATGGATTCAGATAATCGATAGAGCTAAATCTGAAATCCTATCTATTTCTAAAATAGATGACCAAAAACTTAGGGAACATCGAGCTAAAAATGCAGTTAAAAAGTTAAATTCGACATTATCTCTATTAGATATTTTTCCTGAAGATAGTGATAAGGAAAATAATGTTTCTGAAATTTAGAGGTGTCTATGTCTAAAGTTCAGTTGTGGCAAATTATACCAGAGTATCGGAACATCCATTTTGTTGGAAGGGATTTACAACCTGTAGTAAAAGTGATCAAAAATTTCCCTTTTATGACATTACCAAGTGGGAAGGCCTGCGTTGCTGCAAATAAGTATTTAATAAAAGTATCTGAAAGAAAATCGGAAGGTACAGTTAAGCAATATGCATCTTCAATAAGTGCATTAGTTAGATATTGCTATGAGCATAAAGTAGATTTTATTGACTTAACTTCCGATCATTTTTCTGAACTCATGCAGATTCAAAGAGATGAGAAAACCAACTCTTTAACGCCCAAAAGAGTCAGTAATACTTTAATTTCAAACGCTAGGCGTTGGCTTGATTTTCTTGATTTTATAGCGAAGGAGAATGATGACTCAACATTTTTACCAGCTAGGATATTGGCGAGCAAAAGGGTCAGAAATGTCAGGAAGGGTAAAACTATAGTTAAACAAGAAGTATGGTGGCATTGCTCATTTGATACACCTAGTCCTCTGAAAAAAAGAAAACCAATCTCAAAAGCATCGATTGATGCATTACGTTCTGCAATTATCAATGTAACGTCAGATAAAGCACTAATTAGGCGTAGAGAAGCTTTATTAAGAGGTCTTGAATCAACTGGAGGAAGAGTTGCGGAGCTTGTAGAGTTGAAAGTTGAAGATGTTTTAAAAGCTGAGGAAATGAAGAACCCCATGCTTAAATTAATAACGAAAAAAAACGACTCTGGATATAGATTTATACCAATCTTACATCAAGACTTAAGAGCATTAATTAAATATATAGAAATACACAGAAGCAAGTTAATCGAAGATACGATTGGAGAGTCAAATGATCATGGATTTGTTTTTATAAGTGTAAAAACAGGCATAAAATTAACAGCAAAATATTTAAGCGATGAAGTGGGAAATTTGAGAAGAGCGGCTGGGATTGAAGAAAAAGCCTGTGCTCAAATGTTTAGACATAGATTTATAACTAAATTGTTTATTTCTTTGATAAAGGAATTTAATGCTTCAAACAAGTCAGAATTAAAGCTCGCTCTACTTGATGGTAGTATATTTAAGAAGAAAGTCCAGCAATATACTAACCATAAGAGTTTGGATAGCCTTGATCATTATATTGATCTCGCATTTGCGGAATTGGTAGATGTCGATGGTGTTGAAAATAGAGTTCGTCAAAGAATGGCATATGAAGCTTTCGATAGGGGGCTAGATGAACTTGAATCTAAATTAAAAGATGGAATGGTAGTGTCAGAGTATCTGGAAGAACTACAAAGCCTCAGGACGGCAATGCAGAAAGATCTAGATGCTTTATCGGGCTAAGTATGGGGTAGACAGCCCAGCAACTGTTGTGCAGTAAGTCTGCACTAAACTAAACATATCTGTATTCCAATGGCCTCTCGATTAAATCCGATTGATTGAACCATCTTTCTGCCCCGTTTCTACTTAGACTAAAAACTTATTCATATGTTGTTCATCTCTTTTTGCCTTACTAAACCTAATTGTACAGCGTAAGAGTTTCAGGTGGACTCTTTCCGTCATGCAAGGCCAACAATCACATAACGTGCTTATATTGCTTGAGTTGCATACGTGATAGTAGCAAGATAGTCCGAAAGCAAAAGCAGAAAGATTCTGTCTAAAAAGCGTCATATCTCAAAGAAATCAGCGAGTCAGAATTCACATCAGTAGGAGTGGTAATGTTCAAAATACACAAATCAAAAAGCAAGGATGAGTCCATAGAAGAAGTGACTGCCGTAGTTGTGGAAGAACCCCACAAACATCCCATGATATGCCTTTTTGATTTCGAGGAAGATGTAGAAAAAGAACTGGAAAACTTAAGGTTTAACTATGTAACTGCTAGTTTCGGTTCAACTGTGAAAGTTGCGAACAAACGTCATGAAGAAAAACTCCTGAAGCTGCACCATGACTATCCTAGCAATCTACATGAATTTGACATCGTTATGTTGGATCTGACTGTTGAGAAATCAGAAGATTTTGATGCTAGCCTGCATAGCCTAAAAAATACAACTGGAAACAAAGCTCATGCCTTGCTTAGCATATACCCCGAACAAGTTTTCGACCCTAGGCCATTATCCATTAATATCGTTTCTGATGAAATAAATGAGCTGGCATGGAAGAAGGCAATAGTGATCGCATTTTGCGGGAGTGCAATTTCTTCTGAATACCAATTTGTAGAAATAACAGCATACGAGGCTAGTATTACACGCCGAGAGTCATATTCTAACCATACATTCTATAAAGGCTTTTCTGGCTCTAAAAACCGACATGGCCGTAAGGTTGCCCTCCCAGAAAAAGGCTCAAAACTATCTCCGCTGTTTAATCAACACTTAGATGGAATTGAGTACCGAAGTGTGTTTAACCACCCTGATGTTTGGGAGGACGGAAAGTACCAGAAAGACCGTAATTTTATACCACTGTTACTTAATGAAAGAGATGAAATTGTAAGTTACGCGCATTTCCAAAACGAGTCACTGGTATTAGTCTTCCCAGACATTGAGAACAAAGGAAGCTTTGTTGCTAGTCTCCTTAAGACATACCTACCAGAAATAATGCCAGATATATTCCCATTTCATGGTGAATTCGGCTGGTTAGAAAGTGGGGACTATTTGTTGCCTGGAGAGAGCGAGTTATTGCAAGAAAAGGCCGATATAGAGGAAAAATACGTCAAAGATATTACTGAAAACGAGAACTCTCTGCTCAAATTAAAGAGTGAGTTCAAGTTTCTGACAGATTTAATTTCTGAAACTGGTGATGCATTAGTATCGTCGATTGAACATTATCTCAAGTGGTTGGAGTTTGAGTCGGTAGTTAACTTTGACGATACAAATCCAGATATTCTTGAAGAGGATATTCAGGTTGATTGTGGGGATCGGTTTTTAGTCATCGAGATTAAAGGCATTGGAGGTACATCGACAGACAAAGACTGCTCTCAAATTAGCAAGATTAGGTATAGACGCGCCGAGCAACGAGGAAAATTTGATGTGTTCGGACTATATATTGTCAATCACCAGCGATACATGCCACCAAAATCGAGATCCACCCCCCCGTTTACCGAGAATCAAGTCAAAGATGCAGGCCACGATAAGCGAGGGCTTTTAACCACATACGATCTTTATAAAGCATATTTCCTGATTGAAGACGGGATTTTGCAAAAATCAGATGTTAGAGAATCACTTTTTAAAACAGGGCTAATTACTCTAGAGCCTACAGACCTAGTATCTATTGGTGTTCCTCAAGAACTCTTCATGAACGGTCAAGTTGCTATCGTAAATTTAAATGATATAACTCTAGCTGTAGGCGACACCTTGATCGTAAGAAAACAAGGAGATTATTCAAGAGCTAAAGTCGAATCCTTGCAAGTTAATGGTAAGGGAGTAGATACCTGTAATGAAGGAGAGGTTGGCATAAAGTTAGACCGAAAATTGAAGAAGAACTCAGAGCTGTTTGTTAGAAAGTTATAACAAGCTGTTGATCTGTACCTTTAAGTACTGGGCACTGAGTTAAGCGATTTTTCCATACTTAAACTCATTCATTGATTGCTAATTTAGCAACATCGCTAACTCAGAAATGTCCAACAGTGTGCTGACGGGGCATGAAACACGAAAATGCCCCAAAACTCGCTAGACCAAACACTCTACAAGATCTGTTTCGTTCATTTTATCCTACAAAAAGTTATTCGATAGAATGCAACTCAACACGATTGAGTCTACATTATACTTATTTAGCCTGTCAGATTGCCTATTTGATTGGTTAAATCATCAGATTGTCTTCTTGTGGATGATAAATACTTGAAAATATTGTTATTATCGTTTTTATTTATCAGTAAAACCGACTTCCATGAGATATGAATCCGCTCCTGTAGCCCCAAAAGAAAGACAAGAAACAACTAGACAGCGAGCAGCTCGCCAACGTAGAGAGCGTCAGGAAGAGTTGAGGTATACCGCGAGCGATGAAAAGCGATGGGCAGAAATTAGAGAGAGGGTTCTTAGAGATAGACAAGAGGCTGGATTAGGTCAAATCTCTCAAGGTTTAAAAACGCCTCAAATTCTAAGCGATTCTATCGGGCTACAGTGTTCACTTGACGATGAAATGGCGAAGAATCATCAGCATGTACTTATTACTGATTTAGAAGATGCGCACAAGATATTGCATAACGTTTGGCTAGATTCTGGTAAAGACGTTGCAGCTCTTGCAGCGAGTATTAATACAGCAAAATCATGGTTCAACCACACAGAGCCGATGTTTGACGCCGCGTCTATTGCTAAGCAATTCGGGGATATGAACATTAAGGCGGATCTTGTTGAGAGCAGAGGACAAATCTTTGTCGCATTCAATGGGACAGATCAGAACGGGAAAGTACTCAAACATGCGTTAGTGAATGGCTCTCGTATCAACATGAACGGAAAAAAATACCCGCTTAATTCATTTAAAGCAATGCAAACTGGTTTTAGCCCGAAATCTAGGGTTGCAAACTTTAAAGGTGCAGGAGTTTTAACGTTTGTTGTATCGGCGAGTATTGCTACTAGTGACCTAGTGTTCAAAGATGATTACCACCTAGTGGATTGGTTTGGGAATGTTGGCTCTGACATGTTCAAATTTATGCTCCAAAGCGCAGTTGGTGAAGCCGCATTGTTTGCTGCTGCTGTCTTAGGTCAACCGATAATTATCGGTGCAATTGCTGTAACAGCGACATATCTTCTAATTGAATGGGCTTGGGGCGAATACAAAATTTCTCAAACGATAGTTGAAAGGTTAGAAAGTGCGATATAAAACTAAAATCCGTTTGGCTGGCTTATTTTTTGTTTCACTAATGCTGTTGTGTTGGTTTTATCCTTCTTATAGCGTTTATTTGGATTACCTTGAGCTATTGAATCGAGCCGATACTGTGCAAGTTTCCGTTATTACCTTGTGGGTTCCTGTTGGTGTTTTTGGGGCTTTAGTGTGTGTGCTTTTTATGACACCTAAAGCATTGCTATATGGGAAGAAGATTAATGAACTTTATTCTCAAAGAGCTATGCAGTTAGCTAACAAAATTAGTATTTATTTTGCATTGGCAGGCGTGGCATTTGCTGCTGGCTGGACATATCACTCTATCGACTTGTTAGAAAAATATGGGTACGTATACAGCCGAGATTTAACAAAAGTCACTCCAACAGGAGTGCACTTGATGTACGTTAAAGCTCGATGATTGAACTTAACGGCACTTAATCCGAACCCAGCCAATACTTTTCTGGTGCGATGTTGCTCATCGCACTAGCCCTTCACAACAACTTTGCAATACCTGTGATTATTCGTAGCTTTCTAAATTAGAGAAGGCACTGACAAGGTTTTGTCCATCTTCGAGCCAGCTAGATCTGTGCTGGCTCATTTATGCCCCATTCAAAGTTAGAATTAGGGATCATGCTTGTATCGAATATCTGTTTTGCAATAATTATTTTTAATGATGCTGTTGATTTCAATTCAGCCTTTCACTTTTTATGTCATTGATTTTATGGACAATAAAAATCAATCAAGAAATAGATATCTATTATGTTCATATAGTGTATAGTGTCAGAAGCTCAAACGATGAGCTATTAGTAAAATATTTAGTTCAAGATCTTCTCAGTTTTTATTCGATTAAATTCGTCATATTTATCCTGCGATACCTTTTTCTTCATTCCTTATTTAGTAGCTTTCTTTTTAACTTAATCAATGTATCGAGATATATTATGTCAAATAAATCAACAGGCTTAGTAAAATGGTTTAATGAATCCAAAGGTTTTGGATTTATCACTCCTGATAACGGCGGTTCTGACCTATTTGTTCACTTCAAATCAATTGTTAGTGATGGCTTCAAAACATTATCTGAAGGCCAAAAGGTTTCTTTTGTTGTTGAACAAGGTAACAAAGGTCCTCAAGCGGATAATGTTACGTTAGTGTAAGATATTTATAAAAAGTCTCTTCTGTCGAGGAGACTTTTTTACTTTATTTTTTAATAAAGATTCTGAACGTTCGAAATACGAATAAAATAAATTTTTGGATCGATAAGATAAGAAGCAATATGAGAAAACCAGTAAGAAAATCAAGCAAGAAAACACAGAAAAACAACTTCGAAGAACGATTCGCCGCGATGGTAAAAGAATATCAAGAAGCGAAAGAAATTCTCGACTCTATGACTGAAAGTTCATCAGAATATTTAGCACAGAAAAAAGCATGCGATAAACTTTTTGCAAACGCGGAACGATACATTAATAAGAGATAATGAATTGAAATGGCTTTATTCTAATCTGAATAAAATCATCTTTCTTAGCATCAATAGGATGATATATGAGCAAGTTACCTAAACCGACACAAAAGCAGAAGCAATTTAGTATTAATCAGAAAGGGACTAAACGAATACCAGAAGAGTTGAAAAAAATGGGTGTTCGCAAACGCATAGAAGAGATTGAAGAACAAAAAAAGTGGGATAAAGAGTGGGGACTATGAGTTCACGAAACCTCTCTGAGCTTATCAATACGACACTCCTCTTACATTCCGAAAAGCTGAGCAACTTGGACCGAGACATGCTGACAAGTTTACGAGATCAACTTAATCGTGAGCAAACCTTGTCAGACAAACAATCCAAACTGTGTCAAAGGCTACTACGAAAAACGAATCATGATTGCTAACCAACGTCAGTCTTCACAGCTATCTACCCAGCTATCATCAAGCATCAAGCGTTATTCGACTTAGCATCTGATCCATTAAATCTCTAATCTTAATTAGTATTGCACCCTCTGGCGCATGATGCTCAGCTGAGCGCTTGGCGTTCGTTAGACTTTTCATGAAGATAGTTTCGCTATCCATCACGGTGTGTTTTAGGTCGGCATGGTCCTATTCCTTTTGAGGAGACGTAGTGGTGTGATGCTTTCAATATGGCATTGTTTCACGCTTAAACGTTCGAACTGACTTGGTTTCTGCCTAAAAGCTGGACTAGGCAAGCAACTGATTATCAAGGAGTATGGACGGCAAAAAACCATCATAGAATGGTTATTACCTCATCTCACAAACCTGAGCACTACGAGTATGTTTCATCGCTTCTACAGTTTAAGCAACTTAACGTTCCACTTGTCATAATATGATGTGTGCCCCAGATATTTCGTTGTTGCTATTTCCAAAGCTCATCTGTTGAAGAGCATAGTCTTTCTATGAGCAACCTTGTACAAACCTTACATTCAATATAATAAAATTTTTTTAGTGTATGATTCGCACTTTTTTAACTTAAACCAGATCTTCTTTCTACCGTGATTTTTCAAAGTAGTTCCTCCAAAACAACACCAGTCTCACCGTTAGCAATCCTTTGGAGAAGGCTATTCATCTTTATTTTTTTATGTATTGATGTTTCTTTATTTTGAATAGATTTGTTTTTATTATTTCTATTCTCATTATTAAATATTTGATTAGACATATTATGCCCCTTTATAAAAAATTATAATTAAGGTGCACTGAACATAAGTATTTTTAGGATAGGTAATTAAGGAGATTACAGAGAGAAACTTGCTAGGGATTACGCTGGAAAACTATCTTTATATTTTATCTTGAAACAAATCTTTGTCAGAGCAACTACCTCGCCAGGCGTATGACGAGGCAGTGTAAATTCAATTGTAAGACTAAATAGTCGTTACATTTTCTGCTTGAAGGCCTTTAGGACCTTTACCTACAGTAAAGGAAACCTGCTCGCCTTCAATAAGCTTCTTAAAGCCATCGCCTAAAATGCTTCTGAAATGAACAAATAAATCATCGCCATTTTCTTGAGAAATAAAACCAAAACCTTTAGTTTCGTTAAACCACTTTACTGTACCAATTACTTGATTAGACATATTATGCCCCTTATAAAATTAAAATTAAGGTGCACTGAACATAGGTATTATTTTAGGATAGAGCATTAAGGAGATTACAGAGAGAAACTTGCTAGGGATGACGCTGGAAAACTTTCTTTATATTTTATCTTGAAACAACTCTGTGTCAGAGCAAAGACCACTATACAGATTAATTAAAAAAAATATACCTTTATTTTAAATTAATTTTTATATCATCTATTCAAACGCATTTTATCACAAAGGGTTCATCTTGATTCCGACGTTTTGCAGTTGGGAACATTAAGCAATAAATCAATACTGCCAAACGGCCTTTTTTGAGAGAGACTTGCTTGCGGCTGCCAAACTCGCCTTTGTCCAACGGCTTGCTGACGGGGTAGATCATCGTAACGCAAAACTGCACGGACATGATATGGCAGAGGAAGTTGCTGGCGCATTTCCAGATATTGATGAATTAGAAAAAGATGTAGCAGACCTTGATGAGTACTTTACTAACCTGAAAAAACGAAGAAAATAAATGTTTGAATAGGAGACATAGCCCCCTATGTCTCCTGTAATCATATATCTTATCTTGAGCTGCACCAGTATAGTGGCATAGTTAATTTAGTCACTAGAATAGATATCTTGTAATACCATTGGTAATCCATGAAGTGCTAATTTAGGTAAAGGGGTAACTCAGAAATGTCCAAAAAAGAGCTAGCTGCCGTGCCTAGCTCTGTTTTGCACAAAAGCACTTTAGCCCAGGAATACTGCTTGTTGTTACTCCAAGCATTTTTACCTTAGTTAAACTCGAAGAACTAAAAAGCAAAGCCTGCTTTTAGTAATTGTGGGTGTAATGACTACTCATGTATCGGACGACAAACTTGCTATTTTAGCTTGCATGGAGAAAGCTAAATGAGATAAGAATGCATAACTAAACAATGTAAATGCGAAGAATATATTTTTAACAACATGCCACCAAAAACCAAGTTCTTTTGTCAGTAATAACACATACAAAATCAGAGCTACGGAGGCAACTAACCGCAATAAATTTGTAAACAGAACAAAATTATCAGCGTTCTCTCCCTTATAGCCCTTTAAAGCCTCATACCTGGCTGCAAGCTGACCCCACATTATGCATGATGCGATAGCAGGATCTGAGATATAAAAAAGTTCAGTCGCGCTACCTTCTGCTAAACGAAACATCAGCACTGCGATAAAAGGGAGGATTATAAATACTAGCTCATTAATAGCACGGCTAAGCATTCTCTTGATCGTCCATTAACAATTGCATCATTTCTGTGCGAGGAATTACTCCGTGAACGGCCTCAATCTCGTGCCTGACCCGCTTCATTTTGTCGGTCATATACACTCTAAGATCTACTCGTAAGCCATCACCAGGAAGTATTGTTACTTGTCGGTTAAACCAGTTTTCTAGCCAATCTGCGTGTGTGATTTTTGCACTAAATTCTTGTCTACCCGTTACTTTGCAAAGCCACTTAAATCGCCATGTATTCCCACTAAAAGCAGCGTTTACTATTTCTAAAGCAATTTTTTCATGCGGAAAGTCTTTCTCGGAAGAGTATATTTCATCAACACTCTTGCTAATTGAGATACTTTTGCCAATCCTTTTATTTGGCTCTACACTTTTATCACCGATACCAACATATACTTTATCTTGTTCTGTTAGTTGGATTCTTATTGCATTCAGAGCTTTTTCCGCACCTTTAGCTATTCGGTAATCATCTATATGGGTGATTTTTAAAGCAGAGCTGGCATCATTTTCAAATGAATCAACTACTTCTTTATGAAGTTCATTTGCTAGATTCTTAAAAGGTTCTCGAGTGTTATGTTCAGCAGGTTTGCCCAAAAAACTCTCTATCTTCTTTTGAACCTTAAGTAAAAAGTTGTCTTTTTCGTAAGCTGTTCCATCCGTATTTTTTAATGAATTATTTTGAACGCCAACTACAGAACCTTCAATTGTACGAGAGAGCTTAGAAGATAAGCGCAATTGCAAGCCTGTCGAGTCAATAACTGCTTGCTGCATTTCATTTATGCCATCTATGAGGTCTCCCATCGCATGAAAAACACGAGACGAGTTTTCTTCATCTCTCGAGTAGTCTATTTTTATCCCAAACTGTAAGTTGCTCATTTTTTAGCTCTTTATGTCGTTTGTACAAAACGTAGCATATGATGCATGAATCTATCTATCGGCCAATTCAAAAAGCTTCATAACTTTTTGTTCTGAGAAGATCCTCATTCAACATCTTCCTCATATTTTCAGTAAAAATGAAACTAAGCTGTTAGACCTTAGGGCAGAAGCTCCTTGACATCACATTCCAAGGTCTCTGCAATCTTATACAATTTTTCAAGCGTGATATTGATTTTACCGCGTTCGATACGACTCATGTAGCTTCTGTCTATCTCTGCGAGTAGCGCGAGTTTTTCTTGAGGTAAGCCTCTGGATTTTCTAACTTTTACAATACGTTGGCCTACAGCTTCGGCAAGTTTCGTGTTCATGTTTTTTATTTATGAAATTAATTTCTTGAACAATGCATGCTTGCGGCTTATATGGCCACGGATTATAATCCTCATAATTGGTGTAATTGATTAATTTTTGATCAGATGAAGATAAAAATCAGAAAAGAGTTATTTCTCGCTATTTATAACAATGAACATTTCTCAGCTAACGACTTAAAGTCCTTTCCATTAGACAGTGATGAAAAAGAATACTTATCGGATGAATACGTCGAAAAAAAATTGAAGGAAATGTCGTTTATCGGCGCAGTCCTTTCGTGCGGTTTCGATAAGCATGGTGATGAGATGTTTTCCAAAGGTTTTATGTTTAACCATATCGACTGGGAGGTTGTTGATTACGACAATTATAGTGAGGATTCGAATTATCTTTCTCTCAAGAGAGAAAGTCTCTTGACGATTTTGCAAGATAAACAGTCAGCTCTGTCAGAGTCCTATTCTCTTCATAAAAGGGCATGGAAGCATTTCAATCAGTTGTGTGCTCAACACTCAGAACTTCGGCCGTGTTTAGACCAATATATATCCGAGCATGACAATTGTAGATTGGATATCAAAGCGGAAATGCTAGCTGTAGAAAATGCCATTACCTTCTACAAAAACATAAAGCAACCAGTAGAGAATGGGAGTTAATTTGTACAACTCTATACTTTACGTATATGCCACAAACAACGGCATGCTCGTTGGGCAGTTCATTCAACAGTCGAAGAACAACTTGTCATTCTCATATTCTGATGAATGGTTAGCACACGATTCAGCCTTCCCGATTTCGCTTAGCCTGCCACTAATAAAAGGTGAGAATTCATCGTTTAATGTATTGAATTTTATAAATAATCTCCTTCCTGACGTAATGGAAGACCGACTAGATCTCGCGCACTCAGTGGGTGTGCAATCCGTCGATGCACTCACTTTACTCTCTAAAATTGGTCACGATTGCATCGGTGGCGTTATGTTTACCGACAGCAAGGAACCTCTAAGCATAGGATGGGAATACCGAGAGATCTCTACAAGTGAGTTAGATGAACTTGTAACTAACCGTAAGTCATTTCTTCCTTTCTTTGTTGATTACCGTCCGTGTATTTCGGGGACACAGAGAAAAACAACACTGATGAAGTTGAATGGCAAATGGTATGTACCCCAAGGTAAATCAATTAGCAGCCACATTATCAAGTATCCGATGGATGCGATTACTCAAAGTAGCTCTGTACTAGATATGAGTAGCAGCATTGAGAACGAATTCATCTGCACTCAAATAGCCAAAGAGCTTGGATTTAAAGTACCCAATGTCGAGATAATAGCGACTGAATCAGGAGCTAAAGCACTTGCTGTCGAGCGGTTTGACAGGAGTTTTGGTGAAAGGAGCGTATCTTGCAGGCATCAAGAAGACTTTTGCCAGATTCTTGGCGTTCCTGAACATCGAAAATATCAATCGGAGAATGGGTTAGGAATCACCAGCATTGCTGATGTTTTAAATTTCTCAGCGGAAAGCAATGTAAATACTCATGATTTTTTTAAGTTTATGATATTACAGTATCTTCTTGGTGCTACCGATGGTCATCTCAAAAACTTTTCAGTGCATATTGATCCAGAAGGACACTATCAGCTTACACCGTTCTACGATTTGCTATCAGCTTATCCTGTTGTAGGTCCCAAAGGATTAAATAAGCGAAAACTAAAGTTATCGATCGGCCTGAAAGCATCTAAAGGATATAAATACAACATCAACAAGATTTACTTACGACATATAGAGCAGACCGCTAGTCAGTTCGATATCAGCAATGATGAATGCCACGAGGTCGTATCTGGCTTTCTCGCTCAATTTAGTAACGCACTCAGCTCAATAGACAAACAGTTTCCAGCAGCGGAATTTGCGTTAGTAAAGGACGCAATATTTCAACATTCCACCGAAAACGTTGAGAAGTTGAACAGAACAATCAAATAAACATCGCGGGTAACAATTGTTACTCTTTTTGCAAACATACTTCCGATCCAATGATGGGGGATATATGACAGGCAGCACTGCTCAAGAAAATAATACGACTCTTGATTTGCAGCAGTCTTTTGCTCTGCTAAGTGTCGATAAGAACGGTATTGTAACTATGAAATTTGGTGATGAAGTAACGGTTTTTATGAACGACAAATGCCCAGCTATCACTACAGATATATTGAAGGTGATTGCATCAATAAAAAACGGGAGTAGTTAGCAATGAAAGATGAGAAAGATGAGAAAGATGAGAAAGATGAGAAAGATGAGAAAGATAAAAGTAGTGAGCTATCGAAACCTTCTTGTGAGAACCAGACATTGAGCGCTTTCTAAACTCGCTCGAAAAAGACATACAGCAGCATACAGATGAATCAGTCATTACTTCTCAAAAAATGAAAGAATAATTGGATGAGTGAACGTCGGCGACTATTCAGTCGATTTAGATGATAAATTTTAGGAGTGAGGATTGTATGAAGGCAAAAATCGGAATTCTATCAGAAGAGATTGCACGTAATCGAGTGATTCGCATTGCACAAGGAAAAGTGAGGCATGAAGAGTCTTACCCTCTTTTTTTGTTTGAGTCACTAGCTGCGCTTTCACGACTGTTGTCTAACGAAAATATTGAACTACTGAATTTGATTGCTCGCGAAAAACCAAACAGTCTTGATGAACTTGCTGAAATGAGTGGGCGTGCTATCAACGATGTTAACCGTACTCTTGAAGCACTTTCGTCCAAGGGGTTTGCTCATATAGAGAAGAAGGGAAGTCAATCTCGACCGATAGCGTTGTTTACAACGTTCGAGATCGTTATGGGCAGCTCCCTTCAACTTTAAATTACAATTTAATAGCTAGAAATGGAGTGCAACACCAAGAAATCCGACTCACGAGGTAGTCTTCTCAAGTGGGGGGCATTTATAATGCATACAGTTGTATTAAGAAAAATGCGTTGAGATGAATAAATTAAGCATATTGGTGGTTTCAGATTTACATGTAGGGACTAGTCAGGAGCACGAGCTTGATACAAAGCTCATTGTTAACGGTACTCCCAATATCTATGGGCAGGCATTGATAGAGTACTTGAAACAACTTGAAAGAAAAATTGATATCCTTGTATGTGCTGGAGACATCGGTAATAAGGGATGTAAGGAGACGTTTAAAGCTGGATGGAGCTTTCTAAATGCGTTGGCAAGTGAACTTTCTATCGATGATGTATTGTGTGTTCCAGGAAACCATGACCATCAATCCCGTCCATCAGATGAATCAAACCCTAGTGGCTTTTCTCCGAAGCATGAGCTTCAATTCACAGATCCCCCTTTTCCTTTCAATGACTATTATAAAAACACACATTTTTGGGCATGGAACTGGGAGTTGACTCAGTCTGAAAACTATAACTGTATATCAATAAATAGTAGTGCTTATCATGGATTTGGAAGTGAGTTTAGGCACGGGAGAGTTGCTTTAGAGGTTAGCAAACAAATCAAAGATAGGCTTAGTCAAGAAGATGTTAAATCCAAGCCGTTAAATCTTTTAATTTGTCATCATCATCCACAAAAAATGGATTATGTTGATGTAAGCTATGATGGCGAGGCTATGGAAGGAGCCGACTATTTGCTATCAAATATAGAGGCAGCTGACATAGGTCCTTGGTTGATTATACATGGTCATAAACACTATGCGACTATAAGCTACGGAAACTCACGAACTTCTACACCTCCTACCATTTTATCAGCAGGTAGTTTATCTGCGGTTTTATATGACTCAATAGATAGCCGAACATCCAATCAGTTTTACTTGCTTGAAATTGATATCGATAAAAGCAGCCAAAATGGAAAGGTTGTAGGAAGATTTGAAACTTATGAATCGAATAAGTTACATCAATGGCAGCCTTCCAAATCCCATAACCTTCCTGCTTGTGGTGGTTTTGGGTCACTCTATACTCCAGAACAAATATTAAATCACTTGAAGTCAAAAATTAATGAATCTAACTCCTTTCTTGAAGGTGATGAATTAAATGAATTTAGAGATAAAATATTTAATTTACCCCCTTTTGAGTTTAAGCGTTTAGAAAAACTTTTAGAAAAAAATGGTTTTATGATATCTCGTGAATTTTCTGGTGAAATAACTGAAGTTGGTAAGCGTTATGAATAACTATACACCAAGTATAAACGAGTCAATTAATGCGAAAAACACATCTACTGCCGAGTTATGTAATACATTTATTATTAATGAATATTATAATAGATTAGCATCATCTAGCCATACTATTATGATGGGTCCACGAGGAAGTGGTAAAACAACATTAATGAGAATGCTCGAAGTTAGATCTTTGGAGCTATGGGAAAATGAGGTTGCAGAACAATTTAGAAATTTGATTGACTTCTCTGGAGTGTTCATTCCAACAGATCGAGTGTGGAAAACCCAATTTGAAAACACTAGTAAGAGAATTAAATCAAAAGAAGACCTGAGAGTTCTTAATTCTCAGTTTATTTACCATATTCTTCAACAACTAGCAATGACTGTTAGCTTTAGAACTTGCCGTGTTACAGAAAAGAAAAATAAATATAGACATGTGTTTTTGGAAAAGTCTGACGAGTCTGAATTAGTAAAAGAACTATCTACTCTTTGGTGCGTTGAACCTAGAATTAATTCTTTGAAAAGTTTGATTTCTAGTATTGTGATCAAAAAGAATCTTGTTTCTAAGTACCTTAATAACTCTCTAATTGTTGGTTCGAGTGTTCTAAGACCAAATGTTGTTTATGGTGAAATACAAAGTATATTAGATTCATCTATATCTATTATTAATACATATTTAAATGAAGATGGTAAAAAATGGGCATTTTTGTTTGATGAGTTAGAGCTAGCGCCTGACGAAATAGTTCAACCTCTTATAAATAGTATGAGAGGTGGTCATCCAGATATAATTCTTAAGTTAGCATTGTCTCCGTATCATAAAGGAGTTGATGTTACGAACTCGCCAGACAGTTCAATGAAAGATCAAGATTTGAGCTATATTAACTTAACTGAACTTTCTGAAAGTGAAGGTATTAAGTTTTGTAAAGAGCTATGTCTGAATTTGTTTATTAAAAAATCGATATATGAATCGATAGATAGCTGTTTTGAAAAGCCAAAAGATATTGATATTGATGCTGTTTTTGATTCTCTAGTTGCAAAAGATGTTGGGTTTGAACAGTATTTAAATAATCGAAATCTGAATGGGTTAAGCTATATCGAAGCGAAGGAAAAACAATCTCAGTTCAGGAAGATTAAATTTATATCTTATCTTAGAGATCATAGTAAAAAAGAAAATGGTAAATTAAAACCGCGTAGAAGAGCTGCTGACTATTATGCTGGTTTTGAAAATATATGTAAATCTACAGAATATAATCCTAGAATGTTGATAGGGATTATGAATATGTTTATTCCAATAATTAAGGAAAAAGGTTTAGTTTCTATTTCTGAGCAAATATCGGGACTAGAAACATATTTTGATTCATTTAGATCGTTACTAAGTACTATAGCTGTTGATTCGAGTGATGTTCGAGTAAATAATATTTACAATCTTGTAGATTTGATAGCAAACTATTTTAAAGATGAAATATATGGAGAAAGATTTAATCCAGAGCCTAAAGGTATGTTAGTTATTGACGAAAATACACCATCAGATTTAAGAGATGCAATAGGTTTTGCATTGAATGCGGGAGCCATGATTTCGGTAAAAACCCCTGATAATAATGGTATCGGATCTTCGATGGATAAGGTTTTAACATGCAGGCTTTCTTATTTATTTTCTCATCATTATGGGTTGCTACTTACAAAGCAAAAGAAAATTCAATTAAATAAAATAATGGATGTTAATAATATTAGTGCTTCAACAATTACATTAGTTAATGCATATGGTTTTGAGAACTCTAAACAGTTGGGGTTGGACTTGTAATGAAAGTATTAAAAGGAACTACTGTAAACTATTATGATCTAGCTATAGTAGGGCTAGGCTATGAAAGTAGAGCTATTACAACGTGTAATTCTGTTAAAGATAACCTCAACAGTATAATAGCAGTTGGATATAGAGAGCATACATCTGCATACAGTTATAAATCGAACTATAGTTTCTATCAGGAAGTAAATGCTAATATTATCGAAGAAAATGATCAAGAACTTTTTAAGAAGCTCCATTCTATAATTAACACTGATTGGGCAAATAGACAAATAAATTGTTTATTGGATATAACAGTGATGAGTCGCACTCGCTTAGCAACAATTCTTATGTTGTTAATGGAGAATTTAAAGAAAGGTTCTACCATTAGGATTTGTTATGAACTGGCTGAGTATAGTTCTCCATCGAAGGAAATATCACCAATAAGAAAAATTGGTCCTATAATTGAATCATTATCAGGCTCTATGGGCGATATTGAATTACCTAGTTCGATTGTATTAGGATTGGGATATGAACTAGGGAAAGCAATTGGGATCAGCAATTACTTAGATACAGAACAACAATATCTGTTGATTCCTAAGTCTATAGATTCTCGCTTTGAAGATGATATTTATTCAAATAATAAGTCGTTAATTGAAAGTACATCAAAAAACTGCATATTTGAATATGATGTATGTAATCCTTATGTTAGTTATTTAAATCTGAGAGAATTATTAATTGCAATTTCTGAAGTGTCTAGACCTATTGTTGTCCCTTTAGGTCCCAAGATCTTAAGTGCGCTATGTGTTATTCTTAGTAAGGAAATGGATTACTCTTTACCTATTTGGAGAGTATCTTCAGAACACAATGAAGTACCAGTTGATCGTCGCTCTAGTGGGCATATGTATGAACTTAGCTTAAGAATATAAATTAGCATTCTTTGATGTTCAATATTTCGACTACGTCAATATTATTGCAGGCCAAGATTGGCGATCTTGGCCTGCAATAATCATACTGAGAATGGGTAAGCTATTGGTTCGTGATGTTCATAACCTTCTACTTTGAAGTCGTCAAGAGTAACCCACGTTTCTAAGTCCTCTAGAGATTTAATTTCTGGATTGATATGGAATGTTGGCGATTTCAATGGTTTACGTTTAAGTTGTACATCACGCATCAACTCGTATTGGTCTTCGTATATGTGTGCATTTACTATTTTGTGAAAAACTTTTCCCGCTTTTAAGCCTGTAATTTGAGCCATGATCGCTAACAAAAAGTAGCATTGAACCATATTGAAGTTTAGGCCGAGCGGTACATCGCAAGAACGTTGTGTACTGTTTAGATACAGAGTGTCGCCTAAAATTGAGAAATGGTGGCTGTACATACAAGGACGTAAGCAACCTAAATGAAAAGCACCTGGATGATAGAATGTTATTATCTCACTACGGTCATCAATGCCTTTACTAAGGTTATTAACAACTTTTTTTACAAGATCCACATCACCGCCATCAGGTTTCGGGAACGCTCTGGCAACCTTTCCATAAATGAAACCGCAGTCATCTGTCCCTTTTCTATGAGGATTCGCAAGCCAGCTCTCATTTAAATTTGCGTTTGCATCCCATGTTTTGGTGCCTAGTGCTCTAAAATCTGCGGCATTATCGTAACCTCGAAGGTAGCCAATAATTTCTGCGATGGCGCTTTTCCAGTAGCTCTTACGTGTCGTTACTAAAGGAAACTCACCAGAACTGACATCGTAAGTCAAATCTGCATTTATAACTGTTAGGCAACGTTTGCCTGTTCTTTCGTTCTTTACCCAAACGCCTTCATCTATAATACGCTGGCATAAATCTAGATATTGTTTCACTTTTTCATTCCTACATTTCTTTTATTCAATTGTACCAAAGGAACTAACCCTTATTCGAGCAAAATACTCCCAGTTCTTACTCGGTGCTTGATGGTAGACAGAAGTGCTTATGGCTATAATGGATTATGAAAGTCACTTTATGTGATATGGACAACAAAAAGTGACAAAAGGTAAAATGGGGTTCAAGGGCGCGCCTGGGCGAAACCTGATGGTGGTCATGTTGACCAGCTACGTAAAATAGTGGATGACTTAACGCGTGGTGTTGATGATCGCGGTGAAATCTTGAACTTCTACAACCCGGGTGAGTTCCACATGGGGTGCTTGCGTCCTTGTATGTACAGTCACCATTTTTCATTGCTGGATGATACGCTTTACCTGAATAGTACTCAGCGTTCGTGTGATGTACCGCTTGGCTTAAACTTCAATATGGTTCAAGTTTACGTATTCTTGGCGATTATGGCGCAAATTACGGGCAAGAAACCTGGTCAGGCATTTCATAAGATTGTGAATGCTCACATTTATGAAGACCAGCTTGAACTGATGCGCGATGTTCAGTTGAAGCGTGAGCCATTAAAAGCGCCGACGTTCCATATCAACCCAGAGATTAAATCTCTAGAAGATTTGGAAACTTGGGTCACACTGGATGACTTTTGGGTTGAAGGGTACAAGCATCACGATCCTATTCGTTACCCATTCTCAGTGTAACGAGTATCGTTCTTCAAGATATAGAAAAAGCTCCGAATGGAGCTTTTTTCTTTTTTGTACTTAGAAGGTATTATTTTAGTGCACTGACAATATAACGGTGAATTGGGTTGGTCTGCATCGGTGTGGACAGTGCCGGGCTAATAAACTTAGGTTGAGTGAATATTTCTTTACTCACTAATGAACGGATAAGCTCAAAGTACTTCAGCTCTGTTTTCCCGCACAACAATAGTGAAAAGTCATCGCCCAATTTATCATAGGCATTGAGCACCTCTCGGAATCCTCTAAGATACAAGTAATCCTTCGTTAAACCTCCACCTCGATAGACTCGGGCAGTCGTTGTAAATGCTTGAAGATCAGAAGCTTTATACTGTTCTTTTAATAGCATGAACGTATGGCGGAAATCGCGATCCTTGATCATCGACTCTACTGCCAGAACTCGTAAGGCTAAGGTTCTTAGGCGCTTGATACTGAAATGTCCTGACAGATACTCACATAATATAGCCAGCCCTTCTTGAGTGTTGGTATTGGCAGGACAACCTAAGCTCAGGACTTTTAGCGGTTGTTGACGACCGTTAAGCGTAGTCAGGAGATGTACTCCCATTTCATGATGTGCAAGAGCCTCCAGCTCATCAGTGGTGATGTACGCCGCGTGGTTAATTTTGACTCGAGATCCTGAAACTAGTGCGTTTGCTAACATCCCGTCCAACACCTGTATTTCACATTCATACCCATTGCGTTGAGCAAAATTTTGCATGAAACGTGCTATTGCACGGCTATCGTGCTGAGGTTCTTTTTCTTCTTCTGTAGGAAGGTGCAATATGAAATGGGCGTTGGCAATATCTTTGGCGCTCGGTTCCCCATAATAGCGTAAGGAGTTATAAAGAAACTCTTGCGTACCTATGGTATTCACTTGATCCAGTTTATCTGCATAAGACTGAATTACATCCGCGTACAGCCTCTGCAGTTGGGTGTCTTGAATGTTTTCTAGAGGTAGCTCATATAGACGTCGCTTTGCACTGTGGGTATCTACGTTAGTAATTGAATATTGAAAATTAGGCTCTTGAGAATATTTGTTTTTAATGAAACGTTCTCTTTCTTGAGCATAATTAAGAGGATTCACGCTACTAAGGATATCAATATCAGCAACCAGTTGGGTTAGGTTTTCGTCTATTGCGAGTAGCTGATCAGAAATAGCGTCATTAAGCTGCGTCATGTTGTCGACTCCAAATGAGATAGCTCAGCATAAGCATGCTGATGTGGCTCAAATTATCACCGGACAATCGATTTGAACAGTTTAATTATCATAAAAAAGGCTCCACGATGTGGAGCCTAAACAATAAGCGATGGTATGTCGTTGTTGTTACGTTGTTAGGGCTAGAATTGCACCTGGTAGAATAACGAATACTGACATTAGGTAACCACCAACAACTGCTTTATTCTTAATAGCCATTTCAGAAATCATCTCAGCGCCTTTAACCGGAATCTCACGTAGGAATGGAATTCCAAAGATAAACAGCGTCGCCATGATGTTAAATACTAAGTGGACTAGAGCGATTTGAAGTGCGAATACTGCGAACTCTCCAGATACCGCTGTCGCTGCTAGTAGTGCCGTAATACAAGTACCAATGTTAGCACCCAGAGTGAAAGGGTAGATATCTCGTACTTTCAACACGCCAGTACCAACCAACGGAACCATTAAACTTGTCGTGGTTGAGGAAGATTGTACTAGAACGGTCACGATTGAGCCTGATACGATGCCGTGAATAGGACCACGACCGATGGCGTTTTTCAAAATTTCACGTGCACGACCAACCATTAGGCTCTTCATCAATTTACCCATCACTGTGATTGCAACGAAGATAGTCGCAATACCCAAAGCAATAAGCATGACGCCGCCAACAGTATCACCGAAGGTAGAAAGTGGCTCTTTAATTGCGCCTACGACTGGCTTTGTAATTGGTTTAATAAAGTTGAAGCCTTTAATGCTCATATCACCAGTAGCAAGCAGTGGAGAAACAAGCCAGTGAGAAACTTTCTCTAAAATGCCGAACATCATTTCCAACGGAAGGAAAATAGCGACAGCAAGCAAGTTGAAGAAGTCATGAATGGTTGCACTTGCAAATGCACGTTTGAACTCTTCTTTACAGCGCACGTGGCCAAGAGACACAAGCGTATTGGTCACTGTGGTACCAATGTTAGCACCCATCACCATAGGGATAGCGGTTTCTACAGGTAAGCCACCTGCAACCAAGCCTACAATAATAGACGTTACAGTACTTGAAGACTGAATTAAGGCTGTTGCCACCAAGCCGATCATTAGACCTGCAACTGGGTGTGCGGCAAATTCAAATAGCACCTTAGCTTGATCGCCAGTTGCCCATTTAAAGCCACTACCAACCATAGATACTGCTAGAAGAAGCAGATATAACATGAATGCCAAGTTAGCCCAGCGTAACCAACGAGCTGTGCTCGAAATTGGTGCCACTGTTGAAGTAGCTTGGTTCATCATAATTTTCTCCGTTGACCTTTCAGTTCATTTTTCGGTCTGTAGTTGAATCTGCGGGCGATGTTAGAGAATAAATATTTCAGTAATATTACAGATTTCTTGCTGTGAGAGATTTTTATTGTTCTTTTTGATAATGGCGTAAAAGAGGAAGAAAATTAATTTTTAACCTATTGATTTTAATGGTTAAATTTTGATTTCGTTTTATTTGATTTTTGCGTTTTTTTTGTAGAGAAAATGCGCCTCAGTTCAACTTTTATGACAGTGTTGACTTTATACTTTCGGTAAAACTTATACTTTTGTAAGGTATTGTATGGTTTTGTCGAGTTTATTGTTTGTCTCTGTCACATTTGGTATAAAAAGTATCACTTTCTTTTCGGGACTCGATCATGTCACATCTAAACTACAACCATCTCTATTATTTCTGGATGGTGTGCAAACAGGGCTCTGTAACTAAGGCGGCTGACGCGCTCTTCCTGACACCGCAAACCGTGACAGGACAGATTAAAGCGCTTGAAGAGCGCATGAAAGGAAAGTTAACCAAGCGCAATGGTCGTACAGTTGAGCCCACTGAGTTAGGTCAGCTTGTGTTTAAGTACGCCGACCGGATGTTCGGTTTGAGCTATGAGATGTTAGATATCGTCAATTACAGCCAGCACTCGAACATTCTATTTGAAGTTGGTGTAGCCGATGCATTATCTAAACGCTTGGTCAGTAAAGTACTGATGACGACCGTCCCGGAAGATAACAGTATTCATTTACGCTGTTATGAATCGACCCACGAACTGCTACTTGAACGCCTTTCTCAGCACAAGCTAGATATGATCCTTTCGGATTGTCCCGTTGATTCTACTCAAAGTCCTGGCCTTTATAGCAAAAAGTTGGGTGAAAGTAGCATGAGCTTTTTTGCTTCTTCTGAAATTGAAAATGTGCGATTCCCTGAGATCTTGGAACAAAAAAAACTTCTGATTCCCGCGAGCCGAACGGCTATGGGGCGTAAAGTTATTCAATGGTTTGATCGTCAAGGCCTTCAACCCAATGTGCTGGGGGAGTTTGATGATGTTGCGTTGATGAAAGCTTTTGCTCGGTACCACGATGATGTGATTTTCTTGGCACCGACCGTATACATGTCGGAGATTGAAGACGACCGAAATTTACAGCTAATTGGCCATGTCGATGGGCTAAAAGAAGAGTACTACGTGATTTTTGCGGAACGAATGATCCAACACCCCGCGGTAAAAAATGTTTGTGATGCTGATTTCAGTCAAATGTTTGAGTAAACCCGTATCGTTGCGTAAATAAATAGATTACTATCAATAAAAATATAATTCTAAATAATATCTAAGTAAGCAAGATACTTGTTTTAGTGAGCAAAACTATTAATTATTGATGGCGCACCAATTAAAATCCTTGGTGGATAATATTGGTGTATCACTAACAACTAAATTAGAGGTTCTAATAATGAAGACTCTGGAAGTGTATCTTGATTTTCTTAGATATATAAATCAGTGCAACACAACAAGCTGGCCAGGGTTGGAATAAGTAAGTTGTAGCTAGAGGTCCAACACATGAATCTACAAGAAATGGAGCAGAACTCCGCAAAAGCCGTCGTGTTGCTCAAAGCGATGGCAAACGAGAGACGCCTACAAATCCTTTGTATGCTGCATAACCAAGAGCTGTCCGTGGGAGAGCTGTGTGCAAAGTTAGAGCTAAGCCAGTCGGCATTATCTCAGCATCTTGCTTGGCTTCGCCGTGATGAGTTAGTCACGACAAGGAAAGAAGCACAAACGGTGTACTACACATTAAAGAGTGATGAAGTGAAAGCGTTAATAAAAACACTGCATAGTCTTTATTGTGCTGAGAGTGCTCAACATTAATTAAATAGTCCTAATATACTGCTCATCTTAGAGTGTGAATCTAACTTGTTGGAATATTTGAGAGTGGCGTTAAACTTTTGATGATAGGGTACTACTCATCGACCAATTTGCTTTGTTCTCAAGTGTTTTATTAGTGCTTTCTAGTTTGAGCGTTATATGGGTAATGAATAAGCTGATGTCTTTAAATGGGACATTCAGAAAAAGAAAAGCTGGCATTGCCAGCTTTTTTTATTAAGAAAATTTTGTAGATATAAAAAAACCGACACAAGGTCGGTTTTTTCTTCACTGTAAAATCAGGACTCTATTAAAGAGCTTTGATTTGTGCAGCGAAACGAGACTTATGGCGAGCTGCTTTATTCTTGTGAATAAGGCCTTTAGTTGCCATGCGGTCTAGGATAGGTGTAACTACAGCGAATGCAGCAGTTGCAGCTTCTTTGTCGCCTGCTTCGATAGCAGCAACAGTTTTCTTCATGTAAGTACGCATCATTGAGCGACGGCTAGCATTGTGCTGACGACGTTTCTCAGCTTGGATAGCGCGCTTCTTAGCAGATTTACTATTTGCCAAGGGTCTAACTCCCAAAAACTTAGTTCTGTGACAATTTAAGGGCGAGGAATATCCCTCATTTGCGCTTAAATGTCAAATGATTTGTGCAAAAACCGATCTAAGCCAAAACAAATTTTGGTAAGAGAGGTTATCGCGGTTAAGATGGCGGGGATTCTAACAGCATTTTTATACCAATGCTAATAATTATCCGCGAAAGGCACACTTATTCCTTACAACCCGCGGATAGATTTTTGACGTCTATTTACAGCACCTGTCAGAGAAACAGTATAGGGTTAGCTGTCTTATGGTGATATTCCGAGGTTACAGTGAGTAAACGACTACTCAAGTCTGGCATGATCGTCAGTGCTATGACATTTATTTCCCGCGTTCTTGGCCTAGTTCGTGATGTTGTAGTGGCAAATTTAATGGGGGCAGGAGCAAGCGCAGACGTCTTTTTCTTCGCCAATAAAATTCCTAATTTTTTACGACGTTTGTTTGCTGAAGGTGCTTTTTCCCAAGCGTTTGTACCTGTTTTAACGGAAAGCCATGCTCAAGGCGACATGGATAAAACTCGGGAGCTCATTGCTCGTGCGGCGGGTACATTAGGGGTGATAGTCTCAATTGTTACCATCTTAGGTGTTCTAGGTTCCGGAGTGGTGACTGCACTGTTTGGTTTTGGTTGGTTCCTAGACTGGATGCATGGTGGTCCCGCGGCTGAGAAGTTCGAACTTGCTAGCGTGATGCTCAAGATTACCTTTCCTTATTTATGGTTCATCACTTTTGTTGCCCTATCGGGAGCCATTCTCAATACACTAGGTAAGTTTGCGGTTTCTTCGTTTACTCCTGTCTTCCTCAATGTGATGATCATTTTGGCAGCATGGTTTATCTCGCCGCAGATGCCACAGCCAGAGATTGGTCTTGCCATCGGTGTTTTCCTTGGTGGTTTGGTTCAGTTCTTATTTCAAATCCCTTTCCTTATTAAAGCGGGGGTTATGGTTAAGCCGAAATGGGGCTGGCGCGATCCGGGCGTGGTGAAGATCCGAACCTTAATGATTCCTGCTTTGTTCGGTGTGTCGGTAAGCCAAATCAACTTGTTGTTTGATACTTTTATTGCCAGCTTTCTGCAAACCGGTTCGATCAGTTGGTTGTACTATTCAGATCGCTTGTTGGAATTCCCGTTAGGTCTGTTTGGTATTGCTATTGCAACGGTGATTTTACCAGCATTATCACGCAAACATGTTGACGCACAAAATGAAGGATTCGCACAAACCATGGACTGGGGGGTGCGCATGGTGATCTTACTTGGCCTTCCTGCAATGCTTGGTTTGATGGTACTGGCAAAACCTATGTTGATGGTGTTATTCATGCGAGGTGAGTTTTCGCCACAAGACGTACATCAAGCATCATTGTCACTCTTTGCTTACGCTTCAGGCTTGTTGAACTTTATGCTGATTAAAGTGCTCGCTCCGGGTTATTACTCGCGTCAAGACACTAAAACGCCAGTGAAATACGGCATCATTGCGATGGTGACCAACATGGTATTTAATGCAATTTTTGCGTACTTCTATGGCTACGTTGGCTTGGCTATCGCGACGGCACTATCGGCATTTGTGAATATGGCACTGCTGTATCGTGGCCTGCACATCGCAGAGGTATACCAAATCACTAAGCGAACCGTCTTCTTTATTATACGTTTAGCTATTGCTGGCGCGGCGATGGTGGCGGCAATCTTATGGCAACTGGAAGATATGTCAGTATGGCTGGGCTGGAGCTTTGCTCACCGAAGCGCGGTGCTAGGGATGTTGATCGGTTTAGGAGCCGTGGTTTACCTAGTGGTTCTATTTTTAACTGGTGCGCGTTTAAAAGACCTAAAAGCTGGGACAGACTGAGGGTGATTAGTATATAATCCGTCAGTTTCACACAGTGTAAAGTAAAACAGAGGCAGAAAGCAGTATCCAATGGAACTGATTAGAGGCATTCACAATATCAACCCGCGACATCATGGTTGTGTGCTGACTATTGGCAATTTCGATGGTGTCCATAAAGGCCATCAACAAGTATTGCAGCAAGTGTCTGAGCAAGCGGACAGGCTATCCTTGCCTTCTGTTGTGATGACCTTTGAACCTCAGCCGATGGAGCTGTTTGCCAAAGACAAGGCACCTGCAAGGTTGACGCGATTACGCGATAAGTTCGTGCAATTGAGTAAGCTCGATATTGACCGCTTACTGTGTGTCAATTTCAATCGCCATTTTGCAAGTTTAACCGCGGAAGAGTTTATCCGTGACTTGTTGGTCGAGCGTTTGGGTGTTAAGTTTCTTGTCGTTGGTGATGATTTCTGCTTTGGCAAAGGCCGTACAGGTAACTTTGCAATGCTGCAGGAAGCAGGGGAAAAATACGGCTTTGATGTCGTAAGTACCCAGAGCTTTTGTTTACAACAATTACGTGTCAGCAGTACGGCTATCCGTCAAGCGCTGGCGCGTGACGATTTGCATTCCGCGCAACAGATGCTGGGAAGAAACTACAGCATCAGCGGTCGTGTTTCTCACGGAAGAAAGCTAGGTCGAACCATTGGGTTCCCTACTGCAAATATTCCTTTGAAACGCTGTGTTTCTCCGGTTTCCGGAGTCTATGTTGTTCAAGCGCTTGGCTTAGGAAATAAGCCAGTTGGTGGTGTTGCTAATATTGGTCAGAGACCAACCGTCAATGGTGTTCGCCAACAGTTAGAAGTGCACTTATTCGACTTTCATGCCAATTTATATGGCAAGCAACTAGAAGTGGAACTTTTGCATAAACTTCGAGATGAGCAAAAGTTTGAGTCGTTTGAAGCACTTAAACAACAAATCGAATTGGATGCTGAAGCAGCAAGGGTGTGGCTGCGTCAGCTTAAGCGTTGAGCGGTTTATTCCACCGTTCAACATAATGTCTAATTTTCGCCCAATATAACGGAATTAAGAATCGATGAGTGAGTATAAAGATACCCTGAACTTACCTGAAACAGGGTTTCCAATGCGCGGCAACCTGGCCAATCGTGAGCCAGAAATGCTTAAGCGTTGGTACAAAGAAGATCTTTACGGTGAAATCCGTAAAGCTAAGAAAGGCAAAAAGTCATTCGTATTGCACGATGGCCCTCCTTACGCAAATGGTGACATTCATATTGGTCACGCACTAAACAAGATTCTTAAAGACATTATTATTAAATCCAAAACACTTTCAGGTTTTGACGCACCTTACATCCCAGGCTGGGACTGCCACGGTCTACCAATCGAATTAATGGTAGAGAAGAAAGTAGGTAAGCCAGGCCAAAAAGTGACAGCAGCGGAATTCCGCGAGAAATGTCGTGAATACGCAGCAGGTCAGGTTGAAGGTCAGAAAGAGAGCTTCAAACGCCTTGGTATCATGGGTGAGTGGGACAAGCCATACCGCACTATGGATTTCGCAACTGAAGCGAACATTATTCGTGCTCTTGGTAAGATCGCAAGCAATGGTCACCTGCTAAAAGGTTTCAAACCTGTTCACTGGTGTACAGACTGTGGTTCTGCTCTTGCTGAAGCGGAAGTAGAATACAAAGATAAAGTATCGCCATCTATCGACGTTCGTTTTAAAGCGGCTGACGAAGCGGCACTGCTATCTAAATTTGAACTGACAGAAGGTCATGAAGGTCACGGTGACGTATCTATCGTTATCTGGACAACAACACCTTGGACACTGCCAGCAAACCGCGCAGTATGTCTACGTGATGATCTAGAGTACGTACTTATCCAAACAGAAGGCGACAACGCCGAGCGTATCATCGTTGCTGCTGAGCTGGCGAAAGACGTAATGGACCGTGCAGGTATCGAGCACTTCCACAACCTTGGCTTTGCTAAAGGTGCGGATCTAGAGCTTTCTCAATTCCAACACCCATTCTACGATTTCACTGTACCGGCGATCCTTGGTGATCACGTTACGACTGATTCAGGTACTGGTGTTGTTCACACTGCACCTGGCCACGGTCAAGAAGACTTCGCGGTTGGTAACAAGTACAACCTAGAAGTAGCAAACCCAGTTGGTTCAAACGGCGTTTACCTACCAGATACAGAGCTATTTGCTGGTCAGCACGTATTTAAAGCGAACGATGCAGTAGTAGAAGTACTGAAAGAAAAAGGTGCACTACTACACCACCACGCTTACGAGCACAGCTACCCACACTGTTGGCGTCATAAGACCCCAATCATCTTCCGTGCTACACCTCAATGGTTCGTTTCTATGGACCAAGCTGGCCTACGTGCTAAAGCATTAGAGTCAATCAAGAATGTAGAGTGGATGCCTGAGTGGGGTCAAAGCCGCATCGAAGGTATGATCGAAGGTCGCCCTGAGTGGTGTATCTCTCGTCAACGTACTTGGGGTGTGCCAATTGCTCTGTTTGTTCATAAAGAAACAGCAGAACTTCATCCAAACACGCTAGAGCTGATCGAGAAAGTCGCTAAGCTGGTTGAAGAGAAAGGCATCCAAGCATGGTGGGATGTAGATGCCGCTGAACTACTAGGTGCTGACGCTGACCAATACGAAAAAGTGCTAGATACGCTAGACGTATGGTTCGATTCAGGTGTCACTCACTTCTCTGTTGTTGATGCTCGTGAAGAGTACAACGGCAACAGTGCAGACCTATACCTAGAAGGTTCTGACCAACACCGCGGTTGGTTCCAATCTTCTTTAATTTCATCTATTGCGATGAAAGACGAAGCACCTTACAAACAAGTACTGACACACGGTTTCGTGGTTGACGGTCAGGGTCGTAAGATGTCTAAATCTATCGGTAACGTGGTTGCGCCAAAAGACGTAACCAACAAGCTAGGTGCTGACATTCTTCGTCTATGGGTTGCTTCTACAGACTACACTGGTGAAGTTGCGGTTTCTGATGAAATCCTAAAACGCAGCGCAGATGCGTACCGTCGTATCCGTAACACAGCGCGTTTCTTCCTAGCTAACTTGAGCGGCTTCAACCCTGAAACAGACATCGTTCCTGTTGAAGAGATGGTTGCGCTAGATCGCTGGGCGGTTGGTCGTGCACTAGCAGCACAAGAAGAGATTGTTAAAGCATACGAAGAGTACAACACACACGGTGTAACTCAGCGTCTAATGCAATTCTGTTCAATCGAAATGGGCTCTTTCTACTTAGACGTAATTAAAGACCGTCAGTACACAGCAAAACGTGGCGGCAACGCTCAACGTAGCTGTCAGACTGCACTTTACTACATCGTAGAAGCGCTAGTTCGTTGGATGGCGCCAATCATGTCGTTCACTGCAGATGAAATCTGGAACGAAATGCCAGGTCAACGCGACAAGTTCGTATTCACTGGTGAGTGGTTCGACGGTCTATTCGGTCTTGCTGAAGGTGAAGAGCTGAACAACGAATTCTGGTCTGAGATCCAAGCGGTTCGTGGTGCGGTAAACAAACTTCTAGAAGATGCGCGTAAAGAGAAAACCATTGGTGGTGCACTACAAGCTGAAGTGACTCTGTTTGCTGATGACGCACTAGCGGCGAAGATCAACAAACTTGAAGATGAACTGCGCTTTGTTCTACTAACCTCTGCGGCGAAAGTTAAGCCTCTAGGTGAGAAGACGGATGCAGCACAAGCCACAGATATCGAAGGCTTGTTTGTAGAAGTAGCAGCAGCTGAAGGCGAGAAGTGTGACCGTTGTTGGCACCACACGCCAGACGTAGGCACAATTGAAGGTCACGAGAAGATCTGTGGTCGTTGTGTGTCTAACGTAGACGGCGAAGGTGAAGTACGTAAATTCGCGTAATTGCCTAGAACGACTGAACTTTTTTTAAAATTAACAGCCCCAGTATTTACTGGGGCTGTTTGTAGGTAAAGTAATGAGTGAAAAAGCACTGACGTTAAAGCAATCTGGAGTTCGCTGGCTGTGGTTAGCAATTCTGGTATTTATTGCAGATATTGGCATCAAATTGGTGGTGATGGACAACATGGGCTACGGATGGGCAAACCGAATTGAGGTGTTGCCATTCTTCAACCTACTTTATGTTCATAACTACGGTGCTGCATTCAGCTTCTTGAGCGATCAAGCCGGTTGGCAGCGTTGGTTATTTACAGGTATCGCGTTTGTTGTGACGGGTCTTTTGACCTACTGGATGAGCAAGCTTCCAGCAAAAGAAAAATGGAACAACATTGCTTATGCACTGATTATTGGTGGTGCAGTGGGCAACGTGTTTGACCGCGTCGTTCATGGCTTTGTTGTTGATTACCTAGACTTCTTCTGGGGTAACTACCACTGGCCAGCATTCAACCTTGCTGACATGGCGATCTGTATTGGTGCGGCAATGATTATTCTGGATGGCTTCCGTAAAAAAGACGCTGACAAGTAATCTTTTGCGGTATATCGAATAACCCTAAGCGTCGTCCGTTGATTCGAGCGACGCTTTTTATTATGTTGGAGCGCCAATCAGCATATCAATGTATAAAAAGACCAAGCTGACAGCGTAATAACCCAAGAACAAGGAAGCATTAACGTGACAACAATAACCAATGAATCGGTAGTAACCCTTCACTTTACGATTAAAATGAAAGACGGATCGGTTGCAGATAGTACTCATAACATGGGTAAACCAGCGAAGTTTGTTATGGGCGATGGCAGCTTGAGTGAGAACTTTGAGCAATGCCTACTAGGCTTACAAGTAGGCGAACAAAAGGCAATTGAACTAAAAGCGGCGGACGCTTTTGGTATGCCAAACCCTGATCATATTCACTATATGGATCGCACTAAATTTGTAGGTGATGCAGAAGTGGAAGTTGGTACAATCATGGCCTTCAGTGGCCCTGATGGCATGGAAATCCCGGGCATTATTACAGAGATAGCAGGCGATTCAGTCACTGTGGACTTCAACCATCCTCTAGCGGGACAAGACGTGACTTTCGAAGTTGAAATTTTGTCAGTAGAATAGCGAACCAAATAAAAGATAACTTCCATGAGCAATGAAATGAAAATCCTGTTAGCTAACCCACGTGGTTTCTGTGCTGGTGTTGACCGCGCGATTAGCATCGTAGAGCGTGCGCTAGAGATGTATCAGCCACCTATCTATGTTCGACATGAAGTGGTGCATAACCGTTTTGTGGTTGAAGGTCTAAAACAGCGTGGTGCTATCTTCGTTGAAGAACTGCACGAAGTGCCAGACAACAACATTGTGATTTTCTCTGCTCATGGTGTATCGCAGGCAGTTCGTCAGGAAGCCAAGCAGCGTGATTTGACCGTATTTGACGCAACGTGCCCTTTAGTAACCAAAGTGCATATGGAGGTGGCGCGTGCGAGCCGTCGTAATATGGAAGTGGTTCTGATTGGTCACGCAGGTCACCCTGAAGTCGAAGGTACGATGGGGCAATACGCCAGTGAAACCGGTGGTATGTACTTGGTTGAAACTCCAGCCGATGTTGAGAAACTGAAGGCGATTGTGAAAGATCCATCCGATCTTCATTACGTAAGCCAAACGACGCTTTCTGTCGATGAAACTGCCGATGTTATCGAAGAGCTACGCCGCGTGTTCCCAGATATCCAAGGTCCACGTAAAGACGATATCTGTTATGCGACACAAAACCGCCAAGATGCCGTACGTGAATTAGCTGGTGACGTAGATGTGATGGTTGTGGTGGGTTCTAAAAACTCATCAAACTCTACACGTCTTAAAGAGCTAGCTGAAAAGCTAGGGACACCTGGCTACTTAACCGACTGTCCGGAAGATATCAAACCTGAGTGGTTCGAAGGCAAAACAAAGGTCGGCGTGACTGCGGGAGCATCTGCTCCGGAAGAGCTCGTTAATCAGATTCTAGAGCGAATCAAAGAACTCGTTGGTGCCGAAGCGGTTGATGAAGTACTTGGCCGTGAAGAGAATATGTTCTTTGAAGTACCTAAAGAACTTCAAATCAAGCAAGTGAATTAGTCTCTATTTATCGAATATTCAAAAGGCGACCTGTGGGTCGCCTTTTTTACATCTCTCTTAACTCATTTAGGTAATCACGAATTTGGTCTTTTCCTAAACCATCGATAATCATATCAGACATCTTCGTGATTCTTCGCTCAAGCGATTGAGCAACCTTTTCGCAATGTGCGTACATGTCTTCATCAGAACCATAGGTCGGAAAAGCATCAACTTGCCAGTTTACTCGAACACCACCTGCAAGCCACTGAGGAGCGGTTTCTTGATGTAAAGAATCACAGAGAATAATAACGATGTCGGGAAGAAACTGAGTTCGCTCCTCCCATGAATGCGTGTGGATATGCGGAATGGGGAGTTGGTGGTCATCTAAATATTTTTGCACCACTGGGTGCACCTTGCCTGTGGGATGTGAGCCTCCACTGGTGACACTAAAATCTGCTGGCAGGATATTGGTTGCGATTGACTCCGCGAGGACGCTTCGTCCAGCGTTGTACTTACATATGAATAAAACTTTATACATCATCGCCTCGTCTTTTCAGAGCGTCCTATTTATACGCTAGCGGAAACTCAGCGATGATGTGTGAAGTTTTTGTGTTAGTGGCTAATGCCGAGCATCTCTTTGAGCACCTTTAAGTAGCGGCGGCTTACTGGTATCTCAAAGCCTGTTTTGGTGATGATTTCCGCTAACCCATTTTCCAGTAACTTGATTTCGCTAATCGCTTTAATACTGACTAAGTATTGACGATGGCAGCGGACTAGAGGGGTTTTCTCTTCCAACGTTTTTAATGTCAGTTGGGTGCTCGCGGTTTGGCTGGTGGAGCGTACATGCACGCCGCTGATATCACTGTAAGCACATTCCACCGTGTCGGTGGCCATGATAACGATGCGGTTGTGTCCGATGCACGGTATCTGATCCAACGTGTCAGGTGTAATAGCAGACAGTTGTTGCGTTAGGGCGGATTGGCTAATGACTTTGTTTAGTCGTTTGACCGTTTTAGTTAACCGGCATGGGTCGACAGGTTTGAGCAAGTAATCAAAGGCATTGTCTTCAAATGCTTGAATCGCATACTGATCATAAGCCGTGACAAAAACCACATAAGGCATGGTTTCTGGATCAAGCATCCCAAGTAATTCAATCCCCGTGACTTGAGGCATTTGGATATCGAGAAACACCACATCAGGCTTGAGTTCATTGATTTTTTTTAGGCCAAGGATTGCGTTTGAGGCATCGCCCACGACCTCAACTTGGCCTGTTTCATCCAGTAACTCTGCTAGCTCTTCACGAGCAAACTGTTCATCATCAATGACGAGTGCGGTTAACATCCAACATTACCTTTATTGCTTCAGCGTGCTTTTATGATTTTGGGGGAATGATAAAGCTCATTTTAGTAAATTGATGTGGCTCGCACGTAATTTTTAGCGCTGCATCACGTCCAAATTGATTAGTGAGACGTTTGTCGACAATTTCTAAACCTAGCCCTGAGTGGTTTTCTTTTGGCGGTTCAAAACTGCCTGCGTTGTCTTCGACGGTAATCAAGTGACCTTGTGGGTGTGCTTCGCTGTATATATGAACTTTACCACCTTCAAGCATGTTTGAAATGCCATGCTTAATGGCGTTCTCAACCAAAGGCTGGAGTGTAAAGCTTGGTAATTTGATGTCCAGCAATTCAGGTTGAATATCGATTTCAACCTCTAAGCGGTCCGTAAAACGCGCTTTTTCGATGCTCAAGTACGAGTTCACATGTGCAAGCTCTTCCTTTAGCGTCACGGTATTAATGTTCTGCTTTAAATTGCTGCGGAAGAAGTGCGATAGATTTTGGATTAGCTCGCGCGCTTTGTCAGGGTCACGACGAGTAATCGCACTAATAGTATTGAGTGCATTAAACAAAAAGTGTGGATTCACCTGAGCGTGAAGCAATTTTATTTCTGCTTGGGCGAGTAAGGCTTGTTGTTGTTGGTAATCGCCATAAAGGATTTGGCTAGATAGAAGCTGGGCTATTCCTTCCGCCATCGACATGTTGGCCGTCGAGAACAATTTACGCTTCGGTTCATACAGCTTTATGGTACCAATGACCTCTTTCCCTGCACGCAGTGGGATGATCAGCGCAGATCCGAGCTTGCAATCTTTTGCAATGGAGCATTGGTATGGACGCTCCGCGCCATCAAGATAAATGATGTCGTTTTTCTCCATGGAGTCTAATGTGCTTTGCGATGAAATCGGCGTGTTTGGTTTATGGTGATCATCGCCAATGCCCACAAACGCTAAGATTTTTTCTTGGTCAGTAATCGCGACAGCGCCCACTTTGGTTTCTTCGTAAATAATACGTGCGATTTTTTCTGCGTTTTCGGTGTTGAAGCCGTTGCTTAGAATTCCCACTGAGCGATCAGCAATGGTGAGCGCTCGACGCGAAAACGTCGCAGAAAACTTTTCAAAGATTGCTTTTCTGTCTTGCAGGATACTCATGAACAACGCCGCACCAAATGAGTTCGCGATGATCATAGGCGCTGCAATAGCGGACACCAGTTCATAGGCTTGATCAAAAGGTTTCGCGACGGCGAGCAGCAAAATCATTTGCACCACTTCTGCAACAAACGTGACGCTGAATACAACGCTTGGATTAAACAGCAATGCACCTTTATTTCGCTTGATAAGGTAAACGTGGAGCAAACCACCAATTACGCCCTCGGCGGTGGTTGAAATTGCACAGGCTAGGTCGGTAAAACCACCAAGAGAGTATCGATGGATGCCACCAGTAAATCCGACGGCGAAACCTACAACAGGTCCACCAAACAGCCCGCCCATAACTGCGCCGATCGCACGAGTATTGGCAATAGCATCGTTGATGTGCAGACCGAAATAGGTGCCGAGAATACAAAAGCCAGAGAAGAGTACGTAACAAATTAGGCGGTGGCTTAAGCGCGAAGAAATACTCAGCAAAGGTAAGATGATTGGCGTTTTACTTAGCATGTAAGCCAAAACTAAGTACACACACATCTGTTGTAAAAGGGAGATGACCAGTTCCATAGTGAACCTAACCTAGAATCAATGTTGTTATTGTATACCTAAGTAACCTCAAGATGCTTGGCTCAGATAGATAAGAACAGCTAAGTAAATGATGCTGCGCTGTGCTTTCTGAGTCTTAAAGTGACTTGGGTATAAAACAAAAAGAGCCTGCAATTGGCAGGCTCCTATCTTAGTCACTCAGATGTGACGAGTATTACGCTGTTTCTGATACGGCTTGTGGTTTCTCTTCGTCAGCCAGTTCAGTTTCACCTTTACCCTTAGAGGTTTTGATAACGTAACCTGTCACAGCTAGGGCAAACACAATACCTACGATAGTTGATAGTTGCATTGGCAGACCAAAACCTAGCGAGCTGTTGTTTAAGATGAACGTGACACATACCGTGGTCATGAAGATAGCTGGGATAGTGGTAATCCAGTGCAGCTTGTTGTGACGCAGTAGGTAAGCGGACGCAGTCCAAAGCATCATTACCGCTGTTGTTTGGTTTGCAAAACCGAAGTAGCGCCAGATAATGCCGAAGTCTACTTGAGTTAAGATACCGCCGATAACGAACAGTGGAAGTGCCATCAGTAGACGGTTACGTAGCGTTTTTTGTTCCATGTTGAAGTATTCAGCAAGGATCAAGCGGCTTGAACGGAACGCTGTATCGCCAGACGTAATTGGTAGGATAACCACCCCCAGGAACGCAAGGATACCACCGAACACACCTAGCAGACCAAATGATGCGCTGTATACCACGTTACCAGGACCACCGTTTTTCACAGCTTCGGATAGAGCGTCTAGAGAGCCGAAGAAAGACAGAGCGATAGCACACCAAATTAGCGCGATAACACCTTCACCAATCATTGCACCGTAGAATACGAAGCGACCGTTTTTCTCATTTTCCATACAACGCGCCATCAGTGGAGACTGAGTTGCGTGGAAGCCAGAGATAGCGCCACATGCGATAGTGATGAACAATGCAGGCCATAACGGCATGTCATTTGGGTTGAGGTTAGAGAACATGTCCGAAACTTGGAAGTCACCCATTACTGTGTGTTCGCTAGAGAAAGCAACGGCTGTCATTAGGCCAACAGACATAAAGATAAGTAGGGCGCCAAACAGTGGGTAGAAACGACCAATGATTTTATCGACAGGAACAATCGTCGCAATGATGTAGTAAGCAAAGATAGCAATAACCATCGTTGTCATGCTTACACTCAAGCTTGTTTGATCATTGATGAGGTTGGTAATCATGCCAGCAGGGGCTGAAACGAACACTACGCCAACTAGAAGCAATAGGACAATGGCAAAAATATTCATAAAGTGTTTTGCGCCATTACCTAGGTAGCGACCTGTAATGGTAGGTACAGATGCACCGCCGTTACGCACTGAAAGCATGCCTGAGAAGTAATCGTGTACTGCACCAGCAAAAATACAACCGACTACAATCCAAAGCATCGCCGCAGGACCGTATAGTGCCCCCATGATCGGGCCAAAAATTGGACCAACACCTGCGATGTTAAGTAGTTGAACTAGGTAAACTTTCTTTGTTGACATTGGAACGAAGTCAACACCGTCCGATTTGGTGTGAGCTGGCGTTTGGCGTTTTTCATTGATGCCGAAAATCTTCTCGACGAAAGCGCCGTAGATGAAGTATCCGCCGATTAGGGCTGCGACACAGGTTAGAAACCACATCATAGCAATTGTCCTTGGTCTTAGTTGGGTAGGGTAATTTTTTAATCTCAGGATGCATGTTATGCGTCACTTGTGTTAAATGCATTCGGTTAGTAGATGAGTGGTCGAATAGAGCACTGAGTGGTCGATATGCTGCTTGAGCGGTTTTTAAAAATGGCGAAAGGTTGATGACAGTCTTGAGCGGCTGATTTGAGTCATCAGTGGTTAAATCTGCAAGCTCAGCGGCAAGCGCCAATAATTAGTGGTAAGCTTATTTTTGAAAACAATTACTTAAGGAAGAACCATGAAAAAGGTAACGGTAGGTCTGGCACTGGCTTTACTTGCAGGATGCACAGCAACGACAGCAGATCTTGCCAAGTCGGGAGATTGGCATCAGATCGGATATCAAGATGGCATAACCGGACACACATCGCGCACGATGAGCGAGCTTCGTGAGTTGGGTAGTGTTAAGCAAAGTGACTACGACCAAGGTTATTTAGAAGGTTTACGTGAGTACTGTAATCCTGCTTTTGCGTATCAAATGGGGTTATCTGGTCAGTATTACGAAGGGGTTTGTGAAGGTACTGAGCAAGCGCAAAAATTCCGCATGGAATGGCAACGTGGTTGGAATGAATACTCAAATTAATAGTCAATAAAGCCGTTGTTACACTGTCTGCATCACATAAATGTGGCAAAATCTTCCTTATTAAACTATGTTCACATTGCTTGATAGTGAGCACAGAAAAAAAGG
The DNA here is from genome assembly GCF_023650755.1 of Vibrio sp. SCSIO 43097. Lineage (NCBI taxonomy): Bacteria > Pseudomonadati > Pseudomonadota > Gammaproteobacteria > Vibrionales > Vibrionaceae > Vibrio > Vibrio sp. SCSIO 43097. The sequence goes on along the minus strand of NZ_CP071840.1, from coordinate 2,846,171 downwards.
AATCACATTATGTCAACGCAAATGGCTGGTGGCTGGAGTCCATTTCATGAACTCACAGCAGAGAATAAAGAAGTATTTGCTAAAGGTATCGAGGGGTTTGTCGGTGTCAAATACTCCCCTTTGGTTGTGGCTACTCAAGTCGTAGCCGGACAAAACTATGCGTTTTTCTGTAATGCAGAAGTTGTCTACCCTGGAGCACAACCATACCCAGCAATGGTTCATATGTTCAGCGACCTTGAAGGTAAAGTCGGTATTACTCACATTGAACGATTGAACTACTAAATTAAGCCATAAAAGGCGCCTGACTTTTAAATAAGTGAGGCGCTTTATTGATTAAGATTGATTAGTTTGCGCGATCACGACTTTTCTTAAATATCCTTGCTTGGCGTTCAGTTGCTCAGTCGCGCTTTCTCTATCCAGCCCGGTTAAAATCATCAAAATCGCTAACTTGGCGTCGTAGTCCGTTTCTTTGAGCGCCGTTTTAGCCTCTTGGTTAGTACAATCTGTTGCTTGCATAACAATACGAGCCGCTCTTGCAACTAGCTTTGCATTCGTCGCTTTCACATCTACCATTAAGTTCTGATAACTTTTGCCTAGGCGAATCATGCTTGCGGTAGTGAGCATGTTCAGTACGAGTTTTTGTGCCGTCCCTGATTTTAAGCGAGTGGATCCCGTTAACGCTTCAGGTCCTACAACGGGGCTAATCGCAATATCAGCAATATCAGCAATCGGAGAGTCAGGGTTACAAGATAGTGCTACAGTGGTGGCACCAAGCTCGTTCGCATACTCTAAGCCACCAATCACGTAAGGTGTTCGTCCACTTGCCGCAATACCAACGACGACATCGCGTTGTGTTAGTGTATTCTCTTTAAGATCTTGCTCACCCAATGCTGGATCGTCCTCCGCCCCTTCTTTTGCACGGAACATTGCCTCTTTTCCACCGGCAATAATACCAACGACCATCTCTGGATCTGTGCCAAAAGTTGGTGGGCATTCTGAAGCGTCCAAAACGCCAAGTCGACCACTGGTACCCGCACCGATGTAAAACAACCGACCTCCGACCTTAAATGCTTCCGTGATCTTATCAACGGCTTCAGCGATCTCAGGCAATACTTTTTCAACGGCAAGAGGAACGAGTTTGTCCTGTTGGTTGATGCGTTGAACAATATCGAGAGAAGGCAGCAAGTCGATGTCCATGGTGTCTGGATTTCGCCCTTCAGATACCAGATGGGATAAAGCTGCGATAAGTGCATCGTTCGTCATAATGAATTAAGCCTTTTTGTTTAGGATCTATTGCCCTTAATTTTTTGAATAGAGTACACCCAGTGAAGCGAGACGACTTGCCCCCGTAACTTCCGGTAAGTTGCTAGGGAGGCCGTGAATATGGCGCTGCGCAAGCCAAGCAAACGCCATTGCTTCCATGTAGTCGCCATCAACGCCTTTTTCTGCCGTTGTCGCAACGCTCCATTGTGGCAATAACTTAGCTAGTCGCTGCATCAAAAGTGGGTTTCTTGCTCCACCGCCACAGACCAATAGTTGAGGTGTGATGCCATGAGAAAACTTGTCGACTTCGTTGGCAATGGTAATTGCAGAATACTCGCAAAGTGTACGTTGTACGTCTTCGATTGGTAAATTGTGATGGGCCAGTTGTTGATGCAGCCAGTCAATATTGAACAGTTCTCGTCCGGTACTTTTAGGGGCTGGCATGGCGAGGTAAGCTTCTTTGAGTAATTGAGTCAACAAAGTAGCGTTTACCGTTCCTTTAAGTGCAAACTGTGCATCTTCGTCGAAGCTTTGCCCAGTATGCAGCGCACACCATGCGTCCATCAACATATTGCCCGGGCCTGTGTCATAGCCAATGACTGGTTGTTCTGGATGCAGTACCGAGATATTGGCAATGCCTCCAATGTTAAGTACCACAGTTGTGGAATCCTGCATCGCAAAAATGCTTTTATGGAAAGCAGGGACGAGTGGGGCACCTTGTCCACCTAGCGCCATGTCTTTACGACGAAAATCCGCTACCGTATCAATGCCTGTTTTGACCGCGATAATGTTTGCATCGCCCAATTGAGTGGTAAACGGCAAGTTTCCGGTAGGCTGATGGAATACTGTTTGACCGTGATTACCAATCGCACGAATTTGCTCTACGACGTAACCAGACTTATTGAGCAGCTGTAACACAGCATCTGCAAATAGGTGGCCGAGCTGGTGGTCAAGTTCACCTATGGCTTTTAAATTTGTTGCTTGACCGGTACAAACAGATAACAGCATGTCTTTTAGTGCTGCGGGCATTGGGTAGTCGTCATGCGCAATCAGGCGAACGTGCTCATCGCTTATTTCAACTAGAGCGGTATCAACACCATCCATACTCGTTCCAGACATCACACCAATGTACAGTTCGTTAAATTTCATAGCCGATCTCGTCAATTCTTCATTCACTTATTGTAAAGCAAATCTGAAGCGAATAACCTCATCGAATACGAGATATTCAGCCGATTTTGAGGAGAAAACATGGGACCGTTATGGGTTGACGTTGCGGGGTATGAACTGACCGCTGAAGACAAAGAAATCTTGGAGCATCCTACGGTTGGTGGCTTAATTCTATTTGCTCGCAACTATCATGATAGCAAACAGCTTCAAGCACTTACTCAATCCATCCGAAAGGCGGCTAAGCGCCCGTTTTTGATCGGTGTGGATCAAGAGGGCGGCCGAGTGCAGCGCTTTCGCGAAGGTTTCTCATTAATTCCTGCTGCTGATGAGTACGCTAAACATCAAAATGGTGAAGAGCTTGCTCGTATGGGCGGTTGGTTAATGGCAGCAGAGCTGATTGCCCATGATATTGATTTAAGCTTTGCCCCGGTACTTGACCAAGGCCATCAATGTAAAGCGATCGGTAACCGTGCATTCGGTGAAGATGCCGATACCATTCTTCGCTATAGCACTGCATATATGCAGGGAATGAAGAGTGTTGGCATGGCAACGACAGGCAAGCACTTCCCTGGACATGGTGGCGTGATTGCAGACTCACATCTAGAAACACCATACGACGAGCGCAGTGATATTTTTGAACAAGATATGGCGATCTTCAAAGCGCAAATTGATGCCGGTATTTTAGATGCCATGATGCCTGCTCACGTGATTTTCCCACACTATGATGCTCAACCAGCCAGCGGTTCTGAATACTGGTTAAAACAGGTCCTGCGTCAGCAATTGGGTTTTAAAGGTTTGGTTTTTTCGGATGACTTGACCATGGAAGGCGCTGCGATCATGGGCAGCCCTGCCGAGCGAGGTGCTCAAGCATTGAGAGCTGGCTGCGATATGTTGTTAATGTGTAATAAACGAGAAGCGCACGTTGAGGTATTAGACAACTTACCGGTTTCAACCGTGCCACTCGCGGATGGATTACTGAAAAAACAGTCATTTTCTCCAAGCGAACTTAAGCTATCTCAAGAGTGGAAAGCGGCGAGTGAAGCGATGAAACGCTTGACTAGCTAAACCTCTTGTAAAAGATTCAAAACAGCGATGAGAAGCCAAAGTTAATTATGCTTTGGCTTTTTATTTGACTGTAAATTTTAATTTACACTAAATGTTTTTTATTCTGTACGCTTGTTTTTCTTTTTTAGCCTGTTATCTTGTCGTTAAAGCTTAGTTGTCTCACCAAAGGTTTGGTTGGGTGTAAAAATAAATATACAGGTTAGAGTTATGCAGAAAAGTGAGTTGAGCAATATTAATATTATCGAAGAACAGGTTCTTATTACCCCGGAGGAACTAAAAACCAAGCTTCCTTTGAGTGAAAAAGCACGTCGCTTTATTCAAGAGTCTCGTCAAACTATCGCTAATATTATTCACAAGAAGGATCACCGCCTGCTTGTTGTATGCGGTCCATGTTCTATCCACGACGTGGAAGCGGCGAAGGATTACGCAAAGCGACTTAAAGCACTCTCTGAACAACTAAGTGACCAACTGTATATTGTTATGCGTGTTTACTTTGAGAAGCCGCGCACCACGGTCGGCTGGAAAGGCCTGATCAATGACCCACACCTAGACGGCAGTTTCGATATTGAACACGGTCTGCATGTTGGACGCGAACTTCTGGTGGAGTTGGCAGAAATGGAAATCCCGCTCGCGACTGAGGCTCTAGACCCAATTAGCCCACAATACCTGGCGGATACTTTTAGCTGGGCTGCAATCGGCGCACGTACGACGGAGTCACAAACTCACCGTGAAATGGCAAGCGGCCTGTCTATGCCAATCGGTTTTAAGAATGGCACCGATGGCAGTTTGGCAACCGCAATTAACGCGATGCAAGCTGCGTCCTCTAGCCACCGTTTTATGGGAATTAACCGTGAGGGACAAGTCGCACTGTTAACCACCCAGGGCAATGCTAATGGACATGTGATCTTACGTGGCGGCAAGCAAACTAACTACGATTCGGTATCAGTCACTGAGTGTGAGCAAGAGATGGCGAAATCTGGTCTTGATGCTTCATTAATGGTGGATTGCAGTCACGCCAACTCACGTAAAGATTACCGTCGCCAGCCATTAGTCGCGGAGGATGTGATTCATCAAATCCGTGAAGGCAATAAATCTATTATCGGTCTTATGATTGAGAGCCATATCAATGAAGGAAATCAATCTTCTGACTTAGCTCTTGAAGAGATGAAATACGGTGTATCTATCACTGACGCATGTATCAATTGGGATTCAACTGAGGCACTATTACGTCATGCACATGAAGAGCTAGTGCCTTTCTTAGAAAATCGTCTAAAGGCTAATTAATACAGGATTTAAGGAACATCAATGGCAGTTGAACTTAACGCATTACGCGATCAGATTGATGCAGTCGACAAGCAAATGTTGGAGCTATTGGCTCAGCGTTTAGCGCTCGTAGAGAAAGTTGGGGAAGTAAAAAGCGAACATGGTTTGCCAATTTATGCTCCAGACCGCGAAGCGGCGATGTTAGCTTCTCGTCGCGCTGAAGCTGAAAAAATGGGAATTCCTCCACAGCTTATTGAAGATATTCTGCGTCGAACAATGCGTGAGTCTTATGCCAGCGAGAAAGATTCCGGTTTTAAGTGTTTGAACCCTGATTTACGCTCAGTTGTTATTATTGGTGGTAATGGTCAATTGGGTGGCCTGTTTGGGCGTATGTTCAAATTGTCGGGCTACCAGGTCAAAGTTCTCGGTAGTAAAGACTGGGATCATGCGGATGAGATTCTAGACAACGCGGGTTTAGTCGTGGTCACGGTGCCGATTCATCTAACGGAAGGGGTGATCGAAAAACTGGGGAACTTGCCGCAAGACTGTATTCTGTGTGACCTGACTTCTATCAAATCGAAGCCTCTGCAAGCAATGTTGAATGTGCATCAAGGTCCTGTGGTTGGTTTGCACCCAATGTTTGGCCCAGATGTTCCGAGCCTTGCCAAGCAGGTTATTGTGTACTGTGATGGCCGTGGTCACGAGCATTACCAATGGCTATTGCAACAGTTTGGGATTTGGGGCGCAAGCTTGTGCCAAATCGATGCACAAGAGCACGATCATGGCATGACGTTGATTCAGGCGTTGCGCCACTTCACGTCGTTTGCTTACGGTATGCACCTAAGCAAAGAGAACCCGAACATCGATCAGTTGTTGAAGTTAAGCTCGCCAATCTACCGCCTTGAATTGGCGATGGTGGGACGACTGTTTGGTCAGGATCCGAACTTGTACGGTGATATCATTTTCTCTTCTCAAGAGAATATCGATATGATCAAGCGATTCCATCAGCGTTTAGGTGATGCGGTAGCGATTCTGGATAGCAGAGACAAAGCGCGATTCATCGAAAGCTTTAAGCAGGTGAGTGATTGGTTTGGTACTTATTCTCAACAATTTATGAATGAGAGCCAAAACTTACTCAAACAGGCGAATGATAATATTCATCGCGGCTAATCACGGGTCATTTAGCCGTGCAGAGTCCGAAACAAAAAGAGCAGCGTAAGCTGCTCTTTTTCGTGTTGATGGACAAATCAGTTCGTCGCAGTATTACTCGTATCTTCACTTGATACTGTGTTGATACTGGTATCGCGATAGGGTGAATTGGTTAAATTGACTTGTAGGCGTACAACGTTATCAATCAATTGAACCAAAGGTCCCCATTTCACTTTTTTCTCTTTTTCAAAGACGTCATTGAAGTTTTCTGGTGTCCACTCCATTAAGTATTGAGGGTTGAGTGCTCGTCCGAGGAAGCGTACTTCATAGTGCAAGTGTGGCCCTGTGGAGTTGCCAGAGTTACCGCATTGAGCAATGATGTCGCCTTTACTAACAAACTGACCGCTTTTCACTTTGAAGCGTTGTAGATGAGCAAAGGAGCTCATAAAGCCAAATGAGTGACGAATGGTGACATAGTTACCATAACCACGATTGCTCGGGCGAACGGTTTCCACCACACCGTCAGCCGGTGCCAGGATCTCTTCTCCTCTTTTACAAGTCAGATCGATACCAGTATGAACATGCCTCTTACCTGAAATCGGATTAATACGACTGCCGTAAGAAGAAGAAATTCGTTGGTATGTGACTGGGCTGTCATTTGGTATCAAACGGAACATCGTCGCTCGAACAGCAGAATCGATAGCGGCTGCGTCAATTCGCTCCTCTAACCCCATGCTGTTCTCATCGATCATCAACTCTTCGTCTGCGAGACCTAAAACCGATTCAACGTCGAATACCCGTTTGCCCAATAGCTGAATTTGATTGTTTTTGTCCGTCAAAGACTGGGAAAGCGAATGATTGGTATCAAGCTGTTCTTCGTAAAGAGCCGTCACTTCGGCCTTTTCACTTTCCAGTTTGGCGATGATTTGTGTTAGTTCGTCTTTATTGTGCATCTGCTGCTGATTAAGGTACCACGCGCCACCAACGACGGCGGGTAATGCCAATACTGAAGCAAATACTGCTAGGACCGAACTGCGGCCCAAATAGAACTGCTGATCGCCGTCTTTCGTCGGGATCTGCATGATGATTTTTTTAGACATAGTTATTGTTACTTAAATAGGCGTTCATTTATTTTTCTCCTAAAAACCAGAGAGGTGCTCTAACTCTCGATTCAGAAGGTCGTTATTGCCTACATTCAATTCTATAAATCGTTTTAGTTGGCTAATGCTTTCGATGTCTACCTTAGCGATCTTCAACCTAATCTCACACTTAGAGACATTCACAATTTGCGCTTTTAACGTAATCACTTGTTCGGATTGATCAAATGAAAAAGTCACATGGACTGGAAGGGTTGGATCCAAAGCCTCAGTCTCTTCCACTTTCATGAGTAAACCATGCAAGGAAAGATCTTGAATCCTAGCTTCAATTGCCAAGTCACGTTGTTCTATCTTAGCTGGAGCTTGATGGAGAATACGTGAAAAGCGTCGTCTCTCTGTCATATGAATATTCTCGTCAGGTCGTCAAACAGAATTGAATAGTATATCAATACGAACAAAAAGTGTTCGATTGTTGTTTGAAAAGTGTCGAGGTCGCTACAGAGTGACGTAAGTGCAATGTCATGTTCTTAACGAACGAGACGGGCTAATGAGCTCTTTTTATAACAAAGAAAACAAAGGCCGCTATGATAGCGGCCTTTGTACAAATTACAATCAAACTTTGTGGGTTGCGATTACTTCGCAATACGCTTGTATTTGATACGGTGTGGTTCTGCGGCTTCAGGACCCAATGTTTTCTTCAACCAATCCATGTACTCTGTGTAGTTACCTTCGTAGAAGTTAACTTGGCCTTCGTCACGGTAGTCAATGATGTGGGTCGCGATACGGTCAAGGAACCAACGGTCGTGCGAGATAACCATTGCACAACCAGGGAACTCTAGTAATGCTTCTTCTAGAGCACGCAGTGTTTCAACGTCAAGGTCGTTGGTTGGTTCGTCGAGTAGCAACACGTTGCCGCCCGCTTTAAGAAGCTTCGCAAGGTGGACACGGTTACGCTCACCACCCGATAGTTCACCAATAATCTTTTGTTGGTCACTGCCTTTAAAGTTAAAGCGTGAACAGTATGCGCGAGCTGGGATTTCGAAGTTGTTGATCTTAATGATATCAGCACCTTCAGAGATCTCTTGGAATACGGTTTTAGAATCGTCCATGCTGTCACGGAACTGATCGACCGATGCCAGTTTTACTGTATCGCCCATCTCAATTGTGCCCGAGTCTGGTTGTTCAGTACCACTTAACATCTTGAATAGCGTCGATTTACCTGCGCCGTTAGCACCGATGATACCAACAATTGCACCTTTAGGGATGCTGAATGACAGGTCATCAATCAGAACACGACCGTCAAATGACTTGGTCAGGTTCTTCACTTCAATAACCTTATCACCTAGACGCTCACCTGGTGGGATAAACAGTTCATTGGTTTCATTACGTTTTTGGTGATCAGAGCTTTGCAGTTCTTCAAAGCGAGCCATACGTGCTTTTGACTTCGCTTGACGACCTTTAGGGTTTTTACGTACCCACTCAAGCTCTTTCTCGATAGTCTTTTGGCGAGCACTCTCTTGGGAGGCTTCTTGTTGTAGACGAGCGTCTTTTTGCTCCAGCCATGAGGTGTAGTTGCCTTCCCATGGGATACCTTCACCACGGTCCAGTTCTAAGATCCAGCCCGCAGCGTTATCTAGGAAGTAACGGTCGTGGGTGATGGCTACTACGGTACCTGTGTAATCCACTAAGAAGCGCTCTAGCCAAGCCACTGATTCTGCATCTAGGTGGTTGGTAGGCTCATCAAGCAGTAGCATGTCTGGCTTAGAAAGTAGCAAGCGACAAATAGCCACACGGCGGCGTTCACCACCTGATAGGTGCGCAATTTTTTGGTCCCATTCAGGTAAACGAAGTGCGTTTGCCGCACGCTCAAGCGCATTTTCTAGGTTGTGGCCATCTTTCGCTTGGATAAGGGCTTCTAGCTCGCCTTGCTCTTTTGCAAGTGCGTCGAAGTCTGCATCTGGTTCAGCGTATGCTGCGTAGACTGCGTCCAAACGTTTCAGAGCGTCAGCAACGTCAGCAACCGCTTCTTCAACAACTTCACGAACGGTTTTTGATTCGTCTAATACTGGTTCCTGAGGTAGGTAACCTACGTTTAGACCAGGTTGTGGACGCGCTTCACCGTCGATATCCGTGTCGATACCTGCCATGATACGTAGCAGTGTGGATTTACCTGCACCGTTCAGACCTAAAACACCGATTTTCGCACCAGGGAAGAAGCTCAGAGAGATGTCTTTAAGAATTTGACGCTTAGGTGGCACAATTTTGCTCACCCGCGACATGGTATATACGTATTCAGCCATTGCCGATCGTTCCTAAATTAACTGTCATTCAAACCCATCATTTTATACCAACTGCTTTGTTTTTGTTACCGCATTGCAAGAATTTCCCTAACGAATGGATTTCTTATTTTGAGCTGACCGGAAACTTACACGGTTAGGGTATACACTTTTGTTATTCGTTAAGAATGACGAAGTGTTTTCTATGCGAGTTAGAAACGCTTTGTCTCCATCGTCTTAAAAGTTTGACGAGTACAATTTTTAATACACTAAGTTGCTTTACATGGACATCTGCATTCTGTGTAAATAGATGCATGTGTGAAAATTGCCTTAACATCACATGAACTCTAACAAAACTAGGCTTTAGGGCAGTATATGTCTGGGGAAAATGACACAAATGAGATTCAACGTATCTGAATTGGCTAAAAACGTATGCTGCGCCGCCGCGTTGTGTGCTATGAGTTTGAGTGCTAATGCCGCGCTGAGTTTGGAAAAGCAGCGCGAAGTATATGAGCAAGCTCAAGATTTATTAGATAAAAATGACATCGATGGATACCTTTCGATTCGTCCTAAAATTTCTGACTATCCACTAACGCCTTATGTGGATTACCGCACTTTTATTAGACAGTTACCGGAAAAGTCACCACAACAGGTAAACGAGTTTATTTCTGAGCACGAGTCTTTTCCATTTTCTCGTCGAGTTCGCGCTCCATACCTCAATCATCTTTATAAGCAAAAAGATTGGAAAACTATTACTGAGTTTCAAAAAGTCATTCCTAGTGGTGAGCGTTACCAATGTATTTTCTACGTCGCCCAGTTAAAGCAAGGCAAGAAAGTCGCGGCATTTAAAGGGGCTGAACATATGTGGTTACGTGGCATCAGCATTGCTGATGAGTGTGACCCATTATTTGCGGCATGGGACAAGGCGGGTGAGCGTACCGATGAACTGATTCTACAGCGTATGTTACTGGCGTTTGATGCTCGTAATGGCGGTTTGATGAGTTACTTGCTCAAACTGCCTAAATCAGCGCAGGCAAAGCAACAAGCCAAAGAAATGAAAGCGTTGTTTGATAATCCTTCAAGTGTTGCGGAATTCGCGAAGAAAAAACCTGCGAATGATTTTAATCGAGCGCAAAGTGAATATGCGTTAGAAAAGTTGGCTCGTATGAACACTAGCCAAGCACAAGGTGCGTACGATGCTGTCATTGAAGGACAGAAGTTTTCTCCAGAAAAAGCGCAAGAACTTGCCGACTATATTGCATTTCGATTGACTCGTACGGAGTCTGAGTCATTAGCTAAATGGCGCGATGATAAAACGAAAACCAGTCAGTACTTACCGTTGATTGAAACGCGCATCCGCTTAGCGATTCAAAATGCAGATTGGAAAGGCGTACAAGAGTGGATTGCTGTTCTAAATAAAGAAGAACAAGCCACGCTACGCTGGCAATATTGGCTTGGAAGAAGTGAAATAGCGTTAGGTGATGACATCGCGGGGAAACAGCGTTTAGCAACTCTGCTTGGGCAACGAAACTTCTACAGTGTGGCTGCCGCCAATGCAATCGGGCAATCAATCAAATACCCAACGCATACGGTTAAGTTGGATAAGAAAGTTGTTCAACCCTATCAAGACTCGTTAGCTCGTATCGAAGAGTTGATCGCGACGGATAAAATCGCAGCAGCGAAGAGTGAATGGGCACACTTACTGCGCCGCGTAGGGAAAGATGAAAAGGCGATGTTGGCGGCTTATGCATCATTTAAACGTTGGCATCACCTAACGGTGACCGCGAGTATTCAAGCGCAGATGTGGGATAATATCGAACTTAGGTTCCCAATAGCACACCGCTGGTGGTTTAACTTTTATGCGAAAAAGCACAACATTGATCCCGTCACGATGATGTCTCTCGCTCGACAGGAAAGTGCGTTAGATGTTGAAGCCCGCTCTCCAGTTGGCGCTCGTGGTCTTATGCAGATCATGCCTGCGACGGCGAAGTACACGGCACGTAAATATAAGTTGAGTTATCAAGGTACGCAGGATCTCTACAATGTAGGAAAAAATATCGAAATTGGTAGCCATTATTTGCAAGGTTTATTAGAGGATTACGATAATAATCGTATTTTTGCTCTTGCTGCTTATAATGCAGGTCCTAACAGAGTAAAAACGTGGCGAGAGCGTACCCAAGGAAAAGTGGATGCTTATGCCTTTATTGAGGCAATTCCATTTAAAGAGACGCGCGGTTATGTACAAAACATCTTGATGTTTGAAACATACTATCGTGATCTTTTGGGTATCGATGGCGCGTTCTTGAATCAACATGAGATCAATACCAAGTATTGAGTGAGGTAACTTGATGTCGCACGAACCCGAGTACAAAGACTGGCAACAGATTATTGAGCTAATTCGAACAAGTATGGGCACCCAGCAAGATGACATGCTGTTAACAATGCTGATGTCACGTGATGAGAGAGAGTCATTAATATCACGCGTTAATATAATTAACGAACTTCTTAAAGGAGAATTATCTCAACGTCAGATCAGTCAGATGCTTGGTGTGGGCATTGCCACCATTACTCGAGGCTCTAACGAACTAAAGTCGAAATCTGATGAAGAAAAAGACAAGTTGAAAGTCTTGTTAGAACAAGTTGCGGTATCTAAGTAGACAGTATATCCAATTTGCTTTTAGGCCTTGGTGTTACAAGTGACTAAGATAACGTATTACAAAGGGCGGAAATATCCGCCCTTTTGCGTATCTAGAGACTAGGCTGAGTGTTATAAATTTGAAGGAAAGTGCTCAGGGTTTGTGAATGGAATTAAAGCCAGAATCAAGGCTTGGTGATAGACCGAGCTTCGAGTTAGCTGGTTTTGGGTTAGCAGGCTAATAGCGCCACCTTTCTGTTTGATGTTATCAGTACCAAACACTTCGTCCATTACATCTCCCAACTCATTCGCATCCTTGAGTTTTTCCAAGACTTTTGGCGGCAACATTAAGCTTGCAGAACGAGATTCACCGCGGTGAGTCTCTGATTCAACCACCATCCAAGCAAACGTCACGTTTGCTTCAATTCCCGCTTCGAGACCGACATAGTAATCCGCGTTTGGCATCTCTACTTTTGCGTTTTTAACGCGGTTTAGCGCACCACGATGAGTTTCTTCATTCGTCATGGGCTGATCTGCGACCTCACTCGGTACACTGATGCCAACGAAGTTGAACTCTTGATGCGGAAATGCATTACGAAATGCACTTTGAACTGCATTAATTTTGGCTGGGTTTAGCGATGCGATTACGACTTTTTGGGTTGCCATGATCTTTTTACTCACTGGTGTCTATTAACTCAATTTTACTTGCGTAGGCTTTACGTTCTCACTCGGGTAACAGCCTAATACTTTCAAGTGCTTAGTGATTTTTGTTAGCTCTTCAAGTGCCTGTTGCATTTCTGTCGAAGCAAGATGTGATGTCAAGTCTACGTAGAACATCTCTTCCCACGGGTTCCCCATAATTGGGCGTGATTCCAGCTTGGTCATATTGATGCCGTAACGTTGCAGCACTAATAGTGTTTCAACCAATGAGCCTGCCTCTTGGGAGGTCGACATGATCAATGTGGTTTTTGCTGGAATCTGAGTAGAAACTTCAACCGGTTTACGAGCAACCACGATAAAGCGAGTATGGTTTTCGGTTTGGTTTGCGATGTTGCCTTGAATTGCTTGCAAGCCATATAGCTTACCGCTTGATGCATTACCAATTGCAGCCACATCATCACGATCCATCTCTTGGACTTTCTGCATTGCATCTGCTGTGCTCGCGCAGGATTCCAGCTTTACCCCTTTCATACGGCTTAAAAACTCACTGCACTGTTGGTGTGGCTGAGGGTGAGAATACAGCGTTTTAATATCTTCCAGACGAATGTCTTTTTTCGCAACCAAGCAGTGTTCGATTGGTTGAGTTAGCTCTCCAACGATGTAAAGCGTCGTGTGTTGTAGTAAGTCATACACTTCATTAATAGAGCCTGAGCTGGTGTTTTCGATTGGCAGAACGCCATAATCAGCATGGCCAGATTCAACCGTTTGAGTCACTTCTTTAAAGTGCTCGCAGTTGAGCTCGATAAGCTCCGTATTTTTACGACTGAAGTATTCGCGACTTGCCAAGTGCGAATAAGAGCCTTTGGCTCCTAAAAAAGCGACGCGAGCAAGTGGCTTACGGCTTTGCTGTGGGTTAACGAGATTTTGCAGATAACTTTGTTGAAGCAGAACTGAGTCTTCAATGATGGTATGGAAAAGTTTGGTGATGTACTGCGCGTCAAGTTCGTATTTATCTTGGCCATTAGAAATCAGCTTGACCAATAATTGCTGTTCACGGACGGCGTCGCGAACAGGCTTTGAGGTTTGTACTTTGCTTTTGGCTACTTCAATGCTGAGTTTACGGCGCTCAGACAATAAGCTGAGAAGTTGGTCATCCAACTCATTCAAGCGTAAACGAATTTCTTCGAGGGAAATAGGTTGGTCAGTCATCAATTCTTTCCTTATAAAAAAGCCTCCCGATTTGGGAGGCTTTCTGTTTGTTTTTGACTTTTCTTTCACAAACGAGTTCGCCCCTCCAACTATGGGAGGAAAAAGAAGTCAAAAATAAACAGTGAGGTTAAATGCATAAATAGTGCTTAATTTATGAGTGTTTAAACACAATAAGCAAGGCTGGGGAGAGCGTCAAGCAAAAAAATAGCGCCTTTCGGCGCTATTTCCTCAATCTGTTCAGTTTACTCTTCTTCTTCCACTAGCTCAGGCTTACTTGCACGTCGAGCTTCAGGTTTGTGGGTCAGCTTGTTCAATTGTCGTTCTAGTTTTTGCTCCACTTCGTTGATAGCTGCGTAAAGATCTTCGTGAGTTGCTGAGGCAATGAGCTGGCCTTTAGGAACTTTGATAACCGCTTCGAATTTTTTCTGTTTGTTTGGTTCCTCACTGAAAGTTGCTTGGCAACCAATTAGGTCTACTTGCCATTTCTCCAGTTTTTTAAATTTGCTCTCAATATGAGCTCGGATTGCAGAGGTGATTTCGATGTTTTTGCCAGTGATATTCATTGTCATAAGTGTTTTTCCTCTGTTGCATCCCTCATGGGTTGAGTTCAGATTACCGCTTTAAGCATAAAAAAATGTGATTCAGATCATTATTTTGCTCGGGTTTTTTATGATGAAAAATGAATGTGATCTCACTCAAGAACTTCTGAGATTTATCGTGAAATTGCTTGTTATCGGTTAGTAAATCCGTAGATTGGATAGAGTACTCAGCTGAAAACGGCCTCGTTTTTAGGGAAGTTTTACGGCCTAATATTTGAGGTGGTTAAAATTTAACTACACGTAAGGTGTGATGACGATCACTGAGTCTCTCCAATGAATCCATTTAAAAAGCCGCTTGCTGTACAAGCGGCTTTTTACTGTCTGGCATTTGGCTGACTTTTCGTAGCGGTATCATGAAAATGGGGTCTTTTGGGGCTAGTGAAACCCCTTCTAAACTTTTGACTTGGTCCAAACTTTCTAGTTGTTTGTATATTATGTAGTAGCGATTAATGCTTGTGACGTACCCAACCGTTGAGCTTAAACTTTTCCGCATAACGACTTCCACGTTATTAAACCAAACATTAGGATCGTAACCTTGTTGGGCTGCACGCTTACGAATACGCTCTACATTGCCGGGGCCCGCATTGTAAGCCGCCAATGTAAAGTAGAGTTTATTTTGTGCAGTAATATCAGGATCACTGAAGTACTGCTTACGCAAAAAAGCTAAGTATTTCACTCCAGCATGAATGTTGTTTTCTAATTGTCGAACATTTTTGATATTGATATTCGGATCTTGAGCGGTGCTGGGTAGGACTTGCATTATGCCAACGGCACCTCGGCTTCCAACTAGGTCGTTATTAAATCCTGATTCCTTGTAAGCGATTGCAGCGATCAGTAAATAGTCGATATCGTATTTCTCACCATAGCGTGAAAATAGCGCCGCGAGTTTTTCTAGTTGAGCAATTTTCTTAGGGTTAAGAGCTCTGTTCAACCATCCCGTGTTATCGATGTATTTGCCGTAAATAACGTTACCGAGTAGTGTCCCAGAGCGAGACTTCTGGATGAACTTATTCACGACGGCTTTTAATTTGGGACTATTTTCTCGCATTGCCCAAGCAATTTTGCCATTTTTGCGGATAGGGATTTTTTTGTGCACCCGAATATCATCCATCACTTTCAGCCAAAGCTTGGCTTTATGGCTATCGAGAACAATGGCTTTGACGTAACCATTGTTGAGCATTCCGACCAGCTCATAATCTTGAAGTGTTTCTTCAATAAAGTGCACGATAACAGGCGGTAAGCCTTTTTTGTTTAGTTTCTTATTTAGTGTCTGAATGCTTTCAAAGTAGCTAGAACTGGCGCGCACCCAAATCTCTTTGCCGCTCAATTGTTCGATTTTCGTCATCGTTGGTGTGCTTTTGTTTGTCACTACCCACTCTTGAATACCAGTGAGGATGGGTGAACTGAACTCCACTTTCTGTTTGCGCGTGTCGGTAATAGTCAGGTTGGCGACAACTAAGTCACCTGAACCGTTTTCTAAGGCTGGCAGTAGCTGGTCGCGGGCAACAGGAATAATTTGTACGTTAAGCTTTGGTTTGAGTTTACGAAGGTCTTTTTCGAAATGCGCCAGCAATTCCGCGCCTATGCCTTTTGGTGTGCCGCCCTCAATGTAGTAAAAGCCTAAATCAGCAGAAACTAAGACGCGCAGTACATTCTTCTCCTTGATGACATCGAGGTCTCCGGTATAAGGAGGCTGTTTGAGCGGCGAGATTTGCAGTGCGTAAACGGAAGCAGACAATAGGAGCAGCATAACTGCGCAAAGCTTAGATATCGTCACGTTCACATCCTTTTTATAAAGGGGGAGGAGAACTTTAAGCATATGTGGAGCTAGGAAGATCATCAAGAAAGGGCTGAATATACTATTGAGAGTAATAAAAAACCGCCACGGTAAAAACGGTGGCGGTTCAGTTTAAAGCAAGTTCAATTACTTCACAGGGTTGAGCTCTATAAGCTTTTCAGTTCTTGCTACGGCGTCTTCCAAACCAAGTTGCTTGTAGGCCTCTAGCTGGATAGTCAGTGACTTACGTGCAGCTTCTGTGTCTGGATACGCTTTTTGTAGCTCTTGGCTGCGATTAATAGCAGCGACCCAAGCTTCACGGCGAAGGTAGAAGTCAGCAGTCGCTAAATCATAGTTCGCTAGACGGTTTTTCAGCGCAACCATACGTTTTTGTGAATCTTCTGCATATGGGCTATTCGGGTAGCGTTGAAGTAGTTTTTTGAAGTCATCAAACGCTTTTTTTACCGGTTCAGGATCGCGATCGCTTCGATCTACGCTGAATAAATCATGCATAAAGTTACGATCTTGCGCCATGTGGCTTAGACCTCGCATGTACAGCACCCAATCCATCTTTTCATGGGTTGGGTTTAAACGCATAAAGCGAGAAATGGTTGCCAAGCCCAAAGCAAGGTCGTCGTTTTTGTAGTACGCATAGATTAGGTCAAGCTGCACCTGTTCTGAGTAGGCACCGAATGGGTAACGTGAGTCTAATGCTTCCAGTTTCTCAATTGCAGAAAGCCAATTACCACTTTGAAGAGAAATCTGTGCGTCTGCATACAGTTCCGAAGGCGGCACATCAGGAACGATTTCTTCTTTGCTTGCACATCCAAACAGAAGGGATACCGCTAAAAGGCCTGTTAAAGTCTGACGTTTCATATCAGGAGTCTGTTCCTTGAATCTAAATATTTCTTAAGCTGCCGTTACTTTCTTTCCAGTAACAGATACAATGACGTAATAGTCTATTTTTTCACAGTCGTGAGCATTAGTCTCACAGTTTTTAAAAAAGTTCGATATGGCTCAGCAGATTGTATTAACAAATACCGTAAAAGATAGCCAGTTAGGTCAACGTTTAGACCAAGCTATCGCCGAATTATTCGCGGACTTCTCTCGCTCGCGCCTAAAAGAGTGGCTGCTTGATGGGAAAGTTCAAGTTGATGGTGAAGTTGTCACTAAACCTCGTACCAAAGTAATGGGTGGCGAGGAAATTACATTGCAAGCCGAGTTAGAAGATGAAGAACGCTGGGAAGCGCAAGATATCCCGCTAGATATCGTCTATGAAGATGAAGATATTATCGTTATCAACAAACCTCGTGACTTTGTGGTTCATCCGGGCGCTGGTACGCCTGATGGCACTGTACTTAATGCGTTGTTGCATCATTACCCTGATATTGCAGAAGTACCTCGTGCAGGTATCGTGCACCGTTTGGATAAAGACACCACGGGTTTGATGGTGGTGGCGAAAACCGTTCCTGCACAAACTCGTCTGGTTCGCGCACTGCAAAAACGTAATATTACTCGTGAGTACGAAGCGATCGCTATTGGTCGTATGACTGCGGGCGGTAAAGTGGATCAACCGATTGGTCGTCACTCTACTAAGCGCACGCTTATGGCGGTAGCACCAATGGGCAAACCAGCAGTAACGCACTACCGTGTTGCTGAACGCTTCCGCGAACACACGCGTATTCGCTTGCGTCTAGAAACGGGTCGTACGCACCAGATTCGTGTGCACATGTCTTACCTTCAGCATCCGTTGCTCGGTGATATTGCATATGGTGGACGTGCTCGCATCCCGACAGGTGCGTCTGAAGAGCTAACGGCAATGATCCGGGGCTTCGATCGCCAAGCATTGCACGCAGTAATGCTGCGCTTTGAGCACCCAATTACGGGCGAAGTTCTTGAGTTTCATGCTCCAGTGCCTGATGACATGGTTGTGATGACTGAAGCGCTTCGTCAAGATACAGAAGAGCACGGCTTACCGGAAGAATTCTAATATGAAGACGATCATTCCGAATTGGCCAGCGCCTAAAAATGTCAAAGCTTTCGCCTCAACACGCATAGGCGGATTTTCGACAGGCCCTTACCAAGGGCTAAATTTAGGTACTCACGTTGGGGATGATTTGTCTTTAGTAGAGAAGAACCGAGCTTGGTTGGCGCAACAGGCAAGCATGCCAAATGCGCCAATCTGGTTAAACCAAACGCATTCAACCGTTGTGGCTCAAGCAAATGAACCAACAACACAGGTGCTTGATGCGGATGGTGTATTTACTTCTTCAAGCCATGTTGTATGTTCAGCGATGACCGCCGACTGTTTACCTGTATTATTGACTAATACACAAGGTACGCAAGTAGCCGCTGTTCACGCAGGTTGGCGCGGCTTAGCAAATGGCATTGTCGAAAATGCGTTAGCGTTGTTTTCTGGTGAAGTGATAGCGTGGCTTGGCCCCGCCATTGGCCCTCATGCCTTCGAAGTGGGTGAAGATGTTCTGCAAGCTTTTGTTGATTTTGATTCACAGGCGAATCAAGCATTTGCTCCACGCGATATCGACGGTAAATGGTTTGCTGACATGTCGGTGCTGGCAACGCAACGTTTAAACCGAGCTGGTGTGACACAAGTGTTTGATTCTGGACTTTGTACTTACCAAGATAAAGCCTCTTTTTACTCGTATCGCCGTGATGGTAAGACAGGTCGACAAGCAACCTTTATTTGGATCGAAGACTAGCTATAAGCACCAAAGTGCTAAGATGCATACTACTATTTTTGCAAAGCTATCTTTATTCATTCACTCCCTTGAAATTCCCCTCGTGAGTATCCATCTTTCTAACTGTCAAAAGAATTTCCTTTAGTTGAGGTTAGGAAGGTAGATATGCGTCTTGATCGATTCACAAGTAAGTTTCAAATCGCTATCTCTGATGCTCAATCACTAGCGTTAGGGCGCGATCATCAATATATCGAGCCAGTTCACCTCATGGTGGCTTTGCTTGATCAAAATGGCAGTCCAATTCGTCCATTGCTTACTATGCTGGATGTGGACGTAACGCATTTACGCTCTAAATTGAGTGAAATGTTAGATCGATTACCAAAAGTCAGTGGCATCGGTGGGGATGTTCAGCTCTCTAGCTCGATGGGCACATTGTTTAACCTGTGTGACAAAGTGGCGCAAAAGCGTCAAGACTCCTATATCTCGTCTGAAGTCTTCCTGCTTGCCGCTTTAGAAGATCGCGGACCGTTGGGGCAATTACTCAAAGAGATCGGTTTAACAGAGCAAAAAGTCAGCCAGGCAATCGAAAAGATCAGAGGTGGTCAAAAGGTCAATGACCCGAATGCGGAAGAGCTTCGCCAAGCATTGGAAAAGTTCACCATAGACCTTACCGAACGTGCAGAGCAAGGTAAATTGGATCCTGTTATCGGCCGTGATGATGAAATCCGTCGTACTATCCAGGTATTGCAGCGTCGTACTAAAAACAACCCTGTGATTATCGGTGAACCAGGCGTAGGTAAGACAGCAATTGTTGAAGGCTTAGCGCAGCGCATAGTTAACAATGAAGTA
This sequence comes from Vibrio sp. SCSIO 43097, assembly GCF_023650755.1. Taxonomy (NCBI): domain Bacteria; kingdom Pseudomonadati; phylum Pseudomonadota; class Gammaproteobacteria; order Vibrionales; family Vibrionaceae; genus Vibrio; species Vibrio sp. SCSIO 43097. Next base: position 2,826,463 of record NZ_CP071840.1, on the reverse strand, counting down.
CCTGAAGGTCTGCGTGGTCGCCGTGTGCTATCACTGGATATGGGCGCACTGGTTGCTGGCGCGAAATACCGTGGGGAATTTGAAGAGCGTTTAAAATCAGTATTGAATGAACTTGCTAAAGAAGAAGGCAACGTCATCCTCTTCATTGATGAACTACACACTATGGTCGGTGCTGGTAAAGGTGAAGGCTCAATGGATGCGGGCAACATGCTAAAACCGGCATTAGCTCGTGGTGAGCTGCACTGTGTTGGCGCAACAACATTGGATGAATATCGTCAGTACATCGAAAAAGATGCAGCATTAGAACGTCGTTTCCAAAAAGTGCTGGTGGATGAGCCGACCGTTGAGGATACCGTGGCGATTTTACGTGGCTTGAAGGAGCGTTATGAGCTTCATCATCACGTCGAAATTACCGACCCAGCGATTGTTGCTGCGGCGAGTTTGTCACATCGCTATGTCTCCGACCGTCAGTTGCCGGATAAAGCGATTGACTTGATTGACGAAGCGGCTTCAAGCATTCGTTTACAAATTGACTCTAAGCCAGAGTCCTTGGATAAGCTTGAGCGTAAAATCATCCAACTCAAAATTGAGCAACAAGCACTAAGTAACGAGCACGATGAAGCGAGTGAAAAGCGTTTGAAAGCGCTTAATGAAGAACTCAATGAAAAAGAACGTGAGTACGCTGAACTAGAAGAGGTTTGGAATACAGAAAAAGCAGCTCTTTCTGGCACTCAACATATTAAGTCTGAGCTTGAACAAGCTCGTATGGACATGGAGTTTGCTCGCCGTGCTGGCGATCTAAACCGTATGTCGGAGCTTCAATATGGTCGTATTCCTGAACTTGAGAAGCAGTTAGATCTTGCAACCCAAGCTGAAATGCAGGAAATGACGCTATTGCGTAATAAAGTAACCGACAACGAGATTGCAGAAGTACTTTCTAAGCAAACCGGCATTCCGGTATCCAAGATGCTAGAAGCGGAAAAAGAGAAACTACTTCGTATGGAAGACGTGCTGCATAATCGTGTGGTAGGGCAAAGCGAAGCGGTCTCTGTTGTATCGAATGCCATTCGTCGTAGTCGAGCTGGGCTTTCTGATCCAAACCGACCAATTGGCTCCTTCTTATTCTTAGGTCCAACTGGTGTGGGTAAAACAGAGCTTTGTAAGACACTTGCGAGCTTTATGTTCGACAGTGAAGATGCGATGGTCCGTATCGATATGTCTGAGTTCATGGAGAAACACTCAGTGGCAAGGTTGGTTGGTGCTCCTCCAGGCTATGTCGGATATGAAGAGGGTGGTTACTTAACTGAAGCGGTTCGTCGCAAGCCGTATTCGGTAATTTTGTTAGACGAAGTAGAGAAAGCGCATCCGGATGTATTTAACATTCTGCTGCAAGTTCTCGATGATGGGCGTTTAACGGATGGTCAAGGTCGTACTGTTGACTTCCGTAATACGGTTGTGATCATGACATCTAACTTGGGTTCATCTCGTATCCAAGAGAATTTCGCAACATTAGACTATCAAGGTATCAAGAGTGAAGTGATGGATGTGGTTAGCAAACACTTCCGCCCAGAGTTCTTGAACCGTGTTGACGAAATCGTGGTGTTCCATCCACTTGGTCAAGAGCACATTAAGTCCATTGCTTCTATTCAATTGGAACGTTTGGCGAAACGACTAGAGGAGAAAGGCTATCAACTAGAAGTTTCCGACAAAGCACTCGACTTGATCGCTCAAGTTGGTTTCGATCCTGTGTATGGTGCGCGTCCTTTAAAACGTGCAATTCAGCAGAATGTCGAGAACCCGTTAGCCAAATCAATTCTTTCTGGTGAAATCGTTCCAGACAAGACAGTGCAGCTAATTGTTACTAATGACCAAATTTGTGCTCATCAATAATTGTATGGATACAGTAAAATTGAGATAAAAATCACACTAAAGGGGCCGTTTGGCCCCTTTTCTATAGTTTTTTAGAGTCTTTTGTCTGTTTTCTATACGAATAAACTAAAAAGGTGAGTTTTTTTAAAAAATGCACTTGTGTTCTTTAATGAACTCCCTATAATGCGCCTCCGTTGTCACGGGAAAGCAAGTGAAGCGGAACCTAAACAACTACGGTTAGTGAGTTAAAATTAACTCGCAGATAAATAACTTAAAAAAGTGTTTGACACGATAAGTTATCTAGCTAAAATAGCCGTCCACTTTGAAGAGAACTTCGAAGTGTGCTCTTTAAAAATATAGACCTATCAATCTGTGTGGGCACTCGTTGATGATAATCCAATTCGATACTTCGGTATCAAATTAGGTTTCAATGAAACGAAGTGACCATTGAATCGAAAGATTCAGCACAGTCAATTCAAACATTACTTCTGCTATTTATTAGCGAAAGGAATGTTCAGTATTCATTGAGCCGAACAAAATCTTAAATTGAAGAGTTTGATCATGGCTCAGATTGAACGCTGGCGGCAGGCCTAACACATGCAAGTCGAGCGGAAACGAGTTATCTGAACCTTCGGGGAACGATAACGGCGTCGAGCGGCGGACGGGTGAGTAATGCCTAGGAAATTGCCCTGATGTGGGGGATAACCATTGGAAACGATGGCTAATACCGCATGATGCCTACGGGCCAAAGAGGGGGACCTTCGGGCCTCTCGCGTCAGGATATGCCTAGGTGGGATTAGCTAGTTGGTGAGGTAAGGGCTCACCAAGGCGACGATCCCTAGCTGGTCTGAGAGGATGATCAGCCACACTGGAACTGAGACACGGTCCAGACTCCTACGGGAGGCAGCAGTGGGGAATATTGCACAATGGGCGCAAGCCTGATGCAGCCATGCCGCGTGTGTGAAGAAGGCCTTCGGGTTGTAAAGCACTTTCAGTCGTGAGGAAGGTGGTAGTGTTAATAGCACTATCATTTGACGTTAGCGACAGAAGAAGCACCGGCTAACTCCGTGCCAGCAGCCGCGGTAATACGGAGGGTGCGAGCGTTAATCGGAATTACTGGGCGTAAAGCGCATGCAGGTGGTTTGTTAAGTCAGATGTGAAAGCCCGGGGCTCAACCTCGGAATAGCATTTGAAACTGGCAGACTAGAGTACTGTAGAGGGGGGTAGAATTTCAGGTGTAGCGGTGAAATGCGTAGAGATCTGAAGGAATACCGGTGGCGAAGGCGGCCCCCTGGACAGATACTGACACTCAGATGCGAAAGCGTGGGGAGCAAACAGGATTAGATACCCTGGTAGTCCACGCCGTAAACGATGTCTACTTGGAGGTTGTGGCCTTGAGCCGTGGCTTTCGGAGCTAACGCGTTAAGTAGACCGCCTGGGGAGTACGGTCGCAAGATTAAAACTCAAATGAATTGACGGGGGCCCGCACAAGCGGTGGAGCATGTGGTTTAATTCGATGCAACGCGAAGAACCTTACCTACTCTTGACATCCAGAGAACTTTCCAGAGATGGATTGGTGCCTTCGGGAACTCTGAGACAGGTGCTGCATGGCTGTCGTCAGCTCGTGTTGTGAAATGTTGGGTTAAGTCCCGCAACGAGCGCAACCCTTATCCTTGTTTGCCAGCGAGTAATGTCGGGAACTCCAGGGAGACTGCCGGTGATAAACCGGAGGAAGGTGGGGACGACGTCAAGTCATCATGGCCCTTACGAGTAGGGCTACACACGTGCTACAATGGCGCATACAGAGGGCAGCCAACTTGCGAAAGTGAGCGAATCCCAAAAAGTGCGTCGTAGTCCGGATTGGAGTCTGCAACTCGACTCCATGAAGTCGGAATCGCTAGTAATCGTGGATCAGAATGCCACGGTGAATACGTTCCCGGGCCTTGTACACACCGCCCGTCACACCATGGGAGTGGGCTGCAAAAGAAGTAGGTAGTTTAACCTTCGGGGGGACGCTTACCACTTTGTGGTTCATGACTGGGGTGAAGTCGTAACAAGGTAGCGCTAGGGGAACCTGGCGCTGGATCACCTCCTTATACGATGATTATTACGATGAGTGTCCACACAGATTGATATGGTTTAGATTTCAGAGCAAAATTGGTTCTGCATAAAATGCTGAAGCAATTTATGTGGGGCTATAGCTCAGCTGGGAGAGCGCTTCGCTGGCAGCGAAGAGGTCATCGGTTCGATCCCGATTAGCTCCACCACATACTCAGTGTCCCGTTCGTCTAGAGGCCTAGGACACCGCCCTTTCACGGCGGTAACAGGGGTTCGACTCCCCTACGGGATACCATCTTTAAACATTCTCTCTTGAGAGTTTTTAAAAATGGTTACTTCATTAGAAGTGATTAGCTCTTTAACAATTTGGAAAGCTGACAAAACAATCTTTTAAGATTGTTTGTAAAGTTCTCAATGTTTGTCTTTAAGACAAACACCAAAAAACACATTCAAGTGTTCTTGGGAATATCACTTTTACAGTGATTATTCGAAATTGAGTCCGGCAAAATCGAATGTCTCTCGCTCATTCAAATAATGAGAGACAACTTTGGTGATTTGAACATCAACTCGAAACTCCTTCGGGTTGTATGGTTAAGTGACTAAGCGTACACGGTGGATGCCTTGGCAGTCAGAGGCGATGAAGGACGTATTAACTTGCGATAAGCCCAGATTAGGTAGTAAAAACCATTTGAGTCTGGGATTTCCGAATGGGGAAACCCAATACCATAAGGTATTACTGTTGAGTGAATACATAGCTCAACAGGGCGAACCGGGGGAACTGAAACATCTAAGTACCCCGAGGAAAAGAAATCAACCGAGATTCCGAAAGTAGCGGCGAGCGAAATTGGACTAGCCCTTAAGCTTTACACGCGTTAGACGAACAGCCTGGAAAGGCTGACGATACAGGGTGATAGTCCCGTAGTTGACGACGTGTGTTCAGTGAAATCGAGTAGGGCGGGACACGTGATATCCTGTCTGAATATGGGGGGACCATCCTCCAAGGCTAAATACTACTGACTGACCGATAGTGAACCAGTACCGTGAGGGAAAGGCGAAAAGAACCCCTGTGAGGGGAGTGAAATAGAACCTGAAACCGTGTACGTACAAGCAGTAGGAGCAGGCTTTATCCTGTGACTGCGTACCTTTTGTATAATGGGTCAGCGACTTATATTCAGTGGCAAGGTTAACCATCTAGGGGAGCCGTAGGGAAACCGAGTCTTAACTGGGCGTTCAGTCTCTGGATATAGACCCGAAACCAGGTGATCTAGCCATGGGCAGGTTGAAGGTTGAGTAACATCAACTGGAGGACCGAACCGACTAATGTTGAAAAATTAGCGGATGACTTGTGGCTAGGGGTGAAAGGCCAATCAAACCTGGAGATAGCTGGTTCTCCCCGAAAGCTATTTAGGTAGCGCCTCGGACGAATACTACTGGGGGTAGAGCACTGTTAAGGCTAGGGGGTCATCCCGACTTACCAACCCTTTGCAAACTCCGAATACCAGTAAGTACTATCCGGGAGACACACGGCGGGTGCTAACGTCCGTCGTGGAGAGGGAAACAACCCAGACCGCCAGCTAAGGTCCCAAATTACTACTAAGTGGGAAACGATGTGGGAAGGCTCAGACAGCCAGGATGTTGGCTTAGAAGCAGCCATCATTTAAAGAAAGCGTAATAGCTCACTGGTCGAGTCGGCCTGCGCGGAAGATGTAACGGGGCTAAGTAGTAAACCGAAGCTGCGGCAATATACTTTTGTATATTGGGTAGGGGAGCGTTCTGTAAGCGGTTGAAGGTGTGTGGTAACGCATGCTGGACGTATCAGAAGTGCGAATGCTGACATGAGTAACGATAAAGGGGGTGAAAAACCTCCTCGCCGGAAGACCAAGGGTTCCTGTCCAACGTTAATCGGGGCAGGGTAAGTCGACCCCTAAGGCGAGGCCGAAAGGCGTAGTCGATGGGAAACGGGTTAATATTCCCGTACTTCTTACAATTGCGATGGGGGGACGGAGAAGGCTAGGTGGGCCTGGCGACGGTTGTCCAGGTTCAAGTGCGTAGGCTTGAGAGTTAGGTAAATCCGGCTCTCTTTAAGGCTGAGACACGACGTCGAGCATCTACGGATGTGAAGTCATTGATGCCATGCTTCCAGGAAAAGCCTCTAAGCTTCAGATTGTAAGGAATCGTACCCCAAACCGACACAGGTGGTCGGGTAGAGAATACCAAGGCGCTTGAGAGAACTCGGGTGAAGGAACTAGGCAAAATGGTACCGTAACTTCGGGAGAAGGTACGCTCTCGACGGTGAAGTCCCTCGCGGATGGAGCTATTGAGAGTCGCAGATACCAGGTGGCTGCAACTGTTTATTAAAAACACAGCACTGTGCAAAATCGCAAGATGACGTATACGGTGTGACGCCTGCCCGGTGCCGGAAGGTTAATTGATGGGGTTAGACTTCGGTCGAAGCTCTTGATCGAAGCCCCGGTAAACGGCGGCCGTAACTATAACGGTCCTAAGGTAGCGAAATTCCTTGTCGGGTAAGTTCCGACCTGCACGAATGGCGTAATGATGGCCACGCTGTCTCCACCCGAGACTCAGTGAAATTGAAATCGCTGTGAAGATGCAGTGTACCCGCGGCTAGACGGAAAGACCCCGTGAACCTTTACTACAGCTTGGCACTGAACATTGACCCTACATGTGTAGGATAGGTGGGAGGCTTTGAAGCGCAGTCGCTAGATTGCGTGGAGCCGTCCTTGAAATACCACCCTTGTAGTGTTGATGTTCTAACGTCGACCCCTTATCGGGGTTGCGGACAGTGCCTGGTGGGTAGTTTGACTGGGGCGGTCTCCTCCCAAAGCGTAACGGAGGAGCACGAAGGTGGGCTAATCACGGTTGGACATCGTGAGGTTAGTGCAATGGCATAAGCCCGCTTGACTGCGAGAATGACAATTCGAGCAGGTGCGAAAGCAGGTCATAGTGATCCGGTGGTTCTGAATGGAAGGGCCATCGCTCAACGGATAAAAGGTACTCCGGGGATAACAGGCTGATACCGCCCAAGAGTTCATATCGACGGCGGTGTTTGGCACCTCGATGTCGGCTCATCACATCCTGGGGCTGAAGTCGGTCCCAAGGGTATGGCTGTTCGCCATTTAAAGTGGTACGCGAGCTGGGTTTAGAACGTCGTGAGACAGTTCGGTCCCTATCTGCCGTGGGCGTTGGAGAATTGAAAGGGGCTGCTCCTAGTACGAGAGGACCGGAGTGGACGAACCTCTGGTGTTCGGGTTGTGTCGCCAGACGCATTGCCCGGTAGCTAAGTTCGGGATCGATAACCGCTGAAAGCATCTAAGCGGGAAGCGAGCCTTGAGATGAGTTCTCCCTGATACTTTAAGTATCCTAAAGGGTTGTCGTAGACTACGACGTTGATAGGCAGGGTGTGTAAGCGTTGTGAGGCGTTGAGCTAACCTGTACTAATTGCCCGTGAGGCTTAACCATACAACACCCAAGGGGTTTTGATGGACTCAATGAAAGAACATTGAATGTGTAAGAACGAGAATTAAAAAACAGCTTTCCAGATTAAAGAATTTGCTTGGCGACCATAGCGTTTTGGACCCACCTGATTTCCATGCCGAACTCAGAAGTGAAACGAAATAGCGCCGATGGTAGTGTGGGGCTTCCCCATGTGAGAGTAGGACATCGCCAGGCTTTAGTTTTATTTTCACTTTTTCGAAAAGTGAAGACAAAAGCGGAGGCTTGCTTATTAAAGCGAGTGATACCACTGCGGAGTGGTAGTTCAGTTGGTTAGAATACCGGCCTGTCACGCCGGGGGTCGCGGGTTCGAGTCCCGTCCACTCCGCCACTTATTTGAGCGTCGTCTCAATAAACACGAATTACAGGGGTGTAGCTCCAATTGGCAGAGCAGCGGATTCCAAATCCGCGTGTTGGGAGTTCGAATCTCTCCACCCCTGCCATACTTTAAAGCCTCAGCAGTAATGCTGGGGCTTTTTTGCATCTGAAGAAAAGAGAAGCTGACTAGTTGGAAGAGTTGTCGATTCCTCTGATACCAAAGTATCGGGGGGATTGAAAGCTCATATCTCCGGGATATTGGTCCACTTCACCTATCCCCCCATATTCATAAGCTCTGGCTTAGGTCAGGGTCTCTTTTATTCCTAACGTATAGTTTCGATGTCAGGTGTATGTTTATCCAACGAATATGGCATACCTTTGCTTCAGATAGTTTTATTTTCTAGTAATGTAATTACTAAATGTTGATGTATCGCTTTGCTCTTTCTGTTTTACCTTCGAATTTCATAACACTTTTTCTTCGTTATCGAGCACATCTGATTCACAATCTATTGAAAGGTCAGTGGTTACATTGGCTTGGATGATTACTGACTTGGTTCCTGTTATCATCATGCATTAATGCTAATAATTAGGAAGTAAGTTTATGCCACATTTTCGATTCCGTGCTGTAGAGCCACAAGCTGTTCAGGCATTATCAAAACCTCTTACGGATGAACTTCAGCCTCTAATGGACTGTCCGCGTGAGGATTTTACTTTTGAGTATATCTACACTACGTTTTTCAATGAGGGTGAGGTGAGTGCTGCATATCCTTTTGTCGAAGTGCTTTGGTTCGACCGTGGCCAGGAAGTGCAAGATGAAGTTGCCAAGCTTATTACGCAACAAGTGCGCGGTATCGCTGGTGCCGATATTGATGTTGCGGTTATCTTTTCCGCCTTATCTCCTAAAGCTTATTACGATAATGGCGAACACTACTAAAGGTTAAAGGCTATGAGGCTGAGTTTCATTGTAACTTTGGGTTTATGTTTCTCAGCTTCAGTATGTTCTACTCCTTGGGAGTCTGCGGTTAATCCTACCCGAAACTCTTCCTCCTCTATTGGTAGTTATGCTAACGGTTGTTTAGATGGTGCATTACCCTTGCCTCTCGATGGCGTTGGTTATCAAGTCTTACGTAGTAAAACGAAGCGCTACTATGGGCACCCTAAAACGATAGAGTTTATTGAAAATCTGGCGCTTAAAGCTCATCAAAATCTCAACACCACTCTGCTAATTGGTGATTTGTCTTTACCTAGAGGTGGAAGGTTCTCCTCTGGTCATTCTAGTCATCAAACCGGGTTAGATATCGATATCTGGTTAAGACTTGCTGACCAACCGCTTTCTTATAACGAATTACAACTTCCTAAACCCATGAGTGTGGTGGATTTAAAAGGTTATTCCATACTTAATCATCGCTGGGAAGAACGGCACTTTAAGCTAATTCGGTACGCTTCAAAAAGTAAGGATGTTGCACGAATTTTTGTACATCCTGTTATTAAGGAGCAACTTTGCTTGCAAGAAAACGGCAAAGATCGTTCTTGGTTACGTAAAGTACGTCCATGGTGGGGGCATCATTACCACTTTCACGTCAGGTTATCTTGTCCTGATTCGAGCGACTATTGTGTTGATCAAGCACCACCTCCAGTAGGTGATGGTTGCGGTGCTGAGCTTGCAAGTTGGGCGCCAAAAGCAAAACCTACTGATACCCCTCAACGGGTAAAAACAACCTCTAAGCCCAAACGAAAAAAAGTCGTTCCACCTCAATGCTTGCCGCTTATCAATCCTAATTAGTGTTACTCTTCAGGTTTATCTGTACTTGGTGATCTCTTTTATGAAACTGGAGAAACATCATACTTTTGTCTACATTGAATAGTACCAATACAAAAACTAACCCAATCAGTTTTGGGGACATATTATAGAAATCTAAATTAAACAAAGAGTTGTAGTATGGGTAAGTTGTAACTTCTCTGTTTAGAAAAAGATCTTTCGTCACGATACTCTGGTTTCTTAGCAATATGTCTGTCAGTTGGCTAAAAAGCGATAACAACGCAGACAAGTGTGTAAGGCAGGGATATACCCTTTTCCTGTTAGAAGAGTAAATCAAGGACAAAACCATGACTATGATTTGTGCAAAAGAATTTGCAGAGTGGTTAAGACACAGATTTAGCAGTGATACTAAAGGAGTCTCTTTGACTCGAGAGGATGTGAATCACCTGACTGGGCGTCAACGCCTTGATCCGGGTTTTGTTAATGATGTGCATTATGAGCTGATGCAATATGGAATGGCTTTCGTTACTGATACGAGCCGAGAAAACTTTTATTTAATACCTGTTTCTCAAGCGGAAAATTGGCGTGAGAGACTAGAGTATCATTTTGAAAAAGAGCTGTTCTGCAATATTATCCCTATTGAAAAATCAGGTTGAGAAAAGGTTCAACTTTGATGTCAAAGTTGAACCTAATTGCTCTTATGCTAACCCTTGAATAATCACGAATTTTTCAAGCAACTGCTCTTCAGTTTCGACATGGTTCGGATCAGTGATTATGCATTTTGTAATTGGACACACTGACTGACAGGTCGGCTTTTCGTAATGCCCCTTACACTCTGTACATAGCGCTGGATCAATTTCGAAAATGCTCTCTCCCATACTGATTGCCCCATTGGGGCATTCGGGATCACACATGTCGCAGTTGATGCATTTGTCAGTAATGAGCAAGGCCATGATTACTTACCAGTCGGGTTACGGGTGTCCTGCCCTGAGTTCAAGTTACGCATCAATAGACCGTATTCTAAATCTAGATCTGCTGGTACTGGAATGAAGACGAAGTGACCATTCCCTTTGGCATCCTCAATAGACTCTGACTTACGGTTTTCCATCGCTTCTAGCGTGAAAACAACATTACCTTTTGGCGTCATTAGCTCAAGACTATCACCGACAAGGAATTTGTTTTTCACTTCTACTTCAGCCATATCGCCACGACGTTTACCAGTGAACTCACCGACAAACTGTTGAGCATCAGAAACTGAGTAGCCGTAATCGTAATTCTGGTAGGTGTCGTGAGTATGACGACGTAGGAAGCCTTCGGTATAGCCACGGTGAGCTAGGCTCTCTAGTGTGCCCATTAGGCTTTCATCAAATGGTCGGCCTGCTACAGCATCATCAATCGCTTTACGGTAAACCTGTGCAGTACGAGCACAGTAATAGAATGATTTAGTACGACCTTCGATTTTCAGCGAGTGCACACCCATCTTGGTTAGGCGCTCAACATGCTGTACCGCACGTAGGTCTTTAGAGTTCATGATGTAAGTACCATGCTCGTCTTCGTAAGCTGCCATTTTTTCTTCTGGACGGTGTGCTTCAGAAAGCAGAACGACTTCATCTGTTGGTTTACCGCGACCAATTGTGGTTTCAGGGCGCTCGTCTTGTACTTCGACAGGCTGTGCTTCAGTCGGGTCGAATTTCTCTACGATATCACCAGCGTCGTTTTCTTTACCCTCTTCAACTTTGTATTCCCAGCGGCATGCGTTAGTGCAAGTGCCTTGGTTAGGGTCACGTTTGTTGATATAGCCAGAAAGTAGGCAACGACCTGAGTAAGCCATGCATAATGCACCGTGAACGAATACTTCAAGCTCAGTTTCAGGGCAATGCTCACGAATTTCTTCGATTTCTTCTAGAGATAGCTCGCGAGAAACGATCACACGTTCCACGCCATTCGCTGCCCAGAACTTAACGGTCGCCCAGTTTACAGCGTTCGCTTGTACAGAAAGGTGAATTGGCATTTCTGGGAAAGCTTCACGAACCATCATAATTAGGCCTGGATCTGACATGATCAATGCGTCAGGACCCATCTCTACGATTGGCTTAAGATCACGGATGAACGTTTTTAGCTTCGAGTTGTGTGGTTGAATGTTACATACCACATAAAGCTTTTTGCCTAGGGCGTGGGCTTCATCGATACCGATTTTTAGGTTCTCGTGGTTAAACTCGTTGTTACGTACGCGAAGGCTGTAGCGAGGTTGGCCAGCGTAAACTGCATCTGCCCCGTAGGCGAATGCGTAACGCATGTTTTTCAGGCTGCCCGCTGGAGATAGTAGCTCAGGCACGAATGCTTTCTCAGTTGTCATTGCTCAATTCTCTTTTATCTGATCACAAGTCAGGCCAATTCCACCTAATGGAAATGGGGCGCAAATTTTACGTCAAAATGTGAACTGTGACTAGGGTAATTGTGCTTCAGATAGAAAAACGCCCTCAAAAAAAGTGAGGGCGTTATGGTTAACCTTTATACAATATTATGCGTTAGGATTCGGTAAGCCGCCTAGCGCATCGTATAGGTTGGGAAGGAAAGCACTGAACTCTCCACACATTAGAGAGAAGTCTGCATCAAATCGAGCTGCTTGATCTTCACGTGGAATATCATCGTTTTGATCTTTCAATTCATCAGAGAATTTTAGACGTTTGATGCCTGCATCTTCCGTCATAATGAACTCAATACGATCTTGCCAATTAAGCGCAAGTTTCGTCACGACTTTATCCGCAGCGATGTGGTTGCGGATTTCATCAGTGGTGAGCTCTTGCTTCTTACAGCGAATCACACCACCTTCTTCAAGTACGGATTTTAGCTCAGCTTCGTCCATCATGCTGATACCTTGAGGTGTGTCACCGCTTTTCACCCACTCGGTTAGCGTAGTTTCAATCGCCACTTCTGGAATAGCAGGAATAACAGGTAAACTACCCATGGTTTTACGAAGCAATGCTAATACATCTTCTGCTTTTTTGTAGCTGCTTGCATCAACAAGGATATAACCTTCTTTTGGCATGATAAGCACGTGAGTGTGGCTGCTGCGGCTGAATGCGCGCGGCAGTAAATCCATTACGATGTCATCTTTCAGGTTGTCTTTCTCTTTCTTCTTCAGAGGACGACCTTCTTGCGCTTCCATTGCTTCTACTTTTGCATTCAATGATTCTTTGATCACAGAGGCAGGTAGCATTTTCTCTTCTTTCTTGGCGCAAATCAGAATGCGGTTTTCTGACACGTGAGTCATCATATCGCCATGTCTACCCATTGCACTGACCCAGCCAAATTTCTGTTTGTCTTGACTGCCACACGGGGTGAATCGGAATTCAGACAGCTGAGTTTCTAGTTGTTCGGCGTTAAAAGTAACCTCGCGGTTAACGCGGTATACCAGACAGTTTTTAAACCACATAAATCTTCTCTAGGCTTGATGACAAGGGACTAATCATAGGGAATTTTTGTGCTGATGTCTTAATAGAAATGAAAAATATCCGAATGAACCTCAAAAGAAAGTTATATGAAAATTTGTTTTCAAAGGTCACAAAAGTGTCATAATTGGTAGTGATAATGCTTATGCATAGAGAGGCGCTTTGTCTCTTAAATTCATTAGCTCAACGAACATAAGGTTACTCAATTATGTCTAGAAGGATTCTGGTTGTTGAAGACGAAGCTCCTATTCGCGAAATGCTGTGCTTCGTACTTGAGCAGAAAGGTTACCAAGCGGTAGAAGCGGAAGATTACGATACTGCAGTAACCAAACTGGCTGAACCCTTCCCTGATTTAGTTTTACTGGATTGGATGTTACCAGGCGGTAGTGGCATTAACTTCATCAAACATATGAAGCGAGAGGAATTAACGCGCAACATTCCAGTTGTGATGCTTACCGCTCGTGGTGAAGAAGAAGATAAAGTGCGCGGTTTAGAAGTCGGTGCGGATGACTACATTACTAAGCCATTCTCTCCTAAAGAGTTGGTTGCACGCTTAAAAGCGGTGATTCGTCGCGTTACTCCGACTGCACTAGAAGATGTAATTGATGTACAGGGATTGAAGCTTGACCCTGTATCGCACCGTGTTACGGCTAATGATGCGCCATTAGACATGGGCCCAACAGAATTTAAGATGCTTCATTTTTTCATGACGCATCAAGAACGCGTATACAGCCGTGAGCAGCTATTAAACAATGTTTGGGGCACCAACGTGTATGTCGAAGACCGTACAGTCGATGTCCATATTCGCCGTCTGCGTAAAGCGTTGGAAGCTGCAGGGCATGATAAGCTGATCCAAACTGTTCGTGGTGCTGGATACCGCTTCTCGACGAAGGCATAAATTAACACGCAGCTTATCGGTACCATTTCTGGAGTTATGAGTGGTTGAAAGATTAACGTGGAAAAAGCTGGCCTGGGAGCTGGCTTTTTTTTACACCCCATGGGTGATAGTAGGTTGGATATTCGGTTATATGCCGTGGTTGCTTTTGGCTGCTACGGCATTGCAGCTTGTGTGGCATTTGCATAACCAAGTACGTTTATCTTCTTGGTTATGGGATGAAAAACGCCTCACGCCACCGTCTGGTAGCGGTAACTGGGAATCTTTGTTCAATGGGTTGTATCGCTTACAACAGCGCCAACGCCGCAAACGAAAAGAGCTTACTAATCTTATTCGTCGATTCAGAAATGGTGCAGAATCACTACCCGATGCGGTAGTGGTATTCCGTGCTGAAGGCAATATTGTTTGGTGCAACAAGCTGGCTCAGCACTTACTGGGCTTCCATTGGCCAGAAGATTCAGGTCAACCTATCTCCAATCTCATTCGTACACCTGATTTTATCAAGTACCTCAACAAGAAAGACTTCTCAGAGCCATTAGAAATGCGTTCACCACTCAACGTCGAACGCATGCTAGAACTACGTATCGTACCGTATACCGAGGGTGAGCACTTGATGGTAGTGCGTGATGTGAGCCAATTAAAACAACTTGAGGGAATGCGTCGCAACTTTTTTGCCAACGTATCTCATGAACTGCGTACACCAATGACGGTGCTACAAGGTTATTTGGAGATGACTGAAGACCCTGATATGGTCGTGGGTCCAATGTGGAGCAAAGCTCATGGTGTCATGACGGAGCAGCTTAACCGCATGAACAGTTTGGTGAACCAACTACTGACACTATCTAAAATTGAAGCGGCACCTATGCATGAGCTTGAGGAAGTCGTGAATGTGCCCGCGATGCTTGAAGTGTTAGAAAAAGAGGCGGTTAGCCTTAGTGGGGACAACCAACATAAATTGAAATTTGATGTTGATGCAAGCCTACGCGTGTTGGGCGATGATGACCAGTTACGTAGTGCTATCTCTAACCTCGTTTATAACGCCGTCAAATACACACCACCTGGTGCGAACATTAATGTTCGTTGGTTCCAGACCTCTCAAGGCGCATGCTTAGAGGTGGAAGATAGCGGTGATGGTATTGAACCTCAGCACCTACACCGACTTACCGAGCGTTTTTATCGAGTAGATAAAGCAAGATCACGTGATACTGGAGGAAGTGGTTTAGGGCTAGCCATTGTAAAACACGCGCTGAGTCACCATGACTCTCATTTAGAAATTCACAGTGAAGTAGGCGTGGGCAGTAAGTTTTCTTTCGTATTGCCTGAGCGTTTGGTGGTGAAATAATGGCGTTACGATTGGCAAAAACATTCAGTTTATTCGCGCTTGTTTGTTCCTGTATGGCTGGCGCTCAAGATAAACCATTGCCGAGTTATCATAAAACGACGGGGATTGTCGGGAACTTGCTCTCTGTTGGCTCCGATACACTTGCGGGTATGACAACGCTTTGGGTTGAAGAGTTTAAATCCATTTACCCGAATATTAATGCGCAAGTCCAAGCATCTGGCTCTTCTACTGCCCCTCCAGCATTGACCGAACAAACAGCCCAGTTTGGTCCCATGAGTCGCCCTATGCGTTTAAGAGAGGTTGAAGCGTTTGAACGTGAACATGGCTACAAGCCAACGGCGCTCAGGGTAGCCATCGATGCAATCGGTATTTTTGTTCATCAAGATAATCCAATTCAAGGGCTTAACTTTAGTCAGTTAGATGCTTTGTTTTCTGCCACGCTACGCTGTGGTGAAAGTCAATTTGTCACAAACTGGCAGCAACTCGGTCTTGAATCACAGTGGGCAAAGCGAAACGTCCAGTTGTTTGGTCGTAACTCCGTTTCTGGAACTTATGGTTACTTCAAAAGCAATGCCTTGTGTGGCGGCGATTTCAAGACTCGAGTTAACGAGCAGCCAGGCTCCGCGTCAGTTGTGCAAGCTGTAGCGTCAACCATCAGTGGAATTGGTTATTCCGGTGTCGGTTATCGAGTGGCAGGCGTGCGCTTAGTCCCTGTGGCTAAAATGGGAAATGACTACGTGACTCCAACGCGAGAACATATTGTTAGTGGTAAGTACCCACTATCACGTTACTTATATGTTTACGTGAATAAGCACCCTGATTACCCATTAACACCAATTGAAGCTGAGTTTATTCGCTTTATCTTTTCTGCTCAGGGACAAGCGTTGGTTGAGAAAGATGGTTATGTGCCCATTACGGCAGACTTTGCAGAAGAAGAGTTAAAAAAAGTCGGCCTGTAAGCCGACTTTTTATTTAGGTATGGACAGTACGAGATCAGAAAGTGAGTGTCCACTTCGCGCTGTCCCAACGTTCTTGTTCTTCCTGTAAATCCGCGTGAAGTAATTTATTGTTTTCTAGCCATGCTTCATCTGTGCATGTGAGAATCCATTCGTCATTTTTGATAGATAAGGTGATATCAGGCAATGGATCTTCATTACGCTGCCCATTTAATACGATAGAAAGCCGTAATATTTTGATGAGGCTTATAACGTCACTCTGTTTATAGAGGTTGAAATCTGGTAGTTCTTGCAATTTGAGCGCTTTACGCTGGAAGCGAGCTAATGTTGCGAGCACTAATTGCTGCTCACGGTTGAAGCCTTGTAGGGTGGAGTGCAACAGAATATAAAAAGAGTGGCGATGGAAACTACGCAAGTTGATACTTAATCCGACTTCATGAAGCAACGCTGCCCACTCTAGTAAGTCAAATAACTCACTCTTTTTCTTAATGCCTAGTTCAGAGCGTACCTGACATAACATCTCACGTGCATGCCCCTTCACACGAGCGGCATGCTCTAAGTCGACCCGGTGCTTGTTGGCTAAATTTTCTGTGGTGCGCATACGAATATCGGAGCGCGCAAAACGCTCTTCCATTTCGTACAACAGGCCTTCGCGTAGAGCACCATCGGAGAAAAACATTTGCTCAATGCGAAGCGCTTTGAAAATCGCGGACAAAATCGCTACGCCTGCTGCGAATACGGGTTTACGTTCTTCTGTTAGACCCGCCAGTTCAATATCTTCAATGGAATCAAATTTACACAGAGTTTCGATAAGTGTATCCAGTCGACTCGCTGTGATCAGGCCATCTTCAAAACCTAATCCTACTAGCACTTCTTGAATCGCTTTGATGGTTCCTGATGAGCCGAGAGCAATATCCCAGCCCTTTTTACGATATGTTGAAGCGATGGACTCGAGTTTTTGTTCGGCCGCTAACATCGCCTTGCTGAAGTTTTTTCCTGACAGTTTGCCGTTTTTAAAGTATTGCTCTGTAAAACTGACGCATCCCATCTGTTTACTGTTGAGAAGCTCAGGCTCAAATTCTTGTCCAATAATCATCTCGGTACTGCCGCCTCCGATATCGATGACTAGTTTGGAGTTGGATTCTACTTGAGTGTGCGCGACGCCTAAGTAAATCAGGCGGGCTTCTTCTTCTCCAGGGATAATTTCTATCGGGAAAGGCATCACTTCTTTCGCACGCTCAATGAAAAGGTGGGCATTTTTAGCGCGTCTTAGTGTGTGTGTGGCGGCGATACGTACATTTGACTCATCAAGCCCTTGCAGCCTCTCAGCGAACATGGCTAAGCATTCTAGCGCACGCTCCATTGCGGCGTGACTTAAGTTCAATTCACTGTCGAGTCCTGATGCTAAGCGAACACGTTGTTTATGACGACTAACCAGTTGTAGGTCACTGCCGACAACTTTGGCCACCACCATATGGAAACTGTTTGAGCCGAGGTCTATCGCGGCAATGTAGCGAGTATCTTGTTCAAGTATTTGAGGCATCTGAATTTTGTTTTCTAGTTTGCTTTTCTATATTTTTAAGATAGTCATAGATAGCGATTTGAGAGCGAACTTTTTTGCGATTACCTCGTGGTACGTAAGCGTTACTCATTTCTTTATCTATTAAACGAGCCTTTACTGTATCGGTAAAATGGATATTCGTTATATCAATAATTCTCTGTTTCAAACGTGGATCACGGACTGGTACTGCTACCTCGATACGGTGATCAATATTTCTTGTCATCCAGTCTGCGGAGGAGATATAAACTTGCGGATCGCCATCATTGTGGGTGATCACCACGCGAGGGTGCTCAAGAAAGCGGTCAACAATACTGATGATGCGAATATTGTCGCTGATCCCCTCAATGCCCGGTACTAATGAGCACATACCTCGAATGATCATGTTTATTTTTACACCGGAAGTACTTGCTCCATAAAGCTTATTGACGATGCCTTTATCGACTAGGTTATTGACCTTGATCGTAAGAGCGGCTTTTTTCCCTAGCTTGGCATTCGCAATTTCATTATCAATTAAGCGGTAGATTTGGGTTCGAGAATTACGAGGAGATACCATAAGGTGATTGAACTTCACTGGTCGGTATGGATTCTCAATGTAACCGAAGACATTACGGACTTCATTAGTGATTTCTTGATCTGCCGTAAGCAGGGAGAAGTCGGTATAAATTCGTGCCGTCTTCTCATGGAAGTTGCCTGTGCCGATGTGTGCGTAGCGAATAATTTCTTCACCTTCGCGGCGGCTAATCATCAGTAGCTTTGAGTGAATCTTAAGACCAGGCGCACCAAAGATGACGTGCACACCCGCTTCGGTTAATACTTTTGACCATTCGATATTGGCTTCTTCATCAAAGCGAGCTTGCAGTTCGACGACCACAGTGACATTTTTGCCGTTGTGCACTGCATCAATTAAAGAGTTCATCAAGCGAGAATCTTTCGCGACGCGATAAATGTTAATCTTGATACTAAGTACTTTGGGATCGAAGGAGGCTTGGCGCACTAACTCACTAATGTGGTCAAAAGTGTGGTAGGGATAATAGAGCAGAATATCTTTCGCTTTAATCGCGTCAAAGCTGTTGGCATAACCTTCGAAATCGGCACATTTCATTGGCGGGAGAGGTTTATTTTCAAGATACTCTCGTCCAACATTTGGAAAGCCGATGAAGTCTTTAAAGTTGTGATAGCGTCCGCCGGGGATAAGGTTATCGTAGTTAGAGATATTAAGTTTGTTACACAGAAACTCTAACATTTGAGGCGGCATATCGCGTTCGTAGACGAAGCGAACGGGCTTTGCTGTCAGTCGCTGATTGACACCCTCTGACATTTGTTCAAGCAAGCTGTACTCGATTTCATTGCGTAAATCGTATTCAGCGTCACGCGTCATTTTCATCGCATAGCCGCTAAGCTCATCATAATCAAAAAAGCCTTTGAACAGCTCGTCCAAACAGTGGCGGATAATATTATCAAGTAAGATGATGGTTTTTCGACGCTTTCCTTTCTGTTCTGGTACCATCACAAAGCGGGGAAGGTGATCGGTCGGAATTTCGATCAGAGCGTACTGGTAATGTTCTTCTTTACGCAGTTCTACGGCGATGTAAGCGTACTCGTCTTTGAGAAATTGCAGAACATCGATCTCGTCTTTCATTAGGAGGGGAGTGATATGCGGCATTACCTCTCTACGGAAGTATTTCGCGATCCACTTTTGTTGCGATTCATCCAGTTGTTGCTCGTTGACCAAGAAAATGCGACGTCGCGCCATTTCTCGAATCAACTCGCTGTAAAGCTCATCAAATTGTTCGTTAAGCTTTAGTGCTTTCGACTGCATTTTGGTTAACAGTCGTTTAGGGCTATCACTGCCACCGCGCTCTTGGCTGATTAGGATTCTGCGCTTCACGTCCGCAAAGCGTACTTTGTAAAATTCATCTAAATTGTTGGAAAAGATCCCAAGAAAGCGAATACGTTCGATCAAAGGGACGGTTTTATCGGCAGCTTCTTGTAATACTCGTTCGTTGAAAGACAACCAACTCAGTTCTTTTTCTATATATAGTTTTTCTGCGCTCATAACCTTACCTAGCCAAAAGTGAAGTATTACGTACTCATCTTGGAAAAATGGATGAGTGAGAACATTATGAGATTTTCATTACAGATTTATTTCATACCACGCATTGCATAAGAGTTGTATTCTTTTCAGGTGTTTAATGTGATCTGTAATATAATTGTCATCTTAACGACATATTCTAGTACTAAGTCAAAAAAGGTAGAGATTTAAATGGCACAAGCCGAGTTTTCATTGCAGGAAAAAGATAAGAAACGACTGATAAAAGATCGTTTAGTTCGACTTGCAGTGACATCCGGTGGTGTCGGCGTACTCGCGGCGCTTATTTTGATCTTTGTCTACCTCGCCATGGTGATCATTCCGCTTTTTTCTGATGCGGAGATCAAAACCAACCAAGCCATTCGAGCTACTCATATTGAAACACCACTTGCGATTTCAGTGGATGATTACGCTCAGCTCGCGTTCGTTCTAACCCAAAGTGGTGAGATTCAATATTTGTCGATGGACGATCCTACGAAACCTGCGGTGTATACACAGCAAATCGCCCAGAAACCCGTCGCTTTCTCTCAATCTGCTCCTGGGCTAGGTTGGTATGGATTTGTTGATGGGCAGGGTAAAGCGAACCTTTTCAAGCCAGAATTTAATGCTACATTGAGAGAAAATACACGTCCTCCGGAAGTGATTGAGCTAGACACCAGCATGGATCTGACACTAAGTACGCCTCAAGATCCTGTGACTCAGTTTGTATTTGCAGCTTCGACGCCCTTACCAACGGTTGTTTGGCAGACGCAAAGTGGTGAAGTGAAAGCTCGCTGGCAAGTGGCTTCGTCTTTGGGTACGTCTCCTACAACGATCGATTTTACGTTCTCTTCAGGCTTTAATACGCCTCAGCAAATGTTGTTGACACCTGACGGTGAAACGCTTTATTTGCGCGATGGCTCTGAGTTGATCGTGTTAAAGAAAACCGCACGTAAATTTGCTGTGCGAGAGGTGGTCGATCTCACTCAAGGTGATAAGAAGCATTCCGTTCGTACGATAGACTTATTGGCTGGTGCTTACTCGCTTTTGGTGACGCACAACGATGGTCGGGTGTCGCAATGGTTTGATACGCTGCAAGAAGAAAAACGCACGTTAACGCATATTCGTGATTTTAAATTGGCATCAGAGCTTAAGTATTTGTTGCCGGATTCTCATCGAAAAGGATTTTATAGCTTTTACACCAACGGCACGTTGCAAAGCCATTATACAACCAGTGAAAAACTGGTGTTGTTTAAGCGTGCGTACAATCAAGCGCCCGCAATCGCAGCAATGTCTAACAATGAGCGCTACTTAATCACTTGGCAAAATAATGCGTTAAATGTTGCTGAAGTGGACAATGCCTATCCGGAAATTTCATTGTCCTCATTATGGCAAGAAGTGTGGTACGAAGGGTATCCTGAGCCTGAATTTGTGTGGCAATCGACTTCGGCGAGCGATAACTTTGAGGCTAAGTTCAGCCTAGTACCTATTGCATTTGGGACGATAAAAGCGGCGATGTTTGCGATGCTGTTTTCAGTACCGCTCGCAGTGCTAGGTGCTATTTATACGGCTTACTTTATGTCGCCACGCATGCGTCGTGTAGTAAAACCGTCGATTGAGCTAATGGAAGCACTGCCGACGGTGATCATAGGTTTCCTCGCGGGATTGTGGTTCGCGCCTATTGTCGAAGACCATTTGATTACGATCGTCGTTATGCTGTTTGTTTTGCCCTTGAGCACCATGATTATGGGCGGGCTATGGGCATTAATACCGCAACCTTTGCGGAATCGTCTGCCTAATGGTTGGCATGCTTTAGTGCTCATGCCTGTCATATTGGTACTGATTGGGCTTGGAGTGTGGATTTCGCCTACGATTGAGCAGACGTTCTTTGGTGGCGATATGCGCTTATTCTTAACCGAGCATGGTATTGGTTACGATCAACGCAATGCATTGGTGGTGGGGTTAGCGATGGGGTTTGCTGTTATCCCGACGATTTTTACCATTGCCGAAGATGCCATTTTCTCTGTACCGAAGCATTTATCGGATGGCTCTTTGGCATTAGGGGCCACGCCTTGGCAAACTTTAATCTATGTTGTCTTGCTTACTGCAAGCCCAGGTATTTTTTCTGCCATTATGATGGGCCTGGGACGCGCTGTTGGCGAAACCATGATTGTGTTAATGGCAACGGGCAATACGCCATTAATGGATTGGAATATTTTGGAAGGATTGCGCAGCCTGTCGGCGACCATCGCTGTTGAGTTGCCAGAGTCGGAAGTTGGAAGTTCGCATTATCGCCTGCTGTTCCTGGCTGCATTGATTTTATTTGTGTTTACGTTTGCAGTAAACGCGCTTGCGGAGTGGGTTCGTCAGAGACTGAGAGATAAGTACCGTGCGTTGTAATAATGGTTTGAATAAAGAGCGAGTAATAACGTGTTAAATTGGATTCGTTCTGGCGCACCGTGGATATGGCTGACAGGTGGTGCAGTCAGCATCAGTTTGTTGTCGGTATTAGGGTTGTTACTCCTTATCGGCTGGAAAGGCCTGACTTACTTTTGGCCAGCGCCCTTGTATCAGTGGAATGTTGCAGCGCTGACACCTGTACAAGGCGAAGTGCTACATGAAAATACTATTCTGATTGGTCAAGTGTATGAGCGCAGCTTTGTACCGAAGAGTTATTTGCCTGAAAGCGCAGCACAACAGTTAGAAGACGATGAAGATTTTGCCACTCGACTCAGTATCAAAATCGCTAACCGAGAGTTGTATCCCGCCGATTTTATCTCCGTATTGCAAATGCAGTTGGATGAGCCCACGACGCCAAAAGAGTGGGCGGTGATAGAGCGCAGTAGCGGTGGTTATTTCTTTGGTAAGCTGGTGGCGTTTCAAGATGGCGATAATATATACACCAGTGATATTCAATCGATACTAAATAAAAAGCTTGATGATGCAGAAACTCTGCGCCATGAGATTGATTCTTTGGTGGTCGATCAGCTTAAAGAGCTTGGTTGGAAGCTAGAGCAGTTGCGATTAGAAAAGCGCAAGCATGAATTGAATGACACGCTGACAGAAAGCTTCTTAAAGGAAAATCAGACGAAAAAAGAGCAGATAGAAAAAGCGCTTGCGACGTTAGATTTGCAACTTGATGGTTTACGACTTCAGCTATCTGACTATGCCTTGATTGCCGAGGATATGACGGGGTCACAAGTATCGATTCCGCTCGAAGACATTTTGGACTACTGGTATCCAAACCAAATGTCACTGCCTGATAAAGTCATGCATTGGGGAAAACAGGTTTGGAAGTTTTTATCTGAAGATCCAAGAGAGTCTAACTCCGAAGGAGGCGTGTTCCCTGCGATATTTGGTACGGTTTTCTTAGTACTCATCATGTCGATCATTGTGATGCCACTCGGGGTGATCGCCGCTATCTATCTACATGAATACGCTAAGAATAACGCTCTAACCAGAGTTATTCGTATTGCGGTTATAAACCTAGCGGGTGTTCCATCGATTGTTTATGGCGTGTTTGGTTTAGGTTTCTTCGTTTATACGATTGGTGCCTCTATCGACAACGTATTCTATGCGGAGAAGCTACCGGCACCAACCTTTGGTACGCCGGGTTTGTTATGGTCAGCACTAACTCTTGCCGTGCTGACGCTTCCAGTTGTGATTGTGACGACAGAAGAAGGTTTAACTCGAATTCCGAGCTCCGTACGACATGGCTCTCTAGCACTTGGTGCAACTCAGTTCGAAACGCTATGGCGCGTGGTTTTGCCTATGGCGACGCCAGCTATTATCACAGGTTTGATCCTTGCGATTGCGCGTGCAGCTGGCGAAGTAGCGCCACTGATGCTGGTGGGGGTCGTGAAATTGGCATCCAGTTTACCGGTTGACGGACAATTCCCTTATGTGCATTTGGATAGAAAGTTCATGCATTTAGGTTTTCACATTTACGATGTTGGCTTTCAAACCTCCAACATCGAAGCGGCGCGACCATTAGTTTATGCCACCTCTTTCTTACTCGTGACAGTGATTGTCGGGCTAAACTTAACAGCAATCAGTATTCGCAATAATTTACGAGAAAAATACAGAACGTTAGGGCAAGATTAAGTATGTTTAATTTTGATAGTACATTAGGTTATGAGCCACCATTGGATGTTCATAATTTAACGGATGAACAAACAGCCATCTCAATCGAGAACCTTAATCTGTTCTATGGTCAAACTCAGGCGCTGCATGATATTTCGATGCGAATTCCCAAAGGGCGAGTCACCGCTTTTATCGGTCCTTCAGGGTGTGGAAAGTCGACGTTATTACGTTGCATCAATCGCATGAACGACTTAGTGGAAGGGTGTCGAGTCACAGGTAAAGTGCGTCTCCATGGCAAGAATGTTTATCATCCTAATGTCGATGTTGCGACACTTCGACGCCGAGTGGGGATGGTGTTTCAAAGACCCAATCCATTTCCTAAGTCTATTTATGAAAACGTAGTTTATGGCTTACGCTTACAAGGTGTAAAAAACAGCCGCAGTTTAGATGACGCAGTGGAGCGATCCTTGCGCTCGGCGGCGTTGTGGGATGAGGTAAAAGACCGCTTGCATGAGAACGCATTTGGCTTATCTGGGGGGCAGCAACAGCGCTTGGTCATTGCGCGCGCGGTGGCGATTGAGCCGGAAGTCCTGTTATTGGACGAGCCAACATCAGCGTTGGATCCAATCTCAACTTTAACTATTGAAGAGCTTATCAATGAGCTGAAGACTCAATATACTGTCGTTATCGTTACCCATAACATGCAACAAGCGGCGCGAGTGAGTGATCATACTGCATTCATTCATATGGGTAAGTTAATTGAATACTCTGACGCGGACTCGATCTTCACCTCGCCAATGAAGAAGCAGACCGAAGATTACATTACGGGTCGCTACGGTTAAGTCGCGACTCTATACGGAATAAGGAACATCATGCACTTTGGACGTCATATTTCAGGACAATTTAACGTAGAGCTAGAATCGATTCGTACTCATGTATTAACCATGGGGGGCTTGGTAGAACAGCAGCTTTCGTATGCTATTCAAGCCTTGCATAAAGAAGACATCGAACTGGCGCGTAAGGTTGTGCGTGACGATCATAAAGTGAATGCGATGGAAGTCTCGATCGATGACGCTTGTACACGCATTATTGCTAAGCGTCAGCCAACGGCAAAAGACTTGCGCTTAATTATGGCTATCATCAAAACGATCACTGATTTAGAACGCATCGGTGATGTGGCGACACGCATTGCTTACGTTGCCATCGAAAGCCCATCATCAAAAGAACGACAATTCCAAGTGTCGTTAGAGCCTCTCTGCCGTCAGGCAATTAATATGCTGCATCAGGTTTTAGATGCGTTTGCCCGCATGGATGTAGAAGCGGCAGCAGAGGTGCATAAACAAGATGACAAACTAGACGCCGAGTATGAAGCGGTGATTCGTCAGTTGATGACTTACATGATGGAAGATCCAAAAAATATCCCTAACATTCTGCAAGTGATGTGGTCGGCACGCGCGATTGAACGTGTGGGGGACCGCTGCCAGAACATCTGTGAATACATTATTTACTTCGTGAAAGGGAAAGATGTACGCCATCTAGGTGATCAAAGTATTGATGACGTACTGAAGTAACTGACTTCAATAAATAGACCAGCTTTTAGGCTGGTCTATTTATTAGAGAGAAGGAAAGCACGTCAATATTTATCAGGAACGAAGGTCTGATCATCAATGGGCGCTCTGACGTAACCTTCTTTATTGAGTTCAGGTAATTCGATGGGTGAGTACTCAAGTGCTTTGTAATCAATCTGGCTTAGTAAATGACTGATACAGTTCAAGCGCGCTTTCTTTTTGTCATCAGAAGGGACGACCCACCAAGGGCAGTTTTTCGTGTCTGTATAGGCAAACATATTATCTTTTGCTTCCGAATACTCCGCCCAGCGATGACGTGACTCTAAATCCATTGGGCTGAATTTCCAACGTTTGATTGGCGTATTAATTCGACCTAGGAAACGTTTTTCCTGCTCTTCGTCTGAAACCGAAAACCAATACTTAATAAGAATAATCCCAGAGCGTTGCAACATTCTTTCGAATTCAGGACAAGAGCGTAAAAACTCTTCGTATTCGTCTGGAGTACAGAACCCCATGACTTTTTCGACACCTGCTCGGTTATACCAACTTCGGTCAAATAAAACGATTTCACCAGCAGATGGTAAATGAGCGACGTAACGTTGGAAGTACCATTGCGTTTTTTCTTTTTCTGTCGGTGCAGGCAGAGCTACTACGCGACAAACACGCGGGTTTAGCTTTTCTGTAATTCGCTTTATCACTCCGCCTTTGCCCGCAGCATCACGGCCTTCAAACAGAACCACCACTTTTAACCCTTTGTGTTTGACCCACTCTTGAAGTTTTACGAGCTCAACTTGAAGGTTTTTGAGCTCCTTTTCGTATTCCTTTTTCTTCAATTTAGACATACACCTTTCCTCACTCCTTGATAAACAATATGTTAGCACTCAAAAGCTATGCGCGTGAGGTTACGGTCGTCTATTTGAGAGCTGCTACGACATCGGTAATGGCTTGTGTACTTGTGATGGGGATTAAAAAATCATCGACATCGGATGCGCCCATTTTGCTTTGTTCAGCAACAAAGGTCATTTGGCTAGGGCGTGTGGTTTTGCCTGACAGATGGATTTCAGGAACTTGAGTGTCTTCTACTAACGCACGTGCGTTACTCGCATTAACGCCAGCCCCCGCCATGATTGCTATGCGTCCTTGGGCTTGCTTAACCAAAGCTCTAAGCACATCGATCCCTTGTGGTGCTGAAGGCGCAAGACCGGAGGTTAAAATACGTTCACAACCTAAGCTGATCACTTCTTCCAAAGCTTTTTCAGCGTCACGACACTGGTCAAAGGCACGATGGAAGGTCACGCCTAAGCCAAGCGCTTGAGCAAATTCACACAGCGTAGCCGCGTAAGGCATATGAATATCACCGTCTTGAGTGAGCACGCCGAACACGACACCGCTCAAGCCTGATTGGTGAGCTGCTTCAATATCCCAACGCATCATTTCGATCTCTTCTTCATTGTAGAAGAAGTCACCTTGGCGTGGGCGGATCATGGCATAAACTGGAACACTCGAAAGCTTAGCCGCTTGCTGCATAAAGCCATAACTGGGTGTTAGTCCGCCTAAAGCCAAAGAGGAGCAAAGTTCAATCCGAGTGGCGCCGCCAGCAATGGCGTAGTGCAGAGATTCAATATTATCAATACAGACTTCTAGGTGAGTAACCACGTTCATTCATCCTGCTAACGTTACAAATAGGTGTTGTGGCTAAGATATTAACAGGGCAAGTAAGCAGAATCTGTATGGAGGGGATGATAAATAGAGGTAAAGTTTACGCTAAAGCGTTACCTCATTTTGGCGGTTTATCTGAAGGAAAAAGAAAGCCCAGAGCTGAGGCTCTGGGCTTTGATAGGACTTTACTTAGACTGATTGGCGTTTGCGGTTTTCCGCATTAGCTTATTGCTTTATATACATCCAACCATCACACCCGTTGAGCTAGGGTGAAGGTCTATTATTTTTTGCCTAGGTCAGCTGCGTGCTCAGATAGGAACGCTGCAACACCTTTTGGAGATGCGTCCATACCTGCTTTACCTTCTTCCCATTGTGCAGGACATACTTCGCCGTGCTTCTGGTGGAAGTTAAGAGCGTCAACCATGCGTAGCATTTCGTCGATGTTACGGCCTAGTGGTAGGTCGTTAACTACTTGGTGACGTACAACGCCTTCTTCGTCGATTAGGAAAGAACCACGGAAAGCAACGCCTGCTTCTGGGTGCTCAACGTCGTAAGCTTTACAGATTTCGTGCTTAACGTCAGCAACTAGTGGGTACTTAACTTGACCGATACCGCCATCTTCGATAGCAGTGTTACGCCATGCGTTGTGAGAGAACTGAGAATCGATAGAAACACCGATTACTTCAACACCTTTAGCTTGGAAGTCAGCTAGACGGTTGTCGAATGCGATTAGCTCAGATGGGCAAACGAAAGTGAAATCTAGTGGGTAGAAGAATACTACTGCTTTCTTACCTTTAGTGAACTCTGCAAAGTTGAAGTTTTCAACGATTTCACCGTTACCTAGAACAGCTGCTGCAGTAAAATCAGGGGCTTGACGACCTACTAGTACCATTTTTTTGCTCCTAAAAAGTATGGTTAGCTCCAAACCGAATTCAGTTGTGTCGGTTTGGTTCGTGTTTGTACGAGACAAACTATAGTACAGATTGTAGTATTGAAAAAAGCGAAATAAATAGATTGAGTTAATCGAAAAAAACGATAATAACAAAACTCTTAACTCGATCACTGGAACGGCGGTAGATACAAATACAATTATGAATAAATGGCCCAGTTTGAAGCAGTTACACTATTTAGTCACACTGCATGAAACAAGACATTTTAGTGACGCTGCAGAGCGTTGTTTTGTCAGTCAGTCGACTTTAAGTAAGGGTATTCAAAACTTAGAGGAATTGATAGGTTGTCCCTTATATGAAAAGAAAGATAAGAAAAGTCCACTGGTTTTTACCCAAACAGGAGAAATGGTAGTAAAGCAGGGGCGAGAGCTGTTAGCAAAAGGGCAAGATTTGGTCGAGCTTGGACGTATGTGCCAAGGCGACGATATGCAAGGCCAGCTAAAAGTGGGATGTATACCAACAATTGCTCCGTTTTTACTGTGTGATTTGGTACAAGAGGTGAACTACCGTTTTCCACAACTGAATCTTTTATTAAGAGAAGACACGACGACAAACTTACTTCAAGCGCTCAGACATGGTGAGCTGGATGTGCTTATTTTAGCGTTACCAGTCGAAATTGATGGGATGGAAAGCCGAGTAGTGGGTAAGGATCCGTTTCGAATGGTTATAAGCGCTAATCAAGCCCAATCGGTCCCTGTGCCGATTCGTTACGCGGATTTACCTGACGAATCCGTCTTTCTACTAGAGAAAGAACATTGCTTAACGGAACATGCGGTATCAGCGTGTAAATTAACAGACAAAGAAAAAATCAATCCGTTTACGGCAACCAGCCTCCATACACTGGTGCAAATGGTTGCGAATGGTTTGGGAACAACGTTCATTCCTCAAATGGCTATCGACCATGGCTTGCTGCATAACCAGAATTTAGTCGTGATCGATCCTCCTGGTAAACAAGCTTATCGCGAAATCGGCTTAGTTTGGCGTCCGAGCTCGTCAAGAACGAAAACATTTAATCAACTTGCAGAAGTCGTTTCAGAGCTGCTTTAGCTATTAGTATTAGCCCTTACTTCTCCATTATTTATCTAAAAGCGCACTGGAAACAGTGCGCTTTCTAGTATTTTATTCTGTTGGTAAACTTTGACTTGTAAAATTTTACAGCTCTTCTTTGATGAAGCTTTCATAAAATAGTGAAATTTCACAATGTTAATTTTACACAAAGCCCTGCATACCTTGTTTGACCCCTGTTTAAATACATCTCTTCAGCCCTTGTGAATACAAGGTGTTTGTTTACCAGTCTATATTCATACGCTTGTTTGAAATGATAAAACGACTTTAAATTTAATGTAATTTTATTACGTAATAACTTACAAAATAAGGCGCTTGATAGATGGTTTTTACCTTGCGGAATAAAACTTTGAATTTTCTGTTTTGTTTATATTGGGGGTTTCACTAAACCCCTTGTTGATATAGCTTATTTAAAGGCCGATACGACTTATGTCTAGATTGAAAATACACGTAGCATTACGCAATCTATCGGCATGGCTAGACGAGTTGAACACAAAGTTAAAGGATGTAATTTGTTGTTCATAACTTACAAATGTAGCTTTACGCTGACTGCCCAAGATTGATAAAGCACGTTAAGGATGAATGATTATGCTTGCTCAGACAGAACAAAAAACACAACAACTAAAGCAAACCCAAGGCATGCTTGAGGTGAATGGAGTCGTTGCCCCAGAACATCAAGCAATTTTCCCTGTTGAAGCCCAAACCTTTTTATCTCTACTGTGTGAAAAATTTGCCGGACGTGTTGAACAGTTGCTGGAAGCAAGAGAAGAGAAGCAAGCACGTATTGATGCTGGTGAGCTACCAGATTTTCTACCAGAGACACAAGACATCCGTGAAGGAAGTTGGAAGATCCTAGGAATCCCACAAGATCTGCAAGATCGCCGTGTGGAGATTACCGGACCAACTGACCGCAAGATGGTGATTAACGCACTGAATGCGAATGTAAAAGTGTTCATGGCAGACTTCGAAGATTCAATGTCTCCTGCATGGAGTAAAGTGCTAGATGGTCAAATTAACTTGCGCGATGCTGTTAATGGCACCATCAGTTACACCAATCCTGGCAATGGCAAACATTATCAGCTGGAAGATGACCCAGCGGTGTTGATCTGCCGTGTTCGCGGCCTTCATTTAAAAGAAAAACACGTTACGTGGCACGGTCAGATCATTCCAGGTGCGCTATTCGATTTCGCTCTGTATTTCTATAACAACTACAAAGCGTTACTTCAAAAAGGCAGCGGCCCTTATTTCTACCTTCCAAAACTGCAATCGCATCACGAAGCGAAGTGGTGGAGCGAAGTGTTCCATTTCACGGAAGACTATTTCGGTTTGGATACAGGCACGATCAAAGCGACTGTGCTGATTGAAACCTTACCAGCGGTATTTGAAATGGACGAGATTCTGTTCTCGCTTAAAGAACACATCGTTGGTTTGAACTGTGGTCGCTGGGATTACATCTTTAGCTACATCAAAACATTGAAAAAACACTCAGACCGAGTACTGCCAGATCGCCAAGTGGTAACGATGGACAAGCCATTCTTAAACGCTTACTCGCGATTATTGGTACGTACTTGCCATAAACGAGGTGCTTTCGCGATGGGAGGAATGGCCGCATTTATCCCAGCTAAAGACCCGAAAGAGAATCAAAAAGTATTAGACAAGATCCAGACTGACAAATCGTTAGAAGCTAACAACGGCCACGACGGTACTTGGGTGGCTCATCCAGGTTTGGCTGACACTGCTATGGAAGTCTTTAGTGCTGTGCTGGGTGAACGCACCAACCAGTTGGATGTGAGCCGTGCAGAGGATGCGCCTATTACAGCAGCTGAACTGCTTGAGCCTTGTGAAGGCGAGCGCACTGAAGGCGGAATGCGCCACAATATTCGCGTTGCGCTGCAATACATCGAAGCTTGGATTTCTGGCAATGGTTGTGTGCCGATTTACGGACTGATGGAAGACGCAGCAACGGCAGAAATCTCACGCGCCTCTATCTGGCAATGGATTCAACACGGCAAGTCGCTAGACAACGGATTAAAGGTCACTAAAGAGCTGTTCGAGCTCTATCTCAAAGAGGAGATTGAAGTCGTGAAGCAAGAAATTGGCGAGCAGCGCTACCATGCGGGTCGATTTGAAGAAGCAGCAGACTTAATGGCAAGGCTCACGACGAGCGATGAACTGACCAACTTTTTGACAGTTCCTGGTTATGACTACCTGGATTAATAAAGAATAACTGTAACACCAATAACGTGAAGGATTTTCAAGGCAGATAGGGAAGTACTGCCTGAGAACGGAAACTCAACGCACACGCATAAAGTGCAAATTATAAAGAGGGATAGACCAATGACTAACTTAACTCGCCGCCAACAAATTGAAGCTCTGGAAAAAGACTGGGCAACTAACCCACGCTGGAAAAATGTGAAGCGTACTTACTCTGCCGAGGAAGTGGTGGAACTGCGTGGCTCTATGGTGCCTGCAAACACAATTGCACAACGTGGTGCAGACAAACTTTGGTCACTGGTCAACGGTAGTGCGAAAAAAGGTTACGTAAACTGTCTTGGTGCGCTAACGGGTGGTCAAGCGGTTCAACAAGCTAAGGCAGGTATTGAAGCGATTTATCTGTCAGGCTGGCAGGTAGCGGCGGATAACAACACCGCCTCGACGATGTATCCAGACCAATCTCTTTACCCAGTAGATTCTGTACCGTCAGTAGTAAAACGCATCAACAACTCATTCCGTCGTGCAGACCAAATTCAGTGGGCTGCTGGTAAGACGCCTGAAGATGAAGGTGGTATTGATTACTTCCTACCTATCGTAGCGGATGCTGAAGCGGGCTTTGGTGGTGTGCTTAACGCTTACGAACTAATGAAATCGATGATCGAAGCCGGTGCCGCGGGCGTTCACTTTGAAGACCAGTTAGCATCGGTGAAAAAGTGTGGCCATATGGGTGGTAAGGTATTAGTTCCTACGCAAGAAGCGGTACAAAAGCTCGTTGCAGCTCGTTTGGCTGCTGACGTAGCGGGTACAACAACATTAGTTATTGCTCGTACTGATGCGAATGCGGCGGATCTCATTACTTCAGATTGCGACCCATATGATAAAGACTTCATCGAAGGTGAGCGTACTCAAGAAGGTTTCTACCGCGTTCGCGCGGGTATCGACCAAGCTATCTCTCGCGGCCTGGCTTACGCACCATATGCAGACTTGATTTGGTGTGAAACGGCTACGCCATGTTTGGAAGAAGCACGTAAGTTTGCAGAAGCAATTCACGCTGAATACCCAGATCAATTGTTGGCGTACAACTGCTCGCCTTCATTCAACTGGGAGAAAAACCTAGATGCAGAAACCATTGCTAAGTTCCAACAAGAGCTTGCAGACATGGGCTACAAGTACCAATTCATCACGCTAGCAGGCATTCACAACATGTGGTTCAACATGTTTGAACTGGCGCACGCTTACGCTCAAGGTGAAGGTATGCGTCATTATGTTGAGAAAGTTCAGCGTCCTGAATTCCAAGCAGCTGAAAAAGGCTATACGTTTGTTGCGCACCAACAAGAAGTAGGTACAGGTTACTTCGATAGAATGACCAATACTATCCAAGGTGGTAACTCTTCAGTGACAGCATTGACAGGTTCGACCGAAGAAGACCAATTCTAATTGGCAGAGAAACACTTCCTTAATCAGCGTCAGTAATGGCATTTTGAGCGGCAACCCTGCCGCTCTTTTTTCGTTTAACCGGTGTAAAAACGAAACTTACAACAAAGAGAATACGCTTGCGTACTACTCTTCCTGCTCGATTTCTTCAGGTTCCACTTCTTCTTGCAGTTCCAATAAGTTAATCGCAATGGTCACAAAGTCACTGTCAGTAATGATGCCGACCAATCGACCTTTGGTGACAACAGGTAGACAGCCAACTTTATGCTTTTGCATATAGATAGCGCTCTCTTTGAGCCCCGCGATAGGCTCTGCCGTCATGATATTGGTGTGCATCATTTCGTAGAGCGGTGTGTCTAAAGTAAAAGATTGTTCAGCCTCATCTGGGTGCAAGCTCGATTCTTGAGCAGCAAGAATGTCGCGTTGAGTCACCAAGCCTTGTAAGTGGTTATTGGCATCAACAACCGGAATGTGTCGAATATCAAGCGCATCCATCATGCTTTTTGCATCACGCAAGGTGTGCGTGCGCAGTAAGGTATGAGGATTACGAGTCATCATGTCTTCAACCTTGATCATAGAGACCTCCAGCGGCATTGTCCTTCTCTTAAATATAGAGAATATTTTTCTGTATATCTGGGAGCTAACTCGTTTTTCATCAATTAAATAGCACAATGCTGATGGGCTGCGTAATCTGTGTTTTATTGGTGTTTTTATTAATTTGAATAAGTCGGTTTGTGTGCGAGTCAGTTGGCATTTTTAGTTGATATTGAATGTGTTCCCAAGGTAATCCAATGAATTGAATCGCACATTTTTATTCGCTGGATTTTCCAAGATTCTTCTCTCGAAGAAGATACGTCCAGGCTTACCAAATTGAAGACAGCAACCTAGATGAAACGAACAACGTGTAACAAACTTATTGCGCTGGCAGTGGCGGCATTCAGTGTGCCATCAACACAGGCGATTGTGTTAGGAGATGAACAAACCGATCCTGTTGACCGCGTTACTTTGCGAGCAAGTAACATGGCAGAGTTTCCGCTGTGTGGTGGAACGATGCTGACAGAGCAATGGGTACTGACTGCGGCGCACTGTGTGGTGATGGGACAAGGAACCAATGAAGCAACCTACTATGTGACCCCGCCGGGTGAGCTGTCGGTGAATGCGAATGCGTATGAACTTAATTCTGCAGGGCTTGATAACTTTTATCCGGTGTCTCACGTTGTGGTTCATCCGGATTACACCCGGATTTCAAAAGCTGAGACCGACAGTAATGGCAACGTGAAACCTATCCAAACCGGTTTAGATTCAGACATCGCGTTGCTGTATCTCACGCGCCCAGTGGCAAACGCGAACTTTGCTGACCTAGCGAGTAAAGTTGACATGGAGAGTATCGAAGCACGTTTGGTGGCGGATTGGAACGATAATTACCTGACCAATCAACGTGTCGAAAATGTGCAAGTGTTTGGATGGGGGGCTACTCAGCCGGATGCTTCTGAACCTTCTAATACGCTCAAAACCACCATTAGCACATTTTTACCCATCGACAAATGTTATGAGCGTTTAGAAATTGGCAGCAGTTTTCCGGGGATCATTGATTCAAGAGACAACCAAACCAAAATTTGTACGCTACCAACACAAAACCATGTATTGGAGCCAGATAGCCATACTCAATATGGCAACTCTGCATGTAAAGGTGACAGTGGTGGCCCGTTGGTCGATGTGGCGACCGGCAAACAAATTGGTATTGTTAGTGGCGGCCCCCTTATTCTACCAACGTGTGGCTCTTTGACGATCCCAAGTTTCTACACCAAGGTGAGCCACTATTACGACTGGGTACAGTCTTACATCACTGCCGATGCGCCACCAAGTCGTTACATCATTGCGCCGAATTTTATCAAAAGTGCTAACAATGAAAGTGGTGACAATAAAGAGTGTCACGATGGCATTGCGACC
Organism: Vibrio sp. SCSIO 43097; assembly: GCF_023650755.1. Classification (NCBI taxonomy): domain Bacteria; kingdom Pseudomonadati; phylum Pseudomonadota; class Gammaproteobacteria; order Vibrionales; family Vibrionaceae; genus Vibrio; species Vibrio sp. SCSIO 43097. Next base: position 2,791,749 of record NZ_CP071840.1, on the reverse strand, counting down.
AATAACTGTGATTTCAAAGGCTCAGATGATGAAGGTGGCAGTCTAGGGTTTTGGTTATTGGGTTTATTCGTGCCGTTATTCTTGTGGCGAAAGCATGAGGTTTGATAGGGCGATTGGAATGCCAAACTAATAAGCAGCGGTATACGCTGCTTTGCTTTTTTCATGTTCTCTCTTTTGGGCTCAAATTAAAAATAGTGCCAAGTCATCGAGGCTTTTCACGTTTTATTACACTCTTCACCATGGCTTTTACTGCTATATTCTGGTGATTTGCTTGCTATTGCAGCATGTAAACATATACTAGTCTGCTGCGAAAAACTCGTCGCAATTTTATCGTCGCCTAGACGTGATTTGACCAATAGATAAGACAAGTAACATGCAAGTATCAGATTTCCATTTCGACCTTCCAGATGAACTCATCGCTCGCTACCCTCAACCAGAGCGTACCGCTAGCCGACTGCTGCAAATGGACGGCAATACCGGAGAGCTCATTGATGGCACATTTACTGATGTATTGGGCCAAGTTCAACCCGGTGACTTAGTGGTGTTTAATAATACTCGTGTTATTCCTGCTCGTCTTTTTGGCCGCAAGGAATCGGGCGGTAAATTAGAAGTGCTGGTGGAGCGCATGTTGGATGAGAAAAGCATCCTCGCGCACGTTCGTTGCTCTAAATCACCAAAACCAGGTACAACCATTATTGTTGGCGAGAATGATGAATATTCAGCAGAAATGGTTGCACGCCATGATGCTTTATTTGAACTGAAATTTAGTTCTGATAAGACGGTACTAGAAATTCTGGAAGAAATCGGCCATATGCCGCTTCCTCCTTACATCGACCGTCCAGACGAAGATGCAGATAAAGAGCGTTACCAAACGGTATATAATCAAAAGCCAGGTGCGGTTGCGGCACCGACAGCGGGCCTTCACTTTGATGATGTTCTCTTGGAGAAAATCAAAGCGAAAGGTGCAGAGTTTGCTTACGTTACTTTGCACGTTGGGGCGGGTACATTCCAGCCAGTAAAAGTGGAAAATATCAACGATCACCACATGCATGCCGAGTACGTAGAAGTACCACAAGAAGTCGTCGAAGCAATTAAAGCGACGAAAGCGCGTGGCGGACGAATTATTGCTGTTGGTACCACATCTGTGCGTTCACTTGAAAGTGCAGCGCAAGACGCATTGCAAAAAGGGACTGAGCTGGCCCCATTCTTTGGCGATACAGAAATCTTTATTTTCCCTGGTTACGAATATCAGCTGGTGGATTGCTTGATCACAAACTTCCACTTGCCTGAATCAACACTGATCATGTTGGTGAGTGCATTTGCTGGATACGAGAACACCATGAATGCTTACAAACATGCGGTGGAAAACAAATACCGTTTCTTCTCGTATGGCGATTCAATGTTCATCAAGAAGAAAACGGCGTAGTTAAAAGTAGATTTACGAGTGCTAGCAGTAAGCTAGGAAATAAAGCATCCATTGCTTTGTCTCTCGCAAGGAAAAGCGACCGCTCCTTAAAGTAGGGTAGAGCCCTAAACACTCAGTCAGACTGTTTCTCTGACACCCGGAGGCATCGTGAAATTAAAATTCGATCTTAAGAAGAAAAACGGCAATGCACGTCGTGGTCAACTGACTTTCGAACGCGGCACTGTTCAAACTCCTGCGTTCATGCCAGTAGGTACTTACGGTACCGTTAAAGGTATGACACCAGAAGAAGTAAAAGGTACTGGTGCAGAAATTCTGCTAGGTAATACGTTCCACCTGTGGCTACGTCCTGGTCAAGAAGTGATGAAAATGCACGGTGACCTGCACGATTTTATGAACTGGCACGGTCCTATTCTTACTGATTCAGGCGGCTTCCAAGTATTCAGCCTTGGTAAGATGCGTACGATCACTGAAGAGGGTGTTCACTTTCGTAACCCAGTAAACGGTGACAAGATTTTCATGGACGCAGAAAAGTCGATGGAAATTCAAAAAGATCTGGGCTCTGACATCGTTATGATTTTTGACGAGTGTACGCCTTACCCAGCGACACACGATGAAGCGAAGAAATCGATGGAAATGTCATTACGCTGGGCACAGCGTTCACGTGACCATTTCGAGAAGCTAGAAAACCCGAACAACCTATTTGGTATTGTTCAAGGTGGTGTTTACGAAGATTTACGTGATGTGTCGGTAAAAGGTCTAACGGAAATCGGTTTTGACGGTTATGCGGTTGGTGGTTTGGCAGTAGGTGAGCCTAAAGAAGACATGCACCGTATTCTTGAGCATACTTGTCCTCAACTTCCTGAAGACAAACCTCGCTACTTGATGGGCGTTGGTAAGCCAGAAGATTTGGTTGAAGGTGTTCGTCGTGGTATCGACATGTTTGACTGTGTAATGCCAACGCGTAACGCACGTAATGGTCACTTATTTGTGACTGGTGGTGTGATCAAGATCCGTAATGCGAAACATAAAACGGATACAACACCATTGGATCCGCATTGTGACTGTTACACTTGTCAAAACTACAGCAAGTCGTACCTTCACCATTTAGAGCGTTGTAATGAAATCTTAGGCGCTCGCTTGAATACAATCCATAACCTGCGTTACTACCAACGTCTGATGGAAAGCATTCGTAAAGCAATTGATGAAGATCGCTTCGATGAATTTGTTACTGAGTTCTATGAGCGTCGTGGCCGTGAAGTGCCACCACTAGCAAAAGAGCAGTAATTGAAAAACTAAAAGAATTAAAGCCTTTGGCATGTCGCCAGAGGCTTTTGCTAATAAAGTAGGCTAACGCACGTTATTTTTGAGAGAGCGATCTCTATTAGTTACTCTCAGACTTGAATCTAAAATGCGAAAGCCCAATTTGTTTGATTATCAATAAAATATAATGAGGATGTTTTAATGTTTATTTCTCAGGCTCACGCAGCAGCAGAAGGCGCGCCAGCAGGCGGTGGTTTTGAAATGCTAATCATGCTTGGCATGTTCGCAGTGATCTTTTACTTCATGATTTATCGCCCACAAGCGAAACGCGTAAAAGAACACAAAAACCTAATGGCTTCTATGGGCAAAGGCGACGAAGTTTTAACTAGCGGTGGCCTAGTGGGTAAAATCACTAAGATTGCTGAAGACAATGACTACATTTCAATTGAGCTTAACGCGAACAATGAAGTAGTAATCAAGAAAGACTTCATCACTGCAGTGCTACCAAAAGGTACGCTTAAGTCTCTATAAAACAGCTAAAGGATCCTCGCTGTGCTAAACCGTTATCCATTATGGAAGTACTTGATGGTGCTTTTTGCCATCATCACCGCTGCGTTATACGCACTTCCAAATATCTACGGTGAAGATCCGGCTATTCAAGTTACAGGGGCGCGTGGCGCCTCTGTAGATATGTCAACGCTGGATGCTGTCACTACTGCTCTTAACAAAGAGCAACTTTCTCATAAATCCATTGCTCTCGAAGATGGATCAATTCTTGTTCGTTTTAACGACACTGACACACAAATCAGTGCTCGTGATGTCATCAGCGAAGCGCTAGGCAAAGACACAATTGTTGCACTTAACCTTGCACCTTCTACACCCGATTGGCTAGAAGCGATTGGCGCGTCACCATTGAAGCTAGGTCTTGACCTTCGCGGTGGTGTTCACTTCTTAATGGAAGTGGATATGGATGCAGCGATGGAAAAGCTTGTTGGTCAACAAGAAGAAGCTTTCCGTAGCGAACTTCGTGACGCCAAGATTCGTTACCGTGCAATCCGCCCTTCTGGAAAAGAAGCGGTAGAAGTGTTGTTGCGTAACGAAGAGCAATTAGCAGAAGCGAAAGCAACGCTAGAAAAGAATCACCCGGACATGATTTTTGTCGATTCTGATTCAAATGGCCGTTACGCTCTTACTGCAACCTTTACTGAGCAACGTTTACAAGAGATCCGTAACTATGCTGTTGAGCAAAACATTACGATTTTACGTAATCGTGTCAACGAACTAGGTGTTGCGGAACCATTGGTTCAACGTCAAGGTGCTAGTCGCATTGTAGTTGAACTGCCTGGTGTTCAAGATACTGCTCGTGCAAAAGAAATTCTCGGAGCTACGGCAACGCTTGAATTCCGCGAAGTTGATGATAAAGCTGACCTATCGGCAGCGGCAAATGGTCGTGCGCCAGCAGGTAGTGAAATCAAGATGGACCGTGATGGTCGCCCAGTAGTGCTTAAGAAGCGTGTTATTCTTGGCGGTCAAAGCATCACAGATGCAAGCTCAAGTGTTGATGAATATGGTCGTCCACAAGTTAACATCTCGCTAGACAGCGAAGGTGGTAATAAGATGTCTGCGTTCTCTAAGAAGAACATTGGTAAGCTAATGGCTACCGTGTTTGCAGAATACAAAGACAGTGGCCGTCGTACGCCTGAAGGCAAAGTTATTCTGGATAAGCATGAAGAAGTCATCAACCAAGCAACGATTCAATCGGCTCTTGGTCGTAACTTCCGTATCACAGGTATCGACTCTGCTGCAGAAGCACACAACCTAGCACTTCTACTACGTGCTGGTGCACTGATTGCACCTATCTCTATCGTTGAAGAACGTACCATTGGTCCATCAATGGGCCAGCAAAACATCGATATGGGTATCCAAGCATGTATCTGGGGTATGGTTGCCGTAATGCTATTTACGCTGCTTTACTACCGCGGCTTTGGTTTGATTGCAAACATCGCTCTAATGGCAAACTTGGTGCTTATCATTGGTGTTATGTCGATGATTCCAGGCGCTACCATGACGCTTCCAGGGATAGCCGGTATTGTGTTAACAGTCGGTATGGCGGTTGATGCGAACGTACTGATCTTCGAGCGTATCCGTGAAGAAATTCGTGATGGACGTAGTCCACAACAAGCGATTCACCAAGGTTATGCGAATGCATTCAGCACGATTGCTGATGCGAACATCACAACACTAATTACTGCAATCATTCTATTTGCGGTCGGTACAGGTGCGGTGAAAGGTTTCGCAGTTACTCTATCTATCGGTATCTTAACTTCAATGTTCACCGCCATTATTGGTACACGTTGTATCGTGAACCTGATCTACGGTGGCAAACGCGTTGATAAATTGTCGATCTAAGGCTGGGAATTATTATGTTTCAAATTCTAAAAGCAGAGAAGACGATCGGCTTTATGCGTTGGTCGAAAGTAGCATTCGTTTTTTCAATTATAATGATTGCTGCTTCTATCTTCACTTTGTCAACCAAGTGGCTTAATTGGGGTCTAGATTTCACTGGCGGTACGCTTATCGAGGTCGGTTTTGAACAGCCAGCAAACCTTGAAGAGATTCGTGCAGCACTAGATTCAAAAGGCTTTGGCGATGCGACAGTACAAAACTTCGGCAGTGCTCGTGAAGTCATGGTTCGTCTTCGTCCACGTGATGACGTTTCTGGTGAAACGCTAGGTAACCAAATCATTGGTGCTATCAAAGATGGTACTGGCGAAAGCGTAGAAATGCGTCGTATTGAGTTCGTAGGTCCCAACGTTGGTGATGAGCTAACAGAAGCTGGTGGTCTAGCGATCTTGGTATCGCTGATCTGTATCCTGCTTTATGTATCGATGCGATTTGAATGGCGTCTAGCGGCTGGTGCGGTAATGGCATTGGCTCACGATATTATTATCACGCTAGGTGTCTTCTCGTTTCTACAAATTGAAGTTGACCTGACCATCGTAGCTGCGCTACTGACGGTTGTGGGCTACTCACTCAACGATACCATCGTTGTATTTGACCGGATTCGTGAAAACTTCCGTAAGATGCGTAAGGGCGAACCTTCAGACATTATGGACGCCTCAATCACTCAAACGTTGAGCCGTACATTGATTACATCTGGTACGACCTTGTTCGTGGTAATTGCACTGTTCATGCAGGGTGGTGCTATGATTCACGGCTTTGCAACCGCACTTTTACTCGGTATCACTGTAGGTACTTACTCTTCTATCTACGTAGCATCAGCACTGGCTCTAAAACTGGGTATCCAGAAAGAGCACTTGATGCCACCTCAAGTAGAAAAAGAAGGTGCAGAGTTCGACGAAATGCCATAAGGCAGATTGAAAACCGAAAACAAAAACCGCTGAACAATCAGCGGTTTTTTTATGCCTGATAGATTTGAAAGTTTCATTTTTTTTTGAGGTACTTCCAGCTTGAATTGTAGTTTTTTGCTTGAGTTGAATATCGGAAGTATGTTCAACAATTTCGGGAGGAAATAATGTCAAGGCAAGCTGAAATAAAAGTACAGTTACTGAAGTTTGTAGAGATTTCTTACAAGCACAATAAAGGCGTTACCACCAAGCTAGTTACTGGAGGGAAAAGGTTCAAGTTAGCAGTTGATGAGTCAGGTAAAGTAACTTTATCTGGTGAGCTTGGATTTACTAAGTTTGAAGTTTCAAAAGAAATGGTTGAAGAGCTGGGCATAAAATTAAAAGCCGTTTCTGTTACTTTTAAAACTACTCGTGATGGTGTTTTGACATACAGTGGGAGTGTTTCTCTTTTTGGTGTTGTTTCCTTTGGTGTTACTGGGCAGGTAAATGTCCGAGAGCTTTTAGAGCAGTGCGAGTGGGGGCTTTGTAAGTACAGATTTAAGCCGAGTAAAATTGATCAAGCGCTCCGTGAAGCTGGGGTTTAGTTGGTTATGCTAAATAGAATTCTACCTATTCCGGTTTTACTAAGTGTTTCAACGCCCTGCATCGCAAGTCCACTCCACGATACTTACCTTGATATACGTAATAATTTATACAAGATGCAGTATATAGAGGTGGTAGAAGCGATGGCAGGACCAAATCTATCGATTGAAGAGCTGAACAGTATTAAGTCTCACCCAATAAAATTTGGTCATCAATTTCCATTTTTATCATCTATCCCATCAAGTTTGGTTACAGAGCTGTCTTACTTTGAAGAGTACAGTGAGGATGGAGGAGTTGGATGTCTTTCTGTAAACGGCTTTGGTGATGTATACCAGCCAGTCACGGTTTCGCTGCAGTTTTTAATGAAGGAACAAGTATGGAAGGTTAAGCACGTAAAAATAGACCACTTATCTGACTACGACCGTTTCTACAAACAGGCTGATTGTTCGAAATAAAAAAGCCCTGCTCAATGAGCGGGGCTTTCTAAAGTCATCAGCGTGACGGGCTATATATGACTTTCAAATATTACTTAAGGATCGCGCTGTTACCGTTTTCGCGAATGTGCTTAAGGATAGATTTTACGCCACGAGCGCTTGAAGCAACGATGTTACCAGACTTCATGTAGTCAGTGCCGCCAGCAAAGTCTGTTAGGATTGCGCCAGCTTCACGAGCAATAAGCTCACCTGCTGCCATATCCCAAGGTTTTAGGCCTAGCTCGAAGTAACCATCAACACGGCCAGCAGCCACGTAACAAAGGTCAAGAGCAGCAGAGCCGCTACGACGGAAATCAGCACATTCAGTGAATAGCGCACCAACGATCTTGATGTAAGACTCAGCGTGTTGTTTCTGCTTGAATGGGAAGCCTGTTGCTAGAACAGTACCTTGAAGGTCTTTTAGTTGAGCAACACGAATACGTGCACTGTTTAGTTGAGCGCCGGCACCGCGTTGTGCAGTGAATAGCTCGTTTTGCATTGGATCGTAAACACAAGCAACTTCAGTTTTACCCTTAATACGAACAGCGATAGAAACCGCGAAAGTTGGGTAACCTTTTACAAAGTTAGTGGTGCCATCCAGTGGGTCGATGATCCATTGTACGTCTTTATCTTTACCTTCGATAAGACCTTGTTCTTCAGCAACGATACAGTGCTCAGGGTAAGACTGCTTGATAGTATCGATGATGATGTATTCTGCTTCTTTGTCTACGTTAGTGACAAAGTCATTAGTGCCTTTAAGAGTAGATTCTACTTTATCAGTGTTTTCTAATGATTTAGCAATATGATTGCCAGCCTTTCGCGCAGCGCGAATAGCAATGTTTAGCATTGGATGCATACGAATTTCCCAACGGATGTTAAAGAACAAATGAAAGCGGCGGCGAGTATACCAGAGATAATTAAAAAGGGAAGTGGTTATTTTTTGTTCTAAATGCGGCTGGTTGAGTGTACAGAGCATACTGCGGACGAGAACAATAACCAAGAATGAGAAGAGAGGTCTGCTTGCCTCTAGGGGGTCTTAAAAAACTATGATAACATTCTGCGGTTTTAATTTAGGTAGCAAACACAGATGTTGGATCAAGTAAAAATTGTACTCGTAGGTACCTCTCATTCAGGCAATATTGGCTCAGCAGCTCGAGCAATGAAAGTGATGGGTTTAAACCAACTAGTATTAGTCGATCCACAATGTGAAGTGGATGAACAAACTTTTGCTTTAGCTGCGGGTGCTGGTGATATTGCTCAAAATGCAAAGATTGTCGGCACATTAGAAGAAGCGGTTGAAGATTGTGGCCTTGTTGTGGGTTCTAGCGCCCGCTCTCGTACATTAGAATGGCCAATGCTCGAGCCACGTGAATGCGGTGAGAAATTTGCAGTTGAAGGCCGAAAGCATCCTGTTGCGCTCGTGTTTGGCCGAGAAAGAACTGGTTTGACAAACGAAGAGCTACAAAAGTGCCACTACCATGTTTGTATTCCCGCTAATCCTGAGTACAGCTCGCTTAACCTAGCGATGGCTGTACAAACTCTCAGTTACGAAGTGCGAGTTGCACACTTGAACTTAGAGCAAAGCCAGTTTTCCCCAAATGAATCGGAAGAATACCCGCGTCATCGAGAACTTGAAATGTTCTTCGAGCATCTTGAAAAGGTGATGGTTGAGACCCAGTTTATTAACAAAGAGCAACCTGGACAGGTGATGAATAAGTTGCGTCGTTTGTTCTCTCGAGCTCGACCAGAAACCCAAGAACTTAATATTCTACGAGGCGTTTTGACTTCGATAGAAAAGAAGTTCTGAGTGAATAATAACCACTTTAGGTGTAAGGATGAATACCTGAGTAAAATGGTCAAATAAATACTTGACCAAATTACTCAGGTATGGAAAAATCTTAACCATTACAAACCATGTGGATACGGTGTGGTATGAAACTTACATCTAAAGGAAGATATGCGGTGACAGCCATGCTGGATGTGGCACTGCATTCGCAACAAAACCCTGTACCTCTGGCTGATATTTCAGAGCGTCAAGGGATCTCGCTCTCTTACTTAGAGCAGCTATTTTCAAAATTGCGTAAAGCAGGTCTCGTTGCCAGCGTTCGTGGTCCTGGTGGTGGTTACCGACTTGGTGCCGACGCTCACAGTATCGCTATTGGTACCGTGATTGCTGCCGTTGATGAGTCAGTAGATGCAACCAAATGCCAAGGTAAAGGAGATTGCCAAGGTGGAACACGTTGCCTTACTCACACGCTGTGGCGTGACCTAAGCTCTCGCATTAGTGACTTTTTGAATAACATCACTCTTGGTGAGTTGATGACAGACAATGAAGTACTCGAAATTTCTGATCGTCAGGACATTGATCTGGCGGTAACCCATGGGCTATCAAACAAAAATACAACCGCCGCGCCCATCGGTGTAAACGTCCGCTCTTAGCGGTCAGCTTTTTACATTGGAGTAGAGAATGAAACTGCCGATTTATCTTGATTATTCCGCTACATGTCCAGTTGATCCACGTGTTGCTGAAAAAATGGTTCAGTACATGACAATGGATGGCACATTTGGCAACCCAGCGTCACGTTCGCACCGTTACGGCTGGCAGGCAGAAGAAGCGGTCGATACTGCTCGTGAGCAAATTGCTGACCTTCTAAATGCAGATCCTCGCGAAATCGTATTTACATCTGGTGCGACAGAATCAGACAACCTTGCGATTAAAGGTGCAGCGCACTTTTACTCGAAGAAAGGCAAGCACGTAATCACTTGTAAAACAGAGCACAAAGCCGTTCTTGACCCATGTCGTCAACTTGAGCGTGAAGGCTTTGAAGTGACTTACCTTGAGCCAGAATCAAATGGCTTGATCGATCTAGAGAAGCTTAGAGCAGCCATGCGTGATGACACCGTGCTTGTGTCTATTATGCATGTAAACAACGAGATTGGTGTGGTTCAAGACATTACAGCGATCGGCGAACTGTGCCGTGAGCGTAAAATTGTTTTCCACGTGGACGCTGCGCAATCTGCAGGTAAATTACCAATCGACGTTCAAGAGATGAAAGTTGATCTAATTTCACTTTCTGCTCACAAAGTTTACGGTCCTAAAGGTATCGGTGCACTTTACGTACGTCGTAAGCCTCGTATTCGTCTTGAAGCGCAAATGCACGGTGGCGGTCATGAGCGTGGTTTCCGCTCTGGTACACTACCTACTCACCAAATCGTAGGCATGGGTGAAGCATTCCGCATTGCAAAAGAAGACATGCAAAAAGATTACGATCATGCTTTAGCGCTTCGTAACCGTCTTTTTGATGGCGTGAAAGACTTAGAAGCAGTGACGGTAAACGGTGACTTTGAGCAGCGTGTACCACACAACCTAAACATCAGTTTCGCATTCGTAGAAGGTGAATCACTACTAATGTCGCTTAAAGATCTAGCGGTATCTTCTGGTAGTGCTTGTACGTCTGCAAGCCTTGAGCCTTCTTACGTTCTTCGTGCCCTAGGCATGGATGACGAATTGGCTCACAGCTCGGTTCGTTTCTCGTTTGGTCGTTTCACGACTGAAGAAGAAATTGATTACGCAATTGAACAAATCCGCGTTGCAGTGACTAAGCTACGCGACATGTCTCCTCTATGGGATATGTACAAAGAAGGGATTGATTTGAGCACTGTTGAATGGGCTCACCATTAATCTCAGGGATTGAAATAGAGGATTCGAGGTAATTTATCATGGCATACAGCGAAAAAGTAATTGATCACTACGAGAACCCACGTAACGTTGGTTCATTCGATAAAGAAGATCCATCAGTAGGTAGCGGCATGGTTGGCGCTCCTGCGTGTGGTGACGTAATGAAGCTTCAAATCAAAGTGACACCTGAAGGTATCATCGAAGATGCGAAGTTCAAAACATACGGTTGTGGTAGTGCAATCGCATCAAGCTCACTAGTAACTGAGTGGGTAAAAGGTAAGTCAGTTGATGAAGCGGCAGCAATTAAAAACTCTGAGATTGCTGAAGAGCTAGAGCTTCCACCAGTGAAAGTTCACTGTTCTATTCTTGCTGAAGATGCAATCAAAGCAGCGGTTGCTGACTACAAGAAAAAACACCAAGAATAATTATTCCGTAATATAATGGGAGCTTTGACGCTCCCATTCCAATCGAAATTTAGACAGACTAAGGTGCAGTATGGCCATCACAATGACAGAATCAGCGGCAAGTCGCGTAAGAGCATTCCTAGATAACCGAGGCAAAGGTATCGGTTTACGTCTTGGAGTGAAGACGACTGGCTGTTCCGGCATGGCATACGTACTTGAGTTTGTTGATGAGCTCAATGAAGAAGACGAAGTATTTGAACTCTCTGGAGTGAAAATTATCATCGATCAAAAGAGCTTAGTGTACCTAGATGGTACTGAATTGGATTACGTGAAAGAAGGGTTGAATGAAGGTTTTGAATTCAACAACCCTAACGCGAAAAGTGAATGTGGTTGTGGTGAAAGCTTCAACGTCTAATTGATTGTCCTTCTGGGCAAACGAGTCCGGAAGGCTTTACTAGGACCCGAACTTAATGAATCACTTTGAATTATTTGGGCTACCAAGTCAGTTTAAGCTGGATGGTAGCCTTCTTTCTTCTCAGTTCCGAGAGCTACAAAAACGCTTCCACCCGGATAACTTTGCAACGGGCTCAGAACGTGACCGTTTGATGGCGGTGCAAAAGGCGGCGCAAATCAACGATGCCTATCAAGTTCTGAAAAATCCTATTTCTCGCGCCGAGTATATCCTCGCAGAGCAAGGTGTTGAGATCCGAGGTGAACAGCAAACAATGCAAGATCCGATGTTCTTAATGGAGCAAATGGAACTGCGCGAAGAACTGGAAGAGATTGCTGACAAGTCCGATCCTGAATCGGCGCTTTTTGACTTCGACTCTAAGGTCAGCAAAATGTACAAACAGCATCTGGCAAGCGTCGAGCAAGAGCTTGATGATGGTCTATGGGCTGAAGCCGCAGACCGAGTTCGTAAGCTAAAATTCATTGCCAAACTAAAGAACGAAATTGAGCTAGTCGAAGACAAACTCCTCGGCTAGTAAGCGTGACAAGGACCTATCATGGCACTACTTCAAATCGCAGAACCGGGCCAAAGCTCGGCACCTCATGAGCATAAGTTAGCAGCGGGTATCGACTTAGGTACTACCAACTCTTTGGTTGCTTCTGTACGTAGCGGCGATGCAACTCCACTTGCGGACGAGCAGGGCCGTACTATTTTACCTTCAGTCGTTAATTACGCTGAGGAAACGTTAACGGTCGGCCACGAAGCCAAAGCCAAAGCAGAGTTTGAACCAGAGAACACGATTATCTCTGTAAAACGTTTGATCGGTCGTTCATTAAAGGACATTCAGTCCCGTTACTCTTCACTTCCTTATCGTTTTAAAGAGAGTGAAAACGGCCTGCCAATTCTGCAAACACCTCAAGGTGACAAAAACCCGATTGAAGTATCTGCGGACATCCTAAAAGTATTGGGTAAGCGAGCTGAAGATACGTTAGGTGGTGAGTTAGCTGGTGTCGTTATTACCGTTCCTGCTTACTTTGATGACGCGCAACGTGCAGGTACAAAAGATGCGGCGAAATTAGCTGGTCTTCATGTTCTCCGTCTACTTAACGAACCAACCGCTGCGGCAATTGCTTATGGCCTAGACTCTGGTCAAGAAGGTGTGATTGCGGTTTACGATCTAGGTGGCGGTACTTTTGATATCTCTATCCTACGTTTATCGAAAGGCGTATTTGAAGTATTAGCAACAGGTGGCGACTCTGCATTAGGCGGTGACGACTTCGACCATCTATTTGCCGATTATTTAATGGAGCAAGCGGGTCTAGAAGCGCCGCTTTCTGCAGAAAAGAACCGTACACTGTTGAACATTGCTACTGAAGCTAAGATTGCTTTCTCTGAGCAAGACAGTGTTGACGTTGACGTTTTTGGTTGGAAAGGCACCGTGACTCGCGAGCAGTTCGAAGATCTGATTCGTCCGCTAGTGAAGAAAACCCTGATGTCTTGCCGCCGTGCGCTGAAAGATGCGGATGTAGATGCGGAAGATGTACTTGAAGTAGTCATGGTCGGTGGCTCAACACGCACATTGCTTGTACGAGAAATGGTTGGCGAATTCTTTGGCCGTACACCACTGACAAGCATTAACCCAGATGAAGTCGTCGCAATCGGTGCGGGTATTCAAGCTGATATCCTAGCGGGTAACAAACCTGACTCTGAAATGTTGCTTCTTGATGTGATTCCACTGTCGCTCGGTATTGAAACCATGGGTGGTTTGGTCGAGAAGATCATCCCCCGCAACACTACGATTCCCGTTGCGCGTGCGCAAGAATTTACCACATTCAAAGATGGCCAAACGGCGATGAGTGTTCATGTGGTACAAGGTGAACGTGAAATGGTTGATGACTGTCGTTCACTTGCTCGCTTCTCGTTAAAAGGTATTCCTCCGATGGCAGCGGGTGCGGCACATATTCGCGTGACTTACCAAGTTGACGCAGATGGCCTTCTTTCTGTTACGGCAATGGAGAAGAGCACTGGTGTTCAATCAGAGATTCAAGTAAAACCTTCTTACGGCTTAAGTGACAATGAAGTGGCGGATATGTTGCGTGATTCAATGACGCACGCAAAAGAAGACATGCAAGCTCGTGCCTTAGCTGAGCAGCGTGTTGAAGCCGACCGAGTGATAGAAGGTTTGATTGCAGCGATGCAAGCTGATGGTGATGACTTACTATCAGAACAAGAGAAACAAAACTTGATTAAAGCCATCGAAGCCTTGATTGAGCTGCGTAATGGTGATGATGCAGATGCGATAGAGCAGGGCATTAAAAATACCGATAAAGCGAGCCAAGATTTCGCATCACGCCGTATGGATAAATCGATTCGAGCTGCGTTGTCAGGTCAATCAGTAGACGATATATAAGAGATAAGTAGTTATGCCTAAGATTATTGTATTACCACACGACGATTTGTGCCCAGAAGGTGCAGTGTTGGAAGCAAACTCTGGTGACACCGTTCTAGACGTAGCGCTAAAAAACGGTATCGGTATTGAACATGCGTGTGAGAAGTCATGTGCGTGTACTACCTGCCACGTAATCATCCGTGAAGGTTTTGATTCACTCGAAGAAAGTGAAGAACTAGAAGACGACATGCTAGATAAAGCGTGGGGTCTAGAGCCTGAGTCACGCCTAGGGTGTCAGGCGAGAATTGCTGATGAAGACTTGGTGGTAGAAATTCCTAAATACACATTAAACCACGCTTCAGAAGATCACTAAAACTATCTTCCCAATATAGGAATATAGGGAAGAAGCAAAAGGAAGATGAGCAATGAAATGGACAGATTCTCGCGATATCGCGATTGAACTTTGTGACAAGTTTCCAGATGTCGATCCAAAAACAGTGCGTTTTACCGATCTTCATCAATGGATCATGGAGTTAGATGAGTTTGACGATGAGCCAAACCGTTCTAATGAAAAGATTCTAGAAGCCGTTATCATGTGCTGGATGGACGAAGCAGACTAAGTCTGTAAAACACAGCCTAGTTAACAATTCTTACTAAAAAAAGCGGACCTTTAGGTCCGTTTTTTTATCCAATTGACATTTTTGCCCTACATAATGCTAACATCCGTGAGTTATTTAAAAGAAGCAGCGTAGGCAACGCTGCTATAAGACAAGGAGAAACCATGTCTACACAGATGTCTGTATTTTTAAGTCAAGAGTCGGCAGCACCACATTGGGGTGAAAAAGCACTGCTTTCATTCGCTGAAAACGGCGCAACTATTCACTTAGGTGAAGGTCATGATCTCGGCGCAATTCAACGTGCAGCTCGTCAGCTAGATGGCCAAGGAATTCGTTCTATTTTTCTTTCTGGTGATAACTGGGATCTAGAGAGCGTATGGGCTTTCCACCAAGGGTTCCGTAACCCTAAAAAACATGGCTCAGTTGAGTGGGCAGCATTGTCTGATGAAGATCAAGCAGAGCTTCAAGCTCGTATTACTTCGACTGATTTTACCCGCGATATTATCAACAAAACGGCAGAAGAAGTTGCTCCTCGTCAGCTAGCGACAATGGCTGCTGAATTCATCAAATCTGTTGCGCCGAAAGGCACGGTGACAGCTCGTATCGTCAAAGACAAAGACTTGTTGGCAGAAGGTTGGGAAGGTATTTACGCAGTAGGCCGTGGTTCTGAGCGTACTTCTGCGATGCTTCAGTTAGACTACAACCCAACTGGTGACGAAAACGCACCTGTATTCGCATGTCTTGTGGGTAAAGGCATCACCTTTGATTCCGGTGGTTACAGCTTGAAGCCTTCTACCTTCATGAGTGCAATGAAAGCAGATATGGGTGGCTCGGGTACTATAACTGGTGGCCTAGGATTAGCTATCTTGCGCGGTTTAAACAAGCGCGTAAAACTGATCTTGTGTTGTGCTGAGAACATGGTTTCTGGCCGTGCCCTTAAGCTTGGCGACATCATCACTTACAAAAACGGCAAAACCGTTGAGATTATGAATACCGACGCGGAAGGTCGCTTGGTGCTTGCCGACGGTCTTATCTACGCCAGTGAGCAAAAGCCTGAGTTAATTATTGACTGCGCGACGCTAACAGGCGCAGCGAAGAATGCGTTAGGTAACGATTACCATGCGCTAATGAGCTTTGATGATGAGCTATCGCATCAAGCGCTTACGGCGGCAAACCAGGAAAAAGAAGGCTTGTGGCCGCTACCACTTGCTGACTTCCATCGAGAAATGCTGCCATCTAATTTTGCCGATTTATCTAATATCAGCTCTGGTGATTATTCTCCAGGTGCAAGCACTGCAGCTGCATTCTTGTCTTACTTCGTTGAGGACTACAAAAAAGGCTGGTTACATTTCGACTGTGCGGGTACGTATCGTAAAGCCGCTTCTGATAAATGGGCTGCGGGAGCAACGGGTATGGGTGTTCGTACACTTGCTCGTTTCCTCAATGAGCAAGCTGGAAAATAAGATTGATTGCAGCACTCTCTTGTTTGAGTGCTGCTCTTACCCAGTAAGTCACTTTAAAAGCACAACTATTATTACAAGTACAGAAAGGAAATTTTATGGCTCTAGAAAGAACATTTTCAATCATTAAGCCTGATGCTGTAGAGCGAAACCTAATTGGTGAAATCTACAATCGTATTGAAAAGGCTGGCCTACGTATCATCGCTGCCAAAATGGTTCACCTGACAGAAGATCAGGCAAGCGGCTTTTATGCAGAGCATGAAGGTAAAGAGTTTTTCCCTCCTCTAAAAGAGTTCATGACATCTGGTCCTATTATGGTTCAGGTATTGGAAGGTGAAAATGCGATTGCACGTTACCGCGAGCTAATGGGTAAAACCAACCCAGAGGAAGCGGCATGCGGCACTTTGCGTGCTGATTACGCACTCAGCATGCGTCACAATTCAGTTCATGGTTCCGATAGCCCTGAGTCTGCCGCTCGTGAAATTGAGTTTTTCTTCCCTGAATCAGAAGTTTTCTCTCGCTAACTCGTTCATGCATCACTTTTGCGTGATGATCTAGTTCGTAACAACCTCGGATTTGTCCGAGGTTTTTTATTCCGCGTTCTCCATTTCACCGGCGAGTTCATTCGTAATTATTCGCGAAGACGTTGGCTAATCTGAGCATCTTACAGGGGGGAAAGCTTAGTTAAGTGTGTTTGTTCTCACTGTTTTCTCTGTATCACTTCTACGCTTTTGCTGTCGGTTGTCTAATCATTATTCTCACCGCAAAGTTTGTTTAAAATTTAATCGTTTTTATTTTAATGCCTTAGCAAACTCAGGGTCTTACACCCCTTGTTGTAGCTGCATAAAGGCTGTACAATTCGCGCCCTTATTCTTGTTTCAGTCATTGAGAGGCAACATGACCACTGAAAAAATCAATCTACTCGACTTTGATCGCAAAGGCATGCGTCAGTTTTTCGCGGAAGAACTTGGCGAGAAAGCGTTTCGTGCCGATCAGGTTATGAAGTGGATCTACCATTTCGGTGTCGATGACTTCGAAAAAATGACAAACATCAACAAGAAGCTGCGCGAAAAGCTTTTACACAAGTGTGAAATTAAAGCACCAACTGTAGCAGAAGCCCAGCATTCTTCAGACGGCACGATCAAGTGGGCAATGAAGGTTGGTGATCAGGATGTAGAAACGGTTTACATTCCAGAAGATGATCGCGCAACGCTTTGTGTATCTTCTCAAGTAGGTTGTGCATTGGAATGTAAGTTCTGCTCAACAGCACAGCAGGGCTTTAACCGTAACTTGAAAGTTTCAGAGATCATCGGTCAGGTGTGGCGTGCTGCACGTGAAATTGGTCTTGAGAAAGAAACAGGCCGTCGCCCAATTACGAACGTCGTGATGATGGGCATGGGTGAGCCGCTTCTTAATATGAAGAACTTGATTCCTGCATTGGAGTTAATGCTGGATGACCTTGGCTTTGGTTTGTCGAAGCGTCGCGTAACCGTATCAACATCAGGTGTCGTTTCTGGTCTTGATCAGATGACGGGCAAAATCGACGTTGCGTTAGCGATCTCTCTTCATGCGCCAAACGATAAGCTGCGTAGTGAAATCATGCCAATTAACGATCGTTGGGATATTCAAGATTTCCTAGCATCCGTTCGTCGTTACATTGCTTCATCGAATGCAAACCGTGGCAAGGTAACAGTCGAGTACGTGTTGCTTGATCATGTGAACGATGACATGGACCATGCACGCGAGCTGGCTGAATTGATGAAAGACACACCATGTAAGATTAACTTGATTCCGTTTAACCCGTACCCAGGTTCACCTTACAAGAAACCAAGTAACTCACGTATTGATCGCTTCCAAAAAACATTGATGCAATACGAGCACACAGTTACGGTTCGTAAAACACGTGGTGATGACATTGATGCCGCATGTGGTCAGTTGGTCGGTGATGTAATTGACCGAACTAAACGTACGGCAATGCTGAAAGCGTCACGCGGTGCTGATACCATTGAAGTGAAAGCTGTATAAACGACCGGAATTCAAAAATAGCCAGAGCCATTCGCTCTGGCTATTTTGTTTATTGTTTAGGACATTTTCGCCAAGATTTGGGACTATCACTCTTCAACCTAAGGTTATTTGGGTATAATTTCGAATTCCTTTGTCAAAGTTTGGACAAAAGCTTGAGCTATCTGTTAGTTTGAGTGTAAAGAGTTTTTGTCTTCGTTGCGCATTCGCTTATCATGATATGTAACACTAACGATGACACCGATAATTCTCAGCACTTTCTCACATACGTTTTGCTGATTTTTGCAAAACGGGTATTCGCACTCAGATCGCTGAGAGTTTCTTAAAATTATTATTTTTGGTTAACGCGTTTTGGCTAGCTATCTTTAAAGAGGCTTAAGAACAATAACGAAAATACATGACCACGTTAGCCACTAAAACAGATTAAATACCGCCATTATGACAGAACACGAAAATACGAATGAAGTGCCACTCTCTATTGAAGCTGGCACATTACTGAAAAACAAACGTGAATCCTTGGGAATGAGCCAAAAGCAAGTTGCCGACCGCCTGAGGCTTCGCATTTCTGTGATTGAAGATATTGAAAATAACCGATTTGAATCTCAACAAGTCGCGACATTTACGCGTGGTTACTTACGCTCTTACGCTAAATTCGTAGGTCTTGATGAGAAGGTGGTTTTGACGGCGTTAGAGCAGACTGCCGATGCTCAGCCTCAAGAGCAAGAAATTGAAATGCAAAGCTTCTCTCGTAAAACAAAAGACGAGAAGCACAATAGCCGTATTATGCTCCTTACTTGGGTTATCGGGCTAGTCATTATTGGCATTTCAGCTGCATGGTGGTGGCAAAACCAACAAGAGAATAGCCTAACTAAGGAAGTAACGGATTCAAGTGTTGAAGCGCCGCAGCCCACTGCTCAAGAATTAGCTGATATCGATTTGATGACGGCTGAAGAGTTAATCGCAAGCACTCCTGAAGAAGTTGCTTCAACTAATGAAGGTGTTGCTGAATTGACTGAAGCACCCGTTGAGCAAGGGGCGGATCCTTTGCTGACTGAAACTGAAAATACAACAAGCGTAGATTCTGAAGAACCTGTTGCCGTGATTGAAGCGGCGGAAGAGGAACAGCCTGCGCCAGTAGTACCTGAAGGCATGACACTTCTTACTATGAAGTTTAAAGCGGACTGTTGGATTCAAGTAAAAGACACCAATGGTAAAACGCTGGTAAGTGGTACTCATAAGCCAGGACAAGATGTAGAACTTACCGGAAAAGCGCCATTTAAAGTGATATTAGGCGCACCGGAAGGGGTTACAATGACATTTGCAAGTGAACCTGTCGACCTTTCTGGGTATACTTCAGGCAAAGTAGCTAGATTCACTCTACCGTTATAAAAAATTATGCAACACGAATCTCCAATTATTCGTCGTAAATCGACGCGTATTTATGTGGGTGATGTGCCAATTGGTGATGGTGCGCCAATTGCAGTACAGTCAATGACTAACACTCGCACGACTGACGTAGAAGCGACAGTCGCTCAAATCCGAGCACTAGAAAAAGTCGGCGCAGATATCGTTCGAGTTTCTGTACCTACGATGGACGCAGCAGAAGCTTTCAAACTGATTAAACAGCAAGTTTCTGTACCATTAGTGGCTGATATTCATTTCGACTATCGTATCGCGCTGAAAGTTGCGGAGTACGGAGTTGACTGTTTACGTATCAACCCAGGTAACATCGGCAATGAAGAGCGCATTCGCGCTGTTGTTGATTGCGCTCGCGATAAAAATATCCCGATCCGTATTGGTGTCAATGGTGGATCTTTGGAAAAAGATCTACAGATGAAATACGGTGAGCCTACGCCAGAAGCCTTGGTTGAATCGGCGATGCGTCACGTAGATCATCTCGATCGTCTTAACTTTGATCAATTTAAAGTTAGCGTGAAAGCTTCAGACGTTTTTCTTGCGGTGGATTCATATCGTCTGCTGGCGAAGAAAATCGATCAGCCTCTTCATTTAGGTATCACAGAGGCGGGTGGTGCTCGAGCTGGCGCTGTTAAGTCATCTGTTGGCTTAGGTATGCTGTTATCTGAAGGAATAGGCGATACGCTGCGTATCTCTTTGGCTGCCGATCCAGTTGAAGAAATCAAAGTCGGTTTCGACATCCTTAAATCTCTGCGCATTCGCTCTCGAGGCATCAACTTTATTGCGTGCCCAAGCTGCTCACGCCAAGAATTCGATGTGATTGGTACGGTGAATGCACTGGAGCAACGTTTAGAAGACATCATCACGCCAATGGATGTGTCTATCATCGGTTGTGTGGTAAACGGCCCTGGTGAAGCAGAAGTTTCTCACTTAGGTCTAGCAGGTAGTAACAAGAAGAGCGCATTCTACGAAGATGGTAAACGCCAGAAAGAGCGCTTTGATAACGATGACCTTGTGAATAAGCTAGAAGCTAAGATCCGTGCGAAAGCAGCTATGATGAATGGCGAAAACCGCATCGAAGTTAAAGTACAAGATTAATCTCAACGAGAATTACGGTAAGTATTGTGGCAAAAACAATTCAAGCAATTCGAGGCATGAACGATTGCCTCCCAACTCAGTCGCCACTGTGGCAAAAACTAGAAAACACAGTGAAAAATGTAATTAGCGCATACGGTTATAACGAAGTGCGCATGCCAATCGTTGAAGAAACAAACCTATTCAGCCGCGCTGTTGGTGAAGAAACAGACGTCGTTTCAAAAGAAATGTACACCTTTGATGACCGTAACGGCGACAGCCTAACACTTCGCCCTGAAGGTACGGCGGGTTGTGTACGTTCATGTATTCAAAACAGCCTTATCAACCGTGATGAACAGCGTCTGTGGTACATGGGGCCTATGTTCCGCCATGAACGTCCGCAGAAAGGTCGTTACCGTCAATTCCACCAGTGTGGTGTTGAGGTGTTTGGTCTAAATGGTCCAGATGTTGATGCAGAGCTTATCATGATGACGGCGCGTCTATGGCGTGAGCTAGGTATCAATGAGCATGTCCGTCTTGAGCTGAACTCTATCGGTTCTCAAGAAGACCGCGCAGACTACCGTACTGCACTGGTTGCATTCCTTGAGCAACATATTGATGTGCTAGACGAAGATTGTAAGCGTCGCATGCACACGAATCCACTGCGTGTTCTGGATACGAAGAACCCAGACGTTCAAGCTATTTTAGGTGATGCACCTCGCCTTTCAGATTACTTGGGTGAAGAGTCTAAAGCACACTTCGCAGGTCTATGTGAACTTTTAGACGCCGCAGGTATCAAATACACAGTTAACGAACGTCTAGTTCGTGGTCTGGATTACTACAATCGCACGGTATTTGAGTGGATCACTGAGAGCCTAGGTGCTCAAGGCACTGTATGTGGCGGTGGTCGTTACGATGGCCTTGTAGAGCAATTAGGTGGTAAACCAACACCAGCGGTTGGCTTTGCAATGGGCCTAGAGCGTCTAGTACTGATGCTAGAAACGTTGGAACTGACAGACGTTCGTCGCAGTGTTGACGTGTACGTAGTCACAGCGGGTGAAGGCACCATGATGGCAGGAATGAAGCTAGCAGAACAGCTTCGCGAGTCTGTTCCAGGCGTTCGTGTGATGAATCACTTCGGTGGCGGTAACTTCAAGAAACAGTTTAAACGCGCAGACAAAGTTGGTGCTGTTGTAGCATTGGTTCTGGGCGAAAACGAAGTTGCGGATAATACCGTAGTACTGAAAGACTTAGCTGGTGGTGAGCAAGAGACTTACAACCAAGCAGAAGTTGCAGAAAAGATCGCAGCACTGATTTAAGTCTTTTAGTAATCTAACAAAATTACATCCTAGTTCGTAAGCTAAGGCTCCCAAATGTGGAGCCTTTAAACGAAATAGGAACAATGGCAGCTAAGCTGCCATTTACATGTTTTAAGAGGACAGGAAGTGGAACTTTACGATACTGAAGAACAACAAGTTGAAGCCATTAAAGACTGGTGGAAGGAAAACGGCAAAGCCGTCATCATCGGTGCGGTTGTTGGTTTAGGTGGTCTATTCGGCTGGCGTTACTACCAGGATTCTGTGATTCAGGCGAGTGAAGCAGCTTCTCAAAGCTACACGACAGCAATGAATGCTTTGCAAGACAAAGGCACTGATGCTCAAGCTGACGTGAAAGCTTTCATTGAGTCAAATGAAGTAAAAGAATATTCAGTATTGGCTGCGCTACAACTTGCTAAAGCACAAGTTGAAGCTCAAGACCTTTCTGCTGCATTGGAGCAACTGAAGTGGGCGCAAAGCAACACTCAAGATGCTGCGTTGTTACCATTGATTAGTTACCGCATTGCGCGTATTGAGACGGAAATGGGTAACTTCGACGCTGCAACGGCAGAGCTAAGTAACGTCACTGATACAGCATGGACAGGTCGTATTGCTGAACTTCGTGGCGATATTGCGATTCGCCAAGGTGACAAAGATGCTGCGTACGCTGCGTATACTGAAGCTCAGCAAGCGGCAGATGCAAGCCCGACACTACAAATGAAATTGGACGATCTGGCGAAATAAGGACCGCATTGGATGAAAAGAGTCTTTAAGAAAGCCTTGCTAGGGGCGTTAACAATGGGAGTACTTGCCGGTTGTGCAGGTGAGAAAGACACCATTGTAATGGCGCCACTACCTCAGGTAGACAGTCAGTTTACAACCAGTAGTGAGTGGAGCACATCGGTTGGCGATGGTGTTGGTCATTACTTTTCAAAACTATCCCCTGTATTTGCGAATGATACATTGTTCGTGGCAAGTCGTGATGGCTTAGTAAAAGCGCTGGATCCTGAAAACGGTAAACAACGTTGGCAAACGGACCTAGAAGAAGATGTCATTGCTCGTCTCTCTGGTGGTATCACAGCGGCATACGGAAACCTTTACATTGGCTCTGAGAATGGTGAAGTCATCTCTCTTGACCAAGAAACAGGTGAAATTGTTTGGCGTGTCAAAGTTGGTGGTGAGGTACTGGCGAAGCCAGTTGCAGATTCAGGCCTTATTATCATCAATACTAGCCGAGGCATGTTGATTGCCCTTAATGAGAGTACAGGTGAGCAACGCTGGGCATTGAGTACAGAAGTGCCGAACTTAACTTTACGTGGCGACAGTACTCCGACTGCAATTGGTGGCGGTGTATTTTGGGGAACGGCAAATGGCCGACTCGCAGCTGCTATCGTTGAGCGTGGTCAGTTGATTTGGCAACAGCCTGTTGGTACGCCAAAAGGCGCGACAGAAATTGATCGTTTGGTTGACGTTGATTCATCGCCAATTGTGCTAGGCGGTACTCTTTTCACCATTGGATACAATGGCCAACTTATCGCTATTGACTTGCGTTCAGCGAACCCGATTTGGAAGCGTAATTACTCATCTGCGACAGACATTTCTACAGATGGTAGTCGCATCTTTGTGATAACGGAAAAAGATCATGTTGTTGCCGTTGATTCACGAAGCGGAACTGAGTTGTGGGAAAACAGCTTGCTTGAGCACCGACAACTTACAGCGCCAGTTATTGTTGGCAATTATCTCGTTGTCGGTGACACGCTTGGTTACCTTCACTGGATGGATCGTTCAACGGGCGAATTTGTTGCGCAGCAGTTTGTCGATGATAGTGGCTTGGCAGTTGGCCCGACGTTATTGTCGGATGGTTATGTGATTACAACTCGCAACGGCGATGTAAAGAAACTAACCATTAACGAATAATATCGTGATATAATTCACATTCGGCTCCTGGCTGGTGACAGCTAGGAGCCGTTTTGTTGTTTGAATTTATTAACCCTGACGTGGTTATAGGTAAAAATCTGGTTTGATTTGGCATCGAGCAAGTCGTTACCTATAACTACAGAAGAAAGATTATTGTAGAGGTTGTTATGGTACCTGTTGTAGCTCTAGTAGGGCGTCCGAACGTAGGTAAATCTACACTATTTAACCGATTGACTCGCACTCGTGACGCGTTGGTTGCGGACTTTCCAGGCCTAACGCGAGACCGTAAATATGGCCAGGCGAGACTTGGTGAAGAGCACGAATTCATTGTGATTGATACCGGTGGTATCGATGGCACAGAAGAAGGCGTGGAAACAAAGATGGCAGAACAGTCATTAGCCGCGATTGATGAGGCTGATGTTGTGTTGTTCCTTGTTGACGGTCGTGCTGGTCTGACACCTTCAGATGAAGCAATTGCTGCGCATCTGCGTAAAATTGAAAAGCCAGCGATGCTGGTAGTAAACAAAATCGATGGTATTGATGCCGATGCGGCGTGTGCTGATTTTTGGCAGCTCGGAGTGGATGATATGTACCAGATTGCGGCTGCTCATGGCCGTGGTGTGACCGCTTTGCTTGAGCGTGCTTTATCTCCATTCTTTGATGATCTATTAACAAGTGAATCTGAAGAAGGTGAGATTGAAGACCTGACTGGATTCGAAGACGAAGAGCCTCTTGTTGAAGATTACACTGAAGAAGACGCAGAAGCTGAATTCAAGCGCCTTCAAGAGCAGCCGATTAAGTTGGCGATCATCGGTCGTCCGAATGTAGGTAAATCGACACTGACTAACCGTATTCTGGGTGAAGAACGTGTAGTTGTATACGATATGCCAGGTACAACGCGCGATTCTATCTACATCCCGATGGAACGTGATGGACGCGAATACGTACTAATTGACACCGCAGGTGTTCGTCGTCGTGGTCGTATCAATGAAACGGTTGAAAAGTTCTCTGTTGTTAAGACGCTGAAAGCGGTAGAAGATGCAAACGTCGTTCTACTGGTGATTGATGCACGTGAAAATATTTCAGACCAAGACCTAAGCTTGCTTGGTTTTGCACTGAATGCTGGCCGCTCAATTGTCATCGCCGTTAACAAGTGGGATGGTCTAGACAGTGACGTGAAAGAAAGCGTGAAGAAAGAACTGGACCGCCGTCTAGGATTCGTCGATTTCGCGCGTATCCACTTTATCTCTGCGCTGCACGGTACTGGCGTTGGTCACTTATTTGAATCTATTCAAGAAGCATATAACTCGGCGACAACGCGTGTGGGTACGTCAGTACTGACGCGTATCATGAAGATGGCAGTGGATGATCACCAGCCGCCAATGGTTCGTGGTCGTCGTATCAAACTCAAATACGCACACGCAGGTGGTTACAACCCACCGATCGTTGTTATCCACGGTAACATGGTTCGTGAATTACCAGATTCGTATAAACGTTATCTGATGAACTACTTCCGTAAGTCTCTGGAAATTATGGGAACACCGATTCGCATTAACTTCCACAACAGTGATAACCCATACGAGAACCGTACGAATAAGCTTACGCTATCACAAGAGCGTAAACGTAAGCGTATGATGTCGATGGTGAAAAACCGCAATAAATAATGAAATTCGAATACCCAAGTTTCTACTTGGGTATTTTTTTATCAAAAGTAATCGTAAAAATGACTATCACAGCAACAAAGACTCGTTTTTGTCATCAAACATGGCAATTAGAAGCACAAATACAGCTCGTTCAATCTACGGAAGAAGTGACTTACGTTATTACAGATGTCACGCCGTTCCATCCCGTTAGTCACATATGGCCGGATCACCCTGCAGACAAAGGAACGTTGAAGGTGAATGGGGCTGAGCATGACGTAGTAGATTGCCAAGTTGGAGCAGTGGAGCAGGAGAGTGGTGCTTTGTATGTGGGTAGTGACATCCCTGTAAAGCGTGATGCTGAAGGTTGGGTGTTTGTCGTCGTGCATGTTTTATCACGTACGGAATCATTTGCAATTAATGACTTGGTAACATTAGCGGTAGATAAAGACTATCAAAATGCTTTGAGTCGAGGCCACACAGCAGGACACTTAGCGTATTTGGCGTTGAATAAAGTACTAGCGGAAGACTATTGGCGAAAAGACGCAGACCGCAAAGACCCACATGGTTATTATGACTTTAATAGCTATGCGCAAGTCACGAGTTATGTCACTCCAGACAAGTGCCTCGATACGTACCGTTTAGGCAAAACACTCCGTAAAAGAGGATTAAACAGTGCAGATATGCTGAATGACCTCCAGGCGATTGCAGAAAAAGTGAATGGCCAACTGGTTGAATGGCTTCAAAGAGATGCGATGATCACCATGGAATGCCACGGCGATAGATTAACGGATTCTCGCTATTGGAAGTGCGATTTAGGGGAAGGTCAATTAGCGGTAATCCCTTGTGGTGGAACGCATGCGAGCCATTTAAATGAGTTTGCTTTTATCCAAGTTAAACTCGTTGAGCTCGACGCTCAAACTATCGAAATGCACACCAATGTAAACACTGCTTTTTGAATAAGATCTTTTTATTAAATTCTGATTTTTCGTTTAATTAAATCTCTCTAAGGTTTTTTATTCTGTCTTAAATTGGAATGCAGAATATGTAACTTATGCTTTCGGTGTGTGGTTATATAAATATTCTTTTAAGGGGTGATCGCTGATCAAGGAGTAAATATCAGACGATCAGTATAAGATCCTACGTATCAAGTATGGTTAACGCCTCGTGAAACTTGTTGGGGCGGTGATGAAGATCAACATACTTGTTCGTTATTTTGAGTAGCATGCGTTACTCGAAATTGCTTAGTTTAGAGAGAGGAACGGGATATGCAGCAGAACATTTGCCCGACTTGCAATGTCGAACTGGAATGGACAGGACAATACCATTGTGCACAGTGTGAATCGGATTTTAAAAAAGTAGGTTTTTGCCCTGATTGTGAGGCGGAGCTGGAGAAGCTGCAAGCATGCGGTGCTGCGAGTTACTTTTGCAATGTGTGTAATGAACTCAAGTCAAAATCACGTGTCCGATTTGAGTTCCAGAAAATCAGTTAACCAGAGTTTGTATTCAGTTAACGGTAGAGCGAACGTCGCCTTCGGCTAATCGAGTAATCAATACATCTCCCGATTTTACATCTGAAGATTGCGTAATTACTTTTCCTTGCTCAGTTTGAGTAATTGAGTAACCTCGTTTCAATGTCGCTAGTGGGCTGACGGTGTCTAACTTCTCTGCAGCAATCGCGAGTTGATGGCGCATAGTCAGTAACTTGCGATCCATTGCATCCATGAGCTTTTGCTCAACACGTTCTAGCTTCGACTTCTGCTCGGCAAGGCGTGTTACAGGAGAATTTAATTGCAGCCGATAATGTTGACGCTCGATTCGCTGTTGACGCAAGGCAATAAAACGACTCATCGCTCGCTGTAAGCGCATGTCCAACTCATCTAACTGTTGCGTCTGACGTTGCAAGCGATAGCTTGGGTGCTGTCTCTCTAGACGGTGCACTAATTGAGCAGATTGCTGCTTTTGTTGTGCTAGGTAGTAACGCATCGCGCTCGCTAACTTATGCTGGCGGGTAACTAAAGCTTGATCTTTGTGGCTGTTATCACGGCTTACTAGCTCAGCGGCTGCTGATGGAGTAGGCGCGCGTACGTCGGCGACAAAATCAGCTATTGTCACGTCAACTTCATGTCCAACGGCGCTAATAATAGGAATTTGGCTTGCTGCAATCGTGCGAGCTAATATCTCGTTGTTAAAGCACCATAAGTCTTCTAATGAACCACCACCTCGGCCCACAATTAGCACATCACATTCATCACGGCTGTTAGCGCGACCAATGGCTTGTGCAATTTGAATGGCTGCGTCCTCACCTTGTACCACTGTCGGATAAATCACAACAGGTAGGGAAGGATCACGACGTTTCAATACGTCTAAGATATCGTAAAGCGCGGCACCAGTTTTCGATGTGATGACGCCAACACGTTTAGGGTGCTCAGGCAAAGATTGCTTATTGATTTGCGCGAACAACCCTTCTGCTGCAAGCTTCATTTTCAGCTCTTCAAACTCTTGTTGAAGACGGCCATCACCTTCCGGTTGCATGCTTTCGATGATCAATTGGTAGTCACCGCGAGGCTCATAAAGAGAAAGACGAGCTTTTACTAGGACTTGATTACCGTTAGCGGGCTTGAAAGTAACGCGGCGATTGTTACCACGAAACATGGCACATTTAACTTGAGCGCGAGAGTCTTTAAGAGTGAGGTACCAGTGACCAGAGACAGGAGCTGAAAAGTTGGATATCTCTCCGACGAGCCAAACGATCCCCATTTCGTTTTCAAGGAGTAAGCGAACTTCTGCGTTGAGACGAGAAACAGTAAAGATGTTTTGATTGGTCTTGGAGAGCACAGCTAATCTCTTAGACGTGAGTATGGAAATTAGCGGCAATATAATACATAGCAAGGGGGTAATTGCAAGAAAAAAATTAAAAAATTTGTGGTCAAGCGATTGCGTTAACCGTATAATCCCTCCGCAATATCTAATCCAAATGTAGCCAACAACCTAAAACTGGTTACCCTCATTATGCGAAACGATGAGATTGGATTGTCTTTTTACTCCTCTAATTGTGAGATATTGCAAATGCTAAGAATTGCCAAAGAAGCGCTGACATTCGATGACGTACTACTTGTGCCAGCACACTCCACCGTTCTCCCAAACACAGCTGATCTTCGCACTCAGCTAACTAAGAACATCACCCTAAACATCCCAATGATTTCAGCGTCTATGGACACTGTTACTGAAGCTCGTCTAGCAATTGCGCTAGCGCAAGAGGGTGGCATTGGCTTTATCCACAAGAACATGTCTATTGAGCAGCAGGCAGCCGAAGTTCGTAAAGTTAAGAAGTTCGAAGCTGGTATGGTAACTGACGCGGTTACTGTAAACCCTGACGCGACCATCGCTGATGTTGTTGCACTCACTGAAAAGCATGGTTTTGCAGGTTTCCCTGTTGTCACTGAGAGCAATGAGCTTGTTGGTATTATCACTGGTCGTGACGTTCGTTTTGTGACGGACCTTTCTAAGAAAGTATCTTCAGTAATGACGCCAAAAGAGAAGTTGGCAGCAGTTAAAGAAGGTGCAACACGAGAAGAAGTGCAAGAGAAAATGCACGAAGCTCGTGTAGAGAAAGTATTGGTTGTGAATGATGAGTTCCAACTAACCGGTATGATTACTGCGAAAGACTTCCACAAAGCAGAACGTAAACCAAACGCATGTAAAGATGAGCGTGGTCGCCTACGTGTTGGCGCAGCAGTTGGTGCTGGTGCGGGTAACGAAGAGCGTGTTGCTGCTCTAGTTGAAGCAGGCGTTGACATTCTACTTATCGACTCTTCACACGGACATTCTGAAGGTGTACTAAACCGCATCCGCGAAACTCGCGCTGCTTACCCAGATCTAGACATCATCGGTGGTAACGTAGCAACAGGTGCTGGTGCTAAAGCACTAATCGAAGCTGGCGTAAGCGCAGTGAAAGTTGGTATCGGCCCTGGTTCTATCTGTACAACTCGTATTGTAACGGGTGTGGGAGTTCCACAAATCACTGCAATCGCAGATGCGGCAGAAGTGGCTAATGATTATGGTATTCCGGTTATTGCTGACGGTGGTATCCGTTTCTCAGGTGATATCTGTAAAGCAATCGTAGCTGGCGCATCATGTGTGATGGTTGGTTCTATGTTTGCTGGTACTGAAGAAGCGCCGGGTGAAGTGATTCTATACAATGGCCGTTCTTACAAGTCTTACCGCGGCATGGGTTCTCTTGGTGCTATGTCTCAAGGTTCTTCTGACCGTTACTTCCAGTCTGACAACGCAGCGGACAAGCTAGTACCAGAAGGTATCGAAGGTCGTATCGCATACAAAGGCCGTCTAAAAGAGATCGTACACCAACAAATGGGTGGTCTACGTTCAAGCATGGGTCTAACTGGTTCTGCAACTATCGAAGATATGCGTACGAAAGCTGAATTTGTACGTATCTCTGGTGCTGGTATGCAAGAGTCTCATGTACACGATGTTCAAATTACTAAGGAAGCACCGAACTACCGTCTAGGGAACTAATTACCCAACGGAAACGTTTGCTTTTTCCTTGAAGCATTAAGAAGAGGCGAGTACACTCGCCTCGGTTTTAATCACTTAGCCTTAAAAAGACTGCTCAAAATGACTAAAAATATCCATGACCAACGTATTCTGATCTTGGACTTCGGTTCTCAGTACACTCAATTAGTAGCACGCCGCGTACGTGAAATCGGCGTTTACTGTGAACTATGGAGCTGGGATGTAGAAGAAGCGGATATTCGCGAATTCAACCCAGATGGCATTATCCTATCTGGCGGTCCAGAAAGCGTAACGGAAGAGAACTCTCCACGCGCGCCTCAATATGTGTTTGATTCTGGTGTTCCTTTGCTTGGCGTATGTTACGGCATGCAAACCATGGCGGAACAGCTAGGAGGCAAAGTAGCGGGCTCTAACGAACGTGAGTTTGGCTACGCTCAGGTTAAAGTTTCTGGTGAATGTGCTCTATTTAAAGACCTTGAAGCAACTCAAGACGTTTGGATGAGCCATGGCGACAAAGTAGTAGAGATCCCAGCCGATTTCGTAAAAGTTGGTGAGACAGACACTTGTCCTTACGCTGCGATGGCGAACGAAGAGAAGAAATACTACGGTGTTCAGTTCCACCCTGAAGTGACACACACAAAAGGTGGCCTACAAATGCTTGAGAACTTTGTTCTTGGCGTATGTGGCTGTGAGCGTCTATGGACTTCGGAATCTATCATCGAAGACGCGGTTGCTCGCATTAAAGAGCAAGTGGGTGACGACGAAGTTATCCTAGGTCTATCTGGTGGTGTTGATTCATCGGTAGTCGCGATGCTGGTTCACCGTGCAATCGGCGACAAGCTAACGTGTGTATTTGTTGATAACGGTTTACTTCGTCTAAACGAAGGTCAACAAGTAATGGATATGTTCGGCGACCAATTTGGTTTGAACATCATCAAAGTTGACGCTGAAGAACGCTTCCTAAAAGCACTTGAAGGCAAGTCTGACCCAGAAGAGAAGCGTAAGACTATCGGTCACGTATTCGTAGATGTATTCGATGAAGAGTCTAAGAAGCTGAAAAACGCGAAATGGCTAGCTCAAGGTACGATTTACCCTGATGTAATCGAGTCAGCTGCATCTAAGACTGGTAAAGCGCACGTGATCAAATCGCACCACAACGTAGGCGGTCTTCCAGATGACATGGAAATGGGTCTTGTTGAGCCACTACGTGAGCTGTTCAAAGATGAAGTACGTAAGATTGGTCTAGAGCTAGGCCTGCCTTATAACATGCTTTACCGCCACCCATTCCCAGGTCCAGGTCTAGGTGTTCGTGTTCTTGGTGAAATCAAGAAAGAATACTGTGACTTGCTACGCCGTGCTGATGCTATCTTTATTGAAGAACTGCACGCAGCTGATCTATACAACAAAGTATCTCAAGCGTTCACGGTATTCCTACCAGTACGTTCTGTTGGTGTAATGGGCGATGGCCGTAAGTACGATTGGGTTGTGTCTCTACGTGCGGTAGAAACTATCGACTTCATGACTGCTCATTGGGCACACCTACCATACGACTTCCTAGGTAAGGTATCTAACCGTATTATCAACGAAGTTGATGGCATTTCTCGTGTTGTTTACGACATTTCAGGTAAGCCACCAGCGACTATCGAGTGGGAATAATTTTCCTCTAGACTGTTGAGTTTATAAGAACCAGCCTTCGGGCTGGTTTTTTTGTACTTCAAGTTTGTGAAGAGGTGGCTCAACTTTTTTTTTGAGAGATATATACATGCGGTTAAATTAAATATATATTCATTTTAATTGTTTAATTATCATAAATGGTATTGCTATGGAACAGGCTGACGTTACCTCTCTCATTCCCATCCTTATTACTCTTTTCCTCGCGCTGACCACAAGAAATGTCGTTGTTGGTTTATTCGCCGGTGTGGTGAGTGGTGTCGCTATGCTTGAAGGGACATTTGTCGAAAAAGGGCCACTAGACTCGTTTAGTGCATTGATGAAAAGCTATCTACTGCCGCAATTAACTGACAGCTACAATGCGGGCGTCATTTTGCTCTTGGTCTTTATTGGTGGCTTTGTTGCCTTGATGGAGAAATCTGGCGGTGGTGTGGCGTTTGCTAAAAAGGTCACTCAATGGGTGGCGAGTAAGTGCCAAGCTCAACTGTCCGCTTGGTTCGGTGGTGTGGTTATTTTCTTCTCTGACCTTGGTACACCGTTGATTGTTGGTCCTGTTTTTCGCCCTTTATTTGATAAGTTAAAAGTATCACGCCAAAAATTAGCTTTTATTATCGACTCTACTTCCTCTCCCGTCGCAATCTTGATCCCTTTTATCGGATGGGGCGTTTACATCATGGGATTGATTCAAAAAGAGTTTACTGCCCTGAATGTCAGTATGAGTGATTGGGATGCTTTCATTGGCGCGATCCCGTATCAGTTTTACGCCTTTCTTGCGATCGCGATTGTGCCGATTGTCTCTTTCTTCAAATTAGATTTCGGACCGATGGCGAAGGCTGAGCAGTTAGCAGAACAGGGCTCCGACTTTGGGAAAGTACAGGAGTCTATGAATGTGTTTACGCATAAAAATGCAAAATCCAGTTTTGTATGGGCGCCTTTGCTCGTTATGCTGGTGGTTCTATGTACCATCCTCGTGCCACACGGTTTTCCATTTCAAAAAGTGGCAGGATCAACGTTTAGGGCTGCACTTTCTTCTGCATATTTCTTCGCGGCCTTCACTTTAATTGCGCTGATGGCGTTTTATGGCGTAAGAAAGCTTTCGGATGGTATTCAGGTTTATCTGAAAGGGATGTCAAACATGATGTCAGTGGCGGTGATTCTGGTATTGGCTTGGGCGCTTAGCTCGGTTGGGAAAGAATTAGGTGCAGCTGCATACATTGCTGAACAAGCTCAAGCCGGTTTCCCTTACTGGTTATTGCCAGCGGTTGCGTTTTTACTGGCCGGTATTATCTCGTTCGCTACGGGATCATCTTGGGGGACGTTTGCCATCATGATGCCATTAGTGATCCCAACTGCCGTCGCGATTGATGCACCACTGTTGGTTTGTATTGGTGCGGTATTATCTGGTGGCTTGTTTGGCGATCACTGTTCTCCCATCTCTGAAACTACGATTTTGTCGTCGACAGGAGCGGGGTGTGAACAGTATGAGCACTTCCGTACACAATTGCCTTACGCATTACTCAATGGAATGATCGCATTGGGGTGTTTTCTTTTAGCTGGAATCAACGCCTCACCAGTGATTGTGCTTGCCGCAATTATTTCTCAGTGTGTGGTTTATTTTGTGCTGTCTAAACAAAAGTCAACCGCGAAGCTAGAGGTGGTTTCGGCAGAACAATAAAGAGAGAAACATCACAAAGCGGAGGCTCACAGGGTCTCCGCTTTTCTTTTGAGTCAAGGTAACATTTTTCTTGTGACAAAATGTGTGTGAGGACTTATTTATTCATTTTGTCTCGCAGAATCAACGTACTTGGCTCGGTGTTTCGTATATATGATCCACTATATGTCTAGTTATTCCTCGTATATTGTATTGTTGAAATCCGGAGACTAGACATGTTTGCACTCAAACATCTTCCTCTTGCATTGAGTTGTGTCTTAGCAGCACAAGTGAATGCGAGTATGAATATTCAGCCCGATCCGCAAAATCCGAATGGTTATGTTATTGCTCGTGGTGACGTTCAAGCCGTAGAGCAAAGCAAAACTTCTGATCCTATGTATGCCATTTGGTCACAAGCATTAGAGACACGCCCGAACTCAGTGGTTGAAGCGATTGTACCAGGGGCGACAACCAACCCAGAAAACGTGAAGCGTGTAGAGCGTGTATTCCCCGAAAGTGAGTGGGACTTCCTGACTCAAATGGCGGCACCTGAATACACTTACACGCGTTTCCTACGTGCAATTGGTAAGTTCCCTGCATTCTGTGGTGAGTACACAGACGGTCGTGATTCGGATGCAATTTGTAAAAAATCGATCGTGACAGCGTTTGCTCACTTTGCACAAGAAACCGGTGGCCATATTTCGATTGATAACGTATCGGATAATCCGCTAGGGTTGGAAGAGTGGCAGCAAGCTTTGGTTCATGTGCGAGAAATGGGATGGTCTGAAGGGCAAGAAGGTTACACAACAGGTTGTGGTCAAAATGACTGGCAAAATAAGCGTTGGCCATGTGAACCAGGACAAGGTTATTTTGGACGTGGTGCTAAACAGCTTTCTTACCATTTTAACTATGGCGCGTTCTCTGAAGTGATGTTTGATGGCGATGCATCTGTATTGCTGAAAAATCCAGGCTTGGTTGCGGATTCATGGCTGAACTTGGCATCGGCTATCTGGTTCTTCCTAACCCCACAAGCACCGAAACCTGCAATGCTACATGTGATTGACCGTACTTGGGTGCCTTCACAGCGTGAGCTTGATGCTGGCATTGGTTACGGCTTTGGTACCACCATCAACGTGATCAATGGTGGTATTGAGTGTGGAGAGCAAAACAAAGATAAAGGTCAACCTGTTAACCGTATTCGCTATTGGGAAGGACTTGCCGCTCATTATCAAATTCCAATTGAAGCCGATGAGACCAATACCTGTTGGCAGCAGACGCCTTACGGCAGCTTAAATCTGAATGGTGCGACAGACGTGTTGTACACCAACTGGGATGGGAACTGGAAATACTACTCAGATCGTCCGGGAGGCCACTCTTTTGAATGTGAACTTGTTGGTTTCCAAACGGCTTACTCTGCGCTAGTTGCGGGTGACTATGAGAAATGTGTAACTAACTTCTACCAATCTCATGCGGGTTGGCCAGAAGTTCGTGTAGTTGACAAGTTAGACCCAGTGGATCCGGTCGATCCGCCTGTAGGTGGTGTGGCAGCTTGGGATTCTGGCAAAGTATATAACACGGGTGATCAAGTTTCTTACCAAGGTGCTGTTTACGAAGCGAAATGGTGGTCACAAGGTAATGAGCCAACGAAAGGAGACCCTTGGAAGCTGGTTTCAGGCACTCCTACGGAGCCGCCTACAACGGAACCTGAACCACCGGTGACTGAGCCAGAGCCGCCCGTCACAGAACCTGAGCCGCCAGTAACCGAGCCAGAACCACCAGTTACAGGCAATTTTATTCAGTGGGAGCCGGGTGTAACGCAAGTCGCTAACGGCGATAAAGTGACGTACCAAAACAAATGTTTTGTCGCAAAAAATGGCCCTGGAGTATGGGAAAGCCCAACGCAAAGCAACTGGTTCTGGGACGAGATTTCTTGTCAGTGATTGAGTGAAAAACAACCTAACTATCTATAAAGACTCTGCTTTTTTGCAGGGTCTTTTTTTATATATGTAGTGGTTTATTTATGGAATCTAAGTTTTCAATAACAGCTTTTCTCTTTTGTTCTGGAGCCCATTAAAATTCGCGCGCATTTTTTATCAACATTTTTGAAAAAAGGTATTTGTACATGTCGACAAAACTGGCTAACCCAGCACCGCTAGGTCTAATGGGTTTCGGTATGACCACTATTCTGCTCAATATTCATAATGCAGGATTTTTCCCAATTGACTCTATGATCCTAGCGATGGGCATCTTTTACGGTGGCCTTAGCCAAGTAATCGTTGGCATCATGTGCTTTAAACGCGGTGATACATTCGGCACAACTGCGTTTACTTCTTACGGTCTATTTTGGCTAACATTGGTTGGTCTAATCGTAATGCCTCACATGGGTCTTCCTGCAAGCCCTGCAAGCTTTATGGGTTGGTACCTAGCGCTTTGGGGCATCTTCACTGGTTTCATGTTTATTGGTTCTCTATGTTACCCAACAGCGAAGCAAGTGGTATTTGGTTCTCTAACTATCCTGTTCTTCTTGCTTGCTGCTCGTGATTTCACTGGTAGCGAAGTGATCGGTGCTATCGCTGGCTTCGAGGGTATCTTCTGTGGCGCAAGTGCAATTTACTTCGCAATGGCGCAAGTACTGAACAACGAATTTGGTCGTGAAGTGTTACCTGTGGGTAAAGCAAAAATCGCTCGTAAAGTTGAAGCGGTTATCGCCTAAGCTGTTACTCATAAAGAAGAAAGGGGGATTAACCATTGGTTAATCCCCCTTTTTTATGTCCTTAATCGGACCACTGCTTTTTCTTATTTATGTGATAACGCTATGTTGATGGTTGCTCAACAGTTTCTGCGCTATTGCTGTCTGCCGTTGGTGCTTTACCTGTTTTACGTCGGTACTTATCTTCCCAGTAATCTGCGCCTTTAATGCCCAGTGCAACAGGGTTAAATGTAAAATCGGTCACACCACGTTTTTGTTGCTCTTCGTAGTCGTTCAATGCTTTGAGTGCAGGCTTCGACATAAAGAAGATGATCAAAATACCGATGATGTTTAGCCACGCCATCAGTCCTACACCTACATCACCCATCGCCCATGCTAAGTTGGCGGTTTTCACGGTTCCGTAGAACACGGATGAAATAATGATGACTTTCAGAATAAACATCAGTCCATTTACTTTGAACGTACGACGAATGTAAGCAATGTTCGTTTCTGCAATGTAGTAGTAAGCCAGAATGGTCGTAAACGCGAAGAAGAATAGAGCGATTGCGATGAATGGTTTACCCACGCCAGGTAGTGCGCTTTCGATCGCCATCTGTGTAAACACAGGGCCATTTGCACCAATATCCGCTGGTAGGTTTTGAACCAGGAATGTACCTTCAATCGCACCATTTACGTTGTACGCGCCAGTGATAAGAATCATGAACGCGGTTGCTGAACACACAAGTAGTGTATCGATGTAAATAGAGAAAGATTGAACAAGACCTTGCTGAGCTGGGTGATCAACACTCGCTGCTGCTGCTGCGTGAGGACCAGTACCTTGACCTGCTTCGTTGGAGTAGACACCACGTTTTACACCCCAGCCGATTGCTGCACCAACGCCTGCCATTGGTGTGAATGCGTCACCAATGATCATGCCGAAAATGCGTGGAACCTCACCAATGTTTAGAAGGATGATGACAAACGCAGTAATGATGTAAGCTAACGCCATAAATGGCACAACGACTTGGGTAAAGTTCGCGATACGCTTTACGCCACCAAAAATGATGAAAGCCAAAATGACACAAACAACCGTACCAGTGAAAATTTTAGCAAAACTGAAGGTACCAATAGCGGTTTCAATCATGTCACCTGAGCCAAATGCGGCTTCTACTGCGTTACCGATACTGTTCGATTGAACGCCAGGAAGTAGAACACCACAAGCAAAGATGGTCGCGATAGCAAAGATCCAAGCGTACCATTTTTGTCCCATTGCTTTCTCAATATAGTAAGCAGGGCCACCACGGAACTCGCCTTCGTCTTCTTCTTTATAAATTTGTGCAAGTGTTGATTCTGCGTATGCGGTTGCAGCGCCAAAGAAGGCTACGACCCACATCCAGAATACGGCGCCTGGGCCACCGAAACCGATAGCAGCAGCAACACCAGCAATGTTACCTGTACCTACACGGCCAGACAGTGAAACGGCAAGTGCCTGAAATGATGATATCCCTTTTGTTGAACTCTTCCCTGAAAGTAATAAGCGCCACATCTCAAAGAAGTGACGAATTTGTACAAAACGCGTCATGATTGAATAGAACAAACCTGCGCCAAGGCACAAATAGATCAGTACCGGGCTCCAAATAATTCCATTCAGAAAATCAACTAATGACTGCATGAGTATTTTCCCTGTTAGTTGTGTTTGTGGTTGTTTTTCACACAATACATTACCCTTTATGTAATGCAATTGTTAACTTTTTTAGCTACAAATCCTTTGTAGCGTGATGATGAACACAGAATGGAGAGTAGTTGTTAAAATTTGGTTCTTGTTGCTTATTTGCTCCTTTTAGGTAGAAGATTTGCTTGATGATTAATTATGCAGCACATTGTCATTTAAATGTGCTGCGATTTTGATGAGTTAAAAATGCCAGTGGTTATGCATTTTGTGGAGCAAGTGTCTGCCTGTTTTTTGTTCAGTCATGTCCTCAGGCGTAACGACAAAGGTTAAGCTCCGCATTATCCATCACTTTTGTTTTTTCACCTTTCATTACGCTTGCTAGCAATTGACCTGAACCACAAGCCATCGTCCAACCCAGAGTTCCGTGTCCGGTGTTAGTAAAAAGGTTATCGTATTTAGTCGCGCCGATAATTGGTGTGCCATCAGGCGTCATTGGCCTAAAGCCGCTCCAAAACTCAGCTTGGCTGAAGTCACCACAACGAGGAAAAAGATCACGGATGACCATTTCGATGGTGTTTTTGCGCTTTTGTGGAAGGGAAGCATCAAACCCTGCTAATTCTGCGGTGCCAGCTACGCGAATTCGGTCATCAAATCGAGTCATAGCGACTTTATAGGTTTCATCCATCACAGTAGATCGAGGAGAGAAGTGTTCATCTTCCATCGGGATGGTGAGTGAATAGCCTTTGACAGGGTAGACCGGAATATCAATATCGAGTTGCTTGAGTAGCGCTGTAGAGTAGCTGCCAGAGGCCACCACATATTGGTCTGCTTTAAATTGTCCTCGGTTCGTTTGGACACCTATGATCTTTTTACCTACTGTAACCCAATTGCTTACTTCAGTATCGAACTCAAATCGGACACCGTGTGCCTTAGCAAGCTCCGTTAGTTGTTGGCAAAATTGATGGCAATCGCCCGTTTCGTCATCAGGTAGATGCAAGCCACCAACCAGTTTGTCTTTCACAAGTGCAAGCCCTGGCTCTTGTTCAATACATTGTTCGACGTCCATTAGCTTAAATCGGGTTCCGCTTTGTTCAAGGAGCTGCATGTCCTTTTCAATAGCTTGCAGCTGTTGATGTGTTCGGAATACTTGCAAGGTCCCAAACTGACGTCCTTGATACTTAATGGCGTGTTCTTGGCGTAACTGTTCTAAGCAAATACGGCTGTGGTTAGCGATCGAAAGCATGCGAGCCTTGTTAACTTGATAGCGAGGTAGGGTGCAGTTCGCGACCATTTTACTCGCCCAGCGGATCATGTCGGCATTCAGAGTGGGTTTGATTTTAAGTGGAGCATGCTCCTCCATTAACCACTTAATGGCTTTAACAGGAACACCAGGCGCAGCCCAAGGCGAAGAATAGCCATATGAGATCTGCCCGGCATTGGCGAAGCTCGTTTCCATGGCACTGCTTGGTTGGCGGTCAATGACGGTAACTTGATAGCCTGCTTGAGATAAATACCAAGCAGAGGTTAAGCCGATAACGCCGCTGCCTAATACGATGACTTCCATTGATGCACTCCACACATTTATCAGAGTGCTCAGTTTCTTTTCTTTACCTTTTGTTAACAATCGATATAAATTACACACAGCGTTTAGAAAAACTATAGGCTCAAGGATGAAAAGTAATCTGATAAGTGGCTTGTGTCTATTTAGCCAAGTCGCGGAGTACAACAGCTTTACTGGTGCTGCAAGACATTTACACCTCACCACTGGTGCCATAAGCCAACAAATTATTCATTTGGAAGCGTTATTAGGTTTTACTTTATTTGAACGCCACTCTCGCGGTACTCGTTTAACCGTAAAAGGCACTCAGTTACACCAAGCGACGCAGTTTCACTTTTCGGAACTGAGCAAATTGCTTGATGAGCTCAAAGTAGAAAAACAAACCAATGAAATTCGTTTGAAGTTGACGCCTTCTTTTGCTTTCAAATGGTTAGTCCCAAAGCTCGAAAGCTTCCATCATGATAATCCGGATATCCAAGTACAAATCTTTGCGGAAGGTGCGCTGGTAAATAGTGAGATAAAAGACTATGACGTCGCAATTGACTATGGTCTTCATCCTTATAGAAATGCTAACGCGGAGCTGATTTTGGATGAGCATCTGCTGCCGGTGATGAGTCCAAAATACCTTGAGGATCATGGCTGGCTAAAAACGTTGTTTGGTGAACAAAAAACCTCAATGCCAGTGAAGCAATGGCAAGAGGCGACGCTACTACACGATGCGATGCCATGGGAAAAAGCGACGCGTGACTATGAGTGGCTATATTGGGCGTCAGCGATGGGGTTGGATTTTAAAACCGATATCGGACACTTTTTTAATCGAACGGATATGGCGATGTCTGCAGCCGAAGCAGGCGTTGGGATTGCGATGGCACGAATGGCACTGATTGAGGATGAATTGACGACAGAGCGTTTGGTTTCTCCATTCAAACCGATTCCTGCCAATGCAGGGTATTACTTGATCATGAACACACGTACGAATGCGACAGAAACGTTTCGTCACTGGTTACTTGGACAGTTGAATTAGCGTTTTATCTCTGTGATTCATCCCTACGTTATTTGTTGAAAAATTGGGCAATATAAGTTTTAAGCAAGGTAAGTGCTTTGCTTGCCGCTATTTGAGTGATGAAAGACAGGGAAGAACATGAAAGACGAAACGCTATCTATCCATTTTGGTTACGAAACTGACCCGACCACCAAATCTGTCGCGACACCGATTTATCAAACGGTCGCGTACGAGTTTGATAACGCGCAGCATGGTGCTGATCTGTTTAACTTGGAAGTGCCGGGGAATATCTACACTCGCATCATGAATCCGACTAATGACGTGCTGGAAAAACGCATGGCAGCGTTAGAAGGCGGCATTGCTGGATTGGTCGTGAGTGCGGGGAGTGCAGCGATTAACTATGCGATTCTGACGTTAGCGCAAGCGGGCGATAACATCGTTTCTACGCCGCAACTTTATGGCGGTACTTATACCTTGTTTGCGCACATGCTCCCAAATCAAGGTATTCAGGTGAAGTTTGCTAAAGATGACAAGCCAGAAAGTTTGGCCGAATTAATTGATGAAAATACCAAAGCGGTGTACTGCGAGAGCATTGGGAACCCTGCGGGCAATATCATCGATTTAGAACGTGTGGCGGAGCTTGCTCATGCACAAGGCGTACCTGTGATTGTGGATAACACTGTTGCGACGCCAGTGCTTTGCAAACCCATCGAATTTGGTGCGGATATCGTAGTTCACTCTCTCACTAAATACGTTGGTGGGCATGGCACCACATTAGGTGGCGTGATTGTGGATTCAGGTAAATTCCCTTGGGCGCAGTACAAAGACCGCTTTCCTGTTTTCAACCAACCAGAACCTTCTTACCACGGCGTGGTGTATACCGAAGCGTTTGGTGAGGCGGCATTTATCGGGCGTGCGCGTACCGTACCACTGCGTAATACCGGAGCCGCATTATCACCGATGAATGCATTTATGCTTATGCAAGGGCTAGAAACGTTACCGCTGCGCATGGAGCGCCATACCGAGAACACACTCAAAGTGGCTGAATTCTTGGAACAGAATGACAAAGTCAGTTGGGTAAGTTATGCCGGATTACCAAGTTCTGAACACTTTCATCTCGCCGAAAAATACATGAAAGGTAAGCCTTCTGCGATTTTGTCGTTTGGTTTAAAAGATGGTTATGACGCTGGTGTGCGTTTTTATGATGCTTTGAAAATCTTTAAGCGTTTGGTGAACATTGGCGATGCAAAATCATTGGCTTGCCATCCTGCATCGACGACTCATCGTCAATTGAGCGAAGCAGAACAAAAACAAGCTGGTGTGTCTCCAGAGATGATTCGTTTATCGGTGGGTATTGAACATATTGACGATATTCTAGCCGATTTAGAACAGGCACTAAACGCGTAAAACGATTCTTTTTTTAGCTTTGGGTTACCCATAGGCCAGTCTTTAAAAAAGCTGGCCTATTTTTATTTTATTGTTTAAATATCAAGGGTTTTGGTGTTTTTGGTTTGTGGTATTCCAAAAGCTCATAGAGGGTGAGATTTATTCTCTTGTCACGTTTGGGTTTGTTCCTGATGATGTGTGCATGTATTACACATTGGAAGGGACTCAAATGTCTTACGTATTTCACCGACACTGCCATGCCACGCTGCCAATCATCGATAGAGGTGAAGGTGTTTATCTATTCGATAAGCATGGAAAGCAGTATCTCGATGCTTGTGGTGGGGCTGCGGTATCAAACCTTGGCCACAGTCATCAAGCCGTTAAAAAAGCGATGTTGGAACAGATCGAGCGAGTGCCGTTTGCTCATACTGGATTTTTTACTAGTGATAACAGTGAGCGCCTAGCAGAATTGGTTTGTCAGCACATGCCTGAACAGTTCAACCATGTGTATTTAGTCAGTGGCGGATCAGAAGCGGTGGAGTCGGCACTAAAAATGGCGCGGCAGTATTTCGTGGAATCAGGTAAGCCAGAGAAAAAGCAATTCATCGCGCGTCAGCAAAGTTATCACGGCAATACCTTGGGGGCTTTGGCTGTCGGAGGTAATGAATGGCGACGTGAACCGTTCAAACCCATCTTACACCCGAGCCATCATATCGCCCCTTGCTATGCTTATCGTTATCAGCAGAGTCATGAGTCGGAATTGGATTACTCATTGCGAGCGGCGAATGAGCTAGAGGCAAAAATTCTTGAGTTGGGGGCTGATAATGTCATGGCTTTTGTCGCCGAGCCCATTGTGGGAGCCACCGCTGGAGCTGTGCCTGCAACGCAAGGTTATTTCAAGCGTATTCGCGAAATATGCGACCAATACGATGTGTTATTGATCTTGGATGAAGTCATGTGTGGCGTTGGACGCAGTGGTAGTTTTTTTGCGTTTGAGCAAGAAGAGGCAGACCCCGATCTGGTGTGTATGGCTAAAGGGCTTGGTGCGGGTTATCAACCTATTGGCGCGGTGGTTGCGAATGATCGAGTCTACCAAGCTATTGCCGGTGGAAGCGGTTTTTTCCAACATGGCCATACCTTTATGGCGCACCCTGTGGCGTGCGCTGCTGCCGTGGCAACCATTCAAACCATCTTCCAAGATGATTTATTAACGGCGGTGAATCAGCAAAGTGCTTTGCTGCGTAATGAGCTTACTTCTGAATTGGCCCATTTACCGTACATTGGCGACATTCGTGGTAAAGGCTTATTTTTTGGCATTGAGCTGGTGGCGGATAAAGAAAGCAAGGCGCCTCTGAGTAAAGCCACATTGGCAGACAAACGCATCAAACAGCAAGCAATGGAAAATGGCTTAATGTGCTACCCAATGGGAGGAACGATTGATGGCGTTAATGGGCACCATATCTTGCTTGCACCGCCATTCATTATTCAGCCTCACCATATTGATGAGCTAGTTGGCAAACTCTCATTAACGCTAAAAGAGGTAGCGAAGGAATGGAATTAGAAAATCGATCTATACGAGAGCCTATCGCTATTATCGTGGCCCCAAACGGTGCAAGAAAAACTAAGTACGATCACGCCAGCTTACCCATGACAACAGACGAACTGGTTGCAGAGGCTATCGCTTGTCAAACGGCAGGGGCTGCCATGATCCATTTGCATGCTAGAGACGCCAACGGACGTCATTCATTAGACATCGACGACAACATGGCAATTTACCATGTCGTGAAAGAAGCGGTGGGACAAAACATGATGGTACAGCTCACCACAGAGGCGGTGGGCTTGTATTCTCCGCCACAACAGATGGCGTTAGTTAAAGCTGTGAAACCAGAAGCGGCTTCTTTCGCATTGAGGGAGTTAATCCCTGATCGCGCAAGTGAGAAAGAAGGGCATGCCTTTTTCCATTGGGTGGCAGAACACAACATCGTGAGCCAAATTATTCTCTACGATGCAACCGACATTGAACGTTATTTCCAACTGCGTGATGCGGGCGTGTTACCTAAAACGCATCAGCATGCATTAGTGGTCTTAGGGCGTTATCACCAAGCTCAACAGTCTTCGCCATGGGATTTACGAGGTTTGAATTTGGCGCGTTTTGTCGAGGAAGAAATTCGATGTGCCATTTGTGCTTTTGGCGCGCGAGAGCAAGACTGTTTAGCGAGTGCGATGTTACTTGGATTCGATGTGAGAGTGGGGTTTGAGAATAACCACGTCGATGTGGCAGGCGAATTAGCAATCAGTAACGCGGCTCAGGTAGAAGCTCTACGCGATGTGGCGCATCGCTTTGCGATTCCTTTACACAGTGCGCAAAGTTTGCGTTCAGCTTTGAAGTAAATCTGCTCGCGGAAAAGAAAAAAAAGAAGAAAGGAAAGTAAAAAGGCTCCATCGGAGCCTTTTCGGTATTTGTCGTTAGTTCTCAGTTTGCGCTACAGGTTGACGAGCGGGATGTTTGATAAACACCGCGACAACAGCCGCTATCGCTAATGCAAAACAGTAGTAAGAATTGGCAACTACTTCAAGTGGCGAGAGGTTGAACACGGAACCTAGCAGCAGTACTTGAGCACCGTAAGGCAACACGCCTTGCACCACGCATGAGAAAATGTCTAACAAGCTTGCTGAGCGGCGAGGAGAGACATTATTCTCTTCCGCCAGTTGGCGAGCAACGCTGCCCGATACAATGATGGCTACGGTGTTGTTTGCCGTACAGCCATTGACCATTGATACCAAACCTGCAATACCTAGCTCGCTTGCACGACTGTTCGCATGCTTAGAGTGACTAGAGCCAAACGCGTGGATAAGGCTACTAACGAAATTTGTTAGAAAAGCAAGACCACCTTGGCGACGCATCAGTTCACTCAAACCACCAATCAGCATGGATAACAAGAAGATCTCTTGCATGTTA
This sequence comes from Vibrio sp. SCSIO 43097, assembly GCF_023650755.1. Classification (NCBI taxonomy): domain Bacteria; kingdom Pseudomonadati; phylum Pseudomonadota; class Gammaproteobacteria; order Vibrionales; family Vibrionaceae; genus Vibrio; species Vibrio sp. SCSIO 43097. The sequence goes on along the minus strand of NZ_CP071840.1, from coordinate 2,747,133 downwards.
CCAAAGCCTTTGTAAACGTCTTGGGCTAGATTAGTCAGTCCGTAATTGTCAATCGATGCCAAGCTCACGCCGCCAGCCAAAAGAATGCCAATCGACAGAACCACAAACACATTCACACCAGATACCGCTAGGATCAAAATAGTGATGTACGGCAAGACTTTTAGCCACTCAATATCGCCAGTTGCAGGCACTTGAGTCGCGGTACTGTTGAAAGCGAACACTACAATCGCGATCAACGCCGCAGGTAAAGCAATACGAATGTTCTCTTTAAACTTGTCTTTCATCTCACAACCTTGAGAGCGTGTCGCCGCGATGGTGGTGTCAGAGATGATAGAAAGGTTATCACCAAACATAGCGCCGCTCAGTACAACGCCTGCGGTTAACGGTAAGCTCATTCCTGCTGATTCAGCAATACCCAACGCTACGGGGGCAACGGCTGCGATGGTACCCATCGAAGTCCCCATTGCTGTTGCGATAAAAGCAGAAATCAGAAAAATGCCTGGTAAAATCATGCTGGTTGGAATAGCGGATAAACCAAGGTTTACTGTTGCATCAACACCGCCAGAGGCTTTTGCTACCGCAGCAAAGGCACCTGCAAGCAGATAGATCATACACATTGCGATTATGTCTGGGTGGCCAACACCACGCATGAAGTGTTCGATTGAGCGGTTAAGTTTCTCTTTACTTAAAAGAAACGCAATGATGATGGCTGGTAATACCGCGATGGGTGCAGGCAGCTGGTAGAAGGCAAATTCCACGCCTTGCAAAGATAAGTAAGTGCCTACGCCAATAAATAGCGCAAGGAATACAATTAATGGGATCAGTGCGACCGCAGACGGTGCAACTGTTTTAGTAGTTTGTTGGGAACCGGACATGTAAACGACAATGTTAATGATAAGAGAGAAGAGCAGACTAATATCACATTTCTACATTGTCAACGTCTAGACGTCTAAATGGCTGTTTAAATTTTACACGTAAAGAAAAAGATAAAAGCTCGTGTTGCGTATCTCACTGATACCACGAGCTTTAGTTATGCGCTAATGAAGAGACTGTTGTTATTGCATTGATTTGGCTTTTTTGCGTTTAACAATACCTAAAACCATCCACGTAAATAAGACAGCAGCAAATGCCCATACCAGATATTTGTATTCGGTGTACAGGTTGCTCAACACGCTTAAATGCTCAAATGCAAAGTGAGTTAACAAGCTGAATACCAATACCCAAACCGTCGCCGCGAGGGCGTTACCGAGCAAAAACTCTCTACGTGGCATTTTCGCGATACCGCATGCAAGAGGCATAAATTGCTTCATTCCTTCAATAAAGCGGCTGACGACCAAGCACGTAGGGCCGTATTTCTGGATAGTTAATTGAAGCGTTTGCATCTTCGGGCCGGAAATGTAGCCTTTTTTATCTAACCACCCCTCAAAGTAATAACCGATTAAGTAGCCACAGGTATTACCAAAAAAGCAACTCAGCCACGATACCATCATTACCATACTTAGGTTCATGACTTGTTCTGACGAGAGCAAAGATGCCGCGATCATCAGTGATTGACCAGGCATCGGGATACCTATCCCTTCTAGAAATATACTGACAATCAGCGCAACGTAGCCATATTGCTCAAGCAAAGGCTTCATTGACATGAGAAGTTCGTTAATATGTTCCAAAAGCTTTCCCCTAATAAAAGCGGAACGAAGTTGGAGTGATACTCCGAATGTCCTATTGGGTCAATTCTTGTTTCTCACCGTTGAGAAAAACTGACATGCCTCTGATAATTGCGCTGAATCAACCTGCAGCTTGCTTTACTCGCCGCCACGCTCTTTGGTAGCGGCGAATTAGGGAGATCCTTATGACTCTTTGGCTTTGGTGAATGCACCATACAAATCAAGGCGGCGATGACGTAAGTTGGTGACAGAGCCTTCAGTATTAAGCTGTTTCAACTTAGTCAAATCAACATCAGCGAAGATTATCATTTCGGTGTTGGCGCTTGCTTCTGTCAAGGTCGCATCGTGTGGGAAATAGATATCCGACGGTGAGAATACGGCAGATTGTGCGTACTGGATATCGACATTATCAACACGAGGTAAGTTGCCGACACTGCCCCCAATTGCAACGTAGCATTCGTTTTCGATGGCTCGTGATTGGGAACAGATTCGTACTCGTTGGTAGCCATTTTTTGTGTCTGTCCAGAAAGGAACGAACACAATTTGTGCGCCTTGCTCGGCGAGCATTCTTCCCAACTCTGGGAACTCGCTGTCATAACAAATCAGTATGCCGACTTTGCCTGCATCGGTTTCGAACACCTGAACATTGTCACCACCGTCGATCACCCAGTCTTTTTGCTCATGGGGCGTGATGTGAATCTTATATTGAGCGTTTATTTCACCATCTCGTTGCAGTAAGTAGGCCACATTATACAACTTGCCATCTTCGATGACGGGCATACTGCCAGCAATAATGTTGATGTTGTAGGTGACTGCCATCTGCGAGAAGCGGTTTTTGATCTCTTCTGTAAAGCTAGCCAAAAAGCGAATTGCTTCGACGGAATTTTGGTCGTTTTGCAAGCCCATCAGCGGCGCGTTAAAGAATTCAGGGAATAGGGCGAAATCGGCTTTGTAGTTCGCAAGAGAAGAAATGAAGAACTCAGCCTGATCGAGCAAGTCCTCTAAGTCATTCATGGCGCGCATTTGCCACTGCACAACACCAATACGAATCAGCGTTTTTTCTACATCATGTACGGATTGAATATCCTCTTCGTAGAAGAAGTTATCCCACTCCAGCAGAGTTGCGTAGCCTTTAGAAGCACTATCCTCTGGCAAGTAACCGCGCATAATACGTTTTACATCGAAGTCGTTTGCAAGCTGAAAAGACAAAATAGGATCGTGAAGCTCACGGCGTTTTATTTTGTCGATGTACTCTGCAACGCTCAGTTCATCTGCGTATTGGTGGTAATTAGGAATGCGACCACCGGCTAAAATTGCTTTGAAGTTCTTACTACGGCAAAGCTCTTTACGCGCATCATACAAACGTCGACCTAAACGTAGCCCTCGATAGTCCGGGTGGACAAATACATCGAGACCATACATGGCGTCACCGGTCACTTGGTTTTGGATGACGTTGTTCTCGGTGATGATGTCGGTGTACAGGTGAGGAAGTGAAAATCGGTTGTAGTCCACTTTGATTGTTAGCGCTGCGCCGACAATTTTTCCGTTATCCTCAATACAGATTTGTCCATCAGGAAACTGATGAATAAGATCCATGATGGTCAGGCGTGGCCATGAGCCACCAACATCAGGAAAAACAAGGTCCATTAATTCCGCGAGCTCTGGGTAATCGGTCGGCTCAATGGTGCGTAAAGAGAGTCTTGGCGTGTTGCTGTCCATATCCTACTATCCATTTATCCTTTTTAAATAGTATGGATGAGAATGCCATAAATTTGAGCAGACAGATACCGAAGTCTTTGAGTTGTTTTGGTTTACCTAAACGAGCTTAAAGAAACAACATTAACTTAGCTTGCTCTTCAGCCATTCGTGAAACACCGCTACTTTTTTAGCCGAAAGGCGATAATTTGGGATCATCACGTAATAACCATAACCGCTCTGTAAAGAAAGGTTGAGAACATGCTGAATGTCCCCTCTTAAAATCGAATACTGCGCCATAAAATCGGGAAGCAAGGCGAGCCCTTTTCCCATTCTGACAGCTTCGCAAGCTAGGTAAAAATGTTCGACGCCTACAGGTTGATAGGTAACGGGAGATTCTACAGTGTAGACAGCTTTAAATTGCTCCCATAGCTGAGGGCGAGTGATTTGAGGTATAAACGGATAATTACTAACAGCGTGCACACTCTCAATTGCAGGAGCATTTGTGCAACCGACTAATAACAATGTTTCTTCGCACAGTAAGTGGCTGTATTCATAATGTGTGGATAATGGAAGGCAGCGAATATGTAAGTCACTTTCGTTGCTCGAATCTTTGACGTTCCCATCCCCGGTACAGACTCTTACTCGGATGTTAGGATGTTGCTGGTGGAAGTCATCAATATTAGGTATCAACCAAAGACTGGCAAAAGAAGGGGTTACGTCCACGGTGAGTAATTCTTGCTTTGAATCTGACTGGATTAAGTTGGCAGTTGCATGCTGAATAAGCTCCAAAGCTTCTGTGACTTGCGGCAGATAACGCTTGCCTTCTTCGGTTAACTCAATACCACTCGCCCCTCTTTGTATTAAAGGTAAACCCACCAATTGCTCCAGCGATGCGATTTGTTTGCTTACTGCGCTTTGCGTAATACATAGTGCATCCGCTGCTTTAGAGAAACTGAGGTAATTAGAGACCGCGACAAACGTCCTTAATGCTCGAATAGAAGGATATTCACTGCCTTTTAACATACTTCAGTTCCATTAAACTCTGCTTAGGCAAAGAGTAGAGTATTCACGGCTTGAAGCAAAGTAAGATGCAACGTATGTGTGATTAGCTTCCTTTCTTATAAAAACTAGCTAAGCGTTTTTTGACTGATTAATCTACAAGAGTATTTTAGATGTTTATTTAATTTCTTTGAAAAATCTACAAATTAACAAGAATCTTTTTCACATCATCGATTAACCTCAATTTAGTATTGTTTATATAAAGTAAACAGACAGATCTTTTTTTCTGTTTTTGTTCGGCGTTCTTTAGAGGATTGTCAGTATTCTATAAAATTAAATATATTTTTCATTAATTTAAAGTTGGCATTGCATTTGCTATTTACTATTCGAACCTTCAATGGAACTTATATTAGGAGAACGAAATGAAAAGCAATGTTGTTACTTTGATTAGCCTTTTTTCTTTAGCAACGTTTAGTACTTTATCACATGCTGCGGACTCCAACGATCATGGTGTATATGTTGGCGCCAACTACGGTTACTTAAAAGTTGATGGACAAGATGACTTTGATGATGACAGCGATGTTATTCAAGGTTTAGTTGGTTACCGTTTTAATCCTTACTTAGCGTTGGAAGGTGGTTACATTGATTTCGGTAGCTATGGTAATAACCTAGCAAATGCCGAAACGGACGGCTATACAGCAGCTCTAAAAGTTACCGCTCCCATTGCTGATCGTGTCGACCTTTACGCAAAAGGCGGTCAAATGTGGTACTCGACGGATTACAACGTTGCGGGCTTCCAAGGCAACAAAGATGATGAAGGTGTATTCGCTGGTGCCGGTGTGGGTTTTAAAGTTACTGATAACTTCTTAGTTAACGCAGAATATATGTGGTACGACGTAGAACTCAATGCGGAGAATGTCGCGAACGGTGCAAACACGGAAACAGACTTTAACCAAGCATCACTAGGTGTGGAATATAGATTTTAATATTGTTAACAACTCTAAGCCCTAATAAAAAGCGAAGCCTAAATAGCTTCGCTTTTTCTGAACTCAATCTAGTTGAGGATAATTGAGCGGTTTTTAGAATAATTGTTAGTGTCTTTTACTGTCACGCTACTATATTTAGAGCATTTCTAACATGACTGTCTAACCTTCTTACTAGTCTCGAAAAACAAAGTTTTATCACTCTATAAGTAATACTCGATAGGTCGATCGCTGCGCTACCTGACATTACATTCATGTGACCTAAAATACCGCGGACGTGTTCTGTATACTCGTTTTTTAGTTTTGAAATGTACGCCATCGCTTTAGCTAGTTGATCCCAAGCAGTAAGGCCTACGGTTGCTATTTGTTGTATTATATGACCCAGACCTGAAATTCTTAGTAAGGTCAAAATTGAAGAGACTATTTTACTTACCCAACCATCAGTCATTCGAGCATTATATCTATTGTTGAAGTCAAGAAATACGTTGCGTTCTAGGTAAGTTTGAGATTTGCGTTGTAGTGCCGACCACTCATTACTTGTAGCGGTATTGACATAACCCGGAATAGATTTTTTCCTAGTCCATGAGCGTGGAAGTCGATACCAGAACCTCCTTCTAACCGATACTCAATATCCTCCGTAAATAAATGGCCAAAGAGGAGACATAGGAACTGGAGTTGTATCATGAGTGCATTGTTTAATTTCCATACAAGTCAGAGTCTATATAACCAAATAAATTACATTGGCTGTTTACGTAGTAGTCATCGTTTTCTTCATCATCAATTGAAAAAGCAAAGTACTTAAGAGGGTTCTCAGTGTCACAAGCAAGGTTAGCCATGTTATTTTTTACGTAATCCTCTATTTTATAACCATCAAAGCTTCCTTCCCAAATAATAGTACTTTCATCATTGCTGAGTTCTGCGACTAAAACAATAGTTACATAGTGTTCAATAAGAGGAGTGCTTATGATGTTTTTATTTTCATAGACTGGAGAAAACTCAAAGCGACCAGTACTGTCTGTGAATGTTGATAAGTCTATTGATTTCCCTGACGTGCTTAAACCAATACTAAGGCTAACCTTCAGGCTACTAAGGGGTTTTCCTTTCTTTGTTAACACACCATTGATTTGCGGTGTGTATTGATTAACGTGTTCGTCATTCAATTTACTTTCTTCAAAATTCATTACAATGCTCACTAATATGACTGTAATAATTCCAGCAACTTAATTTTTCACAACAATATTTTCATTTTGAAATTTAAAAATCTATATATGTTGTGTTTCTGTTCAATATCTAAGGTTACTTTGTGATTAGAGTTACATTATTTTTTGTAACTACTGTTTGTAGTCATTACATCTATAGAGTTGTAATGAAACAAGCGAGTAGGGACTAACAATGAATACATCAATCAATTCATCGAGGGAGATGAGTATAGACTTTAGACTTAGATCTAGTTATCTCTTAGAAAGGATAGGTAAGCAGAAGACTTTTAAGTTACAGGGCTTTTAGTACCATGCTCTCTGCCTTTTTGATTAGTACTTATGAACTTCTTGTTTACTGATTAATACTCAACGAGTTTGTAAACCTACATGGGCCAAAGGTATGCGGTAATCCATGTAGTAAGATTTCAGAAAGCATGAATGTTTGAAAAAAGAGACTATTTTAGTTGATACAAAAAAGGCCACCCGAAGGTGGCCTTTTCCAAACGTTTGGTGGAGCTGGCGGGAGTTGAACCCGCGTCCGAAAACCGTTCATCATTGGTACTACATGCTTAGTCGATCTTTAATTTCGCCATCCACCTGCGAACCGACACGCTAATGAATGACTAGCCTGAATTAAAATTCGCCGTTCATCTCTCAGGCGGGAGAATCCGGGCTAGCGCGTTTGGGTTTGATCCCTCGTTGATCCCCGTCTTACGTGCGGAAGCTAGGGCGAGAGAGCTCTTAGCAGGTTATTAAGCTGCTAGTGCGTAGTTTTCGTCGTTTGCGACTATTTTTTTGCGGTTTGTTAACGAGGCCTACCGCACCTCGGCATGCACCTCAGACTTCTGAATTCCCGTCGAATCCTAAATCAGCCCCAGGTAATATTCGCATAGTAACAGAAAAGCATTGGCTGTCCAGTACTATGCGTTTAAGTGGTCAAGATTAACGCAGCGCGCTCTTCATTACGCGTGCTTTTTCTCTTGCCCAGTCTTTTTCTTTTAGATCCGTACGTTTATCGTGCAGCTTTTTACCTTTTGCTACGCCAATTTTTAGTTTCACCCAAGAGCGAGACCAGTACAGTGAGAGGGCCGTTAATGTCATACCTTCACGGTTTACACGTCCGAATAGATTATCCAGCTCACGACGACTCATTAGTAGTTTACGCACACGTGTAGGATTCGCCACAACGTGTGTCGATGCCTGATTTAAAGGAGTGATTGTCATGCCACTCACAAAGGCTTCACCGTCACGCATAAATACGTAACTTTCAGAAATATTGGCTTTACCTTGGCGAAGGGCTTTCACTTCCCAACCTTGGAGCTCCAAGCCAGCTTCGATTTCATCATCGATGAAATACTCGTGGCGAGCTTTTTTATTCAGCGCGATAGTATTGCTACCCGCTTTTTGTTTCGTTTTTTTCTTTGCCATAATAGCGTCATTATACGGGTTGGATATCGGATAGGAAATCCTTTTATTTGCGCAATCGTGGAATAAAAGTAAAATTGGCGAGTAGCTTTAAATCTGTACATGTATCGATAGGAGTATGTATGAAGCAAGTCAGCCGTTCTGCGCTTGTGTCTTTTAGCGCCGAACAGATGTTCAATCTGGTTAATGATGTTGCTAAATACCCTGAATTTCTGCCTGGTTGCTCGGGCTCTAGAATCATTGAGTCTTCGGGGAATGGTATGGTGGCTTCTGTCGATGTGGCGAAGGCTGGAATCAGCAAAACGTTTACGACTTCAAATGAGTTGATCCCCGGTCAGGCAATTATGATGAACTTGGTGGATGGCCCGTTTAAGACGTTGCGTGGTGGTTGGATTTTTACCGCGCTAGATGAGCAAGCTTGCAAGGTTGAACTAAAGCTTGAGTTTGAATTCTCAAGTAAAATGATTGAGATGGCCTTCGGTAAGATTTTTAACGAGCTTACCAGTAATATGGTAAATGCATTTACTAAACGCGCAAAACAGGTCTACGAGTGTTATGAGTATTGAGTCAGATATGATTCACGTTGAGGTTGTCTATGCTCTTCCTCATGAACAGCGTGTATTTAACTTAGTGGTAAATAATCACGCAACGGTAGAAGAGATCATTCGACAATCCGGTGTATTGGAGTTGTACCCTGAAATTGATTTGTCCAAGAACAAAGTGGGTGTGTTTAGTCGTAACGTGAAGTTGGATGCGACCGTTCGAGATCGAGACCGAATAGAGATTTATCGTCCGTTACTCGCCGATCCGAAAGAGATTCGCCGTAAAAGGGCGGAGCAGGCTAAAGCCGAGGGAAGTGCAGACCCAGTCACCGGTGGCAAGCCTAGTACTGTACGTAAAAATAAGCAGGATTAATATAAACCCAATAGCTCATGTGAGTTACTCAAAGTTTGACTAACGTGATTTCTATATAATAAAAAACCTCCCAAACGGGAGGTTTTTTTGCAAAAGTCAGTTTACTGAATTTGCTCGTAAAATGCGTCACTTTTTGGAAAGTCACCACTGATGTCTGCGAGTGTGCCTTGGTCATTAAAGTTTACAATCAGATCTTTCTGTACTGGTTCGCCATGGCCAGGAGTATGATGATAGATGTAATACCAAGTGTTTGGATAGCCGTTTTCAATAAGCATTGGCGACCCTAATACGAAGCGAACCTGTGCTTTAGTCATCCCAAACTTTAATTTATCAACCGCACTTTGTTCTACATAGTTGCCTTGGTTGATATCAATACGATAAACCAGTCTTTCCAATACCGAACATCCTGTCAGCAATGTCATTGCTAATGGTACGGCAACTAACCACTTCTTTAATTGCATAATAATTTCTTAGTAACCTTTAAAATACTGCGCTGATAATAAACAAGCTCGACGCAGATGTAAAAAGCTATGCGTCGTATGGTAGACAATCTGACAACGAATTTTGAGTTGAGTTGCATTTATTCACCGATATTAGGCGGTAAATGTCACCACATGACGTATTAGTTAGGTGACGAAGAGCAAATTTCAATCGGAAGTAGGGTGATGGACGCTTTCAGCGGTGAGCAAAGCCTAGTGACTCGTTAGTCGGTTTTGGCGAATTCGCGTAATGCATCACCTGAAAAACGATAATACTCTTTTTCATGAATTAGTGTTGCACCAATTGAGCGGTAAAACTGACCTGCGGTAGGGTTACTACTTTCAGCTGTCCAGTCCAACCTTTGGCATCTACACTTGATCGCCAAAGATGCCAGATACTTCATTAACTTGAGACCAACCCCTTTTCCTCGAACCTTCGAAGATACGAACAGATCTTTTAAGTACATCTGCCCTGAGAGTTTTGGGGCAGGGAACATGATGGTATAAGATGCAAAGCCTACGACGTCATCATTATCGTAAACCGCAATGATATGAACGCCAGAATGTTCAGAGAAAACTTGGTTCTTTAGATAATGGACCAGATCGTGTTTTGATGAAGCTTTTTCTTTGAAGTAGTAATGTTCTAACTCAATAAAAATAGGGATGAGATCTAAGCAGTTGGTTTTGTGTATTGCTCTGATATCCATTTCTCATCCCTTGTCGATTTATTAAGCGGCGATAAGCAGTTCTTTTGCGTTTGCCAACGTTGAGTCGGTTATTTGACTACCCCCAAGTAAGCGAGCTAATTCTGCCACACGTTGTTGTTCATCTAATGCGTGCATTTGGGTTTCGGTTTGGCCTGCTTTGGTTTGCTTAGCTACAAACATTTGTTGATGGCCGCATCCGGCAACTTGAGGGAGGTGAGTGACACACAATACTTGAGTAGATTCGCCAAGCTTGCGTAGCATTTTGCCCACTACGGCAGCTGTTGGGCCACTAATACCTACGTCCACTTCATCGAAGATTAAACTTGGTGTATCTACTTTCTGAGCGGTGATCACTTGGATAGCTAGAGAGATACGTGATAGCTCACCGCCTGACGCAACTTTTGCTATAGGTTGCAATGGTTGTCCCGGGTTGGTCGATACTAAGAAGCACACGCTGTCCATGCCAAGCGGCGATGGGTGCGTGTTGTCATTGCTAACTTCGATACTGAATACTGCTTTCTCCATGCTCAATTCGTGCATGCTTTGTGTGATCAGTTTGTTCAGTTCTTTTGCGTAACGGCTGCGTGATTTGTGCAGTTTTTCTGCTTGTGTTAGAAAGCTTTGGTACTTGTGTTCTACTTCTTGAGCAAGTTCATCTAAACGTTCATCGGAGCAATCTAACGCTTCTACTTGGGCCAGAAGATCTTGATGATGCTGGTAGAGTTCTTCTGGCATTACGTGGTGTTTACGAGCTACAGACATCACTTTAGAAAAACGTTCTTCTACATAAGCCATACGAGCTGGATCAACATCGATGCCATCTAAGTAGCTGCGTAATTCATTCTTCGTTTCTTCAAGTTGAATCATCGCTTCTGACAGCATGTTAGGTAGCTCAGATAGCTTTTCATCTAATTCGGCTAATTGAATTAGGGAGTGATTGGCCGATTGCAAAATACCAAGCGCATTGACTTCTTCACCTTCGTAAATAAGTTCGATGGCTTGCTGACAGGTAGTGGCGAGTTCACCACTGTTGGATAGTCGTTTATGCTCTTGCTCGAGCTCTGCAAATTCTTCTTCACCTAGCGATAACTCATTCAGTTCTTTGATTTGGTATTCAAGCAACTGTTTTTGCGCCTGGTTTTGCTGGCTATTTTCTTTTAGCTGCTTGAGGTTATTATCCGCCTGACGCCAATGCTGGTAAGCACTTCGTGTGCTTTTTAGTAGGTTTAAATGCCCAGCATATTGGTCGAGCATGGCCATTTGGTGCTCACTTTTCATCAATTGATGATGAGCGTGCTGCCCATGGATATTGATAAGTAGTTGCCCTAGAGATTTGAGTTGTGATAGTGGAACAGGGCTGCCATTAATGAAGGCTCTTGAGCGGCCTTCTTTTGTGATAATACGACGCAAAATACACTCACTGCCATCTAGCAGATCGTTATCTTCTAACCAACGTGTTGCATGTAAGTTGTTGTCCAATAAAAAAGCGGCGCTAACTTCGGTTTTCTCTTCACCTTGTCGCACCATGCCGGCATCGGCTCGTCCGCCTAAGCAGAGCCCTAAAGCATCGATAGCAATGGATTTACCCGCGCCTGTTTCACCTGTAATGGTGGTCATGCCCTTAGAAAGCTCGAGTTGTAAAGACTTAACAATCGCAAAATTATTAACACTTAGATGAGCCAGCATTTTATTTACCTGTATAACTGAACAATACTGTATAAGAGAACAGTATATACTGTTTCTTTATACAGTAAAGTCAGGTAAGGAAAATTTTCTTTGTAGGCTGTTTTTTTGTGATGAAGTGGGAAAAATGAGCCGATGTGATTACAACGACTCATTAAAATTGAACAGGTTACGGACGAGTTGGGTTAATCGTTAGTGGTTCTAGTGTGACGACTGCATTCACACCTGCACCTGGGTGATCCACGTATGAAGTGTCTTGCATTAGAGTGTAGTAAACGTCGACGAAGTCATCATCATTCGTGAGTACACCATCGGGGATAGTGTCGATGATCTTGTTCGTGATTTGCGGAATAATCGCGTAAGCCTGAACTTCTGGATCTGGAATCGCTTTCAATACTTCTTCGGCAACTTGAACAAGGAGTTTTGCCAATTGTTTATAGTCTGTGCCGTCATCTTGCTCCATGAGCACAATGTCTGCCGCACCCCAGCGGTAACGAGACCAGTGAATAATGATCTGATTTGGATAGTAATCTTGGTTATCGTAGTCTAAGTATGGAAGCTCCACCAAATCGAGAGTAGGTTCATCACGACTTGGATTGACGCCCGTTACGATAGCGTAGATTTCTGCCTTGCCAGAGATCCAAGGTTCTTTGTCATCGGCTAGACGGATCTTTTTCAACTGCGTGGTTTGAATTGGAGCCGCTTCGCCCACTGCGCTACTTGACAATAGCGGTGTATTTTGGCGTTGTTCATCAGCAATATATGGTTGAACTAAAGCTGGTTGACCGAGTTTTTTCATCTCAGCTTGCATAGCTTGCAAGCCTGCTTTTAGCTCTGCAGAGCTATTGTTATCAACGACAAGTACAGGTACCTCAGGGAGCTGGTAAACATCGAGTTGATGGATGTTGCCATACACATCAAATGCTTCGATGTATTGCCAATTCTCATCATCACCACTTGGTTCAAATGCAAATAATGGCTCGACCTCGCCACTTTGCCATGCTGTTATCATGGCTTCATTTGCCAAGCGAACTTCTAACAACTGATCAGAGTATTCAGAAATACCTTTCCAGCTACGAATTTGAGTGTCAGCTTGTACAAGCTGGCGGCTGAACTCTGAGTTAGGGTTTTGCTTAACAAATGCTGATACAGACACGTTAGTCTGTTGCGGAGTAATATCTCTTCTCAGCATGGGTTCAATGGCAGCATAATTCTCACTCAATTGTTGAGCTAGGGCCCGTTTCGTCTTAGTGATATCTTCCGCTTTTGCATTGGACACACTGTTGACTTGCGTTTCCTCTGATTGGCAGCCAATAAGTGCTAATGTACTGAGAACAGACAGAATGATGGTTTTCTTCATAATATGTCCTTTATTGATTGTATGAAATAGAGTTAATACTCTATTCATGGTGAGAATATCACCGGACATAGATCATTGAATTTGCTTTTCTATCTTTTGTGTAAAGTTTGCCCACAGGATCAAAATTTATAAGCTTCTCTTTAATGATGACAAATATCGTGTCGCCTCACTACTTTGTGTCTATTTCTTGTCTAAGAAAGCCAAAAGCCAGTAGCAATTAAGCTGCTGGCTTTTTTATTGAAGTTATTGCCCTGAGTAACAAGTGTTAGAACAATTTACTAGACCAGCCAAGCTTATTCCGTAAGACGTGATAGTAGCTGTAGTCTTTTGGATGGATGAGCTTTAGTACATTTGGACTTTGATAGATGTGAATTTCGTCGCCAGGGGTAACTGGAAGTGAGACTTGTCCATCACAGCTAACTTCTTGTGTTCCACGGTTTTCTGGTGATACCACCAATTTAATTCGACGTTTTCCATCAACCACCAAAGGTCGACTCGACAATGTATGAGGGAACATTGGCACGAGTGAAATGGCATTCAAGCTAGGAGAAAGAATTGGGCCGCCGCCAGAAAGTGAATATGCCGTCGAGCCAGTCGGAGTGGAGACAATCAAACCGTCGGCCCGTAAAGAGAAGGCGAAGCTTTCATCAATATACACTTCAAATTCAATCATATGGGCAATTTGCCCTGGGTGAAGTACGGCTTCGTTTAGCGCAGCGTTATGGCTCTTTATTTGTCCGTGGCGGTGTACTTCCGCCTCTAAAAGAAAACGCTCCTCTTCAATGTACTCACCGTCGAGTACCGCTTGCAGAGACGCTTGGAAGTCGTCTGGGTTCAAGTCAGTTAAGAAGCCCAAATTTCCGCGGTTCACGCCTATAACTGGTACATCAAATCGGGATAAAATTCTTGCTGCACCTAGCATGTTGCCATCGCCACCAACCACAATGGCTAGATCGGCATTTTTTCCTAGTTCAACTAAGCTAGCAAACTGACTCTGTGGGATATCATCCAGTATTGCGGCAAGGCGATCGTCAATGAATACTTTATAGCCCTCAGAGGTCAGCCATTGGTACAACTCTTTATGAGTTTGAATTGCTTGTTGATCTCTTGGTTTTCCGATAATCGCGATCACGTTACATGGATTTTTCATAGCATTTCCGCATTAAAGAGGCTTGAATCAGGAATCTTCATCCCCATAATAATGGCAAGTCACCTAAATATGCGAATTTTTATGTGGTTAAAGCCCGCAAAAACGCGCATGGCTTTAAGGGCATTATGTTGAATTCTGGAGATATCATGAGCAACGAAGAAAACAAAGTTACAGAAGAAGAGCTTGATCAAATCATCGAAGAGGCTGAAAAAGTAGAAGCTGAAGCACAAGAAGTTGAAGCTGAGCTTGAAGAGCTTGGTGATGAGACAGACGCTAAGATTGCTCAACTAGAAGCGGCACTATTGTCTAGCGAGGCAAAAGTAAAAGAGCAACAAGATGCGGTGTTGCGTTCTAAAGCTGAAGTAGAAAACATGCGTCGTCGCACTGAGCAAGAGATCGATAAAGCACGTAAGTTTGCGTTGAACAAGTTTGCAGAAGAGCTGCTTCCTGTTATTGATAACCTAGAGCGTGCAATTCAAGCGGCAGATACAGAGAATGAAACTGTGAAGCCGTTCCTAGAAGGCGTTGAACTAACACATAAAACGTTTGTAGACGTTGTCGCGAAATTTGGCTTGAAAGCAATCAACCCTGAAGGTGAAGCATTCAATCCAGAGTTCCATCAAGCGATGTCGATTCAGGAGAGCCCTGATCATGAATCAAACACTGTTATGTTTGTTATGCAAAAAGGTTACGAACTAAACGGTCGTGTGATTCGTCCGGCAATGGTAATGGTTGCTAAGTAACTTTAACTCCCTGTTTTTTAAATATAAAAGTGCCCATCATTTTTGATGGGCGCTTTTTTGTTTTAAACATAAATGACTGCATCGAACTTCGTTGTATATCGATAAATGAAAATTTGATCCCCTTCATATTTTTTCCTATTGGTTAATTATTTTCCTATAGGAGATTTTCTCTCATCTCGCTGCGTGTTTATTAACGGAAAGGGCTATAAGTGATTATAATCATTCGCTGTGTGAATGTTTGTTCTGCATAGGAATGTAAATATAGTCATTTTTTCTAAAACAATTTCGTTAACAAAAATGTAAATTATCACTTTATTTTGTAACTTCGGTGTGTATGATTTGCGACTAATGCTTTAAAAGTAAGCATATATAACTACAAAAATGTAAATAGTAAACACAACATATCGGAGATTTATAATGGATAAATCGCTTTCTAGTAAGATTTTTATAGGCTTGTTTGCCGGCCTTGTGCTGGGGACAGCAATTCAGTACTTATTTAGCGGTATTGCGATTTTTGATACATACCTACTTGGAGCAGCAGAAGGTGTTGGCGGCATGTTCGTCTCACTGATCAAATTGCTTGTTGTTCCTTTAGTTTACGTTTCAATCGTATGCGGCATTGTTGACTTGAAAGATATCAGTGCATTTGGTCGTCTTGGTGGAAAAACTTTTACCCTTTACATTCTTAACACCATCATTGCGATTACGGCGGCTTTGACTGTCGGCTTGATCTTCCAGCCAGGAGCGGGCGCTAATCTAGCAGGAACGGTATCTGAGGCTGTACAGCTGACAACGACAGAGACGCCGGACATTTTCTCTTTAGTTGTTAACATTGTTCCTAGCAATCCTGTACAAGCGTTTGCTAGCGGCGACATGCTGCAAATCATCTTTATGGCAATTTTGACGGGGCTTGCAATTCAAGCTTTGGATTCTCGTGGTGGCCCAGCTATTCGCACATTCAAAATGGCAAATGAAATCATGATGAAATTGGTTGGATTAGTGATGAGTCTTGCACCATATGGTGTGTTCGCACTAATGATTCAACTAGGTGCAACGCTAAACGCCAATACATTAATGTCCGTTGCCGGTTACGTGGCTTTGGTGGTTGCGATGTTGGTGTTCTGGATCTTCTTCTTCTACCCAATGGCAGTGAGTATTGCGACAGGAACTTCTCCAAAGACTTTCCTACGTGCAACTCGTGAGCAGATTCTTTTCTCTCTATCTACCGCGAGCTCAAATGCGACTATCCCGGTAACGATGCGCACACTGACAGAAAAGCTTCAGGTCTCTAAATCGGTTGCTGGCTTCGGTGTACCACTAGGCGCAACGATGAATATGTCTGGTGTATCTATCTATATTGCTCTCGCAACGATGTTTGTTGCGAACGCTTTTGGCCAGCCAATTAACACCGCAGACATCTTTACACTTGGCTTAACTATTCTTCTGTTATCTATTGGTGCTGGCGGCGTTCCTGGGGGCGGCGTGGTAATGGTAGGCGTTTTGCTTCACCAACTAGGTTTACCACCTGAAGGTTTAGCAATCATTGCAGCGGTCGACCGTATAAATGATATGTTCTGTACATCATCTAACGTTGTCGGCGACACGGCA
Organism: Vibrio sp. SCSIO 43097; assembly: GCF_023650755.1. Classification (NCBI taxonomy): domain Bacteria; kingdom Pseudomonadati; phylum Pseudomonadota; class Gammaproteobacteria; order Vibrionales; family Vibrionaceae; genus Vibrio; species Vibrio sp. SCSIO 43097. The sequence goes on along the minus strand of NZ_CP071840.1, from coordinate 2,730,520 downwards.
GTGAACACCATTGTTGCAAAAACAGAAGGTGAGATAGGTAAAGAAGAAGGTGTTGATGCTGAGTCTGCTCAAGCGAACGCCTAATACCTTGAATCATTTATTTTAACCCTAATATTGAAGCGAGCTCTTATGAGTTCGTTTTTTATTTAGGAAGAGTCGGACATAAATAAATTTATCTGGGAAATGACGTTTTGTTGCGCTACAGCAGTGTGACGAGTTCCCAACTAATCAGAAAGAAACACATAAATTTCGAAAAAAGACGCTTTTTTTTAATTCTGCCCTTGAAAAGCATTTTGCCGCCCTTATCTATGTGGCATAGAGAAGCAAACATTGATTATTTTTGTTTGTGAGCAAGGGTTGAAACCCGATTCTCCTCCCCCCACATTGGGGTTATAACCAAACGAAAATAGAATTTATTCGGAGATAGCCAGATGGGTAAAATCATTGGTATTGACTTAGGTACTACTAACTCATGTGTTGCTGTATTAGACGGCGACAAACCACGTGTAATTGAAAACGCAGAGGGCGAACGTACTACTGCATCGGTTATTGCTTACACTGACGGTGAGACGCTAGTAGGTCAACCAGCGAAACGTCAAGCAGTAACTAACCCAGAAAACACGCTATTTGCAATTAAGCGTCTAATCGGTCGTCGTTTTGAAGACGAAGAAGTTCAGCGTGACATCGAAATCATGCCTTACAAAATCGTTAAGGCTGACAACGGTGATGCTTGGGTAGAAGCGAAAGGCCAAAAAATGGCAGCTCCTCAGGTTTCTGCTGAAGTTCTTAAGAAAATGAAGAAAACTGCTGAAGACTTCCTTGGTGAGGAAGTAACTGGCGCAGTTATCACAGTACCTGCTTACTTTAACGATGCTCAGCGTCAAGCGACAAAAGATGCTGGCCGTATCGCAGGTCTAGAAGTTAAACGTATCATCAACGAACCAACAGCAGCTGCGCTAGCTTACGGTCTTGATAAGAAGGGCGGCGATCGCACTATCGCGGTATACGACCTTGGTGGTGGTACATTCGATATTTCAATCATCGAAATTGATGAAGTTGAAGGCGAGAAAACATTCGAAGTTCTAGCAACTAACGGTGATACTCACCTAGGTGGTGAAGACTTTGATAACCGTCTAATCAACTACTTGGTTGATGAGTTCAACAAAGAGCAAGGCATCAACCTTAAGAACGACCCACTAGCAATGCAGCGTGTTAAAGAAGCAGCAGAGAAAGCGAAAATCGAGCTTTCTTCTACTTCTCAAACAGACGTAAACCTACCTTACGTTACTGCAGATGCAACTGGTCCTAAGCACATGAACATTAAAGTGACTCGTGCAAAACTAGAATCTCTAGTTGAAGACCTAGTACAACGCTCTCTTGAGCCATTAAAAGTAGCTCTAGCTGACGCTGACCTATCAGTAAACGACATCACTGACGTAATCCTAGTTGGTGGTCAGACTCGTATGCCAATGGTTCAAGCGAAAGTTGCTGAGTTCTTTGGTAAAGAAGCGCGCCGTGACGTAAACCCTGACGAAGCAGTAGCAATGGGTGCTGCAGTTCAAGGTGGTGTACTTGCTGGTGACGTTAAAGACGTACTACTACTAGACGTAACTCCACTGTCTCTAGGTATCGAGACAATGGGTGGCGTGATGACTAAGTTAGTTGAGAAGAACACAACTATCCCAACTAAAGCGAACCAAGTTTTCTCTACAGCGGAAGACAACCAGAGCGCGGTAACTATCCACGTTCTACAAGGTGAGCGTAAGCAAGCGATGTACAACAAGTCTCTAGGCCAATTTAACCTAGAAGGCATCCAGCCTGCACCACGTGGCATGCCACAAATCGAGGTTACTTTTGACCTTGATGCGGATGGTATCCTACATGTGTCTGCGAAAGACAAGCAGACTGGTAAAGAGCAGAAGATCACTATCCAAGCTTCTGGCGGTCTAAGCGATGAAGACATCGAGAAAATGGTTCAAGAAGCAGAAGCTAACAAAGAAGCGGACAAGAAGTTCGAAGAGCTAGCGACTGCACGTAACCAAGCTGACCAAATGATTCACGGTACTCGTAAGCAAGTAGAAGAAGCTGGTGAAGCGCTACCTGCAGAAGAGAAAGAGAAGATTGAAGCAGCAATTTCTGAGCTAGAAACAGCACGTAAAGGCGAAGACAAAGAAGCTATCGATGCTAAAGTTCAAGCACTAATGACTGCTTCTCAAAAGCTGATGGAAATCGCTCAACAACAAGCTCAAGCGCAGCAAGCACAAGGTGCTGACGCAGGTGCACAGTCTAAAGAAGACGACGTTGTAGATGCTGAGTTCGAAGAAGTTAAAGACGACAAGAAATAATATTTCTTAACCAGATGGCTGCATAGCCATCTGGGGTCGATAAGACTTCGTGTGCGGGCGTTTGGGGCAACTCTTACGCCCGTCTGTTTGTAAACGCTGTCTTTCTAGTTAAGTATGTTGCAGACAAGTGCACTTACCTAGAACGATACAAACACCAAGCGGTGAATCGATGCCGTTTGTAGTAATTAACTGGTGACGAAGAACATGTCAAAACGTGATTTTTACGAAGTATTAGGCGTAAGCCGTGATGCCTCAGAGCGCGATATCAAAAAGGCGTATAAGCGTCTAGCGATGAAATTCCACCCAGACCGAAACCAGGGTGATGATTCTGCGGCGGACAAGTTTAAAGAAGTAAAAGAAGCGTACGAAGTTCTGACCGACCCTCAAAAGAAAGCGGCGTACGACCAATACGGTCATGCAGCTTTTGAACAAGGCGGCGGTGGTTTCGGTGGCGGCGGCTTTGGCGGCGGCGGTGCTGATTTCGGCGACATCTTTGGCGATGTATTCGGTGACATCTTTGGTGGTGGTCGTCGTGGCGGTGGTGGCCACCGTGCCCAGCGAGGTGCTGACCTACGTTACAACATGGAATTGACGCTAGAAGAAGCGGTTCGTGGTGTAACGAAAGAGATCGAAGTACCGACACTAGTACACTGTGATACCTGTGATGGTAGTGGCGCGAAGAAAGGTTCATCTGCTGAAACATGTGGTACCTGTCATGGTCATGGTCAAGTACAGATGCGCCAAGGCTTCTTCGCAGTGCAACAAACCTGTCCTACCTGTCACGGTAAAGGTAAAATCATTAAAGACCCTTGTAATGAGTGTCATGGTCAAGGTCGTAAGCAGAAAACAAAAACACTTAACGTTAAGATCCCTGCAGGTGTTGATACTGGCGACCGTATTCGTCTATCTGGCGAAGGTGAAGCGGGAGAAATGGGGGCGCCTGCTGGCGACTTGTATGTACAAGTGCACGTGAAAGAGCACCATATCTTCGAGCGTGATGGCAACAACCTATACTGTGAAGTGCCAGTAAGCTTTGCGATGGCAGCTCTAGGTGGTGAAGTTGAAGTACCAACCCTAGATGGTCGCGTAAGCCTAAAAGTGCCTTCAGAAACGCAAACAGGTCGTATGTTCCGTATGCGTGGTAAAGGTGTGAAAGGCGTTCGCGGTGGCGGTGTTGGTGATCTTATTGTTAAGTTGGTTGTTGAAACACCAGTAAACCTAAGCTCACGCCAAAAAGAACTGCTCAAAGAGTTTGAAGAGTCTTGTGGTGGTGAAGCGGCGACAAAGCACAAGCCTAAATCAGAAGGCTTTTTCAACGGTGTGAAAAAGTTCTTTGATGATTTAACCAGCTAAGACGTTAGTGAAAAGCATAAATACAAAGGCCTGCTAAAATGCAGGCCTTTTTGCATCTCGGTGTTCTTCCTAATTCCAGCAATCACTTGGTTCTTCGACATTTGTTGACGTTAAAGTAATCGTTTTAGAACCAGTCAAGCACTCGTCGTCGTCTTGTCCCAGAGCCGATTTTGCTGTTGCTGTAATGGTATAGGCCGTACTTGCAGAGCTCGCAATATCGAAAGAAAATCTATTTGTGTCTGAGTCACATAGAGTGCATGTGCCTCCAGAGAGAATATGACTCCAGTCGTACCCACCATCATAAGATGTCTCTAGCTCTAGCTGAATTCGACTAAGATCGCTCAAGGCAACCGTCCTATGAGACTTGATTACATGATTAGTGTAAGAGGGGTATGCGACTGCAGCAATGATCCCGACAATCACTACAGCTACCAGTAATTCGATCAATGTCATCCCTCTCAATCCTTTTTTGTAGCCGTTACAACGAGAAATTCGAATCATCACGAGTAGTTTCCTTTTCACTTTTCCGCCTATTTTTGGCAGGTGATAGCATCTGTGCAAGATGAATTACGGCCCTTTTGCCGTTTACATAGGAATTTGGGAAATGCCTCGCGGGTTTACGTTGTTGGAGCTTCTTATTACTGTTGCTGTACTGAGTATTATATTGGCGTTTGCAGCTCCAAGCTTTAGCCGTGTTTCACAAACTGTGCAAATGCAGCGATTAGCAACTGAATTAGCTGGCTTTCTAAGCCAAAGTAAGTCCGAGGCGGTAATGAGAAATCAAAAGTTATATATACATTTCTCTATGGCTAAAAACGTCGTTGTCAGTCAAGGTGCATGGTCTCTACAGTTAACTAACTCGTCTAGCGGCTCTGGGGGCGTAATTTTAAGCCTTTCCGGCTCCGCCTACTCTGAATTATCTTTGAAGCACAGCTACGATAATCAAAAAATAAGCTTCGACGAGGTCCGTGGACGACCCCAAGGAGGAAATATAGAGTTTTTCCCAACCAATGCTCAAAACATAAAACTACAAGCAAAGCTCTCCAACCCTCCCGGAAGGATTAAAATTTGTAGTAACTCTGGAGCTAAGTTATATGATTACCGTCAGTGCTAACAAACGTTATCAAATAGGTAGCTCTTTAATCGAATTGATGATTAGTTCTTTAATTGGATTAATTGTCCTTAGTGTAGTGGGCTCTATATTCTTGAGTTTACAAAAAACAGCAAAGGAAAAAAGCTTAGAGCTAAATTTATTGCAAGGTCTGAATATCACTTTATCTGTTATGAAAGAAGATATTCAAAGGGCAGGTTATGATGGTGGGAACGGTAGTTCACTCAAATTATCCGGAGCTACAGGAACCATAATGCTGAGCGGCGCCTCTTCTGTAGGGCTTGTGTATTTTAAAGAGGACTCAGCTGCCAATGAAGACTATCGAAATATTAAGTATGAGAAGAGAGATACTCGGTTTTTTATATGTGAAAAAGGCGTTGTGTCTCAAACACAAATATTATCTTTTGATGGTATAGATTTTTGTCGTTCTCTATTTGATGATGATATTTTCCAAGTTACCCAATTCACCGTTAGTTCAGAAACAGTGACTAATGGAGGAAATGTAAGTTCGGTCACGAGCGTTAAGTTAGGTTTGAAAACGATTGATGGAGTCTTTAGTGAAGTTGCGGAGTTTTCTATCAAACAAAGGAATTGGCAATGACATCTAAATATAGCTATTCCGGTTATACCACTTTGCTTGTGACTTCTATACTTTTATTACTTGCTTTAATTGCATCATTAGCATCATCCAAAGGTGTATTTTTTCAAATAAAAGTTGCGCAAAACGAAATAAAATCTCGACAAGCACATTGGTTAGCGGAAGGAGGTGTTGAATGTGCATGGGCGCAATTTAGAGTTAATAATATTGTACCTGCCGTAATAACAGATTGTGGCTCAGGGCTTTGGACGATTCCGAATTTTACGAGTACTTCAAATGGGTATTTGGTTACTTCTAATGTTGGATTTACAAGCATTAGTAAGGAGATTATTTTGGGAGGTAACTTGAGTTATGGTGCAATGCAGTCTAGTGCCGACATTTATTTTCATTCTAGTGCAACGTTCTCTACTCCAGACCCAGGGGAATTGAGCAGCGATGGGTGGGAGTGTATTGCGTTAAGGTATAAAAAGCGCTTTTACTCCTCTTCAGTTGATAATAAAGGCGTAATTCATGGAGAGTCTCCCTATGCCGATTTTAACAACCCTACAAATAAAGATTGTGCAAACACGACGGCAAACCGTCATCTCTCATCTAGTGTTGGCGGGGTTGGTGCTGGTGATGATTTTACTCAAGATACAGATTTAAAGCCATTTGAATCCTTCTTTGGAGTAAAGGCTGAAGAGCATAACGATGTCCGAGATAATGGTGTATTTCATGTTATGACGGGCTCAGTGGCTGATGGTATACCTAATTGTGGTGCTGCTTTAACAGCAGAAATTCAGTCAGGGAAGCATCATTTATGGGTGGAAGGGAGCTGTGAAATCAAGCAATCGGAATACAATGATTTAGTGAATGCTACATCATCGACCAATGGCGTAACAGTGCTCATTCATGATGGTCTTTTCTCCGTGATGGGACCACCGAGCTCCGGCGCTACATCAAATAAGTTTAAAGGGGTCTTGTTTCATTTCAATCATGATTATACCCCGACAACAGCGGATTGGGTTGGGTTCGAAGCCAATGCTCACCTAAATCATGTGCCAAGTGTTGTAGAAGACTCATACAGGACAATAGCTTCTTATTATCAGCATGGTTCTTTTACGGTATCTGGTGGTCAATATTTTGATAGTGAAGATCAGGCAGCGGTTTTCTTCGATTCTTTGGACTTTAGATACAATAAAGATGTGATAGACAATTCAAGGAATGCGCATGCAATTCCTAGATGGAAAAAAGGCTCCTGGAATGATCTCTAAACAAAAAGGATTTAACCTTCTAGAAGTCTTAATTTCTTTCCTGCTTCTTGGCGTAGGCGCGTTAGGTTTAACTAAGCTAAACGTGTATCTAGAACGCGAATCCGAATATGCCATAAGAAGTATTGAAGCACTTCGTCTAGCAGAAAACCAGCTCGAATGGTTCCGGACGCGTGGTGCTTCTGCGGCGATGTCTACCATCACACCTGCAAATTTTGCTTCTATTGCAACAGGCTCTTCTGTTACTGGATCTTATGTCGTCGAGTGGGAAGTTCCAGCTGCCACGGTTTCAGGAACACTGAAAACTATCACCATTACCTCTAGCTGGAAGGATAGAATCGGCGAGACGCGATCAGTTCAGCTTAAAACGATGATCTCACAATACAGTGAATTCGAAAACTAAGTTCAATTGCATACATAGGCTGAGACAAATGCGGATGTAATTCTTGTTTAATACCGAATTGGTCACGGTTAATAAATGGTTTTTGAACTGTTAATTGAGTTGATGTGCTACTGTTTTTATTATGTTTAATTGAAGTGGTGTTTTTGCAAAATATGTCTCCAATTATGAAAAAAAATCTAGAACCTTGTGCTTTCTCCATTAGTGTTTACTAGAATACTCGTTGGATAGTAGGCCGTTATAATTATTCAAATAGGCCTTGGCACCAACATCATTCACTATGGAGTTACCATGAGTAACCAAGCTGTAAATAAAGCACCATCATCGAAGCCGAGCGGGATGGAGCGCTTTTTAAACTTTATCGAGAGGACAGGTAACAAAATCCCTGATCCTGCGATTTTGTTCTTCTGGGCATTGATCATTACTTGGGCGGCGTCAGCACTTTTGTCGAATGTATCATTCGATCTTCCAAACCCTCGAACGGGCGAAGCTCTTACTATCACCAACTTACTTACGGGCGAAGCGCTAGCAAGTTTCCTTGCTAACATGGTGACGACGTTTACTGGCTTTGCGCCACTGGGTATCGTACTTGTCGCAATGCTAGGTGTGGGTGTTGCAGATTCTTCGGGCTTTATTACGACGGGTCTTAAGAAGATGCTGAACTTCACGCCAGCTAAGCTTCTTACTCCAATGCTTATTTTGGTTGCCATTGTATCGCATACTGCGGCAGATGCAGGCTATGTTCTGGTTATTCCTCTTGGCGGTATTATCTTCCATGCGGCAGGTCGTCACCCTTTAGCAGGTATTGCGGCAGCATTTGCAGGTGTATCTGGTGGCTTCTCTGCAAACTTTATCCCTTCAGGTATCGATCCGCTATTGGCTGGCTTTACGCAAACTGCGGCGCAGGTTCTTGATCCTGAATATGTGGTTAACCCATTAGCGAACATCTTCTTCACTGGCCTATCCTCTATCATTATTGTGGGGATTGGTTGGTACGTGACAGAGAAAATCATCGAGCCTCGTTTATCAAAAATGCCAATTGATGATGATGCGGAAACCGCGCCAAACCTAGGTTCATTTACTGAACTGGAATCAAAAGCTTTCCGTTATGCAGGTTGGGCAATGATGGCGGGTATTGCTTTACTTGTTGCAGCGTTAATTCCAGAAACATCAGCACTTCGCTCGCCTGAAGGTGAAATTACTGCCTTCTCAGCACCGATAATGAAGTCTATCGTGCCGTTGATCTTTATTCTGTTTATCATTCCTGGTTACGTTTACGGTAAAGTGTCTGGAACGTTCAAGACCAGCAACGACATTATCAAAGCGATGGCTGATACTATGTCAACCATGGGCGCATACATTGTTATGTCGTTCTTCTGTGCTCAGTTCCTATCTGCATTTGCTCAGTCAAACATCGGTACGATGCTAGCGTTGTATGGCGCAGAAGGCTTAAAAGCGATGAACCTACCAGGTGAAGTGACCATCATCGGTATGATACTTCTAACCGCGTCTGTAAACCTACTTATTGGTTCGGCATCGGCAAAATGGGCTTTAATTGGTCCAATCTTAGTGCCAATGCTAATGGCGGTTGGTATCTCGCCTGAGCTGTCTCAAGCGGCTTACCGTGTGGGTGACTCTGTATCGAACATCATTTCGCCTCTAATGGTATTTTTCCCTCTTGTAGTGGTTTACTGTCAGCGTTATGTGAAGTCGGCTGGTATCGGTACGCTTGCGTCACTAATGATGCCATTCTCGATCGCAATGCTGATCGGTTGGTCTATCTTCCTAGTTGCTTATTGGATGGTAGGTATCCCACTAGGCATTCAAGCTCCTTACACTTACACAATGTAAAAACGTGTAGGGTGTGAAAGCCACTAATTGGCAGCCGAAAAGCGCAGGTCTTCGATCTGCGCTTTTTTTGTTCTCGCACAACGAACATCGATAGGTCTTGTAACTAGTTTTTTGGAGTTGCAAACTTTGTCCAGTGATGTGTCGCTGTAGTGAAACCGAAGTTGGTGATAAAATTCCCGACTTCAATCATTTTTGTTTCTTTGGAGCCTCCTTTGTCTAACCATCCGTTTACCCCTCAAGATGAATTGTTTATGCGCAGAGCGATGGTGCTTGCCGAACAAGCAGAAGCTGAGGGGGAAGTACCTGTCGGCGCAGTGCTTGTAAAAGATGGTGAAATTATCGCTGAGGGCTGGAACCGCTCTATTGGCACCCATGACGCTACCGCACATGCTGAGATCCAAACACTGCGTAAAGCAGGCCAAAAGCTAGAAAATTACCGCCTTCTGGATACGACGTTATATGTAACACTTGAGCCATGCCCAATGTGTGCCGGAGCCTTATTGCATAGCCGCGTTAAGCGGGTTGTTTTTGGAGCGCCAGATTTAAAAGCTGGAGCTGCAGGAACAGTGCTTAATTTGTTTGAAAGCCAAGCCGCTTACCATTACGCCTTAGTTGAAAAGGGGCTGCTAGAAGATGAGTGCCGCACTCAGCTACAAGCGTTTTTTAAGCGTCGCCGAAAGGAAATTAAAGCGAAGAAGCAAGCACAAAAAGCATTAGAAAATGGAGAGAGCGAGCAAGGTAGTGGGAGTAGTGAGGGCTAGCAAACACCTACAACGTGGTAGATGTTTGCTTGGACGCACTAGTGATTGACTAAATGTACAAAAACACGATTACGTGAACTTACTTTCTTTTTCATACATGTCAGTTTACGTTTACGTCGGATAGCAGCTACTGTGTTATTTAAACGCTTTGACTGCACTCTACGTCTTCTCATATTCAAAACCTCCTGCAGACAAGACTTATACCAGTAAAGCGCGGCTCATCGATGCTTGGCAATAGGCTCGATAATCGCACTAAACATTGTATGGTTTAAACGTTCTTCATTTGACTTCTGCATTGCACAGAGCCAGCAAACAATTTCAATACGATGCTTAATAATAGGAGTGACGTTATTTCGGCAGAGTGTAGCCGAAGGCGCCGCTTCATCAAGTGAGCTAAACCATGTGGTTACAAAGCAATCAGTTTTACTAACGATGAAGAAAAGGCGACCAACCAAAGGAATGGTTGAGTGTGGTTGGTGTCACTCAGAATATTGGATTCTAGATAAGTTTTCGTTAGGACTCAACAAAAATGACGAGCTTCATAGGCTCGTCATTTTTTAGTTTACCGCGGGTTTATTCTTCAATGCTTTCTTGTTCGGTGTCTTCTTCAACCGTGACGTCAGAAGCGCCAGAGACTTGTTCTACGACGGTCTCTACTGCGCCCGATATCAAAATGTCGGGGTTGAGCGGCGGAATCACTTGCAAGTCATCGCTATTCTCATCAATCGCTGGCTGTTGGCTGACATGACCAATGATGGATTGGTAGTAACGTCGAATATTTTCTACGTAATTACGCGCTTCATCGCCTCTGGCGTACCCATAGCGAGTTTGGCTGTAATAGCGCTTCTGACGAAGTAAAGGCAGCCTGTCTTTTACATCGGCCCAAGCGTTCGGATCGCCACCTTGTGCTTTGGTGAGTCGTCGTGCGTCCATCATGTGGCCGTAACCAATATTGTATGAAGCTAACGCAAACCATATTTTTTCATGCTCGTTAATGCTATCAGGCACGCGACTTACAATACGACGTAAGTACTCGACACCACCACGAACAGATTGCTCAGGGTCTAAACGGTTTGTTACCCCGACGCTTTTCGCTGTTGGCAGAGTCAGCATCATCATCCCCCTAACACCCGTTGGCGATTTTGCTGTTGGCTTCCAGTGTGATTCTTGATACGCCAATGCTGCAATTAAGCGCCAGTCGAACTCTTCGCTGTATTTTTGGAATAAAGGTGCCCATTTAGGCAATTTGTCATCCAGAGCTCGAATGAATGCGCGAGTATCAACGTAATCAAATGCCTCAATATGACCAATGTACTTTTCTTCGAGGGTGGACAGTTCTCCTGATTGTTTGATGTTACCGAAAAACTCTATCAGCATCGCATACAAACTTTCGTCTTCAGAACGTCGAGTAAACCAAGACACTGGTTGATCTTCTGTAAGTTCAAATGCGAGCGCAAGATCGGGGTAAAGGCGTTGAGCTAGGGAAAGTTCCACCGAATCAGTCACAGTAAAACGTAACTCACCCGTCGATACGTATTTGAGTAAGTCTCTCGTGTCAGCATCACCAACAATTTCAAACTGAAGTTCTGGATACTGCTTCTTTAACGCTGTTAGGGTCGGAACATATTGCGATTGTTCAACGATCTTTAATGTTTGCGCTCCTGCATTTGTATCTTCGTCGGACTCGTCGTCTTTCGAGGCTTGGTATTCAATGAGTTGTTCGATATCACGTGGTCGAAGTTGCCCTTTTTTATATACCACTTGTTGGCTTACATAATAATAGGCAGGGCCTGGTCTAAATCGTTTGACTGCTTGTGACGTTTGATTTAAACCCGTAGCGATGATATCGATATCTCCTTTCTTAAGAGCAGGAAAAAGCTCAGCCTGGCGAAAGGCTGGTTTAATCTCGAGTTTGACGCCGAGCTGCTCCGCAAACTGACGCGCCAATTCGTAATCCAACCCTGCGGGACCATCGGGTCCTATGTAGTAGGAAAGCTGATTGTTTAGCGTGCCAACACGAAGCACACCACGTTCTTGAATTTTTTCAAATTCACTTTTGGGCTCCGACTCAATCTGGCAAGCAGAGAGCAAAAGAACAGAAACTAAAATTAGAGCACTGCGCTTGAGCCGGTTGAAGTGACTTATTTGCATTAATAGGTACATCTTGGAAAATTTCTATTTGCCTTTATATCAAAGCGAGCTCATGGGGCAAAGTGAATCACACACTTATAACGTGACATTGTGTGTTTTATCGACATTTTAGTTGTAATTCAAATTTGACAAAAAAAATGACGCAAACGGTTGCTTTTGGTGTTACATCACAAAAACAATTACTATATAATGCGCTCGCAATGACGAGGTGGAATCGGCATAGGTTCGACAGGGCTTATTTTAAGTGTCTGAATTTATTCCAATATCACCTTAATCAATTGCATAAGAGACCTAAGCACATGAGAATTTTGCGTGGCTCCCCAGCTCTTTCTGAGTTTCGTGTTAATAAACTACTGGAACTTTGTCGTGAACAAGATCTGCCTGTAACTGGTATTTATGCCGAGTTTATGCACTTTGCCGATCTAAAGTCAGACCTTGATGACCAAGAGTTAGAAAAACTTGAAAAGTTACTAACTTACGGCCCAACCATCGAAGAGCATGAGCCTGAAGGTCTTCTACTTCTTGTCACGCCTCGTCCTGGCACTATCTCGCCTTGGTCTTCTAAATCTACCGATATCGCTGTTAACTGTGGTCTGGATAAAGTGAAACGTCTAGAGCGTGGTACGGCTTATTATGTCGAATCTTCAGTTGTTCTATCAGAAGCTCAAGCTGACGCTGTTAAAGCGTTAATTCACGACCGCATGATGGAAACAGTATTCACAGCATTTGAAGCCGCATCAGCATTATTTACTGTTGCAGAGCCTAAGCCTGTCGCACATGTTGATATCTTAGCTGGCGGTCGTCTTGCGCTTGAAGAGGCAAACGTTTCCCTTGGCTTGGCACTCGCAGAAGATGAAATTGATTACTTGGTAGAGAACTTTACTAAGCTTGGGCGTAACCCAAACGACATTGAATTGATGATGTTTGCTCAGGCGAACTCAGAGCATTGTCGCCACAAAATTTTTAACGCAGATTGGACTATCGACGGGGTAGATCAACCTAAGTCTTTGTTCAAAATGATCAAAAACACTTTTGAAACGACACCTGACTATGTGCTGTCTGCATACAAAGACAACGCAGCCGTTATGACAGGTTCTAAAGCGGGGCGTTTCTTCCCTGACCCTAAATCCCGTCAATACACGTACCACCATGAAGATACGCACATCTTGATGAAGGTAGAAACGCACAACCACCCAACGGCAATCTCTCCGTGGCCGGGCGCATCGACTGGCTCAGGCGGTGAAATCCGTGACGAAGGCGCGACGGGTATCGGCGGTAAGCCAAAAGCGGGTCTGGTTGGTTTTACAACCTCTAACTTACGTATTCCTGGTTTTGAACAGCCATGGGAAACCGACTTCGGTAAGCCGGGTCGTATTGTAAATGCGTTAGACATCATGCTTGAAGGTCCTCTAGGAGGCGCGGCATTCAACAACGAATTTGGTCGTCCAAATCTATTGGGTTACTTCCGTACTTACGAAGAAAAAGTCACTTCTCATGCGGGTGAAGAAATTCGTGGTTACCACAAACCAATCATGATTGCTGGTGGTATGGGTAACATCCGAGATGAACACGTACAGAAGAAAGAGATTCCAGTGGGTGCGAGCCTAATCGTACTTGGTGGTCCGGCAATGAACATCGGTCTTGGTGGTGGCGCGGCGTCCTCAATGGCATCTGGTCAGTCAGCAGAAGATCTGGACTTCGCTTCAGTACAGCGTGAAAACCCAGAGATGGAACGTCGCTGTCAGGAAGTGATCGACCGTTGTTGGCAGTTAGGCGACGACAACCCAATCGCATTTATCCACGATGTGGGTGCAGGCGGTATCTCTAACGCATTGCCTGAACTTGTCGACGACGGTGAGCGTGGCGGTAAGTTCCAATTACGCGATGTACCAAACGATGAGCCGGGCATGAGCCCACTGGAAATCTGGTGTAACGAATCACAGGAACGTTACGTTCTAGCGGTAGCGCCAGAAAACATGGAAGCATTCGACGCAATCTGTAAGCGTGAACGAGCACCGTATGCAGTGGTGGGTGTAGCGACAGAAGAGCGTCATCTAACGCTAGAAGATTCTCACTTCGACAATACGCCGATCGATATGCCAATGGATATCCTGCTTGGTAAGCCACCGAAGATGCACCGCGACGCAACCACACTAAAAGTGGAAAGCCCTGCCATTGTTCGTGATGGTATTGAGCTTAATGAAGCGGTGGATCGCGTACTTCGTCTTCCTGCTGTTGCAGAAAAAACATTCCTAATTACTATCGGTGACCGAACAGTAACGGGTCTGGTTGCTCGTGATCAAATGGTTGGTCCTTGGCAGGTACCAGTAGCAAACTGCGCAGTAACAGCGGCAAGCTACGACACTTACCATGGCGAAGCAATGTCGATGGGTGAGCGCACGCCAGTGGCATTACTAGACTTTGGTGCATCGGCTCGCCTAGCAGTTGGTGAGTCACTAACGAACATTGCGGCAACAGACATCGGTGATATTAAACACATTAAACTGTCTGCGAACTGGATGTCTCCAGCGGGTCACCCAGGTGAAGATGCGGGTCTTTACGAAGCAGTGAAAGCGGTGGGTGAAGAACTGTGTCCTGCTTTAGGTTTGACTATCCCAGTTGGTAAAGACTCTATGTCGATGAAAACCAAGTGGGAAGAAAACGGCGAGAGCAAAGAAGTCACATCTCCACTGTCGCTAGTTATCACGGCATTTGGTCGTGTGGAAGACGTACGTAAGACCGTGACTCCACAACTACGCACTGACAAAGGAAATACTTCTCTAGTTCTTGTTGACTTGGGTAACGGCAAAAACCGCTTAGGTGCGACAGCATTGGCACAAGTATACAAACAGCTGGGTGACAAACCTGCTGACGTAGATAATGCAGAGCAGCTAAAAGGCTTCTTTGATGCAATGCAAGCGTTAGTACGTGATGACAAGCTAGTGGCTTACCACGATAAAGGCGACGGCGGTCTGTTTGTTACACTGGCTGAGATGGCATTCGCGGGTCACTGTGGCGTAAAAGCGAACATCGCAGAGCTGGGTGACGATGCGCTAGCCGTTCTATTTAACGAAGAGCTAGGTGCGGTTGTTCAAGTTAAGAATGATGATCTAGATTCAGTTCTATCTACTCTGGCGGCAAACGGCTTAGAGGCATGCTCACATGTGATTGGTTCTGTTGAAGCTTCAGACGACTTTGTTATCACTTCTGGTGATGCAGTTGTGCTTGAACGTTCACGTACCGAACTACGCGTTATCTGGGCTGAAACAACGCATAAGATGCAAAGCCTACGTGATAACCCAGCGTGTGCAGACCAAGAGCACGAAGCTAAGAAAGACAACTCTGACCCGGGTCTAAACGTTAAGCTCAGCTTCGACGTAAATGAAGACGTTGCAGCACCGTACATTGCGAAAGGTGCTAAACCTAAGATGGCAATTCTACGTGAGCAGGGCGTTAACTCCCACGTCGAAATGGCAGCAGCGTTTGACCGAGCTGGTTTTGAAGCAACCGACATCCATATGAGCGATATCCTAACAGGCCAAGCGGTACTGGATGAATACCATGGCCTAGTAGCTTGTGGTGGCTTCTCTTACGGCGACGTATTAGGTGCGGGTGAAGGTTGGGCTAAGTCTATCCTGTTTAACGCACAAGCTCGTGAACAATTCCAAGCCTTCTTCAACCGTGAAGAGACGTTCTCTTTAGGTGTATGTAACGGTTGCCAGATGCTATCAAACCTGAAAGAGCTGATCCCAGGTGCAGACTTGTGGCCACGTTTTGTGCGCAACGAATCTGAGCGTTTTGAAGCGCGCTTTAGTCTAGTTGAAGTTCAGAAATCTGACTCTGTATTCTTCGACGGAATGGCTGGTTCGCGCATGCCAATCGCGGTTTCCCACGGTGAAGGGCGTGTAGAAGTACGTGATGCAGAGCACCTAGCAGCGATTGAAGCATCAGGTACGGTTGCGATTCGTTACGTGGATAACCTCGGTAACCCAACACAACAATACCCGAACAACCCGAATGGTTCGCCAAACGCGATTACTGGTTTAACAACAGCAGACGGTCGCGTAACTATCATGATGCCTCACCCAGAGCGCGTATTCCGCACAGTTGCAAATTCTTGGGCTCCGGAAGGTTGGGGTGAAAATGGCGCTTGGATGCGTATGTTCCAAAATGCCCGTAAGAATATTGGTTAATTAACCAAAAGTTAATCTAGCTTAAGTAAAGCGTTGGTTGAGAGACCAACGCTTTCTTTTTTCTTATCACTCTTTTTTCTTCGTCGCTCTTTCTAGTGACTTGGCGAAACGTTGCTTTGTTCTGCCTCTTCTTTGTCATCTATTATCTAGCGTAAAAAACTTGCAGCGTTTAGATTACTTTTATGCTCTAATACCGCGCTTACCAAGGGATGGTGTTAAACAGCTCAGCTTAGATGGAGTTATCAAGTTGACCGAATCCCTGATTGATCCCTAAATCCCTTAGGAAATGAAAGAAATGTCTAAGAATCCAAAATTTGCTATCCGCGTCACTGAAAAACGTAACGGCTGGAGCGCAGAAATCACTCGCCAAGTGACATCTCGTAAGACTGTAGTATCAAAGCGTGAAACAGGCTTTGACAGCGAAGAGAAAGCACAAGCTTGGGCTGAACAAGAACTGGCTGGATTTATCCAAAACCAAGTGGTTCGTAACGAGCGTAAAGCAGCGCAACGTCAAGAGCGCGAAGCAGAACAACTAGCGGCAAAAGTTCGTAAAGAAGAAGCCCGCAAAGCACGTGAAACCGAAGTAGACACTGACGAAGAATAAGTTTAAATCGGTGAGATGGTGACGTTACCCATCAAACAAATAGTGAAAATGCCCTGAGTTTTGTCTCAGGGCATTTTTTATTTATATCGGCTAAAAACAATCCGACGATACGGACAAGCTAAACGTGCCGTCTTCAGGGGCTGCAAATTGTTTATTGCCAGGAAGAAGGTGAGGGTTATTAGCATAAGTGCGATGTGTCGATTTGACCTTTGCAGAATGTCTTTCCGGTAAATCAAAGTGTTGTAAGCCGTCAGATAGATCGTTTGCTTCACCGTAGTCGAAATGTGTTGCGACGTCTTTGGGCTGCTTGGCGTAACGACAGTGATCCGGCTTACCATCTTCGTGCCAAGTTAAAGAGTTAGTTTTTGCATCTAGATTCAGGTTATTTGCTGTTGGCTGTGCGTAAAAATCTTCTGAAACTTGGTGCTTGCTTTGTTCTTGTAAGTAGTCTGCAATGTTCTCAGAAGCTTGCGCTAGGCTACCTACAGGGAAGAAGCAAATCAGAAGAAGCCGTGTTTTTAGATTGTTCATAATGTGTATGCAAGCAAAAGGAAATGATAATACTGATAAATAAAACGGCGTGCAATTATGGCCATTGGATACGATATAACAGGGCAGTTAATGTCTGCCCTGCATCTTTTAGGTATGGTTAGTATTGATAAGTGAGGTGCAGTTTGACTTCGCGACCAGGCGAAGGCACGCCATTAGATAGGTATGCTTCGTAGTAACGATCGGTTAAGTTTTTCACAACCGCGCCAACGCTCAAGCCTTCGACTTGTTGTATTTCCCAAACCACGTAAGCGTTTTGTAGCGTGTATTGCTCACTTGGCGATTTCACTTTTAAATTATTACCGCTTGCCTTGGTTTTGGTTTGCGCATCATACCAACGGACTTCCCAGCCCGTACGTAAACCAGGAATCCATTCGTAACCTAAACCCAGATTAATGTTTAATGGCGGTACATCAGGATGATCATCATCTGAACCTGTAGAGTCAGATAGGCTACCTTTGTTTTTGCCGCGAATGTAACTTGCTGAGAAATTACTGTAGAAATCTTCAATCCGGTATTGTGAAATTAGCTCAAAGCCATAGTTTTTAAAGCCATCTAGGTTTGTATTCCAGCTTTGTAACTCAGTAGTATTTTTGTCGAGGTTTTCGCCCGTTCGTATATCAACTGTGTCGCTAACATCGTTATAGAACATAGTTAACTCTGTTGCGAGGTTATCGCGAGAGTTCACCAGCCCTTCCGTTAAGTTGATAACGCTTGCTTGATAAGCATGGATACGAGACACGTCCAGATTCAAAGCAGTAGCCGTAGCGGTAGCTCGCGCATATTGCACTGAGTAGATGTTATCAACGGTTGGTGCTTTTAAAGCGTAGGCGTAGGAGGCGTTTAAACGCGTATTATTGCTCGCATCAAAGTCGATATCCAAACGTGGGCTAAAGCCTTTATGCGTCGTTTCACCGTAGTTATGTCCGGCAGCTGGATCATTATAATCCGGCGCTGCGTTCCCTTTTCCTTCACTCTTGATGTATTCGTAACGCAGAGAAGGTGTGATTGTTAGGCGGTCTGTTGCTTGATAGTGATCAGCAATGTAAGCGGCATAAATTGACTGCGTGCCAGATGGTTCGTAGTAAGGGGTGTACCAACCGTAGTTTTTCGCTTCATTACTGTCGTATGATGCGTTGAATACTAACGAGTCTCTATCGGTTTTTTGATATTGAAGCCCAGTGACTAGAGTGTGATCTCCGAATTGCGCTTGGTTAAACACATCAACGTAATCACGCTCGTAACTCAGCCATGACTCATGACCGTAACTGCCAACAGAAACGAACATTTTCTCGAATGCTACGTCAGGGCGAACCCAATGACGATCGTTTTCGGAACGTGCCATTTTGATATTGAAATCAATATACGGGTTAGTCGGCATGTAGTGGTAAGAGATGGTCGTGGTGTTGTCCGTGTATTTGTTATCGACGGTGTAAGCGTATTGGGCTTTTTCTAATGAGCCGTATTTCTTGATATTGTATTCGGTGATGTTAGGCATTTTTCCGCGGCGGTTAGCCCAAGGTTTACGACCTTCATCTTTGTAGCGAGTGTGGCTAATTTCAAACTCGTGATCGTTGTTTTCATAACCGACCTTTACGAGCATGTTTTCTTGCTCATAACCTGAGTAATCCAGCGTTTCACCACCTCCGACTTTAATGTCATCAGAATCTTTTACCGAGCCATTCGCTAGAAAATAAAAACCAGTATCGTTTTTACCATAGAGTGTTAGCGTGTAGGCGTTCTCATCGCCGTTGGTGTTGTATGCACTTGAGATGCGAGCACCAAAGTTTCTTTCGCCGTACAGGAGATCATCGACACTTTTGGTTTTAATGCGAATGGAGCCACCAAACTTCCCGTTGAGTGCTCGATAGTCGTGCGCGCCCTTGATAATTTCTGCTTCGCCAATTAAGAACGGATCAAAAAAGAAGGTACCGTAGCGGTATTGTTGAAAGCCAATTGGAGCGCCATCGACAAACACGGCGATATCGCTTGGATCATCAAAACCACGAATGTTAATACGTTCGCCACCAGAACGACCGCCACCATCTATTGATGCACCGGGAACGGCATCGATCATTGAGGCAAAATTAGAGTACTGTTGCTCTTCAATCTCTGACCAATTAATGGTGGTTTGCGCAGGCTCAGCAATGGTAATAGGTTTGGCATAACGAACGCCTATGACTTCAAGCTCTTCATTTGGCGCTGTCTCGGCATATGAATAAAGAGGGAAGAGCAAAGCCAGTGAAATGAGATTTACTTTGAGTGGATGACTTTTTAATCGTTTCATATTGATGATTTATAGTGTTTTTATGAAGCTCGGATTATAAGAACATTATTACGATTAATAAATGATAATGAGATTAATTATCAAATGTGTTTTTGCGACGGATTGTAAAGTTTTTTATCCATTCGTGGAAACTACGATAAGTATCGTTAGCGTACATAAAACAAAAAGCCCAGCATCATGGACGCTGAGCTTATTGGCTTTAAACAAGATAGTGCGAGCACTGTTGCTCCTTTTGAGCTAATCAGGCGCCTACTTGGTAGGAATTACTGAGTTTCTAACGGTATCTGTCCGGTGGTCAGCGGCTCGGCATCGAATTCAGTGAGGCCTTCAATATAGCTTTCGACTGCTTGCTCTAAAGCATTATCACCTTGGTTAAAATAGGCAAGGTGGAAAATTGCATCGCCTTCGTTCACCAATGGTAATGTTTGTTGACCGATAACTAAACCACGCTTCGGGGCTTTTAGTTCTATCTCATCATGACCAAGAGGAGAGCTAATATAAGCGAGCGTTTCACCCTGTTCTACTTTGTCTCCCAGATTAACGACAGTACGCAAAATGCCGTTACCTGACGCGCGAACCCAGCTGGTGGACTTCGCTATGATAGGCTCAGGCAGCTTTTTCCTGCTCGCTCGCAACATACCAATGGCTTGCATTACGCGCCGAACCCCGAACACACCAGCGCTGATCGAAAGTGGATCAAAGCGCAATGCTTCGCCAGCCTCGTAGGTGAGCACTGGAATATCACATTTTTCTGCTTCACTGCGTAAAGAGCCATCACGCAATGCTGAATCAACAATCACTGGCGTTGCAAATGCTTGAGCAATACGCAGAGTTTCTGGGTTGCTTAAGTTTGCGCGGATCTGTGGCAAGTTCGTGCGATGAATGGCCCCTGTGTGTAGATCCAAAATGTAGTCACAACGCTTGGCAATGTTGTTAAAGAACCCGTGTGCCATACGAGATGCAAGTGCGCCTTTTTCACTGCCAGGAAAGCAACGGTTGAGATCTCGTCGGTCGGGCAAGTAACGAGATTTATGGATGAAACCAAAAACGTTAACGATAGGTACTGCAATGACAGTGCCTTTCAGTTTTTGTGGATCCAGTTGGTTAATGATCTGACGAACGATTTCTACGCCATTAAGCTCATCACCATGGATAGCAGCATTCACCATTAAAACTGGTCCTTCTTGTTTCCCATGGATTATTTCCACAGGAATAGATAAAGGCGAATGTGTATATAGCTTCGCTGCTTCAAATTCGATCTCTAATCGTTGCCCTGGTTGTATTTGATGTCCTAAGAGCTCAAACACTTTGCTTTTTTTACTTCTGGCCATAAACCATCTCTGTCAAATGCGTCATCAGCAATGTAACAATTGCTGCAAAATCGCACTAATCATTCTCATTAAGGACACGACAAATTACTTTAATCGTCATGCGTGAAATTTTGGTATGTGTGAAGTTTTTGTTTTCAATATGATCTTTTCTATCAGTTTAATACATAACAAGACATAGAGAAGAGTGCGCAATAATAGCCTTAAAAAATGTGACTGTA
Organism: Vibrio sp. SCSIO 43097; assembly: GCF_023650755.1. Classification (NCBI taxonomy): domain Bacteria; kingdom Pseudomonadati; phylum Pseudomonadota; class Gammaproteobacteria; order Vibrionales; family Vibrionaceae; genus Vibrio; species Vibrio sp. SCSIO 43097. The sequence goes on along the minus strand of NZ_CP071840.1, from coordinate 2,709,518 downwards.
TTAAAAATAATACTGTTCATGGAGGACAAAAAAACGGACTTTTAACCCTACTTTTTATCCGATAATATCCGCGCCGAATTTGAGGTTTCACACTTTCTAACTAGAGGTTTTGATGAAAAAGGCAATTGCTAAAATTGGTGCATTGACTGCGGTAGCAGTTTCACTTTCAGGTTGCGTAGGTAGTAATGCCGTGACAGGTTATGTCATGGGGTTTAACTTGAAAGCTGTTGACAACCGTTACGCTCGAGGTGGCCTAAATATGCTTTTAGCGCCTGTTTATGGTGTCGCGATCGCAGCGGATTATATCGTGTTTAACTCTCTAGAATTTTGGACGGGTAAGAACCCGTTAAATGGTAAGCCACATATCTTCGATACAAAGGTAGATACTTACATTGATGTCAATCACCAGTTAGATAAGTCGTTAACGACGGCACCAATCGCACCATTAGCGGATAACCGTGTCATTGAGCAGGGGCGAATGCAGCAAATCGATGAGAACACTGTTCAAATGGATATTACTTACAGTAACGGTGAAAAGGCGACACTCATGGGTGTACGCGATGGTGAGTTTGTTACTTACTACATTGATGGTGAAGTTGCTGCACAAACCTCAATGGATGAATTAGCCGCTTACGCGCAAAACCGTGTGTAGTTGGGTTCAACTAAACCAAAAAAAGGGTGCCGTATGGCACCCTTTGTCATTTTTCGTGATTGAATTATGCTTTCTCTGGAATCGCTTCTAAAAGCGCGACCATCTGATCCCAGTACAACTGAACAGTATCAATCTTCACTTTCTCATCTGGAGAGTGAGGGAATTTTATTGTTGGACCGAAAGAAACCATATCCATGTGTGGGTATGGTTCTTTAAATAGGCCACACTCAAGACCAGCATGGATGACCATGATGTTCGGCTTATGACCGTAAATGCCTTCATACATATCACGGAAAATTGCCATGATCTCGGAATCTGCATCTGGCTTCCAGCCAGGGTAAGCGCCTGAGAACTGAATTTGTGCGCCTGCTAGCTCAGTAATCGAGCGCAGCATGCTTTCCACTTGGCTACGGCCAGAGTCAATGAGAGAACGAATCAAGCAAAGCACGGTGACTTTATTTTCTTCTGTGCTGATCACACCAACGTTTAGAGAAGTTTCAACAACGCCTTCCACCTCATCACTCATACGGATTACGCCGTTTGGACAAGCGTTAAGTGCCGCAATGAATCGTTGCTGATCGGCGATTGAAAATACTTGCGCGTCAGTCGTGATCGCTTCATTAAAGGTTACGATACCTGTTTCGATTTTACCCAATTCAGTTTTAAGCAGCTCAGTGTAGTGGTTGAACAGCTCAGCAAGTTTGTCTTGGTTTTCGACAGGAAGCGCGACAGTAACAAACGCTTCGCGAGGGATTGCATTACGTAAGCTACCACCACGGAATTCGACTAAACGTAAATCAAGCTCTTGAGCATGACCGGCAAGGAAACGACCAAGTAATTTGTTGGCATTACCGCGACCTGTGTGAATGTCACAACCTGAGTGACCACCTTTTAGGCCTTTCAGCGTCAGTTGGCGTGTTACAAAACCTGCAGGCGTTGATTCTCGAGAAATATCGAAAGTCATGGTGCCATCAACGCCACCTGCACAACCCATGTAGACTTCGCCTTCTTGCTCAGAGTCTGTATTTAGAAGAATCTCACCCTCTAACCAACCAGCTTCAAGGCCAAATGCGCCAGTCATGCCTGCTTCTTCATCAATCGTCAGCAGAACTTCGAGTGGACCGTGCTTAATATCTTTAGATGCCAATACAGCAAGGCAAGAAGCCATACCAATACCGTTATCTGCACCAAGCGTCGTGCCTTTCGCAGTTACCCATTCGCCATCGATGTAAGGTTGGATTGGATCTTTGGTGAAGTCGTGTTCAGTGTCTTCGTTTTTCTGCGGCACCATGTCGATGTGTGCTTGAAGTACAACAGCCTTCTTATTCTCCATTCCTGGTGTCGCGGGCTTTTTGATGAACACGTTACCGGTTGGATCACGGCGAACGTCAAAGCCTTGCTCTGTTGCCCAGTTGATAATGTACTGTGCTAATGCTTCTTCATGTTTCGATGGATGAGGGATAGAACAAATCTTATCGAAAAACTGCCAAAGTGGAGCAGGTGATAAGGTACTGATCTCAGAATGGAACTCAGACACGGAGGACTCCTTTTGATGTGCTTTGCCAAATATATACCGTAAAAATATTATCAAGGTAGCATTAAATGCTAGACGATTTGGCCTTCAAATTGCCGTTAGCATACCACCAGATAAGGAGTACGAGTAGTCGCGATCACAAGGATTTCTCTCAGAACTGTCACAGTTTGTGAATACAATAACAAGCACTATGTGTTCTCTATCATATATTCTGAAAGTGGCTTTATTTTTTAATTCATAAAGTTGTAATTTAATTACACATAAACTTTGATAAAGGTCAATTTGTGCATTTTTTGTGATTCCAATCACTAAAATGCTTGTAATTAAATTTCTTGGTGGTATATTTGTAACCAGCTTCTGAGAGAAGAATGAAATGCTCAAAGGATGAGTCCGTTTTATCGCCTCCAAGGAACCGAGAAATCAACGAATGTTTAATTGATTTAAAAGGTGATAGTTATGAAAGGTTTACCAAGTACAATGTTCTGGAATAGCAAGTCTGTTTACACCGGTAACTTTGTATACCCAACAAGCTTTGGCTACTAAGTGAAGTCAACGCATGTGACTCGAACAGTTTGTTCACCCCTATAAATTGGAATTTTTTTTCAGTGATAGTGCTGACATGATTCACCGCCACCCAAATTGGGTGGCGTTTTTTTATCTCTATTTTCTCTTCCTGACTCACTTATTGCCATCAAAGCCTTCTTCTATTCCCCATTCTTCGGTTTTATCGACTTTTCCATCAAATCTGTTAGATACCATGTTTAAAATGGGCCTTTTTCATCTGAAAGTTTAGTACATTGCTCAGTTTTTATTCTCTTTTAGAGAACTGTGTTATCTGGGTTACCTATTGTTTTATAAGAATATATTTCTTTGCTTGCTATGATAGATTAGAGAATGTGTTTCATATCCAAAGAAAAAAAACGCATTAGAGTGAAGATTCTATCTAGAATTTGCTATTTGATAACTTTATAATTCCCGCCAATCGATTACGCAACCGTTTACTTTTTACCTTTACAGGATTCGATCATGCTCGAGAGGCTTTTTAAACTCAGTGAAAATGGCACAAATGTGCGCACTGAGATCATTGCAGGTGTTACGACCTTCCTAACTATGGCTTACATTATTTTTGTAAACCCAGCGATCCTGTCGGATACCGGTATGGACCGTGGCGCCATTTTTGTCGCGACTTGTCTTGCTGCCGCAATCGGCTGTTTTATCATGGGATTTGTTGCCAATTACCCAATCGCACAGGCACCAGGAATGGGCCTGAACGCATTTTTTACTTACTCTGTTGTATTGGGAATGGGTTATACGTGGCAAGTTGCGTTGGCGGCTGTATTTGTTTCTGGCCTTCTGTTCATTCTTTTAAGCGTATTTAAGATCCGTGAGTGGATTATTAACTCGATCCCGCATTCTCTACGAACAGGTATTTCAGCTGGTATTGGTCTTTTCTTAGCGTTTATCGCATTAAAAAATGCAGGTATCGTCGTTGATAACCCAGCGACATTAGTTTCTATGGGAGAGATCACATCATTGCCATCTGTATTGGCCGCGATTGGCTTCTTTCTTACGATTGCACTGGTTCACCGTGGTGTGAAAGGTGCGGTGATGATCGCCATTCTTGGCGTTACAGCGCTTGGTCTTCTATTTGGTGATGTGCAGTGGGGCGGTATTATGTCAACGCCACCAAGCATTGCGCCAACTTTCATGCAACTGGATTTCTCTGGTTTGTTTGAAGTAGGCATGATTTCCGTCGTATTTGCTTTCCTATTTGTCGATTTATTTGACACCGCAGGTACGCTCGTTGGCGTTTCTCAAAAAGCTGGTCTAACTGACGAGAATGGCAACATCCCTCGTTTAAACAAAGCGTTACTTGCAGACTCAACAGCAACGTCAGTAGGTGCATTACTTGGTACCTCCAACACGACATCTTATATTGAAAGCGTTTCTGGTGTAGCTGCGGGTGGGCGTACTGGTCTAACAGCCGTGGTTGTTGGTGTACTCTTCCTACTTGCTCTATTGTTCTCACCACTTGCGGGTATGATCCCTGCTTATGCAACGTCAGGTGCGCTATTCTATGTGGCGATCTTGATGCTGTCTGGGCTAGTAAGCATTGATTGGCGTGACCTAACTGAAGCGTCCCCAGTTGTTGTGACTTGTTTAGTTATGCCGCTAACATTCTCGATTGCAGAAGGTATCACGTTAGGCTTTATCGCATACGCGGCGATCAAGTTATTCAGCGGTAAGGGCCGTGAAGTGTCGATGAGTGTATGGGTGATGTCAGCCATCTTCATCGTTAAATACCTCGTCGGTTAATTTCTCGAGCAAAAAGCCAGTGTGGATTTATTCACGCTGGCTTTTTCTTTTTTTACGTTGTTCACAGAAGACGGTTTTTCTGCGGAATAGGCAGAGAATTTTGATATCACCGTTGGTATTAGCGGTGTGTTTCGGTAGAATAATCGTTTGCGCAGCTTGAAATCCTCGTCTCCAAACATTTTGGAGAAGTTAGTGAGCATTCCGCTTTTGAGTGACTTCGCTAGATTTTGAGGATGCATATTTTCAAATTATTAGGTTATTACAATGAGTAAAAAATTCATTATCACTTGGGATGCAATGCAGACTTACTGCCGTGAACTGGCTGAAAAACAAATGCCAGCTGAGCAATGGAAAGGAATTTGGGCGGTAAGCCGCGGCGGTTTGGTTCCTGGCGCTATTTTGGCTCGTGAACTGGGTATTCGTTACGTTGATACAATCTGTATTTCAAGCTACGACCATGATCATCAGCGCGACATGACGGTACTAAAAGCACCTGAAGGTGATGGCGAAGGTTACCTAATCGTTGAAGACCTAGTAGACAGTGGTGATACAGCGCGCAAACTACGTGAGATGTATCCAAAAGCGAAAATGATCGCTGTGTGTGCGAAACCATCAGGCAAAGAGCTGCTGGATGATTACGTTGTAGATATTGCTCAAGACACTTGGATCGAGCAGCCTTGGGATATGTCAATCCAGTATGCTGAGCCAGTAAACCGCAAGCAAAAATAAGCGCGGTTAAAGAATATTGAGAAATGCCCCTTTATAGGGGCATTTTTTTTATTATGATATTAAATCATGCTAATAGCCTAGGGTTCTTCCTATGTCTGAAGACGTCAGTAAAAATCTTTCCGAAACTTTGTTCGTGAAACATAAGCAAGCAAAAGAAACCTCCGCGCTTACCCAGTACATGCCGACCAGTAAAAAAATACTTGATGAACGAGAAGCGCAAGGTGATCGTGCTTGGTATCGTCATTTGCGTCGCTTGCAATGGGCTTGGCAAGGATTGTCTCCGATCGAAATGGAAGGCGTACTGTCTAAAATTGCTTCATCTTCTCACTCGCGAACCAATGATGATTGGTTAGACACTGTAATGGGTTATCACAGTGGTAACTGGACATTTGAGTGGATCAAGCTTGGTATGGATCATCAGAAGCGAGCAAATGAAATGCAAGGAGAAGAGGCAGCGGATGAACTCTTCACTGCTTCTTTGTGTTTTAGTATTGCAGGCTACCCACATTTAAAAAATGACAATTTGGCATCGCAGGCTCAAGTACTGGCAAACAAAGCGTATTCTGACGGCGCAGAAAAAACTAAGTACACCATCAAGCAAATTGAAGTGCCTTACCAAAATCGCAAAATCATCGCGAACCTCCATTTACCAAGAACGGATAAACAGTTGCCTGTGGTCATGGTGAGCGCTGGTTTGGATACTCTACAAACCGACATGTGGCGTTTGTTCCGTAATCGTCTTGCACCGCGAGATATTGCGATGTTAACCGTAGACATGCCTTCGGTAGGGCATAGCTCTCATTGGCCCTTGACCGAGAATTCAAGTTGCCTACATCAAGCGGTATTGAATGAGCTTTACTCGCTACCTTGGGTTGATCATCACAAAGTGGGGTTAGTTGGGTTTCGTTTTGGTGGTAATGCCATGATCAGACTCTCTTTTGTCGAGCAGGAAAAGATCAAAGCTTGTGTCGCTCTAGGCGCACCCGTACATGATATTTTTACTTCCCCTCAGAAGTTACAAAAAATGCCGAAGATGTATTTAGATCTTTTGGCTTCCCGTTTGGGGAAAAATGCGGTTGATATTAATAGCATGGCTGGTCAGATGATGGCGTGGTCATTGAAGGTTCAGGGCTTCCTGAGCAGTCGAAAAACCAAAGTGCCTATTTTGGCTTTGAGTCTTGAAGGCGATCCAGTGTCGCCACACAGTGATAATCAACTTGTTGCTCTATTTAGCCAGTATGGTAGAGCAAAAAAAATCAGTTCCAAAACAATTACAAAAGGATATGAGCAATCCCTCGATTTAGCCATAAAGTGGCTAGAAGATGAATTATTAGGGTGACAATTCTCCTAAATTAGTTAAGAGTGATATATCTGAGCAAAAAATAAGCTCATGATAATTAAAAATAATAATCATTCTTGGGTGTTTACTTTTAACTATGAAAACGGAGATTCATATGTCAGAGACGACTCAGGGCCCGACTCACTTTCGCTTGATGTCAAAGTTGAAGGCGATAGGGCCTTACCTGCGCGAACCACAATCGCAAGAAGGGCGCTATTATTTTGATTGTTTATCTGTATGTGTAGACGACAAAAAATCGCCTGAGAAGCGTGAATTTTGGGGCTGGTGGATGGATTTGGAATCCATCGAGGGAGGCTTTACTGCTAAATATCATATTGGCAAGTACAACAAAGAAGGGCAATGGGTATCTGAAGCCCTTCCCAAAAAAGTGGTAGAGGAAGTGTATCTCACGCAGAGCACATTCCATCAAAAGCTGGTTGATACTTTAGAAGAACACTTCAAATTAGAAGTCGAATATCACACGGAGTCTTTCGATTTCGCTTAATTTGGTTGTTTTCATTTAATACCAAACAAAAAGGTGCGAAAACGCACCTTTTCTCTTGTTAATTCCCTATTTGATTGTTAAAACATCCTCTCTTTATTTGTTTTTCACTTCAGAAGACATCATGACAACGAATCAACAAAATGCAGTTGTTTCACAACCACAAACTGTCGTTGTGAAACTGGGTACAAGTGTGCTGACAGGCGGCACTCTGGCACTCGACCGTGCACACATGGTTGAGTTAGCACGCCAGTGTGCTGAGCTTAAAAAACAAGGCCATTCAATCGTAATGGTTTCGTCTGGTGCGATTGCAGCAGGCCGTGAGCATCTTGGTTACCCCGCATTGCCCAACGAGATGGCGAGTAAGCAGTTACTTGCCGCGGTGGGGCAGAGTCGCTTGATTCAAACATGGGAGTCTTTGTTTGGTATTTATAGTATCAAGATCGGCCAAATGCTACTAACCCGTGCCGATTTAGAAGATCGTGAGCGATTCCTTAACGCGCGTGACACTATTAATGCGCTCGTTGCGAACGATATTGTTCCTATCGTAAACGAAAATGATGCCGTTGCGACTAGCGAGATTAAAGTTGGCGATAACGACAACCTTTCCGCTTTGGTAGGCATTTTATGTGGTGCAGATAAGCTCTTGCTTTTAACGGACCAAAAAGGTCTGTTTACTGCTGACCCTCGTAGAGATCCGAACGCAGAGCTTATCAAGGAAGTAAAAACCATCGACGATACGCTGCGTAAAATCGCAGGTGGAAGCGGTACAACATTGGGTACTGGTGGTATGGCAACGAAGTTGCAAGCCGCAGACATCGCTCGCCGCGCAGGTATAGAGGTTATTATTGCTGCTGGTAGTGCGCCGAATGTTATCTTTGACTCTTTAAGTGCTGAACCTCAGGGCACGCGCTTCCTACCTTGCGCTGAAGCCTTAGAGAACCGTAAACGCTGGATTCTAGCGGGACCTGCGGCATCGGGCGACATCATTATTGATGATGGTGCAGTCAATGCTGTGGTCGGCAAGGGCAGTAGCCTACTTGCTAAAGGGGTCATCAAAGTTAGTGGTGACTTCGCACGAGGCGAAGTGGCGCGTGTAACAAACGCTCACGGTAAGTTGGTGGCTCGTGGCATCAGCGCCTACTCAAGTGATGACCTAACTAAAATTACGGGTAAGCACAGTAAAGATATCATCTCTATTTTGGGTCATGATTATGGCTCTGAGGTGATTCACCGCGATGATTTGGTCGTCATTCAGGAATAGAATTAGAGGGAAGCAAAGTGGATTTAACGAATATGGGTAAAGCTGCTAAAGGTGCAGCTTTCGAATTAGCGACAGCGTCAACTGCGCAAAAAAACCAAGCATTAGCCATCATTGCTGATGAGCTAGAAGCAAACTCTGCTGCTATTTTGGCGGCAAACGCTAAAGACATCGAACTTGGCCGTGAAGCGGGTTTAACCGATGCGCTGCTCGATCGCCTTTTGCTTAATGAAGAACGATTGACTGCAATTGCGAATGATGTTCGCAACGTCATTAGCTTGAACGATCCTGTAGGCAGCGAAATAGACAGTAAGGTACTGGAAAATGGGATGTCACTGTCTCGTCGTCGCGTGCCGCTTGGTGTCGTGGGCGTAATTTATGAAGCGCGTCCAAACGTAACCATTGATATCGCAGCGTTGTGCTTGAAAACCGGCAACGCAAGCATTTTACGTGGTGGCAAAGAGACCTTTTTCTCGAATATGGAATTAGTGAAGGTTATTCAGTCTGCGCTCGCAAAGGCGAACCTTCCAGCCGCTTCTGTGCAGTACATTGAAAAACCAGATCGTGAGCTTGTTTCTCAATTGCTTAAGTTGGACGATTACGTCGACATGATCATTCCACGCGGTGGTGCTGGCCTACACAAAATGTGTAAAGAAAACAGCACGATTCCGGTGATTATTGGTGGCTTTGGTATCAGCCATATCTTTGTCGACGAATCCGCTGATCTAGAGAAATCCCTGAATGTGGTTGAGAACTCTAAAGTTCAACGTCCATCTGCGTGTAACTCATTAGATACGCTGCTCGTGCATGAAAAAATTGCAGCGCAATTCCTACCAATGATCGTAGAGCGCATGAACGATAAAGTGACCTTCGTGACAGAGCCTAAGGCAAAAGCACTGATGCCTCAAGCAACACAAATTCGCGATGCTGTTGAAGGTGACTTTGATACGGAATGGTTGAGCTACACTCTTGGTGTAAAAGTTGTGTCTGATGTGAAAGATGCCATTGATCATATGCGTGTCCATAACGCGAGCCACTCAGATGCGATCATGACCAATAGCTTGGAAAACTCAGAGCTGTTCATCAATTCTGTCGGTTCGGCGGCGGTTTATGTGAATGCTTCAACGCGCTTTACAGACGGTGCGCAATTTGGCCTTGGCGCAGAAGTCGCAGTATCTACGCAAAAGCTACATGCACGCGGTCCGATGGGCTTAGAAGAGCTAACTAGCTACAAGTGGGTTGGTAAAGCGAACTACTTAGCACGCAGTTAACACATTCGACGAGATCTTGAGTGAAAAAGGGGCCTTTGCGCCCCTTTTTGTTTTGTCTAACATACCAATTCCGCTACACTACATGAGCTTTTATTTCGGTTTGAAAGCGTTATACCCAAATAGCTTTAATAGAGTCCGTATAACCATGAACGCGTGGTTATCCGTGATTGCTCATGAGGTTATTTTGGTATAGATATGGAGGTGATATGCATTGTCCTTTTTGTTCCGAGAACGATACCAAAGTTATTGATTCCCGCTTAGTGGCTGATGGCCATCAAGTTCGACGTCGCCGTCAGTGCTTGGCGTGTAGCGAGCGTTTCACTACGTTTGAAAGCGCAGAGTTAGTGATGCCTAAAGTGATCAAATCGAATGGCAACCGTGAACCATTTGATGAAGATAAAATGGTTGGCGGTATTCAACGCGCTTTAGAGAAACGCCCAGTGAGTGCCGATTCTATAGAGTTAGCGATCAGTATGATCAAATCACAACTGCGTGCGACGGGTGAGCGAGAGGTTCCGAGTGAAATGATTGGTAATTTAGTCATGGACCAGCTCAAAGAGCTCGATAAGGTGGCTTACATTCGTTTCGCTTCCGTTTACCGCAGCTTTGAAGATATTCGCGAGTTTGGCGAAGAGATTGCCCGCCTAGAAGACTGAGTAGCTCATGACTCAACACACTCTTGAAAGAGCGTTTTCTGATTTAGATTTCGCCATGATGTCACGAGCTATTAAGTTAGCGAAACGTGGCATTTATACCACCGCCCCTAATCCAAATGTAGGGTGTGTCATCGTTCGTGATGAAGAAATTGTCGGTGAAGGTTATCACCATCGTGCTGGTGAGCCGCATGCCGAGGTGCACGCGATGCGCATGGCGGGTGAAAAAGCAGTTGGTGCAACCGCTTATGTGACGCTAGAACCTTGCTCTCATTACGGCCGTACACCGCCATGTGCCGAAGGGCTGATTAAAGCCAAAGTGGCACGTGTGGTTTGCGCCATGGTAGACCCAAACCCGAAAGTTGCAGGTCGCGGCATCCAGATGTTACGTGATGCCGGAATTGAAGTACAAATCGGCTTGTTAGAGCAAGATGCCCTTGCCCTTAACCCTGGTTTTATAAAGTACATGCGTACAGGCATGCCGTTTGTTCAATTAAAAATGGCAGCCAGTTTGGATGGGCAAAGCGCACTCAGTAATGGTCAGAGCCAATGGATCACCTCCCCAGCGGCCCGCCAAGATGTGCAGCGTTATCGAGCGATAAGTGGTGGCATTCTTTCTACTAGCAAAACGGTGATTGATGATAATGCATCACTCAATGTGCGCTGGGATGACTTACCTAATAGTGTTCAAGCGCAGTATTTACAAGAAGAGCTTCGTCAACCAGTACGTGTAATCTTAGATCGTCAGAACCATTTAACTGATGCGCTCAAGCTGTTCCATACCGATGGAGAGCGAGTTATTGTTCGCTCTGATGGAGACTGTATCCCTCTATTGGACAGCGCTGACCAAATTGACTTATCAACGACATTAAAACGTATCTCTGATGAGCACCATATCAATCACTTATGGGTTGAAGCTGGAGCTACGCTAGCGAGTGCGATGATAAAGGCTAACCTTGTAGATGAGCTCATTGTTTATCTTGCGCCAAAACTCATGGGCAGCGATGGTCGGGGGCTTATCGGTGCTTTAGGGTTAAGCGCTATGGCTGACGTCATTGATTTAAACATTATAGACGTTCGTATGGTTGGGGTAGACATTCGCATCACCGCCACCATCAAACGTAATGAACTTAGATAAGAAATAGTATGTTTACAGGAATAGTAGAAGCAGTTGGCAAGTTAGCTGCGATTACGCCGAAGGGCGAAGACATCACCGTCACGGTTGAAACGGGTACGCTTGATATGTCAGACGTTAAGTTAGGCGATAGCATTGCGACCAATGGTGTTTGCTTAACGGTAGTTGACTTCGGAAGCCACTATTACAGTGCTGATCTGTCATTAGAAACCTTGAAGAAAACTGGGTTTGCTGATTACCAAGTAGGCGATAAGGTGAATCTAGAAAAAGCCATGTTGCCAACAACGCGGTTGGGTGGACATATCGTTTCTGGCCATGTCGATGGGGTTGGTGAAATTGTCGAACGCAATTCAGTTGGCCGTGCGATAGAGTTTTGGGTTGCAATGCCTGCGGAAATTAGCAAGTACGTTGCAGAGAAAGGCTCGATTACTGTTGATGGTATTAGCCTAACCGTCAACGACTTACGTAAAAATGCTTTTAAGCTGACGATCGTTCCTCATACGAGTGAAGAAACTACGATTGACCAGTTTCAAGTGGGGCGCAAAGTCAACTTGGAAGTTGATGTACTTGCGCGTTATATGGAGCGTTTACTGCAAGGACAACAAGAAGATAAGGCCGAGTCTCGTATCACGATGGACTTTTTACAGCAAAACGGTTTTGCATAAGTCTTGGGAGTGGCTGCGTGAGGCATGCGATAAAGAGCAGACTCACAGAACACCGCGAGATTCATTGACTTGCTTAATGCAAAGCTCAAACTATTGACCTAACTAGCATTCACTGCAACGTAATTTTTCATTGCTGTCGCAATAACAAATTTAGAATAACGGGATAACAGACTATGCCAATCAGTACGCCACAAGAAATTATTGATGATATTCGCGCAGGCAAAATGGTCATCCTAATGGATGATGAAGACCGCGAGAATGAAGGTGACTTGATCATGGCTGCCGAGCATATTACGCCGGAAGCCATCAACTTTATGGCAACCTATGGCCGTGGCCTGATTTGTTTAACCATGACCAAAGATCGTTGCGAAAGTCTAGGTCTGCCACCAATGGTGCAAGACAATAATGCGCAATACACCACCAACTTTACTGTTTCGATTGAGGCAGCAGAAGGGGTAACGACTGGTATTTCAGCCGCAGATCGCGCACGTACCGTTCAAGCAGCAGTCGCGCCAAACGCTAAAGCTGCGGATTTGGTGCAGCCTGGTCACATCTTCCCTCTCGCAGCTCAAGACGGCGGTGTACTGACTCGCGCAGGTCACACTGAAGCTGGCTGTGATTTGGCTCGTCTTGCTGGTTTAGAGCCAGCATCGGTGATTGTTGAGATCTTAAATGACGACGGCACGATGGCTCGTCGCCCAGATCTAGAGATCTTTGCAGAGAAGCACGGTATTAAATTGGGCACTATTGCCGACCTAATTGAGTACCGCAATAACACTGAGACAACGATTGAACGTGTGGCAGAGTGCAAGTTACCGACAGAGTTTGGCGAGTTCACGTTAGTCACGTACAAAGACACCATTGATAACCAAGTGCACTACGCAATGTGCAAGGGCGATTTGAAAGAAAAAGCGCCACTGGTTCGCGTTCATCTTCAAGACGTTTTTACCGACTTACTACGTAGCGATCGTAATGCAGAACGCAGCTGGACACTAGATAAGGCAATGAAACGCATTGGTGAAGAGGGCGGTGTACTGGTTGTTCTTGGCCATGAAGAATCGACCGATCTACTTATTCATCGCGTGAAGATGTTCGAAGCGCAAGACAAAGGTGAAGCACCAACGCTTGCTAAAAAACAAGGCACGTCTCGCCGTGTTGGCGTTGGTTCACAGATTCTTGCGGATCTCGGTGTACATGATATGCGTCTTCTGTCATCGACCAACAAAAAGTACCACGCGTTAGGTGGTTTTGGTCTGAACGTTGTTGAGTACGTCTGCGAGTAACAACCGAACAATAAGTTCCTAGTCTTTGACGTGCTTAACTCGTCAATGGCTAGGAGCCAGTGATTTGCCTCCAATTTCCATTAGATATTGCTCACAAATTTGTGCTAGAATCCGGCGATTCTCACTTGATGAACATATTTCACTTATAAATAGAGTTAAAGGAAAGCTTATGAAAGTGATCGAGGGTGGCTTCCCAGCGCCAAATGCAAAAATTGCTATCGTTATTTCTCGTTTCAACAGTTTTATTAACGAAAGCCTACTTTCTGGTGCGATCGATACACTAAAGCGTCACGGACAAGTAAGCGAAGACAACATCACGGTTGTGCGTTGTCCAGGTGCCGTAGAACTACCTCTAGTAGCTCAGCGTGTTGCTAAAACTGGCAAATTCGACGCTATTGTTTCTCTAGGGTCTGTTATTCGCGGTGGAACGCCTCACTTTGACTATGTTTGTAGTGAAATGAACAAAGGTCTAGCACAAGTGTCTATGGAATTCAGCATTCCAGTAGCATTTGGTGTTTTGACTGTTGATACGATCGATCAAGCGATTGAACGCGCAGGAACCAAGGCTGGTAATAAAGGTGCAGAGGCTGCACTAAGCGCACTTGAAATGATTAATGTACTATCTGAAATTGATTCCTAATGGGGGCCAGTGTGAAACCAGCCGCACGTCGTAACGCACGTCAATTCGCTCTACAGGCGATCTACTCATGGCAAATTACTAAAGAGAATGTTGCCAAGATTGAAGAACAGTTTTTGTCTGGCGACAAATACGATGAAGAAGAACTTCATGCATCTGAGCCAGCGCTTGCTGCTCCAGAGACAGACGTAGCTTACTTCCGTGAACTATTAAGCGGTGTTGTACTTAGCCACGCTGAGCTAGATAGCAAAATTCGTCCATACATCTCTCGTCCTATGCAGGATTTAGATATGATGGAACTTGCTCTTCTTCGCCTTGCTATGTACGAGATGACTCGTCGCGAAGATGTTCCTTACAAAGTTGTTATCAATGAAGCGATTGAACTTGCAAAAGTTTTCGCAGCAGAAGATAGCCACAAGTTTGTGAATGGTGTACTTGATAAAGCAGCACCTCACATTCGTAAGAAATAACGATTTCTTCAATGAAAAGGTCAGCACATGCTGACCTTTTTTGTATCAAAAGCTTTTACATCAAAAAGTAAGTGAATTATGTCTGGTGAATTTAATCTGATAGACAAATACTTCGTCGGTCGTCAGAGCCAACGTAAAGATGTCCATCTAGCCGCTGGTGATGATTGCGCTTTGGTCAAAGCGCCAGCTAATGTTCAGATTGCGATTAGCACGGATACATTGGTAGCTGGAACGCATTTCTTAGCCGACGCGAACCCAGCATGGGTCGCACACAAAGCATTGGCTTCTAACATCAGTGATTTGGCGGCGATGGGCGCAACGCCTGCGTGGGTGAGCTTTGCATTAACGATGCCTGAGCCAGATGAAGAATGGCTTGCTCCTTTCTGTGATGCATTTTTCGAACTGGCTGATTACTATGGTATTCAGTTAATAGGCGGTGATACCACCAAAGGGCCATTGTGTCTGACACTCACGGTGCAAGGTTTTGTACCTGAAGACAAAGCGCTCACGCGATCCGGCGCAAAGCCTGGGGATTGGGTATACGTAACGGGAAACCTTGGCGATGCAAAAGCTGGCTTGGATGTGATTCTAGATGACTCTCTGCGCAGCAGAGCCGGCGCGGAAGCACTAGAGCGAGCTCATTACCTTAGTTCTCCGCGTGTGCTTGCTGGACAAGCTCTTGTTGGCTTAGCCTCTTCGGCGATAGATATTTCAGATGGTTTAATCTCTGATATTAAGCATATTTTACAGCGATCTCAGGTTGGGGTGAGCATTGATGTCTCTCAGCTACCGATCTCTTCAGAATTAGTCCAGTTTTTAGATGATAAGATCAGCGCGCAGCAGTATGCTTTAGCAAGTGGTGAAGAATACGAGTTGTGTTTTACCGTGCCGGAGCAAAATCGAGGCTCGTTACAAAGTGCTTTATCTCATACTGGCTGTAAGGTCACATGTATTGGTCAAATCCGACCAAATGGAACCTTCGAGCTGCATGATAACAATCAACCACTTGATTGGGACTTAAGTGGCTTCGACCACTTTAAATGATCTGAGCTAAGCTCTAGCCAAGAGCCTGTTACTATTGAGTAACTCGCAGGCATGACGATTGAAACCAAACTAGCAGTATAGGTTTAAGGATATGACCAACCCTCTTTCTCTGATTTCATTAAAGAACCCGTGGCATCTATTGGCGACGGGTTTTGGCAGTGGATTATCCCCGTTTATCCCTGGAACAATGGGCACACTGGCGGCCGTGCCTTTATTTTTGTTGTTGTCACAATTACCATTTACGGCGTATGTCATTGTTGTTCTGATTTCGTGTGTGGTCGGCATTCAAATATGCCAAGTGACGTCTGCAGACATGAAGGTGCATGATCATGGTTCAATCGTATGGGATGAGTTTGCGGGCTTTTGGATTACGATGAGCATTGTACCTGCGCTGAATATTCCACTCACTGAATGGAAGTGGTTGATCACTGGCTTCATCTTGTTTCGTTTTTTCGATATGGTAAAACCTTGGCCAATTGGGTGGCTAGATAAGCGAGTTCACGGTGGGCTGGGTATTATGGTTGATGATATCGTGGCGGGAGTTATGGCCGGTGTTGCCCTGTTTCTAGTCGCAAAATATGCGGGCTGGATGAACTAAACACTGAACGTAAAAAAGGGATGCTATGAACATCCCTTTTTACATTCTATTTTGCTAAATAATCCAAGATGGATTTTTCAATTCCTTTTGCATCGAGACCAAGCTCTTCATGCAGTTCATCTTGTGTTCCCTGATGAATAAACTCATCGGGTAAACCTAGGTTTAAGACTGGCTTAATGATTTTATCTTTCATCATGAACTCAACGACACCCGCACCTGCACCACCTGCGATAACATTTTCTTCTAACGTCACGAGCACGTCATGATCTGCGGCTAATTGACGAATTAATGCTTCATCGAGCGGCTTCACAAAGCGCATATCAGCAACAGTGGCGTTAAGGTATTCTGCCGCTTCTAGCGCGTTACCCAAGAAAGTACCAAAGCTCAGAATAGCAACTTTTTCACCTTGGCGAACCATGCGCCCTTTACCGATTTCTAACGCCGTAAACTCAGTTTCGATTTCTACGCCCATGCCGCTACCACGAGGGTATCGAACCGCACTCGGGCCAGAATGCTTATGGCCAGTGTAAAGCATTTGTCGGCACTCGTTTT
Organism: Vibrio sp. SCSIO 43097; assembly: GCF_023650755.1. Taxonomy (NCBI): domain Bacteria; kingdom Pseudomonadati; phylum Pseudomonadota; class Gammaproteobacteria; order Vibrionales; family Vibrionaceae; genus Vibrio; species Vibrio sp. SCSIO 43097. Next base: position 2,692,877 of record NZ_CP071840.1, on the reverse strand, counting down.
CGTCGCTTGGCGCCATGATCACCATGTTCGGAATACAGCGCATAAAGCTCAAATCGAACGCACCTTGGTGAGTTTGACCATCTGCGCCAACGAGACCTGCGCGGTCGATCGCAAACATCACTGGTAAATCCATGATCGCGATGTCGTGGATCAGTTGGTCATAACCACGTTGCAAGAAAGTCGAATAGATAGCTACGATTGGATGATCGCCCGCAATTGCCATACCTGTTGCAAGTGTCACTGCGTGCTGCTCAGCAATCGCCACATCAAAGTATTGGTCTGGGTACTCTTTTGAGAAACGCACCATACCTGATCCTTCGCGCATTGCTGGCGTAATTGCCATTAGCTTAGGATCTTGGGCCGCCATGTCACATAAAAAGTCACCGAAGATCTTTGAGTAAGTTGGCTTACCGCCACTGCTCTTCGGCAGACAATTATGCGTTGGATCGAATTTAGGAACACCATGGTAGCCGATAGGATCTTTCTCGGCCGGCTCATAACCTTTGCCTTTCTTGGTCATGATGTGTAGGAACTGAGGGCCTTTGAGCTCACGCATATTTTTCAGCGTTTTGACGAGTTCATTGACGTCGTGCCCATCAATCGGGCCAATGTAATTAAAGCCGAACTCTTCGAACAGAGTACCAGGCACTACCATGCCTTTTAGGTGCTCTTCCGTACGGCGAACCAACTCTTTAATAGGTGGAACACCAGACAGCACTTTCTTGCCGCCTTCACGGATAGAAGTGTATAAGCTACCAGAAAGTACCTTTGCAAGGTGGTTATTCAGGGCGCCGACGTTTTCTGAAATCGACATTTCGTTGTCGTTCAAAATCACCAACATATCAGGATGAACGTCGCCAGCGTGGTTCATGGCTTCGAATGCCATGCCTGCTGTAATTGCGCCATCGCCAATCACACTGACAATTTTACGGCCTTTGCCTTCTTTTTGTGCGCTGATGGCCATGCCAAGGCCTGCACTGATAGATGTCGAAGAGTGACCGACAGACAAAGTGTCATATTCACTTTCTTCACGCCAAGGGAAAGGGTGTAGACCATCCTTTTGGCGAATTGTTGGCATTTTATCGCGACGTCCGGTGAGGATTTTGTGCGGGTAAGCCTGATGACCAACATCCCAGATCAATTTGTCGATAGGGGTGTTGTAAACATAATGCAGAGCGACAGTTAGCTCTACGGTGCCTAAGCCAGACGCTAAGTGTCCGCTAGATTGGCTCACTGAATTTAGCAGATACGTTCGCAGTTCATCACACAGATTTGGTAATGTTTCTTTCGGAAGAAGACGTAATTCTTCCGGTGTATTTGCTAACGCCAGTGTTGGGTACTTTGAAATATCAAGAGTCATATAAATGCGCGCTTATAGTGTTAATTTTTGCGCTCGATGACATATCGGGCGAACTCTTCGAGTAACTGAGTATTGTATGGGATAGCTTCCAATGCTTGAAGTGCTTCCTGTAACAGAGTGTGAGCTTTCTCTATGGCTCCCTCTAAACCCAGCAGGGAAGGATAAGTGCTCTTATTCAGACCTTGGTCGGAACCTTGAGGCTTACCCAGTGTTTCTGTGTCACTGATGATATCAAGAATATCGTCTTGAACCTGAAACGCCAAACCAATTGCTTTTGAGTAGCGCTCCAAGTGAGGTAGAACCTCGATACCTTTCTCACCAGCAGCTAATGCACCTAATTTTACCGCACAATCAATCAGAGCTCCGGTTTTTTTACGGTGTATCTCTTCCATTTCTTCAAGAGAAACTTGGCGATTTTCCGCGCCTAAATCTAAAGCTTGCCCTACACACATGCCGCTGGCACCAGAAGAATGCGCTAATGCTTTGATCATGTTGATGCGTTGAGCTTCTGCCGCCGGGCTTAATTGACCATCAGCAATAATAGTGAAGGCAAGGGTTTGTAGTGCATCACCTGTCAGTATTGCGGTTGCTTCATCAAACTTAATATGACAAGTTGGTTGACCTCGACGCAGTTCATCATCGTCCATGGCTGGCAGATCATCATGAATGAGTGAGTAGGCATGTATACATTCGATAGCAGCGGCTGGGGTGTCTAAGTCTTCAGGTTTACAGCCGAGCATTTGACCTGTGATGTAAACAAGAAAAGGGCGAACGCGTTTTCCACCTAGCAAAAGGCCGTATTTCATTGCTTGAATCAATGGCTGCTCTTGATATGGAAGCTGATCGAGCCACAAATTCAATTGCTGATTGTTTCTTTGTTGAAAAGACGTCAATGTCTGTTGCATCACATTGCTCACTACTGATTGTTATTCTGAATCTGGTTTGAAGTCACTCAGTGGTGCTTCATCATCTTCACTAAGAAGAATGCTCACGCGCTGTTCGGCGTCGCTTAATTTAGTTTGGCCTGCACGAGCTAAGGCAATGCCTCGTTCAAACTTACGCAGGGCATCATCTAGAGCAAGATCGCCATTTTCTAATTGATCAACCAAGCTATCAAGCTCTTCAATGGTTGCTTCAAAGGTCATGTTTTCTGGTTTCTTGACCGCCATCTTTTTTCTGCCTTAATCAAGCCTCGGGTAAGATGCACGAAAGTTACCTTAGCCTAGTAACTTGGTCAAATTTAACCTTATATAATTGTCACAAAATTAGCGTTCAACGAGTCTAAGCGGTGAAACCCCATATTTTGGTTGAGGTTGTTAGGTGTAATTTGTGATCCATTAGCTAAGATTTTTCTAAAAATTCTGCGCGAGTTGTCGATACAGGTAATAATCCGCCCAATGGCAGTATTTGAGTATAGCGTGAGGAGTGCTTTGTGGATTTAGCAACCCTATTAGGTTTGATTGGTGGTTTTGCATTCGTCATTATGGCGATGGTGCTTGGTGGCAGCATCGGCATGTTTGTCGATGTCACGTCGATCCTTATTGTCGTTGGTGGCTCAATATTCGTCGTGTTGATGAAGTTCACAATGGGACAGTTTTTTGGTGCGACAAAGATTGCTGGCAAAGCCTTCATGTTTAAAGCGGATGAACCCGAAGACCTGATCGCAAAAATTGTGGAAATGGCCGATGCGGCGCGTAAAGGTGGTTTTCTTGCTCTTGAAGAGATGGAAATAAACAACACATTCATGCAGAAAGGCATTGATCTACTGGTTGATGGCCATGATGCCGACGTTGTGAGAGCGGCACTCAAAAAAGACATCGCGCTTACAGATGAACGACATACGCAAGGTACTGGTGTATTTCGCGCCTTTGGCGACGTTGCTCCTGCGATGGGAATGATTGGTACCTTGGTTGGTCTTGTTGCGATGCTTTCAAACATGGATGACCCTAAAGCGATTGGACCAGCAATGGCCGTTGCACTCTTGACCACATTGTATGGCGCGATCCTGTCCAATATGGTGTTTTTCCCTATTGCGGATAAGCTTTCTCTTCGCCGTGACCAAGAAACGCTAAATCGCCGTTTGATCATGGATGGCGTATTAGCGATTCAAGATGGCCAAAACCCGCGAGTGATCGATAGTTACTTGAAGAACTACCTCAATGAAGGTAAACGTGCCCTTGAGATTGACGAGTAACTTGGAGAGTCGTGATGGATGATGAAGATAACAAATGCGATTGTCCGCCACCTGGCCTCCCGTTATGGATGGGGACATTCGCAGATTTGATGTCGCTACTGATGTGTTTCTTTGTTCTTCTGCTCTCGTTTTCTGAGATGGATGTACTGAAGTTCAAACAAATTGCAGGGTCAATGAAATTTGCCTTCGGTGTGCAAAATCAGCTTGAAGTGAAAGACATTCCCAAAGGCACTAGCATTATTGCCCAAGAGTTTCGACCGGGTCGGCCGGAACCAACTCCGATTGATGTCATCATGCAGCAAACCATGGACATCACTCAGCAGACGCTCGAATTTCATGAAGGGGAGTCTGATCGAGCTGGTGGCACAAAACGTGATGAAGGCAAGTTAACGGGTGGGCAATCGCCAGAAACGTCAACTCAAAACAATGAGTCTGCCGAAGCGGACATGCAACAACAGCAATCTAAAGAGATGTCGCAAGAGATGGAAACCTTGATGGAAAGCATCAAGAAAGCCTTAGAGCGAGAGATTGAGCAAGGCGCCATTGAAGTTGAAAACCTCGGTCAGCAGATTGTTATACGTATGCGTGAAAAAGGTGCATTCCCAGAAGGTTCGGCTTTCTTGCAGCCTAAGTTTCGTCCTTTAGTTCGTCAGATTGCAGAGCTAGTAAAAGACGTGCCAGGCATTGTGCGAGTATCTGGCCATACAGACAATCGACCGCTAGACTCGGAACTTTATCGTTCTAACTGGGATCTCTCTTCTCAGCGTGCAGTATCAGTCGCGCAAGAGATGGAGAAAGTGAGAGGCTTCTCTCATCAACGTTTAAGAGTACGAGGCATGGCGGATACGGAACCCTTGTTACCGAATGATTCTGATGAAAATCGCGCGCTTAACCGACGGGTTGAAATCAGCATTATGCAAGGCGAGCCTCTCTACAGTGAAGAAGTGCCGGTAATTCAATAACTAGGCTTTAGTTTTAAGTCAGTAAAGAGATAAGAAAGCGAGCAGATTGCTCGCTTTTTTTGTTTTTCCAATCCGCTTGGGTGTATAATCTTGCGCCTTAAAAGTGAGCTCAGACTACTTTTTGTGACTGAAACGCGGTTTTACTGCGTATGAAGTATTGAAGTTGAGTGTCACTCTTTGTTGATTGCGAAACTAACCTGCGAATTAGACTATGAAATTTATTGTAAAGCCCCATCCAGAAATTTTTGTAAAAAGTGAATCTGTGCGTAAGCGCTTCACAAAGATTTTAGAGTGCAACATTCGTAACATCATTAAGAGCCGCACGGAGTCTGTCGCGGTATTTAACCGTCGTGATCACATTGAAGTGACCTCTGAGAGTAACGAATTCCACGCTGAAGTTCTTGAGGTTTTGACTCATACACCAGGCATTCACCACGTACTGGAAGTGAAGCAAACTGAATTTAAAGACTTGCACGATATCTTCGAGCAAGTGCTAGAACTCAACCGTGCTGCACTCGAAAATAAAACCTTTGTTGTACGTGCGAAGCGTCGTGGCAAGCATGACTTTACCTCCATTGAACTAGAGCGTTATGTAGGCGGTGGTTTAAATCAAGCGATTGAAAGCGCTAGTGTTAAGCTACGAAACCCAGACGTGACGATCAAGGTAGAAGTCTCGAACGACAAGCTAAACCAAGTATTGTCTCGTCATAAAGGCCTAGGTGGTTTCCCTCTGGGTACGCAAGAAGACGTGTTAAGCCTGATCTCGGGTGGTTTCGATTCTGGTGTTTCAAGCTATCTTCATATCAAGCGTGGTTCAAAAGTACATTACTGCTTCTTTAACTTAGGTGGTCCAGCACACGAAATCGGCGTTAAGCAGGTTTCTCACTACCTATGGAACAAATACGGTTCTTCAGCAAAAGTACGTTTTATCTCAGTTGATTTCGAGCCTGTGGTTGCGGAAATCCTAGAGAAAGTCGATGACGGCCAAATGGGCGTGATCTTGAAGCGTATGTTTATGCGTGCAGCAGGCATGATCGCTCAGAAGATGAAGATCGAAGCATTGGTAACAGGTGAAGCGCTAGGTCAAGTATCGAGCCAAACGCTAACCAATCTACGCCACATCGATAACGTAACTGACACGCTGATTCTGCGTCCACTTATCAACTGGGATAAAGAAGACATCATCAATCTAGCACGTGAAATCGGCACAGAAGATTTCGCGAAGACAATGCCAGAATACTGTGGTGTTATCTCTAAGAAGCCAACCGTGAAAGCGGTGAAAGGCAAGCTAGAAGCTGAAGAAGAGAAGTTCGACTTTAGTATCCTTGAGCAAGTGGTTCAAGAAGCTCGCATGATGGACATTCGTGATATTGCGAAAGAGTCTGAGCAAGCCGCACCAGAAGTAGAGCAAGTTCAAGCGGTAGAAGAGCACGCGGTTGTGCTAGATATTCGTAGTCCTGAAGAGGAAGACGATAACCCACTTGAAATCGAAGGTGTGGATGTGAAACATATCCCTTTCTACAAGCTGGGTACACAGTTTGGTGACTTAGACCAGTCTAAGACATACCTACTTTACTGTGACCGCGGTGTGATGAGCCGTCTGCAAGCGCTTTACTTGCAAGAGCAAGGCTTCAGCAACGTAAAAGTTTACCGTCCATAGCTGACTGTTAAAATACGTTAAAAGGCGCAAATTGAGACATCAATTTGCGCCTTTTTTGTTTTTGATCGCGTTACAGACAACCATTACTTAGCATAATGTTGAGGCTTATCGCAAAGCCATACACTTTGTGTTGATATAACGATAATTAATCCGAAAGAAGAGTAATAAAGTGATATTGCTGCCAGATATGCGGATGAGATTTTTGATAGATAAAAAAACACCGCCTAATTTAGGCGGTGTAACAAATTTGACAGACAGGTCAAAAATAAATACAGGAAGTATATGTTTTGTCACAGGGAGTGTGGACAAAACATTATGGTAGAAATCTACCTAACTCGAAATACGAGTTTGCAAACACAACATCGCAACAACGAAGCCAATTGATTTCCAAAGAAATCAAGCCGTTCAGGCCCGTGTTGCGGGGTGAAATATAGAATTTATCTGGCTGTTCGACAACGGACATTTTATAATGTTTCAGATTAAAAAAACTAATCCTATTAGAGGTCCCATATGTCTCGCAGATTGCCTCCATTAAATTCGCTTCGAGTCTTCGAAGCGGCTGCTCGTCATCTCAGTTTTACACGAGCAGCAGAAGAGTTATTTGTTACTCAAGCCGCGGTCAGTCACCAGATTAAAGCGCTTGAAGAGTTCTTATCATTGAAGCTCTTCCGTCGACGTAATCGTTCTTTGTTGTTAACAGAAGAAGGCCAAAGTTACTTTCTCGATATCAAAGATATTTTCACCTCGATTGCGGAAGCGACAGATAAGGTGTTGGAACGTAGCGAAAAAGGGGCATTGACGATTAGCCTACCGCCGAGTTTTGCTATCCAATGGCTTGTACCTCGTTTGGCCGATTTTAATGCTCAAGAGCCCGATATCGATGTACGTATTAAAGCCGTAGATATGGATGAAGGCTCACTGACTGATGATGTTGATGTGGCGATCTACTATGGCCGTGGGAACTGGCCAGGTTTGCGAGCAGATAAATTGTACCAAGAGTTTTTGATCCCACTTTGTTCACCTTCATTACTTTTGGGTAACAAACCATTAGAATCTTTAAGTGACCTCAAATTACATACTTTGTTACACGATACTTCGCGTAAAGACTGGAAGCAGTTTGCTCGTCATTACAACATTGAAGGCATCAACGTAAACCACGGTCCTATTTTTAGTCACTCAACGATGGTGCTACAGGCTGCTGCGCACGGTCAGGGGGTCGCGCTCGGTAACAACGTACTCGCCAAACCTGAAATGGAAGCCGGGCGACTCATTGCACCATTCGACGAGGTGTTGATATCTAAGAATGCATTTTATGTGGTGTGTCATGAACAGCAGGCAGATATGGGCCGAATCGCAACGTTTAGAGATTGGATGTTAGCAACCGCGAGAAAAGAACAAGAGGAAGTATTGGATGAATCACTGGATAGCTGAGGGGCCTGAAAACGGACCGCTGTTTATTTTTGCTCACGGCGCAGGTGCGGGGATGGAGCATGACTTCATGACAGCTGTCGCTAAAGGATTAGTGGAGCAAGGTATTCGTGTAGTGCGTTTTAATTTCCCTTACATGGTGAAACGTTCGGAAGATGGCAAAAAGCGTCCGCCCGATCGCGCGCCAAAGTTGCTCGAAGCATACAGCGAAGTGATCGCTCACTTTACTTCTTCTCCCGTGGTTATTGGTGGTAAGTCAATGGGCGGTCGTATGTCGAGCTTGTTGGCTGAAAATGAGCTGGTGGCGGGCATTGCCTGTTTAGGGTTTCCATTTCACCCGCCGGGAAAGCCAGAGAAATACAAAGGCGAACACTTAGCAACCATTGAGAAACCTACGCTGATTCTTCAAGGGGAACGAGACACCTTTGGTAAGCGTGAGGAATTCGATGATTTCGTCCTTTCGTCACAAGTAACGGTGAGCTTTTTACCTGATGGTGACCACAGCTTCAAACCGCGCAAGATCTCAGGTCATACTGAAGTGGGTAACATTGCACTCGCGATAGAGCAGTTAGCGGCGTTTATAAAAGAGGTGTACAGTGAAAAGTAAGTGGTTACTCTCATTCTCTGCTCTGTCTGGGCTGATTTCGGTCGCTCTTGGAGCATTTGCTGCTCATGGGCTAAAAGCGACACTGGCCCCTTATTTGCTCGGTGTATTTGAGACCGGAGTTCTGTATCAATTTATTCACACGTTGGCGATTGTGTTTTGTGCCATTCTGCTTCTGCTCAATTTGGGACAAAAAGCACAAAAATATTTTTTCATTGCGGCGATTTGCTTTATTATCGGCATCTTTTGTTTTAGCGGCAGTCTTTACGCGCTGGCGCTGACGGGCATTAAGTGGTTTGGGCCAATTACTCCTGTGGGAGGATTACTGTTCATGATTGGTTGGTGTCTGTTCTTTTTTGCTGCGTTCAATATCAAAGAGGTCTCCAAGTGAAACAACTAATGCTCTATTGCCGTTCTGGCTTTGAGAAAGAGTGTGCTGGTGAAATTCAGGACAAAGCGACACAGTTGGAAGTGTATGGCTTCCCTCGTGTGAAGAGAAACTCAGGTTATGTTGTCTTCGAGTGTTACCAAGATGGAGATGCCGACAAACTTGCGAGAGGTTTAGACTTTAAGTCTTTAATTTTTGCTCGACAAATGTTTGCGGTAGCAGCTGAGTTTCAATCGTTGCCAAGTGATGACCGCATTAGTCCAATTTTGAATGAACTAGCAGACATTGAAGCATTCCCTCGTTGTGGTGATTTGAGAATTGAAACGCCAGATACAAATGAAGCGAAAGAGCTACTGAAATTCTGCCGTAAGTTTACCGTCCCAATGCGTCAAGCGTTGCGCGGCAAAGGCTTAATGCTGAACAAAGATAACGCGAAAAAACCAGTACTGCACATTTGCTTTGTTGAGCCTGGCCACTGTTACGTTGGTTACTCTTACACTGACAACAACTCACAGTTCTTCATGGGTATCCCTCGCCTTAAATTCCCAGCAGACGCTCCAAGTCGTTCAACACTTAAACTGGAAGAAGCATTTCATGTCTTTATTCCACGTGAAGAGTGGGATGAGCGTTTAGCACCAGGTATGTGGGGTGTGGATTTAGGTGCATGTCCAGGCGGTTGGACGTACCAATTAGTGAAGCGCTCAATGTTCGTTCACTGCGTTGATAACGGCATGATGGCAGACAGTTTGATGGAAACTGGCCAGATCAAACACCATATGGTGGATGGCTTTAAGTTCGAACCAGACCGCAAGAACGTAACATGGATTGTTTGTGACATGGTGGAAAAGCCAGCTCGTGTTGCTCACCTGATGGGACAGTGGCTGTTAAAAGGTTGGGCAAAAGAGGCTATCTTTAACCTTAAGCTGCCAATGAAAGGGCGTTATGACGAAGTGCTGCAAGACCTTGAAAATCTGAAGCAGTTCCTCATTGATAATAAGGTAAAGTTCAAGCTACAAGCTAAACATTTGTATCATGATCGTGAAGAGATCACGATTCATATCCAATGTCTGTCGAATATTTCACCTTACTAACTTTATTCCCTGAGTCTTTTGGGGATAGTGATTAGAATAGAAAAAGCGCCTTCAAATGGCGCTTTTTTAATATCTGAGGGTTTCATGGTGTGAAACTACCATCGGGCACTACTCCGCTTTGTTTGGCCCTAAAAAGCGAATATCTTGCAAGTTAAAGCCTAGTTCTATATCGCACTTTAAAGCGGCGACGCGTTTACATAAACGAGCAGACTCAATGTGCTCATCCAATTTTTTACGGTATTTCGGTACGAGATCTTCACTAGCGTAGGCAGCTTCAATACTCTCAAACTGAGTGAGAATCTCTTTCGCTGCTTTCGGGCCAATTCCAGGTACGCCCGGAACCTGGCTAGAGCTTATCCCTGTTAATCCCCAGTAATCCGCTAGTTGACTTGGTTTTACGCCGAACTCTTTTTCGATAAATGGTTCATCTAACCAACGATGTTGGAAATAATCACGGATTTGTAGGGTAGGGGAAAGCAGCTGGCAGTAACCTTTGTCAGTCGAAACGATGGTGACCTTTTCACCATGGCTGGCCACTTTCGTTGCGAGTGTAGCAACCAAATCATCTGCTTCATCGCCTTCAGACAGCAATGAATCAATACCTTGCTCCCACCACGTTTGTTGAATCGCATCTAACCCTTGCAGTAGTGGCTGAGGCATTGGTTTTCGGTTTTGCTTATAGTCAGGGAGAATTTCAGCGCGCCAACCTCTGTCTTGTTCGTGGTGATCAAAAACTGCGATGATGTGTGTCGGGTTGGCTTCTGACATAATGCGAGTTAGGGTTCTTTGCGTTGTGCTTATGGTTCTTGCTATGTCGGTTGGATCTGGTTGTGCTGAGTGCACTCGGCGGATCAGGTTTAGGGCATCAATGATAACAAGATGAATAGACATAATGACTTAGCAATAAAAAAGGGGCGTAATGCCCCTAGTGTAACGAATGCTAGCCTGACTATCGACCACCAATTTCCGGGTGAGCGATTCGATAACACGGTTCGTAGTCTGAACCGCCAGGTAATTTCATTCGGTGCTGTTCGACAAAGTCTTTTAGCAACTTATCGAGTTTTTTCATGAGGACTGCGTCGCCATGAATGGTGAAAGGCCCTCTACGTTCTATTTCTCGAATACCTTCAGCCTTTACGTTACCTGCCACTATGCCAGAGAAGGCTTGACGCAAGTTGGCCGCTAAAACTTGCGGTTCTTGATCTAGGCTTAAATCCAATTGTTCCATCGACTCATGAGTAGGTTCAAATGGCAGTTGGAAGTTTGGCTCAATTTTCAATGACCAGTTAAAGCTGTACGCATCGCCTTTCTCTTTTCGGTGAAGGCGTACCGAGTCCATGGAGCGTTTCATAATACGAGCGACTTCTGCCGGGTCGTCAATGATGATCTCGTAGTGCTTTTGCCCTTCCTCACCAAGTGTGTCGCGAATGAACTCATCAATAGAGCGGAAGTACTCTTCACTCTCTTTTGGTCCTGTTAATACGATAGGCATTGGCTGATCGGCGTTATCCGGGTGCATCATGATGCCAAGAATGTACAGTAGCTCTTCCGCTGTGCCCGGGCCACCTGGGAAAATAACGATACCATGAGCCATACGGACGAAAGCTTCCAAGCGCTTTTCGATGTCGGGCATGATGACCAGCTCATTTACTATTGGGTTTGGTGGCTCGGCCGCAATAATCGAGGGTTCGGTTAAACCAAGATAACGTTGCTGAGTATAACGTTGCTTTGCGTGCCCAATTGCTGCACCTTTCATCGGCCCTTCCATTGCACCAGGGCCGCAACCTGTGCAGATGTTAAGTTCACGCAGGCCCAGTTCGTTACCCACTTCACGTGTGTACTGATACTCCACTCCATTGATAGAGTGACCACCCCAACATACGACAAGATTCGGTGCGATACCTGGAGTTAATGCTCTGGCATTACGAAGAATGCCGAACACGAGGTTCGTAATGTGAATTGGGTTAGTAAGGTTGAGCCGCTGGGCGTCTGCCAAATGCATGTTTACGTAAACGATATCACGCAATACGGAGAACAGATGCTCTTGGATACCTTTAATTATTTCGCCGTCAACAAAAGCGTGCTCTGGCGGATTAGTCAGCTCAAGCTTAATACCACGCTCACGACGCACGACGTTGACATCAAACGATTGGTATTTATCGAGCAGTTCTTTCGAGTTATCGGTATGGCTACCGGAGTTCAACACCGCTAATGTGCAATTACGGTACAGCTGATAAAGTTCACTCGAGGCTGTGTTCTTTAAGCGCTCTACTTCTAGTTGAGATAGCAAGTCCATGCTACCAGCGGGGCTTATATGGGTAATCATAACGCCTCCTTGTGTTGCATTTATTTGAGGGAAAGTACCAACTTACCTTTTTGGTGTTATACGTATGGTTTGATGAAAGGTAGTTGGCCGATTTGGTTTTATGGTTATCAACTCCCAAGCAACCTCAAGATGATACATTTGCCTTTTATAAATACATCATCTTGAAGTGACTTGGGTTTTTACAGCTTAGCAGACTAAAAGGGAAGAAATGTGATAACTCGTTGAAAATGGGCGGTTATAAAGCGTAGATTGCACCAAATTTGGTTTGTTTGCTCGCTTTTTGTACGAATCTTAGCTCCAGTTAAGCTGGTTTGTTCCACGTTTTTTAGCGTCCGCAAGCATCTTGCCAAGACGATCGAGCACATACTCTGGCGTATCGGACTCTTTGAAAGACGTCGATACAGCAGCTAAGGTAATCATGATATTTTGCTCACGGAACTTAAAGGGTAATTGGCTAATATCACGCTGGATATGCTTAATCAGATCCAGTGTGTATTCTTCAGATTGTTCCGGGACGAGTAGAATAAACTCCTCGCCACCAAAGCGAGCCACTGTTTCCGTTTCTGATACGCGCTTGTTAATAGTACGAGCGATGATCTTCAGCGCTTTATCGCCAGCCGTATAACCATAGCTATCATTCACCGCTTTGAAGTTGTCTACATCAAATAGCACAACACGAAGGTTTTGCTGAGAGCGAATCCAACGGCGATACTCTAGCTCTAGTCGATCGTTAAATGCAGTGCGGTTATAAACTTTAGTCAGCGGGTCGAGCAACATACGCTGAGCTTGGTCATCTAAGCGTCGACGATAATCTTGCGTAGTTTCAAATACCGCTTCGAGTTGGTTCTTACTGTAACTTAACCGCTCTTGCAGCGCTTGCTCTCGCTCTTCCGTCATTTTCAGTCGCTCTGTCAGCGACGCCATTTTTTCGAGAAGAGGCGTGATTTCTTTTTTCACAACCGCGATATCTTGAGCTTGATTAAGTGACTTTTGGCTTAATTCAACCAAGCTGTTCATTTCTGTGTTGAGCTCTTGGCGGTGTTCAAAGTAGGTATGATGCTGGTCGACGTTCTGATGAACGGTTTTTAGGTTACTTGCGAGAGAAGTGTTCAGCTGATCAAGGAATTGGCTAGACGCCTCGCGCTCGAACTTTGTTGCTTCGACAACCAATTTCAGCGTTGAGAGCGTAAGCTCAATGAGAGACTCGGCACTCACGCCAAGGAGCAACTTAGCGCGAATATCCAGCAATCTATCGCCTGATTCTCCCTCGAAATCCAGCTCTGTAATAGTATGTTGAAGGTCGCTGGCCAAGCATTCAAGTTGAGATCTGTCAGGATTGTTTTCAAATTCACTAAGATGTAGACGTGAATTAGACGTAATGATTTTCAGAGCGCGTTCGTAAATACTCAGTAGCTTAGTGGCTTGATCAGCTTTATTGCTGGCGTGAACTTCAGAGAAACTCATCAGGTTCCGTAGTTCACGTTTTAACTGCGCAGGTAAGCCAGTGACACGTTGCAGTGTTTCACCACTGTGCTTGATTTGTTCGTCAAGGTAACCGTTCTGTTTATCCATCGTCTTCGACTGCTGTTTGAGCATCCTCTCTAATACCGCTAAACGCGGGATAAGAGTGCTGATATCTTTTTGATGTTGCAGCTCTTGTTGGATTTCAAATAGGTAGTTGGATACCTGAGTGTTCGAACCCTGGCAAGCTGAAGACAATGATGCCACAACGCGTTTAAGAACTTGTTGTTCACGTTTGAATTTGAGTGAAGTATCACGATGAGTCAGTCTGAGTTGGTCAAGTTGACAACTCAGCTGATGCAGCTGCGACTGAATATCGGATTCCAAGATTCCCATGAAGTGACTACGGTTAAGTCCATGTACTACTGACAATTATCTGATAATAACAAAAAACTTTATAGCGTCATTAGTTATTACGTTCAACAGGCGTTTAATTATCCATTTTTTAATATTTTCTTGATGTCGTCCTCATTCTTGTAGGACGAATGGATCTTGATCAGGCCTTGGCTAATGGCATGTTGACAGGCAGTTCTTATGTTACCTGTTGCAAAGCTAGCAGCAGGCGCATTATCGATGGCTTTTAAGAACACCCAGTGGCTTTGCTTATCCTTCAAGCTGACTTCTCGTGCGATGTGAGTCGCAAGCAACAACAGATCGAGTAATTCCTCATCGTTAATTGCAGTGTAGGCTCGGGGTAAGAACGGATAATCACTGATGCCCATACGAATAATACGATTGACGTTGTGCTGCTGAGCGAACTCATCCACCCAAGTCTGGAATTTTTCGAACATGACTTCGGCAGAAGCATCACGGTCAGCGTTCGGTTCTATGTAGAGTAAGTTCGCATCTGAGAAATGGTAAAGACGCGACGGTTTTTCTATTTTTTCCGCAAGGAAGTCGCCAAATGCCCGTTCTAGTTCTAGACCTGCCTTATAGCCGTTATGGACGTACATGCTTCGTAAGAATGGCAAATCGATCATAACAAAGCGTAGGCGATCATTAAGTGGTTCGTGGATCAATTCACCCATTTGCCATTGCTCGAAAGTTTCGCTCGACTTTTTCAATGAGCGAGAAAGCTTAACATTCAGCATACGCAAGTTACGTAAACGAGAGCGAGAGTGGGTGAAGAGGTCGTTACGCAGTTTTTCGATTTCACTTGCTTGGCGCTGCATAATGACACCACGGCGCATAATGAACAAAAACATGACCAAGACAGTAATAAACAATGCAAATGAGATTTTCTGGAATTTACGATGCTCTCTTTCCACTTGCTCTAAGCGTTCTGATTGACCGATGTAATGGATGGTTTGTTCGGCAAATTCTTTTTGCTGACGGAACGCATCCTCACTGATTTGGTTAAGCTGCTTTTGTTCTAGACGAACGAGGTTGGTGTATTTTTTATAAGCTTGCAGAGAAAGTTTGTATTCGCCTGCCTGCTCGTAACCCAACCCAAGTAAACGGTATGACTGCTGCTTAATGAAGTTGTTATTTTCAGGTGACTTTTCAGCAAGCGCTAACGCCAGCTTAGCATTAGTAATGACGTCTTTACTGTCATTTTGATGATAAGCCAGACCTGACTGAAGCAGGGCAGCCTTTGCTTCAAGCTTAGGAATATTGGTGTATTCTAAAAGCTCTTTAGAGCGGTCTAAGTACTGCTCTGCTAGCGCGTAGTTATAGAGTTGTAGGTAGGTAGCCGCCAAGCTTAAGCGAATTTTAATGATTCTATTGATGTTCTTACTGGTACTTTCATGGTCAAGCACGTTGAAGTAATGCACTAACGCAAGGTTAAACTTACCCTGATAAAAGTAGATGTCGCCCATTTGCTCTAGGACGTCCGCTAGGATCGGAGAGCTAGGGTAAGAGTCATAAAAATCTGCGGCTTGAGATAAGTATTCGATCGCTTTGTCGTACACTCGTCGCTCCTGGAAGAGCCTAGCCAAAAGGCGATTCACTTTTGCTAATCTTGCACCACTGTTACTTTCAATAGATTGCCAATAACCGTATAGCAGTTCTGACAAAGCCAAATTGTACTTCTTGCTATTGAGGTAAAACTCGCCGACGGCAGTGTAGTAGTCGATCAAGGCTAACTCAGAGCGGCTATCGTCAAGCATGGTCTTTGCTTCAGAGTACAAGTTTTCCGCTTTAATGATATCGCCACTATGTGAAGCGAGGAGTGCTCTTTGCATCACTAGTCGGTAGCGAACGCTGTCGGTGCGTTGTAATACGGCATCGGCTTCATCGAGCTGTTGTTCAATTTGGTTAAGCGTGTCTTCCGCTTTTGAGTAGTTTTCGTCGTACATCCAAATCATTTGGTTGCGCATCAGCTGTAGATCTAAGTCCATGTACGGCAATTGATATTCTTGCGCTAAGCGTTCCGCTTTATTTAGGTGCTCGATAGCCGAACGAACATTACCCATGGCGTAATCTGCCTGAGCGATAATCTTGTGCGCTTCGATGGTGCTGCTTGGTGTGCGAACGCTACGATCTGTTTCGTCGCGAGACATGGCTGAAGGGCTGTCACTTTCTTTGCGTTCTGTTAGCTCACGCTGTGACAAATAGTTGGTTGCCGCTTGTTTTGCTTGTGATGGCTCTATTTCCGCCAATTGTTGTGCTTCGTTGAGTAACGCGGACGATAAAATGGTTGCATGAAGTGGCTGTACAAACAGCAAGCAAAGAAAGCCAATCAACTTGAATAGACGCGAACTGTCCCAAAACATCCTTTCGTTCCCTCGAACTGTTTTTAGATATTGCGATAACGGCGAAAAGCCTCAATTAGCCGTTTAAATGCGGGTTGAAGCCATTTGGTATAGTAACATGCTTGGACAATAAAAACGTCCGGCAACCCTTTAGATTGCCGAACTTATTTCTGTTGCCTATGCGCTTACTGACGAGCCATACGGTGATTGTGAGCTGGCTTATCTTGTTCCGTTGAGCGGTAAGGGTTGATATCCAAGCCACCACGGCGCGTATAGCGGGCAAATACGGTCAGTTTGCTTGGTTGGCAGTATTTCATTAGATCCGTAAAAATACGCTCTACACACTGTTCGTGGAACTCATTGTGCTCGCGGAAAGACACTAAGTAACGTAACAGCTTCTCACGATCTATTTTTGCGCCTTGGTAGCGAATTTCTACACTGCCCCAGTCGGGTTGGTTAGTGATCAAACAGTTTGATTTCAATAGGTGGCTATGTAGCACCTCTTCAACTTGTACTTCACCTGCTGCACCTTCAAGCAAATCGGCATCGAAATCGTAACTGGTGATGTTAATGTCTTGGTCATCAATACATTCACCGTCCATTGTTACGATAGGTTGATTGGTATAGTGGGTCACTGGATTCACCTCAACCAGCACCTTTTCACCTGCGCATTCAGAAAGGTCTTGTGTTAAACGCTCAGTCACTTCTTCCCAGCTTGCAAAGCGGGTTTGGTTATAGCTGTTTAAGTACAGTTTGAAAGACTTCGATTCAATCAAGTTTGCGCTGGTGGCTGGAATGTATACTTCGCCAACGGCCACTTGTGGTAAACCTTTACTATTTAACCAAGACAGTTCGTACAGCGTCCAAATGTCGTGCCCCATGAAAGGCAGAGTATCGCCTAACTGGAGGTCATCTCGGTTCAGGCTGCGAGGGACTGGTTGCAGCAAGCTTGGGTCATACTGGTTCGCATACTCGGTCGTTTTACCTAGTGTTAAGCCAGCAAGCTCTTTAGCGTCAGAATATTTGCTCATACTTTGTGGTCGTTTTCGATTAGAATGGCGAGAATTTTACTGAATCCGCTGGTCAATTGCCATCCGGCAAGTACGGCTATCTGATAAATAAGGAATGAGGAGACCTTCATGACCCAAAACGTTACTCAGGCGCTACAAGAGTTCAGCCTGCGCTACCAACAAGCTTGGCAAGCTAAGCACAATGAGTTGCCAAGCAGTGAAGAGCTTGCAGAGCTTGTTTCTCCTTGTGTCGAAGAGAAGCGTGATGGAAAGGTGCTTTGGAAAGCGGTCGCACGTGATGAAATGGCCGATTTCACCAATGTGGAAAATGCGATTGAGTTGTCACTGCAAGATGATGTTAAAGCCTTTTATGGTTCTCAATACTGCGCTGATATGGAGGCAACTTGGCAAGGTAATTCGTTGACGCTGCTGCAAGTGTGGAGCGATGACGATTTCGTGCGTCTACAAGAAAATATTCTTGGTCATTTGGTGACGCAGCGCCGCTTGAAACTTAAACCAACAGTATTTATCGCAGCGACAGATGAGGAAATGGATGTGATTTCTATTTGTAACCTCACTGGCAATGTGATTCTAGAGCGTTTGGGCACCTCTAAACGTGATGTATTGGCAGATTCATTGGTTGAGTTCTTGAATAAGTTAGAGGCTGCCGTCTAAGTATGTATGTTGTTGAGTTGCAGTTTGAGTGTTTTGATAACACCACCGTCAGCGCGGTAGACAAAGCCATTAATGGCTTGATGGATGCTCTGCGTTACAACGGCCAAGTATTAGGTCGTGAATTCCCGATAGTGATGGGAGAAGGTGAATTTTTCGTTCGTGTTGTTTGCCCAGAACAAGACAGCTTGCATCCACGTTATCACTCAGATTTCGTCAAAGTGTGCATGAACCGTTTGTCGGATGCGTCTTTGCTTGCTCCGAAAATGCGTATGCTGGGGCGTGATTTGAATTCAGAACAAGCAGCCGAAGAAGAGACACCTAGCTGGCAAGTGTTGTACACGACTTATGTTCATACGTGTTCGCCTTTGCGAAGTGGTGAAACCCTGTTGCCAATTCCTTTGTATCGTAATGAGCCAACACTTAATGGAGACCATAAAGCCGTCATTAAGTGGCAGACTGAGTGGCAAGCGTGTGATGAAATCCAAATGGCAGGGGGCTGCCGAGCGGAACATGCGGCGCTGCACGAAATTTGCGATGTGGATAGTGTGCTGTTTCGCCGAGGTTGGGACTTACGTGGCCGTATCGAATACATCACGAAGATCCCTACGTACTATTACCAGTATCGTGTCGGTGGTCAGTCGCTGGAGAGCGAGAAAGCGCGCAAGTGTCCAAAATGCGATGGCGAGTGGCTACTCGATGAGCCACTACATGACATATTTCATTTTAAGTGTGATGACTGCCGAATTGTGTCGAATATCTCTTGGGACCACCTTAAGTAGCGAATTGAAGCTACTTAAATGGGTAGATAGACAAATAGAAAGGGCTGATGTTTTCACATCAGCCCTTTTGTGTTTAGAACGTTGTTTTCAGTCATGTTTTGAAAAGTGGGATTACCAACCTTTCACAACACCGCCTTTGAACAGTTCTTTTGCCGCTTCGTAAACTTCTTCCGTTTGGTAAGCTTTTACGAAGTTTTGTACGTTTTGCGCATTAACATTTTCTTCGCGAGCGACAATTAGGTTTACGTATGGTGAGTCTTTATCTTCAACGAACACGCCGTCACGCTCTGGCGATAGGTCGATAGAGCTTGCGTAAGTGGTGTTGATGATAGATAGCGTTACGTCATCCAATGAACGCGGAAGCTGTGGGGCTTCTAGTTCAATGATTTCGATATTTTTAGGGTTGCCTACGATGTCACGTACTGTAGCGAGTAGACCAACGCCATCACGTAGCGTAATCAAACCTTGTTGCTCAAGAAGCAGTAGTGAGCGACCTAGGTTAGTTGGGTCGTTTGGTACTGCGATGCGTGCGCCATCTTGAATTTCATCAATTGATTTTACTTGCTTTGAGTAACCAGCAATAGGGTAAACGAATGAGTTACCCGCGATAGCCAGTTTGTAGCCGCGGTCTTTCACTTGTTGGTCTAGGTATGGTTTGTGCTGGAACGCATTCGCGTCTACTGAACCATCATCCAGAGCGGCGTTTGGTGTTACGTAATCGGTAAATGTTACTAGCTCAACGTCTAGGTTGTATTTCTCTTTTGCTACTTTAGCGGCAACTTCGGCTACTTGTGCTTCAGCACCAGCAATAACGCCAACTTTTACTTTGTTTACGTCCACTTCTTTGTCGCCGCAACCCGCTAGAGCAAGAGCAGAGGCGGCCGTTGCTACAGTCAAAAGACCTTTAAGGCTAAATTTCATCTTTATCTCCTTATAATTTGTATTTTTGATGCTTATCTGTGGTCTACACGGCGCACCACTGCGTCGCCGATAGACTGAATAATCTGTACTAGAACAATCAACATCACGACAGTCACGGCCATGATAGTTACATCGTAGCGGTGGAAACCGTAACGGATGGCTACGTCACCTAGGCCGCCGCCGCCTACCGTACCCGCCATAGCTGAGTAGCTAACGAGAGTGACCAAGGTAATCGTTACTGAGTTAACAATAGTCGGCATTGCTTCAGGTAGTAGAACTTTTGTGATGATCTGTGTTGGAGTCGCCCCCATTGACTGCGCTGCTTCCACCAAGCCTGTCGGTACTTCTAATAAAGCACCTTCAATAAGACGAGCGACAAAAGGAATGGCGCCAATAGTCAGTGGGACGATTGCTGCGGTTGTACCGATAAAGGTTCCAACCAGCATTTTTGTCACTGGAATAATCGCAACCATCAGTACGAGGAATGGCACAGAACGACCAATGTTAACGATAGCGCCTAAGCCGCTATTTAGTTTGGTGTTTTCAAGTAGGCCGCCTTTCTTAGTAATATGGAGGATTACGCCTAATGGAATACCCACAGCAAAGCCGACTAATCCGGCAACCGCAACCATGTAAAGCGTTTCCCACGTTGCACCTAAAAGTAGTTTGCTGTTTAAACTCAGCCATTCAGAAATCGTATTAAAGGACATAACCAAGTACCTCTACTTTTACGTTGTGCTTACGCAGGTATTCAAGAGCTGCGTTGTCATCTTCTTCGTTACCAAATAGCTCTGCGACCATCATGCCGAATTTCACGCCACCAGCGTAATCAAGGTCGGAACTCAAAATACTCACATCAATATTGTATTTACGAGAAATTTGCGACATTAACGGTGCATCGACGGTTGCGCCAGTAAACTCTAAGCGAACCAACGGGTAGCTGCCATCAACACGCTCTGCTTGCAGACGAGCTTGGTAATCTTCAGGAATGGAAAGATCCAGCGTTGAGCGAATGAATTGGTGCGCTAGCTCTGTCTTAGGGTGCGCAAAAATATCGCCAACGGTGCCTTTTTCCACCAGCTCACCACCACCGATGATTGCTACTTCGTGACAGATACTTTTTACGACTTCCATTTCGTGAGTGATAAGTAAAATCGTGATGTTGAGTTTGCGGTTGATCTCTTTCAATAACTCAAGGATAGATTGAGTTGTTGCCGGGTCTAGCGCACTAGTGGCCTCATCACAAAGCAGCACGCTAGGATCGGATGCCAATGCACGAGCAATTGCCACACGCTGTTTTTGTCCGCCACTTAAGTTAGATGGGTAGCTCTCGTGTTTGTCGGCTAAGCCCACAAGCTTTAGCAACTCAGTTACTTTTGTTGTGATTTGCGATTTGTCTTTACCTGCCAGTTCTAGTGGCAGTGCTACATTATCAAACACAGTACGAGACGAAAGCAGGTTAAAGTGCTGGAAGATCATGCCAATGTTACGGCGTGTTTCGACTAGTTGTTTTTTGCTGAGTTTGGTTAGATCCACACCATCAACGATGATGGAACCAGAGGTCGGCGCTTCTAACATGTTGACACAGCGGATCAGCGTACTTTTACCAGCACCTGATGAACCGATAACACCAAAGATAGTGCCTTTGTCGATGTGTAGGTTAATGTCTTTCAGGGCAAGGATTTCCTTACTGCCTTGGTAGAACACTTTATTGACGTTTTTTATTTCTATCATGTTTCAACCTGCCCAAAGATACGGGGAACTTCGCTGTCAAAAACGGCCTTTGACAGAACTTAATGTTGAGCTTTATCTCAATTTTCAGTTGATGCTATGGGTTAAGCAGAATGAAGTCAATAGATATTTTTACGTCTAGACGTCTAAATGTATGGATGTTCTGTTTTGAAGCGAAGATGTATAGATAACAAGCAGGAGGTAGATGGCGGGGCACCCTCAGATTTACCGATTCTTGCCCAACAAATCAACTGTTTTGTCGAGGCCTAGAATGAATTAGATAGTGTTGAAGTTTATAAGGTATGTAATAATCTGATTAAACCGAGTTAATAGAGAAATACGTTTTGGCAAAACCTGCTGTTTTTATCGATCGTGATGGCGTGATAAACGTTGACCACGGCTACGTTCATGACGAACATGATTTTGAGTACATTGATGGTGTATTTGAAGCGACGAAAGCGCTAAAAGATAAAGGCTACCTTCTAGTGTTAGTGACGAATCAATCGGGCATCGCACGCGGTAAATTCAGTGAAGACCGTTTCTTGTCTCTGACTCAATGGATGGATTGGAACTTTGCTGATAATGGTGTTGAGTTCGATGGTATCTATTACTGTCCACATCATCCAGAACATGGCATTGGCGAGTACAAGCAAGATTGTGAGTGCCGTAAGCCAAAACCAGGTATGTTCATTTCTGCGCGTGACTTCTTGAAGATCGACATGGAGAAATCTGTGATGATCGGCGATAAAGCTGAAGACATGATGGCAGCAGAAGCGGCAGGCGTTGGCACTAAGATTTTGGTTCGCACTGGTAAGCCAGTAACGGAACAGGGCGAAGCCATTGCAACGGTAGTATTAGATAGCATTGCAGATGTGCCTGCGTACTTAAACAAGTAATCTTCATTACTGACTGAGATAAGGGAAGCCACTGCTTCCCTTTTGTTTGATTCCTTCTTTTAATCTGAACACTTATGAGCAAAAAACTCACCATTCTTGATATCGCAAAATTGGCAGGCGTGGGCAAATCAACAGTAAGCCGTGTGCTTACTAACGATCCCAAGGTAAAACCGCAAACGCGTGAGAAGGTAGAGCAAATCATTCGTGAATCAGGCTACGTCCCATCAAAGTCGGCGCAGTCGATGCGTGGTGGCAGCCAAAAAGTCATTGGGGTTATCATCTCCCGTTTAGACTCACCATCAGAAAATCGCGCCGTTGGTACCATGCTCAATGCTTTGTATTCCGCTAGTTATGATGCGGTGATCATGGAGAGCCAATTCGATCGCGATAAAACCAATGAGCATTTGGATGTGCTTAAACGTCGCAACGTCGATGGGGTGATCGTGTTTGGTTTTACTGGATGTGATGAGCGAGCATTGGCGGAGTGGGGTAATCGTATCGTCGTGATCGCGATGGACACGCAAATGGTTTCCTCGATCAACTACGATAACCAAGGTGTGATAGACATGGCTTTGTCTCACCTTGAGCAGCAATCTTTATCTCGCATTGCTTATATTGGTGTTGACCCTGAAGACAAAACCACTGGCTTAGCTCGTCTAAATGCTTATAAAGCTTGGTGTCAACGCAAGCAAATTGCACCTTGTTTCCAAACGGGTAAGTTGAGCCATGAAAGTGCTTATCAGTTGGTAGACAAAGTCCTTCAATCTGATACTCAGGCCATCGTGTGCGCCAGTGACACTATCGCGTTGGGCGTGATTAAGCGTCTTCAAGAGTTAGGACGTGAAGACGTGGTTGTGACAGGTGTTGGTGGTAATGAATTGCTCTCTTTCCTTTTCCCTAAAGTATTTAGTGTCGACCCAGGTTATACCCTTGCAGGTGAGAAGTCCGCTAACATGCTGATCAATCAATTAAATGGCGATGAGGAAGTGGTTCACTTTACTCAACAGCCTATCGTTTGTTAATCCACACTAAAACGATCTGCTCTAAAATTATACTGTGATCATTCTCAATTAATGGGACTGTTCCCATTTTGTTTTTTGTCTTCGAATGACAATATTAAAATTAAGAAATGGGAATGTTCCCATTTATAAAAACAAAATGATGAATCGAATGTATCCAATACAGGGTGGACAAAGTTATGAGTAAGATTGCGCGTAAAGACGTGGAGCGTCTTATTGAGCTGGTCGGGGGGCCGGACAATATTGCCAGTGTAAGTCACTGTTTAACTCGCTTGCGTTTTGTTCTAAATGATACGGACAAAGCAGATACGAAACAGTTAGAAGCATTACCGATGGTGAAGGGCTGTTTTACCAACGCAGGCCAGTTCCAAGTGGTTATCGGTACTGAAGTGGATGAAGTTTACAAGGTACTGATCGGACTGACGGGTAAAAGTGAAGCCAGCAAAGACGAAGCGAAGAACGCTGCTCGTCAAAACATGAATATCGTTGAGCGTGGTATTTCCCACCTTGCAGAAATCTTTGTACCACTGCTACCAGCGATCATCACTGGTGGTCTGATCCTTGGTTTCCGTAATGTGATTGGCGACATCAAGATGTTTGATGGTCAAACGCTAACGGAAATCAGCCAGTTTTGGGCAACGGTACACTCTTTCTTATGGCTGATTGGTGAGGCGATCTTCTTCTTCCTACCGGTTGGCGTGTGTTGGTCGACAGTGAAAAAGCTCGGCGGTACTCCGATTCTGGGTATCACGCTTGGTGTGACATTGGTTTCGCCGCAGTTGATGAACGCCTACCTGATTGGTAAGCAAGTACCTGAAGTGTGGGACTTTGGCTTATTCGCCATCGAGAAAGTGGGCTATCAGGCGCAAGTGATTCCAGCAATGCTTGCTGGTATGGCTCTGGCGTTTATTGAAACCAACTTAAAACGCATCATTCCGTCTTACCTTTACCTAGTGGTCGTGCCGTTTGTCTCAATCATTGTGTCTGTGATTCTTGCGCACTCTATCATTGGTCCATTCGGTCGTATGTTGGGTGACGGCGTTGCTTTCGCAGCAAAAGCAGCCATGACGGGTGACTTCGCAATGATTGGCTCAACCATCTTCGGCTTCCTATACGCGCCATTGGTCATTACTGGTATTCACCACACTACCAACGCGGTAGACCTTCAACTGATGCAAGAGCTAGGCGGTACGCCAATTTGGCCTCTGATTGCACTTTCAAACATTGCTCAAGCGTCTGCGGTCGTCGGCATCATTATCATCAGTAAAAAACACGGCGAGCGTGATATCTCAGTGCCTGCGGCTATCTCTGCTTACCTTGGCGTGACTGAACCGGCGATGTACGGCATCAACTTGAAATACAAGTTCCCAATGCTGAGCGCGATGATCGGTAGTGCGTGTGCTGCTGCTATTTGCGGTAGTGCGGGCGTAATGGCGAACGGTATCGGTGTGGGCGGTTTGCCGGGCATCTTGTCTATCCAACCGCAGTTCTGGGGCATTTTTGCTTTGGCTATGTTAGTCGCAATGCTGGTACCTGCTGCATTAACGTTAATTCTTTATAAGCGTGCACAAGCCAAAGGTGAGCTTGAGCCTGCAAACGCGTAATTCTATTTGAGGCAGTGACTTGGCTGCCTCCTCCTATTTTTCTTTTCAAATTTTAAGTTTCCGATTACTGGTAAGTGAGTGTTAGAAATGGCTATGACCAAGCATGATGAGAGCTGGTGGAAAACCGCAACCATCTATCAAATTTACCCAAAAAGCTTTTGTGACAGTGGCAGTAAAGGCACGGGCGACATCAAAGGGATCATTTCTAAGCTGGATTATCTTAAGCATCTTGGTGTGGATGCGATTTGGCTGACGCCGGTTTACCAATCGCCAATGATCGACAACGGTTATGACATCTCCGATTACTACTCGATCAATCCACAGTTCGGCACTATGGAAGATTTCGATACTTTGCTAGCAGAAGCGCATCAGTTGGGCATTCGTATCATCATGGACATTGTAGTGAACCACACGTCGACAGAACACAAGTGGTTCCAATCCGCACTGGGTGATAAAAACAGCCCATACCGTGATTACTACATCTGGAAAGATCCGGTAGATGGTGCTGAACCAAACAACTGGCAATCAAAGTTTGGTGGCAACGCTTGGGCGCTGGATGAAAAAACAGGCCAGTACTATTTGCACCTTTTTGCTAAAGAGCAAGCGGACTTAAACTGGGAAAACCCAGTAGTGCGTGAAGAAGTGAAAGAAGTCATCAGCTTCTGGGCAGAAAAAGGAGTGGATGGTTTCCGTCTCGACGTTATCAACCTGATTTCCAAGCAGCAAGATTTTCCAAGTGACGATATTGGTGATGGTCGTCGTTTCTACACGGATGGTCCACGTGTGCACGAATACCTTCAAGAGATTAGCGAATCTGTGTTTCAAAAATACGGCAGCGTGACGGTGGGTGAAATGTCTTCCACCACGCTAGAGCACTGCCAGCAATATTCTTCGCTAGACGGCAAAGAGCTATCCATGGTGTTCAACTTCCATCATCTGAAAGTCGATTATCCAAATGGTGAAAAATGGACCAAAGCGCCGTTTGATTTCATTCAGTTAAAACAGATCTTCAATCATTGGCAAACCGGCTTAAATGGCAAAGGGTGGGGGGCGTTGTTCTGGTGTAACCACGACCAGCCACGCGTTGTCAGCCGATTAGGTAACGAAGAGCAATACCGTGTTGAATCTGCCAAGATGCTTGCGGCATCAGTGCACATGATGCAAGGCACACCTTATGTTTACCAGGGGGAAGAGATCGGCATGACCAACCCGGGTTATACCGAAATCAGCCAATATCGTGATGTTGAAAGTACTAACATGTACGACATCATGGTCAACCGTGATGGTGTATCTCATGACGATATGATGGCGATCTTGGCACAGAAGTCGCGTGATAACTCACGTACACCAATGCAATGGAACAGTGCAAAACACGCGGGCTTTACTGAGGGCACGCCTTGGCTTGAAGTGGCGAAGAATTACACTGAAATCAATGCTGAAGCTGCGGTTGCCGATTTAAACTCGGTGTTCTACTTTTACAAGCGTCTGATTGAACTGCGTAAACAGGTTCCAGTGATCACCGATGGTCGTTACGAGGACCTGCTGCCAGAGCACAAACGTATTTTCGCTTACGCTCGTCAGAACGATAAGCAAACGCTGCTGTGTATCAATAACTACTATGCTGAAGAGGTGGAATGCGTTCTGCCAGAACGTTTTGATATGAGTAAAGCGAAAAACTTGCTATCTAACTATCAAAACTCAGCGAGCGCAGTCGCGTCAAACCATCAAGTGTTACGACCTTACGAAACTCGTATTTTATTGATAGAAGAATAAACTCGGGTGTCATCACCCCTAAGATTGATGTTCGAGATGAAGGCTTTGGTGTGCTCCCCAAAGCCTTCTTTTATTGAGATATCTCTAAAAAATGCGAGCTTATTTTGTTTCAATCGCTGTTAGCTGCACTTTCTCTTCGTTGATTTGTACTTTCAGCAGTTCAATTTGTTCAATCAGACCTAAGCTCGGATTAAACCAACGTTCTGCCGAAGTGGCGAACTCCATTGAGTCCATATCATCACAGTTTAGGTTGTAGATGTTCTCTTCCATCAGGTATGCCGCTTCAATTTTCTTGCCTGAGATCGAGAACGCTTTACGCACACCAGTCTCTCGGATTTGCTGTTGCCAAACCACTTGGCAAGATGCTGTCATAGGAAGGTTTTGTACCCACTCATGATCTTCAAAACGGTCTAGAAGGTTGTGAACTGCGTAGCCTGTAAGAGTGGTTTGCAGAGACATAGTTTCTTCACCGATGTCAATATTCGGGCTTTTCTCTTTTACGTCGTCACCGTTTAGGCGGAAAATCGGACTGCTGTGCATAAGCATGGCAATAAACTGATGACCAATGAAATAAGCGTCAGTGATTTCATGGAGTGCACCATCTGATCCTGCAAAGTAAAGCGTATTGCTCTCTTCGTCGTCGTTGTACTGCTCGTCTGAATAGTAGAACTGTTCGGCGCCGTAGTTCACCAAGTCATTAACCAACTGGACCATTGCCTCGCTGTTTGGGATTTGTGCCAATGCTGCCAATATTTGCTCGCGATCCATCGCTTGGAAGCTCAGTTTCATGTCGCCTTCTGGTTGGCCATCCAAGCTAAATGCGTAGTTTAGCTGTGTGCTTGGCGTGGGAGCGAAGATTGAGTTGTGAATCGAGACGTCGAAACTTTCTTGAGGCACTTTGTTTGGATTCGCACTGCCAGAAGACGAACCTCCGCCACAGCCGTAAAGAGCCAGAGTTGCTGCTGCGATAAGCGTCATTTTGTTTAGCATGGTTTACATTCCTGATTGATAAGGCCGCTTCATGTTGGGCCGTTGCTTGAATGCGAGCATGCTAAGTTCAGCGAGAGAAAAAGGGCAAAAAACAAAAGCTAACAGGGGTTAACGAAAGCTTAATTTTATATTTAGGTCTTTGTTTTATTGGTGGTTATTTCGTTGGCCACATTAGTGCAATACTCGTTAATGAGCGCTTTCCATCGGCTTATGATTTCTTGATCGGTCACACTAACATGCAACGTTTTCCACGGTTGGAGGCAAGTCTCTTTTGATTCAGATTGAGAAAGACGCTCAAACAAGGTTTCGGAAGGTAAAACGCGCAGCAGCGCCACCAGTGATTCCATGTAGTTGAGACGGAACTGTTCAAGTTTGTTCTGCTTGTAAGCAATGTGAGACACAAAGGTATAAATCAGTGCGTTTTGGATACGTGAGTCGCCATCTGGTGTCGTTAACAGGGCTTTTGCCCTGTCTAAGTTACCTAATTTGAAATGCAATAGACCTAACCAGAGGCTCAGCTCATCTGGCAAAACATCAAACGACGATTGTACTTGAGTTAAATACGCTTCCAGCTTTTGATGTTCGTGCTCGTATAAGGCGAGATGTCTTGCCGTTGTTATAGCCGCAAACTCATCAGATTGTCGGAGAGGTTGGCTAGAAAAGGCATTCTCGAATAACATTTTTTTGTGAAGATCCGAAAGCTGCCACGTACTTGCCGAAGGTGCAGGCAGATTGAAGTATTGCGCGACATCCGAGTGCATTTGGAAAATATCCGATTGTAGGTCAGATAAACGCAGTGTGTACTCATTGCGAAACGCCAGCTTGCCCGTCGCAGGATAAATAAGGTTCATCTGCGCTTTCAAGATGCCTTGCTCTGCGCCGTCTTTTAACTCGATATTGAGCTCGTAGTCGCTGGTCTGCATGTTTCGTGCGCCAGGGAAATATGGCGTATGACCGATAGGATCAAGAAAGTAACTGGGAGCATCTTGGTTGGCGATGTCGGTGTATGGATATTCGACCTGTTGTTGCAGCAAGATGGCTTTGACCAGTATGCGGTATTTTCGCGCCTGAGAGCCGATTGAATCGACACGGTTGAGTAGTAGCTCGACTTTGGGAATCAGTAGTTGATGACGTGTTTGTTGTGTTGAGATTTCTTGGCGTTGCCATAACAAGCTTGCGAGCGTCACGCTACAAACTGCAAGTATGGCACACAAGCTATAAGCAAAAATCAGCTTGAAGTTCTTATTCCTCGCAACCTGAGTTGGGATAACGCGTCGATGGCTTTTCGCTGGTGGCACTAAACGAATATTGGCAGGGTTAAGAAAGTAGCCTTTGCGGGGGTAAGTGACTAAAAGCTTAGCGGCATCGTATTCGGGTAAGTACTGCTGTAGCAGTGCACGTAAGGTGCTAATGCGGTTCGTGAGCACATTCTTAGAGATGAACTTGCTCTGCCAAATGGTTTCAATAATGGTGTCAGCAGAGAGTGGGTGGCCAACGCTTGTTAACAGCAGTTCTAATAATTCAACGGTGCGAGGTTCAAGATCAATCGCGATAGCATCTTGATGAAGGCTCTGTGTCTTCGGGTTATAGATCAGCTCTCCAATCGCAATACAACTGTGAGTCTGTTTAGCTTGTTGCAGAAAGTCGCGCATACCGTACCGATCTATTTGGAAATCGCGAAGTATTATATAGCGATTGGAGCGCGAAATCTTATAAATCGCGCTTCAATCATTATCAAAAATTTATGAACCGTAGGTCACGGAATAGCGGTGCGGTTTGTGGTTCATCGCTAACACGACATTGAGTGCAAACGCCCCCAAAATTGAAAGGCCAATCACTTCTGGTGTGACAAAGAAGAATGAAGCAAACAGGATACATGCATCGATTGCCATTTGGCTTTTGCCAACTGAAATGCCAAATTTGTCTTGGATAAACAAACACAGCACGTTAAAGCCACCTAAGCTGGAGCGATGTCTGAATAGGATCAGCATACCGAGCCCCATTAAAAGCCCGCCTGCGACGGCGCAATAAACTTCATTTACCGATTCGAGCGAGATTAGCAAATAAAGATGATCGGCAAAGATAGAAACCAACGCGCCAGAAATGGCACTATTAATGGCGAAATGACGGCCGAAGCGTTTCCATGCTAGTAAGTAAAAAGGACTGTTTGCTAAAAAGTACAGCACACCAAAGGTAAAAGGTGTAAATTGGCTAATAAGCAGAGCCAATCCAGTCGTGCCTCCCGTTAGAAGGTTCGCGGATTGGAGAAAGAAAACGCCTTGAGCTACTAAAAAGGTACCCGTGAGAATCGCTATCCAGTCTTCTTTTAATGAGTGTTTTTCCATCAATGTTGCAGTCATTAGTGATAAATAAGGCGTGCATAGTAGTAAAAAGATGATCTTTTCGGTAGCTAGAGGGTAAAATTTACGGTAAACCTATGTAATTGCTGTTTTACAGGGTGTAAAGCACAAATTTGACAGGCAATAGATTGTCGTTATGCGATTGCAATGCTGGCATGATAAACATTGCTTGTCATCATGAAAAAACTGCATGAGAAAAATTGTAAATTTCTCTTTATGACCTAAATCAAATTATGTAGAATGCGCGCCATTAGGGTGACGAAAACGTTTGCGTCGGGTCATTCAACAGTTTTTTTGCAACTTTCAGTACTAATCTGAGTCAGGAGATACAGATGCTTAAGCGTGATATGAACATCGCAGATTACGATGCGGAACTGTTCGCAGCTATCCAGGAAGAAACTCTTCGCCAGGAAGAACACATTGAACTTATCGCTTCTGAAAACTACACAAGCCCACGTGTAATGGAAGCGCAAGGTTCTCAGCTAACGAACAAATACGCTGAAGGCTACCCAGGTAAGCGTTACTACGGCGGTTGTGAGTACGTAGATAAAGCTGAAGCACTAGCAATTGAGCGTGCATGCCAACTATTTGGTTGTGAGTACGCTAACGTACAGCCTCACTCAGGTTCTCAAGCAAACAGCGCAGTTTACATGGCGCTTCTTAACCCTGGCGATACAGTTTTAGGCATGAGCCTAGCGCACGGTGGTCACCTAACTCACGGTTCACCAGTAAACTTCTCTGGTAAGCACTACAACGTTATCCCTTACGGTATCGATGAAGCTGGTCAAATCAACTACGACGAGATGGAACAGCTAGCACTTGAACACAAACCTAAGATGATCATCGGTGGTTTCTCTGCTTACTCGCAAATCGTTGATTGGAAACGCATGCGTGAAATCGCTGACAAAGCAGGTGCTTACTTATTTGTTGATATGGCGCACGTAGCTGGTCTTATCGCTGCCGGTGAATACCCAACACCAGTACCGCATGCTCACGTGGTAACAACAACGACGCACAAAACACTAGCAGGTCCTCGCGGTGGTCTTATCTTGTCAAATGCTGGCGAAGATATGTACAAGAAATTGAACTCAGCAGTGTTCCCTGGTGGTCAAGGTGGCCCTCTAATGCACGTTATCGCTGGTAAAGCAGTAGCGTTCAAAGAAGCGATGGAGCCAGAGTTCAAAGCTTATCAAGCTCGCGTAGTGAAAAACGCAAAAGCAATGGTTGGTCAGTTCCAAGAGCGTGGCTACAAAATCGTATCTAACGGTACAGAAAACCACTTGTTCCTTGTTGACCTAATCGACAAAGATATCACTGGTAAAGACGCAGACGCGGCACTAGGTGCAGCAAACATCACTGTAAACAAGAACTCAGTACCAAATGACCCACGCAGCCCATTCGTAACGTCTGGTATTCGTGTAGGTACGCCAGCGATCACTCGCCGTGGCTTCACTGAAGAAGATGCAAAAGAGCTAGCAAACTGGATGTGTGACGTTCTAGATAACATCGGCAACGAAGAAGTTATCGAAGCGACAAAACAGAAAGTGCTAGAAATTTGTAAGCGTCTACCGGTTTATGCCTAACTGTTCTTCATAGAATGAGTCGACTTCGGTGTCGAACATACTCATTTGCTCGCGCAAACTCCGTGTGTTCTCCTAGAACTCGACTCGTCTATTTTGAACATTGATATACTAAAGGTCCTCATTTGAGGGCCTTTTTGTTTGTCTGGCGTTTGGAATGAGATATAGCGAAGAGTGTGTGATAAGGAGATGGCTACCAACACTGTCCCTTTCAATATATCCAAACCGCGTCATTCCGACGAGCCTAGGCGAGAGCAGGAATCTTGTTGAGGCACACTCTTTTACTCAGCGTTTCCCTAAAAATCATCAGTATTCTGAAAACAGATTCTGAATCACGCTCGTTCCTCGCTGTTCAGAATGACGGAGGTAGAATGGCTTTTTATCATCATTTGACAGATACAAAAAAGGTTGGCACTGAGCCAACCTTTCTTTTGAAAACAAACGAGAGCTTACTTAATCTCGATACCTTGAGCCTGCATATCGGCATGGTAAGAAGAGCGAACAAATGGACCACACGCTGCATGCGTGAAGCCAAGTTCTAGTGCAACTTCTTTTAGCTCGTCAAACTCTGATGGTGGAACGTAACGTTCTACTGGCAAGTGGTGACGGCTTGGCGCTAAATACTGGCCTAGAGTCAGCATCGTTACGCCGTGTGCGCGTAGATCTTTCAGTACTTCGATGATTTCTTCTTTGGTTTCACCAAGACCCATCATCAAACCAGACTTGGTCGGTACATCTGGATGCTGCTCTTTGAACTTCTTAAGGAGCTCAAGTGACCATTTGTAGTTCGCACCTGGGCGAGCTTTACGGTAAAGACGTGGCGCGGTTTCTAAGTTGTGGTTGAAGACATCTGGCGGATTGTCTTTCATTAGATCAAGCGCTACATCCATGCGACCACGGAAGTCAGGAACCAGTGTTTCAATCTTAATATGCGGGTTTAACGCACGGATCTCGCGGTTACAATCGGCAAAGTGTTGTGCACCGCCGTCACGCAGATCGTCACGGTCAACAGAAGTGATTACTACGTATTTCAGCTTCATATCGGCAATGGTTTTCGCCAGTTTTTGAGGCTCTTCTGCTTCCGGTGGTAATGGGCGGCCATGAGCAACGTCACAGAAAGGACAACGACGAGTACAAATAGCACCTAAGATCATGAAGGTTGCTGTACCGTGGTTAAAACATTCCGCTAGGTTCGGGCAAGATGCTTCTTCACATACGGAGTGAAGTTTATTCTTACGCATCGCCGCTTTGATGTCTTGAATTCGTTGGCTGTCGGCTGGTAGCTTGATCTTCATCCAATCAGGCTTACGTAGCACTTCTTTCTGCTCTGTAGGCATGTTCTTTACGGGAATCAATGCCATTTTATCGGCGTCACGATATTTAACGCCTTTTTCCATCTGGATTGGTTTGCTCATGCTTTATTACCTTGAGAAGGTGCTTCTGTGCTGAATTCTACTTGCTCATAATCGAGCAAAGTAACGAGTTCTTCTATTAATTGTTTTTCTACGGCTTCTACATTGTCTGGGCCGCCAAATTGGCTGACCTGAACCATTTCCATACCTTCATAACCACAAGGGTTAATACGCAGAAACGGTGTTAAATCCATATTTACGTTCAAGGCTAAACCATGAAACGAGCACCCTTTACGAATGCGTAAACCGAGAGAGCATATTTTCTTACCGGCAACGTAGACACCTGGTGCGTCAGGTCGCGCGGCTGAGTCAATATTGTATGCTTTTAGCGTGTTGATCACGAGGTTCTCGATTGTGGTAACGAGATCTCGTACACCTAATTTTTTGCGGCGTAGGTTGATCAAGAAGTAGGCGACCAACTGACCAGGGCCATGATACGTAACCTGGCCTCCGCGATCACTTTGTACAACAGGAATATCGCCAGTGTTAATCAAGTGCTCAGCTTTACCTGCCTGTCCTTGCGTAAATACTGGGTTATGTTCTACCAACCAGACTTCATCACGGGTTTCTTCTGTGCGTTGGTCGGTGAACTCATGCATCGCCTTCCATACAGGCTCATAGTCTTGGCGGCCAAGTCGTTTTACAACAAGTTGGTGTTGCATGGGAATTCCTGTTGCTAATATATAAAGTTTTTGGATTATAAACCGGATAACCCTGATGCTCTACCGCTGCGTAACAGATTTTTAACTGAAAGCGATGTAAAGCCTCGTTATCTCTTTGATAAATAAAAAGAAAGCAGCCAAGGCTGCTTTCAAAAAAAATTTAATATATCAAAAAATTATAGAACCATGCGTACGATGTCAATTTCACCTAACTCTTTGTACAGTGTCTCAACCTGCTCGATAGAGGTTGCAGTAATGTTGATTGACACAGAGTGGTAGTTGCCCTTAGCACTTGGTTTAACGGTCGGGCTGTAGTCACCTGGAGCATGGCGCTGAATAACTTCAAGAACAAGCTCTGGAAGTTCAGGCTTTGCATGACCCATTACCTTGTAAGTAAATGAACAAGGGAACTCAAGCAGGTCTTTTAATTTTGCATCAGAGTTGATGGTTAGCATATCGATAACTCCAGTAGATATTCGTTGCGGTGCGAAATAGTACAGTCAAATTAGGGGGAACTCAAGACGAGGAGCTCAAACTTAAAAAGCCGCCCATTCAGGCGGCTTTGCGAATAAGTTTGCTACTCTAACGTTCTTTTTAGAAGAAGCTCTTGAATAACAATACGATGTAATCCCACATGCGGCTAAATAGACTACCTTGCTCTACGGTTTCTAGTGCCATTAGTGGGTACTCGGCAATATCTTCACCATCGATCTGATAGTATAGCTTACCAACTACATCACCTTTATTAATTGGGGCTTCTAGCTCTTTTTCAAGGACGAAGCTTGCTTTTAGGTTTTTCGCTTCACCACGCGGTAGTGTTACGTAAGTATCTTGGTCAAGACCCAGTGCTACGGTGTCTTTGTTACCCATCCACACTTTTTCTTCTACGAACGTTTCACCTGCTTTGTGCGGTGCCACTGTTTCGAAGAAACGGAAGCCGTAGCTTAGCAGCTTTTTGCTTTCTGACTTACGAGCATTGGCATCTTTAGTACCCATAACGACCGCAACCAAGCGCATTTGACCTTCAGTTGCTGAACTTACTAGGCTGTAACCCGCATTACTTGTGTGACCCGTTTTGATGCCGTCAACGTTCATGCTCTTATCCCAAAGTAGACCGTTACGGTTGTATTGGGTGATGCCGTTGTAAGTAAATTTCTTCTCTGAGTACACTCGGTACTCATTTGGTACGTCACGGATAAGTGCTTTACCTAGCAGTGCCATGTCGTATGGTGTTGAGTACAATTCTGCGTTATCTAAGCCATGAACGTTGGCAAAGTGCGAGTTAGTCATACCCAATGTGTTGGCCCAAGCGTTCATTAGGTCAACAAATGCATCTTCTGAACCTGCAATATGTTCTGCCATCGCAACACAGGCATCGTTACCTGACTGGACGATGATACCTCGGTTCAGGTCACGTACTTTAACTGTTGTGCCTACTTCAATGAACATCTTTGATGAATCAGGGAAGTTTTTCGCCCACGCATTTTTACTGATGGTGACATCATCATCTTCTGAGATATTACCACGCGCTAGCTCTTGGCCGATTACATAGCTGGTCATCATCTTAGTCAGACTAGCTGGAGACAATTTTGTGTTCATCTCTTTCTCTGCCAGTACTTTACCTGAATGGTAATCCATCAGCACGTAGCCCTTCGCCGCGATTTGAGGGGCATCTGGAACAACGATAGGTGATGCAAGAGCAGATTGAGCGAAAGTTGCAGAAAGGGCAACCGAAGAAACGAGAATAGATTTCACAAACTTATTTTTATTCATGGTAATTCAAATTTTTGGGTTAACTGCAGACATCTTATCAGAATCCCTAGTTATGTAAGAGGGGGATCAAAGAGAAATTCATGACACGAGGTCATTTGGCAGTGTTGTGTTTTTTAATAAATGCAGACGAATAGCCGAGCAACTTTACTTTATCTAATGTGGCTTGCGTCAGGGAATAGTCAGTAAATGGCCCTAACAACAAGCGATAAGACTCTTTCGCACTCTCTAGGAAAGTTTCTGTATCCAATTTTTGACCAAGCTCGGTACCTAAAGTTCGCGCGCGTTCTTCATTTTTTGATGATGCCACTTGAATAACGTACCTAGGGTGCGCTTCTAATGACTTTTTGTCCGTGGGCTGATTGATACTGATCACTTCAATTTCCACGTTCGCGGTGCCTGTTTTTATGACATCTAACTTGTGCGCGGCGGCATAGCTTAAATCAATGATACGGCCATCGTGAAAAGGACCTCGGTCATTAACTCGTACTATGGTGGTTTTGCCGTTGTCAGTATTGGTAACTTTTACGTAACTTGGTAACGGTAGCGTTTTATGCGCTGCCGTCATTGAGTACATGTCATAGATTTCGCCATTAGAAGTCAAATGACCTTGGAATTTTTTCCCATACCAAGATGCGCGGCCTTTTTCTTTAAAGCCTTTCGCATTGCGAACTATTTTGTAGTCTTTGCCTCGCAAGTGGTAATCTTTGTTCCCACCTAGGCTGTACGGTTCATATTTAGGATGCGCATCCTCGATGTGTTCGACTGAATGCGGTGTATCCGGTGCAACATCGGATTCGAGTTCGTAACGGCCTTCTTGTTCTTTTTGGCTAGTTGATGAACAGCCTGCCAAAATAAGAGCAGAGAAAACCAAGGAATATAAAGCGCGTTTTTGCATGTCTAGGTCGCCTTAGAGAATGCTTTTCGGTGCGTATGAATCGACATCAGAATACCAAAACCAGCCATCAAGGTTACCATTGATGTGCCGCCATAACTGATGAGTGGCAACGGTACACCTACTACAGGTAGGATGCCACTTACCATGCCAATATTTACAAAAATATACACGAAGAAGCTGAGTACAATACTGCCTGCCATCATTCGTCCAAATGCGGTTTGCGCTTGGCTGGCGAGATATAAACCTCGTCCAATAATAAATAGATAGATGGCTAAAAGGCAAAGGAAGCCAATCATACCCCATTCTTCAGCAATTACTGCAAAGATAAAGTCAGTGTGTCGTTCTGGAAGAAATTCTAGTTGTGACTGCGTACCTTGCAACCAACCTTTGCCGGAAATACCACCGGAGCCAATCGCAATTTTACTCTGAATAATGTGGTAGCCCGCTCCTAGCGGATCAGATTCCGGGTTAAATAGAGTACGAACTCGCACTTTTTGATACTCTCGCATCAAGAAAAACCACAGAATTGGAATGAAACCACCTAATGCAATCGCAGCACCAGCGATGATTTTCCAGCTAATGCCGGCGAGGAAGATAACAAAAATACCGGAAGCGGCGATCAGGATCGAGGTACCTAAGTCAGGCTGCTTTGCAATGAGAATGGTTGGTAAGCAGACCATAATCAGTGCAACAATGAGTGTTTTTAGCGTTGGTGGAAGGGGCTGTCTACCGACATAGCGAGCCACCATTAATGGCACTGCGAGCTTCAATAGCTCTGACGGTTGAAAGCGCACAAAACCGAGGTTAAGCCAACGCTGCGCGCCTTTCGATGCTTCACCGAAAAACAGCACGCCGAAAAGCAGTATAACGCCACCAACGAACATCAAAGGTGCCAAGCTTTCGTAAGTTCGTGGAGAAAGCTGTGCAAGGACGAGCATCACAACGAGTGAAAGCACCATTCGCATGGCTTGGCGATCCATCATCAGTAAACTTTGGCCACTGGCGCTGTACATGATCACCAGGCCAAACCCCATCAGGGCCAGTATGCCAAGTAGGAGTGGTAAGTCGATATGGAAGCGTTCAAACAGGGCGCGATTTTTACCTGTAGAGGGATCCATCTTCATTACTGTTTTACCTCTTTCTTCGCATTGTTTTCAGGCTCAATTTCTTCTGGACCAAGAACGACTCGGTCAAAAATTTTCCTTACTACTGGGGCACCGTTACTAGAACCACCACCGGCATTTTCTAGTACTACAGTGACGACCACTTTAGGATCATCAAATGGTGCAAAGCCAGTAAATAACGCATGGTCACGTAAGTGCTCGGCGATCTCATCGGCGTTGTATTCTTCGTTTTCACCCAGACCGAAGACCTGTGCAGTACCTGATTTACCCGCTGTTTCATAATTCATTTTGTAGAATGAGCGGCGAGCTGTTCCGCGCGTGCCATGGTTTACCCGACGCATGCCTTCTTTCGCCATATCCCAGTACTTTTTCGGTACATTCTTGATTGGCGGGTAAGTCACGTATTCTGTTGTTTGTTGTTCTTCGAAGTCGTTGCCGTTCTCTATCGTCGCTTTGAGCAAGTGAGGTGCGATCACTTCTCCCTCATTTACTAATAC
This sequence comes from Vibrio sp. SCSIO 43097, assembly GCF_023650755.1. Taxonomy (NCBI): domain Bacteria; kingdom Pseudomonadati; phylum Pseudomonadota; class Gammaproteobacteria; order Vibrionales; family Vibrionaceae; genus Vibrio; species Vibrio sp. SCSIO 43097. Next base: position 2,654,946 of record NZ_CP071840.1, on the reverse strand, counting down.
GGAGGTCGCTTTGGCGATTTGCATTGGTGTTGCTGTCCAATATCCTTGGCCGATACCTACAGGGATCGTATCACCTTTATACCATGGGGTTTTATGGCGAGACATTTTCCAGTCACGAGTCGGCATATTCGCCTTACTTTCTTCGTAGATATCAATGCCAGTGTAATCACCAAAACCGAACATCATCATCCAATTCGAAATACGGTCAATACCCATGTCATAAGCGATTTGATAGTAGAAGGTATCAACAGACTCTTCGATCGACTTAATGATATCGACGCGCCCGTGCCCCCAACGCAACCAGTCACGAAACGGGCGTGTGTTGGAGTTTGGTATGCGCCAATAACCAGGGTCATTTCGTGTGGTGTTAGGTGTGACGACACCTTCTTGCAGCGCGGCTACCGCCATAAATGGTTTGATGGTAGACGCAGGAGGGTAAATGCCAAGTGTAGTGCGGTTGACCAAAGGACGGTTTTTATCGTTCAAAAGGGCGCGATAGTCTTTACCTGAGATTCCGTGCACGAACGAGTTAGGATCGTAGCTAGGGCTTGAAACCATAGCCAGTACGCCGTTGTCTCTAGGATCGATTACTACAGCACTGCCTCGGCGGCCGTCCAACAATTGGTGTACGTACAACTGCAAGTTGATATCAAGGTTTAAAACGATGTCTTTTCCGGGTACAGGTGGAACGTACTTTAAGGTACGAATTACTCGGCCGCGGCTGTTTACCTCGACTTCTTGATATCCGGCTGTACCGTGTAAGAGGTCTTCGTAGTATTTTTCAATACCCAGCTTACCAATGTCGCGAGTGGCTTGATAGTTTGCGTCTTTTTCTTCTCGGATCAGGCGCTGCATGTCGCGATCATTGATTCGAGAAACGTAACCAATCACGTGGGTTAAGACTTCGCTGAAAGGGTAGTAGCGCTTTAAGGTCGCACTTATTTCCACACCTGGAAAGCGGTACTGATTGACGGAGAATACCGCTACTTGTTTTTCGTTCAGTTGGGTAAGCAGTGGGACCGATTTAAATCGACGAGTCCGTTTACGCTCGTGGTGGAAACGTTCAATCTGGTCTGGTGTAATTTCCAGAATAGTTTGTAATTCTTGGATGGTTGCATCAATGTCTTTAATTTTTTCTGGGGTCAGTTCTAAGTTAAAGACGGGACGGTTCTCTGCCAGTAAAACGCCATTTCGGTCATAAATTAGACCTCGGTTAGGCGCGATAGGCACTACTTTGATGCGGTTATCGTTCGAGCGGGTTTGATAGTCTTGAAACTGGTTCACCTGAATGTTGTACATGTTGGCAACCAGAGCTCCCATCAAGACAACAATGCCGATAAAAGCAACAATAGCGCGGCTGGCAAACAGACGCGCTTCGGCTTGATAATCTCGGATTTGACTGCGGCGTTTACGAATCATTAACGCTTGGCTCTAAAGTTAAACAACGATTATTCGCGATGATAAGGGTGGTTAGCGGTGATGCTCCACGCTCGGTATAAGCTTTCTGCCATTACGATACGCACTAGAGGGTGGGGTAGCGTTAAGGCAGACAATGACCAGCTTTGGTCTGCTGCAGCTTTGCATGCAGGAGCGAGTCCTTCGGGACCGCCGATTAATATTGATACATCACGGCCATCTAATTTCCAAGCTTCTAACTGCTCAGCGAGTTGAGGAGTGTCCCATTTTTTACCTGGGATATCTAACGTGACGATACGGTTGCCTTTTGGTACCGCCGCGAGCATCGCTTCTCCTTCTTTTTGCAGGATGCGAGCGATATCGGCATTCTTACCACGCTTGCCAGCAGAGATTTCAATCAACTCCAACGGCATATCATGCGGGAAACGGCGACGATATTCTTGAAAGCCTTCCTCAACCCATTTTGGCATTTTTGTGCCAACAGCAATTAGTTGAATTTTCAAAAGATTAACCCCAGAGTTTTTCTAGCTGGTAGAGTTCGCGGTGCTCTTCTTGCATCACGTGAAGCATGGCGTCGCCCATATCTAGGACTACCCATTCACCTTCGTTTTCACCTTCCATTCCTAGTGGCTCAAGACCGGCTTTTTTCACTTCTGTTGCAACATGGTCAGCGATGGATGAAACGTGGCGTTTGGATGTACCAGTACAGATGATCATGTAATCTGTCACGCTTGATTTATCTTCCACATTTAGGACGATAATGTCTTCCGCTTTCATGTCGTCGGCTTTATCAGCTAAAAAGTCTTTCAGTTCTTCGCGAAGCACTCGGTTTTCCTCGGTTTGTCTCTTATCTCTACAGTGTTTTACATTCTTGCTTGCAAAACAGGTCGCGCACTATATCACGCTTTGATTTTTAAATTGCCAGCTTAATATCAGGAGAGCAGGTTTCTAAGCTCAACTGATGAATAGTTGGCCATACAGACTCGTCATATTGAGTTTTGGCTTTTATCTCGGCTTGAGCCAATAAGGAGAGCAATGCACAAATACGACTCGCTGATAAGCGGGCCAGTGCTGCGTTATAGAGTGGACGCTTGTTTTGCCAAACTCGATATTTCTCAAATACCTGGTTCATTCCCATTTGAGTTAAGTCTTGATGCATATTTAAAAGTTGGCTCAACTCTTTTTGTACACTTCGAATCAAGATCACGGTCTCAACCCCTTCCGCCTCAAGTTGGCGAAGAATACGTTGTGCACGGTTTGCTTTACCTGCCAGTAAGGCGTCGATCCAGTTAAAGGTAGTGAAGTGATTATGGCGACTTAGGGCTTCCTCTAAACGTATGATGGTCAGCTCACCATCCGGATAGAGTAGGGCCAATTTCTCTAAGCTTTGTGTCAATGCAAATAGGTTACCTTCATGCCATTGAGCCAACATTTGCAGTGATTGCTGATCGGGTTTTAGTCCCAACGTGCGGCAACGTGTCTGAATGAACATAGGTAGGCGTTGAAGGTCTGGCGACAAGCAGCTTACCCAATCGCCTTTTGAGCTTAATGCTTTGAACCATTTCGCATTTTCTTGGGCTTTGGTCAGTTTGCTACCAACAATGACGAGCATGATGTCATCATGAAGCATATCACACAGTGTTTGCAGCTCTTTGCTGACGGCGGTTGTTACGCCACTTTCAGGAATTTCAAGCTCAATCAATTGACGGTTTGAAAACAGGCTCATCGCTTGGAAACAGTCGTAAACTTGGTTCCAGTCGATGCTAGCATCCACCGAAAAACGGTGTTTTTCCTCAAAACCTTGCTGAAACGCTGCCTTTTGGATTGCTTGGCGGCTTTCTTGAATCAGTAACGGCTCATTACCAAAGATTAAGTAAACCTGTTTAATTTGTTTAGTTAAATGATCCGTTAGCTTATCGGCATAAATTCGCATAGTGACTAAGAGTTTTTGTTCGCTGGCTCAGAGATTTGTCCTGCTTCATATTCGGCACGAATACGGCCCAACTGGCGCATCATCTGTTTTGCAGCTTGCAAGCGCATCTCGTCTTCAATTACGTCACGCTCAACAGATTTTGCAAGTGCGGTCAACGGGTTGTCTAGGTAGTTGCGGTTTACTGTTGTCGTAAAGTTTTTAGAACCATAGCCAGGAATTGTCACACGGTATTTTACTACGTATGTCAGCTCTTTTTCTGCTGCACGGCTATTTTGATAAAGCGATAGTGTACGCTCATCGATTGTCGCTTCCGTCAAATGAAGGTTGGGTACCGTCGATGATGGTTGAACAAGTTCAACTTTGTTCAGTTCGAGTTGAGAGCGAACATAGCGAGTTAATTCACTGTATTCATCGTAGCTGGAGAAAGACATAGTGTGCAGCTCTTCCGGTACGGAATACTCGCCGCGAAGGTGAAAACCACAGGCAGAAAGAAGCCCCGCTAATACCAATACCACTGGTAGTTTAATCAAAGAGAAAAAGCGCATTGATTGTATTCATCCTAAATTGAAGGGGTTATTTACCTTAAACCACTCATGTGAATGGTTTGAGGTAAATAAACAGGGTAGAAAACTACCCTGTTTAATGACTCTTGGTTAACAAATAAGTTCGCTAAACAGAGACAAATTGACAGCTGCGATTAGTTTGCAACGATGTTCAGCAGTTTACCTGGAACGTAAATAACTTTACGAATAGTCAGGCCATCAGTGAACTTAACCACGTTTTCGTCGTTTAGACCAAGCTGTTCGATATCGTCTTTAGAGATATCAGCTGGGACTGTTAGCTTCGCACGTAGCTTACCGTTAACTTGAACAACGATAGTTTTTTCGTCTTCAACTAGCGCTTTTTCGTCAAACGTCGGCCATGCCGCGTTATCAATGTCTGTTTCACCTAGTGCTGCCCATAGCTCGTATGAGATATGCGGAGTGATAGGGTAAAGCATGACAACAATAGCTTTCAGTGCCTCGTCAAGGATTGCACGATCTTGCGCAGATTCTTGAGGCGCTTTCGCTAGTTTGTTCATCAGCTCCATGATCGCTGCGATCGCGGTGTTGAATGTTTGACGACGAGCGATATCGTCCGTCACTTTCGCGATAGTCTTGTGAACGTCACGGCGAAGTGCTTTTTGATCACCAGAAAGCGCTGCGGTATCTACTGCTTCTGCTGCGCCTTTCGCTGTGTGCTCTTTCACTAGTTTCCAAACACGTTTTAGGAAGCGGTTCGCACCTTCTACGCCAGACTCTTGCCATTCAAGTGTCATGTCCGCTGGAGACGCGAACATCATGAATAGACGTACTGTGTCAGCGCCGTACTTGTCTACCATTTCTTGAGGGTCGATACCGTTGTTCTTAGACTTAGACATCTTGATCATGCCTGAGTGCGTTACATCACGACCTTCAGTGTCTTTAGCAGAAGTAATGCGGCCTTTACCATCACGTTCAACGGCTACGTCTGTTGGAGCTACCCACTCTTTACCACCTTTCTCGTTCTCGAAGTAGAACGCATCAGCCAGTACCATGCCTTGACACAGTAGTTGCTTGAACGGTTCGTCAGACGTTACGTAGCCCGCGTCACGTAGCAACTTGTGGAAGAAGCGTGAGTACAGTAGGTGCATACAAGCGTGCTCGATACCGCCGATGTACTGGTCTACTGGTAGCCAGTAGTTTGCTTTTTCTGGATCTAGGATGTCGTCCGCTTGTGGTGAACAGTAACGCGCGTAGTACCAAGAAGATTCCATGAACGTATCGAACGTATCTGTCTCACGTAGAGCAGGTTCGCCGTTAAAGGTTGTCTTCGCCCACTCTTTGTCTGCTTTGATTGGGCTCGTTACGCCGTCCATTACTACGTCTTCTGGAAGAATCACTGGTAGTTGGTCAGCAGGTACTGGGTGAACTTCACCGTCTTCAGTGGTTACCATTGGGATTGGCGCACCCCAATAACGTTGACGAGATACACCCCAGTCGCGTAGACGGAAGTTTACAGTCTTAGTGCCTTTGCCCTCTGCTTCTAGCTTCGCTGCGATTGCGTCGAATGCCGCTTGGAATTCTAGGCCATCGAATTCACCTGAATCGAACAGTACACCTTTCTCAGTGTATGCTGCTTCAGAGATGTCTAGCTCGCTGCCATCAGCAGGCTTGATAACTGGCACGATGTCTAGACCGTACTTCGTTGCGAACTCGTAGTCACGTTGGTCGTGCGCAGGTACAGCCATTACCGCGCCTGTACCGTAGTCCATCAGAACGAAGTTTGCTACGTATACTGGTACTTCGCGGCCGTTCAATGGATGAATAGCAGTAAGGCCAGTTGCCATACCTTTCTTCTCCATTGTCGCTAGCTCAGCTTCTGCAACCTTGTTGTTCTTACATTCGTCGATAAACGCTGCAAGCTCTGGATTGTTCTCTGCTGCAAGAGCTGCAAGAGGGTGGCCGGCTGCGATACCCACGTAAGTCACACCCATTAGCGTATCTGGACGTGTTGTGTAAACTTCTAGGTCTTGTTGACCCTTAACTTCAAACTTCAGTTCAACACCTTCAGAACGACCAATCCAGTTGCGCTGCATGGTTTTCACCATTTCAGGCCAACCTTCAAGCTTGTCTAAGTCGTCTAGTAGCTCTTGAGCGTACTCAGTGATTTTGATGAACCATTGAGGGATTTCTTTTTGCTCTACAGGCGTATCACAACGCCAGCAACAACCGTCTTCAACCTGCTCGTTTGCAAGAACAGTTTGGTCGTTAGGACACCAGTTAACAGAAGAAGTCTTTTTGTAAACTAAACCTTTCTCGTAAAGTTTAGTGAAGAACTCTTGTTCCCAGCGGTAGTACTCCGGTGTACATGTTGCGAATTCACGGTTCCAATCGTAACCAAAGCCTAGAAGCTTAAGTTGGTTCTTCATGTATTCGATGTTTTCGTAAGTCCAAGGTGCTGGCGCAGTTTTGTTTTTTACTGCTGCGTTTTCTGCAGGTAGACCGAATGCGTCCCAACCGATTGGTTGCATCACGTTTTTGCCTTGTAGGCGTTGGAAACGAGATACTACATCACCGATAGTGTAGTTGCGCACGTGACCCATGTGCAGTCGACCACTTGGGTATGGGAACATGGACAGACAGTAGAATTTTTCTTTATTTGGGTCTTCACTTACAACAAAGGTTTTGTTGTCATCCCAGTGCTTTTGAACTTTTTGTTCAATATCTTGTGGGTTGTATTGTTCTTGCATCGATGGTATCCGTTATCTTGGAATTTGTGAGTTCGGTTAGAACAGACTTAAATAGATCGTCATAGAATACCTAAAGCTAGGGATCACAACAATAGCCAATCTGTACCCATGCGCCCTTAAGTGACGCAGGTAGGAGAAAGATGGAGGTCAGTTATGCCTAAACGTAAAACAGGTTATGAGGAAATGCTCGAGGATGTGATTGAAACCTTGAAGCACAGTCCGGAAGAAGTTAACAAAGCGATTGAGACGTCGGGCAAAGTGGTGGATGCTGCTAATGACTTGACCAAAGATGAATTGGCTTTAATCAAAGCGTACCTTAAAGCAGACTTAAAAGAGTTTTCAGAGAGTTACGAGGATAGCAAAAGCGGTCCGTTTTACTTAACGATTGCGGATTCGATATGGCAAGGGCTGTTAGAGATTACAGACCGAACTAAAGTTGAGTGGGTTGAGTTGTTCGATGACTTAGAGCATCAAGGGCTATATGAAGCAGGAGAGGTGATAGGCTTAGGCACTTTAGTTTGTGATGAGTGTGGTCACAAGACAACGTATAACCACCCAACAGTAATCATTCCGTGTATTAAGTGTGGTCACAAAGGCTTTACTCGTCAGTCATTAAAGCCATAAATGGCGAGTAACGACTGTATAATGCAATGAATAAAAAAGAGGCTTAGTCGCCTCTTTTTTGTCTTTTCTACTTTCAAGCTGTTATCAGCTCTGTTTTCTTCTTAAACCGAAAGCCAGCGCTAAACTTAACCCTACCCAAATATACAATGGCCAAGTACCAACGATTCGATATGGCGTTTTCCCATCGGTTGGGGTGAGCTCTGCGCGCAGTACTGCAGTTTCAAACTGCGGAACTTGCTCAACGATTTTACCCTTGTGATCGGTTACCGCTGTTAATCCATTGTTAGTCGAGCGGATGAGCGGTTTGCCCAACTCTAAGGCACGCATACGGGCGATCTCCATATGCTGAAGAGGGCCGATAGAGTGACCAAACCATGCATCGTTTGAAAGCGTTAGAATGAAGTCTGTTTCGTCAGTCACATTTTGACGCACTTGCTCATTAAAGATGATCTCATAGCAAAGCGCTGGTGCCATGTGCATGCCATTCGCAACGATGTTTGGCTGCACAAAAGCCCCACGGCTAAACGATGACATCGGTAGGTTAAAGAATGGCGCTAATGGGCGCAAAATATCTTCAAATGGTACAAACTCACCAAACGGTAGTAGGTGATGCTTATGGTAACGTTCGCTTAAATCGAAGCTGTAGTCACCGTATGGTGTGATGCCGAGGGACAGAATACTGTTGTAGAACTGTCGATCTTCAGCTTGGTTGACGACACCGGTGATGATTGCGCTGTTATTCATTTTTGCAGCGCTGTCGATATTGCTCAAAAATGAAGGCACTTCAATTTCAAAAGCAGGAATTGCTGCTTCTGGCCAAACGATAATGTCAGCATCCCAGTTTTCACGAGTTAAGTCAGCATATTTCATTATGGTTGGCCAGCGTTGACTTGGTAGCCACTTTAGGTTCTGGTCTACGTTACCTTGAATCAGCGCGAGCTTAGTCGTGTCTTCTGGTCGGGGTGTTACCCAATCGTAGTTGCGAATCCCAAAGCCAGTACTGAGTAGTACCGCAGGGATAATCACCATCAGCCACTGCTTATGAATCCATGCATAGGCTAACGCCCCTGCGCTGATAAGGATAAATAGAGTAAGCAGTTCTACGCCGCCAATTGGTGCAAAGCTTGCGAGTGGAGCATCTATCTGGCTATAGCCTAGCCATAACCAAGGGAAGCCGGTCATCACCCAACCACGCAACCAATCACTTATCAGCCATAAAGCAGGTGCAGCGAGAAGTGCTTTTGTGAGCGTAAATTGAGGAAACAGCTTGTTGTTGAGCCAAGCAAATAAGCCTGAATAAACAGCCAAGTAGGCAACAAGTAAGCCCATTAAAAATAAATTGGCAATGAGCGGCATACCGCCAAAACCGGAGATACTGACGTAAACCCAGCTAACGCCAGTTGCAAATTGACCTAACCCCCAAGCATAACCAATCCATAGTGCGCGTTTCGGAGTTTGGTTAGCAAGAAGAATCAGTAGAATTGCAGGGCTAAGAATGGCAATAGGCCACAGCTGGTAAGGAGCGAAAGCGAGTGTAGTAGAGGCGCCAACAAAAGCGGCCACTAAGGGCCGCTTAAGGCGATGAAAGAGTTCATTCATCATTGTAATTTTCTGAGATTCCCAATGGGTATCGCGTTACTCTTGAGTGGCTTCAACCAGGGTTTCTTCGTCTGGGATCGTCACTTGGAGTTGAATGACACGACGGTTATCGGCAGCGGTGACTTTGAAGTTGTAGCCTTCAATTTCAACCAGTTCACCACGAGAAGGTAAGTGACCAAAGGCAGTCATGACCATACCACCAACGGTATCAACTTCCTCATCGCTGAAGTTGGTTCCGAATGTCTCATTAAACTCTTCGATGGTTGTCAGCGCTCTGACAGCAAACGTATGCTTGCTCAGCTTACGAATGTCCGTCTCTTCACTTTCATCGAATTCATCTTCAATATCCCCGACGATTTCCTCAAGGATATCTTCAATGGTCACAAGACCAGAAACACCACCGAATTCATCGACAACAATGGCCATATGATAACGTTCTTCACGGAATTCTTTCAGCAGTCGATCAACGCGTTTACTTTCCGGTACCACAACCGCTGGTCGAATGACTTCTTCGATATCAAATGGATTACTGCCTGAGCCTAAGTATTTAAGTAAGTCCTTCGCTAGAAGTATGCCTTCCACATGGTCTTTATCTTCGCTGATCACAGGGTAGCGAGAGTGTTGAGCATCGGTAATCAAAGCAACCAAGGTATCAAGGTCGTGAGTACGCTCAACTGTAACCATTTGCGAACGCGGGATCATAATGTCACGCACACGCATTTCGGAGATTTCCATAACACCTTCGAGCATATCGCGAGTGTCATGGTCAATCAGGTCGTTAACTTCAGAGTCGCGGATAACATCCACAAGCTCTTGGCGATCTTTTGGTTCGCCCTGAAATAGTTGACCTAGACGTTCAAAGAAGGACTTTCTACTCGGACCTTCTGCCTTTTCTTTCTTATCTTCGTTAGAAGAGGGAGAATTATCTTCGTTCATTGTTTCTCAATTAAGTAACGCTATCAGAAGTGTGATAGCACACATAGAGAGGCGAACACGAGAGTCATTTAGGTGGTTCGCCTTTCCCTGTCGAGTGGCCAATAGCTACTCTTTTTCAGCAATGTAAGGATCTTCATAACCCATACCTTGCATGATTTCGGTTTCGAGGGACTCCATCTCTTCGGCTTCGTCATCCTCTATATGATCATAACCTAGCAGATGCAAGCTGCCATGTACAACCATATGCGCCCAATGTGCTAGCAGAGGCTTGCTCTGTTCAACCGCCTCTTTTTCAACAACTTGGCGGCAAATAATCAAATCACCAAGTAAATCTATTTCCATACCAGGAGGTGCTTCAAATGGAAACGACAACACATTAGTTGGTTTATCTTTGCCGCGATACTCATGATTGAGCGTATGACTTTCTTGTTCATCAACAATACGAATGGTGACTTCGGCTTGTGGCTGGAAGAGAGGAATTGTCTTATCTAGCCACAATTGGAAATCTTGCTGCGAAGGCAGACCTTCTTCATTTTCGACTGCCAGTTGCAGATCAAGTTCAATCGCCATGATTATTCCTTAGTTGAAGCAACTTGTGCATTCAGTTCGGCTTTTGCTGCTTCTAGTAACTTCGCATCGCGTTCTTCACGACGGCGTTTCTCGAACTCTTTACGCTCTTTCTGGTCTTGTGCTTCCCACTTCTCGTACGCGTTAACGATACGAGCAACCACAGGGTGACGTACAACGTCGTCGGCTAAGAAGAAGTTAAAGCTGATGTCGTCAACTTCGCTTAGTACTTCAATAGCATGACGAAGACCCGATTTCGCACCACGAGGTAAGTCAATCTGCGTGACATCACCAGTGATAACCGCGCGAGAGTTAAAACCAATACGCGTTAGGAACATCTTCATCTGCTCAACAGTGGTGTTCTGACTCTCATCAAGAATGATGAAGGCGTCGTTTAGAGTACGACCACGCATGTAAGCAAGAGGGGCAACCTCAATCACGTTACGTTCAATCAGCTTCTCTACGCGCTCAAAGCCCAGCATTTCAAATAGGGCGTCGTATAGCGGACGTAGGTATGGGTCGACTTTCTGGCTTAAATCACCAGGTAGGAAGCCCAATTTCTCACCAGCTTCAACCGCTGGACGAGTAAGTAGAATACGGCGGATCTCTTGGCGCTCTAGTGCGTCAACAGCTGCTGCTACAGCAAGGTAGGTTTTACCTGTACCTGCCGGGCCAATACCAAAAGAAATATCATGCGTGACCATGTTAACCAAGTACTGCGCTTGGTTTGGCGTACGTGGTTTGATCACACCTTTCTTGGTTTTGACGAAGACTTCTTTACCATGCTCGATATTAGACTCAGTATTCTGCTCAAGAACACCAGACTCTTTGATCGCTAGATGGATTTGCTCAGGCTCAATATCTGGGATCTCACCTCGTACAGGTGCGGTATCAACATATAGAGTTTTCAGGATATCCAGCGCAGCTGATGCGGTATGAGGTTTACCGACAATCGTAAAGTGGTCACTACGGTGGTTAATTTCAACGCCTAGACGACGTTCTAAATGCTTGATGTTGTCATCGAATGGACCGCACAGGCTAGCTAGTCGGCGGTTGTCTGAAGGTTCTAGGTTAATTTCTAGAGTTACGATTTTATTGCTCAATGTTGCCTCTCATTTTTTGCCACTTAGTGAGAGCCTGATAACGACCAGGCTCTCTATGGCTATTTATACGAGCTTACGGCGTAAAAGTAGCTACACCCAGCTCATCTTCGCGACGTGTTTTCGCCATCATCTGCGTTGGGGAAATCACACTACGAAGATCCATGTCTTTTTCAGTACGTACTAGCTCACCACGCAGTGAGTTTGCAAATACGTCTACGATCTTCACATCAACGAACTGACCAATTAGGTCTGCACTACCTTCAAAGTTTACTACACGGTTGTTTTCTGTACGAGCGCGTAGTTCCATTAGGTTTTTCTTCGAAGGACCTTCAACTAGAACACGTTGTTCTGTGCCAAGCATTAAGCGAGAGTAACGCATCGCTTGAGCATTGATAGTTTGCTGTAGTTCGTAAAGGCGCTCTTTCTTCACTTGTTCTGACACATCGCAAGGGTAATCCGCTGCTGGCGTACCTGGACGTGGAGAGAAAATAAAGCTGAAGCTCATGTCAAAGTCTACATCTTTGATTAGCTTCATGGTGTCTTGGAAGTCTTTGTCTGTCTCACCAGGGAAACCAACAATAAAGTCTGAACTGATTTGAATATCAGGACGAGCTTTACGCAGTTTACGGATGATCGATTTGTATTCGATAGCGGTGTGAGGGCGTTTCATCATCGTTAGGATACGGTCACTACCACTTTGCACAGGTAAGTGCAGGAAGCTCACAAGTTCTGGCGTATCTTCGTATACTGCGATGATGTCGTCTGTGAATTCTAACGGGTGGCTCGTCGTGAAACGAATACGGTCGATACCATCGATAGACGCAACCAAACGAAGCAGTTCTGCAAATGAACAGATCTCACCATCGTGCATAGGACCACGGTACGCGTTTACGTTTTGCCCCAGAAGGTTTACTTCACGTACGCCTTGTTCAGCAAGTTGGGCGATTTCGAACAGTACGTCATCCATTGGACGGCTTACTTCTTCACCACGAGTGTACGGTACGACACAGTAAGTACAGTACTTAGAGCAGCCTTCCATAATAGAAACGAATGCTGTCGCACCTTCTGCGCGAGGTTCAGGTAGGCGGTCGAATTTTTCGATCTCTGGGAACGAAATGTCCATAACTGGTGCATCATCGGACTGAGATTGTTTGATCATCTCAGGTAGGCGGTGCAAAGTTTGTGGGCCAAAAATAACGTCAACGTATGGTGCACGTTCACGAATATGGTCACCTTCTTGCGTTGCTACACAACCACCTACACCGATAACTACGCCAGGTTTTTTATCTTTTAGTGTTTTCCAGCGGCCTAGCTGGTGGAAAACTTTCTCTTGCGCTTTTTCACGGATCGAACAGGTGTTAAGTAGAAGTACGTCTGCTTCCTCTGGCTCTTCCGTCAGCTCGTAGCCGTTTGCAGCATTAAGCAGGTCGGCCATTTTTGATGAATCGTATTCGTTCATCTGGCAGCCCCAGGTTTTAATTAGCAGTTTCTTACTCATCTCACTTTCGCTCGTTCAGTTGTACTTAAATCGGAGAGCTATTGCTCAAATTATAGCCGCCATCACGGCGGTAAGCGGCGTATTGTACTGCTTTAAAAAGCACCTGACTAGTGATCTAGCTAATTCTCTGCAAAGCCTGATGAAATCTAGTTTTTCGCCCTATGCAGAACAAGGTTTTTTGTTAAACAATTTTGTAAAAATAGCCATGGAAAGTACAATAAAAAACGCCAATTAATCAGCACGATGAAGAGTGAAAAATGAACAAGTATGACATCGCCGTGATCGGTGGCGGTATGGTCGGGGCAGCCGTCGCTGTTGGATTTGCCAAGCAGGGCAGAAGCGTTGTCTTGGTTGAAGGTACAAAACCTAAAGTTTTTGATGCCGCTCAGGCGATGGATATTCGTGTATCTGCAATCTCGCACCAGTCGGTGGAGTTACTTGATTCACTCGGAGCATGGTCAGAGATCAAGAGCATGCGAGTTTGTCCTTATCGTCGCTTAGAAACTTGGGAGCACCCAGAGTGCCGTACTCGTTTTCACTCTGATGAATTGTCATTGGATCAGCTAGGTTACATCGTTGAAAATCGCCTAATCCAATTAGGTCTTTGGCAAGTCTTCTCTCAGTATGAAAATCTAACCGTGATGTGTCCTGAGCGATTAAAAGCCATTGAGTTTGCAGATGTAAACCTTGTGACACTAGAAAGTGGGGAGCAGTTTGAAGCTAACTGGGTGATTGGTGCTGATGGTGCAAACTCTAAAGTTCGTCAATTGGCTGGAATTGGTGTAACTGCGTGGGACTACCGACAACACTGCATGTTGATTAACGTGAAAACAGAATTGCCTCAGCAAGATATTACTTGGCAACAATTTACACCTTCAGGCCCACGTTCATTTTTACCTCTGTGCTCTTTGAGTAACGACGATGGTCAAGTAGTAGGCCAAGGTTCTTTGGTTTGGTATGACTCGCCTAAACGTATTAAACAACTGTGTGCGATGGGTAAACCTCAACTAAGGGAAGAAATCTTACGTCATTTCCCTGCTGAATTAGGCGATATTGAAGTTTTACAGTTTGGCTCATTCCCACTCACTCGTCGTCATGCGCAAAGCTACTCAAGCAAAAATTGCGTGTTAGTGGGTGACTCTGCTCATACGATCAATCCGCTTGCAGGGCAAGGGGTAAACTTAGGCTTCAAAGATGTAGACGTTCTCCTTTCGGTAACAGAACAACAAGAAAAGCTGGAAGATACCTTACTCGCGAAATACGAACGCGCACGTCGACCTGACAACTTACTCATGCAGACGGGCATGGACTTTTTCTATAAAGGTTTTAGCAACGATCTAGGGCCATTGAAGTTCGTACGTAATGCTGCATTGAAGCTTGCTGAAAACTCAGGGCCAATTAAGGCTCAAGTACTGAAATACGCGTTAGGTATGTAGTAAGCTACTCAAATCACAGATAGAAAAAAAGCGAGCCATGAGCTCGCTTTTTTAATTCGGCAAATCTAATGATTTCCCGAGTCCAGAACCAAAAAAAGAAAAAACCCAGCAAAGTCATGCTGGGTTTTCCGATAATGGTGCGGAAGGAGAGACTTGAACTCTCACACCTTGCGGCGCCAGAACCTAAATCTGGTGCGTCTACCAATTCCGCCACTTCCGCAACTTAATCTATAGATATCAAGATAATTGGTAAAATCTCAATATCGTTGTATATGGCAGGGCTACCTGGATTCGAACCAGGGAATGGCGGCATCAAAAGCCGCTGCCTTACCGCTTGGCGATAGCCCTACAGCGTAAATAGTCAAAGACTACTTAACCTCTCTTATCGAGAGAAAGAATGGTGCGGAAGGAGAGACTTGAACTCTCACACCTTACGGCGCCAGAACCTAAATCTGGTGCGTCTACCAATTCCGCCACTTCCGCGTATTCTGATAGTGTAGATTAATTTAAGATGGTGCGGAAGGAGAGACTTGAACTCTCACACCTTGCGGCGCCAGAACCTAAATCTGGTGCGTCTACCAATTCCGCCACTTCCGCATCTTAAATCTACGTGACTGATAGCTTATGCTAGCAATCCAATCAATGGTGGCTACGACGGGATTCGAACCTGTGACCCCATCATTATGAGTGATGTGCTCTAACCAGCTGAGCTACGTAGCCATTTTAAACTTTTGATCAAGAATGGTGCGGAAGGAGAGACTTGAACTCTCACACCTTGCGGCGCCAGAACCTAAATCTGGTGCGTCTACCAATTCCGCCACTTCCGCAACTTGATCTGTAGATATCAAGATAATTGGTAAAATCTCAATATCATTGTATATGGCAGGGCTACCTGGATTCGAACCAGGGAATGGCGGCATCAAAAGCCGCTGCCTTACCGCTTGGCGATAGCCCTACATTGCTCTAATAAAAGAGACTTAAATAATGGTGCGGAAGGAGAGACTTGAACTCTCACACCTTGCGGCGCCAGAACCTAAATCTGGTGCGTCTACCAATTCCGCCACTTCCGCAACTTATTCTGTAGTTATCAAGGTAATTGGTAAAAACCTAAATAACGTTGTTTATGGTGGCTACGACGGGATTCGAACCTGTGACCCCATCATTATGAGTGATGTGCTCTAACCAGCTGAGCTACGTAGCCATTTTAAAACTTTGATCAAGAATGGTGCGGAAGGAGAGACTTGAACTCTCACACCTTGCGGCGCCAGAACCTAAATCTGGTGCGTCTACCAATTCCGCCACTTCCGCAACTTGATCTGTAGATATCAAGATAATTGGTAAAATCTCAATATCATTGTATGTGGCAGGGCTACCTGGATTCGAACCAGGGAATGGCGGCATCAAAAGCCGCTGCCTTACCGCTTGGCGATAGCCCTACATTGCTCTAATAAAAGAGACTTTAATAATGGTGCGGAAGGAGAGACTTGAACTCTCACACCTTGCGGCGCCAGAACCTAAATCTGGTGCGTCTACCAATTCCGCCACTTCCGCAACTTATTCTGTAGATATCAAGATAATTGGTAAAATCTCAATATCATTGTATATGGCAGGGCTACCTGGATTCGAACCAGGGAATGGCGGCATCAAAAGCCGCTGCCTTACCGCTTGGCGATAGCCCTACATTGCTCTAATACAAGAGACTTAAATAATGGTGCGGAAGGAGAGACTTGAACTCTCACACCTTGCGGCGCCAGAACCTAAATCTGGTGCGTCTACCAATTCCGCCACTTCCGCAACTTGATCTGTAGATATCAAGATAATTGGTAAAATCTCAATATCATTGTATGTGGCAGGGCTACCTGGATTCGAACCAGGGAATGGCGGCATCAAAAGCCGCTGCCTTACCGCTTGGCGATAGCCCTACATTGCTCTAATAAAAGAGACTTTAATAATGGTGCGGAAGGAGAGACTTGAACTCTCACACCTTGCGGCGCCAGAACCTAAATCTGGTGCGTCTACCAATTCCGCCACTTCCGCAACTTATTCTGTAGTTATCAAGGTAATTGGTAAAAACCTAAATAACGTTGTTCATGGTGGCTACGACGGGATTCGAACCTGTGACCCCATCATTATGAGTGATGTGCTCTAACCAGCTGAGCTACGTAGCCATCTTTTGGAGCGAGACAATATAAACCTTCACGCTCTCAGTGACAACCCCTTTTATAAAGGAATCTCACTTGAATCATGGCAGGTCTACCTGGATTCGAACCAGGGAATGGCGGCATCAAAAGCCGCTGCCTTACCGCTTGGCGATAGACCTGTAGGCAATAGTCACAATGACTATTTAAAATATGGTGCGGAAGGAGAGACTTGAACTCTCACACCTTGCGGCGCCAGAACCTAAATCTGGTGCGTCTACCAATTCCGCCACTTCCGCATCTATTCCTAACTGCTCTGATAAAAAGAACATTTAGGAATGGTGGCTACGACGGGATTCGAACCTGTGACCCCATCATTATGAGTGATGTGCTCTAACCAGCTGAGCTACGTAGCCAAAACCATATTTTTTGTTCTCAACGCTTTGTTGCCTTGTCGTTGGGAACGGCGCGCATTATGCGAAGTTGAGTGAGATCCGTCAACAGTTTTTTTTAATAAATTTCGGAAAAAACCTCGTTCGCTTCCTTTTTAAACAAAGAGGCGTGTTTATGATCTAAAACTGGAAATAAATTAGCTTGCAGTTGCGTAATTTATTTTTGTTCATTTACTTAAGGTATTAAAAAAGCCAGCTTAACAGCTGGCTTTTAGTGTAAATGAAGTGTTTAGAATTCATTCATTTAATTAAACATTGAAGCGGAAGTGTACAACATCGCCATCTTTTACGATGTAGTCTTTACCTTCTAGACGCCATTTACCTGCGTCTTTTGCGCCATTTTCACCATTGAATTGGATGAAATCGTCGTAACCAACTACTTCTGCACGAATAAAGCCTTTCTCGAAGTCAGTGTGGATCTTACCTGCCGCCTGAGGCGCAGTTGCACCAACAGGGATTGTCCAAGCACGTACTTCTTTAACACCTGCTGTGAAGTAGGTGTGTAGAGTCAGTAGTTCGTAACCAGAGCGAATTACACGGTTCAGGCCCGGCTCTTCGATCCCCATATCTGCTAGGAATTCTTCGCGATCTTCATCTTCTAGTTCAGATAGTTCAGATTCGATAGCTGCACATACAGGTACAACGACATTGTTTTCTTTTTCTGCGAACTCACGAACCGCATCTAGATATGGGTTATTTTCGAAGCCATCTTCGTTTACGTTTGCAATGTACATAGTTGGCTTCAGTGTTAGGAAGTTTAGGTAGCCGATTGCTGCTAACTCTTCTTTAGATAGCTCAACTGTGCGTGCCATGCCGCCTTCAGTTAGTACTGGTAACAGTTTTTCTAGTACGGTTAGTTCAAATTTTGCGTCTTTATCGCCGCCTTTTGCCTTCTTCGCGTTACGTTGAATCGCTCGCTCACAAGAATCAAGGTCAGCCATTGCAAGTTCAAGGTTGATCACTTCGATATCTTCGATAGGTGAAACTTTACCTGAAACGTGAACAATGTTTTCGTTTTCAAAACAGCGTACAACGTGGCCAATCGCGTCTGTTTCACGGATGTTAGCTAGGAATTTGTTACCTAAACCTTCACCACGTGATGCACCAGCAACAAGACCAGCGATGTCCACGAACTCCATCGTCGTTGGAAGAACTCTCTGTGGGTTAACGATCTTAGCTAGTGCGTCTAGACGTAGATCTGGCACAGGAACCACACCAGTGTTTGGTTCAATGGTACAGAACGGGAAGTTTGCTGCTTCGATACCCGCTTTAGTTAGTGCGTTGAACAGAGTTGATTTACCTACGTTAGGTAGACCAACGATGCCACATTTAAAACCCATGATAGTAACCTTATTCAGCTTTGAACGTGTGGAGGCGATTTTGTGCTTTAGATAGGCCATCCTTAATCAGGATATCTAGACAACGAACAGCCTCATCAGCTGCTGCATCTAAAAGCTCTTGCTCTTTAGCTGGCGCTTTACCTAATACAAAACCCGCCACTTTATCTTTGTGTCCCGGATGACCAATGCCAATACGAAGACGATAAAAATCTTTGTTATTGCCCAGTTTGCTAATGGTGTCACGCAGACCGTTGTGTCCACCGTGCCCCCCACCTTTTTTAAACTTAGCGACACCTGGCGGTAAGTCTAGCTCGTCATGAGCAACCATGATCTCTTCAGGTTTAATTTGATAAAATTTCGCAAGCGCAGCGATCGATTTACCTGATAGATTCATGAAGGTGGTTGGGATAAGCAAACGGAGATCCTGGCCATTGACCATAATGCGTCCTGTTAGACCAAAAAACTTTGGTTCGTTCTTCAGTGTAACGTTGTGAACGCGTGCTAATTCTTCTACAACCCAAGCGCCCGCATTGTGACGAGTTCTGGCGTATTCTGGTCCTGGATTAGCAAGACCAACAAGAAGTTTGATTTGTTGACTCAAGGTTAGGATCTCTCTGGAATCTCAAAAAGCGCAGTATGATAGCACAGAAAACTCGCGGTGGGCGACCAAGGGATTTTCTAGTTATCAGTACAAATAAAAAAACACCCCAAAGAGGGGTGCTTTTGAAATCAGTGTAACTGAAATGTTCGTATTAGTTGAACATTGCAGAGATTGACTCTTCGTTGCTGATACGACGAATCGCTTCAGCCAGCATGCGAGATAGGCTTAGTGTTGTCACTTTACCTGTTGCAGCCATCTCTTTAGACAGAGAGATAGAGTCAGTTACGATAACTTGGTCAAGAACTGAGTTCTTGATGTTATCCGCAGCGTTGCCTGAGAATACTGCGTGAGTAGCGTAAGCGAATACACGCTTAGCACCGCGCTCTTTTAGTGCTTCAGCTGCTTTACATAGTGTGCCACCTGTGTCGATCATGTCATCAACGATCACACAGTCACGACCTTCAACATCACCGATTAGGTTCATTACTTCAGAAACGTTTGCACGTGGACGACGCTTATCTACGATTGCGATGTCGATGTCGCCTAGTGCTTTTGCTGTTGCACGAGCACGAACAACGCCACCTAGGTCAGGAGATACCACTACAGGGTTATCTAGACCGCGAGCCTGCATATCTTCAAGTAGCACTGGCGTGCCGAAGATGTTGTCTACAGGTACATCGAAGAAGCCTTGAATTTGCTCTGCGTGTAGGTCGATAGTTAGAACGCGGTCAACACCAACGTTAGATAGGAAATCAGCAACAACTTTTGCAGTAATTGGCACACGCGCAGAACGTACACGACGGTCTTGGCGAGCGTAGCCGAAGTAAGGGATAACTGCAGTGATACGGCCTGCTGAAGCACGGCGCATTGCATCAATCATAACAACCAATTCCATTAGGTTGTCGTTAGTCGGTGCACAAGTGGATTGAATGATGAAAACATCGCTACCACGAACATTCTCATTGATTTGAACTGCAACTTCGCCATCAGAAAAGCGAGAAACAGATGCATCACCAAGAGAGATGTAAAGACGATCAGCAATACGTTGGGCTAGTTCAGGTGTTGCGTTACCAGCAAATAGCTTCATATCAGGCACGGTGGAAACCTCGGGTTTGCGTCCAGTTTAAATAGGTCGGTGTGAGGCTGATTGGTATTCAGCCAAAGTCTCTTTTAATGGCGAAATATTGCGCCCTTGAGCGATAAATGCCGAGACTTTATCAGAGAGTTGTGCAAGGATAGTTTCTGCTTCAGATTTGCTCGAAAATTCAGCAAAAACGCAAGATCCTGTCCCCGTCAATCTTGACGGCGCGTATTGTAGCAGCCAAGAAAGTTGCTTATCAACCTCTGGGTAGAGCATTCGTACAATTTTTTCGCAATCGTTTACGCTTGGCGTATTTAAAAGTGTTTCTAGATCTCGTTTTGGGGTGTTTCGCGTCAGATCTGGATGACAAAAAACGTCGACGGTTGCGATAGATACATTCGGTCTGACGACTAAATACCATTTTTCTTCGGGATAAGCAGGAGAGAGTTTTTCACCAACACCTTCAGCAAAAGCTGCAAATCCGCGCACAAATACGGGCACGTCTGCGCCTAGTTTTAAACCTATTTCAGCCAGTTCGTCGTCAGTTAGATTCAGTTGCCATAAGTAATTCAGTGCCACTAATGCTGTAGCTGCATTCGATGAGCCCCCACCAATGCCTCCACCCATAGGCAGCACTTTCTGTAGCTCAATATGCGCGCCAAAAGGGCAGTTTGAGTAAGTTTGAAGCGCGGTTGCAGCTTTCCAAATTAAATTGTCTTGAAGAGGCACACCTTCTATCTCTGGAGAAATCGTAATATCACCAGAATGGTTCGCTTGAATGGTGAGCTCATCGCCGTGATCGACGAATTGGAATAACGTTTGTAACTCGTGATAGCCATTCTCTGTACGGCCGTTGATATATAGAAAGAGATTCAATTTCGCTGGTGATGGCCAGCGTGTTGAAAGTTCAATCATTGGGTGATGTTCCATTTTGTGATCACTAGATTTATTTTGACATCAGCTGTGGTGAGTTTCAGCTTATTTGGCAGAGGGAGAGACTGTTCATGCCATTGAACGTCGCTATATCTTTGATATGCAATACTCCAATCATTTAAACCAATTTGTTTGTTTAACGCTTGCAGTGTATTGGTTGGAGACAGTTGGAATTTGTCGGCATCGGTCGGTAGACCTAATAGCCAGTCAGGCATGTGCTCGACGGGCATCATTAACCCTGTAAGACGGTAAATCAGCTGGTTAGCACTGCGAGAAGAAAGGACCTGATCATCGTAAGTTTCTACTGTGGCGCCTTGTGGGGTGATGGTGAGCTTTAATGCCGTTTGTCCGAGAATCGTTGTTAAACGCAACTGGCTTAGTGCTGAAGAATGTTTCCAGTAGAAGTTTAAATTTTGTCTTTGGTCTGGGCCAATATAACCAAGTTTCCCCGTTGCTTGAAAATCTTGGATGGTTTCGAGTCGCTGCTCATGAGCTTGCCATTCAACGCTGGTAACACTTTCAGGAACGGACGAACAACCAGCGAGCAGTAAGCTCGACAAGAAAAAAAGAATAAAGGAGCGTAACGTCATGTTTGATGGCTTATTAATCAGTTTCATCGGGAATCGCTCACAACTATAGCATTGAAAAGTCGCACTTAGGAAAACAAATCCGGCTTACCCTTTCAATAAATGCGTGCTTACAGTAAAATTCTGGACCTATTTTATAACCTATCCCAGAGATACCACGTTAGATGTCCTTGCTTGCTATTGGAATTAATCACAATACAGCGTCTGTCGACTTGCGAGAGAAGGTGGCGTTTGGTCCGGATAAACTCGGCCCTGCACTCGAGCAACTTAGAGAGCACGAAGCGGTTAACGGCAGTGTGATTGTTTCAACCTGTAACCGAACTGAGTTGTACTGCGATGTTAAGCAAGGAGCGCGAAACAAGTTGATCGATTGGCTTGCTCAATTTCATCAAGTGAGCCGCGAAGATTTAATGCCGAGTTTGTATGTTCATGAAGAACAAGCTGCAATAAAGCATTTGATGCGCGTATCGTGCGGTCTTGACTCTCTGGTGTTGGGTGAGCCTCAAATTTTGGGGCAGGTAAAGCAAGCATTTTCTGACTCGCGAGATCATCAAGCCGTCGATGCCTCGATTGATAAATTGTTTCAAAAGACGTTCTCAGTCGCCAAACGGGTAAGAACAGAGACAGATATTGGTGGTAATGCCGTGTCCGTGGCTTATGCGGCATGTACACTGGCAAAACATATTTTTGAGTCGTTATCAGATTCAACCGTGCTTTTAGTTGGTGCGGGTGAGACGATTGAATTGGTCGCGAAGCATTTAGCGTCCAACGGTTGCACAAAAATGATTGTCGCGAACCGCACTAAAGAGCGCGCGCAAGGCTTAGCGGACCAATTTGGCGCAGAAGTGATCAGTTTGAACGAAATTCCTGAACATTTGGCGAAAGCGGATATTGTGATTAGCTCAACGGCGAGTCCATTGCCTATTATTGGCAAAGGTATGGTCGAAACGGCTCTAAAGCAGCGCCGGCATCAACCTATCTTGTTGGTCGATATTGCGGTGCCGCGAGATGTGGAGTCGGAAGTCGGTGAACTGAACGACGCATATCTGTATTCTGTTGATGACTTGCAATCTATCATCGACAGCAACATTGAGCAGCGTAAAGTCGAAGCGATTCAAGCTGAAGCGATTGTTAGTGAAGAAAGCGCTGCGTTTATGACATGGTTGCGTTCACTGCAAGCCGTCGATAGTATTCGCGACTATCGCAAATCAGCCAACGAAATTCGTGAAGAGTTACTGAGCAAAAGTTTGCAATCTTTAGCGGCAGGCGCAGATCCGGAGAAAGTGCTGCGCGAGCTGAGTAATAAACTCACCAACAAACTGATTCACGCTCCAACTCGCGCATTGCAAAGTGCAGCAGAGCAAGGCGAACCAGCAAAATTAACGATTATCCGCCAAACACTTGGCTTGGATGATCTATAACTCACGCTTTTTATTAAGAAAACGACACTATGAAAGCCTCTATTCTGACTAAGCTAGAAACGCTAGTAGAACGTTACGAAGAAGTTCAACATCTTCTTGGTGATCCTGA
Source organism: Vibrio sp. SCSIO 43097 (assembly GCF_023650755.1). NCBI lineage: Bacteria > Pseudomonadati > Pseudomonadota > Gammaproteobacteria > Vibrionales > Vibrionaceae > Vibrio > Vibrio sp. SCSIO 43097. The sequence continues at coordinate 2,631,901 of NZ_CP071840.1, read as the reverse complement.
TGTAATTGGAAATCAGGACAAATTCCGTGCTCTATCAAGAGAGTACTCTCAGCTAGAAGAAGTAACCAAGTGCTTCCAAGCTTATCAACAAGCACAAGAAGATCTTGTCGCCGCTGAAGAGATGGCAAACGAAGACGACGAAGAGATGCGTGAAATGGCGCAAGAAGAAATCAAAGAAGCGAAAGCGACGATTGAGCGTCTTACTGATGAGTTACAGATTCTTCTTCTGCCAAAAGATCCGAACGATGATCGTAACTGTTTCCTAGAAATTCGTGCAGGTGCGGGTGGCGACGAAGCGGGCATTTTCGCGGGTGATCTATTCCGTATGTACAGCAAGTACGCAGAAAAGCGTGGCTGGCGCATCGAAGTCATGTCTTCAAACGAGTCAGAGCACGGTGGTTACAAAGAGATGATCGCGAAAGTAAGCGGCGACGGTGCATACGGCGTGTTGAAATTTGAGTCAGGCGGTCACCGTGTACAGCGTGTTCCAGCAACTGAATCTCAAGGCCGTGTGCATACTTCTGCTTGTACAGTAGCAGTAATGGCGGAAATCCCTGAAGCGGATCTGCCAGAAATCAAAGCAGCAGACCTGAAAATCGATACGTTCCGTGCATCTGGCGCGGGTGGTCAGCACGTTAACACCACGGATTCTGCAATCCGTATTACCCACTTACCAACGGGTACGGTAGTAGAGTGTCAGGATGAGCGTTCACAGCACAAGAACAAAGCGAAAGCAATGGCGGTTCTTGCTGCTCGTATCGTTCAAGCGGAAGAAGAGCGTCGTGCCGCAGAAGTGTCTGATACACGTCGTAACCTTCTAGGTTCTGGTGACCGTAGTGACCGTATTCGTACATACAACTACCCACAAGGTCGTGTGTCTGATCACCGTATCAACCTGACCATCTATCGTTTGAACGAAGTGATGGAAGGTGACCTGCAGAGCTTGATTGATCCTGTGATTCAAGAGCACCAAGCAGACCAACTTGCGGCGCTCGCAGAGAACGGCTAATCGATGAGCCAAGTTCAATCGATTGAGCAAGCACTGAAAAGTGCGACGGCGAAACTGGCAGAAGGCGGCAAAGAGTCGCCTTCTCTCGATGCAGCTGTACTCCTTTGCCATGTCCTTGGCAAACCACGAACTTATCTACTGACCTGGCCAGAAAAAGCATTAGAAGCAGAGCAACAAGCAAAATTCGACGCTCTACTTGAACGACGTTTAACTGGTGAACCCGTCGCTTATATTATTGGTGAGCGAGAGTTTTGGTCTTTACCGTTCAAAGTTTCTCCCTCTACCTTGATCCCAAGACCGGATACAGAACGTTTGGTCGAGGTTGCACTCGATAAGACCTACGAGCAAACTGGGCCTATTTTAGATCTTGGAACGGGGACGGGGGCAATTGCTATCGCACTCGCATCTGAAATGCCAAAACGTCAAGTGATGGGCGTAGATCTCAAACAAGAAGCGAAAGCACTTGCAGAGTACAATGCTGAGCAGCTAAACATCAAAAATGTGACCTTTGCTCAAGGCAGTTGGTTTGAGCCTATTACAGAAGGTACGAAGTTTGCTTTAATTGTCTCCAACCCGCCATATATTGATGAAAAAGATCCACATTTATCCCAAGGTGATGTGCGCTTTGAGCCAAAATCTGCATTAGTTGCTAAAGAGAATGGCTTAGCTGATATTCGTCATATCTCGGATCTTGCTCGTCAGTATCTTGAAGTGGGCGGTTGGCTGGCATTTGAACATGGTTATGATCAAGGTGAGGCGGTGCGTGAGATAATGCGTGGCTTAGGTTACCAACAGGTCGCTACGGCAAAAGATTATGGCGGTAACGATCGAGTAACGCTTGGTTGTCTGGCCAGTTAATCATGGAAGTCAGCAAACACTAACTAAAAAGAGAAGAAAAATGTACGTAGCTCTAAAACACATACACTTAGTGACGATCGCTCTCAGCGCGACGCTACTATCGATCCGATTCGTGTTAATGATGATGAACTCACCGAAGCGAAATAATCGTTTTTTGAAAGTGTTTCCCCACATCGTTGATACTGCATTGCTAGTGTCAGGTATCGCGCTTATTTTCATTACGGGTTTCATCCCGTTTACCGATGCCGCACCGTGGTTAACAAACAAAATCACCTGCGTACTGGCGTACATTGCGCTTGGATTCTTCTCATTGAAACTTGCGAAAAACAACCTACTGAAGATATTTGGCTTTTTCGGCGCATTAGGTTGGTTGGTCATGGCTGCAAACATTGCTGTGTCTAAGAGCCCTACGTTATTTGGATAGACGTCATGTTAGAGTTTTTTGACGAAGATTTTGACAATATACCGTTGGTGGAAGGTGCGCTTGAGCTAAACAAAGCGATTAACCCAGAAACCAAAGTACATTGGGCGAAACAAGAGTTAGAGCGTCTTTACAAAGATGCAGAAGCCACGCTTGTTCATGAAACCGATGAAGAGCAACGATTTGATGCATTCCTACGACTGTTTTTCCACGAGTGGGGATTCAAAGGCGACGAGCAGGAATACTTTATTTCGGACAACAGCTTCATCGATAAAGTGTTGGAGCGCAGAAAAGGTATTCCTGTGAGCTTAGGTTCGATTTTGTTATACCTAGGCAAAAAGCTGGGGTTCCCGTTGAAGGGAGTTACTTTCCCTACTCAGTTCCTGTTAAAAGTCGACTGGATGCATAAGAAGCCAGACTACATCAACCCATTTAATGGTGAGTATGTAGGTGAAAGGATTCTTCAAGCTTGGCTTATTGGCCAAGAAGGACCGCTAGCTCAGCTAAAGCCTGAACATTTTGAGGAAGCTGACAACCCAACAATTATTGGTCGCTGGTTGGCGTTGATTAAAAGTGCGATGTTGCGCGAAGAGCATTATACGCTGGCATTACGTTGTACGAATCTTGCTCTAACGTTTGTGCCAGATGATCCATACGAAATTCGTGACCGTGGTTTTATTTTCCAACAGCTAGAGTGCCCTCAAGTAGCGGTATCAGATTTTCAGTACTTTATTGACCAATGCCCTGATGATCCGGCTTCCGAGCTACTAAAATCACAAGTTAATGTGATGAGTGAAACGCACGTCACACTTCACTAATTTTATCGATGTGCCGAACTGTGGCGTATCGTGGACAGAAAAAGAGAATCAAAATGGAACAGAAAATCGTTAATATCGGCGACATTCAGGTTGCTAACGACAAGCCATTCACCCTATTTGCAGGTATGAACGTTCTTGAGTCTCGTGATCTTGCGATGCAGATCTGTGAGCACTACGTAAAAGTAACGGAAAAACTTGGTATTCCTTACGTATTTAAGGCGTCGTTTGACAAAGCAAACCGCAGTTCTGTTCATTCATACCGTGGTCCAGGTCTGGAAGAAGGTATGAAAATCTTTCAGGAGCTGAAAGACACTTTTGGTGTAAAGATCATCACGGACGTTCACACTGAAGCACAAGCTCAACCTGTCGCTGACGTGGTAGACGTTATTCAGCTTCCTGCATTCCTAGCTCGTCAAACTGACCTTGTTGAAGCTATGGCTAAAACAGGTGCGGTTATCAACGTGAAGAAACCTCAATTTATGAGCCCTGGTCAAGTGGGTAACATCGTTGAGAAGTTCGCAGAATGCGGTAACGACAAGATCATCCTATGTGAGCGCGGTTCTTGCCACGGTTACGATAACCTAGTTGTAGACATGCTTGGTTTTGGTGTGATGAAAAATGCTTCGAAAGGTAGCCCAATCATCTTTGACGTAACGCACTCACTACAAATGCGTGACCCATCAGGCGCAGCATCTGGCGGCCGTCGTGAGCAGACAGTTGAACTTGCAAAAGCGGGTCTAGCGACAGGCATCGCAGGTCTATTTATCGAAGCGCACCCAAACCCAGACCAAGCGCGTTGTGATGGCCCATCTGCACTGCCTCTAGACAAGTTAGAGCCATTCTTAGCACAAATGAAATCGCTTGATGATCTGATCAAGAGCTTTGCAGATATCGATATCAAGTAAACGCCAGATGACTGGTGGTAACAAATACTATAGCCAACCGAGTGTTGGCTATTTTTTTATCTGAAAAGCCGTGAATTCTCAAACTTGTTACTGATGAATTTGTTATTGCTAAACAATGCATCATAATTATTAAATCAATGTGTTAGGGTGCACGTGGTTTTCAAATAGATCCAATGCTTAAAATGTGCATCAGTAATCCCAATAAGAAAAAGGTAAATAAATGAATCAGCGTCTGATGATCAAAACTGTTTTGAGTGCCGCTATCTTGGCCTCGTTAGCTGGGTGTGCTACGCAACCTGCACCAGAATGGAATGCCGATACAACCTATAAATTGACCGTATTGCACACTAACGATCATCATGGTCGCTTTTGGCAAAATCGATACGGTGAATATGGCATGGCGGCGCGTAAAACGTTAATCGATGATTTGCGCGAAGAAATACAGGCTGAGGGGGGCAGCGTGTTACTGCTTTCTGGTGGTGACATCAACACAGGAGTACCTGAGTCTGATTTACAAGATGCCGAGCCGGATTTCAAAGGCATGAGCAAAATTGGTTACGATGCGATGGCTCTAGGTAATCATGAGTTTGATAATCCATTGGACGTGCTATTCAAGCAGCAAGAGTGGGCAAACTTTCCGATGTTGTCTGCCAATATTTACGATAAAAATACTGGCAAGCGTTTATTCCAACCATACGCGATGTTTAACAAGCAGGGCATTAAAATTGCGGTCATTGGTCTTACAACCGAAGACACAGCGAAACTTGGCAACCCTGAATTCATTGAACAAATTGACTTCCGTGACCCGAAAGAAGAAGCCAAGAAGTTGATTGCAGAACTGAAAGAAACAGAGTATCCAGATCTGATTTTTGCTGTCACGCATATGGGACACTATGAAAATGGTAATAGAGGCATCAATGCTCCCGGCGATGTGGCGTTAGCTCGTTATTTGAATGACGGCGATCTCGACATGATCGTTGGAGGACACTCACAAGAGCCTGTTTGTATGGAAGGGCCAAACGTTATCAAAAAGAACTTTAAACCAGGTGATGAATGTCAGCCCGATAAACAAAATGGTACCTTTATTGTTCAGGCACATGAGTGGGGGAAATATGTGGGACGCGCCGATTACGAGTTTCGTAATGGCGAACTCTCGATGGTGAGCTACGATCTGATCCCAGTAAACTTGAAAAAGAAAGTTAAAGTTGATGGTCAGTCGCAACGAGTCTTGATCCAAGAAGAGATTAAACAAGACGAAGCGATGCTTGAGTTTCTTCGTCCTTATCAAGAAAAAGGTCAGGGCAAGCTAAACGTGAAGATTGCAGAATCTAACGGTAAGCTTGAGGGTGACCGCAATGTGGTTCGTTACCAGCAAACAAACTTAGGTCGATTAATTGCAACGGCTCACATGGAACGTGCGAAAGCAGATTTCGCCGTAATGAATTCTGGTGGTGTTCGAGATTCGATTGCTGCGGGTGATATTACTTATAAAGACGTGCTCACTGTTCAGCCATTTGGCAATATGGTTTCTTACGTTGATATGACGGGTAAAGAGGTATTAGATTATCTAAATGTCGTTGCAACTAAGCCTGTTGACTCTGGTGCTTATGCACAGTTTGCAGGCATTGCGATGAGTATCAATAATGGTGAGGTAACCAATGTGTTTATTGGTAATAAGCAACTTCGCTTAGATGGTAATTACCGCTTTACAGTACCAAGCTATAATGCTGCTGGTGGAGATGGTTACCCTAAAATCGACGATCATCCAGGGTATGTAAATACAGGTTTTACCGATGCTGAAGTTTTGAAGGATTATTTAGAAACACACAGCCCTATTGATGTTAATGAGTATGCCCCTTCAGGTGAAATCACGTATTTAGTTGATACGGCGATTGATCAGTAACCCAACAGAGAAAAAGCGATTGACTCAAACTCGCTGATATCATTAACTAAAAGCGCAGATCCAATTCAGTCTGCGCTTTTTGTTTTTATGAGGAGAATCTTGATGACTCCGGCCATTAATCTTGCGAAAAAGAAAAAAATTCCACACACTATCCATCAATATGAGCACGATCCTAGAGCCGATAGTTATGGTTTAGAAGCTGCTGAAGTGCTAGGACAGGATCCGAAAACAGTATTTAAAACCTTGTTGTTCTGCTTGAACGGGGAGCCAAAGAACCTTGCGGTTGCGATTATCCCTGTTGATCAAAAGCTGAACCTAAAACTGGCAGCGAAAGCAGCGAAGGGCAAAAAGGCCGATATGGCTGATCCGGAAATCGCGCAAAAGACCACAGGTTATGTCGTTGGTGGAATTAGCCCACTAGGACAGAAGAAAGCCTTACCTACTTTTTTGCACGAAAGCGCAGCAGAGCAAGACACAATCTGTGTGAGTGCTGGTAAACGTGGTTTAGAAATTGAGTTAGCCCCGAGAGATTTGCTGAGCTTAACTCGCGGTCAGTTTGCACCTCTTTGTTTGTAAACTCATGACAAATAAAAAGGACGCTCATGAGCGTCCTTTTTTGATCTTGCCGGTCAGTGAAGCGTTACTTCTTCAGACTCAATGTACCACCAGTGCGTTTAGCTGGTTTACTTGGTTTCGCGGCATTTGGGTTCATGTAATGCTGCTTGGGCTTACTCGGTGATTGAGGCTTGTTTGCTGAATGCGTATTGCTCGATGCATCTGGTTTACGGTGTGATTTACCATGCTCGCCTTGTGGTCTGCTGCGTTCACCTTGTGGTTTCGCTTTGTAATGTTCTTTAGCTGGACGTCCGCCTTCATCATCACGCTGACGACGCTTTTGTTGACCTTTTTTCGAGTTTGGTGCATGACGGAATTCATCAGCATTGTTACCACGGAAAGTTAGTGTCTTCTGGTTACGACGAGCAGTAGAATCTTGGTTTTCTTCACGGCTATCAAACAGCTTCGCGTCGGTCGCTTTACGAATGTTGCGACCTCTAGAGTCTGTTTTTGATGCTTCTTCTGTACCTACCGAGCCTTCACACATTGCTAGGATCTCTGCCACTTCTTCGTCACTTAGATAACGCCATTTTCCATTCGGAATACCATCAAGAGAGATATTCATGATGCGTACGCGACGCAGCTTGAATACTTCATAGCCCAGCGCTTCACACATGCGACGGATCTGACGGTTAAGTCCTTGAGTGAGCACAATACGGAAAGAGAATTTAGTTTCTTTCGTTACCTTACAAGGTAGGGTGACTGTGTCGAGAATCTTAACGCCACTCGACATCTGTTTGAGAAACTCGCCTGTAATTGGCTTGTCCACGCGTACGACGTACTCTTTTTCGTGGCTGTTGCCTGCGCGAAGGATTTTGTTCACGATGTCGCCATCGTTGGTCAAAAAGATCAGACCATCAGAGGGTTTGTCTAAGCGGCCGATCGGAAAGATACGTTTTTGGTGGCCGATGAAATCAACGATGTTTCCAGGGACGTCTCTCTCAGTTGTACAGGTGATACCTGTTGGTTTATTGAGAGCGATATAAATCGGCTTCTCTTTTGCTGCCACTGGCTTACCATCCACACAAACATCATCACCAGGTAGCACTTTTGTCCCCATTTCAGGTTTGTTGCCATTAATGGTGACACGGCCTTGCTCAATCAGTCTGTCTGCTTCACGGCGTGAGCAAAACCCCGTTTCACTGATGAATTTATTTAATCGTTTAGCGTTGTCTTGTGACATTTTTGTCTCCTAACGTTTCACAACGGCGAATGAAGCTCCCTTCCTTTAAGGGGAAGGAAGAATAAGGGCGGGCATTCTAGCATTAGGGTGAAATTTAGCCTAACCGTTTTTGGTGACGTTCGCGGGTTTCTAATTTCTTTTCCGCACTTTTTCTAAGTAGGACGTAAACGGCTCCAGTTCCACCGTGAAAGCGTTGCGCACTATGGACGCATTGGACTTCCTTTATTTGTCGTAGCCAACTGCTAACAAAGCTTTTCATCATTGCAGGTGGATTTGAGCGTTCTCCTCGACCATGGACGATAACGACCGTTCTAATGTCCATTGATAGGCATTGCTTTAAAAACGTCACGACTTCATCACGTGCTTCTCTCAATGTTTTACGGTGCAAATCCAAGCGAGCTTGGATTGGATACTTACCAAGGCGCAGTTTTCGGTATACGCCATCTTGTACACCATCACGTTTGAACTCAACAAAGTCCTCTGGCTTGAGCATTTCAGCGTGATCAAGTGATAGGTATTCTGGGTCATCTTCCGTTAACCAGATTGCTGCTTCGCGTTTTGCGAGCTGTGCTTCTGTTACTTGGTGTACTTTTTTGTGTTCGGTGGTGTCTTGAGTGATTGGCTTTACATCGCCCATCATCTGTTGAAATAGAGCAAAATCGTCGTCGTGAGACATAGCAGTAATCTCATTAAGAACAGGGAGGAATAATAGGATTATATCAATGAGTGGTGCATTGAGATCAAATAAAAAACCGGAGTAGGCAAGTAACCGACTCCGGTGCAAAGCGTTTCTAGAGCTAAGCGAGATCTAGTGAGGAGATTTGTCGTTCATGATCTTGTATATGAAGAAACCGCCGTAAAATAACATCAGACCAATTGCCCCAAAAATTACTATCATTGACGATAGACCCACTGCATTACCAAATAGGAGATCAAGCCAAAAGTCCATACGTTTCCTCCAAGATGTTCCCGACAGGAATAAACTAAATGGCGGTGTCTTGTTGCACACTGATCTGGATCAATTATGTTGCTAAGGTTAATAAACTGTATTTTGTTGTGAGTTATCAGTCACATTTTACGTGCTAGTGTTCAGTTATTCATCAAACGAATTAAGACCTAAGGTTTTTTTGTAAAAAGCACTTGCGCCACAGTTCAGAATCCGTAATATACGCATTCGTTGACGGGGACAATTCCTCAGTTAAACATCTCGGTGAATAGCGCAGCTTGGTAGCGCATCTGGTTTGGGACCAGAGGGTCGGGGGTTCGAATCCCTCTTCACCGACCACTTTCAGAAAGCCTGCTCAATGAGCAGGCTTTCGTCGTTTTAGCGGCAGCAAATTTGACTTTGATAGTAGCGAACCAAATGGGGTTCGCCTGAAGTTAGAATATGGCTCTTCATCGACACATATTGAGAAAAAGGCTCTACAGAAATGTAGAGCCTTTTTCGTATTTGGTGATATTTATTTGGAACCAGAGGGGCGGGGTCTGGAATGCCAGTCCTCTGGAAGCCCAGCCGCGTCGAATCCCTACTTCACCGACCACTTTTAGAAAGCCTGCTCAATGAGCAGGCTTTCGTCGTTTTTAGCGCTAGTAATTTTAGACTTCAATAGTTCGAATCAAATTGGGGTTCGCCTGATGTTCGAATGTGGCACTTCACCGACACGTATTGAGAGGAAGGCTCTACAGAAATGTAGGGCCTTTTCATTTTTTAGAGCGAGTAAATTTATTACTTGATGTCACACGAGATAGTATTGATAGGAGTTTCAGAAGTAGTGAAACAGACATAAGCGGTCTTTGGGTGATTTGGACCAATCTTGACGTAACCCGCTTTTAAATCGTCTTCATCAAACGTTACTGAGTGAGATTTGCTTGTATTTCCATCATAGTAAACCGCTTCAAAGCCTTGGTTCATCATATGTGCAACGCGATTTCGAGTGTGGGCTGTTGAAAACGTGATGTTCGCGCAACGCATCATTGGTTTTTCGGTAATAAGAAATTGACCACTCTCTTTATCTAAAACACCGCCTTTTACTTCCGGAGTTATATCAATAGCTTGAAAAGCTTCTACGTTGCATGGCGGTTTAGCATAAGACAGCGAAGAAGTGAGCATAATTCCAATCGTGTATAGGAATAAATATTTAAATTTCATATGAGTTGTTTTGTATCCACTTAGCTTAACGGCGTTTTATAAGAAAGTTTGAATGAATTTTTAAATGGTTGTATTTAAATAATTGTATTTAAATGGCATTTTTCACACAATCACTAGATATCACAATTTGCTTGGCGCGTCTTACCCAGTGGTTTGATGTTAAATCCCCGATTTTTAAGCAGTTCAATCAGGTTATCTTTACCTACTAAATGCAAGCCACCAACAACAACGGTGAAGCGACCCGATTGTTGAGGTAGAACACTGCCAGTGTCGAGTTTTTTAGCCCAATCTCGATTACGCTCGTATAAAAAGGCTTGGTTAAACTCTTCTGTTGTATGATCGGTCAAAGAGGCTTCGACCAACATGCTACCATCACCACTCTTCCAACTCTCTATCAAGCATTGAACCAACTCTTCTCCGCCATCATATTCTTCAATTGACGAGAGAAGTATCTCTTTACCGCCTTCTGATTGACCTGCGATTAAATCGATTTGGAATTGCACTGACTCTAGTGGAATGACCGGGATTTGCTTTTTATCAGCGAGTCCTATTAGGTGCATGTCGACCCCTTTATCAGAGACATACCCCAGTTTGTTGACTAAAGCGAGTTGGATGGTGAATGCAGCCATCCAAGGTGGGGAATTTAGGAGTTGAGTTTCTGGCAAACCTAAATCTTGGGCAATTTCAATTAAGTGGCGACGTTGAGCTCTGTCTAAAACATCTTTAGAAAGAATGGTTGTTTGTGGGTAAACCAAGCCTTCAGAATTCCTGACGTCTGCTTCAATAATCAACCCTGCGCTTTGGCTTAAATACTGGATGACCGTTCTAGGGAGTGGGTACATCGTTTTATCCCCCACATGTACCGAGCCAATAATCATAAGTTCGGTTTCCCCTTTTTTCGCTAACCAATGCTGTGGCTCTGCATAAGATGAAAAAGGCGTTAAAGTAACAAGTAGAGATGATATGAGCGTCAAGAGACGAAACATAGAATGGTCCTCAGATAAGATACCTTGAAACTTTATACGCAAAATAGCGTGAGGTTAAGTGCAATTTCTCCAGTGGTGTATTCGACAAAATCGTCATTTATAAAAATATTGACGAGTTTTGACGACGAATAAATGAGAGTCACTTCACGAAAGGTAAATAGGTAATTCGCTTACTAATGGTTCACAAAATAATTAGGCGTGATCCAAATCTTACAAAATCAGTCGTAACTCATGAATATAAGTGACCTAGATCGCAGCAAACTCGTCAAAACAAGTTGTTCGATTTTGACGTGTATTGTAACTCCATGAAAATTAGGTTTTTATTGTTTTTGCTGAGTGTCATTTTTTGAGCTGGATCACTTCCTATTTCTATTTATTTTACGCTTAGAAATAACAGGTTGTATGTTGAATGTAACGGTTAGGTACCTCGCATTTGAGGGGCCGAGATTTTTATCATTGTCGTTTTGAACCACTGACTTTTTTGGGGAAGTAAGATGTTTAAACCTAGTCTGATTGCTATTTCTGTTATCACTACATTAGCAGGTTGCGCTGCGCTGCAAAGCTCTGAACAACAAGTTGTAAATTCGTTGGCTAATAATCTTGATATTCAATACCAAGTGTTGACTAACCACGGCGCAAACGAAGGTCTTGCTTGTCAGGGCTTAGGGGCTGAGTGGGCGTCTTGTAACAAGGTAAACATGACGTTGGTTAACCAAGGAGAAGCGGTTGACTCAAAAGATTGGGCTATTTACTTCCACAGCATTCGTCTGATTCTGGATGTTGAAAACGAACAGTTCAAAATCTCTCGCGTAACGGGTGACCTACACAAACTAGAACCGACAGATAAGTTTGATGGTTTTGCTGCGGGTGAAGAGGTTGTGCTTCCTCTTGTTGCTGAATACTGGCAGCTATTTGAAACTGACTTCATGCCAGGCGCTTTCGTTGCTGCACCAAATGCAGAGCCTAAGATGATCGCTTCTCTTAACACAGAAGACGTTGCATCTTTCGTGACTGGCCTTGAGGGTAACAACCTAAAACGTACGCCAGATGACAACAACGTATTTGCGAGCGCTGTGTCTCGTTTCGAGAAGAACGAAGATCTAGCAAAACAAGACGTATCAACCACGTTACTACCAACGCCAATGTCTGTTGAAGCAGGTAAAGGTACGGTAGATATCGCGGCGGGTATTGCGCTGCCTAAAGACGCATTCGATGCGACTCAATACGCAGCAATTCAAGGTCGTGCAGAAGTGGTAGGTGTGGATGTTCGTGGTGATCTTCCTGTAAGCATCACTGTTGTTCCTGCAGACTTCACCGGTGAATTGGCAAAATCTGGTGCTTACGAAATGAGCATCAAAGGCGACGGTATTGCGATTAAAGCGTTTGACCAAACAGGTGCTTTCTACGCAGTACAATCTATCTTTGGCCTGGTAGATAGCCAAAATGCTGATTCTCTACCACAACTGTCTATTAAAGATGCGCCGCGTTTTGATTACCGTGGTGTGATGGTGGACGTGGCTCGTAACTTCCACTCTAAAGACGCGATTCTTGCAACGCTTGACCAAATGGCCGCGTACAAGATGAACAAACTACACCTTCACCTAACGGATGATGAAGGCTGGCGTTTAGAAATCCCGGGTCTGCCAGAGCTGACTGAAGTGGGTGCTAACCGTTGTTTCGATTTGGAAGAGAAAAGCTGTTTACTGCCTCAGCTTGGCTCAGGTGCAACGACAGACAACTTTGGTTCTGGCTTCTTCAGCAAAGCAGACTACGTGGACATCTTGAAGTACGCGAAAGCGCGTAACATCGAAGTGATTCCTGAAATCGATATGCCAGCACACGCTCGTGCAGCAGTGGTATCAATGGAAGCACGTTACGACCGTCTAATGGAAGAAGGTAAAGAAGCAGAAGCGAACGAGTATCGCCTGATGGATCCTCAAGATACATCGAACGTAACGACGGTTCAGTTCTACAACAAGCAAAGCTTCATCAACCCATGTATGGAATCTTCAACTCGCTTTGTTGATAAAGTGATTTCAGAAGTAGCAGCAATGCACCAAGAAGCGGGCACGCCGCTAACAACATGGCACTTTGGTGGTGACGAAGCGAAGAACATCAAGCTAGGCGCTGGTCTGCAAGACATCAACGCAGAAGACAAAGTAAGCTGGAAGGGTAACATTGATTTGTCTAAGCAAGACAAGCCATTCGCACAGTCACCACAATGTCAGGCGTTAATTGCAGACGGTACGGTAAGCGATTTTGCTCATCTACCAAGCCACTTTGCAGAAGAAGTGTCGAAGATGGTGGCAGAGAAAGGCATTCCAAACTTCCAAGCTTGGCAAGATGGCCTTAAGTACAGTGAAGGTGAGAAAGCGTTCGCAACAGAAAACACGCGTGTTAACTTCTGGGACGTTCTTTACTGGGGTGGCACATCATCAGTGTACGAATGGTCTAAGAAAGGTTACGACGTTATCGTTTCTAACCCAGACTACGTATACATGGACATGCCGTACGAAGTTGACCCGAAAGAGCGTGGTTACTACTGGGCGACGCGTGCAACAGATACTCGTAAGATGTTTGGTTTTGCACCAGAGAACATGCCTCAGAACGCAGAAACCTCTGTAGACCGCGATGGTAACGGCTTCACTGGTAAAGGTGAAATCGAAGCGAAACCTTTCTATGGTCTATCAGCACAGCTGTGGTCTGAGACAGTACGTAACGACGAGCAATACGAGTACATGGTATTCCCTCGCGTACTAGCAGCCGCTGAGCGTGCATGGCACCGTGCTGATTGGGAAAACGACTACAAAGTGGGTGTTGAATACTCGCAAAACTCTAACCTAGTAGACAAAGTCGCGCTAAACCAAGACTACAACCGCTTTGCGAACGTACTTGGCCAACGTGAACTGGCTAAGCTAGAAAAATCAGGTATCGACTACCGCCTGCCTGTACCAGGTGCGAAAGTAGAAGATGGCAAGCTAGCAATGAACGTTCAGTTCCCAGGGGTGACGCTTCAATACTCTCTAGACGGCAAGAACTGGCTAACTTACGCAGATAATGCTCGTCCAAATGTGAAAGGTGAAGTGTTTATCCGTTCCGTGTCAGCAACCGGTGAGAAAGCAAGTCGAGTGACCAGCGTGAAATAACTCAATTCTTGTAAGTTAATTTTTTGGCAAAGCCTCAACATCATGTTGGGGCTTTCTTTATTTTTTAAGGAAATTAAGCGTGATCGATGTCTAATTATTTTTCATTGATAAATAAGTTTTGGGTTGTAATGGTCAAGGTTATTGTGAACTGGATCGACTTAATCTGCTAAATATCAATAAATTATCTGTTTACGATCACACTTCTATTTTTTGAATAATTTTATAAAAATACGATAAGTGCCTGTATTTTCCATGTTTTTATCAGGGTTGTTGAGCGTCGGTTTGAACAAGATCACTTTTTAAAATGTTTTATTTTCCATCGCGAATTAATTGAAACAATATTGCGAACGCCAAGGAGGCACATTCCAAAGTTTGCGATAAAAGGGAAGAGATGCCCTCTAAAACTATCGCATAACGTGAATAAATAAAGGCAGTAATTATGAAAAACATTTTTGCACTGAGTGCTCTTTCTCTCGCTTTCGCTTCTAGCGCTTTTGCTGGTTCTTCTTACGTAACAGGTAATGTTCAATTCCACGATGATGGTCGAATTCATGGTTCGGACGTTACGTCTACACTGGAAGCTGGTCATACTTTTGATAACCAATTCGGCGGCTTTACGGTTTACACCGAATTTGATGGTATTCAGTTGGGTAAACTGGAAACAGAAAACGGTGGCGCAGGTAACACAACACCAGCAATCACTGTGGGTGGTGAGCAGTCATTTAATATTACCGATCATTTATGGGTTGCCGCTGGTTACCAACACCTGTTCTCTGCTGGCGAGAATGTACAGTACCGTCCATTGGTTAAGATCGGTTACAACTTCGATAACGGCATCTCCTTAAGTAACCGTACTCGTGCGCACATTGATGCGACAGACGCAGATGCGGATACAGATTACCGCATGGACAACCGCATCGGTTACGTGATGAATGAGGATGTGACGCTAAGCTACAACAACGTCTACATGATTGAAGCGGAAACCATGGACCACGAGCTTCGTGCAACGTGGACTCGTAAAGGTGTTCAACCTTACTTTGAGTTCCGTAGTCAAGCACACGGTGCAGAAAACGCGAGTGGTGACAGCCTAGTGAATAATGCTTTTGTATTTGGTGCCTCTTACGGCTTCTAATTTTATATTTGTCTTAACTGTCCATTAAGAAAAAGCCCAGCGGTTTGTCTCGCTGGGCTTTGTTTTTATTGGTCGTTGCCTTCGTGGTGGCTATATTCGAACACTTGGCCTTTTTCGTTAAAGGCGTAAACGGTGTAGCTGTCTTTTTTGTCGCCATATTCCATACCAGGGGAGCCCATTGGCATGCCCGGTACTGATAGGCCTTTTGCGTTACGTGGTGGATTTTTCAAAAACGCTTTAATGTCTTCGGCTGGAATGTGACCTTCGAACAGATAGCCGTTGATCTCTGCCGTGTGGCAAGAGTAAAGCTGTTCGTTCTTGATGCCTAGCTCGCGTTTGATGGCGTTCATGTCATCGTGCAATTTTTCTTCGACCGTAAAGCCGTTCTCTTCCATGTGTTTTGTCCATTCTCCACAACAGCCACAGTATGGCGATTTGTGGTTAATGACATCGGCTGCCAATACGTTGGCGGACACGGTCGCAAGCATTGCAAAGGTCAATAGTTTCAACTTCATAATACCCTCAAAAAGAAGTGGTTATTTTACTGAAAACAGTCGTAGTCGATTTGCATTACTAACGACAGTAATTGAAGACAGTGCCATTGCCGCTCCTGCGACAACAGGACTGAGCAAAAATCCAAACGCTGGGTAAAGCACACCAGCGGCAACTGGAATACCCAACGAGTTGTAAACAAAGGCACCAAATAGGTTTTGCTTCATGTTCTTAAGTGTAGCGCGAGAGAGTTCAATCGCATGTACTACCGCCATTGGTGACGTGTTCAGGATGGTCATTTGCGAACTTTCAATGGCGACATCACTGCCGCTACCCATGGCAATACCTAGGTTGGATAACGCGAGAGCAGGGGCGTCGTTAATGCCATCCCCCACCATTGCCACGACATGTCCTTGAGATTGAAGTTGCTCAATGTGCTGAGCTTTATCATCTGGCATTACTTGGGCAATCACTTCATCAATACCAAGTTCTTGGCCGATAGCATTGGCAACGTGTTGGTTATCGCCCGTCAGCATTACCGTTTTGATGCCTTGCGATTTTAATGCAGAGAGCGCTTGTTTCGCATCTGATTTGATCGGGTCGGCAATGGCGATCAGACCGATCAGTTCGCCGTTCAATGCCACAGCTACCGGAGTCCACGCATTTTTTGCGCATTCATCGATGGCAGATTTTAGTGCGCTAGTCTCGACGTTCTCTGCTTGCATAAATTGAAGCGAACCAATGAGTAGCGGTTTATCTTGATACGTCGCCCAAATGCCGCGCCCGCGAACGTTCTCAAACTTGTCTAATGAGACATCCTTTGCGTCGTGTCGTTTGGCGTAATCACATACCGCTTTTGCCAGTGGGTGCTCAGACTGACGCTCTGCCGCATACGCTAAAGCCAATAGATCTTCTTGGCTGGTGGCGTGAGTAAACACT
The DNA here is from genome assembly GCF_023650755.1 of Vibrio sp. SCSIO 43097. Taxonomy (NCBI): domain Bacteria; kingdom Pseudomonadati; phylum Pseudomonadota; class Gammaproteobacteria; order Vibrionales; family Vibrionaceae; genus Vibrio; species Vibrio sp. SCSIO 43097. The sequence goes on along the minus strand of NZ_CP071840.1, from coordinate 2,615,345 downwards.
TGCTGAACGCTAGGTTTACCTTGGGTAAGCGTGCCAGTTTTGTCGAACACAACCGTGTCGACTTTGCTTGCCAATTGCAGGGCGTCGGCGTCTTTGATCAGAATGCCGAGCTCTGCGGCTTTACCTACTCCCACCGTGACAGAAAGCGGGGTTGCTAAGCCTAGAGCGCAAGGGCAGGCGATGATCAGGACGGTTGTGGTGACCACCAGCATATAACTCGCTTTTGGCTCTGGGCCAACGGCAAACCAAACGAGCGCGGCCAGTATTGCTATGCCAACAACGACAGGGACAAACACCGATGAAATCTGGTCTGCCAGTTTCGCGATGGCTGGCTTACTGCTTTGCGCTGTGCGCACCATGCGGATGATACGAGCCAGCATGGTATTTGCGCCAATGCCCGTTGCCTCAATGACTAATCCACCATCGGTATTTAATGTCCCAGCAGACACTTGAGCCTCTTGCGCTTTTAACACTGGTACTGGTTCACCAGTGAGCATCGACTCATCAATGTATGATTCACCTTGAATCACAACACCATCAACAGGCACTTTCTCGCCTGGTTTGATACGCAGTTTCATGCCTAGCGTGATTTGCTCAACCGCGATTTGTTGATCGCCTTGTTCCGCAATTACCGTAGCTTGCTGAGGTTGCAGGTTAATCAGAGCTTGCAATGAGCGTGTTGTGTTTGCTTTGGCTTTTGCCTCTATATAGTGACCAAGAGAAATTAAGCCGATGATCATTGCACTCGCTTCAAAGTACACGTGGCGTGAAGCAAGAGGGAACCAGTCTGGGAAAATCACCACAAGCATCGAATAGAACCACGCTGCGCCAGTACCGAGCGCGACTAACGTGTCCATGGTGGCGCGCTTGTGAGTAGCTGCTAACCAAGCGTTACTGAAGAAGTGTTTCCCCGCTGTGGCAAGAAGGAGTAAACATACGATACCGATCGCGCCCCAAGCTAATTGGTCGTTGGTGTTGCGAATCATCATATTGCCGCCAGCAACGCCCCAAATCATTAAAGGGGCACCGACGACAAGGCCAGCAATAGCATCCAGTTTAAAGCGTTTTTGTTGCTGACGTTGTTGCTGCGCTTGCTTTTCTTGCTGGGTTGCGGCGTCTTGTAGGATCTCTGCTTGGTAACCGGCTTGTTTTACCGATTCAACAATTGCGTTAAGGAGGTCATCAGAGTCTTGGCTTGCGAATACTAGTGCGCTTTGTTCTGCGAGGTTGACCTGTGCTTTCTCAACGCCTTCTACGTTAGTAAGTGCTTTCTCTACTGAAGAGACGCAACTCGCACACGTCATGCCTTGAATCAGCATTTGCAATTGAATACTCGCTGGTGGCACCTGCGTATCTTTAATATTGCTTTGCTTTTCTACCTGTTCGGTCTCTGGTGAGCTTTCGTTCTCTACTTCGACAGAATCAAGGTTGGCGGTATAGCCGAGTGTTGCTATTAAGTCGATCACTTGTTGCTCGGAGAGGAGGGTACGAATCTCTAAGTGCGTTGTTGAAGCCTCAAAAGAAATAACGTCTTGATTAGATTCTAATAAAGATGAAAGTTTTTTGACGCAGCCGCCACAGCTTAAGCCTGAAAGGTTTAGTTCGTAGTGATTTCCTGCTTGGTAACCAAGAGATTCAATCGACGAGACGAGCTCTTTAAGAGAAGACTCGGTTTTGACCTCTACTTGCGTCGGGGACAAATTGAGGATCTCCACATCGTGATTTGCATGTAAAGCCTTCTCAACTTTTCTCGCACAGCCCATGCAGTTGAGCCCTGATAAAGGTATAACTAACTGATACATAATCTGCACCTCAATAGTAGTGATGCTATGAGCTTAAACCTTCCTGCAAGGGTAAGGTCAATACCCATTTGCTACTCACAACAATTTCGTCAAAATCTCTCGAATCCCACAAGTGCACGGTCATTTTACTTGCGAGTGATCTCAAGGTTTTTTCTCTTTGAATATAAAGTTCCGTTAAAACACCTAAAAGATGAATGAAGTCGCTCACGTTTTTTAGATACTCTCAATGTCAGTTCAGTGTCAAAACGTACTTTTAACGTTTTTTATTTTTTATATTTGATGTTAACCAATTGTTTTTTATTGATTTATTTTATTTTTGATTTTCTCATTTTGAAGTCGCTCAGATTGCTGTAGCGAAAGTTTTTTAGTGCGAAAAAAGTTTGTCATATTTGCCCCGTCCAAACACTGTTTCAAGTTCCTGCCATGTCCTAGTTAGTGAATTTGAAAATGGAAAAAACTAAAAATATAGGGGTTTATAATGTCTTACCTAAAGAAAAGCCTACTTGCCACGGCAATTACCGGCATGATGTTCAGTGGTGCTGCATTTGCTGATGGTGCAAACAGTGACGCAGCAAAAGAGTTTCTAACCAAAGATTCATTTTCTTATGAAGTTTACGGAATCATCGCGATGCAGGCCGCGTACCGCGATTACGATTCTGGTAGCAAAGCAACGGACGATGATTTGGGTGGCATGCAGCTAAACAACGAATCTCGTATTGGTTTCCGTGGTAAAAAACAATTTGCTAACTTCGACCCTACTTTTATTTGGCAAATCGAAGGCGGTTATGTAGACCCTAGCTTTGGTGGCGAGGGCGCAGGTCTTGGTGAACGTGACACATTCGTCGGTTTTGAAAGTGCATCTTGGGGTCAAATTCGTCTGGGTCGCGTTTTGACACCTATGTACGAATTGGTTGACTGGCCAGCATCTAACCCTGGTCTCGGCGATGTATACGACTGGGGTGGTGCTATTGGTGGCGCCAAGTACCAAGACCGTCAATCAAACACTATCCGCTGGGACTCTCCAATGTTTGCTGACAAATTCTCCCTAGATATCGCAGCTGGTGCAGGTGATAAAGCAGGTCTAGGTGAAGGGGATGACTACTGGGGTGGTATCGCAGCACACTACAAAATTGGTCCTATCCAGTTAGATGCGGCATATGAAGGTAACCGTAATATCAAGATGGAAAGCCAAACGTGGGAAAACAACACGTACTTGATAGGGGCACAAGGCTGGTTTGATAACGGGATCTCTTTCTTTGCGCAATACAAATACATGGAAGCGGACGCAAGCAATGGTGTGAGTGAAAAGCAAGATGCAATGTCTGCCGCTATCATGTACACCACGGGTGATTGGCAATACAAACTGGCTTACGCCGCTAACTTTGATCTCGAGCGTGATGGTAAGAAAATTAACGATACAGCGGACGATGTGTTATCAGCACAAGTTATGTATTTCGTAGACCCATCGGCAGTGCTGTACGTACGTGCTCGTACTCTAGACTTTGGCGACGGTGCGTCTCAATTAGATAAACCAACAGAAGCACGTTGGAAGTCTGCTGACTACGACGAGTTCTCTGTAGGTGTTGAATACTACTTCTAATTAAAGAAGCAGCTAAAAGGGCGGAAACGCCCTTTTTATCTTGATACTTATTCAAATAAGCCTTTGAAATGACTGGCCTGTAAGTTTTAGAGGCTTATCTAAATTGGTATAAAGTGAGAAACCATGATGAAAAAAACAACGACACTTCTCGGACTTTGCGCAATGCTTTCGGCGCCAGCTTTTGCAGCTCAACTCACTCTGCAATCTGAATTAGTTCCTCGCGTTCTCAACGGCGAGTTCGTCTACCCTGAGTGGATATCCAAGAATAACAGCATCGAGTTAAAAGATGGGGAAAACCAATTGGCGGTAACGGTTGGACAAATTGTATTTGAAGATGGAAAGCGCCGTAAATTCGATTCGCAGCCGCTGGTATTAGAGTTTGATGCAGAAAAAGACACCGAGCTTTCTCTGACTTATCAAACATTCCGTACTATTGAAGAGGCGAGAGCCTTCGAACTCGATCCTAAAGTGGTATTGAAAGACAAAAACGGAAAAGAAGTGGCATTCTCTATGGTTCAACTTCGTAAAGGTGGTTTGCAAGGTTTTCGTGATTACGAACGAGAAGTTGCCGACTATAACAACGCAATGAATAAAGAATCGACCAAGGCAAGCATTGCGTCTTCTCCAGCGGAAACCAAAACAATCAAAGCATCGTTTAATGAATTGAGCCGTGAAGAGCAGCAAGAATTTATGCAATGGGCAATGCGTAACCTGAAGTAATTTCGTCTCGTGCTTTAACAGTAAATAGCAGGGCTGTGCCTTTTTGGTTCTGCCCTGTTTTTATTTCTGTTGTCAAACCGATTGTAGAATTGACTTACGGTGGTAAAATGTCGCCACTTTTATCCTTGACATTACAACGAGAGATCTCTCGTTGCTCATTACCCCTAAGGAACTCAAATGACGGTTAAAACTCGTTTTGCTCCTAGCCCAACTGGCTATCTACACGTTGGTGGTGCGCGTACTGCACTTTACTCTTGGCTATACGCTAAAAACCAAGGTGGTGAATTCGTTCTACGTATCGAAGATACAGACCTTGAGCGTAACTCTCAGGAAGCGGTTGATGCAATTCTTGAAGGTATGGAATGGCTAGGCTTGGAGTGGGATGAAGGTCCTTACTACCAAACTCAACGTTTTGACCGTTACAACGAAATGGTTGATAAGCTTCTTGCTGAAGACAAAGCTTACAAATGTTACGCGTCTAAAGAGCTGCTAGATGAAATCCGTGCAGAGCAAGAAGCAAATAAAGAAATGCCTCGCTACGATGCTAACCATCCAAAAATCAAAGCAGCAAACGAAGCGGCAAAAGATGGCGATCCATGTGTTATCCGTTTCCGTAACCCGAAAGAAGGCAGCGTAGTATTTGATGATCAAATCCGTGGTCGCATTGAAATCCGCAACGATCAAATGGATGACCTAATCATTCGTCGTACTGACGGTTCACCTACTTACAACTTCTGTGTAGTAGTGGATGACTGGGACATGGGTATCACGCACGTTGTTCGTGGCGAAGACCACATCAACAACACGCCTCGTCAAATCAACATCTACGAAGCACTAGGTGCGCCAGTACCTACATTTGCACACTGTGCAATGATCCTGGGTGATGACGGCGCGAAACTGTCTAAACGTCACGGCGCTGTATCAGTCATGCAATACCGCGATATGGGCTACCTGCCTGCGGCACTAAACAACTACCTAGTGCGCCTTGGTTGGTCTCATGGTGACCAAGAAATCTTTTCTCAAGAAGAGATGATCAATCTATTTAGCCTAAACGCAGTATCTAAGTCAGCGTCTGCTTTTAACACTGACAAACTGCAATGGTTGAACAACCACTACATCAAGAACTCAGATCCTGCGTACGTTGCTGAGCATCTACAATGGCATCTAGACCAACAAAAACTAGACGTAACGAATGGTCCTGCTATTACTGACGTGATCAAGCTGGTGGGTGAGCGTTGCAACACACTAGTTGAGCTAGCTGAGCAAATCCGTTACTTCTATGAAGATTTCTCTGAGTTTGAAGCGGGCGCAGCGAAGAAACACCTGCGTGGCGTGGCTAAAGAGCCTCTAGAACTTGCATTAGCGAAAGTGGAAGCACTAACTGAATGGACGACAGCGAACATCAAAGATGGCGTTATCGCAGCAGTATGTGAAGAGTTGGAAATCGGCATGGGCAAAATCGGTATGCCATTACGTGTTGCTGTAACAGGCGGCGGTCAGTCTCCTTCTGTCGATGCAGTAATGGAGCTGGTTGGAAAAGAGCGTTGTATTGCTCGCATTAAGATGGCGCTTGAGTTCATTGCTGAGCGTGAAGCAAACGCATAATTGCTTTGAACTGAACGTTCTTTTTGAATAAATAGTCACAAAGCCGCGGTGAGCAACCGCGGCTTTTTTGTATCTTCAATTTAGATAACGAGAAACTTTCTCTCATATTGGTGAATGAAGAGATGGTTTCACCTGTAATATTACCTCAATATGGATAAGATTTTTTAATCCAAACATCGTTGGCGTGAATAAAAAACGAGCGATTATATATCAAATATCTGATTGATTTTTATCCATGTTCCTTAAAGTTCCATTTTGTTTGTCTCATTTTTAAGAAAAACCTTTGCTTTAGCTATGTTGTTCCAAAAATTAAAGCAAACGTTTGCGTGGTGATTGCGTGGGGATTTTTTTGCTTAAGATCACATGTTGTCGAGATTTATGATGACAATAAATTGACAGAATTGGGATTTTTCTCGCGATTTCTTAGCGTTATAGTTCATCCCGTCAGCGATACCGAGATGGCGATATGTATCACTGAACAGGAAATGTACGTAAGTTGCTTCCATAAAAAAAATGCATGTGCATAAAAAGAAGCTGACTAAGTATCTCACTCAAGGAATGAATAAAAAGAATTGAAATACAACGTCAGTCAGACGGCGCATTTCGGCATCTAACAAAAGAACTTCTTTAGAGGAATCAATAATGAAAAAATTAGCAGCGGTAATTTCAGCGTCTCTACTTATGGCTTCAGCAGCACAAGCAGAAGTATACGTTGGTGGTAAGATGGGTAAGTCATGGATGGAAGACGCGTGTGTAGCGGGCCAGGCTTGTGACAAAGACGATTCTACTCTTGGCGCTTTTGTTGGTTACGAAATGAATAAATACTTCGCAGTAGAAGCGGGTTTCGACAACATCGGTGATTTTAACCAAACTTCTTTCGGTGGCCACGTAGAAGCAATCACTCTTGCTCCTAAATTTAGCCTACCAATCACTGAAGACATCGCACTTTACGGTAAAGTGGGTGGCGCTTACGTAATGTTTGATGGCAAAGATGATTACTCTTACCTAGGCGCGGCTGGTCTTGAATTCAACCTAAGCCAAAACGTAACAGCTCGTGCGGAATACCAAACACTGACTGACATCAGCAACGATGTAACTCGTGCGACAGGTAACACTGCAACACTAGGTGTTTCTTTCAAATTCGGCGGCAACGATGAGCCAGTAATCGTAGAAGAGCCAGTTGTTGTTGAAGAAGTGGTTGTAGAAGAAGTGGTAGAAGAGCCAGTTGTAGTTACGAAAACATTCGAAACTCAAACAATTGGCACAGGTAGCTTCGATCTAAACAGCACAACTCTAAAACCAGAGAGCGCTGCAAAACTTGATAACCTAGTTGCTTTCCTAAACGAGCACCCACAAGCGAACGTTGAAGTTGTAGGTTACACAGATACGTCTGGTCCAGCAGCTTACAACCTAAAGGTTTCTGAAAAACGTGCTGAGTCTGTTGCTAACGCGCTCGTTGAAAAAGGTATTGATTCATCACGTATCCAAGCTCGTGGCGAAGGTGAAAACAACCCAATCGCTTCAAACGACACTCGTGAAGGTCGTCAACAAAACCGTCGCGTAGAAATCGTTGTTCCAGAATTTGAATACCAAGTTCAGCAATAAGCTCCTATTCGACCGTAGTATAGAAGACTGAAGCTGAAAGCCCCAAAGAGTTCGCTCTTTGGGGCTTTTTATTTCTCTTTAAAAACTGACTGAAATGTTCAAAGTGGCTAGGTATTATTTAAGATCAATGCTGTTTAAACGCCCCATAAATGTCAGGATCTCCAAGTTATCTTTATGTGCTTCTAACAACGCTTTTTTGGTTTGCATGTAGGCGGCAAGTTTGCCGTACTTACTAATAGAGCGAACCACCGTTTTATATTTATACTCACCATCATCATTGAACTCTCGCCACTTGGCGATGTAACACGTATCTCGGTTGTCAGGGTTTTCAAGAGTAGGGTTAGGCTTGTGAACGATTTTAGGCTCAACGCTATGTGGAAGCCTGGTCATTAAGTAAGGGTCTTTCAAAAGACGTCGCCAGAATTTGCCCCACATTTGCCGGCCTAACTCGTTTCTCAGCTTAATGGCTTTTTGTAAGCCTTTCTTTTCTCCAATACGAACAAATCCTACCGAGCGGTGTAGTACCGTATCCTCGGGGGTATGGATATGTATCTTAAAGGCTGTCTTGCCTTTAGAAATAAAGCGGTGTCCAGTGTTAGTTATTAAATTGCTCTTAGACATAGTGCTAACTAATAATTTTATTAATAGCTAAAAGGGTAAGCAAAACTCATAGATAATTAAAGTAATAAAATACAAAACTGTAAATAGGGCTTGTTGAAATGATTTCAAGGGGAAGAAGTCAGATCAGTAGAAGGGTTTATCCCGTAACCGAAACACCCGATCCGATCATATTGATTACTGGGAAGATTATCTAACACGGTGTACTAGGGGGAGCAGTGCGAGGCTTGAAATTGAAGATACAAAAAAGCCTTAGCTCAAGTGGGAGCTAAGGCTATGATATGGCGCCCCCAGTAGGATTCGAACCTACGACCTGTCCCTTAGGAGGGGACTGCGCTATCCAGCTGTGCCATGGGGGCGTAATACCAATAGTTGCAGTTCATTGCACTGTTTTACTGAGTTCAAATCTAGCAATCTACCAGATCTGTATCAGCATCACGTTGAACGATTCGCTACGGTCATTGGTATAATCAAATAAGATGCGCTGCCTATGATATTCAAAAGTGAGCATATCTCAAGACTTAATGTTTGCTTTTATAGGATCTTGTTCATTACGTCGCCAATTTGAACGCTAGATGCTAAATTTGGCTGATCAATCGTCAGTTCCGCTTCGTGTTCGTATATGCGTGATACCGTTAATGTAATTTCGCTTTGCGAGACTTTGTTTCTTGGCAATCCATTTTGGTCGATAAACGACGCGGTGTGCCAAAGCTGCAATTTGTCTCCCTCTTTTACGCCGTGCATACGGCCGAGATCCATCGTTACGGTATTACCGAAGACTGCCACAACCTCTGGCAATGTAATTTTGCAAGACAGCTCCGACTCCAGATCCAACATAATATTGCGACTAACGCGAAGCATCATCTCGCCATAGGTCGATGCCCAAAAACGTGCACTACGAGTGTCCACTTGACTCGTCTTAGCAAATGGCCAACGCGCGACCTCACGGTAGGCTTTGTTGAAGATTTCATGGCCAGTTTTACCATCAAATACTTTCATTTCTAACGCAAACTGACGATTGATGATGTCATCTTGCAATAGTTGAGATTCGACCGTTGCAGTGAGATCGGTTATGACCCCTCCAATGATGTATTGTGCGCCATTGTCTTGTGCGATCATTTGAGTGCGAGCAGGATAGTTGCTGCTTATTGAGTAGTCCGTTGTACCAACAGACACAAAGCTGCGTGAGGTTTGATCAAGTTGACGGTTCACTACGTGGCTAAAATCGTCACCAACTTGATAAATTTGTCCCATCACTGCTTGTTGTGGTGATGCGACCTCAATATTGCCGACCAGCATTGTCTTTTTGTATTGATCGGTGTGGCAACCCGTTGCCGATGGATAAATATCAACGCGGATTTTTACCTCGACTTTACCGCGACGTTTGCGTTCAGACTCGACCAAAATGTAACGGACTTCATGATTGGTAAACTGGTATTCGTTGCGGCTTTCTTCTAATAGCGGCATCAAGTTGCTAATACTGCCAATATCTGCGCCCGAAAAATTGACGGCTTTGAACAGCGCGTCTTCCAACGCATGGAGCCTTGCCGTCTCTTCTGAAGAAACGATGGTGGCAACGCCTGTGACTTCATACCAAGATGCCATTACCTTAAAAGGCACAAGCATCACTAAAGTGATTGAAAACAGACTGTTTAATATTTTTTTCATTGGTTACAACCGTTCGGGTATAAATATTGCTTTAACAAATTCAGTGAAGTTTGGTGGGTTTTTCTTCGTTAGGCAAACAAAGAAAAGCAAAGACTGTTCCAATATTCACTTTCTTGGAAAGGAATTAATAAAGAACGGTATCACCTAAGATTATCTGGAGAATCAAACCATGAAAAAGTGGCTTGTCGCCGCATCGATGATGACGCTTCTGACATCGTGCGCGTACTCACCGATTTACAATGGTAAAGAACCGTACTCGGGAAGCCAGTTCATGCTGATGGATAGTCCGCGTCATACGATGGACTTTTTCATTGAGAGCATGACAGAAGACCTGATGGTTTCTAATGTGGCAGTATCAGCGCGGACACCGATTGCGATTACCTCGTTTGTTGATCTACAAAATATGGATGCAACAAACTGGTTAGGTAACTCGGTCTCTGAAGGTTTTATCCATCAGTTTCAGCGCCGAGGGTTTAAAGTGGTTGATTTCAAAACTACGGGCTCTATTCAAGTGACGCAGCAGGGCGATTTTGCTTTAAGTCGTGATTGGCAAGATTTAGCTCAAGAGCAGCAAATTCAGTATGTACTGACCGGAACAATGCTGCGCCAAGAGGGCGGAGTGCTTGTCAATGCACGCGTGGTTGGCATGCAAAGCCGTGTAGTTGTAGCGACAGCGCAAGGTTTCCTTCCGGCTGACCGTATTGGGCGTGACTTAGATACGTTAAATAGCATCCGCACACAAGATGGTGTGTTGATTCGTTCTGACCCTACTATTCGTCAGCCGTACACTGTGATTCTCCGTCCATAGGATAGAAGCATGAAGAAGTTATTATTTATTGTTGCCACACTGATATTGGTTGGGTGTCAGCCATTACAACAGATGCGTCAAGATGAAATCTTAGTGGCGGTGGGTTATGCCAGCGTCAGTGAGCAAACAGGCCGCACAGTTGAAGAAAAGCGTGTACGAGCAATGCGCGCATCAAAAATTGATGCTTATCGTGAGCTAGCAGAGCAAGTTTATGGCATGCGTGTTAGTGGACGTGCAGAGCTGCAAGACCAGCGTTTGGGTATTGAAAGCACCACTGGTGCCGTCGATGGTGTAATTCGTGGTGCAGAAGTTGTGCGTAGTTATCTTGTTGAAGACAGTTATGTGACTGAGCTGCGCCTGGATATCCGTAAGATGGATAAGCTACGTGATTATGGAGAAGTTCAGCAGGTGCCTGAGAAGCGTCAGCAAACCTTGTTTTAAACCATTTCACTAGACAGATAATCTTTTTGAGCGGCTGATTGGTAACAATGAGTCGCTTTTTTATATCTACGTGAGCGCGGGAATTGAGGGTAAGAGTGACGTTTAAGCTTTTATATTGGTGCCAAGCGTCGAGATGGTGTGGGTTTTTCCGCCCGCATTGTAGGTCATGCCAACTTTGCCATGAGTTCGCTGAAGCATGTTGTTGAGTTTATTGAAGCTCAGCTGTGCGCGACTAAGCGATTCGCCATTTACTTGGTTAACTTGTTGACAGTCGAGGACGATCGATTGGATCTGAGCAACAACCTGACTTAGGTGCTCATCTTCAGTAAGTTGATTGACGTGCGGGTGAGAGGCGATTCGCTGATCAGTTGTTCTGAGCTGATCAATGAGCGTCATCTTCTGTTTGGCAATGTTCTCAATCTCGGTAGAGACACGCGCCGTGATTGCTTGTGTTTCTTGGCGTAAAACAGCGGAAAGTGCCTTAGCATTTTCTAGCTGGAAATTAACGAGATCGACTAATGCTGCCATAAAATACTTACCTTCGGCCTAAGTCAGTTAGCTTTTGCCTTGCAATTCGTTTTCAAACTTAATCATGTTGTCAGCCAATTTTTCAGGATCGACTTTGTATGAACCGTTTGTGATAGCTTCTTTGATTGCTGCAACTTTGGCGCTGTCATATGCCGGAGAAGCTGCCATATCCTTCTGGAGTTTACTGACGGCTTTACTTTGCTGGCTGAGTGATACTGCGTCTTGTTGCGCTGGCGCCTTTTTTGATTCTGTCGTGCTGGTAGCATTGGAATCGTTACGTGCAGGTGCGCGACTTGTTGTCGTCATCATTTGCCCTGAACGTATATTATCTATACCTGCCATGTTTAACCTTTGCCTTGTATCGTAATACTGGTATCCAGACTATCGACCAGCGCAAAAATAACTTTAGTCATTTTTTGCATTTTTATTGATCAGTTTAAACACGCTACCAGTGGGTATTAAAAATTAACAGTGATTTCCGCAATGTCAGTCACTATGCCTTCTATTATACGTTGTGACTTATCATTTTTCACTCTTACTTGATCGCCAGCTGAACCATCCTGCAATGCTGTGCCTTGCGTTGTGATCGTCATGCCAGAATTCACCGCTTTGATAATGACCTTTTCATTTCGGCATACCACACAAACATCATTTCTCTCTACGACATCGCCTAAACGAACATTACGCTTTAGCTTTGCCCCAACCACTTGATCGTAGCTAGAAAATCCATCTTTACGAAAGCGCTGTAGCTCGATCATGGAAGTGGTAACATCCGATGCGCTGACGATTTCTCCTCTCCCTAATGTTCGTGTCGCGACGATCATTGGTACTGATACCGAGATCCTCACAGGGACATAGACTTTCCAGTCATCCGGTTGGCATTCCACTAACACATTGATGTTACTTCTCGTGCTGCTGGTGGAAGAGGCAGATGTATCTAACGGAACAGGGCAATCCGTTGCTTTTATTCTCGAGTCGATCTCTGCCGCATTAACAGATAGCTCGCCACCATCAGGCTGATCAACCGTAGCAAGAATATGTTGTTCTGCTGCTGTTTTTATTTGCTCGATCTGATTATCTGAAGCTGAATGAACAAAAAAGCTAAACATACTGAGCAAAATGCCGATAGACTTAGCGTACTTTGTAATTAGCGCTCTACATATTGTCATAGTCAATGGTGTCGAAGTGAAAGTGAAATACGCCATACTGTCTCCCTGGTATCGTGCTTGCCAGTGGTAGAGTATCATTTAAAAACAAAAAGTTTGAGATGGAGATGAGCATATGACGGGGATTCTTGACTCGGTGAATCAGCGTACGCAACTCGTCGGTCAGAACCGATTGGAATTATTGACCTTTCGACTGATGGGCCGACAGCGCTACGGCATTAACGTATTCAAAGTGAAAGAAGTACTACAGTGCCCTAAGCTGACTTCAATGCCAAATCTACACCCTCTGGTTAAAGGTATCGCTCATATCCGCGGCCATACCGTGTCCGTTATTGATTTGAGCCTGGCAATTGGTGGCCGCCCAACCACTGATTTAGATAAATGTTTTGTTGTTATTGCAGAATTTAACCGTACGATCCAAGCATTTTTGGTATCATCGGTTGAGCGTATTATCAATATGCATTGGGAAGCGATTTTGCCACCGCCAGACGGCGCAGGTAAAGCGCACTACTTGACTGCCGTGACAAACATTGACAATGAGCTGGTTGAAATCCTTGACGTTGAAAAAATCCTGGCAGAAATTGCGCCAGTTGATGAAACGATGGATTCCGCTATTGGCGAAGAAATCGCACAAGCAGAGCAAGAAAAGCCTATTGTACGCCGCATACTGATTGCTGATGACTCGACGGTCGCGCGTAAACAGGTAGAGCGTGCGATTACATCCATCGGTTTTGAGGTCGTATCTGTCAAAGACGGCAAAGAAGCGTACAATAAGTTGATTGAAATGGCTCAAGAAGGCAATATCTACGATCAAATTTCGTTGGTTATTTCCGATATTGAAATGCCAGAAATGGACGGCTATACCTTAACGGCTGAAATTCGCAGACATGCCGATTTGAAAGACCTTTATGTTATCCTCCATTCTTCATTAAGTGGTGTATTCAACCAAGCTATGGTTGAGCGTGTAGGTGCCAACACCTTCATTGCGAAATTTAACCCAGATGAGTTGGGTAACGCGGTTAAATCTGCATTAACACAATAAAAGAGACATTAATGACTGCTATTACAATCAGTGATCAAGAGTATCGTGACTTTAGCCGTTTTCTAGAATCGCAATGTGGCATCGTGTTAGGTGATAGCAAGCAATACCTCGTGCGTAGCCGACTGAGTCCTTTAGTGACGAAGTTTAAGCTCGCATCGTTATCAGATTTGCTACGTGATGTTGTTACAGGGCGTAATCGAGAATTACGAGTCGCCGCTGTGGATGCGATGACGACTAACGAAACCTTGTGGTTTCGAGATACTTATCCGTTCACGGTTTTAGCTGACAAATTATTGCCAGAAGTAGCGGCAAGTAAGCGCCCAATTAAGATCTGGTCTGCTGCCAGTTCATCGGGCCAAGAACCGTATTCTATTGCAATGACGATCCTGGAAACGCAACAGCGCAAGCCGGGCTTGTTACCAAACGTGTCCATTACAGCCACAGATATTTCGGCAAGTATGCTCGAGATGTGTCGTGCAGGGGTGTACGACAACTTGGCTTTGGGTCGCGGGCTTTCACCAGAACGTCGTCGCACCTTCTTTGAAAATGCGGACGGTGGTCGCATGAAAGTCAAAGATAACGTCAAGCGTTTGGTGAACTTTCGTCCACAAAACTTGATGGACAGTTACGCACTGATGGGTAAGTTCGACATCATTTTCTGTCGTAACGTATTGATTTACTTTTCTCCAGAAATGAAATCTAAAGTGCTTAACCAAATGGCGAGCAGTTTAAACCCTGGTGGTTACTTGCTGTTAGGGGCATCAGAGTCGCTAACTGGTCTGACTGATAAATTTGAAATGGTGCGCTGTAATCCGGGCATCATTTACAAGCTTAAATAGCGGTATCTCTTCATTGATAGAAAAGCCTGACTTCGTGTCAGGCTTTTTTGTTTGTTACCTTTCTGCGCCGAGCGCTTCATGTATCACTCAATTAGTTGAAGCGCGTTTTTGCCTTGTGCCCTCAACACGGTGTATCTTTATTAAGTGAGCAAAGTGATACGACATGACATTCCAGTTACTTTGGCTCACTTATTGCTATTTCAATTCACGGTAACCACTAGGTTGGTGTAATGCTTTAGGTTTTGGCATGCTAATTGCTTTTTGGTTATCAATCACGGTCAGTTCTTAATTGTAGAGGCAAACATGGCTATATCTTTTGACAATGCACTAGGCATCCACCAGCACACGGTGGGTGTACGTGAGCGCAATGCAGAGGTGATTTCCACCAACATCGCACAAGCAAACACGCCTGGTTACAAAGCAAGAGGTTTAGACTTTGCGAAGGAATTGCAAGCGGCAACATCTGGGGCAAGCATTGGTCTTAGTCGCACAGATGGTCGGCATATTCCTGCCACTACAACGTTGGTTGGGGACAAGTTATATCGTCTTCCTACGCAACCAGATACGGGAGATGGCAACACGGTAGACTTGGATTTAGAGCGTAACTTGTTTATGCAAAACCAAATCAGACACCAAGCATCACTCGACTTTCTAGGCGGCAAATTCAAGAACTTAACCAAAGCAATCAAAGGGGAATAATTTAGATGAGCTTATTTAACGTTTTCAATGTGACAGGTTCCGCAATGAGCGCTGAATCCGTTCGTCTGAATACTACCTCAAGCAACTTGGCGAACGCCGACAGTGTCAGCAGCTCTGCGAAAGACACTTACAAAGCGCGTCATGCGGTGTTTGGTGCAGAGTTAAGTAACGCCATGCGTGGCGGTGATACGGTGCCAGTGAAAGTGATGGGTATTGTAGAAAGTGATAAACCGCTGAGTGCGGAGTACAACCCAGACCATCCCCTTGCAAACGAAGAAGGCTACATTTACAAGCCTAACGTCAATGTAATGGAAGAAATGGCAAACATGATTTCAGCTTCTCGTGCATACCAAACTAATGTACAGGTCGCTGATTCTAGTAAACAAATGCTGCTGCGTACGCTGCAGATGGGTCAATAAGGATAAGGGGGTAGCGTATGGCCGGAATTAACAACGTTGGTCAAAGCGGCTTGTCCTATATCGACCAGCTTAAAAGTCTACAAGAGAGTAACAAGAAAGCGGAAGAGAGCACGGGTAAGCAGGACCTAAAACAGGAAGACTTCTTATCATTGCTCACGAAGCAACTGTCTCAGCAAGACCCTTTTAAGCCGGTAAGTAATGACCAGATGATTGCGCAAATGGCTTCATTTGCGACCGTTGATGGCATTGGCAAGATGAACACTCAGTTTGAGAGTTTGAATTCGTCAATGACATCAAATCAAGCGTTACAAGCTTCCTCTTTGGTAGGGCGTGACGTATTGGTCCCAGGAGCAGCAGGTGTGAAGCAGGACGACGCACCAATGGCGGCAATGGTTAAGCTTTCACAATCTATCGATAATCTGTTTGTTCGTGTAGAGGATGAAGCTGGCCAACTGGTTCGTACCTTTGAGGTAGGGGCGAAACCAGCCGGCGACACGCGTGTGCTTTGGGACGGTAAAGATGAAAGCGGAAATCCACTGCCAGCTGGCAAATACAAAGTGAAAGCGTCTGGCTTAGTTGAAGGGGAGTCGCAAGAGTTCCCAGTATCGACGTATGCCAACGTAAACAGCGTATTGCTTGGCAAAGGTGACGGAAACGTATTACTCAATCTGGCTGGTTTTGAGTCGCCAGTTCGACTTGCAGAAGTATTGGAAGTCGGCAAAGCGTAGTCATAGCTCGCTAGATTAGGAGATTTTGGAATGTCATATGTATCTTTAAGCGGTTTGTCCGCCGCCCAACTGGATTTGAACACCACCAGTAACAACATTGCTAACGCCAACACGTACGGCTTTAAAGAGTCCCGTGCTGAGTTTGCTGATGTTTACTCTAACTCTTTATTTACTAACGCAAAAACCACGCCGGGTGGTGGTGCGCAAGCAAGCCAAGTGGCGCAGCAGTTCCATGAAGGCTCAAGCATTTACACCAACAACCCAATGGATCTGCGTGTTTCGGGTACAGGTTTCTTCGCCGTGGCGAAGGAGCGTCTGACTCCACAACAGAATGAACTGACACGTAATGGTGCATTCCATTTAAATAAAGAAAACTACATGGTGACCGCGAACGATGAGTTCTTATTAGGTTACCAAGTGGATCCAAGCTCTGGTGAGGTTTCTTCATACGAGCCACAACCTATCAATATTCCTGCTGAATTTGGTAAGCCAAAGCAAACAGCAAACATTGAAGTGGGCGTGAACTTGCCAGCTAACGGCGATTTGAAAGATCCAACGCAGTTTGATTTTTCAGACCCAGATACATACAACCGTTCAACCTCTTCGACAATTTATGACTCGATGGGTCAGTCTTACAAGCTAACGACGTATTACTTGAAAGATCAGACTCAGCCCAATACATGGAACACTTACTACACCGTGACAGATAAAGAAGGTGAAAAGCCTTTAAATGTTGCGGCTGGTGATGCGCAAACGCCAACAGGTCATGTGGGGCATACCATGAAGTTCAACAACGATGGTACGTTGGCGAGCTTGAACAATGGTCAGCCAATCACTTCTGTGGCTCTGGGCGATCCGGCGACGAACACGACACCAGTCGATATGAATGGTGCCGATCCTGCGCAGACGCTTAACTTCGGCTTAGGCTCAGCAACACAGTTTGCGGCTCCGTTCGAACTGACTAAGTTTGACGAAGACGGTGCAACAACGGGCTTCCTAACCAAAGTTGACTTCGATGAAAACGGCAGCGTATTGGGAACTTACTCAAACGGTGAAAACGTTACATTGGGTCGTGTTGCTCTCGTACGTGTTCCAAACGAGCAAGGTCTGGATAAGAAAGGCGGCACTCAATGGGATTCAACGCAGTTCTCTGGTGACAAGGTCTGGGGTGAATCAAATAAAGGCTCTTTCGGCACCATCAATAACGGTATGCTGGAACAGTCAAACATTGATATGACGCAGGAGTTGGTGGACCTGATCTCTGCTCAGCGTAACTTCCAAGCAAACTCACGTTCGCTCGAAGTACACAACCAACTACAACAGAATATCTTACAGATCCGCTAGAGCACTAGCTGGGTCATTCGATACTCTGCTTGAGTAAGCAATGGCGTGTGATTGCTTCTTAGTAATTACCGCTTT
This sequence comes from Vibrio sp. SCSIO 43097, assembly GCF_023650755.1. NCBI lineage: Bacteria > Pseudomonadati > Pseudomonadota > Gammaproteobacteria > Vibrionales > Vibrionaceae > Vibrio > Vibrio sp. SCSIO 43097. Next base: position 2,597,638 of record NZ_CP071840.1, on the reverse strand, counting down.
GTTCACTTTCATCATGACATTCATCTGATGCTTAGCCTGAATACACCTCACTCAGGCTAAGCATGCTTTGATCTACGATTTGCCGCTGTTGCCGCCGTATGGATCAAAACCTTGCCTCTCGTTACAGTTTTCTGCCCCTATTGACCTCTTTTAATTGTTGATTGTTAATTCAAAGTATTGATTGATAAGCCTATTTTTGTTTTGGCATAACTATTGCTTTTACTCCGTGTACAGAGAGATTTTTTGGAGTAATTTATGGATCGCGCACTGTTTCTCGCAATGAGTGGCGCCAAGCAAAATATGCAGGCACTACAATTGCGCGCTAATAACTTGGCTAACGTAAGCACGACCGGATTTCGGGCTGATTTAGCACAGGCTCGCTCAATGCAGGCTTATGGTGAAGGCCATCCTTCACGTGTGTTCAGCATGACAGAGCGTCCAGGGCATAACTTTGCTCAAGGTAGCGTGATTACAACAGGGCGTGATCTGGATGTGACGATTGAAGGCAGCGGTTGGATATCGGTACTCGATCACACAGGGAAAGAAGGGTTGACCCGTAACGGCAACCTAAAAGTCGATCAAAATGGCATGCTTACCAACGCAAGTGGTCATTTGGTGCTGGGTGAAAACGACGCGCCGATTACTTTGCCTATTCCTCTCTCCAAAATTGAAATCGGTCGGGATGGCACCATCTCTGTACTTCCTCAAGGTGCCCCGGCAGAAGAATTCCAAGCGGTTGATCGCATTAAGCTTGTTAAGCCTAATGATCAAAGCTTGTTTAAAGACACCAATGGCTTATTTCGCCATAAAACTCCAAACCAACCTTACGAAGCAGACGCGACTGTTAGCCTCCAGACGGGAGCGATAGAAGGCAGTAACGTGAATGCCGTAGGTGAAATGACCGCATTGATTGACTTACAACGTCAGTTTGAAATGCAAGTCAAGATGATGAGCACAGCTGAAGAAATGGATAAATCTTCAGATTCACTGCTTCGTATGAGTTAACAGAGTTAGAGGTTCACTATGCATCCAGCACTATGGGTAAGTAAAACAGGTCTAGACGCCCAACAAACCAACATTGCCACGATTTCGAACAACTTGGCGAACGCCTCTACTGTCGGCTACAAAAAGAGCCGTGCAGTATTCGAAGATCTGTTCTATCAGAACATCAACCAGCCTGGCGGCCAGTCATCTCAGAACACGGAACTGCCAAGTGGCTTGATGCTAGGTGCGGGTTCTAAAGTGGTTGCGACGCAAAAAGTGCACACGCACGGCAATGCACAGACAACGACCAACGCACTGGACATGATGGTGGAAGGCGACGGCTTTTTTCAAGTGACATTGCCGGACGGCAACATCGGTTATACCCGTAACGGTCAGTTCACGCTAAATGGTGAAGGCACGTTAGTCACGTCGGGTTCTGGCTACCCTGTAGAGCCTGAAATTGTGATTCCAGAAGATGCGATTTCTATTACTGTCGGTACGGATGGTGAAGTGTCGGTTCGCGTCCGAGGGCAGCAAGATAACCAAGTCGTTGGTCAGTTAACCATTACAGATTTTGTTAACCCGGGTGGCCTAGAGCCAATTGGTCAGAACCTTTACTTACCAACGGGGGCCAGTGGCGATCCACAAGAGGGTGTTCCTGGTTTGGACGGTTTGGGGGAAATTCGTCAATCCATGCTGGAAGCGTCCAACGTGAATGTAACAGAAGAGTTGGTCAATATGATCGAAGCCCAGCGCGTTTACGAAATGAACTCAAAAGTGATCTCGTCAGTCGATAAGATGATGAGCTTCGTTAACCAGCAATTGTAACGATTAAGAGCAAGATTTGAGGAGCTCACGATGAAACGTATTTGCCTACTCGCTTTGATTGCTACGATGTCGGGCTGTGCCATGTTGGAACCGATTGAAACGGATGAAGTGACACAAGCAACCACTGTGGTCGACGCAGTAGAAGGTGATAAATCGAAAGAAGAGAGCAGCGGTATTGTAGATACTTTACGTGGTAGAAGCGATCCGGTTGCTGGCGACCCTGCTTGGGCTCCAATTCATCCGAAAAACAAACCTGAGCATTACGCTGCTGCAACAGGTTCGTTGTTTAGCGCCGAGCACATTACCGATCTCTACGACGATTCTAAACCACGTGGTATTGGCGACATTATTACCGTAACACTGGATGAGACAACCAGTGCGACGAAAAGCGCAAATGCCGATTTATCGAAAACCAATGAAGCGCAAATGGACCCGCTTCAAGTGGGCGGAGAAGAGCTGAAAATTGGCGGAAAATATAATTTCTCTTATGACTTAAACAACTCCAACTCATTTGCAGGTGACTCTTCTGCAAAGCAGAGCAACAGCATCAGTGGTTACATCACTGTTGAGGTGATCGAAGTACTGGCAAACGGCAACCTCGTGATCCGCGGTGAGAAGTGGATGACGCTAAATACGGGTGATGAGTACATACGTTTAAGTGGCACTATTCGTCCGGATGATATTAATTTCGACAACACCATTGCATCAAATCGCGTTTCTAACGCAAGAATTCAGTACTCTGGCACTGGTTTGCAACAAGATATGCAAGAGCCAGGCTTCTTGGCACGATTCTTTAATGTAGCGCTATAACACGCCGTGCTGACGGCAATTTGACTGCAAGAGATAAGTAAGCATGAAAAAACTCCTTTTAGTACTGATGAGCGTTGCTCTGTTTTCTACCGTAGCCCAAGCCGCACGTATCAAAGACGTCGCGCAAGTGGCAGGTGTACGAAGCAACCAACTCGTGGGTTATGGTTTGGTTTCAGGCTTACCTGGTACGGGTGAAGCGAACCCGTTTACAGAGCAAAGTTTCGCCGCCATGCTGCAAAACTTCGGCATTCAGATGCCGCCGGGCACAAAGCCAAAAATTAAAAACGTTGCCGCAGTCATGGTTACGGCCGAATTGCCGCCTTTCTCTAAACCGGGTCAGCAAGTGGACGTGACTGTCTCTTCCATCGGAAGTGCTAAAAGTTTGCGTGGTGGCACCTTGCTGCAAACGTTCCTCAAAGGTCTCGACGGTCAAGTTTACGCGGTTGCTCAAGGTAACTTAGTAGTGAGCGGCTTCAGTGCTGAAGGTGCTGACGGTTCAAAAATCGTAGGTAACAATCCAACCGTTGGTCTTATCTCTAGTGGTGCGACAGTAGAGCGCGAAATTCCAAACCCATTTGGTCGTGGCGATTACATCACGTTCAACTTGCTTGAGTCAGACTTCACAACGGCTCAACGTATGGCGGATGCGGTAAACAACTTCCTTGGCCCACAAATGGCGAGCGCTGTTGACGCGACATCAGTGCGCGTGCGTGCTCCTCGTGACGTCAGCCAGCGTGTTGCGTTCTTATCGGCAATCGAAAACCTAGAGTTCGACCCAGCAGATGGTGCAGCCAAAATCATCGTTAACTCACGAACGGGCACCATCGTAGTTGGTAAGCATGTGCGTCTTAAACCTGCAGCAGTAACGCATGGCGGCATGACGGTTGCGATCAAAGAAAACCTGAATGTTAGCCAACCTAACGGCTTTTCTGGTGGGCAAACCGTTGTCGTACCAGACTCGGATATCGAAGTCAGCGAAGAGCAGGGCAAGATGTTTAAGTTTGAGCCAGGCTTAACGTTGGATGATTTGGTCCGTGCAGTGAATCAAGTCGGCGCAGCGCCGTCGGATTTGATGGCTATCTTGCAAGCATTGAAACAAGCTGGTGCCATTGAAGGCCAGTTGATCATCATTTAATGGTTAGGAGGTAGGTATAATGAACAATCCTAACGACATTGGTTTTATTCATGACATCAGTTCGCTGGATACCTTGCGTCAAAAAGCAGTGAAGGAAGGTAAAGATGGCGAGCAAGAAGCACTGCGTGCAGCAGCTCGTCAGTTCGAATCTATTTTCACCTCCATGATGTTGAAATCCATGCGAGAAGCCAATGAGGGCTTTGAGTCCAACATGATGAACAGCCAAAACGAGAAGTTCTATCGACAAATGTTGGATGAACAGATGGCGAGTGAATTGAGTTCGTCTGGTTCAATGGGACTGGCCGATATGATTGTTAAGCAATTAACGGCTGGGCAAGGGAACGACAAAAAAGAAACGGCTATGCGTGATGCGGCAAACAATGCTGCGGAATATCGTCGTGTTGACCCGAAAAAAGCGCGCGAGATTGAACAGCGCTTGATTGAGTCTGGTCAGCTATCTCGACCAAGCAATGAACCCACTCGATTCGATTCACCAGAATCCTTTGTTAACTCGATGAAGCCATACGCGGAGAAAGCTGCGAAAGCCTTAGGTGTCGAGCCATCTCTGCTACTTGCGCAAGCCGCTTTGGAAACGGGGTGGGGACAAAAGGTCGTGAAGAACGCGCGTGGCAGCAGCAACAACTTATTTAATATCAAAGCAGATCGAAGCTGGCAGGGTGACAAAGTGACGACTCAAACTTTAGAGTTCCACGATAACACGCCAGTGAAAGAGACGGCAGCGTTTCGCTCCTACTCAAGTTACGAAGACAGCTTTAATGACTTTGTACGATTTTTGAATGACAACCCACGTTACGAGACAGCATTGCAGAAACGCGGGAATTCAGAGTTGTTTATTCGCGGTATCCACAGTGCGGGTTACGCGACCGATCCGAATTACGCAGATAAAGTCCTGCAGGTGAAGGATAAAATCGAAAGTATGTAATGTCTCTGCGACAATTTATGACGTTCTCGAAGGCTTGCCATAGTGCAAGCCTTCACTTTATCTGAACATCTACGCCTTTCTATCACTTGGCACATCTTTTGCTTTTAATGTGTCTAGGTGATCGGTTTTGCCGATTTATATTTCGTTTTCGGGGGCATGTATGGCGTCAGATCTTCTGAATGTAGGTACTCAAAGTGTGCTTACTGCTCAGAGACAATTAAACACCACTGGTCATAACATTTCTAATGTTAATACAGAGGGTTATAGCCGTCAGTCTGTTATCCAAGGCACGAATGATCCGCGCATGTTTGGTGGTTCTACCTACGGCATGGGTGTGCATGTGGAAAATGTTCGCCGCTCGTGGGATCAGTTTGCCGTGAATGAACTGAACCTGTCGTCGACCAACAATGCCAACAAAACGGATACCCAAGACAATCTTGATATGCTCTCTAGCATGTTGAGTTCAGTGGCATCGAAGAAAATTCCCGAGAACCTGAATGAGTGGTTCGATGCGGTAAAAACCATGGCAGATACCCCGAACGATTTAGGGGCACGAAAAGTGGTATTGGAAAAGGCGAAAATCTTCTCTGATACATTAAATGATTTCCACGAAACCGTTCGACTGCAATCTGATGTCACCAATAAAAAATTGGATATGGGCATTGAGCGCGTTAACCAACTTGCGTTGGAAATTCGCGATATTCATCGACTGATGATGCGCACCCCTGGCCCACATAATGACCTGATGGATCAGCATGAAAAGCTGGTTACTGAGCTGTCAGAGTACACCAAAGTTACCGTAACCCCACGCAAAAATGCGGAAGGGTTTAATGTTCATATCGGCAATGGACACACTCTTGTTTCTGGCACGGAAGCAAGCCAGCTCAAAATGATCGATGGCTATCCGGATGTTCATCAAAGACGATTAGCAATGGTGGAAGGGAATGGCATTAAAGCGATCAAGTCTGATGATATGGATGGCAAAATCGGCGCTTTACTTGAAATGCGCGACAAACACATCCCACAACTGCAAGATGAAATGGGCCGTTTAGCGACGGGTTTTTCCTACAAAATTAATCAGCTGCAATCTCAAGGTCTGGATCTCAACGGTAAGATAGGTAAAGACGTATTTACCGACGCGAACTCTGAGCTGGTAGCAAAATCTCGAGTTTTTGCTGCGCCTGACTCCCAAGCTGATGTTGCGGTTTACATTGAGGATATTTCCGAGATCAAAGGTGGTGAATATTCGCTGCGTTATGATGGCGATCAATACAGCGTGACAACACCGAAAGGTGAGCAAATGTCGTTGAACATCGACCGTTCGGATTCGTCATTTGTTCTGGATGGTATGAAAGTGCAAATTGGTGAAGGCCTTGCCGCCGGTGAGCGCGTATTGCTCCGCCCAACGAGAAGTGGTGCAGCCATCATAAAGATGGAAACCAATGACGCAAAAGCTATTGCCGCACAAAGTTATGAAGCCTCAACCACTTTTGCACAAGGTAACGCCAAGTTTAAAATTCGTGAGGCGGGGGATGTTAAAGAGTTTGAGGTTACCGTACAACCAGCCGACGAGAAGCATGATAAGCCGTGGTTAAAGATCACGGATAACAAGGGTAATTTACTATCGGACAAATACTCATACCCGTTAGATAAAGATAACCCGATGATTGAAATCTCAGTGCCGAAAAGCCATCCGCTGTATAAAAACGGCGATGCAACCGTGTTTGAGTTGAGCGAAGGCGCTCTGATGAATGATAAATTCACCGCAAACTTGGTGCCTTCTGAAGGTGGTAACGGCAACTTGAGAAAAATGCAGAAGATCCAAACAGACAAGATGATGGATGGAAAATCCAGTACCTTGATCGATGTTTATCATAACCTCAATACTGAAGTTGGACTGAAATCTTCTACAGCAAACCGTTTAGCCTCTGTCGCTCGTTTAGAGCATGAAGCGGCGCAAGAGCGCGTTGCTTCTATTTCTGGTGTTAACCTCGATGAAGAAGCGGCCAACATGATGAAGTTTCAACAAGCGTACATGGCTTCATCACGTGTGATGCAAGCGGCGAATGATACCTTCAATACCATTTTACAACTGAGGTAAGGAGAAGAGATAAGTGCTAACCCGAATTTCTAGTTTCCATAACTATCAGTCCGTACAAAATGATCTGCGTCGTCAAGAGAATAAGGTTCACCACAACCAAGAGCAGCTTGCTTCAGGGAAAAAGTTACTGAAACCTAGTGACGACCCCCTCGCTGCGCATTACATCCAAAACATTAGTCAGCAACAAGAACAGCTACAACAATATCTTAGCTCGATAGTGTTGGTGCGTAATCGTCTAGAAAACCACGAAGTTAATATCGCCAATGCGGAGAATTTTGCCGACGAGTCGAAGCGCTTAACGATGGAGATGATTAACGGTGCGTTTTCTGCGGAAGACCGACAAGCAAAGAAGCGTGAGCTAGAAGAGATTGCGAACAACTTCCTTAACTTGGTGAACTCGCAAGATGAATCTGGTAACTACGTGTTTGCTGGCACTAAGCCAAAAAGCCAACCATTTTATCGCGATAAAGACGGTAGCGTGCAATACGCTGGGGACGATTATCAGCGCAAAATGAAAGTCTCCAGCATGCTTGAGATGCCAATGAACGATCCTGGCAGCAAGCTGTTTATGGAGATACCAAACCCATTTGGCGACTATCAGCCGAATTACGATCTACAAAATGGCTCTGAGCTGTTGCTAAACAAAGCTACTAACGTTGACGCTAAGGATGATGCGGCGTATCGCGTGACATTTGTCGATATGAATAACGGCAAATTTGGTTACCAATTAGAGCGTAACGGCAAAGTAGTGGATGCCGATGAGTTTTCTCCAGAGAAAGGGATTGAATACAAAGGCCTGAAAGTGCACGTAAAAGGCCAAATTACGCCTGGTGACAGCATTGAGATCGAAAAGCGGGCAGAGTTCAGCATTTTCGATACCTTCAAGGATGCAATGGCATGGTCAGACAAATCGGTTTCGGATACGTCGGCGACCGCCAAATTGCACCAAATGACAGAAGAATTCCACGCTGCTTTTATCCATTTGAATAAAGCGCGTACAGATGCCGGTGCTCGATTGAGTACGCTGGATATCCAAGAGCAAAATCATGAAGACTTTAATTTGTCTCTGGCAAAAGCGAAGAGCAACTTTGAGGACTTGGATTACTCCAAAGCCGTGATCGAGTTCAGTGAAAACTCGCGAGCGTTACAGGCATCGCAACAAGCATTCGGTAAGACCAAAGATCTAACGTTGTTTAACTACATCTAGTATGACACTCATACACATTGTCTGATTTTGATGCCTTATGTGCAAAGCCTTAAGCGCGATAAGTCGACGTAACCTGAGAGTCTGAGATGTCATGCGGCACGATTTTACCCAAAGCGGCAATGATGCGGGAGGCAAGTCGGGCGGCAACAGGGCAGCGTTCAATACCCTTGGGCTAAGATGAGTCTGACAAACCGGAAATAGCTTAATGATAAAGCTAACTTATTGTTTATTTGATTCTTTTAAAAGTAGTTAAATAATTCACGCAAGTTGGCACACAAATTGTATTGAAAATATCAGAACAGATTTAGAGATTCTAAACCCTGCGTTTAAGGCAGATTTAGCAAGTAACTTTTACGGTCAGTGCTTATCCAAATGAGAGTAAAGCTGGCCGCTTCGCAAAAGCTTGCGAACTCAACAGGAGAGCAAAATGGCTGTAACAGTTAGTACTAACGTCTCCGCGATGACCGCGCAGCGTTACCTAAACAAAGCGACTGATGAATTAAACACGTCGATGGAGCGCTTATCTTCAGGACATAAGATTAACAGTGCAAAAGATGATGCGGCAGGTCTACAGATCTCTAACCGCTTAACTGCACAGTCTCGTGGCCTAGATGTCGCAATGCGTAACGCGAACGATGGTATCTCGATTGCACAAACCGCTGAAGGTGCGATGAATGAGGCAACCTCTGTCATGCAACGAATGCGTGACCTTGCGATTCAATCATCGAACGGTACTAACTCTCCGGCTGAGCGTCAGGCGATCAACGAAGAGTCAATGGCATTGATTGACGAGCTAAACCGTATTGCAGAAACCACTTCATTTGGTGGTCGTCGTCTATTGAACGGCTCATTCGGTGAAGCAGCATTCCAGATTGGTGCGAGCTCAGGTGAAGCCATGATCATGGGACTCACCAGCATTCGTGCGGACGATACTCGCATGGGCGGTGTGACCTTCTTATCTGAGAACGGTAAAGATAAAAACTGGAGCGTTGACCCAGCTAAATCTGACTTGAAGATCACGCTACCAGGTATGGGTGAAGACGAAGACGGCAATGTTGATGATCTAGAAATCAACATTAATGCTAAAGCGGGCGACGACATCGAAGAGCTTGCCACTTACATTAATGGTCAGTCTGATATGATTAATGCGTCTGTAAGTGAAGATGGCAAGTTGCAAGTTTTTGTCGCGCATCCAAACGTTCAGGGTGAGATTTCTATTTCTGGTGGATTAGCATCTGAGCTTGGCCTGAGTGATGAACCTATCAGAACGTCAGTACAAGATATTGATATGACCACGGTACAAGGTTCTCAAAACGCGATTTCTGTGCTGGATTCGGCACTGAAATACGTAGACTCGCAACGTGCAGACTTAGGTGCGAAGCAAAACCGTCTGAGTCACAGCATCAACAACTTGGCAAACATCCAAGAAAACGTTGACGCATCGAACAGCCGAATTAAAGATACAGATTTTGCGAAAGAAACCACGCAAATGACCAAAGCACAAATTTTGCAACAAGCAGGTACATCGATTCTTGCTCAAGCGAAACAGTTGCCAAACTCTGCAATGTCACTATTGCAGTAGTTTACTTAGCCTGTACTCAATACATTCAGACGTGGATGGGAATGCAGGCTTTTGGCAAGCAGCTTTACAATAGAATGAGCGGCTCTCTCATCTCTCACCTGCCAATCATTTTCAATGTAAAGTTGCACTCGGTATGCCGGAAATGTGTTCATTTCTCTTGATCTCCACATAGGCTCTGGCGACCAACCTAGCCCCAGTTCTCTCAAAGGAAAAGGGGCTTTTTCTTTTCTAATCTTCACGTCTATCGTCTGCGAACTTACCTTTAATTGTTTCCTTTTGCTGGTTTTCTATACAATTTAGCCCTCTCGGCTCGATTTGTGGAAACTTGAGCACTTTTTCTTACTTTTCTTCAATTTTATTAGCTAAATCTCGCAATGTTATTTTTTTAAACTTTTTTCTAAAGCTTCTGAATTTGGTGTCGTTAATAGAGGTAACTTTGAGAGAACTACTTGGTTTTCCGAGACGTCGGAAACCGCTACACCGGAAAATCAATTGGAGAAATCACCATGGCAGTGAATGTAAACACTAACGTATCAGCGATGACCGCTCAGCGTTACCTAAACAACGCAAACTCAGCTCAACAAACTTCTATGGAGCGTTTGTCTTCGGGTTTCAAAATCAACAGCGCAAAAGATGACGCTGCGGGTCTACAAATCTCGAACCGTTTGAACGTACAAAGCCGTGGTTTGGATGTAGCGGTTCGCAACGCGAACGACGGTATCTCGATTGCACAAACTGCTGAAGGTGCAATGAATGAGACCACTAACATTCTTCAACGTATGCGTGACTTGTCTCTGCAATCAGCAAACGGTTCAAACTCGAAAGCAGAGCGTGTTGCGATTCAAGAAGAAGTGACCGCACTCAACGACGAACTAAACCGCATCGCAGAAACAACCTCTTTCGGTGGTAACAAGCTGCTAAACGGTACCCACGGCGCGAAATCGTTCCAAATCGGTGCGGATAACGGCGAAGCGGTAATGCTTGAGCTAAAAGACATGCGCTCAGACAACAAAATGATGGGCGGTGTAAGCTACCAAGCAGAAAGCGGTAAAGGTAAAGACTGGAACGTTGCTGAAGGTAAGAACGACCTAAAAATCAACCTAACGGACAGCTACGGCCAAGAGCAAGAAATCAACATCAGCGCAAAAGCGGGTGACGATATCGAAGAGCTTGCGACTTACATTAACGGCCAAACTGACCTAGTGAAAGCCTCAGTAGACCAAGACGGTAAACTGCAAATCTTCGCTGGCAACAACAAAGTTGAGGGCGAGGTCGAGTTTTCAGGCGGTCTATCTGGTGAACTAGGCTTAGGCGAAGGCAAAAAAGTAACAGTAGATACTATCGACGTAACCTCAGTTGGTGGCGCACAAGAATCTGTTGCTATCATCGATGCGGCACTGAAATACGTAGACAGCCACCGCGCAGAGCTAGGTGCATTCCAGAACCGTTTCAACCACGCAATCAGCAACTTGGACAACATTAACGAGAACGTGAATGCGTCGAAGAGCCGTATCAAAGATACAGATTTCGCGAAAGAAACGACGGCAATGACCAAATCACAAATTCTATCGCAAGCGTCAAGCTCAATCCTTGCGCAAGCGAAACAAGCGCCTAACTCAGCGCTAAGTCTGCTAGGTTAATCAATTTAACAAAGCAAGAAACCAAAGCCAGGCTCATCCCTGGCTTTTTGCTTATTGGCTATAACGATTCAGATGTGTCCTGACAGTATGTTCGATAAGGCATTCATATCGATTAGATGATCTCTTTAAATTCCAATGTTTCTGCGATGGTGGCGCAGAGACACCTGAGTCAAGCAGCTGCGCAAAATGTTGAGTCACAACGCAACCTAACTTCGGGGTTTCGAATCAACTCGGCGAGCGATGATGCGGCAGGTTTACAGATATCGAATACTCTCCATGTACAAACGAGAGGGCTTGATGTCGCCTTAAGAAATGCGCACGACGCTTTTTCTGTTGCTCAAACAGCGGAGGGAGCATTGCACGAAAGCAGTGACATATTGCAACGCTTACGCTCTCTGGGGCTTCAAGCAGCAAACGGCAGTTATGACTCAAGTGATCGGCAAAGTATTCAATATGAGGTCGTAGCGCTGCAAGATGAGCTTGATCGTGTCGCGATCACGACAACATTTGCGGATAAAAACCTGTTTGATGGATCTTACGGTTCACAAAGTTTCCATATTGGCGCGAACGCTAATTCAATCTCTTTGACGTTACGTAACATGCGTAGCCATATCCCAGAGATGGGAGGGCAGCATTATGTTGGTGATGCGGTCGATAAAGATTGGCGAGTCACTAAAGATAACCAAACCCTAAAAGTCGAATACCAAGACAGTAAAGGGCAAACCCAAACGGAATCCATTGGACTCAAATTGGGTGACCGTATAGAACAGGTCGCCACTTACATCAATGCTCAACAATCGATAGTGAATGCTTCAGTAACGGAAAACAACGAACTGCAATTCTTCGCTTCTACGATGAAGGCGCCAGAGGGTGTGGTTCTCGATGGGAGTTTAGCGGATGAGCTTGATGTGAGCGCTGGTCAATTAGTCACAATGGATGACATCGATATGTCGACGGCAGGTAAGGCGCAGCTTTCAATTGGGGTGATTGATGCAGCAATTAAGTATGTTGATTCGCACCGGAGTGAAATTGGCAGCTTTCAGAACCGTGTAAACGGCTCGATGGATAACTTAAATACTGTGAATCGGAGTGTTACAGAATCCAAGAGTCGAATAAGAGATACAGACTTCGCAAGAGAATCTACGGAAATGGTGCGTTCTCAAGTGCTCCAAGATGCGACAACTGCGTTATTGGCTCAGGCAAAGCAAAGGCCGAGTTCGGCACTTGGTCTACTCAGTTGAATCCGGTAAGAAAGTATAAACTTCAGGTAATAAAAAACGCTGCCAATGGCAGCGTTTTTTCGTGTTCGGCTAAGTAAAAATTACTTAGTTACACGTAGAACTGGAGTTTCACCAACAGTCACAGAACCAGAAAGCTTGTTCAGCTCTTTGATTTCGTCCATGTTAGAGATAACAACTGGAGTTAGCGTTGACTTCGCTTTCTCTTCTAGAAGAGCTAGATCGAATTCAATAACAGTGTCGCCAGCTTTAACAGTTTGACCTTCTTCAGCGATACGCGTGAAGCCTTCGCCTTTTAGTTCAACTGTGTCGATACCGAAGTGAACGAAAAGCTCAACACCGTCGTCAGACTCGATAGAGAATGCGTGGTTAGTTTCGAAGATCTTACCGATAGTACCGTTTACAGGAGCTACCATTTTGTTGCCTGCTGGCTTGATAGCAATACCGTCACCAACGATTTTCTCAGCGAAAACAACATCTGGCACGTCTTCGATGTTTACAATCTCACCAGAAAGTGGCGCGATGATTTCGATAGCACCAGCGTCAGCGCTGTCATCAGATACAAGCTTCTTAAGTTTGTCAAACAGACCCATTGTGTCATGCTCCTAAGGTTTGGTTTTATTCTGTCGAATTATAGTATACCAATATAGCTCATTAGACGACTTTTTTCGCCGTCTAATGGCCATTAAGTATTGAATTACTTGGTACTACCGATTACTGAGCTTTCTCAGCAATAAACTTTTCTACCACGGCTTCGATTTCTTCTGCTGTTGGTAGAGAAAGGGCTTCTTCAGCCATTGCTTTCACTTCTGCGAAGTTAGAGTTACGAACTACTTTCTTCACTTTAGGGATTGAAATGCCGCTCATTGAGAACTCGTCCAGACCCATACCTAGAAGTAGAAGTGTTGCACGCTCGTCACCTGCAAGTTCACCACACATACCAGTCCATTTACCTTCTGCGTGAGAAGCGTCGATAACTTGCTTGATCACTGTAAGTACAGCTGGTGATAGTGGGTTGTATAGGTGAGAAATCATCTCGTTACCACGGTCAACCGCTAGCGTGTACTGAGTTAGGTCGTTTGTGCCGATAGAGAAGAAAGACACTTCCTTCGCTAAGTGGTGTGCGATCGCAGCAGCAGCAGGAGTTTCAACCATAACACCGATTTCGATGTTTTCGTCGAACGCGTGGCCTTCAGCGCGTAGCTCTTCTTTGTACTCTTCGATCGCTTTCTTAAGCTCACGGATTTCTTCGACAGAGATGATCATTGGGAACATGATACGCAGTTTGCCGTGTGCAGAAGCACGTAGAATGCCACGTAGCTGATCACGAAGGATCTCACGACGATCTAGACTGATACGTACAGCGCGCCAGCCTAGGAATGGGTTCATCTCTTTTGGAAGATCCATGTATGGGAGATCTTTATCGCCGCCGATATCCATAGTACGGATGATCACAGCTTGACCGTTCATTGCTTCCGCAACTTCTTTGTACGCTTGGTACTGTTCTTCTTCAGTTGGTAGCGCAGTACGGTCCATAAATAGGAATTCAGTACGGTACAGACCAACACCTTCACCGCCGTTACGAAGGATACCGTCACAGTCTTTCACTGTACCGATGTTACCGCAAACTTCTACACGGTGACCGTCAGTCGTTTCTGCGTGTAGGTCTTTCAGTTTCGCTAGCTCTTCTTTTTCAGCTAGGAATGCTGCTTTAACCGCTTTCGCTTCTTCTAGCTCAGCTTCTGATGGGTTAACAACAATCTTGTTGTTCATTGCGTCAAGAATCAGCATGTCGCCATTCTTAACTTTCTTCGTGATGTCGTTAGTACCAACGATAGCTGGAAGCTCAAGTGAGCGAGCCATGATTGAAGTGTGAGATGTACGACCACCGATGTCACAAGCAAAACCAAGCACGTAGTCTAGGTTAATTTGTGCAGTTTCAGATGGCGTTAGGTCGTAAGCAACAAGAATTACTTCTTCGTTGATATCGCTAAGCGAAACAATGTTGATGCCTAGTGCGTTCTTAACAAAACGAGAACCGATATCGCGGATGTCAGTTGCACGCTCTTTTAAGTATTCGTCGTCTAGAGACTCAAGAGCACATGCTTGCTCTTCGATCACTGAGTGGATAGCGTGATCAGCAGTCATCTTGTCGTTTTTGATAAGTGCTAGGATTTCCTCTTCTAGCTCTTCGTCTTCAAGAAGCATGATGTGACCTTCAAAGATCGCTTCTTTTTCTTCGCCAAACGTTTCAAGCGCTTTTTGCTTGATAGTTTCTAGCTGAGCTGCAGATTTGTTACGAGCGTCAAAGAAACGCTGAACTTCAGCTTCTACTTGATCGTCAGAAATAGTGTTTGTGTTTAGGACAATTTCATCTTCTTGAAGTAGTAGTGCTTTACCGATTGCAATACCAGGAGATGCTAGGATGCCTGAAATCATAGCCTTACCTTAAGTTTGGTCAACTTTATAAAACGGGAGAATAATGGGTGCGCTAACGAATAGTTTTAGCTTAGTTTTGAGCCTATTTCCAACAAAGCCATTTTGCTTTCACAAAATGGCTTCTGGAGTAGGAGACCGGATTAGTGTAGTTGGTCCATTAGAGCAACTAGGTGGTCAACTGCTTGCTGAGCTTGTGGGCCTTCAGCAGAAATAGTAACTTGAGTACCTTTTACTAGGCCTAGTGTTTGTAGTTTGAACAGGCTCTTAGCGCTAGCGCTTTTACCGTTAGAAGTCACAGTGATGTCTGCGTCGAATGCTTTTGCTTCTTTAACAAACTGTGCAGCTGGACGAGTGTGAAGGCCGTTTTCTGCTGTGATTTCTACTTGCTTCTCGTACATGTGATATACCCCAATAAATGTATTTTTTTGTTAGTTTGTGACCAGATTTTAGCTTAACTGCTTTACATCTTGTGCGCTAGCACGGGAAGAGTTCAAAGCGCGTCAGTTCTGATACTAGTCAAAAGTTTGGTAACTACGCAACTGTTTGCGTGCGTAATCACTTTGAAACCTTTTTGTGTTCTGCTTCTTTATTTTGAAGCTAGAAATAAAACACCCTGATATTACCAAAGGTAGGGCAGGGATCAACAAAAAAGCCCCTAAACGGGGCTTTTTTAAACTAAAAATTGATTTGAACACATATTATTGTTGGTTCTCTTTTTCGGTAAAGATACCTGCAAAGAGTGCTGTACTTAGGTAACGCTCACCGGAACTTGGCAAGACAGTTACAATTGTTTTTCCTTCAAATTCAGGTAGTTCCGCAAGTCGGTTCGCTGCAACAACCGCTGCGCCAGATGAGATACCAGCTAGGATACCTTCCTCTTCCATTAGGCGACGAGCCATCTCAATCGCTTCTTCTGAGGTAACTTGCTCAACACGGTCAATAATGTCTAAATCGAGGTTACCAGGGATGAAACCAGCACCGATACCTTGAATTTTGTGTGGGGCAGGTTGGATTTCTTCGCCAGCAAGTGCTTGTGCAATAACCGGAGACTCTGCTGGCTCAACTGCAACAGAAGTGATGGCTTTGCCTTTTTCACCTTTGATGTAACGGCTTGTACCTGTGATAGTACCGCCCGTACCAACACCAGCAACGAATACGTCGATTTCACCGTCTGTCGCTTCCCAAATCTCAGGGCCCGTAGTCTTTTCGTGGATTTCTGGGTTCGCTGGGTTGTCAAATTGTTGAAGAAGTAGGTACTTCTCAGGGTTGCTTGCTACGATTTCTTCTGCTTTAGCAATCGCCCCTTTCATGCCTTTCGCCGCTTCAGTCAGCTCAAGGTTCGCGCCTAGTGCTTTTAGTAGCTTACGGCGTTCTAGGCTCATTGATTCAGGCATGGTCAATGTTAGCTTGTAACCGCGAGCAGCCGCTACGAATGCTAGAGCAACACCTGTGTTGCCACTGGTAGGTTCTACAAGCTCTACACCTGGCTTAAGAAGGCCCGCTTTCTCTGCTTCCCAAATCATGTTTGCACCGATACGGCACTTAACACTGAAGCTAGGGTTACGCGCTTCAATTTTCGCGAGAACTTTGCCTTTACTTACTTTGTTTAGACGAACGAGAGGTGTATTACCAATAGTAAGAGAGTTATCTTCGTAGATTTTGCTCATAGTGATGTTCCTTCATTACACGTTGTGTGAATATGGATAGAAGAATATGCGGTATGAAAAAAAGGGAAAAGGATTAAAAAGTTATATCTTATTAGGTTGGCCCAGAACTTGATAAAAGAAAAGGGAAAAGCTGACGCTGATCCCTTTCCTTAATCTCTAATCGACTATCGTTGGTGCTTAAACTCCGCGACCCACATAGCGGTTGCACCACATATTGCTACAGGCATGACAATGAGGTTCAAAATTGGGATCGTCGTAAATACAGACACCAATACCCCAAAGCCATAGGCCTTACCTTGCTTTTGTTTCAATTTGTAACGCATGTCGTTAAATGGGATTTTGTGGTTATCAAACGGGTAGTCACAATATTGAATCGCGAGCATCCAGGCGGTAAAGATAAACCATAAAAATGGGCCTACTGTTTGTCCAAGGGCAGGGATGAGCAATAACAGGAATAGGCCTATTGCTTTAGGTAAAATGTAAAGGAGCTTTCTCCACTCACGAGCTAAAACGCGAGGAACATCTTTCAGGACGGCAGTGAAACCATCATCATTTACTTTTTGTCCCGTTAAGTACTCTTCCACTTTTTCAGCCAAGAGGCCATTGAATGGCGCGGCGATAAAGTTCGCGAGCGTGCTGAAAAAATAGGAGAAGGTAGCGAGTATCGTCAGAGCGAGTAAAGGCCAAAGAATGTAAGTTAACCAGGATAAAAACTCAGGCAGCTGCCCAATCCAGCCTTCTATCCATATATTAAGGTTTGAAAATAGATAGAAGATGGCACCACCTACAAGCAAGATATTTGCAAGTAGAGGTAAGATGACAAAGCGCCTGATTTTAGGGGCAAGTGCCAATTGTATCCCGTATAGAAAATAACCGAACCCGGTTCTCTGCTGATTGTTTTGCTTCATGTCTATTTTGGCTTCGTGTAAATGAAAACTCATTGTACCTGTGAGGACTTTTCTTTCAATGCCCTGACAAATGACGTCTTGTTAAGTGGAATCGTGGCAAGAATCACAACAAAAAACGGAACTTCTTGCATTAAGTTGTTCTAAATCTACATATAGTTTTGGTAAAGTAAACGTATCATTCAGATTTATTGCACTTGGGTTGCTGCTCAAGGAACTGCGAGTAGTAAAAACAAGTATATTGAGAGTAAATAATGCAGGAATTGCGATTCGTACTCATTGTTGTTGGCGCATTAGCCATCGCGGCATTACTGTTTCATGGTTTATGGAGCAGTAAAAAAGAAGGCAAAGCAAAGTTTGGTAACAAGCCACTTGGTAAGCTGGATGTTAACCAAGAAGACAAAAATGATCTTGTTGAGAAAGAACGAGACTTCGCTCCCGCTCCTGAAGATGACTTTGAGATCATTCGCAAAGATCGCAAAGAACCAGATTTTGGGATGGCGAATTCTTTCGACAACAAGTTTGAATCTGACCCGTTATTCGGTGGCCCATCTGAAGTCAAACAGACGCAGCAGGAGCCGGATGACATCCCTTCATTTGGTGCAGAAAAAGATAAAGAAGAGGACGTTGAGCCTGTTGTTCAAGCAACAGTAGCTGAAGAGCCATTCCAGCCCGCTGTGGAAGAAGACGCTATTCCCGCCGCGTTTGATATTACGGAGAAAGAACAGCAAGTCGAAACGGTTAGTGAGCCTGTCGTTGCAGAGCCTAAGGAAGAGCCAAAGCTAGAACCTGAAATGCAAGTGATTGTATTGAATGTGCACTGTGCGGGTGAAGAGCCATTTGTTGGTACTGCTTTATTTGAAAGTATGCAACAAAACGGTCTAATTTATGGCGAGATGGATATTTTCCACCGTCATGTCGACTTGTCCGGTAACGGCAAAGTGCTGTTTAGCGTCGCTAATATGATGCACCCTGGTACGTTTGAACATGCTGATCCTGCTGAGTTTACAACGAAGGGTATTTCATTCTTCATGACATTGCCTTGTTATGGCGAGGCTGAACAGAACTTCAACTTAATGCTCCGAACTGCGCAGCAAATTGCTGATGATTTAGGTGGTAACGTACTTGATGACCAGCGCAACTTAATGACGCCAGATCGTTTAGCATCTTATCGACGTCAAATAGTTGAGTTTAATGCCGCTAACGCATAATCTTAACTGCAAATAATAATAGGGCTCCGGATGGAGCCCTTTTTCTTGGATTTCCCAACCTCACCGATTGAAAATACACGGGGCTTTACTATGTCTGAATCAGTACTTCAGCGACTAGAAGAACTAAAAGAGTCGTTGCATTACCACGCTGTGCGTTACTACGTGGAAGATAACCCAGAGATCCCTGATGCCGAGTACGACCGTTTAATGCGAGAGTTACTGGATATTGAAGCTGAGAACCCTGACTTAATAACCGTAGACTCGCCAAGCCAACGTGTCGGTGGGCAACCTCTCTCTGCGTTTAGCCAAGTGACACATGAAGTACCGATGCTTTCGCTTGATAACGCGTTTGATGATAGTGAACTCGATAGTTTCCACAAGCGCGCACAAGAGCGCGTGGGCAGCCAGAGTGTGAAAGAATACTGTTGTGAGCCTAAATTGGATGGACTCGCCGTAAGTTTGTTATATGAGAATGGCGTTTTAGTTCAGGCGGCCACTCGAGGCGATGGTACTACGGGTGAAAACATCACAGAGAATGTGCGTACGATTAAAGCTATTCCTTTAAAACTCAGAGGTAATGACTGGCCAAATCGTCTTGAAGTTCGTGGTGAAGTCTTTATGCCGAAAGCTGGGTTTGAAAAGCTCAATGAATTAGCAAGGAAGAAAGGCGAGAAAATCTTTGTTAATCCACGTAACGCTGCGGCAGGTAGCTTACGACAATTGGATTCACGTATTACGGCTTCTCGTCCGCTTAGCTTCTATGCATACAGTGTAGGCGTGGTGCAAGGTGCAGAATTGGCAGCAAGTCATTACGAACGCTTTTTGCAAATCAAATCTTGGGGACTGCCAATGTGTCCGGAAACTAAGCGAGTTGAAAGCTTGGCGGATGTAAAAGCTTACTACCAAGATATATTGCAGCGTCGTGATGCCCTCCCTTATGAGATCGATGGTGTCGTTATTAAAATTGACGATATTGCCGTGCAAGAGCGTCTGGGGTTTGTTGCTCGCGCTCCACGTTGGGCGATTGCCTACAAATTCCCAGCACAGGAAGAAATGACGACACTGAATGAAGTGGAGTTCCAAGTCGGTCGCACTGGTGCGATTACACCTGTTGCTAAACTAGAGCCTGTATTTGTTGGCGGGGTAACGGTAAGTAATGCGACGCTTCATAACGCAGATGAGATAGAACGTCTGCAAGTCAAGATTGGTGATCACGTTGTGATCCGCCGTGCTGGCGATGTTATTCCCCAAGTCGTATCTGTCATCAAAGAGCGTCGACCAGAAACAGCTCGAGATATTGTTTTCCCAACTCAGTGTCCTGTTTGTGGTTCGCATGTTGAGCGGATCGAAGGAGAAGCGGTAACACGTTGTATGGGGGGCTTAGTTTGCCAAGCCCAACGCAAACAAGCGCTAAAACACTTTGTTTCTCGTAAAGCGTTAGACGTTGACGGTTTAGGCGATAAAGTGATCGAGCAGCTTGTTGATCGTGAGATGGTGAAAACTCCTGCTGACTTATTTAAGTTATCTGCGGGGATTTTAACCGTACTAGATCGCATGGGGCCAAAGTCTGCGCAAAATATTGTGAATGCGTTAGAAAAATCCAAAGAAACAACTTTACCTCGGTTTTTGTATTCACTGGGGATCCGTGAAGTTGGCGAGGCAACCGCAGCAAACTTAGCAATGCACTTTAAAACGTTGGGAGCGATCCAAAATGCTACCGAAGAGCAGTTGATTGAAGTGCAAGACATCGGTGCTGTGGTTGCTCAACATATTACGACTTTCTTTAGTGAAGAACAGAACCAAGCGGTGGTTAAAGATTTGCTTGAACAAGGAATTCATTGGCCAGAGATTAATACTACTGAGCAGGTGGGGGAATTACCATTAGAAGGTAAAACAGTAGTATTAACGGGAACACTTTCTCAACTGGGGCGTACAGAAGCCAAAGAAGCCCTCCAAGCACTGGGGGCTAAAGTGACGGGTAGTGTTTCTAAGAAAACCGATATTTTGTTTGCTGGTGAAAATGCAGGTTCGAAGCTCGCAAAGGCACAAGAACTGGGTATCGAAATTAAAACAGAACAAGACTTACTCGAACTGATGAATTAAGTCTTCTCAAAAAAGCTAAAAAATAACTAAAAGCCCCGTATGGTAAGCATGCGGGGCTTTTTATTGTTCATAATTAAGTGTTTTTTTATTGAGTAATTGGTGCCTTTGTTCTTTTCAGTGATCAAGATCGAACCTTGGGTTATTGGTTTTTTTGGCTTTTTTAGTCTGCGAGTGACTTCAAGTTGATACTTTTAAGTTCAATTTAAGTGTTTGATTTTAAATAATAATTTATTGTGTTGTTTTGATGTTGTTAAAAATAAGATCTGGATCAATAAGTTATATGGAACTTTGGAGTGGCTCATATTTTTTTAGAAAAAAAATAAGTTCCATTTGGATGTTTTTAGCTGCGAAGTTAGTCTTAATCACGTGGATACACGGTGTGTATGCAGGAACTAAAAAAAGCCAAATTAGAAATAATGAGGTTTGATCAGGAATTTACTTCTCTCCTTCGGCGGCCAACTAAAGGTGAGATAGAAAAATACAGCTATATCCATTTTTAGGAGTTTTTCCATGGACAAATTTTTTAAGGTTTCAGCGTTAACCGCAGCAATGTTTGGTGTTGTTGCTGTCGCTCCAGCTACAGCGTCTACTGAAAGTGCAGCAGGTGGCGAGTACGTAGAGAAAGTGAACGAATTTATGCAAGACTCAAGTCTAAATGCATTATTCATAGTTGATACTCGTTCACGAACTCGTACAACAGGTAAGCCCGGCGGTGAAAATGGTGACCGTTGGAGTCGTCTAAACTACTCTTCTTACAACGCAATTTTAGACTTCACTTCTGGCTACCACGATGGTTGGGTGGGCGCAGATGTTGCGGCTTACTACTCTGGCGATCTTTACAACGATAGTCTTTACAATTCAAACGAAGGCTACCTATGTAACGAAATCTCAACTTGTAACAACCTAGACTGGGGTGCAGGTGATGGTCAGCAGCTTAAAGTTTACAAAGCAGCGCTGAAATTCAAAGCAAACGAAAACTTTAATGCTCGTTTCGGTATGTTACAGGCTGGTGGTAACGGTACAATCGGTAACGTTTGGAGCTTTGTACCTGGTACTTACCGTGGTTTCGAACTGAACGCTAAACTTGGTGATTTCAACCTAAGCTACTTTGGCGCAGACCAATTTACAGCACCTTGGCTGCTTCACGAAGATGATTACGCACCAGCGCTTTGGTCTGACACGTCATGGAGCTACCTACACTCTCTAGGTCTAAATGGTAACCTAACTGACAGCCTGTTTATGCAACTTGGCCTAGGCCAAGCAACTGGCGTTCAATATGCAAATGGTGTTGACTGGGGTGCAGGTCAAGTGACTAGCTACCACAACGAGACTGATAACACATCTTACAAAGCGTATTTGAAGTACACAGTGAGCGATCGTACAACTCTAGCATTTGATTTCTACGGTGTTGATGACGATGTGAAATACGATGGTCTAGGTTTCCACACTGGTCTGTCTTTGAACCAATCTTTCGGCAAGCTAGCTTGGATGTCTGAGTTGCGCTACACAGACACAGATAACCGTGCGGACTTCGTTCCTCGTACTATTCATACATATGGTATGAACAATGGTACTTGGTCTCAGTGGTGGGATGCGCTATCTGACTGGAACAAAGCGGGTGAGCTAGCATGGTACAACCGTCTATCTTACAACCAAGGTAACGGCTGGAACTACTACCTAGGCTTTGGTTACGGTACTGGCGCTGACTCTGCAGCAAGCGGAGCATCAGGTGACTGGGATTACGAAAGCGAATACGCAGTTAACGCAACAGTATCTTACTCACTACAAAGTGGCGCGCTTAAAGGTTCTACCATTCGTTTACACGGTACAATCCTAGAACGTGATGAGTACGCAGGTGCAGGCGATGCGGATGAGACAGACTTACGTCTACAAGTTCTTATCCCTTACAGCTTCCACTAATACTTAGTGAAATAATAAAAGGAGCCGCTAGGCTCCTTTTCTATTTCACTTCTCGGCCGTCGTATATTTTGCAATATAACGGTGGCAACATATGTACATTACCGTTTGGCAACTCACACTTTATCTCTGGGCCTAACGTACGACCACCGGATGCACCATTAGCATGAGTGGTTAACGGAATTATGGCAAAAGATATTACTAATAGACCAGATAAAAATCTCATAATCATCACCTTAATATAAACTTTAAATATCTACGTACTTGTATAAACCGTGACTACGCAGAAAGGCAAGGTTGAATAGGGCTCTTATATCAAACTAAGCTCTTACTTCTTTACTATTCCCATTCCCCACCTCTAAATCGACACATTTCACTTGGAATATTCGTAACGTCGCCACTTGGCATCTTACATTCGACTATAGGTCCCAAATTAGTTGTACCGCCGTTTCCGTTGTTGTAGGCAAAGGAAGAAAAAGAAAAAATACCGCACAACATTAAAAAGAGAAGTTTATTCATAGTACATCCTCTTACTTACCAAATAAAAAGCACTCAACTTAAATGCTTATGCGTTAAGTATGTATCCGAGGATAAAAAGATCAAAAAATAATTCAATAAAGTTTTATTTTTTAAAATAAATTTAGAGCAATAATTTACCTAGATATATTTCTATCTTATTGATTGTCGTGTGTTGAATAATTAAATGATAGGGAATGCGAGGTAGGGTATTAATAATATTACTACTACTTATTTTTTTCTCGATTTTAATTAAGGTAATGAAAAGAAAGCAGTTGTTTAGATTAAAGTAATGGCGCATGATTTGCCCCATTACTTTGGCATAAATTAATTAGAACCAGGCTCAATGATTAAAATAATACCTTCCACATCGGTGATTCTTACGCGGGTACCGGCTGGAAGTGCTTGATCCGATTGTGCGGACCATGTGGTATCGGCTACCTTGATGCGATTGAGCCCGACGGAAAAGTCTTCTTCAAGGATAAGAGTACGCCCAATTAACTGCTTGTACTTTTGGTTCAGATCTCTTTCTTGGTCTTCTTGCTTGTCTTTAGACCATTGTCGTCGCCACCAAAGCCAGGTGGTGATTAAGCTGAAGCTTGCAAAGCAAAGCCATTGCAATTGCCAGCTCATTGGCAAAACGGTCATGATGGCTCCAACGATAAGTGCAGACATCCCGAGCCAGAGAAAATACCCTGCGGTACCAAGTAGCTCAACTGCTAAAAGAGCAAAGCCAAACGCTAGCCAATGCCAGAAAGAGATACCTTCCAACAAACTAAAAAAGTCCATAAATTATTCTTTATCTTGCTGTTTAAACATTTCTGCTATCCCTGCAACCGAGCCCATTAGTCCGGTTGCTTCTAATGGAAGCATAATGATTTTACCATTTTCGGCTTGACCAATGCTCTTGATCGCTTCGGTATAACCCTGTGCAATGAAGTAATTGACGGCTTGCATGTCACCTTTTGCAATGGCTTCGGAAACCATGTAAGTCGCTTTTGCTTCTGCTTGCGCGGCACGCTCACGTGCTTCTGCATGGAGAATAGCAGACTGCTTTTCGCCTTCAGCTTTTAATATCTCTGATTGTTTATGACCTTCGGCCTTTAATATCTCAGCTTGGCGAACCCCTTCTGCTTCAAGAATTTCCGCACGCTTATTACGCTCGGCTTTCATTTGCGCATTCATTGCAGCGGTCAGATCGGCTGGTGGCTGGACATCTTTAATCTCAATTCGTGTGACTTTTACGCCCCAAGGGTTTGTTGCTTGGTCAACAATCGCCAACAGCTTAGAGTTGATCATGTCGCGTTGGCTCAGCATTTCGTCCAGTTCCATTGAACCTAAAACGGTACGAATGTTCGTAAGGGTCAAGTTTCTAATAGCGTGTTCTAAGTCGTTGACTTCATAAGCCGCTTTTGCAGCATCGATCACTTGAACAAATCCGACAGCGTCAATAACCACGTTAGCGTTATCTTTTGAAATGACCTCTTGCGCAGGAATATCGAGAACGCGCTCCATCATGTTTACTTTTTGACCAACTTTATCAACGAATGGAATGATCAAGTTTAAACCCGGCTTTAATGTGTGGGTGTAGCGTCCGAAGCGTTCAACTGTCCAGTTGTTTCCTTGCGGAACCGTTTTAATGGCTGAAGATAAGATAACGACAGCAAGAACGACGAAAATACCGATGGTGATCAGTGAATCAATTGGCATGAGTTATTCCCTTAAGTGCATAATATTCGATCCATTTTTACCTATTTATAGACAATAGACAATTGAAGTTCTGAGACCTTTGAGAGGTTATTGGTTTTTTATATGACAAAGGCCGGAAATCCCGGCCTTTGTTGTCTTATTCCTAGAAGAATGCTGCGCTTAGTACAAAATTGAGTAAAGCTGGCGACGATATTTGCTTGCTAATGCGTTACCTTGACCTAGCGCACTGAGAATATCCATAAAAGTCTTCTTCACGTCACCGTCTTGGGCGCCCAAGTCTTTTTTAAGAATATTCCACAGCAGTTCCAACGCTTCTTCATCCCGACCAACTTGGTTGTATTGTACCGCCAATTCACAAGCGAGTTCGAAGTTTGCCATGTCTGCTGCGTATGCTTGTTCTAGTCGCTGTAACTCAGGGCTATCTGCAGCCTGCAAATGCAGCTCGAGCTTGGCTATTAGGCTCTTGTAGTAGTTATCTTGATACTCGAGAGGGATAGCGTTCAGTAGTTCTTGGGCAATATCAAATTGTTTGGTTTCTAGCAAACAATCAGCCATCGCGAGTTTCACATCACCACGCTCTTGCAGCTCTGGCGGCAAAGTGTGGATGATGCTCAAAGCCTGAGCATGCTCACCTTGCTGAAGAAGTTCACTGACTTGTTTTAATAGTTGTTCATCTGGGCTTGGCAAATGCTTTTGTAGCATGGTAGCAATGGCATCAATTGGCTGGGGGCCTCCCAGACCATCGACGGCTTGACCATTTATAAACAGCGCGATAGTTGGCAATACTTGCACGCCAAATTGAGACGCTAAAGCGGGCTGATCTTCACAATTTAGTAGAGCAAGCGTAAATGCACCGTTGTACTGTTGAGCAAGAGATTGCAACTCAGGGAGTATCTGTGCGCTTTCTGGCTGAGCGTTGGCCCAAAAGTGGATCAAAACGGGCGTGTTCATTGATCCTTCAAGCGTTTCGCGAAAGTTCTGTTCTGTTATCTCAACGATAAATGGGGATTGCATCAGAGTATCCTTGCCTTGTGTCTTGTCGTTGATATTAGATATGGAGTTGATTTAGGTGAAATTCAAGCGACATTCACCATCAATAATGAATCATTCTATTTTGAGAAAACGTGAGGTAATAGAGTGAGGTTATTGCTGCTCAGGTGTTAGATAAAAAGAAAACGCTGCCGAAGCAGCGCAATTCTAATGCTATTTGTTAGTGCGGTATCAAAATAGGATGAACATGGTCAACACTACACCCACACTAAGCCAGTTAAGCTGATTTAATGTCATTGTTGCCTCGCAGTAGTATAAACATTGCTACAAAACGTAATGGGTGGCGATACCAAATCTAAGCAACTCAATCACTTTGGGCGAAAGAATCCCCGCTGAATTGCGTAGAAATTGATTCGTTTAGTTGAGGTTTTTTTAACCTACATGTTCATAATGACATCACATTGTTACGGTGAAATTACATTTCGACAAAACTTTTTTATGCAGCCTGTCGCAAAATTTTATCAAGTACACGGGTTGGTAATAGTCTTTTCAAGACTGCGAATAATTTAGTCGGTGTAGTAATTCGATAACGAATTTTCGGTGAAACGCTAGTTAATGCATGAAGAACTGGTGCGATGCAAGACTCTGCAGGCAAAACAAATCGATTATTAGACTTGTCGTTGTTGAGTCGCTCTCTTTGTCCTTCATAAGCATGACGATGGGGGCTAGATTCAATATCAACCCACTTCTCAAAGGCTCGTAATGCATTGTTTCTAAATTGAGTTTCGATCGGTCCTGGTTCTATCAATGCCACTTTGATATTCGTATCCGCAAGCTCTAGCCTGAGCGTATCTGTCCAGCCTTCTAAGGCAAATTTTGATGCATTATAGGCACCACGGTATTTCATTGCGGCAAAACCAAGAACAGAGCTGTTTTGTATGATGCGTCCTTCGCCTTGCTGGCGCATATGAGGAAGCACCTCTCTGACCAACTGGTGCTAACCAAAAAAGTTGGTCTGAAATTGATCTTGAAGAGCCTCGGTGGGTAAGTCTTCCAGTGCTCCGGGCTGACCATAGGCACCATTATTGAACACTGCGTAAAGCTTACCTTCTGCTAACTCTAGCGCTTGCTTCACGCCCGAAGAAATGCTTTCTGGGCTATTTAGGTCTAGATTGATGCAGGTTAGCCCTTCATTAATTAGGCGCTGGACATCTTGTTCTTTCCTACAAGATGCAATGACATTAAATCCCTTGTTTTGTAGGGCGTGAGCGCACACGTAACCGATGCCGGTTGAACAACCCGTAATAAGAATCGACTTTTTCATAATTTAATTTAAGACTCAGAAACATTGATTAGAGCCATCATTCATCAGCTCCGGTCATGAAGCAAGTGCTTGAGTGCTGGCTCTATTCTGGAGTAGCTAAATTTAAAGCCCAGTTCGGTGAGTTTTTTGGGTTTGGCTCTCATGCTATCGAACAATAAGCAGGAAGATTCTCCCATTAGGAGTTCAATCGCCCATTTAGGCGTGAACAAGATATGCGGACGTTTGAGCGTTTTAGCTAGTGTACCGCTGAATATACGATTAGTCACAGGATGGGGGGCGCACATATTGAATGCACCGTGGGCATGTGGTGTTTCAAGCAAGTACATGATGGCGCGGACCATATCTAGGATGTGAATCCAAGGCATGTACTGATTACCGTTCCCAAGTGGGCCGCCTACGCCAAGCTTGTAAGGTAATAGCATCTTTGCCAACGCACCACCATTGAGGCCGAGTACCACGCCAGTTCTCATTAGACAAACCCGAGTTTGCTCCGACTCTGCGCGCTTGGCTATTTGCTCCCACTTTGCACAAACCTCGTGAGGAAAGTCGTCGCTATTAACATGTAAGCACTCATCAAACGGATGATCTTGTTGATCACCATAGTAGCCAACTGCCGAGCCACTAATAAAAACAGAGGGAGGTTCGGTACTTGCGTGGATCAGCTCAACAATTTGCTCGGTAATTTTCCAACGACTTTTGCAGATTTTTTCTTTTTGCTCGCTGGTCCACCTTTTATCCGCAATAGGCTCACCTGCAAGATTAATGACGGCATCAACGTGATTGAGATCGGCGAACGATTCGAGCGAGTCAAGGTATTCGATATTACCCAGATCAGCATGCTGTAGGCGTTGTTTTGCTCGCTCTGGAGAGCGTGTAAGTAGCATAACTTGGTGAGTTGATAGCAGCTTGAGCAACTCCGAGCCAATAAACCCAGTGCCACCTGTGAGTAATATCTTCATGTTATCTCTTTGAATGTACACGTATTAGAACATTATAGTCGTTTTGTGCTTAGCTTGATCATCTCAACACCATTATTTCTAGGATAGTGACAAGCTGACAGAGAGGCTATTAACTTCACATATTAGAAAATATGTAACTAAATGTTATAGATGGCGCTAGTGCATTCACGGTAGAAGAGTGAAATCTATGCCAGACTAGAAGTTATCGCTCATTGGAACGAGCGTAATCAGTTTGCACAATCAAGGAGGATAGGCATGGAAGCATTTGTTGCGCTTTTTCGAGCGCTCCTCAATAGTGCTCGTGACTTATTACCCATCATCATTGTTATCACTTTTTTCCAATTAGTCGTTTTGCAAGAGCCGCTGCCCAACCTGGTCTCCATTCTTTTTGGCTTGTTGCTTGTCGTTTTAGGATTAACCTTTTTTATCTTTGGCCTAGAACTTGGTCTTTTTCCTATCGGAGAGAGTATGGCTCAAGCCTTTGCAAAAAAAGGCAGCGTGTTTTGGTTATTAGTCTTTGCGTTTTGTTTGGGGTTTGGCACCACGATAGCTGAACCTGCATTAACCGCGGTAGCGGAAGAAGCCTCAGAAGTTGCGGCTGAGGGCGGAATGATCGCTAACTCAGAGCAGTCCATGCAGGATTACGGAGAAGGACTTCGAGTAACAGTAGCTCTCTCTGTGGGGATAGCCATCGTTATCGGCGTTTTGCGTATCTTAAAAGGGTGGCCGATTCATTACATGATCATTGGTGGCTATGTAGGCGTTGTAATACTGACGTGGTTTGCACCTGAAGCCATTATTGGCGTCGCTTACGATTCCGGAGGTGTAACCACGTCCACCATAACAGTACCTTTGGTCACTGCACTGGGTGTCGGTTTAGCGTCTTCTATTAAAGGGCGTAACCCTATGGTGGATGGCTTTGGTTTAATCGCTTTTGCCTCGCTGTTACCGATGATGTTTGTGATGGTTTACGGAATGGTCGTAACATGATTTCAATTGATCATTTCCTAGACACTTTGTTATCGACCGTTCGAGACGTCGTTCCCATCGCCAGCATTATTTTTGGTTTTCAGTTAGCGGTGTTAAGGCGTCCTGTTAGCAACCTTAAGAAAGTTTTGCTTGGGTTCGTTTATGTGATTTTCGGGTTAGCTCTTTTTTTACTTGGATTAGAAATGGCGTTGTTTCCACTTGGGGAGACGATGGCTGTGCAATTAACGGCGCCGGAGTTTTTACAAGAGTTCAAAGTATCGGTAGGGAAAGCCTTAATGTGGGTCGACTATTATTGGGTTTACACCTTCGCCTTTTTTATAGGCTTTAGTACCACGATTGCAGAGCCTTCTTTAATCGCTGTAGCGATAAAAGCAAACCAAGTCTCTGGAGGCAGTATCAGTATTAACGGCTTGCGCGTAGCCGTTGCGTTTGGGGTGGCAATTGGTATTGCATTAGGGAGTTACCGGATTGTCGTGGGCGATCCCATTCATTATTACATCATCGCGGGTTACATCGTCGTTGTGATTCAAACGTTTTACGCTCCTAAGCTTATTGTTCCACTCGCCTACGATTCTGGAGGCGTAACAACTTCTACCGTCACTGTCCCACTTGTAACTGCATTAGGGTTAGGGCTTGCTTCGACCGTCCCTGGAAGAAACCCAATGATTGATGGCTTTGGCTTGATCGCGTTTGCCAGTCTATTTCCTATGATCTCTGTGATGGGCTATGCGCAAATAACCCAGTGGCTGAATAAAAACGTCTCGGAGGAAGAAGAAAATGCGCTTTAAATTGATACTTGCGTTTGTTGAAGACAGCAAAACAGACAAGGTGTTGGACGCTGCACGCGATGCTGGTGCGACCGGTGCAACAGTGATTAACAATGCTCGCGGGCAAGGTTTAAATCAAAAGCGAACGTTTTTTGGTTTAACGCTAGAAGTGCAAAAAGATGTGCTGCTGTTTGTGGTCGAGGAACATCTATCTCGACACATATTAGAGACCATTAATGAGGTTGGTGAATTTGACAGAGAGTCGGGACAGGGGATTGCTGTTCAGATCGATATTGAAGATGCAGTCGGTGTCGCGCATCAAGTCGAGACATTGACCAAAGTAGTCGAGGATGAATTATGAGTGATCAAACGATAATTAGAGTTCGAGATGTTATGGCGGCAACGTATGTAATGGTTGATGGACTGATGACCGTATACGAAGGCATAACGCTAGCGAAAAAATACCAAGTCAAAGCGCTGGTGGTGAAAAAGCGAGATGATAATGATGAATATGGCATCGTGTTGATGAATGATATCGCCAAAAAGGTGCTGGCGAATAATCGTTCTCCTCAGCGCACAAATATTTATGAAATCATGACCAAGCCCGCTTTGTGTGTCGAACCAGATATGAACGTAAAATATTGTGCCCGTTTGTTTGAGCGATTTGGCATAAGCAGAGCGCCGGTCATTGAAAGTGGCGAGGTCATTGGGATGGTGAGTTATAACAATATTGTCATCAATGGTATGGTGCGAGAAGAAGTGTAATAGGTTGATATAAATGAAAAATCAACGAATTTTTTCTCAAGTCAGCGACTGTTACAAAGAACTAAAATATTTAATATATGTTAGGTTGCATATGTGTTAATTCACCATTATTCTTTGCGCCCTAAGCCTAATGTCGAGGAATCTGTATCATGCCTTTAGTCTCTTGCCCCGTGTGTGAGAAACAAATCTCAAAACGCGCTCATGCATGTCCAGGATGCGGAGAGCCCGATCCGCTGCACCATCTAGCCAAATCAAAATTTATGTCGATGGTGTTTTGGATACTGGTGTTGGTTGGAACAGCGTATGCAGCATGGTTCTATGTTTTGCCTATGGTCATTGAATCATTGCGCTATCAGTAGTATTCAAACCGTCGTAGGTTGAGCTGCTAAAAAAATGCCGTAGAATGACCTCATACTTTTTGAGGAGACGATGTCGTGAAACTATTTTTTGCCTCAGACCTGCATGGCTCTTTGCCAGCAACTAAAGAAACCATTGATCTATTTTTGGCTTCTGGTGCGCACCACCTGATTTTGCTAGGAGATACGCTAAACCATGGGCCGCGAAACCCTATTCCGGAAGGCTACAACCCTCCACAGGTAGCAGACTTATTGAACCAATACAGTGATCAAATTATTTCTGTACGTGGCAACTGTGATAGTGAAGTAGACCAAATGCTATTGAAGTTTCCAATGATGATGGATTACTCATGGGTGCTACTTGAATCTGGCAAGAGAATCTTTTTGACTCATGGTCACTTGTACAACTCTGAAAAACGGCCGCCACTGCGTGAAGGTGATATCATCGCCCACGGTCATACACATGTTCCCGTCGCAGAGATGCAAGATGGAGCCATTATATTCAACCCAGGCTCGATGACATTCCCACGTAATGGCTTACCGAGAAGCTTTGGTACTCTAGAAGGCAATAAGCTAACGGTAAAAACGCCAGAAGGCGAAGTATTAGCACAAACCATGATTTAACGGTTTTACTAAGTAAAAAATAGGGAGCGAATTGCTCCCTATTTTGTGTCTGAATGTCCTAAATCGCGTTCTGGGTCGATAATGTCTCTTACGCGCTGTTTTAGCACCTTGGCTTCAGGAAAGCCGCTGTCTTTTTTCCGTTCCCAAATTTGCTGGCCATTACAGAAAATTTCGAAGCGACCACCTGTGTCCGGGTGTAAGCTGATTGTTTCTATTTCTTCGCTAAAAGTATGCAGTAATTCTTGCGATAGCCAAGTTGAACGCAACATCCAGTTGCACTGGCGGCAGTAATAAATATCAATGATTGCTTTATCCATGAAACTTTCCTTTTAATCTTTTTAAACCAGCAACTTGATGCCCACGGCAAACGTGAGAATTTCGAATGCAACTTTAATCACTCTGTTACTGTATCGAGTCGCGGCCCATGCGCCTAAACTGCCGCCTAGAAATGAGCTTAACAATAAAACAGGCATCCAAGCCCAGTGAATAGGGGCCCCTGCCTGTACGACGGCAATGCCTCCAATGCCATTCCAAAACAGGCCGACACAAATCATGGTGTAAGCAACGGCTTGTTTGTAGTCGTAACCAAACCAGCGCACCAAAAATAGTGTCACGAGCAAACCAGAACCTGCGGTAAGAGATCCGTTAATGATGCCGATAAACAGTAAGCCAATTCCACCAATAACCCAACCGATAGGATGACGGTTACGTATTACTTCAGCTTGGCCTAGCGATGTCTTAAATCGCGAGTAGATACCTAGCGCTAGGATCATCGTGCCGAGCATCTTTTCCGCGATACCATCAGGGATCTGTACAATTAAGTTAGCCCCTAAAATCACGCCAATACTACCGGACAAGATAAGGTAGAGCGCGATTTTCCATTTAATAGTGCCTGATCTTAAATGCGTGCTTGCTGCGCCTAAGCCTAAAGCAACCGAAGCCACCTTATGTGTGCCTAGCGCAACGGAGAACGGTAAGCCGAGAAAGATGAGTAAAGGGAATTGAAGCAAGCCTGCTCCGCCACCAGAAAGTGAAGCCAGCGTGTTGGCGATTAGTGAACCGAAAAAGAGAGTAGTGGTATCTAGCCAATCCATAAGCAAAACAAAGGGGGCGTCTTGCCCCCTTATCATCCAATCAAAATTAGTTTTTAAACAGTACCGAAGAACCGTGGTTCAAGCTAGTGAGCAATAGTGTTTTTTCGTTCACGACGTCAATACGACGACTTTGCTCCGCATCTAGCTTAAAAATTTGAGTAATTAAACGTAGCTGTGCTTCGGAAAAGTCTTTTGATTGAGAAGATGAAATATCTTTAAACTCCGAAGGCGAGACCAACAAATAGTTGTCACTTACTTCCCAGCGGCCTTTTTCCGAGATATTTATCGTTGATTCTGCGGTTGAACCTTGAGCGAATAGTTTGATATTTGCTACGCGAATATAGTCACCATTAGGGAGATATTTCACGTTTGATTCAACATTAACTCGGCGTAGTGGGCCGACAGTATCGTCAGGCAAGCTGTCTGTAATGACTGTCACCATGGTCGACTGCCATTCGTTTGCTGTGAGGAGCTGCTCCACTTTTAGGTCACTTCCCCAATACAACCAACTACTGAAAAGAACGGATACGGCCAAAACCGCAGATGCTAATTTAATCTTCATATTGGCCTCCTTTATTTGCAGATGTCTGTTGGATCGTTTTGACCTGCGAAAATACGCAGTGTTACGTTCTCGTAAGAGTGGTTACTGTCATGAATGTAGTTCAGAATCAGCTGGTTATTTTGTCCACCAGTGGCAATCACTTCCACTGGCAACGAGTCTTCTGCATGGTGCTTCACGTAGCGCTCAATGCATTGCTCTATTGAAGGCAACCAGTTGTTGATTTGAGGGTGATTTACAGGTGTCATCACCGGTACATTTTGATACTCACCAATTTGACGGAATTGGGATTCCGCAGGGTTCGTGAATAACAATACGCAAACAGGAAGCAGCAGAGACAAAAAGATAATGACACGCGGTAGCCAGTTAATCGTGTTAGATGCTGGCTTCGGCTGAGTTTTAGTCAGCTCTACTTGAGGCTCAATATCAGCAGTAGTATCGGTCACTACCTCTGTCGGTAGCATATCGCTCGCTTCTAACTCCACTGCTGGCGCTTCTTGTTCAGAAGAGGTTTCTTCAGCGTCAGTGTTAGCGTCAGTAGAAAATGGGCTCAAGCGTTCCACTGAACAAATGAGTTGGTAGCCACGTTTAGGTACCGTTTTAACAAACTCTGGAGATTTTGTTGAATCCTTCAACATCTTACGCAGAGTAGAAATCGCTTGAGTCAGGCTTGAGTCATCCACCTCAAAACCTTGCTCACGCCAAACAAACTCGTGAAGCTCGTTACGGGTTAAAACTTCGTTTGGTCTCTCTGCCAACATCAGAAGTATACGGCTTTCGTTGCTTCCTAATCGTACAACGTCGTTGCCGTTTTGTTGGTCAGCGAGCGAATTACTATTTGGATCAAAGGTGAACCTTTGAGCAAGTAGAAATTTGGTGCCAATGTTAGTCATTTAGTTCTTCTTAGATGGATGATGTTGTAATTATGGTGATTTATGTCACAAAATTACCGAGGCGCTTGGAGTGCGCACGACATTTTAGATGCTTTTAGACGGGTAGGATAATTAAAATTTTCTAAAAAAACACCGTTTTTAGCAATATTGACCTTGAATTTACATTTGTCAGCCACATGTTAAATGACATCTCGGTAGGGTGATTTCAAGGGGAAAGTCACAAACTTGTCCCTATGAAAAAGCCAATTAGTTTAGATGTTATGGAGCACACATGAGCGAAACCGTATCTCAAAATAAAGAAACTCGTGGTTTTCAATCAGAAGTAAAACAACTACTGCATTTAATGATCCATTCTCTTTATTCAAATAAAGAGATCTTTTTGCGCGAGCTGATCTCTAACGCATCAGATGCATCAGACAAACTGCGCTTTCAGGCGTTATCTAACCCAGATCTATACGAAGGTAATGCAGACCTTTGCGTGAAGCTGTCGTTTGATGAAAGCGCAAATACCTTAACCATTTCTGATAACGGTATCGGTATGAGCCGTGATGATGTGATTGAGCACTTAGGAACAATCGCAAAATCTGGAACAGCCGAGTTTTTCTCAAAGCTATCTGAAGAGCAGAGCAAAGACTCTCAGCTTATTGGTCAGTTTGGTGTTGGTTTCTACTCGGCATTTATCGTTGCTGACGCCGTTACCGTGCGCACTCGCGCTGCGGGTCTAGCCGCTGATGAAGCGGTACAATGGCACTCAGCGGGTGAAGGTGAGTACACCATCGAAAACATTACCAAAGAGTCACGTGGTACCGACATCATTCTTCATATGCGTGAAGAGGGTAAAGAGTTTTTGAATGAGTGGCGTCTACGTGACGTTATCAGTAAGTACTCTGATCACATCGGCATTCCTGTTTCAATCCAAACTGTCGTTCGTGATGACGAAGGCAAGGAAACAGATGAGAAAAAGTGGGAGCAAATCAACAAAGCCCAGGCACTGTGGACGCGTAACAAATCTGATATTTCAGAAGAAGAGTATCAAGAGTTCTACAAGCACGTATCACATGACTTTGCCGATCCCTTGGTCTGGAGTCATAACCGTGTAGAAGGTAAAAACGACTACACGAGCTTACTATACATCCCATCGAAAGCACCTTGGGATATGATGAACCGCGACCACAAATCAGGCTTGAAACTGTACGTACAGCGCGTATTCATTATGGACGATGCAGAGCAATTTATGCCGTCATACTTACGCTTCGTACGTGGTTTAATAGACTCAAACGATTTACCGCTAAACGTATCGCGTGAGATCTTACAAGACAATAAAGTGACTCAGTCTCTACGTAATGCTTGTACTAAGCGCGTGCTAACGATGCTTGAACGTATGGCCAAGAATGACGAAGAGAAATACCAATCATTCTGGAAAGAGTTTGGTCTTGTGATGAAAGAGGGCCCTGCGGAGGACTTTGCAAACAAAGAGAAAGTTGCAGGTTTATTGCGCTTTGCCTCAACTGAAGTGGACTCTTCTGAGCAAACTGTGGGCTTGGCGTCTTACGTTGAGCGCATGAAAGAAGGTCAAGATAAGATCTACTACTTGACGGCAGACAGCTATGCAGCTGCGAAAAACAGCCCTCACTTAGAACAGTTCAAAGCGAAAGGCATTGAAGTTATCTTGATGTACGACCGCATTGATGAGTGGCTGATGAACTACTTAACTGAGTTTGATGGTAAACAGTTCCAGTCAATCACTAAAGCTGGGCTTGATCTAAGTCAGTTTGAAGATGAAGCAGAAAAAGAGAAGCAAAAAGAAACCGAAGAAGAGTTTAAGTCGGTTGTAGAGCGCACGAAGTCTTACCTAGGCGATCGTGTGAAAGAAGTTCGTACCACCTTCAAACTCGCATCTACGCCTGCTGTTGTGGTAACGGACGATTACGAAATGGGTACTCAAATGGCGAAGCTTCTTGCGGCAGCTGGTCAAGCTGTGCCGGAAGTGAAATACATCTTTGAGCTAAACCCTGAGCACAAATTGGTTAAGCGTATGGCTGACGAAGCCGATGAAGAAGCGTTTGGTCGCTGGGTTGAAGTTCTGCTTGGTCAGGCAATGCTAGCGGAGCGAGGCTCTATTGAGGATCCAACAGAGTTCTTAGGAGCCGTTAATCAACTTTTGACTAAGGTGTAATAACCTCTGCAAATCAAAAAGCTCGCATTTCGCGAGCTTTTTGTTTGTTGTCGCAAAATTTTGCATCTCAAGTGCTGAGTTAATAATCAATAGGGCGTGAAAGAGGGTACTGTTAACATTCTTTAGTCTTAATACACTCTTTGCTCAGAGAACCTGTGATAGAATCTGCGACTTGAATGTGAGTAATAAGGCGTGTATTTTTGCTCGCCTATATACGTTATACCGAAACTTATCGTTGCAGGTGCTTCTCAGGTTTGATGTCTAAGAGGTCAGCTATTGTGAGCTTCGGTATAAATCTTAAATATTAAAGAGGATAAATCATGCGCATCATTCTTCTAGGTGCTCCAGGTGCAGGTAAAGGCACACAAGCAAACTTCATCATGGAAAAATACGGTATTCCACAAATCTCTACTGGTGATATGCTTCGTGCTGCTATCAAAGCAGGTACAGAGCTTGGTAAACAAGCTAAAGCTGTTATTGACGCTGGTCAGCTAGTTTCTGATGAAATCATCCTTGGTCTTATCAAAGAGCGCATCGCTCAAGAAGACTGTGCAAACGGTTTCCTACTAGATGGTTTCCCACGTACTATCCCTCAAGCTGACGGCCTAAAAGAAATGGGCGTAGACGTAGACTACGTTATCGAATTTGACGTTGCAGACGATGTAATTGTTGAGCGTATGGCTGGTCGTCGTGCTCACCTTCCTTCTGGTCGTACTTACCACGTGGTTTACAACCCGCCTAAAGTGGAAGGTAAAGATGATGTAACTGGTGAAGATCTTGTTGTTCGTGATGACGACAAAGAAGAAACAGTACGTGCTCGTCTAGGTGTTTACCACGAGCAAACTGCGCCGCTAATCAACTACTACGGCAAAGAAGCTGAAGCAGGCAAGACTAAGTACCTTAAGTTTGATGGTACTAAGCAAGTAGCTGAAGTTAGTGCGGATATCGAGAAAGCACTATCTTAATTTGCTGAAGTCAAAAATTTAATATTTTGATATATTGAAAGCGGCCCAAGTGGTCGCTTTTTTTAGTTTACTCGTAAACATATATCTAATTAACTTCAGCTCGGCTATTCGTTACTTCGAGGTTACTTAAATATATGAACCAAGCCGTTTACCATGAATAGGATGTTATGAAAGAGAATAATAAACAGGGTGTACTCCTAGTTAACCTGGGAACTCCTGACGCACCAACCGCTCCTGCCGTAAAGCGCTTTTTAAGTCAGTTTCTTCATGATCACCGAGTGGTAGACATGACTCGATGGCTTTGGTGTCCACTATTGCACGGCGTTATCCTTCCTATCCGAGCTCCTAAAGTTGCCAAACTCTATCAATCAGTATGGATGGAAGAGGGC
Organism: Vibrio sp. SCSIO 43097; assembly: GCF_023650755.1. Taxonomy (NCBI): domain Bacteria; kingdom Pseudomonadati; phylum Pseudomonadota; class Gammaproteobacteria; order Vibrionales; family Vibrionaceae; genus Vibrio; species Vibrio sp. SCSIO 43097. Next base: position 2,559,851 of record NZ_CP071840.1, on the reverse strand, counting down.
TCGCCGTTGATGGTGTACTCTAAACGCCAAACGGAAAAGTTGGCACAAAAGCTTGATATACCTGTAGAGCTTGGTATGACGTATGGTAACCCAAGTTTGCAATCAGGCTTTGAAGCCCTATTGGCGCAAGGCGTTGATGAAGTCATTGTTTTACCTTTGTATCCGCAATACTCGGGCACAACAACGGCAGCGGTTTCTGACGGAATCACTAAAGCATTTAAGAACCTGCCTGTGATGCCAGGCTTTATCTTTATTCGTGATTATTACAATCACCCAAAATATATTGAAGCGTTAGCGCACTCAGTTCGTGAACATTGGCAAAAGAATGGTCAAGGAGATTACCTGCTGTGTTCTTATCATGGTATTCCAAAACGCTATGCTGACAATGGTGATGTTTACCCACAGCATTGTGAAGAGACGACTCGCTTGCTTGGGGAAGCGTTAGGTTTAAGCGAACAACAAATTGGCATGACGTATCAGTCCCGATTTGGGAGAGAAGAGTGGCTTCAACCTTATACCGATAAGACCCTAGAGGCACTTCCTGCAAAGGGTGTGAAAAATATTAATGTTGTGACCCCTGCATTTTCGTCAGATTGTTTAGAGACGTTGGAAGAGATCTCGGAAGAGTGTAAAGAGATTTTCCTTGAAGCAGGTGGTGAAAACTTTACCTACATCCCTTGTTTGAACGACAGTGCACTTCATATCGAGATGATGGTTGAGTTAGTTCAATCTAAACTTTAGATACAAAAAAGGGTCGCAATAGCGACCCTTTCTACGTTTAGTTGAGCGATCAAGCAACTTGTACTTGCTGCTCTTCTACTTGCTCTGCCGTGCTGTGCGTATTTTCAGCGCCATGCATCCAGCGAACGAGTGTATTAGAGAATAGGAGCAAAATTACGCCACTTACGGTTGCACTGACCGCAATACCACTAAAGATAGCCATAGCGCCTAACTCGCCTACGTGAGAGCCCACATAGCCCGCAACATAGTTAGCAATCGCATTACAGCCAAACCATGCACCCATCATAAGTGAAGCTAAGCGAAGCGGTGCTAATTTAGTCACCAATGAAAGACCAATTGGTGATAAACACAGCTCGCCTAATGTGTGGAAGAAGAAAGCGCCGACCAACCATAACATCGATGTTTTTACTGTTGTATCTCCACCTTGTTCTAGCACTGCGCCAACCATACAAAGGAAACCAATCGCCAAGAAAAATAGTGCCATCGCAAATTTCACTGGCGAAGTAGGTTCACGTTTACCCAATTTTACCCAAAGGACAGCCAGAACTGGCGCTAGAGTAATAATGAAAAATGGGTTTAGTGATTGGAACCACGCAGCAGGAACTTCGAAACCACCAATCATGCGATCAGTATATTGTTGAGTGTAGATGTTCATCAGACCACCAGCTTGTTCAAAGCCTGCCCAGAAGACAATAGTGAATAAGCTCATGACCAGAATTACTTTTAGTCGATTCACTTCTTCTTTGGTGAGTGGCTGCTTCGTGGTGGCGTTTTTGTTGTTTAGATCTCGTTTCGCCGCTGGTTCACGACCAATATCACCAAGCCATGATTGAGCCAGTACCATTTGCATCACTAGGCTAACCAGCATACCCACACCAGCGGCAACAAAGCCTGCTTTCCAACCGTAAGAGGTTGTCACAGAGCCAGAAACGACGCCGGCAAGTAATGCACCTAAGTTGATACCCATATAAAAGATAGTGAATGCGCCGTCACGACGGTTGTCACCTTCTTGATAAAGGTCGCCAACCATGGTTGAGATATTTGGCTTAAAGAGACCGTTACCAGTGATAAGTAGGCCAAGACCTAAATAGAAACTGTGTAGCGAACCAATACCTAAAGCATCAGCAGGAAGTGCAAGAGTAAACTGGCCGATGGCCATTAACGCGCCACCAAGCAAAATTGAGCGACGTTGACCTAAATAGTTATCTGCTAGGTAACCACCGATAAGAGGCGTGATATACACAAGCCCTGTGTATATGCCGTATAGGTCTAATGCATCTTTGGTTGACCAGCCAAGGCCGCCATTCATTGTTGTATCGGTGAGGTAAAGCACGAGAATGGCACGCATTGCGTAGTAAGAAAAGCGTTCCCACAGTTCAGTACCGAACAATAAGAACAGGCCACGTGGATGACCAAAATATTGATGTTGGTTTGACATAAGCTCTTCTAATAATAGTTATTACATTTTTTAACGACTTCTACGTATACAATGCAATTCAACGAGTGACAAATAATAAAATTTTGCCATTCAACTATTTTTGTTTGTTAAGTGGCTGTTTTTGATTGGATTTGCAGATTATATGATGGTGTATTGGTTGTGTTACAAACTTAATTTCCATTTTTGCCTATGGACTTCTTTATCGTAAGTTGCTGAAAAATGTCGTTAATGCGAGCGATGTATAATCATACTTTTATAGATAAACTGAATATCAATGACTCAACTTTGGCTTAATGCTAGGATAAAAACAAAATAGAATTGGCTAGTAAAAAGATGAAACGTTGGTATCTACTTTATTGTAAACGTGGGGAGCAGGTTAGGGCGAAACAACACCTTGAAAATCAAGGTGTAGAGTGCTTTTATCCAACTGTAGAAGTTGAGAAGATTTTGCGCGGTAAAAGACAAAAAGTCGAGGAACCGCTGTTTCCTTGTTACGTATTCGCTTACTTTGATTATGAGCAAGGGCCAAACTTCACCTCAGTCCGCTCTACTCGAGGTGTTGTTGACTTTGTGCGTTTTGGTGCTCAACCGAAAGAAGTTCAAGGTGACTTGGTCTTCGAATTGATGCAGCTAGAAAAGTGTTGTAATGACAATACCGTTTCTGAATGTATGCCAAAACCAGGCGATCAAATTAGAGTTAAAAGCGGTCAATTTGCGGGCATAGATGCCATCTTCCAAGAACAAGATGGTGAGAAACGCTCAATTATGCTAGTTCAGATGATCACCAAGCGTGTGCCTGTCAGCATAGACAATAGTGATTTAGATTTAAAATAGCCTAATTCCATCAAACATAAAAAGAGGTGCAAAAGCACCTCTTTTTGATCGTATCTAATTTTTTGTCTGTTTTAAAAGGGTTGGACGAACCAACCCTTATCTTTATCGTAGAGAATTAGTATGAGTCGTTGTGAACGGTCTGTACTGCACGACCTGATGGGTCAACACAGTTTTGGAACGATTCATCCCATTCAATCGCCTTCGCTGAAGAACACGCTACTGAAGGGCCTCCTGGTACACACTCTGCTGCTGATGGAAGTGGGAATAACTCTTCAAAGATTTCACGGTACACGTAGCCTTCTTTTGTCGTTGGCGTGTTGTATGGGAATCGATATTGAGCTGTTTCCATCTGCTGGTCTGTCACTTTCTGTTCTGCTACTTCTTTCAGCGTATCGATCCAGCTGTAGCCAACGCCATCAGAGAACTGCTCTTTTTGACGCCATGCGATCGATTCTGGCAGGTAGTGCTCGAAGCACTCACGAAGGATGTGTTTCTCCATTTTACCGTTGCCACACATCTTGTCTGCTGGGTTCAAGCGCATTGCTACATCAATGAACTCTTTATCTAGGAAAGGTACGCGTCCTTCAACTCCCCATGCTGCCAGCGACTTGTTAGCACGAGCACAGTCGAACATGTTCAGAGCAAGCAGTTTACGCACAGTCTCCTCGTGGAACTCTTTCGCGTTTGGCGCTTTGTGGAAGTAAAGGTAGCCACCAAAGATTTCGTCAGCGCCCTCACCAGACAATACCATCTTGATACCCATCGCTTTGATCTTACGACCCATTAAGAACATAGGTGTTGATGCGCGGATAGTCGTCACGTCATACGTTTCAATGTGGTAAATCACGTCACGAATCGCGTCCAAACCTTCTTGAATCGTGTACGTCATTTCGTGGTGAACGGTACCAATTTGGTCGGCAACTTCGCGAGCGGCTTTCAGGTCAGGAGCGCCTTCTAGGCCAACAGCAAAAGAGTGCAGTTGAGGCCACCAAGCTTCAGACTTTTCATCATCTTCAATACGCATCGCTGCAAAGCGTTTTGCTACCGCAGATGTAATAGAAGAATCTAGACCGCCCGAAAGAAGTACACCGTAAGGCACGTCAGTCATTAGTTGGCGTTTAACAGCCGCTTCTAGCGCTTCAGTCAATTCTTCTTTGCTAGTGCTGTTACCTTGTACTGCTGCGTACTCGTTCCAGTCACGAACATAGTAACGTGTTGGCTCAGTATCTTTAGAGCTGTAATAGCTACCAGGAGGGAATTCACTTACTGTTTTACATACTGGAACAAGAGCCTTCATCTCTGATGCCACATAGTAGTTACCATGCTCATCGTGACCTTGATAAAGAGGGATAATACCAATATGGTCACGGCCGACTAAATACTCATCTTTTTCTTCGTCGTAGAGCACAAAAGCGAAAATACCGTTTAGTTCTTCAAGGAGATCTGCACCCATATCTTGGTAAAGTGCAAGAATGACTTCACAGTCTGAATCGGTTTGAAATTCGTACTTTCCTTCGTAACGAGCACGAATTTCTTTATGGTTGTAGATTTCACCATTGACGGCAAGGATGAGCTTCTTATCAGGGCTGTATAGCGGCTGTGCACCACTATTTAGACCAACAATCGCCAAGCGCTCGTGCGCTAAAATAGCACGCTCTGAAGAGTAAATCCCAGACCAGTCTGGGCCACGGTGACGAAGTTTTTTCGACATCTCTAATGCGATAGGGCGCAATGCGGCTGCATCGCTTTTAATGTCTAAAATGCCAAATACTGAACACATACTACATCCTTACTAAACTAAACAATTTCTAATCGGTATGGTTTAAATTTGCCATTACTAATAAAAAAAGCAACGTTTTGTGATTAAAAAAATGATAAAAGGCCTTGTTGTATGGAAAATATTTAACTCAATCGTTGTTTTGGTGAATGAGATCAAGGTTTGGTATAAAAACTATACAAAAAAGGCTTTCTATCAATAGAAAGCCTTTCAAAAAATATCAGTGCTGTTGCTTATTTAATTGGTGTGAATTTAGGCTGAAGTTGTTTACAGACGTGTCGAGCAAAACCGCTACCAGCTTCACTATATATATTGAATGCTGCGTCAACGCCATTTTCAAGTAAGCCTTCCAATTGATCTGGGTATTCGGCGATAGCGGCAATTTGCCCCTTATATTTTCTGCGTTTAAGCTGCTCAAGTGCTGTTTGGTTACCTTGATGATGTGGCATTGCAAGCAGAACCAGTTTTACATGACCTGTATCTAAAATTCGCTCCCAGAAATCCGGGTCGGTGGCATCACCAGAAATCACATTTCTTCCTTCTGAACGATGATGATGTGCAGCGTCTTCACGAATTTCTATACCCAATGAAATTTTGCCATAGCGTGAGCGTAGCTCATCATAAGCGCCCGTTCCAATACGCCCCATACCTAAGATCAATACTTGGGCATGACCTGGGTTGATGAGTTGGTCGCGTTGATTGAGCTTTTCTACCGCTGTCTCTTGCAGCCACTTACCTGAATGTTGATAAATTTTATGGCTAAGGCGGTTAAGTGGCGCGGAAATTACAAAGGATACCGACACCGCAACCGCAATCGCAGCAAGCATATCACTTGGCATCCAGCCCATTTTATAGGCCAATCCAGCAACAATAAGACCAAACTCACTGTAGTTAAATAGTGATAAAGAGGCGAGCAAAGAGGTACGTACTCGAAACTTAAAATGATTAATAGTGACGAAGTACAAGAGTCCTTTGATTGGTAGCAGTAAGATAAATAGCAGGGCGAGAACGACGCCATTCACGCTCAATGAGGCGGATAAACCAATGTTTAAAAAGAAGCAGACTAAAAAGAGCTCCTTCATATTGAATAATGACTTGGATAGTTCTGAGGCTTTTGGGTGACCTGCGAGTAGCATGCCTAAAATTAGCGCGCCCAAGTCTGGTTTCATCCCGACCAACTCGAATAGCCCAGCACCGACAACAAGCGCGAAGAAAATACCGAATAGCACCAGCATTTCGCCGTGGCCAACTTTATCGAGCAGCTTATAGAATAGGGGACGAAGGAAAGGCAGTGCGAACAAACCGATGGCATACCATTCTGGGACTTTTCCGGTTGAAGCAGTCAGGAATACTACGGCAAAAATATCTTGCATGACCAAGATACCGATCGCGAGTGTGCCGTAGGTCGCGTTCATTTCGCCTTTTTCTTGCAATGCTTTTACGGCAAAAACGGTACTAGAGAACGATAGTGCAAAAGCTAAAAGCAGGATTTGGCTGCCGTCCATACTGGCTAGCGAAGTCAAGCCCAGTAGTTTTAAGCCGGATAACGCTAGGGCAAAAAAAGCGGTAGAGAGTATGTTGTGGGCGGTTGCCCCTCCCCATATTTCTTTGGACAGCAGGGTTTTTACATCGAGTTTGAGTCCAATAGTAAACAGAAGAAGAGTAACACCAAGATCTGCGAGAGTGACAATAACGTCATTGCTTTGGTAACCAAATGCATGCAAGCCAAATCCAGCTAGTAGAAAACCAACGAGGGGAGGGAGGCTGCATTTAAGCGCAATAAAACCAGCTAAAAAAGCGGCTGTAATTAGAATAATTTCCATACTGTTGAGCTGTATTCCTGATATACAAAAACGGGCTGTGAAAACACAGCCCGAGATTGTAACTCAATTGGTTGTATAAACTTAGTCTTCCAGTAACTTTTGTAACAAAACTCCGTTTAGCATAGCGCGTTTAATCATCGCAAATGCGCCCATCGTTGGCTGCTTATCAATGTGAGAAGCCACGATAGGGAGGTCGTTATGGAAAGTTTTAAGAGATTGATTCTCTACGTTGCGTTGAATTGCAGGGAAAACAATATCTTGTGCTGCAGTAATATCGCCAGCAATTACAATTTTCTGTGGATTAAATAAGTTAACCGTAATCGCAATCGCTTTACCTAGCTGGTTGCCCACTCGCACTAAACTCTGTTTCGCAAGTTCATCACCATTCATTGCGTGCTGACATACCGCTTCAATTGTGATGTTTTCAAGGTCGGTTAAGCTTGATTCGTATCCTTGAGTAATCAGTTGCTTCACTCGTTGAATAATCGCTGGGTTTGCAGCTACGGTTTCTAAACAGCCAAAGTTTCCACATTGGCATTGCTCACCAAGCGGGTCAATTTGGATATGACCAATTTCACCGACGTTGCGGTTAAAACCAAGAAAAACCTGGCCGTTAACGATAATACCTGCGCCAGTACCGCGGTGGACGCTAACCAAAATAGAATCCTGGCAGTCTTGGCTTGCTCCAAAGTAGTGCTCAGCCAACGCCATGCCACGTACGTCGTTGCCAACAAAGCATGCTGTATTAAACTTCTCTCCAACAATTTCACCGAGAGCAAGATTATCGATATCGGTATTAGGCATGTATTCGACCACGCCAGTTGTTGGGTTAACAAGGCCCGGTAAAGTGATGCCGATAGCGATGAGTTGATCAATTTTGTCTTCGCAACGGCTTACGAAATCTTTTAATAAATCGATAAGTCCTGCGATTAAGTCTGCTTGGTTAGTGTAGTGCAGTTCATGCTGATCTTCTGCCAGCGCGGTACCACCTAAATCGTATAAACTGAACTGTACGTAATCTCGACCTAAGCGAACGGCAATCGAATGAAAAGGTTTGACTTCAGTAGTCAAAGAGATCGCACGACGACCACCAGTTGAAGCTTGTTGGGCGACCTCCTTAATAAGGCCGCGCTCTAAAAGTTGGCGGGTTATTTTGGTAACACTAGCAGGCGCGAGCTGACTCACGTCCGCGACTTGAATACGGGAGATAGGACCTTGCTGATCAATCAGCCTATATACCGCAGCGCTGTTAAGCTGTTTTACTAAATCTACATTACCAATCTGTCCGCCATTCATGCTTAATTTTGCTCGTATTGTCCGTTAACAACCGTCGCTTTTACTTTAAAGTCACGATCGAAAATAGTCAGGTTTGCAACCATCCCTTTTCGAACTCGGCCAAGGCGATCCTCAACACCAATTGCTGTTGCTGGGTATAACGTGGCCATTCGTAGAGCTTCGTCTAAAGCGATCCCCGCGTGCTCAACTGAATTCTGAACTGCTTCAATCATTGTCAAAGCTGAGCCGCCTAGCGTGCCATTTTCATCAACACACTTACCATCTCGGTAATATACTTTCTTACCGACAAAAATAAAGTGATCAATGTTAGCACCTGCTGGAGCTGTGGCATCCGTCACCAAAACAAGCTTTTCACCTTTGATTTTATGAGCAATTCGGATGTTTGCGTAGTCGACGTGAAAACCATCAGCAATAATGCCAGCGTATACGTCAGGAGTATCGTAAATTGCACCAACAACTCCTGGTTCACGACCAACCATTGGTGTCATTGCATTAAAGAGGTGTGTGGCAAAAGTAATGCCTGCTTCAAAGCTTTTACGTGCTTCGGCGTAGGTTGCATTTGTGTGGCCAATTGAAACCACGATGCCAGCAGCCTTTAATCGCGCAATATGCTCTGGGTCGTTATGCTCAGGTGCTAGCGTTACTTTCGCTACGATATCGGCGTTTGCGCAGATAAGGTCGATCATGCTTTCGTCTGATGGGCGAATAAAATCGACGTTATGGATGCCTTTTTTCGCGACGTTAAGGTAAGGACCTTCGAGGTGTAAACCAAGCGATTGATTTTGATACTTGTTGTGGTACTCACGAGCTGCGGCAATTGCAGTTCGCATATCTTCATCAGATGACGTAATGAGTGTTGGCAGGAAGCTAGTACAGCCAGATTTGAGGTTTGCCTGGTGCATGATTTGCATGGTTTCAGGGGTAATTGCATCGTTTAGCATTACACCGCCACAACCGTTCAACTGCAGATCGATAAAGCCTGGACTTAGATTAGCGCCTGCAAGGTCTTTTAGTTCGATGCTTTGAGGTAGCTCAGAAACCGGCACAATAGATTGAATAAGATCGTTTTCGATGATGACCGCATGATCGGTAAGAACATCACTACCGGTATAAATTTTACAGTTACTTAGCGCGTACATAGTCAGCTAGTCCTTATAGATGAGAATTCAATTTCTATATCGTTATCTAAGTAGAGACTGCTTCAGTCATATGGGTACTTAGTTTGTATCACTGAATTAGATAACGAGTCACATACAGCAAGTCGCGTTTTATCGATGTTATTGTCATAGTAACTAACTGAAAAGTAATAATTGTATGGTTTTTTATGATTCTTTTTCAGAGCAAAGTTACAGTGATTTACCCGCCTAGATACCAAAATAACACTGATTCTGCCTTGCATAAAGTGCGAGAATATTATCTTTAAAACGCCATTTTTTCGTATAATAAAATAAGTTTTATGATCTCGCTAGCAAAAACCTTCCGAAAGGGCAAATTGTGGTGATTATGATCACAAACGGTGAGCTTTTAATTTGCGGAGCAAAATTAATATCATAAACTTAGGATGACTAAATTGGACGGCTGAAATAAGTCATTCAACATAACATCTAATCCTATAGGGGGAACTTAAGGTGAACATTCTCGGATACTTCCAGAAGGTGGGTAAGGCGCTTATGGTGCCGGTTGCCACACTTCCTGCAGCAGCAATACTCATGGGTATTGGCTACTGGATCGACCCAAATGGCTGGGGCGCAAACAGTGCACTTGCTGCATTTCTTATTAAAGCTGGTGCAGCGATCATTGACAATATGTCAGTATTGTTCGCTGTTGGTGTTGCTTACGGAATGTCTAAAGACAAAGATGGCGCCGCTGCACTTTCAGGTTTCGTGGGCTTCTTAGTTGTCACAACGCTTTTGGCCCCTGGTGCAGTATCACAGATTCAAGGCATTGACCCAAGTGAAGTACCTGCTGCATTTGGTAAAATCAATAACCAGTTCGTCGGTATCTTGGTTGGTATTGTTTCTGCTGAGTTGTACAACCGTTTTTCTCACGTAGAGCTGCACAAAGCACTGGCGTTTTTCTCTGGCAAGCGTCTTGTACCGATCCTAACGTCTTTTGCTGGTATCGTTATTGCGTTCATCCTGATGTACGTTTGGCCATCAGTTTACGGCGGTCTGGTCAGTTTTGGTGAAAGCATTCAAGGTATGGGTGAAGCAGGTGCAGGTGTTTACGCATTCTTCAACCGACTTCTAATTCCTGTTGGTCTGCACCATGCACTAAACTCAGTGTTCTGGTTTGATGTTGCTGGTATTAATGACATTCCAAACTTCCTTGGCGGTGCGAAATCATTAGCTGAAGGCACGGCAACGGTAGGTGTTACGGGGATGTACCAAGCGGGCTTCTTCCCAATCATGATGTTTGGTTTACCAGGTGCTGCTCTAGCGATGTACCATACTGCGAAATCAAAGAATAAAGAGAAAGTGGCATCTATCATGATTGCAGCTGCGTTTGCTTCATTCTTTACAGGTGTAACAGAACCACTTGAATTTGCATTCATGTTCCTTGCTCCAGGACTGTACGTTCTTCACGCAGCGCTGACTGGTCTATCAGTTTATATCGCGGCATCAATGCAGTGGATTGCAGGTTTCGGTTTCTCTGCTGGTCTAGTCGACTTAGTATTGTCAACTCGTAACCCGCTAGCGGTAAACTGGTACATGCTCATTGTACAAGGCCTTGGTTTCTTTGCGGTTTACTACTTCGTGTTCCGTACCGTGATTGTTAAGTTTGGCCTTAAAACACCGGGACGTGAAGATGATGAAGAATCTTCATCTAACGTGGCTGGCTCAAGCAACTCTTCTGAGCTCGCTCGTCAGTACTTGAAAGCACTTGGCGGTCATGACAACCTAAGTTCTATCGATGCCTGTATTACTCGTTTGCGCCTTTCTGTGAAAGATATGAGCGTTATCAATGAGAAAACTCTGAAAGATCTTGGAGCTATGGGAGTTGTGAAGCTAGGTACAAACAACCTACAAGTTATCCTTGGTCCTCTAGCAGAGATTGTTGCTGGTGAGATGAAGAATGTATCTAAAGATGAAGATTTAAGTGGTGTTCAGCTACCAGCTTAACTGTTTAATAGTGGTGTGATTGTTTGTTATTGGTATTGCAAACAATTGATACTACAACATCGCAAAAGGCCTCCGCAGGAGGCCTTTTTTCGTTTAGGCCCTTTGAATCTGCTTTGCTTTCACGCTAACTCGATAAATATTGTCGTTTTAGAGCGAGTTCTTGTTGTCTAATTGCTTAGAATTGTGGATCATTAGGAACAATGTACTCTGTGAAACCATACTTGGAAACAGGGTTCCGTTTTCTCTGACAATACTAATATTTTTGAGGTGCTATAGATGAGTGAAGCTGATGCTCGTCCATCAAACTTTATTCGCCAGATCATTGATAAAGATCTAGCGGATGGTAAACACACTAGCGTGCATACTCGATTCCCGCCGGAGCCAAATGGCTACCTGCATATCGGTCATGCTAAGTCTATCTGTTTGAACTTCGGTATTGCTCAGGACTACCAGGGTCAATGTAATCTGCGTTTCGACGATACAAACCCTGAAAAAGAAGACATCGAATACGTTGAGTCTATCAAGAAAGATGTAAACTGGTTGGGCTTTGAGTGGAGTGGTGAAGTATGTTACTCATCAAACTACTTCGATAAGCTTTACGAATATGCAATTGAATTGATTAACAAAGGCTTAGCGTATGTAGATGAGCTAAGTCCAGAGCAAATTCGTGAATACCGCGGCACACTAAAGGCGCCAGGTAAACCAAGTCCATACCGTGACCGTCCTGTTGAAGAGAACTTGGCGTTGTTTGAAAAAATGCGCGCTGGTGAATTTGAAGAAGGTAAAGCGTGTCTTCGTGCTAAAATCGACATGGGTTCTTCATTCATGGTCATGCGCGATCCAGTTTTATACCGTGTGCGTTTTGCTACGCACCACCAAACTGGTGATAAGTGGTGCATTTACCCAATGTACGACTTTACGCACTGTATTTCTGATGCATTAGAAGGCATTACGCACTCTATTTGTACGCTTGAATTCATGGATAACCGTCGTCTGTACGATTGGGTTCTAGACAACATCACGATCGAAAGCCGTCCACATCAATACGAGTTCAGTCGTTTAAACCTTGAATACACAGTGATGTCTAAGCGTAAGCTTAACCAGCTAGTTACTGAAAAACTGGTTAATGGTTGGGATGATCCACGTATGCCGACTGTCTCAGGTCTGCGTCGTCGTGGCTTCACACCTGCATCTATTCGTGAGTTTTGTAAGCGTATTGGTGTAACGAAGCAAGAAAATATGATCGAGTTTAGTTCATTAGAATCTTGTATTCGTGATGACCTAAACGAGAACGCTCCGCGTGCAATGGCTGTACTGGATCCTGTTAAAGTTGTTATCGAAAACTTTGAAGCAGGCGCAGTAGAAAACTTGACAGTTGCCAACCACCCAAATAAACCTGAAATGGGCGTGCGTGAAGTGCCATTCACGCGTGAACTGTGGATTGAGCGTGAAGACTTCCGTGAAGAAGCGAACAAAAAGTACAAGCGTTTAGTGCTAGGTAAAGAAGTTCGTTTACGTGGTGCTTACGTGATCAAAGCTGAGCGCGTTGAAAAAGATGCCGAAGGCAACATCACAACGATTTTCTGTTCTTACGATGCAGATACGCTAGGTAAAAACCCAGCAGATGGTCGTAAAGTGAAAGGCGTTATTCATTGGGTGTCAGCAGATAAAGCTCTTCCTGCGGAAATTCGTCTGTACGATCGTTTATTTACGGTGCCAAACCCAGGCGCAGCGGAAGATTTTGCTTCTACTATTAACCCTGAATCATTAGTAGTGATCAATGGCTTTGTCGAGCCTAGCCTAGCTTCTGCAGAAGCAGAAAAAGGTTACCAGTTTGAACGTATGGGTTACTTCTGTGCAGACTCGAAAGACTCTTCAGCAGATAATCTAGTATTCAACCGCACGGTTGGTCTACGTGATACCTGGGCAAAAATTGAGAATCAATAATCTCGATTAATGCTGAGAGTGATGAAAATGCCAGCAAATGCTGGCATTTTTTATACCTAATCCCACAGAGTGCTATATAGATGTGCAAAACTGTGGATAAAAAAGATGGGTGTTTAGTAGCCTTTGTTCTGTAACCAAAGTACTGACGTCTAAGGTACTGACTTCTAGAAACAAAAAACGCCAGCATGTGCTGACGTTTACTTTTTAAATTAACAAACCCTTATTTTTTCGGTTTGTGTGCATCTGGATTGTCTTTACAACCACCATCGCTACACTTGCCGTACAAGTATAAGCTGTGGTTTGTTAGTGTGACATTGTACTTAGCTGCAATCTCTTTTTGACGTTCTTCGATAAGATCGTCAGAAAATTCAATTACCTCACCACAATCTAGGCACACTAGGTGGTCGTGGTGATGTTGAGTCGATAATTCGAAGACTGACTTTCCACCTTCAAAGTGGTGACGAGTTACAATACCAGCATCGTCGAACTGGTTTAGAACTCGGTAAACAGTTGCTAGGCCAATTTCTTCACCTAGATCAATCAACTTTTTGTACAAATCTTCAGCACTGATGTGCTGGCAGTCTGGCTGCTGAAGTACTTCTAGAATTTTTAGCCTCGGAAGGGTTACTTTTAAACCCGCATCCTTCAGCGCCTGATTATTATCTGACATATACTTTCCCGTTGGATCATCTGCAGCGATTTAACAGAATTCAATCTTCCTACCATTATAGGATAAGCGTTCGGAACATTAAACCACGAACTTCAAAGGGTTAATAGAATCTTTTTGTAAATTAGAAACAGGTCCATTATATTACAGCTCTGACCAGTTACAATTGTGTAACATTAAGCTTGGAGAGGGCAGGGATAGCGATGAATAGGCGACTAGCGAAGATATACAAACCAGGAATTGTAAAGTTCGCACTCAATATTTGGCCTCCTTTTTGGGGGGCGGGTATTAAAATCTTACATATTTCTCAAGACTTCCGTACTGTAAAGGTACGTTTAAAGCTTCGCTGGTGGAATAAAAATGCCAATCGCACCCAATATGGCGGCAGTATTTTCTCTTTAACTGATCCTATTTACTCGTTGATGCTGATGGGGATTCTACGAGAGGAATATTATGTGTGGGATAAAGAGGCAAGCATTAACTTTATTAAGCCGGGGCAAAGTGATTTGTTTGCAGAATTTGAGGTCACTGAAGGGATGCTGGAAAACATTTATCAAATGACACGGAATGGAGAAAAGTGTTTTCCTGAGTTTATTACTCATGTAAAAGATAAACAGGGGAATGTGGTTTCAGAGGTTCAACGCAAGCTTTATGTAAGAAAGAAACCTCAGTATCGCGAAGAGGAAGTACTTACCGATGCTGTGTGACAATACATACAAAAAGACCTCCAAGTGGAGGTCTTTGTATCATTCAATTTGATTAGCCTTCTAGCTCAGCTAAACACATCTCTTCATAGATCTGTTTAACCCAGCTTTCAACACGCTCGTCAGTCAATTCTGGTTGGCGGTCTTCATCAATACATAGACCTACGAATTGGCTTTCGTCACCTTCAACAAGTGCTTTAGACGCTTCAAATTCGTAGCCTTCTGTCGAGGTATGGCCAAGAATTGTGCCGCCTTTAGATTCAACGATATCACGGACTGTGCCCATCGCGTCACAGAAGTATTCTGCGTAGTCTTCTTGGTCGCCACAGCCAAAGATAGCCACTAGCTTAGTAGAGAAGTCGATTTGCTCAAGCTCAGGGAAGAAGTCATCCCAATCACATTGTGCTTCGCCGTAGTACCAAGTTGGGATACCTAGAAGAAGAAGATCGAAGTTATCAATGTCTTCTTTGCTGCTTTTCGCGATGTCTTGAACGTGAACTAGATGTTTACCTAGTTGCTTTTGAATCATCTTTGCAACGGCTTCAGTATTACCTGTGTCGCTACCGAAGAAGATACCTACACTTGCCATAGAGTCTATACCTTTACATTGTTTGTTATTGGCGATGCTACTAAGGGTTTAACCTAACCCTGAGCCTTCCCAAGTTAGCTGAATTACACCTTTTGCAATAAAGCCAGCACAGCCTAGGAAAAGGACTAACCACACAATACGACGACCAAAAACAGGTACATTGCCTTGCTTTAGTACATCTTTTATCGCCATCCCGATGAAAAAAAAGATAGCAGCAAAAAGAAGATCGAGTCCAATAGACTCGAGCATATCCATATAGTCGTAAAGCATTTTAGCCCTTCATGCCGAAAAATCTTGGGCGCACTATACCACTGTTAAACGGTAAAGTTAATGCACTACAAGAAGGGTTATTTCAATAATCTAGTGTTGCTTTTCGAATTTGTTAACTCGAAATGTATTTTCGAATGACTCTCATTACTTCTGTCGGTTTCTCGGCGTGTAACCAGTGACCAGTGCCAGCGATAATGTGTGCTTTAGCATGGTTAAATTGTCGCTTCACTGCCGGCTGATGTTCTGGCATTAAGTAGTCAGAGTCGCCGCCTTTGATAAATAAAGTTGGGATATCTGTTGGTGTGATTTCTTGCCAGCCAATAATTTGGTCATAATTCTCAAAAAGGCTCGGTACGTTAAACCGCCAATCCATCTTATCGCCATTTTTGTACAGTGATTTAGAGAGAAATTGTCTTACACCATCGAGTTCAATATGTTGAGCTAGGATATCCATGGCTTGCTGTCGATTTGTTGGTTTTTCATTAATAACAGCATGTAAGCCGTTAAAAACATTATCGTGACGGTTCGTAGTGTAGGCAACAGGCGCCATGTCGAGAACGACTAACTGCTTGACTACATTTGGCGCAATGTCCACAAGAGCCATCGCGACTTTTCCGCCCATGGAGTGACCAATAACAATAGATGGCTCAACGTTTAAGTGCTGAAGGAGCTGAGCCACATCTTTTGCCATATCGGTATAGTTATGGACTTCGGAGTGGAAAGAGAGGCCGTGATTTCTCAGATCAATACTGATCACCGTGTGATCTTTAATAAGATCGCGGGCGAGTAGACCCAGATTACTTAAACTACCAAACAATCCGTGAATCAAAACAACTGTTTGGCCTTGGCCTTCCTGCTTATAGTTGAGTAATGCTGACATTTTATCTTATTCGTGATGGGTTTAACGTGGAGTATCCGCGTGGATCTCGTTATAATCCCCCAGAGTTTAAACATTGAGAATGTGAAAAGCGAATGAAAACAATTGAGGTTGATGAGGATCTATACCGTTATATAGCTAGTCAAACTAAGCATATCGGTGAAAGCGCCTCGGATATTTTGCGACGCCTTTTAAACCTTGATGGTCAGTTGCAGGAAGCTAAAGCCGCGCCTGTAGTAGAGAAGCCACAAGGGATTGTAGTAAGTAAAGATGCGGGTAAAACGGAATCTGTTGATGTAGTGAAAGAAATGCGTTCACTGCTTATTTCTGATGAGTTTGCCGGTCTAAAAAAAGCGATTGATCGCTTTATGTTAGTATTATCGACCTTACATAAATTGAATCCAGAAGGTTTCGCCCAGGCTACGAATGTAAAAGGACGCAAACGCGTGTACTTTGCAGATAATGAAGAAACCTTGCTAGCAAACGGTAATACGACCAAGCCAAAAGCCATTCCTGGCACACCGTTTTGGGTTATCACGAATAACAATACAAGTCGTAAAAGACAGATGGTTGAACAAGTGATGGCACACATGGGGTTCCAACCTGACTTAATAGAAAAAGTAACAGGTTCAATCTAAGAAACCTGATAGAAGCCTCATAATGCGTCGCAGTGAGCGGATATTATGAGGCTTTTTTAATTTTATTTGTATTGAAAGAAAGGATGTCAAACATGGCTATGCACCCTCGTGCTGGGCAAAAAGCGCAGCAGGAAGATCTTCACAATATCCCAGCACTCGTTGCTAACTACTTCTTACTTCAACCAGACGCGGCAAACGCAGAACACAAAGTTCAATTTGGTACTTCTGGCCACCGCGGTACTGCAGACAAGCACACTTTTAACGAAAACCACATTTTAGCGATCGCTCAAGCGGTAGCAGAAGTTCGTGCTGAGCAAGGCACAACTGGCCCGTTGTTTGTGGGTAAAGACACGCATGCGCTATCTGAACCAGCTTTTTCAAGTGTGATTGAAGTATTGATCGCAAATGGTGTGAAAGTGATTGTCCAACAAGACAACGGTTACACGCCAACACCGGGTATTTCACACGCGATTCTGACTTACAACATCAAACACGATGAAAAAGCAGACGGTATCGTTATTACCCCATCACATAACCCACCACAAGACGGCGGTATCAAATACAATCCGACACATGGTGGTCCTGCTGAAGCTGAGTTGACTCAAGCTATCGAAGATCGTGCGAACGAATTGATTGCTGAAGGTTTACAAGGTGTTAAACGCCTACCACTAGCAGAAGCAAAAGCATCGGATCTGTTTGTAGAGATGGACTTGGTGAAGCCATACATCGATGACCTGGTGAACGTTATCGATATGGAAGCAATCCAAAAGGCGAACCTGAAGATTGGTGTAGATCCATTGGGTGGCAGCGGTATCGATTACTGGCGTCAAATTGGTCAGGCATACAACCTAGACCTAACGCTAGTAAGTGAATCGATCGATCCTTCTTTCCAATTCATGTCGCTAGATAAAGACGGCGTTGTGCGTATGGACTGTTCTTCTCCTTACGCAATGGCGGGTCTATTGGCACTGAAAGACGAATACGATTTAGCATTTGGTAACGATCCTGACTACGACCGTCACGGTATCGTTACGCCAAAAGGTTTGATGAACCCGAACCACTTCTTAGCCGTTTGTATTGACTACTTGTACCGTCATCGTGACGCGTGGGGTAAAGACGTCGCTGTTGGTAAAACACTAGTTTCAAGTGCGCTGATTGACCGTGTTGTTGCGGATCTAGGTCGTGAGCTATGTGAAGTGCCTGTTGGTTTCAAATGGTTTGTAGACGGTCTGTACACTGGTAAGTTTGGTTTCGGCGGCGAAGAAAGTGCTGGTGCGTCTTTCCTTCGTAAAGATGGCACGCCTTGGTCAACAGACAAAGATGGCATCTTGCTATGCCTTCTAGCAGCAGAGATCACTGCGGTAACGGGTAAGAACCCTCAAGATTACTATGAAGAGCTTGCAGCGAAGCACGGTGAATCTAAGTACAACCGTATTCAAGCTGTAGCAAATGGCCCACAAAAAGACGTGCTGAAGAAGTTGTCGCCAGAAATGGTCGCGGCTGAAACACTAGCGGGTGATCCAATTACGGCTCGTCTCACGCATGCGCCTGGTAATGGTGCTGCAATCGGTGGTCTAAAAGTAACAACAGCGAATGGCTGGTTTGCTGCTCGTCCATCAGGCACAGAAGATATCTACAAGATTTACTGTGAGAGTTTTAAAGGTGAAGAGCACCTAAAACAAATCGAAGCAGAAGCACAAGAAATAGTTAATCAAGTGTTTGCAGCCGCTGGTTTGTAAAACATCCAATGGTCAATGTATCTAGCAAAGGGTTGATGTGAAAACATCAACCCTTTCATGTTTAAGTGCCCCGAACAGCTTTATCTCCGGGCCATGAATCTGGTACCACAAACCAGAATTGACCGTCTTCCGTTTGTGCGTGTATGAATCGATCTAAAGGCTTTTCAATAGGTTGAGAGAAATCGTCTGTTCCGATCGCCCAGCATGGTTTATGTAAATGATAAAGGGGTTTACCAATTAAATCCCATTGACTTTGATAGCACCAGTAACCACTAATCTGACTTGGATTTAATTCATAACCCAAGCACTCGCTAGGAGTTGGCTCTGGAGTAAACGGATTAATATAGAGTCGTCCTTGCATCAATAGACGTTCTTGTGGAGCGTCGTTTAACGGAATTATTTTTTGAAATTCCGGGCGATCGCTCATTTTTAACTGATGAGTAAGCATTCTATTCAGTTTTGTATGCAGCTGGTCGTGAGCATTCGGACCATACCATACGCCGTTATAAAGAAGATAAAACTTAATCGCTACTTCCCAGTGTTCTATTTGATTTGATTCTGTATTCCGCAACACCAAGTCGATAGCACCAATAGTCTTACCTTCGATGTCGTTTAACTGAACCTCTTCCGCGATAACCTGATATCGTTCTGAACTAGAGAGAACTGCAGTGCATAAGTGCTGATATAAAAAGCCCAATCTTGGATTACCATTGTATTGCTCAGCGTTATTTAAAGGCGTTACCGAAAGATCCTCTAAGGTTGTAAACGGAGGGCGTAACTTGAAAAGAGGAGGTGAAGTGGCGATCCATTGGTAAAAGCGTTGCAGTTGGTTCATCCGTATCCCTATATGTATGGTGAGGCGAAAAGCTTTGTTATTGTAACTAAATTTGCTTTTGAGGGTAGGGTGGCTAGCATCGATATTAGGGTTCGAGATACACTTTAAGTACCTAAATGATATCAAGGTGCCAGATGTCAAAACGTTGTTGTATCAACTAGGTTGCACACTCTCGGTCTGATTTCATCGAGAGGTTATTTAGGTTTACATGCGCTAGAAATTGGAAGTAATAATGAATAACTTAAAGCTAGAACAGATTCTTAATGACAAACTGTCACCGCAGTTAATTAAAGATTACGCACCAAACGGGTTACAGGTAGAAGGGACGCCAGCCGTAAAGCGTATTATCACTGGCGTAACTGCCTCTCAAGCCTTAATCGATAAAGCGATTGAGCTTAATGCAGACGCATTACTCGTTCATCACGGTTATTTTTGGAAAGGTGAACCTGAGCCAATTCGTGGTATGAAAGGTAAACGAATTCGTAGCCTGATCAAAAATGATATCAACTTATATGGTTATCACCTTCCTCTAGATATTCATCCAGAGCTAGGCAACAACGCTGAATTAGCTCGCTTACTTGAAATCGAAGTAGAAGGTGGGCTTGAAGGGCACCCTCAGTCAGTTGCTATGTTTGGGCGCTTGAAAAAGCCGATGTCTGGTGTTGAATTTGCGAGTAAGATCAACCAAGTTCTTGAAAGAGAGCCTCTGCATATCGCTCCAGAGAATACTGATAAGATGATTGAGACAGTCGGCTGGTGTACTGGTGGAGGGCAGGATTTCATTGAACTTGCTGTACAGCACGGGCTGGATGCATTTATCTCTGGAGAAATTTCAGAGCGCACCACTTATACTGCTCGTGAAATGGACATTCATTACTTTGCTGCAGGTCATCATGCTACTGAGCGTTATGGTGTTCAGGCCTTAGGCAAATGGCTAGCGGATGAATATGGCCTACATGTGGAGTTTATCGATATTGATAATCCGGTTTAGCGTTCTCCATTAATAACGTTAAACGCAAAAAAGAAAAAAGGGTTGAGACGAAAATCTCAACCCTTTTGTTTGTCTATCTTCGTACTAAAAGATCATTCACGTTCGTGAAGTGGAGAAAACTCACGTTGTGTTTCGCCAGTGTATAGCTGACGAGGACGACCGATGCGGTTCAGTGGATCGCTGTGCATTTCGTTCCAGTGAGCAATCCAGCCGATGGTACGAGAAATCGCGAAGATAACCGTAAACATAGAAACTGGAATACCAATCGCTTTAAGAATGATACCTGAGTAGAAGTCTACGTTCGGGTACAGCTTCTTAGACACGAAGTACTCATCAGAAAGTGCAATGCGCTCAAGTTCCATTGCAACGTCTAGCAGAGGGTCTTGAATGTTTAGCTCTTTGAGAACTTCATGACACGTTTCGCGCATTACTGTCGCACGTGGGTCGTAGTTCTTGTAAACGCGGTGACCAAAGCCCATTAAGCGGAATGGGTCATCTTTGTCTTTCGCGCGGTCTACATATTCAGGGATGTTATCGACGCTGCCAATCTCTTCTAGCATTCTCAAGCAGGCTTCGTTTGCACCACCGTGAGCAGGCCCCCAAAGGGATGCAATACCAGCGGCAATACATGCAAATGGGTTCGCACCAGAAGAGCCAGCTAGGCGTACAGTTGATGTCGACGCATTCTGTTCGTGATCCGCGTGTAGAGTGAAAATCTTATCCATCGCACGGGCAACCACAGGATTTACTTCATATTCTTCGCAAGGGTTTGCGAACATCATATGCAAGAAGTTCTCAGCGTAGCTAAGGTCGTTACGAGGGTAAATAAATGGCTGACCGATAGAGTATTTGTAACACATCGCCGCCAGTGTTGGCATTTTTGACAGCAGACGGTACGCTGCAATTTCGCGGTGTTCGTCGTTGTTAATGTCAAGAGAGTCGTGATAGAAGGCTGCAAGTGCTCCAACTACACCACACATTACCGCCATTGGATGAGCATCGCGTCGGAAGCCATGGAAAAAGCTTGCGATTTGCTCGTGTACCATTGTGTGACGAGTAACGGTCGTTTTGAATTGCTCGTATTGTTCTCGGGTAGGGGCTTCACCATAAAGAAGGATGTAACATACTTCTAAGTAATCTGCGTTATTGGCTAATTGATCAATCGGGAAACCGCGGTGCAAAAGAATACCTTTGCCGCCATCGATGTACGTGATTGATGATTCACAAGATGCAGTGGCAAGAAAACCTGGGTCAAAAGTAAAGTAACCATTGGCTCCCAGCTTACGAACGTCAATTACAGGTGTACCTAGCGTACCGTCCATAATTGGCAGTTCGATTGGCGCTTGACCTTCAACATGAAGGGTCGCTTTCTTATCCGCCATAACAATCTCCTTTGTTTATTATTTAATCCGTCCAGGATGTTTATGTGCCATTTTTGTACTGTTGTTAAAGCTTAAAGTCAATTTTTCTCCATCTTTGTGTGCACTTGTTATGATTTTTCTCATGAAAATCGTTAAAAATCTGTTCTATGTAGCATAATTTGTTACACCAATTGTATTAGAATGTTGCTCGCCGTATATTGGCAAAGAAAATTTTAGTTAAATCCTTATAAATTCGGGGCTAGAAACAAAGAGTGAGGTTTGTTGCTGGATTCCGTCTGTTAACAAATTGTTTACAATTATCTGGGTGGTTACTCGCGATATTTGTTAAATAGATGTTAACTTTTGTACGTTTGGAAGCTGAAATTGGTTATAACAATAAATGCTCAATGGAGCTGAGTGAGCAAGCCCGTGAAAGAAAGAAAGTCAAGACCTGTTAATTTAGATTTACAGACCATCCACTTTCCTATCACAGCAATCGCATCCATCCTACACCGTGTGTCTGGGGTAATTACGTTTGTTGCGGTGGGTATATTACTGTGGTTACTATCCATTTCTCTGTCATCCCCAATGGGTTTTATGGAAGCCGCTGACATCGTCGATAGCTTCTTCGTAAAATTCATCCTGTGGGGAATTCTTACTGCACTTGCCTACCACATCGCAGGTGGTATCCGTCACTTATTGATGGATCTAGGTCACTTTGAAGAACTAGATTCAGGCACGATGAGCGCTAAAGTCGCGTTTGGTGCAACAGCAGTATTATCATTATTGGCGGGGATCTTGGTATGGTAAAACACGTATCTTCATTTGGTCGTAATGGTGTACACGATTTCCTACTAATTCGTGCAACTGCAATCATTATGACGCTATACACGATTTATCTGATTAGCTTCTGTGCATTTTCAGATATCTCTTACGCATCTTGGACCCAATTCTTTGGTGGTACCTTCACTAAAGTATTCACCATGTTGGCACTTGTCTCGATCCTGATTCACGCTTGGGTTGGTTTGTGGCAAGTATTAACTGATTACATTAAGTGCGCGAAACTACGTGGCGCACTACAACTTGGTGTTATTGCCGTGCTATTCGGCTATGTCTTCTCTGGTCTATTTATTCTGTGGGGTGCGTAAGTGTCTATTCCAGTTCGTGAGTTTGATGCCGTAGTAATCGGCGCTGGTGGTGCAGGTATGCGCGCTGCACTACAAATTTCAGAGCAAGGCCTATCATGTGCTTTGTTGTCAAAAGTATTTCCAACACGTTCTCATACTGTGTCTGCACAGGGCGGCATTACCGTTGCTCTGGGTAACTCGCACAAAGACGATTGGCAATGGCACATGTACGATACCGTTAAAGGTTCCGACTACATCGGTGACCAGAACGCGATTGAATACATGTGTAAAAATGGTCCTGAGTCAGTTATCGAGCTTGAAAAAATGGGTCTTCCATTCTCTCGTTTCGATAACGGTACCATCTACCAACGTCCATTCGGTGGTCAATCTAAAGAGTTTGGTGGTGAGCAGGCTGCTCGTACAGCCGCTGCTGCAGACCGTACTGGTCACGCACTTCTTCACACGCTTTACCAGCAAAACGTAAAACACAAAACAACCATCTTCTCGGAGTGGTACGCTTTGGATCTTGTGAAAAACCAAGACGGCGCAATCATGGGTTGTACTGCGATTTGTATGGAAACGGGTGAAATCTGTTACTTCAAATCAAAAGCAACCATTCTAGCTACAGGTGGTGCAGGTCGTATTTACGCATCGACCACTAACGCGCACATCAACACGGGTGATGGCGTTGGTATGGCACTTCGCGCAGGCGTTCCAATGCAAGACATGGAAATGTGGCAGTTCCACCCAACAGGTATTGCTGGCGCGGGTGTTCTAGTGACGGAAGGTTGTCGTGGTGAAGGTGGTTACCTTCTAAATAAAGATGGTGAACGCTTCATGGAGCGCTACGCACCAAACGCGAAAGACCTTGCTGGTCGTGACGTGGTTGCTCGTTCAATGATGATTGAAATTCGTGAAGGCCGCGGCTGTGATGGTCCTTGGGGGCCACATATCAAGTTGAAACTTGATCACCTTGGTAAAGAAGTACTTGAATCACGTCTACCAGGTATCTGTGAACTGTCTCGTACATTTGCACACGTTGACCCAGTGAAAGAGCCAATTCCAGTAATTCCAACTTGTCACTACATGATGGGTGGTGTACCTACTCAAGTCTCTGGCCAAGCAATTAAGCAGAAGGCCGACGGTAGCGAGATGGAAGTACAAGGCCTTTACGCATGTGGTGAGATTGCTTCTGTATCGGTACACGGTGCTAACCGTCTGGGCGGCAACTCATTACTAGACTTGGTCGTCTTTGGTCGTGCTACTGGCTTGCACCTTGGCGAAACGCTAGCAGCGCAAGCGGAAGCTCGTCCTGCAACAGAATCTGATATTGAAGCGTCTCTAGCGCGTACTATGCGTTGGGAAAACAGCACTGGTGGTGAAGATCCAGTTCAGATTCGTAAAGACCTACAAGCATGCATGCAAAACAGCTTCTCGGTATTCCGTGAAGGCGATGCGATGGCAACCGGTCTAGAAGAGTTGAAAGTGATTCGCGAACGTTTGAAAGACGCGCATCTAGCGGACAAGTCTTCAGAGTTCAACACGCAGCGTATCGAGTGTCTAGAACTTGATAACCTGATGGAAACCGCGTTTTCAACTGCCGTTGCAGCGAACTACCGTACAGAGAGTCGTGGCGCACATGCTCGTTTCGATTTCCCTGAGCGTGATGATGAGAACTGGCTATGCCACTCTATCTACAATCCGGAAACAGAAGCGATGACTAAGCGTGATGTGAACATGACGCCAACGCATCGTGAAGCTTTCCCGCCGAAAGTACGTACATACTAAAGGGAGGATACGACTATGAAATTAAACTTCTCTTTATACCGTTACAATCCGGATGTGGATACTAAGCCTTACATGAAAGAGTATACCCTTGAGGTAGACGAAGGCTCAGACATGATGGTGCTTGATGCATTGATTCTGCTAAAAGAGCAAGATCCAAGCATCGCGTTCCGTCGCTCATGCCGTGAAGGGGTATGTGGTTCTGATGGTTTGAATATGAATGGTAAAAACGGCCTAGCGTGTATCACACCGTTATCTGCTCTACAAGGCGATAAGATAGTTATTCGTCCACTACCAGGGTTACCTGTCGTGCGCGATCTTATCGTTGACATGACGCAGTTCTATGATAACTATGCGAAAGTTAAACCATTCTTGATTGATGATGGTGCATTACCACCATCACGTGAGAATCTACAATCGCCTGATGACCGTGCGCATTTAGATGGATTGTACGAATGTATCATGTGTGCATGTTGTACAACGTCTTGCCCATCATTCTGGTGGAACCCTGATAAATTCATCGGCCCAGCTGGTCTTCTCGCAGCGTACCGTTGGCTAATTGATAGCCGCGATACGGCAACAGATGAACGTTTGTCTGATCTTGATGATGCATTTAGCGTTTTTCGTTGCCATGGCATCATGAATTGTGTAAGTGTTTGTCCTAAGGGATTAAATCCGACGAAAGCCATCGGTCACATTAAGTCGATGTTGGTTAATCGTTCGGTTTAATTTACTCGCTCTTAGGAATGTCGCAGTGTTGCGGATCACCCGATATGACCGCTTCACTGCTTCAGTAATATTCGAGTAAAGAATACAAAAATTGCCGACCGTATTTTTAGTCGGCTCTTATAGCTCGGCAAAGACCGAAGCAAACGTGAAAACTACTGGTTAAGGGAAAATATGCACAACGGCGTGATGAAGGCATGGCTCGAGTCTTCACACTTGGCTGGCGCCAATGCAACGTATGTAGAGGACCTCTACGAACTGTATCTAAGTGATCCCGATCTGGTAAGTGAGGAGTGGAAACGTGTTTTTGAAGGCTTGCCTAAGCCATCAGAAGAAGTGGCAGAACAACCACATTCACGTGTCCGTGACTACTTCCGACGACTCGCTAGAGAAACAAAGCATTACAATGTCCAAGTTAGTGACCCAGATGTCGATGCAAAACAAGTAAAAGTTCTACAGCTAATCAACGCATACCGTTTCCGCGGGCATGAAGCTGCAGAATTAGACCCACTAGGTCTATGGCAACGCCCAACCGTGGCGGAGTTAGACCCTGCTTTTCATAATCTTACCGAAGATGACTTCGAAGAAACTTTCAACGTAGGTTCTTTTGCTGTTGGGCAAGAAACCATGAAGTTGAAAGATATCTATGAAGCCCTCAACAAAACTTATTGCGGTTCCATCGGTGCTGAATACATGCACATGACTGACACAGAGCAAAAGCGTTGGATTCAGCAACGCCTTGAGTCTGTCGTAGGCCAGCCATCATTCAACAAAGATGAGAAGCGCACATTCCTAGAAGAGCTAACAGCCGCTGAAGGTTTGGAGCGTTACCTCGGAGCGAAATTCCCAGGTGCAAAACGTTTCTCTTTAGAAGGTGGTGATGCGTTGATTCCGATGACGAAAGAGTTGATCCGTCATGCGGGTACAAGTGGAATGCGTGAAGTGGTTATCGGTATGGCTCACCGCGGTCGTTTGAACATGCTGGTGAACGTACTTGGTAAGAAACCTCAAGACCTGTTTGATGAGTTCGCCGGTAAACACGACGAAACTTGGGGTACGGGTGATGTGAAATATCACCAAGGTTTCTCTGCTGATTTTGCGACTCCTGGCGGTGATGTTCACTTAGCACTTGCATTTAACCCGTCGCACCTAGAAATCGTAAACCCAGTAGTCATGGGCTCAGTTCGAGCACGTCAAGATCGCTTGGGTGATAATCAAGGTAGCAAAGTGCTTCCTATCACCATCCACGGTGATTCTGCAATCGCTGGTCAGGGTGTGGTTGCCGAAACGTTCAACATGTCTCTTGCTCGTGGGTTCCAAGTTGGTGGTACGGTACGTATCGTCATCAACAACCAAGTAGGCTTTACGACGTCTAATCCTCGTGACACGCGTTCTACGATGTACTGTACCGATATCGCGAAGATGGTGCAGGCGCCAATTTTCCATGTAAATGCCGATGACCCAGAAGCAGTTGCTTTTGTTACTCGCATTGCATTGGATTACCGTAACGAGTTCAAGCGCGATGTCGTGATCGATCTTGTGTGTTACCGTCGCCACGGTCACAATGAGGCAGATGAGCCAAATGCGACTCAGCCTTTGATGTACCAGAAAATCAAAAAGCATCCTACACCACGCAAATTGTATGCAGATGTTCTGATCGATAAAAATGAGTCAGATATCGAGACGGCGACTCAGTTAGTCAATGAGTATCGCGATGCATTAGATCGCGGTGAAGTGGTTGTTAAAGAATGGCGTCCAATGGCGTTGCACTCTGTAGACTGGTCCCCTTACTTAGGGCATGAATGGGATATGGAGTGGGATTCAAAATACGACAAGACACGCCTTGTTGAGCTAGGCAATCGTCTGTGTCAGTACCCAGAAAGCCATAAACTGCAAAGCCGTGTTAATAAGCTATACAACGATCGTCTAGCAATGATGACCGGTGAAAAAGCCATTGACTGGGGTATGGCTGAAACATTGGCGTATGCTACATTGGTTGACGATGGCAAGCGTATTCGTCTTTCTGGTCAGGACTCGGGTCGTGGTACTTTCTTCCACCGTCACTCGGTTCTTCATAACCAAACCGATGCAAGCACTTACATTCCATTAGCGAATATTCATGACAACCAAGGGCCATTCCAAGTCTTTGACTCAGTATTGTCAGAAGAAGCTGTGTTGGCGTTTGAATACGGTTACGCAACAGCCGAACCAGGTGGTTTAACTATCTGGGAAGCACAGTTTGGTGATTTTGCCAACGGTGCACAAGTTGTTATCGACCAGTTTATCTCGTCAGGCGAGCAAAAGTGGGCGCGTTTGTGCGGTCTTACTATGCTTCTACCTCATGGTTATGAAGGTCAAGGCCCTGAGCACTCATCTGCACGTTTAGAGCGTTACCTTCAGCTTTGTGCTGAGCAAAATATGCAGGTTGTGGTTCCTTCAACACCGGCTCAGGTGTACCACATGATTCGTCGTCAGGTTGTACGCCCAATGCGTCGACCTCTCATTGTTATGTCGCCGAAATCTTTGCTGCGCCACCCTCTATGTACTTCAACGATTGAAGACTTGGCGGATGGTACATTCCAATCTGCAATTCCAGAAGTAGATGATTTAGAACCAAGCAAAGTGAAACGTGTCGTGTTCTGTGCTGGTAAGGTTTACTTTGACCTACTAGAGCAGCGCCGTAACAACGAGCAAGACGATGTTGCTATCGTGCGTATTGAACAGCTTTACCCATTCCCAATGGAAGAAGTACAAGCAGCAATTGCTCAATACACTAACGTTGAAGACTTCGTGTGGTGTCAGGAAGAACCTCAGAACCAAGGTGCTTGGTACTGTAGCCAACATAACTTCCGTGCCGCTATTCCTGCAGGTGCAAATCTTAAATACGCAGGTCGCCCAGCTTCTGCTTCGCCAGCAGTTGGCTACATGTCGGTGCACTTGAAACAACAAAAAGCGTTGGTTGAAGACGCTCTGAACGTGAACTCAAAAACTTCGAATTAAGAATTAGAAGTTAAAGGAAGAAACAGATATGACAATTGAAATTCTGGTTCCAGATTTACCTGAATCAGTTGCTGATGCAACCGTAGCGACATGGCACAAACAACCAGGCGACGCAGTAGAGCGTGACGAGGTTTTGGTTGACATCGAAACAGACAAAGTTGTGCTAGAAGTTCCAGCTCCGGAAGCTGGCGTTTTAGAAGCTATTGTTGAAGCAGAAGGTGCGACAGTACTTTCTAAACAAATCATTGCTAAATTGAAGCCAGGCGCAGTTGCAGGTGAACCAACTGCAGACAAAACAGAAGGTACTGAAGCATCTCCTGATAAGCGTCACAAAGCTGCGCTTAGCGAAGAAAGTAATGACGCATTAAGCCCAGCAGTGCGCCGTTTGTTGGCTGAACATGGCTTAGAAGCAAGCCAAGTGAAAGGCACTGGTGTTGGTGGTCGTATTACGCGTGAAGATATTGAAGCGCATCTTGCGAACGCTAAATCTGCGTCAAAAGAAGACTCGCCAGCAGTGGTTGACGTGCCGGCAGCGGCTCGCAGTCAGAAGCGTGTTCCAATGACTCGCCTTCGTAAGACAGTCGCTAACCGTCTGCTAGAAGCGAAGAACAACACGGCAATGCTAACGACGTTTAACGAAGTGAACATGAAACCAATCATGGACCTTCGTAAGCAGTACAAAGATCAGTTCGAAGAGCGTCACGGTATTCGTTTGGGCTTCATGTCTTTCTACGTGAAAGCAGTAACAGAAGCGCTTAAGCGTTACCCAGAAGTAAATGCTTCGATTGATGGCGATGACATTGTTTACCACAACTACTTCGACATTAGCATGGCGGTATCAACTCCACGTGGTCTAGTTACACCTGTCCTAAAAGACTGTGACAAGCTTGGTTTCGCTGATGTTGAAAAAGGCATCAAAGAGCTGGCTATTAAAGGTCGTGATGGCAAGCTAACGGTAGACGAGCTAATGGGCGGTAACTTCACTATCACAAACGGTGGTGTGTTCGGTTCACTAATGTCTACACCAATCATCAACCCACCTCAATCAGCGATTCTTGGTATGCATAAGATCCAAGAGCGTCCGATGGCAGTGGATGGCAAAGTTGAAATCTTGCCGATGATGTACCTAGCGTTATCTTACGATCACCGCCTAATTGATGGTCGTGAATCAGTTGGCTTCCTAGTAACGATTAAAGAGTTACTAGAGGACCCAGCACGTCTCCTATTAGACGTTTAATATCGCTAAAACGTCTAGTTATCGTAGGTAGCTAGACGTTAAAAATTTCAATGGCTAGACTAGCTCAACGTTTGGCCTTCATTTGAATCCTTCAGTATGAGAACTCATGATGAAGGATTGATTTGAGAAGACCCTACAGACGTACAAGCAGCCAAGACTGCAGCGTTATGGAAATAATAAATCCCTTAAGGGAAAAACAAACGGAATATCGAAATGAATTTGCATGAATACCAAGCCAAACAGCTGTTTGCAGAATTCGGTTTGCCTGTGCCAGAAGGCTACGCGTGTGATACACCACAAGAAGCTTTTGAAGCCGCAGGCCGTATTAGTACAGCCAAGAAAGTAGTTAAATGTCAGGTTCACGCTGGTGGCCGTGGTAAAGCGGGTGGCGTAGAGCTACACGATACAAAAGAAGGCGTTAAAGAGTTTGCACAGAAGTGGTTAGGTAAAAACCTAGTGACTTACCAAACTGACGCTAACGGTCAGCCAGTAACAAAAATCCTTGTTGAAGAAGCTTCAAATATTGCGAACGAACTATACCTAGGTGCGGTAGTTGACCGTGCTAGCCGTAAGATCGTTTTCATGGCTTCTACCGAAGGTGGTGTGGAAATTGAAAAAGTTGCGGAAGAAACGCCGGAACTCATCCACAAAGCAGCAATTGACCCACTAGTAGGTCCACAAGCTTACCAAGGTCGTGAGCTAGCGTTCAAACTTGGTCTTGAAGGCGACCAAATCAAACAATTCGTTAAGATCTTTATGGGTCTTGGCACTATGTTTTCTCAGTACGATCTTGCTCTGCTAGAGATCAACCCACTTGTGATTACTGGCGAAGGCAACTTGCTATGTCTTGACGGTAAGATCAACATCGACTCAAACGCACTGTATCGTCAGCCTAAGCTTCGTGAAATGCACGATCCTTCACAAGAAGATGAGCGTGAAGCACACGCAGCTCAGTGGGAGCTGAACTACGTAGCACTAGACGGTAACGTTGGCTGTATGGTTAACGGTGCAGGCCTAGCAATGGGTACGATGGATATCGTAAACCTACACGGCGGCAAACCAGCTAACTTCTTAGATGTAGGTGGCGGCGCGACGAAAGAGCGTGTTGCTGAAGCATTCAAGATCATCCTATCTGATGACAATGTGAAAGCGGTACTTGTTAACATCTTCGGTGGTATTGTACGTTGTGACATGATCGCAGAAGGTATTATCGGTGCGGTTAAAGAGGTAGGCGTAAGCGTACCTGTTGTTGTTCGTCTTGAAGGTACTAACGCTGACCTAGGTCGCGAAGTTCTTGCTAATTCTGATGTTGATATCATTGCTGCTGAGTCGCTAACTGATGCTGCTCAGAAAGTTGTTGCTGCTGCGGAGGCTAAATAATGTCTGTATTAATTAACAAAGACACTAAAGTAATCTGTCAGGGGTTCACTGGTGGTCAAGGTACTTTCCACTCAGAGCAAGCTATCGCATACGGTACGCAAATGGTTGGCGGTGTGTCTCCAGGTAAAGGTGGCCAAACTCACCTAGGTCTTCCTGTATTCAACACAGTTCGTGAAGCAGTAGAAGCGACTGGTGCAACAGCGACAGTCATCTACGTACCAGCACCTTTCTGTAAAGATGCAATCCTAGAAGCGATTGACGCGGGTATCGAGCTAATCGTAACGATTACTGAAGGTATCCCTACAACAGATATGATCGACGTGAAAGTGAAGCTAGAAGAAACTGGCGTTCGCATGATCGGTCCTAACTGTCCGGGTGTTATCACTCCTGATGAGTGTAAGATCGGTATCATGCCTGGTCACATTCACAAGAAAGGTAAAGTAGGTATCGTATCTCGTAGCGGTACTCTAACTTACGAAGCAGTTAAACAAACCACTGACGAAGGTTTCGGCCAGTCTACTTGTGTTGGTATCGGTGGTGACCCAATCCCGGGTTCAAACTTCATTGATATCCTAAAACTGTTCCAAGAAGACCCTGAGACAGAAGCGATCGTTATGATCGGTGAGATCGGTGGTACTGCAGAAGAAGAAGCAGCAGCATACATTAAAGAAAATGTAACGAAGCCAGTGGTTTCTTACATTGCTGGTGTAACTGCACCTCCTGGTAAGCGTATGGGCCATGCTGGTGCGATTATCTCTGGTGGTAAAGGTACTGCTGAAGACAAATTTGCTGCACTAGAAGCGGCTGGCGTTAAAACTGTGAAATCTCTAGCAGAGATTGGCCAAGGTCTACGTGAAGTGACGGGTTGGTAATCGACCACACTACTTAATAAGTATTAAAAAGCCTGCGATTTCGCAGGCTTTTCTTTTTCCGTTTCCGTGGGTTTATGTTTGTTGTTAGCAAGGTCTTTCGCGTTTAATACTCAATGCGATTATGCTTTGCTTTTAATCAGCTGGCTCAGCATAAATAAGGATGTTGCGCTGATCACTACGGAAGGGCCGGCCGGTGTATCGAAGTGCCATGATAGGCTAAGCCCCATCAGTACTGCCACTGAGCCAATAATGGATGCGAACAATGCCATTTGCTCTGGTGATGAAGAGACTTTACGTGCTGTTGCTGCTGGGATAATTAGGAGCGAAGTCATGATCAACGCGCCAACGAACTTCATACCTACTGCGATTACTACACCCACCATTAGCATTAACACCAATCTAACTAAGTCTGTATTCACGCCCTCAACAGCGGCAAGTTCTTCACTAACAGTGCTAGAAAGCAGTGGGCGCCAGAAGACGTACAAACACGCGCTTACCGCAACAACACCTGCGTAAATAAACATCAGATCTTGTGGAGAGACGGCAAGTAAGTCCCCAAATAGGTAGCTCATTAAATCGACGCGCACGTTTTCCAAAAAGCTAACCGATACTAAACCGATAGAGAGTGCACTGTGTGCCAAGATACCTAACAACGTGTCTGTAGCCACAAGTTGTTGCTTTTGCAGAGTGACAAGCAAAACGGCCAGAGCTAAACAGCAGACGAGTAGCGCAAGGTAGAGATTTACGTTGAGCAAGAAGCCCAGCGCTAGGCCCATTAACGATGCATGAGCTAGGGTATCTCCGAAGTAAGCCATTTTACGCCAAACGACAAATGACCCAAGTGGACCGGCAATGATCGCGATACCAATACCAGCAAGAATAGAAGGTAGGAGAAACTCAATCATGATGGTGATGTCCGTGTTTATGGTGGGAGCATGATGTCGCATCACCGCTTACTGGCGTTCCGGATAAATCGTGATGATGGTGCTCATGGTCGTGATGATAAAACGCGAGAGATTCTCTCGCTGCATTGCCAAATAGCGCGATGTAAGAAGGGTGCTGAGTAATAGTGGCAGGTGAACCTGAGCAGCAAACATGGTGATGCAGACAAATAACATCGTCCGTTTTCGCCATCACTAAATGTAAGTCATGCGATACCATAAATACGCCACAATCAAAGCGGTGACGAATGCTCTCAATTAAGTCATAGAGATCGATTTGACCTTGGATATCCACCCCCTGAGCTGGTTCGTCTAATACTAATAGCTGAGGACGCTGAAGCAGAGCGCGCGCCAGTAACACTCGTTGGTTTTCACCACCGGATAAGCGATGCATATTACTATTAAGTAAATGTTCAGCGCCAACAAGCCTTAATGCATCAATGCACTCCTGCTTACTGCATTTTCCTGCTAAATTTAGGAAGCGGGTTACATTCAATGGAAGGGAGTCATTGAGCTTCAACTTTTGAGGAACGTAACCAATTTTCAGTTTTCTTTGTCGGTTCAACTTGCCGCTAGTCGGCTTTTGAAGACCTAAGATAACTTTGACTAACGTTGATTTTCCCGCTCCATTGGGACCAATTAGGGTAGTTATTTTGCCCTTTTCTAATTCCATACTAATGTTATCGAGAACTCTGCGGCCATCGAACTCGACGCATAACTGCTCAAGATGGACTAAGGAAGACATGAATGAAACTCATTTGCAAATCAATAATGTTATAATGTAACATTATCTCACTTTCCACGCCATATCCCAAGTAAAACTATGAAAAGAGCATTAATTCTTGCTGCCTCAGCAATGTTAACACTGCCAGCACAGGCGGTAACGGTACTGACGAGTATCAAACCTATTCAGTTGTTAGTAACAGAGCTTACTCAAGGAGTAACTTCACCAGACGTGCTATTGCAGTCTAACACATCACCCCATGACTATGCTTTGCGTCCATCGGATGTTAAAAAGGTCGCTTCGGCTGATTTGGTTATCTGGTACGGACATGATCTTGAACCGTTTCTAGAGAAAGTTGTTTCGGATAGATCGAATACTTTGACTATTAGTCAAATTCCAAATCTAGAATTGCGTGAATTTGATAGTGAGCACAACCATGACCATGATGGGCACGATCATGGCTCACATGATCCGCACTTTTGGCTAGGTGTAAGCCAAGCACAACAAGTGGCCAAGGCTGTTGTGAATCAACTTGTATCACTTGATCCGGAAAATGCAGCTCAATATCAAGCGAACCTCAAAAAGTTTGAACTCGAGCTAAAAGACACTGACCAACAGATAAAGCAGAAGCTGGCACCAGTAAAAAACAAAGGTTACTTTGTATTCCATGATGCTTACGGTTATTTCGAAGATCGTTATGAACTAAATCAAATGGGGCATTTTACTGTGAGCCCAGAACGCAAGCCAGGAGCGAAGACCTTAATTCAAATTCGTCAAAAGCTAAGTGGTGGAGATGTGGCTTGTGTATTTTCTGAACCTCAGTTTACCCCGGCTGTCGTTCAGAGCGTAATGAGAGGCAGTGATGTCGCTAAAGGCGAGCTTGACCCGTTAGGGAGTACAATTGAAGCAAAACCTGGCAGTTACTTTACTTTTCTCAACAATATGGCGAATAGTTTTGAGCAATGCTTGAACAAAAAGTCAGATTAAGTGCTGTCGTAATGTAGGAGTAGTCTTTTTAACGTGATCCAGTAGTAAGAATTACAACCTTTGGTAAGGCGAGCCTTTTCTCAGAAAGTAATTGAGATATCATTACCAATAATTATCAGCTCAAAATAACCGTATCAATCCATGTTTTACAAACGATGAACGGTCACTTTCAGAGCACAAATTGATACAAAAGGTTTTCGTCTTGCTACGCCAATTAGCCCTTGCTCTGTTGGGCTTTGTCTTATCCTACCAAGCATTTGCGCTTCATAATGCAAATGCAATCTTTTACCCTTTGCCAACTCAGGCAAAGGGTACTTTTATCGCGGCTAAAAAGTTGTTCTTGGGTGAAAAGGGCGGTTTGTGGATTCATGACGTACACGGGAGAGTCCTGTTTTACGATGGTCAAACTATATTGCCTAAATCAGGTAGCTTCCTACAAACGTCGGCTAAGCAGTTGGCTTATCATAAAGGTGCTTTTTGGACCTTTATTGAAAATGAGGTCTATCGAACCTATCCAAATCAGGAACGACGTTTAGTCTTTAGTTTAAATCCAGGCTCACAAATAAGAAAAATAGGGTCTTCAAAGAACTATATTTGGGTGAGTGATGGCGCGCATTTCTATACCTACAATATCGACACTAGCGAGTTAAACTCTTTCTCTCTATTGCAGCTCTATCAACATAGTAATAATAGCTACGTTTACATTAATGATGCGGTGCTAGTTGAAACCAAGTGGGCACTAGCAACGACTTCCGGCTTCTATCTTTCTGAAGGTGATAAGTTTGACCATGTCGCTGCCTCAGGTCAAAACTACATTGAGAAAGTCTATTATTCACACACGCGAAGAGAAATTCTGATAGGTACATTGCGTGGCGCTTTAATTTTCAACATTTACCAGCCTGATAAAGAAGTGATTAGAATTGGCGGCTCACATGTTTTGACATTCGCAGAGACAAATCAAGAGTATTGGGTGGGGACCGAGCATGGTCTTTATTTGTACTCATTTTTTTCAGGTGAGGTCACCGAAGTCGCGCCTGCAAGTTTTCTTGAGTTAGAGTTAGATAACACGAAGATTTATTCGTTGTTGAGCGACAATATGGGAGGGATGTGGATTGCGACTAACCAAGGTATTCGTTATTACTCGCTATTTAGTAAAAAATTTGAACGAGTGACCTTTAGTAGTTATGACTCACACACCCTATCAGGACGAATTCGGCAAACTATTGAAGGTCCTGATGGTGCGCTTTGGTTTGCTGATGACCGAAAGATTTATCGTTCAGGAAAGAGTGGGATTAACCAAGTCTTAGAGTTGGAGTCGCAGATCAATGAATTTGCGTTTCAAAACGGTATGCTTTGGCTTGCGACCTCAAAAGGGCTGGAAATATTTGAGCTAAATGGTCTCAACAAGATTACATATCCTTATTTACAGGTTATGGCCGGACATGCCGTAGAGCATGTGACCGTTGATGGTGATGACCGTCTTTGGGTATCAAGCGGATACCATCTTTACAATGTTGATACTGCTGCACGAAGCGTACGAAACTTTGGAAGTGAGTGGCTAGTAAGTCAGTATTTGCCTGCTAAGGTTACGCGCCTATATGATACTGAAGATGCCCTATTAATAGGCACCGATCATGGCGTATACCAATACAGTAATGACAACATCCAGTTTATCCGTTTTTCAGAAAAGTTTGGTGAATCATTAGACATGACCACGGCGGTTGATGGCAGCCAGTGGTTTGCTTCATCTTATGGTGTGTTTAAAACTGATACACGAAGCGATGAAAAACGTGTTGTTGAAATGAGTGAGCCCAACGCCAGACCTGCTTGCTTGATCAGAGACAGGCAAGGTGTATGGTTAGCTTCCTCTGTCGGTTTAAGCTATTACCACCTTTCGGGTGAGTTAGTGAAACATTACTCATCGTCATCAGGCTTAATGAACAATGAGTTCCTCCCTGGTATTTGTAGCGTTATACAGCAGACAGAAGTTGGTGAGCGAGAGCTTGTTCTGGGGTCGAAGTACGGACTCGTAAAAGCAGAAGCATCCAAGCTGCTTGTATCTAATCCCCCAGAGTCTAAGTTTATTGTTAGCCAAGTTGTGCTTGAAAATGAAGTTCTGCAAGTTGGTAGTGCCGATCTGAATGGGCTCACACTGCCATATGGATCTTCGCTGAGTTTTTTATTCGGTGTGATGCCAAAACCAGACAGTCAAAACTTGTACTATCGATTGAACAACGATGACCCATGGCAAACGTTAGAGGGGGGCCAACTGACACTCGAGCACCTTAGTTCCGGTGAATATCACTTGCAGGTCAGCAATGAGTCTCAAGTTGCCGCTGGAGTCGTTGGTTTAGAATCTCACTTTATCGTCCTTCATCCTTGGTATCTATCGCGATTTGCTATTTTAGGCTTTGTCGTAGCTAGTATTGCGGTCGTTGCAGTACTCGTATTCTGGCGCTCGCGCTACGTTGTACAGGCTAACCGTGATCTAGCAGCTCAAGTGACTCTCAAAACGAATCAGTTAAGACATCAAAGTAGAGTGTTGCTTACGAGCAACCAGCAATTACGTAAACAGATTCAAGTTAGAAACCTACTCGTAGACCATGTAGCTCTATCCATAAAATCAAGCGTCGACTTTATTGTGGCGAAACTACCTATGCCTCTCGATACTGCGACGGAGGATCATTTGGCTAAAACGAATTGGCAGTTAAATGAACTCAAAAGCGTTCCAAGTGATGTAAGTGGTGGGAGTCAGAACTACAACTTGAGTCAGATAACTCAGTCAGTGGTTGATGTATGGCAAGATGACTTTGCAAAAGCGGGTATTTTGGTAGAGCTAGAAGATGAGAGTAAGCAGAGCCGGGTTGCT
The DNA here is from genome assembly GCF_023650755.1 of Vibrio sp. SCSIO 43097. Lineage (NCBI taxonomy): Bacteria > Pseudomonadati > Pseudomonadota > Gammaproteobacteria > Vibrionales > Vibrionaceae > Vibrio > Vibrio sp. SCSIO 43097. The sequence goes on along the minus strand of NZ_CP071840.1, from coordinate 2,522,554 downwards.
CTGGAAAGCTTTAATCTTGATGTTATTTTCAATAGCATTTTTGCCAATATCATCAAGCGCTCTTTCCGAGGTCAAACGGTTAGAATTATGCTAGAAGAGGGGCATGATATTGTGTCATTGAGCTTTCTTGATTACGGGACGCAATTACCTAATAAAGTCGCGACTGGGCTTCCATCTAACTTAAATCACTCTGAGTTGAGTATTGACCACCTTGCCCAACTAGTGACAACGAGTGGTGGTTATTTGGCTGTCTTCTCTTCTGATGCTCAAAACAAAGTCGAGATTACATGGCCATCTGCGAAGGAAAGGAGTTATCTGGATGAACCGCAGCAAGAACTCAATCCTGTAACTATTGCAGAAGATCAAGTCACACCAGAGAAAGAGTGGTTGCAAAAAGTCTATCAATTAGTGGCAGAGCATTACCATGATCCTGAATTTGGCACTGCGTCAGCCGCTAAAATGCTGTATATGTCTGAACGCTCTTTGCAGAGACGTTTTAAATCTGCCTCGTCAAGAACGTTAAAAGACTATGTCACAGAGGTTCGTTTGGAAACGGCGTGTGAAAAGTTATTGGCGGGTGAGAAAATCAGTGAAGTCGCCTTTAACTGTGGCTTTAATGATCCATCTTACTTTAGCCAAAAGTTTAAGCTACATTTTGGTTTGCCCCCTTCCAAGTTTGCTTTGACTCAAGAAAGCCAAGAAATTAACTAGAAAACCTTCATTATAAGCTCCCTAGTTAATAGTTAAGATGCTGGGGAGCTGCATACAGTGCTCTATTATTGCTGCAGTTGCTAACGCAGTGAGTTTCATTGTTTCTTCATCACATCTAGCCTACAAATCCATTCTCAACACGTAAGCACGATCACGTTCTATCTGTTAGTCGCGATGTTCATAGCAATAAGCATAAATGGCTTCAAGAGAATGATTTACTGATAGTTGCAACAAATAAATGACAGTTGTATTGCTGTATCAAAAGAGCGTTGTTCATTTGGGGGAGTGATGGCATGCGACATTCGTGAAAACGAAAACTGTGTTGAAAAGATGGATAAGGTAAAGAAGTTTTGAAAGAGGTGAAAAAAATATCGTGGTATAGCCGGGGGGACTATACCACGGGTGTCAAGGACACCTTCGCTTGCTGCCGGAGTGACATGTTGCCATGCCACCTCTGGAATTTATTAGAGAGGTTGCCCTCTCGATGGAGTAACTATACGAGAGGTTACTTATTTTTCTTATAAAAATAACGCCATGTTTATATGAGAAAAGCGACAACGTTTTGTTTTTTAATTAACCCACTGTTTTAATTTGCATTTTTTGTTTTCTATCTTGGTTTGTGACATTTTTGTTTCGTTAGGTGTCATTTTTAATTGTTAATTTTGACGTAAATAACGAGAGGAAATTTACGAAGTTAACGTTTGAAAGCGTGAAAACATTTACGGAATCTTTGATTTCACACAAGGATTGAAGGGGTATAGGGGAGTAATATTGGCAACCTAAACTTATTAAATAATAATATTTCTCATTAGCAATACTCTTAAGGGCCACTATGAAGTTATCAGAGATTAATCCTGGCGATACGGTGACGATTCGGTTGTTAGATGGTCTTTCATCAGATATCAGAAAGAAACTCATGGTAATGGGGCTGCTTCCCAATACAGAAGTCAAAGTGATTCGACGTGCGCCAATGGGCGATCCTTTACAAGTCGAAGTCCGTGGTGTGTCTGTCGCATTGCGAGAAACAATTGCTCAGAAAATTGAAGTGGAGCGAGTGTAATGCAATATCAAGTGCTAACCGTAGGTAACCCTAATAGTGGTAAAACGACGCTATTTAATGGTTTAACTGGCGCAAAACAGCAAGTTGGTAACTGGGCAGGCGTCACGGTTGAAAAGAAAACGGGACAATTCAAGCATGCTGGGGATGAGTTTTTGCTCACTGACCTTCCGGGTATTTACTCATTAGACAGTGGTAATGATAGTAATAGTATTGATGAATCCATCGCATCGCGTGCGGTTCTAACTCATCCTGCTGATCTCATTATTAACGTGGTGGATGCTACAAGTTTAGAGCGCAGCTTATATATGACGCTGCAACTTCGCGAACTTGGTCGCCCTATGATTGTTGTCCTCAACAAGATGGATGCGCTAAAGCGTGAACGTCAGATGATTAACGTTGCAGAGCTTGAGAAAACGTTAGGTTGTCCGGTTGTCAGTTTATCTGCAACCAATAAAACTCAAGTGGCAGAGTTTAGAGAAAAGCTCCATAAATCCATCGTTCAAGGAGTGCCACTTAAAGAATTGTCTTTGCATTACGGTGAGAAGATGGAGTCGGCAATTCAAACGGTTTCCGCACTTTTTAACGACCAAAACGTCGCTCATCGTGCACTAGCGATTCGTGCGCTTGAAAAAGACACAATGGTGCTCAATAGTCTTTCTGATATTGATAGAAGCAAAGTCTTGGAAGTCATTACGACGTTAGATTTGGATATCGATTTGCATGTCGCGGATACTAAGTACACGCATCTGCATGAACAGTGTAAAAAAGTTCGCCGAAGCGAAGGCAAGTTAAGTCGTAGTGTGACTGAAAGACTCGACCAGTTTATTTTGAACAAGTGGATTGGAATTCCTTTCTTCTTTGTTGTTATGTACCTGATGTTTATGTTCTCGATTAACATCGGTAGTGCATTTATCGACTTTTTTGACATTGGTGTGGGCGCATTGTTGGTTGATGGTGGGCATCACTTGTTAGACGGTCATTTGCCTGTGTGGTTAGTGACGGTTCTTGCTGATGGTATCGGTGGTGGTATCCAGACGGTTGCAACCTTCATTCCGGTTATCGCGTGTTTGTACCTGTTCCTAGCGGTACTTGAGAGCTCAGGTTACATGGCTCGTGCTGCGTTCGTGCTCGATAAAGTCATGCAGAAAATCGGCCTACCGGGCAAAGCATTTGTACCGTTGGTTCTTGGTTTTGGCTGTAACGTACCATCAATCATGGCGACTCGTACTCTAGACCAAGAACGTGAGCGTAAACTGGCTGCATCTATGGCGCCATTTATGTCATGTGGTGCTCGTCTGCCTGTATACGCGCTATTCGCTGCGGCATTCTTCCCAGGTTCTGGCCAGAACATTGTATTCGCACTTTACCTACTTGGTATTGTGGCAGCGATCTTCACAGGTCTTTTCCTTAAGCACACGCTTTACCCAGGTAGCAGCGATAGCCTAGTGATGGAAATGCCAGATTACGAGCTTCCGACGCTACAAAACGTGGTGATCAAAACTTGGCAAAAGCTAAAGCGCTTTGTACTTGGTGCAGGTAAAACCATCGTTATCGTTGTTGCTATTCTGAGTTTCTTCAACTCATTGGGTACTGATGGCAGTTTTGGTAATGAAGACAGCGAAAACTCGGTGCTTTCTAAAGCTGCGCAAGTTGTAACTCCAGTATTCGCGCCAATCGGTGTTCAAGAAGATAACTGGCCAGCGACGGTTGGTATCATTACCGGTATCTTCGCAAAAGAGGCGGTAGTTGGTACGCTTAACAGTCTATACACCACGCCAAGTGACGGTGAAGACGCAGAATTTGATCTAATGGGCAGCCTAGAAGAGGCAGTAATGAGTATCCCTGAAAACTTAGCCGGTTTGAGCTACTCAGATCCACTAGGCATTGAAGTGGGTGACTTAACTGACTCAAATGCCGTTGCAGAAGAGCAAGAAGTCGATGCTTCTATCTTCGGTAACATTAAATCGCAGTTTGCTTCTGGCAATGCCGCATTTGCTTACCTAATCTTTATCCTACTGTACACTCCTTGTGTGGCGGCGATGGGTGCTTACGTACGTGAGTTTGGTCATAAGTTCGCACGCTTTATCGCGGTTTGGACAATGGGCTTGGCTTACCTATGTGCGACGTTCTACAACCAATTGACGCATTTCGCAGATAGCCCAGTAACAAGTGGTATTTGGATGGCTGTGATCGTAGCTATCTTCTTTGGCACATACCGTGTGTTCAAACAAGTTGGTAAGAAACAAAACGGTGCATTAGAGGCGCAAATAGCATGATTTTAAAAGAGCTTTATCAATACATTGCAGACAAAGGAACCGTCTCCCAGTCAGATCTGGCTAAACAGTTTGGGATGAGTGAAGATGGTGCTGACGCGATGTTAAGTGTGTGGATTAAGAAGGGCAAAATTAGCCGCCTAGTTGACACCAATAAAGCTCATGACGTGACTCGAGTTCGCTACTCAGTGACTAAACAAGATGGTTTGTCTCTGACAGTCACCATGTAGCGACTATCAAAATTAGTCACCTAAAAATTATCACGTAAAAACGACAAAGCCGCATCAGCAATGATGCGGCTTTTATTTTGCTGGTTATTGTTTGTGAATACAGCGAAATTAATGTTCTTCAGAGTGTTTAGTTGCGCCTAACCCTAGGAACTTTAAACCAAGACTTAAAACTAAAATCGAAATAGGTAATGTTAAGATCGTCCAATCTAAGCTGTCGAAGTTAATCAGCACGAGCTCTAAGAACTTCACAAACAAGATCACGATGATGACTTCAGCCAAAATGTTTTTTAGATGGCCGATGTTTGGGGTTCTGATCCAATGCAAAACCGACTGCTCTTGTGTTTTCGCTTTAGCTTTGTTGGAAATAAATAGTGTGTAGATGCCGTGAGCAAAGATGAACAAAACTAGTGCGACAAGAAACGTATCCAGTGACTTGATCAAATAAGCGATCGCGATGTCTGCTTTATCTAAATGTGCGAGTGCTTCTGGAGGTGTTTGATTGAGAATGAAGACCGCAAATGCTGAATAGGTTTTTGCTGCACCCATAAGAAAAAGCAAGAATGAAGCAGCCATAGAACAGATGATGGCGATCCAGCTGACGTATCGGAATGTGTTGAAGACTTGTTTCATGATGACCCTCTCTAACTGAGCTGGTAGTCTAAACAAGTTTTATTTTAGTGATAATCCCAGAAAAATGAGAAAGATTGTTACAAATACGTATTAATCTTTCTCTGTCTATTTCAGCCGTATTCAAAGGCGAATTATTTTCGCTAGCAGTGCTTATGCTTTTTGGAAAATAGAGCTCAGTGACAGCACATTTTTAATGCGACCAAGCAATTCGTTTTGCTCTTCTTCTGTACGGAATTCACCTTTGGTGTTCCCCCAAACCGGTCCCGGCCATGCTACGTCATCTTTGAAGCGAGCAATATGGTGAATGTGCAGCTGTGGCACCATATTACCTAGTGCGCCAAGGTTTAGCTTGTCTGGACGGAATGTTGCTTCCAGTGCTTGGCTTACCGCTTGAGACTCTAGCAAAAACTGTTGCTGTTCTTGCATTGGCAAGTGGTGAAGCTCTTTTAGGTTTGCACGTTTAGGTACCAAAATAACCCATGGCACGGCATTGTCTTTATGCAGAAGTGCCACACTCAGTGGGAAGTGACCGATAACGGTAGTGTCTTTTGCCAATTGAGGGTGCAGTTCAAAACTCATTATATTATCCGATTTGAATTGAATGACATCAGTATACGCCAGATAAAACAAAAGGTTGACGCTTTCACGCCAACCTTTCTAAATCGTCTCGATTCTAGAATCGCTTACATACGCTCTAGAGTATCGATACCTAGTAGAGACAGACCTTGCTTGATGGTCTTCGCTGTTAGCGCTGCTAGTTTCAGACGGCTTTGTTTCACAGCTTCGTCTTCAGCAACTAGGATAGGGCACGCTTCGTAGAAACTAGAGAACTGACCTGCTAGTTCGAATAGGTAGCTACACATGATGTGCGGTTGGCCTTCGCGAGCGACAGATTGAACCGCTTCTTCGAACTGCATAAGTTTAGCAATAAGTGCTTTCTCTTTCTCATCAGTGATTTTGATGTCACCTTGGAGAGCGTCCATAGCAACACCAGCTTTAGCGAAAATAGAAGCTACGCGAGTGTATGCATATTGCATGTATGGTGCTGTGTTACCTTCAAACGCTAACATGTTGTCCCAATCGAACACGTAGTCAGTCGTACGGTGTTTAGATAAGTCAGAGTATTTAACCGCTGCCATTGCAACTGTTTTAGAGATCTTCTCTTTTTCTTCCGCATCTAGTTCAGGGTTTTTAGATTCGATCAGTTGTGCTGCACGAACTTCTGCTTCATCTAGAAGGTCGGCAAGACGAACGGTACCACCCGCACGAGTCTTGAATGGCTTACCATCTTTACCAAGCATCATGCCGAACGCGTGGTGCTCAAGAGATACTGACTCAGGTACGTAGCCTGCTTTACGAACAATTGTCCAAGCTTGCATTAGGTGCTGGTGTTGACGTGAGTCGATGAAGTAAAGCACACGGTCTGCGCTTAGCTCTTCATAACGATATTTTGCACATGCGATGTCTGTTGTTGTGTATAGGAAACCGCCATCGCGTTTTTGAACGATAACGCCCATTGGTTCGCCATCTTTGTTCTTGTATTCATCTAGGAATACAACTTGCGCGCCATCATCTTCAACGGCAAGACCTTGTTCTTTTAGGTCTGCAACGATCTTAGGAAGCATGTCGTTGTACATGCTCTCGCCCATTACGTCGTCACGAGTCAGTGACACGTTTAGACGGTCGTAGTTGCGCTGGTTTTGGATCATGGTTACATCAACGAGTTTTTTCCACATTTCTGCACAGTACTCGTCACCGCTTTGCAGTTTCACAACGTAGTTTCGCGCCTTTACTGCGAAGTCTTCATCTTCATCGTACAGCTTTTTCGATTCGCGGTAGAAGCCTTCAAGGTCCGCAAGTTCCATAGAAACTTCGCCAGACTCTTGTTGTACACGTTCAAGGTTTGCGATAAGCATACCGAACTGAGTACCCCAGTCGCCGATGTGGTTCGCACGGATCACTTTGTGACCTAGGAACTCAAGAGTACGTACTACCGCATCACCGATGATGGTTGAACGTAGGTGACCAACGTGCATTTCTTTAGCAACGTTTGGTGCAGAGTAGTCAGCAACGATAGTTTGAGCTTCGTCTGCCGCAACGCCAAGACGTGAATCAGCCAGTGCTGCTTCCGCTTGTTTTGCTAGGAACTCTTCGCTTAGGAAAATGTTGATGAAACCAGGACCAGCGATTTCTGTCTTGCTCGCAATACCATCTAGGTCTAGAACATCCAGTACTTTCTGTGCAAATTCTCGTGGGTTAGTACCCAGTTTTTTAGCAACGCCCATTACGCCGTTTGCTTGGTAGTCACCAAATTGTGGCTTTGCTGATTGGCGTACTGCCGCAGGACTGCCTGCAGGTGCGCCAGCGGCTTCTAGAGCCTGAGATACTTTGTCATTAATAAGTGCTTGGATATTCACACGCGTTTCCTTCAATTCAAGGACGAAGAACTCGGCGAAATAAGTGCCGAGTTCTGTTGGAGTTCACAAAAATGGGGCTAATGATAACAACTTTATTGCTTTTCATACAGAGAGGAATTGGGGAAATTTATACTTTTTCGATTGAATGGAAATGTGGCTTAGTTTGCGTTTACTATTGCGCTCAGAGTAATGAGATAAATCGCCCCATAAGAGAGCCACAATGACGACTCAACTAGTTGAAAAACGCCTAGCGCCTAAATTGATGATCCAAGATCTGGATGAATTTATGGCGAAGATTGAAGAGCTTGCATCCCTGTTAAAACTGGATCTGAGCTTTGCTCAAGCTGACCATATTGCGCTGCGAATTAATGATACTGAAACAGCAAAAGCCGCGCATGAAGCATGGAATCAATACGGTAAGGTGATTTCACAAGCGAAAATCAACGGTCGTCCAATCATCGTTATCGAATTCGACAAAGCGTTGGAAAGCCGTGGTTGGAAGATTGAGTGTCTGGAACTGCCATACCCTGCGGAAGGCAAAATCTACCCAAATGAAAGCTGGGAACATGTGGAGTTTGTGATTCCGTCTCATGCCGAAACTGCAGACGAGTTTCTTGCTGATTTGAAACACACTTACCCAGCGTTTGGCGCGCGTTTTAATGAGTTGGAAGAGCTAGGTGTGAAGATCAAACTGTCGAGCCCGAAAGGGGATGGCGAACGCTTGAATAACCCAACAGTGGCGTTTAAGTACCAAGGCATTTGTATCAAGCTGCACCCGCATTCACTTAAGCGTATTGTGGAGTCTGAGCAGGCGTAACTTGCTTTACGTCGTGCGCTGTTAGTCAGAGGGGTCACTTAAACTCACAGTGTGCGGATATGAGATTCCTGATCTCGCTTAAGCTCGTCGGAATGACGCGCTTGAGTTGTTTGCGTTTGGTTAAGTGATGCGTACTAATTAGCTTTCATGCTCATGCCTCATTTACGTCATTCCCGAAAGCGACGAAGGAGCGTAGTCGGGAATCTCTTACAAGCACTTCAATAAAACATCCACCGACAGATAAAAAACGCGTAACGAAAAGACAATGCCTTCTCAAATTACGCGTTTTTAGCAGCTAGCAATCAGCTGCGAATTTAAAGAATAACCGTCTTATTGCCGTAAACAAAGACGTGGTCATTGATCACTTTATTCAAAGCCTTACTCAATACGTTCTTCTCTACATCGCGTCCCGCTTGCGCCATATCTTGGGCATTGAATGTATGGTCGACAGGAATTACGTCTTGCTTGATGATCGGCCCTTCATCTAAATCATTAGTCACGAAGTGTGCTGTTGCACCGATGATTTTCACACCGCGATCGTAAGCTTGTTGATATGGCTTCGCGCCAATAAAAGCAGGTAAGAAGCTGTGATGAATATTAATGATTTTGTGGTGATATTTCTCAACAAACGTCGGCGTTAATACGCGCATGTATTTAGCTAGCACCAAAAAGTCAGCATCGTATTGATCGATCACTTCTAGCATCTTCTGCTCGTGTTCTTCACGGCTAAGGTTTTCATGGGTCACATGGTGGTAAGGAATGTCGAAGCGCTCAGTGAGAGTTTGCAGTTTGTCGTAATTCCCCACCACAGCGGCGATCTCAACATCTAGGCTTCCATCGTAGGTTTTCATCAGAATATCGCCTAAACAATGCGCTTCTTTTGTGACGAGAATGACGATGCGCTTACGGCGAGAGCCAACCAATTTACGCTTAGCACCTTGCGGGAGAGCTTGGTCCAAGTCGGCAAGAAACGTTTGATCGTTGAAGTACCCCTCCAACTCCGTTCTCATGAAAAAGTGGCCACTGGTATTATCAACAAATTCGTTATTGTGAACGATGTTGAGTTGGTGCTTGTAACAGATATTAGTAATTTTCGAGATGAGACCCGGGGCGTCAGAACAGTGGGTCAACAGTGTTTTCTTTTCCATAAATCAGGTACTTCCATGCATTAATATTTTAGCGTACGAATTTGTTATTATTCCCTGGCGGGTGTAACTGTACTGCCATGTTTCACCATAAATAATCTATTCTTACGTTGGTTTCAACAAAATATCCGCGTGTCGCCGCAAGCTGGTCAGATTGTGGGCTGATGTCACTCCTATTCCTCTGATATACTCTCGATAATTTTTCAAACTCAATACCAAGCATGATCGCAAAAACTTTTTCCTCTGATGGCGCGTTAGGTAAGGCCATTCCTGGCTTTCAAGCTCGTCAGCCACAAATCGATATGGCGGAAGCCGTCAGCTGTGCGATCAAAGATCAAACCCAGTTGGTGGTGGAGGCAGGAACCGGAACCGGTAAGACCTTCGCCTACTTAGTCCCTGCGCTGTTAAGCGGTAAAAAAGTGATCATCAGTACAGGCTCGAAAAACTTGCAAGAGCAGTTGTACCATCGTGACTTACCGCTCATGGTCAATGCGCTTGGTTTTTATGGCCAAGTGGCGTTATTAAAAGGGCGTTCTAATTATCTGTGTTTGGATCGTTTGAGCCGCCAAATGGTCGAAAGCCACACTAATGAATCTGACCCGACGTTATTAACTCAACTGGTTAAAGTGCGTGCTTGGTCATCAGAAACCAAAACAGGTGACCTTGGTGATTGTGATGATCTGCCAGAAGACAGCATGATCATTCCGACTATCACCTCAACCAATGATAACTGTTTAGGTAAAGAATGTCCGAGCTACACTGATTGCTTTGTATTGAAAGCGCGTAAGCGAGCCATGGATTCCGACATTGTTGTAGTGAACCATCACTTGTTTCTTGCTGATTTAGCGATCAAAGAAACAGGATTCGGTGAACTGATTCCAGAAGCCGATGTGTTTATTTTTGATGAAGCTCATCAGTTGCCAGATATTGCGAGCGAATATTTCGGCCAGTCAGTTTCAAGCCGCCAAATTCACGATCTTGCCAAAGACATTGAAATAGCCTATCGCACCGAAGCCAAAGATATGCGTCAATTGCAAAAAGTGGGCGACAAACTCATGCAAAGCGCAATGGACATGCGGATTGTATTGGGTGAGCCAGGCTTTCGTGGCAACTGGCGTGAGGCGTTGCAATCAGGTTCTATTAAGCGAGAATTATTGCGCTTAACTGACAGCCTCGAATTGGCGATTGATGTACTCAAAATAGCTTTAGGGCGCAGTCAATTACTGGATACGGCCTTTGAACGAGCCAATTTGATCAAAGGCCGTATCGACCGGGTATGTGATGTCGATATTACCGGTTACTCATACTGGTACGATACCTCACCTCGTCATTTCGCTCTGCACATTACGCCTCTTTCTGTCGCGGACAAGTTCCATGAGCAAATAGAGATTAAACAAGGCGCGTGGATTTTCACGTCAGCAACCCTAGCTGTATCGGGCGACTTCAAGCACTTTACTGAGCGCCTTGGCCTCAAGCCTACAAAGCAATTTTCTCTGCCGTCCCCCTTTGATTATCAAAAACAAGCGCGCCTTTGTGTGCCAAGGTATTTGCCAGAGCCAAACAGTAACGGCTTAGCGGATAAGTTAGTCCGAATGCTTGCTCCGGTGATTGAAGAAAATGATGGTCGCTGCTTCTTTTTATGTACCTCGCACAGCATGATGCGTGAACTAGGTGAGAAGTTCCGAGAAGTACTTGAGCTGCCTGTGTTAATGCAAGGGGAGATGAGTAAGCAGAAAACCTTGGCGGAGTTTATGGAACTGGGTAACGCTTTACTCGTGGCGACGGGCGCTTTCTGGGAAGGGATTGATGTTAGAGGTGATGCGCTGAGCTGTGTTATTATCGACAAATTACCGTTTACCGCCCCTGACGATCCGTTACTCAAAGCCCGTATCGAGGATTGTCGATTACGTGGCGGTGAACCATTTGCTGAAGTACAAATCCCGGATGCAGTGATTACGTTAAAGCAGGGAGTCGGGCGATTAATTCGAGATCAGAAGGATCACGGTGCGTTGATCATTTGTGATAATCGCCTTGTCACGCGAGACTATGGTGGTATTTTCCTCGGAAGTCTACCACCTATCCCAAGGACGCGAGACTTAGATGGAATCAAAGCATTCCTGAAAGCAGAACAATCTGTCACAGACGCAAGTGCTGAGGCATAACCCAATAAATGAGAGTTGTAGAGAGTTAAATGAGCGCAAAAATTCTTGCTATCGATACAGCGACTGAAAACTGTTCAGTTGCGTTGTTGGCTAATGATCAAGTGATTTCACGTAGCGCGGTTGCACCACGCGATCACACCAAAAAAGTACTGCCAATGGTTGATGAAGTACTCAAAGAAGCTGGCCTGACTCTACAAGAGCTGGATGCGTTAGCGTTTGGACGTGGTCCAGGTAGCTTTACTGGCGTTCGTATCGGTATTGGTATCGCACAAGGTTTGGCGTTCGGTGCTGACTTACCTATGATCGGCGTTTCAACGCTGGCTGCAATGGCTCAAGGTAGCTATCGCTTACATGGTGTGACCGATGTCGCTGTGGCTATTGACGCACGTATGGGTGAAGTTTACTGGGCACGTTACACTCGCCAAGCAAACGGTGAGTGGGCAGAGATGGATGCAGAGTGCGTAATTCCACCAGCACGTCTCGTTGAAGAAGCACAAGCAGACGACAAAACGTGGACGACAGCAGGTACTGGTTGGGATGCTTACCAAGAAGTATTAGCAGACCTACCGTTTAATTTGACGCATGGTGACGTTCTGTACCCTGATTCACAAGACATTGTGATTCTTGCTGAACAAGAATTTAAAAAGGGTAATACCGTGCCGGTCGAAGATTCGAGCCCTGTTTATTTACGTGATAATGTGACATGGAAAAAACTTCCTGGTCGCGAATAGTCCGTTTTTCATTAACCTGACAAAAAGCAGGGCGTTTGCCCTGTATTTTTATGGAGTGCTATGGCGTCGATTAATGGCTTGCCTCCTTCTTTGATTCCCGGTGCAAATCGCACTAATAAAGCCAGTCAAAAGAAGCCGGTAAATAAATCACAAACAAAGCAGCCTGTAGGTCAGCCTTCAAAGGTTGCTAACGCCGTGGCGCACTCCATAAAACACGTGGATGAGTCCCAAATTCACCGAGCTCAAGTGCAATATGACCTTCCTGAAGGGGGCGCACGTAAAGCAATGGAGCAGTACATGGATGTCATGAATCGAGCTAAAAAAGAGGAACTGGCTCAATTACTTGGTGTCGATATTTACGTGTGAGATCTCCCCAGCTTGGGGTTACTAATATTGAAAGGTGGTTTATGAAGGTTTTTGGACGGTTTTTTCTCGCATTATTTGCTACGGTTGGTTTGTCTGCGTGTAGCTCGTTGCCAGAGGAGCTAAATGCAAGCACAGAATTGGTCGTTACAGACTATAAAGCTTTTGCTGAGTCTCAGGGGCAAGTGAGTGAAGATGTTCGCCTTGGTGGAATCATCGCTAAAGTGGATAACTTTAAAGATAAAACGCGTCTAGAGATTGTAAACCTTCCTATCAGTAAGTCTGGTAAACCTGATATTGATGAAGAGCCTACGGGGCGTTTTGTCGCCTATTTTGATGGCTATTTAGAGCCTGTCGCCTTTAGTGAAGGCCGTTTGGTGACGGTTGTAGGCAAAGGAGCAGGGGAAGAAGAAGGAAAGATCGGTGAGCACGGTTACATCTTCCCGGTAATTAAGGGGGAAGGGTACCGTTTATGGAAAATTGAAGAACGTGTACGCATGTATGACTCGCCAACCTACTTTTACCCATGTTACTCGATTAACTGCCGCATGTGGCGTAATGATTTCCCACAAGACGGTAAAGTGATAAAACAGGTCAAATAATCTGCGATGCATGAGCGTCAATTCGAGCTTCCTGCCGGCAAAATGGCAGCCCTTGAGATAGGGAACGAGAAAACGGCTGACTTGTCAGTCGTTTTTCTTCATGGGTGGTTAGATAATGCGGGCAGCTTTAAAGCGCTCATGGAGCAGTTGAACCAACTTAATCCTCACTTACACCTCCTCGCCATCGATCATTTTGGTCACGGTTTATCGAGTCATAAATCTCACGATAATTATTACCCCTTTCACGACTATATTGCCGATTTGTATCAGTTTTTGGACGAATTATCACCAAACAGACTGATATTAGTAGGGCATTCACTTGGTGCTTTAATCGCAAGTTGCTATAGTGCTGCGTTTCCAGAGCAGGTCGAAGGTCTTGTGCAAATTGAGGGAGCAGGACCTCTTACTGAAGAGCCTATTAACAGTTTGCCTCGTCTTCGCGATGGCGTTTTAAGTCGAATAAGACAGCAAAACAAGCCAGAGCGAGCCATTGCCTCCTTCGATCTGGCGTTAAAATTACGCATGCAAGCCAACCAATTAACCGCTGAGCAGCTTCTACCGATAGTCGAGCGTGGAACAGAGCAGCGAGGAGATAAATGGTATTGGCGGCATGACGCCAAGTTAAAATGTGCGTCGCTTTACCGAATGGCGCAAGCGCATGCTAACTCGATTACCAGCCAAATACGTTGTCCTCATTTGATTGTATTAGGCGATCAAGGATTTCAGAATTTACCATCTAACCAAGCTGATTGGGGAGAGAACCCACCGCAAGTGGTTTCTGTCAAGGGTGGTCATCACTGTCATTTAGAGCAAATACTCGAGGTCGCAACGCGAATTCTTGGTGTAGTTAACAAAATTTAAACAAGTGTTTGAGAGTTGCGTGCTCAAGCACGTTCGCTGTGCTGTAATAGCTTTCAAAATAAAAAGGACGCTATTTTTTAGCCAGTTATAAACGAGGAGTAACATCGTGGATAAACCATGGCTTTCACGTTATCCAAGTGACGTACCTGAAACCATTAATCCAGAGCAATATGAGTCTTTGGTAGAAATGTTTGAACAGTCTGTACAAAAATATGCAGACCAACCAGCATTCATGAACATGGGCTCGGTTATGACCTTCCGTAAATTGGAAGAGCGTAGTCGCGCATTCGCAGCGTATCTGCAAAACGAGTTAAAACTGCAAAAGGGTGACCGCGTTGCTCTGATGATGCCAAACTTACTGCAATACCCAGTAGCATTATTTGGTATTTTGCGTGCAGGTTGTATCGCCGTAAACGTTAACCCACTTTACACTCCTCGTGAACTTGAACACCAATTGAATGACTCAGGTGCGACGACGATTGTGATTGTGTCTAACTTTGCGAATACACTAGAACAAATCGTCGATAAAACACCAGTCAAACACGTAGTGTTAACCAGTCTTGGCCAAATGCTGCCACGTGCGAAAGGTACGATTGTCGATTTCGTGGTGAAATACGTAAAAGGTATGGTTCCTAAGTACGATCTACCGGGCGCAATTTCAATGCGCAAAGCACTGCGCAAAGGTCGTCGTCTACAATACGTTAAACCGTTTATGTCTGGGGATGACATTGCATTCCTGCAATATACGGGGGGGACGACAGGTGTCGCGAAAGGTGCGATTCTGACTCACCGCAACATGATTGCGAACGTTCTACAGGCAAAAGGCGCGTACGGACCGGTTTTATCTCCGGGGCGTGAATTAGTCGTGACAGCGTTACCGCTGTATCACGTATTTGCTCTTACCGTAAACTGTCTGCTGTTTGTCGAAATGGGTGGTCGTAACTTACTTATTACCAACCCTAGAGATATTCCAGGGTTCGTGAAAGAGCTACAAAAGCATCCGTTTACTGCGATTACGGGCGTGAATACCTTATTTAATGCATTGGTCAATAATGAAGATTTCCATGAGTTGGATTTCAGTAATCTACGTTTAGCTGTTGGCGGCGGCATGGCAGTGCAGCGCTCAGTGGCGGAAAGATGGCAAAAGACCACGGGTTGCTACTTGCTCGAAGGTTACGGTCTAACAGAGTGTTCTCCGTTGGTGGCGGCATATCCGCATGATCTTGTTGAATACAATGGCTCTATTGGTCTGCCGGTACCATCAACAGAAGTTCGTATCGTGGATGAAGAAGGCAACGCTCTTGCGAATACTGAAACTGGTGAACTTCAAGTTCGTGGTCCTCAGGTTATGCAAGGTTACTGGCAACGACCTGAAGCAACGAAAGATACGATTAACGAAGACGGCTGGCTATCAACTGGCGACATCGTTAAGTTCGATGACGAAGGCTTCCTGCATATCGTTGACCGTAAGAAAGACATGATCTTAGTATCAGGCTTTAATGTTTACCCGAACGAAATCGAAGACGTTGTAGCACTACACGGCAAAGTACTTGAAGTTGCTGCTATTGGTCAGCCGCATGAAGTGTCTGGTGAATTAGTGAAGATTTATGTCGTGAAACGCGATCCGAGCTTGACCAAAGACGAAGTGATCGCGCATTGTCGAGAACACCTAACTGGCTACAAAGTTCCGAAGTTGGTTGAATTCCGCGAAGACTTACCTAAAACCAATGTCGGTAAGATCTTGCGTCGTGTTTTACGCGAAGAGAATGACGCTGAACTTGCGAAGAAAAGCGCATAAGCCGATTTCGTCGAGTCGAGAGATTTAAAAAATGATAGAATGCCAGCGTTTTGCTGGCATTTTTTATAGCGAGAAGTATGTGAACTATCAAATTATTACTAAAAACAAAGACCTAGAAGAGGTTTGCACTCATGCCCGAGAGGCAGACGTAGTGATGCTGGATACCGAATTCGTTCGTATTCGCACTTTCTACCCGCAGTTAGGTCTGATTCAGCTTTTCGATGGTAATCGCCTCTCGCTGATTGATCCGACTGAATTAACGGATATGACGCCGTTTGTAGCGCTATTAAAAGATACTTCTGTGCTAAAAGTGCTGCACGCATGTGGTGAAGATTTAGAAGTTTTCCAAAACGCTTTTGGTTGTACACCATTCCCTATGGTGGATACGCAGCTGATGGCCGCTTTTCTCGGTCACGGCCTATCGACAGGCTTCGCATCGCTGGTGGAAGAATATTTAGGCGTAGAGCTCGACAAAAGTGAATCACGTACCGACTGGATGGCTCGTCCACTGACACAAAAGCAATTAGATTATGCTGCCGCAGATGTTCATTACTTGTTACCGTTATACGAAAAGCTGTTCGATAAGGTGACGCAAGCAGGTTGGTGGGAAGCTGTACAGCAAGAAAGTGATTTACTCGTTTCGAAACGTATTCGCGTAACCAATGAAGAGAATGCCTACCTTGATATTAAGGGCGCTTGGCAATTAAAACCTTCTGAGCTGGCGATTTTAAAGCCATTGGCGACGTGGCGTTATCGTGAAGCAATCAAACGAGATTTAGCGCTGAACTTTATCTTCAAAGAAGGTGATCTATTAACGGTCGCTCGTCTTGGTTTAACGAACTTTAAGAAGATGGAAGCAGAAGATATTGATATCCGAGCGATTAACCGCCATGGCGCGAAGATTGCCGCGATTGTTAAACAAGCGAAGCAAACACCTTCTGAAGAGTATCCTGCGAAAATTGAGCGTTTAATGGACTATCCGGGTTACAAGCAGGTCTTCAAAAATATGAAAGACTTGGTGAAATCGGCTTCGCAGAAGTCAGGTTTAGCCACGGAGTTCCTTGCCTCTAAAAAGCAGATCAATCAGTTGATCAGTTGGGTTTGGAAAAAAGATCGTGACCCAGAAGTATTGCCTGATTTGATGCAAGGGTGGCGTTTGGATTTACTCGGCGACAAGATGAACAAAGCATTAAAGTAATGAAAGATGAAAAAGGTTGGCCTCGATGCCAACCTTTTTCGTTCTAATTAGAGCATTCGTCTTGCGAGAGAAACTGATTACTTTTCTTCGTCTGGTAGCTTCACATTCAGCTCAAGAACTGAGATATCGTCGTCTTTGTGCTCAAATGTTAAGTCAACCATATTTGGATCAATTGCCACGTACTTGCTGATCACCTTCAAGATGTCTTCTTTTAATTGAGGCAAGTAAGACGGCGCAGGATCATTTTGGCTGCGGCGCTCTGCGACAATGATTTGCAAACGCTCTTTAGCTAGATTCGCAGAAGTTTTCTTCTGTGGACGGAAAAATTCTAATAATGACATGTCTAGCCTCCAAAGAGTCGTTTAAAGAGTCCTTTCTTCTCCTCAGTAAGGAAACGAAATTCAACCTGATTGCCTAATAAGCGATCAACGGTGTCAGAATAAGCCATACCCGCATCGGTGTTATCGTCAAAAGTGACTGGCACACCTTTGTTTGACGCGTTAAGCACGGCTTGGCTTTCTGGAATCACGCCCAGTAGTGGAATATGTAAGATCTCCTCTACGTCTTCAACGCTTAGCATTTCGCCTTGAGTGACGCGAGATGGGTTGTAGCGAGTCAGTAACAGATGCTGTTTTACTGGCTCTAGCCCTTGTTCTGCACGCAGTGACTTAGAATCTAAAATACCGAGAATGCGGTCAGAGTCACGCACAGAAGAGACTTCTGGGTTCGTTGTGACAATGGCTTCATCGGCATAGTACAAGGCCATTAACGCGCCTTGTTCGATACCTGCTGGTGAATCACAAATAATGAAATCAAAGCCCATTTCATCAAGTTCGCCGAATACGCGCTGAACACCATCTTTTGTCAGTGCGTCTTTATCACGAGTTTGAGAAGCAGGAAGAATAAATAGGTTGTCCGTGCGCTTATCTTTGATCAGCGCTTGGTTTAATGTCGCTTCACCGTTAATGACGTTTACAAAGTCATACACGACGCGGCGCTCACAGCCCATGATTAGATCGAGGTTACGCAAACCGATGTCAAAATCGATCACCGCGGTCTTTTTTCCCTTAAGAGCTAGACCAGAGGCGATGGCTGCGCTTGAAGTGGTTTTACCAACGCCACCTTTACCAGACGTTACTACAATAATGCGTGCCATTTTTTTTCCTTTTTAGATTAAATCGCGAGAACTTCTAAATGTAATGATTCATCGGCTTTACTGATCATTACTTTCTTTTGCCAGTACTCGCTTTCAATTTGATCGCTTAACCAGTAGTCACCCGCAATGGATACCAGTTCTGCTTGTAAATCGTGGCAAATAATACGCGCTTCCTGCTGACCACTTGCTCCTGCAATCGCACGACCTCGAAGTGTGCCATGGATATGAATAGAGCCGTCAGCAATGACTTCAGCACCTGCACTTACGTGCGCTAGCACCACCAAATCACCATCTTTTGCGTAGATCTGTTGTCCTGAGCGGACAGGCGTACGAACTACTTTCGTTGGTGCCATTTTGGCAGGTGCTTGGCTTGGCGATTTGCTCGCCGACATAATGGCGAAGCCAGCTTCGGAAGCAAGGTTTTGTACACGCTTGTCTTTACAGCCCGTTACACCGACCGGAATAAAACCGGCATCTGAGATGCCTTGTTTAAGCTTAGGGAAATCAATGTCGCCTTGTACTTTTGCTATATTGATTACCAAAGGCGCGGATGCAAAAAAAGAAGGTGCTTGAGAAACTTTTTCTTGCAAAAATTCGACAGTCTTTGCGATCTCATTGTCAGAAAGGTGTAAAACTGACAATGTAAAACTGCTACCTTTAAGGTCTGGTGAATGGGTCATCGTGGACTTCTTGCCTTTATTGAAAGAGCGTTGCCTTAAACTAGGTATGTCATGTTATATTTCATCCTTTGACGCAGCAAGTTCTCTCGTGGGCAAATAGGTGAATTAATCTCAAATTTGCTATTAAGTTTGCGAGAATTTGACGTTTACAACCTAATCCGCACTCAACGCGGCTAAATCAGCATAAAAGGCGTGTCATGCTTTGTTCTATTTATAAAAGCTCGAAAAAAGAAGGTACTTATCTCTATATTCCGAAAAAGGATGATTTTTCACAGGTTCCTGACACCTTAATGCAGATGTTCGGTAAGCCTATCGCTGTCATGACGATTAAACTTGATGGCCGTAAATTGGCACAAGTTGATATCGAAAAAGTGAAGGCTTCATTACAAAATGATGGCTTCTTTCTTCAGGTTCCACCGCCGCCGGAGAACCTATTAGAAAAGTACAAAGAACAAAAAGCCCAGCAGAAAGGCGAATAACGTCATCGTTTTTCATCTGGGATTTCTGCCTTGCTCAAGGAGGGCAATATGAAAAAGATACTGGCTACCATGCTTAGCGTTGGTATGTGTACCTCGGCTTTTGCAAGTAGCGAGGGTTTTGATGAATACTTGAATAAGCTGCGTGCTGAAGCTCGTGATAAAGGTATCTCAGAGCAGGTCATTAGTGCTGCTTTTGCTAATGTTGAGTACAAGCCGCGAGCAGTAAAAGCGGACCGAAACCAACCAGAAAAGAAACTGACATTGGATGAGTACATTCCTCGCGCGGTGCCTGAATGGAAGGTGAAGCAAGCCAGACAACTCTACAAAGAGCATTACACCGAGCTAAAGCGTATAGGCGATGAGTACGGTGTCCACCCGCGCTTTATTGTGGCGCTTTGGGGAGTTGAAAGTAACTTTGGTAAGTTTACCGGCAACTTTAAAGTGATTGATGCACTATCCACAATGGCATTTGAAGGCCGTCGTGAAGAGTTTTTCCGTAAAGAGACTATGTCGGCACTTCAGATCCTCGATCAAGGCCATATTGAGCTAGAGAACTTTAAAGGCTCATGGGCTGGTGCGATGGGTCAATGCCAGTTTATGCCAAGCTCTTTCCTTCGTTTTGCTGCTGACGGCAACGGTGATGGTAAAAAAGACATATGGCAATCTGAAGCGGACGTGTTTGCATCAACCGCTAACTATTTGAGCAAGTCTGGTTGGGATGATAAATATACTTGGGGTCGCCAAGTTAAGGTTCCTAAAAATATTGATCGCAGCCTAGAAGGGCGCACGGCTGAAAAAGGCAAATACCTTCAAGAGTGGAGCCAATTAGGTATCACAAAATATGACGGTAGC
Source organism: Vibrio sp. SCSIO 43097 (assembly GCF_023650755.1). Taxonomy (NCBI): domain Bacteria; kingdom Pseudomonadati; phylum Pseudomonadota; class Gammaproteobacteria; order Vibrionales; family Vibrionaceae; genus Vibrio; species Vibrio sp. SCSIO 43097. Next base: position 2,502,389 of record NZ_CP071840.1, on the reverse strand, counting down.
CCGTTGCCAAAACTGGATGAAGACATCAAAGCATGGTTGATCATGCCGGACGACGAGAATGGTCGTACGTATCTGGTTTACAATAACTACAACGTATTGATGAAGTGGAACCGCTCTTACTACTTCGCACTTGCTGTGAGTCACTTGGCTGACCGCATTAAATACTGATCTGCCATCAAACAATTTGGCATTCAGTCTTCAATACAAGGGCTCTTCGGAGCCCTTTGTTTTTTCTATAACCAAATCGAGGTAAAGCGTGTTATCTGAACGTGCCGCACAAATGGTGATTTTCTCCGCTCTTCTTAAACACAAAAGCTTCACAGCTGCTGCAAAGAGCTTAGGCGTGTCGGTGTCTCATGTGAGTAAACAGTTGAGTCAGTTAGAAGCGTCTCTTGGTATCAAGCTTGTTCAACGCACTACGCGAAGCTTTACGCCGACTGAGGCAGGGAAAACCTTTTTTCATCACTGTGAGCAAGTGGTACAAGCGGTGAGCAGCGCCACATTAGAGATGGAAACCCAGCGGGATGAAGTGGCAGGTTTGGTACGTCTTGGGTTGTCGCAATCATTTGGTACCTTACACATTATTCCAGCGATTCAAGAGTTACGCGAACTGTATCCTCAACTTCAAGTGGAAGTACATCTGTTTGACTATAAGGTCGATATGTTAGCCGAAGGGCTCGATTTATGGGTAACCAACAACGAGCATTTGCCTGAAGGTTACATTGCGCAGCGTTTGACGGATTGCCAGTTTGTTGTTGCGGCATCGCCAGATTACTTATTGAAACATGACACGCCAGCAGAACCGGATGACCTATCTGCTCACAACTGCCTCATATACAGAAGCTGGGAGCGTGACTATACGGGGTGGGCGTTTACCAAAGATCAGCAAGAATTGAATGTAAAAGTCTCGGGTAACTATTCAGTGGATCTGGCAGAAGCCGTTCGGGATGCGGCTATTGCAGGTTGGGGTATTGCCTACCTTGCCACTTACTTGCTGGGGGATGAGTTTAGAACGGGTAAGTTAATACAGCTGTTACCTGACTGGAAAGCCAGCCAGTCGATGCCGTTTTATGCGGTATACCCAAGCCGCCAGCATATGCCAAAAAAAATATCCGCAGTGATTAACTTTATCAAACAGAAGATCGGCAACCCTTGTCATTGGGACCAACGTTTGGCGCCTTACATCTCTATTCCTAAATAACAGGATCAATGACGTTGTAGAACGACACATAAGGTGATTCACTTCACAAAAATTTTTCCTGAATCAGAAACATATTTTCCATATGGAAACAATTAAAATAAGCAAACGTTTATCTTCAATAAATTCAATTGGTTATTTTGTTGGTCAGTTATTGGTCGCTTAAACTTTTCACACTGTTAACATCCTCAACTTGCAGCATTTTGAGTCCGCTATACAATCCAGTGCCTTCCATATCCCCCTTCTGTCGGATTCATTTTATGAACTCAATTATTGGTATCGTAGCCATACTATTCCTAGCATGGCTACTTTCTACAAATAGAAAAAATATAAAGCTGAAAACGGTGTCGTTTGCGTTTGCTTTGCAGGTACTGTTTGCGTTGTTGGTTTTATATGTACCAGCAGGAAGAGATGCGCTGAATTCAGTGAGCAGTGTTGTGTCGAATTTGATCAACTATGGTCAAGAGGGCATTGCGTTTTTATTCGGTAATTTGGCGACAGGGGGCTTCACCTTTGCGATCAATGTTCTGGGTATCATCGTTTTCTTCTCCTCTCTTATCTCAGGTCTTTATCACATTGGTGTGATGCCAAAAATCATTAACTTTATCGGTGGTGGTATTCAAAAGCTGCTGGGTATCGGTCGTGCTGAGTCTTTGTCTGCTACGGCGAATATCTTTGTTGGTACCATTGAAGCACCATTAATGGTAAAGCCTTACCTAAAACACATGACTGACTCGCAGTTCTTTGCAGTTATGACAGGTGGTTTAGCGTCAGTTGCTGGCGGAACGTTGGTTGGTTACGCATCACTGGGTGTCGACCTCAACTATCTTATTGCTGCTGCATTTATGTCGGCACCTGCCGGCTTGTTGATGGCAAAAATTTTAATGCCAGAAGATACGGATAAAGTAGCAGATATCGACATTAGCCAAGTTGAAATTCCACGTGCAACCAACGTAGTAGAAGCATTAGCCGATGGTGCCATGGCGGGTGTACGCATTGCTGTATCGGTCGGTGGTACGTTACTGGCGTTTATTAGTGTCATTGCAATGCTAAACGGCATGTTAGGCTGGATAGGTGATCTTATCGGGACACCATTAAGTTTTGAGCTCATCCTAGGTTTTGTGTTTGCGCCAGTCGCTTGGTTGTTGGGTATACCATGGCAAGAAGCAACCACAGCAGGCTCGCTGATTGGTAACAAGATTGTGGTGAATGAGTTCGTCGCTTTCATCCAGCTTGCAGAAGTGAAGTCTCAACTTAGTGAACACTCACAAGCAATCGTGACGTTTGCTTTGTGTGGCTTTGCAAACATCTCAAGCATGGCGATGCTGATTGGTGGGTTGGGCTCATTGGTACCAGAAAAGCGTGCATTTGTTTCTAAGCATGGTTTCCGTGCGATTATCGCTGGTGTCATGGCGAACTTAATGAGCGCTTCGATTGCGGGTGTGATTTTAAGTCTGTAATTGAAATAGATATCAACAATTAGCAAAAAGGCTCCTTGCGGAGCCTTTTTCGTATCTGAAGCTTTACGTTATTTGTCTGTGTGGAACTGTTCGCAAGCGAGCATCGTGTTCTCAATTAAACTTGCGACGGTCATTGGGCCAACTCCACCAGGAACAGGAGTAATAAAGCTCGCACTTTCACGTGCTTTGTCGTATTCCACGTCGCCAACTAGTTTGCCTGAGTCAAGACGGTTAATACCGACATCGACCACCACTGCGCCTTTTTTAATCCACTCACCAGGGATAAAGTTAGGCTTACCAACCGCAACCACGACAACGTCAGCTTGACGCACATGACTCTCTAGGTCTTTGGTAAAACGGTGACATGTTGTTGTTGTGCAGCCCGCAAGCAGCAGCTCAAGTGTCATTGGACGACCAACAATGTTTGATGCGCCAACCACAACCGCATGTTTACCACGTAGCTCAATGTTGTAACGGTCGAGTAGGGTAATGATGCCCTTTGGCGTGCAAGAGCGAAGCTTTGGAATACGTTGCGCAAGACGGCCAACGTTATAAGGGTGGAAGCCATCCACGTCCTTCTCTGGGTGAATGCGCTCTAAAACATGTGTTGTGTTTATACCTGCAGGAAGGGGTAATTGCACTAGAATGCCGTCAATTTCATCATCGTTGTTTAATTCATCAATCAGCGCTAGTAACTCTTCTTCTGAGCTAGACGCAGGAAGGTCAAAAGACTTAGAAACAAACCCAACTTCTTCACATGCGCGGCGTTTGCTACCGACATAAACTTGAGAAGCAGGATCTTCACCAACTAGAACCACTGCTAAACCAGGAGCACGTAGCCCAGCTTCAACACGTGCTTTAACACGTGCAGCCACTTCGGATCGAACAGTTTGGGAAATGAGAGTTCCGTCTATATTTTGAGCAGTCATGACTTTCCTTATAAATTAAGAAGGCAGATTATCTGCGGCGCATTGTCGCAGAATTTCTTATCAACATCCATACGCAAACGTTTGCTTTGTGGTGTTTTTGAACATTAAGCGTTTTAATGGACTTTTTTTAGGCATTCAGATCAGAATGTTATGAAAACCCGTTGATTTACCCGTTTGAACTCGTATAATCCTGTCCCTGTAGCGCGCCCTTAGCTCAGCTGGATAGAGCACGTCCCTTCTAAGGATGTGGTCATTGGTTCGAATCCAATAGGGCGTGCCATTTATTCAAAAGCCCCGATAACTCTTTGAGTTGTCGGGGCTTTGTCGTTTTTAGGTTTTTGGCTGTAATTGCCACTCTATCTACAACTTTTGAATGGCATTCTAGCCATTGCAATTTCTAGCAATCTGGATAGCCACCAACAAAAAAGCGCTGGTTAACCAGCGCTTTTGCATTTACTAAGGGCATTACATCTTTTTAAAGATGATGGAGGTGTTGATGCCGCCAAAGGCGAAGTTGTTACTCATCAAATATTTCACGTCCAGCTCTCGGCCTTGTCCGGCGATGTAGTCTAAATCACCACATTGCTCGTCGAGGTTTTTTAGGTTGAGCGTTGGGTTGAACCAGCCTGTGTGCATCATTTCTAAACCTAGCCACGCTTCAATCGCGCCACAGGCGCCTAGTGTGTGGCCAAAGTAGCTCTTGAGTGAACTTATTGGCACTTTGCCCAGAGCATTCGCTGTTGCGTTGCTTTCCGCAATATCGCCGCGGTCGGTGGCAGTGCCGTGAGCAGATACATAGTCGATCTTCTCAGCAGGAATCCCCGCGTTTTGCAAAGCCATTTCCATACAGATTTGCATGGTTTCCATCTGTGGTTGAGTGACGTGTGCGGCATCACAGTTGCTGGCAAAACCGATGATTTCTGCATAGATTTTCGCGCCACGAGCGACGGCGTGTTCGTACTCTTCCAGAACTAGCGTTCCCGCACCTTCACCAATCACCAAACCATCGCGATCGGAGTCATAAGGTCTTGGTGTGCTTTTCGGGTCTTCATTCTTCAGACTGGTGGCAAAAAGGGTATCGAAGACAGCAGATTCCGTTGGGCACAATTCTTCAGCGCCACCAGCAACCATCACCGTTTGGTAGCCGTGTTTGATCGCTTCGTAGGCATAGCCGATTGCTTGGCTGCCAGAAGTACATGCACTGCTGGTTGGGATCACTCGGCCTTTCAAACCGAAAAATAGACCAACGTTCACTGCCGTAGTATGCGGCATCATCTGCACGTAAGTCGTTGCGGTGATCGCTTTAGTGGTTTTCTCATTTAGCATGACACCAAATGCACCGATTGCGTCGGTACTGCCTGTTGATGAGCCGTATGCGATACCCGTTTGACCGTTGGTTAGCACGTCGTTACCAATCAAACCTGCTTGGCTTAGTGCGTTTTCTGTTGCGACGGTCGCCAATTTGGAAACACGCCCCATGCCGCGTACTTGCTTGCGCTTGTAGTGCTTTGGCAGTTCAAAATCTAAAATTGGTGCCGCGAGCTTGGTGTTCAAACCATCATACTGTTCGTAAGAAGGCATGTATTGCGTCGCGTTCTGGCAGTCACGCAGTTTTGGTTCGACAGATTGCCAATCGTTACCAAACGCAGTCACGCCTGACATTCCGGTTACAACAACTCGACGGCTCATACTAGGCCTCCGTTTACCGAAATGACTTGGCGAGTTACATAGCCTGCGATGTCAGACATAAGGTAACTGACTAAACCAGCAACTTCTTCTGGCTCTCCCATGCGGCGCAAAGGAATTTGCGGCATCGCGTGTTCTTTCACGTGTTCGTCTACCATGCCTGTGTCGATAAGCCCTGGAGCAACGCAGTTTACGGTAATTTTGCGTTTTGCCAGTTCAAGAGCGAGTGATTTTGTTGCACCAATTACGCCCGCTTTCGCTGCGCTGTAGTTAGTTTGACCACGATTCCCCATTAGGCCAGAGACTGATGCAAGGGTAACAATTCGGCCTCCTTTGCGCTTTTGCACCATTGGCATAACACAAGGGTGAAGAACGTTGTAGAAGCTATCTAAGTTGGTATGAATCACACCATCCCATTCTTCTTCGGTCATCGCAGGGAAAGCGGTATCTTTTGTGATGCCAGCGTTGTTTACGACGCCATAGTAAGCGCCGTGTTCGGCGATATCGGCTTCTAGCTTCTCACGACAATCTGCACGGTCACTGATGTCGAATTGGATAAGACGACCGCTACCACCATGCTGTTCGATGGTGTTTAGGGTGTCTTGCGCGCCTTGTTGATCGCCCATGTAATGGACAATGACTTGGAAACCATCTTTGGCTAATTGAACGGCAATGGCTTTACCGATGCCTTTGCTGGCACCTGTAACGAGGACTTGTCGGGTCATTGTTGACTCCTGATTTTCATTTCTTGTAATTTTTCTTCTGATGGAACGTAAACGTTCAATTGGCAAGTCGCTACAACAGTTCCTTGTAGCTCAATACGGGCTGAAAAAACCGCCATACCGTTATCTTCCATAACTTTTTCAGCATACACATCGAGCACCTGTCCGCGAGAAAACGCATCGCATTCAGACGTGTATCGACGGCTACCAAGCAAAAAGCCAATCGGTGGCGCTTGTTCTTTCATTAATGCGTGGTAACCAGACCACGCCGCGACAGATTGCGCCATAAACTCAATGCCAACGTAAGCTGGCACAGTTTGAGAGGCTGAGTCGAAGAACGGGTTGTGTTCTACGATATCAACCTGGCAGTGAATCGTATCTTGTTGAACATCCAAAGCACGATCAACCAAGATCATTGGTTTGTCGTGTGGCAAAAGTTGTTCGATGGGAGGAAGTTTAGTCATGAGCGTAACCAAAAATAAGACTAATATTATTGCCACCAAAAGCAAAAGAGTTGCTGAGAATCGCTTTGTTACCCAGTTTGGTTGGCGTCTCAACTAACGATATATGGATATCGTCTGCCTTGGTTTCGCAGTGTTGTATTGGCAAATCAAGGTTGTACTTGAGAATATGCCAAGCGATCGCGGCTTCCGTTGCACTTGCTGCGCCTAATGTGTGTCCGGTAAGTGGCTTTGTCGAGCTTACGGGAACGGAGTCACCAAAGCAGCGATGAATGGCTTTGCTTTCCATCGCATCGTTTAACGGCGTTGCTGTGCCATGCGCGTTGATGTAACCAATGTCTTGCGCTGTAAGTCCTGCATTGGCCAACGCTTTTTTCATCGCTTCTTCTGCGCCTAACCCTTCTGGATGTGGTGCGGAAATATGGTGTGCGTCTGAGCTGTCGCCAGCTCCGAGAAGAGCAACGGGCGCAGGTGTTTTGCTTAGCAACATTAATGCTGCGGCTTCACCGATATTGATGCCGTTGCGATGTTGGTCAAACGGCTTACAAAGGGTATCGGATAGAGCTTCTAAACCGTTAAAGCCGTTTAGTGTGAGGCGACAAATGGTATCCACACCACCCACAATAACCGCATCAACAATGCCAGAGCGAATCAGGCGTTGCGCGGTTAAAAAGACACGCCCACTAGAAGAACAGGCGGTTGAAACTGAGTAATGTGGGCCGCTCAAATCAAAGTAGGCGGCAATAAAATCGCTGCAGTTGCCAAGCTCTTGTTTGGTGTAATGGTAGTCGGCAGGAAAATTACCCTTTGCCAGCTTTTCACCAAATGCGATTTCGCCATCTGAAATGCCAGATGTGCTGGTGCCGATCACGACTGCGATACGGTCACGACCATATTTAGCAATGGCGTCACGCACGTCGCCTTCGATTTGCTGCAAAGCCGAAAGTGCGAGGCGGTTGTTTCTCGTATCAAACTGGCTGAGTGCGGGTGGTAATTGCGGTAACGTCTGTGCGATTCGACCGATTACTGTTTGGCGGCCTGAATTTAAAATATCTCGGTCAACCACCATGTTGGATGGCTTCGCTCCCGATAAACACTGGTGGATGAGCGCATCATCTTGTCCCATGGCAGAGTGAAAGCCACAGGCCTGAATATACAAAGGTTGAGAAGAGCGAATAGGCATATTGTTATTCTAAATTGTTCTTAATTAATCTGATGTTGCAGTGTTTGAATAGAAATTGAAAACTGATGTTTGAGGTGATGAAAATCAATCTTACCCTCTAACTTGTTAGAAGAGCTGTATTGAATCTCAATGATCTTTTCACCGTCGCTATCAAAGATGGCGCGAGAATTATTTTTATCAATAATTCGCCACCTTACCTCATTTAACGATCCTTCCCAAGCGGAACTCGGCCAGAGCGTGATCATCAGGTTAAATAATACCTGTTCTGGCTGCGGTAGCGAACCTTGTAAACCGTTGAGCACTTCGGTTTGAATTTGTTCTCCATCGTAAGACAGTGAGAGTACTCTCGTCCCCCAGGATGAGAAGCCTGCCAGCACCACTTCGTTGTTGATCACTTGCAGTTGTACCGGAAGTTGCTCAGATTTGGTTTTACCATCTATTGCCCAAGAAGCCGTAATTAACTGACTGGCAGACAACTGATAGCCCAAGCTTGCGGGAGTGGGCAAGCTAACTTGGGTGTGCTCGGCAATGTCGACCTGAGGCGTCGATTGGTGAGGGACCAAGCTGCATGCACTTAAAAACAGGCTCAGTGCGAATAACGTCGCGCAGCGAAAGGCGTGATTGAAAATCATGACGTCGTTTCCTCTGTTTTAATTGCAATCGGAGAGAGCAGCCAAGCGACAAAAATACCACTTAACACCGTAATGCCAAAACTGTGAATCGCGTGAGTTTGGCTGAGTGACAGCAATCCAAATGACAGCACAGTGGTTATTGCCGAAAGGGTGATCGCCAATAGTGTGCTCACGCTGCGGGCTTTCTCGGCAAAGAACAGAGTGTAATCGATCCCGATACCAAGAATGAGCACCAAGCCAAGCAAGTTGAATAGGTTTAATGTTGTTCCCATCGCGACTGCCGTTGCCAGACCGCAGGCGCAAGCAATCAATGATGGCAGTAAAACTCGCCAACTGTGTTGCAGACCGTACCGCTTGATTAATACCAGAAAGATCACAGCACTGGCGGCTGCCAATAGTTCCATGATTTTGATTCGGTATTCACCAAATAGGGCGGATATTTCCTCAGCTTTGTTTAGATAAACAACATCAGACTGCGATTTGGCAAATGCCTTAACAACGGCGGAGTCTTGCAATTGGTTTAACACCACTACCGTTGCAGATTTTCCTTTGATCTTACCCAAATGGAGAAAACGCACAGGCGCTGATACTGGGTTTTGCAAGTACTGATCAACCGTGACAGGGATAAAGTCGGCGTCCATTTTAGGCTTTTTACTTAAGCTCAGTCCGGAAGCTAGTGGGCTGGATTGTGTCGCGTAAAGATCGCGAATCAATTGATAGTCTTGTTGCTGACGCTCCACCGAGCTCAAGTAGCGGCTCAGACTTTGGTAGCTTTCGATGGTGCTGTCCGCTTTCCACGCTTCTAATGTTGGCGTCAAAGACTCCAGCTTTTTCATTAGGTTTTCGTCATCGTCGGCGGTAACGACCAACATTTGCTGCGAAGATTGCATGCCACTAAGCGTCGTAATCAAGGTTTCTTGCTGCTTGAGATCGTTCGGCATCGTTTGCAGTAGACGAATGTCGTCATCGTAGTTCAATTGCAGCAAGAAAAAGCCACTCGCAACCACACATAACATCGGCAATCCGACTTTAATTCGAGGTTGATTCCAAAGCGTTAACCATTTCGCCAACAGTGATTGTCCCGGTAATGTCGAAATGGATCGCGATGGGTTACGAGCCAGTATCGGATACCAAGCCACCACGGTGACGTAAGCGGCAATCAGACCAATGGATGAAAACAGAGCAAGCTGCTGCAAACCAGGAAACGGTGCCACTAACATGCCCAAATAGCCGATCAAGCTGGTGATTAAGCCAAGTGTGATAGCTATGAAAATATGCTTTAATCCTTGCTCGCTATCCCATTCATTTCCCGCCGCAAGACGTTCGGTTAGGTAGTGGAATGCGTAGTCGATAGACACGCCGATTAAACTTGCGCCAAACACTAAACTGAACAGATGGACTTTTCCAAAAATCCACGTTGTCACTGACAACGCAACGAGCAAACCAATGGTGATGGAAAGCAGTGCCAGAGACAGCGGCATCACACTCCGAAAGACCAGCAAGAACAATGCAATGATACCGAGTAGAGAGAATACACCGATGGTGCTGATCTCCGATTTTGCACTTTGCGTACCAAAGTCGGCGTAAAATAGAACGCCAGTATGTGCGACTTCAGCGCCATATTTCTGCGCGACGCTTTGTTCTAGCGCTTGAATATCAGGGACTGCAAGCTGCCCAGTTAGGCTATAAGGCGAGTCTTTTAGTTCGGCAGTAATAAGCAAGTATTGAGCATCGCCTTTTTCGACGGACAGATAGCCGTTATCCAATCGGAAAGAGGACGATTGCTGGGTAACTTGGCTTAAATAATCACGAAATAGCAAGAAAGGGTCATTTTGTAACTCTTGCCCAGTCACCCCAGAAAACGGGTTGTACAGCGACTGAATCACATGCTGCACTTGCTGTTCTGGATTTTGGCTTAAACGCTCTCGTTGTTCAGGCGTCAGCAATTGGAAGCGGTGCTTAAAGTAGTAACTCGCCCAAGCTTGCTGTTCTTGAGGTGAGATTTTTCCTACCACATCGCGAAAATGATTACTTTGGCGTAACCCCTTATCAAATTCAGCGGCCGCTGCAAAAAGGGCATTTTTGTCCGGCGCTGTGATCACGAAAATGACTTTGTCGCTCATACTTGCCGAGACCGACTCAAAGGCTTGCTCAGCCACCGGGTTTTGTTGGTTCTTCGGCAGCAGTTTTAAAATGTTGGTCTCAATCGGAGATTCTGCACTCCAAACCCATTGTTTGAGTAGCAACGCGCCCGCTAAAACAACGAGATTGAGCCAAACCAGAGCAAAGGTGTGAGTGCCAAGACTGAGTTTAGAAACGGAATTGAGCGTCTTCGGCATCCGTGAGTTCCTGAGGTAGAGAGGTCTGGTTCGTAAACGTGATTTCGGTTTTATCGCCGCGCAGCTCTTGTAGGGTTAGGCGATCAATGTGCGTTTTACCGGAAAGAGTGATGGATTGAAACACCGCATTTAATGGCGACTGTTTGGGCACTAAAACGAGCTGCCAATGATTGTTCTCAACTGAAAAATCGAGTGTGAATTGTTCTTGCAGTGCAGAAGTATCCCCGTGGAACACGGATAAAAACACATGGCTAAAGTAGAACGCCATTGGGTTTTCTTCTGCAGAGATCGTTTTCGGAGCTTGGTCGGCAAAAGTCTGACGAAGTTTGTTTTCCGTCAATACCAAATTGACTGCGAAAGGTTCTGTTTGTTGCCACAACAAGCCATGTGTTTTGCTCAGTGTGAACTGACCTTTAGAGGTTAAAGGTTGACTAAACATTTCCAGATGACGCTGCTGCGTAAAATCTCCGCGTACGATTTCATGCTGAGACAACTGCTGTTGAAGCGACGCCAAATCCGTTACGTTTGCTGTCGGTGTGGCCAGTGCTGGAACAGAAAATATCAACAAAAAAGAGAGTAACCACTTTTGCATTAGTTCCGGCTCCCATGGTTGTGCCATTGCTCTACTTTATCTAAAAAGACTGCTGGAGACACAAAGCACATCTCTTGCTTTTCAATGGATACGGCGACTTGCGTTGTATGCGCTTTGCACATACGTTGATTCGTTTCGGCGTCGTAAATCACGTAATCCACACGTAAGCGGTTTTCCCACTCCGTGAGTTGCGCGGTAATACGAATGGTGTGATTAAACGGAATCGCCTTCACGTATTTAACGCGCGTATCGATGATCGGCCACATGTGCCCAGAGTCTTGCATATCGCGATAGCTGTATTGGAGCTTCTCCATCAGCACACGACGCGCTTCTTCAAAATATCGAAAGAAGTTGCCGTGATAAATCACGCCCATCGGGTCAGCATCTTGGAATGAGGTGACCATAGTCACCTCCGCTTCTAATGGGTAGAGAACCTGCTCTTGCATTATACCTCCACGTAGAGTGGCCAATGACGTTGCTGAATGCGTTCAATGAAATGACGCAAATCTTGTTCTAACGGGCGATCTTCAATCACAAACTCAAACTCGCTCAGTACGGCGTCACGAATTACTCGCAAACTCTGACTCATGTGGTGTTCGTCCAATTCGTTATGACGGCGACGAATCTCAACCGCTTGAACGCTTGCTAGGAGTGAAGCCGCAGCAACTTGCTCTGTTAACTCAAGTACGCGTAAGCAATCACGAGCCGCGATGGTGCCCATGCTCACTTTGTCTTGGTTGTGACATTCGGTTGAGCGAGAAAAAACGCTTGCTGGCATGGTGTTTTTCAACGCTTCTGCCGTCCAAGCTGAGATACCAATCTGAACCGCTTTAAAGCCGTGGTTGATCGGTTTACGCTCGCCTTCTGCACCGGTTAAGTTAAACGGCAGGCCGTTATTGAACTTGTAATCCATCAATTGCGCCATCTGACGATCCAGCAAATCAGCTAAGTTGGCAATGTTCACTTTCAACGTATCCATCGCCATTGCGATATGACCACCGTAGAAGTGACCGCCGTGCAGAACGCGCTCATTGTCGCCATCGATGATTGGATTGTCGTTGGCACTATTTAGTTCATTCTCAATCAATTGACGTAGCCAAGGCAGTGAGTCTTGCACCATGCCAATGACGTGTGGCGCACAACGTAGCGAGTAACGATCTTGCAGTCGGTCGCTATTGCGTGGCGGACGCTCAGCATTGAGATCATCACGCAGCCAAGCCGCAACTTGCTGTTGACCAGGATGAGGTTTTACCGCAAACAACGCTTCATCAAAGTGGAAGTCATTACCTTGCATACCCACAGAGACCATCGCGGTAATCTTGGTGCACAGCTGCGTTAGGTATTCTGCGCGTTTGTAGGCAAGACAGGCGAGGGCAGTCATCACGGATGTACCGTTCATTAACGCCAAACCTTCTTTTGGTTTTAGGCGAATTGGCTCAATGCCCAGCTCTGCAAACACTTCTTGTGTTGGTCGCACATCGCCTTTGTAAAGCACTTCACGCTCGCCAATTAAGGTCGCTGCTAGGTAAGACAGAGGCGTTAAATCGCCACTTGCGCCCACAGAGCCTTCTTGTGGAATACGCGGCGCAATATCGTGATTGATAAGCGTAACGATTTGGTTCAACAGACCGTGAGACACGCCAGATACGCCTTGCGACAATGAACATAAACGTGTCGCCAACACCGCACGAGCTTGCTCATGAGAAAGGATTTGACCTAAGCCACAGCCATGGAAGCGCGTAAGGTGCAACGGAAGTTCATCCACAAGAGCAGGTGGAATCGCCACAGTGCATGAATCGCCGTAACCCGTGGTCACGCCGTAAATAACGCCTTCTTCCTTCAGTAATCGTTCCAGAAACGCCACGCCACGATCAATTTTCGCGGTAAATTCTGGCGAGGTGTTCATGTGTGCCTTTGCACCTTGAGCAATGGCAACGACATCTTCGATGGTTAAAGATTGGGCACCAAAAGTGATGTTGTGATTATTGTTGTTTGTCATGTGGCTGATTACTTAAAGTCCAGAAGTTAAAAAAGTTGTACCACTGTAACGGCGCTTGCAGTGTGTGGTGTTCTAATCTTTGTGCGTACTGTTGAACAACGTGTTCTAGTGCCTGCTGACGTTCCTTGCGCGGTAGCGTGATTTGGTCACTAAAGTGTTCAAAGTACACATTAAAATGCGGAGTGTTTGCTTCATCGTCGCGTAGGCCGAAGAGTAGATAAACCGGCGCTTTTAATACCGAGGCCAGCATGAATGGGCCTTGCGGAAATGGCGCTGGTTTACCAAGAAAATCTGCCCAAACGACACGATTTTCTTTGCTGGTAGAAGTGCGATCGCCAACGATCACCACCCATTCGCCTTGCTCGATTTTTTGTTGAAGCAGAATCGCGGTGTCTGGTCCCATTGAGCTGACTTGAATCAAATTCAGTTCCGAGTTTGGGTTTACCGCCTTCATTACCGCATTAAATTGTTCAGCGTGTTGGGTAAATACCAAGGCGTTGATTTTGACATGAGAGTGTCGACGACCAAGCGCGCGGCAGAGTTCGATATTGCCAAGGTGCGAGCCTAAAATGAGCACGCCTTGTTTTTTCTGCGCCATCTCTTCGAAATGATGCTGGCCGTGAATGGTTAGGTTATCGACGTTAAAGTCACCTTGCCAGGCAGCCAGTTTGTCGAGCATGGTTCGCCCAAAAGAAAGCAGATGATGATAGCTGTCCAACTGTTTTGGTAGTGCGATGCTCTGCTGCGTTGCGTAGTACTGCAAGTTTTGCAGGTAAACCTCAGACGCTTCACGGGCAGATTTACCCGTGAAGTGGTAGTAGCGCATGACTAATTTTAAAATCAGGTCAAACGCTTTTCTGCCGAACAAGCGGTAAACCGCGAGTAAGGTTTTGATGCCTAAAATCGTGCCTTGTTCTTTTCGTTTCGACCAGTGGGCATTATTGTCATCTGTGTTTTGGCGCTTTCTGGCGAGTAGCGAAGGAATGCGCGGCAACATGCCAAAAAATAGGCGAGTGTGCATCCAGCTTATCTTGACGTTGTCCCACAATGCGTCGAAGTGGGAAATGCCACCTTCAGGGTAGATCACGCGCGTTGGAACAAAATCAATGTCGACGCCTTCCCAATACATTCGCACTAGAATTTCGATATCAAAATCCATGCGTTTGCCGATGCTGTACTTGTTCAACACGGCGACCGTTTTCGCCACTGGGTAGGCGCGAAAACCGCACATGCTGTCTTTGATAGATAGTGACAAGGTTTCTATCCACACCCACACGTGCGTAGCGTAGCGACCATACAAACGGGATTTAGGTACGCTCTCGTCGTATATCGGTTGGCCCGAAATCAGGTTATCTGGTTTTGTTTCGCTGGCGCTGAGCAATTTCGGCAATGCTTCTAGGTCGTGTTGACCGTCTGCGTCGATTTGAATGGCGTGCGTAAAACCAAGTTGGTGAGCTTGATGTAGGCCTGCCATCACAGCGCCACCTTTGCCTTGGTTTTCTCTCAAACTAATCAGTTTTATCAGTCCTTGCTTGCTCAAAGCAGAAAGCGCTTGTTTGGTGTCTTCATTGCTGCCGTCGTCAACGGCCAGCACTGGCAAAGCGAAAGAGGATAACGACGCAACCACGTCTGCAATTGTGCTGCCGTGGTTGTAGCAAGGAATTAAAAAGCAGGGGCGATAATCACTCACGTGACTCACCCAGTTTCATTTTTCCTGACGAGTGAGTCACCAAGGTTTCACCGTTTGTCGATGTGTACTTAAAGGTCAATTTCTCGCGCTCATTGTCCCAAGATAGTGAGAGGCAAACGTCGGCGTTTGGCAGAATCGGCTCTTGAAATTTGATGACTTCCATTCCTTTAAATACCTTGGGAGTATTCAAATATTGAACGGCGTAGAACAGCGCCCAATCAATTTGAGTGACGCCGGGTAAAAGAGGGAAGTGATTGAAATGACCTTGGAAATCTAAGATGTCAGCATCCACTCGCAGCGACAGCTCCGCGGTATGGTCACTCACTTCAATATTCTGAATAGTTGGTTTTCTTTTTTCCATGTTACTAGCTTTATTGGAATAGTTTTTCAATTTCAGCAACTTGGCGTTTGCCTTGGCTGTTCAATGGAATTTCGTCGACCACTCGGAATTTTCTCGGGATAGCGATCGGTTCTAGCCAATTGCGCAGTGCCTTGCGAAGCTCAAGCCAAAATTTGCCTTTACCAAGTTCATTAAGCACATCGCTGCCTTGATCGTTAAGTACGATGATCGAGACTAACGTGAGGCGACCAGATTCTTCCATTGGGATCACCACGCTTTCTTGAACCCACGGCAATTGCTCTAAACGTTTTTCCACTTCGACAAGGGAAATACGCTTTTCTTCGACTTTGACGATTCGGTCAGTGCGTCCACGCAATTCAAAAGAAATACTATCATGGAAATAGCATTCATCCGCAGTTTGGTACCAAGTGTTTTCATCAATGTGTGGCGAGCGGAGCTTTAAACAATTTTCATGGTTAAGCTCGGCTTCAACACCAGGGAATAACGTCCAGGGAGTACTGGCTTCGTGCTGCTGACGGTAAGCGATGCCGCCGGTTTCTGTGCTGCCAAAAACTTCAATAGGAAGTGACCCAAACAACAACTGGCTGTGCTGCGCGGCTTGGTTTGGCAAGGGACCACCAGAAGAAAATACGCACCGAATCGCAACCGGATTGTGCTCTTCACTGAGTCGTTTTAGTAACGCAGGGCTGCTTACTAGCGTGGTGTCAGCATCAGCGTGATGGACAATTTGCTCTGGGAACTCAAGGTTGTGTGCTGAAAATGGACGTGCGGAGCACAAAGGCCACAATACGCGGAACAGCAAGCCGTAAATGTGTTGATGAGAAACGGTGCTTTCAACGCGTGTGCTGGCAACCGTGTCGCCCCACAGGTTATCTAGAATAGCAACTTCGATATCGAGCTGTTTCAGCGTTTTTGCAATGGCTTTTGGTGTGCCGCTTGAACCCGAAGTAAATAGCGTTACTGGTATTTCTGCCAGGTTTAATTCACGCCAAAAATAAGGTTGTTTGGCCTCTGGCTCGCTAATCACGGTGGTTTCTAGCAATGATTGAGCTTCGATCAAAAGCGAGCTCACGAGTTCTGGAGCCGAGACATCGGCATCATGCAGCAACAAATCGTAGTGCTCACTGAGCTCTTTGAGTGCTTCTGGTTGGTAATTACCAGGTAATACAATGGATTTTCCTGCATAACAACAAGCAAAAAAGCCAACGGCAAACAGGTAGCTGTTGCCAAAACACAACGCAATGTTTTGCGTTGGTTGGGTTTCTAGCTGTTGAGTAAGTGTTGCGACGTGCTGTTGGAAATCACCCCACGTGATAACCGTATCGCGATCGTAAGAGACTGGGGATTGCTCAGGCCTCTCCGCGATGAACAAGGTCGCTAGGGAGGTAAAGCTCGAATACGTTGTATTCATACGATTAGTGTTCCTTTCGAACAAATTGACGCACGATCCATTCTCCAGCGAACAAGCCACCAGCAAGTAAGTAGCTGATGAGGCCGTTATAAAGCGTCCATATTTTTACTGGTAGGAAACAGGTATAGAGTGCAACGGCAGCGTTGAGCGTAAAAAAGGCGCACCAAACCATCGTCACTTTGCGAGTGTAAGCCACGCCACTAGCCGGAAGGTCGGGTTCTTGCAAGCGAGCAAGCCTCTCTATGATCGATTGCGGCTGTTTTAAGCTCAGTCCAAATACACACAGCATACATACATTGACAACGACAGGGTAAAACTGAAGCCACCCATGTTGTTTAAACACCATGCCAAGCGTAATTAGGACAATGCCAACAGCGCCCGTAACGAGCGCCAAGAACTTAAACTCTTTTAGTGGGGGCTTATTTGCGACGAAAACACGCAAAAGTAACGCAGCAATTAACAAGCCCCCAACTAAGTTCAAGCCAAATTTATCTATACCGAAATAGACGGCGAAGGGGTAGGCAAACAGTACAATTGCAGACAGACCAGTCAGCAATTGGCGCATTAACTTTCCTTCAATAATTCAGTGACAGCGTTAACCACATCGTCAACGGTTCTTACTGCACTAAACTCTGCTGGCTTGATTTTTTTGCCAGTGACATTCTGTAGGTGTACGACCAAATCAACGGCGTCAATGCTATCAAGATCGAGATCTTGGTATAAGTGCGCATCTGATTGAATGTCGGCTGCGTCAATTTCGAACAGCTCAACAAGCGCATCTTTAACTTGTTCAAATACTTGATCTTTATTTACATCAGTCATGAATATACCTACAACTTATTCATTAGTTTGAGAAGAAACGTATTTCGCTAGATTTGCTACAGACGCAAAGTGTTCGCGCGTATTTGAGTCGTCGGCATCAATAACGATGTTGTATTGTTTTTTTATTGCGAGTCCAAGCTCAAGCGCGTCGATAGAATCTAAGCCAAGTCCATCACCAAAAAGTGGTGCATCCGTTTCAATATCATCTACGGTTAAATCTTCAAGGTTTAAAGCATCAATAATAAGTTGCTTAATGTCGTTGTGTAACTGTTCCACTGGGACCTGCTTATTAATAAAAGTTTTCTGGAAAAATGTTTTCAGCTAGGTGCTGTTGTAAGCGTCGCGCCGCTATTGTCGGCGACGTAGTTTGCTTTATAAAGGGGGTAATCTCAACTTTATCCTTAACTTCAACCCTGAAAAAGGGCTTTGTTGCCGGTACTTGATACCATTTTTTCTCTTTTGTGAGGAAACTTGGCGTTACCGTAATATGGACAACTCTTAAATCTCGTTCTGTTCTTACCGCAATTTGTGCTGCACCGCGTTGTAATTTCGGCTCTACACCTGGTGTTGTTCTTGTTCCTTCAGGAAATATAAGCAACACGTTGCCTTTGTTAAATCGTTCATCACAAAGTGCTAATAAATCATCCGGTGCTTCATTGGGAATATATCCGGCTGCTTTTACGATGTGCTTCATAAAAGGATTCGACCATATTGCCGATTTTACTAAACAGTCGCAGCGATTTAATTGTGAAGCAATGAGAACGTAATCGATTAAACTAGGGTGGTTGGCAACAATTAAACAATTACGATCTTGTTGAAGAATATCGGCACCAATAATTTGATAATCGATTGCGCCACTCAACTTCATCAATTTACAAAATGTGTTGAATGAATATCGAATCGCACCTTGAACTTTATATTCGCGTTCCGTTTGGTCTGAAACAAAAATACGAATGGTCGGAATAACAATGAAGCTCAGTACTAAACCACCTAACCCAAATACTGAAAAACAAAAGCCTGTTGCTAGCACACGCCAATACTGATTTAAGTGACTCATTGCTTGTGCCATTCCCAAATTTGTTTCGGAGCGTGAATAGTCCACTGATTTTCATCTGACAAGTAGTGTTGCAAAAACGCTAAGCCTTGTGGCAACGGGTGGTTTGAGCATTTTGCACTGATGCCGCTTTGCACCGTGAAGCCATCTCCATGAGAAAGTATCAAGCCAAGTCCAAACCCTTTGTATTGTTGGTTTTCATATTCTAAATAAGAGTCAGGCATAGGCTCATCAAAATCAACAAGCAGTACTTTTTTGTCAGGATTGTCGGACAAAAACAGCCAAGCTTCTAATATTGCGCTTTGGAATGTGTTTTCTGCCGCAGCGATAGAAGTTAGGGGAATGGGTTGTTTAGTTGCGATAGTGGCAAGCCCTGCGGCGGTATTGTGCACCGATTGAGAAAAAGCCATCGGAGACGCCTCTTCTCCATTAATTATATCTTCAACTAGTGCGACGCTGCGATGCAGTTCACCATGACGGCTTGAAAATACAAGGTAATCAACTTGATGTTGATTAAGCATTTCGATTGCAGTTTGTACCGCCAGTTTACTGAGTGGGCTCATTCTTCTGCGCATCATCGCAGGAATATTTGCAACATTGATTTTGCCATCTTCTGGCCATTTTATCTCTGTTGCCCATTGTTTCCATTCATTGGATTCGGATAAACCGAATGAATTCGCTGTCCACGCATCAATATTGAACGAAATGTTGATCTTCGAGTTTGGCATATTGGGTTAAATTGTTTATTTTACAGCTCGATACAAATTGGGGTTGACCCAAATTCACAATAAAAAGGAAATTATCATGTCGCGTTTTAAGCTGTATGTCTCGTTATTATTAACTTTGCTTCTTGTTGGTTGTGGACGAGTACAACCTGTAATGAATGTGGAGGATACTCCAGTTGCTTATGATCTTCAAAATAAACAAGTAAAAATGGCCATAGTGCAATCAGCAACTAACCGAGGCTGGACGATCGAAGAAGTAAGCCCTGGTGTTCTTATTGCAAAAATCCACGTTCGTAAACACTCTGCAGAAGTAAAAATCCCATACAATAATAAATATTACTCAATTATTTATCTCAACTCAGTAAATCTCAAAGCAAGTGATGGCAAAATCCACCGCAATTACAATCGTTGGGTAAACAACTTGAATGTTGATATTCAGCGAGCTATTGCATTGTTGGGCAATCAATCTCAACAATAAAACTATTAATTGCAGTTAGGTTTTTCCGTGTTAAATCAAAATAATGACCCTTTTAATGCTTTTGAAGCGAAGACAGAAGCTCAGAAGTTATCTTTTGCACCAATCGTGTTCCAGACCGCCAAAACGCTTCGAGATTTAGGTATTTTAGCCGCTTTAGACAGCGCTGGCGCTCAAGGCATGAGTGCCACAGATATTGCCGAGAAAACGGGAGTATCAGAATATGGTGTTAAAGTACTGTTGGATATGGCGATTAGTGCGCATATTGTTTTATGGGAACGACCTAACTATTCGCTTGCAAACCTTGGTTTTTACCTTCTTCATGATGGTATGACGAATGCAAACATGGATTTTACGGCAGATGTTTGTTACGCCGCGATGATGCATTTGACGGAAGCAATTCAAGAAGGTAAACCGTCTGGTTTGAAAGAGTTGGGCAATTGGGAGACCATCTATCAAGGTCTATCGACGTTACCAGAACAAGCCAAACAGAGCTGGTTTAAGTTCGATCATTTCTATTCGGATCGCTCGTTCCCACTTCTGCTTAAAGAGGTATTTGCAAGCAAGCCAAAGCATCTTGTGGATATTGGCGGAAATACGGGAAAATGGGCGATTCAGTGTTGTAAACATGACCCTGACGTTCAAGTGACGATTGTTGATTTACCGCAGCAATTAGAAGTAGCGATGAAGAATGTTTCAAAAAATCAGTTCGTCGAGCGTGTACGTCCATACCCTGCAAACATGCTTGATAAAGCACAAACATTGCCGGAGCATGCTGACGTTTGGTGGATGAGCCAGTTCTTGGATTGCTTTTCCCCAATTGAGATCCTCAATATCCTTAAAAAAGTTAAAGCCCAGTTAACGAAGGGAGATACTATTTACGTATTGGAGCTGTTTTGGGATGCTCAAAAATACGCGGGAGCTTCCTATAGCCTTAATGCCACTTCTCTTTATTTTACCTGTTTAGCTAACGGTAATAGTCGCTTTTATCGCAGTGATGATTTCTTAGAAATTGTCGAAGCGGCAGGTTTATCTGTCGTTGAAAGAACCGACAATATTGGCCTTGGTCATACCTTATTAAAACTACAAGCAAACTAAATTCAGAATGAAAACAGAGCTCAAGCAAGTTGTTGTCGTAGGAGCGGGGCCATCAGGTTCAACCGTTTCTGCGTTGTTAAAATCGCGTGGCATAGATGTTGTTGTCTTAGAAAAAGCGACTTTTCCACGTTTTTCCATAGGAGAAAGCCTACTCCCTGCATGTATGGAAGTTGTTGAACAAGCAGGAATGACTCATGCAGTAAAGCAGTTTGGTTTCCAGTATAAAGATGGTGCTGCATTTCGTCGTAATGGCGTATACACCCAGTTCGACTTTACAAACAAATACACACCAGGACCGGGCACGACGTTTCAGGTTCAACGTGCCAACTTTGATAAAGTATTGGCAGATAGCGCTGAAGAGCAAGGCGTAGAGATTCGTTATCAGCATGAGCTGCTCAACCTAGTGTTTGAAGGGAAAAAGTCTCGATTAGAAGTGCTCGACTCAAATAAGAAGGCTTATCAAATCGAAGCAGATTTTGTGCTGGATGCAAGTGGCTTTGGGCGTGTTTTGCCACGCTTGTTGGAGCTAGAAGAACCTTCTTGTCTTCCGCCTAGAAAAGCGATCTTTACCCATATCGAAGATCATATCTCTCCCCAAGAGCCGGAATACGATCGCAACAAAATTTTAATTTCAGTTCATCCTGAAAATCACGACGTATGGTACTGGCTAATCCCATTCTCTAATGGTACCTGTTCGTTTGGTGTGGTGGGTGAGCCAGAATTTTTCGAACAATACCCAGAAGATAAGATTGCAGCGTTGCAGCAGTTAGCCAATGAAGAGCCGGGTTTGGCTGCTTTATTGCGAAACGCGAATTACCCGAATCCAGCAGGCGAGTTGGGTGGCTATTCTGCTAACGTCAAACGTTTAGCGACAGAGCACTACGCGTTGCTTGGTAATGCAGGTGAGTTTCTTGATCCTGTATTTTCATCGGGTGTCACTATCGCCATGAAATCGGCAGAGTTTGCAGCGGACTGCGTGGTTCGTCAGCTGAATGGTGAAAAGGTTGATTGGCAAGAAGAGTACTCGCAACGCTTAATGGTGGGAGTGAACACATTCCGCACTTATGTGGAAGGCTGGTACAACGGCACGTTGCAAGATGTGATTTTCTATCAAAACCCGAACCCACGTATTAAACAGATGATTAGTGCGATTTTGGCTGGATATGCTTGGGATACGAATAATCCTTACGTAAAACAAAGTGAGCAGCGTTTGTCGACGCTTGCAGAACTGGTTCGGGAAGCTGAACTGTAAGAATATACATTCGCTTATCCGAGAATCAGTAAACCTAGGTCTTACCAAAAAATTGGTAAGACCTTTTTAATGCCTCTTTACTTTTACTTCTAGCGTGTTGGAGACACATTGACCACTTACATCGGTGTGTATCGAATTTGAGAATTTTTATGGTGACATTGATCACATCTAGAATTCCTGTTGCTGATATTTATATTAAATTTGTAGGAAATGGATTACATTCTGGGAGTGTTCCCTACATCCGGCTTCGTTGTGAAAACGGTTTATAAGCAACTGTATAAGTTAGTAAAGTTCCAAAAACTACATCAAAAAAAAGACAAGTTTCTTACCAAATCAATTCGCTTGGTGAGTTCGAGCCATCGACTACGCCAAACGCTTCCTCTACTTTCTAAAATTGTCGAAGAACATGACGCATCAACGGTCTCTTCGATTGCAGATCCCGAGAACGCGGTCGCGTGGGGAGGCAAAGTTTCTCCAGAGTTCAAATCTAAAGTCATCCGTATTAGTAAAGAGCTAAAGATCAATCCTAATCATCTTATGGCGTGCATGGCATTTGAAACTGCTGAAACTTTCAGTCCAAGCATCAAAAATGGTTCCGGAAGCGGGGCTACAGGGTTAATTCAATTTATGCCCTCTACCGCAGAATCATTAGGAGTGAACACAAAGACTCTTGCGAGAATGAGCGCGCTTGAACAACTTGACTATGTGAAAGCGTACTATTGGCCCTATCGAAATAAAATTAATAGCTTAGAAGATGCTTACATGGCCATTCTCTACCCTGCTGCGATTGGTAAACCGCCGTCTTTCGTTTTGTTCAGACAAGGCTCAATTGCCTATCGACAGAATGCAGGTATCGATCGCCACAACACGGGGAAAATCACGCTTAATGATGTTTCCTACAAAGTGAGGCAAAAATTAGAAAAAGGTTTGCAGCCCAATTTCATGGGCTAAGATTGTGTCATGTTCCTAGTTTTTCGTGCATGAATCCTTCTGTTACTTCACGGGGATTCTGATACACTACGCGCCCATTTCCTCTGTTGAGACCTTTCTATGCCATTTTCTAAGCTTGGTTTAAGCGCATCGATTGCTGATGCAGTAAAAGCGCTAGGTTATGAAAAACCCACTTCTATCCAACAAAAAGCCATTCCAATCGTATTGCGTGGCCGCAATTTAATTGCAGCAGCGCAAACGGGCACAGGTAAAACGGCCAGTTTTGTTCTGCCAATCTTAGAAAAGCTTAGTCGAGGCGAAACGCAACGTAAAAAACGCGCTCGTGCGATTATCCTAACTCCAACACGCGAACTTGCGCTTCAGGTTCATCAAAGTATTGAAGCTTATGGTAAAAACTTACCATTACGCTCAATGGCGATGTTTGGTGGTGTGGATTATGCACCACAAAAACAAGCCTTGATCGAGGGTGTCGATATTGTGGTAAGCACGCCTGGGCGCTTGATTGATCTGTACGGTCAACGCGCGATTCACTTTGATGAAGTGGAAATGCTAGTGCTTGATGAAGCCGACAAAATGTTGGATATGGGATTCATCGATGCGATCGACAAAATCGTCGACTGTATGCCAGAACATGTGCAAAGTTTGTTGTTCTCAGCGACGTTATCTAACCCTGTTCGTGACTTGGCCAAAAATGCGATTATTGATCCTGAAGAGATCACGATTGCAAAGCACAGTGCCTCAAAATCAAATATTAAACAGTGGATCACGACCGTCGATAAAGACATGAAGTCGTCGCTGTTAAGTCACTTGCTTAAAGAAAATGACTGGTCGCAAGTACTGGTATTTATTGAAACTAAACACGGCGCAGCCAAACTGGTAAGCCAACTTGAGAAACGTGGCATTGTGGCAGAAGCATTCCACAGTGGCCGTAATCAGCGTGTTCGCCAGGAATTAATAGAAAAGTTTAAAGCGGGTGAAATCCAGTACTTAGTCGCAACCGGCGTTGCTGCTCGCGGTATTGATATTGATAATCTGCCAGTTGTCATCAACTACGATTTACCTTACCCAGCGGATGAGTATGTACATCGTATTGGTCGTACAGGTCGTGCTGGCGCGAAAGGTGAGGCGATATCACTGGTTTCAAAAGACGACTTTAAGAACCTCTGCATGATTGAAAGTCGTTTAGGGCACTTGCTAGAGCGAGTGGAAATTGAAGGTTTTGCGCCAAGAAAGCCAGTACCAATTTCAATTTTAAATTACGTGCCTAAGAATAAACGTAAACCGCACGATAAGCGCGAATCAAAATAGCCAGTTTATCCCATGATCTAAAAGCCGCATTCTTGCGGCTTTTTGCGTTTTAAGGCATCCAATTATGTAGCCATCGAGACGGTTTCTATTCGGTAATGAGGAAAAAAGTTAATCAGTGTCATACGCTTAACACGTAAAGTGAATCAAGGTGCGTTAAGCTTTTGTCAATTATCTGTCCGCAGGTTTGCACAAGGTAAGGAATGGGCGCAAACTTTTTTGCTTGCTAATGAATGCATAAGATGGGGCACAAATGAAAACAGGTGATAAGCAATTCGCCGTTATTGGTCTTGGCCGATTTGGTTTGGCAGTGTGTAAAGAGTTACAAGATTCAGGCGCTCAAGTTTTAGCCGTTGACATCAACGAAGACAGAGTTAAAGAAGCCGCCAGTTTTGTTAGTCAGGCGGTTGTGGCTAACTGTACTCACGAAGAGACGGTTGCTGAGCTCAAACTTGATGATTACGACATGGTGATGATTGCCATCGGAGCGGATGTCAATGCCAGTATTCTTGCGACATTGATTGCTAAAGAGGCGGGAGTAAAGTCAGTATGGGTTAAAGCCAACGACCGCTTCCAAGCTCGTGTTCTGCAAAAAATTGGCGCAGACCACATTATCATGCCTGAGCGTGACATGGGGATACGTGTCGCGCGTAAAATGCTCGATAAACGGGTTCTTGAGTTCCACCCATTAGGCAGTGGCTTAGCTATGACGGAGTTTGTGATTGGCTCTCGTTGGATGGGTAAGACACTAAGTGATTTGGCTCTGTGCAAAGTCGATGGCGTGCAAGTGCTAGGGTTTAAACGGGGCCCAGAAATTACCAAGGCACCTGACCTTAATACCACACTAGAAATTGGTGACCTAATTATTGTGGTCGGCCCTCAAGATGCGCTCGCAAATAAATTAAAATCGCTATGACGTATTTTCATCAGAAAGGTGTTTTTTACGCACCAGATGGTAAACAAGAGAAAGCGAAAGGCAACGAACCGCGAATTATATTGCTCAGTTTTCTCGGTGTTTTACTGCCTTCTGCGGTATTGCTAACCTTGCCAGTTTTTTCTGTTACGGGCCTGTCGATAACGGATGCTTTGTTTACTGCAACGTCCGCTATTAGTGTGACAGGGCTTGGTGTTGTCGATACTGGGCAACACTTTACGCTTGCGGGTAAAATCTTGCTGATGTTTTTAATGCAAATCGGTGGGTTGGGGCAGATGACGTTGTCGGCAGTCTTACTCTATATGTTCGGCGTGCGTTTGAGTTTGCGTCAACAAGCGCTGGCGAAAGAAGCATTAGGGCAAGATCGGCAAGTCAATCTAAACCGACTAGTAAAGCGGATTGTTGTTTTCGCGCTTGTTGCAGAAACGGTCGGGTTTATTTTTCTCTCTATCCGCTGGGTCCCTGAAATGGGCTGGCAGACTGGTATGTTTTACGCCTTGTTTCATGCAATTTCTGCATTTAACAACGCTGGGTTCGCGCTGTTTTCTGACAGTATGATGAGCTTTGTGAATGATCCGTTGGTTATCTTTACACTGGCGGGGCTATTCATTTTTGGCGGGCTTGGCTTTACTGTTGTGGGTGACATCTGGCTAAACTGGCGCAAAGGTTTCCACTTTTTGCATCTTCACACCAAAATCATGCTGATTGCGACACCGATATTGCTCTTAGTCGGAACGATGATGTTTTGGTTACTTGAGCGAAGCAACCCAAACACAATGGCGTCTTTACCTGCAACAGGGCAATGGTTGGCGGCATTCTTTCAATCTGCGAGTGCTCGAACGGCAGGGTTTAATAGTGTTGACTTGGCGTTGTTTACCCAGCCAGCCTTACTGGCCATGATTGTTCTAATGTTAATTGGAGCGGGTTCCACCTCAACGGGGGGCGGTATTAAAGTTTCCACATTTGCTGTTGCGTTTATGGCTACGTGGACCTTTTTACGCCAAAAGAAACATGTGGTTATGTTTAAGCGAACCATAAATTGGCAAACTGTGACTAAGTCATTGGCAATTATCGTTGTGAGCGGAGCCATCCTGACAAGCGCAATGTTTTTATTGATGCTTACCGAGAAGGCCAGCTTTGATAAGGTTATGTTTGAAACCATTTCCGCATTTGCCACAGTGGGGCTCACCGCCGGTTTGACTGCGGAACTTTCTGAACCTGGTAAATACATTATGATCGTGGTGATGATCATTGGTCGTATTGGGCCGCTCACGCTTGCCTACATGTTGGCACGTCCTGAACCTACCTTGGTCAAATACCCAGAAGACGCCGTTCTTACAGGTTAATATAGCGTTAAACAATGGCCGCGCGACCATTACGAGCATTGATTAATAGCAGTGCTCGTACATTTATAGAATATGTGGAATGTTGCCCAGTTTTACCTACAAATTCGTAGAAGTTCATTTCTTCTTCCTTTCGTTTCGATACTATTCATTCACTCAATTTATATTCTCAGAAGCTACGCTCATAACAGCGTTTTGGAATCCGACGCTTTTGTAGTGTGACACCAAACTACGTCGTGTTATCTGAGCGAATTGATACCAGCCTTCGTCAATAGTCACTTAGTCTTACTCTATGCCCATAGGGTTACTTTGTGTTTGTTGTGCTTGGTATGAATGAACGAATCGAAAAGATGGAGTCGTACTTTGAAATTCAACACACTCGCCATGGCTATGCTAACTGCGCTTCTTGCAGGGAAGAGCATGGCAACTACTCCGCCATCACCGGTTTGGCATACTATTGCGTTGAGCGATGGTAGTTCCAGTGAGGCAATTCTACGTGGAACGGCAGATTTCCACTGGTTTGAAGATAAGCAGGGCAATGCCTTACTTCAGGAAGACGGCGTTTGGTTTTTCGCGCGGATTCAGCGCGAGTCAGACACGCCAATATTGATCTCGACAGGTGTGGTGAAAACGCAGTCGAGTGAGCCACCTGAGTCGGCGAGGTTTCGCCCGGATTTACAAGTTAAACCGCAATTATCTTCTCTAAAAACCATTGAACCGATGGCACGAAAAAACCTACTGCGTTCGGCGCAAGGTTACCAGGCGATGAGCAGTTCAACGGTTAAGCAGCAGCCCCTATTGGTTGTGCAAGTTTCGTTTGATGACCAAGCAATGGTGCACGATTTTGAGCAACGCGTATTTAATACCAATGGTCAAAGCGTTGTGGATTACTTTGATAAAAACTCTCAAGGTAAATTCAAAGTTGTTCCTGCACTTGAGAGTTACGGCACCGCCAATGACGGTGTGATAGATGTGACTGTGGCACAAAGCCACCCTAACTGTCACTCTAGTTCTACTGATAAGACATGCACCGCCAAGTTGAATGCGGTTTTCACCGAGGCTTATCAAAAACTGGATCCATACTTTAATCTTTCGGCCTACGACAGCAATCAAAATGGTACCGTAGAACCGTCAGAACTCTCTGTCATGTTTATTTTTGCGGGGGGAGATCGTTCAACAGGGGTTCTCAACCGTCCTGCGATTTGGCCGCACAAATTCTCTCACGATGATGTCACACTAGATGGTAAAAAGATCACAGACTATTGTGTGTTCGCTGACTATCAAGTTGATCATCAAGCGACGTTGGGCGTGATCGTACACGAGCTTGGCCACTTAATGCTTGGCTTACCGGATTTGTACGCAAGGAACAGTGATGCCTCGATCGGCTCTTGGGGCGTGATGGGTGGCGGTTCATGGGCGCAGAAACCGGGAGATTCATACGCTGGTGACACTCCGGTGAACATGAGTGCATGGAGCAAACACGCTGCTGGTTTTGTTGTACCAACGGTAACTCATGAAAGTCCAGCGCCTATTTCTGTGAACAACGACGATGTCAAGCTGGTGTATCTCGACCCGTACTTGAAAGAGTTTGGTCCACGTGTTTACTTGGAAAATCGCACCTTTAGCGGTTACGACCGAGCATTGGCGGCTGAAGGTATCCTGGCGACGTCGGTCAATGTCCAGAACCGCTTTAATGATGTTGGCGCGATGCAGGTTCAAATCATGCAGGCTGATGGTCTGAATGAGTTAGAAAATGATGGTAGGAGTGACGCTGACGATTTGTACCCTAATGGTGGCGATGTCATTTCAGATACATCGACCCCGGGTCTGAGAGCGATCACAGGGTTTGATACTGGGGTTCGTATTTCCAACATTGCCAGCAACACCAACGGCGGTAGCTTTTCTCTTGAGCATACAAACGAACCAAATAAATCAGCATGGCTGAACTCTCTTCATCAAGGTTATGTGTACGCGAGTGGGAGTAACACTCTGGCGGTGTCACTGGACTTGAATAGTGATACAGAGCTTGATGGCCTTCAACTTTATGCGCAAAGAAATAGCGCTCAAAGTGACATGACTTATCGAGTTTGGCGATTCCCATTTTCTGGAAACATTGGCTATCGATTAATATTGAATCAAAACAACGCTGAGCTTTTACAGCAAGGTAACTTCCAAAAGTCATCTCGAATTTTATTCCCCCAATCAAGCCAATTGAGTGCGGGTCAGCACTTATTGGTCGTTGAATTGGAAGGCGGTCAATTTGATGCAAACTTTGACTTCGGCCGCTTGCTAAAAACTGAAAAAGCCTCCCTACCTGTAATGTGGACTGGTGATTACAGTGAGATTGGCACGTTTGGTCTAGAAAAAGCCGGGTTCTCTTATATTCCGTTTGCAGCATTATTAAATGTGGATGCGAGCAACTTGGTTGAAGCGAAATCTGATTCGTTACAAACCAATAAAAATACGCCAATCAAACTGAACCTGATGGACAATGATTTCATGGCGGTAGGGTATCAGTTCAATGTGGACATTGTGCAGAAGCCTGAGCACGGCACCATCTCTGGCAACCAGTACCAACCTGAAGCTAACTTCGTTGGTCTGGACACTTTCCAATATCGTTTGTTGTCGGTTGATGGTGCGTACTCATCTTCAATCGTGAATGTGCAAGTGGAAGTGCTTGGCAGCAACGAAGCGCCAGTGGCCGTGATTGATATTGATAATAAAGACATGACGGTTGGGCAGCGAGTCACGTTGTCTGCGTTAAATAGTACGGATGCTGATGGTGATGTGTTGAGTTATAAATGGGAGCAGTTGGCTGGCACTTCAGTTTCTCTTGGCAATGCAACCAGTGTTAGCACAAGCTTTACGGTGCCTCAAGGTGCAAAAGCGGGTGAGGTTCTGACATTCCGTTTAACCGTGACTGACCCTAGTAATGAAACGTCCAGTGCTACCGTCGATTTAACCATGAAAAACGCAGCGCCAGTTACGCTTGCAGATACGGCGACCGTTGCCGTTGGTGAAAGTATTCTGATTGATGCAGCGAGCAATGATTCGGATGTGAACGGCGATAAACTGGTTGTAGAAAGTGTACAGAACGTAACGGGTGTGGGAAGTGCGAGTGTAGAGAATGGCAAAATCCGTTTTCAAGCACCGGATAGCCCTACTGACGGCATCAAGCTGCAATATACGGTTTCAGACGGTCATGGTGCCACTGCTACGGGGGAAGTTATCGTGACGGTTGTTGCTTCTTTGAAGACAACGACATTCAAGAACTCTGAAGGTAGCGGCAGTGTTTCTTATTGGGCTTTGATGTTACTTGCAACATTAGGCTGGCGACGTCGCGTCTAAAACGGTATTGAATTGCGGTATAAGCCACTCACATTGAGTGGCTTATTTTTTATCTGATCTATTTTGGTTTCGTTCTCATTGTCTTATGAGATGTGTTTCTCATTATTTTTAAAGCGATTTTTCTACTCTGCGGTTACCCTAGGGGCCGATTTTTATGAACTAAGGATGTTATATGTCTACCGAGGCCTTTTCTGTTTCGGAAATATGCCGAGAAGCGGCAGTGATGGTCAGAAGGAATCTACTCGCAATTGTTATTGCTTGTATTCCGTTGATTATCGTGCACTCAATTTTTGCTTTTATGTATCCTGAAATGACGGGGAAAGATCAAGCGAACGTTCAAGAAGGCAATGTCTCAGGATTTTATTTCGTCACAATTATTTTGTACCCACTTGTTGCCGCTATGGCGGCTGTGCGTGTGCATCGAATTTATTTAGCCGGCGATTACATGCACTCTGCGTTGGATGTATTTCGTTTGTCAGCTCGAGAATTCCGTTTCATAGGCTGGTGGATACTGTTTGGACTGATGATGATGCTCGTTATTGGTATCCCGATCTTTGTGTTGTCGTTTATCTACATTGCAGAAAGTGGTGAAGCCGACTTTGTTGCTATGGCTATTATCACAACGATTGCAAGCATTCCCGGCTATTGGGTAATGGCGCGATGGTCATTTGTGTTGCCAGCGACTGCAATGGATCATCAACCGCGCAGTTTGCGTCGTTCGTGGAATCAGAGCAGACCATACAACAAACAAGTATTCATTTTGATGGGACTAATTCCATTGGGTGCGGGCTTGCTCAGTCAGCTGATCTTTAGCCACTTTACGAATCTCTTTATGTTGAGCCTCGTCGGTGTGGCCTATGGTATTTTTGGCGCGTACCAGCTGGCATTGTTATCGTTGAGCTATAAAACGGTAGTGGATATCGAACGCGCTCGTTTTGATACGCCATCACAGCCACCAAAAACGGGTGAAGAATTTTCCGCTTAACCCTTTGATCGTTTTTACATGCTACCTCCGTTTAGGAGACAGTCTGCGGCAGGTTGATACCTTCCTGCCGCTTTCGCGTTAGTCACGCAAAATACCCATGTCCATTTCATGGCTGAATGACAGGGACATTCACACGTATACTCACAACAGTACTTCTTTTTATTAAGGAACCCTACATGTCCATTTGGCAACGGGTCAATTTCACCCATCGCTTTAGTCAATTACCGTCAGCGTTCTATACGTTGGTCGAGCCACAACCCTTGGACAACACTCGCTGGGTCGCTTGGAATGGTGAGTTTGCACAGCAGTTTGGTTTACCAGAAGAGCAAAACGATGAGTTATTGGCGGTTTTTTCTGGGCTAAGTGAATTCGAACAATTTCGTCCTCTTGCGATGAAATATGCAGGCCATCAGTTTGGCGTTTACAACCCAGATTTGGGCGATGGACGTGGATTACTGTTGGCAGAAATTGAGCATCAGGATGGTACTTGGTTTGATCTTCACCTCAAAGGTGCAGGGCTAACGCCTTACTCGCGAATGGGAGATGGGCGAGCGGTATTACGCTCAACTATCCGTGAGTACTTGTGCAGTGAAGCCATGGCGGGCCTTGGGGCTCCCACGACACGTGCTCTCGGTATGATGGTCAGTGATACACCTGTTTATCGAGAAAAAACGGAATCGGGCGCTTTGTTACTTCGAATGGCTGAAACCCATGTTCGATTCGGTCACTTTGAGCATTTCTTTTACACCAACCAGTTAGCAGAGCAGAAGCTGTTGGCGGATAAGGTGATTGAGTGGCACTTTGCTGACTGTGCATCGGCGGAGAAACCATATGCCGCGATGTTTGACGCCATCGTGACTAAAACAGCCGAGATGATCGCATATTGGCAAGCTTTTGGTTTTGCGCATGGTGTGATGAATACCGATAACATGTCAATTCTTGGGCAAACTTTTGATTATGGTCCGTTTGGCTTTCTTGATGATTATGAGCCGGGATACATTTGTAATCATTCAGACTACCAGGGTCGTTACGCATTTGATCAACAGCCTAGAATTGCGCTTTGGAACCTGTCAGCATTGGCGCATGCGCTATCGCCACTCGTTGAACGAGAAGATTTAGAATCGTCGTTGAGTCAATTTGAAGTTCATTTAAGCCAGCAGTTCAGCCGCCTCATGCGTGAGAAGTTGGGCTTAAAAACTAAGATAGCGGAAGACGGGCATTTGTTTGAAGCTATGTTTGAGCTTCTTCACCAGAACAAAACGGACTACACTCGCTTCTTCAGAACACTTTCAAACCTTGATAATGCGCCTTCCCAAGCCGTAATCGATTTATTTCTCGACCGAGAAGCTGCGCGAGCTTGGCTTGATCTGTACTTAGCTCGGTGTGAGCTAGAGGTTGATGAACTAGGGGGCCTGATTTCAACCGAACAGCGTTGCAAACAGATGCGTCAGGCCAATCCCAAATACATCTTGCGTAACTACTTGGCTCAGTTGGCGATTGATAAAGCGGAAGAAGGGGACTTTAGCGAATTACACCGATTGGCCGAACTGTTAAAACGCCCATTTGATGAGCAACCCGAGTTTGATGATTACGCGAAATTGCCACCGGAATGGGGGAAGAAAATGGAGATAAGCTGTTCTTCATAAATGGGTCATTTCCCACCCATTTGTATCTTTTTCTTGGGTGGAATTCACTCGTTACACTTCGGATTCATGTTAATGGGCTATGTTAATTTATTGAAATAAATATAAATTTTAACATGGTCCATTAATTGCTCCTTGTTGAACATCCGTACCCATCGCCTAACACCTAGTTACTCATGGACGGGATGGGATGTGATTCAACAAGGAGAATAATAATGTTTAAGCCTCTAACTCTACTATCTGTCTCTGCACTTGCTGTTACCAGTTTTAATGCTGCCGCAAATTGTGACCCGGGTGAAACGGTCATCAAGTTTAGCCATGTAACGAATGCGGACAAACACCCTAAAGGCATCGCGGCTTCGTTACTTGAAAAGCGCGTCAACGAAGAGATGAACGGTAAAGTCTGTATGCAGGTATTTCCTAACTCAACACTTTATGATGATGACAAAGTGTTGGAAGCGCTACTGAATGGTGATGTTCAACTCGCTGCTCCTTCTCTTTCTAAGTTTGAGAAATTCACCAAGAAGTACCGCCTTTTCGATCTTCCTTTCTTGTTCGATGATGTCGACGCGGTTGACCGTTTCCAAAACTCGGAAGCGGGTGAAAAGCTGAAAAATTCAATGAAACGTCGTGGCCTACAAGGCATTGCGTTTTGGCATAACGGCATGAAGCAAATGTCAGCCAACAAGCCGCTCATTTCTCCAACTGATGCTGAAGGACTTAAGTTCCGTGTTCAAGCGTCTGATGTACTCGTTGCTCAGTTTGAGCAGCTAGGTGCTAACCCACAAAAAATGTCGTTCAAAGAAGTTTACGGCGGCTTGCAAACTAAGGTTATTGATGGTCAAGAAAATACTTGGTCAAACATTTACGGCAAAAAATTCTTCGAAGTTCAAGATGGCATTACGGAAACGAACCACGGAATTCTGGATTACTTAGTTGTGACGTCAAACGACTTCTGGAAAAACCTACCAGATGATCAGCGCGAGCAGTTAAATACCATTATTCAAGAGGTAACTGCGCAGCGTAATGCTGAGTCAACCAAAGTAAACCTTGCGAATAAGAACAATATCATCGAGGCAGGTGGTGTGGTTCGTACTCTAACGCCAGAACAGCGCCAAGAATGGGTCACTGCACTTCAACCAGTATGGAAGAAGTTCGAAAAAGACATTGGTTCTGACCTAATCGAAGCCGCTTTGGCGTCTAACCAAAAATAATAACACCTAGCACATTTAGCCCTCTCAAACTGAGGGGGCTCTTTCCCCCTACAGACGACGTGATGTAATTATGGAACAGACTTTTTTTGCCAAGGCTGGACGAATCACCGATGCCATTGAAGAGACTTTGATTGCTTTCTTCTTGGGTGCCATGACCTTGCTGACCTTTGCCAATGTCATCTTTCGTTATGTCTTTAACGACAATATTCTTTGGGCGCTTGAGCTCACCGTTTTCATGTTCGCATGGATGGTGTTGGTTGGCGCATCTTATGGTGTGAAAAAACACTTTCATATTGGTGTCGATGTCATTATTAACATCGTTCCGGAAGGTAAACGAAAAGCCCTGGCGCTTTTTGCAGCAATGTGTTGCTTAGCCTTCTCTATTTTGCTGTTAATTGGCGCTTGGAACTACTGGTATCCGTTCGCTACCGACCGAGCGTGGTATGAAACGGACGATATTCCGATGCCTGAAATACTCCAGTTCATGGCCGACTGGTTGAATGAGGGAGAGCGTTATGAAAAGCTGCCACGTTTTATTCCTTACTTCGCTTTGCCACTTGGAATGGCGCTACTAACGTTTAGATTTGTTCAAGTCACGTGGCAAATCGCTACTGGTAAGCTCGATCGCTTGATTGCAGGACATGAAGCGGAGGAAGAGCTCGAATCTCTTAAAGCTGAGATGAGTGACGCTGAAGACGTAATGGCTCCAAAGGCCTCGCAAGACGCTAAAAACAAGGAGCAATAAGCCATGGATATCTTATTTCTATTTTTGATGGTAATTGGCTTTATGCTGGTTGGCGTGCCAATTGCTATTTCGCTGGGCCTTTCCAGTGTTCTTTTCCTTTTAATGCATTCGGATGCCTCTTTAGCGTCAGTTGCTCAAACGCTGTTTAATGCATTCGCGGGCCACTACACGCTATTGGCTATTCCATTCTTTATATTGGCTTCAAGCTTTATGTCGACGGGTGGCGTAGCAAAGCGGATCATTCGTTTCGCCATTGCCATTGTAGGCTGGTTCCGCGGCGGTTTGGCGATGGCTTCGGTTGTAGCGTGTATGATGTTTGCCGCGTTGTCAGGTTCCTCACCTGCAACGGTTGTTGCCATAGGTAGTATTGTTATCGCAGGTATGATCAAAAACGGTTACTCAAAAGAGTTTGCCTCTGGGGTAATTTGTAACGCAGGTACGCTAGGGATTTTGATCCCACCTTCGATTGTGATGGTGGTGTATGCAGCCGCAACGGATGTGTCAGTTGGACGTATGTTCCTTGGTGGTGTGATTCCCGGTTTGCTGGCGGGTGTCATGTTGATGATCGCGATTTACATTGCCGCGAGAATCAAGAACCTTCCAAAGCAACCTTTTGTCGGTTGGAAAGAAACTTTTGATGCCGCCAAGGATGCAAGCTGGGGCTTGTTGTTGGTCGTCATCATTCTTGGTGGTATCTATGGCGGTATCTTTACGCCGACAGAAGCCGCTGCGGTTGCTGCTGTGTACTCATTCTTTATTGCTAACTTTGTATACAAAGACATGGGGCCATTTGCAGACAAGAAAAACACTAAACCTGCGCTCGTTAAAATCTTCCAAACCTTTGTTCATAAAGACACGAAACACACCCTGTATGAAGCGGGCAAACTCACCATCATGCTGCTGTTCATCATTGCTAATGCCTTAATTTTGAAGCATGTTTTAACGGAAGAACGCATCCCGCAAATGATCACTGAGTCGATGCTCTCGGCTGGTCTCGGACCAATCACTTTTTTGATTGTGGTGAACGTCTTGTTGCTGATTGGTGGTCAGTTCATGGAGCCATCAGGCTTGTTGATCATTGTTGCGCCGCTCGTGTTCCCAATTGCGATTGCATTAGGTATAGACCCAATTCATTTGGGCATAATGATGGTGGTGAATATGGAGATAGGAATGATAACGCCGCCCGTGGGTCTTAACTTATTTGTGACCGCTGGTGTTGCCAAAATGTCGATGATGAACGTAGTGAAGGCAGCATTACCCTGGGTTGGAGTGATGTTCTTGTTCCTAATTATCGTCACATATGTACCATGGGTTTCGACTTGGTTGCCTACTACCTTGATGGGGCCGGAGATCATTACCAAGTAATGGAAGCCAGAAAGTAGAAAGAGGTGTGAGAATTCACACCTCTTCGTCTATTGACTTGTAACAAGTTTTGCGCGGGTCTGAATTAATTCGACGTTCATAGTGTCGCCACCTCTTTTTATTTTTACGACGCTCTTCACCGAATCTTCTCTCTTCTTGATAGCAACCGTCTACGAGCACGGTATCTGTAACAATCGGTATTCTCACTTTTTCGTTCATATCTATAACAACCATGATAAACCCGTTGTTAAAAATTATGATTCAAGTTGAGTATAATGCCAGCTATTTGAACGTGTTTTATTTGTAAAGGTCTTTATTTATTTGGTAGCGCTGCATCTTGTCGTAAAGGGTTTTTCTTGGCACATTCAATTGGCACATTGTCTGTTTAATACTACCGTTGTTCTCTAATAAAGCGCCTTCAATGGCTGCTCTCTCAAACTCCGCCACTTGCTCTGCAAGGCTTGAGGAAGACTTAGCAACTGGGTTCGATTCTCCCAACTGAATTAACTTACCCAATAGCACAAAACGCTCTGCAGCATTTCTGAGTTCTCGAACATTGCCAGGCCAGTCATGGCTCATCAGTTGCGCTAGATCTTGGGGTGACAAGCTAGGTGAGCTTTTGCCATAACGTGAAGCTGCTACCAACAGAAAGTGGTGAAAGAGGGCTGGAATGTCTTCTTTTCGTTCGCGTAGTGGCGGGAGATCCAAGGTCACGACATTGAGCCGATAATAGAGGTCCTGACGAAAAGTACCTTCTTCAGCTGCGTGTTTTAAATCGACCTTTGTTGCGGCAATCACTCGAATATCTAAAGGCAATAATTCATTTGAACCGACACGCTCAATCACGCGCTCTTGTAATACCCTCAATAAACGAATTTGGGCTTGGATAGGCATCG
Organism: Vibrio sp. SCSIO 43097; assembly: GCF_023650755.1. Lineage (NCBI taxonomy): Bacteria > Pseudomonadati > Pseudomonadota > Gammaproteobacteria > Vibrionales > Vibrionaceae > Vibrio > Vibrio sp. SCSIO 43097. Next base: position 2,465,574 of record NZ_CP071840.1, on the reverse strand, counting down.
ACTCGATCTCATCCAAGAAAAGTGTGCCGCCTTGTGCAAACTCAAATTTACCGATACGACGGCTTTCGGCGCCAGTGAATGCGCCTTTTTCATGGCCGTAGAGTTCACTCTCAATTAAGTTCTCTGGAACCGCTCCACAATTTACGGCGACAAAGTTTTGGTTCCGGCGAGAGCTTTGCTCATGTAAAGAACGAGCGATTAACTCTTTCCCTGTACCGGTTTCACCAAACAATAAAATATCGGCGTCGGTATCGGCGATTTGGGTGATGGTCTCTCGTAATATTTGGATGCTAGAGGTTTCACCAATAACTCGTGGACCAAGGGTTTTACTGGCTTTAAGTGACAGGCGCAGTTTTTCATTTTCATTGGTTAGTTTGCGCTTCTCAATCGCCCGCTTAACCGTTTCAACCAAATGTTCTGGCGCAAAAGGTTTCTCAATAAAGTCGTAAGCGCCTTGATGAAGGGCTTGCACAGCCATGGAAATATCACCGTGTCCAGTGATCATGATGACGGGTAAGTTTGCATCGCGTTGAGTCAAAGTTGTCAGCATATCCATACCAGAAATGCCCGGCAAACAGATATCAGTGACCACGACGCCAGCTTCTTCTCCTTGCTGCATCGCTATTAAAGCCGATTCTGCATCCACAAAAAACTTGGCGTCGATATCCGCCAGTTCAAAGGTCTGTTCTATAGCGATTCTGAGATTGGCCTCATCATCAATAAAAAACACCTGACACATGATCTTATCCTTTTGATGGTTCAGTGTTGTAAGAAGTGATAGGTAAACACAATGAGAATCGAGCGCCGCCTTGTTCTCGATTATGGGCACATAATTTTCCTTTCATACTGGCTAAGATTTGTTGCGAGATAGAGAGACCCAAACCTAAACCGTTCAGTTTAGTGGTTAGAAACGGTTCACATAAATCAGAAAGTGAGAAAGAGCCAAGCCCTGGGCCATTATCATCAACATGAATCCAAACCAAATCAGTGTGCTCATCGTGTTCTACAGATAATTCTACCTGTTTGTCTTGTTGTTCTTTGAGTGCTTCTATCGCATTAGTCAGTAAATTGACCAACACTTGCTCCAGTTGAATAATATTGATCTGCACTTCAACATCATGCTCTGGCAAATTTGTTTCTAACGTGACGCGCCCTGATTTAAATGCGGGCTTCATCAGTTCTTTTACAGAGGCAATAACAGGGAACAATCGAGATTGAGCCAACTCGTCACCACTGGTTTTTTTGGCGAAAGAGCGAAGTTGCTGACTGATATTTGCCATACGGTCAGTGAGAGCAGAAATGCGAGTGAGATTATCTTCCACTCGCTCATATTTTTCTTTTTTTAGAAACAGCTTGCCGTTCTCCGCAAAGCTACGAATTGCCGCAAGTGGATTATTCAGTTCATGGCTGATACTGGCCGACATTTGTCCTAACACCGCGAGTTTCGCTGCTTGCACCAATTCGTCTTGAGTAACGCGTAAAGTTTGCTCGGTATCGATACGCTGTGCGATCTCCGCTTGCAACTCGGCAGTCCGTGCCATGACTTGATATTCCAACTTTTGATTGGCTTCTTGTTGAATTCGTTCAATTTGCAAGTGACGCTGTTGACGGTGATAAATAAGCTGACCAATTAAAAACAAAACCATGAATGCTAGAGTGAGTACAAAGATGTAACCCATGGTGAACCAAACGATAGACTGTTTAGGAGACAGCACACGAATTGTCAGTTTGAGTTCGGGAAGGGGCAGCGAAGAGACCACCAAGGTTCCTTTATTGTATGGGTAACCCTGTTTAAGCTCAGAATGCACCTCGTCCAAACTACCCACTAATCCAAGCGTTTCAATTGGCGCATCAAGATATTGTTGGCTTGCCCAAACTTGCTTTTTCTCTTTTTTTGTCAGTGGTCGTAAGCTTTTGAGTAGCCATTCACTTCGGCTACTCATGAAAACAATTCCGTATGGGTCGCTGGCGACAAAAACACTGTTAGGTTGCTGCCAGTTGTCCTCTATCTTACTTAGGTCCATCTTCACCACGACGACACCAAGTACACCGCCAGCGTATACGATGGGATAAGAATAGTAGTAGCCACGTTTACCAGATGTTGAGCCCAGTGCGTAGTATTGGCTTCTTTTGCCTACAATGGCTTGTTTGAAATAAGGGCGAAATGCAAAATTTCGCCCGATAAAGGAGCGCTCTTTACGCCAGTTGCTGGCTGCGATCGTTGTACCCCATTGATCGATTAAGTAGGTGTCCGCTGCTTCAATCACGCCATTAACGGATTCTAAATACCGATTAGTGATTTCCAGTTGCGCACTGTTGTTGGGGTGCAGAAGCGCTTGATAAAGTGGATCATCTTTAGCTAGAAGATTTGGGATATGGGCGTACTTATCGAGTTTATTTTTTATATGGCCAGAAAATTGCTCAAGCTGTGATTGGTGTTTATCAAGTAGAGATTGATAACTGGTCTGCCAAACCCAATGGCCACCGATAATTGCGCACAGGAAATAGAAAGCAAAAAATGTCAGCAGAATCCGTTTTTTTTGCGACATCCTTACACTCCTTACAACTTCCTTTGGTCACGTAAGAAAATGTTAATAGTTTGTAGGAAGGATTAGGGATTTAGTTTTCAACTCTGTGGAGTAAAACAAGAGCAAGATCTCTTTTTAGGCTTTTCGATAAAAAAACCGGTCGATTCTCTTGAAAAAGTCGCTATTGTCCCCATTCTAGATATGCTGGCGATGCTTAGACGGTGTCTGAATCGCATTTTTGAAGAAAAAATGGGTCAGCATTCGAGAATTTAGCGCAGACAATGTCCACATAGTGGCTATTGGCTCGACAGGGTTGCGACAGATCGCTAGAATGTCGCGTCTAAAAATTCTGTCCTGAGGCTAATAGGAGATACCTTTGGTTATTTTATCGAAGATATCACTGATTAGTCCGGTACTGACAACCAGTATCGATACTCGATTTTAAATTAGGTGTTCGGACAGAACACTACACAAGGATGAAGCGTAAGCTCCTCTGAGTTTCGCTCATACGCTCGGAAAACCGAGCCACTTTAGAGGTTTATATATAATGCAAGTTACTGTTGAAACGCTAGAGGGCCTAGAGCGCCGTCTAAACATTACTGTTCCAGCTGCAAACATCGAAGACGCTGTAACAGCTGAACTACGCAACATCGCTAAAAACCGTCGTTTCGATGGTTTCCGTAAGGGTAAAGTGCCTCTAAAAATGGTTGCTAAGATGTACGGCAAAGCAGTACGTCAAGACGTTCTTGGTGAAGTAATGCAACGCCACTTCATCGAAGCTATCGTTAAAGAGAAAATCAACCCAGCTGGCGCTCCAACTTTCGCTCCTGTAGAGAACAAAGAAGGTTCAGACCTAGTTTTCACTGCAACTTTTGAAGTTTACCCAGAAGTTGAGCTTAAAGGCCTAGAGAGCATCACTGTTGAAAAACCACTAACAGAAGTTAAAGATGCAGACGTAGAAGAGATGATCGATACTCTACGTAAGCAACAAGCAACTTGGGTTGAAGTTGAAGAAGCAGCAGAAGATGGCAAACGCGTAAGCATCGACTTCGTTGGTTCTATCGACGGTGAAGAGTTCGAAGGTGGTAAAGCTGAGAACTTCCCTCTAGAAATGGGTGCTGGTCGCATGATCCCTGGTTTCGAAGACGGTATCGCAGGTAAAACTGCTGGTATGGAATTCGACATCGACGTGACTTTCCCAGAAGATTACCACGCTGAAAACCTAAAAGGTAAAGCAGCTAAGTTCGCAATCAAAGTGAACAAAGTTGAAGCTCGTGAACTACCAGAACTAAACGACGAGTTCGTTGCTAAGTTCGGTGTTGTTGAAGGTGGTGTTGAAGCACTTAAAGCTGAAGTTCGTAAGAACATGGAACGCGAACTTAAGCAAGCTGTTAAGAACCGCATCAAAGAGCAAGCGATTGACGGTCTAGTTGAGCAAAACGACATCAACGTACCATCAGCGCTTATCGAGCAAGAAATCCAAGTTCTGCGTCAACAAGCTGCACAACGCTTCGGTGGTAACCCAGAAGCTGCTGCTCAGCTTCCACGTGAACTGTTCGAAGAACAAGCTAAACGTCGCGTAGTTGTTGGTCTTCTACTAGGTGAAGTAATCAAATCTGAAGAGCTAAAAGCGGACGACGAGAAAGTTAAAGCTCTAATCGAAGAAATGGCTACTGCATACGAAGATCCATCAGAAGTTATTGCTTACTACGAGCAAAACGAAGAAATGATGAACAACATGCGCAACGTAGCTCTAGAAGAGCAAGCAATCGACGCGATCATCGCTAAAGCACAGGTTTCTGAGAAAGAAGTAGGCTTCAACGAGCTACTTAACCAACAACAACCTGCTGCTTAATAAGCAATATCTTGCGTAGAAGGTTGACTTAACGTTAACTATTCTGCTAACAATGGTCCGTATGATAGTCATCATCCGGGCCATTTATTTTAGGGACATAAGAATATGAGCTACCAAGAAAAAAATGCAATGTCGCCAATTATGGACGCGCTAGTACCAATGGTGGTTGAACAAACTTCCCGAGGCGAACGCTCTTACGACATCTACTCACGTCTGCTTAAAGAGCGCGTGATTTTTTTAACGGGTCAAGTGGAAGACCACATGGCAAACCTTGTCGTGGCTCAGCTACTTTTCCTAGAATCTGAAAATCCAGATAAAGATATTTTCCTATACATCAACTCGCCAGGCGGCAGCGTAACAGCTGGTATGTCTATTTACGATACCATGCAGTTCATTAAGCCAAATGTCAGCACTGTGTGTATGGGTCAAGCATGTTCAATGGGTGCCTTCCTGCTTGCAGGTGGTGCGCCAGGTAAGCGTTACGTACTGCCTAACTCACGTGTAATGATCCACCAACCATTGGGTGGTTTCCAGGGTCAAGCTTCTGATATCCAAATCCATGCTCAGGAAATCCTGACGATTAAACAGAAGCTAAACAAGTTGTTAGCAGAACATACAGGCCAACCTCTTGAAGTCATTGAGCGCGATACTGATCGTGATAACTTCATGTCATCAGAGCAGGCTGTGGAATACGGTATCGTGGATGCAGTGTTAAGCCACCGTGGCGAGTAATTAGCCAGCGCATTTTGGCAAAAATTGATATACACTCATTCATGAAGAGTAAAGGCTAAGAGGTTAGCGAATGACAGATAAAAGCAAAGAAAGTGGCAGCGGTAAATTGCTGTACTGTTCTTTCTGCGGCAAAAGTCAGCACGAAGTTCGCAAGCTAATCGCAGGTCCGTCAGTGTACATTTGCGACGAGTGTGTCGACTTATGTAACGATATTATTCGCGAAGAAATCAAGGATGTTCTCCCTAAGAAAGAATCTGAAGCGTTACCAACGCCAAAACAGATCCGTGAACACCTTGATGACTATGTGATCGGGCAAGATTACGCGAAAAAAGTGCTCGCAGTTGCGGTATATAACCACTACAAGCGTTTACGCAATGGTGATACAACGAGCGAAGGTGTGGAGCTTGGTAAGAGTAACATCCTTCTAATTGGTCCTACAGGTAGCGGTAAAACACTACTTGCGGAGACATTAGCTCGATTCTTGGATGTGCCATTTACAATGGCAGACGCGACGACACTAACCGAAGCCGGTTACGTAGGTGAAGACGTTGAAAACATCATCCAAAAGCTTCTGCAAAAATGTGATTACGATGTAGCTAAAGCAGAACGCGGCATCGTTTACATTGATGAAATTGATAAGATTTCACGCAAAGCTGAAAACCCATCTATTACGCGTGACGTATCTGGTGAAGGTGTTCAGCAGGCGCTACTAAAACTTATCGAAGGTACGGTTGCATCGGTTCCACCTCAAGGTGGTCGTAAGCATCCTCAGCAAGAATTCCTACAAGTGGACACATCTAAGATCCTGTTCATTTGTGGTGGTGCTTTTGCTGGCTTAGACAAGGTGATTGAGCAGCGTGTTGCAACAGGTACAGGTATTGGCTTTGGTGCTGAAGTTCGTTCGAAGAATGAATCGAAGACGGTAGGTGAGCTATTTACTCAAGTTGAACCTGAAGACTTAGTGAAGTACGGCCTCATTCCAGAATTCATTGGTCGTCTACCTGTAACAACAACACTGACTGAGCTTGATGAAGAAGCGTTGATTCAGATCCTATGTGAACCGAAGAACGCACTGACCAAGCAATATGCAGCATTGTTTGAGCTAGAAAACGCCGAACTTGAATTCCGTGAAGATGCGCTGCGCGCTATCGCGAAAAAAGCAATGGAGCGTAAAACAGGTGCTCGTGGCTTACGCTCGATTCTTGAAGGCGTGCTACTTGAAACCATGTACGAATTACCATCTGCAACAGACGTTAGTAAAGTCGTGATTGATGAGTCCGTCATTAATGGCGAGTCAGAGCCACTGCTTATTTACAGTAACGCAGACAATCAGGCAGCTGGAGCAGAGTAAATTCAGCCATAATGAAAAAGGAGGTAAGTAATTACCTCCTTTTTTTATTTCTCTTATTGAATCCAAACAATTAGCCCCCATATACTGCCTTAAGTAATACGTTAAACGTGAAAGCGGAAGAGAGAATTATATGAACTTGGAACGTTCCGAGCGTATCGAGATCCCGGTACTACCTCTACGTGACGTAGTGGTCTACCCACACATGGTTATTCCATTGTTTGTTGGTCGTGAGAAATCGATTAGCTGTCTAGAAACGGCGATGGAAACCAACAAACAAGTTCTTCTTGTGGCACAAAAGCAAGCGGATACTGACGAGCCTACGGTTGACGACCTATTTGACGTAGGTACGGTAGCCACCATTCTCCAGCTCTTGAAGCTTCCGGATGGCACAGTAAAAGTATTGGTCGAAGGCCAGCAGCGAGCAAAAATCAATCACTTTAAAGAGAGTGACTTTTTCCTAGCGGAAGCTGAATTTGTTGTTACGCCAGAATTGGATGAGCGTGAGCAAGAAGTGATTGTTCGCAGCGCGATTAATCAGTTTGAAGGGTTCATTAAGCTAAACAAGAAGATTCCACCAGAAGTGCTAACGTCACTTAATGGTATCGACGAAGCCGCACGCTTAGCGGATACCATTGCGGCTCATATGCCGTTAAAGTTGGTGGATAAGCAGCAAGTGCTTGAAATTGTTGACGTCACTGAGCGTCTGGAATTCCTGATGGGCCAGATGGAATCAGAGATCGACTTGCTGCAAGTTGAAAAACGAATTCGTGGTCGCGTTAAAAAGCAAATGGAAAAATCTCAGCGTGAGTATTATCTGAATGAGCAAATGAAAGCGATTCAGAAAGAACTTGGTGAGATGGAAGACGCACCAGACGAGTTCGAAACGCTACAGAAGAAGATTGACGAATCAAAAATGCCTCAAGAGGCACGTGAAAAGACAGAGCAAGAGCTGCAAAAGCTTAAGATGATGTCTCCAATGTCTGCTGAAGCAACAGTGGTTCGTAGCTACATCGATTGGATGGTCAGCGTTCCTTGGGCTAAGCGCTCAAAAGTTAAGAAAAACTTAGCGAAAGCAGAAGAGGTTCTTAATGAAGATCACTACGGTCTAGAACGCGTCAAAGAACGTATCCTTGAATACCTGGCTGTTCAAAACCGTATCAACAAGCTAAAAGGTCCTATCCTTTGTCTTGTTGGTCCTCCTGGTGTAGGTAAAACGTCTCTTGGTCGTTCAATTGCTTCAGCTACAGGCCGTAAGTATGTTCGTATGGCGTTGGGTGGTGTGCGTGATGAAGCGGAAATTCGTGGTCACCGTCGTACTTATATCGGCTCATTACCAGGCAAATTGATCCAGAAGATGTCGAAGGTTGGTGTGAAGAACCCGCTGTTCTTATTGGACGAAATCGACAAAATGTCTTCCGATATGCGTGGTGATCCGGCATCGGCTCTACTAGAAGTACTTGATCCTGAACAGAATAACTCGTTCAACGATCACTACCTAGAAGTGGATTACGATCTCTCTGACGTTATGTTTGTTGCGACATCGAACTCGATGAACATCCCGGGTCCATTGTTAGACCGTATGGAAGTTATTCGTTTATCTGGTTACACCGAAGACGAGAAGCTGAACATTGCAAAACGTCACCTTGTTGATAAACAAGTGAAGCGTAATGGCTTGAAAGCGGATGAGATCGTCATTGAAGATTCTGCGATTATTGGCATCATTCGTTACTACACGCGTGAAGCGGGTGTCCGTAACTTAGAGCGTGAGATTTCTAAGATCTGCCGTAAAGCGGTGAAGAACATCTTGCTGGATAAGGACATCAAGTCAGTAACGGTAACGATGGACAACCTAAAAGAGTACTTAGGTGTTCAACGTTTCGATTACGGTAAAGCGGATGAAAGTAACCGAATTGGTCAAGTAACTGGCCTAGCTTGGACCGAAGTGGGTGGCGATCTATTAACGATTGAAACTCAATCAATGCCAGGTAAAGGTAAGCTGACACAAACGGGTTCTCTTGGTGATGTGATGCAAGAGTCTATCCAAGCAGCAATGACAGTGGTTCGCTCTCGTGCAGAAAAGCTAGGTATCAATACTGACTTCTACGAGAAGAAAGATATTCACGTACACGTCCCGGAAGGCGCGACACCAAAAGATGGCCCAAGTGCGGGTACAGCAATGTGTACAGCATTGGTTTCTTCTCTAACAGGCAACCCTGTGAAAGCAGAAGTAGCGATGACGGGTGAAATCACACTGCGTGGTGAGGTTCTACCTATCGGCGGCCTAAAAGAGAAGTTACTTGCGGCACACCGTGGTGGCATTAAGACAGTGCTAATTCCAAAAGATAACGAGCGTGATTTGGAAGAGATTCCTGATAATGTTATCGCGGATCTGGAAGTTATCCCTGTACAGTGGATTGATGAAGTACTGAAAGTCGCACTAGAGCGAGACCCGACGGGCGTTGAGTTTGAGTCTCAAAAATAGTGATGTGTAGCAAAAATAAGTAAAAGTTTACGCTGATAAGCCCAAAAAGGCTTGTCAGCGTTTTTTTTGGGCGCTAAGTTAGTTTCGATAGCTGCCAGCCCTTGATGAATAAGGGGTGGAGCATATTTTCTTAACAATGGAACGAAAGTCATCACAAAAATAATCACAGATGACACAAAGGGGAAATTACAGTGAATAAAACTCAGTTAGTAGAACAAATCGCAGAAAATGCAGATATTTCTAAAGCGTCAGCGGGTCGTGCTCTAGATGCATTCATCGAAGCAGTAAGCGGAACTCTTCAATCTGGTGATCAAGTCGCTCTAGTTGGCTTTGGTACATTCAGCGTTCGTACTCGTGCTGCACGTACTGGTCGTAACCCAAAAACTGGTGAAGAAATCCAAATCGCAGAAGCAAAAGTACCAGCTTTCAAAGCTGGTAAAGCACTGAAAGACGCTTGTAACTAATCACGGCGTTATTTCTGTAACCGGCCATTTGCTTAACTTTTGCTCAAACAATAAGTTTCGAACAAAAATTTACAAACTTCGAGCCGAACTTTCTTAAATTATGCGCATCATACTGATGCGCATTTCTTTTTCTGATATTATTGCGCCATTATTTCTATTAGATAGAAGCAGTAGGCTTCAATTGTGGAGAGCAGTTAAATTATGATGGATCGACTACGCGAAGGCGTGAATAGCATCGCGGTCAAAATTATCCTTGGACTTATCATCCTGTCTTTCGTATTTGCAGGTGTAGGTAGCTACATCGTTGGTGGTAGCAACAACTCTGCAGCGAAAGTCGGTAACACTGAGATTCCTCGTGGTGAGTTCGAGATGGCATACCAAAATGAGCGTAACCGTATGCAAGCTCAGTTGGGTGACTACTTCTCTCAAATGCTGGCTGACCCTGCATATGTTGAATCTTTCCGCAAATCCGTTTTAGATCGAATGATCAATGACGTGTTGCTTGACCAACAAGCTGAAGCTTTGGGTCTGCGAATCAGCGACACTCAAGTGCGTAGCATGATTCTAGACATGCCTCAGTTCCAATCTAATGGTCAGTTTGATCAAGAGATCTATCAAGCTTCTTTGCGTCGTGCAGGCTTTTCGCCAGACTCTTTTGCTGAGTACATGCGTCGTGAATTGGTTCGTGAGCAACTGCTGAATGCGCTACAAAACAGTGAATTTATTCTGCCGGGTGAAGTACAAGCAGAAGGCAAGCTGTTCACTCAAACTCGTGATATTCGCACGATTCAGATCGACTTAGCGGAGTTTGCGAAAAATATTGAATTGACCGACGAAGAAATTCAAGAGTACTACAAAGCAAACCCAGACAACTTTACACGCCCAGAGCAGGTTAAAGTCTCTTACATCGAACTGTCAGCTGAAGCGCTAAAGGAACAAGTTAATGTTTCTGATGCTGAGGTGAAAAAGTACTACGACGAGCACTTAAACAAATACTCTTCAGAAGAGCAACGACGTGTCGCTCACATTCTTGTAGAAGGGGACGATGAAGCAAAAGCGCAAGCTATCCTAGATGAGCTAAACGCGGGTGCAGATTTTGCGACGCTTGCTCAAGAGAAATCTGACGATTTTGGCAGCGCTGAAAACGGTGGTGACCTAGGTTGGATTGAGCGTGATGTGATGGACCCTGCTTTTGAAGAAGCGGCATTCGCACTGAAGAATCCTGGCGATACGTCGGGTCTAGTAAAGTCGGACTTTGGCTATCACATTATCAAGCTTGAAGAGCTAAAAGATTCTGTGGCGAAGCCATTTGAAGAAGTCGCTGCTGAAATCAAACAAGAGATGGTCGACCAACAAGCGATCGATCAATTCTACGAGTTGCAAAATGAGCTTGAGCGCGTAGCGTTTGAATACCCAGACTCATTGTATGATGCTTCTCAAGCGGTTAACCAAGAAGTGAAGACAACGGACTTTATTTCTCAGGTTGATGCACCTGAAGTGCTTCGTAGCCCTGCGGTAATGCAAGCTATCCTAAGTCCTGAAGTTAAAGAAGATGGCCTAAACTCTGAAGCTATCGAAGTTGCGCCTGAGCATATTATCGTTGTTCGTGTTGAAGATGCGCGTGACGAGACAGTTCTTCCACTAGAAGAAGTGAAAGATCAGGTTGTTGCAGAGCTATCTCGTGTTAAAGGTGAGCAAGAAGCGATGGAACTTGGAACACAAGTCGTTGCGGCATTGAAAGAAGGTAAGACGAACGTGCTTGCTGAAAACAATCTTGCCTTTGGTGAACAAGAGACAGTAGATCGTCGTTCTCCGTTAGCAACAACGGTATTCGCGATGGCAAAACCAGTCGATGGTAAACCAGTATACGGTCAGTCTAAAGATCTTGAAGGTAACATCATTATCATCGAGCTTGATGCTGTAAACGCAGAGCTAGATAGTGAGTTAGAAGATCAAGTTGCGATGCAAATGCAGCGTGCATCTTCTCAGCAAGATTTATCATCTGTACTAGCCGTACTGCGTGCAAATACTGACATTGAGTACTTTGTTGTGAGCAACTAAGCACAATTAGTGTAATTTGTATGTTGAATAAAACGGACCGCATAAGCGGTCCGTTTTATTTTTGTCTTTATGAACTTCAATCATCAATAGGCATTACTTAAATTAGTGCGCGTTTAAGTGATAGCGGCCGTTGTGAATTCCGGGTCATCTCAGTTTGTTAAATGCATAACCATATTGCTTTCCATTGCAAACTTGATAGTGACTCGCTCTCGACGACTGTTTTTAGCCTACTATTTTGGAGATTGTATGTTCAATATGAAATGGATTTTGACATTGTGCTTATTTGTTTTTGCACCTTTTAGCATGGCTGCGGATTCAGCCACTGACAAATATGAAGGAATTGAAATTACTGTAAATATCAACACGGCCACTGCTGAAGAAATTGCGACCATGTTGAAAGGTATAGGTGAGAAGAAAGCGCAGAGTATAGTGGACTACCGCGAGGAACATGGCCCTTTTAAAACGGCAGCAGATTTGAAGAGCGTAAAAGGCATAGGTGAAGCGACAGTTAAGAAAAACGAAGACCGCATTTTACTGTAGCTTGATGTATTGCAGATATTGAGTCTGAATTCAGAACAATATCTGTTTCCCTATTACTGCTTTCCCGAACCAGCCCCTCTTTCGTGGTTCGGGATTTTTTATCCGAATAAACGACGGCGAAGGCCTTTTTCCAGTAAAGCCATTACTAACCCACCGAGTGCGCCAAACATATGAGCATCAATAGCAACGTTTGCACCGATAAGCTCAGCAGTACTGCTGGATGGGCCATAGACCTGCTCCCATGCTACTTTGGCGATTAGTCCTCCAACTAACAACACACTGCTTCTTCTGCTTTCAAAGACTTCTCTGAGCGCCCAAAATCCAAACAATCCGTGTAATACGCCGGATAAACCCACGTATACCGACATGTTGGTAAACAAATTCAGCGCACCAACACATGCACATAAGATTGAAAAAACGATAAGGAAGTTACGAGTGCTTGGGCGAAAAATAAAAGTAATGATCCACAATCCGGCGAGGTTCATTCCTAAGTGCGCAAAGTTGGTATGTGTGAGATTTCCTGTTACGATTCGCCACCATTCACCATGGCGTATATTGTAGCTGTGCCACTCGGTTAGGCTTGCCATTGGTTCAAATTGAAGTATCAAACAGATCACGCTGATAATACTCAGCAAGGTATAAAGGTTCACTCTATGTCTCGTTATTGTTCTCGTTGTGGAAAATCGCAAAAAGCGTGTATTTGCCAATGGATTGTACCGCTGGCAAGCGAGGTAGAACTTATCATTCTTCAGCACACGAGTGAAGAACATCGTCCGCTTGGTACGGCACGGATTCTCAATTTGAGTTTAGATAACTGTATTTGTTTGATAGGAGAGGACTTTTCTTGTGATGATGCCTTAAATCACTTATTAGCGGATGAGTCATATCAACATTTTGTTCTTTACCCATCAGAAGAGTCACGATGCATTTCTGAAATCACTCAAGCGAGTCATAGTGTATCTAAGAAAATACGTTTGATTTTGCTCGATGGTACGTGGAAAAAAGCGTACAAAATGTGGCAACTCTCAAGCAACTTACATCCACTCCCAACCGTGCAGTTGCCTAAGCAACTACAAGGGCACTACACCATTCGTAAGGCGCCCTCTGAGAATAGCTTATCGACAGTCGAGGCTGGTTATCATTCGCTTCGCTTGCTTGAACCCGAGCGAGACTTTACACCGCTGATGCGTGCGTTTGAAAAGATGATCGAATTCCAAATCGCCCAGATGCCTCCGGGCGTTTTTGAAAAGAATTACTTGAAAGGTTGAGTGTTACTAAAGAACGATGGAAGAGAAAAGTTGGCGGTGTAGCTTTTGCGCGTGACCATCGGTCATTGCAGAAATATAATCGGCGATGACCCTCATTTTATTGCTCTCGCTCTTCGCCTGACACCACAGATCTCTTGTATGAACGGGTAGTAATCGCTCTGGGTCTGCTGTTAACGCTTCAAAAATATCCATAATAATTTGCTGACCCTTATACTCAACGATCTGGACCTGCGGGACTTGGATAACGAAGGTGCTGACAAAGTGCTTGAGTACGTCAAGTGCACGTGCCATCTGTGGTTCTAAACACGCATTCCAAGACAGTAACGGGTTATTAAACGGCTCATCCACCGTTTTGATTGAAATGCTGGTCAGTAGCGCGTTAACCATACCACCGATAGCATCTTTCCGCTCATGGTGCTTACCGCTAAATAGCATCTGTCCGATGGAATCGATATGAGCTTCAAACCACGGGTCGCCACAGTCCGCTAATTGACTTGCTGCGCCTTCTTGCCATTGCTGACGTGTCACCATACCAAGTACGATTGCATCTTCTAAATCATGAACACCGTAGGCGATATCATCTGCTAGCTCCATGATTGAGCAATCGAGTGATTTAAAACGCGTTTTACTGTGCTCAAACTCCGATTCTGGCGTTGAACGCATCAGACTAAGCAATGCCTTGTCGTTGTCAGAAAGCGGTGCAATTACCCAATCAAATAAGTCTTTATCACAATCATAAATGCCTTTAGCTGGGCTCCAATCTTTTGCTTTTAGTTTACGTTGATGCTCGGCTGGTTGAGGCAACTTGACGGAGCGTGTTTGACTAATGAGGGCAGGGTACTTAATCAAACCAAGCAGTGTGCGGCGTGATAAATTCATTCCGAAATGCTCAGTATAAGGCTCTAACTTAGTGACGATACGAAAGGTTTGGGCGTTCCCCTCGAAGCCGCCATGTTCGCGCATTACGTAGTTTAGAGCGACTTCTCCCCCATGACCGTATGGAGGATGCCCGATGTCGTGAGCCAAACATAATGAATCAATTAAGCTGTCTGATGGTAATAGATCGCGGAACTCTGGCTGTTTTTTCTTTAACTGGGCGACGATACCGGTCCCTAGTTGCGACGCTTCTAAGGAGTGTGTTAACCGACTGCGGTGAAAGTCTTCCAAGCTATTGCCGTGTACTTGGGTTTTTGCTTGTAGGCGTCGAAATGCAGCCGAGTGAAGAATGCGCGCTCGGTCTCGTTGGTACGGGCTCCGATGGTCGTCTCGACGGATTTTATGCTCATCATCATGGCGCTCTTGCCATTGCGGGTGTAATTCAAACGACACGATTATCTCCGTAAGCTAACTGATTTCATCTAACGATAATTCGAAACTTGGGGCAAAGGTATTGAGAAAGTAATCCATTTCAGGCGTTCTGCGTTCTTGCAAAGTGACGTCTAAGCGTTTTTTTGCCAGAGCGAACTCATGGTTGCCGGCGCTTAGTTCTTCAAGACATTTTAAATAGGCACAGATGGAATCGGCTTGCTTAACGATTTTTGCGTCCTCTTCGTGTGCAGAGTGAGAAAGAAGATAGGGGGCAAAATCATCGTGGAACTCTTCCGGTAACATTGAGAGTAATTTTTGTTCCGCTGCCGATTCTATCTTCTTATATTCTTTGGCAATTTCAGGGTTGTAATACTTCACTGGAGTTGGAAGATCACCCGTTAATACTTCACTGGAATCATGGTACATGGCAAGAATAGCGATGCGTTCTGGATTAAGGTTGCCGCCGAACTTTTTGTTTTTAATTAGGGCAAGGGCATGAGCGACAAAAGCAACTTGTAAGCTATGCTCTGAAACGTTTTCTGGTGAGACGGACCGCATTAAAGGCCAGCGTTGGATCAGCTTCATTCGAGCCAGGTGGGCGAAAAAATGGCTTTCTTTCATGGCTTCCTCCGTTTCTGGTGTAAAAAAAGGAACTCACTAGGAGTTCCTCTAAGCATATGAGAGATCAGCACTAATTACTACCAGTGATTCATTACTGGCTGTAGGTTGATAGGAATCTTTCAAAACGTCCAATAGCGATTTCTAGATCTTCAACGTGCGGTAGTGTCACGATGCGGAAGTGGTCTGGTTTTGGCCAGTTAAAACCGGAACCTTGCACCAGTAAGACCTTCTCTTGTTTTAAGAAATCTAAAACCATCTGCTGATCGTTCTTGATGTTGTACATTTTAGTGTCGATTTTCGGGAAGAGGTACATCGCACCCTTAGGTTTGACACAAGAAACACCAGGAATCTGATTGATCAGTTCATACGCTCGGTTGCGCTGCTCTAATAAGCGTCCGCCAGGTAAAATCAGTTCATTAATACTCTGGTATCCACCTAACGCGGTTTGAATCGCATGCTGCATTGGTACGTTTGCGCATAAACGCATCGATGAAAGCAGCTCCAAGCCATTCACGTACCCTTGAGCCAGATGTTTAGGCCCCGTTAGGAACATCCAGCCACCACGGAAACCACAAACACGGTAGGCTTTTGAAAGGCCATTGAATGTCATGACTAGCACGTCTTCAGTGAGTGTGGCGACTGAGGTATGTGTTGCACCGTCGTACAACACTTTGTCGTAGATCTCATCTGCGAAAATGATCAGTTTGTGCTGGCGTGCTATCTCAATCACTTCAAGTAGGAAGTCACGGCTGTATACCGCACCTGTCGGGTTGTTCGGGTTGATCAGAACAATGCCACGTGTCTTTGGTGTGATTTTCTTTTTGATGTCTTCAAGGTCTGGGTACCAGTCAGCCTCTTCATCACATAGATAATGAACCGGCTTACCACCAGATAGTGCAACTGAAGCTGTCCATAACGGATAGTCTGGTGCTGGGATCAGCATTTCGTCGCCATTGTTTAATAGCGCTTGCATGGCCATTACGATCAACTCAGACACGCCGTTACCTACATACACATCTTCGACATCTAGCGAGCGTATACCTTTACGCTGATAGTGTTGGACCACAGCTTTACGAGCAGAGTAAATGCCTTTGGAATCACAATAGCCTTGAGAAGTCGGCAGATTACGAATCACGTCGACTAAAATCTCATCAGGGGCGTCAAAACCAAATGGGGCAGGGTTACCAATGTTTAGCTTTAGGATTTTATGCCCTTCTTCCTCCATGCGCTTAGCATGTTTGAGTACAGGACCCCTAATGTCGTAGCAGACATTGTCGAGTTTTGACGACATCCCGATATTTTGCATTGTTTAATTCCTAAAAATTGGTTAATTTCTTTATTAAAATACAATAATTTGTTTTTTATTAGAATATATATCTGTAAATAATCTGTCTGCTGGTTAAGTTTTGCTCGCTTGCTATCACAGGATTTTGCAAAAGATCGCATACGACCTTGATTTGCTTTGGGTCTAAACTTAGAGTAGCCGTCAGTTACCATTTATCCTCACATACAACGAGGTTGATTTGTCACAGTTCCATCAAGCCGTAAAGAGAATTATCGAGCGAGTTCAGCAATCGGAAGGCAATCAAACACGTCTGGTCGAGCCCCTTAGCGAGAAACCTAATTTCTCATTTATTGATTGGCTTGATGCACAACCACTTTTCCCTAAGTTTTATTGGCAGTCCCGCGATACACGTGAAGAGGTCGTTGCACTAGGGCAATTGCACGCTTTTGTTGAGCCAGGTCCTGCTTATACCATTCTAGGTGAAGGGCAAAGAGTCTGGGGCGGGCGCTCTTTTGATGGACAGCATGAGAAGAATCGTCGCTGTATGCCTTCTTTTTTCTTTTTGCCTCAAATTGAGTTAATTCGTTTTGACCAACAGTGGTCTCTCGCAGTTAATATTTCAGAAGACAAAGCGCGAACTCTAGCTGGGTTGAATAAACTGGTTTGTGAGGTCGCAACCTTAGCTCCAATTTCGTCTCACATCCGCTCTATTGTTCATACGCCAAGTCAGCCTCAATGGAATGAGTTAGTTCATAAGGTTCTGACTGGTATAGAGAATGATGATTTTAAGAAAGTGGTTTTAGCGCGTCGCTCTACCGTGCAGCTTGATAACACATTAAGTGCTGCACAGCTACTTAAAGCAAGTTACTTAAATAACCATCATAGCTTCCATTTCATGCTGAGCTTAGACAGTAAGCACAGTTTTATGGGGTCTACGCCAGAACGTTTGTATTCTCGCGTAGGGCATGAGCTACATACCGAAGCGTTAGCAGGTACGATTGGTCGGGGAGACAATGCCACTCAAGATATGGAGTTGGCGAATTGGTTATCCCAAGACCAAAAGAACCTCAACGAAAACCAGTATGTGGTGGACGACATCATTGATCGTCTATCACCGCATTCTGAAATGGTTGAAGTGGAAGCTGAACCGAGTTTGGTCAGACTACGAAAAGTGCAGCACCTTAAGCGAAATATTCACGCTAGTCTAAGAGCGGGGATAAATGGTGTTCAGTTGTTATCGGCGCTTCAGCCAACAGCGGCGGTTGCTGGCTTACCCCGACAAGAGTCCATGCAGTTTATTCTTGATAATGAGCCCTTTGCACGCGGCTGGTACGCGGGGTCAATGGGTTACATAAGCCATGAACGAGCAGAGTTTTGTGTCGCAATCAGAAGCGCGCTTGTGCTCGGTGATCAAGTACAACTGTTTGCGGGCGCAGGTATTGTGCCTGGTTCTGTGGCAGAACATGAGTGGGCAGAACTTGATAAGAAAATGTCGACGTTACTTACGCTGATTTCTGATCATCCGCCATTGGGAGTCGCATCATGAGTCATGACCAAGCGGTGCTCAATCGAGTTTGGTCAGAAACCATATTGATTGAGCTTCAGCGATTTGGCGTTAAGCATGTTTGTATCGCTCCCGGATCTCGTTCTACTCCTTTAACTTTAGAAGCGGCAGAACAGTCCGACTTTTCCATTCATACTCATTTTGATGAGCGTGGACTGGGCTTTATGGCTCTTGGTTTAGCGAAAGCTACTCAGGAGCCAGTGGCAATTATCGTTACCTCTGGTACGGCAGTGGCGAACTTACTACCGTCGGTTGCCGAAGCCAAACTTACTGGTGAAAAGCTGGTGCTGCTGACAGCAGATCGTCCAGTAGAACTTGTCGGCTGTGGTGCAAACCAAGCGATAAATCAATTGGGTATTTTTTCACATCATGTTTCGGCCAGTTTGAATTTACCAAGCCCAAATTTAGCAACGTCGCTTAACTGGTTGCTGACCTCTGTTGACGAAGTGATGTTTACTCAGCAATTGCAGGGTAGTGCTGTTCATATTAATTGTGCATTTCCAGAGCCTTTGTATTCCAACGGCGCAAAAGCGGATTATCAAACCTACTTAGATTCGGTCGCCGGATGGCGAAAAGGAAGCGGCACTTATACTCAGCGTTTTAGCCATTTGTCACAGGCGAACATCCCGCCTTTTTCGGACAAAAAAGGCTTGGTTGTGATTGGCAGCTTACCGCTTGAACAAGCGAAGTCGGCGCAGGCATTTGCACAAAAGATGGGATGGCCAGTACTTGCAGACCCGCAAAGTGGTCTCAGTTCGGATTGGGCGTATTACGATGTATGGCTTCAACTTCCCGAGTTCGCAAACGAGCTTGAATCTTGTGAACTTATTATCCAATTTGGTAGCCGAATCATCTCCAAACGTTTGAACCAATGGATTGATAAACAAGTATCGAAAAATCAACAAAGTAAAGACGTTCAGTATTGGTATGTCTCACCTTGTATGGACCGGAATAACCAAAATCATCTGGCGCAAATGCACTGGGTTGAGCCTCCTAAAACGTGGGTTTCTCGCATTAGTTTTGAGAAGTCAATATTTGCTGGGTGGGCTGATAGGTTAGCGAATGACGTTAAGCGAGTTCATCAACGTATCGAAGAAGCCTTCCTATCTGATTCAGCGTCTGCCATTGACGAAATTGCGTTGGCAGCAGACATCAACGAGCGCACAAAGAACGTAGATGTTTTCTTGGGTAATAGCTTGTTTGTTCGGCTTGTTGATATGTACGGAAAATTGGATGGTGTAGAGGTTTTCACTAATCGAGGCGCGTCAGGGATTGACGGTTTGTTTGCTGCGGCATCAGGCGTGCAACGGGCAAGAGGTAATCCGTTACTGATGTATATCGGTGACACAGCAGCACTTTATGATCTCAATTCTCTGGCGCTATTTTCTCACAATAAACTGCCGGCGGTACTTGTTGTTACCAATAATGACGGCGGTGCGATTTTTGATATGTTGCCAGTACCACCAGAGCGCAGGACGACATATTATCAAATGCCTCATGGTTATCAGTTTGAACACGCGGCAAAGCAGTTTGGTTTGGCGTATTTGCATGTTTCTACACTGGAGCAATTCCAATCATCTGTAAAAGAGCATTTATGTCACGGCCAAGGAACGTTGCTGGTCGAGGTTCAAACCCCATCTAACCAAGCTGCTGAGACACTCAAGGCATTTAATAAGAGTCTGAATGCTTTACTTTGAACGTTTCCCTGTATTAGAAAAACACCAAAGTAGAACGTTGCCCACTTTGGTGTTTTTGCATGGCTTACTCGGTAGCGCTACCGATTGGTTCGCGTGTTTAAATGCATTACCCGAATATGAGCGTGTTACGGTTGACCTTCCTGGTCACGGACGCAGCCAATCTATTTTTTGCTGCGATTTAAATGATTGCTGCAAACTTCTTGGTTCCACACTATCTTTATTATTTCCCTCACAACAACCACTTATTTTGATTGGATACTCTATGGGCGGCCGCATTGCGATGCATGGTATTGCCCATCAATGCTTTCCAGATCTCAATATTGCAGGCGCGATTATTGAAGGGGGAAACTTCGGGCTTCAAACTGAGTCAGAGAAACAGGTGAGATTAGAGAATGATGCTCGCTGGGCAATGCGTTTCAAAACTGAACCACTTGAACGTGTTTTGAACGATTGGTACCAACAAGCGGTGTTTTCTTCACTAAACCATGAGCAAAGACAAACATTCATTGCGAAGCGAAGTGATAATCTTGGCTCAGCGGTGGCGAATATGTTGATGGCGACATCGTTAGCCAAACAGGCATATTTGTTGCCCTCACTGCAAAAGCAGAACATACCAGTGTATTACTTGTGCGGTGAGAAAGACCAAAAATTTAGCCAACTGGCACAACGTAGCGGGTTGGCGTATCGACAAGTTGAAGGCGCTGGTCATAACGTCCATCAAGAGCAGCCCAAACAGTTTGCGATACATACCAAGCAAATAATTCAGTCTCACTTTGGTGAGAGTAACGAGAACAATGGGAATCACCATGGCTAAAACAGTAGGCATTTCTGAAGAAGAACTTTACGCTCCGGTTCAATGGAAAGATTGCGGCGAGAAATACGAGGACATTCATTACCATAAGTCTGAAGATGGTATCGCGAAAATCACCATTGCGCGTCCTCAAGTGCGTAACGCGTTTCGTCCTCAAACGGTAAAAGAGATGATTGATGCGTTGGCAGATGCGCGTTACGACTCTGGTGTTGGCGTGATCATTCTGACAGGTCTAGGTGAAGACGCATTCTGTTCTGGCGGCGACCAGAAGATCCGTGGCGACTACGGCGGCTATAAAGACGACCAAGGCACACATCACCTCAACGTATTGGACTTCCAACGCGATATTCGTACTTGTCCAAAACCAGTGATCGCATCGGTAGCTGGTTGGGCTGTTGGCGGTGGTCATGTACTGCATATGATGTGTGATCTAACAATTGCAGCTGACAACGCTCAATTTGGTCAAACAGGCCCTAAAGTGGGTTCATTTGACGGCGGTTGGGGCGCATCTTATATGGCTCGTATCGTAGGCCAAAAGAAAGCTCGCGAAATTTGGTTCCTATGTCGTTTCTACAATGCTCAAGAAGCGGTAGACATGGACCTAGTAAACACAGTTGTACCACTAGCGGATCTAGAGAAAGAAACCGTTCGTTGGTGTCGTGAAGTACTACAGCACAGCCCAATGGCATTGCGCTGCCTGAAAGCTGCATTAAACGCAGATTGTGATGGTCAAGCGGGTCTGCAAGAGCTAGCGGGTAACGCAACGATGATGTTCTACATGACAGATGAAGGCCAAGAAGGTCGTAACGCCTTTAACGAGAAGCGTCGCCCAGACTTCGATAAATTCCCTCGCAACCCATAATCCGTCTAAATGAGGAGCGTGTTAGCTCCTCTGTTCCTTTTTTCCTGAGCGCCTCGCCCTCTGGGAGGCTGGTGGGATTGCTCGTCAGAGCGCTCAAATATACGGCATTACATAGGACTTGAATTATGCGTGAAGCGAAAATTTATCGTTATAGCTTGCCCATGGATAGTGGTGTCATCCTACGTGACAACAAGCTAACCGAACGTGTTGGTTATGTTGTTGCGCTTTCCGAAGATGGTAAAACAGGGCTTGGAGAAGTCGCTCCTCTTCCTGGTTTTAGCTTAGAGAGCGCCGAAGATGCGGGTGTTCAGCTACAAGAACAGGCGGAGCGTTGGGTTGCAGAGTTGGATGTGGATTATGCCAATATGTACCCGTCGGTTGCGTTTGGTTTATCGATGGCACAGCTTGAATTAGCTGGTGGCTTACCACAACAAGGTAAATACCAAACAGCGCCACTATGCACTGGCGACCCAGATGAGCTCATTCCAAAGCTGAACGAAATGGAAGGTGAGAAAGTCGCTAAGGTGAAAGTTGGACTTTATGAGCCAATTCGCGATGGCATGCTTGTGAACCTTTTTCTTGAATCAATCCCTCAATTAACGCTTCGACTTGATGCAAACCGCGGTTGGACACCAGAAAAAGCGCAGCAGTTTGCTAAATACATTACTCCGTCTTTGCGTCAGCGCATTACCTTTTTGGAAGAGCCGTGCCGCTCTCCTGGCGATAGTCTCTCTTTTGCGATTAATACTGGTATTGCTATCGCTTGGGATGAAACATTGCAAGATGCGGTTCGTCGTGAAGATTTCCGTCTTGAAGATCTAACTGGTGTGAAAACGATCATCATCAAACCCACACTCATTGGTTCAGTGGATTTTTGTATTACACTGATAAAGAAAGCGAAGTCACTAGGGATGAAAGCAGTGATTAGCTCGAGCATTGAATCCAGTCTCGGTTTAACTCAATTAGCGCGCTTTGCCCAATGGCAGCTGCCTGATGAAGTTCCAGGTTTGGATACGATTGGCTTATTCAAAGCTCAGCTAGAGCAGGGCTGGCCTAAGTGTGAACTTCCCGTTCTTCCTCTAAAAGACCAGGAGATTGTGTGGCATTCTGCGTAGACAATATTGCGAAGGCACCATGGAAATATTGGGCTCAAACGAGCCCTTTTTCTATTGCACTCAAGACATCAACAGAAGTATTAAACTGGCAACAACTCTCGAAGCGTATTGACCAATACACTCACTATTTGAATGACTTGGGTGTAACTCGGGGGGATGTGCTGACTTTGGTTGGCAAGAACCAAGTAGAAACACTGTTGTTTTATCTTGCCTCCAAACAGTTGGGTGCGCTCGCTGCGCTGACCATGGAACAACCACTAGATAAGTTGCAGGGTAAGCTTGCTACACTTTACAGGCCTGATCAAACTCGGTTTATCTGGTTTTCTCAGGAGTGCGCTTCGACCTTTTCTGAACATGATATACAAAAACTCAAGGCAACATTGCTTTCACCGCCTGTAGTATCACAGCAAGAGAGTGATTCGTTGACTGAAGATAGCTATCATCATGACCGGCTCGCTTCAGTAGTATTTACTTCTGGCTCTACAGGGGAGCCTAAAGCTGTGGTTCATACACATCGACAGCATCTTGCGTCTGCAGAGGGCTTGTTGCAGGAGTTCATTTTCACTCAGCAAGATGCTTGGCTGTTATCGCTTCCGCTGTATCACGTCTCTGGATTAGCGATTGTCTATCGTTGGCTATATGTCGGAGCAACACTAAAAGTCGGTTCAGGGAAACTTGTTGATGATGTTCAGGGCGTATCACACGCTTCTTTGGTTGCGACTCAGCTCAAACGGTTATTGGATGATGATGCACATTTGTCATTGACACATGTGCTACTGGGCGGCAGCCACGTTGATCACGAGTTGGCACTACGAGCAACAGGGCAAGGCATTGAGACATGGTTAGGTTATGGGATGACGGAGGCGGCCTCTACCGTTACCGCAAAGAGAATTGACAGCACCAGTAATGCTGGACATGTATTGAAGCACCGTAAGATAAAATTAGTTGACCAACGCATTTTTGTTGGCGGTAAGACATTAGCGGCAGGGTATTTCCATCAAGGACATGTTACCCCATTTCTGGATGAGAAAGGCTGGTTTGACAGCAAAGATCTTGGCGAGTGGCAAGGTGATGAATTAAAGATAATCGGCCGTGCCGACAATCAGTTTATCTCTGGTGGTGAGAATATCCATTGTGAAGAGATTGAAGCCGCTTTGAACCAAATTGATGGTGTAGTGCAGAGTATAGTGGTTCCAGTCGAAGACGCGGAGTTTGGTCATAGACCAGTAGCTGTGATTCAGACCAATGGATTGCGCAGCAAATCGGAGTATGACCAGCATTTGCAATCAAAATTAGAGAAGTTTAAATGGCCAGTGGAATACCACGTAATGCCACAAACTCTACTAGAAGGTGGGATCAAAATTTCGCGTAAGGCAGTGAAAGAGTGGCTGCTGTCATCACTTCAGCATTAGTCAATTTTGCTATGTATTAGTCATAAAGAGAATTTCGTATCCTTATAACTCTGAATCATAATTATGCTTCTTCGTGGAGAGAAAATGCATAAGGTTCAGGATGGCAAAGCTAGTTTTAATTGCGGCAGTAGCACTACAAATTGGTATCGCGATAAGTAGTGAAGGGCTAGCCCGCTCTCTTGCAGAGCTAACGGCATTTTTGATCGCTATTGCGTTGGTCGTTATATACAAAAATAGCAAACGGGAAATGCCGTCCCCTCAACGCGATAAGCAGACCACCAATATCTAAAACAGTAACCAACTTAGAGAAGTGGTCGAAATTAACACCCACAGAGTCACACCAAACAACAGCGGCTTAGCTCCAGCTGACTTTAGTTTTGAAATTGAAATGCTGCAACCTATCAAGAACAGACATACAACCAACGCTTGCTTTGCTCCAATGAAAATGCCGTGATAGACCATTTCAAATTGAGGAAAGAAGTCGCTAAACGCGATAGCTGCACAGTACCAAAAAATGAAATAAGGGATAGCTAGTTTTTTCTTTCCATTCTCTTTTTGGCCTCTTGAAAAGATGACGGCACTGATCAAAGCAACAGGAATGATCCATAAAGCGCGCGCGAGTTTCAATGTTGTTGCCGTCGTTAGTGCTTCTTCCCCATAGGCCGAGGCAGCCCCGACAACAGAAGATGTGTCATGAATGGCAATCGCAGCCCATGTGCCAAACGTGTGTTGATCTAGCCCTAAAGCATGTCCAATCACAGGAAACACAAAGAGTGCAATGGAGTTCAGGACAAACACTGTTGCCAGTGCTAATCCAATCTGCTCGTCTTTCGCTTTAATCGCCGGTGCCACAGCAGCAATTGCGCTACCACCACAAATTGCAGTACCTGATGAGATTAAGTAAGCGGTTACTCGCTCCAATTTAATTACCCTGGCAATGAGAGTGCCCATGATCAGTGTGCCTGTAATAGTGGCGATGATCAGGCCGATACCATCCGATGTGACTGTAAGTGCTTGCTCAAAGTTGATGCCAAAGCCTAAGCCAATAATCGAGTAAGACAGCAGCTTTTTAGTAAAAGAAGCGATGGGCAGCTCGGAAGGCACAAAACCAAAACTTGCGAGTAGAAAACCGATAACTAGAGCAATGGGAGAGGAGGCAAGAGGGGTTAGACAAAAAAGTAACGCCAATCCAAACAGGAGGTAGTTTCTATTCAAGGTTTTTATTCGCTGTTGTGAATGAAAGGGAGAGTATATCGCACTGGGTGTGGTCAGTTTGTCTTAATGATTTGAACACATGTTCAGTTATCCTAAACATGTGTTCAAGTGTATTTATCGCCAGTCGCCTCT
Organism: Vibrio sp. SCSIO 43097; assembly: GCF_023650755.1. Classification (NCBI taxonomy): domain Bacteria; kingdom Pseudomonadati; phylum Pseudomonadota; class Gammaproteobacteria; order Vibrionales; family Vibrionaceae; genus Vibrio; species Vibrio sp. SCSIO 43097. Next base: position 2,440,271 of record NZ_CP071840.1, on the reverse strand, counting down.
AAGTTGATGCACTTTATCGAACATTGTTTTTGCCGTTGCCTCGTTTGGTGGCACCGGTTGTCCTGCCTCTATTTCTAGCTTTGACCAAAATCGAGTCGGTAAGCCACAGCATGCGCGACCTTTTGCGCGGCTGAAATAGCTTCCCCATAAGCCTTTAAGTGCAACAGGTATGACAGGTACTGGACTACGACGTAGGATTATATCAATACCGCGCATGAATTCATTCATTTCACCATCTGAAGTTAATCTTCCTTCAGGGAAAATACAGACGATATGACCTTCGCTTAGCGCAGCTTCCACATCGTTAAATGCACGTCTGATAGAGCTTCTGTTACTCGCTGAAATTGGAATTACCCCAGTTCGACGTAAAAAGCGCCTTAATGGAGGTAGGTTGGCGTAATCTTCCTCCATCACAAAACGAATCAACCTTGGGCATACGGCACTAAGTAGCAATGCATCCATGTAGCTTACATGATTACATACAATCAATGCCCCACCATGCTCGGGTAGGTTGTGTAGATTCTTATGCTTAACTCGATAGATGGTGTGCGTAAGCATCCACATGACAAAGCGAACTACAAAAATAGGAATTTGCAAAAAGATGTAAGCGGCGACTAAGAAATTTAAAATGGCTAACAATGCAAACAGCTGAGGAATTGTCATCTTGATTACACTTAGGCACACAATACCCAAGACAGCGCTGCCGACCATAAACAGAGAGTTAAAGATGTTGAGCCCTGCGATGACTTGAGCACGTTCGGTTTCCTTTGCTCGATGCTGCATTAATGCGTAAAGAGGCACGATAAACAAACCGCCCGAAGCGCCAATCATCAATAGGTAGAAAAATAATGGCCAAAAAGGCTCATATCTAAAGAAGTCTACAAAGTTATGGAAAATAGGTAGATCATTGGGAATGGAAGTGGCCATTAGGTACCCAAATACCGTAATGCCAAAGGCACCAATTGGCACAATACCGACTTCGATACGATGGTTTGAGATCCAATTGCAAAGTAGCGACCCTAGCGCGATACCAATGGAAAATAGAGCGAGCAAGAAAGACACCGCACTCTCGGTGCCATTTAGGTAAATCTTAGTGAAATTCGGGAATTGTGTTAGATATGCGGCGCCTAAAAACCAAAACCAGCTTATTGCCATTATGCATTGAAAAACAACTCGATCGGATTTGGCGATAGAGAGCGTGTGTTTGGTTTGCTTATATGGTTGCCAACGAAAAGAGAGATTGGGCGCGCTGGCTGCAGCAAAGGGGATTGAGCGGCTCGACAAGTAGCCTAACAATGCGAAGATCACGACACAAAATGCGGCGAGGTATTTTGCGTTGTCTGCAGAGGCTATAATCCCAGCGCCTAAGGTGCCAATAAGGATGGCGATAAAGGTACCAGCTTCAACAAGAGCGTTGCCGGGCACTAATTCTTTAGCATTTAACTTTTGAGGCAAAAGGGCATATTTAACTGGGCCAAAAAATGCTGACTGTGTGCCCATTAAAAACAGTAGCAATAAAAGCACACCATAACTTTCGGTTATGAATCCGATGGCACCTAACAGCATGATGGCTATTTCAAATAGTTTGACCTTACGAATAAACCATGACTTTTCATATTTGTCGGCTAATACGCCAGCGGAAGCAGAGAACAGAAAGAACGGTAGAATGAACAAGCCTGCCGCAAGGTTGATGAACAAATTGCTCGAAATAGGCAGTGCACTGGAGCCAGCGAATGCGACAAACAACAGCAAAACGTTTTTAAAAATATTGTCGTTAAAAGCGCCAAGAAATTGAGTAATGAAATAGGGCAGGAATTTTCTCTGCGTAAGTAAGGACGGCTGTCTGTCGGATGACATGTATAATCCTTTGTTACCAGTTCGTGAGGTAGTTGGAAAGAAGATTACTGATCAACTCTTTGCCATCAATCGGTTCACTAGAGAAAAACTTATCATCAACACTGAGTAAAGTAATGCCATGTACGCCAGACCAAAGGACTCGACTCGCTTGAATCACTTCGGATTCAGTACGATGTGGTGCGATTTGAGCCAATAGTGACTCTAGCATTCCCGTCATACCATCGATACGTTTGGCATGCCATTCCGGAAGTTCTGCTCCATTCATGTTGTGTTCGAACACTAACTGCCAACGGTATGGGTGTTTTTGAGCAAAATCGTGGTAGCAATAAGCGAGTTCAAAAAGCGCTTGATGGGAGTCTTTGCTGTCATTAGTCGCTTTGCGTGCTTCTTGAGATAACTCATCTAAAGTTTGAGCGACAACATGAAGCAACAACAAATTATAATTACCAAAAACATTTACCAATGTGCTTGGCACGTAACCAATCATGTTAGCGATTTTACGAAGACTGAGTTCGTGGTAAGAATTCTCATCTAAAAAGTTTTTGACCGTTGTTAACGTCAAATTCACTAACTCTTCTCGGGTGTGATCGTTTCTGCGCGCCATACTCTCAAACTACTTTATTGAACATCGTTCAATATGATAGTCAGCTACCTATTAACCGTCAACAAGGCAATGTGTCCAAGTGCCCTCAAGGTGTAGGATTCTGAGCTGTGTCACTGATTCTAATTCAAGTAAAACAATCTGGAGTATTAGTGAACTTATTCCATACTTTTTTTACATTGATCAAGCGCCTTCAGCTGAATTGTAAGCAGTGTGAGCAGTCTGCATTTTTGGCAATATTCTGATACATGTCAGCTTCTATAAGCTATTTTCATCAATCGGTATACAGAGTATGATGACTTAAAAATCATCTTTGGCGTGCTACTGTTTGAAACAACGATTGTTTCGTCTTGAAAATGGGGCACTATCTTAGATAGCTAACTTTAAGGATAACGATGAAACGTTTATTTTCTATTGTTGCTTTATTGATGTTTACTGTTGCTGTAACGCCTATCGCGGAAGCGAAGAAGTTTGGTGGCAGTAAGTCTTTCGGTAAGAGCTACAAAACCGCACCAGCACCGAAACAACAGCAACAAAACACCAATACGGTCGGCAAAGATCAGACGACAAAGTCTTCAAGTAAGAAAGGCCTTATGGGTGGTCTGCTAGGCGGACTTCTGGCTGGTGGTCTACTTGCTGCATTCTTTGGCGGTGCTTTTGAAGGTATCCAGTTTATGGATATCCTAATTATTGGTTTGATTGCCTTTGTCATCTTTAAACTAATGCGCGGTATGCTAGGTGCGAAGCAGGGCAGTATGAACCAGCATCGTCAACAGCCTGCATTTGGTGGCAACGCATCTAAGTTTAAGCAACCAAACATGCAAAACTTTGAGCAACAACCAAACACAAATAATGGTGGCTTTGGTGGTTTTGGCGCTCAAACAGACGTACCACATAACTACCCACCGGGTTTTGACCAAGCAGCGTTCATTAATGGTTCTCGTGAACACTATCGAATCCTGCAAGGTGCGTGGAATCACAACCAGCTAGAAACTATTGAAGAATATGTTTCTCCAAGCTTGTTTGAAGACCTAAAAGCAGAGCGCGCGAAGCTCGACGGTGAGCAGCATACTGACGTAATGTACGTTGATGCGGAGATCGTCCGTGCTGATTACGATGCAAATAAAGCACAGCTTAGTCTGCAGTTTAGCGGTCGTTACCGTGACACAGTAGAAGGTGTTGAAGAAGAAATCGAAGATATCTGGCACCTAGAGCGTGACTTGACTGCGCCTAATGCGCCATGGTTAATCGTTGGTATTCAAGGCTAGTCACCTTTAAACCAATTTAGTCACTAGTAAAAATCCCGCATCCCCTGCGGGATTTTTTGTATCTATCATTTATATTTCTTGTACGTGTTTTTATACAAACATCACTAATTGAGTCCGTTTGGTAATTTTGCGAACCCACTTTTTCTAGTAAGTCCTCAAGTGTTTTCCTAGTTATATTGAACATTCATATTAAGGCCATACGAACTAACAAAATCAAAATAGCTAGTACATTGTTTGTAGGGTAAAGATCTGCTCCTCAGCCTTTTGTTTGTGGAGCTTCACATGGGGTTGGTTGCTTTAGTGAGATTGAGTATAGGTTATACCAATCGTAGTAAATAACTGGTCATTCTAGCTTGTTAAAATACTCGATAACTGCGTTGCAATTTTTGATTGCAGAATAACTACTTATCGAAAAATTGCGCCTTGTTCTCAAGCATTTTCCCTACGCTATTTCTGATCACTTATTTACTGTGATAGGTATTAAATCGAGCAGAGTTTCGGTGAGGAGTGAAAGGTTCGTGGTAGTAGGACTATGCTATCAAGATCCTGAAACGAAAAAAGCCAACTCAATGAGCTGGCTTCTTCAATATGGTGGAGGGGGACGGATTCGAACCATCGAAGGCAGTGCCGGCAGATTTACAGTCTGCTCCCTTTGGCCACTCGGGAACCCCTCCAGGGTGTTTTATACTTAAAAGTTAGTTTCCCAACCTAGCTTTCAAGTTGTTCTCACGTTTAAAGGAAAAACATAAGAAAGAATATGGTGGAGGGGGACGGATTCGAACCATCGAAGGCAGTGCCGGCAGATTTACAGTCTGCTCCCTTTGGCCACTCGGGAACCCCTCCAGGGTATTTTTATACTTAAAAGTTAGTTTCCCAACCTAGCTTCCAAGTTGTTCTCATGTTTAAAGGAAAAACATAAGAAAGAATATGGTGGAGGGGGACGGATTCGAACCATCGAAGGCAGTGCCGGCAGATTTACAGTCTGCTCCCTTTGGCCACTCGGGAACCCCTCCAGGGTGTTTTATACTTAAAAGTTAGTTTCCCAACCTAGCTTCCAAGTTGTTCTCATGTTTAAAGGAAAAACATAAGAAAGAATATGGTGGAGGGGGACGGATTCGAACCATCGAAGGCAGTGCCGGCAGATTTACAGTCTGCTCCCTTTGGCCACTCGGGAACCCCTCCAGGGTGTTTTATACTTAAAAGTTAGTTTCCCAACCTAGCTTTCAAGTTGTTCTCACGTTTAAAGGAAAAACATAAGAAAGAATATGGTGGAGGGGGACGGATTCGAACCATCGAAGGCAGTGCCGGCAGATTTACAGTCTGCTCCCTTTGGCCACTCGGGAACCCCTCCAGGGTGTTGTATACTTAAAAGTTAGTTTCCCAACCTAGCTTTCAAGTTGTTCTCACGTTTAAAGGAAAAACATAAGAAAGAATATGGTGGAGGGGGACGGATTCGAACCATCGAAGGCAGTGCCGGCAGATTTACAGTCTGCTCCCTTTGGCCACTCGGGAACCCCTCCAGAGGATTTTTATACTTAGTAAGATGTTTTCCCAACTCATCTCCCAAGTGCGGAGCGAATCATAGCAAACTCGCTCAGGCTGTAAAGCGTTTTTCTTACGTTTTTACGTTGAATGCTGTCTTTTTGGGCAAAGATGGTAGAAAGTCAGCGTTTTGTTTGTCCTTTGAACAGAAGAGAAGCGCGCTTTTTACTTGAATTTACACTACTTGACGTTAAACACCGTATCTACTGATAAACTGTAAGCAGTTTAATGACATAAGTTTATTCGTTTAGAAGTCAATATCATGAGCATGAAAGCCACGTTATCGTTATCTGTTTTAACGCTTTCTATATTACTGAGTTCTCCATCGGTTTGCGCTGCGATGCGAGGAGGCTCAGCGGTTACCGTTGTGACTGAACAAGTAGAAACGCACGAGATCAATCAATCCTTAACTCTTATCGGCAAATTAAAGGCAGCGGAGTCTGTGGTTGTCGCATCGGAAGTCGCCGGCAAAGTGAATCAAATCGCTGTTAAAGCGAATCAAAATGTCCAGCAAGACCAGCTATTAATTAAGTTAGATGACGATAAGGCTCAAGCCGCTTTGATTGAGGCAAAGGCGTACCTTAAAGATGAACAGCGTAAGTTAAAAGAGTTCCAACGTTTGGTTAAGCGGAATGCGATTACTCAAACTGAAATCGATGCACAAAAAGCCAGTGTTGAAATAGCACAAGCGAGGCTTGATGCTGCTCAAGCCAATTTAGCTGACCTCCATATTACTGCCCCATTTTCTGGCACTGTTGGTTTTATCGATTTTAGCCGCGGCAAAATGGTCAGTGCGGGTACTGAACTTTTGACGTTGGATGATCTTTCCGTCATGGAACTGGATTTACAAGTACCGGAGCGCTATTTATCGATGCTTTCTATTGGTATGGAAGTCATCGCTAAAACCAGTGCATGGGGTAGCCAGACCTTTACTGGTCAAGTCACAGGTATTGATACGCGGATCAGCGCCGAAACACTGAATCTTCGCGTGCGTATTGAGTTTGATAACCCAGAAAATCAATTGAAGCCGGGCATGTTGATGAACGCTTCACTAGCATTTCCTGCTATTAAGGCGCCAATCATTCCTGTTCAAGCACTTGAATACTCCGGAACTAAACGTTTTGTATATGTAATTGATGAAAATAACAAAGCTACTCGTCAAGAAGTGTCGCTAGGTGCTCGTGTTGGTAACGAGGTGGTGATCGAATCTGGTGTTGAGATTGGTGACAAGATTGTGGTTCAAGGCATTGTTAACATGCGTGATGGTGTCGAAGTGAAAGAAATTGTCGCGCCACTAAAAGCGAACACCACGGATGTGACACGCAATGACAGTGAATCGGATGAGGAAGAAAACTAATGTTACTGTCCGACGTTTCAGTTAAACGCCCTGTCGCGGCGTTGGTTCTGAGCATGCTGTTGTGTGTGTTTGGCTTTGTGTCATTCACCAAATTAGCCGTTCGTGAAATGCCTGATATAGAAAGCCCAGTCGTTTCTATCAGTACGCGTTATGAGGGTGCATCGGCGACTATTATTGAAAGCCAAATTACCTCTGTTTTGGAAGACCAGCTTTCTGGGATCAGTGGAGTTGATGAAATTAGCTCCACTACTCGTAACAGCATGTCGCGTATCACGATCACGTTTGAGTTAGGTTACGATCTCAACACAGGTGTGAGCGACGTGCGTGATGCCGTAGCTCGTGCTCAGCGCTCGCTACCTGATGAAGCGGATGACCCTATTGTTTATAAGAACAATGGCTCGGGAGAGGCGTCGCTCTACATCAATCTCAGTTCTGCAGAGATGGACCGTACTCAATTAACCGATTATGCCGAACGTGTATTGATGGACCGCTTTAGCCTGATCTCTGGGGTTAGCTCCATTGATCTCTCCGGTGGTTTGTACAAGGTCATGTACGTGAAGCTTAAGCCAGAACTAATGGCTGGACGTTCAGTTACAGCTTCGGACATTACATCAGCTTTACGAAGTGAGAACCTAGAAAGCCCAGGTGGTGAAGTTCGCAACGACTCAACAGTAATGTCCGTGCGTACGGCTCGTACTTATAACACGCCTGAAGATTTTCAATATCTTGTCATTAAACGCGCAAGCGACAATACACCTATCTATTTAAAAGATGTAGCAGATGTCTTCATTGGTGCAGAAAACGAAAACTCAACCTTCAAAAGTGATGGTGTAGTAAACATCAGTCTTGGTGTGGTACCGCAGTCAGACGCAAACCCGTTAGAAGTAGCGAAGCTGGTTAGGTCTGAAGTCGATAACATCCAGAAGTTCTTACCAGAAGGTACACGTCTTGCGATAGATTACGACGCGACAGTGTTTATCGAGCGTTCAATCGAAGAGGTGTACAGCACGCTATTTATCACGGGCGGCTTGGTGATTTTGGTATTGTACATTTTTATCGGCCAAGCTCGTGCAACCTTAATTCCTGCGGTTACGGTACCTGTTTCTCTGATTTCTTCGTTCATTGCCGCGTACTACTTTGGGTTTTCTATCAACTTGATCACCTTGATGGCGTTGATATTATCGATTGGTTTGGTGGTGGATGACGCAATTGTGGTTGTAGAGAATATCTTCCACCATATTGAACGCGGTGAATCGCCATTACTCGCCGCATATAAAGGCACAAGAGAGGTTGGTTTTGCTGTTATAGCAACAACATTAGTGCTGGTGATGGTGTTCTTACCGATCTCTTTTATGGATGGCATGGTAGGTCTACTATTTACAGAGTTTTCTGTATTGCTGGCTATGTCGGTCATATTCTCCTCTTTGATTGCCCTGACGCTGACTCCTGTATTAGGTAGTCAGATTTTGAAAGCGAATGTAAAACCAAATCGATTCAATGAAGCGGTTGATCGCTTGTTTAGCAAGCTTGAGAGTGGCTATCGCGCATTATTGAAAGGTGCATTGAAAGTACGTTGGGCTGCTCCTCTGGTGATTCTAGCTTGTTTGGGCGGTAGCTATTTCTTGATGAATCAGGTACCGGCCCAGCTGACCCCACAAGAAGATCGCGGTGTGATATTCGCGTTTGTGCGCGGTGCAGACGCTACGTCATACAATCGTATGTCAGCCAATATGGATATTGTCGAAGACCGATTGATGCCATTACTAGGGCAAGGTTATCTGAAGTCATTCAGCATCCAAACGCCAGCGTTTGGTGGCCAGGCAGGAGACCAGACAGGCTTTGTGATCATGATTCTAGAAGATTGGAACGAACGTGATATCACGGCTCAGCAAGCCCTTAACAAAGTACGGAAAGAATTGGCAGGTATCCCAGATGTTCGAGTGTTCCCATTTATGCCAGGTTTCCAAGGTGGTTCGAGTGAGCCAGTTCAGTTCGTATTAGGCGGCTCTGATTACGATGAGCTCGTTGTTTGGGCTGAAATGCTAAAGAACAAAGCAGAAGAATCACCAATGATGGAAGGAGCAGAGATAGATTACTCGGAAAAAACGCCTGAGTTATTGGTTACAGTTGACCGACAGCGTGCCGCAGAGCTAGGAGTCAGTGTTAAAGACATTTCTGACACCCTAGAAATCATGCTCGGTGGTAAAAGCGAAACGACTTATGTTGAACGTGGCGAAGAGTACGATGTGTATCTTCGCGGTGATGAAAATAGCTTTAATAATGCTGCAGATTTAAGTCAGATTTATCTGCGCACGAATAGCGGTCAGCTAGTGACGTTAGATGCGGTCACAAAAATTGAAGAAGTGGCGGCCTCTATTCGTCTTTCTCACTACAACAAACAGAAGTCCATCACTATTACTGCCAACCTGTCGGAAGGTTATACATTAGGAGATGCGCTGAATTACCTAGACCAGGAAGCCATCGACAACTTACCGGGTGACATTTCGGTGAGTTATTCGGGGGAGTCGAAAGACTTTAAAGAGAACCAAGCGAGTGTTGCTGTTGTGTTTGCATTGGCACTACTAGTGGCGTATCTCGTGTTGGCGGCTCAGTTTGAAAGCTTCGTAAACCCGTTAGTGGTCATGTTTACGGTGCCGATGGGTGTATTTGGTGGCTTCCTTGGTTTGGTTATTATGGGCCAAGGTATGAATATTTATAGCCAGATCGGCATGATCATGTTGATTGGTATGGTGACGAAAAACGGTATTTTGATCGTAGAATTTGCCAATCAGCTACGTGATCGTGGCGTTGGGTTTGAAAAAGCGATCATTGATGCAGCTGCGCGACGTCTACGTCCAATCTTGATGACTGCGTTTACCACACTTGCTGGCGCAATTCCGTTGATAGTATCGACAGGGGCGGGTTATGAGAGCCGTATTGCCGTGGGTACGGTAATCTTTTTCGGGATGGGGTTTGCGACATTGGTGACCTTGTTTGTTATCCCGGCAATGTACCGATTGATTTCGGCGAAAACACAAGCACCAGGTCATGTAGAAGCAGAGTTAAAAAAAGCAATTAGCCATGATACGAAGGGCCGTATAGCGCACCCTTAAATCAAACGTTAAAACATAAAAGCCGAGGTAATAACCTCGGCTTCTCTTTATCGGTTTAAAGTTAGCTCGGAAGCGTTCGATTAGAAGCGTTTCCCTAGGCTGATTTGTACACCTTCGTAGCTGTCGTAAAAATCTTCAAAACCCATATCCGCGACATTATAAATGTACTCTGCGCGTAACCAGATATCTGTACTCATATCCCAATGGACACCAGCACCGATGTTGAATAGTGCGCCTGAATCATCTGTGACTTTTTGTTCGTTTGGTACGTACATTTCGGCTTGAGTGCCAAGCGCTGTTACGCGACCGAATAGTGATAGTGGCGTATCGCCTAAGTCATCACTCGTTACAACAGCAGACATACCTGCTTGGTAATAGTGAAGATCTAAGTCAGTTTTTAGAGCATCGTTCTTAAGTTCATTTTGTGAATAGCGCAGAACCCCTTCAAACGCGAGGTATTGGTTTACATGGTAACCCCAGCCAACTGTGATATGTGGTGTTGACCACTCATTGTCTCTATCCGAGCCGAAATACGGTGTATCAAAACCAACGTTACCAGTACCCAGATAAAAATAAGATTGATGAGCTTGTTCTTGAGCAGCTAAAGTTGGCACGCTAATGGTCAAGGCAGACAATAATAGAATGGCGTTTTTCATAACTAGACGATAACCTTGGTAAAAGACCGTTGTAATGATTTGTTTAAATGTTAATTTAATCAATAGGATGGATGGTAATTATCATATCAGCTTTTATCAAAGGTAGTGATTTTAGAATGGGAATTGTTGCGCTAAAGCATACTTATTACTCATGACTACCGACTAACTAGATATGGTGACGAAAGCTAGCTAAAGAAGAGAGAAGGAAAGGAAAGTGGCTGAATTCAAATACAAAAACTTGACTCAAGAAGAACAAGATAAGTTAGACGCGGCGACATTTCGCCGTTTATTGGCGCATTTAGATGCCAACAAAGACGTACAAAACATCGACCTGATGATCCTTGCGGGCTTCTGTCGCAACTGCTTTAGCAAATGGTATAAATCTGAGGCTGAAAATCTCGGTTTGGATTTAGATATTGATGACGCTCGCGAACGTGTTTACGGCATGACTTACGATGAATGGAAACAAAATCATCAACCAGCGGCAACGCCAGAACAATTGGCTGCGTTTGAAGCGCGCCAGAAAAAGTAAAACCCAACGATAAAAACAGCCCGCATGAAGTTGGGCTGTTTTTTAAAGTCCAGTTTGCACGTTAAGCGTTAGTTGAGCCGCAACAAGCTGGCTCAACGCAACCTTTTGCTTGAATGACTTCGAGTTGAGCTAAGTAAGGTTGAATATCGCCGATGTTCTCTTTTACCCATGTTAAGTCATAATACGTATCTAGGTAACGCTCTCCAGAATCACATAGAAGCGTCACGATAGAACCCTTCTCACCGCGTTGTTTCATCTCACAAGCCAATTGCAGCACACCGTAAAGATTGGTGCCTGTTGATGCGCCGACTTTACGCCCAATCAGCTGAGATACCCAATGGGCGGTTGCCACACTGGCTGCGTCTGGAATTTTGCGCATTTCATCAATGACACCAGCAATAAAACTTGGTTCGACACGTGGTCGCCCGATACCTTCAATTTTGCTGCCAGTATCGCCTTTCAATGAGTGATTTCCTGACTGGAAAGCATCGTAAAACACTGAGTTTTCAGGGTCTACCACGCAAAGCTTAGTGTCGTATTTTTGGTAACGAATAAAACGGCCAATGGTTGCTGATGTGCCGCCTGTTCCAGGACTCATCACTACCCAGCTAGGAATCGGGTGATCTTCTAACTCCATTTGGCTAAAGATAGAGTTCGCGATGTTGTTGTTACCGCGCCAGTCAGTAGCACGTTCAGCATAAGTAAACTGGTCCATGTAGTGACCATTTAGCTCTTGAGCCAAGCGTCGAGACTCGTCATAAATCTGATCTGATCGTTCAACAAGGTGCGCTTTACCACCGTAAAATTCAATTTGTTCGATCTTTTTACGTGCAGTGGTTTTCGGCATAACAGCAATGAACGGTAAGCCAAGTAAACGCGCAAAATACGCTTCCGAAACGGCAGTGCTGCCTGAGGACGCCTCGATTACAGTGGTTTCAGGACCAATCCATCCATTACAAATAGCATAAAGAAACAATGAGCGCGCCAATCGATGCTTAAGAGAGCCTGTAGGGTGCGTACTCTCATCTTTTAGATAGATATCGATACCATCAAGAGAAGGTAGTTCGAGTTTAAATAAGTGAGTATCAGCAGAACGTTGGAAGTCTGCTTCAATTTTACGCACTGCATTGTTGATCCAATTGTGGTCAGTACACATGGCGTCTCTCCTTGGGAAATCGATAGATAAGTATTAGATAGGGATAATTTATCTATAATTTCCGAGAAAAACTTTGCTATTGTTACTCTTAATAAAGATACCTGTAGAAAAATTTTCTACATTTTATGGGTTTTATAGAAATGAGCTTAGATCGAATAGATAAGCAGCTGCTTGCTTTACTACAAACCGACAGCACCTTGTCATTAAATGACGTGGCTGAGCGAGTCAATCTTACTACAACACCATGCTGGAAGCGCTTGAAAAGGTTGGAAGAAGAGGGCTACATCGAAAAACGCGTGGCGTTGTTAAGTGCAGAAAAGCTCGAGCTATCTTTCATTGCATTTGTTCAGTTAAAAACGATTGATCATTCCGAAGGTTGGTATCACCATTTTGTTACAACTGTGAGTGACTTTCCTGAGGTAATGGAGTTTTATCGTATGGCTGGCGAGTATGACTACATGATGAAAGTACTAGTCAAAGATATGAAGTGTTTTGACGAATTCTATAAGCGGTTAGTTAATAGTGTAAAAGGGCTATCTAATGTGACTTCAACATTTGCTATGGAGTCCATTAAATACACAACAGAGTTACCAATCCTAAAATAACTCGCCCTATAAGAATTCTATCTAATGTTAATTCTACCTTTTAGTATTTTAAATGTTAAAAGGTAGTTTGATTATGCTTTTAAAACTATTTCCTGCCAGATTTTTACAAATATAAACGATATTTATTCTCTCTTCTATTTTTCATTAACTATTTGTTTTTACAGTCCATTAATCCTATACATCATAATGAAAGAAAAAATAACGCAATTTTTTCTCTTTCTTTTTCATGTTTTATTTTATTGAATATTAATTTTTACTAAATTAATGGAAGAGTTTGATTTAAACGTTTGCTTTTTGTGTTTTCATGTAATTTGGTCGCTATTTTTGAGTATTTGTTTTTAGGATGAATACAGTAGCAATTACTTAAGTAATAAAGTACTCAAAAATGGGGATAGTGATTAATAAAACATCGTATTATTATCGCCCCATCTTGTATGTAACAAAGTATTACTAAAAATGAACAGAAATTACTATTTGCTTTTTCTCGCAGCTTTACTCGCTGGCTGTGGCGGTGGGGGAGACTCTAAGCCGAACAATACGAAGACACCAACTACGGTAACAAAGCAGAACCGTCCGCAATTAAAAGTGGAAGACACGGTGTTGAAGTTTGAAGGAGTGGGAACGGTTACTGAAGCAAAACTGAGCAATGTACATGGGTCGGTATCTTACCAAGTCATTGACTCTAATCCGCCAAATGTCGTGAAAATTAATGACTCAGGAATACTACAAATTCTGCGCCCAGGAACGGCGACGATTCTTGCTACAGATAGTAGCTCTGCTTATGAATCTTCTGAAGCAAGATTTTCTGTCACTGTAGAGCGAGGCATCAATACTGAACTTTCAGTGAGTGATCTGAATTTCAATGCGATTGAGTCAGAAGGAAAAGCGTTGATCGTCCGTGGCCAAAAAGGCGAACTGAGTTATGAGGTAGAAAGTGGTCATAACTTGATTCGTGTTGATGAGAACGGTTCGGTATATTCATTAGGTTCAGTTGGTCAGGCATCGGTGCTGATTACCGATTCAGGTAACGACTTTTACTTGCCGAAACAAGTTCGCGCTACGGTTAAACTGCATGCAGTAGCTCCGGGGCAATTACAGTTCGCTTTGCTTGAAGACGAGTATCGAGAAGGGTTGACGTTAGAACCAGTGCGTTTAGATAAAGCTCAAACGCAACGTATTTCTTACAAAATCATAAATAGCGTACCAGACAGCAAGGTGGCCGAGCTGCTAGACCCTGAAACGGGTTTGCTTCTTGTTCATAATGTTGGGCAATTAACGGTTGAAGCGACAGCAACTTACAGCGACGCGTTTCTGGATAAACAGCAAACAGCGCAATTTTTTGTGGATGTAAAACAAGGCAAGCGTCAAGAAATCAGCGCAGCGGATATCGTCACAACTTATGAGGAAGGTGGACGAATTTTCCCTAAGGTGACGAACGCCTACGGTGACTATGAGCTGAGAATCATTCGTGGTGAAGACGTTGTCGCTAAAACTGAAAATGGTGAAGCATTACTGATCAAAGGTGTTGGTGCTGCTGAAGTGGAAATTTACGAGCATGACATGCGTAATTATCCTGCAAGCAAAACTCGTTTTGATCTTGAAGTTAATCGCGCGCCTCATCCCGTTATAAAAGACATTGAAATGCCGCTTACCTATCAACCAAATCTTTCAATCCCTCTGGCGTTTAAAGGGCAAAAAGGTAACGTAAATCTAGTTAGCAGCTTACCTAATGGCTTACGAATGACTGACGGCAAGTTGGAGGTAGTGACTGCGGGTGAGTACGACCTTAAGTTTGAAGACGATGGTGGGGAGTTCTACCAACCTATTCAATTTAATGTCGTCATTAAAGTTGCAAAGGCTGAAGGCCAACCCATGGCAACGCACGATTATGACGTTGTATACAGCAACAAATACAGTTTTGATCTTCATCGTGATTTTGGTTTGAGTGCTGACGAGCAAATTGAGATTGTAGATAACACCGCACCAGATGTTGTCGGTGGTTTTAGTGAAGGACGTCTCCATGTGTATAAAGCGGGTAAAGCGACGCTAACTGTGCGCAGAAAAGAGAGCGCGAATTATACTGTTGGTCCTGATCAAAAAGTCTACGTGACAATTTTGAGTGCGCCGAGCCGAATTGAAGTTCAATCCGATGTGGAAGAGATTTGGAAGGTTGGCCAAACATTTGTTGCGCCGAAAATCTCTGGTACGGTTGGGGAAGTTACGTACCGATTTGCAGACAACGCAGCAACAGATGTAGTTTCCTTAAACAGCCAAACGGGTGCCATGCAAATTCTTAACGCGGGTAGCACAAAAATTATTGTTTCGGATGCGGGGGACGACAAAGTGGATCCGGGTGAAAGTAGCTTCTCGGTCACGATTAAACAAGGCACAAACCCTGTATCGGTTACTTACCCAACGGTAGAATTCTCCGCTGGTAGTGTTATCTCACCAGTGATGAGTGGTGGGACTGCGAAGGCAAGTTACCGTCTTATTAACCAAAAAGATCCTGTGGTCGAGCTAGTTTCCCCTGATACGGGGCGTTTGAAGATTTTGCACGCAGGCGAGTACCAATTAGAGGTTACTCTTACTGGACGCAACTACAAAGCTAAAACAATCGTCGTAAATGGCACTATTAACAAAGCGAATCACCCTGGTTTAAGTGCTTCTACAATGAAGGTGGAATTTGAACCATTTAAAAAGGTTAAGCTAGACTTTGGTACACCAATAGGAAACCGCAGCTATCAAATATCCAGCTCAACAATTAAAGGAGTCGCTTCATTAGATGTTGATAAGGAAGAGCTGACGTTACTTGACCTCCCACCAGTAAAAAGACGTTGGATTTCTCTCGACGTTTCGGAAGGAGAATCTCGAGATTACAAAGCGCTGGAAAGTAAGAAAGTCCAGCTGTATCTAAGCTTTGCAGATGAAGGTGTTGCGGATCAATATACATTGCTTGAAACTGAACAAACAGTATTGTTTAGCACGCTAAATGCACGTAAGTTTTCTAACTTAGAAGAAAGTGAGTTTGGTTTGATGAACGTTCGTTCAGTGCGTGAGCCAACGGACGAAGAATTGAAATTATACGGCAAAGGTAAGATTGCACTACTTGCATTCAAGCCGGTGGGTAACGATGACCAAACTCTAATAAAAGGAGCGTGGGTACACTTAGCTCGATTTGATGGATGTACATCAGAGCTGTTCGAAGATGATCTCAAGCCTTTTGAAGCAATTGACTATGATGACCCAGGGTACTGCACCAACGGCAGCACGATTCGTATGACTCGGTTCTTAATAATTGATGACTCGAAGATGGAAAAGGTAGAGTATGAGTTAGTAGCACCTGTGATTACTTACCGTCGTGGGGTTCGTGAATTTTTAGCAACGAATAAAGGTGGATTCTATGCCGACCCAAATGTCATTTACGGGAAAGGCGAATATGGTTACCCGAAATCACTTTACGAATGGTCGGTTATTAACATGAAGTATCAACCAAATTAATCATCGTTTGATACCCCTTAAAAAAGGAGTGCGGAACAGCACTCCTTTTTTCGTCTGGCGAACACGAGCTATTTCGTGTAGCGCATCACCCCTTCTTGCACGGCGGTCGCCACTAAGTGACCTTGCTGGTTGTATATTTCGCCACGGACCAACCCACGAGTATTGCTCGCCGTTGGGCTCTCTATCGCATATAGAAGCCATTCATCCATCTTAAACGGACGATGGAACCAGATAGAGTGGTCAATGGTGGCCACTTGAAAGTTAGGCGTCATTAATGAGACTTCATGTGGATGCATTGCTGTCACAAGGAATCCCCAATCGGATGCGTAGGCCAGAAGGTACTGGTGAATTAGCTGATTCTCTGGCATTTCACCATTAGCACGAATCCAAAGGTACTGTTTGGGTTCTGCTTTTTTGGGCTTCAAAGGGTTGATAACCGTAACGGGGCGAGTTTCGATTGGCTTTTCCCCGCAAAATGTTTTGCGTAAGCGTTTGGGTAGAAATTCTGCAATATGGCTTGCGAGCTCACTCTCTGAGGCAAAGTTTTCTGGACCAGGGATATCTGGCATTTCTTTTTGATGATCAAACCCAGGTTGATCGCCATGGTAGGATGCGGTTAGGTAAAAAATAGGGCGTCCATTTTGAATTGCTTTTACGCGTCTAGTGCTAAAGCTACGGCCATCTCTCAGATTTTCTACATCATAAATAATAGGTTTTTCTGGATCGCCAGGGTACAAAAAATAGCTATGGAAGGAGTGTACCGTGCGTGTTTCTTCAACGGTGTAGCGCGCAGCAGAAAGCGCTTGCCCAATTACTTGACCGCCATAAACTTGAGGCAAACCTAGGTTTTCACTTTGGCCACGAAACAAGCCTTCTTCTAATTTTTCGAGTTGTAGTAGGCTGAGCAATTCTCGTAGTGGTTTACTCATTGTGTCTCCTCACCGTTGTCTTTCATTCCAAGTTACCTCAACAGCCTCACTCTTGTGAAGTGGCATAGTTAAGAACTATTGAGTAACTTAGAAATAGTATTGTTCCAATTATGAAACAAAATCAATTGTTTGATAAATTCTAACTCAGTCAAACTATTGTCAAATAAAGTGACAGGAAGCAGACAGTTTTATATTCCACACCTATAATTGCCTCGGTTTAATGCTCTTTTCGAGGAATATATGAAAAAAACACTACTACTTGTTACTTCTCTACTCTTTGGGGCTGCGTTAGTGGGTTGCCAAACTTCTCAAAATACAGAAATGGAATCTACAGAAGCGTCAATGAAGACGATTACAGGTACAGTGGCTTATCGCGAGCGGATTGCCTTGCCACCAAACGCAGTGGTTACTATTGCGTTAGAAGATGTGTCCTTGGCGGATGCGCCAGCAAAAGTGTTGGCGAAACAGACATTCGAAACAGAAGGTAAGCAAGTTCCTCTTTCTTTTGAGTTGAGTTACGACAGCAATGAAATCAAACCAAACCATCGTTACAGCGTTCGTGCTCGCATTGAGGTAGATGGAAAGCTGCGTTTTATCAGCGACACACATAACGGTGTTATTACAGATGAAGCACAAACTCACCAATTAGATATTCGTCTAGTTGGAACACGTTAATACGACGTACTGAGAACAAAAAATGGCAGCTTAAGGCTGCCATTTGTATTTTTTAAGTGAAGTTTTGCCAACTTCCGATACTTCAATCCCTTCTGCTTCTAATTTCTTTTTTTGTCGCTCTAAGTCTCTGCCTTTTAAAGATATTTTTCCTTGGCTATTTACCACTCTAAACCAGGGGAGTTTACTGCCTTCTGGTAAGTTGCCCAGTGCTTTACCAACATGTCTCGCATAGCCCGGATAACCGGCCATTTTGGCAATTTCCCCATAGGTGGAGACTTTTCCTTTTGGAATTTGGTGAATTACAGCAAAGATTTGCGCTAAAAATTGGTCCATACTCAAAAGTGTCTATTTTGGGTTACTAAGGAATGGTAAACCATTGGACTTGTATATTGCTAACGGTTCTTAACCCTTGTGTTGCCAGCGACTCACTTTGAAGAATTACATTTTCTGTTCTTTAGTGTCGTTGGTTGATGAGCCTTAAACAGCATGAAGCAAACGCAAGCTAAGCTTGAATCTAGACCCTCTCAACGACTTTCAATCCCAGTTTTTGCCGTTGAGTTACCAAGTAGGTGGGGAAGCCAGGAGGCGCTATGATTTTATCGACACTTCAATTTTTCGTTACGACCTTACTCGCTGTTGTCTGTGTTCGGGCGATGAGTTTGAGCGAGGGTGACATTCCCGTTCTTGCACTTATGATCCCCGCGCTGTGGGTTCTGCCACAAGGTGGGTTCGCTGGCTTAGTATTGCTGGGCGCGATGATGGCTTTTGGTGCGACACTCTCAATGCAGCCAATTGCTTTGTCGGTTGGTGTTTTGATCCTTTTCCCACTTTTAATGGTGGTATTTTCTCGTAGAAGCTCTTTAGGTGTGTTGCTCACCGCTGGTCTTATTGTACTTACACTGCAAGTTGGTCTTATGGTCACACAGCAAGGCGGTAAGCTGGATGGTTCTGCTTGGGTTACAGTGGTTCAAACCATTGCGGTTATGGCGATGTGGTGGTCGGCTGCGCATTGGACGCCATCCAATAAACACAGCTGGTGGCCGTTGTTTTTGTTGCTCCCATTGTGGATTGCAGGCCTACCGTACGCCGTTCTTATGGCGTTAAGTTTGACGGGAATGTTAGCGTCAATGGAAGCACTTGCGAAGCTTCAACATACCATTCGTTGGAGCAAATTATTATGTTGGACATTGCCGACTGTGGGTTTTGCCGCTTTAGTCGTCAGCCCGACCACGGATGTGCCAAACCCTGTTTTCGTGGTTTGGATCTGTTTGTTAGGGACGGCTTGGATGACTGACTATATTTTACGTAGTAGCGATGAACAGGCTGAATTATGAGTTTTTAGTCAGGTAAAAAGTGACATGTGCGGCAGAGTATCGAATTGGTTGTGGAACAAAATGGAGATTAGTATATGTTCTTCATTTCATATTTACTACACTTCCAATAATAATAACCACAATATAAGTGGTTGATTTAAGATAAGTTTGTCATGACAACTTTTGCTCGAACACTGTTGCTTTTTGCATGTTGCCTCTTGAGTTTGAATGTAAAAGCCGAAGCCCCTTTAATTGCTCATTATAAAGTCGCGACTGAAGCGGATGATGTCGTCACTCGTGTTCTTTTCAATGCTGCTTCAAAGGAGTTTGGCTTTACCGTTCAATACGTAAACTACTCCAGCTTTGATGCCATTCTAAATTCAGTAGCGAATGGGGAAGCGGACTTTGCTGCGAATATCACTTACACACAAGAACGTGCTCAACGTTTTAGTTATTCCCGCCCAACAAATATCGAATATACCTACCTCTTTGGCTTAAAAGATTCGACGTTGAGTGATATTTCGCGTGTTGGCGTCCCCAAAGATACAGTTTATGCCCAATTACTTAAACAACACTACCCTGGTCTAGAACAGATCTCTTATCAAGGTCACGAACAAGCAGTAACACTGCTACGTTCAGGTGCTGTGGACGGCGTTGTCGATGCCATTAACCAGCTCAAGCCGATGCTGATGGAGGGGTTTGACGCCAAGATGCTCAATGATCAGATTTCGATAAAGCCCGTATCCATCATCAGTAAAAAAGATCATCATCTTGAGGAGTTGGACACGTTCGCTACGTTTATTCACGGGGAAGCGGTGCAAAAGCAGCTTCGCGAAGAAATTTCCCAGTATCAATTTGAATTAAAGCGAGCAGCGTTGCGTGATTCTATTCGTTTATTACCCCTTGATTTTAATGAACCAATACGGATTAAGCTCGAATCTATCTTTCCATATGTTGTATACAACGCAGATGGTAGTGTCGAAGGGATGACGGCTGATGTAGTCCTGAGAAGTTGTGAGATCTTGGCTTTAAACTGCTTGATCATTAGTGAGCCTGGTGAAAGCTGGGGTTCTATGTACCATGAGTTTATCCAAGGTAATTTCGAAATTTTGGCGCCGTTAACGGTCAGCCGTGAGCGGCGCGCATTTAGCTACTTTCCAAAGTCCCATTACGCGCCAGCATCGGTGATGGTCAAGCGTTTAGGTTACAAGCCGAGCACATACTCTCATGTTTCACAGTTGATATCTGAGCGGATTGGCGTAGTTAAGGATGACTTTTTCGATCAAATGATGACGCAACTGTTACCGCTAAAAGAACTCAAACGTTATCGTACTCAACAAGAGCTCATTCAGGGGCTATTAAATGAAGAAGTCGATTACATTCCGATGGATACGGCGATGCTCAATCATTTTTTACGTCTCAGTGAACTGGTTCCGATAGAGCAGGATACCGCTATTGGCGAGTTTTATGAGTCACAACTCTCTGTTGGATTGGTCGCGAATGAAAAAGGAGCCATGCTTGCGCCTTTCTTCAGTCGAGCGATAGCGATGTTAGAAGTTGATAAGATCATTGCTCAGTACGATGTACGCCCAGATTGGCGTACCGCACTTGAATATGAGATTCGATTAGCGACGCAAACACAAGCTGTGTTTATCTTTGTATTATTGTTTGCTATTTGTGTTTCGCTTTATCTTTACCGTCAATCGAACACTGACAACTTAACAGGGTTAAGGAACCGTCGTGCGTTGCAAGTAAAGTATCGAAAAGGAGTAAACAAAGATCTATCCATACTTTACTTAGACATTAATCATTTCAAACGAATCAATGACACTTATGGGCATCGCGCTGGGGACGAAGTTTTACAACTACTGGCACTAAAAATTCATTATGTCTGGTCGGGAAGATGTTATCGAATTGGAGGGGATGAGTTCATATTGCTGGGTTATCCAACGCAAGCCGAGTTAACTAGAGCAATGAGAGAGCTCAGTAGAATCGACGTGAAAGGCAAATTATGTAGTGATTTGGAGTCTATAAGTATCTCTATTGGTTTCTCTGCAAAAAGGGAACGGCACATGAGCTTAGAGCAAGCGATGCATTTGGCTGATGAAGACATGTACATGAGTAAGCAGTCCTCACGGCACGACTCCTCTTATCGTTACTGCACGGTTTCATCATAAAGGAATGAATTGATCGAGTTTTGTTCAAACGGTAATGAAATGATGAAATTCAAGGTTTTTGCTCTTGCATTATGAGAGCTGATACTGAATAATCGCCCCATCGATTGAGGCAAGACCTCTCGAAAAGAATTATGGGGCTCTGGTCCTCTCGCAACAATAGCTCGTGAACTCGGTCAGGTCCGGAAGGAAGCAGCCGCAGCGTGTGACTTGTGTGCCGGGATGTGGCTGGGGTCCCACCCTTTGAAAGCCCTGCGTTATCGCAGGGCTTTTTTCGTTTTTGAGCCTTCTTTTATTTTGGCTACGCTTGGTGTTCAACGTCTTCTGATGATCAAGCTTCTTGAGGTTATTTAGGTATAATTTATAATCTCATCCGCTCGATACCGAACTTTCGTGAAGATTGTTTAGGGTACGCTCGTCGAATAACCATTTTCACCTGGGATACTTTAATGATTTCAAAAAACCAATTAAAACTGCTTCGTGCTTTAGGTCAAAAGAAACAGCGTAAAGCGCATGGCTTATTCCTAGCTCAGGGTGAAAAGAACGTACTAGAGCTAGCAAGTAGTTCATTGAAGGTGAAGCAGGTTTTTGCAACAGCGGCATTTCTCGAACAAAATGCTGGTACGCTAAATCGTTTTGATTGTGTTGAAGCATCGCTTGATGAATTGACCAAAGCGAGCACGCTTGTGAGCAATAATGCGGCCATTGCTGTGGTTGAAATTCCGAGTGTAAAAGAGCCTCAAGCGAAAGGCTTGATGATTGCGCTAGATGGTGTATCCGACCCTGGTAATCTAGGTACGATTATTCGTGTTGCAGACTGGTATGGCATCAAGCACATTATTGCGAGTACAGATTGTGCTGATCCTTATAATCCTAAAACGATCAGTGCGACCATGGGCAGCTTTGGCCGCGTACAAGTGAGTTTGGTGGATTTGCCAAGTTATTTGGAACACGCCAAATTGCCAGTATATGGCGCGTTTTTGGAGGGAGAGAGCGTTCATAAAACGGATTTCGCTGCTGAAGGTATTTTGTTGATGGGCAGCGAATCTCATGGTGTGCGCGAAGCCGCAGCAAAATTCGTGACAGATAAGATCACGATTCCGGCGTTTGGCGGTGCCGAATCACTGAATGTCGCGATGGCGACTGGCATTATTTTAGACAACATGCGCCGCCAACATAGCTAACGCAACAATTACTTAATAACAAAGCCAGTCAATTTGACTGGCTTTGTTGTATTTATTGCCTAGAAAAATCAGCCTGGCTGAATCTTGCGTTTAACGAAATACAGTGAATGTTGTTCGGTGAGTTAATTTTGTTTTAGTTCAATAGGCTGTGCCTATAAATAAAATTACTCCTTTCCATTTAGTAAAATCAGGAAATTAGGCGACACTTATCTAAAGGCCGCAATAAAATGCCCTTAAGGAGATAAGAATGCATTCATTAAAAGTAAAAGATTACATGACGTTGCAAGCGGTGACTTTCACGAAAGATATGTCACTTTCGGCAGCTTTAAACAAAGTAATGCAAAGTGTCACACTAGGTGGCCCTGTCATTGATGAAAATGAAAAAGTGGTTGGGTTTTTATCGGAGCAAGACTTATTAGATAAGTTGGTGAAAGCAAGTTATCACTGCCAAGATACACATACGGTACAAGAGTGTATGCATGATGATGTCTTATCTGTTTCTCCAGAAATGTCAGTAATTGAACTGGCTGACATGATGAAAGTTGGAAAGCCGAAAATGTATCCAGTGGTGGATGGCAAAGGTAAGTTGGTTGGTGTTATCACAAGAAGAGACGTGCTGCGTGCCATAGGAATGACATTAAATGAGTGTTTTAAGCATCCCGTTTAACCTCTCTGTTTAAACTTTACGGAATATTGCTTTTAAACTGGTTTGGAAAGACGCTTCGGCGTCTTTTTTATTTTCTATCGCCGAACTGTACAAATTTATCTTGACCTTGGAGCTTACTCTAAGGTTTATCCTTAGCAATAGGTAAATCACCGATACCAATAAGGAAAAAATTATGTGTACAAAACATCAAGGTTGCCAATCTAGCAAAATCAAAACTGCGGTGCCGCTTGGTGCAAGCGAGTCATGCTGTGCGCCAGTAAAATCTTCGCTCAATATCTCTCAGGCCAGTGTTGATGTTTCTGAAAGCTCTTGCTGTAGTGGAGGAGGCTGCAGCGTTGACACAGGCGAGGAAGACGATCCCACAAGGGAGAGTAATTCCTCCGTTCGGAACGCTTGGCTTGTGTCAGGTATGGATTGCCCATCTTGTGCGCAAAAGCTTGAGAAAGCCATTACGTCTTTACAAGGCGTCAGCCAAGCCAAGGTTTTGTTTGCAACAGAAAAACTGGTCGTCGATTTTGATGGTCTAGAGCTGATAGCTACGATAGAGCAGACAGCCCAAAAAACGGGTTTCCCGCTCTCTTCACTTGATGCTCCAAAACCAAGCACTACAAAGAAAGGCTGGCTTGGCGTCATAAGAGACAACATCCAAATTCTCTCGATTGCTGGTGCAATGGCTACTGCGGCAGTCATTTCTAAGATCGACCCTCAAATAAGCGCTTGGTTATTCACTTTGACGTGTTTACTTGGTTTATACCCAATCGCGCTCAAAGCATTTAAGTTGGCGCGTAGCGGTACGCCTTTTGCGATTGAAACGTTAATGAGTGTAGCGGCGCTCGGCGCTTTATATTTAGGTGAAACCGCCGAAGCCGCAATGGTGTTATTGCTTTTCCTTATTGGTGAAAAGTTAGAAGCATATGCATCATCTCGCGCGCGAAGCGGTGTCCAGGCGTTAATGGACTTAGTCCCAGAAAATTCAATTTTAATTATTGATGGAGAGCGTAAAGAAGTACCAGCTGCTCAGCTTAAACCAGGGGATATCATAGAAGTCGCCCCCGGAGGTCGTTTGCCTGCCGACGGTGTTTTGCAAGATGCGCTTGCGAGTTTTGACGAAAGTGCGTTAACGGGAGAATCTGTTCCCGTTGAACATCAAACCGGTGGCAAAGTGATGGCCGGGGCTGTGGTTGTCGATAAAGTGGTTCGTTTACAGGTGACTTCCCGTCAGGGCGAGAATGCGATAGATCGAATTCTTCATTTGATTGAAGAAGCAGAATCCCGTAAGGCACCATTAGAACGCTTTCTTGATAAATTTAGCCGTTGGTATACGCCACTAATGATGTTGGTGTCTCTGATGGTTATCGTTACGCCGCCATTACTATTTGCCCAACCGTGGGAAACGTGGATCTATCGAGGACTCGCCCTGCTGTTGATTGCTTGTCCATGTGCATTAGTCATTTCAACGCCTGCGGCGATCACTTCTGGCTTGGCGGCAGCGGCTAAGCGGGGCGCATTGATCAAAGGTGGAGCGGCGCTTGAGTTGCTTGGCAAGGTTGAGTCTGTCGCATTTGATAAAACTGGGACACTGACGCAAGGTAAACCAGAAGTGACCGACGTCTTTGCTTTTGATATGGATGAAGACAAGTTACTTAGCCTAACTGCGTCAATCGAGGTTGGTTCAAGTCATCCTCTAGCGGTTTCTTTAGTTACCAAAGTGCAAGAGCAGGGGCTTACTATTCCTGAAGCGTTGGATAAAACCGCGCAAGTAGGCTCTGGTGTCACTGGTTACGTCGATGGAAAAATGGTCCAAGTGGTCACGCCTTCAAAGGCAGACTTTCCACTTTCTCAAGAAGCCAAAGAGCAAGTGGTTACGTTGGAACAACAAGGTAAAACGGTTGTCATTGTTCGTTACGATGACGAGGTCATTGGCGTGATCGCATGGCAAGATACATTGCGCTCAGATGCCCAGCAAGCCATCGCAATGTTGAAGGAACTTGGGGTCACGTCGGTGATGCTAACGGGTGACAACCCGAGAAGTGCAGAAGCAATGGCAAATAGAATAGGCTTGGATTATAAAGCGAGTTTGTTACCTGCAGACAAGGTGCATTACGTCGAGAAGCTATCACAACAACATACCGTTGCGATGGTGGGAGACGGTATCAATGATGCTCCAGCCATGAAAGCTTCGAGTATCGGCATTGCGATGGGAGGCGGTACGGATGTTGCGCTCGAGACTGCTGATGCGGCGTTAACACACAACCGGTTGATTGAGCTACCTGCCATGATAGAACTGTCGCGTGCGACGCTAAGTAACATTCGTCAGAATGTCGCGTTAGCGCTAGGTTTGAAAGGTGTATTCTTAGTGACAAGTTTACTTGGTGTTACTGGGTTGTGGGTTGCTGTATTAGCCGACAGTGGTGCAACAGCACTGGTGACATTGAATGCGTTGAGATTACTTCGTTTTGAGTCCAAGCAGATCAAATAACTGACCTAACCATTGATCCCACTCATTAATAGCCCGAGGCATTCGTGTATCGGGCTTTTTTAACCGTATTAACCTGATGCGATCAGACGTTTTTCTCGTCCTTGAAATCACGCATTGCTATGCAACAAAATGATCTAACGCCCCTTAAAGTGTGATCAATACTAGTTTTGTTTGAAATTTCATTTTCATTACATTTTGTCATTGTGATTGTGATCACTCTATGTTGGTGAAAGGTTCGCTACAGTGCATCTGTACCCAATAACTGATTAATGAGCTTATTGTTCATAAAATAAGCCACAATAAGGAGCGACTTATGTCTCAAGCTGTATTCCATTTAGGTGTTACTGAAGCTGATCTTAATGGTGCGACTCTAGCGATCATTCCTGGTGACCCAGCGCGTGTTCAAAAAATCGCAGAACAAATGGAAAATCCAGTATTTCTAGCAAGCCATCGTGAATACACGCTATACCGTGCAGAGCTAGACGGTAAACCTGTTGTGGTTTGTTCTACAGGTATTGGTGGTCCTTCTACCTCTATCGCAGTTGAGGAATTGGCACAGCTTGGTGTTCGCACTTTCCTACGTGTTGGTACAACGGGTGCAATTCAACCGCATGTAAACGTGGGTGACATGATCGTAACGACGGGGTCAGTTCGTCTTGACGGTGCGAGCCTACACTTTGCTCCTATGGAATTCCCAGCAGTTGCTGACTTTGAAGTAGCAACCGCAATGAAAGCAGCGGTAGAAGAGTCTGGCGCTACAGTTCACATGGGTGTGACTGCATCAAGCGACACGTTCTACCCTGGTCAAGAACGTTACGATACGTTCTCTGGTCGTGTTGTTAAGCGTTTCCAAGGCTCTATGCAAGAATGGCAAGACATGGGCGTACTTAACTTCGAGATGGAGTCTGCAACACTGCTAACAATGTGTGCGAGCTCAGGTTTAAAAGCGGGTTGTGTGGCAGGTGTTATCATCAACCGTACACAAAAAGAGATTCCAGATCATTCAACTCTGAAAGAGACGGAAGCGCGTTCAATTAAAGTGGTTGTAGAAGCAGCGCGTAAAATGCTTTAAGCCGCTATAGTTGGCATTTAAACAAACAGAAAAAACCAGAGGCTAACCTCTGGTTTTTTTCTACTTATAGAAATGCGTACAGCTAAAGTTTAGGTATAAAAAAAAGCAGCATTAATGCTGCTTTTTATCGTTGTGAATTTTAGCTTTTCTTAATGGCACTAGATCTCGTCTGAACCGCCCGCGTCTTTAAACCAAGCCGTTAAGTGCGTTCTTAAATCTTTAAGTTCATCAGGGCCAATCAGGGCTAGCCCTAAGTCTTCAGCACGAGTAATGTCATTGTGACGAAGAGGACGGAAGCTCACCAACATAGCGCGCGCTTGTAAGCCACCTAATAGATCGCGAAGCGATTCTAACTTATATAAAGTATCGTCGCCGTCATCTCTCATGCCTTTGGTTTTGCACTCGATGATGTGCAGCTTGTTGTTTACAACTGTTGCGACATCTAACTCATTGCGTACTTCACTTTCACCAAGTTTGCGATAAACCTGAACATTTAACGATCGATCTTGGATCGTCGGCATGGTGTCTTGGATTTGCTTCACGGTGCTGTGAACCAAAGTTTCTAACCACTCACCGTTTGAAAAGCGTCGAGCATCTTCATCTGCAAACGTTAAAACGCCATTCTCATAGGTGGCGATTTCTGCTTCTACTAAATCTGAAAGCAACATGTTGAGCTCACGGTAGCCCTGCTGTTTTTCGGAGAGCTCGACATCAAGCTTTTGTTCTTTGCGGCATGTGGTTGCAAGGTAGTTAAGTGTTGCTAGACCTGGCCCAAGTTCAAGCGCATTTGAGGCCCATCGTTCACCAAGTTCATACAATTTTTTATCAAGAAGAGGTGGTAAATCAACGTGGTGAAACTCGCCGCGTGCACCAAAGATAGTGAGGTAATCTGCAATCGTAATGTGATCTTCGACTTGGGTATCTTCTTTGCCATCAGGGTATAACCAACAAAGCTTATCGCTACTAGGCTCAACCACAAAAATTGGCCAGCGATAGGTACGGAAAACTTCGTACACCGACAACAAGCGATGACGAAGACCACAGCTCGCGTTCAATTTTACATCTTCGCCGCGTTCATGGAGGTCTTTTGCCAGTTTTTGAATTGCTTGTTTGATCAGAGATGTATTAACAGCGGATGGAATTTCAAAAAATTCAGAAGTAATTTCTCGTTGATCTAAAACGGCACTCAGTCGGTCAAATATATCTAACTGGCTCTTGTCTCCGATGAAGACGATATGTGTGCTTAGCGTACGATTATCTAATAGAGGAGTGACCAATCTCACTGGGTCTTGGTCGATAATACCAACATGAACAGCCATAGATTTTCCTTTTTATGAGGCCGCTCGAAAAGAGTTGTGCAAGGGGATGAGCTGGCCTTATTAATCATATGTAGACATGGCCGACAAAAAACAAGGGCGACTTAACAAAAAGTCGCCCTTATACAGTTGATTGCACTAATTAATGCTCTTAGTTATAAAGTATTTATAACTTAAAGCGGTGGACCAATTCATTTTGCTGATGAGCCAAGTGGGTCAGTGATTCACTGGTTTGTGCGATACTCGACATGGCTTGGAAACTTTCATCGGCGATACTGTTGATATCTTCAATGCTGCGAGCAATGTCTGTTGATGTTTCACTTTGCTCTGCTGCTGCTTGTGAAATGTGCGTACTCATTTGGCTGATTTCGATGATTAGCGCCTGGATCTCTTCCATTGAGCTGTTCGCTTTTGATGCTTGCTCAACCGACATCTCCATATCGCTCATACAGCTTTGTATGACTTGGTTCGCCGATTGCGAGCTAGCTTGCAGATTACTGATCATGGATTCAATTTCAGTGGTTGATTGAGTCGTTCTTGATGCGAGTACTCGTACTTCATCTGCCACTACCGCGAAGCCGCGACCTTGTTCACCAGCGCGAGCCGCTTCAATTGCCGCGTTCAATGCCAGTAGGTTGGTTTGCTCCGCAATGTTGCGGATCACATCAAGGATAGACCCAATTTGACCACTCATTTTTTGTAGCTCAGAAACTGCGGAAACCGATTCGTTCAAACGTGTTTCTAGTTGATTAATGGTTGAGATATTACTGCTCATAACATTTCTGCCTTCTTCAGAGGAAGATTCGACGCGTTGCACCATTTCTAACGAGCCTTGCGCACTTTGCGCGACTTCCTGCACTGAATGAGACATTTCTGTCATCGCGGTAGCGACGTTTGCTGTTTGTTCGCGTTGAGAGCTCAATTTAATTTGTGCTTGCGAAGAGGTGCGTTCGTTGGTTGTCGCGGTTGACGATAGGTTTTCTGACGCTTCGTTGAGTTTCACCAAGATCTCGTGAAGGTTGTCGGCGAGTGAGTTAATGTGTCCACTCACACGGCTGAATTCGTTGTTATAGCGAATGTCGATACGCTGTGTCATATCTCCTTCAGTCAGGCTTTCTAACACTTTTAGAATACGAGTCAACGGTTCGCGAACGCTTTGTGCGATGTGGTAGCCAATCGCTGTCGCGAGTAAAACGACAATAACGCCAATGATGATGGCTTTCGTTACACCTGCCGAATATATGTCACCAGCATCTGCCAATGATTCATTGAGCTTATCTGTTGCGGTTGTCGTGAATTGCTCAAGAATCGCCATGGTTGAATCCACTTTATTTGCTAGGTTGGCGATATTGTTATACAAAGCGGCGCGAGCATTGAGGTAATTATTATGTTGGTCTAGCACACCGCCACGCATACCAACGTCACGAGTAAATTGCTCTACAGATTCGCCAAAAGCTTTTTCTAGCTCAGGAAGCTGAGTCACCAACCCGCGGAATGCGTAATTCAAGTGCGTTACTGCTTTGCGGTTTTTAGCTACGGCTTGCGTAACAAACTCAGGGTTGGAACTGGCGAGGGCATCAGAGGTAATTACTTCGGCATCTTTTAACTTGATAAAGTAGCTCTTTGCCATGACTTTGACAGAAATGCTGGTTTGATCTGCCACATATTCTTTAAGACCAACCGACAGTTCGGTATTCAGTTTTTGGAAGCGGCGTGAGGATTTTTGCACTTCTTCTTGAGCCGCAAACATTGCTTCGTAGTTGTCCATGGCCTCTAGAGCTTCTGTAAAATAGCTCTGCTCTAACGTTTTTAACTGTGAAAACGGTTCGGCAAGAGAAGGGTAGATTTGGCTTGCGGTTTTCAGTTGAGCCAATGTGGATTCGAAGCGCTGTTGAGATCTAGCAAATTCCTGACGCATTTCATCCATGCGTTGTTTATTCTCTGTCGTCAGGAAGTCTTTAAATGATTTGTCGGCAGAAAGCAGCTCAACACTGGTTTGATTAGATAACGATACCAACGGTAGGGATGATTTAGAAACCGTGCCAAATTTTCCGTGAATATCACTCATTCCTCCCATCATAATGGCAATTGTGACGGCAAATAGGATGATGATCAGTGCAAAGCCGGCATACATCCTTTTAATAACTGAACCTCGCATAAGTGAGCTTCCTCTCCCAAAAATAGACAAGCTACCCAAGTATTTTTGAATTTACTTGGGTATAAAAATAATAATTGTCTTAAAAAAGTAACAAAATTCATTGGATTGTATTCAGTTTGTGATGCGCATTTTATGACGCACACGACAAAAAAAGCTTCGTTAATTAGCATTTGATTAATAATGTTAAGTGAACACTGTTTTTATTGAGCTCCGCTTTTGGTTGGCGCATACTAATTGGGGTCTAATTACGTTTATAAAATGGAGTCCTCATGGCGGAAGAAACGATCTTTAGTAAAATTATTCGCAAGGAAATCCCTGCCGATATCCTTTATCAAGATGATTTGGTGACTGCGTTTCGCGACATTAACCCTCGCACACCAAGCCATATTCTCATTATTCCGAATAAACTGATCCCAACAACGAATGATGTAGAAGCTGAAGATGAAGCAATGATGGGGCGTTTGTTCACTGTTGCTAGAAAGTTGGCGAAAGAAGAAGGTATTGCTGAAGACGGCTATCGCCTGATCGTTAATTGTAATCCACATGGTGGCCAAGAGGTTTACCATATTCACATGCACCTACTAGGCGGCCGCCCTCTAGGTCCAATGGTATTGAGCTAAGCTTTTAAAAGTGGGTGGCGATTCACCCACTTCTTTTTCCTGTCGAATGACACATTTGTGGAGATAAATGTGAAACTAGGTGTAAAGCTGTTAGGGCTGATGAGCTGGGCTTTAATGGCCTCTGGCTGCGCGAATTTATCTGCGGGCAATCTGTTTAGTCATTACAGCAACCAGAATCAAGAAGTTTATCAAGCCGTTGTTGCAGGGGAATATGCCAAAGCAAAACAACTTCAATCAAGTGAAGTGGGTGGCGAGATACTTGGCAATTTTGAAAAAGGTCGCATCTCTTTTCTTGCTGAAGATTACCCAACAAGTTTGAATGCGCTAGAAAGCAGCGATCGTGCCGTACGTGTTCAACAAGATCGTGCGACGATATCTGTGTCAGACACGGCAACGAGCGTCGGCTCTCTCGCAGTGAACGACAATCTCCAAGACTATCATCCCGCCGATTACGAACTTGGCTTTTTGCACCTGTATCTAGGACTAAATTACTTACAGAAAAACGATTTAGAAGGGGCACTAGTTGAAGTGCGTCGAGCTAATCAAGTTCAGGAAGCAGCAAGAAAGGCGCGTGAAAAAGAGCTAAAAGCAGCAGAGAAAGACCTTAACAAGCAAGGCATGTCTGCCAATTTAGGCAGTGTGTTAGCGAACTACCCTGATGCTGGTAAAAAACTAAGCGCGGTACAAAATGGTTATCTGTTCTATCTTTCTGGCTTGTTATATGAAGCGTCGCGAGACTTAAACAGTGCTTATGTTGATTACCGACGAGCACTCGCTGTAATGCCAGACAACAAGCAAGTTGTGGAAAGCACCTTATACGCTGCTAAGAAGCTGGGCATGCGTGAAGACTTGCGCATGCTAGAGAAGCGGTATGGTAAAGCACCTTCTGGATTAACTCAGTCACAAGGGCGAGTCATCGTTATTGATGAGCAGGGTGTTGTTGAGGCGATGAAAGGGTGGCGTATTGATTTACCAATTTACGACAGTCGCGATAATGGCGCGATTTATTCGTTGGCGCTTCCTTATTATCAGAACCGAGGTGCTCAACGTTTTAGCGATGTTGTTTTAAATGGTCAGGTATTGCCTTCCAGTACGCTGACTGATGTTAATGCGATGGCGCAAAACGATCTTAATGAACGTCTTACTACAATAGTGATCCGTCAAGCTCTTCGTGTTTGGGCAAAAGATCGAATCCGAAAAGAGGCGGCGAAAAAAGGCGATGATGTGGGCAACATACTTTTCAATGTATGGAACACATTGACCGAACAGCCAGATACGAGAAGTTGGCAAACATTGCCAGCGCAAGTGAAAACGGCTTCAAAAATCGTGAAACCGGGAACACAAAGTTTAAACTTGGGTGATCAAACCTATCAGTTTGAAGTGCCTGCACAGCAGACTACATTGGTATGGGTATCTCGTCAGGGAGCACACTCAACCGTGTGGCATAAACAGCTAGGGAGACTGTAATGAAAGCATGGCTTGTTTGTTTAGCAATGGCTATTGGTTTAGTTGGATGCGCCGAAAACACGGCTGGTATTCGAATTGATGGCCAAACGCAAAAAGTATTTTTTAATGATAACGTTTTAGGTAGTCGCTTATTAGTTGACAACATCACCACCACTTACGTTGATGATCGCCCACGAGGAGTCGTGCAGCTGAGTAGCAATTACAAAGGTGATCAGCACATTCTTTACCGATTTTATTGGTATGACAACAATGGTTTAGAAGTGAATACCAAACCTGGTCCGTGGCGAAAAATGATTGTGCGAGGATTTGAGCAAGTCACGTTATCTGAAGTTACTGTGAATCCAAATGGCACAAAATTCCGTGTGCAAATTAGAGAAGCACAAGACGATTAATCTTAACGGCTCTGCCGAAGCTGCGGCGCTAACGATGCGCTGGTATTGAAAAACTAAGGAACTCTCATGAAAAAAAGTATTATTGCTCTTTTAGGTCTTGCCGTCATTTTAGGTGGCTGTTCTAACAAAGTCTCTTACGGCGATGCGCAAGCAACAGAAACCACGACTATCGATTTTGGCTCAACAGATTTACAAAAAATCGCGGCTGAAATGGTGGATAGCATGATGATGTCGGGCTCTGTAGCAGCAATTACTCGTGACCAACGTCCTATCGTTTTTGTTGAGCGAATTAAGAACAAAACCAGTGAACATATTGACACTGAATCCATTACTGACACGATCTCTACTAAGATGTTGAACTCAGGTAAGTTCCGTTTTGTTGATATGGATCGTGTTGAGTCTGTGCGTGAACAACTTAACTTCCAAAACACGGATGAGCTTGTTAACCAAAGCACAGCTATCCAATTTGGTAAAATGGTTGGTGCTCAATACATGCTTTACGGCAACCTATCTAGCATTGTGAAAAATGCAGGTAGCGATAAAGATGTATACTACAAGATGACCATGCGCCTAATGGACCTAGAAACAGGTTTGATTGAGTGGGCGGATGAAACTGAAATTCGTAAAGCGCAATCTAAGAGCCTATTCGGTCTTTAATCGAACAGGGTGGAGAAGTCATCAATGGCATGGTTTTCTTGGCAACAAGCAAAACAGTTAGATCCGAGTCTTAATGCTCTCGATGGCTTCTTTACGGAGCCTCCGGTAAAAGTACAAACTGTTACCGGGGGGCTAACCAACCGCTGTTGGCGGTTGGAATCTTCTCAAGGCCTTGCATACATCTGGCGACCGACCAGTCATGTCTGCAAGGCTTTTTCAATTTCTCGTCACAGTGAATATCAAGTGCTGAATGCAGTCTCTTCATTGGAAATTGGCCCCAAGCCAGTTTTTATTCATGAGCAAGGGTTGCTGGTGGAATGGATAGAAGGAGAGGCACTGACGGAGTCAGGCTTAGCACTAAGCGATTTATTATCCATTGCGGCGAAGATTCATCAATATCCGATAAGCGCAATTCCTTTGGTTCCATTTTCATATATTTCTCGCATCGATCATTATTGGCTTGAGCTTGATGGTCAGTATGTGGGTACGGAGTTTGAGGCTTTGTACATGAAGTGGCGCACGGAACCGAACGTTGCACCTGTTCCGCTTGCCCTATGTCACTTCGATTTGGGGTGTTACAACCTAGTGCGAGGGGAGAGTGGGGTGAAAGTCATTGATTGGGAGTATGCCGGGATTGCTGACCCTAGGCTTGATTTGACCTTAACTATTCAGGTCGCGAATGCGCCTGTGGAAGAAGCGGTAAAGCAGTATTGCCAACTTCGAGGTATCGAAGATGTGTCTCTTTGGCTGAGAGGTGTACACGCTTGGCAACCAAGAACCTTGGTGATGGCGATGCTCTGGTATCTACTTGCCTATAAATTGTGGGGAGATGAACAATACTTAAACAGTGCGTATGAGTTGAAAGGCTCATTGTGTATGGAAGATCACTGTTTTGAGAACTCGTGATATTTTCCCCTTTAACAGTAAGGAAATAGTGGTAGTTTTAATAAAAGTACCAGATACACACAGGGAGAGGTACAGATGATTATTTACTTACACGGCTTTGACAGCACAAGCCCGGGTAACCACGAAAAAGTTCTTCAACTGCAATTTATCGACGACGACGTTCGTTTTATCAATTACAGCACCCTTCACCCAAAGCACGACATGCAACACTTGTTAAAAGAAGTGTCTAAAGTTATCGATCAATCTGATGACCCAAACCCGTTAATCTGTGGGGTTGGTTTAGGTGGTTACTGGTCTGAGCGAATTGGTTTTCTATGCGGTATCAAGCAAGTGATGTTCAACCCGAACTTGCACCCAGAAAAAACGATGGCTGGTCGAATCGATCGCCCAGAAGAGTACGAAGATATCGCAACAAAATGTGTTGATCAGTTCCGAGCGAAAAATCAAGCTCACTGCTTAGTGATTCTCTCTAAAGATGATGAAGTGCATGACAACTCGAAAACGGCAGCTGAGCTAGAAAAACACTATCAAATCATTTGGGATGAAACTCAGTCTCATAAGTTCAAAAAAATCTCTCATCATTTACAAGCGATAAAGGCATTTAAAAATACTTATTAATGTTGAGTGTAGACAGTAAAGCGGCGTTTTTATCGGCTGCTTTGCTGCGATTCCTTCTCTTGAGTATGCCGAGCCACTGTCTCTTTGAAAGGCACATTTTCTTGGTTTAACGCTTTGAATATTGTGTTCTCCTTACCGTTTTCTTACTTCCCTCCTATGTAGCACGAACACCTTGTTGTAGAGTAGTCGAAAAGTAGTCAATCCGTACTCGTTACACGGATTTTGGTTGCCTTCAAAGTTGGTCTCTATATAATGAACCGGACTAAAATAATTTGATAAATATCAAAAAAAATTGAGAGCGAGTAATAAACTTGCCCAAAAATTCTGGCGTCGTATGCGTACCAGATAAACGTGCCAAACCCTGACAAGTCATTGATAGATAAAGAATCAAGGTGAGTGGCAGTTTTTTAATCCAAGTAATTGAGACACCTCTAAGAACCAAGAATTCATCGGTTGGATGGATGCCACAAATGTTTGTGAGTCATGCATCGAGCTGAACCCCATATATTCATTTTTGTAGAGGAAAATCATTGTGACACGCATTATCGTTGTAGGCGGCGGTGCAGGTGGTCTTGAGTTGGCAACTAAGCTTGGTCGAACTCTAGGTCGCAAAAACCGTGCGCAAATTACGCTAGTCGATCGAAAAGCGAGCCACTTGTGGAAGCCATTATTGCATGAGGTTGCTACAGGTTCTTTGGACGAAGGAGTAGATGCACTGAGCTATCGAGCTCATGCAAAAAACCACAGCTTCGACTTCCAAATGGGTAGTCTTCAAGACATCGACCGTGAACGTAAAGTGATCATCTTAAGTGAGCTTAAAGACGAACACGGTGAACTTCTTATGCCAAGCCGTGAGCTAGAATACGACATTCTAGTGATGGCAATTGGCTCGACATCAAACGACTTCAACACGCCTGGCGTTCGTGAAAACTGTATTTTCCTAGACAGCCCTGAGCAAGCACACCGTTTCCGTACAGAAATGAACAACGAGTTCCTAAAGCTGCACGCCAAAAACGGTAACGGTACGGTCGATATTGCGATTGTTGGTGCTGGTGCAACTGGCGTTGAACTATCAGCTGAGTTACATAATGCTGTTAAAGAGCTGCGCACTTATGGCTTCGGTGATCTTGACTCTAGCAAGTTGAACGTCAATCTGATTGAAGCAGGTGAGCGTATTTTACCAGCGTTACCTCCACGAATCTCTTCTGCTGCTCATCAAGAGTTGGTGAAGTTGGGCGTAAACGTGCGCACCGCCACTATGGTGACTAAAGCTGAAAAAGATGGCCTTACTACAAAAGATGGTGAGAAGATCCCAGCTCAAATCATGGTTTGGGCTGCAGGTATCAAAGCTCCAGACTTTATTAAAGATATCGCTGGCTTAGAAACGAACCGTATCAATCAGCTTGTAGTGAAAAACACACTACAGACAACACGAGATGATGACATCTTTGTTATTGGTGACTTAGCACAATGCACCCAGTCTGACGGTTCGTTCGTGCCGCCACGCGCTCAAGCTGCACACCAAATGGCAAGCCAGGCATTTAGTAACATCGTCGCGAAGATCAACGGGCGCGAGTTGAAAGACTATGTATATAAAGATCACGGTTCATTAGTGTCTCTAAGTCGCTTCTCAACCGTTGGTAGTCTGATGGGGAACCTAACTAAAGGGTCGATGATGGTAGAAGGCCGTATTGCTCGTGTCGTTTACATCTCATTGTATCGCATGCACCTAATGGCGTTGCATGGTGTATTCAAAACCGGTCTGATGATGCTCGTCGGCCGCATTAATCGCGTGCTGCGTCCAAACCTTAAGCTGCACTAAGGTTTTAAATCCACTCTGTGTGGATGTGTTGTATCTTAAAAAATGCAGAAGCCACCGCAAGTCGGTGGCTTTTTGTTTATGTTAGATCTGTCGGTAAAAGTGAGAACACAACGCCATCTTTAGGCTTACCCTGAAAAATAAACCGGTTTCTGGCGATGGCTTCTTTTTGTGCACCGACGGACTCAATTAAGGCTTGGCTAGCTTCGTTGTCGGGGTCACAAACAATCTCTAGTCGAGTTAAACTTAGCTTTGCGAAGCAGAATTCTGCTAAGGCTTTAACGGCTTCTTGGGCATAGCCTTGCCGTTGATAGCGGTCGGCAACCCAGTAACCAATACTCGCCATATTAAACGTATGATATAACTCATTAACCGCTGCCATTCCAACCAAAGTGTTACTTTGCCGCTCATAGATACCGAAACCAAAAGCCTCAGTTTTGACCCAGTTAAGACGGGTTGCCAACAGAAAGTCCTGCGCGGTTTTCAATGTGACGTTTTTATCACACCAGTCAAGCCATTGGTGCAGCGAAGGGGATTCTGCAAGTAATCGTTGTAGTGAATGTGCTTCTTCAGCAGGGATGAGCTTGAGCGCTAAGCGGGGCGCAATGATTTCAAAGTCTGGACTCATGAACTAATACGACTTCCATGTTGAGTGTAAGTAAATTGAAAGCTGTCTATTTATACTTGAACGCAGCTATTTTCCTTGCTCTGCGTTGGTTAGGAATAACT
Organism: Vibrio sp. SCSIO 43097; assembly: GCF_023650755.1. Taxonomy (NCBI): domain Bacteria; kingdom Pseudomonadati; phylum Pseudomonadota; class Gammaproteobacteria; order Vibrionales; family Vibrionaceae; genus Vibrio; species Vibrio sp. SCSIO 43097. Next base: position 2,402,911 of record NZ_CP071840.1, on the reverse strand, counting down.
GAGGTATAGCAGATAAAAACAAAGCGCAGCTTTGCTGCGCTTTGTCGAACTGCTCGTGCTTATCGAACCCGACGAACTTGAATGATCATACCCATCAACGGGTTATCTAGGTAATGAGTCTCGCTGCTACGCATACGACGTTTTTGATCCATTCGATAACTCTTCAGGAATTTCTCTTCGGTTACTGTCGGCGATATTTCTGCCAAGTTACCGACTTGGACGTTACCATCTACTTCACCTAAGTCATCCGCCAATTGCTCTGTTGAGGTTGGTTCAAAACGCACCTCTCTAACACTTGGTTCGCGCAGATCTAGTGTTGTTTCGGCGAAGAGGTAATGCTGTACGTATATTTGGAATCGACCATCTAGTTCATATAAAGGGCCATTGACCGTCTCTTCACTGTAACCGTCGCTGGAAAATGTTTGATTGCCATTGATTGGGCGGCCATCTGCTTGATAAGAATCAGAGAAATCTCGCCCGCCAACGATGCGGAAAATTGGGGCGCTAGATTTACCTCGGTCACCTTGACGCCAGGCTACGTGTTTAAGCACTTTAAAGCCGGCATGATTATTTAGTGCCGCTTCTTGCGCGTTGAGACGGAAAGAAGAACTTGGCAAAAGTGTCACGCCTTTAGAGCGGCGGTAGGATTCACTCTCTAGGCTACCGACATTTTCCATATCGATTTTTGGCAGTTGATTCGGCCAAGATTCTGTTGTGCTTTCAGCGTCGACTGCTCGCTTGAAAATGATCACTTCAATATCAAATTGGCGCTGTGCCCAAGAGGGCATTGAGACACATAGAAGCAATAACGGGATCAGTATTCTCATTCGACTATTAGCTCGTTGGTAATAAATTCTGTTTAAAATCATTCAGTAAGTCTTGAACAAACTGAATGCGTTTACGTCGGTCCACCAATGGTACGCTAAACTTGAACTTAGTTGGACCTTCCATTGCAAATTTTTGCGGCTGTGATTGCAGCAGTTTAACTAAATACGCTGGATTTATGTCAGCATCAGGGTAAAACTCGATAAATCCACCTTTATCATGGGCTTCTATCTTTTTCGCTTTTAAACTACCAGCCGAAATTTTCAATTCTGAGACGGCAAGTAAGTTCTTTGTTGCGTCTGGAAGCAAACCAAAGCGATCAATCAGTTCCACTTTTAGCTCTGATAGTTCATCACTGCTTGTGACACTCGCAATGCGTTTGTACATCGACAGTCGTGTGTTTACATCCGGAATGTAATCATCTGGTAAGAGCGCTGGGATTCGCATTTCCACTTCAGTTTGCTCACGAAGCAGCTCATCCAAAGATGGCTCCTTGCCTTCTTTTAATGCTTGCACTGCTTGTTCCAGCATTTCCATATAAAGTGTAAAACCAACGGATTGAATCTGCCCACTTTGCTCATCACCAAGCAGCTCACCAGCACCACGGATTTCTAAATCGTGGGTTGCTAATGTAAAGCCAGCACCTAAGTCTTCCAGTGAAGCAATCGCATCAAGACGCTTGATGGCATCTTTGGTCATGGCTTTTGGATGTGGCGTTAATAAGTAAGCATAGGCTTGATGGTGCGAACGTCCAACACGGCCACGCAATTGATGCAACTGCGCCAAGCCAAGATTGTCCGCACGATCCATGATTATGGTATTCGCCGTTGGTACGTCGATACCGGTTTCGATGATGGTTGTACACACCAACACATTAAAGCGCTGATGGTAGAAGTCATTCATGATTCGCTCAAGTTCGCGCTCGCGCATTTGACCATGAGCCACGGTAATGCGTGCCTCTGGGATGAGTTTCTGTAAGTCTTCTGCCGTTTTTTCAATGGTTTCAACCTGATTGTGCAGGAAGTAAACCTGACCACCACGCATAATTTCACGCAGTACCGCTTCACGGACCACTGGCTCTTCTTTTTGTCGAACAAAGGTTTTAATGGCTAAACGGCGTGCAGGAGGTGTCGCGATGATCGACAGGTCTCGCATGCCACTCATTGCCATATTCAGTGTGCGTGGAATTGGTGTTGCGGTGAGGGTAAGAATGTCCACATCCGCACGCATTGCTTTGACTTTTTCTTTTTGACGAACCCCGAAGCGGTGTTCCTCATCAACGATCAACAAACCTAAATCTTTGAATTTAATGTCGCTCGAAAGCAGCTTATGCGTACCAACGACAATGTCTACTTTACCATCGGCAACGTCTTGCAGAATGACTTTTTGTTCTTTGGCAGATTTAAAACGAGACAGTACTTCAACTCGGATTGGTAAGTTGGCAAAACGGTCACGGAAGTTTTCGAAATGCTGCTGAGCAAGCAAGGTTGTTGGTACGAGTACGGCGACCTGTTTACTGTTATCCGTTGCGACAAATGCTGCGCGCATAGCGACTTCCGTTTTACCAAAGCCCACGTCACCACACACTAAGCGATCCATCGCTTTTGCCTGGCACATGTCTGACAAGACGGCATTGATGGCCATCGCTTGGTCATCTGTTTCTTCAAACGGGAATGTTGCTTTAAATGTTGCGTATTGCCCACGATCTAGCTCAAATTTGAAGCCAGGTTTTAATTCTCGTTTAGCATATACATCCAGCAATTCTGCCGCGACATCACGCACTTTTTCTGCCGCTTTACGACGTGCTTTTGCCCACGCTTCACCACCTAATTTATGCAGTGGCGCACTATCTTCAGCGCCGCCAGAATAACGGCTGATAAGATTCAGTGATGAAACTGGCACGTAGAGCTTGGCATCGTTTTGATACTCAAGGGTGACGTATTCCGTTTTCATACCACCGGCTTCAAGTGTTTGTAAACCGATGTAGCGGCCAATACCGTGATCAATATGAACCACAGGTTGACCGGGTTTTAGTTCCGCAAGATGGCGAATAACGGTGTCACTGTTGACGGCTTTTTTATCTTTGCGGCGTCGCTGGATAACACGGTCACCGAGTAGATCACTTTCACAGATCAGAGCGAAGTTCAGCTCTTCGTGAATGAAACCATGCTCTGCTGCGCCTAAGATCAAGCTGAATCGATCTCCCGAGTCTAGAGCTTGGTAAAGTGAGCCATGTACGACTGGCCGAACTTTGATGCCTTGCAACAGCTCCGTTAGTGCTTCACGACGACCTTCTGACTCTACCGAGAAAACGATTTTTCCGCTGAATTGCTCACTAAACTGACGAAGGCGCGAGAGCGGCTCTTTATTTTGTTGCTGAACGCCAAGCTCGGCTAACGATTGTACGGGTAGGTTTTGACGACCGGCACGCTTAACCACTTTATCTAGGCTCAATTGAGCGATAGGGAGCTGTTTTAGTTGACTGAAAAGTTCGTCTTTTTTCAACCAAAGCTGTTCAGGAGTCAAAAGAGGACGCAGCGGATCAACTTTTTTCTGGTCGTATCGATATTCGACATCGGTTAAGAAAGTATCGACCGCAGATTCGATATCACCATATGTGATGACTTGAGAGTCTTCTGGCAAATATTCAAATAAAGTGTCGGTATGGTCAAAAAACAGCGGCTGCCAATACTCAATACCAGCGGGCCACGTGCCTTTGGTCACTTGCATGTAGATTGATTCAGGCTCGCGGCGCGCGTCGAACTGGGTGCGCCAACGTGTACGGAAATCTTCAATCGCTTCTTTAGTGGTTGGGAACTCATGTGCTGGCAGCAATTGGATTTGCTGAATATCGTCGATAGAGCGTTGGTTCTCTGGATCAAACGTGCGAATGGTATCTATTTCATCATCAAAGAAGTCGATGCGGTACGGGTCATTGCTGCCCATAGGAAAGAGATCCAGAATAGACCCACGACTTGCATATTCACCTGGCCCAAATACTTGATCTACATGGCGGTAGCCTGAATTTTCAAGTTGTACACGTAACTTCTCTAGCGAGAGCCGATCACCAGTTTTCACCATTAAAGTGTGTTGCAACAGAAAATCACGTGGCGATTGGCGTTGCAATACTGTACTGACCGGGACGATGGTTATGCCATCACGTTGACTTGGCAGTTGGTATAGGCGTGCGATACGTTCAGAGATGATTTCTTGATGCGGAGAAAAGTTATCGTAAGGCAGCGTTTCCCAGTCGGGGAACAGGCTTACCGTTTGGTCGGTGAATTGCTCAATCTCTGCCTGAAGCTTTAAAGCGATTTGCGGGTCAGGCACAACGAGTAGCGAGTGACTCGAATGCTGTTTGGCTAGCTCTGCAATGGCTAGAGGTAGAGCTGCGCCCGGCAAATTACCTAGCTGTTTTTTGTCGCCACGCTCTGAAGGGTTGGTGACGGAAAGAATCGTTGCTTTTGTCATAGGAATTATTTTTTATCTCGCTCCATCGAGCGCTGACGTAAAAGTTTTTGTTGTTGATACAGTGCCGCCTTTATCAGTAAATCTTGATCAGATTCTCGGAGCATCTTGTATCTAAGCGTGATAATGAAATCTTGCTCTGAAGCATCACATTCTTCTACTTGAGCGTAACAGTAAATCGCCGCAGCAGGGTGATCGAGGAACAGTTTAACACGAACGAGTTGTTGAGTAGTTAACGCTGTATCTGAGCGGAAACTGAGTTGACTAGCACCAAACTGCGTCGTTTGATAGCGAATGGAGGCGTCATCTTGTTGTGAAAGCATAAAGCTCAACAAGAGGTTAAGTTTCGCGTTTTGCGTATCAAGCAAGTTGATCACATGCTTTAACTCTTTGTTTTTCAGCTCTAGACGCGCGTTGTCTGCCAACATATCTAAGTGACTAAATTCACTGGCGACAATAAATGGTGCTGGAATTTCGGAGGCAAATGTTTCTTCATCTGGCAAAGCAAAGTCCGCACTCAACGTTTCGACGTTGATGGTGAGGTTATGATGGACGGTAAAGTATTCTTGCTCTGTCATATAGTCGATCCTTTTGCCAGTGAGCGCTCCCTGTTCACTCAACAAACAAAGAGAAATAGGGCACTGATTATCGCTAACTGAATGAAGTTATCAAGTTTAGCCGATTTGTCCTTGAACTTTTTGCCCTAAATACAGACTTATTGCATGTCGTTGACAAATTTAGCGATTCTCTTGTCTTCTTAATGAGAAGAGTAAGGTAAGATAATCCGCTAAAGCTTTATATCAAAACAACCAGTTGGTTTGTCTTATATGTATCATCCTATCTCATTGTTTATTGGCTTAAGGTATCTTCGGGGACGCTCTGGAGATAGGTTCAGCCGATTTGTTTCTTATATGTCGACGGCGGGTATTACGATCGGTGTAATGGCGTTGGTGACGGTTCTTTCTGTGATGAACGGGTTTGAATCGCAGTTAAAAGAACGCATTTTAGGTGTGCTACCTCATGCCGTGGTTTCGCAACACGATGGAAAAACGCCTATGACCGAGTCTGCCCCTCCATTTGTTCAAGCGATGTCGAGTGAATCTCAGCCGGAGCCTATCGTTAGAGGAGAGGCTGTTATTCAGAGTTCTGCACAGCTGACGGCTGGTTACCTCATCGGTATTGAACCTAAGAAAGGCGATCCGATTAGCAACCATTTGATTGCCGGACGATTATCGTCACTTCATGCAGGTGACTACAATGTATTTTTGGGTCACAGTTTGGCGCGTTCACTAAAGGTCTCAATCGGGGATAAAGTACGCTTGATGGTGACCAACGCGACGCAGTTTACCCCACTTGGTCGTATTCCTAGCCAGCGAAACTTTACTGTCTCAGGCATTTTCAATACGGGATCGGACGTTGATGGTCAATTAATGATTGTGAACATGACGGATGCATCTAAGCTGATGCGTTTCCCTAAAGACACGGTTTCTGGTTGGCGTGTCTTTTTCTCTGACCCATTTATGGTGACGGATTTTGCTGACCAACCCATGCCTGATGGATGGGAATGGAGTGATTGGCGCGAACAGCGTGGTGAGCTTTTCCAAGCGGTGAAAATGGAAAAGAACATGATGGGACTTATGCTAGGTCTAATTGTGGGTGTCGCTGCATTCAATATTATCTCCGCTTTAATCATGGTGGTAATGGAGAAGCAATCAGAAGTCGCAATATTGAAAACTCAAGGCATGACTCAATCTCAAGTGATGACCATTTTCATGGTGCAAGGTGCAAGCAGTGGTGTAATTGGCGCGATTGTTGGTGGCGCTGCGGGCGTGATCTTGTCACTTAATCTAAATGCGATTCTTGAATCTGCTGGTGTGGCGCTATTCAGCTTTGGTGGTCATCTACCCATCTTGATTGATTCACTCCAAATTCTTTTAGTGGTGGTGTTGGCGATTGCTCTTAGCCTTGCTGCTACGCTTTATCCTTCTTATCGAGCATCTTCTGTTAAACCTGCTGAGGCACTTCGCTATGAATAAGCTATTAGAATGTCGTGATATTCGTAAAGTCTACCGAGAGGGTTCGTTAGATACGGAAGTGTTGAAAGGCGTAAGTTTCGATATCGACAAAGGGGAGTTGGTTTCTATTGTTGGCTCTTCTGGTTCGGGAAAAAGTACCTTATTGCATATTTTAGGTGCGTTAGATGACGCAACTCATGGTGAAGTTGATTTTCTAGGGCAAAACCTATCAGCTTTGAGCTCGAACAAACAGGCGGCATTACGCAACAAGCACCTTGGTTTTGTATACCAGTTTCATCACTTGTTGGCTGACTTTACTGCGCTTGAAAATGTGGCGATGCCACTGATGATTGGCGGTGCTAAAGTAGCGGATGCAAAACAGGCGGCTAAAGCGCTGTTAGATAAAGTTGGTTTGAGTCATCGGATGCAACATAGACCCTCCGAGTTATCGGGCGGTGAGCGTCAGCGTGTTGCGATTGCGCGTGCATTGGTGAATAAACCTGATCTGGTCTTGGCTGATGAACCTACGGGGAACTTAGATCACAATACGGCACTGTCTATCTATGATTTGATGCGCGAGCTCAATAAAGAGTCAAACATTGCATTTTTGGTTGTCACGCATGACAAAGAGCTGGCAGCAAAAATGGATCGTCAAATGCACATGCAAGATGGTTTGCTCGTAGATCGTTTTGTGACTGATACAGCATCTGCGGAGGGCTAGTTTTGTTTACCTCTTTAGCTTTGATGATTGGTGGTCGCTTCAGTCGAGCGAAAAAGCGCAACAAGATGGTGTCTTTCATATCGCTTTCTTCGACCATTGGTATTGCGGTTGGCGTTGCTGTGATCATTATCGGTTTGTCTGCAATGAATGGCTTTGAGCGCGAGCTGCAATCGCGTGTGTTGTCTGTGATTCCACACGGCGAGTTAGAAGGTGTTAATGGACCACTTCAGGACTACACCAAAACGATGAATCAAGCTCTAAAACATGAACATGTTGTTGCGGCAGCACCGTACGTTCGTTTTACGGGCTTGGCAGAAAAAGGCAGTAAGCTAAAAGCGATAGAAGTTCGTGGTGTAGAGCCTACTTTCGAGCAAGCGGTGTCGAGCTTATCGAATTTTATTGACCAAGCAGCTTGGCAAAACTTTTATGCCGGTCAGCAGCAAGTGATCTTAGGCCGAGGTGTAGCAAACGAGCTAAATGTCGCCGTGGGGGATTATGTTACGTTAATGATTCCGCAAACAGGCGGCGCAAATAAAGTGCAGGCTCCTAAGCGTGTGCGCGTGAAGGTGTCAGGGTTCTTAACGTTGAATGGCCAAATCGACCACTCTCTAGCGTTAGTACCATTAGCTGATGCGCAGCAATACGCGAGGTTAGGGGAAGGGGTCACAGGCATTTCACTAAAAACTGACGATGTTCTCAATGCGCCTTCTATTGTTCGCGAGGTTGGTAGCATGGTTGATGTTTACGTGTATTTGAAAAGCTGGCAGCAAAAGTTTGGTTTTTTGTATCGCGATATTCAGCTCGTGCGCACCATTATGTACTTGGTGATGGTACTGGTGATTGGCGTGGCATGTTTTAATATTGTGTCTACGTTGATGATGGCAGTGAAAGACCGAGCGGCGGAAATTGCAATTTTGCGAACAATGGGAGCAAAAGATAGCCTAATCAAACGGATCTTTGTTTGGCAAGGTGTATTCTCTGGTGTATTTGGCAGTCTCGTCGGCAGTGTTATCGGTGTCTTAGTGGCGTTAAACCTGACTCCGTTAATTAAAGGGTTAGAGAGCTTAATTGGTCATCAGTTTTTATCGGGTGATATTTACTTCGTCGACTTCTTACCATCACAACTACACTGGCCAGATGTGGCATTGGTGTCAGTGACGGCTATAGTGCTTAGTTTACTTGCGACGTGGTATCCTGCTTCGCGTGCCGCAAGGTTGAATCCGGCGGCTGTACTGAGTTCTAAATAGCTGATTGTTTTACAGTATGCGAAAAACAAAAAGGACCGAATTCGGTCCTTTTTTGTATTTATCCGACTTGAGTAACATCGCGTTTCATTCTAACTGTTAGATGCCCCTCAACTGATAGCTCAAATGCTGATTTTTACGCAGTAAGGTCTTATCTTATTTTGCGTTTTTGCCAGCTCCGTACCACTGAGTAGCGCCAAAGCCCTCGAATTCCGAAGTAGCCAATAATCGCGGATACAACCCCACAAATTGCGCAGCCCAATAGAAATGGAGGTCCAATGGTGCTCATTTGCTGCATGATGAATTCCCACGATAGTTCAAAGTGAAAAGGTTGCGGGGGAAGACGCATCACTAGAGCACCTAGCTTGTACGCAAAGTAAAATAGCACAGGCATAGTGATAGGATTGCTGATCCATACCAAAGCGACGGAGAGGGGCAGATTGACACCCAACATAATGGCCAAACCAGCGGCCATGATCATTTGGCTCGGCAGCGGAACAAAAGCCATAAATAACCCGACAGCAAAAGCCCCTGATGCCGAGCGGCGGTTTAAGCACCACAAGTTTGGGTTGTACAACACATTGCCGAAGACCTTCAATGCTTTTTGGCGTTTGATCAATTCATGATCTGGCATGAAGCGTTTTATCAGCTTTCTAGGCATAGGACAGCATGACTCTCTCAGAAAAAAGTTGGACCTTGGCGTTATTTGTAGCGAGCGTAATCTCGTCAGCTTGGTGGCCGACAATACCAGATTGGCGTTGGTTGCTGCTGGGAATAATAACCACTGGCTCAATAATCAAATTACGTCGTGGCTTAATTAGCATAGGCGCAATTGCGGGCTTTATGGTTGTCATCGTCCACGGCAATGTATTGGAGTCTCAGAGACAAGCCCTTTTTCAAGCAGGGGAGAATATTACCATAATTGGTAAAGTTGACAGCCCTTTTACGCAAATAAGTCACGGTTATGAAGGTATTGTCGCTATAGAAGCGGTAAATTCTCAAACTCTGTTACCTTTTCTTAAACCTAAAATCCGTCTTATTACGCCTTTTCCACTCGATGTTAACAGTGAGTTTACGACATCCATCTCGTTAAAGCCGATTACAGGTCTACGCAACGAAGCTGGCTTTGATGCTGAAAAGCACGCGATGGGTAAAAATATTATCGCCCGAGCGGTTGTTAACAAAGATGCTAAGTGGATTGTTCGTTCTAATGTATCTCTGCGTCAATCCATTATTGCCGATGTCGCTGATGATGTGTCTTCCCTTCATCATTTCTCGTTAATAAGTGCGTTAGTTTTTGCTGACCGTTCTTGGTTGTCTAAGGAAGATTGGCAAGCGCTCAGGGACAGTGGTTTACTGCATTTGGTCTCCATTTCTGGTTTACATATTGGTATGGCGTTTACTTTTGGGCTAGTCGTGGGCGGTACCGTTCGTTATCTATTACCCCAATACCAGTTGTTACCTAGCTTATATGGGCTGATCTTCGCTGTTGCCTACGCTTGGTTAGCGGATTTCTCTCTGCCTACTACGCGAGCAGTGTCGGTATGCGTTGTTTACGTTCTCCTGAAGTATACTCTGGTGCACTGGACTTCTTGGCGAGTTCTTTTGCTTGCAGTATCTCTACAACTGCTTGTCCAACCTTTTGCATCCTACAGTATGAGCTTTTGGTTATCGTACCTCTCCGTTTGTGCGGTATTGTTCGCAATTAATTTGATTCGACATCAAAGGGGAGGTTGGAAAGCGCGATTAAAAGCGTTATTGCTTACTCAATTGATGTTGAGCGCTTTAATCGTACCTGTTAGTGGCCATTTCTTCTCCGGTTTTAGTTTGTCCTCAATAGCCTACAACTTGGTATTTATTCCTTGGTTCGGATTTATCGTTGTACCTTTGATGTTTCTAGCCCTGTTCTCATCTTTGTTTCTTGAAATGATAGCGAAGCCTCTGTGGCATTTGGTGGACTGGTCATTACAGCCATTGAGCACGTCAATACAGTACGCAGTAGGTTCTTGGCAACCCATTAGCATGGAAATGACAATGCTGGTTATGGTGATAGTGGTTTGCTTAATATTTCAACGGTTCATGTCTCATTACGCGTGGTATTTGTTACTCGGCATCGTTATTAGTATCAAGTTTGCAGCGGAGTATGAACCGCATTGGCGTATCGATGTATTAGATGTAGGTCATGGCCTTGCAGTGGTTGTAGAAAAAGACGACAAGGTGTTGCTGTATGACACTGGTAAAGCATGGCAAAGCGGCAGTATCGCAGAGCAGGTCGTCACTCCGGTTTTGCATCAACGAGGTTATGAAAGCATAGATACACTGATTCTAAGCCATTCCGATAATGATCACGCAGGCGGCCGCTTTTTCATTGAAGATGCCTTTTCTCCACAGCGTAAACTTAGTAGTCAATTCTTTATCGAATATGAGCCTTGCACTAGAGGCGACCAATGGAAATGGCAAGGATTAAACATGGAAGTGCTCTGGCCTCCTGCACTTGTTCAACGTGCGTATAATCCGCACTCCTGTGTATTACGACTTACTGACCCTATTTCTAACTTTAGTATGCTTTTTACTGGTGATATTGAGGCCATTAGCGAGTGGATTTTGCTTAGAGAACCCGGAAAGTTACAAAGCGATGTGATGCTAGTCCCTCACCACGGGAGTAAAAGTTCATCGAATCCTCGATTTATTGAGGCGGTGAGCCCGAGTGTGGCAGTTGCTTCTTTAGCAAAAAACAATCGATGGGGAATGCCAGCGGAAAATGTCGTTGCTTCATACCGAAAGCTTGGCGTTACTTGGCTTGATACTGGTGAGGGTGGTCAGGTAAGCTTCTTTATTCACCGTGATAATTGGCGCTCAGAAACCAAACGTAGCGATACATTTGAGCCTTGGTATAGGCAGATGCTGCGTAGCGGAACTAATATAAAAAGACCTAATGTCGAATTAGGTCTGTAAGTTTTAGCTTTTTATTTTTAATATATCCAACCTGAATTTTTTATTCTTTTTTAATGGTAGTGTAAAACTAAATAGTTTCTTTTCACCATTTGGTCTGGCTAGTTGCTCTAAGCTAGAAAAGTAGTCTTCGAAAAACTCGGTCTTAAGTATACATTCTAACCACAAGTTAGCTTTTATAGAATCTAATTTGTTCCATGGTTTTACTCTTGATGCGTAATGGAGTTGAATCGGATTATCATATGCATCCAATAATTCTTCTTTAGTATAGTTAACCTCATCCACAAACTCTTTTCTGTCATACATACTATACACATAGTTACAAACCATGTTTCTTAAGGGTAATTTTCCAACTCTAGGGTGACAACAGAAGTTTAGAACGTCTTGTTCTGGCTGTATTAATCTGTGAGAGTTTTTTTCGAGGTAGTCTTTAAACCTTTTCTCTAAATTATCTTTTCTAATGAGATCGGCATTCATAAAAAAGTATCCAGCACCTATTTTCAGTTGGCTAATCTCTTCATTAGAAAAACTCTTTTTATAAACATCATTATAGCTTAGGATCTTATCTACGGAGAATACCCCTGATATATAATTATTATCATCGTTGTTATTATATTCTATAAAATCTTTTGAAATGTCATTTAAGTAAATAACATCGACATCAGATACGATCATTTTTTTATGTTCTTTAATTAAACTTGAAATACTAAGTTTGTAAAACATAGCTTTAGAGTAATGACCTTTTGTCTTTATGTTTTTCCAATCATTTTCAAAGTCGACATTTTCATTGAAATTAATGAAAATAAGTTCTGAGTTTTTGAATTTTTGTATGGTTTTTTTTAATTTTTCTTGATTTAGCAGCGTAATATCTTCATGTAAGACATATATCTGGTATTTGTAGTTTTTATCTGATTTCTCAAGCAAAGAATAGAATGCTACTGCAGCTGGAATAACATAGTTGTTATCAAAGCAATGAACAATGGGAATGACTTGCATATTTTTTATTGTAAATAAGAATGAACATATCAAGAGTATAGAGCGAAATATAAAAGACTAAAAGACTTTCTCTAAGTGGACATAACACATTTATTAATGTTTATCAGTAGATGAACAGGTACGATGGTCAAGTTTGCTTCACGATGAGGCTTGATCCCCCAATTTTCATATTTAAGATTGAATATCAGTTGAGTCAGAGTAGGTTAGCCAATGACACATTGGAGATCTACTGGGTAAAAGTGGCAGTCTTATACGTTAGCAAACTTAGTGTACGTTCTAGGGATAGGCATATGAGCGCTAACAGAGTAGAATGAATGCCTTAATGTAAGAAAACAAAGCACTTCTATGTCAACAAATACTGATGAAACGACTTGGCAGACGTTTAAGCGTCTCTGGCAATTTATACGCCTTTATAAATCTGGCCTAATCGTTGCTGTTTTAGCATTAGTTATTAATGCAATATCAGATACTTATATGATTTCCTTGCTAAAACCGCTACTCGATGAAGGTTTTGGGAACGCTGAGTCTGATTTTTTACGCACGCTTCCATTGATTATTTTTGCTATGATGTTCATTCGTGGCATAAGTGGATTTGTCTCCACCTACTGTTTGAGTTGGGTATCTGGCAACGTAGTTATGCAAGTCCGTCGCATGGTGTTCAATCACTTTATGCATATGCCGGTGTCTTACTTTGATAAGGAAAAGACGGGCAATTTATTGTCGCGTATAACCTACGACTCAGAGCAAGTGTCAGCGGCAACTAGCCAAGCGTTGGTGAGCATTGTCCGTGAAGGCGCAAGTATCATTGGTCTGTTAGTCTTGATGTTTTACAACAGCTGGCAATTGTCGCTAGTGCTGTTTGCTGTTGCTCCCGTTGTGGCATGGGGTATTGGTGTTGTTTCTAAACGTTTTAGAAAAATATCCAAAAATATGCAGACCATGATGGGTAACGTAACTGCATCAGCAGAGCAGATGCTGAAAGGCCATAAAGTTGTGTTGAGCTATGGCGGCCAAGACATCGAACGTCAACGATTTGAAAAAGTCAGCAACCAAATGCGTCAACAAAGCATGAAGTTGGTGACGGCTCAAGCGGCGGCTAACCCTATCATCCAAATGATTGCATCACTTGCAATTGTTGCCGTTCTTTATTTAGCAAGTATTGATTCGATTAAAGAGCAACTGACTCCAGGTACATTTACTGTTGTGTTCTCTGCAATGTTTGGTCTGATGCGCCCACTTAAAGCGCTGACTAACGTTACTTCTCAGTTCCAACGTGGTATGGCCGCGAGCCAAACGCTCTTCGCGTTAATTGACCTCGAGCCTGAGAAAAACGAAGGTAAGTTGACAGTTGAACGCGCAAATGGCGATGTTTCGGTTAAAAACGTAAGCTTTACTTACACTGGCGCAGAAAAACCAGCATTGGAAAATGTCAGCTTCGATATTCCAAGAGGAAAAACGGTGGCGCTAGTTGGCCGTTCTGGCTCAGGTAAAAGTACCATCGCGAACTTGTTCAACCGCTTCTATGATGTTGGCAGTGGATCTATCACATTAGATGGGCATGATATTCGTGATTACGAGCTAAAGAATTTACGTCAGCAATTTGCACTAGTATCGCAAAATGTTCATTTGTTTAATGACACGATAGCAAACAATATTGCGTACGCAACGGATGGCCAATACGAGCGCAGTGATATCGAGAAAGCGGCAACACTCGCGCATGCGATGGAGTTCATCAGTAAGATGGATGGCGGACTAGATGCGATGATTGGTGAAAATGGTGCTAGCTTGTCTGGTGGTCAACGCCAACGTGTTGCGATTGCGCGAGCTCTATTGCGTGATGCTCCAGTGCTAATTCTTGATGAGGCAACTTCAGCTTTGGATACTGAATCCGAGCGAGCTATTCAAGCTGCACTTGATGAGCTGCAAAAAGACAAAACGGTACTTGTAATAGCGCACCGCTTATCCACAATCGAGAAAGCCGATGAAATTCTTGTGGTTGATGATGGTGCCATCATTGAACGTGGCAACCACGCTGAGCTTATTGAGAAAAATGGTGCGTATGCACAATTGCACCGTATTCAGTTTGGTGAATAAGCGCGGTGATTGAAAAAATCTGGTTTGAAAGCCATCCAATAAAATATCTCTTGTGGCCGCTTTTGTGGCCACTGAGTTTATTATTTGGAGCGATAAGCAAGTCAAAGCGAAAGCAATACCAAACTGGCCGCAAGCAAGCTTATAATGCGCCTATACCTGTTGTTGTGGTTGGCAATATCACTGCTGGTGGCAATGGTAAAACACCAGTTGTTGTGTGGCTTGTTGAGCAACTACAGCAAATGGGCTTTAAGCCGGGGGTTGTTTCTCGTGGTTATGGGGCAAAGGCTCCTGCCTATCCGTTAGTGCTAAAAGAAGATACGCCAGCGAAGCATTGTGGCGATGAACCTAAGTTGATTCATCGCCGTACAGGAGCACCTGTTGCGGTAGATCCTGTGCGTTCAAATGCAGTGAAAGCACTGCTAGATTTGGATGTGGATATCATAATTACGGATGATGGATTACAACATTATGCGTTAGGCCGTGATATTGAGTTAGTGATTGTGGATGGGAATCGCCGGTTTGGGAATGAAAGCCTAATTCCATTAGGTCCTTTACGTGAAGGTATTGAGCGACTTAAAGAAGTCGACTTTATCATCACCAATGGCGGTCAAGCGCATACGGGCGAAATCGCAATGGCTTTAGCACCCTCTAAAGCTATTAATCTTAAGACTAAGCAACATGTGGATGTCTCGGAGTTGAAAGATCTCGTCGCATTTGCGGGCATTGGGCATCCTCCGCGTTTTTTTCATACACTAAACTCGATGAACGCAAATGTTAAAGTCACAAAAGGTTTTGCTGACCATCAAGACTTTGATCAACAAGAATTAGAAGCATTGGCTCAACAAGGGACCAATGTGATTATGACCGAGAAAGATGCCGTCAAGTGCAGCCATTATGCGCAAGATAATTGGTGGTATCTGCCTGTATCTGCCCAGTTTGAGTCAAACGATGCAGAGCAAATTTTAAATAGAATAAAAGAGGTTAAAGCGGCTTATGGATCACCGTCTACTTGAGATTGTAGCTTGCCCTGTTTGCAAAGGTAAGCTGACGTACGATAAAGATAATCAAGAGTTGATCTGCAAATTGGATCGCCTTGCTTACCCGATCAAAGAGGGTATTCCAGTTCTGCTAGAGCCTGAAGCTCGCGCTATGAGCATGGATGAGGGACGCTAATGTCTTTTACGGTTGTCATCCCTTCGCGCTACGCATCGAGCCGTTTGCCTGGTAAACCGCTAGCGGATATTGGTGGTAAGCCTATGGTTCAGTGGGTTTATGAACAAGCGCTACAAGCGGGTGCGGAAGATGTCATCGTTGCAACTGATGACGAGCGTGTTGCGAAAGCGGTTTCGTCATTTGGTGGTAAAGTTTGTATGACCTCTCCCCAGCACGAATCAGGTACGGAGCGTCTTGCAGAAGTTGTTGAAAAGATGGCTATTCCGTCAGACCACATTATTGTTAATGTGCAAGGGGATGAGCCTTTGATTCCGCCGTCCATCATTCGTCAGGTTGCTGATAACTTATCAGGGTGTGAAGCCCCGATGGCGACGTTAGCTGTAGAAATAGACTCGGAAGAGGAAGTGTTCAACCCGAACGCTGTTAAAGTTGTCGCAGATGAGCAAGGCTATGCGTTGTACTTTAGTCGAGCAACCATCCCTTGGGATCGCGATAACTTTGCTAAACAAGACAAAACCATTGCCAACCCATTAATGCGTCATATTGGTATTTATGCTTATCGAGCTGGTTTCATTAATACGTATGTCAACTGGGCACCAAGTGCATTAGAGCAGATTGAGTGTCTTGAGCAACTGCGAGTGCTTTGGTACGGTGAAAAAATTCATGTGGCGGTAGCGAAAGAAGCACCAGCGGCAGGGGTTGATACGCCCGAAGACCTAGAAGCCGTGCGCGCGATTGTTGCAAAGCAAGCGTAACAAATGCTCATATAGATTTAAGAATAAACAAGGCTCCTGAATTAGGAGCCTTTTTTGTTTTACTCGTATCGCGGTATTAGTTAAATGTTAGTGTCGTATTGGTTCCGTTTAGGGCAGGTCGCTAACACCTCTCGGTGACCGGTGTCTTTCACTTCTTGGAGAATGACATCAAAGCCCCATAATCGGTACACGTGCTTTAGAACTTCTTCGTAACTATCATCAAGTGGGATGCGGTTGTGAGGAACGTACTGCAACGTAAGCGATCGATCACCACGGACATCGACATTAAACACCTGAATGTTTGGCTCAAGATTAGATAAGTTATACTGAGCGGCTAAGGTTTCTCTAATGCGTTTATAACCCATCTCATCGTGTATAGCAGCGACTTCAATAAAGTTCTTATGGTCATCATCGTTGATCGCAAACAGCTTGAAATCACGCATTAATTTCGGAGAAAGGTATTGGCTAATAAAGCTTTCATCTTTGAAATTATGCATCGCGAAATGCACTGCATCTAACCAGTCGGTTCCTGCTAAATCTGGAAACCACTCCTTGTCCTCATCAGTTGGTTCTTCGCAGATACGCTTAATATCTCGGAACATGGCAAAGCCTAACGCGTAGGGGTTAATGCCATTAAAGTAAGGACTGTTATAAGGCGGCTGAGCCACGACACTGGTGTGGCTATGTAAGAACTCTAGAATGAACTTTTCAGACACCAAGCCCTCATCATAAAGATGGTTGAGTATGGTGTAGTGCCAGAACGTTGCCCAGCCTTCATTCATGACTTGCGTTTGTTTTTGCGGATAAAAATACTGACTGATCTTACGGACGATCCGAACAACTTCACGTTGCCATGGCTCTAGCAACGGCGCATGTTTTTCGAAGAAGTAGAGCAAGTTTTCCTGAGGCTCGCTTGGGAATCGCTCTTTAATGTCTTCCTCTTTCGTCTTGGCTGTTGGTACCGTGCGCCAAAGCTCATTAACTTGAGATTGTAGGTATGCTTCGCGTTCTTCTTGTCTTGCTTTTTCCTCTGTAATTGAGATTTTCTCTGGACGCTTGTAGCGGTCTACACCAAAGTTCATTAACGCGTGACAAGAGTCGAGCAGCTTTTCCACTTCTTTTACGCCATATCGTTCTTCACATTCGGCTAAGTACTTTTTGGCGAACAGCAGATAGTCGATAATAGAACTGGCGTCAGTCCACGTTTGGAATAGGTAATTACCTTTGAAAAAAGAGTTATGGCCGTAACACGCGTGTGCTATCACGAGTGCTTGCATTGTTACCGTATTTTCTTCCATCAAATAAGCAATACAAGGGTCGGAGTTAATCACAATCTCGTAGGCTAGCCCCATTTGACCATGTTTATAGTTCTGCTCTGTTTGAATGAATTTTTTACCAAATGACCAGTGGTTGTAATTGATTGGCATGCCGATGCTTGAATAGGCATCCATCATCTGTTCTGAAGTAATCACTTCTATTTGGTTAGGGTAAGTGTCTAGGCGATAATGCTCCGCGACACGCTTAATTTCTTTGTGGTATCGCTCTAACAGCTCAAATGTCCAATCTGGTCCATCTGGCAACACTTTACTGTTACGCTTCTTAGGCGCCTCTCCTGAGAGGTTTCTCGTTGCGGTATTCATCGCTAGCCTCCTTACGCCGTTTCTTTTTGGAATAGTTCACGAAAGACTGGGAAAATATCCTCCACAGAGCGAATGTTTTTCATTGCGAAATTAGGAAACTCTTCAGTGAGTTTTTCGTACTCATGCCATAGAGTTTGGTGCGAGCGCCGCGTGATCTCTATGTAAGAGTAGTACTGACAGTTTGGAAGTAATTTGTTCACTAACAGATCCCGGCATCTTGGCGAATCATCTGCCCAGTTGTCACCGTCGGATGCTTGAGCTGCATATATGTTCCACTGACCAATCGGGTATCGCTCTTTTACTATTTCATCCATTAACTTGAGCGCGCTAGATACAATGGTACCCCCGGTTTCTTGTGAATAGAAAAATTCGTGCTCGTCCACTTCCTTCGCTTGGGTATGGTGGCGGATAAAGACGACTTCGACATTCTCGTAGGTACGAGTTAAGAACAAGTACAAAAGAACATAGAAGCGTTTTGCGATGTCTTTCGTTGCCTGGTCCATCGAACCGGATACGTCCATTAGACAGAACATGACCGCTTGGCTTGATGGTACCGGGCGTTTCTCATAGTTCTTGAAGCGTAAGTCGAAGGTATCGATGAACGGCACGCTTTCGATTTTCTTGCGCAGTTCTTCAATTTCAGCCTTCAAGCGGTTCTCTTCAAACTGCTGAGCAGGTTCAATATTTTTGATGCGAGCAAGTTCGTCTTCTAACTCTTTAAGAAGTCGTTTCTTACCAGCAGTCATTGCAGTACGGCGCGCAAGAGATTGTTGCAGAGAACGTACTACGGCGATATTGGAAGGGATACCGGCAGTTTGAAAGCCTGCACGGTGCGTTTTCCATTCTGTGATTTTGGCAATTTGGTTTTTTTCTAGATTAGGCAGCTCGAGATCTTCGAACAAAATATCGAGGTACTCATCTTTTGATATTTGGAATACAAATTCGTCTTGGCCTTCTCCATCTGGACTGGCGTTCCCTTCTCCAGAGCCGCTACCTTGACCGCCACCTTTGGGACGCTCAATCTTATCACCAGTAATGAATTGGTCGTTACCGGGATGAACTCGTTCGCGAACACCACCTTTGCCTTGATGAAATATAGGCTCATTGATGTCTTTGTGAGGGATAGAGACGTCTTCGCCCGTTTCCGTATTCGTAATCGAGCGTCGATTCACTGCGTCTGCTACCGACTCTTTTATTTGCTCTTTGTGGCGCTTCAAGAAGCGCTGTCGATTAACAGCGCTCTTGTTCTTGCCATTGAGCCTTCGGTCTATAAATTGCGCCATGAAATAGCCCTCTTCATGTTTCACAAGCGACCTAACTCAATACTGGGTTAGGATGACTTACGTACTCGTAGGTACCACTCAGAAAGTAGGCGAACCTGTTTCTCGGTATAGCCTTTTTCCATCATGCGAGCGACAAAGTCGTCGTGCTTCTTCTGATCTTCAGAAGAGGTTTTCGCATTAAATGAGATAACCGGAAGTAGCTCTTCGGTATTGGAGAACATTTTCTTCTCGATTACTGTGCGCAGTTTTTCGTAGCTGGTCCAAACCGGGTTTTGACCATTGTTATTCGCTTTCGCACGAAGCACAAAGTTAACGATTTCGTTTCGGAAATCTTTCGGGTTAGAAATACCAGCTGTTTTTTCGATCTTCTCTAGCTCAGCATTCAGTGAAGAGCGATCAAATAGCTGACCAGTTTCTGGATCTCGGTACTCTTGATCTTGAATCCAGAAGTCTGCATAGGTGACATATCGATCGAAGATGTTTTGGCCGTATTCAGAGTAAGACTCAAGATAAGCGGTCTGAATCTCTTTACCGATAAATTCAACGTATCGAGGTACTAGGTAGCCTTTCAAGAACTCGAGATATTTCTCTGCTGTTTCAGCAGGGAACTGTTCGCGCTCAACCTGTTGTTCAATCACATAGAATAGATGTACAGGGTTGGCTGCCACTTCGGTTTGGTCGAAGTTAAATACGCGTGACAAAATCTTAAAGGCAAAACGTGTTGAGAGACCGTTCATGCCTTCATCGACACCAGCATAATCACGATACTCTTGATAGCTTTTTGCCTTTGGATCCGTATCTTTCAGCGTTTCACCGTCGTATACGCGCATCTTAGAGAAGATGGACGAGTTCTCAGGCTCTTTAAGTCGAGAAAGAATACTGAATTGTGCCAGAGTCTCGAGCGTGCTTGGTGAACAAGGGGCTTGAGACAACTCACTGTTTTCAAGAAGTTTTTGGTAGATTTTGACTTCTTCTGAAACACGTAGACAGTAAGGTACTTTCACAATATAAACACGGTCCAAGAACGCTTCATTGTTCTTGTTGTTACGGAAGGTCTGCCACTCAGATTCGTTTGAGTGAGCCAGAATCATACCGTCGAATGGAATCGCAGAAAGGCCTTCTGTGCCGTTGAAGTTGCCTTCTTGCGTTGCTGTTAACAGCGGGTGAAGCACTTTGATTGGTGCTTTGAACATCTCAACGAATTCCATTAAACCTTGGTTTGCTTTACACAGCGCACCGGAGTAGCTGTAAGCGTCTGGATCGTCTTGCGAATAGTGTTCAA
The DNA here is from genome assembly GCF_023650755.1 of Vibrio sp. SCSIO 43097. NCBI lineage: Bacteria > Pseudomonadati > Pseudomonadota > Gammaproteobacteria > Vibrionales > Vibrionaceae > Vibrio > Vibrio sp. SCSIO 43097. The sequence goes on along the minus strand of NZ_CP071840.1, from coordinate 2,382,463 downwards.
GCTTACGAATATCGACTTTACCAACCAATGATGAGATATCTTGGTTGTTTTCATCGCCTGGTTCAGTTTTGGCAATACCGATTTGGTCAAGGATAGAAGGGCGTACTTTCACTACTTTAAATTTGGTGATATCACCACCAAACTCGTGAAGACGTTTAGCGGCCCAAGGAGACATTATCGAGCGAAGATAACGGTGCTCGATGCCGTATTCTTTTTTCAAAATATCGCCATCTTCTGTGGCTTTGAATAGGCAGAATGGATGGTCATTCACTGGGCTGCGTTCGCCGTTAGCAGTAAGAACATAAATAGGCATCTGTTCCATCAGAGCCTTAAGCTTTTCTGCAAGCGAAGACTTACCGCCACCTACAGGGCCGAGTAGGTAAAGAATCTGCTTACGCTCTTCTAGGCCTTGCGCCGCATGTTTTAGGTAAGACACAATTTGTTCTATGGCATCTTCCATGCCATAAAAGTCTTTAAAGGTTTCATAACGAGAGATAACACGATTCGAGAAGATTCGGCTTAGTCTCGGATCCTTTGCCGTATCGATTATCTCTGGTTCACCAATCGCCATCAGTAGGCGTTCTGCTGCATTAGCATAAGCGCTTTTGTCATCTTTACACAGGGCTAAAAACTCCTGTAACGACATCTCTTCATCTTTTGCAGCTTCATATCTTGATTGATAGTGGTCGAAAATACTCATGTCGCTTTCCCCTTTAATAGTCAGTCTACCGACGAACGTTGATTCAGGCTTTCCACCAACAGTTATGCTCGTTGTTGTTTGAATATACGTCCTGTTATCACATTTGGTTCGTACAGAATGTAAGATTGGCGACACCAAAGACTTTGCTTTATGGACGGTTTTTTCGTTACAACGGTGAGCGGTGGATATGAATTTTTCAATCACAGCCTTTCTCTACTTAAGCCTAGTCGGGGATTTGCAATTTTGCTTAACAATTATGAATTTATTGTAAAAGTGACATTTGAATCACTCTTTTATTAAGGACGAATTTATGTCGTGAATAGGTGCAATAGAAATCAAATATTTGGCAAAGACAGAAGAGTCTCAGTGATTCGTTGTTCTACATTGAGCAAGGTAAGTGAAAGAGGTAGGAAGAGAGCAAAGTCTTAGATAAGTTTGTGACAGGGTAAATAACAAGGAGAGCGGGCGCTCTCCTCATTCTTAGACGACCATTTTATGCGCTGAAGATTTGCGCTAGTTCGTTTTCACATAAATGATACTGACGAGGGCAGTTACGCCAAGTTTGCAGCATACGGCGGTATTTATCTAGCATCGGCATTTGGCTGTTAAAGTGATGATCTGCCTTGTCAAACTGAGGGTACAAACCTTCAGAATCGATGAGAAAACGTACGTAATGTACTTGTTGCGCTTCTGAAGCGATATCAAATCCCAAGAACTTCAAGCGACGTTGATCCACGTTGCTACGATCTTCATCGTCTAGCATGTTGTAAGACTCTTGCATCGCATGATACATCTCCATAACGTCGATGATCTCACGACACTCTGCTTCTGAGAGGCAGCCGAAATCTTTGTTCAACTCTCGCATTTGTAGTTCATAACCACGTTCAACGATCGTTTGTAAGCGTTTGTATTTGGCCGCATTACTTGGATCAAGTTGAGACATAAGGTTGTATTGGTTTGATAGAATCAAACGTTGAGCGTTTGACATTTCCATGGTGACCTCACTAGATATCTAATACATTTTTAATGTGCTTAGGTTAACGCTTAAGACATGAGTGAAACATGATCTCAACACATATTTAATACTAAAAAATGGCAAGAACTGTCACTTTTGACCAGTTTGAAAACACTTATTTATGGTAATGATTGTATATGTAGTCTCGGTCTGAAAATACTCTCAGCCACTCTGGCTTGAATACGGTTAAAACCGCCAGTGCCATACCATTTAATAGACCTTCTGGAAAGGCGAGCAACGGCACAAAAACAAAGTAGTTATGTTGAATGGTTTCCCAATCGTAGTGACCAACTGATAGGTGATAAAAAGAGTTAATGATGAGGTGCAGACTTCCTGTTATCGCGCCATTGAAAAATCCAGCAACGAAGATGAAAACAAAAATGTTTCGTGGCAAGTAGTGGTAACTCAGAAGAAACACTAAGTAACTAATGAAAATCGGAATTAGGGCAGATAGAACTAACGACGTGGGTAAGAGTAGCAAGGACACATCATGTAGTAGGTGGTTGACCAACATAGCGGGAATGCTGAGTAGAAATGCCATGCGCCAACCATACATCATCGTCAGCGTTGTTAGTGCAAGAAAATGAATCTGTAATCCTTCTTTTACACCTGCTTGAGCGGCCCATAAAATACTGAAAAAGAAGAGCGTTGCAAAAACGAGGTGCTGAAATCCTTTCTCTTTTTCCAGTTTTGGCCAAACGACTTTTTTCCAATCTGGTAGGCAGTAGACTACTACTATCCAAATTGAGACAACAAGAGAGCCTAAGTTAAACAAATCCATGTTACTTCCTTCCTATGCGAACATGACGCAATCATTTCTATCGTTCTTTTTATACCTAAATGACCGCAGAGAAACTCACTGATAAGGCTTAGATATAATCAAAAAAATACCAGCAATAAGCTGGTATCTTAAAGAGGTTAGTCTTGCGGTTCACTTAGTATTTTACGTTATCGTTGTATTGAGCAAGAATGGATTGAATTTCATCCATGGTTTCTTTCGGTGGCGGGTTTACGCCTTCGAGTGGGTATTCTAAGCCTAACGCTTCCCACTTATGAGCCCCTAATTTGTGGTAAGGAAGTAACTCGACCTTTTCGATGTTATCCATGTCTTTAATAAATTCACCAAGCATGTGTGCTGCTTCTGGGTCATCTGTGTAACCAGGCACGACGACATAGCGAATCCATGTTTTCTTTCCGATTTTTTGTAAGTAACGAGCAAAGTCCAATGTGCGTCGGTTGGATACACCGATGAGATCTTGGTGCACTTCGTCTTTCATGTGTTTGATGTCAAGCATGACTAAGTCTGTTGCATCCAGTACTTCATCGATAACATCAGTGTGCTTACGAACATAACCGTTAGTATCTAGACATGTATGAATGCCTTCGGCTTTAGCAGCGCGGAAAAAATCACGTACGAATTCCGGTTGAAGCATCGCTTCGCCGCCAGAACAAGTAACGCCACCACCTGATGCATTCATGAAGTGGCGGTAACTTTTCGCTTCGGAAATGATTTCTTCAACCGTGACTTCTTTGCCATCATGCGTGTCCCAAGTATCGCGGTTATGGCAATACTTACAGCGCATTAAACAACCTTGCAAGAAGACGATAAATCGAATACCAGGTCCGTCTACGGTACCACATGACTCAAATGAGTGAATACGACCAGCTGTTGACATCTTTTGCTCTCATTACTAGTAAATTCTAGCTGTTATTTTATTACAAAAAGCAGGGTTAAAACAGCTTTGTCGGTACTAAAGGCAAGGTTATTTGAAGAAAGAAAATAGATGGAGCCAATCTACATAAACGCTTGAACACGAGGTGGTTAATACCTACCCCGAGAACTTGCCGTGTATCTAGATTGACTTCGATGCTGGGATAATCCAGTTTTTAGAAAAAGGCGAACACGGAGAACGAGCCTGTCCCATAAACATCGGTTTGGGCTTCTTCATAATCCGGTGTTTTAATTGTAAAGGTGATGCTTGCACCGTAATTTTGGTTGTACCAAGATACCCCCGCGACGGCACTTGCTTGCCAATTTTGCAGTGTGACGTCGTATGGCGCTGACGGTTCAGGAATGCCAGGACGATCTCCTTCGATAGTCATGTCATTAAAGCGGTAACGACCTTCAAACCCGGTGAACAAGAACCAACTCGACGTGTTCTGAGCGATCATACTTGCTGAGAAAGGGCTTTCGACGCTGATATTGGCGGCTCCGATGCTATTCGCTAGGTTTGTACCCCAACGAAACATGACGCCTTGAGAGACATCACTACGGAAGTTACCCGCATTGATGTCGTTAATGTTGGTAATCTCCCATTGTGTTTTTTGTTCTTCGCTGCGCATCAATTTGTTAAATACGCGGTAACCAAGGCTGAACGCAACTTTATCTTCAATCTGGTAATCCCAACCTTGAGGGTCCGTCGATCCTGTTATGCCGTGAACGATTTCTTGCGCCTTTTCTGATAGCGAACTTTCACCCGTAGCTCCTATGGTGAAATTGTACCGTACAGCTTTGTCACTCGTTAGGGAAAGGTAGTTGATTTCGGTGTGTAGGTAACCGGCATATGGGCGATCATTGATTAGTGGATAATCGGCTTCAATGTCGCTTGGAGTCCACATTTTGTGGCCAAGAACCAACTCTATTTTATCGATATTGGCGTGCTCTGAGTTAGCTAGACTCAGCCATTTCCATTGGCTTTCTTGTGTCAGTTGGTCTGTCGCGTAAGAAAGGAAAACACCATTCGTATAGTCTTGATCGACGCCAAAAATACCATCGTTGTCGATGGTAAAAGAAACCGTAGACTTAGTGGATGCTATTGCAACTGGAGAAAGAAGGGTAAGAATAATTAATTTACTAAATCTCATAGACTTTATTTGCTAACTTTTTTCGCATCATACGTAAGAATGCGGGCAAAAGTCTTTCGCGATATCACAACTTTCATTCAAGAAATAAAAAAAGGCTGATGCTACTTAGCATCAGCCTTTGTTGTATTACTAGAACGTTATTTCGCTATAGTCTTATAGAGACTCAGTGAATGTACGTGCGATTACGTCAGCTTGTTGCTCTGCAGTTAGAGAGTTGAAGCGAACAGCGTAACCAGATACACGGATTGTTAGCTGAGGGTATTTCTCTGGGTGCTTAACTGCGTCTTCTAGAGTTTCACGGTTAAGAACGTTCACGTTTAGGTGTTGGCCACCTTCGATACCCGCTTCGTGGTGGAAGTAACCATCCATAAGACCAGCAAGGTTAGCGCGTTGTGAACCCTCATCTTTACCTAGTGCGTTAGGTACGATAGAGAATGTGTAAGAGATACCATCTTGTGCGTCAGCAAACGGCAGTTTAGCAACTGAAGTTAGTGATGCTACAGCACCTTTCTCGTCACGACCGTGCATTGGGTTTGCACCTGGAGCAAATGGAGCACCAGCACGACGACCGTCAGGCGTGTTACCAGTTTTCTTACCGTAAACCACGTTTGAAGTGATAGTAAGAATTGACTGAGTAGGGATTGCATCACGGTAAGTCTTAAGCTTACGGATTTTGCCCATAAATACAGAAACAAGTTCACATGCAATGTCATCAACGCGTGGGTCGTTGTTACCGAATTTAGGGTAATCGCCTTCGATTTCGAAGTCGATTGCTAGACCGTCTTCGTCACGAATTGGCTTAACTTTTGCGTATTTAATTGCAGATAGTGAGTCAGCCGCAACAGATAGACCAGCAATACCACAAGCCATAGTACGTTTAACGTCACGGTCGTGTAGAGCCATTAGTGCCGCTTCGTAGCTGTACTTATCGTGCATGAAGTGGATAGCGTTTAGTGCAGTCACATATTGTTTCGCTAGCCAATCCATGAAGTGGTCCATTTTCTCCCACAGTTCATCGTAGTTAAGAACATCGCCTTCGATCTTAGGCATTTGCGGGCCAACTTGGATTTTTAGCTTCTCATCCACACCACCGTTGATGGTGTAAAGCATTGTTTTCGCAAGGTTCGCACGAGCACCGAAGAACTGCATTTGCTTACCAACAACCATTGGAGATACACAACATGCGATCGCGTAGTCGTCGGAGTTCATGTCTGGACGCATTAAGTCGTCATTTTCGTACTGAATAGAAGAAGTATCGATAGATACTTTCGCACAGAACTTCTTGAAGCCTTCAGGTAGTTGCTCAGACCAAAGAACAGTGATGTTTGGCTCTGGAGAAGGACCCATAGTGTATAGTGAGTTTAGGAAACGGAAGTTTGTACGAGTAACTAGCGTACGACCGTCAAGACCCATACCACCCATAGACTCAGTTGCCCAGATAGGGTCGCCAGAGAATAGATCATCGTACTCAGGAGTACGTAGGAAACGAACCATACGTAGTTTCATTACGAAGTGGTCGATCATTTCCTGAGCTTGTTCTTCAGTTAGCTTACCAGCCGCGATATCACGTTCGATGAAGATGTCTAGGAACGTAGAAGTACGACCTAGAGACATAGCCGCACCGTTTTGAGATTTAACAGCAGCTAGGTAACCGAAGTAAGTCCACTGAATAGCTTCTTGCGCAGTTTCAGCAGGACGAGAAATATCACAACCGTATTTTGCAGCCATTTCTTTGATTTGACCTAGAGCACGGTGTTGCTCTGCGATCTCTTCACGAAGCTGCATTGTCATTTGTAGGTCTTCGCCGTTCTCAAAACGCTCTTGTAGAGAAGAGAACTGCGCGAATTTATCCTTCATTAGGAAGTCAATACCGTATAGAGCAACACGACGGTAGTCACCGATGATACGACCACGACCGTATGCATCTGGAAGACCAGTCAGTACGCCAGATTTACGACACGCCATGATTTGAGGAGTGTAGATATCGAAAACGCCTTGGTTGTGAGTTTTACGGTATTCTGTGTAGATTTTTTTAACTTGTGGGTCTAGCTCGCGGTCGTAGGCTTTGCATGAACCTTCAACCATGCGGATACCACCGTTAGGGATGATCGCACGTTTTAGAGGAGCGTCAGTTTGAAGACCTACGATAGTTTCTAGGTCTTTTTCGATGTAGCCTGCATCGTGAGCAGTGATGGTAGAGATAACTGAAGTATCAAAATCAACAGGAGCGTGAGTCGCGTTCTCTTGTTTGATGCCTTCCATTACCTTAGCCCAAAGCTTGTTAGTCGCTTCAGTACCTTCAGAAACTAGGAAAGATTCGTCGCCTTCGTACGGAGTGTAGTTCTTCTGAATGAAATCACGAACGTTTACTTCGTTTTGCCAGTCGCCTGCAGCAAAACCTTCCCAAGCTTTAGCAAATTGCTCTGCCATGACATACCTACCTTTTTAGTAGAAAAAAATACGTACTGCTTCGCCGTTGAGCCAGCTATCCCCAGATAAAAGAGGGGAACAGTACACTCTTATGAATAACAATATTTATAGTCTTAAATTTACGTATTCGATTTACAAAACTATAAATATTGTCACTAGTTTTAACGTTTCTCTTTTTAAGCAACAGTTAGAGGTTAAACTAAAATTTTTTTGCAAACCTTAAACTAAATCAATAAATCCTCAAAAATCTCGATAAAAATGGGGTAGCGACGAGCGCTACCCACAAATTTCTGGACTGCTAGCTTATAGCCAAGCTTGGATGCCATACTGGCCTTCAAGCATACCAACTGCAAGCATAGCAACTAAACAGATAACAAGTACGCTTACTGGGATCACAATCTTGTCTACAAATGATAGGCGAGACGCGCGCTCTTTATCTCCAATTAAACCGTTGTTATCTAAAAGCATAGTTAGTGCCCAAGCTAGAACTGGGTTAACAACGGCAGAACCAAAGATACAGATACCTGCTGCTTGTGAGTCTTTCGAGTCCTTCACCATCTGCATGCCAGCTTCAAGCAGTGGTAGAGATACACCAACGAGAAGAGCAACGCGCATAACTGGAGGCCATACTGCAACGTCCATAGGAAAACCAAGGATTGCAACAATAATACATAGAGAGCCTAGTAAGATGGCACCAGCAGGAATAGGGCGTTTCGCGATTGCAGCAGGGATCATGTAAGTCCCCCAAGATGATGTGATGTTACCACCACCCACTGCAGTACCGACCATTTGGCGAACGGAACACATTGTCATTGTGTCATCAACGTCCATCAGCACTTTCTCACTCTTTCGTGGGTAGTTCATCTCTTGGAAGATACGGTGACCCAAGAAGTCAGGTGACCACATTGCTACCGCAAGAATTGCGAATGGTAGTGAAGCGATGAAGTGTTCCATATTAGGAAGACCAAGCATCCAACCTTCTTCTGTTGAACCCCACCAGTAGATTGGATTTAGGTTTGGAAGGCCTGTCTCGGTTACGAATTTAATATCGAAGCCTGCGCCAAGAGCCAGTGCGATTGCAAGCCCAGTGAAGGCACAAACAGGGATCGCTAGCCAGCGTTTGTTCACTTTAGCAAGGAACGCGTATAAGCCAATGGTAACCGCAAGAACAATTAGACCGATGTAACCCATGCTACCAGCGGCAACCGTATCGGATTGCAAACCAACAGCCCAAGCTTGAATAGAGTTAATTTGGCTCATGGTTCCGGTTAAACCTAAGAAAATAAGAAGGCCGCCAGCCGTACCTTCAGAGGTGAGGTTAACCAGTTTTGACCCACCTTTTAAGAGGCTCAAAATCAAACCAAACACACCAATGAGAATTGCTAATGCAAGAGGGTGAGCACCAGCAAGAGCGATGGTACCAATAAGAGGGATCATTGGGCCGTGGTTGCCTGCTAGGTTGGCTTTAGGGTTAATAAAACCAGAGGCAAGTACACAGAAAAGAAGTGCAGGGATGAGCATTTCTACACGCGCAACTTCGATAGCAAAGTCCTTGCCTAAGTTTACGTGGTCCCATGCTGCAGTAAGACCTTCAGCCCAAGACATCATTACCGCAGAGTACATTGCGATAATACCGATAGTACCAGCAAGCGCTGGAACAAGGTCTTCAAGCTCAAAGCGGAAGTCACGACCTGGCAAGTTCAAGCCAAAACGACGTGGCTTCATAATTTGTAGTTCGTGGTCTAGGTAGTCTGAACGGCTTGCGAACTCAGATGCTGGACGATGAAGCTCACGGTAGCTCTTGGTCTCGATATCTGAATCAGAGTGCGTTTTGTTAACTGCGTCTGACATAGATTCCTCATATATTTAAAAGTTATGAATTCTTCATTCAATTGTGTTAATCCGCATCCTGCGGCACGCTTATGCTAGCTATTGTTAGATTTGTTACACGTCGACACTGTGCCTAAGCATAGCTAATAACTTATTGTGTTGAGGCACAAAAAAAGCCTCATCTTTTGGCAGGAGTCTAGCAAGATAGCCATTTAGGGTGATTGATTTAGATCACTTTAAGAATGGTTGTGAAATAAAACTACAGAAAGTTTCTGGCATGCGAATGAGATGCGGAGATCTTGTGTAATTTCATTACACAAGTTGCATAAAATTAGAACTTTTTGTCCTTTTGCACGAGATGCAGATTAAATGTCAATATTCACGGTGATTATATAAAGCTGGCTTTATTCTTGCTTTGGACAGAGCAAAGACAATTTTTTGGCTAATCATTGCCGCTCAGTTTAGGAAAAAGACATGAAACAGCTTAAAGTACTGCCACTAGTGGCAATCATCTCAGGGTTAATGGTCGGTTGCGGCGGCGGTGGCGGCGGTGGCGGTGGTGCAGCGCCGAAAACTGCGTTTACTTTTGATTTTGCTATACCAGCAACAATGACTGAAAGTGAAGCAACTACGAAAGGTTGTACTGTATATGACCACAAAACTGAGCTGAACGGCGATAAAACGGTTTTAACCTACAGTGCAGCGTCAAAAGAGCAAGTGACCAACTATGTTATCGGTTACTACTCTGATGCCGATGGCAAAAGATCCGGAGACATTATCAAACCTACCACTGATAACTTTAAGTTTTATCTTGAAGATATCCCTGACGGCGGCTTTGTAACGTTTCAAGCAATAGAATTTAACGGCAAAGAAGCTCGCGTAAACACGTTTTCAAAAGAGTTCTTGCAAGATAAGAAACTACGTAATGCTACTTTTGCACTAAACCGAGACTCTTTGAACAAATGCTTTACTGGCGGTAACTTAGCAAGCAATAAGTTTACTAACTTAGATTACCGAAACGCTGAATCAGGTGGCGGAGATTACAACTTTGTCTCGCAAACCGATATTTTCACGTCTCCGAACCCTGATATGTTGCCTACTGATGAACTGATGGGGCTTAAAGGTGAACCAACGGCATTGTTTCAGTATGAATCAGGTTCAAGCGACAAAGCGCTTTACCAGTATGGTATTGGTTCGTGGGGAACTGGTGAGATAGCCTTAGTTAGAGCGGATAATACGTCAAACATTTATTCGTCTTCTGACTATACTTACGACTCGCTCAACATTGGCTTTGTTACTAACGGCTTTGCATATGACGCGTTGAAGCTGGATAAAACGGCCGTTGAATATAATCGCCCTAGTGCAACGAATAAAGAAACTTGGGTATACATGGCGTTCTCAGAGAATCAAGTTAATGGTTGGGAGTCTCTACTTAACGAAACGATCTCTGACGGATGGGATATTGACGTTGATCCGAGTGCTTACTTAAATATTGATAACCTGCCGAACACAAAACCAAGTGTATCAGCGCAAGGAAGTGCAGAGTCCGTGATTGATCTGGACATGGGCTTAACATCGTCTACTGAAGGCTTTACTCGTGTCGCTTACTTTGCAACTTCAGGCGACTACAGAGTCACACATCGCATTTTCACAACAAGTAATAGTGATTCTGTTGTTGTTCCAGAATTGCATTACTACAACTTCCCAACATCGGCCGTTAACGGTTTGAAAGTTTCAGCTTCGGACGATTTTAATCGCACTGCTTTGGTAGTGAATGAAGATAGTAATATTGATTCTAAAGTTTTCATGAGCTTCTTCTCCAATGGTGAAGCGTCAGAGCCTGAACTAGATGAAGACCTAGATGGCATCATTACTTCTGAAAAAGAAGGCTTAGAAAATGAGGTGACATTACGTACTTCAAACTCGCTGGTAGTCAGTCGTTTTAATTAATTCATTGCGACCTCGAATAGGTTTCAATTAACACTTTTGTAAATTTATTAAGCCCCTTTGAAAGGGGCTTTTTTATATTTAATATTCAACTTTTGAAGAATATGTTGCTATATATTGCATATTAATTTGTCTATCGTATCTTTCTATTCGAATTATTTAGGTTAATAATTTGTTGCAAGTTTCAAAGGGCGGTGCTAATTTGTTCCGAATTAGAGAGGGCGGAGTCCCTTAATTGCAGTGACAAAAACACAGGGAGTAGGGCGCATGAATGATGTACCAGCGCTAGATATAAAAGACCTGCACAAAACATTTGGACAAAATGAAGTTTTAAAAGGCATTTCACTTGCCGCGCACAAAGGAGATGTTATCTCCATTATTGGCTCTTCCGGCTCAGGTAAGAGTACCTTTCTCAGATGTATCAACTTGCTAGAAACGCCTACCGCGGGCGAAATTTGGGTAAATGGTGAATTAATCCAAATGAAGAACAGCAGAGCAGGTGAATCTGTTCCTGCTAATGAAAAGCAAGTCCAACGTATTCGCTCACGCCTGGCAATGGTTTTCCAAGGTTTCAACCTCTGGTCTCACCTAACCGTACTAGAAAACGTGATTGAGGCGCCTGTTCATGTCTTAGGCGTTCCAAAAGCTCAAGCGATTGAAAACGCAGAAGTCTTGCTTAAGAAGGTAGGCTTGTATGAGCGTAAGGATTATTACCCTGGGCACTTATCTGGCGGCCAGCAGCAACGTGCAGCTATTGCCCGTGCGCTAGCAGTTGACCCAGAGGTGATGTTGTTTGACGAGCCAACTTCTGCGCTTGACCCAGAACTTGTAGGAGAAGTTCTGGGGGTAATGAGAGATTTGGCAGATGAAGGGCGAACTATGCTGGTGGTCACGCACGAAATGGCGTTTGCACGTGACGTATCAAACCATGTGATGTTTTTACATCAAGGCTTAGTGGAAGAACAGGGAAATCCAGCTAAGCTATTTACAAACCCGGATTCAGAACGATTACAGCAGTTTATCTCATCCATTTACTAATATTTGTTAGGCGGCAGACTATTGCCTCCTAAGCCAACACAACAAACAAAACGAAATAAAATAGCAATCACAGGAGTATGGAAATGAAAAAGTGGTTATTAGCAGCAACGATTGCTGCAACGGCAGTATCAGGTGTTGCCCAAGCGAAAGAATGGAAAACAGTTCGCTTTGGTATCGAAGGTGCTTACCCTCCGTTTAGCTGGACAGAAACTGATGGCTCAATAAAAGGCTTTGACGTAGACATGGCAAATGCACTCTGTGAAGAGATGCAAGTGAAGTGCAAAATCGTCGCTCAAGATTGGGATGGTATTATTCCTTCTCTGCTTGCACGTAAGTACGATGCCATCATCGCAGCAATGTCTATCACTGAAGAGCGCAAGAAAAAAGTCGATTTCACTGGCAAGTACGCACAAATTCCAAATAAATTTATCGCTAAGAAAGGTGCGGGTCTAGATTTTGATAATCTTAAAGATGTCAAAATTGGCGTGCAACGTGCGACGACACATGACAAGTACTTAACTGACAACTATGGCGATGATGTTGAAATTGTGCGTTATGGCTCTTTTGATGAAGCGTATCTTGATCTAGAAAATGGTCGAATTGCTGCCGTTTTAGGTGATGCGTCTGCTCTAGAAGAGGGTGTGATCAACAAAGCCGGTGGCGAAGCTTATGAGTTTGTTGGACCATCGTTAACCGATCCAAAATGGTTTGGCGAAGGTATGGGTATCGCTGTTCGTAAACAAGACAAAGATCTGACGAAGAAACTAGACGCAGCAATTATTTCACTACGTGAGAAAGGTGTTTACCAAGAAATTGCTGGTAAATACTTTAACTACGATGTGTACGGTGAATAAACCGTAATTAAGCGACCGTTGGCTTGTTCCTAGAAGTAGTCAACGGTCGATTTTTTGAGTTTAGGGATTAGGAACTCACCTATGCTAGATTTACAAGGATACGAAGCTTCGATTTTGAAAGGAGCTTTAGTAACAATAGAAGTTGCAGTGCTTTCACTCATTCTCGCCATGGTCTTAGGCATGCTTGGCGCACTAGCTAAGTTAGCGCCTTACAAATGGGCAAGGGCGATTGCCACTCTTTACACCACTGTCATTCGCGGCATTCCAGATTTGGTTCTGATGATGCTAATTTTCTTTGGTGGACAAATACTTTTAAATAACAGCCTTTACTCCATCAACGAAACGCTCAACGAGTGGTTTGCCTCGAGTGATCCAAACCATGAATGGACGTCTTACTTACCTGATTATATTGATGTCAGCCCATTTATAGCTGGTGTACTCACGATTGGTTTTATCTTTGGCGCCTACATGGCGGAGACTTTTCGTGGAGCGATCATGGCGGTGGACAAGGGTGAATTAGAAGCGGCGAAAGCTTATGGGATGAGTTCTGCTTTATCGTTTAGAAGAATCTTACTTCCTCAGATGATTCGTCATGCATTACCTGGATTTGGTAATAACTGGTTAGTGTTACTTAAGACCACAGCGTTAGTTTCCATTATTGGTCTGGATGACATGGTGAGAATGAGCTCATTGGCAGCAGGTACAACGAAAATGCCGTTCACCTTTTACATGGCTGTCGCGCTCATCTTTCTATTTTTTACCAGCGTTTCGACCGGGCTACTCAAGCTTGTTGAGCGTAAGTTCAGTATTCATGCGAGGTAAGTTATGGACTTTTCTTTGATTATTGAAAGCTTTCCAACTTATCTTCAGGGACTTTGGACAACAGTTTGGTTAGTGGGATTAGCGTTGGTTATTGGCTTGTTTGTCTCTATCCCATTAGCCGTGGCACGCAATAGTACCAATTACGCTCTAAGCTTACCTTCTTGGGGATTCATTTACTTTTTCCGTGGAACGCCGCTATTGGTTCAGCTGTATTTGATTTACTACGGCATGGATCAGTTTTTCCCTGTGAAAGATACCTTGTGGGAGAACGCTTGGTTCTGTGCTTTGGTCGCTTTTATTCTGAATACATCGGCTTACACCGCAGAAATTATTCGTGGTGCGATTAATGGTTTGCCGAAAGGTGAGGTGGAAGCTGCGAAAGCATATGGCATGAGTAAGTTTATGACATATAGACGTATTATCTTGCCGAGTGCATTGCGTCGAGCATTACCAGCTTATTCAAACGAGGTCATATTTATGCTGCACGGAAGTGCAGTCGCGGGCATCGTTACCATCATGGATTTAACTGGTGCTGCGCGTCTAGTTAACTCGCGCTACTATGCACCATTTGAGTCTTTCCTGACGGCGGGGCTGTTCTACATGGCACTGACGTTTATGATCTTGTGGTGTTTCAAAGTGGCAGAGAAGCGTTTCTTAGCTTATCTACGTCCTTTAAGCTAATTATCAATAGAGGTAATAGCACCGGAATGGGTGCTATTGCTTTTGATAATTTTGTTATCTTCATTCCTATTTTTCCAGCCGATGTAAAAGACTCTTTCTTATTATTCATTAACTTACATTAACATTCGGTAAACTCATTGTTTAGTAAGTAAAAATGAAAAAAACAATTCTATCGTTGGGCATTGCCGCCTTAGCCACAGGATGTGGTGGGGGAGAGAGAGAATCACAACCTAATGCTCAAGCAAAACCAACGCCAGCTCCAGTTCAACAAGCTCTGGAAACTGGTAATGCACTGCTCGTTTCTGACCCGAGCGATTTCATTCGTAAAAGTCATCAGGTTGTGGAAGCTCACAAGATGCAGTCGAATACGATCAAGTCTGCAATTGCGAAAAACCTTTCAGGTCTTTATTGGGATCCAACCCATGATGCCGCGATCTTGGCACCTCAGTATGGCTTCAACGACACCATCTTGATGACCAATAAGGCCATGGCAAGCGGTTACAAAGATCAAGCTCTGTCAATTGGCGTTGCCGGGGAAAAGTCTAATGGTCAACGTTACGCACTATTAGGTAGTAACCCATTTAGAACGGCACAACGTTTTCCCGACTCTTCCAACGCAGCGATGACGAAATGGTTAAGTAACCTGGTCACTTGGTTGTCGGGCGGAGTTACTTCAAACGTCGTCATCGCGCAAATGGATCAGTCTTATTACTTTCCGGATGAGCAAGCGACTCGGAATTGGCTGAAAGACAATGTTTCACAAGAGTTGGCGTTTAACGAGGCCAACCTATGCGATGGTTCGAAGCTACTTAGCTGCTTGCAAACCAATACTCCAAACTTATTGATCTTGTCACAGCATCTGCAATCTGGAGATACCAACAAACCAGTACTCGAAGCTTTGGAATACGCTGAGCAAGCCCAAATTCCTGTTCTATACCTGCATTGGGATGGAGGACTAACTGATCTTGGCCAAGACATTTTGGAAAAATTCCATGTTGATTATGTGGGAGATAACTATTGGCGTAAGTTAGGCTTGGTCGACTGGGAACCTTCATCGTTGATGAACGTTGTGCCGGACTCTGTCATCACACAACAAGCGCTGTTGTCTCGTTTTGAATCTCAAAATTTCAACGTTGACTTGTCAAAGTGTGATGACAAATCCTGCCCTGACACTGCGAATATGGACAGTCAATTTTATGCAGGGGCAAACAGCATTCGCCATTGGTTGCAAAAGCTTGATGAACAAAAAGTAGATTTGTTTAATCAAAACGGCTACCAATACGAAAAACTCATGGTATTGCTGGCTGATCATTATCGTCAAACGGTTGTCTTCCCGATGGACAAACAATCAACCCAAACGACCGAATTCCTAAAGTCGTACTTTGCCGATTACGTGCAATACAACAGCCGAAGCGTAAACCCAAAACAACCAAATATGGGGAACTTCAGCCGTAGTGAGTTTAGCCCTGACATAAAGAGAATCAGTGCAACGATTAATATGGAATCAAAGCGTAACTTCCGTTCGGCTGGTGTGTATGCGCTTCCTGGGGAAACCTTTACGGTTAAACGTAATGACAGCAATGATGTGGCGACTAAGATTGTCATCAACACTTTAAGAAGTGGTGCAACTCATGAGTTCAGCAAAGATGGATACACGCGACCAAAACTGCTGACTTCATTCGGCTATGAAGTGAAGCCGGGTGAAACCATCACGCTGACTTCTCCTTATGGTGGTCCAGTACAGGTTCACTTTGACAAAAATGATGTTCCGGTTGAACTGAAATTTAATCATGTGGCACAGCATCCAGTTTGGAGAAGTGAGAAGGACAACGACGCTTTTATTCAACAGTTAGAAGCCAATTTATTCGATTGGGCTGAGCTGATCACTCCTGGGTTTGAAGTACACTCAAAGCGCGACAAAATGTTGGAGTCGGTCAACGATGAAATGTGGTCTACCCCTTCGGAAATGGCGCTTGCAACAGAAGAATATGTTCACAACTACCCGCATGTGCTGGCAGGTTTCCAAGGGCCGGGCATAGATGAAGTGCCTGAAATTATTCAATACGCCCAAAACCAAGGTTGGGAAATCGCCAATATTGATATAGTGAAGCACATGAACGCTGACCAAGCGACGTGTGGTTATGGTTGTTCGGGTAACCCTTACGATGCTTATTGGTCATTCAGCCCACTCGGTCACGGTGATTTACATGAGCTTGGTCATGGTTTAGAAAAAGGTCGATTCCGATTTTCAGGCTGGGAAGGGCATTCAACGACCAATTACTACTCGTATTACAGTAAGTCTCGTTTCTTCCAGAATACGGGAAAAGTTTCAACTTGCCAAAGCTTGGATTTCAAAGGCCAGTTTGAATTATTGCAAGCTAGCCGAACTCAAGCGGATCCAAACGCATACATGGCTGCGCAAAATCAAACCAGTTGGAGTTGGGGCGCTCGTGTTTACATTCAAATGATGATGGCGGCGCAGCATGAAGGTGTGCTTAAAAATGGTTGGCATTTATTGGCGCGCTTGCACCTGATTGAACGTGAGTTTAACCGCTTAAAATCGGACGATGCGCTTTGGGATGAGAGACGATTGAGCATTGGTTTCGCCAACTACTCTCGGGAAGAAGCAAATAGAATCTCGAACAACGACTGGTTGCTTATTGCTCTGAGCTACATCTCTCAGCGAGATATGACTAACTATCTCGATATGTGGGGGTTCTCGTTCACAGAAAAAGCGAAACAGCAGGTTGTGGCGCTGAATCTACCGCCGATGCCGCTCACTTACTTTGCAAGTAGTAATACAGGCTACTGTCTGAACGAATTTGCTCAAACACCGATAACTATTGATGGTCAAACGGTTTGGCCGCTGAATCAGTGATTAACTGGTAATTTGTATGAAAAAGGGAGACTGAGTCTCCCTTTTTATTGGACTAAGCTTAGCGTTGAGTCTCGCTTATAGCTTTGCAATATATTACTTAAATGTTGACCAGATTGGTGCGTGATCTGAAGGCTTCTCGATACCACGAAGCTCATAGTCGATACCAGATTCAATACACTTTTCCGCTAGAGAAGGGGTTGCCAAAATGACATCAATTCGTAGGCCACGGTTATCATCAAAACCGCGAGAACGGTAGTCAAACCACGAAAATTGATCGTTCACCTCTGGGTATAGCTTACGGAAGGTGTCCACAAAGCCCCAGTCTAGTAAGGTTTTCAACCATTCGCGCTCTTCAGGTTGGAATGAACATTTACCTGTTTTTAGCCAGCGTTTACGGTTTGGCTCGCCGATACCGATATCTGCATCAATAGGGCTGATGTTGATGTCACCCATAACAATCAATTGCTCGTCGTTATTGTGATGATCGTTTAGGTAGGTCATCAGATCTTTATAGAATTGGCGCTTGTATGGGAATTTGGTTTCGTGGCTGATGTTATCCCCTTGAGGGAAATAGCCGTTTAGCACAGTGACCTTTTCGCCGTTTTCATTTAAAAACGTTGCCATGATCATGCGCTTTTGATGTTCCTCGTTATCCGTCGGGAACCCTTTTTGTACGTGTAGAGGCTCTTGCTTACAAAGCATTGCTACGCCGTAATGTGCTTTTTGACCATGAAAATACACTTTGTAGCCCATGGCTTCGACAGCTTCAATCGGGAATGCTTCATCGTGAACTTTAATTTCCTGAAGACCAATCACATCAGGTTGGTGTTTGTCGATTAGCGCTTGGAGTTGGTGCAGTCGCGCACGTAGTCCATTGATGTTAAAGCTGATTACTTTCATTATTTATCCTTTTGGGGGCGTACTTTTTTATGAATAGTATCATTGTGTAAGAGCACTGAAAATGAGTCTCGGTGAAAGGATTGAAACGCTCTGAGCTACTTTGCTTTTAATTTGTTTTCTAAGTCGTTTTGCACGATCTTTAAAGCGTTAAGCGCAACTTCTGGATCTATCTCATTGCTCTCAAGCAAATAGATTAAATCGACAGCCAGTTTGATCTCTTCAGGTGCGTCATCTAAAGGCGAGGTTGGTTGATCAGCCATTATTGATGTTTTTCCCTATGTGTAATTTGGTTCTCTAGCTTAAGAAGTGCTGCTTCACAACGCGCTAAACGTTGCTCGGTTGCTAGTAATACTTTTTGAGCGTCGGCACGCATAAAACTCGGAGCGCTTTCGACAGCACGTTCTTTTTCTAACACCATCTCGCGCAAGCGTCTTGCCCACTCTTGGTGTTGAGCGAGTTCCTGATAAAGCACGTTGATAGGCTTGCGGAAATAGCTGCTATGTTTGATTTCATTCTTACGAATTTTAGTGGTAGAAATCTCGCGTTGAATTGCACCGATTTGCGCCACTAACCGTTCAGTGAGGTACTCAGCACGCAAAGCGGTGAGCTTACCTTCATTTTGCTCACGCACAATCGCATCCAGCGTGGCTTTTGCTTCTTTTACGCAAGGAGTAAGTAAGCGAGAGCGGCAACCAAATAAACGCTCATCAAAAAGCGGAACATGATGTTCGCCTCTTTGACGGTCAAGAACAGCGGCTTGCTTCGCCATTTGTTCTAGATTTTCCTGGAGTTGAGAAATGTTCATGACAAACCTACAAACCATGCGTCATAAGCCAATTTAATGGCTAGTATGCTGACGGCAGTAACAAATACAGGACGAATGAATTTAGAACCAAATCTAATAGCGGAGTGCGCGCCAACAAAAGCACCAGCCATTAAACATACTCCCATTGTTAAGCCTAGCACCCAGTTGATATGTCCGAGGAATGCAAAAGTGATCAAAGAGGTAAAGTTACTGGTAAAGTTCATTGCTTTTGCTAAGCCAGAGGCGAGCAAGATATTCAGCCGGTACAGCGCCATTGAACTTACTGTCCAAAAAGCCCCAGTTCCAGGCCCTGCGAGTCCGTCGTAGAATCCTATGGATAAGCCTTGCATGTACTGTTTTTTATGAAGTTTTGGGCAAGGCTCGGGTATTGGACTTTGATGAGCAGAGTGGGGGGTTTTATGAAAAACGGTATACAACGCTGCCGCCAAAATAACAAGCGGCAATCCTTTTTCCAGCCAGTCCGTACTAATCGCATCTACAAATAGCGTACCTAATGTCGCTCCGACGAGTGTTGCCACGAATGCACGCCTCCAGCATTGAGGTTTGAATAGACGTTTTTTGTAGTACGTAAATGCTGCAGTAGAAGAAGCAAAGGTAGCGGCAAGTTTATTGGTGCCTAGTGCAATATGAGGCGGCAAGCCTAGCGAAAGTAGAGCAGGTACGGTAAGCATGCCACCACCACCGGCAACTGCATCAATAAATCCTGCGACAAAAGCGACAAGCGCCAACACCAACAGCATGGTTGGCTCAATCATTTCCATAAATGGTGATTCTTCTAATATTCTATTTTACGTTTAAATGGAGGTAGTGAGTCGATTAAGG
Source organism: Vibrio sp. SCSIO 43097 (assembly GCF_023650755.1). Taxonomy (NCBI): domain Bacteria; kingdom Pseudomonadati; phylum Pseudomonadota; class Gammaproteobacteria; order Vibrionales; family Vibrionaceae; genus Vibrio; species Vibrio sp. SCSIO 43097. The sequence continues at coordinate 2,362,855 of NZ_CP071840.1, read as the reverse complement.
CTTGTCCGTATCGCTTAGTGACTAGGCGTCGATCAAGAATCGTTACTCTACCAGAATCTCTCTCTTTACGCAGTAAGCGACCTACGCTCTGGATCAGCTTTTTGCTTGCGTCAGGTACAGTTATTTGCATAAACGGGTTTCCTCCTTTTTTCTCGATGTATTCGGAGTGAGCCTGCTCAACAGGGGAGGTTGGAACACCAAATGGAATTTTTGTAATCACCAAGTTTTCAAGTAATTCGCCAGGTAAATCTAGCCCCTCAGAGAAACTGCCAGTACCAAATAAGATGCTGGTTTTATTTGATTCTATTAGCTTTTTATGTTTTTTTAGAATTTCTTGACGTGAGATTTCACCTTGAACTTGCAACGCCCAGCCTTTTTTTATGAACTCCGAAGAGAGTGCCTTCGCGACTTGGTTCATCTGCCAATAGGATGAGAATAATACTAAGTTGGCTTTCTTGTCTTCCAAGTACTTAGGCAAGATCTCAATAAGATATTCAGTAAATTGAGGCGCTGGTGGTTCATATTTCATCGCAGGGATGAGTAATTCTGCCTGGTTTTGGTAATCGAATGGTGACGCAAGCGCTAAAAACTGTGTGCCTGATTCTGGCTTGCCATCAATACCAACCTGATGGCAAAAGTAATGGAAGGAGTTTAATGCACGCATCGTTGCGGAAACCAAAATGGCGCCAATACATCTGCTCCAAATCTGTTGGTCGAGTTGCCATCCAATTTCAAGTGGCGAAACACTCACAATGAAATCACCCTCGCGATCGGGGTGGGTTTCTAACCAGCGAGCTAAAGGCGCACCTTTTTCACGAGCTGGTTCAGCCATTAAATGCCATACTTGCGCTAGGTTTTCTAACCTTTGAATGTAGAAACCGAGCTCTGCAAGCGCTGGTTCAGCCAACCTTGTCGCAAGCTCCCCGTCTTTTACTCTTTCCGCAATAAGATCGGCAATTTTTGCCACACTCTGATTTGCTTTTTTACTGAACTGTTTTAGTTCTTTGGATTGGTTCTCTAGCCACTCCGGTAGTTCACCGTGTTCGAAGCGGTAGATACCCTCTTCAAATTGAGCTGGGTCGAACTGTTTGGGCAATTGAGTCAGTGCCGGTATCAAGTTCTGAACCGCGTCTTGAAGGTCATTGCGAAATCGAGCTACGCGTTTCTCGTCTGCGAGTGATGAAAACTTACTAATCGACTGATTTAACTTCTCAAGCCATGCTGCCGCACCTTTTAAACTCGCAGATGCTGAAGCATGGTCACGAGCGACGTGAGGTAAGTGATGTGCCTCGTCGAAGACGTATATCGTGTTTTCTGGCTCAGGTAAAATCACGCCGCCACCTAAATCTGCGTCTGCCATGACGAGAGAGTGGTTAGCAATGATGACATCGTTTTTATCCAACTCTGAGCGCGCTTTTTGGAATGGGCAGCCGCGGTGGCCTGGTAAACTGTTATTGCAACTGTGTTTATCACTGACAATCAGTTGCCAAAGCTTATCATCGATGGTTTTAGGCCAAGAATCACGGTCACCGTCCCATTTCCCTTGCGCAAGAGAGCGATGCATTGTTTCCAACAGCTCTATATCTTTTTGCTTAGGTTTGGTTTCAAACATGGCTAACTGGCCACCATCAGCACCGCTAGCAGTGGCGAGCTTTTCAGCGCAACAATAGCGTTGACGGCCTTTTGCCAAAATAAAAGAAAACTCGCGGTCAGTAATCCGACGAAAAAGAGGGAGGTCTTTATTTATGAGCTGCTCTTGCAGAGCGACGGTCGCCGTTGAGATAACCACTTTTCTATTATTATGTACAGCCACGGGAATGGTCGCCATTAGATAGGAGAGCGATTTACCAATTCCAGTCCCTGCTTCTGCAACGAGTATTCGGTTAGATTTGTGATACTGACCGCACAGCGTTTTTGCAATCTCTGCAACAAGGTAGTTTTGTGCTCTTCTAGGCACAAAGTTATCAAGTTGATCTTGAAGGTTTTGATAGCTATTACGAATCGATTTTTGAATGTTACTGGTCAGCATACGGGCCTCAAATGCGTTGGAGGCGAATAGTAGCACACATCACTAGTTGTACAGTAGTTCACAAAACGGAATGCTTTTATAAGGAATGTAGATCTCCTTCACAAAAAAATATTGAACCTTATCTTAATGAAATTAATTTCATTATATGAAAAATATAAAACTCCAACTTGGTCTGATTTGTGGGTTTTTATTCTTTTTTTTGTTTTTTTAAATTTACTTATTGGATTAAAAAACCATTTGTTAATAATTTTGTAAATTACAAATAATAATGGAGATTGGTTAGATGTTCGTCGAATAAATAAAGGTAAACTTATCAAGTTATTGTTTTATAATGGTATTTTGTTTTTTTTACATTGGTATTTAGAAAATTTGACAGCCAGAATAATCTTTTGCACTCTTAGCTCCAGATTTTGAGGAGGTGCTGTATAACGTTTTGTTAACGCTCTACCTCAAACATATAAAAAAAGGGAACCGGACAAGGATATCCCGAACTAAGAAAAGGCAGTGGATTAATTATGAAAAAAACTCTATTAGCACTAGCTGTAGTTGCGTCTGCAACTTCAGTGAACGCAGCTGAAGTATTCAAATCTGAAGAAGGTTCTGTAGATTTCTACGGTCAGCTACGTCCAACTCTTCTATTCACAGAAAAAACTGATCACACAGCAGAGCTAAACACTAGCTCTTCTCGTACTGGTGTGAACGCGGTTTACGTTGTTGACGAAAGCCTAAAAGTTCTGGGTGAAGTTGAAATCGGTGTTGCTCTAGGTGACAACTACGACGCAGGTGCTGATTCAAGCGAGCGTACAGATGACTCTGTATACGTACGTCGCCACATCATCGGTTTTGATATGGGTGATATGGGTACTCTTCGCTTCGGTAAAGAAGGTACTTGGGCTGATGACGTATACTTCGCAGATTACTCTTACTTCTTCGGTGGTAACGCAGCGGAAACTGCATACGGTCACGCTTGGAACAACGATTCTCAAATCAAATACGCTTACGAAAATGACGCGTTCTGGCTAAAAGCTGGTTACGCGCTAGGCGAAAAAGATTCTAACGAAGAAGTACTAGAAGTATTCGTTGGTAAATCTTTCAACGACCTATCTCTACACGCTGGTGTACTTACTGCGAACAACGACATCAACGTAACTAAAGAGAAAAAACTAGTTCTTAATGGTGTAGAGCAAACAGTTTCTCACACAGAGCGTACTGATAACGAAAACCTATCTTTTGAAGTAACTGCTGAGTACGCACTAAACGAGCACACTCTAGGTGCTACGTACTACTACAACGAAAACGAAGATAAGCTAGGTAAATCAACAGTTGATTCACACTACATCGTTGTAGCTGGTATGTTCGCTGTTGCTCCTAAAACAACTCTATACTCTGGTTACGAGTACCTAGCTCAGTCTACTGACGAAGCAGGTAAAGTAGACGCAGACTCTTCTTGGTTCTACGCTGGTGTTGAATACAAGTTCTCTAAATGGGCACGTGTATTCGCAGAAGCGGGTTACACTTTCGAAGGTACTGACTTCGACAACAAAGACACAGACGACGCAACTAACTTCGGTGTTGGTGCTCGTTTCTACTGGTAATCAATACCCAGTTTGATATTGTAAGACCCAGCTATATGCTGGGTCTTTTACTATGAAGATAAGGATGAAAAATTCTATGCAGTTATCATTAAAAGTGGCAATGGCACTGTCTATTTTTGCCAGTACAAACCTCTACGCTGCAGCGACTTTAGTGGTTCCAGAAGACGTGAAGTTATTGGCCGTCAACATGGAGAAGCCAGATCTAGAAGGTGGTCTTTTTTCTAGTGAGAAGACAATCGAACTACCTGACGGAACGAATCAAATTGTCTTCAAATATCAACCTACATTCGAAATTAACGAAAACCTTAAGACGGTTTACAGTGATGTAATCGTTGCTAAATTTGATGCTGAAAACGAAAAGCTAACGTTTGAACTGCCAGAGTTTAAAACTCTTCGCCAAGCGCAAAACAACATCTCGCCTCTAGATTGGCAATTACTGGATACCAAAGGCCAACCTATTGCTTTGGTCGAAGATGTATTAGAGTCAGATGGTGTTCAAATTGGTCGTAATTACCCTCAAGAATCTCGTAACTACAATATTGCTGGCGGTATCGCGAGTGTTGCCGTTAGTTATGTAACTGTGAATCAGCATCAACAATCAGTAAGTGATATCGAGCCTCGAGTTGAGACTAGTGATACCCGTTCAACAGCCGCATCGAACGACAGCCCAATGGTTGATGTATTAAAGACTATGTACCAGAAAGCGTCTCCGGCGGAAAAAGAGGCATTTAAAAACTGGCTTGCTGAGCAGTAATCCCTTAGTTCATTAGATAGGGCTTAACTGAAAAAGTACGAATCTAAAAAGCAGGCTTTAAGCCTGCTTTTATCTTTTCTGCTTATTAGAGAGAGATTTCTCTCCATTCACCAGGCATTAGGTCGTTAAGGACGATATCACCCATCGAATGACGAATGAGGCGCAAAGTAGGGAAGCCAATGTGCGCAGTCATGCGACGCACCTGACGATTTCTTCCTTCGATAATGGTAATGGCTAACCAAGTGGTAGGGATATTTGCGCGAAAACGAACCGGAGGCGTTCTGTCCCAGACTTGTGGTTCTGGAATAACTTCAACTTCGGCTGGTAGAGTCATACCATCTTTTAGCTCTACTCCCTTCCTCAATTTTTCAAGATCTTGCTCCTGAGGAGCGCCATCGACTTGAACCCAATAAGTCTTCGGCGATTTTGACTTTGGCTGCGTTAACTTCGCCTGCAAGATGCCATCGTTAGTGAGTACCATCAAACCTTCGCTGTCTCGGTCCAATCGGCCAGCCGCATAGACATTTTTGATTGGGATATAGTCCGCTAACGTTTTGCGACCATCGCCATCGGTAAATTGACTGAGCGTATCGTAAGGCTTATTGAAAATAATGACTTTACGTTCTTTAGGGGCCACTTTTGGCTTTTGGCTTTTTGTTGGGCGATTAGGGCGGCGGTCTTGCTGAGTACGAGTCTTCGAACCATTGCGAGCTCCTGAGTGTTTAAAATGGCCCGTTTTAGACTGGTTACGACTGCGACCTTTTTCCTGACCTGTACGAGATGACATGTTAACTACCCTGCAAAAATGTAAATGAACTGTGTTTGAAAGTTTTAAGTTTTCTCATGATCGGATATGATTTGCGCGCCTAAAACTAACAAACGCGCACAGAATGATAGACTAATTCGTGTTATTTGTTTAATTATATCAGTGCACTCATGGATTCAGAGCTTAGAGCTTCAAACTACAACAAAGAGTGCGAACCGCATGTGGCGTTAGTGAGGAGACATGTACTGCTAACGTGCAGCAATGCGTCAATTAAACCAACTCAGACGCTGAGTTGATCAGCCAACAAGTTGATTAAAAAATAGGGAAATTTCATGCCTACAGAAAAACCTACAATTATCTACACCATCACTGATGAAGCGCCGGCGCTAGCAACTTATTCATTACTACCAATCATTCAATCATTCACAGCATCGTCTGGCATCAATGTAGATACTCGTGATATTTCACTAGCAGGTCGAATTATCGCTAACTTCCCAGAGCATCTAAAAGAAGAACAGCGCATTGGCGATGCGTTGACTGAGCTTGGTGAACTAGCTCAAACTCCAGAAGCAAATATCATCAAGCTACCTAACATTTCAGCTTCAGTTCCTCAGCTTAAAGCGGCGATTAAAGAGCTTCAGGCGAAAGGTTACGATTTACCAAACTACCCAGAAGAGCCGAGCACGTACGAAGAGAAAGCGATTAAAGCGGCTTACGACAAAATCAAAGGTAGTGCGGTTAACCCAGTACTTCGTGAAGGTAACTCAGACCGTCGTGCTCCGACTTCGGTTAAGAACTATGCGAAGAAAAACCCACACTCAATGGGTGCATGGTCAGCAGAATCTAAGTCTCATGTTGCGAGCATGTCAGACAATGATTTCTTTGGTAGCGAAAAGTCTACAACTATCTCTGGTGCAACAGAGGTCAAAATCGAGTTTGTCGGTAATGATGGTACAGTTAAAGAGCTTAAGTCTGCATTCCCATTACTAGATAAAGAAGTCATTGATACTTCAGTAATGAAGAAGAAGGCGTTGGTTGAATTTTTCGAGAAAGAGATTGCTGAAGCGAAAGCACAAGACGTGCTGCTGTCTCTTCATATGAAAGCGACGATGATGAAAGTTTCTGACCCTGTCATTTTCGGCCATGCCGTAAAAGTTTACTACAAAGACGTTTTCGATAAGTACGGTAAGCTGTTTGAAGAGCTAGGCGTTGATGTAAACAATGGCATCGGTGATGTTTACTCAAAAATTGAGTCTCTACCTGAAGCGCAAAAAGCAGAAATTGAAGCGGCCATTCAAGCGGTTTACCAAACTCAACCAGAACTTGCGATGGTTGACTCTGATCGTGGTATCACAAACTTACATGTACCAAGTGACATTATTGTAGATGCTTCTATGCCAGCAATGCTTCGCTCTTCGGGTCAAATGTGGGGACCAGATGGTAAACAAAAAGACACCAAAGCGATGATTCCAGATCGTAGCTACGCAGGTATTTACCAAGCGGTTATTGATTTCTGTAAAGAGCACGGCGCATTTGATCCAACCACTATGGGTAGCGTACCTAACGTTGGTCTAATGGCTCAGAAAGCTGAAGAGTATGGTTCTCACGACAAGACATTCATTCTAGACGCTGCGGGTACTGTTCGCGTTGTTGATGCTTCAGGTAACGTACTGTTAGAGCAAGCGGTTGAAGAAGGTGATATCTTCCGTATGTGTCAGGTTAAAGACGCACCAATCCAAGATTGGGTTAAACTAGCAGTGACTCGCGCACGTGCAACAGGTGTTCCAGCTGTATTCTGGCTAGATGAAAACCGCGCGCACGATGCTGAGCTCATCAAGAAAGTAAACGCCTACCTACCAGATCACGATACTGACGGTCTAGAGATTAAGATCCTATCTCCTGTTGAAGCTTGTAAGTACTCACTAGAGCGTATGAAAGCGGGCCTAGATACTATCTCTGTTACAGGTAATGTTCTTCGTGACTACCTAACAGACTTGTTCCCAATTCTAGAGTTAGGTACGTCTGCTAAGATGCTATCTATTGTTCCATTGATGAATGGTGGTGGTCTATTTGAAACAGGCGCTGGTGGTTCTGCTCCTAAGCACGTTCAACAAGTAGAAAAAGAGAATCACCTTCGTTGGGATTCTTTGGGCGAGTTCCTAGCGCTTGCAGCTTCGTTAGAGCATTTAAGTGTAGCGACAAACAATCCTAAGGCTCAGGTTCTCGCAGATACACTAGATAAAGCGACCGGTGAGTTTTTAGACACCAACAAATCTCCGTCACGCAAAGTGGGTGAGCTAGATAACCGTGGAAGCCACTTCTATCTCGCACTTTACTGGGCGAAAGCGCTTTCAGAGCAAACGGATGATGCGGATCTTGCTGCTGAATTTGCACCAATTGCAAAAGCGCTGTCAGAGCAGGAAGAAACGATCGTTGCTGAGCTAAATAATGCGCAAGGCGTGAAAGGTGAGCTAGGAGGTTACTACTTACTAGACGATGCATTGGTTTCTAAATTGATGCGTCCAAGCGAAACCTTTAACGCAATCATTAACAAGTAAGTTAGTGTAAAAACACGTCGTTTTCGACGTGTTTCCTATCCTGTAAGTGCGTTGTAAGTGTTCCTTTTGTAACGCGTGCTCTAAATAGTAAGAAACCCGCTATCTTGGCGGGTTTATTTTTCTCTTCAAAACATCAACGTGGCGTTTCGAGAGCAATATTTTTATATTTCGACAGCGCTCTAATTATTTGGCTTGGCCTTCAAGAGGCACGACGCTACTCGCGTGACAGCCTTTGGGACCTTTTTCAATCTCGTAAGAGACTTGTTGGCCTGCTTTCAGTGTACGATAACCGTCCATCTGGATAGTTGAGTAGTGGGCAAAGATATCTCCCTCTTCTTCATCTGAACAAATAAACCCAAATCCTTTGGCATTGTTAAACCACTTTACTGTACCTGTAGCCATGCTTTACATCCCTCATGCATTTTTTACTGATGTTGTTACTGCAACCAAGTTATACCTTTAACTTGGTACTACCATTGTCAGCGAATGCCAACAAACGTCAAATCAATGATAAGTCACATTCATCAAACCACTTAAAGAAGAGAGGTTTCAAAATGATGATTTATGCATCGACACTTTCCACTGTAGTCAATGAATTTCGACAGTCAATAGCAGTGAGCAACAAACAGAAACATAATTGAAAACAAATCACTTTTGAGATTAACAAATTTGCAAACAGTTTTTCGTATATACGCAGAAGTTTAGTCAATTTGCCTATGAAGTGGCTCATACTGAAAAAGCCATACTGTCCGTGTTGCTTATGGGAGAAGAATCCTCTGACTGAATAAAAAATGAAGTTTTCGTGATAATTACCGTATTCTCAATGAGGAAGTGTGATCCAGATAGAAGATGATGGGGTGGTTTGCAATAGTCCGAGAGCAATAAATAGAAAGTTCTTTTATAAGAAAAAATGTGTAACTTATCGACAAGCATCTTTTATTTGCGCCGTATCAAGACGTGCATTAGTCTCTATATTAGGTAGCAACTTTTATCGATCAAAGATCGAATTCGGTGCCATAACTCACTACACCGCGCTGCATGCTTGTGGTAGATTGTTTTTATAGGTCGAAAACATCAACCCTTTGATACGATATCTTTAGATTGCCATGAGTAAAAATTTTGAATGGGTCACTCCGGACTCTGATCTTCTGGAGCGAGAAAGTACGAAAGTCCAGCCACCTAAGCTGTACAATGTCGTGCTCAATAATGATGACTATACACCTATGGATTTCGTCATAGAGGTGCTTGAGCGATTTTTCTCACATGATATTGATAAAGCAACTCAAATCATGCTTCAGGTCCACTATGAAGGAAAGGCAATCTGCGGCACATACAGCGCAGAAATTGCCGAGACAAAAGTAGCGCAAGTTACGATGTACGCAAGGGAAAATGAACATCCGCTACTTTGCACTATGGAGCAAGCGTAAACAAAGAAGACTTGCTCGAACAACCCCAGTTGTTTTTTCGGGAGGTACTTATGCTAAATAAAGAACTAGAGTCAAGCCTTAACGGTGCATTTGCTCGGGCGCGAGATAAACGCCACGAGTTTATGACTGTCGAACACCTCCTACTTGCATTGTTGGAAAATGATGCAGCTAAGGAAGCCCTTCTAGCTTGTAAGGCGGATCTTGACGCTTTACGCAACGAACTCGATATTTTCATCGATCAAACTACGCCTCTTATCCCAGATAGTGATGAGACGCGTGAAACGCAGCCGACTTTGAGTTTTCAACGTGTACTACAACGCGCCGTCTTTCATGTACAGTCGTCTGGTCGTAATGAAGTAACAGGCGCCAACGTGCTTGTTGCTATCTTCAGTGAGCAAGAGTCGCATGCCGCTTACCTTCTGAAGAAAAATGACATCTCCCGATTAGATATTGTTAACTTCATCTCCCACGGTATTACTAAAGCATCAGGTGCAGGTGAGGATTCATCATCAGACTCGTTTAGCTCAGAAAGTGTTGAAGAGCCTAATTCTGAAGAACGCTTAGAAAGCTTTGCGACGAATCTTAATCAAGTCGCTAAAGATGGAAACATCGACCCACTCATTGGACGTGATAAAGAGTTAGAGCGCACTATTCAGGTACTTTGTCGACGCCGCAAGAATAATCCACTACTAGTGGGTGAGGCAGGGGTTGGTAAAACAGCCATAGCGGAAGGTCTTGCATGGAGAATTGTCGAAGGGCAGGTCCCTGAGGTTATTCAAAACAGCGTGATTTATTCACTAGATATTGGCTCTTTGCTCGCTGGTACCAAATACCGCGGTGATTTTGAAAAGCGCTTCAAGGCGATTTTGAAACAACTTGAAAAAGAAGAAGATGCCATTTTGTTCATCGATGAAATACATACCATCATCGGTGCAGGCGCGGCATCTGGTGGTCAAGTCGATGCAGCAAATCTTATTAAGCCTCTTTTAAGTAGCGGTAAGTTGCGTTGTATTGGTTCGACGACATACCAAGAATACAGCAACATTTTCGAGAAAGAGCGTGCGTTGTCTCGCCGCTTCCAAAAGATAGACGTTGTAGAGCCCTCATTGGATGATACAACTAAAATCTTGATGGGCTTGAAGCCGAAGTACGAAGCTCACCATGAAGTACGTTATACCAATAAAGCACTGCGTGCCGCGGTAGAACTGTCGGCTAAATACATTAATGAACGCCATCTACCAGATAAGGCCATTGATGTCATTGATGAAGCTGGTGCTCGTAGTCGTCTTGCTCCTGCAAGCCGTCGTAAAAAAACGGTCGGAGTGGCTGATATCGAATCAATGGTTGCCAAAATGGCGCGAATTCCAGAGAAGTCGGTTTCTTCTTCAGATAAAGACATTTTGAAAAACTTAGATAGCAAAATGAAGATGTTGGTATTCGGTCAAGATAATGCGATTGATGCATTGTCCGAGGCGATCAAGCTGACACGTGCAGGTTTAGGTGTAGACAACAAACCTGTTGGTTCATTCTTGTTTGCAGGCCCAACAGGGGTTGGTAAAACAGAGGTGACGGTGCAGTTATCTAAGCTTCTAGGTATCGAGCTACTTCGTTTTGATATGTCTGAGTATGGTGAGCGTCACTCCGTAAGTCGCTTAATTGGTGCGCCTCCTGGTTATGTCGGTTATGACCAAGGTGGTTTGCTAACCGATGCTGTTATTAAGCATCCACACTCGGTCGTATTACTTGATGAGATTGAAAAAGCGCACCCTGATATCTTTAACCTGTTGTTGCAAGTCATGGATAACGGTACGCTAACGGACAACAATGGTCGCAAAGCAGACTTCCGTAATGTCATTCTTGTTATGACAACTAACGCAGGTGTGGCGGAAACCGAGAAGAAATCAATTGGTTTGATTCAACAAGACAACAGTCACGATGCAATGGCGGAAATTAAGAAGGTGTTTACTCCTGAGTTCCGTAACCGTCTTGATAACATCATCTGGTTTAACAGCCTTGATGAAAGCGTTATCCATCAAGTGGTTGATAAGTTCATTGTTGAACTGCAAGTGCAACTTGATGCGAGAGGCGTTTCAATGGAAGTATCGCAAGACGCTCGCCATTGGTTAGCACATAAAGGTTATGACAAAGCTATGGGGGCTCGTCCAATGGGGCGTGTTATCCAAGAACAGCTTAAGAAGCCTTTGGCTAACGAACTGTTGTTTGGATCTTTAGTTGACGGCGGTACAGTGAAAGTAACGCTGGTCAACGATACGCTTGAGTTTGAATACTTAAGTGAGAAAGAGACAGCGATGCATTAATCGTTAGTCGGTAACAAACGCAAAAGCGCACGAGAAGATCGTGCGCTTTTTTATCTGAACTAAATCGGAAAAAATTGTGCAATAAAAAACGGAGCAGCTTGCTCCGTTTTTTATTGCATCCGAAAATCAGAGATTAACGAGCGCGGAAGACGATGCGGCCTTTTGACAGGTCGTATGGAGTCATCTCTACAGTTACTTTGTCACCCGTTAGGATACGGATGTAGTTCTTACGCATCTTGCCAGAGATGTGAGCAGTCACAACGTGACCGTTTTCAAGTTCAACACGGAACATAGTGTTTGGTAGAGTGTCAAGGACAGTGCCTTGCATCTCGATTACGTCTTCTTTAGCCATTTAATCCTCTTTAGAAATTAGGCAATATTAGCGGGCTATATTCTGCCGCTAAATAGTAATTATGTAAAGTTGAGGCGTATTCTACCCTCGCCAACGCTGATTTACTAGCCTTTGGTGGCGTTGAAAGCGTGTTTTGTAGCTCATTGCTGGGCACTCATCAATCTGATATCCCAAATATAGCCACTGTTGTTTGTTTTCTTGGCAGTATTTAATTTGATAAAGCACTGCTAACGTGCCAAGAGATAACTCGTAGTCAGGGTCAAAGAAAGTATAAAAAGCACTCGAGCATTGTGGCATCAAATCTGTCACCGCAATGGCGAGCAATTGATCTGATTCATCGTAAATGTGTAAAAACGACGTTGTCAGCCAGCTAGTTTGAGCAAATCGAGCAAACTCATCACGCTTTGGTGGGTACATAGTGCCGTTTTTATGCCGTTTGCAGATGTACCGACTGTAAAGCTCAAACCATTCCTCATCCATTTCAGGTTTCATTTCCCAGCGTAAAGACTGTGCTTTATTAAGCAGCCTCTTCTGACTTTTTGATAATCTAACGTCTGGAATCGAGACTCGAATTGGCTGGCAAGCGGTGCAATGCTCGCAATGCGGTTTATATATGGTATCTCCGCTACGACGAAAACCGTTAGCCATGAGCAACTGGTAATTTTCTTCAGTATGCAGCCTTTCATCAAGCGCCACCGCAACCCGCTCTTGCCGTTCAGGCAAATAACTACAAGGGTGATTATTCGTCAACCCTATTCGAATATGTTGTATATCCGTACTCATACTGAATCCTGCAAAACTTGGGGCTGATAGGCATCAAATAGTGTTTGCTTTTCTCTTAAAGATAGTAGTTTTTGCATAAATTCGTCACGCTCAAGTTCAAATGCGCCAAGTGATGCCAAGTGAGAATTCATAACTTGGCAATCGATTAATTGACCTTGCTTTGACGCCAAATGGTTGCATAAGTACCACAATGCAATTTTGGATGCGTTATCTTTTAGGCTAAACATCGACTCCCCGCAAAAAAGTTGGCCCACGCAGATGCCATATAGTCCGCCAATCAGGTTGTTGTCATGCCATACTTCTACAGAGTGACAGTGACCAAGTTTGGCTAACTCAATGTAGGAAGCTTGCATTTCCTCGTTGAGCCATGTTTCCTCTGCAGGGCGTGTTGAAGAACATAGTCTAATCACTTCTTCTGTCGCGAAATTGAGTGTTACTTTATAGTTATGTTTACGCTGAAATTTTTTGAGACTTTTAGATGGCTTAAACTGCAATGGGTCAAACACAGCGCGCGGAGAAGGGCTCCACCATAAAATAGGTTCACCAGGACCATACCAAGGGAAAATGCCTTGATAATAACCATTGAGGATTCTCATGGGGTTTAAGTCACCACCAAAAGCCAGCAAGCCATTGGGGTCGCTGAGTGCTTTATAGGGTGAGGGAAAGTTGAACGTTTCATCGAGTTCAGTTAAATAAATAGCCATAAGAAGTCGTTACCAACATTGGAGTCAGAGGAGTTTATGATGACCTGGTTAAGAAATATCGTAAAAGTATGGCTTGGGATCATACTGTTTTTACCACTTGTCGCCAACGCAGCCTATGAAAGAAATGTTGCCAAGCCAGTTAATGAAGTAGTTTACGGGAAGATTGACTCTGTCCGTTATATTACTCAACAAGAGGTTGTTCAATCGAAAAGTAACGGTTGGAAGACACTACTTGGTGCCACTATCGGTGGTTTAGTCGGTAATCAATTTGGTGGCGGTACGGGAAGAGAAGTCGCGACGGCAGTGGGTGCGCTTGCAGGTGCCGCAGTTGCTCAAAACCAAAGTAATTACCAATACACGGTTGAATATAAGTTAGTTGAGCTACTCATCAAAGTGAAGGGTGATAAGCTAATTAATGTCATCCAAGATGTTGATAAAAATATGTTATTTAGTCGAGGGGATGAAGTTCGTATTTTATATTTTGATGATGGAGTCAGGGTTGATATCACTTATTAACCCTAGGTTGTTTTAGCCTAACGAAGCCTAATCAGGCATGTACAGTCGGGCTGGCTTATCGTCAAATAAAGTCGAAATAGTTTGCTGTTTCGCCGTGCTTCTTTCGCTCTGATTTACATCGCTGGCAATGCCTTTAATTCTGTATCTTTAGGCTGCTTGAGGATATTCATAAATTAGCACCGATTTACTCTGGTTTTGTCGTGTTTTTTTGGGTAGTCTGAATTCACGAAGAATTGTTTAGCCCTCATAAAAAATCGTATGTTGAGGGCACAAAGGATTATCAACTTTTAATGGAAAGCCTAACGTTACAACCTATCAATAAAATTCAAGGGGAAGTGAACCTTCCTGGCTCTAAAAGCGTTTCTAATCGAGCTCTTTTACTTGCTGCTCTTGCTAAAGGCAGAACTCGCCTTACTAATCTCCTCGACAGTGATGATATCCGTCATATGCTGAATGCGCTGACTAAACTAGGCGTTCAATACCAACTTTCCGAAGATAAAACAGAATGTCTCGTTGAAGGCCTTGGGCGTCCGTTTTCTGTCTCAGAGCCGGTAGAGTTATTTCTCGGCAATGCTGGCACTGCGATGCGACCATTAGCTGCGGCTCTTTGTCTTGGAGAAGGGGAGTATGTACTGACGGGCGAACCTCGTATGAAAGAGCGTCCAATTGGTCACCTTGTCACGGCACTGAAAGATGCTGGTGCGAACGTTGAGTACATGGAAAACGAGAACTTTCCGCCTCTCAAAATAATTGGTACTGGCCTAAAAGCAGGTACAGTTTCTATCGATGGGTCCATTTCAAGTCAGTTCTTGACCGCTTTCTTAATGTCTGCGCCATTGGCTGAAGGTGAAATTCGCATCAACATTGAAGGCGATTTGGTTTCTAAGCCTTATATCGATATCACCCTGCATATCATGAAGCAGTTTGGAGTCGATGTGATCAACAACGACTATCAAGAGTTTGTGATCCCAGCCGGTCAGCAATACATCGCTCCAGGTGATTTCTTGGTTGAAGGTGACGCGTCTTCTGCTTCTTACTTCTTGGCGGCGGCAGCCATCAAAGGTGGAGAAGTTAAAGTCACGGGTATCGGTAAAAACAGCATTCAAGGTGATATTCAATTTGCTGATGCGCTTGAAAAAATGGGTGCAGAAATTGAATGGGGTGATGACTACGTAATTTCACGTGTTGGTCAATTAAAAGGCATTGATATGGATTACAACCATATCCCTGATGCTGCAATGACCATCGCGACAACAGCGTTATTTGCCGAAGGCACTACCGCTATTCGTAACGTTTATAACTGGCGTGTAAAAGAAACAGACCGTTTGTCAGCTATGGCGACTGAGTTACGTAAAGTTGGTGCGGAAGTGGAAGAAGGGGAAGACTACATCATCGTCAAACCTGTCTCTCAGTTAAAGCATGCAGCGATTGATACTTACGATGATCATCGTATGGCGATGTGTTTTTCGCTGGTGGCACTTAGTGATACGCCTGTGACGATTAACGATCCAAAGTGTACGTCGAAAACGTTCCCTGACTACTTCGACAAACTTAAGGCTTTGAGCTGCTAAATATTCTGACCTGAAACAGGAAAGCCAGAGTGAATAACACTCTGGCTTTTTTGTTTCCCAATACTATTTAACCAGCGTAAATTCCTTAGAAAGGTGATGCGCTAAGTATTTGAACATATTGAATACTGCAGTCGTATTTGAAGTTGGTAAACCTTTGTCATCAAGGAAGTATTCACCTTTAAAAACTAAAACACCTTCTTTTTCTTCTACACTTGTTGCTCGCATTCCCTCGATGTAATCATCGTGCTCTTGGATGATTTGGTTAGCGATCAAAAGAAGGTCGAACTCTTCGATAAACGTTCTATCAGACATATTCTTTCTACCATCCTATTCAGTTAAGAACGCTGAGTATACCTACAACTAAAATGGGTTTGCATGATTAATTCAGTCAATCGTTCAGTAAGACTAAACAGATCAATTTTTAGAGTATAAGCATGATGCGGAGGAAGATGGCAGAGCATTGAACCAAACTATTTTGTGATGGGTAACAAAATTTATTGCATTGGATTAGCGGATGCTAAGTTTGCCTGTTTAGATATGCCGCTCAATACCTTTCAGAACCCTGTCTCTTTGAAGTATAAAGACGATGAATTGTCAACCAATCGGATCTGAATTTCAAAAAAGCAGTTGATCTTCTTTTCATCTCGCACAATAGTAAAAAAAGAAGCAATGAAATAGAACATTATGCGGGTGGCCTTTAAACAAGGCTTCTACCCGCATTATTATGAAGGACGTTAGAGTCAGTTATGGGTAAATCACTCGTTATAGTGGAGTCACCAGCCAAGGCAAAGACGATAAATAAGTACCTTGGTAAAGACTTTATTGTTAAGTCTAGTGTTGGTCATGTGCGTGATCTGCCTACGGCCGGTCAAAGCACTGGTGAGAAAAAAGCCGCAGCCATCTCAACTAAAGGGATGAGTCCGGAAGAGAAAGCGCGCGTTAAAAAAGAGAAAGACCGCAAAGCGTTGATCAAAAAGATGGGGATTAACCCATATCATGACTGGGAAGCGAATTACCAAATCCTTCCAGGCAAAGAAAAAGTTGTCAACGAACTACAAAAACTCGCCAAAGACGCAGATTGCGTTTATCTCGCAACCGATTTGGACCGCGAAGGGGAAGCAATCGCATGGCACCTTCGTGAGATCATCGGTGGCGATGAAGAGCGATACAAACGTGTAGTTTTTAACGAAATTACGAAAAACGCGATCCAACAAGCTTTCCAGACACCTGGCGAGCTGAACATGGATGGTGTAAATGCCCAACAAGCACGTCGCTTCATGGACCGTGTCGTTGGTTTTATGGTTTCACCTTTACTTTGGAAAAAAGTAGCTCGTGGCTTATCTGCTGGTCGAGTGCAGTCTGTTGCGGTGAAATTGTTAGTTGAGCGTGAGCGTGAGATTAACGCGTTTGTACCAGAAGAATTCTGGGACATTCATGCGAATACGAAAACGAAAGACAAAGCGGACTTTAAACTGCTTGTTGCGCAGAAAGACGGTTCTGCGTTTAAGCCAGTTAATGAGGCAGAAACCAAAGCAGCGATGTCTGTACTTGAGAATGCAAGTTACGAAGTATGTAAGCGTGAAGACCGTCCTACAAAGAGCAAGCCTTCAGCACCTTACATCACCTCTACGCTTCAACAGGCAGCGAGTACACGTCTGGGCTACGGCGTGAAAAAGACCATGATGCTAGCTCAGCGCCTCTATGAGGCCGGTTACATCACTTACATGCGTACTGACTCGACTAACCTAAGTGCCGAGGCTGTGGACGCTGTACGTGACTTTATTGGTTCTGAGTTTGGTGATAAGTACCTGCCAGCGAAACCATTGACGTACGGTAGCAAAGAAGGGGCACAGGAAGCGCACGAAGCGATCCGTCCTTCAAATGTGGGTGTTAAGGCGGAAGACCTGCAAGGTGTCGATGCTGATGCGCACAAACTTTACGCTTTGATTTGGAATCAGTTTGTAGCGTGTCAAATGACGCCAGCAGAATACGATTCAACAACCATCAGTGTAAAAGCGGCAGAATACACGCTTAAAGCGAAAGGCCGTATCCTTAAATTTGACGGCTGGACTCGTGTACAGCGTCCAATGGGCAAAAACGAGGATACAATCCTTCCTGCGGTACAACTTGGCGATAAGCTAAGCTTAGAGTCACTTGACCCTAAACAGCACTTTACAAAGCCACCTGCGCGCTACACTGAAGCAGCACTGGTTAAAGAGCTGGAGAAACGAGGTATTGGTCGTCCGTCGACTTACGCATCGATCATTTCTACGATTCAAGATCGTGGCTACGTGAAAGTTGATCAGCGCCGTTTCTACGCTGAAAAAATGGGTGAAATTGTTACTGACCGCCTTGATGACAGCTTTAACGATTTGATGAACTACGACTTTACTGCGCGTATGGAACAGAAATTGGACCAAATCGCTGAAGGTGAAGTGAACTGGAAAGCTGTGTTAGACAACTTCTTTGCTGATTTTACTGGCGATCTTGAAAAAGCGGAGCTGGATGAGTCAGAAGGCGGTATGAAGTTAAACCACATCGTCATGACGGATATCGAGTGTCCGACGTGTAGCCGTCCAATGGGCATCCGTACTGCTTCGACAGGTGTGTTCTTAGGCTGTTCAGGTTACGCGTTACCACCAAAAGAGCGTTGTAAGACAACCATCAACTTGGGTGACGAAGAAGGTATTATTAACGTTCTAGAAGAAGACGTTGAAACCGCAGCTCTTCGTGCTAAAAAGCGTTGTCCGATCTGTGAAACAGCGATGGACGCATACCTGATTGATGACAAGCGTAAGATGCATGTTTGTGGTAATAACCCGAATTGTGAAGGCTACCTTGTTGAATACGGCGAGTTCAAAGTAAAAGGCTACGATGGTCCAGTTGTTGAGTGTGACAAATGTGGCTCTGATATGGTGCTTAAGAACGGTCGCTTTGGTAAATACATGGATTGTACGAGCGAAACGTGTAAGAACACTCGTAAGATTCTTAAGAATGGCGAAGTCGCGCCACCGAAAGAAGATCCTGTTCATTTCCCCGAGTTGCCATGTGAAAACTCAGATGCGTATTTCGTACTTCGTGATGGTGCTTCAGGTCTATTTATGGCGGCAAGCAACTTCCCGAAATCGCGCGAGACACGTGCTCCTTTGGTTGCTGAACTGGCACGTTTTGAAGAGCGTTTACCTGAGAAGTTCAAATACCTAGCGACCGCACCGCAAGAAGATCCTGATGGTCGTCCTGCAGTCGTACGCTTTAGTCGCAAAACAAAAGAGAACTACGTTCGTTCGGAAGAGAATGGCAAACCATCTGGTTGGACAGCGCTCTTTGTTGACGGTAAGTGGGAAGTCACTGATAAGCGTAAAAAAGCGAAAGCATAATAACGTACGATCTAAGTAATGTAAAAAGGCAGCGATATCGCTGCCTTTTTTGCGTTTTGTTTTTGCGTAAAGGCCACTGTGTTGTTCGTATAGATCTTTGCTGCTTTGACTGAGTTTTGCTGACGCGAGAAGATCCCAGCATCAATATTTCGTAGTCGCTGATGTATTTTTTATGTAAAAAATATTCGTTGTAACTTTCATTTTGCATTCACATATTTGTTATACATTGGGCTAAAAAATCGGTGGTGTAGTGAATCCGTTCGTAAATTGTTTTCACAATGTAATCGTTTGCTTTTCCATGTGTGATCTAGATATCGTCTTGAGTACGCAAGAGCTGTATGGTACACAGAATGGCGTATTAAAAATTGTAATTTAGAACCCGCTTAGATAATTTATTACAAAAATTAGTGCAACTGTGTGCATTGTTTGCGTCAAAAAATAAGGAAAGAGTGGACGTTGCATACTGGAAGTGCCGTAGCTTTTTTATCCGTGTTGTAAGAGTTCACAGAAACTCAGAGACGGTTGCTAAATGTATTCGCTTGACTCCCCGAGTATGACTCATTCAAGCGAGTACCAAATCCAAGCTATAACGATATGGAGAACAACAAATGGCTGGTGTTTTGGGAATGATTCTTGCTGGTGGTGAAGGCTCTCGTTTGAGACCTTTAACGGAATCTCGCAGTAAACCTTCGGTACCGTTTGGTGGTAGTTATCGATTGATCGATTTTGCTCTAAACAATTTTGTTAATGCGGATCTGATGCGCATTTACGTCCTAACCCAATTTAAATCTCAATCTTTATTCCATCACTTAAAAAAGGGGTGGAACATCAACGGCATTACAGACCGCTTTATCGATCCTATTCCCGCTCAAATGCGTACTGGTAAACGTTGGTACGAAGGGACGGCGGACGCGATCTATCAAAACCTGCGTTTTATGGAATTAGAGGAACCAGAGCAAGTTTGTATTTTTGGCTCTGACCATATCTATAAGATGGATATCAAACAAATGCTGAACTTCCACTCAGAAAAGCAGGCTTCTCTGACGGTATCTGCATTGCGCATGCCACTAAAAGAGGCGTCGCAATTTGGGGTTATCGAAGTGGATAGTGAAGGTCGTATGATTGGCTTTGAAGAAAAACCAGCAAATCCAAAGTCGATTCCTGGTGACCCTGATTACGCTTTAGTTTCAATGGGTAACTATGTTTTTGAAGCTCAGGTACTGTTCTCAGAGTTGGTCGAAGATGCGGATAATGAAGCTTCATCACATGATTTTGGAAAGGACATCATTCCAAAGATGTTCCCTAGAGGTGATGTGTTCGTGTATGACTTCAGTACCAACAAAATCAGTGGCGAAAAAGAAGAGGTGTACTGGCGTGATGTCGGAACTATTGATGCGTACTGGCAAGCGCATATGGATCTGCTAGAAAAAGATGCTCCATTTTCGCTGTACAACCGTAAATGGCCATTGCACACCTACTACCCACCATTGCCACCTGCGACATTTACCGACTCTGATAATGGTCGTGTGCAGATAATCGATAGTTTAGTGTGTAATGGCAGCTATGTTAGAGGCTCAAGAATCGAAAAGTCGGTGCTTGGTTTTCGCAGTAATATTGCTTCTGCTTGCGATATCAGCGAATGTATACTTCTTGGTGACGTAAAAATTGGCGAAGGCTGTGTTTTACGTCGTGTGATTGTCGACAAGGATGCCGATATTGCTCCTGGTACTCAGATTGGTGTGAATCTTCAAGAAGATAAAAAACACTTCCACGTGTCTGAGGAGGGCATTGTTGTTATTCCGAAAGGAGCTCGAGTTGGCTACTAACAACTTATCTATTCTGTTTGTAGCTTCTGAGGTTGAAGGCCTCATTAAAAGTGGTGGCTTGGCAGATGTTGCCAAGGCACTACCGGAAGCCCTTCAAAACCTACAGCAAGACGTAAGAATTACCATCCCTGCGTACAGTAGTATTGATAAACTCGCAGACGCAGAAGTTGTATTAGAAACAGAATTAACATCATGGCCGCATACGGAGTATCGAGTTTTGCGGCTCATGTTAGGTCAAAATCCTGTTTACCTGATTGATTGTCCGCCGTATTTCAATCGACCATCAATGTATGCGGAGAACAACCAAGCGTATACTGATAACGGCGAGCGCTTTGCGTTTTTTAGTGCAGCATGTCTCGATATGTTACCCAAGCTCGCCTTTCAACCTAATATCATACACGCGAACGATTGGCACACAGGTCTTGTTCCATTTTTGCTCAAGCACAGGTATGGCAATGATCCGTTTTTTGCTCATACTAAAAGCGTCATTTCAATTCACAATGCGGTCTTTAAAGGCGTATTTAGTTATGAAGACGTGCAGTGTTTGCCAGAGTTTCATTGTAGAAACGTTCCCGATGCTGCGGTGAGTGCAACGCATATTACGATGCTTAAAGCTGGTGTAATGAATGCAGATAAGATAAACGCGGTTAGCCCTACGTACGCAGAGGAACTAAAAACAGAGCTTGGCAGTCACGGCATGGCTTGGGAGTTTCAGCAACGTGCGCAGGACTTAGTCGGCATCTTGAATGGTTGTGATTACAGCGCTTGGAATCCGGAAACTGATACCTACTTGCCGGTTAATTACTGCGCCGACCAGCAAAGTATGTCGCAAGGGAAGAAAGCTTGTAAAAAAGCATTACAACAACGACTAAATTTGCCCGAAAAAAATGTAGCTATGTTCGGTATGGTTTGTCGGTTGACCCAGCAGAAAGGCGTTCATTACTTGTTGCCTGCTTTGGCCGATTTTTTGAAGCACGATGTTCAGCTAGTTGTCGTTGGGACCGGAGACCCTGTTCTTGCCGCTCAGTTACGAGAGGTTGCCGCGCAGTTTTCTAGCAAATTTGCCTTTGTAGAAGCGTATGACAATGAACTTGCGCATATCGTTGAAGCTGGTTCTGATTTCTTCTTGATGCCTTCTGAGTTTGAACCATGTGGCTTAAACCAAATCTATAGTATGGCTTATGGGACATTACCGATAGTACGCGGTGTTGGTGGCTTAAAGGACAGCGTTAGCGATTATGATGTAAACCCATCTGAAGCAACGGGGTTTGTTTTTTTCGAACCGACACCGCAGGCATTGTTGTTAACGATGCTAAGGGCACTGTTGCTCTACGCTCAAAACGAGCCTGAAGTGAATAAAGTACAGTTGCACGCGATGCAACAAGACTTTTGTTGGCAAAAGGCCGCAGAATCTTATTTGCAGCTTTACCACTCAGCGTTAGTTTGACTTAAAATTGTAACGAAAGGCACCGAATGAGGTGCCTTTATTATCTTGAGTAAGGGGAGTGTGGTAGGATGGCTTTTTACTCAATAGCACGATCTTTTTGATACTCAATATGACCCAGCCGCTACTTTTTCATAAAACCTATTTGCACCCTACTAGTCATGAGTGGGTTGTATTTGTGCACGGTGCTGGTGGTAGCTCTTCTATCTGGTTCAAGCAAATTAAAGCTTACAAGCAACACTTTAACTTATTGCTGATCGATTTAAGAGGTCATGGAAAGTCAAATCAGTTACTTAAAGAGCTCATTGCTAGCCGTTATACCTTTACGGAAGTTACCCAAGATATTTTGAAAGTATTGGACCATTTAAAGATCCAATCCGCTCATTTTGTCGGTATGTCGCTTGGTACTATTATTGTTCGAAACCTTGCTGAATTGTCATCAGAGCGCGTACGTTCGATGGTGCTCGGCGGTGCTGTCACAAGGCTTAACACTCGTTCTCAGATATTGGTGAAATTAGGTAATTTTTGTAAGCATATCCTACCGTACATGTGGCTCTACAAACTGTTCGCTTATATTGTTATGCCTCAAAGAAGCCAACGAGAATCTCGCCACCTTTTTATTCGCGAAGCCAAGAAGCTTTGCCAAAAAGAATTTAAACGTTGGTTTATTCTCGCCGCTGATGTAAATCCGTTAATGAAATATTTTAAAGATCGAGAGTTACCCATTCCGACTCTTTACTTAATGGGCGACAGGGATTACATGTTTATTAAACCTGTCAAAGAAATGGTTGCAGCACATAAGCTCAGCATTCTACGAGAAATCCCGAATTGTGGTCATGTATGCAATGTAGAGCGTCCAGAAGACTTCAATCAACACTCCATCGAGTTTATTAAACAGCAAGCTGTATGTGCTTAAAACTGAGTGCATCCACTGAATAGGAGAGCCGCTATAGCTCTCCTAGTTGATATCCACATTGCCAACATGCACCAAATTGCCCTTCGTTTATTTCATGACATTTTGGGCATTGCCAATCTTGATACTCATGCCTATCGGATTGTTTTCGATATGCTTTTACTATTTCTTCAGCTTTCATCTTTTGTGCAGTGTCAAAAAGCCACACATAAGGATCGGTATCATCACCAAACGGCAGTTCTCCTTTTAAGCCGAAAATACCTTCTCCACGAACTTCACAGTAAATTTGTTCCACTTTAAGCAGCTCACATACAATGTGTGCTTCTGCTGGGTTTTTAGCGATAAATATTTTCATCAAAATACCCACTTCACCAATTACGAGTTTTGCTGACTTGGTGTCGGCCTTACTTTATTCATAACCCATTTAGTGATGATTGGAAATAGTCCCAATAGCGCAAAAGACGCTAATACTGCGGGTGAAACAATGCCCGATAGGCTTTCAATTGTTGCTAATTGAGTACCTGCATTCAGATATACGGCTGTGCCTGGCAGCATACCTATTTGGCTAGTGAGATAAAATCTACCTACAGACATCGGCGTTAAGCCCATCAGTAAGTTGATTAGAAAGAAAGGGAATACAGGGATTAGACGCAAGGAAAATAGATAAAAAGCTCCGTCTTTTTCGACACCTTGATTAATTGCGTTGAGTTTATTTCCGAATTTGTTTTGTACCCAGTCACGCAATAAGTATCGGCTGCTCAAGAAGGCCAGTGTTGCCCCCATAGTGCTAGCGAAAGAAACCAGTAGCAAGCTTGTCCAAAAACCAAATAAGGCTGCACCAAGTAAGGTGACTACTGCCGCTCCTGGGATAGAAAAAGCGGTAATTGCAATGTAGGTAAAAAAGTAAATCGCAGCCGAGAATACAAAATTCTGATCGATGTATGTAGTTAGTGCTTCTTGTTGGGCTTTTGCATTCTCTAAGGTTAAATACTGGCCAAAGTTAATACCTAAAAAGACGATAGCCGCTAGTAGGATGAGACCTAAAATCAGTTTCTTATTCATAATTTTGATTCCAATTTGGGATATATGTAATAAGACAGTAGGAAAACCGAAAAAATTTCACAAAAAAACCGCAGATTAGACTGCGGTTTTACAAGATAGTTTTTAGGCCGACTTTTATTGGAGGCCGTTCATCAACTCATCTCGGCGAGCTTGAGGTACCACACTCCAATGAGTGCCGTTGATAGCACCTTCTAGTGCCCATAGCAACTCAATGTTGACGGTTGCAGAGTGCGTATCTCTTATCGCTTTATAGGCGTTAAGCGCACCTTCCTCTTCAAGCTTCTCTACGGATTCGATGCCGGCTTTTTTTAGCATGCGCTCGGTAGCCAGTCGTAAGTTAGGCAAATCTTTCAAACGGTTAGGCTTTGTACTTGCTTGCTGTTCTTTCTCAAGCTTTGCCTTTTTCAATGATTGATTCGCTACTTCGATTAAGCGTTCGCTTGATTCCCATAAATCGCTGGAAATAGCGTAGTACTTTGTAACGACTGGAAAGCCACGTTTTTTATAAACGTAAGGCTTTAGCCCTTGTTTCTCGAAGTCAGATGAAGTTTTTTGGTCTGCTCTGATATGAAGCTGATTGTTTACCACTAGTGCAAACATTGTTTCATCAGCGAATAGTCCGAAGCCACCAAACATTGAGCGCGACTTGATATTACCAAGTGCCTCAAATAGCTTCATAGAGTCTTTGAGTATCGGTTTATCCATGTTTTGTTATCTCGGTGTAATTAATATTACGCCACCAAAAGTCAGGTCCGAGAGAGTAGCAAACATGCGTAAAAACAATGTCATTACAGAGTAAAGTCATTGCTTACACACTTGCCATCGGTAACCCCGCTACCTTCCATATCGTAATATGGTTCAGGCCGGAGGCTTTGCGTCCCACTCTTTCGAATGGTTTGCCCTGTGCGTGACACAATGAGCATACTTCTTATATTGAATTAACATCACGGTTTAGCGTTAAAAGTGTGATTTCGGTTCAATAAAAATGATAGATTGAATGCTCTATTTTGCATATGGAAAGGTGTAAATTGGCCTTTGAAAAGTAGTTCTTAATATATATTACATTTATATAAAACAGGGAGTTAACGTTAGTCAATTGTTATTAGAGCAGTGTGAAGTATTAGAGAATGCTTAATTTTCCCAAAAAAATAAGCGCCCCTATAGAGCGCTTATTTAACACGGTTAAATACAGTGAAATTTAGTTCATTTTTTTCACAGTATTTCGAATTACAAGCTCAGGTTGCATTTCGAAAATTCGTTTTTCGTGTTCTTTATCTTTGATACGCTCAAGTAGAATTTCGAATGCATTTTTACCAACACGACGCTTAGGTTGGTGGATAGTCGTTAGCGGTGGAGAGAAGTATTCCGCAAGCTCGATGTTGTCGTAGCCGATCACTGAAATATCTTCAGGAATTTTGATCCCGTTTTGTTGCAAGCGGCTCATTAGGCCTAGAGCCATTGTGTCGTTAAAACAGAATACCGCCGTCGGGCGCTTGTCCATTGCGGTAATTTTATCTGCAACTAATACGGCCGTATCACATTCAAAGTTACCTTCAAGGATCCAGTCTTCATTTACAGCTAGGTTCGCTTCGCTCATTGCGCGACGGAAACCTGCAATGCGCTCTTGGCAAGCAAGCTTTTCAAAATGACCGCTTAGACAAGCGATATCCGTATGACCATTGTCAATCAGATGTTTGGTTGCAATGTAGCCACCTTCTTCTGAGTTATCCATGATCTTGTCTGCTTGTGAGCTCTCTGGGCCCCAATCCATGACCACTTTAGGAATGTCCGCATGACGGTCAAGCATCTCTTTTAGTTCTTCGGTTAAGTCAGAACACATCACAAGGATGCCATCAACGCGCTTTTCAGCCAGCATACGAATGTAATCGCGTTGTTTTTCGTAAATCCCGCCTGTGTTACATAAAATCAGAGTATAGCCTTGGCGGTAACAGTAGCTCTCAACGCCATCAATCACTTCTGAGAAAAATAGGTTAGTTGACTGAGTTACTAACATGCCAATCGTACGAGTTGAGTTGCATTTTAGGCTGCGTGCAACGGCACTTGGCGCGTAATTCAGCTCGTCAACGGCTTTCATTACTTTTTCTTGCGTTGCTTCTGCAACGAAACGCGTTTTATTGATAACGTGCGAAACTGTCGTAGTGGAAACGCCGGCTAAGCGAGCAACGTCTTTTATCGTGGCCATAAATGGTGTCCTGTATCGAGCTACTGAAATATGTCGTATTGGATGTACCTGATGCTCTAATGGTTTCACACCTAGCAATCTAAAATTGGCGCTAAGTGTCTCGGCAGCGGTTGATCCAAGTGCGACAAAAGGGTGCGTAGCAGCATCGGTCGATGAATTTTATCTTTTTTCTATCTGATGAGAAATTGCCATCAACCTGTTAAGAAAACACAAAAACCGCTATATTTCAGCGGTTTACATATAAATCATATTTAATCGTTTGCGCTCACATTTTAGCCCTATGTGGACTGACTAGCAATGTTTTCAGCAAGAGATTTGTGTATTTGAAGTCACATTTTGACTGCTAAATAACCAAGCGTCTTTGCGCTAAGTTAAGGCAAACGAATATTATACCCAAGTTACTTACAATTGGTCACTTTCAGGCATACAGGAAGCCCGATAGGCAGGCTCCCTAAAAATAGGCGGCAATTATTCACCAAGAAGGTAGGCGCTGTCTAGTTTACAAAATGCAACTAATAGTTTCGCGACACTCGAGTAAAATCCAAATTCGTCGAATTTTTTACATTTGTCTGAAAACTGAGGTAACCAAGACATCAATTGTTGCTGGATAAAGTCGTTTTGTTTAACGAAGGCTTCTTCCATGTGTTTTTCTTGTTCAAGCTCGTTTGAGCGGATAATCATGTTCCCGAGAAAGTCGAGCTCAACGGCTAAGTGATCCGCAGGTTCCTTTAGGTTTTCGTCTACTTGAACGCCAAATTCAGCCATCAACTTTTCCATTTCCTCAGCTGGCTTGTCATTCAGTAAACCTGATTCACCAATGTACATGGATGCGTAAGGAAGAGCGCCGTATTTTTCTGTCTTCAAAAACAGTTCACAAAAGTCAGCTGCAAGCTCTAGTTGTGCATCTTCACGATCTTGTAACCGATTCAATGCATCAACTAGGCTATCAACAGCTGGTTTCAGCGACTCATTTTCACCTAAACCTGCGAGAAAACTGCGAATTTCAACACTGTGATAGGCTTCCAATTCTTTCTCTGTTAGTTCTTTTGCGAACAAGCTCGAAAACCACCAGTAAATTTCAGCGCGTTTTTCATTAAAAGCTTTCACTTCTTGCATTTTGGGCTCCTGAATGATGCTTCAAGTCATGCATCACAAAGTCAATTAGGGATATCCCCTAAGTGTAATCAATTAAAATGAATAGCAGTAACTATAATTGTTATGTTTTATGGTCAAAAATGACCGTTTATTAATAGCAATGGGCAAGCTTGTTTTGAATCAATAAAAACGCTAAATCTTGCGTTTTAATGTATCTATGACTAGAAATGTTACTAGTTATGAATAGAATACGTCTTGGATAATAAGAAGACAGAAAAGTGGTGTAAATGAGCTATCACGTATTAGTCGTAGAAGATGATGTTGTAACTCGTAGTAAGCTTGCGGGATATTTCCAAAATGAGGGCTACCAAGTCAGCGAAGCAGAGAGTGGCGCAGAAATGCGTGAAGTTTTGCAAGCGGGCGATGTAGACCTGATCATGCTGGATATTAACCTGCCTGGTGAAGACGGCCTGATGCTTACTCGTGAGTTACGTAGCCAATCGGATATTGGTATCATATTAGTAACAGGACGCACGGATAGCATTGATAAAATCGTAGGCCTAGAAATGGGTGCTGACGATTATGTGACAAAACCTTTTGAACTGAGAGAGCTGTTAGTTCGCGTTAAAAACTTGCTGTGGCGTATTTCAGCAGCGCGCAGTGGCAGCTCGAAAGCGAATGAAACCAGTGAAGAGCACATTGTGCGCTTTGGGGAGTGGACATTCGACATTCAACGTCGCGCACTTAGCCGCAACGGTGAGCCAGTAAAACTAACTAAAGCAGAGTATGAACTTTTGGTGGCATTATCGTCTTACCCTAACCAGGTGTTAAGTCGTGAGCGTATTTTGAACATGATCAGCCATCGAGTGGATGCGCCGAATGACCGCACCATTGATGTTCTTATTCGACGTATGCGCGCAAAAATGGAGTTCGATCCTAAGAACCCACAGATTTTTGTAACGGTACACGGCGAAGGCTATATGTTTGCTGGTGACTAGTTGGAACATAACTCAATCGTAAAAAGAAAAAGGAGAGCTTCGGCTCTCCTTTTTTGTGGCTTCAAGATAATACTAGTTTGCTTCAACCATTGGTGTTTGGCCGACAGTATCACGCAACCTTTGCCAAATACTGCCCAAGTACTCATGCCAATAAAGCTCTGTTTGTTCTAAGTAACGCGCTTTAGGTGAGTATTTATCCCAAGGTTGACTGATTTCGCTAATAGCTAAGAAGTTGGTCGGGGCTGGGATTGGTTTAATGCCTGCTGCGTTGAACTCATACAATGCACGGCTCATGTGACTCGCAGAAGTGACTAACACAATCTCCTTTTGTTGAACGAATGCAGCCGCTTGACGCGCCTCTTCCCACGTATCTTTCGCATCTTCTAATAAAATGATATCGGATTTCGCGACTCCCAACGCAAGGGCAACGTTCGCCATCATTCGCGCGTGGCTAATTTCAGATCCGCCAGCATAGCCGGATAAGATTAATTTCGCGCCTGGATACATTCTTAAAATACGAATGCCCTCAGTTAAGCGCATTAATGCTGCACGGCTTAACTGCGAGGTGGGTGGAATTTCGTCATCGATAACATGACCATTCCCTAAAACCATCACGTAGTCGATGGTGCCAGAAACTGGCAAAAAGGCTTTATGCTCTCGCTCTAACGGCATAAGAAGCTTGGTTGAAACAGGTTGGAAGGCAACAAGAAAAATGCCAACAAAAGAGAATAGAACAACGAAGCAGCCAGTTTTACGTTTTGTAGTAAAACTAATGAGAGCAAGACCCAACAAGCCTATCAGCAGCAATGCCGGAAGGGGCATAAGCATGGCTGACACTACTTTTTTCAGCTCAAACATACATAAATAGTCCGAAAAAACATCAATTGATAATAAAAATGAGGGTATCCCTCTTTATTCCTGCTTTCCTTGTGCCAGAATAGCGGCACAATCCGTTATGATAACTCAGCAGAAGTGACAGAAGACCGCAATTTCGACGATATCGCCCACAAATTTGCAAAAAATATTTACGGCTCCGATAAAGGGGAGATCCGCCAAATCATTGTGTGGGAAGATTTTCTACAGATTCTAAGTGAATTAGATGCTGACCAGCAACCCCTAGAAGTGTTGGACGCTGGTGGTGGTTTGGCACAAATGTCGCAAAAGCTTGCTAAGCTCGGACATCGAATCGCTTTATGTGATCTATCTTCGGAAATGCTGCAGTTGGCTAAGCAGGATATTGAAAAAAACGGTTTGCTTGAGCAGTATCGCCTGATTCATTCGCCTGTCCAATCCATCGGTGAACATATGGATGTACAGGTCGATCTGGTTATGTTCCACGCTGTGATGGAGTGGCTGGTTGATCCTAAGGCCGCACTTGAAACAGTTCTAGAACAAGTAAAACCGGGAGGCATCGCATCAGTCATGTTCTACAACCACCACGGTTTAGTCTATAAAAACGTGGTTTGTGGCAACATTCCTCATATATTAGACGGCATGCCTCACCGAAAAAGATTTAAACTACAGCCGCAAAAAGGCTTAAAACCTGAAGAAGTCTACCAGTGGATAGAAAATTCAGGTTTTAATATTTGTGGCAAATCTGGTATTCGCTCATTTAGTGATTACATAGGCAATATGGAATACATGGGTGATTACGAGTTTGAAGATGTGTTGGCGCTAGAAAAACAACTTTGTCGACAAGAGCCATACCTCTCATTAGGCCGCTACATTCATGTGTGGGCTAAAAAGAACGATAAACAGGAATAACAATGAGTGAGATGACTCTCAATGCTGCAGAGCAACCAATCGATGAGCTGGTTGGCTGGGTTAAGCAGCACGATTTCTCGTTGAACCTGACCACAGAGCGATTGGCATTTTTGATAGCCATTGCCGTACTGAGTAATGAAAGGTTCGATGAAGAACTGGGTGAAGGTGAACTGCATGATGCATTTGCCATCGTCACTCGACTATTTGATGAGACCGGCGAAGCCTCCGCTTTTCGTGCGAACAATGCGATCAACGAGATGGTTAAGCAGCGTCTTATGAGCCGTTTTGTCAGTGAGATTACTGACGGAGCGAGCATTTACCGCTTGTCGCCATTAGCGATAGGAATAACCGACTACTACGTGCGTCATCGTGAGTTCTCAAAACTGCGTCTATCTATCCAGCTATCCATGGTAGCGGATGAAATGGCGAAAGCGATTGAGGCAGCGCAAAAAGGTGGCACACCGGGTCACTGGAAGAAAAACGTATACGGTGTTTTAAAATATTCTGTAGGCGAGATCTTCGATCAAATCGACCTTAACCAACGTGTGATGGATGAGCAGCAACAGTCTGTTAAACAACAGATTGCTGATCTGCTTAACAAAGACTGGCGTGAAGCGATCAACAACTGTGAGGCGCTACTGTCAGAAACGTCGAGCACGTTGCGTGAACTTCAAGATACGCTGCAAGCTGCCAGTGATGAACTGCAAACTCAGATCCTAGATATTCAAGAAATTGTTTACGGTGACCCTGAGCTGGAGTTCATCGAAGAAGCCTTGTTTGGTCTGCAAATGAAGCTGGACCGAATCACAAGCTGGGGCCAGCAAGCGATCGATCTCTGGATTGGTTATGACAGACACGTACACAAGTTTATCCGTACTGCTATTGATATGGATAAGAACCGTGCGTTTAGCTCGCGTCTGCGTCAATCCGTCAAAGATTACTTCGATGCGCCTTGGTATCTGACTTATGCAGATGCGGAAAGGCTTTCTGACCTTCGTGATGAAGCCCTAGTACTGCGTGATGACGAGGTAACGGGTCAAGTTCCGATGGAAGTAGAATACGAAGAGTTTCAACAAGTCAATGATGAGTTGGCAGAGCGAATTGGTGACATGCTAAAAGCGCATAAAGATCAAGGCACACCAATCGACTTGAGCGTGGTACTGCGAGATTACCTTGCACAACACCCATACACTCATCACTTTGATTTAGCTCGCATTGTCGTTGATCAGGCGGTACGTCTGGGTTACTCAGAATCCGACTACCAAGCTGTTCAGCCAGACTGGAAAGCAATCAACGAATTTGGTGCAAAGGTACAAGCGAATGTCATCGACCGATACTAATGAATACATGTCAGAGAATCTGGCAAAAGCAATTTCTAACCCTCTGTTCCCAGCGCTAGACAGCATGCTTCGAGCAGGGCGTCATATCTCAAGTGAAGATCTAGACAACCACGCGTTGTTGTCGGATTTCGAACTTGAGCTTTCTTCTTTCTACCAACGCTACAACACCGAATTGGTGAAAGCGCCAGAAGGTTTCTTCTACCTTCGTCCACGTTCAACGTCTCTGATTGGCCGTAGTGTTCTTTCTGAACTGGATATGCTGGTGGGTAAGGTATTGTGTTTCCTTTACCTAAGCCCGGAGCGTCTTGCGCACGAAGGCATCTTCACTAACCAAGAGCTGTACGACGAACTGCTTGCTCTAGCAGATGAAAACAAGCTGATGAAGCTAGTGACGAACCGTGCGACTGGTTCCGACCTTGATAAAGAAAAGCTGTTTGAAAAAGTACGTACGTCACTTCGTCGTCTACGCCGTCTAGGCATGATCATCAACATCGGTGAAACCGGTAAATTCAGCATCAGTGAAGCGGTATTCCGCTTTGGTGCCGATGTACGTATTGGCGATGACATGCGTGAAGCGCAGCTGCGTCTGATCCGTGATGGTGAAGCAGTAGTGCACACCAAAGAGCCAAGCCAAGGCAGCTTATTGTCTGAAGAAGATCAAGACGACCAAGCCCAAGAAGAAACAACAGAAGAGGGTGAAGCATGAGCATGATTGAACGCGGTAAATACCAATCGCTGACCATGGTCAACTGGAACGGCTTCTTTGCCCGTACGTTTGACATCGATGGTCTGGTCACCACGCTATCAGGTGGTAACGGTGCAGGTAAATCAACCACAATGGCGGCGTTCATCACCGCATTGATTCCTGACCAAACGCTGCTGCACTTCCGTAACACGACAGAAGCAGGCAGCAGCCAATCGTCTCGCGACAAAGGTCTGTACGGTAAGCTACAGCCGGGCGCGTGTTATGCGGCGCTTGACGTGGTTAACTCACGTAACCAACGCCTATTGTTCGCAGTAAAACTGCAGCAAGTTGCAGGTCGTGATAAGAAAGTAGATATCAAACCGTTTGTTATCCAAGGTCTTCCAAGCCATGTGAAACCAACAGATATCTTGGTTGAAAGCGTATCTGCGACTCAAGCTCGTGTACGTCAAATCAATGAAGTAAAAGAATCAATCGCAGAATTTGAAGGCGTTCAATTTAAAGCCTTCTCTTCTATCGTGGATTACCACGCACAAATGTTTGAATTCGGTGTGATTCCGAAGAAACTGCGTAACTCTGGTGACCGTTCTAAATTCTACCGCCTGATCGAAGCATCGCTTTACGGTGGTATCTCAAGTGCGATTACCCGTTCGCTACGTGACTACCTTCTGCCACAAAACGGCGGCGTGAAGAAAGCGTTCCAAGATATGGAATCGGCGCTGCGTGAAAACCGCATGACGCTAGAAGCGATCAAAACTACGCAAGCAGACCGTGACTTGTTCAAACACTTGATCACAGAGTCGACTAACTACGTGGCAGCGGACTATATGCGCCATGCTAACGAGCGTCGTAAAAAACTAGAACAGACATTGTCTTTGCGTTCAGAGTTATTTGGTTCTCGCGAGACCTTGATTGAGCAAAACAATCTGCTTAATCGCGTTCAAGAAGAGCTGGAACTGCTGATCGAATCAGAATCTTCTTTAGAGCAAGACTACCAAGCGGCTTCTGATCACTTGCAACTGGTGCAAAACGCGCTGCGTCAGCAAGAGAAGATCGAACGCTACCAAGAAGATCTTGAAGAGCTGAGCGAGCGTCTTGAAGAACAAATGATGGTAGTGGAAGAAGCGCAAGAACGCGTGATGATGGCTGAAGAGCAAGCTACCGTTGCAGAAGAAGAGGTGGATAGCCTTAAGACGCAACTTGCTGATTACCAGCAAGCTCTTGACGTTCAGCAAACTCGCGCCCTTCAATATCAACAAGCAGTTCAAGCGCTGGAGAAAGCGAAGCAGCTACTTGGCGATGACAGCCTAACGGCGGAATCGGCTCAAGCGCTTGTCTCTGAGCTTAAGAGCAAAGAATCAGAACACACCAATGCGTTGCTATCGGTTAAGCACAAACTGGACATGTCTTCTGCAGCGGCAGAGCAGTTTGAAACCGCGCTTAAACTGGTACAAAGCATCGTTGGTCAAGTTGAGCGCAAAGACGCGTCTGAACATGCGAAAACTGCAATTGCGAAAGCGCGTGAGTCACAACAAATTGCACAAAACGAACAACAATGGCGAGCACAACACCGTGATCTCGAACGCAGCCTTAACCAGCAGCGTCAAGCACGTGAACTGGTTGCTGAATACAAAAAGCAATATCACGTTGAACTAACCGATGAGGTTACGTTTGAACAAGAACGTGAACGTCATGCGACGCAAATCGAATCACTAGAGATAGCTCAAGAAGAAGTTCGTGATCAGCGTGGTGAACAGCGCCGTCTAGAGCAAAACGCGGTGGCAGAAATCAGTAAGCTTGAAGCAATAGCACCAGCTTGGATTGCGGCGAACGATGCGCTAGAGAAACTGAGAGAGCAGAGCGGTGAACAGCTTGAGGATCGCCATGCGGTAATGAACCACATGCAAGTTGTCCTTGAACAAGAAAGGGAGCTGTCTTTAGCTAAAGATAAGCTTGCTGAGCGCCGTAGCCAGCTAGACTCTGAGATTGAGCGTCTTGCTTCTCCTGGTGGTTCAAATGACCCTCGCCTGAAAGGTTTGGCAGATACGCTGGGCGGTGTATTGCTGTCTGAGATCTACGATGACATCACGATTGATGACGCGCCTTACTTCAGTGCGATGTACGGTCCGGCTCGTCACGCTATCGTCGTTTCTGACTTGTCAGGCATCGAAGAGAAACTGGTAGAGCTAGACGACTGTCCAGAAGACTTGTACATCATTGAAGGTGACATCGATGCCTTTGATGACAGCTCGTTCGATGCAGAAGAGTTAGAGGGCGCGGTTTGCGTTCGTATGAACGATCGCCAAATGCGTTACTCTCGCTTGCCTGAGATCCCATTGTTTGGCCGTGCGGCACGTGAGCAGCGTCTAGAGTTGCTGCGTAACGAACGAGAAGAAGTGGTAGAGAAACACGCAAAAGCGGCGTTTGATTCTCAGAAAATGCAGCGCTTGTACCAAGCGTTTAACCTATTTGTGTCTAACCACATTCAGGTTGCTTTTGACGCCGATCCAGAACAAGCACTGGCAACTATTCGTGATAAGCGTAACCAAATTGCTCGCGTGCTGGCGGATCTGGATGCGAAAGAGCAACAACAACGTTCTCAGCTTCAAACCAGCAAGCAAGCGTTGTCTTCTCTGGACAAGCTAGCGTCACACATGGTGCTTGTTGAAGATGAGTCATTGCAAGCGCGTTTTGATGAGCTAGAAGAGAAAATCGCTCAGCTTGCAGAGGCGAAGAACTTCTTAAGCAACCATGCAAAAGCCGTCGCGCAATTAGAGAATATTGCGTCTGCGCTTGATGCTGACCCAGAGCAATTCGATGCACTAGAAGCAGAATACAAAGCGGCAGACGAGCGGCTACAAGATCTTAAGAAGCAAATCTTTGCACTCTCGGATCTCGTTGAACGTCGTCACTACTTCGCTTACTCAGATTCAGTAGACCTACTGAACAAGAGTAGCGAACTGAGTGAGCAGCTAAAAGCTAAACTGGTTCAAGCTGAACAAATGCGTACTCGCTCTCGTGAAGAGTTGAAGCAATCGCAGGGTCAAATGAACCAATACAACCAAGTATTGGCATCATTGAAGAGTTCACACCAAGCGAAACTGGAAACGGTTCAAGAGTTCAAACAAGAACTTCAAGAGTTTGGTGTTAATGCGGACGAAGGTGCGGAAGAGCGCGCAATGCGTCGTCGTGACGAATTGCACGAGCGTCTACACACGTCTCGCAGCCGTAAGAGCGAATACGAGCGCACGATCACCTCTACTGAACTAGAGATGAAAGGCTTGGCAAAACGTCTGAAGAAAGTTCAGAAAGAATACGTTGAGCTGCGTACGTTCGTGGTTGCTGCGAAAGCTGGCTGGTGTTCAGTACTTCGTCTGGCGCGCGAGAACGATGTTGAGCGTCGTCTACACAAGCGTGAACTGGCTTACATGTCTGCGGATGAACTGCGTTCAATGTCGGATAAATCATTGGGTGCGCTGCGTCTAGCTGTTGCGAACAATGACGACCTGCGTGATGCGCTGCGTCTATCAGAAGACAATGCACGTCCAGAGCGTAAAGTTCTGTTCTACATCGCGGTTTACCAACATCTTCGCGAGCGCATTCGTCAGGATATCATCCGTACTGATGATCCAGTTGAAGCGATCGAAGAGATGGAAGTGGAGCTAGCGCGTCTAACAGAAGAGCTAACGCAACGTGAAAACCGCCTAGCGATCAGCTCTGAGTCGGTAGCGAGCATCATCAAGAAGACGATTCAGCGTGAGCAAAACCGTATTCGTATGCTGAACCAAGGCCTGTCGAACATTTCGTTTGGTCAGGTGAAGGGCGTACGTCTAAACGTGAAGATCCGCGAAAGTCACGAAGTGCTACTGAACGGCCTAGCGACACAACAAGAGCAGCATAAAGATCTGTTTGAATCGACTCGCTTTACCTTCTCTGAAGCAATAGCGAAGCTGTTCCAACGCGTGAACCCACACATCGATATGGGTCAACGTTCTCCTCAGGTTCTGGGTGAAGAGCTACTGGATTACCGTAACTACCTAGAGCTAAGTGTAGAAGTGAACCGTGGTACAGATGGTTGGCTACAGGCTGAGTCTGGCGCGCTATCAACAGGTGAGGCGATCGGTACTGGTCAGTCAATCCTACTGATGGTTGTTCAAAGCTGGGAAGAAGAATCACGCCGCCTGCGCAGTAAAGACATTGTGCCTTGTCGTCTGCTGTTCTTAGATGAAGCAGCGCGTCTGGATGCGAAATCGATCGCGACATTGTTCGAATTGTGTGACCGTCTGGATATGCAGCTTCTTATCGCGGCACCAGAAAACATCAGCCCAGAGAAAGGTACGACCTACAAACTGGTGCGTAAGGTGTTTAAAGACCACGAACACGTACACGTAGTGGGTCTGCGCGGTTTTGGTCAAACGGATAAACCTAAGACCGAAGCACAAGAGATGATTGAAGAGTTTGAATCGTAAACTTCGAATCTAACAAAACGCCCGCAATGAACGCGGGCGTTTTTGTATCTGTTTGCGAGGCAGGCTTCGAAATACATAAGATAAGCCGAGACTGTAGGACGGCAGTCTCGGCTTATTAACGGAACTTAATGAGGAAGCGACGTTTATTCCTCTGGAATATCGTCCCTGACTTCGATCATTTCAGCAAGCTCTTCGAGTGCTTGGACAGAAAGCTCAGACAAGCGTTGTAGGTGTTGGTCTAAGCTCTCTTGTTCTTCAAGCTCTGGTTCATCATTATTTGTTTCTTTTATTAGCATTTCCCAACCTCTCAAGTTGAGTAAGGGGAGCTCTCATCATACTCAAAAGGCAAAGTAGAAAAGAAACGATCTATGTTGATTTTGTTAGCTCGATCATTGATTCAACTTATATATGAGAAGGATGTGTTTAATAAGGAGAGCAAGTGCAAGGTTTTTGGATGCGGGAACAAAAACGCCAGTAATCATGACAATTACTGGCGAGTAATAACGAACATTATGTCGGAGGGTTAGAACAACGGCTTCACACCGAACTGCTCTGCCGCGTAAGCGACGCGTTCAATCGGTTTTGGATACTCAGCAGGTGTGCCAAGGCTCTCTATGTGTTTCAAACGAGGAAGCAAGCCTGCACCATTAGCGATTTGGATAGCCAGACCAGGGCGAGCGTTAAGCTCTAAAACCATAGGTCCTTCATCTTTATCCAGCACCATATCCGTACCCATGTATCCCAAACCTGTCATTTCCCAGGCACTTGACGCAAGCTCCAGCAAGCGCTCCCAATGCGGTACTTGAAGGGTCGAAAGGTCTTTACCTGTATCAGGGTGATGAGTCACTGGATGATCGAACTGCACCGCTCTGACGGCTTTACCTGTCGCGATGTCAATGCCTACTCCTACCGCACCTTGGTGAAGGTTTGCTTTGCCGTCGGAAGCCGCTGTAGAGCAGCGCATCATCGCCATAACTGGATAACCTTTAAATACGATGATCCGAACATCTGGTACGCCTTCATAACTGAAGCCATCAAAACAGTCATCAAACTTGATTAAGTTTTCAACCACAGCAACGTCATTTTTACCACCAAGAGAGAAAAGGCCAGCTAGCGCATTACTAATGTGACGCTCGACCTCATCCCTACCAATTGTAGAGCCGGAGGGTTTGGTATATACCCCGTTTTTGTGAGACGTAACAACCAGAATGCCTTTACCGCCACTACCTTGTGCAGGTTTGATTACAAAACCAGGCCAGTTCTCAACCATTTTGTGGATAGTCTTAACTTCAGCTTGGTTATGAATGACACCGATCAGGGCAGGAACTGTTGCTCCTGCTGCCTGTGCAATAATTTTGGTCTTTAGCTTGTCATCGACAAGTGGGTATTTAGAACGATCATTGTAACGGCCAATATAGCTGTGGTTACGCTTGTTCATCCCCATAATGCCTTTATGGCGAAGCTTAGACGGCGAAGTAAAACTTTCGAACATCGTTTAGTCCTCCGCTAGTGGTTTGAAGCGTCGTAGCTCAGTGAGGCGGTAACCTGTGTAAGTACCTAGTAATAGAATACCGGCCAGAACAATCAACTGTAGACCAATGAAGTTAAAGGTTAAGTGTTGAATGTATGAGTTCGTCATTGCAAGATAAACTAATACCGCTGTCAGCAATGAACCACCACCTTGCAGAGCAACTTCCTTCGCACCTTCTTCTTCCCATAGGATTGACATACGTTCAATCGTCCAAGACAAGATGATCATAGGGAAGAAGGTAATTGTTAGGCCTTCCGTTAAGCCCATCTTAAACGCAACAACGGTGAACACCGAGATGATCATGATAACGGTAATAATGACCGCAGATATCCTTGCTACCAGCAATAAGTTCAACCTAGACAAATAGCTTCGAATAATCAGGCCTGTACCTACAATTAGCAAGAAACCGACAATACCCGTTAATAGTTGAGTTTGAACAAAAGCAACGGCAATCAACACAGGCATGAAGGTACCGGATGTTTTCAGGCCGATAATCACACGCAAGAACACAACGATCAGAGCACCGATAGGGATGAGCATAATGGTTTTGAACATCGCTTGCTCTTCCAAAGGTAGGCTATGAATTGAAATATTCAGTAATCCATCTGCTTCTATTTTGTTGTTTGTAGCTTGTTGTGGTGTCATTTCTTGCTTAATCATCGAGAAATGCACTTGGCTATTTTTACCACCAACAAGGTCAAGCAAGGATACGTTTGATTCATCCCACACTAACAAGTTGGGTTTCACTGCTTTTTGTTCGGATTTTGGCGAAAACAGTACCCAATCTTTACCTGACCAAACCTGAACCATTGGTTGAATTGTTTGGCGTCGACGACCATCTTCTAGTTCGATAACACCGACGGTTTTGCTCTGTATACCTGCGGTAAGCAAAATGTTATGTAGTGCATCAGTACGGCTGAAATCGTTCAGTAGTAGCGACGAGTTTTGGCTATCTGGGTCATTAAGCGCTTTGATAAGCTCACGAGTAAACGTCACATTATCGGCTGAGCGACTCATCGCACGTTCGATAAGGGCATTTGCCGCTGCTGCTTGTGGTGCTGATAGCGTTGGTGGCGTAATGTCTTCCGTTGGCGGTAAAGGAGTGACTTTAGCCTGAGGGTCTACTAAGAACTGGGCTTTGTAGTATATGGTTTGTGGCCCTTGAGCTTGGCGAATTGACCATTCTGCACGACGGCCTGAATCGTCATTGATGTAGGAAACGCCATAACCTGATGAGGAAGCAGATTCACCTATAAGTGTGTAACCACTTTGCGTATGAGGTGCTGCAAGTGACGCTTTTACTTCGTTGCCGTTAGCATTGAACTCAATACGAGCTTCTACATCCCACACCTGGCGAGTTTCGCCTGGCGTCCAAGGCACGCCGTAGTTTTCATGTCTGAAAACACTCAGAGCAATGCCCGCAATCACCAATAAGATGATAGAAAGGTAAAACGGTATTTTTGACGTCATAATCTACCTTATTATTTTTTATCTTCGTCCGTTTGGATATAGGTACGACTTACATCGACAAGTGCTATGTCGCGCATAAATTCTCTACCCAGTAAAATAGGATGGTTCATATGTGAGCGATCTGCCAACGTAAATTGCGCTTTTTCATGAATTTTTCCAACGCGCACCCAAAGTTCTACCACAGCGCGGCGTTCTAACTCTTCACTGGTAACCTGGCGGATTTTGACGTAGCGAATGACAGGAGCTTCGATCCAAGTACTTTTCTCTTCTTCGGATTTACTGGTGTCTGCTAAGTGGAATCGGACCCATTTTTTACCATTTCTTTCGAACTCTTCAATATCAACGGCATTTAAAGACGACGTCGCGGCACCAGTGTCGATACGTGCATCAAAAGTTTGCTTAATCGACTCTACAGTGACCTTTTCGATAGAGCCAAGGACAATATCGTGAGTTGGGGTTGGTTCCACAGGAGCGGGAGATTGGACAATAATCGGCTCTTTCGGTTTTTTTACTTCTGCCATTGCTTCATCGCGAAATGTAAGAAGTTCAACCTGTAGTTTATCGACTTGTTCTTCAAGGCTGTCGATATAGTCCGATTGGTTGCTGAGCTGTAGCTCTAGGTTGGTAATGCGATTATTGACATTCGCTTCTGAATTTTGAATCGCCGCTAACGTTTCTTGGTGGTACTGTTCGCCTTTGGTTAGTGAGCATCCAGATAGTAAGGCGATGGCAACAATCGGGGTCAATCGTAATAACATTGAAAACCTTGGGATTGGATTAAGTTGTTTATTTTTTAGGAGTTTAGCTTATATCGATAAAGCCTCACAAGTAAGAATGTTTCTCTATTACTTATTGTTTGAGGAATAGTGATGAAAAGCCAAAAATCAAGGACATAAAAGCGCATCCTTATTTAGAGCGTGCTTATATTTTGACGTGAAAAATGGATTCAAAAAACAAACTCGCTCATTACGAGGAAAGAGGGTAATGTCTTAACTCGTAAAATGAGTTAAGACAATGTCAGGAATCTCAGCGAATTATGATTTGCGAGCGACAAGAACCGCGCGGCGAGGGGCAGGATAGCCTTCTACAGTTTTGCTTGGGTCGTTCGGATCTAAGTAGTCAGGTAGAGAGTTATGCGTCATCCAATCTGTGGTACGTTGTTCGTCTACGGACGTGATGTTTTCATCAACGATACGAACATCTTCAAAACCGACCAATTCTAGCCACACTTTTAGGGCTTTTGCTGAAGGGAAGAAATAGACATTACGCATTTGCGCGTAACGAGAAGTCGGGACCAGTACTGCATTCTCATCACCTTCAATCACGAGTGTTTCCAATACGAGTTCACCTCCAGATACCAATTGATCTTTTAGTTGCACTAAATGATCGAGAGGCGAGCGGCGATGGTAAAGCACGCCCATGCTGAATACCGTATCGAACGCTTCCAACTTAGGTAGTTGTTCAATGCCCAATGGCAGTAGGTGTGCACGTTGGTCATCGCCCATTAGTTTACGAATTGCTTCGAACTGAATCAGGAACAGGTGAGATGGATCGATACCGACAGTTAAGCGTGCACCTTCGCCTAGCATGCGCCACATGTGGTAGCCGTTACCACAACCTACATCGAGTACGCTGCGATTCTTTAATGGAGAAATATGTGGAAGCACGCGGTCCCATTTCCAATCACTGCGCCACTCAGTATCAATATGGATGCCGTGTACGTTGTATGGGCCTTTGCGCCAAGGATGGAATGTACGAAGTAAGCTTTCTAGCTTTTTAAGTTCCCCTTGAGGCATGGGCTCATTGTTTGAAATCGTGACAGAATCAACAATGTCGATGTTGTCCGGTCTACCCGCTGGGATTTTGTTCAGGGCTTTCAACCAGCGACCAAAGTCACCGTGCTCTGCATTTTGCCAATCCGTTAGCTGTTGTGGAAGCACATTAAGCCAAGGTTGAAGACGGGTGTCTTGGGCAATCAATTGGTAGAAATTTGCAAAGTTAAACATAGTTAGTTAATCGCTGAGTTGATGGGTATAAATTATTAACAAAAGCCGAAATCGGTATGGTTCAGGCTTGGTATGCATGGTCTATTTAATCGCGAACATGGAGCCGAAGTTAAAGCATTGGAACCAAACGTCATAGCTAGAAAAGCCAATTTTAGCGAAACGCTCTTTATGTTCTTTCTTTGAATCTGGGCGCATTACGTTTTCTATCGCGCTGCGCTTTTGGC
Source organism: Vibrio sp. SCSIO 43097 (assembly GCF_023650755.1). Lineage (NCBI taxonomy): Bacteria > Pseudomonadati > Pseudomonadota > Gammaproteobacteria > Vibrionales > Vibrionaceae > Vibrio > Vibrio sp. SCSIO 43097. The sequence continues at coordinate 2,321,057 of NZ_CP071840.1, read as the reverse complement.
TGATTTCTAGTTCGCTATAACCATTCGCACGTTTAAAGTCGTGGTGAAGGTCAATTAACAGCTCGTTCGACACTTCATCTTCAAACACGAACTTTTCAGACAGAATCAAAATACCGCCCGGAAGCAGACCCGCGTAGATTTTCTCTAGTAGAGCATAGCGGTCTTCTGGAGAAAGGAACTGCAGTGTGAAGTTCAATACCACAACGGATGCGTTTTCAATTTCGATATTGCGAATGTCTGCTTCTACTACATCCACAGGAGTGTCACTGCGGTAAGCGTTGACGTGAAGTTTACAACGCTCAACCATTGCAGGAGAGTTGTCCACTGCGATGATTTGGCAACCTTCTTGTTTGATATGGCGACGCATAGACAATGTTGCAGCACCCAAAGAACAGCCAAGGTCATAGATGTTTGAGTGAGGTTTTACAAAACGCTCTGCCAGCATACCGATTGCAGAAATGATATTGCTGTAACCCGGTACCGATCGTTGAATCATGTCAGGAAATACTTCCGCTACGCGTTCATCGAACGTGAAATCCCCAATTTTATCGATTGGAGCCGAAAAAATAGTATCTGGATTGCTCTTAGGGTTCATAACTAAGTCTCTGCATACAAGCCGCCTGAAAATGTCAGGCACCAAAAAAGGCGCGTATTTTATGGGAATTTCGCGCCTCTGTCATGTGTTGCGTTAGAACATCTGTAACTGCGAGTTGCCATCGTCAGCTGGGAAAGGTGATAACTCAGGGAGTGTGATACGCTTTTGTATGTCTTTATATAGGTTTGCGGCCAACTCTGGCGCAATTATATTGTCTGCGGTATGGATCATGACATATGGCTGTTTACCTTCGGCAATCCATTGTGGCAACTTGTTGAGCCATGGTTTAAAAAACTCGTAATTTTGTTGTTCTTCTGGATGACCAATAAAGCGAATCAAAGGATGTGAAGCGGTAGCAATGGCGTGAACAGGGACTCGTGGTTTTTTCATTTGTGCATCAATAATCGCCTCATTGTCGGGCTTAGCGGCAAAGACTGGGCGGCTATCCATAATAATGCGGTCAATATTATTCTCTACTAACCATTGGTTAAGTGCTCGCTCTTCTTCGCCTTTGGAGAAAAATGCCATATGGCGAACCTCAACACCGAGAGGGAAGTTAGGTGGAAAGCTCGCGCAGAACTTTTTCAGTCGATCAAGGTGCTCAGGACCAAATGCGGCTGGTAATTGAATTGTCCATTGGCCTACACGGTCATGCAAAGGCTCCATGACTTTCATGAAGTCTCTCAGTTGTTCGCTGCAACCTCTTAGCATTTGCTCATGAGTAATGGCTTTAGGAAGTTTGAAAGTAAAGCGAAAATCATCGTGGGTTGCGGCTCTCCAGTTTTGCACTGTATTGAGCGTCGGTGTGGCATAAAATGTCGTGTTGCCTTCCACGGTATGAAACACTTGCGCATACCTTTCTAAACGTTCAGCGGGCTTTGTCCCGCTGCCGTAAAAACTTTGTTGCCATTGATTGTGCGACCACATCGTCAATCCAAGTCGAAGAGGTAAGTTATCCATTATTCTTTACTGCTTGCTACTCGTGTGAATACTTTTCGAGAGTTTTGCTGAAATAGGTAATTTCACGCTATAATCCTCCCCAATTTTTTCGCTTTGGTGCGCTTTTGAACATTTGTTGTACTAAAAAGCACCAGTGAATGATAAAACACACGTAATTGTATGTTGAGTAGTCGATTTTCGTGGACATTCAGCGTATAACTGAATCTTTACTCTGCTTAGCAATGAGGCTGACAGAGCGTAGTTAACAACATTTGAGAGATTGGGAATTTCATTATGCGTACCCATTACTGTGGTCACCTGAACAAGTCCCTTGCAGGACAAACTGTAGAACTTTGCGGCTGGGTTAACCGTCGTCGTGATTTAGGCGGTCTTATTTTTATTGATATGCGAGATCGCGAAGGTATCGTTCAGGTAGTTGTTGATCCAGATATGGCGGATGCGTATGAAGTGGCGAACACACTTCGTAATGAATTCTGTATCAAACTAACGGGTGAAGTGCGCGTTCGCCCAGAGAGCCAAGCAAACAAAGACATGGCAACAGGTGAAGTTGAGATCCTTGCGAAAGGTCTTGAAATCATCAACCGTTCTGATGTTCTGCCTCTAGACTTCAACCAAAAGAACTCTGAAGAGCAGCGCCTGAAGTACCGTTACCTAGATCTACGTCGTCCAGAAATGAGCGACCGCATCAAGCTACGAGCTAAAGCGTCTAGCTTTGTTCGTCGTTTCCTAGATGACAACGGTTTCCTAGACATCGAAACACCAGTCCTAACAAAAGCGACTCCAGAAGGCGCTCGTGACTACCTAGTACCTAGCCGTGTTCACAAAGGCAGCTTCTACGCGCTTCCTCAGTCTCCACAGCTATTCAAACAACTTCTAATGATGTCTGGTTTTGACCGTTACTACCAAATCGTTAAGTGTTTCCGTGATGAAGACTTGCGTGCTGACCGTCAACCAGAATTCACTCAGATCGATATCGAAACGTCATTCATGACGGCTGACCAAGTTCGTGCAACGACTGAGAAAATGGTTCGTGAAATGTGGCAAGAGCTACTAAACGTTGACCTAGGTGAATTCCCAGTAATGCCGTTCAGCGAAGCGATTCGTCGTTTCGGTTCTGACAAGCCAGACCTACGTAACCCACTGGAACTAGTAGACGTTGCTGACCTAGTGAAAGACGTTGAGTTCAAAGTATTCTCAGGTCCAGCAAACGATGAAAAAGGCCGCGTTGCCGTTATTCGCGTTCCAGGTGGCGCTTCTCTGACTCGTAAGCAAATTGATGGCTACGGTGAATTCGTTGGCATCTACGGTGCGAAAGGTCTAGCTTGGATGAAGGTTAATGACCGTGCAGCGGGCATGGAAGGTATCCAATCTCCAGTCGCTAAGTTCCTAAATGAAGACGTGATCAACGGCATTCTAGATCGTACTCAAGCGGAATCTGGTGACATTATCCTATTTGGCGCTGATAAAGCGGGTATCGTTGCAGAAGCAATGGGTGCGCTACGTTTGAAACTAGGTAAAGACCTAGAGCTAACGGATGAGTCTGCATGGGCTCCACTATGGGTTGTTGACTTCCCAATGTTCGAAGAAGATGACGAAGGCAACCTACACGCGATGCACCACCCATTCACATCGCCTCTAGGTGTGACTGCAGAAGAGCTAAAAGCAAACCCTGCTGCGGCAAATTCTAACGCTTACGATATGGTTCTAAATGGCTACGAAGTGGGCGGCGGCTCTGTTCGTATCCACAACGCAGATATGCAAGAAGCCGTATTTGATATTCTAGGTATCACACCTGAAGAGCAACAGCTTAAGTTCGGCTTCCTGCTTGATGCGCTGAAATTCGGTACGCCTCCACATGCTGGTCTTGCATTTGGTCTAGACCGTCTAGTAATGCTGCTATGTGGCACAGAGAACATCCGTGATGTTATCGCGTTCCCTAAAACAACAGCAGCGGCGTGTCTACTAACAGACGCACCAAGTATTGCGAACCCAGCAGCGCTAGAAGAGCTAGCAATCGCAGTAACTGCAGCGAAAGAAAAAGACGCAGAATAAGCGCACAACATTTGAAGAAAACTCCCGCAACTGCGGGAGTTTTTGTTTAAATAAACCCAAGAAACTTCCAAAGCAATTTCCCAAGCAACGCTTTTTAGAACATGTTTTTGTTATTAAGCGTCAAAATACATTAAAAGGTGAATTATGGCTGGTCATAGTAAATGGGCGAATATTCGTCACCGTAAAGCAGCGCAAGATGCGAAGCGCGGCAAAATCTTTACTAAATTAATTCGTGAAATCGTTGTTGCGGCAAAAGAGGGGGGCGGTGAGCCAGAAAATAACCCACGTTTGCGAGCAGCAATTGATAAAGCACTGTCTAACAACATGACACGTGACACTGTCAACCGCGCTGTCAGCCGAGGTGCTGGTGGTGAAGGCGACGACAACATGGAAACCGTGATCTATGAAGGTTATGGTCCAGGTGGTACGGCGGTCATGGTCGAATGTATGACGGATAACCGAAATCGTACGGTATCTGGCGTGCGCCATGCATTCTCAAAGTCAGGCGGTAATCTGGGGACGGATGGTAGCGTCAACTATCTTTTCGACAAGAAAGGCGTGATTTCATATGGCCCAGGTTTAGATGAGGATGCGGTAATGGAAGTAGCATTAGAAAGTGGTGCTGATGACATTGAAACGGCAGAAGATGGCTCGATTGATGTCTACACGGCCCCAGGCGATTTTGGACTCGTAAAAGATGCTCTTGATGCCGCAGGGTTTGAGGCAGAGAACGCGGAGGTGTCGCTGATCCCATCTACGAAAGCAGATTTGGACGCGGATACTGCGCCAAAACTACTTCGTTTGATTGACGCTTTGGAAGATCTGGACGACGTTCAAGAGGTTTATCACAATGGTGATATCTCTGACGACGTTGCGGCTACGCTAGATTAAACTCAAGGTGTCGGGAGCGGTATTTGCTCCGAAGTTAGCAAGTAATAATAAAAAGACTGAGGCCGAATTAGGCCTCATTTTTAGGAACATTCATGTCAATTATTTTGGGCATTGACCCAGGTTCGCGCATTACCGGCTATGGGGTCATTCGTCAAAATGGACGCCACTTGCAATACCTTGGTAGTGGCTGCATTCGTACTTCAGAAAAAGAACTTCCGGGTCGGCTTAAACAGATTTATGCAGGCGTCACGGAAATCATTACCCAGTTTCAACCGGACGTTTTCGCGATCGAGCAAGTGTTTATGGCCAAAAACGCGGATTCAGCGCTAAAACTTGGCCAAGCTCGTGGCAGTGCAATTGTTGCTGCGGTGAATGCGGAGTTGCCGGTATTTGAATACGCGGCTCGTCTTATTAAGCAAGCTGTCGTAGGCACTGGTGGCGCGGACAAAGCGCAAGTTCAGCATATGGTTCAGCAGATGCTTAAATTGCCCGCCAAGCCTCAAGCGGATGCGGCCGATGCTTTAGGTGTGGCGATTTGTCATGCCAATACTAACAAGACTCTCGTTGCCTTAGCGGGCAAAGCAACCAGTGCCAGAAAAGGGCGCTATCGATAAAATTAACTGGATGTCTATCCAGTTCTTTATTATCCTGTCGCAAATTCATTTCCAAAGAGTATTTATAGTGATTGGACGTCTTCGTGGCATACTGATTGAAAAGCAACCACCTGAAGTATTAATTGAAGTTAATGGCATTGGCTATGAAGTCCAGATGCCAATGAGCTGTTTTTACGAACTGCCAAATGTTGGCGAAGAAGCCATTATTTATACTCACTTTGTTGTCCGTGAAGATGCGCAATTGCTATATGGTTTCAACACGGTAAAAGAACGAGCACTTTTCCGTGAAGTGATCAAAGCCAATGGCGTTGGTCCTAAACTCGGTCTTGGTATTCTCTCTGGTATGACAGCAACGCAATTTGTTACTTGTGTGGAACATGAAGACGTTTCTACGCTGGTTAAGCTTCCAGGCGTTGGCAAGAAAACCGCAGAGCGATTGGTTGTTGAAATGAAAGACCGCTTGAAAGGGTGGGGCGCAGGCGATCTATTTACACCATTTACGGATGCTGCTCCTGCGGATTCTAGTGCGACATCCAACAACGCGGAAGAAGAGGCAATCAGTGCGCTTCTAGCTCTAGGTTACAAGCCGACTCAAGCGTCGAAAGTGGTATCTCAGATCGCTAAACCGGACATGAGCAGTGAGCAAATGATCCGTGAAGCTCTAAAATCAATGGTGTAACGCTGGTTGCACAGTGAACATTTGTTCAAGATAACTCATTCTCTAAGGTTAACGCCAATCGCTTAACGATGTTTTTTTGTGTCATTTCAGCGAGCCTGGCGAGACTGGGAATCTAATAGCAGCACGCTGAGCGGTTAATGAAACAATTTGACCATAAATCGCTCGGATAGAAGATCCTGTATCACGCTCCTTCGTCGCTGTACAGGATGACGAGATATAGAAATATGCCACTTGCTGTTAAACGAGCGGCATTATTCTCTCAGGTAACCATTTTTCAAGGTAAAAAGATGATTGAAGCCGATCGTTTAATCGCGCCAGAAAACCCTGCCTTTCGTGATGAAGATGTCATTGATCGTGCTATTCGGCCAAAAAAATTAGCGGATTACCAAGGTCAGGACCATGTCCGTGACCAAATGGAGATCTTCATTAAAGCTGCTCAGTTACGTAGCGAAGCACTTGATCACCTTTTGATTTTTGGTCCCCCAGGTTTGGGTAAAACCACACTTGCGAATATCGTTGCCAATGAAATGGAAGTGAACATTCGCACTACTTCAGGCCCTGTACTTGAGAAAGCAGGCGATTTGGCCGCGCTGTTAACCAACCTTGAAGAAAACGATGTGTTGTTCATCGATGAGATTCACCGCTTGAGTCCGATGGTTGAAGAGGTGCTATATCCGGCGATGGAAGATTATCAACTGGATATTATGATCGGTGAAGGTCCGGCCGCTCGTTCTATTAAGATCGATTTACCACCGTTTACGTTAATTGGTGCGACGACCCGAGCGGGCTCTTTGACGTCACCATTGCGCGACCGCTTTGGTATTACTCAGCGCCTTGAGTTTTATAAGATAAAAGACCTCCAAGATATCGTGCAGCGAAGCGCGGATTGTTTAGGTTTATCAATGGAACCTGAAGGTGCATTGGAAGTGGCAAGACGTGCGCGTGGCACACCACGTATTGCTAACCGTTTGCTACGCCGTGTTCGTGATTATGCGGAAGTAAAAGGCAATGGTCACATTTGCGCCGATGTTGCCGATAAGGCGTTGAATATGCTTGATGTGGACGCCGAAGGCTTCGATTACATGGACCGTAAGCTACTACTCGCGATTATGGAAAAATTTGGTGGTGGTCCGGTCGGGCTCGACAACATGGCAGCGGCAATAGGTGAAGAAAAGGACACTATTGAAGACGTTCTTGAGCCTTATCTTATTCAGCAAGGTTATTTACAACGCACTCCGCGTGGAAGAATCGCGACAGATCGTGCGTATTTGCATTTCGGAATTGAAAAATAAGATTCCCTCGCTGGGCCTTTGTTGCCCAGCGCTTCATTAAAGTTGACCAAACTCACATTTTTTGAATTTTTTCTCATACTGGTTTAGTAAGTAAAAAGCATTGATTGTTAACTCGATGTTTGCTTGCAACTGGTTAATTTCTCTCCTGATTACTCTCTCTTAACATCCGTATCCAATACTGGTTGATCTAGATCAATGTGATGGATTTTTGTGCAAATTCCGCGCATAAACATTGATGTATATCAAAGCGCGTTACGGCTATAAACCTTTTGAAACAATCTGTTTTTACAAGTAATATTAGCCCCAGCTATATTAGCTGATGCTTAACAATTAACTAACCAATGAAGCACATTTTTGCAACAATGAGTTGTGATAATTCAACATTTTTCAAGTGTAAATAACACCTGAATATGGATTGCAATATGTAGAGAGTGTCATTCAGCCGACACATAGGAGTTACCATGATTGACGTAGTTGATCTATCGCGGTTGCAGTTTGCACTGACAGCGATGTATCACTTCCTATTCGTACCATTGACCCTTGGTATGGCCTTCCTTCTGGCCATTATGGAATCGATGTACGTAATGACGAACAAGCAAATCTATAAGGACATGACCAAGTTCTGGGGTAAGCTATTCGGTATTAACTTTGCACTTGGTGTGGCGACAGGCCTTACCATGGAGTTCCAGTTTGGTACGAACTGGTCTTACTACTCCCACTATGTAGGTGATATCTTCGGTGCACCGCTAGCGATCGAAGCACTTGTCGCATTCTTCCTGGAGTCAACTTTTGTTGGTCTATTCTTCTTCGGGTGGGATCGTCTATCTAAACGCCAACACTTAGCGGTTACCTGGCTTGTGGCACTAGGCTCTAACTTCTCTGCTCTTTGGATTCTTATCGCAAACGGCTGGATGCAAAACCCAGTAGGCGCAGATTTCAACTTCGAAACCATGCGAATGGAAATGGTGAGCTTCTCTGAGGTTGTACTAAACCCAGTTGCTCAGGTTAAGTTCGTGCATACGGTTGCTTCTGGTTACACTTGTGGCGCAATGTTTATTCTAGGCATCAGTTCATACTACCTATTAAAAGGTCGTGACATTGCGTTTGCTCGTCGTTCGTTTGCTATTGCTGCTTCTTTCGGTATTGCAGCTATCTTATCTACCATCGTTCTTGGTGACGAATCTGGCTACGAGCTTGGTGAAGTTCAAAAAGTGAAACTCGCTGCAATTGAAGCAGAGTGGCACACTGAACCTGCACCTGCCGCATTTACGTTATTTGGTGTTCCTAACCAGGAAACGATGCATACCGATTACGCAATTAAGATCCCTTACGTAATGGGTATTATCGCGACACGTTCTTTTGATGAGCAAGTAACAGGTCTTCGTGATTTACGTGATGAACACGTCGATCGTATTCGTGACGGCATGTACGCTTATGAACTTCTAGAGAAGCTTCGTGCGGGCGATAAGTCAGAAGAAAACATGACTGCGTTTGATGAAGTGAAAGGTGACCTAGGTTACGGTCTACTTCTAAAACGCTACACAGACAATGTTGTTGATGCAACAGAAGAGCAAATCCAAGCTGCTGCGGACGACTCAATCCCAACAGTATGGCCGCTATTCTGGTCATTCCGTATCATGGTTGCTTGTGGCTTCATCATGTTGTTTGTCTTTGGTGCGGCGTTTATCCAAACGTGTCGTCAGAAGATTGAGCAGAAACAATGGATTCTAAAAGCTGCACTATTTAGCATTCCACTACCTTGGATTGCAATTGAAGCGGGTTGGTTCGTCGCTGAGTACGGCCGTCAACCTTGGGCTGTAGGTGAAATTTTACCAGTGCATGTTGCAGCTTCTGCACTAACTGCAGGTGAAATCTGGACTTCACTCTTCGCAATTCTGGCGCTATACACGGTATTCCTGATTGCAGAAGTTTACCTAATGTTGAAATTCGCTCGTAAAGGCCCAAGTAGCCTGAAAACGGGTCGCTACCACTTCGAGCAAAATGCTGACTCTGTTGAAGACAAAGTTAGTCGCCAAGTAGAAGCGTAAGGTAAGGAGATAACAAGATGTTTGATTACGAAATCTTGCGACTCATCTGGTGGGTACTAATCGGTGTTCTACTAGTTGGTTTTGCAGTAACAGACGGCTTCGATATGGGTGTAGGCGCGCTTGTACCTATCATCGGTAAAAACGACACGCAACGCCGTGTCATGATTAACTCAATTGCTCCTCACTGGGATGGTAACCAAGTTTGGCTTATCACTGCTGGTGGTGCACTGTTCGCAGCTTGGCCTTTGGTTTACGCAACGTCATTTTCAGGCTTCTACTTAGCGATGATTTTGACACTAGCAGCGCTATGGCTTCGTCCTCTGGGCCTAGACTACCGCTCTAAAATCGAAGATCCAAAATGGCGCAATAGCTGGGATATCTGTATCTCAATCAGTGGTTTTGTTCCGCCAATCATCTTTGGTGTAGCGTTTGGCAACCTTCTACAAGGTGTACCATTCCAGTTGAGTGAGTTCTTGATGCCAACATACCATGGCTCATTCTTTGGTCTACTAAACCCATTTGCACTGTTGTGTGGTCTAGTAAGCTTGTTCATGATTTTGATGCAAGGTTCTACTTGGCTACAAATGAAAACAACAGGCGAAGTGCATGTGCGTGCGCGCAACGTTGCTCAGTTGGCTGGTTTACTGACGGTTGCTACGTTTGTAGCGGCTGGTTTCTGGATCCAAAATATCGATGGCTACGTCATTGTTGGCGGTATCGACACTAACGCAGCTTCTAACCCTCTAAACAAAGAGGTTATCCGTGAAGCTGGTGCGTGGATGAAGAATTTTGAAAACTACCCATTACTATGGGCTGCTCCTGTACTAGGTGTTGCAATGCCGCTTCTCGCTGTATTGGCATCTCGTCTTGAAAAATGTGCGATTTCGTTCATTACTTCAAGCTTGGGTGTTGCTGGTGTTATCTTTACTGCAGGTTTTGCGATGTTCCCATTCATCATGCCTTCAGACTTAATGCCAAGCCACAGCTTAACAATGTGGGATGCAACGTCATCTGAGCTGACTCTGAACCTAATGACAGGCGTTGCGTTTGTTATGGTGCCAATCATCCTTGGCTACACATCTTGGACTTACTACAAGATGTTTGGTCGCCTTGATGACCAGTACATTGAAGACAACAAAAACTCACTTTACTAAGGAGCATTTACTATGTGGTATTTCGCATGGATTCTAGGTGTACTACTTGCTTGTGCATTCGGTATCATCAACGCTCTTTGGCTAGAGCACTCAGAAATGATGGATAAAGACAGTGAGTAACCTCGCTGATAAGGTAGCGAAACTTCACGCACCAATGGATAAGACTCTGCTACGAGTCTTATCTCTCATCCTTGGCTTTATGCACGTAGGATTGGTGATGTGGGACCCTGAAGCTTACCATCAAGCAATTGGTGGTTTTAACTCAATCATCGCACCAGCACTGATTTGGTCTGTATGTTCAAGCATGGTGTATGGGGTGGGCTTCAAGCCAAGAAACTGGTACTGGCAAGTTTTGTTTAGTCCTTATTTCTCGTTAGCTATCTTAATTTATCTAACGGCACTTTATTTCATTTAGGCTGAAATATGCTGTAATAAAGTCGGTTACTAAATCATCGAATAAAAGCTAGGTATCTCGCCTAGCTTTTATTTTTTCTACAAATTTCAAAAATATTTCCTTAGCTCGGTACCAATTGCTGTCGCTTCAGTTATAGTAATTACTTTAAAGAATTGAATATATTGGTACTCCCTTGCAAGGCACATCAAATCTCTTTCACTGGCCGATCACCGTGTACTATGAAGACACTGATGCGGGCGGTGTTGTATATCATTCTAATTATCTAAAATTCTTTGAGCGCGCACGGACAGAGATGTTACGTGCTAAAGGCATTTCTCAACATGTGTTACTGGAACAAAATATCGGCTTTGTTGTCCGACACATGGATATCGATTTCAACCAAGGGGCTAGGCTGGACGAGCATCTGACAGTCGTAACCCGAGTGTCAGAAATAAAACGTGCTTCTCTGCAATTCTGTCAAGAGTTGGTCAATGATCAAGGCAAGATATTGTGCAAGGCCTCGGTTAAGGTAGCATGTATCGATAATAAGAAAATGAAACCAATAGCTATTCCAACCTTTATAAATTCGGAGCTAACAAATAGTGACTGCTGATATTTCCATTTTAGATCTCTTTCTTCAGGCCAGTCTGTTGGTAAAGCTTGTGATGTTGACGTTGCTTGGCATGTCAATTGTGTCATGGGCAATGATCATCAAGCGCAGCAAAGTGCTTTCTCAAGCGTCAAAAAATGCAGAGCAGTTTGAAGACAAATTTTGGTCGGGTACTGATCTTTCTCAGCTTTACCAAAAAGTAAAAGCGCGTAAAGACGAAATTGAAGGCACAGAAGAAATCTTCTACGCAGGTTTTACAGAGTTTGCTCGCCTACGTAAGAGCAACGCAAATTCACCAGCTTACATCATGGAAGGCACTGGCCGCGCAATGCGCGTTGCTGTTTCTCGTGAAGTAGATGAGCTAGAAACAAGCTTACCGTTTTTGGCAACAGTCGGCTCTATAAGCCCTTATATCGGCCTATTTGGTACCGTTTGGGGCATCATGCACGCCTTTATTGCGCTGGGTGAAGTAAAGCAAGCTACGCTGTCTATGGTTGCACCGGGTATCGCCGAAGCACTTATCGCGACAGCGATGGGTCTATTTGCGGCTATTCCGGCAGTAATGGCGTACAACCGCCTAAGCAATAAAGTGAGTAAACTAGAGCACACTTACGCAACATTTTCTGAAGAATTCCACAGCATCCTTCATCGTCAAGCGATGGCTGGCCGAGACAGCGCGGATAAGGAATAAAGCATGGCGGGTTATCAACCTAAAAAGCGAAAAATGACAGCGGAGATCAACGTTGTTCCGTATATCGACGTAATGCTCGTACTGTTGATCATTTTTATGGCGACCGCTCCATTTGTGACTCAAGGCGTCGACGTTGATCTTCCGAAAACATCGACCGCAGAATCTATGCAAGACCTTGCTGGCGAGACTGACAGTAGCTTTATTATCATCGAAATTGATAGCGAGGGTAATTTAGGCCTAAGCGTAAATGATGAAGAAGTTCAGCGAGGTTTGTCGTTGCAAGATGTTATTGTGCGAGTGAAAGCGGAGCGAGAGGTTAAGCCGGACTCACCAGTTGCGGTAGGTGGCGACGCGGCAACACCATATGCCGATGTTGTTCTATTGCTTGATGAACTAAGTCGAGCTGGTATCCCTAAGGTAGGTCTAATGACCGATATCAGGGAATAGACATCAATTATCTATGAAAGATCACAAGAAGAAACCCAACCAATACGCCAAACCGATAGCAATATCGGTTGGTTTGCATGCAATTCTAGTTGCAGCCCTGCTTTGGGGGACGGACTTCAACATGTCTAAACCAGAGCCTACAGGGCAAATGGTTCAAGCTGTTGTCATCGATCCAAAACTTGTGCAGCAACAAGCGAAAGAAATTCGCCAGCAACGCGAAAAGGCAGCGAAAAAAGAACAAGAGCGTCTTGATAAACTGAGACGCGAAGCAGAGCAGCTAGAAAAAAACCGCAAAGCTGAAGAAGAGCAAATTCGCAAGTTGAAAGAGCAGCAAGCGAAAGATGCTCAAGCGGCGCGAGAAGCAGAAGCTGCACGTAAGAAAAAAGAGCAAGAGCGCAAGCAGGAAGAAGAACGTGTTCGCAAAGAAAAAGAGCGAGCTGCTAAGCTAGAAAAAGAGCGCAAGGAAAAAGAAGAAGCCGTGCGTAAAGCTGAGCAGGAGCGTTTAGCAAAAGAAGCGGCTATAGCAAAAGCTGAGCAAGAACGTTTGGCTCGTGAAAAAGCAGCAAAAGAAGCGGAAGAAAAAGCACGTCGTGAGCGTGAAGCTGCTGAAAAAGCTGAACAAGAGCGCATTGCAAAAGAGAAAGCGGCAAAAGAGGCAGCGGAGCGAGAGCGTAAAGCGAGAGAAGCAGCTGAGCGTGCCGAGCGTGAGCGTAAAGCTCAAGAAGCCGCGTTAGATGATATTTTTGCGGGTCTCGAGGATGAGGTCAGTAAAAACAGTGCTGCGCGCAATCAATTTATTGACGACGAACTTTCTCGTATGTCATCCATCTATACTCAAAATATTCAGCAAAAGCTGATTAAGGATGACTACTTGCTGGGAAAGGAGTGTAGGGTAAACATCAAATTGATTCCGACAGGAACTGATATGATGGTCTCTGGTGTTACCGTTTTGAGTGGCGATACTCGAGTATGTGCTGCGGCGAAGCGAGCAATAGCTCAGGTAGGGACGTTCCCTAAATCTTCAGAATCAGCGGTCAATGAAAGACTAAAAGACATCAACATAACTGTTGCTTTGGACTAAAAGGAATAAGACGTGATTAGACGCCTTTTACTAGGAATGTTTGTACTGTTTAGCAGTATGACAAATGTGGCGAATGCCGCATTAGAGTTGGTCATTACCGATGGTATTGATTCAGCACGACCAATTGCTGTTGTTCCGTTTAAGTGGGAGGGCACACAAGCGCTTCCAACGGATGTTTCTGCTGTTATCGCCTCGGATTTACAACGTAGTGGTAAATTCAGCCCAGTTCCAACGAGCAAAATGCCACAAACACCGTTCAGTGAATCAGAAGTTAATTTTGATGCTTGGACCAATTTAGGTGTGGATGCGCTATTGACTGGTTCAATCAAGCAAAACGACCAAGGTGACTACGTTATCAACTATCAACTTGTTGATATTGTGCGTGGTCAGTTAACAGGTGGGAAGAGTAAGGCGCTTGGTAGTGACGGTGAATTGGTTCTGTCAAAAGATCATGTGCTGTTCAATAAAGTAGCCACTGTTCAAGGGCCTCGTATGCGTGAGTACGCTCACCGTATCTCTGATTTGGTGTATGAACAGTTAACTGGCGACCGTGGCGCTTTCATGACTCGTATCGCATATGTGGTAGTGAACGATAAAGACCGTTTCCCTTACCAACTTCGAGTCGCTGATTACGATGGCTACAATGAGCGTCTGGTTTTACGTTCTAAGCAACCATTAATGTCACCAGCGTGGTCACCAGATGGTAAAAAGCTTGCGTATGTTAGCTTCCAAAATGGCCAAGCAGAAATCTTCATCATGAACATCTACACCGGTGAACGTGAGAAAATTACTTCATACCCACGTCACAATGGTGCGCCAAGATTTTCGCCAGATGGCAATAAGTTAGCGATTGTTCTTTCTAAAACAGGCTCGCTTCATGTTTATACGTTTGACCTTAACACTCGTAAGCTGACGCAAATTACGCGTGGCAGATCAAATAATACGGAACCGTTCTGGCATCCGGATGGAAAATCGTTGATTTTCACATCGGATAGGGGTGGTAAACCACAGATTTATCAAGTAAATTTGGGCAGCGGTTCTATTGACCGTTTGACTTGGCAAGGCAGCCAAAATTTGGGTGGTCAGATTACTCCTGATGGGCGATTCCTAGTTATGGTGAACCGCAGCAACGCAGGATTTAATTTGGCGAAACAAGATTTGGAAACTGGTGCTCTTCAAGTCTTAACTAAGACCTTGCTTGATGAGTCTCCTAGTATTGCCCCAAACGGTGGCATGGTTGTGTATAGCTCGATTTACAACAAGAAAAACGTACTATCGATGGTGTCAATTGATGGTCGATTCAAGGCTAGATTACCGGCAACAAATGGGCGTGTTCGAGCGCCTGCATGGTCACCGTTTTTGTAGTAATAAGTTTGATTAATAAAGGAAAATAAGATGCAACTGAACAAGGTTCTAAAAGGGCTACTAATCGCGCTTCCTGTAATGGCTGTTACAGCGTGTAGTTCAAGCGACGACGCTGCTTCTAACACTGGTGCAGCAACAAACAACAATGGCGCAGTGGAAACAACAGTAGCTACGCCAATTGATCAAAGCGGTCAGTTGACAGAGCAAGAGCTAAAAGAGCAAGCGCTACGTGAAACTCAAACAATCTACTTTGCTTTTGACAACTCAACAATTGCAGCAGATTACGAAGAGATGCTAGCGGCTCACGCTTCTTACCTAAGCAAGAACCCAGCACTTAACGTAACTATCGAAGGTCACGCTGATGAGCGCGGTACACCTGAGTACAACATTGCTCTAGGTGAGCGTCGTGCACAAGCAGTAGCGAACTACCTACAAGCACTAGGTGTTCAAGCTGACCAAATCTCAATCGTTAGCTACGGTGAAGAGAAGCCACTTCTTCTAGGTCAATCAGATGAAGTTTACGCTAAGAACCGTCGCGCGGTTCTAGTATACTAATTCGAGGTAATCCTCATGTTCAGTAACACTAAGCGCGCTGTTGCGCTTACGTTACTGGCAAGTGCAGCGAACTTTGCGTTCGCTGCACCAGCTCCAGTATCCGATCTCAACAGCACATCATCCGTCTCTAAGAGCCGTTCATCTGAAACGGAAGTAGAACGTCTAGAACGTTTGCTACAAAATCGCAATCGCGTTCAGCTCCAAATGCAACAGCAAATTGACCAAATGTCACAAGAGATCAGTGAATTGCGTGGTCAATTAGAGCGAAATAGCTACGAAATGAAACAAATGTTGCAACGTCAACGTGAGTTGTTTGTCGAGCTGGATCGTGTTCGTGGAGAGATAAAATCCACACCTGCACAAGAAGCACAACCTGTGAAAACAGGTGGCCAGTACACTCCAAATGTTGATGAGCAAACGGCATATCAGAATGCAGTTGACCTCATTCTCAAAAAGCGTGATTACACTGGTGCAATTGCAGCGTTCCAGCAGTTCCAGAAAGATTATCCTGATTCTACATATTCAGCGAATTCTCACTACTGGTTAGGTCAGTTGTACTTCGCTAAAAAGCAGGATGAGGATGCAGTGAAAAGTTTTGCCGCTGTGGTGTCTTATAAGGACTCCAATAAGCGAGCCGATGCGTTGCTTAAGTTAGGCGAAATCGCTGAGCGTAATAACAATGCAGCTCAAGCGAAAAAGTACTACCAACAAGTGGTTGATGAATACCCAGGTAGTGCATCTGCAAAACTTGCCAGCTCTAAGCTGTAAGACGTTATGTTTTAAAAAGGAAGCTTCGGCTTCCTTTTTCTTTTCCATTTTCTGTTGGTGCAGAACGGCTAAGTCGATAGCAATGATGCAGAGCCTCTGACCTTATGTTGCACCGAATTTCGCTACTCGGAAATGCTACCTGTAACAAAGATATACGGCTAGACCGCTAGAAATCCCCGCGACAAGTTGGTTTTTGAAAATTAACGAGGTTACAATACTCGGATTAAAGGAAGTTGCGTAGAGCAAGAGCAATGAGCCATATATTAGATAAAATCGACACTGTTTACCCATTCCCACCGAAACCAGTTCCATTAAGCGAAGAAGAAAAAGCATCTTACATTGAGCGTATTAAAAAGTTACTCAAAGAAAAAGATGCGGTACTTATCGCGCACTACTATACCGACCCTGAGATTCAAGCCCTAGCTGAAGACACTGGCGGGTTTGTTGGTGACTCGTTGGAAATGGCGAAGTTTGGTAATCGTCACCCTGCAAGTACATTGATTATTGGTGGTGTTCGCTTTATGGGCGAGTCGGCCAAAATTCTGACACCAGAAAAGCGCATTCTAATGCCAACGTTGGAAGCGGAATGTTCGCTCGACCTTGGCTGTCCTGCGGATAAGTTCAGCGAGTTTTGTGATGCTCACCCTGATCATACGGTTGTAGTTTACGCAAACACCTCAGCAGCGGTTAAAGCCCGTGCCGACTGGGTCGTTACATCGAGTATTGCGCTTGAAATCGTGGAACACTTAGACGCTGAAGATAAGCCAATTATTTGGGGACCAGACCGTCACCTAGGATCGTACATCGCTAACAAAACTGGCGCAGATATGCTGCTTTGGCAGGGTGAGTGTGTGGTTCATGATGAGTTCTCTGCTGATGCGTTACGAAAAATGAAGAGCGTGTATCCAGATGCGGCTATTTTGGTTCACCCTGAGTCACCAGCAAGCGTCGTAGAACTTGCCGATGCCGTTGGATCAACGAGTCAGCTGATCAAAGCAGCGAAAGAGCTTCCTCACAAACAAATGATCGTTGCGACAGACAAAGGTATTTTCTTTAAAATGCAGCAACTAGTGCCAGAAAAAGAACTTATCGAAGCACCAACCGCAGGTGCAGGCGCAACATGCCGCAGCTGTGCACACTGTCCTTGGATGGCAATGAACGGTTTGAAAGCAATTGAGAAAGCGCTTAGTGAAGGTGGTAAAGAGCACGAGATTTTTGTTGACGAAGAACTGCGTGTTAAATCCCTTATACCACTTAACCGCATGCTAGATTTTGCTGAGCAGCTAAATATGCAAGTGAAAGGTAATGCTTAAAAAGTAGGCGTAACTGAAAGTAAATCTCAAAAACCAGTCGAATATGGCTGGTTTTTTTGTGTCTTACTATCAATGAGTTACTATTGATGCAATCAATGAATATCGAGGTCATAAATTTATGGCGGTGTGGTTAGTAGTTAAAAAGTGGCTTAGTTCACACCTTTTTAAATTGAGCAACCGAAGCCTTCTCATCTTTAGTGGCTTATATGTGAGCCTTTCATGGTGGCTGCTGGTTCTCGCTGGTGAAACAGCATTAACAGACAGTTTCGCTAACTTTATCTATTACCTCATGGTTACGGCGAGTACGGTGGGTTATGGCGACCATTCTCCAGTAACAGATTTGGGTAAATGGGTTGTCGTACTATTTGTAATCCCCGGCGGTTTGAGCTTATTCGCCGCATTATTGGGGCGTGTCGCTGGAGCCGCGATGGACTATTGGCGAGCGGGTATTTTAGGAAAACGGAGAGTAAGAGTGGAAAACCATATTGTATTGTTGGGCTGGAATGGATCGAGGACGATGCACCTTATTCGCATGTTACAACATGAAGAAGAGGGAAAGCGTCCGATTGTTTTATGCAGCCGTTCAGAAATAGAGAACCCGTTACCTGGCGAAATCAGTTTTATCAAAGTGACCAGTTATACCGATTCGCAAGAAATGAAAAACGCCAATATTGCCGAAGCCGCTTGCATTATTGTGGATAATCTCTCGGACGACATTACCTTGTCAGCCGCTCTATACTGCGCATCTGTAAACCCTTCCGCTCATTTGGTCGCTTACTTTAAAGATGAAGCGCTAGGCCGACTTCTAAGTCAGCATTGCCCGAAAGCGGAATGCATACCTGCTGTTGGCGCAGAAATGTTGGCAAAAGCGGCGGTTGACCCGGGCTCAAGTGCGCTTCATCAGGAGCTTTTGGCTTCAACACGAGGTATGACGCAATACTCAGTTATTTATCCCGAGGGTCAGTCTGCCACCACTATTGAGAATCTCTTCGTTTTTCTCAAAAGACGCCATCATGCCACGCTGATTGCTTTTGATATTGGCGATGGTATTCAACTCAACCCAGATTTAGATGCTGAAGTACCCGCGAGTACCAAGCTGTTTTACATTGCAGATGAACGTATTGAAGATTTTGCCTGGAAAGAAATGAACAAGGAACAATAATGCACATGATTGCCGGCCTGTTAGCAGGCTTCCCAAACTTTTTACTCTATTTCTCTGTTTCTATTATTTTTGTATTGGCGTTTAAGTTCATCTACGTCAAGTTGACGCCATACGATGAGTGGCATCTGATCAAAGAAAAACAAAATACAGCAGCAGCGATTGCGCTAAGTGGGGCCTTCCTTGGTTATTGTCTCGCGATTTCGGGGGCGGCAAAAAACTCGGTCAATATCGTCGATTTTATGGTGTGGGGCGTTGTTGCAATGCTTGCTCAAATTATCGCATTTGCAATTGTACGCTTTATTTTACTTCCGAAAGTGGCAGAGCGTATCGAAAAAGATGAACTGCCAGCCGGTATTGTATTAGCCGCAGTTTCTGTTTCGGTCGGCGTATTGAATGCCGCTTGCATGACTTACTAGGAGGAACGATGAAGCGGAGTTCTAACGTTAAACGTTCTTCCATGGACAAAAGCTTAAAGCTTGGGAAAATTCTTCCCTTTGCTGCCTTTGGTGGTATTTTCTTCTTTGCTACGTACGAGTCAAAAACAGAAGGGTACATTTTTTCTGATGCTGATGAGTGTAAATCTAACTCGCCTGAGTTTAGTGAACAGTGTGACATTGCATACCAAGAAGCTTTAGCTCGTGCCGAACAAAATGCCCCTCGCTACCGCAGCGAGTTCGAATGCGAGAATGATTTCTACGAGGATGATTGTTACTACAGTTCCAGTTCCCGAGCTTATGTACCTAACTTTGGCGGTTTTTTTTACAGTCGCTCATTAAGCGGGTTGAAAGGTTATAACAAGAGCTATTACTCAGAGCCGATGTACCGTTATAAATCCAAATTCTATAATGGAGCAGGACAATTCTTTGGCTCCTACCGAAATCAGCCGACCAAAGTTGCGACTAATAGCCTTAATAAACGTGGTGGCGGCACCATTGGCAGGGCGATGTCTCGAGGCGGGTTTGGTAAAGCGGTGTCGGTCAGTCGAGGCGGTTAAAAAGCACTATGTTTCGACGAGAAATACAAGAGCGCGAAAACTGGCGTGAATTAGCACGCCAGTTTGGTTTTGGTTTCCATACCATGTATGACCAACCGTATTGGGATGAGAGTGCTTACTATCAATTCACGCTGGAGCAAATTGAGCGCGATATAGAAGCGCCCACTGAAGAGCTGCATCAGATGTGCCTGGCTATTGTGGATGAAGTCGTTCGGAGTGAGCGGTTGCTGACGCAATGTGCGATCCCTGAATCTATGTGGGAGCAGGTCGCTTCTTCATGGAGACGAAGCGAACCTTCGCTTTATTCGCGGCTGGATTTCGCGTACAACGGGACCTCGCCAGCAAAATTACTGGAAAACAATGCGGATACGCCAACCAGCTTGTTTGAAACTGGCTTTTGGCAGTGGGTGTGGCTAGAAGATGTTGTAAATAAAGGTCGAGTTCACCAGAGCGCGGATCAATTCAATATTCTTCAAGACTTTTTGATCGAGCGCTTTGCCGAAATAGCAAAATACCAACCAGGACAAACACTTCACTTTAGCTGCTGCAAGTACACTGAAGAAGATAAAGGGACTGTCCAGTATTTAGAGGATTGCGCGCGAGAGGCAGGGTTAGCAACGGCATTCGTGCATGTCGAAGATATTGGAGTTACGGAAGATGGTCTGTTTGTGGATGCTGACGACAGAGCGATTCGTTGGATGTTTAAGCTTTACCCTTGGGAGTTTATGTTTGAAGAGGAATATGCGAAGTACTTAGCGACTGCGAACGTAAACTGGTTAGAACCGATGTGGAAGTCGATTCTATCCAATAAAGCACTTTTACCGTTATTGTGGGAGCGCTTTCCTAATCACCCGAACCTTTTGCCCGCTTATTTTGCTAACGATTCAAAAGCGAACACTATGAGAGATTATGTCATCAAGCCACTATTTTCTCGAGAGGGCGCGAACATCGAGATCGTCATCGATGGAAAACGTTTTGTTAAAACGTCAGGGCCTTATGAATCTAAATTCAATATCGTCCAGCAATACCATCCACTACCTAAGTTTGGGCACAACCATACGTTAATTGGCAGTTGGTTGGTCAATGATAGAGCTGCCGGTATTTCGATTAGGGAAGATAGTAGCTTAGTGACTCAAGATATGGCGCGGTATATTCCACATGTAATTTTAACATGATCAAAAAAGCTCTCCATTTGGAGAGCTTTTTGTCTATTCAGCCGTTCAATCTTGATGGTCGACAGCGTTGCGTCTATTGTTCTTCAGCTAATGCAACACCGCGCTGGGTAAGACCACATAACATCACTGGCATTGCATTGAAGATCTCTTCAAACTGCTCTAAGCCTTCCATACCTTGTTCGGCCAATGTTTCAATGGTTGTTTCTGGGTCGTAAAGCATAGTAAGAGAAAGTAAAACACCACCGAGTAGGGCATTATCTTCGCTATCCTCAGGCATCAACGTTTCCCAGTCATCACGCGCAAGTTGCCAGCCTTGTAATACACCTTCACAGAAATCGCGAGCCTGACTTGTTACAATGTCTTGCTCATCTAGCGCGCACCCTGCAGGCCACTGCCAAGTGCCTTCTAGGAGAGCGGGACGAGTTTGGTTCCACATTTGTACAATCTCGTCAATGTACTGCTCTAGTTGTTCACCGTCAGTAAATGGCGCTGTTTCTTCTCCACCCCATAAGAATGGCAACCACTCTTGAGGCATTAATACGTTTGGCGCTGCAGCCATCGCTGTTACAAAGCCTTGAGTTTTTGCTAGGTTTAGTAGTTTACCGTCAAGTTCTGGGAGAGAAAGGATGTCTTGTAGTTTCAAAATAGAATACCATTTGTTAATGGGCTGGTTGATTGCGCTCATCTTACCAATCAATTAGTGATAAATCGATATTAGGGAATGATTCACACATCTATGGAAATTCGCTCATCACTTAGAAAAAAAAGCATTCTCGCCCTAACACTTTACCTGTGCTTCTTTATCGCCACTATCGGTTCTGTCGCCTATTTGGTTGTTGAGCCACCGGTTAGACAAAAGCTAGAGCAAAACCTAGAGTTACGTACCCAACTCCTGGCTCTTGAGATAAAAGAGCCCCTCCTCAGTTCTACAGGTGTATTGAGCAGCTTAGTAGGGCTAGCCCAAGGGACTGAAAATATTCAATCTCTCAACACAATAATTCCACATATACTTCAATTGAGTGACAAGATGCTTGTTAGTGGTGGCGTATGGCCTAAACCCGAACTAAAAGCAGAACAATGGAGATATAAAAGTCTATTCTTCAATAAAAACAGTGATAGTGGTATTGACCAAATTCACTCCTACAATAACCCCGAATCTGGCGGTTATGATAATGAAGCCTGGTATGTCGCTGCCGCCGATGCTCCGGTAGGTTCTGTTAGTTGGTCTACGGTTTACATCGATACCTTTACTCAGGTCCAGATGATTACCGCGTCTTCTCCGTACTACCAAAACGGTCGATTCGCTGGAGTTGTAACGGTAGACCTATCACTTGATGCACTTTTTCAGTTTATTCGAGAGCACACGAACCAGCATTCTTTGGGGGTAGTGGTTCGCGATGCTGACTCAAACGTGATTATTGAACACAACTTTCAACTGACGGACGAAATTTATGTCAGCGAGCTTGATTTCGGAGAGTTCGATTGGCGCATGGAAGTTGTCAACGCAAAAGCTAAAGTCGCCGATCAAGTGTTTGAACAAGTGATGAGCGTTGAGGGGAGGATCATTCCATTTTTGCTCTTGTGTGTCTTGGTCGGTTACTACTTACTGAATCGCTATATTGTTGAACCAATTGTTCGCATTGCCGCTAAGATTGATGACTCGAAAACTGGTGGGATCATAGATATTGACTACGATAGCGATGACGAAATCGGACAGCTTATCGAGAAGTTCAATGAAAAGACGATCTATTTAGAGCAGGAGAGAATAAAAGCTCAGGCTTCGACAAACGCTAAAACGGCATTCTTAGCCACATTGTCCCACGAGATTCGCACACCAATGAACGGTGTACTAGGAACTGCCCAGATACTGTTAAAAACACCACTTACCGATGAGCAGCGTAAGCACCTGAGAACACTTTATGATTCAGGTGATCACATGATGACATTACTCAATGAGATTTTAGATTACTCAAAAATTGAACAAGGGCATGTTGAGTTTGAAAATAAGCCTTTCCCAATTGAGTCGATTATCGGCAGTATCAAGAGTGTTTATCAAACTCTATGTGCAGAAAAAGGTCTTCGCTTTAGAGTCGTCTCGCATTTACCAACGGGTCGTTGGTACAACAATGACAAAGCCCGTTTGCGTCAAGTACTGTTCAATCTACTCAATAACGCTGTTAAGTTCACCGATCGTGGCATCGTAGAGGTAGAGCTAGCCGAGAAATCGAGTAAGGCAGGCACCAAGCTGATACTAAAGGTAAAAGATACAGGAATTGGTATTTCAAAAGAGGCACAAAAACGCATTTTTCGTCCTTTTGAGCAAGCGGAGTCATCAACGACTAGACGGTTTGGTGGTACAGGGCTTGGTTTAGCAATAGTCAAAGAAATCGCGGAACATATGGGTGGGCAAGTGGTTGTAGAGAGTCAGGAGGACGCTGGAACGACTTTTACTGTCGAAATTGCCCTTACACCTTGCAAGCCAGGTAAAGTAGAGTCAATCAATACACATAAATTGAACTGTAAAGGGTTGAAAGCACTCATTGTTGAAGACAACCGAACAAATGCGATCATTATGGAAACTTTCCTCCGAGCCAAGGGCTTTGAGTGCACAAGTGTCGAAAATGGTCAGCTTGCAGTCGATGAGGTTGCGATCAAACCATTTGATTTGATACTGATGGATAATCATATGCCTGTTCTAGATGGCGTTGGGGCCATATCAGCCATTCGAGCAATGAGTTCACCTGCTAAGTCGGTACTGATTTTTGGCTGTACAGCGGATGTGTTCAAAGAAACACAAGAGCGTATGATTAATGTAGGAGCAGACCACATAATAGCGAAACCAATAGTGGAGTCTGAATTAAATGATGCACTGTATCTTCATGCGACACAGTTATATCAGTACCAATCGGACTTTGATGGAAATGCAGCAGATAGCTTTAATACTGAAAAGTGGTTACTCAACTTCTATGTCGCTCTAGATAATGGACATCTTAATGAAGCACTTGAGGCTATTTCAGCGATCATTGCGGAGGCTCCCCTTGAACTCAGTGGCGACGTTTCTTCAGTCGCCGAACGGATAAGAAGTAACTTAAAGCGTCAGCAATCCCCGGACCAAGATGATATCGATACATTAACGATTTTGCTGGCCTCACCATAACTGAATCAATATGGCGCAACTGTGAATTGTTCTTACTATTCATACGTCATCCAGCGTCGTCACAAACTCTTCTAACCTGCAATGAACAGGCTTGCAGTTTTACTTTTACGAGTAAAGCAGCAAGACCTTCTACTGTGATTATATCGGTAATACTCTGAATTTTCGCAGCTTGGTAGCATAAGCTATAGGAGTGACTGTTTACAGTCCGAGTTTTGTTCTAACTTTACGTCAAAATAATTATCGTAACCCCTTTTTATGTAAGTGAAATCCGTGTTTTTGTACCATTTTTACGTGATTTTAGGCGTTTTTACTCGCCATTGGTGAAAAAAACTACTTTTACTTTAAAAGTTGGTTATAAATTTACAACTTAATTTTAAATACAGAACCATAAGCTAGTTTTTGTGTGCTCTAATTGCATCATTAACTGGCTTGGTGTCTTTTTAGTGGTTAATAGTTTTATTATTTTTATTAATTGCAGTGTTTGATTTTAAGGGTTTTGTAAATGAAGTCTCGTGGACCATTTTGTATTCGTCACGCCGCAGCGGATACCTTTGCTATGGTTGTTTTTTGCTTTATCACAGGGATGATTGTCGAGATTTTGATTTCAGGGATGACATTTGAGCAATCTCTAGCATCGCGTACGCTATCGATTCCAGTGAATATCGCCATTGCTTGGCCGTATGGGGTTTTTCGTGATTGGGTGCTGCATCAAGGTAGTAAGGTGTCGCCGTCTTCCTTTATGAAGAACATCTCTGATCTGGTCGCTTATGTACTATTTCAATCTCCAGTTTATGCGGGTATTTTATTCGCAGTTGGCGCGTCTACAGATCAAATTGTGACCGCAGTGGCAAGTAACGCTGTTATTTCTTGTGGCATGGGTGTGTTGTATGGGTACTTCTTGGACATGTGCCGCCGTTGGTTCCGTGTTCCCGGTTATTCTCAAAGCATGTAAATGCCCCAGTTTTGCTCAATTTAGTTACTTAGTGAGCAATCGATTCGAAAAGGGCGCTTTTTTTTATGTTTAGCCTTGACCATCAGGCACATAATCATTAAATTAGCGCCTCGTTAGCCAATGATGCTAACCAAAATTTGATTCGGTGAGTTGTCCGAGTGGCTGAAGGAGCACGCCTGGAAAGTGTGTATACGGCAACGTATCGAGAGTTCGAATCTCTCACTCACCGCCACATTCTAAAAGGTCTGATTTATTAGGCCTTTTTTCGTATCTACACTAAAGTAATGCGTCATTGAAAGTACACAAGAGTGCTCAAGGTGCAAGCGCCATTCTATCTACAAGCCAACTATTCACATCTCACCTCTATACAACGCCAAAATTGAAGATGCTATACAGAGGCAGCCATAATCTGATTGGTGCGGGTTAGCACATCCGCTTTAATCTAGAATCTAGCACCCATATCACATGAGGTATGAATACGGCCACAAGAATGAACGTAGTGCTACTAGATGCTAAGCAAAACAGCCATGAACACGAATACAACAGCAATCATACCAAAGAGATCTGTGTTTAGATTGAGGTCATCAGGGTTAAATTTTTCAATGCTTTGCGTCGTTTTGCATCTTATCTTCATGTTCTTGTCCTTATTTCATGTACGATTTCAACAGCAACATAACATGCAATTGAGTGTTCACAAGTCATAAAAAGCATAAGTATACTTGCACCTCATTGAGCGCAAAAAATACTCAAAGCGTTTTAAAGTGGCGGTCTACCTTTTGTAACATCAAATATTCTTTCTGTTTTTGTGCCTGTATCGCTATAGTTGAGAAACGGTTATCTCGTTCTAGTTAGGAACAAACTACTGGCTGCCGCTACATTCTCTCAGCGTTCCCACTCAGTCGCCTTGGGTAGATACTTTAGTCGTTGAGTACTGCAAAAAAACGCCGCATGAGCAGCGGCGCTTTGTTGAGGAATTCCCTTTCCTACTTGTAGCTAAGTTCTGTCGCTTTGCCTTTGAAGATCCGGTATACCACAAAGGTGTAAAGCAATATCACCGGCATAACAATCATCACACCGTAGCCCACGATTATTAACGTCGCAGGCGAGGAGGCGGCTTCTTGTGCGGTCATTAATCCCGGCACAACTTCTGGGAAGAAGCTATACGCAAGACCAAGAAAGCTCAAGGCGAAAATGACGGTGACACCAAAGAAAGGCCAACGCACACCCAGATCATTCACCATCGGAACCTGACGCAAATAGCGATCAACGAGGAAGATGGTCGCCAACACAATTAACGGAACTGGGGCAAGCAACAAGACTTCTGGGAAACTGAACCAACGCAGGGCAACTTGTTGATTTACAATTGGGTTTACAACGCTCACGACTAAGATTCCTAAGGCTGCTAACCAACCAGCACGACGAGACCAACGTGCTGAACGTATTTGTAAATCACCTTCCGTTTTCAGTACCAACCATGCGCCACCGATGTAAACATACGCCGCCGTTACACAAAGTGCGCTTAACCAAGCAAAGCCAAATGCTTCGGCTGATTGCTCAAATCCCATGATGTAACGACCCACCATGTAACCCTGAGTTAGTGCGGTGATTAGCGAGCCAATTCGGAAGCACCAATCCCAATGAGGCTTATGATCCGAGTTCGCTTTGGCGCGGAAGTCGAACGCCACGCCACGCATGATCAATGCGATAAGCATGATGGCGGTCGGCATATAAAGCTCAGTCAAAATCAAGCTATGAGCGGTAGGAAAGGCAATTAGCAGAATACCGACGGCTAACACTAACCACGTTTCATTCGCGTCCCAGAAAGGGCCAATAGACGCTATCATTCGGTCACGTTGCGCTTCATTATCACTTGGCAACAGGATACCGACGCCAAGGTCGTAGCCGTCGAGCACGGCATACATAAAGACCGAGAAGCCAAGCAGCAGAAGATAAATTTCTGGTAGATAGTCGAACATGATTAGGCCTCTTGTTGTGTCAGTGGGACTTCATGGGCTGCAACGTCTTTGCGCGCCAAATAGAACAGGGTATGGATGTACGCAACCAGCAATGCCGCGTAAATGGCTAAGTACATAATGAGCGAAGTCATCACACTACTGCTCGCAACCGTGGTGACGGCTTCTGATGTACGCAATACACCGCTGACCAACCAAGGTTGTCGACCAATCTCAGTAACATACCAACCCGCTAGTGTGGCTATCCAACCAGAGAACGTCATGGCTAACACTGTGTACAGGTAAGGTTTAGGTAGCGCTTTTTGGCGTGCTAGCTTCACCGCGCCATACCAGCTAACTAGCAGCATAAGAACACCTACACCAACCATCACGCGGAAACCAAAGAACAAGGGCTTCACTGGCGGGTGATCAGGTGCAAACTCGTTAAGTCCTTGGATCTCCCCGTCTAGGTCATGCGTAAGAATCAAACTCGCCAGCTTAGGGATGCCCACTTCAAAATCATTGCTGCGAGTTTCTTCATTTGGCATCGCAAACAGAAGAAGAGGCGCGCCTTGCTCGGTCTCCCACACGCCTTCCATTGCTGCGATTTTTGCAGGTTGATGTTCAAGCGTGTTTAACCCGTGAAGGTCTCCGACAAAGATTTGAATTGGGATGAATCCAGCCGCCGCGAACAACGCGACTTTTAAGCCAAGTTTGGCTGAGCGATGATCTGGCTTTTTCATTATTTGATAAGCCGAGATACCCGCAATCAAGAAGCTGGCAGTCAGCGCCGATGCTAATAGCGTGTGCAGAAGACGGTAAGGTAAAGAAGGATTGAAAATGACTTCCTTCCAACTGGTTACATGCACAATACCGTCAATCACTTCATAGCCACTTGGTGTGTGCATCCAGCTGTTAAGCACCAGAATCCAAAATGCGGACATACTTGTCCCAACAGCAACCAGAACGGTGGCGAGAGTATGAACCCATTCTGGCACTCGTCCTCGTCCAAAAAGCATCACGCCAAGGAAGGTGGCTTCCATAAAGAAGGCGGTCATCACTTCGTACCCGAGCAATGGTCCTGCTACGTTTCCGACTCGTTCCATAAAGCCTGGCCAGTTGGTACCAAACTGGAAACTCATCGTAATGCCGGATACCACACCTAAGGCGAAAGTAAGAGCGAATATCTTGACCCAAAAGTAATAAACATCGAGCCATACGGGAGCTTGTGTGCGGTTATATCGCCACTTGAAAAACACCAACATCCACGCCAACGCGATGGTGATGGTCGGGAAGAGAATATGAAAGCTGATATTGGCCGCGAACTGGATCCGCGACAGCATGAGGGTATCTAACATCTTGGTTCCTCAAAAACGTGCCATACTAAAAATCGTGTCTATCTGTAATTTAGTTACGAAAAGTCGGGCAGTTTGGATTCATGTATCGAGAAATACAGGTGATTCTGTTTTCTTCTAACCATGATTTATATCAACTAAGGGAAAGAAAGGAGTGTAGGAAATTGTCTCAAAATGCCACTAATAGTCGCGAGAAGTGAGTAAAAGAAAGCAAATGTAACTGAAGGAGCATGGATTAAGATTAGTTCGAATTATCCTTATGATGGTTTCGATAATCCTGAAATAAAATTACAAAAACAATATTTTTAGTAAGGAAAATTGCCTTGCCTTCACTTTGAACCTCCATACTATTTATACACTAGTCATGTCGAGATCATCTCAAACACAGCAAACTTACTGGCAGTTAAGGTGGGAAACTTTAGCTAATTGATAAACTTAAAATTGCACTGCTAATGACATGTGCATCATAAGTTCGTTAGCACTCGACCAGAAGTGCGATAGGCTACATTTTTATACTAGCGAACGATTTGGCGCTAGGTAATTCGGTTTTCACTAGATCAACAAGTCGACTGCGGACCATTTTCGATTCCTGATGAGTTTCAATCCAAACTGACACTTACTTTTCAGCAAGTGTGCTAGTGTCTTTCTTGTTATTTATTAAATAATTAATAAATGCCGATCTGGTAAAGAGAGTTGTGGACAGCTATCTCGAGCAGTAGACTGGCGCTAGCCAGAGAGTCTGACTTTGAGGGGGGCATTCTACATGAACTTTGGATTCTGCCACCGCAAAGCTGATATTGAATTTGATGGAGATGGATAATGAACGACAGTTGGGCTAATTTCTTTCCTTACTTTGCTGGAGCTTTTAAGCTTATTGTATTAGGGATAGGAGCCTACTTAGCCATTAAATGGCATTTTGACGAAGAGCGAAGGGTAAGAGAAGCGGAAGGTGTAGTGTTTGATAACCCAAGTCTCATGAAAAAGTTTGCGAAGACGCTAACTCTGCCATTCCTTTTGTGTCTTCTAGTTCTTCTTGTTATATATGCTACCAACTGGTTCCTGTACTGACAGCGTTATTGTTTGTTGTAGTAAAGTTGAATGCTGCCACCTCTGAGAGTCGAGCCGTAGTTGAAGTTAACGCCTATGCCGAAATTGTCTAACCAATCAAAGGGCTTTGGTGCATAAAATAGCCATCCTATAGAAGCTTCGTAGTAATGCGGACTTCCCAGTTCATCGCTTAAATCATGCGAAAGGTCGACTCTTTTAATCCCGGTAAATAAAGCTTGCTCACCGTGATAAATATTGTAGTAACCGGTGATTTCATTAGATAGGTACCAACCTTTAGGGTTGCCTATATTGCCGTTATTTGCGCTTCCCCAGCTGTGCCCAATGAATGAATTCAATGTCGAACTGGCATGCCATTTCCCCCAACTTGTGGGAGATGTGTATTTGGCTTTAATGGATGGTTGAACTATTGCCGCCCATGCTGAAACGTTAACGGCACGGCCGTCTAGGATTCTTCCAATGATGGAGGAAAGTTTATTATCGGTAGAGAATGAGTTTTCATAACGCATAAGGTGAGTCGTCGTTCTGGTGCTAAGGGTGACGTTTTCACTTGCTTTGTATAGATACCCATAACCAATCGATGCACCGTATGTCCTTTCCTTGAGAAGATCCTTACTTGTGCCGAATAGTTTGAGATCATTCTCTGTTTGTATCGTAAATGCCTTAAACGACAGCTCATGTAAGTCCTCGCTGCCCTCTATATTAAAGTTAGTCGTGTAAGGGAGAACATATACGGATTTGCTTCTCCGTTCATTGATCGATTCATCAGTCCCGAACTCTGGGTTGGCGGTATCAAATAATGCATTCGGATCAAAGTCGCCAATACCAAACGCAATTGCGTCAGTGTCGGACAGCAAAACCGCGATAGAAAAACGTTGTTGGAGAAGGTTGCTAATTTCCTTATCTAGTGGATCCGCTTGAGCAGTGTGAGGAAGAGAGAGTAGGAGAGCGAGCGAAACGACTCGCCACTCCACTGAGGCGAAGTTGGGTTGGAACATTTTGGCTCTTTCAAATGGTTCATGCATGGAGTTTTTGGACGTACCGGTACGCTAACATTAGTTTAATCGTTGAATGGTCGGTGTAACTTTGAGAAATCTATGTTTTCTCATATTGATATGAAAAAGTTCCTTAAACGAGTTTAGCTTCAATGTGTATGCTGCACCAGATTTGTTTAGCAACATCATTCTTTTCTGAAGATGTAGCAAGACTTTGTGACTAGGTTGCATTATTTTCTTTAATGCGTCTATTGAGAGGAAAATAGCAAACTTTTTTATTGCCTTGGCGCTCAAGAAAATCTGAATCGTTCACTGTGCTACTGGTTAACTTCGAAAACTTGTAAGCATCCTGTCTGCCAACATCACGACTAATATCCTCACGGAGTAACCCTAAATACGTCAGATAAACAATGGTTTTTTTGAGCTTTAGAAGAAATGTTCGGACCTTTGCATATTCCGCGGTGGTGCTCAATCCAAGAACTGTGTTTTGTATGTGTTCTCAGTAAAGCATTGAGTCGATCTATTCTTCAAAATGTGGTCCCTTTTAATTCACTTTCTGTTACATATTTTTCGTTTTGAAAGAGCATTTTAATTTGCATCTTTTGAAAAGATCTCTTTGTTAAATTTTGTATAAAATCAACTAATTGTTGAAATTAGAACCCTTGTCAAAAAGTCATTAGATTTCATGTTGAATAGCCTCTTTTACCTAATAGTATACTCTATTTGTTTGATATAATTTCCGGCAGTTTGTATACCATAAATAAAGAGAGTCTATTCATGTTCCAGAACTTAACGATCAAGCAGAAGATAGTGATTCCGCTGTCATTGATTATTGGATTGTTTATTGTGAGCTCTGTATTAAACGTTATGACAAGTTGGAAGCAATCTGAATTGAGTGAGACACTCAACGAACAGATCGTGCCGAACTTATTAACGATTGAAGATGCTTATCGCGATCTTTACCAAGCAACATCTGCAATCCAAGGTGTTGCACTTTCTGATACTCAAAACGATATTGATCATCACATCGGTGAATACAAAGACAACGCCTACAAAGCACTGCCACGTATGGAACAAATGATTGAGCTATCACAAGCCGGTGTGATGCCTTCTACACATGGTAATGAAGTTCGAACGCTTGTCTCTTTGGGTGAAAAGTGGTTAGCAAGTTATGAGGCGATGCTACGTTTACCTCAATCTCAATGGCGTGGTTACTACAATGAGCACAAACATACCTTTGAAGACCAATTTATCGAGGTTAGAGCGCAGCTTAACGTTGTAAAAGATGCAATAGAAGAAAAGCAAAGCCAATTGAAGGACGAAATATCAGCGGCTGCAACAAGAGCAGAACTCATTCTTGAGGCTGGCATTGTGATTGTTATTTTTGCCGCTATCGCGATGGCTTTTTTGTTGTTACAAACGGTTGTGAAGCCTATCAATGATATTAAAAATGCGATGACAGAAATTGCGTCCGGTGAAGGTGATCTAAGTCAGCGAATCGATGTAAAAACACAAGACGAAATTGGCAATTTAGCAGACGCATTTAACCAGTTCGTGTCCAAAATTCAAATGACAGTCGCTCAGGTAATTGAAAGCTCAAATACCTTACGTAACGAAATGGCAAATCTTAGCTCGTTGACCACGACCATCGCGAACTCGACCGTTTCTCAGCAAAAAGATAGCGAGGCGGTAGCGGCGGCAGTGCATGAAATGCAAGTCACCAGCAGAAATGTAAGCGATAGCGCTAACGAAGCTGCGGTTGCGAGCCAAACAGCGAATGATGAACTTACCAATACCAATGTTATTTTGGATCAAACGGTTAGCTCAATTCGTAGCCTCGCAAGTGAAATCGAAAGCGCAAGCCACGTCATTAACACATTGGATCATGATGTGAGTAACATTGCGTCCGTACTGGATGTAATTCGTGGTATTGCCGAGCAAACAAACTTATTAGCGCTTAACGCAGCCATTGAAGCGGCTCGCGCTGGAGAGCAAGGGCGAGGCTTTGCTGTGGTAGCGGACGAGGTTCGTTCTTTAGCCAGTCGTACGCAACAGAGTACGGGAGAAATCCAAACCATGATTGAAAAGCTACAATCTGGTGCAGGACAAGCTGTAGAAGTGATGCGCGGTAGCCAAAATAGCAGTGATGAAACGATCAAGTCCGCTGGCCGAGCGAGTGAATCCCTTTCTGAAATCTTGAACGCGATTTCACGTATGAACGAGATGAATACACACATTGCAACGGCTGCGAGCCAGCAAAGTACAGTAAGTGACGAAGTAAATAGCAATGTACAAGGCATTGCAGACAGTAGCACTTCAATTGTGGAAATCGTAAACCAAGCGCAAGCTTCTTTAGCCATGTTGTCAGAGCAAACTCAACGTTTAGATCATCAGGTCAGTCAGTTCAAAGTATAAGCTTGAGAACAGCAGTCTCACTGATGAAATAACCCGCTTCTTAGCGGGTTATTTTT
Source organism: Vibrio sp. SCSIO 43097 (assembly GCF_023650755.1). Lineage (NCBI taxonomy): Bacteria > Pseudomonadati > Pseudomonadota > Gammaproteobacteria > Vibrionales > Vibrionaceae > Vibrio > Vibrio sp. SCSIO 43097. The sequence continues at coordinate 2,288,270 of NZ_CP071840.1, read as the reverse complement.
TAGATAAGTGGCGAACCTGACTTGTGAAATATCGACTATATTTACAATCCTTTCTCACTTTAGTTCGTATACCAGAGTGGCCAAAAACCCTAGACAGCAGTAACAAACTCTGTACAGCGTGATGATGCTTTTATCATCACTTTTGCTGCTTTTTAACCATTGTAATTGCTCACAGGAAAATGTGATTTCCAACCCAAAATCTTCAAATTTGAGAACTTCATAACACCTTTACCATAAACGTTTTTCGTAAGCGTATAGAACTGTAAATTTTGTTGTATGTACAACACTGGGTATTTATCATCCTAATTAATTTGTTCTGGATATACATCCGTTAGTCATTATTAAGTCATTCTAGAAGCTTTTAATAAGGAATCTTGAAGGCTTGTCGGTAGATAAGAGAGAAAAATTCATGAGACGTAAAACCACGCTATCTCTGCTGATTGCGTCGAGCCTTTTTGTGGTTGGATGTCAACCTAGCGAAGAAGGATCGAGCCAAGGTGGTGGTCCTGCGCCCGCAACCGAAGTAGAAGTGTTAACAGTGCTGCCAACGCGCCAAGCATTGACAGTAGAGTTGCCGGGTCGTAGCCGAGCATTCAAAGAAGCAGAAGTTCGTCCGCAAGTCACTGGCATTATTTCGGAGCGAAATTTTGTTGAAGGTGGCCTTGTTGAACAAGGGCAGTCGCTATATCAAATTGATGATTCATCATTTCAGGCGGATTTGCTGAGCGCTGAAGCGGAATTAATCCGTGCGCAAGCTGCGGCAGAGTCGACCTATGCCACGGTGAAGCGTTACAGAACCTTGATCACCAAAAAATCCATCAGCCAACAAGACTTGGATGAAGCAGAAGCGGCATACAAAGAAGCGAAAGCGCAGGTCCTAGTCGCAAAAGCCAAGATCAACACAGCAAAAATCAATTTAGATTACACGCAAGTCAAAGCTCCGATTAGCGGGGTGATCGGTAAATCGAGTGTGACAGCGGGAGCGTTGGTTACGGCTAACCAAGCTGCCAAATTAGCAACCATTCAGCAGCTTGACCCTATCAATGTTGATATTGTGCAATCATCCGCGCAACTGCTGCGTTTGAAAGCATCACTCTCCCAAGGCCATATGCAAGAAGATGACTCTGCGCAAGTTACATTGATGCTTGAAGATGGCAGCACTTACGAACACAAAGGCACAATGAAATTTACTGAGGTCAATGTGAACGAAAGTACGGGCAGCGTGACGCTTCGTGCCGAATTCCCAAACCCTGACGGTTTGTTGCTACCTGGAATGTTTGTTCGTGCGACGGTCATTACTGGTGTCGACCCTGATGCGATTCTAATACCACAAAATACGGTATCTCGTGATGCGACAGGTAAAGCGACAGTGATGACGGTTAATGGCGAGAACAAAGTGGAAGCGAAACCAGTGAAGACTGCCGAAGCGATCAATAGCCAATGGCGCATTATTGATGGTTTGAACGCGGGTGATAAAGTCATTACCGCCGGTTTACAAAAGGTAGGGCCAGGCAGTTCGGTAACTATCCAAAACGGTGAACAGGAGTAATCATGGCACGATTTTTTATCGATCGTCCGGTATTTGCTTGGGTTCTCGCGATTCTAACGATGTTGGCGGGGGTAATGTCATTATTCAATTTACCCGTCTCGCAATACCCAACGATTTCACCGACGACGATCACCATCAGTGCTCGCTATCCAGGTGCATCAGCAAAAACCGTTGAAGACTCGGTAACGCAGGTTATCGAGCAAAACATGACAGGATTAGATTACCTTCGCTACCTATCATCGAGCAGTGATGCATTTGGTAATGCGACAATTACCCTGACGTTTGATAGCGAAGCTGATCCTGATATCGCGCAAGTACAGGTGCAGAACAAACTGCAATTGGCATTGACTTCATTGCCGATGGAGGTACAAAACCAAGGTATTGTCGTCAATAAATCCAATACGGCATTTCTCATGGTTGTCGCAGTTTATTCTGAAGATCCTGACTTTACAGAAAACGATATCGGCGACTTTGTTGTAACGAATATTCAAGACCCGATAAGTCGTGTAACTGGCGTAGGACAAGTGCAGGCGTTTGGTGCGCAGTATGCAATGCGAGTTTGGCTGGACCCTTTTAAGCTTACGCAGTTCAACTTGACCGCGATCGACGTAGCAAATGCAATCAGTGAACAGAACGCGCAAGTTTCTTCCGGTCAACTTGGTGCGGCACCTGCGCAGGAGGGTCAGTTGTTGAATGCTACGATTTCTTCTGCAAGTCGTTTGAGCAGTGTAGAAGAGTTCCAAGACATCATTCTTAAGTCCGACGCCAGTGGTTCGAATGTTTATTTGAAAGATGTAGCTCGCGTTGAGCGTGGTGCAGAAAGTTATGATATTCGAGGCCAATATAATGGCTTCCCAGCATCGGGGTTAGGTATTTCATTAGGTACTGGCGCAAACGCGCTTGAGACAGCCAATGCGGTAAAAGAGCGCTTAGAACAACTGAGTGCAACGTTCCCAGAAGGGTTGCAGATTGCTTACCCATTTGAAACAACGCCATTCGTCAAAGCCTCGATTCAAGAAGTGGTTAAAACGCTATTAGAAGCCATTCTTCTTGTGTTCTTAATCATGTACCTGTTCTTGCAGAACTTCCGTGCGACGATCATTCCAACGATCGCAGTGCCTGTCGTATTGCTCGGAACCTTCGCTATTTTGTACGCGACTGGATTTAGTGTAAACACGTTAACCATGTTCGCGATGGTTCTGGCTATCGGTTTGCTGGTGGATGATGCCATCGTTGTGGTAGAAAACGTCGAGCGTGTGATGCATGAAGATGGTTTAGAGCCCAAAGAAGCGACCAAAAAATCGATGGGACAGATTACTGGTGCCCTGATTGGTGTCGGTTTGACGCTTTCAGCGGTATTCGTCCCTATGGCGTTTATGTCTGGTTCTACCGGGGTTATTTACCGTCAGTTTTCAATAACTATTGTGGCGGCTATGACGCTTTCCGTTTTGGTTGCGATAATTCTGACTCCAGCATTGTGTGCTACGTTGCTGAAAAAAGGCGATGCTGAGCTTCTAGAGAAGAAAGGCTTCTTTGGCTGGTTTAACCGCAAGTTTGATGCGATGACAGCAGGCTATGAAACCGGCGTTGCCAAACTTCTAAAACGCACAGGTCGCATGTTGGTTGTATTTTTGGCAATGAGTGCAGGTGCTGGCTGGTTATTTATGAACCTTCCAACGTCATTTTTGCCAGATGAAGACCAAGGCACAGTATTCTCAATGGCTATTTTGCCGCCTAACTCAACACAAGAACAGACGGAAAAAACACTTGAGAAAATGCGTGACTTTTACCTAGTAGACGAAAAAGACAATGTAAAGTCTGTCTTCTCCGTTGCTGGATTTAGTTTCGCAGGCCAAGGCCAAAACATGGGGATGGCATTTATCGGTCTGAAAGATTGGTCTGAGCGTGAAGCGCCTGGCGCTGATGCGGCTTCCATTACGGGCCGAGCGATGGGGTACTTCTCTACCATTAAAGAAGCTTTGGTGTTTGCGTTCGCCCCTCCAGCGATTCAAGAGCTAGGTAACTCGACAGGTTTCGATTTCTATCTCCAAGACTCGTTGAATAAAGGGCACGATGCATTAGTTGCGGCTCAAGGGCAACTTCTGGGCATGGCAGCACAAAACCCGAAACTTGTCGGTGTTCGTCCAAACGGTCAGGCAGATGCGCCAATGTACAAAGTGAACATTGACCACGTCAAACTTCGTGCTTTGGATGTCAGTATCAATGACGTAAACCAAATCCTGTCAGCTGCATGGGGCGGGGCTTACATTAACGATTATATTGATCGCGGTCGTGTGAAGAAAGTGATGGTGCAAAGTGATGCGGAATACCGCATGCAGCCAAAAGACTTCGATTCATGGTACGTACGCAACGCTAAGGGAGAGATGGTGCCTTTCTCTGCTTTTGCGAGTGGCGAGTGGACATATGGTTCTCCTCTTTTGCAGCGCTTTGATGGTTTGCCAGCAATGAATATTCAAGGCGGTGCAGCTCCTGGTGTAAGTACTGGTGAAGCCATGGAAGAAATTGAAGCAATGGTAGAAAAGCTACCAGAAGGTTTCACGGTGAACTGGAATGGTATTTCGTATGAAGAGCGCCTTTCCGGAAACCAAGCGCCGATGCTATATGCGCTATCTATCCTTGTCGTATTCTTAGTTCTTGCCGCTTTGTATGAAAGTTGGTCAGTACCTTTCGCCGTGGTGTTAGTTGTTCCTCTTGGTGTGCTTGGTGCTGTGCTTGCGGTAATGATGCGCAGTATGGATAACGATGTGTTCTTCCAGGTGAGCTTATTAACTACGGTCGGCTTGGCAACCAAAAACGCCATTCTGATTGTTGAGTTTGCAAAGGACTACTATGAGAAAGGCGCTGGGCTTATCGAAGCAACCTTACATGCTGTTCGCGTTCGTCTGCGCCCAATTATCATGACATCGCTTGCTTTTGGTTTGGGTGTGGTACCACTTGCTATCAGTTCAGGTGTGGGATCGGCAGGTCAAAACGCAGTAGGTACCGGCGTACTTGGTGGCATGATCAGTGCCACGATATTGGGTATATTCTTCGTCCCAATCTTCTTTGTAGTGGTTGAGCGATTGTTTGATCGACGTGCGAGAAAAGAGTCGGAGGCAGAGTTGTCTGAGACCAGCACTAAACCCACTCAGCAAAGCGAGTAGGACTTGGTTGTTTTAACTGAGTTATACTAGTGATAATAAACACGATTAAAGGGCGCTTCGGCGCTCTTTATTTTATGTTTTCACTTGGTGGTTACCGTCTATGACGCGAGCCTGAAAGACGGCGTGTTGTGTGCAGTATCAGCACAGCCTTTTCGGCCGAATGAAAGCCTAAAGAAGAAAAACGACGATGAAAGATCAGAAAATTTCCCCAATTTCCGTTTTGGATCAAAGTCCTATGTTTGTTTGTGGTGTGATGCAGCGCATGTACCGCAATCGTGCCCAAGCTGAGCTCTCTCGGCAAAATTTGATGACACTAGAAATGGCAAGTGCACTGGCCGCTTTAGAAGAATTTCAGCCTATGAGCCAGCAAGCGTTAGCTGATGCGGTTCGAACTGAGCGAAGTGTAGCAAAGCGGATGGTGGACAATCTGGAAAAGAGAGGGTTTGTTCAAGTTTCTAAAAGTAAATCGAATCAGCGCCTTAAAATGCTAAGCATGACAAAAGAGGGGGCAAATGCTTTAAAGCAAGTTCATCAAATCATGACGAATTTACAGAAAGAGTTTTTTTCTTGTTTGTCGGAATCTGAAGCGAATGAATTTTTTCGTCTGGTAAGAAAGCTCACTTTTGCGAATCACGACCAGTAACTGACATCAATGCCGTTTAGCGTCTTTATTTTATCGCGGACCAATTATATTAAGCTGTAGAACTTAAGAAATAGGATGCCCAACGTACAGGTCACGGTAGAAAGCACCGTAGTGAGTGCGATGATATTTGCAGCTAACGTGGCATTGCCTCCCATGGAACGCGCCATGACATAGCTGGCTGCAGCGACTGGAGAGGCGTTCATAAAGAAAAGAATACCTAGCTCAATTCCTCGAAATCCTACTAAGTAAGCTCCCATGGTGATGATGACTGGCGCTACGATGAGCTTGTAACTGCTCGCAAACCAAGATGAACCTTTCTCTTTTCTCATCAAGCTAAAGTCAAGTGAGCCACCCGTACACAACAGCGCCAAAGGCAATGTCATTTTGGACAAGTAGTCTCCTGCGTCAATAACCACATTCGGTACTGGAATAGCGAGTAAATAAAAAGCCATTCCTAGAACAATAGAGATTATGAGTGGATTCCTAGTCAGTGTTCGGCCCATCATCTTTGCTGCTTGCGAGGCAGACGTTGCTCCTTTGGGAGATAAGCAAATTACCGCTTGGACGTTATAAATAAATGTGGTGACCGCGACATAGAGAGCCGCTAACGCCACACCTTGAGAACCATACGCATTGGCAACGTAAGCGATGCCAATAATACCTGTATTTGCTCGGAACCCACCTTGGATGAGAACGCCTTGATCAGGCGATGCTTTGAATAGAAGTTTGACGGAAAGATAGGTGAAAATGAAAAACGAAATACTAGCGATGACGCCGAAATTGACGAATCCACTTGCCGCGGAAAAGTCGTGTTCTGAAGCCACAATGCTGACAAATAACATTGCAGGCAAGGTAACTTGAAACACCAGTTTAGAGCCTACTTCGATAAAATTATCGTTGATTAGACCAAAGCGCTTAAAAAGAACGCCAAGTACCAACATCAAACAGATAGGTCCGGTTATCGACAAAGAGAATTGCAACTGATGTAAAACAGCTTCCATGTAAGTATCCGCAGCAAAAGAAAAAAGTGTTCCTGCTGCCTATTAAGCCACAAACCCGGAGGGTAGGACAGTAACGTGATGAAATTTTCTTCTGTTGTAGGTTCCGGAGTCATTTACACTCCAAGTTATGGACGAGGTCCCAATTTAACAAAGCGGTACTGGTCCTACGTGCGATATGTTGGTTAACTCATTGTCGTGATGCATCCACATGCGTATTAGATGTGAGGGCTGGTCATCGTAGTTATGGATAGGAGTTCATCAATGAAAAGGAAACACAACAAAACTGTACTGTGTGCGTTTGTCTCTGGTTCGGTATTTGGTGCGGTTTTGGTCATTGCGATGTCTTTACCAATGTAATCCTCTTAATTGGCTGTTGGAACACTCACACTAATTCAGTACAAAACAGATTGAGTTCTGCGGTGTGTGCTGTTAGTTTAAAAAACATGAAAATACACGTTCGCCCTTCATTAACAACCTTCTCTTGGTGGCGCTCTAAATAGAGCGGCGCGGAATACTTACATTCTTAAGCTGCTGGATGGTAGCTAAGAGTGTTTGATCTTTTTATCTCCAGTAGCGATCTATTAAATACTTGGAGACAAATATGAATACCCATAAAAATACATCTCAGCGTGAAATTATACTTACCGGAGATCGAGCAACAGGTCCATTACACCTAGGGCACTATATTGGTTCATTGCAACAACGAGTCAAATTGCAAACGGAGCACGAGCAAACGATCTTGGTCGCGGACATGCAAGGGTTGACGGATAACGCGCATAATCCATCAAAGGTATCCTCTAATATTCTCAATGTCGTTGCAGATTATTTGGCTGTTGGTATCAACCCCGCTCAAACTACGATCACGTTGCAGTCTCAAATTCCAGCGTTAGCCGAGTTGACAATGTATTACAGTAATCTTGTTTCTACCGCACGATTAGAGCGAAACCCTACGGTTAAAAATGAGATTCAGAGTAAAGGTTTTGAACGCTCTATTCCCGCAGGCTTTTTAACGTATCCAATTTCTCAAGCTGCTGATATTACGGGGTTTCATGCGACGCTAGTACCAGTGGGTGATGACCAACTGCCGATGTTAGAGCAAACTAATGAAATCGTGAGAAAAATAAACCATCTGGGTGGAAAAGAGGTTCTTAGAGAATGCCGTCCATTACTTAGCGATGCACCTCGTTTGCCGAGTACTGACGGTAAAAATAAGATGTCTAAAAGCATGGGGAACGCAATCAACTTAGGCGCCTCCGAAAAGGAGATTTCCGCGGCAGTGAAATCTATGTATACCGATCCCAATCATCTGAAAATTGAGGACCCTGGCCAAGTCGAAGGGAATATTGTATTCATCTACCTCGATGCTTTTCATCCTGATAAAAATTATGTCGAACAGCTAAAAGACCATTATCGACGAGGTGGATTAGGTGATGGTTTGACCAAGAAAGTGTTAGAAGAATGCTTACAAGAAATGCTTCGCCCTATTCGAGAAAAGCGCGCTATGTATTTGAATGATAAAGCGCAGCTGATTGATATTTTAAAACAAGGTAGTGAGCGTTCTCGCGAGAAAACCGAAAAAGTGCTATTTGATGTGAAAGATGTATTTGGTTTAAATTTGTTCTGAATTAAAAGTAGAGAGTTGAACATAAGGCACGACGGCTGGTTAGCAACGTGCCTTTTTAAGTTCCCAGTCAGTCAAAGCGCATTATTAAGAAGAAAAAAATTCACGACGAAAATCCGCGACTTCTTGTTGGTAATAGCTTTGCCATTCCGGTTCTGACAAATTTGAATGGCTTGTGGCTCTCTCTTTTCTGAGCCTGGACTCAAGTTGTTGCAATGCTTGTTGGTAACCTCTGACTTGCTCTTTTTGCTCAGCAATTTGTTGCTCACGAGCGTGAATGTTTTTAGTTTCTTCTTTCGTTAAGTAAGTTCGTTCTAGCTCTGCGATGATCGCCAAGCGATCTGGTAGGCTCATACTATTAGGAATCAGGGTGACCGCACGCTCATATTTTTCCTGGTCGCTTGTTAGCCCGATAGCACCTGCATGTTCTTGCCAGTCAATGGTGAGTTGCTCGAAAGCTCGCAAAAAGTTATCTGGGCTTTGAGTGTCCAGCTTTTGGGCTTCTAAGTTGAAATCGTACAGCGCGAACTCATCCGCAAAAACAACATCAGCCAATTCCCCCCAGATGCTTCTTGCTTCGTTCTTCAGCTGTGCAACACGCGACGCCAGTGATTGTTGCTCATCAAATAACAAATTTCCTACACTCTCTTGCCATTGGCTGCTGAGCTGAGGGTAGTTCGCCAAAAGCTGGAATCGAGCTGAAGATAAATGCGCCTCAAACAAGGCGACCTGCTCTTCACAACTACGGTTCAACATACACTCTTGCCAAAACGTCTCAAGTTCGGCGACAAGTTTCCTGCCTTTGAGTTGAGTTAATCGCTCAGTCGTTATTTGAACTGTGGAAGGGAGCTTAGCGGTTTGTGGTGAAGTATCTGTATCGGGCACGATGCTGCTTGTTTGTGGTGATGTACTGGAGACATTCTGATTTTTTGTCTTAGGGGAAGGAGAGGAAGCGAGCTCTTCTTTTTGAACATCGTGACTGAAAGTTAAAAATATCATGCCCGCCATAATGGCGGACATGATTATCAAAGCGATTTTCTTCATGGCTTGATTGTTGCGCTTACTGGGAAATGGTCAGAAAGGTTATAGTGTTTCCATAAACTCTCTGCGGTTGTGCGCGGCACGTCTACACGGTTGTCATTGAATGATTTCACCCCGTATTCACTACTCACCATAACATAGTCAAGGTATTCCACGTTTTCGCCACCTGATAACGCTTCACCTGCAAAGTTATTGATACGGGGATCAAAGGTTGACTCCGTGTAACCAGAGTACTGAGGTTCGATGGCGCTTAAGTTAGCGATCATTTGTTGGTAGTCACCAGGGAACTTTCTTTTGTTTACGTTAAAGTCGCCGCTGTATACCACAGTTTCGCTTGAAGGAATGTTAAGAGATTGGGCGAGTGCGCGGATTTGTTTGAACTGGCGCTGACGATACTCACGGGCGGTGTCTGTATCGAAAGATGCGGTATGGGTAGCAAACACATGGTAAGCCTGACCACCTTTAATTATTTCCGCATAATTTACGCCTTTATCGGCAAAGCAGTCTGTACCAGAACAATCGGGAAAGACATATTGCGCTTCGTTCACGATAGGGTAGCGACTAACTATGATTACGCCACCATCATGAATATTAACGCCTTCTTTATCTAACATCTTTGTTTGGTAAGGATATTCCTTGGCTAACTCACGTAAGAATGCTTCACGGCCGCTGGCAAACACCTCTTGCAGCGCCAAAACATCGTAACCTTTTACATGTTGAGGAATCAGTTCGTAACGATCTCCAATGTGCGATGCAATAGCCGTCAACGCCCAGATGTTATAAGTCATCAACTTAAGGTTTTGTTCTTCGTTGTCGACAGACTCCGCTACCTTGCTTGGCGTGATGGTGTAGTAAAGATCATCATATCGAGCGGTACTGTCTGACTTAAATGCCAGTTCGGTTTCTCTCGCACCAAAAGCGTTAGTGTTGGCACGATGAATGTTACGATCATCTTTGAGTGATAACTCGACATCGGCTGCGGACAAGCCGTATTCAATGGTCGAATTGTACCAATGGCCTTCCATTATTTGATTGAGTGTTATGCTTTCACCTTCAGGGCTAGAAACCACCGTTTCAAAACGGTAAGTTTGATTTGATTTCACGCCCTCCCAACGGTTGAAGCTTAATACAGATTTAGTTTCCCACGGACCAAGTACCTGCACATGTTGTTGCCACTCTTCTCCGTATTGAAGCAAATCACTGCCTTCATGTTTTACTTGAATAGTTAACGGTTGATCAGAGTTATTCGTTAGGTAAACGTCGGTATCTGCAATGCAGGGTAACGCTATCAAGCTACTTAATAAAAGGCTCCACTGCGAAAATTTCATCTTATTTTTCCATCATTTGAACTAGAGCAATCATTCTTGTTTATAAATGTTACTTGCACGTTAAATATGGATGACATCTAAGCCAGCGCTGAAAATTGTTATCAGAATGTGATCTTTATTCAATGGTTAGGATGGGGGTATTGAGTGTGTGGCCGTTGAAGCGGTGGAAAAATAATACCAACAGTCAACGAATTGCATTCACTGCAATCAAGCTGTCATCTTTGCTCTATAAGTTGTGCGGCGTCATTCATCTAGCCATATGGCTAGAACTCAAATTGATAGATGGAGCACCATGGCTAGAGCAGTAAATCCAACCGATGAAACCATCATTAAATTGTTACAAGAGCAAGGTTTGATTAGAAGTGAAGCAGAAGCACGTTTAAAGAAAGAGGTGTACCGCTTGCAACCTAATGAGATAGCAAAAGTAAAAAATTATGCCCAGCATTTTGGGATAAATGCGAAAGAAAAGCTCATCGATGAGATCTTGGATCTGCGCCGAGAAGCGCTCATGAAAAGATGTAGACACAATACGGAGCATGCGAGCCTATCTCTAAAATAGCATGTGATAAAACTATCAATTACTGGTCAAAATTTGATCTCTCAAGCCGATGTATATAAGAGCGTTCAATGATATCGAGCGCAAAAAACAGTGTGTTTTAGAGGTTAAGCTTTCACTTAAGTGAGAGGTTTGGAAAGGCTGCGGGGAGAAAGTGCATGCGTATTAAAGACTTAAGTGTCGTAAAGAAAATATCGGTTAGTTATTTAACCGTTTTTGCCGTGTTTGGTTTAGTGTCAGTAATGTTGGTGCAAGGTTTGTTAACACTGAATAAAGACATTTCAGTGTTAACAGATAAAAGTTTACCTTCTGTTGCGATTTTGAAAGGTATCCAAGTTGATATTACTAAAGTGCGTAAAGATGAGTTCTCTTTATTGCCAAACGCAAATCACCCCAAAATTGGTGAATGGTTAAAAGGCCTCGACCAATGGCGTTCTGATGTGCAGGCTGGTATTGCAGAATACGAAAAGCTCGACCTTAATAAGCGTGAAACGCAGTCCTTTAGCGTTTTTAAAGAAACTTGGAATCAATACATCAAAGAAACGAAGACTTACAACGTATTGCTAAGCCAAGGCGATGCTGAAAGTGCAAATGATGTAATTTTATCAAGTTTCGATACCTACTCAAAAGCGTTGAGCAGCTTGGATGATACCCTCGCGTTGAACGATGAGTTGGTGAATTTGATTGGCGAAGAAGTACAAAGTGAAGCGGCATTTACACAATACAGCGCTGCTGTTGGTGCGCTTGTCGTCGCATTGGTCATGGTAATGTCTGCCATGTTGCTTTCTCGAGTCATCTGCGGGCCTGTTGATCGAGCACTGGAATTCGCTTCCAAAATCGCCAAGGGTCAATTGAATAATCAAATCGACGAAAGCGAATTGAGCAAAGACGAGTTAGGAACGCTGCTCAAAGAGCTTGTCGGTATGCAAACAAACTTACATTCGTTGGTTTCTGAGATTAATGACTCAACGATTCAGCTAACGGCAGCAGTAGAGGAAGTGAGTGCTATTTCTTCTCAGACCGCTTCTGGTATGCAAAATCAACAAATTGAACTTAGCTCGGTGGCTTCTGCGATGACAGAAATGCAAGCTGCTGTAAGTGAAGTGGCACAAAATACCGAAGTTGGCGCAACCTCTGCTTATTCGGCTGCGGAAGTGGCAAAGCAAGGAACGGTGACGTTACAACAAACTATCGCAGTAATTGAGCGTGTATCACATACGATCCAAGAATCAGATGAACTGGCACGTGAGCTTGAATCGAGCTCAAACAATATCAATGTGGTCGTAGATGTGATCCGCGGGATTGCCGAGCAAACAAACTTGTTAGCACTGAACGCCGCAATTGAAGCCGCTCGGGCTGGTGAACAAGGACGTGGGTTTGCTGTTGTGGCAGATGAGGTTCGTTCTCTGGCGCAACGCACTCAAGACTCCACTTCACAAATTGTGGAAATTGTTAATCAACTACAAGAGAGCAGCAGTAAAATAGGGCATTCAAGCCGTGATTGTCAGGAGGGTATTTCTCAGTGTGTTGAGCAAGTTAATGATGCTGATAGCCAGATAAAAGAAATTGAACATTCTGTCGATAACATAGCGCAAATGAGTACACAAATCGCAACGGCGTGCAGTGAGCAGAATTCTGTATCCGAAGAGCTGAATCGCAGCGTGGAGCATATTAATAGTGCTTCAACAGAGATGGCTGAGGGAGCTTCACAAACGGCTGTGGCTTGTCAGCAGATTAGTAGCCTAGCGCACAACTTGAAAACTCGAATGGGTTCATTCCAGCTCTAGTTGTTGTGTTTCAGCTTTATTCCTAACCTCATTGCTACAATAAATAAGCCGGACGAAATGTCCGGCTTATTTATTCTCTGTCTATATAAGTTCAGAGTATGCTCAACCTTGGGAGAATATGCTCGCTAGGCTGGAATACCACTGTGAAACTTAAAATCTGTATCTGGCGTAGAAATTAAATCTGCCTCTATACGTCCAAAGTAGGCGATGCGCTCGCTGATATCTTTGCCTGCGATTTGCTCCGCTAATACAAGATAATCCTGGTAATGGCGTGCTTCTGAACGTAATAAAGAAATGTAGAACTTTGCGATATCGTCATCCATATGTGGTGCTAGTTTGGCAAAACGCTCACAAGATCGGGCTTCGATGTACGCACCAATGATGAGTTTATCGATCAGCGTTTCCGGCTCATGAGTCTTCATATGCGAAATCAGTCCTTTAGCATAACGACTTGCTGGAATATTTTTGTACTCAATTCCACGACTTTCCATGATCTCTAAAACTTGATAAAAGTGGTGTAACTCCTCTTTTATCAAAAGCACCATCTTATCGATCAAATCTTGGCTGTATGGTGAGTCGGACTTAGCCATGATTGACTTAGAAATATTGCTCTTGCCTTTTAAAGTTTCCAATGAGCCTACGTTACGGTAAGCAAAATCTTCGTAGGGCTTAAACCAGTCAAGTAGAGCATGTGAACTGGATTGGTCAACGGCATACTTACGAATTAAAAACATGGCAGATTGGCCAGCTTTTAGTTCGCACAGTAGGTGGTCTAACAAAATGGTTTGAAGGTTCTCTGGTTTCTTTGCTTCCTCTACCCATTCATCAGGTGTACTGCATCGCAGAAATTGGTTAATGGGAGCAAGAAGATCTTGATAGGCGTCTAGATTCATCATTTTAGTTTTAGTACTTCACATTTTTATTGGGCATATCCGTTGTCTTGCGGATAGAAAAAAGGCTGCAATTGCAGCCTTTTTTGACCTGAAGTGAATGTTACCACTTTTTCTTCTCGCCGAAGAGAGCTTCCATGTCATTGTCACGCTCTTTGTCAGCAATCTGCTGCATTTCGGCATCGCTTTTATCTTGGCGCTTTTTATCTAAGTCACCTAACATCTCTTCAAGCTTTTGTTTCGCTTGAATAGAATAAGGATCGCTCTTAGTGCTCAAAGCATCGATACCTTTACGCAGCAGTTGAAGCGCGGTGCCTGGTTGGCCACGAGCGATAGAGTCGTTTGCTCTTTTGATGACATTTTCAATGTTGATGCGAATTTGCATCGTTTCCAAGCGCGCATTTTCGGTGACGTAAGTCTGGGTATCCAATCGGCCTTTGTTGTGCTCGTTACGGATAGTGTCGCGAAGTCGTTTAACCAGCTTAAGCATGACGATAGCTTGTTTATCACTACTCGGCATCTTGAAAGTGGTACTCTCGCCAGTAGGACCATTCTCTTTTAGCTGCGTAATCTGCTGCTTCATATTTTCGATACGTTGAGCAAGTTGCTTGTTCTTCGGGTCCAGCTCATGCATGCTCTCTAGCGCGTCAAGAATACGATTGTTTAGACACAGCAACAGCTCTTTACTAAAAGGGATATGGTGCGCATGACCAATCAACTCTTCAGTACCATCTATCAAGGCTACATATCGCGCTGATTCCTGCCTTTTTGCGGTTTCAACTTTAACCTTATATTGCAACATAATGTTATAGCCTAGGATTAACACCAGTAGGATGGCTACCAAAGCGATTATTAAACCAATATTCATATCTTTGCGTCTGCTTTACTTTTCTGCGGCTAGCGTTAAAGAATACATGAATCTTATCTTACTCGGCACCTTATTTGTTTGATTATTTTGTCTCTCCCACGTTTTAGTTACTGATAGAAGTCACATCATAGAACTTCGGTCATTTATTGGCTCAACTTTGTGCATATTGTTTCTTGCTTGAAGATTATTAGTATGTGATTGAGGTATAAGTTAGAAATTGCTGTTCATTTCGATTTGAACGCGTTATAACTAATTATTATATCGCTCGCTTGAGTGGCCAATAAACTCTCTCATGAATAAGTAAGGGATTACGATGAAACTGCAGCAGCTGAAGTATATTGTTGAGGTTGTAAACCATAATCTGAATGTATCTGCAACGGCGGAAAGCTTATATACCTCTCAGCCAGGTATTAGTAAACAGGTTCGGTTGCTGGAAGATGAGTTAGGTATTCAGATTTTTGAACGTAGCGGTAAGCACTTAACGCAAGTGACGCCAGCTGGAGAAGAAATTGTACGTATCTCTCAAGAAATTCTCGCTCGTGTAGAAAGTATCAAAGCGGTGGCTGGAGAGCACACCCATCCAGAAATGGGGACGCTGAATATCACCACGACACATACGCAGGCTCGTTATGCACTGCCAGATGTCATCAAAGGTTTTACTTCTCGTTATCCAAAAGTGTCGTTACACATGCACCAAGGTACACCGTCACAAATGTCTGAGGCGATAGCTAAAGGCACTGCGAATTTTGCGATTGCGACAGAAGCTCTTCACTTATATCAAGATGCCATCATGCTGCCTTGTTATCACTGGAATCGTTCAATAGTTGTGCCTAAAGACCACCCACTAGCGAAGAAAGACAAAGTAACGATCAGTGATCTTGCCGCTTACCCATTAGTCACTTACGTGTTCGGTTTTACTGGTCGTTCAGAGCTGGATACAGCATTCAACCGCGAAGGTTTAACCCCGCGAGTGGTGTTCACGGCAACTGATGCAGACGTCATTAAAACTTACGTTCGTATGGGTATTGGTGTGGGTGTGATTGCAAGCATGGCTGTGGATGAAGAGCAGGACGGTGACTTGGTTGCAATAGATGCGAGCCATTTGTTTGGCGCGAGCACCACGAGCATCGGCTTCCGCCGTGGTACATTCTTACGCTCTTACATGTTCGATTTTATGGAGCGTTTTGCACCGCACTTAACGCGTCCAGTGGTTGAGCAGGCGATTTCGTTGAAGTCTAATGCAGAAATCGAAGAGATGTTTAAAGACATCGAGCTTCCGGTGAGATAACACTTCATTGATGTTTCGATTCCCTCTACAATGCGCTCGTTGTAGGGGGAGCTATGAAAACGCAATTTCAGTTTATTAATGACTGCTTAATCGAAAACCAATCTTTGTGGCGATTCGAGCCTTTTAAAAGCAGCATTCACACATCATTACCTTGGCAGGAGCAACATCCTCGACTGTGCCAATGGCTAGCGTCTCTTACTCCCTCTCAAATCGAAGAATACAAAGCAGCACCAGAACTCGCGTTAAAAGCACTTAGTCCGTTTTTGCCTGAGCTTGAACAACTCGCAGAACTGACTCATTTAGAGCTTTTGTCGTTAAACGGCTTGGAACTCGCTCGTGGTTTAGATAACGGTATTCCGGGACGTAAGTTGGAGCAAATTAGCTCGATGGGTGAAGCTGCAATTCAACAACACTGTGGCGAAGAATGGCTAGAATGGTGCTCAGGTAAAGGTTACTTGGGGCGAATCCTGACAACGCAAACCGATCAGCCTGTAACCAGCTTTGAATACCAACAAGCACTGTGCGATTCGGGGCAACAAGCAGCCAATGAACATCATTGGAAGATGACGTTTATTCAAGGCGACGCGTTTGATAGCAAAGCGAAAGCCGTGTTTAAGCCAACGCAACACGCAGTAGCACTGCATGCATGCGGTGACCTTCACGCTCGTCTAATGCAGTACGGCAGTGAAAATGGGATTGCTGCGATGACCATATCACCTTGTTGTTACCACTTGATTCAGTCGGAACAATACCAGCCGATGTCGGAATCGGGCAGGGCTTCTTCTCTCTCATTGTCTAAGCAAGAACTGCGTATCCCATTACAACAAACGGTGACAGGAGGAGAGCGCGTGCGTCGTCATCGTCAGCAGGAAATGATGTTTCGTCTTGGGTTTGATTTGATCACGCGACAAGCTTTGGGAATGGCAGAGTATCAGCCTGTGCCGAGTATCCGTAAGTCGCAATTAAGTGATGGTTTTGAATCGTTCTGTCGCTGGGCAGCGGAGCAAAAAGGCATTGTTCTTCCTCAAGAAATCGATTTCTCTCATTTTGAAAAGTTAAGCGAACAACGCTTCTGGCAAATGGAGAGAATGAGCTTAGTGCAACTTGTTTTTCAACGTCCGTTGGAGATCTGGCTCGCATTAGACAAAGTGCTTTATCTTGAAGAACGTGGTTACCGTGTTAGATTGTCAGAGTTTTGCCCTAAATCGGTCACACCTAGAAATATTTTAATTTGTGCATATAAGATTTAGTTATTCTTTATAGCCAAACGCTCTATATGAAAAAGCCCACTTATGAGTGGGCTTTTGTAAACAAAACGTGACAAGTTATGTTTTATTTTGTCATTAATTAAACATAGCGATAGCTTGAGTTGGTTCAACGTATTCCAAGTCAAAGCTTTCTGCTACTTCTTTACATGTTACTTTTCCGTGAATAACGTTTAGACCTTCAAGGAAGCCTTTGTCTTCTAGAAGTGCTTCGCGGTAGCCTTTATTTGCTAACTTCACGATGTATGGAAGCGTAGCGTTGTTGAGTGCAAATGTTGAAGTGCGAGCAACTGCGCCAGGCATATTTGCTACACAGTAGTGAACCACTTCATCAACGATGTAAGTTGGATCTGCGTGAGTTGTCGCGTGTGAAGTTTCGAAACAACCGCCTTGGTCAATTGCCACGTCAACCACTGCTGCACCAGGCTTCATCTTAGCAATGTGCTCTTTAGTGACCAGTTTAGGTGCTGCTGCGCCAGGAATTAGAACGGCACCGATAACAAGGTCCGCTTCTAGAACATGCTTCTCGATAGCGTCTTCAGTAGAATAAACCACTTTTGCGCGACCTTGGAATTCTTCGTCAAGCTTACGAAGTGTGTCTACGTTACGGTCTAGAATGGTGACGTCAGCGCGAAGGCCAACCGCCATACGAGCAGCGTTTGCACCAACAACGCCACCACCAACGATAACGACTTTTGCAGGTTCAACACCAGGTACGCCGCCTAGGAGCAGACCACGACCGCCGTGCGATTTTTCCAACGTTTGCGCACCAGCTTGGATAGACATCCGACCTGCCACTTCTGACATTGGTGCTAACAGTGGCAAACGACCCATATTATCTGTTACAGTCTCATAGGCTATACAGACAGCTTTGCTCTTGATTAGCTCATCAGTTTGTGGAAAATCTGGTGCTAGGTGTAAATAAGTAAATAAAATTTGCCCTTCGCGGAGCATTGCTCTCTCTACTGCTTGGGGTTCTTTTACTTTTACAATCATGTCTGCTTGCGCAAATACGTCAGCAGCATGAGGGAGAATGGATGCGCCGACAGCGATGTAATCATCGTCTGAAAAACCAATGCCGGCACCTGCATTGGTCTCAACTAAAACTTGGTGACCATGTGAGATGAGTTCTCTCACGCTAGCTGGGATCATACCAACACGATATTCGTGATTCTTGATTTCCTTAGGTACGCCAATGATCATCCTGTATCCTCTTTCTATAATGGTTGTATTAACTGTTAGTAGGGTGTTATTGTCGAATTAATAACTAGTATAGTTATAGATTTGTAAAATTTGGCACCAAATATTAAAAAGTTGTAGTATATTTTTTTGCAAGGAAGTAATAAGGTGGAATAAAAAATGGCAGACAACTATAAAAAGCCGTCCAAGGAACTAGACCGTATCGACCGCAACATTCTTAATGAGCTGCAGAAAGACGGTCGTATTTCAAACGTTGAGCTTTCAAAACGTGTGGGACTTTCTCCAACGCCATGTTTGGAGCGTGTACGTCGCTTAGAGCGTCAGGGTTATATCACAGGGTATACTGCATTATTGAATCCGCAGTTCCTGGATGCATCACTATTAGTATTCGTTGAGATTACGCTAAACCGTGGTGCGCCGGATGTGTTTGAGCAGTTTAACTCAGCTGTTCAAAAGCTAGACGACATACAAGAGTGTCATCTTGTTTCAGGTGACTTTGACTATCTTCTTAAAACCCGTGTATCAGATATGGGTGCTTACCGCCGACTATTGGGCGATACGTTACTACGTCTACCTGGCGTAAATGACACTCGCACATACGTTGTTATGGAAGAAGTGAAACAATCTAACCAGCTTGTGATCAAAACTCGTTAATTTCTTGCAAAGAAAGCGGTATATGCTTCCGCTTTCGCCAGAGAGTAATTGGGTTTTTCTCCTTGATATGGTTAAATCAATTTACCGAGCGGCTTGATGCCGCTCGGAATGTTTTGCAATTTCCTATTTCATTTCCATATTCAAGTTGATTTATGTTCAAAGAGAACGCAAAGAAAGTCGAAACCATTATCAAAACCAGTGAAGAGCCCCAGTCTTCACGCTTAAATGGCTTCCAACGCTTAAAAGAGTGCTGCTTTATCGTTGGCGTTCTTAGCTCGGTATTGCTTGCGGTTGCACTATTTACCTTCAGTCCGGCCGATCCTTCTTGGTCCCAAACCGCATGGGGAGGGGATATCGATAATGCTGGTGGCCTTTTCGGCGCTTGGCTAGCCGATACTCTATTCTTCACATTTGGCTCTCTCGCTTACCCAATCCCTTTCTTGCTAGCGGCGGCTGCATGGGTGATTTGCCGTAAACGAGGAGAAGATGAGCCAATTGATTTCATGCTATGGGGTACAAGGCTGCTCGGTCTGGTCGTCCTTATTATGACCAGTTGCGGTCTTGCCGATATTAATTTTGATGACATTTGGTATTTTTCATCTGGAGGTGTGGTCGGGGATGTATTGTCTAGCCTCGCTTTACCTACATTGAATGTACTCGGTACCACATTGGTACTGCTGTTCTTGTGGGGAGCGGGCTTTACGCTCTTCACTGGCATCTCATGGCTTAACATCGTGGAATGGCTTGGTGATCGTGCATTAGCACTAATTGCCGCGCTTGCAAATAAGGCAAGAGGTTCAGAGCAGGAAGTTTTAGAACCTCAGCTTGATGAGTTTGTAGAAGATAAAGTCTCTACGCCTAAACATAATGTAGACCATGAAATTGATGATGAGCCGCTTCCTCATTTAACGGCGTACGATGTCGATGAACCGAAAGAGCCGGCGCCAGCGCATGAGTATCCTATTTATATGCCGCAAGCTAAACCTGATAAGCCTGCGGAACAGGCGATGGTAGAACCGACGCCACCACAACGCAAGGCTACGGTTAATGCTGCGCCAGTTTATTCTGAACCTGAGCCTCAAATACAACCTATCCATACGGTTAACACTGATAACGTTGATCCGCTCTTGGAACGCACCAAGCAACTGAATGTTACGATAGAAGAGCTTGAAGCAGCGGCGCAACAAGCAGATGACTGGGGAACTGAAGAACAGGCTGCCCCATCATTTGCAGACACTTACTCTTCCTATGTAGAGCAACATACAGCTACAGAAGAACCGATCAGTGTTGAACCAGATTATGCGGAGTACGAACAATTTGAAGCAGAGCAAGTACAGCAGCCAAGTATTGAGCATCCTGTACATGAAGAGCCTGCAATTGATTCTGCTGTATTAGATAGCATCACGGCGCAAACAGAGTCGAG
Source organism: Vibrio sp. SCSIO 43097 (assembly GCF_023650755.1). Taxonomy (NCBI): domain Bacteria; kingdom Pseudomonadati; phylum Pseudomonadota; class Gammaproteobacteria; order Vibrionales; family Vibrionaceae; genus Vibrio; species Vibrio sp. SCSIO 43097. The sequence continues at coordinate 2,267,992 of NZ_CP071840.1, read as the reverse complement.
CCAACATATTGAGCCTACGATCTCTGACTTTGATGTGTTAGATGATGAAGACGAAGTGGAGTCTCAGCCTGCGCAGCAAGTACAGCCAACAACGCCTCATCAGCAAGCAGCAACACCTTCAACAACATTTGAACCTGCTCCTCAAAAAGTGGAAGTAGAAGAGGTCCAAGACAAGGACCAAGACGTTACCGCATTCCAAGATATGGTTTCCAATGCGCAAGCCAAAGTCGCTGCAACACAGAACCCATTTTTGGTACAGAAAGAAGAAAACTTGCCAGTTCCGGAAGAGCCACTCCCAACGCTCGAGTTGCTTTATCATCCAGAAAAACGTGAAAACTTTATCGACCGTGATGCGCTAGAGCAGGTCGCTCGATTAGTAGAGAGCAAACTCGCTGACTACAAAATCAAAGCCGATGTGGTTGGTATTTATCCTGGTCCAGTGATCACTCGTTTTGAGCTTGATTTGGCGCCGGGGGTGAAAGTAAGTCGTATTTCTGGTCTTTCAACTGACTTAGCGCGTGCATTGTCTGCGATGGCGGTACGTGTCGTGGAAGTAATCCCTGGCAAGCCTTACATCGGTTTGGAACTGCCAAACATGAGTCGTCAGACGGTCTATTTATCTGATGTCATCAGTAGCCCTCAGTTTGAGCAAGCAACGTCACCAACAACGGTTGTGTTAGGTCAAGACATTGCGGGTGAAGCTGTGGTGGCCGATCTTGCGAAGATGCCTCACGTGCTAGTAGCAGGTACAACAGGTTCTGGTAAGTCGGTGGGTGTGAACGTGATGATTTTGAGCATGCTGTATAAAGCAGGTCCAGAAGATGTACGCTTCATCATGATTGACCCGAAAATGCTAGAGCTTTCTATTTATGAAGGTATCCCTCATCTTCTTTCTGAAGTTGTGACTGATATGAAAGACGCATCAAACGCTCTACGTTGGTGTGTGGGCGAGATGGAACGTCGTTACAAATTGATGTCGGCATTAGGTGTACGTAATGTGAAGGGCTTCAACGAAAAATTGAAGATGGCAGCAGAAGCGGGCCACCCAATCCATGACCCGTTTTGGCAGGAAGGCGACAGCATGGATACTGAACCGCCATTGCTAGAGAAGCTGCCTTACATCGTCGTTGTTGTTGACGAATTTGCTGACCTGATGATGGTGGTAGGTAAGAAAGTTGAAGAACTGATTGCTCGCTTGGCGCAAAAAGCGCGCGCGGCAGGTATTCACTTAATTCTTGCGACTCAGCGTCCATCGGTTGATGTTATTACCGGTCTAATTAAAGCGAACATTCCAACTCGTGTTGCGTTTACGGTATCGACTAAAACGGACTCTCGTACAATCCTAGATCAAGGCGGCGCAGAATCACTACTTGGTATGGGTGATATGTTGTATCTACCGCCGGGATCAAGTCATACAACTCGTGTTCACGGTGCATTTGCATCAGATGATGATGTTCATGCTGTTGTAAACAACTGGAAAGCGCGTGGTAAACCGAACTACATTGAAGAGATCATCAGTGGAGATCAAACTCCAGAAAGTCTATTGCCAGGTGAGCAAATGGAAGCGGATGAAGATGTAGACCCGCTCTTCGATCAAGTTGTTGAGCACGTGGTTCAATCACGTCGAGGTTCGGTTTCCGGTGTTCAGCGCCGATTTAAGATAGGTTACAACCGTGCCGCCCGTATTGTAGAGCAGCTTGAAGCGCAGGGCATCGTAAGTGCTCCGGGTCATAACGGTAACCGTGAAGTACTGGCACCTGCGCCACCAAAAGATTAATGAACTTGTGTTACTCACCTCAGTCCAACTGAGGTGAGTGGTTCTAATAATAGGTATCTGAATGAAAAAACTATTTTCAGCGAAACTTTTCTCTGCGCTTGTTTTAAGCTTTTCCCTCTTTTCTACTGCACACGCAGCATCTCCTAAAGATGAATTAAACAAACGCCTTTCTATGAATGATGGCTTTAGTGCGGATTTCTCTCAGCAAGTTATCAGCCCTGAAGGCGAAACGGTGATGGAAGGAGAAGGCACGGTTGAAATCGCTCGTCCAAGCCTGTTCCGTTGGAGCACAACATTCCCAGATGAAAACCTACTGGTTTCTGACGGTAAGACATTGTGGTACTACAGCCCATTCATCGAGCAAGTGAGTATCTACTGGCAAGAACAAGCAACAGAGCAAACGCCATTTGTTTTGCTAACGCGTAATCGCGCAAGTGATTGGGATAACTACAAGATTTCCCAAAAAGGTGATGAGTTCATCCTCATTCCTACTGCAGTAGACTCCACACAAGGTCAATTCCAGATTAATATTGATGCTAAAGGTGTGGTGAAAGGTTTCAATGTGGTTGAACAAGACGGTCAAAAAGGTTTGTTCACCTTTAATAACGTGAAGCTTGGTAAACCAAAAGCAGACAGATTCACGTTCACAATTCCAAAAGGTGTGGAAGTGGATGACCAAAGGAATTAATTGGTAGTGAGCAATTACACATTAGATTTCTCGGGGGACGAAGATTTTCGTCCCCTTGCTGCTCGTATGAGACCGGAAACGATCGAACAATACATCGGACAGCAGCACATTTTAGGTCCCGGTAAGCCACTGCGCCGTGCGCTAGAGGCGGGTCACATTCACTCGATGATCCTTTGGGGACCACCGGGCACAGGCAAAACGACATTAGCAGAAGTGGCTGCAAACTATGCCAATGCTGAAGTTGAGCGTGTGTCTGCCGTGACATCTGGTGTGAAAGAAATCCGTGCAGCAATCGAGAAAGCACGTGAGAACAAAATGGCGGGTCGCCGCACCATCTTGTTTGTGGATGAGGTGCATCGCTTCAACAAATCTCAGCAAGACGCGTTTTTGCCGCATATTGAAGATGGCACGGTTACCTTTATTGGAGCGACGACAGAAAACCCATCGTTTGAGCTAAACAACGCATTGCTGTCACGTGCACGTGTGTACAAGCTAACGTCTCTCGACAAAGATGAAATCTCGTTGGCGTTGAACCAAGCCATTAGCGATAAAGAACGTGGGCTGGGTAATACGCCAGCACACTTCGCTGATAACGTATTAGACCGCCTAGCAGAACTGGTAAACGGTGATGCTCGTATGTCTCTCAATTATCTTGAGCTGCTTTACGACATGGCAGAAGACAATGCGCAAGGTGAAAAAGAGATCACGCTTAAGTTGCTTGCGGAGGTAGCAGGGGAGAAGGTCTCTCGCTTCGATAACAAAGGTGACATCTGGTACGACTTAATCTCTGCGGTTCACAAATCAATTCGTGGCTCAAACCCGGATGCTGCGCTGTATTGGTCTGCGCGTATGATTGCTGCTGGTTGTGACCCTTTGTATATTGCTCGACGCTTATTGGCGATCGCTTCTGAAGATGTAGGTAATGCTGACCCTCGCGCAATGCAAGTGGCACTGTCTGCTTGGGATTGCTTCACCCGAGTTGGTCCAGCAGAAGGTGAACGTGCGATTGCACAGGCGATCGTGTACTTAGCGTGTGCGCCGAAAAGTAATGCTGTTTACGTGGCATGGAAACAAGCGCTCACAGACGCTCATAACTTACCTGAATATGAAGTGCCGCATCACCTTCGAAATGCACCAACCAGTTTGATGAAAGACATGGGTTACGGTGCAGAGTATCGTTATGCTCACGATGAGCCTGGCGCTTACGCTGCGGGTGAGCAATATTTGCCACCTGAAATGGGCGATCGTAGGTACTATCAGCCGACAAATCGTGGTCTAGAGACCAAAATCGGCGAAAAGTTAGATTACTTGGCTACTTTAGACGCAAATAGCCCACAAAAGCGCTATGAAAAGTAGGCGTTTTTGGATACATTTGTTCAGTAAATTTTTTTAACGCGTACGCTTGGAAAGTGCGCGTGATTTCACAACAAAAAGCATAGGATTAACAATGCTGGATTCTAAATTACTTCGTACAGAGCTGGATGAAACAGCTGCTAAACTGGCGCGTCGTGGCTTTAAGCTAGACGTAGATACTATTCGTAAACTTGAAGAACAACGTAAGTCCATTCAAGTAGAAGTAGAAAATTTACAATCCACGCGTAACTCCATCTCCAAGCAAATCGGCCAAAAAATGGCGGCTGGCGACAAAGAAGGCGCAGAAGAAATCAAGAAACAAATCGGTACTCTAGGTAGCGATCTTGATGCGAAGAAAGTTGAACTTGAGCAAGTAATGGCTCAACTAGACGAATTCACGCTTTCTGTACCAAACATCCCAGCAGATGAAGTGCCAGATGGCAAAGATGAAAACGACAACGTTGAAATCTCTCGTTGGGGTGAGCCAAAGTCTTACGACTTCGAACTGAAAGATCACGTTGACCTAGGCGAAATGGGTGACGGTCTAGACTTCGCAAGTGCTGTTAAGATCACTGGCGCACGTTTCATCGTGATGAAAGGCCAATTCGCTCGCCTACACCGTGCAATCGCTCAGTTCATGCTGGATCTTCACACTGAAGAGCACGGCTACACAGAAATGTACGTACCTTACCTAGTAAACTCTGACAGCCTATTCGGTACTGGTCAGCTTCCTAAGTTTGGTAAAGACCTTTTCCACACTGAGCCGCTAGTAGAAAAAGTAAACGACGAAGAGCCACGTAAACTGTCTCTAATCCCTACTGCAGAAGTGCCAGTAACGAACCTAGTTCGTGACACGATTTCTGACGAAGCGGATCTACCAATTAAGATGACAGCTCACACGCCATGTTTCCGTTCAGAAGCAGGTTCTTACGGTCGTGATACTCGTGGTCTGATTCGTATGCACCAGTTCGACAAAGTTGAGCTAGTACAAATCACTAAGCCAGAAGATTCAATGAACGCACTAGAAGAGCTAACAGGTCACGCTGAGAAAGTTCTACAACTTCTAGAGCTTCCTTACCGTAAAGTGGTTCTATGTACAGGTGACATGGGCTTCGGCGCTCGTAAAACTTACGACCTAGAAGTTTGGGTTCCTGCTCAAGAAACTTACCGTGAAATCTCTTCATGTTCTAACATGTGGGACTTCCAAGCTCGTCGTATGCAAGCGCGTTTCCGTCGTAAAGGCGAGAAGAAACCTGAGCTTGTACACACGCTAAACGGTTCTGGTCTTGCTGTAGGTCGTACAATGGTTGCTATCCTAGAAAACAACCAAGAAGCAGATGGCCGCATTGCAATCCCTACAGTACTTCAGAAGTACATGGCGGGCGCAACGCACATCGGTTAATTCATTAACCACTAGAACACCAAAACCCAGCCTCAGTGCTGGGTTTTTTGTTATCTGCGTCGAGTGAAAATACGTTGTTATGTAATTAGCACACGCATTAGTGACGAGCTCGCCCAGAATCTGGCAGTACGAGATAAATGATATTTTTCTAAGCGGTATTTCACGTGACAAGCTAATTGCTTCATCTGCCCTTGTTGTTAAACGTTATGCCAGTAAATCATCTTTCATTTCTCGTAACTTTTGCGCTTACCTTACTCGTTAGTGAGAGTGTTATCGCAAGTAAACTTATCCAGCCTCAATACTTAGATAGTGAGCGAACCAACCGCTTTTTTACACGCCAAGTAGCGCAACCTTCCAAAGAAAATATGCAGCTTCGTAATTCACTCGACTGGGGATACGGGCTTGAGTTGGCAAGTGCGGCTGGTGACACGGAATCGGTGTCTAATTGCAAAGACTTAGCGATTGCAAACTCTGCGGGCTTTACTGCGGCTAAAGCTTATGAATACGGCGCGTATAAGGCGTATTTAACTCAGTGCCAAACATGGAGTGAGATGGCAAAGTTAACCGCCTCTAAGCGCTCATATATATCGAAATTTAAGTTAGATGATAGCTTTCCTAGTTTGACTCCAAGTGCGCTTGCTTTTGTTATTTCTAACGAAAGTGCTGAGAAAGCAAAGACACTATCAACGTGGGATGAAGCAGACCATATCCAAAGAACTCATGTCTCCAGTGAAGTGAGAGCAGAGTACTTCGACGCGACCGATGGCTTTCAAGTCATTACGATTGTAGCAAAAGGTGATTACAACGCTGACGGCATCGAGGATATCGTTATTGAGAAAGAGAATAGTGTACTCAGTGGCTCGTATTCATCTTCACACGGATATGTATTAACCCGTATGTCTGAACAAGCGCTATTTAAAGTGTTGGCTGAATGGTAATGAAACGGTTGGTGGCTACTTGGGGCTTAAGTGTTGCCATGATGAGCACGTTTGCCGTTGCTAGCACCTCGCCCAGAAAAGTCTTTGAATGTTCAGTAAACAAAACTATGAATTTTAGTATTTCGATAGAGCAAGGCAAAGGTGGGCTTATCTTTAATAAGTTCATTGTGAATCAAAGCCCAGTTTTACTGCGCATTAAACCTCAAGATTATCGTATCAAACATTACCATCGAGCGTTGGTAGATGAGAAGTCACTGGAATTTAGTATTGGTGAGCTCGTCATATTAGTCAGTGAGTACTTTAGCGAGGAGTTTGGTGAGGTAGAGAAGATACTCAGTGTTACTTTGAGAGAGCCTGAGCAAACGCAGTACTTTGAATGTGAGGAAGGGAGTATGAGTAACCTTGCATTGCTTTTCCATGAGAGTACCGAATAATCGTTTGCAGAGTAATTATTACCAAAACGTAATAGTGTTTTCGAATTTACCCTAATTATCTTGTTATTTGTAATCGATATAATCATCCACCTTACCACGGTAAGTAGATTTTCTCATTCAAGTAACGAGGAGGGCTTATGGCCGTAGGGTGGGCAAACGACGATAGCGTCAGCCAACAAATTCAAAACACAATAGACGACGAGATTTCCCGTGTTCGTGGCAGTATCACAAAGGGTGAGAGCACCCATTACTGCGATGAGTGTGGTGATGAGATCCCAGAAGCGCGTCGTCTTGCAATGAAAGGCGTTCGTTTGTGTATCGAATGTCAGTCAACAATCGAATTGGTATCTCAACGCCAAGCATTGTTCAATCGACGAGCGAGTAAAGACAGTCAACTTCGATAGCTTTACTGCTCTAATAAATAACGAGACGGTTTGAGTCTCATACTCAAACCGTTTTCGTATTGAATGGAACTATGAAGCGAAGCAGTCTTTACGTTGCAACGCTGCATCAATCGCGTTAACTAGCTTCTCAATATCTTCTGGCTTGCTGATGAACGGCGGCATCATATAAATCAGTTTGTCAAATGGACGAATCCACACTCCGTGTTCAACAAACAAGGCTTGGATGGTTTCCATATTCACAGGGCGAAGCGTCTCCACTACGCCAATAGCACCCAACCAACGGGTGTTTTTCACCAAGTCGTATTCTTCAAGTTTTGGTAGTAACTCAGAAAACAGCGTTTCAATTTGTTGGGTTTGTTGCTTCCAATCACCTTGCTCGATCAATTCCAAACTTGCAGTAGCTACGGCACAAGCGAGTGGATTCCCCATAAAGGTTGGACCGTGCATAAAACACCCAGCATCACCACCACAAACAGTGTCTGCTACGTGTTTGCTCGCGAGGGTCGCAGAGAGGGTCATGTAGCCGCCAGTAAGTGCTTTCCCGACACACAGAATGTCTGGTTGAATATCCGCATGTTCGCAGGCAAACAATTTACCTGTGCGTCCAAAACCGGTAGCGATCTCATCTGCAATCAATAACAGACCGTATTTGTCGCAAAGTCTACGCACGCCTTTGAGAAATTCTGGATGGTAGATGCGCATGCCACCTGCGCCTTGAACGATAGGCTCAAGGATCACCGCAGCAAGTTCTTGGTGGAGCGTTTCAATCTTGTGCTCGAAGTCGGTAAGGTCCTCTGGCTTCCATTCATCCCAATAACCACAAGTTGGTGACTCCGCAAAGATATGTTCAGGCAAAAAGCCTTTGTAAAGAGAGTGCATTGAGTTGTCAGGATCGGTAACCGACATCGCCGCAAACGTATCGCCGTGATAACCGTGTCGCAAAGTAAGAAACTTCGGTCGGCGTTCGCCTTTTGCATGCCAATATTGCAGTGCCATTTTTAAGCTGACTTCTACGGCAACGGAGCCTGAATCGGCAAGGAATACATGTTCAAGATTACTTGGTGCTAGGGACAGTAGCTTCTTACACAAACTGATTGCTGGCTGGTGGGTAATCCCGCCAAACATCACGTGAGAGACCTGATCGATTTGCTGGTGAGCGGCTTGATTTAAATGCGGATGGTTGTAGCCGTGGATCGTCGACCACCAAGAAGACATGCCATCGACAAGCTCAGTACCGTCTTCCAATTTAATGTGAACACCACTTGCTGATGCCACTGGGTAGCAGGTCAGAGGTGTCAATGTCGAAGTGTAAGGATGCCAGATATGCTGGCGGTCGAAGGCGAGATCCATGTGCGATTCCAATAACAATTAAGATTAAAAAACAAACAAATGTAAACTTTGTTCTTTTGTGTTGTGTTGACAGTTTATCGAGACTCAGTAGACTGTCAACACAACAACAAAAGTGACTAAAGGAATACACGTGGAAGTTCGTCATAACTGGACGCATGCTGAAGTGCGCGATCTCATGGAAAAACCATTCATGGATCTCCTATTCGAAGCGCAGCTTGTACATCGTCAATATCAACAAACCAACCATGTTCAAGTAAGCACGCTTCTGTCGATTAAGACAGGTGCTTGTCCAGAAGATTGTAAGTACTGTCCTCAGAGTGCTCGTTACACCACAGACATCGAGAAAGAGCGTCTGATGGAAGTAGAACGCGTACTCGATGCTGCGCAAAAAGCCAAAAATGCTGGTTCTACTCGATTCTGTATGGGCGCAGCATGGAAAAACCCGAAAGAGCGTGACATGCCACATTTGACCGACATGATCAAAGGCGTGAAAGGCATGGGTTTAGAAACGTGTATGACATTAGGCATGTTGACACCAGATCAAGCAAAACAACTGGCAACCGCAGGTTTGGATTACTACAACCACAACCTAGATACGTCTCCTGAATTTTACGGCAACATCATTACCACACGTACTTATCAAGACCGTTTAGATACGCTTTCTCACGTTCGTGATGCCGGCATGAAGATTTGTTCTGGTGGCATCATCGGTATGGGTGAGAGTGCCAATGACCGAGCAGGTTTGTTGGTTGAATTGGCTAACTTACCGGTACACCCTGAAAGCGTTCCAATCAACATGCTCGTGAAGGTAAAGGGCACACCGTTGGAAGAAGTGGATGATGTTGAGCCATTTGATTTCATTCGCCTGATTGCGATTGCACGAATCATGATGCCTCAATCAGCCGTTCGTTTATCCGCTGGCCGTGAAAACATGAACGAACAAATGCAAGCGCTGTGTTTTATGGCGGGTGCAAACTCCATCTTCTACGGCTGCAAACTTCTGACCACGCCAAACCCTTCAGAAGACAAAGACATGATGCTGTTCAATAAGCTCGGCATTAACAGCCAAGAGGTGTCTCAAAAGCCTGATGAAATCGAAGAAAATGAGTTACTCGATCGCGTCGTAGAGCGTGTTGCTGCTCGTCCAACAAAAGACGACCTTTTCTACGATGCCAGCGTTTAAATCTCGTATCGAGTCCGCCCTTGCTGAGCGTAAAACGCAAGGGTTGAATCGTTCTATGAATGTGGTGTTTGCCGGTAACCAGTCCGTTTTGGAACACGAAGGTAGACGCTACATTAATTTCTCAAGTAATGATTATTTGGGATTGGCCAATGACCAAGCGCTTGTTCGTGCTTGGCAGCAAGGTTTGAGTGTATACGGCAGTGGTAGTGGGGCATCACCGATGGTGACTGGCTTTAGTGCCGCGCACAGCAATTTAGAAGCCGCACTGACCGAATGGCTGGGTTACGACAGAGCAATTTTGTTTGGTTCTGGGTTCAGTGCTAATCAAGCCTTGTTGTTCACCTTGTTAGAAAAGTCAGACGTATTGATCCAAGACCGTTTGAACCATGCCTCACTGATGGAAGCGGGGACGTTGTCACCAGCTAAGATGAAGCGTTTCAAGCACAATGACATCGAGCACCTGAAATCGCTGATTAATAGCGAAGACAACCATCTGGTTGTGACTGAAGGGGTGTTCAGCATGGACGGTGATTGTGCGCCGCTCAGCGATATAGCTGAAGTCACTCGCAGTCATGATGCTTGGCTTGCTGTCGATGACGCTCATGGTATTGGCGTTCTTGGTCAATCCGGTGGTGGCTCTTGCGAGCATGCCGCGGTTAAGCCTGAGTTATTGGTCGTTACCTTCGGTAAAGCGTTTGGTACGTCTGGCGCAGCTATTTTATGTGACCACGCAACGGGGGACTTTTTAACTCAGTTTGCTCGTCACCATGTGTATTCCACGGCGATACCGCCAGCACAAGCGTATGCGTTGACTCATGCAGTCTCGATGGTTCAAGAGCAGTCTTGGCGACGTGAAAAGCTCTCTGAGCTTAGTGAAGTGTATCGAGATAGCCTTAGCGGCCTTGAGGGGTTTGTTGAGACTCAAACTTCGATTAAGCCCTTTTTGATTGGTGAATCTGAATTGGCTTTGCGAGTAGCAGGTGCTTGTCGCCAAAACGGTATTTGGGTGACTGCTATTCGCCCTCCGACGGTGCCTAAAGGAACGTCTCGTCTTCGAATAACACTCACTGCCAATCACACTAATGAACAAGTTAAAACGCTTTCAATCGCATTGAAGCAAGCATTAGGAGCGCTGTAATGGATAATGCAACTACCGCATTAGCGCAAACGCTTGCGTTAGAGAGTTTCCATCAAGATAAAGACGCGATTGCCTCTTCGTTTGGTAAAGCAGCAGAAACATACGATAAACATGCGGCTTTTCAACGTGATGTCGGGCATCAGCTGCTTGATAAACTTCCTGAAAACTTGACGGGAAAACGTGTATTGGATTTAGGTTGTGGCACGGGTTATTTCTCCCAACTACTTCAACAACGCGGTGCGGAAGTAGTCTGCGGCGATATCTCTCAAGCCATGTTAGATAAAGCAGAGCAGCGTTGTGGTGCAGTACGAATGCATTACCAAGTTGCTGATGCTGAAAACTTACCATTTGACGATGATAGCTTCGATTACGTGTTTTCAAGTTTAGCGCTGCAATGGTGTACAGATTTAAGTTACCCACTAAAAGAAGTGCGCCGCGTGCTAAAAAATGGTGGGAAAGCGTGGTTCTCTACACTGGTTGATGGATCACTGTATGAGCTGCGTGCATCATGGGAAAAAATTGATGCATATCAACACGTCAATAACTTTCTAACGCTCAATCAGGTAAAAATTGCGTTAGCGCAATCTCGATGTGACAGCCATCAACTAGACTTGACCACCATCACAGTTTGGTACGACTCTGCATTTTCAGTTATGCGTGACCTCAAAGGTATAGGTGCAAATCACGTAAGCGGGCGCTCACACGGTTTAACTAGTCGCGAGACTTTGTTAAAAGTTGAGCATGCGTACCAAGCGTTTAAAAACGATCAAGGTCTTCTACCTGCAAGTTATCAGGTTTGTTTTGGAGTAATACATCTATGATTGATGCTTTTTTTATTGCTGGTACGGATACTGATGTTGGAAAGACGGTAGCGTCTAAAGCCATTTTGCAAGCGATCGCCGCAAAAGGACTAAACACTATTGGTTATAAGCCAGTGGCAGCAGGGAGTGACAAGACTGAAGCCGGATGGCGTAACTCTGATGCTTTACACTTACAAGACGCCGCAACACTCGATGTGGACTATGATGATGTGAACCCATACGCTTTAGAGTTGCCTGCTTCTCCCCACATTGCAGCGAAGCATGAACATGTCGAAATAAGTTACGATGTTCTGAGTCAAAAACTGGCTCAACATAAGCAGCAAGCCGATGTTGTTCTCGTTGAAGGTGCTGGAGGCTGGCGTGTGCCAGTATCCGATACGGACTGTTTATCTACATGGGTAAAAGAAGAGCAGTTACCTGTTGTACTGGTGGTTGGCATTAAATTAGGCTGTTTGAGCCACGCTTTACTCACAGCAGAGAGTATTAAAGCGGATGGTTTGAATCTTGTTGGCTGGGTGGCAAACCGCGTCAACCCAGGCACAGAGCACTACGCTGACATTATCGAGATGCTAGAAGCACGTATCGATGCACCTAAGCTTGGGGAAATTCCATATATTCCAAGTGCTAAACGTAAAGAGCTAGGCAAGTACATTAATGTAGAGCCGTTGCTAAACACTGACTAATGGTGTTTAGGGTAAAAGACTAAAAAACCAAAGGGCTGCGCAATGCAGCCCTTTCTTGTTGGTGTAACCTAAAAAGTCAGATTACTTATCTTGGCTGAGCCCCATCAATGCTTGTTGTGTTTCTGCAACACGCTGAGACATATGATGATCGGTTGAAATACCAAGTTGTTGCTTTGCCTCGTCCTCTGAGATGCCTAGGTGACAACGCAGTAAATCAATAGCCATTTGATAGTCGTTAGTTTCTACCATGGTTTTTCCCTCAATACATGGAGTTTTTGAGCTCACCCAATGCACTTTTTGCAATGTACTTAGAGTGACTCTGTTTTGTTCATCTCATTCGAATTTAGCATGTCCATGTAGCCGCACAATAAGACCAAAGTCTATAGCAGAGCTAACGTACTGTTTTTGGTCTATTAAAAAATTTCTAGCTAAGTTGCTAAGAGGTGATAGATTTAACACCAAGATCATCTATCAATAGATGATGGGTAGGTCAGAGCTTATTTCATCATTTTGATAAATGTATATGAACGGAGGTTCCGGCTCCTACCAAAGCATGTTTTGAAATCGCTTGAATTAAATATTTCAGTCCCGAAAACAAATGTTGCAATTTATTGCTTAACCTTGTTTTTATCGCGGATAGACTATATCTATAACGCACGGAACATGAAAATCAACGGAATTGGCTTTTATAGCGATTACCATTTGTTCCTTATAACAATCCGTTTTAAAAAAACGATAAGCTTCCTCGGAGAAAAGTAATGAAGCGAATTATGTTATTCCTAGCAACTAACCTAGCTGTCGTGCTAGTGCTTAGTGTTGTTCTGAATATTGTTTACGCTGTAACTGGAATGCAACCAGGCAGTCTGTCAGGTTTACTTGTAATGGCTGCTGTATTTGGTTTTGGTGGCGCATTTATTTCGTTGATGATGTCAAAGGGTATGGCGCTACGCTCGGTTGGTGGTATGGTCATTGAAAGCCCGCGCAACGAAACGGAGCATTGGTTAGTCGAAACTGTGGGTCGTCAAGCTCAACAAGTGGGTATTGGTATGCCAACGGTGGCTATTTATGATTCACCAGATATCAATGCATTTGCGACAGGTGCAAAACGAGATGACTCTCTTGTCGCCGTTTCTACTGGTCTTTTACACAATATGACTCGTGATGAGGCAGAGGCAGTACTTGCACACGAAGTGAGCCATATTGCAAATGGTGATATGGTCACGATGACGTTGATGCAAGGTGTCGTGAACACGTTTGTTATCTTCCTATCACGCTTTATTGCCAATATCGTGGCATCGAACGATGATGAAGAAGGCCAAGGTACAAATATGATGGTTTACTTTGGCGTATCCATGGTGCTTGAACTGGTATTTGGTTTCCTAGCTAGCTTCTTGACTATGTGGTACAGCCGTCATCGCGAATTCCACGCGGACGCAGGTGCTGCGCGCCTCGTTGGCAAAGAAAAAATGATTGCGGCTCTAGAGCGTTTGAAGGTGAGTCATGAATCTCAACTGGATGGCACCATGATGGCGTTTGGTATCAATGGCAAGCAGTCGCTGACTGAGCTATTAATGAGCCACCCTCCGCTAGATAAACGTATTGCAGCGTTGCGAGGCCAGCAATACTAATTGTTCCTACTTAAATAATTGTTAATCTGCTGAAAAGGCTTGGTTTTGACCAAGCCTTTTTTTTCGCCGATTGATCGCGTGCGAACTTCATCACGTACTACTTACAGAAATAAAGTTATACAAAATTATTTTTGTACAACTTTGGTGGAATGAACTATCTTGTACATATAATAATTTTGTACAACTTAATGGGCGTGTAGGAGTAAAAAATGGACATACAGTCTGTTGGCAATATCTATCAAAAGCTCAACAAAGCGAACTTACATCTGCTTAAGGATATATATCACCAAGATGTAGTATTTGAGGACGCAGCGCATCGTTTAGAAGGATGGCCAGCACTTTCGGATTATTTCACCTCATTATATGCCAACGTCATCAGTTGTGATTTTGTAATCCATGAGCATCAACAAGTCGGAGATACAGGCTTCCTAACTTGGACAATGGACCTTCAGCATCCCAAACTTCAGAAGGGTGCGCCTATTCTCGTCAATGGTGTTTCGCACCTCAAATTTAGCGAAGGTCAGGTCATTTATCACCGAGACTATTTTGATCTCGGAGAGATGCTCTATGAGCATTTACCGTTACTTGGTTCAGTCGTTAAAACCATCAAGCAGAGGTTAGGACAATGAACAACACCATCTTAATCACAGGCGCCACCTCCGGAATAGGAAGGCAGCTTGCCCTAGATTACGCGAACTCAGAATGGAATGTGATTGCTTGTGGTCGGAATCAAGATGTTCTTGCAGAACTGGAGGCAGTTTCCTCCAAAATTCATACATTGCAGTTTGATGTGACAAATTATGAGGAAACTCAGCAGGCGCTCTCTAATTTGCCATTTACGCCAAACACATGGGTTTTTAACGCAGGCGATTGTGAGTACATGGATGAGGGAGTGGTCGACGCGAAACTCATGGCGCGTGTGATGAACGTAAATGTTGTCGGTGTTGCCAACTGCGTTGAAGGCTGCCAAGTGCATTTAGAGAGAGGGCACCGCATTGTTATTGTTGGCTCTATCGCATCAGAAGTGGCATTGCCTCGTGCTGAAGCTTACGGCGCATCCAAAGCGGCAGTCAGTTATTTTGCACGCACGCTCGCCGTCGACTTGAAAAAGAAAGGGATCAAAGTGGTAACGGTGTTTCCTGGTTTTGTTGAAACGCCGTTGACTAACAAAAACGACTTCGAAATGCCAATGATCATTTCTACTCAGCAAGCGTCGGACTCTATCAGGAAGCAGTTAGCCGCCAACAAGACCTATATCTATTTCCCGGCGAGATTTACCAGTATTTTACGTTTTATCTCGTTACTTCCATACAGTTGGCAAGCTCGCCTAACTGCTAAACTCGTATCATAAGAAGGAATAAAAATGAAAACAGCAGGAAGAAAGAAGATAGCGATTGTGGGAACGGGAATCTCTGGCCTTACTTGTGGTTATTACTTGCATAAAGAACATGATGTAACGCTGTTTGAAGCGAACGATTACATCGGTGGCCATACTGCAACCGTTGATGTGAGCCTTGATGGTAAAGAATACGCGATAGATACTGGGTTCATCGTCTATAACGACCGTACGTACCCTAATTTCATTAAAATGATGAGCGAGATTGGCGTTGAAGGTCTGCCGACTCAAATGAGCTTCAGTGTCAGAAATGATGGGAACGGACTAGAGTACAACGGCCACACAGTGTCGACATTGTTTGCTCAAAAACGTAACTGGGCAAACCCTAAATTTTATCGATTTATCTTCGAGATACTTCGTTTCAATAAACTTGCCAAGCGCTTCGCTAGCGAGCAGTCCACGCACTCTCAGACGTTAGGTGAGTTCCTTGACGAACACAAATTCAGTGCTTTCTTTACCGATAACTACATATTACCGATGGGCGCTGCGATTTGGTCGTCGACTTTGGCTGACATGCGCGCATTCCCTCTTATGTTCTTCTTACGTTTCTTCCTCAACCACGGTCTGCTAGATGTGACTAACCGACCACAATGGTATGTGATTAAAGGTGGTTCACGTTCATACATTCCACCATTGACTAAAGGCTTTGTCGAGAATATTCGTCTTAATAGTCCTGTCGAAAAAGTGGTTCGCAACGAAAAAGGGGTTGGCGTTCAAGTTCGCGGAGAAACACATTGGTTTGATGACGTTATCTTTGCTTGTCACAGTGATCAAGCAATGAGAACGCTAGAGGATATCAGCCCAATTGAGCAGGAAATCTTGGGGGATATGACATACCAAGCCAATGAAGTTGTTCTTCATACCGACTCTGCCGTACTACCAAAACGTAAGGCAGCATGGGCATCATGGAACTACCTATTGGAAGGAAGTGAAGAGGAACAGCAACGCCTCCCTTCGCTCACTTATAACATGAATATTCTTCAGCATATTCAATCAGAACACACGTTTTGTGTAACGTTGAACAGTACTGAGCAAATTAACTCAAATAAAGTCTTGCGTTCGTTCACTTATCATCATCCAGTATTCACCACTGAGTCTATTGCAGCGCAGCAGCGCAAAGATGAGATACAGGGCAAACAAAGTACCTGGTTCTGCGGGGCTTATTGGTACAACGGTTTTCATGAAGATGGCGTGCGTAGCGCGCTTGATGTTGTGAAAGAACTAGAAGAAAAGTACCGCGAACAAAATGTGGTTCCTTTCGAAAAAGGCGCAGCGTGATATGGATAGCCAAATGAACAGCCGATTGTTTATAGGCAACGTTCGTCACCGTCGATTCACGCCGGTGAATCATGAGTTGAACTACTCTTTATTTATGCCCGCCATTGATGTAGACGAGATCGATGCTTTAGAGAAAAAAGTATGGGGTTTTGGTTCGCGTTGGTGGCATTGGGCTCGCTTCAAGCGCAGTGATTACATTGGTGAAGGTAGCGTCAAGTCGGCAGTGCACAGCAAAATTGAAGAACTGACAGGTGTTCGCTGTACCGGCAAGGTAATCGCAGTCTGTCACTTGCGTTATCTAGGACTTTATTTCAGTCCCGTTAATTTCTACTACGTTTATAACGCGGAAGGAGAATGGAAGTATCTCCTCGCAGAGGTGAGTAACACTCCTTGGAATGAACGACATTACTACGTGGTGTCAGCAGATAAAGAAGAAGAAAAGTTTGGTTGGGAACAAGTTAAAGCATTCCATGTTTCACCATTCAACCCGATTGACCAACTCTACCGCTGGAGAATTAAACCTTTGACAGACAAGTTGAATATTCATCTTGAATGTCACAAAGGAGAGAAACACTTTGATGCCACCATGGTTATGAAAGCCAAGCCACTTTCAAGCAAAACCTTATTGAGGTGTTTGATCGTTACACCAATACAAACGGTAAAAGTAATGGTTGGTATTTATTGGCACGCATTAAAACTTTGGGTGAAAGGCGCACCTTTTTATTCTCATCCTAAATATTCAACGCATGAAGAAATAGAAGCCGATACTGAAAAAACAGACAAAAAAAATAAAAAGCACAAGGAGAATTCTGCATGTTAAATACTAGTTCTATGACATTGCCGCGTAAATTGACGACAACGCAAAAAGCGGCTCGCGGAGTTATTTTTCAATGTCTGCAAAAAATGGAAATCGGCTGCTTAACAGTTATTGAAAGTTTTAAGACGGAAACGACAGAGCGAAGCGAGCGTTTTAGTGCGCCAAATGGGGAGTACAGTGGTCAACCTGTTGTCGCTACTATAGAGGTAAAACATCCAGGCTTTTATTCACGGATCTTGCAGGGCGGCAGTATTGCTGCTGGTGAGGCTTATATGGATGGGTGGTGGGATAGCCCCGATTTAACCTCATTAATGAAACTGATGGCCCTTAACATGCGTGCTCTAGATAAACTCGAAGAGCAAGGCAGTTGGTTGACTAAAATACTGTACAAGTTCAGCCATTGGTCAAACAGAAACTCTGAAGAGAACTCACGTAAAAATATCCATGCGCATTACGACTTGGGTAACAACCTATACGAAGCGTTCCTTGACACCAATATGCTGTACTCGTCGGCGCTTTACAATCATGCGGACGACTCTCTAGAGCAGGCTCAAATCAACAAAATGGATCGTCTATGTCAGCAACTTGAGCTGAAATCTACCGATCATGTTGTTGAAATTGGCACTGGGTGGGGCGCTATGGCGATTTACATGGCTGAACAATACGGTTGTCAGGTCACCACAACAACGATATCTGAAGAGCAACACGCGTACGCGGAGCAAAAAATCAAAGAGCGTGGCTTAGAAGACAAAATCACTCTACTCAAAGAAGATTACCGAAACCTAACCGGCACTTATGACAAGCTCGTTTCTATTGAAATGATTGAAGCTGTGGGCAAACAATTCCTGCCTTCGTACATTAAGGTCTGTGAGTCTTTATTGAAGTCTGGTGGCTTGATGGCGATTCAAGCGATTACGATTGCCGATCAGCGTTACGATTACTACAGTAACAACGTCGACTTTATCCAAAAGTACATTTTCCCGGGTGGTTTTTTACCGTCGGTAACCTCACTAACCCAAGCAACAACAAAGTACAGTGACTTAGTGACGCGAGACTTGTTCGATATTGGTTTGGACTACGCCAAGACGCTGAACGAATGGCACCTTCGTTTTAATCGAGCAGAGAATGAAGTGCGCTCGTTTGGCTACGACGATCGCTTTGTGCGTATGTGGCGCTACTATTTGAGCTACTGTGAAGGGGGCTTTTTGGCTCGCACGATCAGTGCAGTTCACATGACGTTTCAACGCCCGTAGTTCGTTATGAAGGTATTTCTTGCTTCGACATGGTTCCAACTCTGCTGGTTTGCAGCGGTGCTTGGAACCTATCAATGGCAATGGGTGACGTTATTCCTTACTTTGGCAACCCTACTATATTGTTTGAAAACTGACGCATCTTCGCTCAAAAGTATTGGTGTGATCGTCACGAGCGGGCTCGTGCTTGATACGCTCAATCAACAACTCTCGGTCTTTGTCTTTCCAACCCCATGGCTGCCAGTCTGGTTATTATGCTTGTGGGTTTTGTTTTCTTGGTATGCCTATCAACTTAAGTCAATTTTGTACCGTTTCCCAAAAACCTACGTATCAATAGTAGGCGGACTCGGAGGAACAGTGAGCTACTTTGCTGGCTATAAGCTCCAAGCCGTTGAATTTGGATTTAGCACTGGCGCTACACTGGCAATGTTGTTTGTCGAATGGTGCGTCATGATGCTCTTGATACTCAAGGTGTACGGAAATGAAAAGCTTGAAGAGAGTTTTAACTCAGAGACTGACTAGGTTGCTTGCGTTGGTAATAGTAACTGGTTCTTTTGCTCTGCAAGCTCAACCCGTTGGAAACAGCGAAGCTGCTAGCAACATTGCTAATTGGAAGGGATGGAAAACTGTTGGAGAAGCCCAACTTACCTGGTTCATCTTCGATATTTATCACTCAAGATTAAAAGCGCCTGATGGAAAGTTCATCGTAAGCGATGACGTATCGCCACATCCCCTTGCGTTGGAAATTAATTACAAGAGAGACATCAGTAAGCAACAGCTGCTTGATGTGACGGATGAGCAGTGGGCGAAATTGGGTTTTACGGACTCATATCGAAAAGCCTGGATCAGCGAGCTCGATCGTATGTTTCCTGATATTCAAAAAGGTGACGAGCTTACTTATCTAACAGATGGAAAATCTGGTCAGCTGTTTTATAAGCAGGTTGGGGACGTGCAAGTAAAGAACGTTGGCATCATTGAAGACGAACGAATGAACGATGCATTTTTAGCTATATGGTTATCACCCAACACAGAATTCCCGAAACTCCGAAAACAATTGATAGGGCAGGTTAGATAGTGCTTAAACGAATTTTTAAATCAGCGACTTTAGTGGCAGCTGTTTTTCTTTCGGCATGTTCCGCAGACATTGATAATTACCGCTCTTCTACACCGACTTTTGACGTATTCGGTTATTTCGAAGGCGACATAAAGGCGTGGGGGATGGTGCAAGATTATACCGAACAGCAAACCCGTCGCTTTGAAGTCGATATAGTGGGTACTGTAGAAGGTGATACGCTGACGCTGGTGGAAGACTTCGTGTTTGATGACGGAGAGGTGGACCAGCGAATTTGGGTTATCACTAGATTAGAAGACGGTAGTTATGAAGGTAAGGCAGACGATATTATAGGTGTAGCAACAGGGGAAGAGCAGGGCAATGCGCTACAGTGGCAATATGACTTTGAGCTACAAATGGAGGATTCATCAGTGACGGTTGCTTTTGATGATTGGCTTTATCGTCAGGATGACAGACACGTTTTCAATCTAACGAAAATAAAAAAGTTTGGTGTGGAAGTAGGAACAATAACCTTGTTCTTCCAAAAGCAGCCATAACAAATGGGGCTGATCTTCAATTAATAATCCATTCCATATAACTAAAATTATTTTCTCCCGACCTAACTCCCCTAACTAAAAAAGGTTGACGCTTTCGCGTCAACCTTTTAAGTATGTGGTCGTTACAGGAGTATTACAGCTTATCTGTCAGCTCGATTGCTTGACCGATATAGTTCGCTGGTGTCATTTCTTTCAGACGTGCTTTCTCGTGCTCAGGAAGCTCAAGACCGTCGATGAAGTTACGCATTGCTTCGCCGTCTACACGCTTACCACGAGTTAGCTCTTTCAGCTTCTCGTATGGCTTCTCGATGCCGTAACGACGCATAACGGTTTGTACTGGCTCAGCTAGTACTTCCCAGTTCTTGTCTAGTTCAGCAAGAAGCGCTTCACGGTTTACTTCTAGCTTGCTGATGCCTTTAAGTGTCGAAGTGTAAGCGATGATAGCGTAGCCAACACCAACACCAAGGTTACGTAGAACCGTTGAGTCAGTTAGGTCACGTTGCCAACGAGAGATAGGCAGTTTCTGTGCTAGGTGGCCGAATACAGCGTTCGCAAGACCTAGGTTACCTTCTGAGTTTTCAAAGTCGATTGGGTTAACTTTGTGAGGCATTGTTGAAGAACCGATCTCACCAGCAATAGTTTTTTGCTTGAAGTGGCCTAGTGCAATGTAACCCCAAACGTCACGGTCGAAGTCAATCAGGATAGTGTTGAAACGAGCGATAGCGTCGAACAGCTCAGCGATGTAATCGTGCGGTTCGATTTGAGTTGTGTAAGGGTTCCAAGTTACGCCTAGAGACTCTGTGATGAACTCTTCAGAGAACTTGTGCCAATCTAGCTCTGGGTAAGCAGAAAGGTGTGCGTTGTAGTTACCTACTGCACCGTTGATTTTCGCTAGGATCTCAACGTTTTCGATTTGCTTGAATTGACGCTCCATACGGTACGCCACGTTTGCCATTTCTTTACCCATAGTAGATGGAGAAGCAGGCTGACCGTGTGTACGAGATAGAAGAGGAATGTCGCGGTATTCCACTGCTAGTGCTTTGATAGCGTCGATTAGGTTACGGATTTCTGGAAGAATCACGTTCTCACGCGCTTCTTTAAGCATTAGAGCGTGTGATGTGTTGTTGATGTCTTCAGAAGTACATGCGAAGTGGAAGAACTCGTTTACTGCGTGCAGTTCAGGAACGTCTGCTACTTTCTCTTTTAGGAAGTACTCAACCGCTTTTACGTCGTGGTTAGTTGTACGCTCGATCTCTTTGATACGGCGTGCATCTTCTTCAGAGAAGTTTGCAGCAAGGTCGTCTAGGAATTGGTTTGCTTCTGCGCTAAACGCTGGCACTTCTGCAATTTCAGCAGTAGCAGCAAGCTTTTGTAGCCAGCGGATTTCAACGATAGTACGGTACTTTAGTAGACCGTATTCACTGAAAATTTCGCGTAACGCAATTGTCTTGCTTCCGTAACGGCCGTCTACTGGTGAAACAGCAGTCAATGCTGACAGTTCCATGATGTTCTCCTGAATTGGGTTTCTAAATTTCGTGAGCTTTATACCAATAACTGTGGCAATTGTCACGAATATTGCGCAAACGTTTGCGCGAGATTTGTTTTAGTCGAAAAAAATGAGCTCGCGATAAACGCGAGCTGCTTATTTGATATTTTACTACAGACGAGCAAGAAGGATTTGTGCTTGCTCTACCATCTTCTTGCGCCCGAAGATTAGGTGGCGACGCTTACCACCAACTTGACGCCAAAGAACTGCACTACGAATGCCAGATAACAACAGCGCACGAACTTTGTGTTGGCTTGCCGTCTGCTGCAGTACAGATGGCGTGCCCGTTACTTGAATGCGTGGGCCAATAGGGCTAACGACATCCAGATAGATGCTCGCTAAATTGCTGATCATTTGATCGTCTAGTAGCTCAAAGTGCTCTGACTGACGCTTGGCCATTTGAATACGATCACCAAGCTGAGACATAGCATCGTTACGAGAGCTTAACTTACGCTCTAACGCCATTAAACTAATAATGTAACGAGTAATTTCACTGCCTGATGGTGTGCTATCAATCCCTTTAACCAAGCATTCTAGGCCGAGCTTTAGATCGGCTTCGCGACCGAATACGCCAACTGTGTTAGCAGGGTTAGTGCTCAAAATAGCGTTGATTGATGTTTCAAAAGCATCTTGATCACAATGTCCGTTTCTCGCTACCTGTTGAACTAAAGCAACAGCTTGGCAAATCCCAGCAAAAGCGATAGTACGGTCATAAAGTGTATTCGCCACGTAACGACTCCTAAGCTTGAGAATATTTAATGCGTTGCTCGATGATGCCGCCACCTAGGCACACGTCACCTTTGTAGAACACTGCTGATTGACCTGGAGTTACAGCAATTTGTGGCTCGTCAAAGATAACTTTAATGTTTTCATCATCGATAGGGATGATTGTACAAGGAATATCTTCCTGACGGTAACGAGTTTTCACTGTGCACTTCATAACATCGCGAATTGGCTCACGATCTACCCAGTGAAGTTGTGATGCAAGTAGACCTTCTGATTTCAACATTGGATGGTCTTTACCTTGAACGGCAATCAAAACGTTACGTTCTAGATCTTTCTCACCAACGAACCATGGGTCCTCGTTACCACCGCCGCCTTTACGGCCACCAATGTGTAGACCTTTACGCTGACCAAGTGTGTGGTACATCAGGCCTTGGTGTTGACCAATCACTTCGCCTTCTGGAGTCTCGATATTACCAGGCTGAGCTGGAAGGTAGCGACCCAGGAATTCCGTAAACTTACGTTCACCGATGAAACAAATACCAGTAGAGTCTTTCTTCTTCGCCGTGATTAGATCTTGCTCTTCCGCAATGCGGCGTACTTCTGGCTTCTCTAGGTCACCAACAGGGAATAGGCTACGTGCGATTTGCTCGTTGCTTAATGTGTACAGGAAGTAGCTTTGATCTTTGTTGCCATCTAGACCACGCAGCATCTGTGGTTTTTCACCATTTTCTGGGAAAGAGCGACGCACATAGTGGCCCATTGCAATGTAATCAGCATCAAGTACTTCATCAGCGAATTCTAGGAATGCTTTGAACTTGATTTCTTTGTTACAAAGAATGTCAGGGTTCGGAGTACGGCCAGCTTTGTATTCAGCAAGGAAGTACTCAAATACGTTATCCCAGTATTCGGCAGCAAAGTTGATAGTGTGTAGGTGGATGCCTAGCTTGTCACATACTGCCTGAGCGTCAGCAAGATCTTCTGCCGCTGTACAATATTCTTCGTTGTCATCTTCTTCCCAGTTCTTCATGAAAAGGCCTTCTACTTGGTAGCCTTGCTGCTTTAGAAGATACGCGGAAACAGATGAATCAACGCCGCCGGACATACCGACGATGACTTTCTTTTGGCTGTTATCAGACATTACTAAACACCACTTAAATAAACGGGATGCAGATTCTATCAGAATCCACAGACCGGTGACAGATCCGAGATCGAAATCACAATTCGTTTCGCTGGATTTTTCTTCAACAAAGATTCGAACGAGTAATTTCGCAAGTATAGAAGAGGTATATATGGCATAGTTGGCCAAAATCCAAGAGGAAACACCAAATGACAGAAGAAAACCAATTTATGCAAGAAAGTGAGTTGATTGAAATTGTTGAAAATCAGCTCGAAGATGGCAACCCGCTTAAAGTAAAAGAAACCCTTATGCGTTTAATGATGACTGGCACACCACGTGAAGATGCGGTTGCGATGATGGCATGTGCGATGTCAATTGAGATTTTTGATGTAATGAAGAATGAAGGTGAGTTCAACCTAAAGCGTTATAGCGAGCACCTTGAGCAACTACCAGATCTCAGCTTTATGGAAGGTGAATAAGCCACCTAAAAGAAAAAAGCTGTCAGCAAACGTTTGCTATAATCGCTTTTATTGCTGCTTTATTATTAGCGGTATAGAATCCGCTCTCCTTTTCATCCCCTTACTCAGACTGACAATATGAAATTTCCTGGACAACGCAAATCGAAGCACTATTTTCCTGTTCATGCTCGTGACCCGCTGGTGAGCCAAGCACAAGAAAGCAAGAAGATGACGCGCACTCACATCATTGGTATTGACCAAACCTTGGTTGATATTGAAGCAAAAGTTACAACGGATGTGATTGAAAAGTACGGTCTGAGTAAAGGTCACTCTCTGGTTATCGATGACGAAAGAGCAGAAGAGTTATACCAGCAACTGAAAGAAGAGAACTTGATTACCAATGAGTATGCGGGCGGTACCATTGGTAACACGCTACATAACTACTCCGTGCTAGCGGATGATCGCTCCACACTACTTGGAGTGATGAGCCAGGATATTAAGATTGGCAGCTACGGTTACCGTTATCTTTGTAATACATCAAGCCGCATGGACTTGAACTACCTACAAGGTGTAGATGGTGCAATTGGCCGTTGTTTTGCTCTTATCACAGAAGACGGCGAACGTACTTTTGCTATCAGCGAAGGGCAAATGAACCAACTCCATCCTGATAGCATTCCAGAGAAAATCTTTAAAAATGCATCAGCACTTGTACTGACGTCATATCTAGTACGTTGCAAAGACGGCGACCCAATGCCGGAAGCAACAATGAAAGCGATTGAGTACGCGAAAAAGAATGATGTGCCTGTTGTTCTGACTTTAGGCACAAAGTTTGTTATTCAAGATGACCCTAAATATTGGCAAGAATTCATTCGAGATAACGTTTCAGTCGTTGCGATGAATGAAGATGAAGCAGAAGCACTGACGGGGGAATCTGATCCACTTGCTGCGTCTGATAAAACATTGGAGTGGGCTGATTTAGTATTGTGCACGGCGGGTCCTGTAGGTCTATTTATGGCTGGGTATACGGAAGATAGCGCGAAGCGCGAAACTTCTTTGCCATTACTTCCAGGGTCAATTGCTGAATTTAATCGTTATGAATTTAGTCGTCCGGCGAAAAAAGACTCATGCGAGACGCCAATAAAAGTGTACTCGCATATCTCGCCATATATGGGTGGTCCAGAAAAAATTAAGAATACAAATGGCGCAGGTGATGCCGCGTTATCTGCTGTTCTTCATGATATGGCAGCAAATAAATACCATAAAGAAAATGTGCCTAATTCAAGCAAGCACAGTAACGAGTATTTAACTTACTCTTCTTTTTCTCAAGTCTGCAAATACGCAAACCGTGCTAGCTACGAAGTTCTCGTGCAACATTCACCACGATTGTCGCGCGGACTTCCTGAGCGAGAAGATAGCCTAGAAGAAGCATACTGGGAACGTTAATACGAAGCGATTTAATTAACTATTCTGTAACTAAAGTAAAAGGCACATTAAGAAATGTGCCTTTTTTATTTGTAATGGTTTAAATAAAAAAGGCTCCCTATGGGAGCCTTTTAAAAAATAGCACGGATCTAGATTAGGAACTCATCCAGAGATTTACCTGCATCAAGTTGCTCTTGAATCGCCGAAGGTGTACGACCTTGGCCAGTCCAAGTTTTCTCATTACCGTTTGAATCTGTGTATTTGTATTTAGCAGGGCGAGGTGCGCGCTTCGCTTTGCCTTTCGTCTTAGTTTCGCCAGATAGCGCAGTAATAAGTGCTTCTACGTCAATACCGTCTTGAGCGATTTTCTCAGCAATCTCTGCAAGCTTAGCTTCTTGCTCTGCTTGTGCTGCGCGTTCTGCTTCTTCTGCTTCACGACGCTCATCTACGACAGTAGTGAGTTTATCTAGAGCTTCTTCCAATTGTTCTAGAGTCAGCTCACGAGAAAATGCACGAAGGCTACGGATATTTAGAAGGGTTTTAGTCAGCTCTGACATAACGATTCCTATTAAAAGGTTAATGTGTTGGGCACTTTTTATCGTTACGATTAAATAATGCCAATCTATAAATAAACAAAGAGTCCTTATATTTAACTTTATCTTTTCCTTATGTGCAAATGCTAAATCAAGATTTTGTTTAAATTTGACTATTTTTTAAAGCAATTAATATTATTACACTCGAAATAAATCATTATTAGATGAGAACTAAAATCAACAGTCATTATTGTATAGAGAGAGTGATAGCTTGGTTTTTTATAAAAAAATTTGAGTTATTACTTAAAAATATGAAGCATCCATCTTTAATGCTGTGTCATATATCCTTAATTTATTGATATAAGATAAACCATGATATTTCTAAGGTAGTAATAATGTTTCATAAATAACATGATTGATGTGATTTCAGTTGCACAAAACTTATGGAAGTAGGCAAGGTTTATAAATTATCTCAGTCATTATTTATTTGTTTAATTTAGTTTGATGTGTTGCATTGACTCTCATCATAAGTACAATGGCTGCCACCTGATGCAATATTGCAGACAATTTGTTGTTAATTTGTACAGTTAGTGGTTAATTGTTTGTTGTTGCCGTAGAGGCGCGGTCTCGAAGAGTAGCTATTATTGGGGTGATGCCAATGAATAATAGTGGAAGGCGAAGATTGCCGAAGTAAGTAACTCATCAAAGTTACTTGCTGGGGTTGTATCTGAAAGGAACAACACTGCCATAGTATATATTCACATTAAACTATGGAGCGCTACTGTAGGGTTGGGTGGAGTGTTCGCTTCCCTGTCGCTAAGTTCAACATGAGCACGTATCGTATGCTACGTGACTTGTCTGCAGTAGATCTCTAGCCAAACTTTGGTTTTTGAAGATCATGAATTTAATAGATTTTTCTAGTTCTCCTGTTTCATTATTGCCACCTATTGTCGCTTTGACTTTGGCGATTTTGACTCGACGTGTATTAGTTTCCTTGGGTGTAGGTATCGTGCTAGGTGCGGTGCTACTTAATAGCTGGTCTATCAGCGACACCGCAGGTTACGTCAGTTCTCAAGTTTCTTCTGTCTTTATTGAAGATGGCGGAATTAACACTTGGAACATGAGCATTGTTGGTTTCCTAATCTTATTAGGTATGACAACAGCTTTATTAACGCTATCTGGCGGTACTCGTGCTTTTGCTGAATGGGCACAATCTCGAGTGAAGAGTAAACGCGGCTCCAAACTTCTTGCCGCCTTTTTAGGCGTATTCATTTTTGTCGATGATTACTTTAATAGCCTTGCTGTTGGTGCGATCTCTCGCCCAGTAACCGATCGCTTTTATGTGTCTCGCGCTAAGCTTGCGTACATTCTAGACTCAACCGCCGCTCCAATGTGTGTAATTATGCCTGCTTCTAGCTGGGGTGCTTACATTATTACTATTATTGGCGGGATCTTAGTCTCACATGGGATCACAGAGTATTCGGCTCTTGGCGCATATGTTCGTCTTATCCCAATGAACTTCTACGCCGTTTTTGCGCTGCTAATGGTGTTCGCTGTTGCGTGGTTTGGTCTTGATATTGGTAAAATGCGTGAGCATGAAATCTCTGCATCGCAAGGTCGTGGCTTTGATAAAGACAAAGAAAATGACTCGCAAGAAGCGCATGACCTAAACGAAGAGCTAGATATCCGTGAAAGTGAAAAGGGTAAAGTGTCAGATTTGATACTTCCTATCGTAACGCTGATTATCGCGACTATCGCTTCAATGCTTTACACGGGTGGCCAAGCATTGGCTGCTGATGGTAAGGAGTTTGCGCTTCTTGGTGCTTTTGAAAATACAGATGTAGGTACATCACTAATCTACGGTAGCTTGCTTGGCTTAGCTGTTGCACTGTTTACTGTTGTGAAGCAAGGTCTACCAATGGCTGAGATCGCACGTACACTTTGGATTGGTGCTAAGTCTATGTTTGGTGCGATTCTAATCTTAGTATTTGCCTGGACCATTGGTTCTGTTATCGGTGATATGAAGACTGGTACTTACCTTTCGACAATGGCGCAGGGCAACATTAACCCACACTGGCTACCAGTTATCCTATTCTTGTTGTCTGGCCTAATGGCGTTCTCAACAGGTACTTCATGGGGTACGTTCGGCATTATGCTACCAATCGCGGGTGACATGGCTGGCGCAACAGACGTAGCGCTAATGCTACCGATGCTGAGTGCGGTTTTAGCTGGTGCGGTATTCGGTGACCATTGTTCACCAATCTCAGATACGACTATCTTGTCATCGACGGGTGCACGTTGTAACCACATTGATCACGTATCAACACAGCTACCTTATGCATTATCAGTCGCGCTTGTTTCATGCGTGGGCTTTATTGCCCTTGGTATGACTGCTTCAATTGCGTTTTCGTTTATTGCAGCGTCGATAACATTCGTTATCGTTTGCGCTATTTTGTCATGGCTTTCAAAGTCTAAAATAGCGTCTTGCCAGAGTGCGTAATTCACTGATTTAAAAGGTGAAATTGTAGGAGGCTTCGGCCTCCTTTTTTATTTGTATTATACAATTCGAATTTTTTTAAAATTAAGGGTTGAAAAAAGTAATCAGCTTGGTTAGTGTGGTTGGTAACAAAGCAAATGAGAAGAGCCTTGAAATAAGTATGCGTAATTTTGTAATGAACATTCATCACCATCATCACCCAATCTAGTCTTTCGGGCGATGTACGCATACCCGGGAGGCAGGAAACTCCCGGAGGTAAAATCAAAGTAAAAGCAGATTTTAAACCCTCGGGAGACTTCAATCTCCCGAGGGTTTTTTAGTTTTATTAGTTTGAAAAATACTTAGATATCAAAATCTTGCATAGGGACAAAGCAATGCAAACACAACGTTTAAGAATCGCAATTCAGAAAAAAGGTCGTCTTAGCAAAGAGAGTCAAGCTCTACTAAAACAGTGCGGCGTAAAGTTCAACGTAATGGGCGAGCGTTTAGTTGTCCATTCTGAAAATATGCCAATTGATTTACTCTTGGTTCGTGACGACGACATCCCAGGTTTAATTATGGATGGCGTGGTTGACCTTGGCTTTATTGGCGAAAATGAACTAGAAGAAGTTCGCCTTGACCGCAAAGCATTAGGTGAACCCTGCGAGTTTGTTCAGCTTCGTCGACTTGATTTTGGTGGCTGTCGTTTATCTATCGCAATCGACAAGGACGAAGAGTACAACGGTCCACAAGACTTAGCTGGCAAGCGTATTGCTACAACGTATCCTCAACTTCTAAAAGCGTACATGGATGAAGCCGGCGTTCCATTCTCTACATGTATGCTGACAGGCTCTGTAGAAGTTGCGCCTCGCGCGGGTCTCGCTGATGCTATCGCTGATTTGGTTTCTACAGGTGCAACACTGGAAGCGAACGGCCTTAAAGAAGCTGAAATTATCTTCAAATCAAAAGCGACATTGATTCAACGCACAGGTGAGTTCGACGCAGACAAAGTGGCGCTAATCGAAAAGCTGTTAACTCGCATGCAAGGCGTGCAGCAAGCGAAAGAATCTAAGTACATTATGCTTCACGCCCCAGCAGAGAAGTTAGATCAAATTAAAGCACTACTGCCAGGTGCTGAAGACCCAACTGTTCTTCCTCTTTCTGCAGATAAGCAGAAAATGGCTGTTCACTTAGTGAGTTCTGAAAACCTATTCTGGGAAACAATGGAACAGCTGAAAGAGTTGGGCGCAAGTTCAATTCTCGTTCTACCAATTGAAAAAATGATGGAGTAAGCATCATGAGAACAGTCGTTTGGCAATCATTAAGTGAGAATCAGCAAGACTCTATTTTGGAGCGCCCTGCTATTGCAGAAGGTGCCAATATCACCACTGCTGTGGCCGAAGTTATTGCTAAAGTTCGAGAAGAAGGTGACTCTGCTCTTATTGAGCTGACAGAAAAGTTTGACCGTGTTAAGCCTGAATCCATTCGTGTTTCTTCTCAGGAAATTAAGGCAGCGTCAGAGCGTTTGTCAGAGTCAATGAAGAGCGCACTAGAGCAAGCTTACGCCAATATTTCTAAGTTCCACAAAGCGCAAAAGCCGCAACCGATCAAGGTGGAAACGCAGCCAGGTGTTCTTTGTGAACAAGTAACACGTCCAATTCAAAAAGTGGGTTTGTACATTCCTGGTGGAAGTGCGCCTTTGCCATCGACTGTTTTGATGCTCGGCGTTCCTGCAAAAATTGCAGGTTGTCGTAAAGTCGTTCTTTGTTCTCCACCGCCAATCGCTGATGAGATCCTTTATGTCGCGAAGCTGTGTGGCATTGATGAAGTGTACAACGTCGGTGGTGGCCAAGCAGTTGCTGCAATGGCTTATGGCACCGAGACTGTATCGAAAGTAGATAAGATCTTTGGTCCGGGCAACGCTTACGTGACCGAAGCAAAACGACAGGTTAGCAATGATTTCCGCGGTGCTGCGATTGATATGCCAGCAGGGCCATCAGAAGTTCTTGTGATTGCCGATGAAACCGCAGATGCAGACTTTATCGCTGCGGATCTTTTGAGCCAAGCAGAACACGGTCCTGATTCTCAAGTGGTATTGGTGACTCCTTCTCCTGTGATTGCTGATCAAGTGACGGATGCGGTTCAACGTCAGCTTAAGGAGCTATCTCGTGCAGACATCGCAGAAAAGGCTCTGGCATCAAGCTTGATCATTATTTCCGAGTCGATGACGCAGTCAGTTTCTATTTCCAATTACTACGGTCCTGAGCACTTGATTGTTCAGACTAAGAACCCTCGTGAGCTTCTACCTCTACTTGATAATGCAGGCTCTATCTTCCTTGGGGATTGGTCGCCTGAATCTGCGGGAGATTACGCGTCGGGGACTAACCACGTCCTTCCTACTTACGGTTACACACGTACTTATTCAAGCTTAGGTTTGGCGGATTTCTCTAAACGAATGACGGTTCAGGAGCTTTCTGCTGATGGTTTAAAGAACCTTGCACCAACGGTAGTCACGATGGCTGAAGCGGAAGGTCTGGACGCTCACAAACGTGCTGTTACTATCCGCGTAGAAAAATTAGCAAGTAAGTAAGAATAAGAGAGTAATGAGATGGAAAAGCTAGCGCGTAAACAAGTCCAACAGCTTACCCCTTATATGTCGGCTCGCCGAATCGGTGGTACGGGTGACGTATGGCTAAATGCCAACGAATCACCATTTAACAATGAATACAAAACAGACTTTGCTCGTCTTAATCGTTACAGCGAATGCCAACCGAAAGAACTGATTTCCGCTTACGCAGCGTATGCGGGTGTTAAACCAGAACAAACACTGACTTCTCGCGGCGCAGACGAAGGTATTGAGTTATTAATTCGTGCATTCTGTGAGCCGGGTGAAGATGCGATTCTTTACTGCCCACCAACTTACGGTATGTACGCCATCAGTGCAGAAACCATCGGTGTAGAGCGCAAAACCGTGCCGCTAACGTCAGATTGGCAACTAGACCTTGCAGGCATCGAAGCTAATCTGGATAACGTGAAACTGGTTTTTGTATGTTCGCCAAACAACCCAACGGGTAACTTGGTTAAGCGTGAGGACATTGTGTCTCTGCTTGAGATGACAAAAGACCGTGCAATCGTGGTGATGGATGAAGCGTACATCGATTTTTGTCCAGAAGCGTCAACGGTAGACCTACTGGCGCAATACCCGAATCTTGCGATTCTGCGTACTCTGTCGAAAGCTTTTGCGCTTGCAGGTCTGCGTTGTGGATTTACGCTTGCGAACGAAGAGCTTATTAATGTACTTCTTAAAGTTATCGCACCTTACCCAGTCCCAGTTCCAGTGGCAGAAATTGCGACTCAGGCGCTTTCGGAAGCTGGTTTAGCACGAGCGAAGTTTCAAGTTCTCGATTTGAATGCAAACCGTGCTTACTTGCAAGTTGGCCTTTCAATGATTCCGGGTTTGGAAGTGTTTGAAGGGTGGGGGAACTACCTATTGGTGAAATTCCCAGATGGCGATGATCTTTTCAAAGCGGCTTGGGATACGGGCATTATTTTGCGTAACTCGCCAATTGAGAACTGTGTACGTATCAGTGTTGGTAACCGCGACGAGTGTGAAAAAACGCTTGGATTTATCAGAAACTACTACGCATAAGTAGAGACAAAATTAATCGCTCTCGCTCAATAGCGGGAGCGCCAAAAGAATAGCAATAAGGAAGTTCCCGAGTGAGCAAACAACAAAAAATCCTTTTTATTGATCGTGATGGCACCTTAATTGTTGAGCCGCCGATTGATTTTCAAGTAGACCGTTTAGACAAACTAAAACTAGAGCCATTTGTTATCCCAAGCCTGTTGTCGTTGCAGGATGCAGGATACCGTTTAGTGATTGTTACGAACCAAGATGGTTTGGGGACCGACAGCTACCCACAAGCTGATTTTGATGCACCACACAACATGATGATGGAGATCTTTGAATCTCAAGGTGTGAAGTTTGATGACGTGCTGATTTGTCCTCACTTCGATGAAGACAACTGCTCTTGCCGTAAGCCTAAGCTAGGCTTGGTGAAAGAGTACCTTCAAGGTGGCAAAGTTGATTTTCAAAACTCCGTTGTGATTGGCGATCGTCAAACCGATCTTCAACTTGCAGAAAACATGGCAATTCGTGGCATTCAATACAACCCAGAAACCATGGGCTGGAAACAGATCCTCAAAGATCTGACGGTGAAGGCGCGTGTTGCTGAAGTCGTTCGCACCACAAAAGAAACAGACATTAAAGTATTCGTTAATCTTGACGAGCAAGGCGGTAACGATATTTCTACAGGTCTTGGCTTTTTTGACCACATGCTGGATCAAATCGCGACGCACGGTGGATTCCAAATGGTGTGCAAAGTGGAAGGTGACCTGCACATTGATGATCACCACACAGTGGAAGATACCGCTCTAGCATTGGGTCAAGCGTTAAAAGAAGCACTGGGTGACAAGCGTGGTATTGGTCGCTTTGGCTTCAGCCTTCCAATGGATGAGTGTTTGGCACAATGTGCACTAGACCTATCTGGTCGTCCTTACCTTAAGTTCGACGCGCAATTCAGTCGTGAGCAAGTGGGTGATCTTTCAACAGAGATGGTAGTTCACTTCTTCCGATCTCTGACTGACACATTAGCGTGTACGCTGCACCTGTCTTCAGCGGGCAACAATGATCACCACATTATTGAAAGTCTATTTAAAGCGTTTGGTCGTACTTTGCGCCAAGCAATCAAAGTAGAAGGCACTGAGCTACCAAGTAGTAAAGGCGTACTTTAAGGCTAACCTTAGCAAGGAGAAAAACAGTGACAGAACAGAAAGTTGTCATTATCGATACTGGCTGTGCCAACGTCTCTTCAGTGAAGTTTGCTATTGAACGCCTAGGCTATGACGTAACAATTTCAAAAGATCCGCAAGTTGTATTGTCGGCAGACAAGCTATTCCTACCGGGCGTGGGAACTGCCAGCGAAGCGATGAAGAACCTAGAAGAACGCGATCTTATCAGCTTGGTAAAACAGGTAGAAAAGCCGTTGTTAGGTATCTGTTTAGGTATGCAACTGTTGGGCAAAGTGTCTCAAGAGAAAGGGCAGAAAGCCGACGAGTTGGTTGAGTGTCTTGGGCTTTGTGATGGCGAAGTGAAGCTACTACAAACTGGCGATTTGCCACTGCCGCATATGGGTTGGAACACGGTCTCTGCAAAAGCAGGTAATCCACTTTTCAAAGGTATTGAAGAAGGAGAGTACTTCTACTTCGTGCACAGCTTTGCAATGCCTGTTGGGGATTACACGATTGCTGAATGTGAGTACGGCAACCCGTTCACAGCAGCAGTACAAAGCGGTAACTACTACGGCGTGCAATTCCACCCTGAGCGTTCTTCAAAAGCGGGCGCGAAGCTTATTCAAAACTTCTTAGAATTATAAAAGGGATTTAGTGTGATTATTCCAGCTCTTGATTTAATTGAAGGACAGGTGGTTCGCCTTTATCAAGGTGATTACGGCCAAGTAACCGAGTACAAAGTCGACCCAGCAGAGCAGTTCAACTTGTACCACCAAGCGGGTGCTAACTGGCTGCACTTGGTGGATTTAACTGGCGCGAAAGACACAACAGCACGCCAGCTTGATTTGATTGCAAAACTACTAGCAAGCACACCAGCAAACATCCAAATCGGTGGCGGTGTGCGTACAGAGCAAGACGTGATTGACCTGCTAGAAGCTGGTGCTCAGCGTGTTGTTGTTGGCTCAACAGCAGTAAAACAGCCGGAGCTTGTGAAAGGTTGGATGGAAAAATACGGCGCAGAGAAAATCGTTCTTGCGTTAGACATCAATATCGACCAAGACGGCACACGTAAAGTAGCGATCTCAGGTTGGCAAGAAGACTCAGGCGTGACCATCGAAGCTTTAATCAACGATTACCTAACGGTAGGTTTGCAGCACGTACTTTGTACTGACATTTCTCGTGACGGTACGCTCGAAGGATCAAACGTAGAGCTTTACGTTGACCTATGCAAACAGTACCCACAAGTGCAGTTTCAATCTTCAGGTGGCATTGGCTCATTAGCAGATATCGAAGCGCTAAAAGGCAGCGGTGTGGCTGGTGTGATTGTTGGTCGTGCGCTGTTAGATGGTAAGTTCACAGCAGAGGAGGCGTTTGCATGTTGGCAAAGCGAATAATTCCATGTCTTGATGTTCGTGATGGACAAGTGGTAAAGGGCGTTCAGTTCCGTAATCACGAGATCATTGGCGACATCGTTCCACTGGCACAGCGTTATGCGGAAGAGGGCGCTGACGAGCTTGTGTTCTACGATATTACCGCTTCAAGTGATGGTCGTGTCGTAGATAAAAGTTGGGTCGCTCGCGTTGCAGAAGTGATTGATATTCCTTTCTGTGTCGCTGGTGGTATTAAATCAGCGGAAGATGCAGCGCGCATTCTTGAGTTTGGTGCAGACAAAGTGTCTATCAACTCACCTGCCTTGGCGAACCCGCAATTGATTACTGACCTTGCTGATAAGTTTGGTGTGCAATGTATCGTGGTGGGCATTGATTCTTACTACGACAAAGAGACCGGCAAGTATCAGGTTTACCAGTTTACTGGTGATGAAGAACGCACCAAAGCAACTCAATGGGAAACGCGTGATTGGGTGCAAGAAGTACAAAAACGGGGCGCTGGTGAAATCGTACTGAACATGATGAACCAAGACGGCGTGCGTAACGGCTACGATATTGAACAACTTAATATGGTGCGTGAAGTGTGTAATGTGCCATTGATTGCATCGGGTGGTGCAGGTGCCATGGAGCACTTCGCAGAAGCCTACCAAAAAGCAAATGTGGATGGCGCGCTTGCCGCATCGGTATTCCACAAGCAAGTCATCAATATTGGTGAACTAAAGCAGTATTTGAAACAACAAGGCATTGAGGTACGACTATGAGTGTGAAAGCCGCCGAAGTAAGTTCGCTAGCTGAGCGAATCAACTGGGAAAAGGTGGATGGTCTGGTACCTGCTATCGTACAAGATTTCCAATCAAGCCAAGTGCTGATGATGGGTTATATGAACCAAGATGCGTTGGCAAAAACGGGCGAAACAGGTCAAGTGACGTTTTTCTCTCGTACCAAGCAGCGTCTTTGGACGAAAGGTGAGACCTCCGGCAACGTATTGCAACTAGTGAACATGCAGCTCGATTGCGACAACGATACGCTACTGGTGAAAGTGAATCCCATTGGTCCTACATGTCACTTGGGTAACACAACTTGCTGGGATGTGGACCCTCAAGAGGAGTCACAAATGGTGTGGCTTCATCAACTTGAGCAGCTATTGGCTGCCCGCAAGAGTGCCGACCCAGATTCCTCTTATACTGCCAGTCTTTATGCCCGTGGCACCAAGCGTATTTCGCAAAAAGTGGGCGAAGAAGGCGTTGAAGTCGCGCTTGCGGCGACGTCGGGCGATAAGGCGGAGTTAGTGTGTGAATCTGCAGATTTGATTTATCACTTAATGGTATTGCTTCAAGACCAAGGCTTATCGATGAATGACGTAGTGAATAAACTGAAAGAGCGTCATAAGTAAGCTTGCGATAAGTGAAAGCCCCTATGCTCTCGAGCCTAGGGGCTTTTTACTTTAGTGTTCTTGATTCGGGGCAAAAACCGGCAACAGTGCTGGTGGCGATTAGATTCTGAATCACGCTCGTCCCTAGCTGTTCAGAATGACGGTATATTTTCTAATGGTACTTGCAGTAGAGTTATTTACTTCAAATAGGTACATATATTCACGTCACTCCAACGAACCTAGGCGAAGTCAAGAATCCAATTAAATCGAGCTCAATAAGCTAGGAGTGGATGATCTTACCCACAACACTTCTTAAATTTCTTACCGCTTCCACAGATACACGGGTCGTTACGACCTACTTTTAGGCTACTCACTGGTTGGTTTAGGCGAGGATCTTGTTCTGGTTCTTCTTCTAGCTCTTCTTCTGGAAACGTGCCGTCAATGTAGTACCAAAGCCCATTTTCTTTTACAAAGCGAGAACGCTCTGTCATGCAGTAGCGTTTGCCGTCTTCGTCAAAGTAAGCGTTGAATTCAACAAAACCTTCATTCTCGTTACAACCCGCTTCAGCTTTCACTACCTCAAGCTTGCACCAATCGCTGTCGATAGATTGGGCAATGCCTTCACGTTGCTCTTCTGCATTACAGCTTGGGTGGTATGTGTTCACCACGTAATCCACTAGACCTAACACATGCGCGCTGTAACGAGAGCGCATTAGCTGCTCCGGAGTGGTGACGTCAGCGTGGTTATTGTGGGCAATTTCACAACACTGTTGGTAGGTGCGGTTAGAGCCGCAAGGACAAGAAGAAGCCATAAAATGAAATCTCGATTAATTAAGCGGTAAAAACAAACAACCCCACATAAGTGAGGTCGCAGGTATTCTTTGGGGCATTATAGCCGTTTAGGGCGTTTGAGACAGCAGTTCTTGAGCCCATTCCGTCGATTGATTAAAAGCGTCTGCTAATTGAGGTTCGGTTAATTTAAGAACGGTGCAATATCGCTCGGCTAACTCCCAGTCCGCTTGTTCGTAGGCGATCGTCATCGAAAGTAAGTGACCAAGTACGCCTTTTCGACTGGTTAATGCGAGTTTTATATCTTCGTCAACGGGGATATCTTCAATGACATCCGAGAGCGGTTGATCGAGCAAAGATCCGAGCAAAGAAAACATGCCTGTCAAAAAAGCCTGCCCAGGGTCATACCTAGTGTTCATTTGACTAAGTAGCAGTTCACACATTCGTGCACGCTGAATCGCTAAAGAGTAAAGAGAGTCAGGTTTATCTTCTTGAACGGAGGCAATTGCAACTAAGGAAATAAAGCGTCGTAGTCGCTCTTCACCCAGATAAATAAGCGCCTGTCTGAACGATTTGATCTTAGTCGTTAATGTATAGCCTGAATTTACGTAAGTAAGCAGCTTGTATGACAGCGTCACATCAATCGAAAACAGACGTTCAACCTCATTGAAGTCGATGGGCTTATCTGCAATCTCTTTACAAAGTTGGATGACGGTAAGAAACGCGGGGTTCAACCGTTTTTTCTGGATCATCTCAGGTTTGCTAAAAAAATACCCTTGAAAATAGTTAAAACCGGCTTCTAGAGCTTGCTCAAACTCTTCATAGGTCTCTACCTTTTCCGCAAGAAAGTCGATTTTAAATGGGCTCAACGCCTGAATAAAAATGGCAGCTTTCTTGATCGGCACAAGTCTAATATCAAACTTGATCATGGAAACGTATGGAAGAAAACGCTTCCAAGCTTTCGTCGGAACAAAATCATCCAGAGCAATTTTGTACCCGCACTCATGAAGGTGCTTGATGGCTTCTAACAGTTCTTCTGTCGGTTCGCAGTCTTCAAGGACTTCAATGACGAGAGATTCTTTAGGAAACAAAGTTGGGACCAAGTTCACCAAGCTTTGATGCGGAAAGTTAACAAAGCCAAGTTTGTTTCCTAATGTGTTGTAATGCGTCGACAAAAAATGATCGGATAGCAGTCGACTAGTAGCCAGCTCTGGTTCTACTTCAGGGAAGGTATTTTTAGGGCCGTCTCGAAAGAGGAGTTCGTAACCTATGGTTCGTTTTTCTCTATCCAGAATCGGTTGGCGAGCTACGTAAGAATACTTCAATTAGGTACTTCGTTCTGTTTAACTTAGTATTATGATAATAGCGATTTTTTACAAAATATCTACGACTTGAGCGTGAATCTTCTACACGCTCTACATGCTTAACGCAAATTCTGTATGAACGGTCTCGTTTGCAGGTCAAAACTATCAGAATTTACTTTTAAAACTGAGCCTTGCGTATACCAATCCCCTAAAACAATTCGGGTCTTTTTAATGCCATCGACGTCAAAAAAATGTGTGTTCGGGCGATGTGTGTGACCATGAATCATTATGTTGACGCAGTTCTGAGACATCACTTTCTCGACCTCATTTTGGTTAACGTCCATGATATCTAATGACTTGCTCATTTTATCATCACGAATATCGGATTGAACTTTTGAGACAATTTTCTTCTTAATGAACCAAGGAATACGGTTAAACAACCATTGTAGCCATGGCTTGTGAACGGTTTTTCTAAACTCTTGGTACTTCACATCGTCAATGCAGAGCGTATCGCCATGTAGGATTACGACTTTTTGACCATAAAGATCAATCGTGCAGACATCGTCGAGTAATGTCATACCGGTTTCTTTGCAAAAGCGTTTGCCGAGTAAAAAATCTCGATTGCCTTGGATGAAAAAAGTTGGCACACCCGCATCCGTCAGTGCTTTAAATTCTGCTCGGATTTGGTCTGCAAAAGGGGTGTTGTCATCGTCACCAATCCAAAATTCAAACAGATCGCCGAGTACATAAAGTGCATCAGCTTTTGTTGCTTCTGTTCGCATGAACGTCACAAAACATTCCGTGATATCAGGACGTGATGGGGTAAGGTGAAGATCGGAAATAAATAATGTCGTCATAGAAATAAGGGGAAGCTATGCCTCCCCATTAACTTATCTTTTAAAAATAATTCCTAAGAATTACTCTTCAATTGTTGTACCAGTGATTACTACGTCTTCTAGAGGTACGTCTTGGTGCATGCCGTAAGAACCAGTGCTAACGCCTTTGATCTTATTTACGATGTCCATGCCTTCGATTACTTCACCGAACACACAGTAACCCCAACCGTCTAGGCTTTCGCTACGGAAGTCTAGGAATGTGTTGTTGTTTACGTTGATGAAGAACTGAGAGCTTGCTGAATGCGGCTCCATAGTACGTGCCATAGCAAGTGTACCCACTTTGTTGCTAAGACCGTTGTTTGCTTCGTTCTTGATAGGTGCACGAGTCGCTTTTTCACGTAGACCAGACTCCATACCACCACCTTGGATCATGAAGCCGTCAATAACACGGTGGAAAAGCGTGTTGTCGTAGAAACCGTCGCGGCAGTACTGAAGGAAGTTTGCGCTTGTCTCTGGCGCTTTCTCTTCGTTTAGTTGAATCTTGATGTCACCAAAATTAGTGTGAAGGGTGATCATGCTACTTTCCTTTACTGTGTTGTGTTGAGCCCGAGATTCTAGCCTAAGTTCTAGTGCTTTAAAAACTCAGGAAGAGGAAATTCTTCGTTTTGTGCTTGAAGTTTAGCCGATTATCGTTTTATCGGTTAATTGCTATTACCTAACTAGGTTGGAGTTGATATACTCATCTTCTTTTATTCATTCACAATCATAGATAGAGATCATGTTAAAGATATATAACACACTCACAAGACAGAAAGAGGAATTCAAACCAATTACAGCTGGCAAAGTCGGTATGTATGTCTGTGGAGTTACCATCTACGATCTCTGTCACATTGGTCACGGTCGTACTTTCGTCTCTTTTGACGTTGTATCACGTTACCTTCGCTACTTGGGCTACGATCTGACGTTTGTACGTAACATCACAGATATCGACGATAAGATCATCAAACGTGCCGCAGAAAATGGTGAGTCTTGCGATTCATTGACTGAGCGTTTAATTGGTGAAATGCACGCTGATTTTGATGCGCTGAACATGAAACGCCCGGACGTTGAACCTCGTGCGACACAGTTTATTGCTGAAATCATCGAATTGGTTGAGAAGCTAATCGAGCGCGGTTTTGCATACGTTGCAGATAACGGTGACGTAATGTTTGAAGTGGGTAAGTTCAACGAATACGGCAAGCTTTCTAAGCAAGACCTTGATCAGCTTCAAGCTGGCGCGCGCGTTGATATCGAAACAGCAAAACGCAGCCCTCTAGACTTTGTACTTTGGAAGATGTCTAAGCCGGGTGAACCAACGTGGGAATCACCATGGGGTCCAGGCCGTCCAGGTTGGCACATCGAATGTTCTGCAATGAACTCGTCAATCCTAGGCAACCACTTCGACATTCACGGCGGCGGTTCTGACCTTCAGTTCCCACACCATGAAAATGAAATCGCGCAATCATGCTGTGCACACGATACACAATACGTGAACACATGGATGCACAGCGGCATGGTAATGGTAGACCGTGAGAAGATGTCTAAATCTCTAGGTAACTTCTTTACTATCCGTGACGTTCTTGGTCACTACGATGCTGAAACAGTGCGTTACTTCCTAATGTCTGGTCACTACCGTAGCCAGTTAAACTACAGCGAAGATAACCTAAACCAAGCACGTGCTTCGCTTGAGCGCCTGTACACATCTCTACGTGGTTTAGACCTAAACGCTGCGCCTGCTGGTGGTGAAGAGTATGTATCTCGCTTTACAGCAGCGATGAACGATGACTTCAATACACCAGAAGCGTACTCAGTTCTGTTCGACATGGCGCGCGAAGTTAACCGTCTGAAGACAGAAAACCTAGAGAAAGCGAGCGAGCTAGGTGCGCTAATGCGTGAACTAGCAGATGTGATCGGTATTCTTCACCAAGATCCAGAAGCCTTCCTAAAAGGTGATGCAGGTAACGATGATGAAGTGGCTGAAATCGAAGCTCTGATCAAGCTGCGTAACGACTCTCGTGCTGCGAAAGATTGGGCGAATGCAGATATGGCTCGTGACAAGCTGACCGAAATGGGCATTGTTCTGGAAGATGGTCCAGAAGGCACAACGTGGCGTCGTAAGTAATTGAATTTTCATTTTTAAAGGGCTGATAATTCAGCCCTTTTATTTTCCATTTCCATAAATTAAAACTTTAACTTTAGGTAATGCTCTGTGGCTCAGATGTATTTCTATTACTCAGCAATGAATGCGGGTAAATCAACAACGCTTCTTCAATCCTCTTTCAACTATCAAGAACGCGGCATGACGCCAGTTATTTTTACGGCTGCGCTAGATGATCGTTTTGGTGTCGGTAAAGTGAGCTCTCGTATTGGTCTTCAATCTGACGCACATTTATTTCGTCAGGATACCAATTTGTATCAGGAGATCGCAGCTCTGAATGAGGTTGAAAAACGTCACTGTATTCTTGTTGATGAGTGTCAGTTCTTGTCGAAAGAACAAGTTTATCAACTTACTGAAGTCGTTGATAAGTTGCATATTCCAGTATTGTGTTACGGCCTTCGCACCGATTTTCTAGGCGAACTTTTTGAAGGCAGTAAGTATCTATTATCTTGGGCAGACAAGCTGGTTGAGCTCAAAACAATCTGCCATTGCGGCCGCAAAGCGAATATGGTTATTCGTACCGATGAACACGGCGTGGCAATTAAAGAAGGCGATCAAGTTGCGATCGGCGGTAACGATAAGTATGTCTCCGTATGCCGCCAACATTACAAAGAAGCGCTCGGTAAATAAGCCGTATTGATACAGAAAAGCCACCGAACTTGGTGGCTTTTTGTTGTCGGTTAGAAAAAGTTAGACTAAGTCAAAACCAAACCGCTCGAGTAAAACCTGGTAAGAAGATTCGACTTGCTGAGGGATGTTCTGCTCGGTTTGAAATCCTTTCTCTGGATAGCTTTTTACGCGAGAGAAATCTTCCATTAGTGCTTCTAGCACCATCATTAATGGCATGTCTTCATTAATGTATTCAAAAAATGGAAGAGCCGCAGAGCTTACTTGGAGCTGAGTGTAGGGTGACTGCCACTGTTTTTCAAATGTCGCGATTGCTCTACGCTCCATAAACGGTTTTTGTACCAGAATAAACGAGGAACACTGTTTTCCTTCCTCTTTTAATCGTTGCTCAGTAAAGCGAACATTTTCTCCACTGTTTGTGGATTCAGTTTCGAGCAAAATTGCTTCACTTGGAACGCCCGACAACTTTGCAATCTCGGCAAAGGTTTCTGCCTCGCTTTTTTCAAACAGTCCATCTGTGAAGCGACCTTGACCCCCTGAAAATACAATCAAAGGTGCCAACTTTTGGTGGTAGAGCTTGGCAGCGTGCTCCGCTACACGCACATCATTACTGCACATCACAAACAAACAGTCCGCAGGTTTCAGTTCATGTTTGAGTTGCATGTAATCCCAAAGCGTTTCTATATGTCTATAGAGTCTCATAGCGCATCCAAAGTTGAATTGAAGTGAAATCGATAACCAAGTGAGAGTAGTTTGTCAGCAAGAATACGCTTGTCAGCTTGCTCTGTGACGGGTGGAAGAGGTATATCACTTCCGATTTTGTTTATGGCAGCTTGGTAGAACTCAGCCTTGCTGACAGTATGAGGTGTCGTAACATTAATGACTTGGTTGC
The DNA here is from genome assembly GCF_023650755.1 of Vibrio sp. SCSIO 43097. NCBI lineage: Bacteria > Pseudomonadati > Pseudomonadota > Gammaproteobacteria > Vibrionales > Vibrionaceae > Vibrio > Vibrio sp. SCSIO 43097. The sequence goes on along the minus strand of NZ_CP071840.1, from coordinate 2,225,370 downwards.
TTAAATTGCCTAAGGCAAATTTCGCAGCCGAGACAGCATCATCTTGATGAAGCATATTAGCTGGTGCTTTACGACTAACTTGTTGAAGCCTTGCAGCAAAGCGAGATGGGTGTCTATCTGGCCCGATTAATCCGCTACAACGTAGAATAACAAAGCTAATATTCGAGTCGATAACATGCTGCTCTGCTTGAAGCATAATACGTGCATTGTCAGAGAAATAAGGGCTTTCGGCTGCTAAAGAGAGTGACGCGTCAGCTTCTTCCATATCGGAAGCAAGGTTAGGGTAAACCGTGGTAGAGCTGATCATGAGAAGTTTTTCAACGTTGTTTTGCTTAGCTGCGTTGGCAAGTATTTGCCATTGCTGTGCATATTCTTGACCGCGTCCTTTACGAAATCCTGGAGGAAAAGCACCGATAACGTGCGTAATTTGATGCTGTTTGAGCAGCTCATCTAGCCGTGCTGTGGCGTTCAATTGATTGAAATCGAACAATGCGGAGTGAGTTAATGAGGTGGGTAACTCTTTTAATCGAGTTTGGCTACGACGAGTGACGACAACATAGTGTCCATCTTTCATCAATATTTCTGCTAGCGGAGTTCCGAGCCAGCCTGCACCTACGATCAATGTATTTGCCATTTGGGTCTTCCTACTTACTTATGTCTGCCCGAATAGGTTGAGCAGTTCTGCTTTGGCTTGTTGATGGAGGGGATCTGAATGCCATTTCTGGTGCTGAATAAGGTCAACATTGACTTGCCAAGCCAGTTTTGTGAAATCATCCCCAACTTTTTTTAATGTATTAGGTGAATACGCGACTAAATGCTGTGGTAGAAAGCACCAACCAAACCCTTTATTCGCCAATTCCAACAAAATATAGTAGTTATCAGCGTACCAGATATCTGGGCTAAATGCTTGATTGAGACCACATGGCTCTGCACTTTTGGATCGTATGACCAATTGACGATGTTGTTTTAGTTGATCAATGTGAGTGATTTGCTGCTTTGCTAAAGGATGCGTTGAAGAGACATAGACATCAAATGCAATATTGCCAAGATTGGTGAAATCGATGTGCCTTGGCATTTGTAAATCACTCAAAATAATCCCAGTCGTGGCGCGTTCCGACTTAACCAATTCAATGATATCAGGGCTTGATGCCGTTAAGCATTCAACTTGTAAGTGTGGAAAGTGTTGCTCTAACTTCTTTAGCACATCCGGCAAGCGAGTCAGAGGAATCCCTTCATCAATAGCTAAGACTAATTTGTTCGTTGGCGTGGAAAAGAGCTGCGATGCCCTATTGTTTAGGCGGTCGAGTTGGCTGATTGTTGCTTGTGCATAGGGTACGAGAGCGAGGCCATTCTCAGTTAATTTAGGGTACCTGCCTGATCGATCAAAAAGCTCAACGCCACAGTCGATCTCCATATTCATGATGTGCTGGCTCACTACAGATTGAGCTCGCCCCAGTTTTCTAGCTGCTCCTGAAAATGATCCTGCTTCTGATGTAGCAATAAAAGCTTGCAGTTGTTCGATGGTAAACATATCGCTTAAACCGATGGTATCTAACTTTTGGTTATCTAAATAATAGATAAAATTCTAAGCATTGAGTAGAACTATTTGGACAGAGAAATATGACTCGTAACGAACGAATTTTTCATGCAGTACTTTTTGAGTTAATCGCACTCGCGATTATTGTACCAGCGGCTTCATTGATCACTGGAAAGGGCTCTAGTGATCTTGCGTTGGTTGGGGTCGGGTTGAGCATGTATACCGTGCTATGGAACTACATCTACAACTTGTACTTTGATAAGTGGTTTGGTGACAATCGAGCTGAGCGAAGTTTAGCGATGCGGCTTGGACACACTATTGGTTTCGAGGGAGGATTAATCTTTATCTCTCTACCTGTGATTGCCTGGTTCTTAGAAATTACGCTTCTTCAAGCTCTAATGCTGGAAGCCGGCTTCCTCGTTTTCTTCCTATTTTATGCCACTGGTTTTAACTGGTTGTATGACAAGGTTCAACCATTTAGCAAAATGAAAAAGCGATTATTGCCGCAGGCATCGACAGGAAAAATATAGGACTAAAAAAGCCACCGAGTTCGGTGGCGTTTTTTGTTCAAATTACACAGACAAAACTCTTAAAATCTTATCTGCATGTTCTGCAACTTCAATGCCTTCGTCTGTTAGATAACCACCGTCAGGCTGTGTACAAAGTTGCTTCTTATATAGACGAGCAACGGCTGCCTGCATTTCTTCTGACGCGTCTGTATGAACTTTAATACCAGTTGCAGCACTACTTAGGTCGAACTGAAGAAGTAGATTCAATTCGGCGATATGTTCAGCTGAATATTTCATAAATGATTCCTTTGCGCTTTTTTTACCAAGCTAGTCTGAAAAGTAGCGTTGGGCAACATTCAACGACAAGAAGTGTTAAGTATGGCGCTATCAGGCTGATATAACGCAGGATCTTTGTTCGAAAGGCCGAATACTTGTTAAGTATCAATGATACTTACTGTAGCGAATGATAGGCGCTATTTATTGCTTGATCTCCCAATAACAACGATTTTAGTAAACACGCCAAATAGCACTTGAAAAAATAGGGAAATAGAGCGATTATCCGCGCCTCTTTAAATGTTTCTAAATGTTACACCAGAATGAACTTTAATCAGTTTGACTCACTATTACCGCCACAAGCTGCGGAACGCGCGGCTGAAGTGGGGGTAGGCAAAGCAACGAAAGCTCCAATCAAATCTTTTCTGCTCGCCATTTCTGCGGGGCTTCATATTGGTATTGCTTTCATCTTCTATACCACAGTAACGACAGGCGCAGGCGAGCTGCCTTGGGGCATTACACGACTCATTGGTGGTCTGGCATTTAGCCTTGGTTTGATTTTGGTGGTGGTTACTGGCGGCGAGCTTTTCACTAGCTCTGTGCTGACACTAGTTGCGCGTGCGAGTGGAAAAATCTCTTGGCAAGCACTCATCAAAAACTGGTTGGTGGTTTATTTTGGCAATATGGTTGGGGCCATTTTGCTCGTGGCCTGTATGCTAGTTACCAAGCAATATATGTTTGATCATGGCCAAGTTGGTCTCAACGCGATGGCGATCTCCCAACACAAATTACATCATGGTTTCTTTGCCGCTGTTGCGCTTGGCATTATGTGTAATGTATTAGTTTGTATTGCAGTTTGGATGACGTTTAGTGGGCGAACATTGACAGATAAAATAGCGGTCATGATTTTGCCTGTGGCTATGTTCGTGTCGGCAGGTTTTGAGCACTGTATTGCGAACATGTTCCAAGTACCTATGGCGATTGGTATTAAGTACTTTGCGCCAGAAGCGTTTTGGCAAATGACAGGGGCAGATATTGCAAACTACGCGGACTTAAACATGATGGGGTTCATCGTAAACAACCTAATTCCTGTTACGATAGGAAACATTATTGGTGGTGGCGTATTTGTTGGCATGTGGTATTGGATGATTTATCTACGCGATGAAGATAACCATTTGCGATAAGTTTAGAAGATCACAAGAAAGGCGAACTAGATGGTTCGCCTTTCTTTTTATTTGTCTCTGCAAATGTCAAACAAGTCGAGTCATGCTAAATCAACTCTTCGTTGATGCCAAAATCGGTTGGGAGCCAATGAGAAGTTACTTCCTTTGGTTCTTGAACGAGCCAATCCAGAGGTGCATCGGACAGGAGTTCATCGTAATTTTCTTTGATCATTAAGACATCCATGTACGTCTCTCCAAGTTTGTGGTCACTGCCTTTACTTTAAAATTAGAACATGTCAGTCACGTGATCAATGCATGACGATTCGATTGATCACTTATGTTGCTATGTTTCTGGTTGCGTATGGGTTTTGGGGGCTTATCCACATTTTCTGTGGATAACCTGTATCAAAGGTCGTGCGTATCTAAACTTGCAAAGAAAATTTCATAAAATTAGAGGCTTATATCAAAAAGAATTCTGCCTGACTTTTCATCTGAAAGCGTCTTGATGAGTGCTCGAAGAATAGTTGAGTTATTCAGTTATAAGTACGTTCGACTTGGCAATATAAGTTGTTTAACGGTCTTTACCTACAAGCGCCAGCTAACCATGAGTTTTGGTCGATTCGGGTTGCTCGATTTTTATCTTGATTCGGCCTTCTTTGGTTTGTACCCAGCGCAATGTCATTTCTAACGTTATGGTTACGGAGGCACTCAACATAACGAAAATCGCCAGCATAATTACTAACTGGTATTTAATCGCAACCATCGGGCTCGCGCCACCTAGAATTTGACCGGTCATCATACCCGGTAAGGTAACCAGCCCTGTAGTGGCCATAGAAGCTAAAGTCGGGGCGAGGGACTTTCTAAGAGCCTCCTGAATGAAGGGGAAGGATGCGTAGCGAGGAGATGCTCCAAGTGAGATTGCAGCCTCATATTCTGCTTGTCTCTGCTCAAAAGCCGTAAACAAATTCTGAAGAGCGATGATATTACTACTCAAGCTGTTACCCAATAACATACCGGCAAGTGGGATCATGTACTGCGCATTGTAAATAGGGGATGGTTGCACTAAGCCTGCTGTAATTGCTATCAGAAGTGGTATTAGACCACAGGTAAGGCCCGTTAGTAGCGGAAGCATAAGTGGCTTTTTAGGTAAGTGAGCTTTTCCCGCAATTGAGCTGGCACCAATCAGTAGCATGATGGCAAGCCAAAGTATATTGACAAGTAAGCTGTTTAATTGAAAAAGATATTCTAAATACACGCCAATCAATATGAGCTGAAGTGTCATTCGGATAACACTGATTATGGTGTCTTTTGCTATCCCTAATTTGTAGCGGGCATTGATAAAGAAGGGGACCAATAAAATCAAACCAAACAGTGCCAGTTTGACCCAGCTTATATCCACCACGTTATCCATAATCGCTCCTTGAAAATACGCGAATAATTGTATCTAAGCCTCTCCTTTATATGAACCACTACGTGCACTTTTTGCTGTTCTTAAAGTAAATCTTGAGTGCTATTTTAGACATTAATACGCAGCATTTTGTTTACAAGTGGTTATCTTTTCCGGAGTTTTTAAGTCGATTTATGGCATGGTAATTACGATTTAAATGTGATCGATGTTTCTTAAATGTTGGTTATTTAACAACTCCTTAAAAGACTTATTTTGTCACATCTGTTCATGTTTTTTAATAAATAACATCAATCCATCATATCTCTGGATGAGCTCAAAAAAGTGTTGAATTACAAGGTCTGAGGTCGCTTATTTGATTGAACCCTACTATTAGTATGGTCTAACATTTTCCATTAGAGATTGTAAAAAACTTAAGCTTGGTTACGCGGGCTTTTCAATAACACTAGATACAAAATAGGCAAATGTATGAGTGATGTTAATAAAATTGAGAGTGGTGAAAAACGCTCCCTGGAGTGGAAGTCGTTCCTCTTCATTGCAGTTGTTCTCTTCCCAATTCTGAGTGTGGCCTTTGTTGGCGGCTACGGGTTCATCGTTTGGATGTTGCAAGTCTTCTTCTTTGGGCCTCCAGGCGCGCACGGCATGTAAGCCAGTGAGCTCATAACCACACTTTTGAAAAGATTTTAAGAGAGCAAATAATGAAATCATTAATCATTAAACTGTGGCGTACCATGACGCGCCCAGCTGTACATATCAGCCTAGGTGTGCTGACTATGGGCGGCTTTATTGCTGGTGTTATCTTTTGGGGTGGCTTTAACACCGCTCTAGAAGCAACCAACACAGAAGAATTCTGTATTAGCTGTCACACAATGCGTGACAACGTGTACGTTGAGCTGCAAGAAACGGTGCACTGGAAAAACCACTCTGGTGTTCGTGCTACCTGTCCTGATTGTCACGTTCCACATAACTGGACAGATAAGATCGCTCGTAAGATGCAAGCTTCTAAAGAAGTATTTGCACAAGTATTTGGCAACTACGACGAACCGGGTGTGTTCGAAGAGCGTCGTATCGAACTTGCTAAACACGAATGGGATCGTTTCTCGGCAAACAAATCTCTGGAGTGTAAAAACTGTCACAACTATGAATCGATGGATTTCGAGCAAATGTCTCCTACGGCTCGTATCCAAATGAAGCAAGCCGCTGAGAAAGATCAAAGCTGTGTTGACTGTCACAAGGGTATTGCGCACAACCTACCAGCAGGCATGGACAGCATTGGCGGTATCGTGGGTGATCTAGAGGGTATGACTTCTAACACGGATTACGGCGTTGGTCAGCAACTCGTGAGCGTTCGTCACCTACCAATTTACTTTGATGCGCAAGGCAGTAAAGAAGCTGGTCTTCTTAATCCTGCATCGACCGTTAAAGTTCTTGAAGACAAAGGCGAGTTTGTTGAGATCGAAATTGACGGTTGGCGCAAAGCAAAAGGTTTTGGTCGTGTAATTCAAGAAGACTTCGGTAAGAACATTGCGACTGCGTCTCTGATGAAAGAAGCAGCAACAGACAGCAACATTGTGACGACTGGTGAGAAAAAAGTGGATGAGCTAACAGGCCTTCCTTGGGAAAAAGTAGCGGCGAAAGTATGGATTAAGAAAGAGTCTATGCTGAACGACATCAATCCTGTTTGGGAAAAATCTCGTGAAGCCTACAAGACCAATTGTTCTGTATGTCACACTCAACCTGCGGAAGCGCACTTCGACGCGAACACCTGGCCAGGTATGTTCGACGGTATGTTGGCGTTCGTTAACCTAGATACAGACAGTGAAGCACTGATCTTGAAGTATCTACAGAAACACTCTTCAGATTATGCTGAAGGTCACCACTAATAAGCGTCGGATTGGAGTAATTTTAAATGGCTATTACACGAAGAAGTTTTCTTAAAGGTGTAGCAACCACAAGTGCAGCGTCAGTAATTGGTCCTAGCTTATTGGCGTCCGCCTCTGCAAATGCCGTTGAGACGACAGGTACTTGGAAAGTAACCGGTTCTCACTGGGGCGCGTTCCGCGCCCACATCTACGCGGGTAAAGTTCAAGAGATCAAGCCGCTAGAGCTAGACAAAAACCCAACAGAAATGTTGAACGGTATCAAGGGCATTATTTACAGCCCTTCACGTGTGCGTTACCCAATGGTTCGTCTAGATTGGTTGAAGAAACATAAATACAGCGCAGATACGCGCGGTAACAACCGTTTCATTCGAGTAACTTGGGATGAAGCGCTAGACTTGTTCTACCGCGAACTAGAACGTATTCAAAAAGACTACGGTCCATGGGCGCTACACGCAGGTCAAACGGGTTGGAACCAAACAGGTTCATTCAACAACTGTACCGCGCACATGCAACGTGCAGTAGGTATGCACGGCAACTTCATCACGAAAGTAGGTGACTACTCGACGGGTGCAGGTCAAACCATTATGCCTTACGTACTTGGTTCAACCGAAGTTTACGCACAAGGTACGTCTTGGTCTGAGATCCTAGAAAACTCTGACAACATCGTTCTTTGGGCTAACGACCCAGTGAAAAACCTTCAAGTAGGTTGGAACTGTGAAACGCATGAGTCGTTTAAGTACCTTGCACAACTAAAAGAAAAAGTGGCGAAAGGTGAGATCAACGTTCTATCTGTAGACCCAGTGAAGAACAAAACTCAGCGCTACTTAGAGAACGATCACTTGTACATCAACCCGCTGACAGACGTAGCGTTCATGCTCGCTGTGGCACACGTGTTGTACAACGAAAACCTGTACGATAAGAAGTTCATTGATACTTACTGTCTCGGCTTTGAAGAGTTCATTCAATACGTTCAAGGTAAGACAAAAGACAAAGTAGAGAAGACGCCTGAATGGGCAGCAGCGATTTGTGGCGTGAAAGCGGACAAGATCCGTGAATTCGCACGCATGCTAGTCAGCGGTCGTACACAGATCCTGATGGGTTGGTGTATCCAGCGTCAAGAGCACGGTGAGCAGCCATACTGGGCAGCGGCTGTGGTTGCTGCAATGGTTGGTCAAATCGGTCTACCTGGCGGTGGTATCTCTTACGGTCACCATTACTCAAGTATCGGTGTGCCTTCTACTGGTTTCGCGGGCCCTGGTGGTTTCCCTCGTAACCTTGACCAAGGTATGAAACCGAAGTGGGACAACAACGACTTTAACGGTTACAGTCGTACTATCCCTGTTGCACGTTGGATCGACTGTCTGCTAGAGCCTGGCAAAGAGATCAACTACAACGGCGGTAAAGTGAAACTGCCAGACTTCAAGATGATGGTTATCTCGGGTTGTAACCCATGGCACCACCATCAAGATCGTAACCGCATGAAGAAAGCGTTCCGCAAGCTTCAAACGGTTGTAACGATCGAGTTTGCTTGGACTGCGACATGTCGTTTCTCAGATATCGTTCTACCGGCGTGTACGCAATGGGAACGTAACGACATCGACGTATACGGTTCATACTCGAACAAAGGTCTGATTGCGATGCATCGCCTAGTTGATCCATTGTTCCAATCTAAGCCTGACTTCCAAATCATGAGTGAACTAACTCAGCGTTTTGGTCGCCGCGAAGAATACACTCGTGGTATGAGCGAGATGGAATGGATCGAAAGCCTTTACAACGATTGTAAAAAAGCGAACGAAGGTAAGTTTGAAATGCCAGAATTCAACGAGTTCTGGGAGAAGAGCGTACTAGACTTCGGTGAAGGTAAACCTTGGGTTCGTCATGCGGACTTCCGTAAAGACCCTGAGCTGAATCCACTAGGTACGCCGTCTGGCTTCATCGAGATCACGTCTCGTAAGATCGGCCGTTACGGTTACGAACACTGTCAAGAGCACCCAATGTGGTTCGAAAAATCAGAGCGTTCACACGGTGGTCCTGGTTCAGATAAATACCCATTCTGGTTGCAGTCTTGCCACCCTGATAAGCGTCTGCACTCTCAGATGTGTGAGTCTGAAGAGTTCCGCGCGACTTACGCGGTACAAGGTCGTGAGCCGGTTTACATCAACCCAGCAGATGCCAAAGCAAAAGGTATCAAAGATGGTGATTTGGTACGTGTATTCAACGGTCGTGGTCAGCTGTTAGCTGGTGCTGTTTTGACTGACAGCTACCCACGTGGCGTTATTCGTATCGAAGAAGGTGCATGGTACGGTCCTCTAAACGAGAAAGAAGGCGCAATCTGTACCTACGGTGATCCTAACACCCTAACGCAAGACATCGGTTCTTCTGAGCTTGCACAGGCGACTTCTGCGAACACATGTATCGTAGACTTCGAGAAGTTCACAGGTAAAGTGCCGCCAGTCACTTCATTTGGTGGTCCGATCGAAGTTGCTTAATTAGTGCAGTTTGCATAAATCCAAATACCAGCCTCAGGGCTGGTATTTTTTTATCAAAATTTCAGTGAGCGTTGTCTCAATAGTAACTTCATAACGTTAAACGAGACTGGTATTCGTGATGATGGTAACGAATTGGGTGAGACAAGCAGGAGATAATGCGCCAAGCTAAACAATAATAATTAAGTGAGTAGACTCTTTATGGCTCAGAGCATTCAATTAGCAAATCACACTGAGATCACTGTGAATAACAATGACTTCCAAGTTGAAGTCGAGGGTAATCAATTACATTTTTCTTTTGCTGGTCTTCACAATAAAACCTTTACGGACCGTGAAGTGTTATTCGAAATGCCGTTTTTGTACGAGCACGAGGCCGACGTAATTGGGGATGGTTTTCAAATGTTGGCGCAAACGGCGGGAACGATCAATCACCCCGTTGATATTGGTCGCTGCCCAGACAGTAATCCTTCTTATCGAATCTACCCTAAAGATGCACCTAAGCGTTATTACAACTATTTAGTGGTGGAAGGTTCAGCGGGCTACACATTATTTGGCTTCACATCATGTCATCGCTTTGCAGGCTATTTTGATGTTGTGCTGCGTGATGGGCATTGGGTTTTATCAGCCGCAATTGATGGTGAGTTGACTCAAGTGGCGGATTGGGAAAGTAATCAACTTGAATCCGTGGCGGTACTCTGTGGTCAATCGCTGTCCGAGCTTTATCAAACCTATGGCGAGATGATTGCAAAGCATCATCCTGTTCGCCAAGGTGTGACACAAGATGCGCCTGTTGGTTGGTGTTCGTGGTACGCGTACTACGCAGACGTGACAGAGCAAAACATCATGCAGAACGTTGATTGCATGCAAGATAAGCTCGAAGACCTGGAGTGGGTACTTCTGGATGATGGCTATCAAGCCTTTATGGGCGATTGGTTAACCCCATCAGATAAGTTTTCTGGTGGCGTAAAAGAGCTCATTCATAGTATCCGTGCAAAAGGCAAAAAGCCGGCGATTTGGATGGCGCCCTTTATTGCTCAGCCTGAGTCGGAGATCTTCAAACAGCATCCAGATTGGTTTGTTCGCCACAAGGATGGTGGCTTACTTAAAGCAGAAGATGTCACATACGGTGGTTGGCGATGCACGCCTTGGTACATACTCGATACCTCAAACCCAGAAGTACAAGACCATCTGACGAATGTAGTCTCTGTCATGAGACAAGAGTGGGGCGTTGAGTTGTTCAAGCTAGACGCGAACTATTGGGGCACCTTAAAAGGTGTTCGTAAACAATCTGGTATTACAGGCGTTGAGGCGTATCGCTTAGGAATGGAAGCGATTGCCAAAGGCGCTGGTGATGCGTGGCTTTTAGGTTGCAACGCGCCAATGTGGCCATCTCTGGGGCTTGTGGATGCAATGCGTGTTTCTGACGATGTAGAGCGTCATAGTCGTCGATTCGAGCAGATAGCCAAAGAAACCTTTTACCGTAGTTGGCAGCATCGAAAATTGTGGCAAATTGACCCGGATTGCGCCACGTTCACTTCATTAGCTAATCAATCTGCATCCAGAGAAGAGTATGAATTTCATCGCACGGTGTTATTAGCGAGTGGTGGTTTGCTGCTGTCTGGTGACCCGCTCCCTGAGATTACGCCGTTTGCTAAGAAGACACTGTCTAAGCTCATGTTACGTCAACAACGTAACCAACAATCTGCAAAGTTTACCGCTTTGAGTTTAAATCACGCGTTTTTAAAACTAACGACGAAGAATGACCTCCATTGTTTGTTTAATTATGCGAGTTACGGAGCGATGGAATTTACGCTGACGTCTGATCAACCGGTGGACTGGTATGATTACTGGACAGGGGAAAAGCTAAACCAAGAACCTTGCCAGTTGTTAATGGTGAGCGTTGATAAAGGGCTCAATGCGAAAGCGATCGTTACAGCATAACGTGAAGTAAATCGCCCAATACCAAGATCAAGAAAGGAGCCTATTGCGGCTCCTTTCTCGTTTTGATGCTCTGGGCGTTAGAACTCGAATAAAAAGTAATACCCGTATCCAACAATAAACGCAGGAATGGACGAGTAAATAGTCGCGACCAAAGCAGCTTTCGGTGCCATTGCAATGGCGGGGAATAGGGCGTCACCATCGTTAGAAATCGCATTGGCCAGTTGCGCAGAAAGTGGCGCTGCACCAGAAATGTATAGGCTAGTGACTAAAATTTGCGGTCCACAACCAGGCAACATACCAATGGCTAGGCCAGCTAATGGCATCCAAATTCCCCAATGAGAAAAGGTTTCTACAAGGTCGAGTCCAGAAAAATAGGTCGTCAGTTCAAACGCCAGAAACGCCACGATCACCCAAGCACTGACGAAATTCGTATCTTGTGCTGCTTTTTGAATCGGGTGTGAGTCCACGATTTTTTCATCTTCAGAGACCGTTGACTGATAATCGCCGAGCTCTTTTGTCATAGCCCACAACGACATTGTGATCACCGCGAAGATAGCGCCCAGCCATTCAATGGTATTGGCCTGCAAAGACAACAGCTGATTAATATCGATTTGGAAAGACATTAACACAGCAACGACACTAGCAGGCACAATAAGCCATTTCCAAAATGCGCCTTGTAGATTGATTGCACGTTGTTCAAGGGGTGTGTGTCGGTCTGTCTGGTGTTGGCAACAAGCATGTGTCTGAGGTGCTTCTTTTGGTTCTGGTCGCAGAAAGTTATCAGCATGAAAAGCATTAACGACTAACCCTGAAAGAGTACCCACGATAATGCCTAATCCAACCACGCCTAATCCAACACTTGGTTTGGCGGCCAGAAGTAAAAAGGCAGCGTCACCCATTGTTGAAGTAAGTACCGCGACAATCGCACCAAATCCCACTCGGCCACTAATAAATTGCGTTGTCACAACAATAGCGCCACCACAGCCAGGCAAAGCACCCAATAAAGAAGCAAAGAAAACCTGATGATTACGCGAGCGATGGTAGAGCTCGGTAATTCGATTGGTTTTCGACATAAAGTTTGAAAGATAATGATAAATAGCCAATGTGGCAGCAACATAGCATGACACTGCCCAGAATGAGTCGGATAGCGTCTGTACGGCAACGTCACGTGTATTTTCATTGCCTAGCAAAATGAGCATGACGATAGGGATCAGCAATCGCTTATAAGCTAAACGAAACTGAGTAGGCTGAAACAACTGTTGTGCAGAGTGTAAAAATTGGGTCGCGTTCATCGTTTACTCAAATGCAAATAGGAATAATTATCATTATATGTAAATGAGATTTATTCGCAATAGCATTGTGAACTTTTCTTCGTGTCAAACTCTCTGAAATCAGGTAAAGTATCGGCCTTTGTGAGCAAACACGCCCTAATTAACTGTATTAGGCGGCGTATAAAATTGACTTGAATAGGAAGAAACATGATTCTAGTTGTAGGTCATAAGAACCCAGACAGTGACAGTATTTGTAGTGCACTCGTTGCAACTGAACTTCTAAAAGCGCGTGGCGTTGAAGCTATGCCAATTCGCCAAGGCGAAATCAACCGTGAAACTCAGCACATCCTAGAAGTTGCTGGCGCTGAAGTTCCTGAGCTTCGCACATCAGTTGCGGGTGAGACCGTTTGGCTAGTAGATTACTCAGATCTAGCACAAGCACCAGACGATATCGCAGAAGCTGAAATTGCGGGTATTGTTGACCACCACCGCCTAGGTGACGTGATGACAGTAAACCCAATGGAAGCATGGATCTGGCCTGTTGGTTGTACCAACACTGTTCTATTCAACATGTTCAAGATTGAAGGTCACGCGATTACTCCACAAATCGCTAAGCTAATGATGTCAGCAATTCTATCTGACACAGTAGGCTTCGCTTCTCCAACTTGTACACAAAAAGACAAAGATGCCGTTGCTGAGCTAGCGGCAATCGCAGACGTACAAGATGTTGACGCATTCACTAAAGATCTTCTAATTGCTAAGACAAACATCGAAGGTCTATCTGCGGCTGAGCTTGTTGAGAAAGACCTTAAAGGTTACCCATTCAACGGTCGTGACGTAGTGGTTGGTCAGGTTGAACTTGCAACTCTTGAGCAAGTTGACGGTATGATCGAAGCACTAGAAGCAGACCTAGAATCTCGTTGTGAGAAAGATAACCTAGCGTTCGCTGCTGTAATGCTAACAGACATCACGACTGCTCAAACTCGTCTTCTATACAAAGGTGAGTGGGCTGAGAAGCTTGTTAAGCACGAAAAAGACGGCATGCTAATGATGGAAAACACGCTAAGCCGTAAGAAGCAAGGTTGGCCTTGGCTTCAAACTGAGCTAGCCTAATTTTCTAGCATATACTTTAAATGCCCGCCTAGCTGCGGGCATTTTTCTATGGGAAATAGGAGACGAATATGTCTGAGCAACTGACCCAAGAGCAGATGGATACCATTAATCGCTACAATGAAGAGCAACGTTTAAAGTACTGCGTAAAAGAGATTGTGGCGAATCGTAAGATTTGGATTCTGAAAGACGAACATGGCTGTGTCATGTTAAATACAGAAGATGATGATTGTGTACCAGTATGGCCAAACGAAGAGTTTGCTTTGCAATGGGCGAATGGTGATTGGGAAGATTGCGAGCCTGAGGCGATCTCTTTAAACAAGTGGCACAGCCGTTGGACCTCTGGTCTAGAGGATGACGAGCTATCGATTGTTGTATTCCCAAATCAAAATGAAGAAGGGGTCGTATTGTTTCCTGACGAGTTTGATTTTGAACTGCGCAAACAAGCGAGCCGCCGTTAGTTCTTTGATTAGTACCCATGCAATAAAGAAGCCTGCGTTAAAGCAGGCTTCTTTACATTTGCACGATTACATCTTTGATAAGCTATTTTGTTTGATGGCTTGGCGCTTTATAAAAGTGGCTTTCGACTAGTCGTTGAGTAATAGGATGCTCGGGATGAGTCAGTACTTGGTTGGTCTCGCCAAACTCGACCACTTCACCTTCATGCATCACCATCACTTTATCAGTAATATGCTTAACAATGCCAATATGCTGAGACACGTACACAAATGACAATCCCATCTCTTCTTGCAACTCGAGGAATAAGTTAATGATCTGCGAGCGCATTGCCATATCCAAACCGTTTAACGCCTCATCAGCGACAATGATGGAAGGTTGAAGAATAAGTGCACGAGCCAAACACACGCGCTGTTTTTGACCGGCAGCTAGCATTTGTGGATAAAAATAGGCGTGCTCAGGCAGCAATCCTACGCGGAGTAGGGTGTTCTTTACACGCTGCATGCGCGCATCTGGCGGCATGTTGGTATTTCGCTTTAGCGGACCTTCTAAAATACGACCAATCTGGATTCGTGGGTTTAACGATGTGTTTGGATCTTGGAAAATCATGCGGATGAGCTTGCAGCGTGTCGCGTAATCTTTGTGCTCCAATCGTTCGCCATTCACACGGATCTCTCCGGAGCTTGGTTCAACAACGCCAGCAAGCATACGAGCTAGTGTGGATTTTCCTGACCCGTTTTGACCAATAAAACCAATAGTTTGTCCTGGCTCTAAAGTAAAGCTTACCGGTTTAACTGCCTCATTAACCTGACGTTTGAACAGACGGGAGCGCGTAACAAATTGCTTCGATAAATTATCGACTTCAAGTAACGCACTCATGACTTTTTCTCCGTGTTCAATGGAAAGTGGCAGTTAAATTTATGATTCTTAATTCGTCTGGTGTGTGGAATTTCTACACATTGTTTCTGCGCATATGGGCAACGTGGTCCGAGGCGACAACCGATAGGCAGATGCTGCAATGGCGGAATCGAGCCCGGTAGGGATTGGAGTTTTTGCTTGTGTGGTACCCAATCATTAAAGTCAGGCATCGCTTTAAGCAAGGCATCGGTGTACGGGTGCTTGGGTGCCGCAATGATTTTACTGGTATCGGCAGACTCCACCGACTGACCACAATACATTACCGTAATACGCCCTGCCCACTGTGTTATGGTCGCTAAGTCGTGGCCGATAAGCAGAATGGTTGTGTTATTAAGTTGGTTCATGCGGCTCAACAGACGCAAAATTTGCGATTGGGTAATCGGGTCTAAGTCGTTGGTTGGTTCATCTGCGATCAGCAATTTAGGTTTGGTCGCAATCGCCATGGCAATCATGACCTTTTGACACTCACCATCAGTCAGTTCATAAGGGTAGCTACCCATTAAACGCTTGTGATCTTTAATACCCACTTTATGCAAAAGCGCGATGGCTTGTTTTTTACGCCATTTAAATCGCTCCCACCATTTCCCTTCAAATGCGCGAGATGGAATGGATTCAATCAATTGACGCCCGACTTCCTCTGAAGGGTCAAGACAAGTTGAAGGCTCTTGGAAAATCATCGCAATATCACGAGCAATGACGCGCCGACGCTCTTTTGGCGTAAGCTGAAGCAAGTCAATATTGCCAAGGCGCATACGGTCAGCGGTGATGCGCCAGTTATCTTTACTCACACCGACAATCGCTTTTGCAACTAAGCTTTTTCCAGAGCCAGACTCACCTACAAGACCACGAATTTCGCCTTCGTTCAAAGTTAGGCTCATTCGGTCAACGGCTTTGACCAACCCTTGAGGTGTTTCGATCTCAATGGTCAAATGTCGAATATCTAACAACGGCATTATTCGATCCCCGCATTAAGCGCTTGACGTACACCTTCACCTACTAAGTTTAGGGTAATAACAGTAAACATGATGGTCAGGCCGGGTAGGGTCACTGTCCAAGGTGCAATATAAATAAGCTCGACAGAGTCACCTAATATTGCTCCCCACTCGGTGCTTGGGGCCTGTGCACCTAGGCCAAGAAAACCCAGTGCCGTAATATCTAAAATCGCAGCAGAGAGCGCGAGTGTGATTTCAGCGGCAATGACCGTCAGAATGTTAGGAAGAATTGAACTCCATAGTAAGTAGAAATCATTAGCGCCATCAAGGCGTGCTGCCATTATGTAGTCTTTTTCAACTTCGGTGTGGACTGCGATATAAACGGAGCGAATAAAACGCGGAATCAAAGCCAAGCAGATTGCGAGTAAAATATTGAACCCACCAAAGCCTAGAAATGCCACAAAAATGATTGCTAATAAGAGCGACGGGATCGACATGACGGTATCGAGCAAGTGGTTGAGAGTACTCGACAGTAAGCCTTTCGTCATACCTGCCAATACGCCAATTAAACAGCCTACAACGGCAGCAATTGCGGTGATGGCGACAGCAGCGCCAAATGTCAGCTGAGAGCCCATAATCAGGCGCGAAAGAATATCTCTACCTAAGTCATCGGTCCCCAAAAAGTAATCAACCGTTCCTGCTGGAGCCCATGATGGCGGCACAAGCAACTCACCTGACTGTGCTTGGGCGTCAAATGGTGCAAGTAGGGGGGCAAAAATGGTAATAAGGACGATAAACACCAAGCACCACAAGCCAAACATGGCTAGTCCGTTGGCGCGGTAGCTTCGCCAAAAACGCTCAAACTGTGTTGGAATGCGCTCTTCCTGATAAACGTTATTTGTTAGCATACCATTCCTTTCGAACTAAAGGGTTAATCATCGCGCCAATCAAATCCGAGAGTATGTTAGCGGTAAGAACCAAAGTCGCAAGTACCATCACGCCAGCTTGGATAGATGCATAGTCTTGGCTTGCTAGCGCATCTAAAAGCCAACGACCAATACCTGGCCAGTTAAAAATAGACTCCGTGATGATAGCTAAGGTAATCATACTCGAAAGTTGAACACCAACCTTGGGAATGATAGGCGGTATCGCATTCCGCAATACATGTTGAGTTACGATTTCGCGGTTAGAAAGACCTTTGATTCTCGCTGCACGGATGTAGTTTTGGCTCATCACTTCCGCTACCGAGGAGCGCATTAGTCCGACAACCTGGGTGGTTGGAGCCAAAGCAAGCACCAAACATGGCAGCACCATATGCTCAATGACGCTTTGCAGTGCGTGAGCGCGGTATTCACCTTTCGCCATGAATGCGTCGATAATGGCAAATCCGGTTACATGATCAATTTCGTAAAGCAGGTCATATCGTCCTGCCACGGGAAAGAGTTGGTACTCTAATGAAAAAACCATGATAAGTAACAGAGCCACCCAAAAAATTGGGGCGGAATAACCAGACATCGACATGAATGAAATGCTGGTGTCGAGCCATTTACCTTGCTTCATCCCAGCCACGGTTCCAAGTGGAATACCGATCAAAAGGGACACCAAAAAGGCAAAAAAGCACAGTTCCAAAGTGGCAGGGAATACGACGGCGAGCTCGTCATAAATCGCGTTGCCGTTTTTACTTATGCCAAAATCAAGCTGAGAAAGGTTGATTAAGTAAGTTTGCCAACCAGACCAAAAATCAACGTTTGCCCAGTGCGAGAGAGGGTCAAGGCGAAGCAGAGAAAAACCCACTAATGTAAGGATCATCAAAGTGATGATAAATAGGTTAAAGCGTCGAACGGTATACCAAAACATCAGTGAATTCTCTCAACTCTATCAAACGGTTGGGCATTGAAAGGGCTTGATTTGAAGCCTGTCAGCGATTTGTCGTGCACACGGAACTGCACGCCATGCGCCAGAGGAATAACCGGGAACTCTTGATTCAAAATGTTCTGTGCTTGGCGATATAGGTTCAAACGGTAACGCGGTTCTTGAGTTTCTAACGCCAAATCGAGCAAGAAATCGAAGTCATCGTTACACCACATGGACACGTTAAGGCCAACGCGGTCAGACTCGCAAGATAATAAAGGGCGGAAAAAGTTGTCAGGATCCCCGGTATCACCAATCCAACCTGTTAAAAGTAAATCGATATCGTTGATGTTCTCCAAATCCACACGTTCAAACCTATCATCGGTCAGTAGCGTTAATTTAACCCCAATATCGGCAAAATTCGCTTGGATTAGCTCCGCGGTCTTGCGAGGGCTTGGGTTAAAAGCACGTGGTTCAAGTGGTACCCACATGGTCAATTCTAGGCCGTCTTCGTAGCCTGCATCTCGAAGTAGTGCCAATGCATAATTCCGGTCATAACGAATTTTTACACTGTCTTTTTGATAAGCCCATGAATTAGGTGGTAGCAAGGTATAAGCTTGGGAGCCAGTTCCGTAGTAAACCGAATCTAAAATATTTTGACGGTTGATCGCTAAGTTAAGTGCTTGGCGAACTCGAGCATCACTCAGCGCGGTGGTTTCTGTGTTTATCGCAATAAAGGAAACGTTGTTAGCTGGTGTAGCCGTCAGCTCAAGGTTGTCATTTTCTTGAATGACAGGTATTTGGCTCGAAATAGGTGAAGAGAGTACGTCACACTCGTTTCTTAAAAGTTTAGCTAATGTACCCGTGCCTCTGTGAGAGATATCGAACACCACTTGTTCCATTTTTGCTGGTGACTTCCAGTAATTAGAATGACGCTCTAATCGAATCAAATCGTTCACTTGGTACTCTTTTAATTGATAAGGGCCGGTACCGATAGGAAGTTGGTCGATTTCTTCTTTATGATCTTTTGCAGCCAATTGCTGTCCATACTCCGCAGACAAGATAACCGCATGGCTGGTGGCAATATTGGCCAAGAAAGAAAAGTTTGGCTGAGATAACGTAAACCTTACCGTATGCTCATCTATTGCAACCACGTCTTGGAGTAGGTTTTGAAAATCTAACCCTGCAAACCATGGATAAAAACCACCACCTACTTGGTGAAAAGGATGGTCTACATCGATGATTCGCTTGAAGCTAAATACCACATCTTTTGCATTCAATGGGCGAGTGGGTGTGAACCAAGGCGTGGTTTGGAATTTAACACCACGTTTAAGCTTAAACGTGTATTCCGTCCCTGATTCATTTACTGACCAACTCTCGGCGATGCTTGCCACGGGCTGATGTGATTTAGGATCGAGCGTGAGCAGCGTATCGTACAGCTGCGGGCTCAGAGCCTCTGCGGTAATACCGCTATCAATAAGCTGAGGGTTAAACGTGGTCGGCTTACCCTGTCCGCAAAACACAAAGCCAGCTTTGCGAATATCATTGTGGTCAATTTCATCGCCACAAGCGGTCAGTAGGCTAATCCCAATAAGGCTCAGCGATAATCTTATAAAAGCATTCATAATATGAAATGTTCATTGGATCTTGCTCGTTTCGTTTGATCTTACTCTTTCAAAGCTAACAAGCGAAAATGATCTCGCTAATTTATCACCTTTGTGAACTCGCTCCAAACATAAAATCCATACACTGTAAGGTGTTATGCCATAAATGCATGCGAATTAGAGCGCAGTCACGAGCTCGTGTATTGATTGAGTACTCTCGGTCAAGTTAGCTTTGTCCGACCAAACCATATTTTCTAACCATCCCTCGTAATTGGTGATAGCTCAAGCCAAGTAGCTCGGCTGCTTGTCGTTGATTAAACTTGGCTTCTTCCAATGCACGATTGAGTAAATGGATATCTTGTTCCTCTTGCCATTGTTTATAGTCTAGAGGGAATTGGATGGTGTTGCTTGATGCTTCCTCTTCTTGTTGTTCTGCTTGTTTTGCACTATGGCCAAGCGCGCTGTGCCAAACCGTTTCAAAAGGATTGAAAACCAGTTCATCAATTGGGTGAGCATTCAGACCATGTTGGTAAATTGCACGTTCAATCACGTTTTTTAGTTCGCGGACGTTACCGGGCCATTCATATTCAATAAGCGACTGCTGCGCTTTTGGGGTAAAACCGACAAAGTATTCCAGTTGCAGTTCACGACACATTTTCATCGCGTAGTGCTCTGCTAAAGAGAGAATGTCTTCTTTGCGCTCGCGAAGAGGGGGTAACATAATGACATCGAAGGCTAGCCTGTCGAGCAGATCTGCACGAAAATCACCTTGCTCTGCCAACTTTGGTAGGTCGGCATTGGTTGCACAAACAAGTCGAACATCCGCATTGAGAGCGGTATGACCGCCAACTCGTTCATATTCACCATATTCGATGACGCGTAATAGCTTTTCTTGAACTAAAAGTGGTGCGGTTGCCAGTTCGTCAAGAAACAAAGTACCGCCCTCGGCGCGCTCGAAACGCCCTTTATGCTTACCTTTAGAGCCCGTGAAGGAGCCGGATTCATGTCCAAACAATTCGGAATCTATTAGCCCTTCGCTTAATGTCGCACAGTTGAGTGATAGTAGTGGTTTATCCCAACGTCTTGATAAATAATGCAAACGCTGAGCGATGAGTTCTTTACCCGTACCTCGTTCACCAATGATGAGGACTGGGCGCTCAATGGGTGCAAGTTGTGATACTTTATCTAGTACAGCGAGAAAAGCAGGTGATTCACCAATCAGGTTTTGCTTCATAAAATCCTTCTTATTTAACAGCCGAGCCATGATTCAGGGATAGAGTTGGTAAATTTCACCAACAGTTGGTGAAAAACATCATAGCACAATAGTGTGTAACGACAACAAAATGAATAACAATCTGATTTAAAAGAAAATTATAAGTTGGCACGTTACTTGTTATATATTCAGGGAGACACAAGGTTAATCACCACCTTGTCGAGTTTTAATAGGAAAAAAGAGGAGTTCCGTTATGGGTATTTTTTCTCGATTTGCAGATATCGTTAACTCAAACATCAGTGCATTACTGGACAAGGCGGAAGATCCTGAAAAAATGATCCGTCTTATCATTCAAGAAATGGAAGACACACTTGTTGAAGTGCGTACTAACTCGGCTAAAGCGATTGCAGACAAGAAAGAGTTGGCTCGTAAGGTTGAAACGTTAGAAGAGCAAATTGGCGAATGGGGCCAAAAAGCGAGCTTAGCATTAGTTAAAGAGCGTGAAGATCTAGCTCGTGCAGCGTTAATTGAAAAGCAAAAGCTAGAGCAAGTGATTAAGGGCCTCCACACTGAGCAAACCTTAGTGGAAGAAACGATCGATAAGCTTACTGGCGAGATTGGTAAGTTGGAAAGCAAAATTGCTGAAACGCGCGCAAAACAGCAAGCACTAGCAATTCGTAACCAAACTGCATCTAACCGTCGTGATGTGCAAAAACACCTGCACACTAGCCGTACTAATGAAGCGATGGCGAAATTTGAGCAGTACTCACGTAAAGTGGATGAAATGGAAGCGGAAGCAGACTTGTATGCTCAAACTGGTAATGCTAAATCGCTAGAACAAGAGTTTGCAGAGTTGCAGGCACAAGACGAAATTGAAAAAGAGTTGGCAAAACTGAAAGAACAGATGTCATCGAAAGATAAATAAGAAAGGAGCCATTTATGTCGGCATTTTTTATAGCAGGACCAGTGATTGTCTTTTTAATCTTTGTCGCTCCACTATGGCTCTTCTTACACTATCGCAGCAAACGCAAAACAGATAGTGCACTGTCGAGCCAAGATTTAGAGCGCCTTCAGGTACTATCTGAAAAAGCGGAAGCGATGCAGTCCCGAGTTGATACATTGGAGCGCATCTTGGATGCTGAGTCACCAACATGGAGACGAAAGTATGAATAATCGAGAACTGTATCGTGACCCAGTAAATGGCAAAATCTCCGGTGTTTGCGCCGGAATTGCCAACTACTTTGGTGCAGAAGTTTGGTTGATTCGTATTGTAGTGATTTCTGCAGCGCTGTTAGGTGGTACGTTTTTGGTATTGTTAGCGTACATCGCGATGGCGTTTATGTTAGAAAAGCAACCAGTAACGTATTCTGAAAATATCAGAGCGCAGCAAGAGCATACGCTCAAAAGTAAGCCTTGGCAGAAAGGGCAAAGCCCTGATCAACTGCTCAGTGTGTTGGAAAGGGATTTTGACCGTCTTGATGTCAAAATTCGTAACATGGAAGCTTATGTTACGTCTGATACATATAGGGTGAACAGAGAATTCAGTAAGCTCTAGGCATTTTGTATCCAAAGAAGATTTAACTGAAGCAGGCATAAAGCCTGCTTTTTTATCACAAATTACTAATTTTAAAGCACTATTAATCTTTTCCGCTCTGGAAGTTCGTTCAAAATTCATCTACTTTAAAAATAATCCCCCAATTTTTATGGATGAATGTAATGAGAAGATTGCTCATTCCTATTGCCATCTCGGCTGTCTTGTCGGGGTGCGGTAAAGAACTTCCTCCTGTTCCTGAACCTGAATCGCGCCCTGCGAAGCTATTTACAGTATCTGTTGGCAATGCCCAGTTTGAGCGACATTTTCCTGCCACGACGGAAGCTGGCGATAGAGCAGTACTGACATTTCGAGTTCCTGGGCTTCTTCAAACGATAGAAGTGAATGAAGGTCAAGTCGTCAGTAAAGGTGATGTTTTGGCGTCATTAAACCCAGATGAATATTCTCTGCTCGAACAGCAAGCTCGGGCAAATTTTTTGCTCGCAGATGTGCAATACAAGCGATACCAAAAGCTACGTAAAGACCAAGTAGTATCTGAGCAAGATTTTGATGAGGCAAAAGCGAACCACAACTCGGCAAAAGCTCAATGGAATCAAGCAAAGGCAAACTTAAGGTATACCAAACTTGTCGCGCCATATGATGGAACTATTTCGTACATTCCAGCAGAAAACCATGAATATGTTGCCGCGAAAGAAGGGGTGATGAATATTCAGTCCAACCAACTCCTCAAAGTGATATTCCAAATCCCAGACTATCTTCTAAATCGTTACACGCAGGGGAGCGATGTCTCTGCCAGAATGATATTTGATGCGTTCCCCGAGCGAGCCTTTGACTTAACCTTTCAGGAAATCGATACAGAAGCCGACCCTAAAACGGGCAGTTACAAAGTCACGATGGTCATGGAGCGGCCAGCAGAAATTGGCCTTTTGCCGGGAATGTCTGGCAATGCTTACCTCCTGTCCAAAAGTGCAGGAGCGACAAAGATTCCTAACTCCGCGTTGCTAGAAGAAAACGGCAAAACATACGTTTGGCGTGTCGATGAGCAAGGCATTGTATCCAAAGCCGCAATTGAGATGAATGACAAAAATCAAGTGTTAGCCGGGCTTAACGATGGCGACCAAATCATTATCTCGGGTGTCAGTGTAATTGAACCCGGAATTAAGGTAAGAGCGTGGATTAAGGAAAGAGGGTTGTAATATGAAAGGAATCATCTCTCTAGCGACTTTACTTTCAACGCTTTTTCTCGTTGGCTGTGGGGATAAGGCGCCAGAAAAAGAGCTCGAAACGCCACGAGTTAGAGTTACGTCATTAGCGGGAAACAAGGTGGATGACAACTTGTACTTCCCTGCGGTTGCGAATGCAGCGGATCGCTCTCATTTGAGCTTCAGAGTGGCAGGAGAAGTCAGCCGCATCATGGTAAAAGAGGGCGACAAAGTCACGAAGGGTGATGTCATTGCAACGCTAGATCCCACTGACTATGAGTTGGATGTAGATAATGCGAGTGCGCGTTTTTCTGTTGTCGACAGTCAGTATCGCCGCTCACGCCCTTTGGTTGATAAAGGCCTATTAGCTAAGTCTCAGTTTGATGAAATTGCAGCACAACGACAAATCGCCTTAGCTGAGCTTCAGTTAGCCAAACTTCGTCTATCATTTACTGCCTTAAAAGCGCCCGTGGATGGGATTATTTCGCGAGTTAATATCGACCAATTCGAAAATGTTCAAGTCGGACAGCATATCGTTAATATTCACAGCTTGGAGCGAGTCGAAGTGTTGATTCAGCTTCCTGACCGCCTCTATGTGAACCAACCGCCAACGGAAGAAAGGCTTACCGCGATCAAAGCATTAGTGCGCGTGCCCAGTGGTAACGAATATAACGCGACGGTAAAAGAATTTACAACCGAACCCGACCCAACAACAGGTACGTTTACTGTCACACTGTCGCTTCCTATGCCGGAAGAAGAGTACATTCTAGATGGTATGGCTGTTGAGGTAACTTCTAAAGACGAGAATGTTGGGCTTGATCTCAACCTAGGAATTAATGTTCCTATCGAAGCCATTTTTAATGCGGATGGTGACGAGCTGGGGCGCGAAAACAAATTTGTTTGGGTACTGAATGACGACAATACGGTATCGCGCAAACAGGTGCGAGCAGGTAAGGCATCTAAAACGTCCATTCAAATCCTTGATGGTCTCATGCTCAAAGACAAAGTCGTGATTGCCGGTGTTTCTCGATTAAGGGATGGCATGAAAGTGGAAGTGATACAGGAAATGGCTACGCAGGAGGCCGGTCTATGAGCGATCTTAATAAATCAGTGCCTCAAAGTGATGATGATGTGACCGGTATTGCTGCGTACTTCATCCGAAATCGCGTCATCAGTTGGATGGTCGCACTGATATTTTTGATTGGTGGTATCGCCGCATTCTTTGGTTTAGGGCGTCTTGAGGACCCTGCTTTTACTATTAAAGATGCGATGGTAGTGACCTCTTACCCTGGTGCGACACCGCAACAAGTCGAAGAAGAAGTGACGTACCCAATCGAAAAAGCGATTCAGCAGCTTACTTATGTTGATGAAGTAAATTCGATTTCTAGCCGGGGATTATCTCAAATCACGGTCACGATGAAGAACAATTATGGCCCTGATGATCTACCACAAATTTGGGATGAGTTGCGCCGTAAAGTGAACGACCTTAAAGGGACGTTGCCTCCAGGTGTGAATGAACCTCAAGTGATCGATGATTTTGGTGATGTTTACGGGATTTTGTTAGCGGTGACTGGCGACGGTTATAGCTATAAAGAGCTACTGGATTACGTCGATTACTTACGCCGAGAGCTCGAACTGGTTGATGGCGTGAGTAAAGTTTCGGTATCCGGGCAACAGCAAGAGCAAGTTTTCATCGAAGTATCGATGAAAAAGCTGAGCAGTATAGGTCTTGCTCCGGATACCGTGTTTAATCTTCTTTCGACGCAAAACGTGGTTTCTGACGCAGGGGCGATCAGAATTGGTGACGAGTACATCAGAATTCAGCCGACTGGCGAGTTCCAGAGTGTGGAGGAGCTGGGTGATTTGTTGATTACTGAGTCGGGCGCTCAGGGGCTCATTTTCTTGAAAGATGTGGCGGAAATAAAACGCGGGTATGTAGAAGTACCGAGTAATGTTATTAATTTTAACGGCAGCCTTGCACTGAACGTGGGTGTTTCTTTTGCTGAAGGCGTCAATGTGGTTGAAGTCGGAAAAGCGTTTGATCATCGCCTTGCCGAGCTAAAGTACCAACAACCTGTCGGTATCGAAATCTCGGAAATTTACAGTCAGCCTAAAGAGGTGGATAAATCGGTTAGCGGTTTTGTTGTCAGCTTGGCTCAAGCTGTCGGTATCGTCATTATCGTACTTCTGTTCTTTATGGGGCTACGTTCTGGGCTACTAATCGGTTTAATCTTGCTGCTGACGGTGCTGGGTACGTTCATTTTCATGAAGTATCTCGCGATAGATTTGCAGCGGATTTCATTAGGTGCCTTGGTTATCGCGTTAGGTATGCTGGTGGACAATGCAATCGTCGTGGTTGAGGGGATTTTGATTGGTACGCAAAAAGGGCGAACTCGACTCCAAGCAGCGACCGACATTGTTACCCAAACAAAGTGGCCATTACTTGGGGCAACTGTGATTGCGGTAACTGCATTTGCGCCAATTGGACTGTCTGAAGACTCGACGGGCGAATACTGTGGCACTTTATTTACGGTTCTGCTGATCTCTTTAATGTTGAGCTGGTTTACCGCTATCTCGTTGACACCATTCTTTGCTGACATCTTCTTTAAAGGCCAGAAGATTAAACAAGGTGAAGGGGAAGAAAATGATCCATATAACGGGGTTATTTTCGTTATTTATAAAAAGTTTCTTCAGTTTTGTATGCGTCGTGCTTGGTTTACCGTTGTGGTGCTGATTGCGGGATTAGCGGCAAGTGTTTACGGGTTCACCTTTGTGAAGCAAGCGTTTTTCCCATCTTCGACAACGCCGATTTTTCAGTTAGATGTATGGATGCCAGAAGGAACTGATATTCGAGCAACCAACACAACGCTTAAAGAGTTAGAAAGTTGGTTAGCTAAGCAAGAGCATGTTGACCATATCACGACGACCGCGGGTAAAGGCTTACAGCGCTTCATGTTAACGTACGCGCCAGAGAAAAGTTATGCGGCTTATGGTGAGATAACCACTCGTATGGAAAATTACGAAGCGTTGAAACCATTAATGGCGAAGTTTCGAGAGTATTTAAAAGCCAACTACCCAGAAATCAATTACAAGCTCAAACAGATTGAGTTAGGCCCTGGTGGTGGTGCAAAAATTGAAGCTCGCATTATTGGCTCAGATCCAACCGTCCTTCGTACGATAGCCGCTCAGGTCAAGGACATCATGTACGCCGACCCTCAGGCAACAAATATCAGGCATGATTGGCGTGAACGAACCCAAGTTCTTGAACCTCAGTTTAACGAGAGTCAGGCACGTCGCTATGGCATTACCAAATCGGACGTCGATGATTTCTTGTCCATGTCATTCTCTGGAATGACGATAGGCTTATACCGAGACGGCACGACGCTCATGCCTATCGTGGCTCGTTTACCAGAAGATGAGCGCATTGATATTCGTAACATCGAAGGCATGAAAATATGGAGTCCAGCACAGAGTGAGTTTATCCCACTTCAACAAGTCACAATGGGTTATGACATGCGTTGGGAGGACCCTATTATTGTGCGTAAGAACCGTAAGCGTATGCTCACTGTGATGGCAGACCCTGATATTCTAGGTGAAGAAACCGCATCGACGTTGCAAAAACGTTTACAGCCCCAAATCGAAGCGATTCAATTACCACCAGGTTATTCCTTAGAGTGGGGTGGTGAATACGAATCTTCAGGTGATGCTCAAGAGTCACTGTTTACTACTATGCCAATGGGGTACTTGTTCATGTTCTTGATCACTGTATTCCTATTTAACTCTATCAAAGAGCCACTCATTGTTTGGCTTACCGTGCCGCTGGCGTTAATTGGTGTCACTACCGGTTTGTTGGCACTCAACACGCCGTTTGGTTTTATGGCATTGCTCGGTTTCTTAAGCTTATCGGGAATGGTGCTCAAAAATGGCATCGTATTACTGGACCAAATTGAAATTGAAATGAAGTCCGGTAAAGAGGCTTATGACGCGGTCGTTGATGCTGCGGTAAGTCGCGTCCGTCCCGTTTGTATGGCTGCTATCACGACGATCCTTGGTATGATCCCACTGTTGCCAGATATTTTCTTCAAACCAATGGCGGTTACGATTATGTTTGGTTTGGGTTTTGCGACAGTCCTGACACTGATTGTCGTGCCAGTGTTGTATCGTTTGTTCCATAAAGTGGCAGTACCGAAACAGGCTTAGTGCTACTGATATAACGATGAAAAATATCGCGCCTCTAGCTCATCAGTTAGAGGCGCTTTTTAAGGAAGAATAATGACAGAACAAAAAACGTGTGCGTGGGCGATGAATCACCCATTAGAGCGCGAATATCATGATTCCGAATGGGGCGTGCCAGTATATGACGACCAAGTCCTGTTTGAATTTATTACGTTGGAAGGTGCGCAAGCTGGCCTTAGTTGGATCACCATTCTTAAAAAGCGCGAAGGGTATAGAGAAGCGTTCGAGAACTACGACCTAGATGCGTTGGAACAAAGAAATGAAGAACGCGCTGAATACATCGTGGAAAACTTCGATGTTGTGAGGCATCGCGGAAAGATTAACTCGGTTTTCAGTAATGCCAAAGCGGCCAAAGCGTTAATTGCTGAATACGGAAGTTTATCAGACGCGTTGTGGCAGTTCGTGGACGGCGAACCAATCATTAATCAATGGCAACATATGAGTGACGTGCCAGTTTCGACAGAGCAATCCAAAGCCATGAGTAAATTCTTAAAAAAGAAAGGCTTCAAGTTTGTCGGTGAAACCATCTGTTATGCTTTCATGCAAGCCGTCGGCATGGTGGATGACCATATCGTTGGATGTCCTAAAAAGCAGCATAAGTAACGTTTGGCTATTAAGCTAATGTTGTTAGTTCTGGCTATCATGAATACGTTCCAAAGCTTCGATTCGACGCCATTGAGTGGCATCGAAGCTTTGTTTTCTTAAAGCAATGATTTCTGCCTGTTTTTCGTCTTGCCCTAGAAAATTTCTATTCAGAATATCTTGACGCTGCTTTAAGTAAGTGGCGAGTTGAGTCTCAAATGATGCTCTTTGCTCATCAAGCTTTTGCAGCCTCAGCGCTCCGGCATCTCCTACCAGAGCAACACGGGCGATGTACATGTCTTGTGAATCAAGCTGAGAAGCTTGCTCGAGCTGCTTTGCTAATGCGTTATTGCGTTCACTTTCTCGTATGTAATCCGGTTGTTCTGATAATGCTTGATTAAGAAGGTGGGCCTGACTCTCGATATCCGATGCCCGTGTTTTAATCGTCACCTTTTCTAAAGCAAGTTGGCGAAGTCGGTTTTCTTCGTCAAACAATTGGGTTATCTGCACCTCGCTAAAGTATTGAAGCTGTAAGTTCAGTATTGCTTCATTCAGCATGGTTAACTGTTCAAGCGTTAGGTGGTTGTGCTCAAAAGGCTCTAATGCAGAGAGTGCTTGCTTGTAGGAAAGGTAGGTTTGAAAAAGTTTGGCATCAATATTCAGAGTTTGCTTTGCTAAAGTGTCATCATTGACTTCCGCTTTGATCGTATCGAGATCTTCTTCGCCCAGCCGGCTAAGAGAATATTCGAAGAAATCTTTTGGTGAAGAGACATCGGCGGCTATATCTTGCTGAGATTGCGAATGGTTAGAGGTTATCTCTTGTTGTTTGTCGCTTTGCAACAGAGAAAGCGCTCCCACGCCAAATATCGAGAGCAGGATAAAAGTGGTGAGAGCGACTTTCTTCATTGTGATGACCTCTTATAAACCTTGAAGTTTGAGACGATTTGCATGTTGGCGATAAAGCGTGACTGGATCGGTTTCAAAAAGATGATGAATACCGAGTAGACCGTTAATTTCATCCAAATGGTTCATTTGATAATCATCACGTATGACTTTGCCCAAATGTGTGCTGCACGCACCAACTAAGCCATCATTTGGCCCATCAAAGGCTAAGCCAAGTACCATCATGGCAGCGTCGGTCGGATCGAAAACGTTTGTAAAAGTGGATGATCCGGTCCATGAGTAGTAATAAACGCCATTTGAAGCCAGCAAGTCACCATTACCACATTCACTGGTAGGGACTCCCTCCGGGTAGTGTTGGTTAAACGCTAATGATCCTTCCGTGGTTAATGCTGCTAGTGAGGCTAAAGGGTCTTGGTCGAGATCAGAACCACCTGATAGAAGATTAATAAGAGTAGTTAAGCCTTGCGCCAGTTTTACCGCGAGCTGCTCACTACCCGAACCCTCAGATACGGTGCCACGAACTAAATCTGCCACTTTAGACCCTTTATTAACGCCTCCTATACTCGTAACTGATGCGACTAGGTCAGGACGGACAGAGGCAACATAGCGCGTTGTTGGACCACCATGACTGTGACCAATGAGATTGACTTTCTCTGCGCCTGTTGCTGCAAGTAAGGTTTCTACTTGAGCAAGCAGTTGTTCCCCTCGAACTTCGCTGCTATTGGTCGCGGATACCTGTGCAACATAAACCGTAGCGCCATCTTTTGTTAAGGAATGTGGTATTCCGAAAAAGTAATCAACGCCTGCCAGGGTATCAAAACCAAACAAACCGTGAACCAGAACAATCGGATACTTGGTTTGGGTATAACCTGTTGCAGCGTATACGGAGGTTATTGGGACGGTAACTAAGGTAAAAAGCATTAGCGCTATAAATTTGAGTTTCAAAACTATCTCCTTGTGGTATGACCTCTTATGAATGATAAAAAGTAGGAGAGAAACTCTAAATTTGGAAAGCCTATTTGTGGCACATTATTTCATTCTGTGACTGCTCAATTGAAAAACAACACAAATGATTAACATTAATTAATGGGTTCGGGTGAATGTTAGTTAATTCTAATTAAGTCAGGGACTTATAAAAACGCCCCGCAATGCAGGGCGATTCAATCATTGTTATAGGGAGGCTTCTTTTTCAAGCATTAAGGCATTATAACGCGCAAAACCAGCCTCTAAATCAGCGATCAAGTCATTTACGTCTTCTAAGCCAATATGAATACGAACCAAAGTACCTTCAAAGTGTGGGTGAGCTATGGTTCTCAGGCTGTTAAAGCTCTTAGGTTCGTTAGCTAGAATGAGGCTTTCATAACCGCCCCAAGAGTAACCCATACTGAAGTGTTTCATACCATCAAGCAGAGCCGTCGTCGCTTTTGGATAAGACGTTTTGAGAACAAATGAAAACAAGCCGTTTCCACCTGTGAAATCTCGTTTGAAAAACTCATGGCCAGGATTTGTTTCTAAAGCTGGATGGCGGACATGATCAACTTCTGGGCGAGAAGCGAGCCACTGAGCGACTTTTAAACTGCTTTCTGCGTGCTGTCTTAGGCGAACATCCAACGTGCGAATACCTCGAAGACCTAGGTATGCGTCGTCAGGAGAAACGCACTGACCCATCAGGTAGCTTTGTTCACGAAGCTGATCCCAATACTTTTCAGAAGCCACAGCAGTACCTAGCATGACATCTGAATGTCCAACAATATACTTAGTTGCCGCTTGAATGGAAATGTCTACGCCATGCTCGAAAGGAGAGAAGTTCACGCCAGCTCCCCATGTGTTGTCTAGCATCACGATGATATCTTGCTCATGGGCAATGCGCGCTAATGTAGGTACATCTTGGACTTCCATGGTTATTGAACCAGGAGACTCTAAGAAAAGGACTTTGGTATTCGGCTGAATCAAGTCTCGGATACCTTCACCGATCATTGGGTCATAATAGGTGGTTTCGATGCCCATTTTCTTCATGATGGTGTTACAAAAGTCACGAGTTGGTTCGTAACAAGTGTCCACCATTAGAATGTGATCGCCAGTTTCAACGAAAGAGAGGATGGCGTTTGAAATTGCTGCCGTTCCACAAGGGTAAAGCGCGCAACCAGCTCCACCTTCAATCTCAACCATTGCGTCTTGGAAAGCAAAGTGCGTGTTGGTGCCTCGGCGACCATAAAACAACGTTTTGTTTGCACGATTAATGGTGGCTTGGTTCTTTTCTGCAACGGTATTGAATACCACAGTTGAAGCGCGTTGAACGGGTGGGTTTACAACACCATTTGTCCACTTTTTATCGCGGCCAGCGGTAATGAGTTTGGTTTTTTTTCCCTCTGACATAAAAGTTCCCTGTCTTAAATATTGCGGTTTTGAATATTTAAAACATGGACGACGTAGGTTATGCAAGGGAAAAGTCAACTATCAGCCAATAACAGCCAAGATGAACAGGTAATAATGATGTCGAGAGGTATCGTGTAGATAGGGAGCTAAAAGAACAAACCTCCAGCAGGATGCATGTAGCGCTGGAGGTTTTTTAGTCGGTGTATTTGAGGTATTAGAGGAGTGGGTTGAAGAGATAGAACACTCGCTCTAAGAACCGAGAAAATAGGCTCCTTTTCTCCCATTCTTCCAATACAACAGTGTGAGATTGCTTAATATAGCTATCTTGTAACCAAGACATTTGCTTGGTGAACTCTTCGTCATCAACGGCGAGGGTCACTTCGAAGTTCAGCCACAAGCTGCGCATATCCATGTTTACGGTGCCAACTAAACAGAATTGGTCGTCAATTACGACAGATTTTGTATGCAGCAAACCACCATAAAACTCATAAATCTTGACCCCTGCACTCAAGAGCTCACTATAAAAAGCGCGTGACGCCCATTGCACCATCATAGAGTCATTTTTATGTGGAATAATGAGTTCAACGTCAATGCCTCGTTGTGCTGTCATCTTTAACGTTTCGAGTAAATCAGCATTGGGCACGAAATATGGTGTTGTGATTCGTACCGAGCGATTGGCTTGGTTTATTGCCAATGTTAATACTTGATAGATCAGATATTCCGGCATACCTGGGCCAGAAGGCACAACCTGAATAGGGTGTTGGAATTCACTCTCATCGATCTTGCATTCAGGTAGTCTTGGTAAATGACGTTCGCCAGTTTCGACTTCCCAATCCCAACAGTGGATGGCACTCAATACGTTTACCGTTGGTCCCGTAATGCGAACCATGATGTCCACCCAATGCCCGACGCCACTGTTTTGCTTGAAGTAAGCCGGGTCAACCAGGTTCATTGAACCGGTATAAGCAATTTCATCATCAATTACGATGATCTTGCGATGTTGGCGAAGATCAAGACGACGTAAGAAAATACGCCACATCTTCACTTCTAGCGCTTGAATAACTTCAATTCCAGCATCCTGCATCATTCGATACCAAGGACTTCTGAAAAAACGTGGACTACCTGCTGAATCGAGCAATAGTTTGACATCTACGCCGCGTTTAGCCGCTTGAATAAGCGCAGAAGCGACAGAGTCAGCCAAACCACCCGGATGCCAAATGTAGAATACCATTCGAATACTGCTCTGCGCGTTTTCGATGTCTTCAATAATGGAATGCAAAATCTCATTAGGTGACTGTTGCAGCGACAATGTATTACCGCTCAATGCGGGAAGACCAAGGCGGTTGTTACAAAGTTCATCAATTCGGTAGATGTGCCTTCCCATCGTTTCTGGGTTGTGCGCGTTACAGTCGTTAAGCTGACTGAACCACTTCTCGAATGGTGTAAACATCTCTTTCGCACGTTCGGCTCGCTTTCTGCCTAAGTTCAGTTCACCGAAGAGGAAATAACATGCGACACCCAGAACGGGAAGGATATAAATGATCATTAGCCAAGCTA
The DNA here is from genome assembly GCF_023650755.1 of Vibrio sp. SCSIO 43097. Classification (NCBI taxonomy): domain Bacteria; kingdom Pseudomonadati; phylum Pseudomonadota; class Gammaproteobacteria; order Vibrionales; family Vibrionaceae; genus Vibrio; species Vibrio sp. SCSIO 43097. The sequence continues at coordinate 2,192,410 of NZ_CP071840.1, read as the reverse complement.
AAGACACGCTCACTGCACGGCGCTTTAAAACGACACGAATGGTCACACCTGCGACCAGTAACCAATATAGCCCGATGCCAGCTAAAGTAAGAAAGTGATAAAACTTGTCCATATACGCTCAGAGTAATATGCCCTTCTAGGATATTAAGCATAAAAGTGGGTTGGGGGAATAGATTTCCCATTTAGACGTGGGATTGACCTTATATGAGGAACGAATTTCATAACAGCTGATTCTGTTATTTTAATGTAAAAAACAAGGTCATTCTTTAACTTTTGAATAAAAAAGCAGCATTTAACCTGCGTAACTCGACACTTGTGCGATAAATGTACTTTTTTGGGGTTCCAATTTTAAAGGGGAGCTGCTTTACTTTCTAGACATAGTGCGTCGAACGCTTATTTTATAAGTGTACAATAATTTTTACATAAACTTTTTAGACGCCTATCTCTATGCATACACAACAAACTAATTTTGGAGAAAAAGCGTGGCTACAACTAATACAGCAGCACCACGTGATACGTGGGGGTCTAAACTAGGCTTCGTAATGGCAGCAGCGGGTTCCGCTGTCGGTTTAGGCAATATATGGAAATTCCCTTACACAGCAGGTGAGAGTGGCGGCGGTGCATTCGTTGCTATCTATCTTATCTTTGTAATTTTTATCGGCTTTAGCGTGATGCTGACAGAGTTCGCTATTGGTCGTAAGACAGGTCTTTCTGCCGTAGGTGCATTCAAAACAACTGACCGACGCTGGACGTTCACTGGCGTTATGGGAGTCTTCAGTGGTCTTTTGATCATGGGCTTCTACCCTGTGGTTGGTGGTTGGGCATTGGCCTATATCTTTAAAGTGGGTGGTGGTCTACTCAGCGCGCCAGAAGCAATTGGCGACAGCTTTGGCGGTTTCATCTCAGATCCGATTCAACCTTTAATGTGGATGGGTGTTTACCTGTTCCTTAACGTCATGATTGTGATGAAAGGGATCTCGGGTGGTATTGAGAAAGCTGGTAAGGTTCTGATGCCGCTTCTGTTCTTAATCCTAATCGTTGTTTCTGTTAAAGGCTTGATGCTGCCAGGTGCAATGGCTGGTCTTGAGTTCTTATTCATGCCGGACTTTTCTAAAGTCGACAGCAATGTGGTTCTTGCTGCTCTAGGGCAAGCGTTCTTCTCACTTAGCTTAGGTATGGGTTGTATGATGACGTACGGTTCTTACCTGAAGAAGAAAGAGAACCTAGTTCAAACAACCGGTATGGTTACAGCGATGGATACTGGTGTCGCGATTCTTGCTGGTGTTGCTATGTTCCCAGCAATGTTTGCCTTTGGTATGGAGCCTGCGGCAGGCCCTGGTCTTGTATTCGTTGTCGTTCCTCAGTTATTTGCTGAAATGGGCGGTGTGATTGGGTTGCTATTCGCGTTGCTATTTTTCATCGGTTTGACGGTGGCGGCATTAACTTCTTCAGTATCATTATTGGAAGTTGTCGTGTCTTACCTAATCGACGAGAAAGGCATGAAGCGCTCTAACGCAGTTCTGTCTGCAAGCGCAGTTATGGCGGCATTATGTATTTTTGCGTCACTATCGTTAGGTGGAATGGGACCAACGCTGTTTGGTACCGGTGCCTTTGATATTTTCGACTTGCTAACGGACAAAATCTTCCTAGCGGTTGGTGGTATGTTGGTTTGTATCTTTGCTGGATGGCGCCTAAGCCGTGCTGAGCTAGAAAAAGAGATCACTAATGACGGCGAAGTATCCTTCCCGCTATTTGGATTGTGGTACAACCTAGTTAAATACCTGATTCCTGTTGCGATTGCTATTGTTGCCTTCATGGGGATTAAGTCTGGCTTTGATAGTGGCAAAGGTGAAATCATGCTGCTGGGTATCGCAATCATTGGCCTTGCTGGCATTTTCTCTAAGAAGCTTTAGCAAAGACCTTGGGGCAAGCCTCGATAGCTTTGTCCGGTAACTTATGTATACTGCTGGCTCCAAACGTGGAGCCAGTTTTTTATGTTCGATATTCTACATACCCATCCCGATTTTCTGATCATCAATAAGCATCCCAACGTCTCTGTTCATAAAGACGATGGCGACACAATGCTGCTGCAAGAAGTGGCTAAGCAGAGTGGTGATGAGCAGCTTTATCTTATCCATCGCTTGGATAAAATGACATCGGGTATTCTGCTCCTCGGACGCAACGCCAAAGCGGCTAGTGCGTTATCGCAAGCTTTTGCTGACCGCCAAGTGGAAAAGTTCTATCTGGCGATTGGCTCTAAAAAGCCGAAAAAGAAACAAGGTTTGGTCGTTGGTGATATGGAGCGTTCGCGCCGTTCATCATGGAAGCTGGTCAACAGCAAAAATAACCCAGCCGTCACCCAGTTTTTCTCTCTTGCGGCAGAGCCCGGAGAGCGCCTATTTTTATGTAAGCCACACACTGGTAAAACGCATCAAATCCGCGTGGCATTAAAATCGGTTGGCTCAGGTATTGTTGGCGACCCGATTTACAATGCAGGCAATGAGGCTGATCGCGGTTATCTGCATGCATTTTCACTTTGCTTCCAATACCGAGATGAGCAATATCGCTTTGTTTGCGACCCACGAGAATACCAAGTGCTGGGTAACAAATGGCTCAGTGAAATAGTCTCTCAGGGTTTGGATACTTGGCTTTCCCCTTGGGAACTGAACTGGCCTACGATCAAATAACCGTCACAAAGAAAACTAATAAGAGAACTCGATGCAAGCATCACAACTTCCGCTGTTCTTTCAGCATCTAGAAACCGAGCTCGCGCAAGCTCCTAACGAAATTCGTCGACTGTTTCATGGTCGTGGCCGTCGTTTTGAGGGCCTAGAGCAAATCACCTGTGATTGGTTACAAGGTCAGGTGATTATCAACTTGTTTAAAGAAGTCGACGACGCGTTTCTCGCTGAGCTGAAAAACGGCCTCAATGCGTTGGCACAATCACCACTGTGGGCAGACAAGCAAGGTCGCACTATGGTTCTTCAGCACCGTTATGCCGATGGTGCGCCTTCAGAAGTGCTTGTCGGTGAATTAGACGCTCGCCCTGTCGTTGAAGAAAGCGGTTTGAAATACCAATTGGATATAGGCCGCAATCAAAACTTCGGTCTGTTTTTGGACATGCGCTACGGTCGTGATTGGGTACGGGAAAATGCGAAGCATAAAAACGTGCTTAACTTGTTTGCTTACACCTGTGGCTTTTCTGTCGCTGCCATTGCGGGTGGCGCAGATAAAGTGGTTAACGTCGACATGGCAAAAGCGTCGCTGTCTAAAGGTCGTGAGAACCACAAGCTAAATGGTCATAACATCAACCAGGTAAGCTTTATGGGGCACGATATCTTTAAATCGTGGGGTAAAATTAAAAAATCTGGTCAGTATGACTTGATTATCATCGATCCGCCTTCATTCCAGAAAGGCAGCTTTGCGCTGACTAAAGATTACAAAAAGATTCTACGTCGGTTGCCAGATTTGTTGGCAGAAGGCGGTCAAGTGATGGCATGTGTGAACTCGCCATCTGTGACAAGCGACTTCTTGATTGAAAGCATGAAAGAAGAAGCGCCAGAGTTGACATTCCGTGAGCGTCTGGATAACCCACCAGAGTTTATGGACGTAGACAGCGAAGCAGCATTGAAAGTGTTGTTATTTAGCTAAAAGACTTTTGTTGCAACAGAAGTAACATCAAAAAAAGCGCCGCGAAACAACAAGACAGACGTATCGCGGCGCTTTTTTGTATTTGGAAAACTAACCAATCTGCACTTCAAGATCCGCTTCGATGGTTGATGAACAGGCGAGCACATAGCCTTGTTCAATTTCTTCTGGCGTCAATGTTTCTAGGCTGGTGGAAGAGACGTTGCCTTTACGAACCTTGCATTTACACGAGCCACAAATCCCGCTTCGACAAGCGACGATTAATGGTAAACCTGCGCCTTCGAGCACATCGGCCAGTACCTGACCTTTTTGCGCATCGATGCTTTGAGCAAAATCAGGAACAGAAACGTTAACCGTCTCATCGGAGACCGATGATTCTGCGCCAGTCGCTGGCGTAAAACTCTCTTGGTAGAAGTTCGTCATGTCAAAACCAAGATCATTCAAATAGCCGTGAACATCTTGCATAAACTGGCTTGGACCACACAGGTAAACGGTGCGTTGCTTGAAATCAGGAACAAGCTCTTTAATCCAGTCGGCATTCAAACGACCTTGTGGGTGTGACGTTCCTTCGCGGTTTTTCAGCAACAGCTTTAAATGGAAGTTGGGATATACGGCGTCTAACGTTTCTAGCTGATCGTAGTAAATCGTCTCTTCTGGGCTGCGTGCGATATGAAGAAATGCGATGTCCACATCGTTGTCGTTTTCATCTTGATTACTCAGCCAGTGTTTTGCCATCGAAAATACGGGCGTGACGCCGCAACCTGCACTGATAAGCAAGGCTTTTGTTTCGCCATCACGTAACACGGGTGGATGGTCGATGCAGTTAAATTCGCCTGCTGGTGGTAATGCTTGAACGGTATCACCTAGCAGCAGCGAGTCAACGATGTAGTTCGATACTTTACCGCCAGATACTCGTTTGATGGTGAGTTGAAGGTGATCGTCTTCATTGATCGAGCTGATTGAATAGGCGCGAAACTCCATTTTTCCATCAATTTCCACGCCTAAGTTAATAAACTGGCCAGGCTTAAACTGAAACAGAAGTGACTCGGTTAGTTCAGACAATTTGATGCTGACGGTGTCGTGTGTTTCGAAGTATTTGTCGATGCAACGGAGTGTGACGGGTTGGTTACCTTGCCATTCAAAAAACATAACAATCTCTTTGGTTGTGGCTATTTTGGTTCGAAATAGATAGCGCCTCCGCGTAAGGAGGCGCGTAACAAGCAAGTTTATTAAGCTGCTAGGATGGCTTTTAGATCATCCTGAACATTGCCAATACTGCGCATATCGAACTTCTCTTGGATGATGGCGATTAGGTTTGGCGTTAGGAATGCTGGTGCAGTAGGGCCTGTGTAAATGCCTTTCACGCCCAATGCAAATAGCGTTAGCAAGATAACGATCGCTTTTTGCTCGAACCAAGAAAGCACAAGCGTGAGTGGCAGTTCATTGATGTCACAGTCAAACTCTTTCGCCAGTGCAAGTGCAAGCTGGATTGCAGAGTAAGCATCGTTACATTGGCCGACATCCAATAGGCGAGGGATGCCGTTGATATCGCCAAACGTATTCTTGTTGAAGCGGAACTTACCACACGCCAAGGTCAGGATTAGCGTGTCTTCTGGCGCTTCAGCCGTGAAATCGGTGTAGTAGCTACGTTCCGCTTTATCGCCATCACAACCGCCGACTAGGAAGAAGTGTTTGATGTTGCCTTGTTTCACTTGGTCGATAACCGCAGGGGCGGCGTTCATCAGTGCATTGCGACCAAAACCAACCGTGATGTGGTGTTCGATTTCATCGTGTTGGAAACCGTCTTGCGCTAGAGCACATTCAATCACTTGGCTAAAATCATCGCCTTCGATGTGAGCCACACCAGGCCAGCCAACAATACTACGAGTGAATAAACGGTCTGCGTATTGACCCACATTTGGATTCAACAAGCAGTTTGACGTCATTACGATTGCGCCAGGGAAGTTTGCGAATTCTTTCTGTTGGTTTTGCCATGCGCTGCCGTAGTTGCCGACAAGATGAGGATATTTCTTCAGCTCAGGGTAGCCGTGTGCAGGCAGCATTTCACCGTTGGTATAAACGTTAATGCCTTTGCCTTCAGTCTGTTGCAGGATTTTTTCTAGGTCATGCAAATCATGGCCAGAAACAAGAATACATTTGCCTTTTACTGGCTTGACGTTCACCGAGGTTGGTTCTGGATGGCCGAAGGTCATTGTTTCACCTTGGTCGAGCATTTCCATCACTTTGTAGTTCATCAGGCCAATGCGCATTGAGCAATCAAGTAGTTCACCAAGATCTTCAGGGTCTGTACCCAACCACGCCATGATTTCATGGTATTCGGCATAGATATCGTTGTTGGTTTGCTCAAGAACACGTGCGTGCTCCATGTATGCTGCGGCACCCTTAAGGCCGTATAGGCAAAGTAAGCGTAGGCCAATAACATCTTCATGTACTTGGTCCTTACCACGGTTAACCGCGACTTGAGGAGCAAAAGCTAAGATTGCTTCTGCGCTATTTGGTAGCTCAAAGTGAGCAACAACAGGGATGTCAGCAACTTCGGTATCGGCGAGTGTTGCAGCAGACATTACTTGCTCTTTTAGCAATGCTTTGTACGTTGCCGCTTGAGAAGTTAGCTCTAGGACACGTTCAGGGTCAAAGTTTACGTTCGTCAATGTAGAGAAAAATGCCTTTGGTGCCCATTGGTTGATTTCATCGTTAATGATGTTGAATTCAAGTGCTTTTGATGCCCAAAAAGAAACCCCTTGCAGTGTGTAAACCAACACGTCTTGAAGGTCAGATACTTCAGAAGTTTTACCACACATACCTTGTGCAAAAGAACAACCTTTAACAGCAGGGGTTTGAATTGTCTGTTCACATTGAATACAGAACATATTGGGTTCTCCAGTGATTGTTTTAATAGTCGTGATGTTGACCACTAGAGAGCAGAATGTGTGCCAATTATTATCTCGTTGATTTGTATTGAATTTTATCAGATTTAGGAGAGTGGTTGATGTAATTAAGACAACGCAGTTGATGTCTTAATCACATCGACTTCTTGTGGTCGGTTATTTATTGATCCCCAGCTTTTTACCCATCCGATATAAGTTCCCGCGATCCATTTGTAAAAACTCCGCTGCTTTTGCCCAAACGCCACCAGTTTGGCTCAAAGCATGTTCAATTAAATCACGTTGATAGCTTTCTATTAGCTCTCGCATTGGTTGGCTTTCTTTGGGTAAATAATGCGATGTGTTTTTTACATCACCGAGAGCCAATGAGGTGTCGAAATGGTTAAGCATGATCGTGCTTGCGCCTTGTTGAATGGCGTGCAAAGCCGCGCGAGTTAAAGTATGTTCGAGCTCGCGCACGTTTCCGTACCAAGGTGAAGATTCCAATTGAGTCAACACTTTAGGATGAACGTGCAGATTGGGTGCATTGAATTGTTGGCGTACTTTTTCCAACAAATATCCTGCTAAAACGGGAATATCCCCGTCACGGGCACGCAGTGGGGGGACTTGGATTGGGAACACGTTCAAACGGTGGAAAAGGTCTGCTCGAAACGTGCCAGATTCGACCTCTTTTTCTAATTGTCGATTGGTCGCGGCGATGATGCGCACATTGACCATCAAATGCTGATCGCTACCTACACGTTGCAGCTCGCCTTGCTGAATTACGCGCAGCAATTTTGCTTGCAAAATCAAAGGCAGTTCGCCCACTTCATCAAGGAAAATCGTTCCACCGTCTGCCAGTTCAAACTTACCGGCACGGTGGCTATTAGCACCTGTAAATGCGCCTTTGACATGGCCAAACAGTTCACTCTCAGCCAGACCTTCTGGTAAAGCCGCACAGTTGACGTAAATCATCGGCTTATCGCTACGATGAGATTGCGCGTGTACCGAGTGCGCGACCAGTTCTTTACCAGTACCGGTCTCTCCTGTGATAAGTACTGCGTAATCTGATTGAGCAACAGTCGCAATGTTGTTTCGTAACTGGTTGATCTGTGGACTCAAACCCACCATTTCGCCATGTTGAGAACGGGCTTGCTGGATAAGGGTTTGAGTGACGCTTTTTTGCTTCTGGTTTTGCGCTTTGAGCGCTTTTAACTGAGCAATGTTACGCAATGTCGCAGCGGTCAAAGCCGCAAAGGTTTCGATAGCTACAGGATCGATGCCATCAAACGCGCCCACCGTTAGTGCATCCATCGTTAGTGCGCCAACAAGTTGGCCTTCGACATACAAGCTAAAGCCCATGCAATCGTGAACATCAATGCATTGGTCTTCAGTTAATAGTGTGCCGTCGAAAGGATCCGGCAGTGAACAATCGGCATCGAAACGCACCGGTTCACGGCTATGAATAATGGCATCTAAGCGAGGGTGCGCCTTGGGGAAATAGCGACGACCTAAGACCGAGCTGGATAAGCCTTTTACCGCGACAGGAGTTAGAAACCCATCCTCATCGAAGATAAACAGGCAGCTCGCATCACATGGGAATACTTGTGCGACCCCATCAATGAGATTTTGATATTGCTGCTCGTGAGAGCGATTTGAGCTGAGGTTTAGCGCGATATTAAGGAGTACGTGGTCAACAGTCGGAGTCATAACAAGCCCAAAGTTATCTGGAATGGGCTCATGCTAGCAACTTGATGTCATTTGAACATCGAAAGGTGTGGGAGATTGATGTTCCATTGACGACGATCAAGTTTGATACGAAAAGAAACGCGCAAGTTAACAAGCCAGTGATGTAAGCTTGCGCGGGTTAGGTGTTTGAATTAAAGCAGGCCAAAGGTTTGGTTCGTCCGAATTAACGAGGAACGACTCTAGCGTCATTACCAGAAACATTGATTTGGACCGCTTGGCCTGGTTGGAAAATCATGTTTGGATTTGCTTCTTGAACAATAGAGATAATCTTTCCGTCCTCTAAACGAATGGTCAGATTCACGCCATTTCTTTTCGCGGTTGCTTCAGCCGCTTTGCTGCCTGCATAGCCACCCAATAGACCACCACCAATGGCAGCGATATCCGAGCCAGAACCGCCCCCAACTTTTGAGCCTAAGATCCCGCCCACGGCAGCACCAGCGATGGTGCCAATGGCATTGGATTGGGTAGAGGCATCAATGGTTACGGGTTCTACTTTTTCTACTGTGCCGTAGTAAACCTGCTGAACTTTGCGAGTGTCGGATGAGCCGTATGCATCTCCGTACGGGTTAGGTGAGCTACAGCCGCCAAGCACGAGCACACAAGTAATGGTGAGCAACATGCCTAAATTGATCTGTTTTTTCATATAGCCTCCGAATGGTTTCTTCATTCAAAGAGTATATACCCCAATTTAACCTGCGTTTTGGTGCTTTATAAAACAGTGGCTTAGCGGCCTGTCCCTTAAGGAAACGCGATTGTCTAAGCAGTATTAATGATCGTTAAGCGTATGAAACCCTGAATAAATACGTGTAAAAGTAGTAAACCAGCATGCCGCGCCAAAGATATACGCGATGACGGCAAAGTGTTGCGGTAGCAAACAAAATAAAACCAAGCAGCCAATGGTTTCTGTACCTTCGGTTAAGCCGCTCATGTAGTAAAGCGATTTGTTTTTATATACCGGATTATCGATGCCTTGTTTTCCTGCCATGATGGCAAAAGCCAAAAAGCTACTACCAGTGCCGATGAAGGAAAAAATCAAAAATGCGCCTGCAACGGCATTGTGTTCTGGGTTGGCAAGCACAAAGCCAAAAGGAATCAACGAATAGAACAAAAAATCTAAGCTGATATCAAGAAAGCCACCCGCATCGGTAATGCCTTGAATCCTTGCCAGTGCACCGTCTAACCCATCACAGATTCTGTTCAGCAAAATAAACAGCAACGCCAACAAGTACTGTTCGGCGATCAAAGCAGGCAGGGCAAAACAGCCAAGCACAAAACCAAATATTGTCGTCTGATTTGCGGTGATGCCACATTTATCGATATATGTCGCACTGAGTGCCAGCGGTTTGCGGATGAGCTTTATACTCAGGCTATCAAGCATGATTTGTCTCCCACGGCCAGTTTAGGCAGCGGCTGCCATCAGGAATATCATCTTCATCGTGCGTTACCATCAAAGTAGGAATGTTCGCTTGCTGCAATTGTTCGACCACCCAATTGCGAAATTGTACACGCAGGTCTTTATCCAACTTGCTATAGGGCTCATCAAGTAGCGCAACTTTCGGCTTTGCTAGCAGCATACGAGTCAATGAAATACGGGCGCGTTGCCCTCCCGAAATTTGGTCAGGAAAGGACTCTGCTAGTTTGGTCAATGAAATGTTCTTCAGCGCTTGCATAGCGTGAGCTTTACGCTCTTCACCTTTGATTGAGTTTGGTAGCGCGAAGGCAAGGTTCTCCCACACCGTTAAATGAGGGAAGAGCAAATCTTCTTGGAATAGAATACCGACCTGACGCTTATGGGCAGGGAGGGCATCCAACTTTTCGTTATCAAGCGTAATGGATCCAGAGTAGTTGAACTCGGCGGATAGGTGCCCGGCAATGGCATCCAACAAAGTGGATTTACCACAACCACTTGGTCCCATCAGAGTAACAATTTCACCTTTCTCTACGGTCATGTTGAACGCTGAAAAAAGCGCGTCACCATTGGTTTTACGGATGGCGAGGTTTTCGAGACAAAGACTCATTCAGTAGTAAACCTTTTATAGACAAGCGGCGATACTTCCTGTGCAAGTGGCTAAGCAGTATCGCAAAAGAGAAGAACAAGAATGGCAGCAGAGCTTGCCAAATGGCGTAAATAGCGGTGACACGTCGGTCAAAACCACTGGATAGCGCAACGGCTTCGGTTGTGATGGTGCTAATGCGCCCAGCCCCTAGCACCAATGTCGGTAGGTATTGCGCCAGGCTGACACTAATACCGACAGCCCACGCGAATGCAATTGCAGGCAGGAGGATTGGTAGTTTCACTTTTAACCAAGCTTGCATCGGTGATTTACCCAAGCTGAGTGCGACGCGAGTTAAGCTGTTATCGAAGCTGCGCCACGGCCCGTCTAGCGAGAGGTAAATAAATGGGAATGCGAAGAACACATGCGCCCAACATACCCAAAAGAAATACGCATTACTGTTTAAGTACAGCGTCACTACTTGCATACCGAATAGCACGGATAGCTGAGGAATCAGCATTGGGATGGCGATGATGTAACCGGGCACCTGCCAGCGATAACGGAGACGATACTCATGTGCTATTAAAGCAAGAACTAGCGCGACAGTCGCGCTGATTAGGGCGATTGACATACTTTGTTCTAGAGTCCCTAGAATACTGTGCCATTCGTATTCCCAAAAACGCAGGCTGTAACGGCTTGGGAGCAAATCTGGAAAGCGCCAACGTTGGGCAAAGCTCCACAGCACCATGAGTGGAATCATTAGAAGTGCAAGTAGCGCGACCAGTGAAAATAGGGTTTTACCGGGTAAACGAAACCCGTTTCGACCAGAGTACTGCCAGCGTTTGAAGCCTTTGGTAATACACCATTCCATTAAGCGTGCAAATCCAATCAAAAGGCTTGCGATCGCAAACAGTATTACTGCGCCAGCGGCCGCTCTTGGTAGGAGCGATAAATCTGGATCGTTAAACCATTGCCATACCAAAACCGCAAACGTCGGCGGGTTGGTGGGGCCGATAATCAGGGCGACATCGACAACGGACAAACTGTAAGCCAATACCGCCAGCATTGGAAAGCGCAGTTTTGCTATCCACTGTGGGAACACGCATTTCCACCACGCTTGCGCCGAACTGTAGCCCATCGAATGACTGACTTTTTCAATCTTATCGACTTTCAATTGCTGAAGAATTGGAATACTCATCAACAATAAAAACGGCACTTCTTTAATCGCAAGCATGATGATCAAACCGAGTGCGTGCGGATCTTTAATCAGCAATGCTAAGTCATTCACCGTTTGTGCATTCGGGTCGTAACCAAACAGTTGGTTGAGAACCCTAACGCCCATACCAGTTGGGGCAAACAAGAACGCAAAGCCAATCGCAAACGCTACGTGCGGCATGGCAAGAAGTGGCGAGAGGCTTACTTCAATTTTTCGCCAAAACTTGCTACCCCAAGAGGCTTGCAAAATCGCAAATGTGATCAAGCAAGCCAAGTAGCTACTGAAAATGGCAGAGTAGAAAGTAAGCCCGATGGATGTCCAAACACCCTCCCAATCAAAAACAGCGTTAAAGCCATCTAAAGAAAAGTGGTGCAAGCCGATAGGAGGCACATAACCGAGCGCAGAGACAACCACTCCAAGTAGTCCCGGAATGGTAGGCAAAATACAAACTGCGATAATGACTAAATACAGCGCTCTTAACATGGATTCTTACTAATTCCCGTAGCGTTTCAACCATTCTTTTTCTAACGCCGCTTGCCAACTTGGATGTGGCTCAGTGATAGATTTGAATTGTTGAGTGTTTTTGGCCGAACCAGTTAGGTATTGGTTGCTTAGTACCGAAGGGTCGCCCCAGATGTTTAGGTTACCTTTGCGAGACTGTGCTTCAGGGCTCAATAAAAAGTTTATCGCAACTTGTGCACCAGCACTGGCATTTGCGTTCCAAGGAATCGCTAAAAAGTGGATATTTGAGAGTGCTCCTGCGTCCATTGCGTACGCTTTGGTGCTCTCTGCAAGATTACCGCTCGACTGCGCAGAGAAAACCGCGTTCGGGTTAAAGGTAATCGCCAGGTCAGTCTGACCATCATCTAGTAGCTGAAGGGTTTCTGCTGTACCACCTGGAAACTGCTTACCACCGCGCCAAGCGACTTTATGGAACTCATCTAGATAAGACCACAGCGGTTGAGTGACTTGCTCAAACGTGTTATCGGTAACTGGTTGTTGCAGCTCAGGGGCGTTGTTAGACAGTTCAATGAGTAATGCTTTGATAAAGCTTGTGCCATGAAACTCTGGTGGTCGAGGGTAAGTCAGGCGATTCGGGAACGCTTTTGCATAGCTCAGCATTTCTGCGAATGATTTTGGAGGGTTATGGAGGGTTTGCTCGTCATGGATAAACACTAATTGTCCTACTCCCCAAGGTGCTTCTAGACCTTCTGTTGGCTCGGAGAAGTCCACATCAATTGGTAGAGATTTATCCACATATTGCCAGCTTGGCAAACCTTCGACAAAAGGACCAAATAGCAATTGGTTATCCTTCATTGATTTGAAGTTTTCGCCATTGATCCAAACCATATCAACACTACCACCGCTGTTTTTGCCTGCTGCTTTTTCTGCGATAAGTCGAGTAGTGGTCTCAGAAATATCAGTTACTTTAACGTGGTTTAGCGTCACGTTATAACGTGATTTTAGCTCTCTACTCGCCCACTGTATGTAGCGATTAATTTCTTGGCTCCCGCCCCAAGCATGAAAGTAGACGGATTGCCCGTCGGCTTGCTGTTCGATTTTTTGCCATTCGCTATTCACTGATGAATCGGCAAAAGAAGGTGTCGCAAAAGTCGTGGCTAAAATGCCAATGCTGCTGAGTAGCTTTTTCATATCTATTCCGTGTTATGTCTTTTGGTGCTTGCTTTCGTTTCTATTGATGTTTTCGCAAGTCGTTCCGCTCTGTTACAAGGATAGTAATTCATCTCTCTCTATTATCAATGCCAATCCCAAACGGAATCACTCATTGATTCAAAGAATTACTCTCAATGTGAAGCAAAACGAAGAAAGGACAAATTTGGTGTCATTTTAGGAGCGGACCGTTTGTTTGAGGATATTCTTTCAAGTAATTGAAAATTATTGTCCCCAGAGATATGAATAGGTTGTTTTACAGAGCAAAATTGATGTCTAAAGCATGGAATTGAGGGCGAAAAGAGAAAGAAAGTTGGCCATTTAAATGACTTTAGCATGCATGACTAACGATTCATCGATATAAAAAAGCAGCCGTCTGGCTGCTTTCAAAATACTATTTGGTTTACTTAGCTGGGATTAGTTTACCCAGTCACGTAGTGTAAACGTCAATTCGTGATCGGCACTTTTCAGAACAAGACCATCTTTAGTTAGCGTGATATCGCTCCAGTTAGATAGTGTTTGTGTCATTGCGTTTTCGATCTTCATTTGATCTTCCATACACATCTTCATGGTCATGCCCATTTTTTCGATGCGTAGTTGGTTGTTTTTCAGCTCGGCTTGACCGAAGAAGTTGTTACAACCTGCGTTGCCGTTTGCGGTTAGATTTTCACCGATTTCTAGGCGAGCAGCTTTTTGGTGTTCGTCTAGAACGATATTTTTGCCATCAACTTGAACAAGTTCCCAGTTGTGGTGCTGCAAATCTTGAGCCGTTATTTCTTTCACATCATCACCGTTGCTAGCACAAGCAGTCATAAGAACAGGGAGAGAGATTGCTGTAACTAACGTTTTTAGGCTAAGCTTCATTTTATAGACTCCGTTTTTATAAACGCGGTAAGTATAAGTAATAAAACACTGTTTTTGTCAGCATAAGGTTATGGTTTCGTATGTTTTTGACATAACGAAGTATATAGCAGATTTTGTTGCTGACTAATCTTCTCATTATTTAAACTAGGCCAATACGCCCTAATATGGAAAGAGCGGTTTTAGTATGGAGCAACTGGAGTTTTTTACTGTCCCAAGCCCTTGTGTTGGAGTATGTACCTCCGATGAAAAAGGGTATTGCAAGGGGTGTATGAGAAAGAGAGAGGAAAGGTTTAATTGGCTTAACTTAACCCCCGCTCAGCAGTTGCACGTTATTAAGTTGTGTCGTCAAAGGTACAGAAGAAAGATGTTGGCGGGGAAGACGAAGCCAGAACAGCTTCAAGATGAGTCATCGCCTCAACAAGACTTATTCTAGAACTCTTGTTCAGTCTGTGGTGTTACGCCTTCGCTTTCGGTTCTGCTTAGGCTTTGACATATTCCCGGTCCTGCAAGGTGTCCTTTAAGAACCGGGAATCTCTTATCCATTTTCCCTATAAAGCGGTAATTGGCGTTATTTCATCGACCAACGGTCGCTAACCCAGCCTCCCGCTTGTTCGTCGAAGTGATTTCCTGAAAATCGATGATTGAATTCAACATCTAATTTACTTGTTGGGCGTTCATCCATGAGTTGATGAATGTATCTCGCCATAGGATCCGTACAAGCTTCACGCTCTCTACGGGTAACTACTTCTTTGATCATTTGGAGTCTGTAGCTATTGCTGGCTCGTTTCATTTTTGACCTCCAGAACTCGATGGCAGCAGTTTGAACACATTGACGTCCAGATCGCTGCTCATTAGTGTGCGCGTGGAGGCACATCACCATCGTTTGAAGTCCAAAGACAAATTGTTTGAGAGCAGTGTTTGTAACGCCATTCACATCTTTCTCAGAATCATTGACTGTGCGATTAAAAATGTTTCGCGAAATTTAGCCGATGAACCTGCATATTTAAAAGACCTTATCAAACATAGAAGCCCAACACAGGGGCGTCAATAACACAAATGAACAATTTTTGAACATATTGTGAAGGTGGCGAGTTTTCAGTAATTTATCGAAAATAAAAAACCGAAGCACAAAGCTTCGGTTTTGAGGAAAGCCCTGACGAAATTGCTTGTAAAAGCTCTTAGTGCCAGGGGTAAGGTGTTGAGTATTAGCTACCAGATGCAGGACAGCCTTTTACTGGTTGGCCATTACTGAAGTACTTGATGTTCTCTAAGTTCTTGTTGTAGTTATCCGCAGAGATTTGTGGGTTGTTTACGAAGAACTCGCGCAAAACGTATGCATCGGTTAGCTGTGTAGATTGAACATCGATGATTGGATAGTTATCGCCACCAGCAGCACTGAAGCTGATTACAGAGAATGTGTACGTTGCGTCTAGATCGAAGCCTTTATTGTTAATATCGGTAATGGTTACTGAGCCAGCATCACAATTTACATCTAAAGTGATGTTATCTAGTTGAGCGTAAGCACCAGAGCCTGCAGATTTCGTCGCAACCACATCTAAGTATTCTTTAACTTCTTTACCTGTCATAGTTGCTTTAGTCACGAAGTTACCAAATGGCTGAACCGTTAGTACGTCACGGTAAGTGATATCACCATCTTGGATTGAATCACGCACGCCGCCAGAGTTCATCACACCAAAGTCAGCATTTACCGTTTTGTAAGTACGGTATGCCTCGCCGAGTAGGTGACCTAGGTTAGTTTGTTGAGAGCGAACTACGTTACGATCACCTTCTAACTTACCCGTCGTATTAGAAATCTTCTCATCTAATAACTCTTGACCTTGTTGTTGGTATGGCAGTAGTAACGCTTTTACCGTTGCATCTTGTTGAATTCGTTCACCGATAACTTCATCGTTTTCGTCTAGAAGGTTTACAGGAATCAGTGCGTAATTCGCTAAGTGAAGCTTGCCGTCGTAGTATTCGAAGTCTGCACGACCCACATATTTACCCCACTCATGCGCTTGCATAATCCAAGTGCCTTTTTGTTGGTCTGGGGCACAATCATCCCCAGGTTTGAAATCAGCATACTCATTGGTACCTGGTTCCATACATACAGGGTTTTGTGAGTGACCACCGATGATAGCGTTTAGCTGTCCTTCTTCAAGAGAGCGAGCGAGTTTAACGTCACCTGGTGCTTCACTACCGTTTTTGCCATCTTCGTAGTGACCCATGTGCGTCGTTGCAAATACTAGGTCTACCTTTTCGTTCTCTTCGATTTCCTTCAGTACCTTTTTGATTTCTACTTGAGGGTCTTCGAAGTGGATGTTTGATACGTTGTCTGGATTGACTAGCTTCGCAGTGTCTTGCGTTGTTAGACCAATAACAGCGATCTTAAGGCCGTTGATAGTAAATACTTTGTAAGGGTCGAAGTAACGCTCGTTTGTATCTTTTTTATAGATATTCGCAGCCAGCATAGGGAAGTCAGCTAGCTCGGCTTGCATATCGAGAATATCTAGTGAGTTATCAAATTCGTGGTTACCGACAGCCATTGCATCGTAACCAAGTAGGTTCATCCCTACGAAGTCTGGAACCGCATCTTGCATGTCTGATTCTGGTACGCCGGTATTAATATCACCGCCAGATAGCAGAATGGTTTCACCGCCTTTTGCTTCGACTTCTGCGCGGATAGATTCGATTAAAGTGTGACGCGCAGCCATGCCGTATTCGCCGTCGCTGTTATGCCAAAAGCGACCATGGTTATCGTTAGTGTGGAGAACGGTGAACTTAGTACAAGAATCTGCAGTCTCGCAGGTTACTGGAGAATTGTCGCTGTCTGAGCCGCATCCTGCTAGCGCAGCGCCTACTGCCACTACCAAAAGAGATTTGGAAAACTTCATAAGGGATCCTTTCTTTGTGATTTTGTTATTGTTACGGCGTGAAATATACGGAATTAATGTGAAACTTTAGTGATCTATCTCTTATTTATACTTCTATCGGAGAAATGAATTAATAAGCCTGCAAACTACGTCTATAAATAAACAGAATTGGTATTTAGTATTTATTTTATATAGCTAGCTCTATTTTTTGTGAGGTAGTTAATTGAATGTGTGTTGTTTGTGTGAATCAATGCGCATTTTTGCGAAGTATTACGCTGATTTTGGTGATTATTTTGCCAAGTTTATGTTTTTCCTAATAGGTATGACACAAATCGTTATAAATTTTCGCTCTGATGATGAGGGGTGGCGGTTTGTATGCATAATGAACAGCACAGAGCTTAAACTCATTTGATCATGGCTTTATTCTGCCAAACTCTATCAAAAATTGTATTTATCTCTTTACTATAATTGCGGTCGTTTAGAAACCTTATGCTTTAAGCATCGTTTATTTATCCTCATCCGATACCTTATCGTGCTTATTCCGCATTTGACACTCGAATGTTTAAACAAATAGATTCAACCTAATGAGTCAAAATGAAAAGTAAATAATGGATCGTTCTTCTTCGAATATTATGATGTGAACTATCATTTAATTAATGAAAATGAAATGGATTAATGTAAAGCGTTGCGACTGTAGCTGTTATCTTTGAGCTTTGGTTTAAAGGGTAGGGTTAAAAGAATTTGTAAGTGGTGAACGCTAATAAAGGATGCTTATGAGATACACAGTAAGGGACGCACTCAAAAAGGAAGCAGCCCAAATCGCCAAGATACACGTTGACTCTTGGCAGGTGGCGTATAAAGGATTAATGCCAAAGAGCTACATAGAGCAGTTTACGATTGAGCGTCGAGAAAGGATGTGGGCACGAGTGATGACGGAGCAACTGGCCCAATTGATCGTAGTTGAGAGGCAAGGAGAAATTGTTGGCTTTTTAAGTTACGAGTTACCTAACCACACCAGCGAAGATAAAACGGCATTAGTGACATGTTGCTACGTTACGCCGCTACATTATGGGCAAGGAGCAGGAAGTGCACTGTTAGATGAGTTAGAGACACGTTTGCTCTCTACGTCAGTTATGCAGATCAGTTTGAAAGCACTGGATACTAATCAACAGGGGCTTAACTTTTACAAGAAGTGTGGTTTTGTGCGTACTGGAGAGGAAGAGTCGGAAGTGATTGAGAGTATGACGCTGACCGATCTCACTTTAGTGAAGTATATTGCCCGTTCATAAATCAAATGCTATATGCCAAATATAGTAAAACCCCGGAGGTGGTAAGACTCCGGGGTTTTGAAATTTTGTAGATGTCTCGGTTGGTAAGTCCGATTATCTTTTATGCAAAAGGTTTGGATTTAATCCGATTAATTCCTTGGTAGGGAATTAGATACGGATGAAGTCCATGTGTTCAACTTTTGGCTTGAACGCGTGACGTTGAACGTCTTGTGGCTTAACTTTAACTTCTTTGCCATCGATAACTAGAACGATGCCTTCGTAGAATTCAGGCTTGTCCATTTGGTTTACGATGTCGTCGTGGTTAAGAACGATAGCTACTGCTGCTTCTTCACCGCCGTATACAACTGCAGGGAATTTGCCAGCGTGACGTAGGCGGCGGCTCGCACCTTTACCTAGTTCAGTACGTACTACTGCTTCGAATTTCATAGTATTTACTCTCAAATTAGTAAAAATCAAATGTTCACAATCAACAATGCGACCTTGTTGTTCGTGGTAAAGCTTGAAACAGGAACTGTTCAAGCGAGCGCGGATACTATCATTCCACTTATAAATGGGCAACCCAAATCGTATCCAAATCAACAAAAAGGTATGATTTAGCGGGGTGGAAGGCTATCCCTTTTAACGCTTTGCTTGGATTTTGTTCACATCGACTTCATTTTCATCGGTTTACTGATCATGGTCCGAAAAACAAAGTTTATGTGTTATATGCTTTATGTTCGGCTGAGATGTAAGACTAAAGATGCTTTTAATCCACCTAAAGCGCTTGTATCCAATGTTAATTGACCTCGGTAACTGTGTGCCATTTCACTGACTATGTTTAGACCAAGACCTGAGCCAGGGGTTGTTTCATCCAATCTAACTCCTCTCTTGATTACTTGACTCAGTTTCTCTTTAGGGATGCCTGGCCCATCATCTTCAATAATGATGTGTATATTTTCCTTATCCTGAGAGGAGTGCACACGAATCATGCTGTTGGCCCACTTATAGCCATTTTCTAGCAAGTTACCTAGCATTTCATCGAGATCGGTCTGCTCTACTGCTACATTCAGCTCTGAATCAAGTTCATTAATTAAGGTAATGCTTCGGCTCGCATACACTTTATCAAACGCCATTGAGATAGCATCCACACGATCTGCTGGGTTCGACTTCACTGATAATATGTTCATCGATCCGGCCATACGGGCACGACCCAAATGGTAATCGATATGGTCTTGTATTTGATTGATTGGAGCTCGGAGACGGGATTGTGCCTCAGGTTCTAACGTCTGAACTTCATTTTTTAGAACAGAAAGTGGCGTTTTAAGTGCATGAGATAGGTTACCTGCATGATTGCGAGCTCTCTCTAGTAATTCTTGGTAATGGAACAGCAGAGCGTTGAGGTCGAAGATTAGAGGAGAAATCTCTTTTGGGTAGGTTTCTTCTAGACTCTTTTTATTACCAGACTTCAGCTCGGCTAATTCTTTTTGTAGCTTTGTAAGCGGACTCAATGACCAAGCAATTTGCAGTAAAATGACGGTAAGTACGCCCGCGAATAATAAACCCAAAATAAGCCAAAGTTGGCCGATTAACGTTTGAAGGGTATTTTTAATGGGCTCTTCGTCAATACCAATAATAATGTGAATAGGACCATCGTAATCAGGAAGATACAGCGCTTTTTCTAGCGTAATTAGTTTTTCGCCTCTTGCTCCATACGCATCTTTATCCAAACCTTTGTATTCGATTTTTTTGTCCCACAACGAACGAGAACGTTCGAGGCTTGCCTCTGTAGAGGCACTCCAATACAAACCACTGTAAGGTCGGTTAAATCGAGGGTCTGATAGCTGAGCTGCGAGTGAAAGATGTCCGGTGTTATCGACTTCTAACTGTGCTGCGACTTCATCCATAAAAATGCTGAGCTGTGAGCGAGTGTCATCAACCATATAGTTGTAGACCTGCGTCGGTATCGTCACACCAGCGGCGAGGATCATTGCCGTTAACCAAACGATCGCCGCTAAAACGAGGCGACTTTTGATACTCAGTCGTTTTATTGCGTTCAACGGTAGCCTGTTTCTATTCGGCATTTAATTGGTATCCCAACCCTCGGACAGTTTTGATGATCTTTGGTGCGATTTTTTTGCGAATTCGGCCGATAAAAACTTCGATTGTGTTGGAGTCACGATCAAAGTCTTGTTTGTAAATGTGCTCGACGAGTTCGGTTCGAGAAATCACTTTTTCCGGGTTATGCATAAAGTAAGCGACCACTTTATACTCTAGCGCCGTCAAGCTTACCGCTTGCCCTCGCCACATGACTTTAGAAGTGCGTGTATCCAAGCTCAAGTCGCCAATTTGCATCACAGGAGAGGCATTACCAGAGGCTCTTCGCAGCTGTGCACGAATACGAGCGATAAGCTCAACCATTTCAAATGGTTTAGTTAGGTAATCGTCTGCACCTGCGTTTAAGCCTTCAACTCGCTGCGTTAGGGTGTCGCGAGCGCTTAGAATCACGACAGGAGTATTAATGTTTTCATCTCGGATGCCTTTTAGGACGGTAAGACCATCCAGTTTTGGCAAGCCGAGGTCAAGAACAATGGCGTCCCATTCTTCCGAAGTCGCGCGATACAGAGCGTCTATGCCATCTTGGGACAATTCTGGTACCCAGCCGGTACTTTCTAATGTTTCGATGATTTGCTCGCCTAAACGAGGATCATCTTCAACAACAAGTATTTTCATATTGATGATTCTTATTATGTTTGGATTTTTATCGAAGTAAGCTACGCATCGTGTCTGGATTACGCATTAGACAAGTTTAGTTGTTTTGCGGCTTTAACGCTTTGTTAAAGCTGCGACCTTTGATCTCAAGCATTTCCAGCGTGGCGGCGTCGTACTCAACTTTCAGGACGCTATTGTTGTACAGAATTTTCAATTCATACACCCAAGCATCATCATCTTCTTCAAGCTCGACCTTGATGATGCGGCCGTATAAGTCGTTTTCTACTGCGGCGTAAAGTTCCGAAAATGGTCGTATATATCCTTGTTGAAACCGCGCGGTAGACCTCATCTTGATCTTCATCGAATTCGATGCGTGTTCCTGGCTTTTCGACATCTTGCACGATGGCGTGGCCATTTTGTGATGTGTACTCGTTGCCATGCTTGGCAAAACTTGGTGCACACATGAATGTCGTGATAAGGCCGAAAAGTAACGCAGAATGTAGAGAAGTCGTTGCTTTATACATAGTCAAACCTTTTCTGGAGCGTTAGCCGCAGTATATCGGAGATAGATGAACAGAGAGTGAATCAGCTAATTAAGTTTTGCCATGTGTTGTCGATGTTATTTCAACTCATCTTCAAAAATTTTATCTCGCAGCTTCCAAAAGCGACCAGATTTTCTAGCAATAACAAACTGAGGCAAACGGAAACGATGTTGATTAGCGACAACGCGTGTCGGTGAAGCCTCTTCAAAAGGGCGATGCTTGTCTGCTAAGTGGGGGCGTACGAACTGATCTTTAAACGTTTGTTTTTGTTTTTTGGTACTCAATGTCCAAAACTCATGAACTAACGCATTGCCTTCGCCTTGGTATGGTTCACCAGAATACGTCACCTTTAGCTGAGATTTACCATCACTGGACTTAAATACAGATAGGTCCATTTCTGTGCATTCAAAGATTAATGCATCTTTGAGATTAAGGGCTTCTTTTAGCTTTTTATCTGGGTCTACGAGCGTCGCATCACACTCATGACAAATTCGTGCAGCGATATCGTTGTCCGCACCACATTCACCGCAGTATTTGGCACGAAAACGGTAGCCACAGTGTTCACGTTCGCCTGTGTCTTCATCTTCAAAGTAACCTTGGCAACGTCTGCCAAAATGTTCAACCAAGAAACCGTTACTATCCAACTTAACCCCAGAAGTTGTTATTGAATCCGCAAGCCGGGCAAGGAATCGTGATAATTTCACTGTCAGAGTCTGGTTTGGGATCACCGACTTCAGGTTGGTATAAATCGTAGCTGTTGCTTGCGTAATCAAGCAACTAAACATTCTGATTTTCCGTCTGATAAGCGTAATCCTCGTCCTACTATCTGTTGGTACAGACTGACTGACTCTGTTGGTCGCAAAATCGCGATTAAATCGACATGCGGCGCATCAAACCCGGTTGTCAGTACCGAAACATTGACTAAGTATTTTATTTGACGATTCTTGAACGCTTGGATGATCGCATCGCGCTCCGGCGTAGGTGTATCACCAATGACGATTTCAGTTTCGCCTTCTGGCAATAAAACTGTGTATCTCCTGTGCGTGTCGAACAGTTGCAGCGAAGATCATGACACCTTGACGCTCTTTCGCATATTGCATGATTTGCTCAACAATTTGTGGAGTCGCACGTTTGGCTTTATCGATCACCATGTCCATTTCTGCTTCTTTGTAGCGTCCGGTGTTAGCGGGCTTCAGCTGAGAGAAGTCGTAAGACAAAACGGGCGCATCCATCATGCGGGCTGGAGTGAGGAAGTTTTCGTCGAGCAAGTAACGGATCGGCAGTTCGAAAATACAATCGCGGAAGAATCGAGGCTCTTCGGTTCGCACTTGACCTCGGGTGTGATACTGATAAATCCAGCCCATTCCTAAACGATAGGGCGTTGCAGTTAGTCCTAGCACCTTAATGCCAGGGTTCAGTTCTCGTAAGTGAGTAATAACTTTTTGGTAGCTGCTGTTTTTGTCATCTGGCACACGATGGCACTCATCAATAACGAGCAGAGAAAACTGGTTTTTGAACGAATCTAAGTTACGTACGACCGATTGAACCGAAGCAAACACGACTTGCTGGTCAGTTTCTTTTCGTCCCAATCCTGCTGAGAAGATGGAACCTTTTAAACCATAACCTTCATACTTTGCGTGGTTTTGCTCGACCAGTTCTTTTACGTGGGCGAGGACTAACACTCGTCCTTTCGCAAGGCGAGCAAGTTCTGCGATCACCAAGCTTTTTCCTGCACCGGTTGGCAGCACGATCACTGCTGGTGTCGAGTGTTTACGAAAGTAATGAATAACGGCTTTTAACGAGTCGGCTTGATAAGGACGAAGTGTGTACATGAAAATATGTGAAATTGCTCAACTATTCGAACGAGGAACGCTATAATACCTGACTTTTATACCCAAGTGACCTTTAAACCAAGATTTAGAGATCACTTGGGTATAATTCAATGAGGTATTCATGCGTTTAGATAAATATTTGTGTTGACGCTCTGGGTGCAACACGCAAACAGGCAACAAAGATCATCAAAAGTGGAGACATCACTGTTGACGGTGAGGTTCAAAAAAGTGGTGCATTTAAAGTACCTAAAGGTGCGGAAGTGATGTGGGAAGACCGTGTTATTGGTGCTCCTGGTCCTCGTTACATTATGTTGTATAAGCCTGCTGACTTTGTTTGTTCACATGAAGATGGCTACAACCAAACTGCATTCGCATTGCTTGATGAGCCTAAAATTGAAAACCTTCACTTTGCGGGCCGATTAGATGTCGACACAACTGGTTTAGTGTTGATTACGGATGATGGTAAGTGGTCTCACCGTATTACCTCACCTAAGCATAAGTGTGAGAAAACGTACCGTGTTTGGCTCGTCGATGCTATTCAGCCTGATTATGCGGAAAAGCTCGAACAAGGCATCATTTTGCGCAATGAATCAGAAGCAACATTGCCTGCTCGTTTGGAAATCGTGAACGAGGCCGAGAATGAAGTATTGTTAACTATCGTGGAAGGTAAGTATCACCAAGTGAAACGTATGTTCGCGGCGTTAGGAAATAAAGTTGAGTACTTACATCGTGAGCGTATTGGTTCTATCGAACTTGATGAGGCACTAGAACCAGGTGATTATCGCTACCTCACGCAAGAAGAAATTGATTCTATTTGGAATTAATTGTCGGCATGGGAAATTCTTTAGTTCCTAATAGGAACTAGTCTTTTGGTAGGAATTGGCTCAAAATAAATTTTCCTACCAAAATTAGTGCCTAGACAATTCCGGTGTGCTTACTCATCTCAGTGATACGCCTTTGCATTTAGCTGAGGCATGCATACTCTTATTGCAAAGCCTTCGGCTACGGTGAATGGAATGATGGTGTCAACGCCATCATTTTTACTGCATTGTGTTTGTTTCCCATAAACACATTTCGCTTTCACATGCTTTTCTATGTCGAGTTCGTCAAGGTCACACCTTGGTACATATTTGCCCTTATGATTCTCGAACGTTGGATAGAACAGGTTTTTGGCTTCTACATTCAGCGATATGAGAACTGTCCGTTATTTTCACTTTGTTCTGCAAGTATTGACGGTAGGGCTCCAACAAGAGGTAAAAGAATGACAGAAAAAGCTCAAAGTGCTCCGCAATCCCAAATCAGTTTTCTATTGTTTCTGGTACTAGGAGCGATTGGTGCTTTGACGCCTTTGGCGATCGATATGTATTTGCCTGCGATGCCGACAATTGCGAAAGATTTGGGGGTCGCGCCTGGCGCGGTTCAGATTACGTTGACGGCTTATACCGCGGGTTTTGCGATCGGCCAGTTAATTCACGGGCCGCTCGCCGATAGCTTTGGTCGCAGACCTGTGTTGATTTTAGGCGTACTTTTCTTCGGCTTGGCTGCCGTTGTGAGTGCGACAACAAATGGCATTGATGCGCTGACCTATGTACGTACGGCACAAGGTTTTGCTGGCGCGGCAGCGGCGGTCATTATCCAAGCCGTCGTGCGTGACATGTTTGACCGTGAAGACTTTGCACGCGCAATGTCCTTCGTTACTCTGGTCATTACTATTGCGCCGTTGGTGGCACCGATGATCGGTGGCCATCTCGCGATTTGGTTTGGTTGGCGTTCCATTTTTTGGGTACTAGCTATTTTCGCTGTAGTTGTGATTTTTCTCGTACTTTGGAAAATCCCTGAAACGTTACAGCCTGAAAATCGTCAGCCTCTTCGTTTCCGCACGACGCTGAGAAACTACGCCAGATTATGCTCCAATCCTGAAGCGATCGGTTTGATGCTCTCAGGTGCGTTTTCATTTTCCGGAATGTTTGCATTTTTGACGGCGGGTTCGTTTGTTTATATTGATTTATATGGTGTTCGACCAGACCACTTTGGTTACCTATTTGGTTTGAACATTGTGGCGATGATCATCATGACCAGTATTAATGGTCGCTTGGTGAAGAAAGTTGGTTCCCATGCCATGCTTCGTTTTGGGTTGTTCGTGCAACTTTTGGCGGGGATTGGTTTATTCGTAAGTTGGTTAATGGACTTCGGATTATGGGGCATTGTACCTTTTGTTGTGCTGTTTATCGGTACATTGTCGACGATAGGTAGTAACGCGATGGCGCTGCTTTTAAGTGGTTACCCATCAATGGCGGGTACGGCGTCGTCTCTAGCGGGGACATTAAGATTCGGTATCGGTTCATTGGTTGGTGCGCTGGTGGCATCACTGCCCGGGAATGTTGCTTGGCCGATGATCATCGTAATGTTTGCTTGTTCTGTGCTTTCAGCACTGTTTTATTGGACTTTAGGAAGAAAGGCGTAATGTCGAATTACACCAAAGAAATTCAAAACTTGGTTAACTCAGCACTTGAAGAGTTAGATCAAGAGCATCGCTCAGGTAAGTTAGCCAATGCCCCTGTTGCGAATAACCATTATTTAGTGCGTTGGGTAACAAAGGCGCTAAAATCACAACGTTTCGGACGTACGGTAGGCGATGACTTAACGCGTTGGCAAAAAGCAGGTCGCTCAAAGGGGAACGATGCTGGTTTGTTGTTTATCTTCAAGCGTATTTCTGCTTTTTATGCGCAATTCTTCCCTGAAGGTGAAGACTCCAAAGTGTTCAAAGATTCAGATATTGAGTCTTTTCTTGATTTGATGGAGCAAGCAGGCTGGGAAGTCTCGACGTCTGAGCAACTGATTGGGTGCGGCAAAGTACAAATCTTCACTGAAGGTCAAAACTCTTTAGCGTTATGTGCAGACCAATGCGAAAGCTGTTTTGATGGCGAGTTGCTCGTAAAGCCAATGAGTTGGTTTGTACGTGGCAATCATGCTGAGTTTGTTGAGAAAGCAGCGCAAGCGGGCTTTATGGTACATAAGGTAACAGACTACAAATCGATGGTGAAATACCATGGCGAGTACCTTATTTTTCCAGCAAACGAAGGCAACCAGTTAGCCGAAATTCCACTCTCGTTCAAAGCTGACTAAAGTGACATTTTGAGTGTTTAGAAGCCCCTGTTATTGGGGCTTTTTGTTTTCTAAACGGTTTGCTTCTTTCGCGATGGCTTTGACCATGCCTTTAAATATGAAAAGATGGGCTGGCATCATTGCAAACCAATAAAGCAGCCCAAGAAACCCTTGCGGGTGCCACCAGGCGGTAATATCCAGCTCTCGTTCGTCACCGAGATCTTTGATGGTAATTTCTAAACGCCCAAGGCCTGGGCCTTTCATACCAAAAAACAGTGAAAGAAACTGATTATTATCGCAGCGAATCACTTTCCAAGAGTCAATAAAATCACCGACTTTAAGCTCTGGTCCAGGAGGAGAAACGCGAATCGGTTTTCCGCCACCAAAAAAGATATCGAGCCATTCACGTGTACGCCACAAGATGTTGGCAAAGTAATAGCCTTTTTCGCGACTCCCGATCTTTTGCGCCACTTTCCATAATGCCGCAGCGGAGGCATGAGTTTTAATGCTCGCTCCAGCTTGTTTTGGGTAATAGCCATATCCTGGTTGCCATCGACGAAGCGCTGCGGGTTCAAACCCCCAGACATTACTGCGTACAAATGTGCCTTCATCTTGAATGGTATCAGTTACCGCTTGCTCGTAGCTGATCAGCGTTTGAGGAAATCGTTCTTCAATCGCTTTGGAGTCTGCAATGTAGTCGTGCTCTAAGCCCGCAAGTAATGCTTTACCGATACTAGTTGGCACTGAGGTAACTAAACCTAGCCAGTACGATGCCATTTTCGGAGTAAGTAGCGGGGTCGACCACAGCCGATACGGCTTGTTCGTGATTCGGCAAATGACTTTGAACTGTTCGCGGTAGCTAAGTGTATCTGGCCCACCAACTTCATAAATGTGACTTTCTTCTGGAGAGGGGGCTTCTGCTAACTTCAATAAATAGTGGTTGAGATTGGGCAAGGCAATAGGGTTCGCTTTTGAGTCGACCCATTTAGGCGCGATCAAAATAGGTAAGTTGTAGACAAAGTCACGCATGATTTCGAAAGCGGCAGAGCCGGGACCGATGATAACGCCAGCACGCAATTCAGTTACTGGAACACCAGACTGTCGAATTATTTTTCCCGTGGCTTTACGAGCGGCTAAATGGCGAGAGTTTCCGGTTTGAGGTTGAATGGCACTCAAATATACAACATGCTCGACGTAGCTTTGTTCCAACGCATATTTGAAGTTCAAAGCAAGGTTTAGTTCGTACTCAACAAAGTCATCACCTTGAGCCATCCCGTGCACGAGAAAAAATACTAAATCAAAATCGTTCACTACAGCCTTCGTGGTCTCTGCGTCAGCCAAGTCGAGATACCTTAACGTTAAATTAGGATGAGGCTGAGTTCTTGACTCTAAATAATCAATATGTCGCGCCGCTGCTGTGACGGCGTAACCTTTATCTAAAAGTAACGGAAGAAGTTGAGAGCCAATGTAACCCGAGGCGCCTAGTACCAACACCTTTTTCATTATCTGTCCTTTTATCGTTGGTGGAATAAACACCACAGAGTATAATCATGAGACACTTTCCCCATTCTATCAATAAGTTGTCGTTGGAGCGCTTGTGACTTTTCTTTCTCAACTCTCAATACACGCAGATAAAGCATTCTTACGTCGTTTATTTGCAATCGCGTTACCAATTACACTGCAAAGCATGATGTTTTCAAGCCGAAGCCTCGTCGATGTTCTTATGCTTGGTCAACTTGGTGAAGCAGAAATTGCCGCAGTTGGAGTTGCTGCGCGCGCGACTTTCGTCACCACCATTATGTTAGTTGGGGTGACAACGGGTGGTGCATTGTTAACCGCTCAATATTGGGGGGCTGGCGATAAAGTTGGGGTGCGTCGCAGTACCGCTTTAACATGGATGATCGCAATGATGTTTGCTGCGATTGCTGTTGCTTTGTTTGTTGTTTTTCCACAACTCATCATGAGCTTGACTACCGATTCACAAGAAGTGATTGAGCTAGGGGCCAGCTATCTCATTATTTCGTCGGTTAGCATGTTTGCTGTTGCATGTGTGGCCAGTATGTCGGTGGGCCTAAGGGCGATGCACCAACCAGGCCTAAGCACTTTTTTTAGTGGTATAGGCATTTTATCTAATGTGTTTCTTAACTGGGTTTTAATTTTTGGTCAATTAGGCTTTCCTGCTCTGGGTATTACGGGAGCAGCGATCGCAACGGTAATCAGTGGCGCGATCGAAGTAGGTTGCTTGTTTGGTTATCTATGGTTGAAAAAGCACATAATCGCATTTGGTTGGGATGATATACGCGCAGGATTGGTCTTAGATAAAATTACGCATTTCTTGAGCCTCTCTTTGCCCACCACATTTAACTTCTTGGCGTGGGCTGGTGGGCTGTTTGCTTATCACGCCATCATGGGGCAAGCAGGTGTACAAGGTTTGGCGGCACTTTCCGTAATGACACCTGTTGAGTCGATCGCATTGGCGATGATGATTGGTTTATCGAATGCGGCTGCAGTTCTAGTCGGGAACCAGCTCGGCGCTCGTAATTTTGAACCCGTTTATTATCAAGCATGGGCTACGGTCATTTTGAATGTGCTTATCGCATTTGTGGTCGCCGTCTTGTTGATAGTGTCAAATCAATGGATCCTTAATGCGTTTAGTGCACTGACAACGGACACTCGCGAGCTAGCTGAACAGTTTATGGTGATTCTAGCGTTGGGTGTCGTGCTACGCTCGGTGCCGATGATGGCTATTGTTGGTGTATTACGTGCGGGCGGTGATGTTAAGTTTTGTTTGTATCAAGACATCTTGGCGCAGTGGGTGATCGGGATTCCACTCGCAGCATTTGCAGCGATTTATCTCAATTGGGACCCACAATGGGTTTACTTACTCTTTTTGACAGAAGAAGTTGTGAAGTGGGTGATTTGCTTGCCAAGAATGGTTAGCCGAAAATGGATGAAAAACCTGATTGGCCAGTAAGGAGGAACAGAGTTTATTTTGGCTGCAAAAATCTGCTCAAAACGTCAACAAAATTAGCAACAGAAAGTGAATCGAGTTGCATTTGTACTTCCATAGTGTGATCAAGCATTCAAAATACTTTCTACTAACAGGATTTTAGTGTAGATTCTGATCCCAATTTTTAAACACCATCCGAGCGGCATAATCAATGTTAAAACTGTCAGACCTATGTAAAGGCTATGTAGACGGGGGAGAGTTTCACCCTGTATTACAAGGGGCAGAATTAACATTGCAGCAAGGCGACCAAGTTGCTCTGATGGGAGAAAGTGGTTCGGGTAAAAGTACTCTGCTGAATTTAATCGCCGGATTAGATACTGCCGACTCTGGTGAAGTGCAGTTTCCAAATTTTGCTATGCATGAAGCACCGGAGCATTTAAGAACCCTTTATCGCCGTAACAATATTGGGAATATCTTCCAACAATTCAACCTGCTTCCTACACTTAATATTGCCGACAATATTCGTTTTTGTCGTCAGTTAAAAGGTCTGCCGGAAGATAAAGAGTTGTGGCGTCAAATTCTTTCTGCTTTGGACTTAATGCCATTGCTAGGACGTTATCCGGAAGAGGCGTCTGGTGGTCAGCAACAACGTGCGGCGATTGCTCGTGCACTCTATATGGAGCCAAAAATCCTGCTTGCTGATGAGCCAACTGGTAGCCTAGACGAGCGAAACGCAGAAGCAGTAATGCGCTTACTAACGAGCCTCGCTCGCCAACTGGAGTGTACTTTGCTGTTAGTGACGCACAGTGAAAAAGTGGCCGCCCATATGGAAGGAAAGATTCGACTTCAAGGAGGGCAGCTACATGTTATGGCCCGTAGTTAAGGCACTACTCGGTCATTACCGTCGTTACCCTCTACAAATTATTCTTGTCTGGCTGGGATTAACTTTAGGCGTGTCCCTCCTTGTTGGTGTTACTTCTATCAACCAGCATGCAAAACAAAGTTATGCCACTGGTGAAAAGCTTTTCTCCAATCCTTTGCCGTACCGAATCCGAACGAAGCACTCTGCCAATAAAATTCCTCAAGGTTTCTATATTCAGTTACGTCGAGCTGGGTTTAACCAATGTGCACCGTTTGACGTGCTTCATCTAGATGCCAAGACCGATATGAGCCTGATGTTGGTGGGGATTGATCCTGTCGCGATGATCCCACTACAACAAGGAAAATCGCTAGGTGAGATGCCTGTTTTATCTCTAATGAAGCCTCCTTATCCTATTCTCGTTAGTCAAGATTTAGCCGCTTACATGAGTTGGCAGGATGGGGACTTCATTGAGATGAATGACGGAAGCCGTCTTGGGCCTATTCAAGTAGATAAGGACAAGATGCTTTCGGGTACTCGGTTGGTTACTGATATATCGTTGTTGCGTATGCTCAAGCGGAGCTCAGGTTTGTCTGCGATTTCTTGTGGCGAAATGCCAGAGGAAAAGCTGATAGCACTGAAAAACATGTTGCCAAACGGAATGACGCTTGTTAGGAATACGCGTACTGAGCTTGAGTCGCTAACTAACGCATTCCATATGAATCTCACCGCGATGGGAATGCTCTCGTTTTTGGTTGGGTTGTTTATTTTTTATCAAGCGATGTCTCTGTCTTTCATCCAGCGACAACGTTTGGTAGGTATTTTGAGACAGACTGGTGTTAACGGAACACAGTTAGCGCAAGCCTTATTGCTAGAGTTGTCTTTGCTCGTCTTTATTGCGTGGGCGTGTGGTAACTTTTTTGGCTTGATCTTAGCAAATGAACTTATCCCAGCAGTGTCTTCGAGCCTGAGTGATTTGTATGATGCCAACGTAGGCTTAACCATAGGATGGTCATGGCAATCTAGCTTATACAGTCTAATCATGGCAGCGATGGGTGCGTTGATATCGTGTCTGTGGCCATTAATCCGTTTGTTGAAGTCACAACCAATCCGCCTTTCTTCTCGACTGTCGCTAATGCGATTTGCTGGAAGAGAGTTCTCTTGGCAGGCGCTTGCGGCATGTGCGTTTTGTGTCGCTGCAATAGCGGTATATCAGGCGCCGAAAACACAAGAAACCGGCTTTGCTATTATTGCGCTGATGTTGGTTAGTGTGGCGTTGTTTATGCCATTTATTATGTGGCATATGTTCCAAAGTTTTTCTTATACCATGCGATGGGTTCGTGTCCGTTGGTTTTTTGCTGATGCAGCAGCGAGCATGAGCTATCGCGGTGTGGCTACGATGGCGTTTATGTTAGCGCTGGCGGCAAACATTGGTGTAGAAACGATGGTCGGAAGCTTTCGAGATACAACCGATAAGTGGCTAAATCAGCGATTAGCGGCTGATGTGTACATCTATCCGACCAACAATTCAGCCGCTAGGATGAGCGCATGGCTCCAGAATCAGCCAGAGGTGAACTCGGTTTGGTGGCGCTGGGAAAAAGATATGCCGACCGAGCATGGTGCTCTGCAAGTTGTGAGTACGGGCTCTTCTGAAGGTGAGTTAGACTCACTTACCGTCAAGTTAGGTGTCCCAAATTACTGGTATCAACTGCACGCTACCAAGAGCTTAATGGTCAGTGAGTCGATGGCCTTGAAGCTGGATATCCGCCCTGGCGATTTCATTAACTTGCAAGAACCGCTTGGTGGTGACTGGCAAGTCGTAGGCGTTTACTACGATTATGGAAACCCATATAACCAGGTGATGATGTCGCACCGGAATTGGCTGTATGCATTTGCAGGTACGGGTAATGTTGGTCTTGGCGTAGTATTAAAAGATAACGTCAATGGAGAAGGGCTGAAAAATCGCTTAGAGAATGTATTCCGTCTCCCGCAAGATCGTGTGTTTGATAACGGTAATATTTATAGCCAAGCAATGAGAGTGTTTGATCATACCTTTGCGATAGCAGGAACCTTGGGCAATATCACGCTGATTATTGCAGTGTTTGGTTTATTCTTTGCGACGTTGGCAGGAGAACTTTCACGGCAGCGGCATTTTTCCTTATTAAGGTGCATGGGTGTGTCCGGAAAAGAACTTGTCGTATTAGGTGGTTTGCAGCTATTCGTCTTCGGAGCCATTTCTGCGATTATTGCAGTGCCGCTCGGCTTGGCGCTCGCACATTTGATCGTTGATATTATCATTAAGCAATCATTTGGCTGGTCTCTAGAGCTTCAAACGATTCCATGGGAGTATGCTCAAACCATTGCTTGGGCGATGCTTGCCATCATGGTTGCTGGCGCATTGCCAGTTATTAGAATGATCAAAAGTACACCGATGAAGTCATTAAGGGACGCGTTGTAATGAAAAAAATGGGCTCTAAAAAACGCTTGTTGGTTTCAACGCTCATTGTTGTTACGTTCGCTTTTCTGACTGGGGCTGCTTTTTACTCAACTTTTTGGTTAGAGGCGACAGCAACACGAGAAAGCGAACTTGATTCTATCTTAACGCGTGAAAATCAAACGATTTTCGAGCCTGTACTACCTAATGAGCATGTCTCTTTACCCTCAGACTTTCGCTTTCATCCCGAGTATCAGCATGAATGGTGGCACTACTTTGCGAAGCTAAAAGATGAGCAAGGCAAGATCTACAATGTTCAATGGAGCTATTTCAGGGTTGCGACGGACGAGCGAGAAACCAGCGGTTGGCAGAACCCTCAATTGTACATTTCACATGTTGTCGTCAGTCATGGCTCGCATGTATGGAAAGAGCAACGGGTAGCTAGAGGTGGGATAGGCCAAGCTGGTATGATCAATCGTCCTTTCAGGTTATGGATTGATAATTGGACTTGGCGATCACTCGGTGCGACGCCTTTCCCGGGCAACTTGAATGTGAATACTGATACGTTTTGGACTTGAGCTCAATACCATGACAAGCGGCCCCTTTGTGGTGAATGGAGACAAAGGCTTCCAAGTTAAACATGCGTTGCAATCTGTTGCTTCTTTTAGCTTCAGTGCTCCATTTTTAAAAGTAAAAGGCAGCTTAAGCTTAAATGGTAAGCGATTCTCAGTGACGGGTTCTGCATGGGCGCAAAAAGAATGGGGCAGCGGCTTAATTGGTGAGGGGCAACAAGGCTGGGATTGGTTTGTTTTCAATTTAGATGATGGTCGAGCATTAACTGTTAGCCGTTATCGTCACCATGGGCAAACACCGCACGTATTTGGCACGTTGTCGACACGCTCAGGTAAAGTCATCAACCTCTCAGACGATGATATCAGTATTAAACCAATGCAAGTGACCAGTTTATCCAATGGAAGAAGGTTACCTTTGCAGTGGATTATCAATATTCCGAAGCATCAAATTAATTTGACTACCCGCATTATCAAGTCAGATATGTGGCTACCCTTTGTAATACCTTACTGGGAAGGGCCTACTTTAGCTTCCGGCTCCAATGAGGCTTGGGGCTTTATGCAGCTGACAGGCTATTGAGTTGTGAAGAAAACCACCCCCTACGGGTGGTTTTTTGGTGCGCGAAGCTTCCTAGCTTTTTCTCAAAAGTACGGGGTTATCATGATGGTACAAGCCGTGTTATGCTGATTTTCTCATCATCTTGATAAATATTTGGTGCGACAAGTACAAATACGATCTCCGATCAAAATTGAGTGTCATGTTGGAAAATACGATGTATAGTAAACTTAACATCGAAAAAACCGAAGTTTATACTCTGAAGAAGCGATTATTCTAAAGTTTTCGACAGCTATACACTCTTATCACTCTTTGTTAATCGTTTATTAAGATAATAAATATAAGGACGAAACCATGAACGATGTCATTCGTGACTTTTTCAAAATGGAATCAGCAGGTGGTATTCTTCTCGTAATTGCAGCGGCAATTGCGATGACCATTGCTAACTCACCGCTGGGCGAAACTTATCAATCTGTACTGCATACTTATGTATTCGGTATGTCAGTTTCTCACTGGATTAATGACGGCCTAATGGCTGTTTTCTTCTTACTTATTGGCCTTGAAGTGAAGCGAGAGCTACTTGAAGGAGCGCTAAAATCAAAAGAAACCGCAATTTTCCCTGCGATTGCAGCGGTTGGTGGTATGTTAGCCCCTGCTCTTATTTACGTTGCGTTTAATGCTAACGACCCAGAGGCGGTTTCTGGCTGGGCCATTCCAGCTGCGACGGATATTGCATTTGCTCTAGGTATCATGGCGCTACTAGGTAAGCGTGTACCAGTAAGCCTTAAAGTATTTTTGTTAGCTCTCGCTATCATCGACGATTTAGGCGTGGTTGTTATTATTGCACTGTTTTACACAGGTGATCTTTCTAGCATGGCGCTGCTTGTTGGCTTCATCATGACTGGTGTCCTGTTCATGTTGAATGCGAAGGAAGTGACGAAACTGACGCCATACATGATAGTCGGGCGCGATCTTATGGTTTGCGGTACTTAAATCTGGTGTTCACGCAACACTTGCAGGCGTAGTGATCGGCTTTGCTATTCCTCTTAAGGGTAAACAGGGCGAACATTCCCCACTTAAGCACATGGAGCATGCACTTCATCCATACGTGGCATTTGGTATCTTACCTCTATTCGCATTTGCAAATGCGGGGATTTCGCTAGAAGGCGTATCGATGTCAGGCCTAACTTCAATGCTGCCATTAGGTATTGCTTTGGGGCTACTGGTTGGTAAGCCTCTAGGTATCTTCACCTTTAGTTGGGCAGCTGTGAAAATGGGTGTAGCTAAGCTACCGGAAGGCATTAACTTCAAGCATATCTTTGCGGTATCTGTGTTGTGTGGTATCGGTTTTACAATGTCTATATTCATTTCCTCTTTAGCGTTTGGAAATGTAAGCCCTGAGTTTGATACCTATGCTCGACTAGGTATCTTAATGGGCTCGACGACAGCCGCGTTACTTGGCTACGCGTTACTGCACTTTTCTTTGCCTAAGAAAGCGCAAGCGTAAGATACACACTGTTTAGTAAAGCCTCCCATTCGGGAGGCTTTTTTATGTCTGCAGATCGGCACATCAACCACTTCAGGCTGGTTACTTTTGTGACCAGCTAAGGTCTAGCTTATGGAGTTGGGGCAAAATCATCGAAAGAGGCGCTTGGCAAATCTATAGGCGAAAAAAAGCCCAGCCGAAAATTTGACTGGGCGGATACAAACATAGGAGTTAATAAGAAAAAAGCAGCAACGTAACAATTAGATGGAAACAAGTTTGACGGCCAGTGAAACTTCAAATGCCCTAACTGTTACGTATATTCAGACCGAGCCTTTTCCAAACAGTTCCATTTTTTTTCAAAAAATTTCTACTTAATGCTTTCTAGCTTCTTACACACCCGAAAGTAATAGAAAAATCGAGATGGATTACCAACTTGGTGAAGTGACTAACTTCGGTGTTTCTCATTTTATATCCCCTAGAACCGAAGATGTATTTCATACTCTCGTCGCTTACTCCGAGCCGTCAAGGCTATTGTTAGCGTTTCAATTGCGATGGTCTGAGAAATTTGATCGTTTTCTTCTGACAAGCTTCACTGGAGTATTCGATTGAATTTCAAAAGATTAGATCACACCTTTTACTGTCTGGTCAGACCAATTGGTTAAAGTGTGATGTTAATCATTTGTTAATCTTAAGTTTCGGGAGTATATTTTCAAACAGTTGTTTAATACGAGTGATTAAAATGGCCC
This sequence comes from Vibrio sp. SCSIO 43097, assembly GCF_023650755.1. Classification (NCBI taxonomy): domain Bacteria; kingdom Pseudomonadati; phylum Pseudomonadota; class Gammaproteobacteria; order Vibrionales; family Vibrionaceae; genus Vibrio; species Vibrio sp. SCSIO 43097. The sequence continues at coordinate 2,156,454 of NZ_CP071840.1, read as the reverse complement.
CGAGAACATCAACAAAAGAAAAAAATACTCGATGTCGCAGAAGGACTCTTTGCTGAACATGGCTTTAATGATACTTCGCTAAGAACGATAACAGGTAAAGCTAACGTTAACTTAGCATCGGTAAACTATCACTTTGGCGATAAAAAAACGCTGGTTAGAGCGGTTTTAGATAGGTATTTAGAAGCACTAATGCCGAGCATTAAGACTTCATTAATTGAGTTAAACACGCGCGATAGCTACAACATGGACGATGTCTTTGAGTCATTGCGATTACCTTTACGTACATTAAACGATGTACGCCCAAATGGTACTGCCGCTATTTATGTTGTTAATTGGCCGCGGTTATACAGACGTTCAAGGTCATCTACGCTGGTTCATTACCACCAGATACGAAGAGGTACTGAACCTTTTCACTTTCTCGATAATGAAGGCGAACCCGGAACTATGTGAAGAACAGTTGTTTTGGCGACTGCACTTCACGTTAGGAACCTGTGTATTTACGATGGCTTCAAGCCAAGCTCTTTCGGAGCTGGCAGAAAGTAAGTTTGAAAAGGAAGTCGATGTGAAATCTGTCGTAGATTTACTGATTCCATATTTGTCAGCAGGAATGTCAGCAAAGCAGTTGGCATAAGACAAATAAGAAAGTTAAACCAATAATAAGATTATACCCCGAGCGGTTACGTGAACAAAAGGATCTGAACTATGAGCTCTCTACGAAGAAAATGGATTAGTGACCCGGCTTTTAAAGTGTTCAAAAAAGTATTGCCACCTCTGTCTAGCACCGAGAAAGAGGCGATGGAAGCGGGTAGTGTATGGTGGGATGCCGAACTATTCTCAGGCAAGCCAAACTTCACAACATTGCATCATTATCCAACGCCTACACTGACGGCAGAAGAGCAGTCATTTATGGATAATGAGCTTGAAACCCTGCTAGAAATGCTTGATGACCAGAAGATTGTCAAAGAAGACAGGGATTTACCGCCTGAAGTATGGGAGTACCTACGTAAAGAGCGATTTTTCTCTTTGATCATCTCGAAAGCATATGGTGGTCGTGAATTTTCCGCTTTGGCGAACTCAACCATTGTTTCTCGTATTGCGACTCGAAGTATCAGTACCGCGGTATCGGTAATGGTACCGAACTCTCTTGGCCCTGGTGAGCTGCTATCGCACTATGGTACGCAAGAGCAAAAAGATTACTGGTTGCCTCGTTTAGCTGATGGTACAGACATCCCTTGTTTCGCCCTAACTGGCCCTGAAGCGGGTTCTGATGCAGGTGGCATACCTGATCAAGGCGTGGTTTGTTACGGCACCCATGAAGGCAAAGAAGTGCTTGGCGTGCGAGTTAGTTGGAATAAACGCTACATCACGCTTGCGCCAGTTGCGACAGTGCTCGGGTTAGCATTTAAACTGCAGGATCCTGAAGGGCTACTTGGAGACAAGAAAGAGGTTGGCATTACATGTGCGTTGATTCCCGCTGACCATGAAGGTGTCGAGATAGGCGAGCGCCATGATCCTCTGGGGTCTGCGTTCATGAATGGCCCAACTCGTGGTGAAGATGTCTTCATCCCTATGGACTGGTTGATCGGTGGCGCTGATTACGCAGGTAAAGGTTGGCGTATGCTGGTTGAGTGTCTTTCTGCTGGTCGTGGTATCTCTCTTCCAGCGCTTGGCACAGCGATTGGTCACCTTACTACACGTACAACAGGTGCTTATGCTTACGTGCGTAAACAGTTTGGAATGTCGATCGGTAAGTTTGAAGGTGTTGCAGAAGCAATGGGGCGCATTGGTGGTCTTACTTACCTACTAGAAGCGACGCGTACGCTAACGACGACTTCTCTCGATATGAAAGAAAAACCTGGGATTGTAACCGCGATTGCCAAGTACCACATGACGGAAATCGCGCGTACCATTCTAAATGATTCGTTTGATATCCATGCGGGTCGTGCGATTCAAGATGGCCCAATGAACTATCTTGCTAAACATTACCTTGGTATCCCGGTTGCTATCACCGTTGAAGGCGCGAATATTCTGACTCGTAACCTGATGATTTTTGGTCAAGGTGCGACTCGATGTCACCCATATGTTCTAAAAGAAATGGAAGCAGCGGCGAATCCAGATTCTGAACAAGGTGCGAAAGAATTTGACAACTTACTCTTTAAACACATCAAGCACGCGCTCGGTAATACATTCGGTGCATTTGGTGCAGCACTAACTGGTTCTCGATTTGTTAACGCGCACATGAGTGGCCCAACGCAGCAATACTACAAAGACATTACTCGTCTCAGTCGTGCACTTGCAGTAAGTGCAGACTTTGCGATGTTAACCTTAGGTGGAGACTTGAAGCGTAAAGAAATGATCTCCGCACGTTTGGGTGATGGATTAAGCTATCTATACATGGCATCTGCTGCCTTGAAAAAAGTATGAAGATGAAGGCCGTCAACAAGGCGATCTAGACTTCGTTCATTACGCTGTTCAACACTGTTTGTATAACGCTTCTAAGTCATTAAATGAGGCTTACACCAACTTCCCTGTGAAATACGTTGGCGGTGTGCTTAAGGGGCTATTGTTCCCGCTTGGTAATCATTTCAATAAGCCAAGTGATGAGCTGTGTGTGAATTTGGCTGAAGCGATGATGACGCCAGGCGCGCAACGTGATCGCCTCACGCATCTGTGCTACATCGGAAAATCAGAGGAGAGGATGACAGCGTAGGCTTAATGGAGAATGCATTCCTTGCAATGTACGACATTAAACCTTTGGAGCGTAAACTTATGAAGGCTGCGAAGGATGGTAAAGTGGCTCGTAAAGGTCTGCTACATGATCGTTTGCAGCAAGCATTTGAAGCAGGCGTGTTAACTGAACAAGAAATTGATCAAATCATGGCTGCAGATAAATTGCGCTACAAGGCGATTCAAGTTGACCACTTTAGTCATGACTTTTCTGAAGTGCGAACTCATAGCCCAAAAAAGTCGCAGTTGAATCCGGCGGCATAATAGACAACTAATGTTAAGAAAAGCACCTCAATGAGGTGCTTTTTTGTATTCTTGGGGAGTGGATGGTGGGATAGTGCTCCAACCACTTGCCTTTTAAGAGCATTTTTACAGAAAATTAGATGCGCGAAATCCCAACGAAACTTTTATCCTAACAAGGTTTTTTAAAGGAAGTTGAATATGATCATCAAACCTAGAATTCGTGGATTTATCTGTACTACAACGCACCCTGTTGGTTGTGAAGCTAACGTAAAAGAACAAATTGCGTACACCAAAGCGCAAGGTCCAATCAAAAACGCACCTAAGCGTGTTCTTGTTGTTGGTGCATCAAGTGGCTACGGTCTATCTTCTCGTATCGCTGCGGCATTTGGTGGCGGTGCATCAACTATCGGTGTTTTCTTCGAAAAAGAAGGTACTGAGAAGAAGCCAGGTACAGCAGGTTTTTACAATGCCGCTGCTTTTGAAAAGCTAGCGCGTGAAGAAGGTCTGTACGCAAAAAGCTTAAACGGCGACGCTTTCTCAAATGAAGCGAAACAGAAAACTATCGAGCTGCTGATCAAAGAAGACTTAGGTCAAATCGATATGGTGGTTTACTCACTGGCATCTCCAGTACGTAAAATGCCAGAAACTGGTGAATTAGTTCGTTCATCTCTTAAACCTATCGGTGAAACTTACACATCAACGGCTGTTGATACCAACAAAGATGTGATCATCGAAGCTAGCGTTGAGCCTGCAACAGAAGAAGAAATCAAAGACACTGTCACTGTAATGGGCGGTGAAGATTGGGAACTTTGGATCAATGCGTTGTCTGATGCTGGTGTTCTTGCTGAAGGTTGTAAGACCGTCGCGTACAGCTACATTGGTACTGAGCTAACTTGGCCAATTTATTGGGATGGTGCACTAGGTAAAGCAAAAATGGACCTAGACCGTGCAGCGAAAGCGCTAAACGACAAGTTAGCAGCAACAGGTGGTAGTGCCAATGTTGCGGTACTTAAATCTGTTGTAACTCAGGCGAGTTCTGCAATTCCTGTTATGCCACTGTACATCGCAATGGTATTCAAGAAAATGCGCGAAGAAGGTGTACACGAAGGCTGTATGGAACAAATCTACCGTATGTTCAGCCAACGTCTATACAAAGAAGACGGTAGCGCGGCAGAAGTTGATGAGATGAACCGCCTACGTCTGGATGACTGGGAACTTCGTGACGACATTCAGCAGCACTGTCGTGAGCTATGGCCTCAAATTACGACTGAGAACCTAAAAGAGCTGACTGACTACGTTGAGTACAAAGAAGAGTTCTTGAAACTATTTGGTTTCGGCGTTGAAGGCGTAGATTACGAAGCGGATGTGAATCCAGCAGTTGAAGCAGACTTCATTCAAATCTAATCGAATCACAGACTAGATAACCAATAAACAAAAGGCGCTCATTGAGCGCCTTTTTGTATTTCATAGTCAAAGTGAGTATTAACTTAGTATTATCAGAATCGTACCAGCTAGCGTCATTAAAATATTCGCAATCGCATAGGTACCCGCATAACCAAGGGCAGGGATGGTGGACTTAGCGTAGTCGTTAACGACATCCATAGCTGGAGCGCAAGTACGGGCGCCAATAATGGCACCGAAGAGCAGAGCACGGTTCATCTTGAGTACGTGTGCGCCAACTAAGTAAGCCAGAACTACAGGCACAACACTGACAATAAATGCCAAACCAATGACTTTTGGTCCTACTTGCGTTAGGTGCTCGAACATCTTTCCACCTGCACTTAGACCAATTCCCACCATAAAGAACATTAACCCTAGATCTTTGACCATATTCAGCGCCCCTTGTGGGACATAACCGAAAGTAGGGTGATTTGCTCGTAAGAAACCAAGCGTAATACCGGACAACAGAAGACCCACCGCATTACCCAAACTGAAAGACACCTGACCGAACGTCATTGTGATGAGGCCAAACAGAATACCCAAAATAAAGAAGCTACAAAAAGCGAGCAAATCGGCCATTTGACTGTGGATCGAGATGAAACCGATTTTTTCCGCCAGTCCATGTACTCGGCTTTTCTCGCCGCTCACTTGAAGGACGTCCCCTTTAGCGAGCACAATGTCTAAGTCCATAGGCATTTCAATCTGAGCGCGAACTACGCGGTTTAAGAAACAGCCAAACTCAGACAAATTCAAATCCGATAAACGTTTACCAGCGATAGCGTCACTTTTTACGACGATTTCTTCTTCAACGATGCGTAAATCAAGCAAGTTACGGTCGAATACTTCTTTACCATTACGGAAGCTAGGGTCTAATCGAGCATGGCTGTCAGGGAAGCCAACCAGTGCAATTTCATCTCCCTCTTGCAAGATAGCATCACCATCTGGGTGGGCGAGAATACCATTGCGACGGATTCGTTCAATGTAACAGCCAGTTTGACGATAAATACCCAGTTCTCGCAAGTTTTTACCATCAGTCCAGTCAATTAGCTCTGGGCCCACTCGGTAAGCTCGAATAATGGGTAAATACACTTTTCTCTGGCTTGAATTTCCAAGGCCACGCTCTTGTGCGATTTGCTGCGCGGAGTCAGAAAGGTTTTGTTTTTGCAGTTTTGGCAACAATTTAGCAAACATGATCATGCTAATTAAGCCGACCAGATAAGCCATCGCGTAGCCTACGGATAGATTTTCTAATACCAGAGAAAATTCCATATTCCGCGGTATAGTCGCAAGGCCAGAGTTAAGAGCATCTTGTGCACCAACCAGTACTGGCGTTGCGGTCAATGCGCCTGCCATCATACCGGCGGATAAGCCAAAATCGAGGCCGAAATAGTGACTCAAACCATACGTTAAGCTGACCGCAGACACGAGAACAGTCATGCTTAAAATAAAATAATGCTTACCATCTCTGAAGAATATACCAAAAAAGTTTGGTCCAGCTTCAATGCCAACGCAGTAGATAAACAGCATAAAGCCAATGGTTAAAGCTTCTGCATTAAATGAGAAACCAAGGTGGCCCATTACCAAAGAGGTAATAAGAACGCCAATAGAGTTGCCTAATTGTAATTTGCCAAATCGAATTTTTCCGATGGCAAGGCCAATGGCTAATACGACGAAGATTAGAAGGATAGGGTTTTGCTCAAGAAGGTATACGACGTCTATGTTCACTGTGTGGCTCGGTAGAGTGTGTGCCAAAAAAGATTAAGAACTGTGAATTGTAACTAAATATAGCAAAAAGATAAGTGAATTTTTTTAGGTTTTACCATTAGTTGACTTAACGTAATAACCAGCTGAAAAATAATAAAAAAGCCGCATGAAGCGGCTTTTTTGAAAACAGTCTTTATTACTCGTCAAATAGACCTAGGTGCTCTTTCGCGTATGCTTCGAATTCGTCGCAGCCACCGATGTGCTCTTGGTCGATAAAGATCTGGGGAACGGTTTCAACTGGTTTACCAACTGTTTTCTCAAGATCTGCTTTAGAAATACCCTCAGCGTGAATATCAACGTAACGGTAGTTGAAGTCATCACGTTTTGCTTTTAGCGTTTCTGCGTGCTCTTTTGCACGAACACAGAAAGGACATGCAGGGCGACCAAAGATAACAACGAACATAATCTTATTTCTCCTAAATCTATTCTTTTTTGAAAGCGTACAAAACATAGCGGCTGAGTGCGCTTTCTTTTGTTGGAGTAACTATGCCCGATCCAGATACGGAAATAAAGCGGCAATTACCTCTTGGTTCTATAGGTGAAATCTATCGAATAAAAACTAAACGCGCGTGCTTATTTTACGGCTCTGAAGTATGTGAAGTGACGCATAAAAAACATACATTCTAAAGGGTTAATGATGGCAAGGTGGAATTGGTCAATTTTTTTTGTTTAAAAAAATAGCAATCTATTTTGGCTATACGCAAATAACTTCAACTCTTACATAAGTGTTAAATCAGAGGGCGAGAGGTTATTTGGGTATATTCTTTTGGGAGGGTGTGTATGTTTCAGTTTATGACTGCAACAAGGATTATATTTGGTGAAGGTGCACTTCAATCTTCATTGTCCGTTATTAACCAATTTGGCTACAGTGTTTTGCTGGTTACTGGGCAGGATACCCAACGAGCCGCCCCCATTATCCAATATCTTAAAGCTCAAAATATGCGTTACCAGCACGTAGCTATCGTTGGTGAACCATACATCACGATGGTAGAAGAGACCGCAGTGCTCGGTAGAAAATTCCAACCTGATATGGTGGTTGCGATAGGTGGTGGCAGCGTCATCGATATGGGCAAAGCCTTAGCTGCCATTATTCCCAATCAAGGCAATGTTTACGATTACGTAGAAGTGGTAGGAAGAAGCGTCCCTTTAAAAGCAAAGCCTCTTCATTTTATTGCAATTCCTACGACAGCAAGCACTGGTTCAGAAGTGACCAGAAATGCTGTGCTGAAATCTGGACAAGATAAAGTGAAAGTGAGTCTTCGAAGCCCTGATATGCTCGCAGACGTTGCCATTGTAGACCCGACACTTACTTACGGGACCGACCAATACACATCTGGACGTGGCGCAATGGATGCGTTCACTCATTTAATGGAAGCGTATGTGTGTGGTGAGCCAAACCCTCTTACTGATATGGTCTGCGAAGAGGGGCTACGCCGTTTAAGCCGTTCAGTGATTGCCGCTTGTAAGCAAGATAATCATAAGGCGCGCTCTGATTTATCGTTCGCTGCATTGCTTGGTGGTATGGCGATTACTAATGCCAAATTAGGTGCTGCTCATGGGTTAGCATCGGCGTTAGGAGGCAAGTTAGACGCCCCCCATAGCGTTATTACGGCTCGCCTAGCTCCGCACGTGATGCAGGAGAACATTAACGCTGCTAAACTCGCGGGTAGGAATGATGTGATAAGTCGTTATCGTAAGCTGGCCCAATTAGTCACTGAGCGAGTAAATGCTAACGAACACGATGGAATTCTTTGGGTAAATATGGTGCTAGATAAGTTAGCGTTACCGCTACTGGCTCAATTTGGAGTATGCCAAACCTCTTTTGAGCAAGTGGCGAATGATGCGCTTAAATCAATGGCAATCAAAGGGAATCCTTTACCTCTTAATCAGGAACGTTTGATACACATATTGCAGCAAGTCTGTGATTGTAGTGGAGAGTGTGTAGCAGAGAGTGCACAACATGTCAGTTCTGTTGAAGTACTGGAATCAAGAACGGACTTATCGAGTGTCAACGACTTAGGGTGATTGCTCCCTTAGCGGCATTAAAACAAAAGGGGAGCCTTGAGCTCCCCTAGATAAAGTATTGACTAAGCTTTAGTGCTTAGTACTGGCTTAGTTTGTCATAGCGACTGTCTTTCAACGCATCTTTTACGCGTTTTAGGTTCTCACGGAAACCTGTACCACGGCGAAGAGTGAAGCCAGTTGCTAGCACATCAATCACTGTCATTTGTACAACCCGGCTTGCCATTGGCATGTAAACGTCGGTATCTTCTGGAATATCGAGCGTGATGGCCAGCGAGCTTGCCTTTTCTAGAGGAGAATCCTTCGCTGTAATCGCAATAACCGTTGCGCCATTTTCACGAGCAAGGTTCGCTATTTCTACCTGACTCTTTGTTCGACCGGTATGAGAAATAAGAACCACAACATCATTATCACTGCAGTTGATACAACTCATGCGCTGCATAACAATATCTTCAAAACAAGTAATTGGAATATTAAAGCGAATAAACTTGTTTTGTGCGTCTCGGGCAACAGAAGATGATGCACCAAGGCCAAAGAATGAAATGCGCTTCGCTTGCGTTAGCAAATCGACCGCACGGTTCACTTGCATTGGATCTAGGCTATTTTTCGCGACATCTAAACAGGCCATCGTCGATTCGAAAATCTTATGGGTGTACGCGTCTGGGCCATCGTCTTCTTCCACATTACGGTTAACGTAAGGGGTGCCGTTTGCTAGGCTCTGTGCCAAGTGAAGCTTAAAATCTGGAAAGCCCTTGGTGTCCAGACGACGACAGAAGCGGTTTACAGTGGGCTCACTAACGTCAGCCATTTTAGCCAGCGTTGCAATGCTTGAATGAATTGCAGTTTGTGGAGACGCCATAATTACTTCCGCAACTTTGCGCTCTGACTTACTGAAATTCTCCAGGTTTTTTTGAATTTTTTCTAATGTATTCATAGTGTTCACGAGGGTATAGAGAACAACTCGCTGGCTCTGCTAACGAAAGGAAACACGAAGATTCCGGAGTAGAGTGGGGCGTTAACGAAAACAACCAGCGCCATAGAATCAGTATAAACCTGATCTTCAATCAGTCTAAACCAATAACGGGTACTATTTAGTGAGAATTTGACAGGCCTCAAACAAAATGTTGTAAAAACTACAGAATTGGATGTGTAAACGAAGTTTTGTTGCGCTAGTCGCACGATAATGATGTTTGAGTTACATCAAAACGAAAAAAAATTTCAAATTGATGTAACTCGATCTGGCTGTTAAGACGATTGAATATCAACAACCAGCTGTTGAATTCTTTTCATCAAATTTGGTGCTTGCTTGGCGATTTCGCGTTGTTCATCAAGCACTGAGCTCAAAATTTCTTTTGTGGTCAGTGGATTTGCCAAAACCACTCGAAACACTATCGTATTCATGCGTTGCCATTGGTCTGGGTTCAGTCTTGTACGTGAAACGAACGATTTGCCCGTTTCGCGCTGACGCTTTTGAATAAACTGTGTTAACTCATTGATCAGCTCATTCAGTTGTTCTTTTTGTGAGCCTTCTGCTTGTGCTAATGCTTCACGGATGAATGGCGGCAAATAACGGTATGTGAGCAGACAAAGCTCTGGTTCAGAAACTAACTCGAAATCATCTTGCTGTTTGATTAAATCCGCAAAGTATCGAGCTTTTTCAATGCTTTGGTCAATCAGAAGCTCGTAACCTGGGCGACTTATGATGTGCATTGCGGCGTAGACCAACATCGCCATGCCCGAACGTGAGCCTTCTAGTGTATGGCTGCCTAGGTCTTTTGAACCTTTGCGCAATATATATTGAGCGTGATGCTCTATGGATTTCATTGCGTCAGGGTCTTTGAACAGAACCATACCAGCGCCCATCGGGATATAGAGCTGCTTGTGTGCATCAATAGTTACTGAGTCTGCCATTTCCACACCTTTAAGAAGATGACGGTGATGGTTAGACATCAGTGTTGCGCCACCCCATGCGGCATCCACATGGAAGTGACAGCTGTGAGCTTGGCAGACTTCAGCGATTTCAGGCAATGGATCAACATTACCTGTCTCTGTTGTGCCAGCCACACCAATAACAGCAATAGGCTTGATGTTTTGTTTTTCGAGCTCAACAATTTTCGCTTTCAGGTCGTTGACAATAATACGGTTGTTGGCATCGGTTTTAACCGCAACCAAGCCCTCTTGGCCTAGCCCTAATACATCGGCTGCTTTCTTAAGGGAGTAGTGACCACGCTCAGACACTAGCACCGCTAAGCCATCATAGCCATAGTGCTTCATGGCTTTAAAAAGGCCTTCCTTTTCAACGCCTTTAAATGAGCCATTGGCTCTTAACGCTTTGTTACGTGCTACCCAAAGCGCAGTGATATTGGCAATGGTGCCGCCGGAACAAAATGCGCCTAATGAGTGGTTTGCACTGTGCATCCACTGATTGTAAAACGTATCATTCTGACCATATATCAAGCGATGCAGCATACCCAAAACTTGACGCTCAAGTGGCGTAAAGGCTTTGGAAGTCTCTATTTTTACCAGGTTTTGGTTTAAGGCGATCATGATCTTTGACAGTGGCATCAAGAAATAAGGCAGTGCCGATGTCATATGACCAATGAAGCTTGGTGAAGATGTGTGAACTGAGTGCGACACCAAAGTGTCGAGTAAGTGCTCTGTATGATCTGACACGAACTCTGGCTGCTCAGGAATCTGAGCAGAAGAAAAGTCTTTTTCGATTTCGCGTAAAGGCTTTTCTTCTGCCACGATGTGTTCACGAAGAAATTGATTTAGATTTCGCGAGAGGCTCTCGTCAATTTTAGTTAACGTTGAGTCCGGACCTTCTGGGACAGTGAAGATCTTTAGCAAGCTCTCAAAGCTAACATCAGCGGTTTTTTGTTCCTTAACCATAGCAAAGAATCTTTGTAGTTATTTTGGTAATGCGAGCGGCACAATCTAAACTAAAACGGGCGCAAAGTCCCGTTTTAATTGTTGAAACCCAAGTTGTAGAAATGAAAATTTTAGGTGAAGGTTACGATATTCACATTAAAAAATTCTAGATTGAGTACGTTAAAACATTCTAGTGTTTTTGAATGCTAATCAACGACTAATGCGAGCAACCTTAGTCACATTTCTGCTTTTCAATCTTTTCTATTGACTGATTGTACTTATTAAGTGCGGTATCAATTTGTTGGGGATGACTAAGCAGATCAGCGAATGCTGAACGAAGCTCGTAGTTTTTGGGGTGGTTAGTTGATTGACGGTCGCTAAATGTCTGTTTTGCAACTTCACCTAACTTATCGCTTCGGGTCGCTAACTGCTTAACGTCATGTTGCTCTAGTTTTAACCATGCTTCGATTGGCTGTTCCGTCGCAACGCGGCTAGGGTCGTTCTCTAGAAAGTAGTGAACCGCTTCGCGGTTTAATTCAAAGTGATGTTTACGTCCATCCAAGAACCATTGACTCACTTCTTTCAGATCTGGATATTGGGTAACCGTCAAATCAACAAGATCTTGATACCACTGTAGTGAGGCATCGACGTAGCCATCGTATTTGCTAGCAAGACATTGTTGATCTGCGGCAAGCGTAAAAGTTGAGCTTGTAGCGAGGAGCGCTGCAACGACAAAGCGTTTCATTCTTCTTCCTTCTGGTTGTTATCCCTTTATTAACGCAATGCACATCAGTTGATGTTTCTCCCTTCTTTCTATTTGGTCGTGACAAATCGTTGGGCTGAATGACGAAAAGAAAGAGGGGTCTTGCCAAAAAATATTGACCACTTTGACGTTAACTGGGTATTTAAATTTTTGCCGTATTGTAATGGATGTTAAAGCGAAAACCTGAGATCTAGCTAGCAAGTGATACAAAGAAAAGCATCATAACTGGTACCAATAAACTCAAAATAAAGCCGCTAACGATAGCAACAGGAACACAACGCACACCACCGGTAGTTTGAATAACGGGTAGGGTGAAGTCCATTGCTGTTGCACCGGCATAACCAATTGCGGTGCACGGATAGCTACGAATAAAGAGAGGAATGGCAACCAGTGCGACTAACTCTCTCATCAATTCAATCAAGAACGACGCGCCACCAAATACCGGACCAAAAGCGTCACCCATTAAAATACCTGCGAGTGAATACCAGCCAAAACCTGAAGCCATTGCGAGTGCTTGATAAAGAGGAAGATCCAAAAGCACCGCTGCAAGAACGCCACCAAGCATACATGTTGCGATGACAACAGCCGCAATGGCCATTCCTTGTTTATTTAATAGGATTTGACGCAGAGTAAGTCCACTATTGCGCAGCTGAATACCAATAAAAAATAGAAGTAGAAAGAGTATCCATTCGCTTGCTGTATCTACCCAACTCAAATCAATGGGTAACAGCAGGCCAACCACTAACCCTCCGCCAACGACCACGATAAGCTTAACTGACTCTAAAGCCATCGAAGATAACGGTAGCTTCTTTTGATTCTGATTGGTCTGGAGTGGAATAATTTTATCAATAATAGGCAGAGCCAACAGGTTGCAGGCACTTAGACACAAAAAAAACGTACTCGCATAGAGGAGAATACTTTGTAAGTTGCTGCTTAAATTATCGAGCGCCGCCAAACTAAGACCCATCAACGACAAAATGACGTAAATAAGGTAGGACGTTGACTGATTGATCTTCTCCAATAACGAAGATCGAGATATAGGAATTAGATACCCCACCACAAGCGGAGCGAAAATAAATAGCATCCCTGAAAACATAAAGCTCAATGATTCCTTTTTGAGATAACATCAACACGCATAAATCAAATTATCTATCGGTTGAAATTAAAGACATTTCACCACACACAGCTCAGCCTTGAGCGAATCGTTTTATCACGGATAAGGTATTATCAGAAAGCGATAAATTACAAACCGCTAGCATTGAGTACAGCACGGATTTGATCATTGAAGTCAGTATCACTCATGTTACTAAGTTCATACAAGACTTCTGCACCAGTTAAGTTGAATTCAACTTCATGTTCGTCAATGCGTTCATCGTGATTGCGGAACATCAATAAATGATGCGCAATTCTAGCGATGTCGAGATAACTCACTTCTGGTCGCGTTAACTCGTATTTTTCATTTGAGGATACTTCTCTGAAGTCGTTGTCAAACCCCCAACGCTCAAGTACCAGTTTACTTGTGGCAGAACAACGTGTTTGGAAGATCTGCAATGCAATATCTGGGTCTAAGTAATTACCCCTATCTAAGTACAAGTGGTACTCATTAATTAGGCAAAATAACCCTATATCGGCTAATAGACCGACCAATAACGCCTTTTCTTGCTCTAGATGACCATAAGTGCCTGGCTCGTGGCTACGAAACGATTGAACCAACATCACCATGACGGCACCGAGCTCACGAGATATCGCCGCACTCTTCACCAAGATGGCATTGCATTCTTTAGTGAGATTAACTGAGTGTTTAAGTTGCTCGATCGCTTGTGCGGTAACAATATCACGTACACGAAGTATTCCGAGACGAGATACCGCTGTAGTTAAGTCGTTGCAGGTGATATTTCTGCGATTGAAAATCACAGAGTTAGCGACTCGTAAAACGACCGCTGCTAATCCGGGATCTTCCAATAAACAGTTAGCAACATCGGCAATCGTGGTGTGTTCTTCGACACATAACTGCTGAATTTTAAGCACGACATCAGGAATAGGAGGTAACGAAATCTTACCCGTGGAGATGGACTGTTCTACCAGCTGAGCAAACTCGGATTCCAGTGCGTTGATAAGCTTATCTTTATTATTTGGCAGCCAAAAAAATGATAAATGTTCCATTGTGACGCTGTACTTGAGATCTTTCGTACAGTGTACCCTTACAGCGTATTCTTTATCAATTAAATGCGTATTATGTGCCCGTAATTGCCAGCGAGATCATAATGATGGCGCGTTTTAGGCATGCTATGCGTCAAAAAAATATCACCACACGAACAATAAGTGTGAAACTAATCACGTATGCAGAATTTATACTTTTTTATATGTGACCTATGTCCTAACTTATTTTTCAACGTTAAGTATGATTAAGCAAGTTGGTGAGCACAACTCACAAAAATATCGCCAACAAATCGACATTTATAATTCGCTATAAGCTGCTGTTTATCTGGTGACATCGCTAATCGGGGTAATTTATTCAGATTAAAGAGGTCAATGGACATGACAGACCAAGCTTTTTTTAAATATGTACGCACCTTCAGTGAGTACCAAAAACGTTCTATGTTCGGTGGTATTGGTTTATTCACCGATGATGCTATGTTTGCGCTTGTCAGCAATGATTGCTGCTACTTACGTGGTGGTAATGGGCTAGATGAAGTGTTTACTCAACTGAGCTGTGAGAAGTATAAGCACGTCAAAAAACAGACGACGGCAACCGTAAATTATTATGATGTAACCGATTTATTCGAATCCGGATATGTAGGGCTTGATGAACTGGTACAGAAATCAATTGAATACTCAATTAAGGAACGGAAATATCAAAAGTCCTCTGCCAGTAGACGCTTAAGAGACTTACCCAACATGCAACTAACCCTTGAACGTATGGTCAAGAAAGCCGGTGTTGATGACGTAGAAACCTTTTTAGAACTTGGACCTGTAAAAGTCTTCAACAAAGTTAAAACGGCTTACGGTAATGATGTTGATGTAAAGCTACTGTGGAAATTTGCTGGTGCAACTGATGGCGTACATTGGAAACTGATCCAAGAGCCGCGTAAAAAACAGTTATTGGCACTGTGTGACTAAGCGAAGCTGATCGCACAATGATTGACTCGTTTCGATGGAGTTAGCGGGTCGTAAAGGCAAGTGTGAAAAGCGGAAAAAGGACGTTGAAGTTTTTTACCACTTCATTGAGTTAGTCATTAAATTAGACAAAAAAACCGAGGCAGAGACCTCGGTTTTTGTTTTTTTAATTTGCTCTTTTCTTACAGCACAAATCTTAAAACTTAAAACGCGTAGTGAACATTACCTGATCACCGTAAAAATCGTTGATACGTGCTTCAGCACCCAAAGAGAAAAGCTCTGTTGAGTGGAATCGAGCGTAGGCAGAGCCAGTCCAATCGTCATCGTTATCGATAGAAACGTAGCCGACTTTGCCGCCTACTTCTAATTGAGGGCCCAACCATTGACGAACACCTAAGTTAAGCTCCATACCAACATCTGTGCTGCTCTCATTCGAAGGTTGCACAACGCGCATTAGCATTTCACCAGTAAGATCTGCCCAGTTGTTTAGCGGAGAATGGAAGCCAAAGCCTGCAGCTGAGTCAAAATCACTTTCAAACTCAGAGTCAATACGAGCAATCACATGCGCGTTCGGGTGAATTGATTTGCTGAATCCAGCACCAAATGTCACAGGACTTGCGCCAATACGTGCTTCGAAATAGTCGTAGCTAAAGTTGCTCATAGTTGCTGGCGCATTGCGATCGTTTGCAGCTAGGGCATGGCTTGATGCCACTAGTAAGGCAGCGGCTAATAGTGTTTTACGCATAACTAACGATAAACCTTGTTCATTATTTCCATGGATTCAAGCAACCACTTGAACCGTAATCTGATTTGTCCGACATCATAATAAAAAGGAAGGTCGACGACCAACAAAAATGTGTCGATGTTTTGTCAATTAACTTAATAGTTCCTTGGTTTAAGCAAAAACTACGCCATATACGTAGTGTCCGAGAATTTCACTCGGACAAGTAACGATGTTTTTCTAACCTCGTTCGACTATGCGAGGTTAGGTGGTGCAATGAGCATCGTTGAGTTCAAGTTAGAACCAAACACTTTATTACTCGCCAAAGCTTGCTCTTCTTTCTGCCATGGCGTTGAGGATTGCCTCAGAATCAAGGGTTTGAGTCCAGGATAGCAGGTTATCATCATTCTCAATCACAAACGCGGTAAGCTGAGACACGATTGCCTTTCTCAATGCTTCGCCTTTCCAAGGTTTGGC
The DNA here is from genome assembly GCF_023650755.1 of Vibrio sp. SCSIO 43097. Taxonomy (NCBI): domain Bacteria; kingdom Pseudomonadati; phylum Pseudomonadota; class Gammaproteobacteria; order Vibrionales; family Vibrionaceae; genus Vibrio; species Vibrio sp. SCSIO 43097. The sequence continues at coordinate 2,140,309 of NZ_CP071840.1, read as the reverse complement.
AATGTAATAATCGAGACTCGCGTTATTTACGGCTTCTACGGTGTCTTCCAAACCGGCTTGTCCTGTGAGTAAAACTTTGCGCGCTGCTTTTGTGTCACCATTTTGACTGAGTTCGATTAAGAAGCTGATCCCAGTTTGTTCCGGCATAATGTGGTCACATAAAATGAGCGCAAGCTGAACTTCTTCTTCCGCCATTTCCTCGATCACTTGCCTTGCTTCAGTGACTGATTCCGCTCCCTCGACAATAAAATGTTCCTCAAAGGGAGCGAGATCCTGGAGCACGCTATCCAAGACTTCTCGTTCGTCATCGACACATAAAATTAAATACTTGGTCATATTTCATCTCCTTTTTCGATGACTGGTAACCAGACTGTCATTCGTGTGAACTTGTCGAGCTCTGATTCGACGTCAATCCATCCCTTATGTGCTGTCACGATTTGCTGGCAGATGGACAGCCCAATGCCTAAGCCAAAATTACCTTCTTTTTTTGTGGTGAAGTTCAGCTCGAAAATGGCGTCTCTTTGCGACTCAGGAATACCATATCCATTATCTTCAAATGAGATAACGGCATAATGTGTATGCTCTTTTTCTACAAGGCGTGTTTGTATGTTTAACACACCTTTCTCAGGAAATGCGTCAATGGCGTTAGAGACCAAGTTCGTCCACACCTGTTGGAGTGCGATCGGTTGACAAAGGATGGAAGGCAAGTTTGCATAGTCGGTTGAAACTTGGTGCATTTTTAATTTGTTCTCGAAAATCACCAAGGTGTCTTCAATACCCTCATGAATATCGGCATAGTGCAGGGTTTCATCATTTGACCGAGCATATCCTTTCAGGCTTTTTACCATATCAGCAATTCGTGCTGCACAGACATTAATTGAGCGAAGTGTGGAACCTGCTTTGTGGTATTGCTCAAGTGTATTGAGGGCATGATAAGACGCTTGCTGCGTTCTCGTTAGTTGGGTAAGTAGCTCGTGATCGGATTCTAAACCAAGGCTCACCACTTTCTTAGCTAATGCTCTGTCTGGAAGTGTATGGCTAAGCGCTTTTACGCGTGATCTGAGCTCGGCGGTTGAAGCGGGTTTTGAGGTTTGCGCTTTGCTCAGTAATTCAATGCCTTTGCTTTGTATATCGGAACTGGGCGCATCGTTAAGTAATCGTTCTAGCGTATGCGTTAAATTCTCTACGCCCCTTAATATCGCGGCTACTGGATTGTTTAGTTCGTGTGCCACTCCCGCAACCAATTGACCAAGCATCGCCATTTTTTCTCTTTCAATGAGCTGCTGGTGGGCTGATTCTAAAGATTCGAGCGTTTTTTGAAGTTGCAGTTTGGTGTTGATGCTTCTTTGCAATCGGCGGTTGAAGTGGCGTAAGAGCAAGTTTGTAAAAAGAGGCAGTAAGTTTGAGTCGCTTTGCATCACTTTATTGAATACGTTGCGATCGAGTTTGATAACTTCTGTTTTGGTTAGTGTCAGAGCTGTCGAGAAAGAACATTCCCCAGTAACAAACGACATGCCTCCGACAATATTCCCTTTGTTATGGCGTACAACCTCTCGCTGCATGCCTTGCTCATCGCGCTTGTACAGAGCCACTTCACCTTCGGTGATAAACCACAAAAAGCAATTTGGCTCGCCTTCCACGGTTAATAAGTGTTCAGGTGAGTATGTACGGCACGCTCTTGTTTCGTCATTATCTTTAAAAAATTGCTGGAGAGCGGAGATCACTTGCTCGGCTAACTCGGCATCAGACATCGAGTGGTAGTCGTGTAAGAATCCGGCTTGATAATGGCTCATCTGGTTATTGATGTGCGCTCGCAACAAGCTGTGATGATCCAATATCTGACTGTAACTTAGCAGGTCTTCTTTGCCATTTCGCAAGATAAATTGGGTCAGCTCTTTTTGCACTGTGTTAAATAAGACGTGATCTGGCAAAGGTTTAGTGAGGCAGTGGTCGAGCCTGCCCTCATTAACGGCAGTGAGAATTGCCTCTATATCAGACGAGCAGCTAATAAGAATTTTTCTTGCTTGCTCGGTATGTGGCATCCGGTCTAAACCAATAAGAAAATCCACGCCGTTAAAATGAGCGTGATGGCTCGCTATAACTAAAGCAACAGTCTGTTCTCTTTCTTCTAGATACTCTAAAGCGCTTTGAGCCTCTTCTATCGATTCGACAGAAAAAATATCAAACTTACTTGAGAAGGCAGACAGCTCCAATCGAAACTGTTCAGCACTGATTGGGTTGTTGTCGAGACACAACACAGCATAACGATTCACAGATGTTTTAGCTCCGGTTAAAACTTCGCCACGCAAACTTTAACAATAAAAGGACATGATGAGTGGGAGCCAAGTATGATTCCTGATTAATGGACTAGAATAAGCATCAATAGTCTGATTTGTCTCAATGTTTTCTCCGCAGGTGGTTTGGGGTAGACTGACCGAAAATATCTAATAAGTGACGTTATGCAAAATCTTAAAAAAATCGGCGCCATTGGTGGTGCTATCTCATTAGCACTGTGTTGGCCATTGGCTGTCGGACAAATTGGTCAGTCCATCATTGAAGATGGTATTACCAATATGAATGATGAAATGATTAAAGGCGAAGTGGTCGAGTATCAGCGTGGCTATTTGTCTTCAGTCGTGCTGACTCGTTATTCAGTTGTTGATCCTGAGCTTAAAACGCAGTTAGAGCGTGATGGTATGCCAACGACGTTTGACGTAACCAGTGATGTTAGCCACGGTCTAACAAGCCTAACAGCAGATTCAAAATTGGTGGACAATGACTTTTTGCCTCTCACGATGCATAGCCAGACTCAACTAAATGGCAATACAGCATTTATCCTCGACCTAAACAGTTGGCATTATCGTAACGAAGCGCAAGGCGTTTCTGTTTCTACAAGCCCTGCAAAAGTAACAGGTGATGTTACGGTATTGGGTGATCTCAATTACCAAGTTTCCGTTCCTTCTGTTCAAGTGGATTTTGAAAACGGTGAAGAGCTTCATCTGAATGCATTGACAGGGCAAGGTAAAGGAAAGCAAGCAAAAGGCTACTGGTTAGGCGAGCAATCTTTCTCTCTAGAGAAGCTAGATGTGGTTGATGCGAACTTAACGCCTGTCTTTTTGATTGAAAATGCGAGCTACCGTGGTAACACTACGATGAGTGAGTCTGGTGATAAGCTGAACAGTCAATTAAACCTAGATGCTAAGAAACTACGTTTAACTGATGGGACGGATGTCGATAACTTTAAGTTGGATTTCTCAATTGCAGATGTGGATAGCCAGTCTTTTGATCAAATTATGTCTATCTATCAAAGCTCTCCTATGTTAGATGAGCAGGAAATTGCGAATTTATTGCCGCATTTCGATACGCTGTTTAGCAAAGGTTTTGATTTATCCGTGAACGAGCTTTCACTCGCGTTCGGTGACGGCAAGTTCCACAATGAGTGGCAACTATCCATCCCTGAAGGTACTGAGCATATTACTCAAGATCCAATGAAGTTGGTAACGGCCACTACTGGTGAACTTAGCACTTACTTCTCTGATGAATTAGTAACGCATTACCCATTTATTCAAGAAGGGATTGATGAGCTCCTTATTATGGAGTTGATCGAAAAAGTAGAGGGCGGTTATCAATTAAAAGCAGAAATTGGTGAAGGCAAATTGAAGTTCGAAAATGGGCATGAGTTCCCATTGGTGGCTCTACTTATGCCTGCTTTGATGCAACAACAGTAATTCGTGTTGTTGCGAATTTGTTCCAATTCAACGCTTAGTCTTTAAAAAGAGGTCGTAAGACCTCTTTTCTTGTTTTTATCACTGCGAAAACGTGATATTAATTTCGTAATATTTACATAGCAGGAGCAATGAGCATCATGGAACAAAATACGGACAACGTATTTAACTTCAGTGCAGGGCCAGCAGGTCTGCCTAAAGCAGTTATGCAGCAAGCACAAAAGGAACTAATCGATTGGCAAGGTCTTGGCACTTCGGTCATGGAAATCAGCCACCGAAGCAAAGAGTTCATCAAAGTTGCAGAAGAAGCCGAGCAGGATTTACGTGATCTTCTGAATATTCCGGACAACTATAAAGTGCTGTTCTGCCAAGGTGGTGCTCGTGCTCAGTTTGCTGCTGTTCCTCTAAACTTACTTGGTGATGCCGATACGGCAACTTACATCGATGGTGGTTATTGGGCTGAAAGCGCGGTAGCTGAAGCGAAAAAATACTGCGAACCAGACGTGTTTGATGCAAAAACAGAAATCAACGGGAAAGTCGCGGTTCTACCTGCAAGTGAATGGAAAATTGCTCCAGAAGCGGCTTACGTTCACTTCTGTCCAAATGAGACCATTGATGGTATTGAGATTAACGATCTTCCTATCACCGACAAACCGATTGTTGCTGACATGTCTTCGACAATTCTTTCTCGTGAGATCGATGTGTCTAAATACGGTGTGATTTACGCGGGCGCTCAGAAAAATATTGGTCCTTCCGGCATTGCTATTGCTATCGTGCGCGATGATTTATTAGGTATGGCGAAGCAGGTTCTACCAAGTATCTTGGATTACACTGTTTTGGCAGAAAAAGAATCAATGTTCAACACGCCACCAACCTTTGCATGGTACCTGTCTGGTCTTGTTTTCAAATGGCTGAAGGGACAGGGCGGAGTAAAAGCGATTGAGCAAGTGAACCGCGCTAAAGCCGCGCTACTGTATGATTACATCGATCAGTCTGATTTCTACCGTAATGGCGTGCACTCAGCGAACCGTTCTTTGATGAACGTTCCATTTCAACTTGCTAAGCCTGAACTGGATGCAACCTTCCTTGAGTTAGCAGACTCTAAAGGGCTGAAAGCGCTAAAAGGTCACCGAGCAGTTGGTGGTATGCGAGCATCCATTTATAACGCAATGCCGCTAGAAGGCGTTCAAGCGTTAGTAGACTTCATGCAAGAGTTTGAGAAAAACTACGCGTAAGCTCAAACTGATAGTTGTTCTCCAAAGCGTCGCTATTGCGGCGCTTTTGTTTATCTCAACTCACATCATTCCAGGAAGGTAAAATGACCAAGGCAAATATTGAAGCGCTGACTAAGCAGTTCCCACTCTTGGCTGCACTTATTGATCTTGAAGAGGTTTGTTGGTTCAACCCCCATATCACTTCCTTGGAGGAAGGCTTATCTCATGTCGGGTTAGATGAAAAAGATATTCAAGCGGCGAGTGAACGGCTAACACGATTTGCGCCTTATTTGATGAAAGCGTTTCCCGAAACGGAAACGTCGCGTGGCGTTATTGAGTCCGCAGTGGTGGATATTCCCAATATGAAAGTGCGTTTGGAGCAGCAATACGACACACCAATATTGGGCCATTTAATGCTCAAAAAAGACAGTCATTTGCCAATTTCTGGTTCGATCAAAGCGAGAGGTGGTATTTATGAAGTGCTCACTCATGCAGAAAAGTTGGCGTTTGAAGCCGGCTTGCTCTGTGAAAGCGATGATTACAGCAAATTGTTCAGCAATGAGTTTCGGCAGTTTTTTAAGCAGTACAGTATTGCAGTTGGCTCAACCGGCAATCTTGGTATGTCCATCGGTATCATGAGTGCGAAGCTGGGTTTTTCAGTTTCAGTCCACATGTCTGCGGATGCGCGGGAATGGAAGAAAAATAAGCTCCGGTCACATGGTGTTAATGTCGTAGAGCACCAAGAAGATTATGGTATTGCTGTCGCGCAAGGTCGTAAAGAGGCAGAAAAAGATCCCAACTGTTTCTTTATCGATGATGAAAACTCACGGACGCTGTTTCTAGGTTACTCTGTTGCGGGTGAGCGTCTTAAGCAGCAATTTGATGACTTGGGAATCGTTGTTGATGAGCATCATCCATTGTTTGTTTATCTTCCTTGTGGTGTTGGCGGCGGGCCTGGTGGCGTGGCATTTGGCTTGAAGGTAGCGTTTGGCGAGCATGTCCATTGTATTTTCGCGGAGCCAACGCACTCCCCGTGCATGCTGTTGGGCGTACATACAGGCTTGCATGACGATATTTCGGTACAAGATTTGGGTATCGATAACATCACCGCCGCTGATGGCTTGGCAGTCGGGCGTGCCTCGGGATTTGTCGGAAGAGCGATGGAAAGGCTACTTGATGGTTTTTACACCATTGATGACGCTCGTATGTATCACCACTTGGGTGAGTTAAGTGAACTGGAAGGTATTAATCTAGAGCCTTCTGCATTAGCCGGTATGATTGGGGCAGTGCACGTCTCGAATAACCATGCTTATCAGTCTCAAATGAAATTTGACGAAGAAAAACTCAAAAACGCAACACATCTTGTTTGGGCAACTGGTGGGGGCATGGTTCCGGAAGATGAAATGGCGGCTTATCTCAAAAAATCTGGTCGGTAAATCAGCACTGTATACGTGCTTAATTAGGTAACTAATTAATACAGGAATAACAAAAGGGCTCATCGTTTGATGAGCCCTTCTCGTCACTGAAAATCGAATTATAGAGATTGTAATAGCTGGTAGTAACGACCTTTTTGAGCGAGTAGCGTTGGATGGTCGCCTTGTTCGATGATCTCACCTTGTTCCATCAAACAGATGCTATCCATACTTTCTAACTCTATCAGTCGGTGTGTAATGAATACTACTGTCTTATTAGCAAAGTGTTCATTGAAAAGCGCCATCACTTTTTGTTCCGTACGCTTATCGAGGCCTTCAGTCGGTTCATCTAAGAGTAGGATTGGGGCATCACGTAGCAATGCTCGAGCAATGCCGATTCGACGTTTCTCACCGCCAGATAACTGACGACCGCCGTCGCCTAACCAAGCGTCTAACCCCGGCTCTTCAAGAAGTCCGCCAAGCTCGACTTTTTGTAAAATAGTAGACAGTTGCTCATCACTTGCATCCGGAGCGGCCATGAGTAAGTTGTCACGTAGTGTCCCGTTTAGTACATCTACGCGTTGACTGATCACAGTCATTGCTGATCGCAGGTCCGACTCGCTCCAATCTTGCAGTTTTGTACCACCGATTCGAACTTCACCTTGGTTAACATCCCAGTAGCGGCAAAGAAGCTGAATCAGTGTTGATTTACCTGAACCTGTTTGACCTACAATTGCAGTTTTAGTGCCCAACGGTAGTGAGAGTGACAAGTCTTTCAGCACCTTTTGCTGACCGTCAGGGTAAGTAAAATCTATGTTGTCGAATTCAATGTCTAACGTTGTGTCTTTATGTTTCGACTGCTCAGGGAAGACAACGTCAGGTTCAGCCAAAATTACTTCATTTAAACGACGAGCAGAGGTCAACGTTTGACCGAGATACTGGAATGCGCCCGCGATAGGCATCAGAATCTCAAAGCTCGCCATGGTTGCAAACGCAAACAGCGCAATCCAAGGATCAGGAGCACGACCACCTACGCCGTCTGCAGCAAACCAAAGCATCACAACCAGTGTAATGCCGTTCACCAGCATAAGCAGGCCTGAAGCCATGCCCGTTAAGTTCGCGTTCACAAATTGGTTAGACAGCAACTGCTTCTGCTTCTCTAGAATGAGATTACGATAACGTTCTTCTGCTCCAAAGATACTCAGTTCGCTGTAGCCTTGAAGCCAGTCCAGTGTCGCCACTCGCAATTGCGCTTTATGATGAGTGAGATTCTCGCCATTGTTTTTACCCAGTTTATAGAACAGCACTGGCCATACAAACAACATGACGGTAAGAATCGAGCCAAGCAGTAGGGCGAGATGCCAATCAAAGAACGCTAGGACAGCCGTTAAACTCAATATGCCAAAAATACCAATCACGACAGGGCTGATAAGTCGAAGGTATACGTGATCCATCGCATCTACGTCCGCTACTAGACGGTTGAGCAGATCGGCATCACGCATCGTAGAAACACGACCCGGAATCAGTGGTGCAAGTTTCTTAAAGAAGAAGATACGTAGATCGGTAAGCAGCTTGAACGTTGCATTGTGGCTAACGACACGTTCTCCCCATCGACCTGCGGTTCGAGCCATTGCAGCGCCGCGTACCCCGGCACCTGGTAACATGTAGTTGAAGGTCTCACGAGCAACCGTCAAGCCTGCCACCGCTGCGGCTGAAATAAACCAACCTGATAGCGTTAATAAGCCAATAGATGCCGCTAAGGTCAGAAATGCCAGTAGCATACCTAGCGAAAGACCAAACCAGTGTTTCTTATAGAGTTTTAGATAAGGGAGTAAATCACGCATCTAAGTTCCCCTTGTCTGTTTCACGTTGTGCGAGGTTCGCTTCCAACATGTCTTTAAATAAGCCATCTTCTGTCGACAGTGTGGCGTAATCACCACGTTGAACAATCTGGCCGTCCTGCATAACAAGAATTTGCGATACGTTTTGTAAAGGCGCAAGTTGGTGAGTAATCATCAAATTCGTTGTGGCATGCGCATACTTGTTAATGCCTTCCATCACGAGTTTTTCACTGCGAGCATCTAAGCTTGCGGTTGGTTCATCTAATAACCAAAAACGACCATTTTGTAGCATGGCGCGAGCCAGTGCTAAACGCTGCGCTTGGCCGACAGATAAACCACCAGAACGATCAGATATCGGATAATCCAACCCATGCATTTCAACAAATTCAGCAGCGTGAGAGTCATTCAACACAGAATGTACGTCTGCATCCTGAATATTGTGCTTACCTAGTGTGATGTTATCTCGAATGCTACCGTGTAATAGCATCGGGTTTTGACCAATCCAGCTTACTGCCTCTCGCCATGTGGCTAGATCCAGTTGCGACAATTCACAACCATTAATCTTCAAGCTACCTTGATAAGGCATGAAACCGAGGATGGTGTTTACCAAGCTTGTTTTACCTGCGCCACTTGGTCCAACTAAAGCCGTACTTTTGTTGGCTTCAAGAGAGAAGGATAGGGGACCTGCGAGCTGCTTACCTTCCGGACTAAAAATGGTTAACTGGTTCGCTTCAATATGGATAGGGCTGTTTTTATCTAACGCTTGGGTACCATCTTTGATTTGATCGACTTCCAAATCCAGAAACTCGACAATGCTTTCTGCTGCCCCAACCGCTTGCTGTTTCGCATGATAGAACGTGCCCAAATCACGTAATGGCTGATAAAACTCTGGAGCAAGAATCAGAATGAACAAACCAGCAAAGAGCGTAACACCTGTGCCGTAGTAGCCGAAGTCCAGCTCCCCGATATAACTAAAGCCAAAGTAGACAGCGGTAATTGCGATAGAAATGGAAGTGAAAAACTCTAACACCGCAGAAGACAGAAACGCGATTTTCAGAACGTCCATGGTACGAGTACGAAAGACTTCTGAAGCACCCTTTAGCGTCTCAGTTTCAGATTTTGTTCTATCGAATAAGCGAATGGTTGTCATTGCTTGCAAGCGGTCATAAAAGTGACCCGACAAACGCTGCATCGCTTTAAAGTTTTTACGGTTTGCTTCTGCGGCTTTCATCCCAACCAGTGCCATGAAAATAGGCACTAGTGGTGCAGTGACCAGGAAGATCAAGCCTGCTGCCCAGTTTACTGGGAATACGACAACCAAAATGATGAAAGGCACTAGTACCGATAATGACATTTGAGGCAAGTAGCGTGAGAAGAAATCTTGCATATCTTCTACCTGCTCTAAGATGAGCGTTGCCCAACTGCCAGCAGGTTTGCCTTTGATGTAAGCTGGCCCAAGCTTATGAACTTTATCTAAAATGAGTTGGCGAATATAAACTCGAATTTGCTCCCCGCAACGGTAACCGGCAAGCTCTCGACCCCAGGTACAAGCAGCTCGACCGATAACCGTGCCACCGAGCCCAACAAAATGCCAAATGAGCTCGGCTTTGTCGACTTGGTCAATGATTAACTGGTGCAGAATGGAGGCGAGCAGGGCTGCTTGAGCCAATAAAAACACGCTTGAAAGTACGCCTAGGCCTATCGCAATCATAAGCCAGCGCTTGGCTAACTTACTTTGTTGCTTCAGCCACTTATTCAAGCTGCTTTGCTTTTTCTTATCCATCGTGAAGGCTTAATGATAATTGTTTTAATGAGGCGGTAGTATACAAAAGAAAACCCAGCGGGAATACCGCTGGGCTTTAAGGATATGACACAAATGTGAAAAGTTATTTGTCACCAAGTGAGTCTAAGAAACGTTCAGCATCTAATGCAGCCATACAACCTGTACCTGCAGAGGTGATCGCTTGACGGTAGTTGTGGTCCATTACGTCGCCAGCTGCAAATACACCTTCGATACTAGTTTGTGTTGCGTTGCCTTCAAGACCTGATTGAACGATGATGTAGCCATCTTTCATGTCTACTTGGCCTTCAAAGATTTGTGTGTTTGGCTGGTGACCAATTGCGATGAATGCACCCATTACATCGATATCTTCTGTCGCACCGCTGTTCACGTCTTTAATGCGGACGCCCGTTACGCCCATATCGTCACCCAGTACTTCATCGAGAGTGCGATCGGTATGAAGAACGATATTACCGCTTTCAACTTTATCCATCAGACGTTTCACAAGGATCTTCTCTGCGCGGAATGAATCGCGGCGGTGGATCAGGTGAACTTCTGACGCAATGTTAGATAGGTATAGCGCTTCTTCAACAGCCGTGTTACCACCGCCCACAACTGCAACTTTCTGATTACGGTAGAAGAAACCGTCACAGGTTGCACAAGCAGAAACGCCGCGACCTTTAAATGCTTCTTCAGACTCAAGGCCAAGGTATTTTGCTGATGCGCCGGTAGATATGATTAAGGCATCACAAGTGTACTCACCTGAGTCGCCTTTTAAACGAAATGGGCGTTGTGATAGCTCTACTTCATTGATGTGATCAAATACGATTTCAGTTTCAAAACGCTCGGCGTGTTCTTTCATGCGATCCATCAATGCTGGACCTGTCAGTCCCTCAGCATCGCCTGGCCAGTTTTCAACTTCAGTTGTGGTGGTTAGCTGACCACCTTGTTGCATTCCCGTCACAAGCACAGGGTTTAAGTTTGCACGCGCTGCGTAGACGGCAGCTGTGTATCCTGCAGGACCAGAACCAAGAATTAATAATTTACAGTGTTTTACGTCGCTCATTATGGCTCCAAAAAGGGCGTAACATTTCCCTCGATTGTATGGAAATTCTTAGTGCTTTAAAAGCATAAACAACGATTGTGATCGAATAATTGGTTATAGATTAGAACCCACTAAATATTGATTGAGAACGTTGACTTCTAGCATAAAATTCTATTCGTAGTAGAGAAGCCTAGTTTCAAATATTGTCAAAGCGTAAAACTGAAACATGGCTCTGTTTTTGTGGTTTGGTTTGGTTTGTTATGTTGTTTTCGTCGTTTTGTTGAAGCTATCAACGTTAAAAGCTGGTAATTGCAGAATATTTGCGTAACCTAGTGTGTAAATTAAATGTTAATTAATGTGCCTCATTAAAGGAGCAAATGATGTTACATTCACGTGAGAATACTCTACATTTAACACAGCTCAGCATGGCAGCAATTGAGCAGCTTTCCCCATCGTTTGAAGAACTGCCTCGTACCGAACATGCAGATGGTCAGTATCGACTACGACGTTATTCTGTGGTTGGCTTTGATAACGGCAAAGTCATCGACTTAAATAAAAATAGCTTTGTTCAATCCTCTGATATCAACCGATTTCAAGGTGATGTAGTAAGACAATTCGAGCCAATTGAGAAGGATATTCTTACCAGCGATGGATTTCGAGAAATGTGTGAATTGTTTGTCAATGCGAATCATCTGCCAAACGGTCAAGAAATAGAAATTCACCAAATCCGTATCAGGGCACTGGAAGAAGAAACCCAAGTAGCACCTGAAGGTGTGCACCAAGACGGTTTTGATCATATTGCAATGGTTGGTGTGGGACGCCATAACATCATCGGTGGCGACATCATGCTGTACAGCAGCCATAACCAAGCCCCATTTTTCCGTAAAGTGCTAGAAACCGGAGAGGTCGCAATCTTGGCTGATAGCAAGCTGTGGCATAACGCGTGCCCAATCCGCTCTGTTATTGATGACGAAGCGGGCCATATGGATGTATTTGTACTTACTGCTACGGATAAGCGTAATGAACTTCAATCTTAATCAGATCAGAGAGCAATTTCCGGCGTTGGCTCAATACCACAACGACAAGCCCGTGACGTTTTTTGATGGTCCAGGTGGCTCACAAGTGCCTCAACCAGTACTAGACAGCATGGTTGGGTATTTAGGTCGTTTCAACGCTAACTTAGGCGGGCATTATTTTTCTAGCCAAGTGACCGTTGACGTAATGCAAAATGCGCGTGAGTCGGCTCAGGCTCTACTTAATGCCCCTTCATCTGGCAATATTGTCTTCGGTGCCAATATGACCTCACTAACCTTTCAGCTTAGTCGCGCGATTAGTCGAGATTGGCAAGCAGGAGATGAGATCATTGTCTCCGCTTTGGATCACTATTCAAATGTATCCAGCTGGCAGCAAGCGGCAGAAGATAAAGGCGTTACGGTTCATCAAGTTCGTATCAACGAAGAAGATTGTACGCTTGATATGGAGCATTTAAGCCGCCTTCTTTCTGATAAAACGCGCCTTGTCGCTGTGACTTATGCATCGAACACGACGGGCTCTATTGTGGATGTACAGCAAGTAGTCAGCATGGCGCACAATGTTGGGGCACAAGTTTATGTGGATGCCGTCCATTATGCGCCTCATCATTTGGTTGATGTTCAAGCGTTAGGTTGTGACTTTTTAGCTTGCTCAGCTTACAAGTTTTTCGGACCACACGTTGGTATTGCTTACATAGCCGATCAGTGGCTCCACAGTATTCGCCCTTACAAAGTCGAGCCTGCCACTAATATAGGCCCTGGTCGATTTGAAACAGGAACGCAAAGTTTTGAAGGTCTTGCTGGTGTCGTTTCTGCGGTTGAGTATCTGGCTCAATTTGGTGAAGTCGGTTTACCTCTTCGCCAACGATTGGAGCAAAGCTACCAACTGTATGAACAACATGAGCAGCGCTTGAGTGAGCGTTTCTTGCAGCGTTTGAATGCATTAGATGGTGTCAATCTATTCGGTATCGCAAAGGAAGATAGCCAACTCCGCACGCCAACTTTTGCGCTAACGTTTGACCGATATTCTCCAGAGTTCATCGCGAAAACACTGGGTGAACATAACATTTGTGTATGGAATGGTCACTTTTATGCGTTGGGCTTAGTTCGTCAACTTGGTTTAGAAGAATCGGGTGGTGTAGTGCGAATTGGTTGTATGCATTACAACACAATAGAAGAAGTCGATATGTTATTCGATGTGCTAGAAAGCATCCTTGACGCATAACTAACGATTTCTTCCTAATAGAAAAACAAAAGCTCGAGTCAAACTCGAGCTTTTTTCATTTTTATTTGAATCAACGCGTTCTGCAAGCGATTACTCACTAACTTCAACTTCATAGGAAGTGAATTTTCTTACATTAATAACGCCGGTATCAAAGATGAGGTATTGACCTTTGATGCCTTGCAAAGTGCCAGTAACAACCGGGTTTTTATCGAAGTTATGCGAAGTGATCTTCGTTGGGTGCTGTTGTACCGGGTAGCTAAGGTCGGTAATGCTTTCGTTTAATACTTCAATGGCATCTTCGCCGAATTGCTGTTTTATCTCGGCAACTTTCTCTTCGACTAAAGGCAATAGCTCAGCAAAACGGTCCTGCAATGCCATAGGTTCACCGTCACCTTTTAGCAGTGTGCGCCAATTGGTCTTGTCTGCGATATGTTTCGCCAGTTCAACTTCAATTAAACCGGAGATATGGCGAGTTTTTACTTTAAAAATTGGCAAGCCCTGAGTCGCGCCTTGGTCAATCCAACGAGTCGGGATTTGAGTATGACGAGTAATACCAACTTTTAAGCTGGATGTGTTGGACAGGTAGACAAAGTGATCCACCATGCAATTCTCTTCACCCCATTGTGGTTCGCGACAAGTCCCTTGATCGTAGTGGCAGGTCTCTGGCTTCATGATACACATGTCGCAGCTTGCTAGCTTTTTCATGCATACAAAACAGTGGCCTTGCGAATAACTCTTTTTCGTTTTCTTTCCACATGAGCAACAAAAAATATTGCCAGTGTGAGTCAGTGTGAGCGTTTTACCCAGAAACGGAGTTAAGTCGATTTCTTCCTCACCGACAGGAAGACGGTAGTTGACGGCACCGTCCAGAGAAGCACGCATTTTGTTTAGCGTGCCAGTTGCAATTAATGACATGACATTACTCATTATTGTGTTTTTGCACAGTATATACTGAAGTGGAGAAGAGATGCAGGGTTGACAGGAGCTTTAAAGTAAATGTCTTGCACTAAATTATTATGCATCGTGTTTTATTTTCTAAAAATTATGGCTGTGAAATGCTTCGCAAATAGAAGTTGAGCTGCACTTTTTAGAAATTTTAAAACGTGATAACGGTTCAAAATCCGTTACTATGTGTCGAAACTAAGAATTGAATGAGAAAGTGATTTTATTTCTTGATAAATCACCTTGATTTCATTTTTTGAAATTATTGAACCTCACGTATTGCATATAATCTCAGCAGGTCACTTGCCCATGAAGTGGATCCATAACTTTATCTTTGCTCTTTCTATTTGCACTATCAGTTTGGTTGCCCTTTATAGTGTGCTTGGCGATACGCGAAAGCTGACCATTACACCTGAGCATTTCAATATCTATGCAACTAAAGATGCCAGTGAAGGAGGTGTGAGTGAGGCTGATATCACATACGATCGGCAAAGCCTAGTTCTTAGCTGTGAACTAAAGCAGAGCTCGTATGCTTGGCCTTACTGCGGAATCTCGGTTTATACCGATTCAGCAACGCCAACACAGGGTATTGACCTTTCCAACTACCATACGATTCGATTGAAGGTGCGATATGAAGAGGCAGGAATAGGGGCTAACACTAGCCACGACCTACGTTTGTATCTTCGCAATTATAATTCTGAGTATTCCAAGCCGGACGACGAGTACACCATTAAATATAATGGCATGCAGTTTTCTCCGTCGGGTTCGATCGATATTGTCGAAATTCCGATTAAAAATCTTCAGGTGATGACCTGGTGGTTAGCAGATAACGGAGTCGCGATTGAACACTCTGCACCTGAATTTTCAAACATCACACGTATTGATATTGCAACTGGGTCTGGTGCGGCACTTGGTAAACATAGAATTGTGATTGATAAAATTGAGTTTGAAGGCGCTTACCTTGCGCAAGAAACATTGTTGTATGCATTATTACTCTCTTGGATGGCGCTTGGACTGGCTTTTTCACTGCATGAGTTACGAAAAAATAGAGTGGCTTATGAAAAAGCGCAAAAGCGTCACCGTCATTTGGAAAAGGTGAATGATACTTTGCGAGCTCAAAACTATGAGTTTGCAGAGTTAGCGCATCGAGATGCTTTGACGGGCGCGATGAACCGATATGCTGTGCAACACTGGCTGGAACAACAATCTCGTCAGGTTCGCTGGGGGCATAACACCTTCAGTATTCTCTATTTGGACTTGGATAAGTTTAAAAAGGTGAACGACAAATTTGGGCACCAAATGGGGGATGACATATTGCGCGAATTTGTCATGGTGGTAGCGACTTCTATTTACTCAGACGATCGACTCGTTCGTTGGGGCGGCGAAGAGTTTGTCGTATTTTGCCCTGATACCAATATTGAACAAGCGTTAGAGAAGGCAGAAATGATTCGCAAAAATGTGGAGGATCATTTGTGGGTGCACGGTGATTCATTAACTTGCAGTATTGGCGTTGCCCAAATGCAGAATGAACGCGTCTCAGAAACCATGGCGAGAGCTGACGAAGTGTTGTATCAGGCGAAGCGCAATGGCCGCAACCGAGTGGAAGCTCATTATGGTTTACTTGCTTGAGAAAAGAAGCAAGCCTGATAGCCGTTCACTGAAAGGAAAGAAAAAAGGTGGCCAACTGGCCACCAAGAGGGAAACTGCTGAACACCACTTAGGGGGGGAAGTTTGGGTTATCGATACGATTACCGTGAGCAGCAGTGTAGTGCTAATCGAACTTGCTATTTTTACCAGAACAACCAAGCGAAAAGCGTTAGTGCAGCAATACACGCAATGTTTAATACGAAACCAATTCGCATCATTTCTTTTTGCTTGATATGACCCGTACCGAACACAATCGCGTTTGGAGGTGTTGCAACTGGTAACATAAATGCACAAGATGCAGCGACGGCAATCAGTGCAGAAAGAATAACCGGAGACATGCCTAAGGCTTCTGCAATGGTCGCAAATACAGGGACAAGTAGCGCAGCACTGGCGGTGTTACTCGCAAACTCAGTCAAGAAGACAACAAAAGCAACCACTGCAAGAATCGTTAAGAGAATACCGGCTTGCTCAAGGAAGCCTGACAAGCTATGAGCCAAAAATACGCTTGTTCCGGTTGCTTTTAGGACGTTACTCAGACAGATACCACCACCAAATAGGATTAACACACCCCAGTCGGTTGTTTTCTCAATATCTTTCCACTCGACGGCGCGAGAAGCACCAAGTAGAAGGATGGCGCCAATAGCTACAAGAGTATCGAACTTCGCGAAGCCACCCAGCATAGCGTTAATAGGCTTACTGAATATCCACAACGTCACGGTCAGTAAGAAAATCGCCAACGTAATCATTTTGCCGTTTGTCCATTCGACTGGTTGATGGTCAAGGTCAAACTTGTGGCTAAGGTCAGGCTTAGTCATCGTGTACAATACGAGGATAGCGATTGGCATTAATACTAGGGAAATAGGTACACCAAACTTCATCCATTCAGTGAAGCTTAGGCCAACTTCAGCGGCTGCAATTGCGTTTGGTGGGCTACCAACCAGTGTTGCAATACCACCAATTGAAGCACTGTAAGCGATACCGAGTAGAACAAACAAAAAGGTGTTGTGGTTTTTCTTGGCGTCTAGCTTTGTCATCACACCCAGCACAAGCGGTAACATCATCGCGGCGGTGGCGGTGTTTGAAATCCACATTGACAGGCCAGCACTCACACCAAATAGCATGAATACAGCGACAGACATTTTTCCTCTTGCCAGCAATAGTACTTTATCTGCAATAGCTTGATCTAACTTTTGTTTATGTAGAGCCGCAGCTAGTGCAAAACCACCCAAAAATAGAAAAATGATGGAGTTGGAAAAGTTATTCAGTGCGGTTTGAGTGTTGAACACACCCAAAAATACCGCAAGTAGTGGTATGAGCAGCGCGGTAATGCTGACGTGAATCGCTTCGGTTAGCCACAGAATAGCAACAAAAACTAAGATGCTCAGGCCGGTTACTACTTGTGGTTCAAAGGGTAAGGTATTAAACAAGATAATGAACAATAGGATATTCGCGTTCAAAATCATGCTGTTGCGAGTGAAGAACCAATTCTTCAATGTCACAGCGAGTGCGGTCATGGGTAGTGCTCCTTTTGCATTGCCTTTTGTCGGTTTTTTATGGCAAAGTAACTGACTTGTAGTTATTTATTGATGAAATGTTACTTTGAATGCGAAAAAGAGTTTTGCCTGAATCGTAGAGCAAATTAGAAAGTGTGATGTTGAGAATTGGAAATGGGTAGAAAACTACCCATTTGTTTTATAGAAATGTTACTAGGCTTGTGAGCCACGTTATTCCTCTATTCGACGGGGACTTGAAGAGGCTCGTTAGCTGCTTTATTTGGCTCTTTTACTGCGACGATAGGTTCTTGAGGGCCAAGAAACTTAGGCTGCGTATTGATAATATACAGGTCTAAAAACGCTTTCACACGGGCTAGCAGTTCTCGAACACGCATCGATGTTTTTTGCTTGTTGGCCGTCGGCCCTGCTACCGCGAGACACTGCGCATCAATGCTGTAAGCATCAGCGATGAACAGTGCGCGTTCGCAGTGAAAGCGTTGAGTCACAATCAGAAATCGCTCCGAAGCAAAAATTTTTTTTGCTCGTACAATCGAATCTAAGGTACGAAAGCCAGCATAATCAAGGTGAATCACTTCTTCAGGCACGCCTGCTTTAAGTAAGTCGCGTTTCATTGTCCACGGTTCGTTATATGAACGGTGGGCGTTATCACCACTCAATAAAAACTGTTTTACTTTGCCTTGGTTGTAAAGCTCAATCGCCGCATTAATGCGATGAGTGTAGTAAGTGTTGAGGATCTTTCCGATGTATTTACTGGTACCAAGAACTACGGCAACCTCATGTTGAGGGATTTGCTCGTATTCAGTGAAAATGCTCTCTTTGGCTTGTAAAACCACCCACCGGTCGATGGCAATAACAGAAACAAGCAGACTAAGTGCAGAGATCGACAAAATCAAAGCAAATCGCTTCCAGGAAAATTTCAGCTTCCACTTTGATCTTATGCGAGAAAACAACAAAACGTTTTATATCCTTAACTAAAAATTTAGTTCTCATCATATCTGATAGAAACAAAAAGAGAGAAGCCCATTTATGCCAAAATCTGGTTAGGATGATAAAAAAATAAAAGCCCCTACATGGTAGGGGCTAATTATTAAACGAATTGTCTCAAGCTTAGAACGCAGTGCGTTTGTAGCGGCGGTAAACAGGTTGCCAGAACGACTGTTCAATCGCCACGTTCAATGCTTCATCAGTAATTTCTAATGCGACACCTTGTTCAATTGCCTTTTTACCAACGGCAAATGCGATTTTTTTCGATACTAAGTGGATCTCTTCCAGTGGTGGAAGTAGTGCCCCACGACCGTTGATTGCTAGAGGAGAACATGTTGCGAGCGCGCGGCTTGATTCCATTAGCATCTCGTCAGTGACACGTTTTGCATTGACAGCAAGTACACCAAGGCCAATGCCTGGGAAGATGTAGCTGTTGTTACATTGTGCAATAGGGTAAGTGCGACCTTCATGAACCACTGGCTCAAATGGGCTACCTGTTGCAACCAGTGCTTCACCATTTGTCCAACGAATGATGTCGTTCGGTGTCGCTTCCACGCGGCTTGTTGGGTTCGACAGTGGGAAGACAATCGGACGCTTACAGTGTTTATGCATTTCTTCGATGACTTCTTGGCTAAATAGGCCAGGAGCACCAGAAACACCAATTAGTACCGTTGGCTTGGCGTTACGCATAACATCGAGTAGTGAGAAGCCATTTCCTTCATTTTCCCACTCTTTCGTATTGGTATGCTTTTGCACCAAGCGTTGTTGGAAATCAAGAAGGTTAGGCATGCCTTCTTGTAACAGACCCCAACGGTCAACCATGTAAACTTGTGAGCGAGCTTGCTCGTCAGAAATTCCTTCCGATACCATTTGTGCGATGATCGCTTCTGCGATACCACAACCAGCAGACCCTGCGCCTAGGAAGGTAATACGTTGTTTAGAAAGCTGAGTTCCTGCTGCTTTACAAGCTGCAAGTAGAGAGCCAACAGTAACAGCAGCAGTACCCTGAATATCATCATTGAAGCAACACACGCGGTCTTTGTAACGCTCAAGAAGAGGCATCGCATTTTTCTGAGCAAAGTCTTCGAATTGGATCAAAGCATCAGGCCAACGGCGCTGTACCGCTTGGATAAACTCTTCTACAAATGCATCGTATTCTGCACCCGTAATACGAGGATGACGCCAACCCATGTACATCGGATCAGCTAAGCGTTGCGGGTTATTGGTACCCACATCAAGCACGATTGGTAGCGTGTAAGCAGGGCTGATACCACCACACGCGGTATATAGTGACAGTTTACCGATAGGAATACCCATGCCGCCGATACCTTGGTCACCCAAGCCAAGGATACGTTCGCCATCTGTCACAACAATCACTTTAACGTTGTGGTTTGCTGCGTTGTTCAGCAAGTCGTCAATACGGTCACGGTTCGGGTATGAAATGAACAGACCGCGACCACGACGGTAAATGTTAGAGAAGTTTTCACATGCTGCGCCAACAGTCGGTGTGTAGATGATAGGCATCATCTCAGAAATGTGATTTTGCACTAGGCGGTAATACAATGTTTCGTTGGTGTCTTGGATATTACGCAGATAAATGTGCTTATCCATATCGCTTTCGAAACTTTTGTATTGCTGGTAGGCACGTTCCACCTGCTCTTGGATAGTTTCGGTCGACTCTGGAAGCAGACCTTCTAAGTTGAATGAACTACGTTCTTCAGCAGAGAATGCACTGCCTTTGTTCAAAAGAGGGGTTGCTAAAAGAGCCGGACCCGCATATGGAATATATAGTGGGCGTTTATCGTTGTTCATTGGGTGCCTTATGTAGGGTTGAAGGATGCGCACCAAATTTTAACGGGTTCACTATTTAGTTGTAAACATGCGTTGATGCACATCAATGTAATGTCGCAAAAAAATTCAGATACCGACGAAAATATCGGCAATATTGGTTGTTTAGAGATACCTAAAGCAGGATTTTTTTACTTGGGTATAATGTTTTGCATCATCAAATCAAATCCAATTTCTATGTTTCAACTACCTATCGACAGCCTGAAAGCCGAGTTTGACCATCATGTAAGCCTTAACCATCTTGTGGTGGAAGCCGAAACCGGGTCGGGTAAATCTACCCGCTTGCCCATGTGGGCGGCAAAACACGGACGCGTTCTGGTTATTGAACCACGTCGAATTGCTTGTACCTCGCTGGCTGAATTTCTTGCGGAGCAATCTGGAGAGCCAATAGGTCGCAAAGTCGGTTACGCGATCAAGCTTCATGCCTACTTTGATGAAAAAACCGAAGTTGTATTTGTGACTCCGGGGGTTGCACTGCGTTGGTTTTCGGAAAACAAGCTAGCAGACTTTGATGTCGTGATAGTGGACGAATTTCACGAGCGACGCTGGGATATTGATCTATTAACCGCCATTTTGAAGCATGAAAATCAACATCGATTGATCGTCACTTCCGCTACCTTAGAAGGCGAAAAGCTTGCTCGTTACCTGAATGCTAAGCGTCTGCGTTCGGAGGGACGTTGCTTTCCAGTCACGGTGACACATCGTTCTACAGACAGCCGCTATTTACCGAACAAAAAGGGATGTGAACAGGAGGTTGTCGGAGCGGTAAAAGAAGCACTGGAAGATGAAGATGGCGATATTCTTGTTTTTCTCCCAGGACGTAAAGAGATCGCCCAATGCGCGCAGATGCTACAAAGCAGCAGTGATGTCATGGTGGTTAAACTTCATGCCTCGGTCAGTGATGCAGAACGACATCGTGCGCTGACGGTACAAAAGCAACGGAAAGTCGTATTGGCAACCAACGTCGCGGAAACCTCTCTGACCATTCCTAATATCCGTGTGGTAATCGATAGTGGTTTAGAGCGCAGAACTGTACAACGAAATGGACGTACAGCACTGACATTAACCAACATTTCTAAGGCCAGTGCCGCGCAGCGAATGGGGCGAGCAGGTCGCGTTACCGAAGGGGCTTGTATTCGTCTATATGGTGAGCACGCGCCTTTAGAGTTGGTGACACCTCCAGAATTACACAGAGAAGAGCTCGTCGAGCCCATGCTGGCAGCGGCTTGTTGTGGGTACCGTCTCTCAACACTCGATTTTCTCGACTCAATTCCAGAAAAGTCGCTAGAGGCATCTCATTCGACGTTGTTATCCATGGAAGCGATTGATGAGGATGGCAATGTCACGCAGCACGGGAGAAAAGTATATCCACTACCCATTGATGCACTGTTTGCCGATCTCGTTACCAGAATTCAAGCGAAGCCAGAGAAGGAAGCAATGATTGATTTGGCTGCCGCCTTATCTGTGCCTGCGCAGCTCTATCAGCGACAAAGTGGTGAAGTTGCTGAGCTTCTATCTCAAGAGGAGCCATACGGATGTGATGCCTCTTTACTGATCCGTTTGGTTCGAGGGGAGCAACTCTCAGGCATTATCATTGACGCTAGCGCGCTCGAAGAGGCACAAGGTTTAGCGAAACAAATGCGAGAAGTGTTTGAATTGCCGGAACTTGACGTTGCCTCTCGATATAAACGTGAAGCGCTCTTTTTCTCCATCGCCTCATTGCACCCTGAGCTTGTGTTTGTCCGACGAGCTCGTCGAAGGGATGCTCTAGGAAATGGCGTAGTCGAGATGCTGGTTGGGCGTAACAGCCGCTTTCCTGACAAAGAAGAAGCGGCAATCGTGCTAGATAGCCATAGCGTGCCAGGACGAGGCGTTAAGCAAACACTAAACCTCGCATCGGTTATGATGCCTATCCCGCTGACGTTGTTACGCGAACTTGAATTTGGGGAGTGGCGACAAGGTGAGACGAATTATGAAGAAGAGACGCCAAGAGCAACAATGCATTTGGTCTACGCCGGGCGAACAGTCTGTTCTGAACACCAAGCGTTACAAGGTGATGTTGCTGTTCAGTCTATTGTCGAAATGATAGAAGACGAGACACTGTTACCAGGTTTTGCTTCTCAAAGAAAACAACAAATCCAACACTGGAAACTCTACAACGCATTGGGCCTTAATGTCGAAGGAGAAGAGGTTAACGACTTGGCCTCCTTGACATTTTCTAGCTGGTTAAAGGATCAGTTGGAAACATTAGGCGTTGAAAATGTCGATGATATGGCGTTATTTGAACCGGAAGACTTAACATTTAACGGTGTTCCAGAATGGGAATACGACGATTTCACGGAGCAGTACCCTTTAGAACTTTCGCTGCCAGAACTCCAACTGGATGTTGAGTATTACGCGTCTCGCAAGCTGGTACAGGTCGTTTATCGAGAGGGAAACCGTAAGGGGGACCCGAAGCGTTGGGAGCTGCCACGTTGGGCTGGTTGGAAGATACAGTATAAAAAGGCCAGTCGAGTGATTGATGTAAAGTAGGTCGGCGGATGACGTTGTGACAAGAATTGATATTTTTTTGGTGAATCTATAATGATTTCATATTGATAGCGTTACTTGCGTGTTGTTTTTAGTTTCTTAATTGAAATATTAATCAATTGAATGCTTATATATGGCGAAGCTGTACATCAGTTGTTACAAAGCTGGTTTTAATATTTCCTTTTGTATGTAAATTAGGGCATAAAAGACGAATGTTTTATATCCCATTGCTATATCAAAACAGTTGAACGATATTTGGTATATCTCATTTTCGAGTGTCGGGGGCATAGAATGGATCAACAAGGAAAGACGTGCATTGAATTCGACTACACTAGCTTTTTAGGAGCGACAGGTAGTAAAAAATGGACCTTTTTAGAGGCATTTGCCACCATCGCGCCTATTTTCGGTTTGATGTGGAAACAGAACATTGCGGAATTGAGCAAGCCTGAAGATCGGTTGTGGGATGCCGCATTAAAATCGATGTCTTCTCGTAAAAGTGATGAATCCAATTTGGTCCGCTTAACCCAGTTAGCTAAACATGAAGGGATCAATGAATTGCGAGTCGTTATGCCATATTCGCTCGATGTTCAGCAAATCGAGTACATAGAATCTCGCAGTCAGTTGAAGGTGGATACGTCAGAACAAGATGTTCTTAACATCAAGTTTTAGGCTGAGTATTTCCACTTCATCGATGTACTACTTAACAATAGTGCAATGAAAAGCGACCTCAAAGTAGGTCGCTTTTTTATTTTGAGGTTTTTGTCACAGGTCTTGGAAGTGTGATGAATATAGAGTATTTGCACTTAAATTAACAAAAATGTAACGTTTGGAAATGCAATTGTCATAACTAGCTTCTAACTTTGTGTTTTTAGGACAAATTACCGACTAAGTGGTTGGTACTGTAAGTTCGAATTAACGTCCCTTATTGGCACACAAGGATGATTGAGTCACCACGTCATTTGGGCATAAAAACAAACACAATAAGAAAGGAAGTCAATATGTCTTTGTCTCGTCGAGACTTTATGAAAGCTGCCTCTTCAACGGCGATTGTTACCGGGCTGGTGGGCTGTGGTAGCGATGCTAGTGAATCTGTTGCGGTTACCTTTGAGCACGGAGTGGCGAGTGGAGATCCTACTCAAACACAAGTAATCATTTGGACTCGTGTTACAACCTCAGCAAGCTACGCAGATGTAAGCTGGCAAGTTTCATCTAACGAAAATTTTACTGATATCGTGCAAAGTGGCACTTTTGCCACAGACACGAGCCGAGATTTCACGGTAAAAGTCGATGTTCAAAATCTCAATGCAAATTCTCGCTACTACTATCGATTCATGGTTGGAGATGTCACTAGCGAAGTCGGGCAAACTCAAACATTACCAGAAGATGGTGTAGAAAAGGCATCCATGGCGGTTGTTTCTTGTGCAAACTATCCTGCTGGTTACTTCCATGTGTATCGAGAGATCTTAAATCAACATGAGCAAGAACCGTTTGATGTGGTGCTTCATCTCGGTGATTACATTTATGAGTATGGTGCTGGTGGCTACGCTAGTGAAGATGCTGAGGCACTAGGGCGAGAGCCAAGCAAAGGCACTGAATGTATTACCTTAGATGATTACCGAAAACGGTATGCGCAATATCGCCAAGATGCTGATTTGCAAGCGTTACATGCGAACCTACCAATGATTGCTGTCTGGGATGACCATGAGCTTGCAAATGATAGTTGGAAAAATGGTGCGGAAAACCATCAAGAAGAGGAAGGCAGTTTTAATGATCGTCGTGCAGCTGCGGCTGCCGCGTGGACAGAATGGTTGCCCGTTCGTGAAAACACTTTCTCAAACATGCTGATTTACCGTCAGTTTTCGTTTGGAAGTTTAGTCAATTTGATGATGCTCGACACGCGACTTGTGGGGCGTGATAAACCGTTGGATTATTTCTCGCTCAGCTCACCAACGATGGAAGCTATTGGCGGTTTAGTTGCTCAGTCGCGCAGTCAAGACCGAGAGCTGTTAGGCGGTGACCAACTCGCTTGGCTGATGGATGCGTTCAGTACGCACGACGCAACTTGGAATGTGCTAGGGCAACAAGTGTTAATGTCTCGTATGGAGTTGCCAAGTTCGGTTATGACCGCGATGTTTCAATTGTTTACTGCCACTGAAGAACAAAAAACAGAGGCGTTATTAGCGGTAAACTCTGCGATTACGGGTTATCTCTCTGACCCAAGTTTAGATACCATTGCTTTACCATATAACCTAGATGCATGGGATGGTTACTACGTTGAGCGAGAGAACGTTTATCAACTGGCCAAAGCCAGCAGTGGTAACTTTGTCTGTTTGGCAGGAGATACGCACAACGCATGGGCAAGTGAGCTTAAAGACGTATCTAAGCATCCTATCGGGGTAGAGTTTGCGACTAGCTCTGTGAGTTCCCCTGGGTTAGAGGCCTACCTCGCGTTAGACCCTGTTGCGATCGCTCAAATGGAATACACGCTGCCGCACTTAGTGTCAGAATTACAGTGGGCAGACATCAAACAGCGTGGCTTTATGCGCGTTACTTTTACGCCCGACAGGGCAGAGTCGACCTGGTATTTCGTATCAACGATTAAAGACAAAACATATCAGGTGACGACCAAGTCAGCCTCTACAACAGATGGCACTACGTTAAATATCGGCTAAACTGAGCCTAATACGAAAAAAGTCCGCAAGCTAGTGCGGACTTTTTATTGGAAAGCATTTAGCAATCTAGCGACAGTGCTAGTCAATCAATCCGTATTCTTTGCTCAGAACTTCGATGATTTCCGCTTTCGGATTCTCACTCAAATGAATCGGCTTGCCTGTAATCTTCTCGGCAATACCAATGTAGGTGCTCGAAATCGCCATCAAAGATTCGACGGGTAAAGCATTATCACGAGCGAGTGCTTCACGCTCTGGCATACGTTCTTTATTTAGCAAGATATCTGGGTCAGGGAAGTGGTTAAGTAGGAACTGGCGGAAACCTTCTTTTGAGTTCTCTACGATGTGACCTGCTTGGTACTCTTTAGCATCCCATATACGAGACGAGTCTGGTGTACCCACTTCATCCATGTAAATCAGCTTTTCATTGCTAGCAGCATCATGAACATAACCAAATTCGAATTTGGTATCGACAAAGATTTGGTCGATTTCTTCTAACGCTTGGCTGATAACGTTAAAGCCTTCTTTCAGCAATTTTTCGTAGAGTGCGATATCGTCAGCGCTTGAGAAGTTAAATGCTCCGTAGTTGTCTACGATGTTTTGACGAGTAATATTCACGTCATCCGCTTCTGGCACACCGGGAATGCCTTTTAGAATGCCTTTTGTGGATGGGGTCATTAGCAACTCTGGCAGTACTTTGTCTTTTCCTAACCCTTCAGGAAGTTGGATTCCACAAAACTCGCGCTCGCCATTTGCGTAAGCGCGCCACATCGAACCCGTGATGTATTTGCGGCAGATGGCTTCGATTTTTACAGGTTTGGCTTTTTGTACAATCCAAACAAAAGGGTGAGGAATGTCTAGAATATGGCTATCTGCTAAGCCATTTTCTTTGAACAGTTTGAACCAGTGATTAGAAATCGCATTAAGCGCAGCCCCTTTACCTGGGACACCATTAAGACCACCTTCAGCATGCCAAATACAATCGAATGCAGAGATTCGGTCGCTAATCACCATGATAGCCAAAGGCGCATCTGGAGCGACATTGTATCCTTTTTCTTTGATCAGTCGGGCGCTGTCTTCTTCAGTTAACCAGTAAACTGAACGAACTTTTCCACTATGAACGGGTTTATGGGTGCGAATTGGCAGGTCGTCATTGACGGCAAGTACTTGATTAGCAAGGCTCATTGCGACATTCCTATCATCTTAATCAAACGTCAGAAAGAGAAGATATTCAGCAAAATGTGGGCGCTGAATAAATCGAATGTGGGCATCATACCAGAACTATTTTAACTCGCCAGAGAAAAAGCAAACGTTTGCCTGTTTTCTTTAATACAAAAAAAGCCCCCTTAAAAAGGAGGCGAGATGCAGGATGGATAACGTCGAACTTATTAGTGGTACTTATTAACTCTGCCTTCGACGAAAAAGACTTCACACTGATAGCGCTGCGCCATGTCGCGCAACATAGATTGATTCATAAGTGCAATTTTATTGGATGCGACAACAGCACTGGCATTGCCTGATCGGATGGCTTTTATCACGATCTCGACTTCTGAAAGCTGTTGAGAGGGCTTCATTTGAATAACGTTTTTACAGCAAATATTAGAAGCAGTGAGTTGTTCAAAGTCTGGACGAGGGCAGTCTGCTGTAAACAAAATCCATTGTTTCTGCTGCGATAAAACAGCCAGCTTAGATAGAAGCTGATCCGAAACGGCCATGGGCTTAGTTGCTTGTGCCAATACGTTGTAACGAGAGTATGTATGAGATTGACTTTGTAACTGCATCTTACTGTTCCTTTATACATGCTGTATGTGTATACAGTAGTTTGTTTTGGTGACCTGATCAACCAGTTTCTCAAAAGTTATTTGTGGTTTTTTGAGAAGGAAATAAAAGGATTTTACTTTAAGTAATTGAATTTATTTGTTTATTTTTCATTTCTGATATGTCTAACATCAATTTAAAAATGTGAGGTGAGTAGAAAGTTGGACGAGAGACATACAGGGGTTTACTACTGTATATACAGGTGTTTTTCACGGACAATGGTTTGTATACAGTGGAAGAGGGCTGATAACCGATGCGACATGCTATGTAGGATAGGAGGGAATACGAGATAGAGATTGGAAATAGGCTTGGGCGATCAAAAAAGCGCCTTATAAAAGGCGCTTTTGAAAATCAGTTCCATTGATTCCGTCTTGCTTAGCTCGCTCGTTGCAAACGTTCGCGCATTTGCAATTCGCCTTGGTTAAATAGGCGCACGTCGATTTTCGCCATATCGTAACAAGCTTTACATGAGTAGTGGTGCTTGCCATCTAAATAATCGTGACGAGTTACAAGACTAGGTTTTTTACACCAATCACAGGTGCCTTCTTCAGTGAACATTGATTTTCTCCCCACCTAGATTAATTTGAGTCGT
Organism: Vibrio sp. SCSIO 43097; assembly: GCF_023650755.1. NCBI lineage: Bacteria > Pseudomonadati > Pseudomonadota > Gammaproteobacteria > Vibrionales > Vibrionaceae > Vibrio > Vibrio sp. SCSIO 43097. The sequence continues at coordinate 2,112,493 of NZ_CP071840.1, read as the reverse complement.
TAGGTGTTATTTTGCGCCGGGCATTATGGCATAAAAGCGCGACTTAAGTTAAATGTCTGTTAATTTCTTTGAGAGGGAGATCGATTGCGGTGCTTGATTATATGGGAATAAAAGCATGGCAGCCAAAGTATCCTGACCTATTTTTACTGTTTTGTAACATTTCGTGAGACGAGCTTAAAGGCATGATTGAGTCGCTTCATTTCTTCTTCACTGCCCCTTGTGTCAGGATGATAAAGCTTTGATAATTGTCTATAGCGTAGCTTGATTGCCTGTAAATCAGGGATGGTTTGTGGTGTGTAGCCAAACATAGCACACGCGACGCTTAGCTTATGGTTTTCTGCCTGAGTTTTGGATTTCTTAAATTCTCTGAATACTTTCTCTAACTGACGCTTCAGTTGCTTGTTCGTAAACTCTAGCTCTTTTATTTTTTCCGCCATTCGTTGATTTTGGCTTTCCTCTTTGGCTTCACGCGCTTTTCTATTCTGCTTAAGTTTTTTGATCACGAGGAAACTTAAGCCGCTGATGATGAGGATCGCCGCTAGCCAAATCAGCCATAGAAACTGCGAGTGTTTTACTTTGGGGGTTGCAACTGTGCTTTTCTCTTCTTGTGTTTGCTCTGCTTTTTTATCGAGCGACTTTATTTGCGAGACTTGTTTAGCTCGTAGTTGGTTGAAGCGCAGCTCTAACAGTTGATTATAAGCTTGTTCTGCTGCTGAATTATGCTGAGAAGCCATTTGATACAAGGCTTCAGTCAATTGAGAAGTTGTGACCTTACCTGGATTGCGCTGAATAAAATCGGCGAGAAGAAAGCCACGATCGGTTGGGTCATTGAGTGCGATAGAGGTTAGCCAATATAACGCTTGTGTTTCATTTTTTTCGCCATTTATCCCTTTAGCAAAGTCGTTCGCGAGCTGTTTTTGTGCAGGGAGGTAACCTTGGTTGGCGGATTGCTCTAGCCAGTAGCGCGTTTCTGGTGAGGCTTCAGCTTCGTTTGATGCCAATAATTGTTGTGCGTACTCGTATTGTTCGATGGGGTCATTTGGAGCTTGAGAGGCAAGCGAGTAGCCAGAAAAGCTGAGGCTAAATAAGCAGAGTAGGGCAGACGTTTTGACAGACATTAATATGTCAGGCCTAACGATAATGGTTAGGCCTGCTCCGGTAATTTTTTATTATTACCGTTATGGTGCAACCAAATTACTTCAGTGGCAAGATCTGGATTTCAACACGACGGTTGCACGCACGACCTTCAGAAGTTTGGTTTGAGCAAATTGGGTTACGTTCGCCGTAGCCGCGTGCAATTGCACGACCAGGTGCAACGTTTTGAGATACTAGGAATTGACGTACGGACTCTGCACGGCGCTCTGACAACGTTTGGTTGTATGACTCACTACCTGTGCTATCCGTGTAACCGTCAATAACGAGACTGGTATCTGGGTACTCAACTAGGATGCGAGCAACACCGCGTAGAGTATTATGGATACTAGCATCAAGCTGGTAAGAGCTTGAAGAGAAGCCGATACCGTTTTCCATACGCAGTAAAAGCTGATTTTCACCAACACGCTGAACTTGTACGCCAGAGTTTAGCAAAGCGCGACGTAATTCCGCTTCTTGTTGGTCAAAGTAGTAACCAACGCCAGCGCCAGTCGCTCCGCCTGCGGCTGCACCAATGAGTGCATGCTGACGACGTTCTTTAGCATCATCACCCGTTGCTAGGCCGATTGCTGCGCCAGCGATCGCACCAATAAGCGCGCCTTGCGTGGTGGAGTTAGTTTCGTATTCACCCGTTGTTGCATTTTGGCGTTGAGTGGCTTGACAGCCAGTAAGAGCTAGCACTAGAGCTAGTGCAATAGGCATCTTTTTCAAGGGAAAATCTCCGTATAAAACTGAGGCGAAACCATGCCTCATAATGGGATGCGAATTATGAATAAACAAGCATTAATATTTGTTATGAGAAAGTAAGATTGATAAGAGTTTCTGTAAGAAAATTCCTACCAATACTGCCAAAGCTCTCAAAGTAAGCCCCATAGACATCGAAGTCATTGCTGCTTATGTGAATCCTTTACTATTCTGGCTATTTCGATGAATCGCCCAACATTTTGCGTGCTTGTTCGCCGCCCACTCCACGGTTAACTGAAACCTTTCTACCTTTCTTTAAGCCCACTTCGTAGTCTTCAGTTAGGTTTTTCATTGCTTCTTTCAATTGCTTCTTGAACGTTTCGCGGTCAATGTTTTGGAATTCTTTATCAATATAGTCATTAATTTTATTGGCCGACTCTTCATCTGGAGAAATAATTGGCAATTTTTCAATCGCGCCTTCCACCCAGCCAGATACAAATGAGTTCACACGGCGAGTCACTTCCTGAGAAGAGGTGCCGGTGCCAGCAAAGCTGTTTCGGAATTGTCCGGTACTTTCGTTCATCTCGCGATAAACAATATCGAAAGCAAATGCAGCAAAAATAGCGCGATCTGCTTCACCGATAAATTCGACACGTTTGAGCCCTTTGTGATTCAACAATACTGCTTCGACACCGAATTTTGTGTTAATGCCGCGAATCACTCGCAATATGGTAGAACTGATGTTCGCTGGTAGCAGATGAGAAGATTGTGTTTTTCCCATTCTGATGAACTCAATATCGTCTTTATCGAGACCATATTTAAGCATGAGGCGATGTGCCATTTTGATAGCATTGGCAGCCTCATTAACATTAGCGGAATTGCCCAGTTCTAAGCACTTGGCGATTTTTTTCAGAGCTTTTTGTTTATCCATCGACAACCAGTAACGAAAGCAGAAAATTTATGAAGTCAGACATATTACCTTTTTTGACATAAAAACGAAATACAAGGTGGGACTGAAGATAATTTCTGCACATAAAAAGAAGCCTCGCATTAAGCGAGGCTGGCGTTTTAGTTCGTCGTAATCAGTATGAAGTCGTACTTGTGTCTAAGAAGCCATTCTTCATTAAGATTCGTTAGAATTACAACCCGAGCTGGTTGAGCAAGTCATCGGCATCATCGTTTGATCCCGACGATTTAGATTCTTTCTCAGCCAACTGTTTACGTGTTGCCTCTAAAATGTCGTCTGGGTTTTCGTCTTCAGCAACTTCAAACTCTTCCAGTTGGATGAACTCAGTTTTATCCATTGCTAGCTCGAGATAGAAAATATTGTTGTTTTCGGTGGAGAACGTCACTCTGCGCGCTTGAGGGCGGTCAAGGTTGGTATCAACTTGTAAGATAACTTGCTTATTCAGCGCCAGCATTTTTGGTTGGTTTTGTGTGATGTTCGTTTGCAGGTCTTTACGAATTTTATTAGTGAAGTCTCCGACCAGTTGATTCATGAGTTCACCCAGAACATCGCCTACCTCGTCAGAAGTATGAGATATTGCCAGTTCTTCTTCTGGCATGCCCATATTACGCATGTAGTTGGTGTAGATCTCCAGTGCGGCTTTTGCCGTAAAATTAATCACAACTAGCCCGGTAAATCCGCCATCAAACAGAACAAAACAGCCAAAATCTGGTTTGAGGCTAGTCTTGTGGATTTTTTGCACCATTGCTGAATAATTTACTTGAGAAGATGTCGCCGAAGTAAGTACGCCAGAAACAGACTGGCAAAGTTTGAGAAGGATATCTTCAGTGGTCACAATTTTATTTTTTTTCATTCTGAAAACTCATCTAGAAACGCGATTCGTTCCCCAATGTAAGGCATCAAGCGTGAAAAAATAAAGCATAAGTTTAATTATTGTATCGAGATTCTGATTTGCTCGTCTTTTTAAATGTTGTAAAGTGACGAAATTCAAAGAATATTACTTCACTAACTCTTTTGTGGTGTTTTTTTCGCTTAGCGCCAATTTGTATGAGAAGTGAGCAAATAATTACACAACCCGCAGCTGATCGGATCAGCGTCGTAGGGGCAGGAAGCAAATGTTACCAAGATTACACTCGCAAACTGATGTCGATCCTCTTGTTCTTAGTTTTCTGAAAGAGCTTGAGCACGCCGGATTCACTGGTGATATCGAAAGCCAATATTCAAGTCGACTAGCGGTTGCCACTGACAACAGTGTTTACCAGCAACTTCCTCAGTCTGTCGTTCATCCCAAAACGACAGAAGATGTTTCTCTCCTCGGGAAACTGAGCAATAAAGAAAAGTACGAACGAATTACCTTTTCACCTCGTGGTGGCGGCACGGGGACCAATGGTCAGTCGCTAACCAAAGGTATTGTGGTGGATATGTCTCGCCACATGAACAAAGTGCTTGAGATTAATGAGAAAGAAGGCTGGGTTCGTGTACAAACTGGTGTAGTGAAAGACCAGTTAAATGACGCAGTTCGCCCTTATGGCTACTTCTTCTCTCCAGACTTATCTACCAGTAACCGTGCAACGATTGGCGGCATGGTCAACACCGATGCTTCTGGTCAAGGTTCTCTGAAATACGGAAAAACATCCGATCATGTTTTGTCGCTACAAGCGGTGTTTGCTGATGGCTCAGTTTTAGAATCAGACCTGTCCAACGGCTACCCAAAAGAAGACGAGTTTGCTGCCAAGGCGCTACGTGTAACGGAATCCGTATGTCGTGAAAAACGCCAGCAGATCGTAGATAAGTTTCCTCCTCTTAACCGCTTTTTAACGGGCTACGATTTAAAAAATGCCTTGAATGAAGAAGGTGACCGTTTCGATATCACACGAGTACTGTGCGGCGCTGAAGGTTCATTGGCATTCATTACCGAAGCGAAGCTTAACCTGACGCCAATTCCGAAAGCGCGTACTTTGGTTAACGTTAAATACAACAGCTTTGATTCTGCACTGCGTAATGCACCGTTGATGGTCGAAGCGAAAGCGCTATCTGTAGAAACCGTTGACTCGAAAGTGCTTAATCTAGCAAAGCAAGATATCGTTTGGCACACCGTGAGCGATTTACTTACCGATGTTCCAAATAAAGAGATGCTTGGCATCAATATGGTGGAATACGCAGGTCAGGACGAAGAGGAAGTTGCTGCTCAGGTTGCAGCATTGACCGCCAAGCTCGATACCATGTTGGAAACAGAAGAAGCGGGCATTATCGGCTACCAAGTTTGTAACGATGTAGCTAGCATTGGGCGTATTTACAACATGCGTAAAAAAGCGGTGGGTTTGTTAGGCGCAGCAAAAGGTCGTGCTAAACCGGTCGCATTCGCTGAAGATACCTGTGTGCCACCAGAAAACCTGGCGGACTTCATTGTAGAGTTTCGAGAACTGTTAGACAGCAAGTCTCTGAATTACGGCATGTTTGGTCACGTCGATGCTGGGGTGCTTCACGTACGTCCTGCGTTGGATTTGTGTGACCCGCACCAAGAAGCATTGATGCACGAAGTTTCTGATGAAGTGGTCAAGCTGGTGGCGAAATACGGCGGTTTGATGTGGGGTGAACACGGCAAAGGTTTCCGTTCAGAATATGGCCCTGAGTTTTTCGGCGACGAGTTGTTTACTGAACTGAGACGTGTGAAAGCGGCATTCGATCCACACAACAAAATGAACCCGGGTAAAATCTGTACACCGCTGGATAGTGATGCAGAGCTTGTCAAAGTTACCGATACCAAACGTGGTTACTTCGATCGTCAGATTGACGTTCAAGTACGTGACAGCTTTAAACAAGCGATGGAATGTAACGGTAACGGTTTGTGTTTTAACTACGATACTAGCTCGCCAATGTGTCCATCGATGAAAGTAACAGCCGATCGTCGTCATTCACCAAAAGGTCGTGCAGGTTTGGTTCGCGAGTGGTTGCGTCAGCTTACTGAGCAAGGCATTGATATTCTTGACTTAGAAAAGCAAACACTAGAAAACAAAATATCAATCAAAACCATGATTGACCGCGTACGTCATTCTATCAATCGTCGTCACGAGTATGACTTCTCTCACGAAGTGTATGAAGCGATGAATGGTTGTTTGGCGTGTAAAGCGTGTGCGAGTCAGTGTCCGATTAAAGTCGATGTTCCGAGCTTTCGCTCACGCTTTTTAAACATCTATCACTCTCGTTATCAACGTCCTGCAAAAGACTATCTGGTTGCGAACATTGAGACTATGCTGCCGATGATGGCAAAAGCGCCAGGTGTCGTAAATGGTGTTTTGAAGCAGTCGTGGGTGAAAAGTTTAACGGCATCTACGGTCGGGTATGTCGATGCGCCGTTGTTATCAGTACCCACCTTGAAACAACGAGTAGAGTCGCTGACAACGCCTTATGATCTGCAAGCGCTCAGTGGTTTGTCTTCGTCTGAAAAGAGCAAGCATGTTTTAATTGTTCAAGACCCATTCACTAGCTACTACGACGCTGATGTCGTTGAAGACTTCGTTAAGTTATTGAAAAAGCTGGGTATGTATCCGGTACTTCTGCCGTTTAAGCCGAATGGTAAAGCACAACACATTAAAGGGTTTTTACGTCAGTTTAAGGACACAGCAGCCGACACAGCGAAGTTCTTGGCGATGGTAGCGGATTTGGATATCCCATTAGTTGGCGTCGATCCTGCTTTGGTGCTGTGTTACCGAGATGAATACGCTGAAGTGCTTGGCAGTAAGCGAGGTAATTTCGATGTACTAACAGCCCACGAATGGCTTTACCCAAGACTAGAAGCGTTTGAAAGCGGAGAGCATAAGGCGCAGGAACCTTGGTATCTGTTTGCGCACTGTACTGAAAAAACCAAAATGCCAAATGCGGAAAAAGAGTGGGGCGCTATTTTTGCTCACTTTGGTGCAGTTTTGAATACGGTACCTGTTGGTTGTTGTGGTATGGCGGGTACGTTTGGTCATGAGGTTGATAAGTTGTCGATGTCGAAAGATATTTACAATTTAAGCTGGAAGCCAAGCTTAGATAAGTTGGATAACGAGAGATGTTTGATTACAGGCTATTCTTGCCGCAGCCAAGTTAAACGCTTTGAAGGAACGAAGCCCAAGCATCCCGTTCAGGCATTGTTAACTTTGTTGTAATCGGACTAAATCAAGCCCAGTTTTACTGGGCTTTTTAGAAACCGTATTTAGACCCTTTCAAAGGATATGAATCTTGAGAAAACTTGAACTCAAAGTCCCACCTGTTGTGGTGTTTTTACTAGTCATACTTTTGATGTGCGGACTTAAAGTTTTGACGCCGAGCATGAACATTCGAGTACCCTTTGTTGAATTTGTAGTAGGTGTATTAACTTTGTTGTCTGGCTACATGGGCATTGCTGGCGTGTATGAATTTCGCAAAGTAAAAACCACAGTGAACCCAGTAAAACCTGAAGCGGCATCTTCTGTTGTAAGAACTGGTGTGTTTGCCTTTTCACGCAACCCTATGTACACGGCATTATTGCTTCTAATCATAGCAACTGGTTTGTGGTGGCAGCACTTGAGTGTGGTGCTTTGTGGCGTGATATTTGTCAGTTATATGAATCGGTTTCAAATCAAGCCTGAGGAACGCGTTTTAGAGCGATTGTTTGGTGAAGAGTATGTGGATTATAAAAACCATGTTCGTCGTTGGCTCTAAGCATTGCGTTTAGTTTTGTTTGGATGAGACATAAAAAGAAAGCCCAACGGTCGACGTTGGGCTTTCTTTTAGTAAACACGTTTTTTGTGCGCTTCTGATAGGGCAGTCGACTAGGCTGCCTTAACGAACTTTGCTAGGAATGCATCCTTACGTTCATTAAAGCGGCGTACAAGGTCGTCAACCGCTTCTTGGTCATATGGCTTCAAGCCACTTGCAACCATGCGCTTAATACCTTTGCCAACGACTTCACCGTCTTCTTTGAACGCAAAGTTTAAGGTGACTACACCTCGTTTTCCTTCTACGCCGAATGTTGCGCCAGTGAAATCCACCTCTGGATGCGTAAGGTCTAAGCGTGAAAATTCGACTTCCATACTTTCATAAATAACTAATGGACGCTGGCAGTTGATCATCATTTGCTTCTCTTCCATAAGAGGAACCATGATGTGAGGGAAGTTCATACCAGAAAATTGCACGTAATTTGTCACTACATGCTCAATAAATGCCGGATCGTGGTTAGTTTCACCTTCACGGGACATGTGTAAGTATTCTTTACCTGCCTCGTCAACAACAGCGCTTTCTTTGTCACACTTATTTTCAATATGAAGTGCTACACCATCGTTTACCATGCCAGAGAAGTTAAAACGCATCTTTTGGCTAACGCCTTCTTTACTAAGGAGCACTGCGAAAAGTAAATCCCCAGGGACACAAAAGCGTTTGTTGTCTTCATCATGAATTGGGTTGTAGTCACCTGCGACACGTTTTGCAAAGTGGCTTGCTTGTTCGCGAGTGAACTGAAACTGGTGATTAGTGTTTGAAAAATAAGGTGTTAGAAACATAATTTTTACGTAGTAACCAAAACTGTGTGGGATTATATGCGAATATCTGCGTAGCAATGGTCCATCCAGTGAAAACTTCACCGTATCCTAACAATAAGACACTATTTCGGCGGATAAACCGTTAAAAACGCATACTTTAGCAACGCTTTTATTTGTGAAAACAATAAACAACGACCTTTTCGCTCGCCTATCTTTTAAAGTATAGCCATCAAAGTAGACTGGCGTTCATAAATAGTGCCATCAACATGTTTAATCGTATGTAAAAAGGCTCCACGCTGAACGTAGAGCCTTCAAGTCATTATCTGTTTATTCGATGAAATGCCAGTTATGCTTGGTTATTGAACACTTGGTAACAAGCTCTCTGGCATGAGCGTGTTGTGGATAGCCAGCTTAAGCAGAGTATTTGCCTGTTCAATGTCTGGAGCAAAGTAGCGATCTTTATCGTAGAACGATACTTTTTCACGCAACATTTGTTTCGCAATCTCAATACGCTCAGAGGACTTGTTTGGTGCTCTAAAGTCTAGGCCTTGTGCTGCTGAGAGGTATTCTACCGCCAGAATACCGCGAGTGTTTTCGCCCATTTCTTTCAATCTGCGAGCCGCGAATGTTGCCATTGACACGTGATCTTCTTGGTTTGCAGATGTTGGCAAGCTGTCTACTGACGCTGGGTGAGCGAGCGTTTTGTTTTCACTTGCTAACGCAGCAGAGGTCACCTGAGCGATCATGAAACCAGAGTTCACACCACCATTGTCGACTAAGAACGGTGGCAGTTTTGATAGCGCGCTATCGATAAGTAATGCCATACGACGTTCAGACAAGCTGCCGATCTCGGCAATCGCAAGTGCTAGGTTGTCGGCTGCCATTGCAACAGGCTCCGCGTGGAAGTTACCGCCAGAGATGATGTCACCATCTTCAGCAAACACCAACGGATTATCTGATACGGAGTTCGCTTCTACTTGTAATACTTCCGCCGCATTGCGGATTTGCTGTAAACACGCGCCCATCACTTGAGGCTGACAGCGCAAAGAATACGGGTCTTGTACTTTTTCACAGTTAGTGTGCGAATCACCTATTTCACTCGATGTGTCTAACAAATGACGGTATGCGAGTGCTGCGTCCATTTGGCTGCGATGACCACGTACACGGTGAATGCGCGGATCGAATGGACGTCGGCTGCCGAGAGCGGCTTCAACAGACATTGCACCACAAACGGTTGCTGACGCGAAAAGGTCTTCCGCGATAAACAGGCCTTCCAATGCGAACGCTGTGGATGCCTGAGTCCCATTTAGTAGCGCTAAGCCTTCTTTTGGCGCCAGAGTGATAGGCTCTAGACCTGCGATTTTTAATGCTTCTTGCCCGGAAATGATTTTACCGTTGTGGCGAGCTTGTCCTTCTCCCAGTAATACAGTGCTCATATGGGCTAGAGGAGCTAAGTCACCTGATGCGCCAACAGAGCCCTTTTTAGGTACACAAGGGTAAACTTGTGCGTTGACTAGGTCGGTCAGCATATTAATGACTTTTAGGCGAATCCCAGAAAAGCCACGAGACAGACTATTGATTTTTAATACCATCATCAGACGAACCGTTTCATCTGACATAAACTCACCGATACCTGCCGCATGAGAAAGAACGATACTGCGTTGCAGTGTTTCTAAATCTTCTGGTGCTATTCGTGTGTTAGCCAATAGCCCAAAACCAGTGTTAATTCCGTAAACCGTTCTATCTTCCGCGATGACTCGGTCTACGACCTGTGTGCTTTCTTCAATGGCCGGAATGGCTTCAGGATCCAAAGTAAGGTTGACTGGTGAACGGCTCACTTGGCGTAGTTCGTTTAAGCTAATATGACCTGGCTTTAGCGTTAAATTTAACATCTCTTTCATCCTTACTTGAGCTTCTTCAGTTCTTCGTTGAGCATTGGCAAATCTAGCCCTTGCTCTGCTGCACATTGTTTAGCGATATCGTATCCCGCATCAGCATGACGCATGACACCAGTTGCTGGGTCGTTATGCAACACGCGGGCAATACGTTGTGAGGCATCTTCGCTGCCGTCACAGCAGATAACCATACCTGAGTGTTGCGAGAAACCCATTCCTACGCCACCACCGTGGTGCAGTGAAACCCAAGTTGCGCCGCCCGCCGTGTTGAGTAGCGCGTTTAATAATGGCCAGTCTGATACGGCGTCAGAACCGTCCATCATACCTTCGGTTTCACGGTTCGGGCTTGCTACAGAACCAGAGTCTAAGTGGTCTCGACCAATGACAACGGGCGCCTTAAGTTCGCCATTTTTCACCATTTCGTTGAATGCTTGACCAAGACGCTCACGATCTTTAAGACCAACCCAGCAAATACGCGCAGGTAAACCTTGGAACTGGATGCGCTCGCGAGCCATATCTAGCCAGTTATGTAAGTGCGGATTATCTGGAATTAGCTCTTTTACTTTTTGGTCGGTTTTATAGATGTCCTCAGGATCGCCAGAGAGAGCAGCCCAACGGAAAGGACCGATACCTTCACAGAATAGAGGACGAATGTAGGCTGGAACGAAGCCAGGAAAATCGAATGCGTTTTCTACGCCTTCTTCCAAGGCCATCTGGCGGATGTTGTTACCGTAGTCGAGTGTTGCGGCGCCGCGATTTTGCAGCTCTAACATCGCTTGAACTTGCACAGCCATGGATTTTTTCGCTGCTTTTACGACCATTGCTTCATCTTGCAAACGCATTTCCGCTGCGTGAGACATGCTCCAGCCTTGTGGTAAATAGCCATTGAGCGGGTCGTGTGCAGACGTTTGGTCTGTTACGACATCAGGCGTGATATTACGTTCTACCAGCTCAGAGAAAACGTCTGCTGCATTACCTAGTAGACCAACCGATACTGGTATGTCTGACTCTTTAATGATAGCTAGCGCTTCATCTAAAGAAGTCGCTTTCTTATCGACATAGCCTGTACGTAGGCGGTAATCGATACGTGATTCATCACACTCTACTGCAATCATGGAGAAGCCCGCCATTGTACCAGCGAGAGGTTGAGCTCCACCCATGCCACCGAGACCACCTGTTAGAATCCAACGGCCCTTTGCTTCACCGCCAAAGTGTTTTTTTGCAACAGATACGAACGTTTCGTATGTGCCTTGTACGATACCTTGCGAGCCAATGTATATCCAGCTGCCAGCGGTCATTTGGCCGTACATCATCAAGCCTTGTTTATCGAGCTCGTTGAAGTGTTCCCAGTTTGCCCAATGAGGAACGAGGTTTGAGTTTGCGATAAGCACGCGTGGGGCGTTTTTATGGGTAGGGAAAACACCAACAGGCTTGCCTGATTGAACTAAAAGCGTTTGGTCATCTTCGAGTCTTTCAAGTACTTCAACAATCTTGTCGTAACATTCCCAGTTTCGCGCTGCTCGGCCAATGCCGCCATATACAACCAGTGAATGTGGATGTTCTGCAACATCAGGATCAAGGTTGTTCATCAGCATACGAAGAGGGGCTTCGGTTAGCCAAGATTTTGCGCGCAGTTTATCTCCGTGAGGTGCACGAATTGTTCTGCTTGTATCAAGTCGTGGATCTTGTCCCTGGCGCTGTGTCATTTCAGACTCCTTTAGTTTCTCGTGATGACCAAGTACTTGCTTGGTCGTAATAATCAGTGGCATCTGGGATGCATTATGGTTTGTGCTGTTTTTCCGCCATCGCGTTGGCGATATCCCAACACAAACGGGCAGCTAATCGTGCTGTTTGACTATCGACGTCATAATTTGGGTTGTATTCGGCGATATCAGCCAGCATTAGCTTATTTTTGTAATGAAGAATTCGATCTAAAAAGGGTGCAATAGTGTCGTAACTCACTCCCCGAGCTGCTGGTGCGCTGACTCCAGGTGCGGTTGCAGCAGGGAATACATCCAGATCAATAGTCAAATAGAGGTAGTCACAGTCGTCAATAAAATGCTGAAGCTGAGTTAAGTGATAACTGTGGTTTAAGTAGCAGAGCTGATTGTCCTCTACATACCAAACATTTAACGCATCTGCTTTTTCAAATAGCGCTTTAGTGTTGCTACTGCGGCTTACACCAATACAAGCGTAATGAAAGTCCCAATCGTTACGTTGACAAAAATGGTGAATTTGGTTGAAGGGTGTACCAGAGCTCGGTCTTATGTCGGCGAGGTTACTCTCGAATGCGCGCAAATCGAAATGCGCATCGAAATTGATAATGCCGATTTTAGGCTTCTTCTCTGGATGGTGCGCTTTAAAATATTCCGCTAAGCCGGAAAACGAGGCCCACGCAATCTCATGCCCACCACCCAGCACGATGACTGGCGTATGGGGCAGTGCGCTTGAAATGGTTGCTGCACATAGAGCTTGGCTCTCTTCCAGTAAGTCGTCTTCACACACCACAGTACCTAAGTCATATAGTGGGGCGTCTTGGTGCCATGCTAAATTAGCGAGTGCTCGTCGGATTAAGTCTGGCGCTTTTTTCGCACCAATGCGTCCTTTGTTTCTCGCAACGCCAGCGTCGGTAGCAAAACCGAGTAATGAGACGCCATGCGCAACGGCACTCAACTCATCTGCTTTTTGGCGTTGAACAACGTGATGAATTCGCTGACCAAGCTTGCCGTCCTCGGCATCATGACGGCCTTGCCAATGAAATAGGGGAGAGTGTAGGTCGAATTGAGACATATTATTGGCCTCCGTGTGAAATGTATTCACCATTTACTATACGACCTACCAGACGTTTTGCTCCGACTTGATAGCTTAAATCCGCAGGGTTTTCGATATCCCAGATAGAGAAGTCCGCATCAAACCCTACTTTGATTTCGCCACGTGAGTTTTGATAACCCAGAGCTTTGGCTGCATGTTGCGTTACACCACGCAGTGCTTCTTGCGGTGTAAGGCGAAATAGCGTGCACGCCATATTCAGCATGAGTGTGAGATCAGAAAATGGTGATGTACCTGGGTTGACGTCCGTAGCAATTGCCATCGGCACGTTATGCTCTCTCAATAACTCAATCGGTGGTAACTGAGTCTCTCTTAGAAAATAAAAAGCGCCAGGCAATAGAGTGGCGACGGTGTTTGATCGAGCAAGTGCTTTAACACCTTGCTCATCTAAAAACTCGATGTGATCCGCTGACAGACCGTTGTATTGCGCAGTGAGGGCTGTACCACCGAGATTAGAAAGTTGCTCAGTATGCCCTTTAACCTTTAAGCCGTGGCGTTTTGCAGCTACAAACACTTTTTCTGTTTGTTCAAGATTGAAACCAATCGATTCACAAAAAACATCGACACTCGTAGCTAATTCTTCCTTTGCGACAACAGGGATTATGTCCTGACAAATGTGCTCAATATAATCATCTGCACGACCTTGAAACTCTGGCGGAATAGCGTGAGCGGCGAGAAGTGTAGTGGTGATTTTAACTTTGCGCTCTTGCTCTAGCATTTTGGCGGCACGGAGCATTTTTATTTCATCATTCAGTGTCAATCCATAGCCAGATTTCACCTCGACAGAAGTGACGCCACTCGCGAGTAACCCATCTAAACGTGGTAACGCTAACTCAACTAGTTGTGCTTCGGTTGCAGAGCGTGTCGCATGTACCGTTGAGAGAATCCCGCCGCCTTGTTTGGAAATTTCTTGATATGGCACGCCGTTTAAGCGCATTTCAAATTCGTTGGCACGATTGCCCGCGTAAATAAGATGAGTGTGGCAGTCGATCAAACCTGGCAGAACTAACTGGCCTTGAAGATCGATACTCTGAGGGTAATGTTGGGCAGACAACAGAGACTCGGTTTGCGGTGCGTCTTCACCAATGGCACAGGTACTGATCGCAACGATTTTTCCAGATTGAATACCAATGCGCGCTGGAGGCGTTGGAAGGTATCCGCATTCTCCCGATTGCATGGTAACTAGACGTGCGTTTTCAATCAGCAAATCCATGTTTGTGTCCCTGTGTTTATTTGTATCATTAAATGTATATACAAATAAATAGAGCAAAATAAGAACACTGACAAGGTTGATGTTGCTAAAATGTGATCAAAACGTAGATCTAGAGGACAAATCTTGTCCTTAAATGAGCACTTTTGAGCTCAGCTTATATTTGCTACCAGGGTGATAAAGTAGGGCGGTACTGACTAATTTATCTTGGCTCCACGTTCTGCGATTCAAGAGAAGGCAAGGTTCATTGGCTTGCATTTTTAAGTCTTGCTTAATACGGCTTTCAGGCACAATTGCCTCTACAGTATGTTCTATCGCGCTGAGTGGGCAATTATTTGACAGGTATTGATTTGGAGTGATTTGTGTGAAGTCTTGATTTAAATAACTCGGAGCATATTGGCTATTCACCCAGCGGAGCTCCAATTGAATCGGCGTTTGGTCTTCATAGTGAATAATTTCACTGTAAAACACTGTCGTGCCTAGCATAACGCCGAGTTTTGTCGCAATGTTGTCATCTGCTTTTATGGCAATCTGTTTGAGCACTTTACTGCCATACTTTCGCCCTCTATCGCTGACTTCTTCGGCAATGTTTCGAATGTCTAGCAGGGGAGATTCTGACTTTTCACCAGGATCACACACGAACGTGCCTAAGCGTGGGCGACGTTGTAATCGGCCCTCATTAACTAAATCCCGAATTGCTTTGTTCACTGTCATTCTACTGACACCAAATTGCTCGGTAAGCTCAATCTCGGTGGCGATGCGATGACCAACTACCCACTCTCCAGCCTCAATTTTATCCAGGATAAATTGTTTAATTTGAATGTAGAGTGGTGCAGACATAATCATTTTCCTTTATTTGACTATACAAATACTGCTTAATTTAGGTACAAATTGCAAACATTTCTCGACGAATGTACAGCTTAGTGACCGAACAATCCTATTGCAGGGCTGAATGACTCTTGCTGCTGAGCATTATTTGGATTGATGATTGAATTCAAACATTTTCTTGTGGTCTATTGCTTGCACAGCAGAAAACAATTGTGTAAACAAACGATCATTAGAAGAAAAGTCGCTAAAAAAGGAAAAATATGTTTAAAAAATTGAAAGCATCACTGGGGATCGGCTCTGCAAAAGTAGATACCATTTTGGACGAAATGAGCGTGTTTCAAGGAGCGACGCTGAAAGGGCATGTTCATATCAAAGGCGGAGACGTCGAACAACAAATTGATGCTATTACGATTAAATTGAACACGGAAATGAAAGTCGAAGTGGATGATAGCGTAAGTTACCAAACCTTCACTATTGATCAATTGAAAGCAGTTGACCCTTTTGTGATTCAACCTAATGAAGAAAAGCAGGTTCCGTTTGAGCTAAAACTGCATGATGAAACGCCAATTACTGCGGTTAGCGCACTTAAGAATCAATGTCATGTTTGGGTCGAGACGACGTTAGATATTGATTTTGCGATTGACCCGCGTGACCGTGACTATATTGAAGTGAAACCACTACCAGTAGCATCTCGGGTTATTCAAGCGATCGAGCAAGCTGGCTTCACTATGGTTAAAGCCGATGTTGAAAAAGGCTTTTTGCGCGGTGGCTCGTTTGCCTCTCGCTCTGGTATTTATCAAGAGCTAGAGTTCCGTAACAGCGGCTTTATCTCATCAAAAGAAATTGAGCTCTCTTTTATTCTGGAAGGGCAGGTCATGCATTGTTTGGCAGAGATTGACCGTTCGCTCAGCTTGGCTGGTGACCAATATCGCTCGTTTACGTTGCCGATCAATGCAACCGATGCTCAAGTCGCTGCCGCAGTTGCACCAACGCTAAATCTATAGCTCTCATCAACTTGATGAAAATATGTACCGATATCCTATTGTGAAAGCGATATCGGTACTGTTATCCATGTTTCTTGCGTTCTCTACGGCTAAAAACTCAAGCGCTGAATTTTCCATTAGATATCGATAGCCCAATACCAGTTCATTAGAGGCATCAGCAAACTCTGTGGGCCCTTCTGTTGAGCCTTGATACCAATGATATTCCAACATCAGGTGATGGTTATCTTCTAAGGCATAACGGTACCCACCCGCAATGGCAATCGTATTATGTCGATAAGGCAGATCGAGCAAGGCACGGTCATCCGAGCGAAAAGTCATGCCAATCATCGAATAAAATGCATGAGCATCACTTAAGTAGCTGTAGTTTAATTGGAAGCCTTGCTCGAAACTGCTACCTTGAAAAGTACCGTGAGCCACATCGTTAAAATACAAACTGCCGCCAATCGATAGGCCGTGATGTTCATTTTGGAACACTTGATACTGTAAGTAAGTAGATAGGTTATTGGCCAGTGTTTGTCCTTCGAAATCATCTTCAAGCACATCATATTGCGGCATTGAAATGTAAAAACGATCTCTGTCTACTTTATCCCGCCCATTTTGTCCGATACCGAAAAGTTTATGGAAGCTTTTCGTCAGTCCATCTAAATGGTTGTCAGCGGCAAAGACCCATCGATAGTTGAGCTCCCACTGCCAACGGTTGCTGACTTGCCATTTGCTGCCTAATTCGATTTGATTGTGGTAATAATCCAGTGCGTATTCATCAGTATGAGCCCAAACACTTGCCACGGTTCCCGAACCATAGGCTTCGACAAACCCAGAGGGCAGACTGTGTCCTGAACGTAGTATGTTGGTGTGACTAACCACTTGCATTGGGGATTGTGCGTAAGAACGCAGCGGGCCATATAAGTCACTTGATGCGAAGGCTTGCAAAGAACATATCGAGGTGCTTAGAAGCACCATAAAGCGCGATTTGAAATAGACCATGATGAATACCTACATACAAACTACTCTATAAAACAACTATACACCTAAATCGCACGTTGAGCTCTCGCCAAGCGTGTTAAGCTTTGTATCGGTTCACACGTAATAGGCAATATTGTAATTTGTTGTGTAAGTTCATTGAGGGGTAATTCCGTTTACAAGTTATGCGGTCTCTTAAAAAAGCATGATCAGATTGTCGTGACGGGTCTGCGGTTAAGTTCTTATGACAAAACAAAATCGCGCTTTGCATTCTAAATGTGAGCTAGGTACAATCCCATTTTCGATAACGGTCCGGTATTCGTGTTACCGAGAGGCCTTTATTGACTCTCAACTATTTTCAACAAATAGCTTCTAATTTGAATAACATGTGTTGCTTGGTGTGCAACACCACTGTAAAGGACATAGCATGCCTATTATTACTCTTCCTGACGGCAGTCAGCGTCAATTTGACAACCCAGTATCTACTATGGAAGTTGCGCAATCGATCGGTCCCGGTCTTGCCAAAGCAACTATCGCTGGTCGTGTAAACGGTAACCGCGTTGATGCGTGTGACCTAATTGAAGAAGACGCAAGCCTTGAAATCATCACAGTTAAAGATGAAGTAGACGGTCTAGAAATCGTTCGTCACTCTTGTGCTCACCTTCTTGGTCACGCTCTTAAGCAGCTTTACCCTCAAGCTAAAATGGCGATTGGTCCAACCATCGACAATGGCTTCTACTACGATATCGACCTAGACGAATCTCTAACGCAAGAAGATCTTGAAAAGATTGAAAAGCGTATGAAAGAGCTAGCGAAAACCAAGTACGAAGTGGTTAAGAAAAAAGTAAGCTGGCAGGAAGCGCGTGATACGTTTGAATCACGTGGCGAACCATACAAAGTGGAAATCCTTGACGAAAACGTATCTCGTGATGATCGTCCAGGCCTTTACCACCATGAAGAATACATCGACATGTGTCGTGGTCCTCACGTTCCTAACATGAGCTTCTGTCAACACTTCACTTTGCTGAATGTTGCAGGTGCTTACTGGCGTGGTAACAGCGACAACAAAATGCTTCAACGTATCTACGGTACGGCTTTCCACGACAAGAAAGCACTGAAAGCGCACCTAACTCGCCTAGAAGAAGCGGCGAAGCGTGATCACCGTAAGATTGGTAAGCAACTAGACCTATTCCACATGCAGCAAGAAGCACCGGGTATGGTGTTCTGGCATCACAATGGTTGGTCTATCTTCCGTGATCTAGAAGTATTCATCCGCGCTAAGCTAGATGAGTACGGTTACCAAGAAGTGAAAGGTCCACTTATGATGGACCGTGTTCTTTGGGAACGCTCTGGGCACTGGGACAAATACGCTGATGCAATGTTCACAACTTCTTCTGAGAACCGTGAATACGCGATTAAGCCAATGAACTGTCCAGGTCACGTACAGATCTTCAACCAAGGTCTAAAATCGTACCGCGACCTACCGCTACGTATGGCTGAGTTTGGCTCATGTCACCGTAACGAACCATCTGGTGCACTACACGGTATTATGCGTGTACGTGGCTTTACTCAGGATGACGCTCACATTTTCTGTACTGAGAGCCAAATTCAAGAAGAAGTAACAAACTGTATCAAGATGGTGTACGATACGTACCAAACATTTGGTTTCGACAACATCGTAGTGAAACTGTCTACTCGTCCAGAGAAACGTGTAGGTTCAGATGAAATCTGGGATCAATCTGAAGAAGCATTGAAGCAGTCTCTTGAATCGATGGATATCCCATACGAAATTCAAGAAGGCGAGGGTGCGTTCTACGGTCCTAAGATTGAATTCACACTATACGATTGTCTAGACCGTGCGTGGCAGTGTGGTACTGTCCAGCTAGACTTCAACCTACCAGGTCGCTTAGGTGCAACTTATGTAGGTGAAAACAATGAACGTCTTGTACCGGTAATGATTCACCGTGCGATTCTAGGTTCACTAGAGCGCTTCATCGGTATCCTTATCGAAGAATATGCTGGTTTCTTCCCAACTTGGTTGGCGCCAGAACAAGCAGTTCTTATGAACATTACTGATAAACAGTCAGGTTATGTTCAAGAAATAGTACAAAAACTACAAAAAAGTGGAATTAGAGCTAAAGCGGACTTGAGAAATGAGAAGATTGGCTTTAAAATCCGCGAACATACTTTGAAGCGTGTACCGTATATGCTTGTTGTTGGTGACCAAGAAATGGAAGCTGGCGAAATTGCAGTGCGTACTCGTAAAGGTAAAGATCTTGGTAAATTTAAAGTGGATGATTTTATTGCATACATCCAAGACGAGATCTCTAGCCGTAAGCTCAATCTGGAGGAATAAGCTATTAAAGGCGGAAGACGTGGCCAACAGCCGGTAAAACAAAACCCGCACCGTATCAACGGTGAAATTCGTGGTATTCGTGAAGTTCGACTAACAGGCGCTGACGGTGAATCAGTTGGTGTTGTATCGATTCAAGAAGCCATTGCAGCTGCTGAAGAAGCTGGTATGGATCTCGTTGAGATCAGTCCTAACGCCGAGCCACCTGTTTGTCGTGTGATGGACTATGGTAAGTTCCTCTTCGAGAAGAGCAAAACTGCTAAAGAGCAGAAGAAGAAGCAAAAGCAGGTCCAGATCAAGGAAGTAAAATTCCGTCCTGGAACTGATATTGGAGACTATCAGGTAAAACTACGCAACCTGACGCGTTTCCTTGAAGAAGGCAACAAAGTGAAAGTAACAATTCGCTTCCGTGGCCGAGAGATGGCACACCAAGACATCGGTGTTGACGTTCTAAATCGTCTTAAGGAAGATACTGCAGAAATTGCTGTAGTTGAATCTTTCCCTAAGAAGATTGAAGGTCGCCAGATGATCATGGTGCTAGCCCCTAAAAAGAAGTAATTAACGGCTCATCAAGTAATTAAAACCTAGCCGCTTTCCTTTATATAAAGGCATATGGCTGGGTTTTGTTCGCCCTAATTACGTTGTTTATTAAACCTACTCAATGCGGAGTTATTCATCATGCCTAAGATGAAAACCAACAAAGGTGCTGCTAAGCGTTTTAAGAAAACTGCTGGTGGTATTAAGTACAAGCACGCTACAAAACGTCACATCCTGACTAAGCGTACTACTAAGAACAAGCGTCAACTACGTCCGAATGCAATCCTTCCAAAATGTGAAGTGGCTGCAGTAATCCGTATGTTGCCATACGCTTAATTCTTTTTAGTTATCAATCGTTTAGTTTAGGAGAAGCATAATGCCTCGCGTAAAACGTGGTGTACAAGCTCGTGCACGTCATAAGAAAGTTCTAAAACAAGCTAAAGGTTACTACGGTGCGCGTTCACGTGTTTACCGCGTAGCTTTCCAAGCAGTTACTAAAGCTGGTCAATACGCTTACCGTGACCGTCGCGCTAAGAAACGTCAATTCCGTCAACTATGGATTGCACGTATCAATGCGGCATCTCGTCAAAATGGTCTATCTTACAGCCGTTTCATCAACGGTCTGAAGAAAGCATCTATCGAGATCGACCGTAAGATCCTTGCGGACATCGCAGTATTCGACAAAGCTGCATTTGCAGTTCTAGTTGAAAAAGCGAAAGCTGCTCTTTAATTAGCAGTTTAGGATTAAGAGAAGGAGAGCATTAGCTCTCCTTTTTTATTGCTAAAATTTATACCCAAATGACTTTTAGCTTGGCTATTTAGAGTATTGTTTATCAGTCTTCTCAATTTATTGGTTAGCATCTTATGTTAGTTATAAGGTAGCTTGGGTATAAATTTTTACGTTTATAAGGGATTAAAAATGATCTACACAACGACCGAAAGCATTCCTGGCAAGCAGATCTCTGAAATCAGAGGGGTTGTAACTGGTAATGTTGTTCAATCAAAGCATATTGGCCGTGACCTCATGGCGGGTATCAAGAGCATTGTTGGCGGCGAAATTCGTGGTTACACGGAAATGATGACCGACGCGCGTGATATTGCTATACAGCGCATGGTGGCGGACGCTGAATCTAAAGGTGCCGATGCAATAGTAGGGATTCGATTTACCACAAGCTCAATCGTAGATGGTTCTTCGGAAATTTTGGCATTTGGTACTGCAGTGAAACTAGCGGACTAGTCTACTTGAATAGCATTGCAAAAATGCTAATAGAGAGCGGTGAATTATTATGCATTTACCGTTCTGTTCCTTTTAGGTTAATTATTCTAGATTTTTGTAGAGAGAATAGGTTTATATTCTCAACTTTACGTTACTATTAAAATTAATCACGATGATTTAGAGTAATTGCTTCACTTTTATTTTGCATATTATTTTATATCTATAATGAAATTGAATTCATATTGAATTTTTCATTTGTTGTGTGAATTCTCCTTTCAGTATATTAATTCATGTTTTTCTTATAAAAATATGAACTTATACCTTGCCAAGCGGTTCTAAATTGTTACAAATACTATACAGCTGTAACATTGCCAAAAGGAATTGTAGATGAGAGATCTGACTCCCGAATACTTGCTAGCCGCATTACGCCAAGCGATTAAAACAAAAGGGCTAACATATCGAGAGCTATCTGAGAAAATGGGTATGCCACTATCTACCTTTAAGAGACATCTTACAAGCACGAATCTCGCTTTAGATAAGTTGCTGGAATATTGTAGAGCGGTTGATTGCACGTTAGATGAACTACAAAAGCTCGCAAATCAATTGCAAGGTGAAGACGAGGATTACTTTAGTCGCACACAGGATGAAGTATTCTTTCAATTCCCTCACCTTTACGACTTTTATCGTGAATTGAGAATGTTACGAGGTAAAGACGGCTATTCTATTTTAAAGAAAAAGTATGACTTGTCTGAGCAGAGCATGTCCGATTACTTAAAAGCATTAGAGTTGTTGGATCTCGTTTACGTTGATGAAGATAAAAATATAACGCTGCACGGACCTTTATATTATAGCTATGCAGAGAACTCCAAGCTCAACGACAAATATACCGAAATCATAAAAGAGCAGACGACTACCCACGATAAGTGTGTTCGCGTTGCTTTGGCGCGTATGAAAATTACCGAAGAACAGCTTTTGTTACTGGAAGATCAAGTCGCAAAGACCGTCATCGATTTTCATTCCAAAAATGTTGTAGCAGAGAACTTTAATGTCTCTGATTTTACTAATATTGTTCTACTTGCTGGGCCACATCAGCCAGTCACATTCTCTGACGGCATTATTGAGACAGAGGGGCGATTTATTGATGATATTCGTTATGCCATCGCATCTGCAGGTGATAAGCCAAGCCTATCTATATAGATTTTGAGCCTTTTTTGAAGAGAGTTTCTGAAAGGGCGTTGTAAAAGAAAAAGCCTAAGACAGCAAATACTTTGTAAGTAGGGCATTCAGCGGTGTTTGCTCTTAATTCAGACTTAAAGTGTTTTGGGCTTATTTCGAATAATACCTGTTCAGTATCTACTTTCGTCATTTTTAACATGCTGATTTCATTCGTTGTTCCTCCCAGAGCCTCTCTCGCTTCCTCTACAAAGAAACCATTCTCGTTGAACCAAGCATCCTGTAGCTACTTGTGTATGCATAATTGGTATCTATTTATCTTCTAATTATAAATTCATACTTGAAATGTTTGTTTTTTGATCTATTATGACGAAGTGTCATTTGTGACGGTTCGTCAACTTTAGTTGCGTTCCTGTATTAAAGAATCGTGTTACAATTATTGGGAGTGTGTTGGTATACGGATCAAAGGATTATGTTTAACTTTCGCTGTAAAAAATATAGCAAGCAAGACGGATGTCGTGTGTCTTCAGGGCTAACAAAAAAGCAACAGGCGATTGCTGATCGTGAGATAGAGCTTATTCAATTGGCTAAGTCTTTAGTTCAAGAGCAAGGCTTTGCCAACTTAACGATGGACAAGCTTACAGCGTCAAGCCCTTATTCTAAAGGGACGATCTACAATCATTTTTGCAGCAAAGAAGATGTGATTCTTGCGCTTTGTATTCATTCGCTGAAAAGCGAAGCAATATTTTTCGAACGTACCGCCAAATTTAATGGCAATACCAGAGAAAAAATCATTGCGATGCATGTAGGTTATCGTATTTACGCTCGTATGGAGCCAGTACTATCAACTTGTGCGATTGTTGCAAAGACGCCTTGGGTTCTAGAGAAGGCTTCGCCTAAACGTGTGAATGAACTGAATAACTTGGAAGAACAAGTAATAGATGGTGCTGATGCGCTGGTGAACAATGCGGTAGAATGTGGTGATCTTAAGTTTTCTCCCGCAATTGGTTCTGATGCTATTGTATTCGCCAACTGGTCTATTGCATTCGGTTCAAACGCTTTGGCGCAAAATGCATCGAACAGTCGATGTATTCAGCGAATTCAAGACCCATTCTCAGTACTGCACAACGCGAATATGTTACTTGATGGTTTAGGTTGGTCGCCTTTATCTACAGAATGGGACTACCGTAAAACCTGGCGTCGAGTGGAGCAGGAGTTATTTAGTGAAGAGCTTGCTTATTTAGAGTCAGTGAATCGCTGATAAACAGGAAAGGCCAATCTGACGTTATGGTTGGCTTTTTTATCGCACCATTGTGACGAATCGTCATTAAATCTCGAAGGTTGGCGTTCAGCCAATGATCACGAGAAGCATAGGAAGTTACTAAAAACTAACTTATGTAGCCAAATTCATTCGATCTAAAGTTTGCATGTCGAGTTTGTCTGGTTATTTACAGCATTTGCTGTTTTTTTTAGTTTTTAAATTTGACGAAACGTCACAAAAGGAGAGTGTGATGCCACATCACAACGTTCAACAATACGCCCGTTCAGGGTGGGGTAAGCTACCAACGAATTACAGTGTATTGGTGATGCTTGCTACCGTTTTATTGATTGTCATAGCAACTATTGGAGGAAAAAATCTTTACTTTAGAGGAGATTACGACATCTTCTTTGATGGAACAAATGAGCAGTTACTTGCGTTTGATGAAATTCAAACCACCTTTGCAAAATCTGACAGTCTTGCTTTGGTTATAGCGCCAAAGAGCGGCACTGTTTTTACTCCTAGCACATTATCTCTTATTCAGCAGATCACTGACGAGGCGTGGCAAGTTCCATACTCGACCCGCGTTGATTCCCTCGCCAACTACCAGCATACCGAAGCGTTTGAAGATGATCTTCTTGTCGAAGATTTACTGTATAGCGAATATGAATTGACACCTCAACGAATAGAGAAAGTCAAAAGTATTGCGTTGAGTGAGCCGGTTTTGAAAAGTTCACTGATTTCTGAAAAAGGAGATGTCACGGTCGTAAACATTACGGTCCAACTCCCTGAAATAGATAAAACTGCTGAAGTACAAGAGGTGGTTGCTTACATAAACGGAATGATTGAACGTTATCAGCAAGTGTACCCAGACACGGAATTCCACAAGGCTGGTATTATTGCAATGAACTACGCGTTTATGACCGCAGCCCAAGATGATAGCGCAACATTAGTGCCTACTATGTTACTAGTGATATTGGTGTTTCTGACCATCATGTTGCGCTCATTGCTTAGCGTCATCGCGACGCTCATCGTTATTATCGGCTCGGTTATGGTGACAATGGGCTTGTCAGGATGGGCTGGTATGTTCTTAAGCACGGCGACCGTTAATGTGCCTACCTTGGTGATGACGCTTGCCGTCGCAGACTGTGTACACATCATCGCGACAATGCGTCAGTCTATGCAAAACGGCTTTAGTAAAGCCCACTCTATTGAGCGAAGTATTGCGCTCAATTTCATTCCTATCTTGATTACCTCCATTACCACCGCGATCGGCTTTTTAATGATGAATATGTCGGATTCTCCAATCCTGAGAGATTTCGGCAACCTATCAGCCCTTGGCGTCATGGTTGCTTGTTTCCTTTCCATCACGTTACTTCCCGCCTTGCTTAATATCCTTCCGGTTACGGTGAAGTCGGATACTTCTGATGAAAGAAAGCACTTTATGGATCATTTAGGAGATTTCGTGGTGTCAAAGCGACATGCTTTATTGCCGTTGTCGGTGCTTGTTATTGTCGCGAGTGCGAGCTTGATTCCACTGAACAAAGTCAATGATGAATCCGTCGAGTACTTTGGCCATAGCAATGAATTTCGCCGAGCGGCTGATTTTATGGAAGAGCGAATCAGTGGCATGGCGAACATCAGTATCGCGATAAAAACCAACGAATCGCAGGGTATTGCGGATCCTAATTTTCTCAATACCGTGGGTAAATTTACTGACTGGCTAAGGTTGCAGCCAGAAACGGACCATGTTGCGACCTTGAGCGATGTTTATAAGCGCCTAAACAAGAACATGCATGGAGATGATCAGGCTTATTACTCGCTCCCTCAAGACAGAGAATTAGCGGCTCAATATCTGCTGCTTTACGAAATGTCACTACCGTATGGTTTAGATTTGAACAACCAAATCAATGTAGATAAGTCGTCGATCAAGATGGTTCTCACCGTGGAGAACTTGGGCAGCGTCGAGCTTGTTGATTTGGAAAATCGCATTTACCAATGGTTTAACGAAAACGCGCCTCAATATGATGTTGTTGCTTCTAGTCCTTCATTGATGTTTGCGCATATTGGTGAAACGAATATGGCCAGCATGCTGTCAACCTTGCCCATTACTCTTGTCTTAATCTCTGCATTACTGATCTTTGCCTTGCGTTCGTTCAAGCTTGGCTTAATTAGTCTTGTCCCGAATATTGCTCCTGCGCTTATTGGTTTTGGTATTTGGGCGCTGGTTTCTGGCGAGATTAACTTGGGATTGTCTGTCGTTGTGACATTAACGCTTGGTGTTGTTGTCGATGACGCCGTTCACTTTCTTTCTAAATATCAACACGCTCGTAAAGATGGCCACAGTGCGGAGCAAGCGGTTCGCTACGCCTTTCGCACCGTGGGGCGCGCGCTTTGGATTACGACTGTCGTGCTTGTTGCTGGTTTCTCTGTTCTGGCGATGTCGAGCTTCCGCTTAAATGCCGATATGGGACAGTTGAGTGCCATTGTTATCTTCATTGCTCTTGTTGTGGATTTCATCTTTCTACCGACTCTACTGATGTTGTTTGACAAAGGCGTTTACGACGAGGTGGAGCGCCGAAATAAGCTTAAATCAACTGACTCTCAAACCAAGACTGTTACTCAGTCATAACGAATTAAAGGATTGAACATGAATTTAGTAAAAAATGCCTTAAAAGTATCAGTACTTTCTGTCTCGCTTATTATGAGTCATGCGGTGTTGGCGGATGAAGCCAAAGGACTAGAAATTGCCCAAGAGCGCAAAGCCCGTGATGAAGGGTGGGGGGATTCTGTTGCTACGATGCAAATGATTCTGCGAAACGCGCAAGGAGAAAGCAGCACACGTTTAATGCGCTTACAATCACTCGAAGTTGATGGCGATGGTGACAAAGGGCTCACGATATTTGATGAACCGAGAGATGTAAAAGGCACGGCGTTTCTTAACCATTCTCATACGGTGGGTGCCGATGACCAATGGCTTTACCTTCCTGCACTGAAACGTGTGAAACGTATTTCCTCGCGTAACAAATCAGGTCCTTTTATGGGCAGTGAATTCGCGTATGAGGATCTCAGTTCCTTTGAGATTGAAAAATACCGTTTCAACTACCTAAAAGATGACAGCATAAACGGGCAAGATGTTTTCGTCGTAGAGCAAATTCCGACCGATAAGAACTCAGGTTATACCAAGCAAACGGTATGGTTAGATAAAGCGCATTATCGTCCACTTAAAGTTGAGTTTTACGACCGCAAAGGCTCTTTGTTAAAAACGCTTTCTTTTTCCGATTACAAGCAATATCTCAACCAATATTGGCGAGCGCACACTATGGCGATGACAAACCATCAAACAGGAAAAAGTACTGAGCTAACGACTAGCGAAATGCGTTTTAACACTGGATTACAAGACAATGACTTTCATAAGAATGTGTTGAAGCGAGTGAGGTAGTGGAGGAAAAATGAAGCGATTAAATGCTGGGTTGTTGCTTAGTGCAGCAGCTTTTTTTTACTCGATGCCTCTGACTGCCGTCGAGCTCGCAGGACAAGTCAATATTGAGCATCGTCAGTTTTTTGAAACGGGCTCTCAGGGTCAGAGCAAAGCGCAAACGTCATTGGTTTTGCAGCCAGAATTTTACTGGGAGATGCAAAATGGTGATGCAAACTTTACTTTCACACCTTTCTATCGTCTGGATGGTCTAGACGATGAGCGAAGTCATGGTGACATACGAGAGGCACTTTATCTGACTCATTGGGATGATTATGAGCTTCGAGTTGGGATTAGTAAGGTCTTTTGGGGAGTGACTGAATCAGCCCATTTAGTTGATGTAGTAAACCAAACAGATGCCATTGAAGCCGTCGATGGTGAAGATAAACTCGGTCAGCCGATGTTACATTTTACCTCTTTCAAAGACTGGGGCACCGTCCACGCAATGTTGTTACCTTACTTTAGGGAACGAACGTTTGCGGGTACAGATGGCCGCTTGAGAACCGACCCCGTTGTCTCTGATGATGCTATCTATGAGTCAAGCAGAGAAGAGAAGCACGTAGATGTGGCTTTTCGATATTCGAAAATGCTTGGCGATTGGGACGTAGGCCTGAGCTATTTATATGGAACAAACCGGGATCCTTACTTTCGTTTTGAGTACGGAGAATTAAAGCCTTACTACGCTCTGATGAGTCATGTCGGTCTGGATGTGCAAGGAATCGTTGGCGATTGGTTATGGAAACTGGAAAGTATTTATCGAGATAGTGCTGATAATCATGTCGGTCTTGTGACGGGCTTTGAGTATACCTTCGTCGGTGCATTTGACACGGTTTGGGATGTGGGGGTTATTGGTGAGTACCTCTATGACAGTCGTGGGAACAACGCACAAACTATCGGTCAAAATGATGTGTTTGCAGGTATTCGTTGGGCGCTCAATGATGAGGACGGAACGGAAGTATTGACGGGAATTACGAAGGATTTAGATAACGATGATGTTTACAATGCTAAGTTAGAAGCATCGAGCCGAATATCGAATCACGTTAAGTGGCAAATTGATGCTTGGTTGTTTAAAAATGAAACACCAAATGATTTGCTCTACTTCGCTAGAGATGACGATTTTATCGAGCTATCTATTCAATACTATTTCTAAAACAAAAGGGCACAACTAAACGGCAGATTAACTAAAGATGACATTTTTGACGTTTTTGTGCTCTTTTTATTCAATAACCTCTTCTTTTCGTAATTCAATTTGGCATTGGTGCCCGGTTTGGCTACTATGTACAGCTATCAAAAAACCAATCACTCCCTTATGGACACTACCTACAGGTAGATGAGGAAACGATGCAACATCTAGAAGAGATCATTGCTAGCGCGAGCACTGCAATTGAAGCTGCCGAATCGCTAGTCGCACTTGATGAAGTGCGTGTTCAGTATCTGGGTAAAAAAGGTGAGCTAACTGCTCAACTTCAAAGCCTAGGCAAACTACCACCAGAAGAACGCCGTGAAGCTGGTCAAGAGATCAACAAAGCGAAAGGCGTAGTTCAGCAAGCTATCGCAGCTCGTAAAGATGCACTACAACGTGCTGAGCTTGAAGCGAAACTAGCAGCAGAAACAATCGACGTAACACTACCAGGTCGTCGTATTGAAAACGGTGGTTTACACCCAGTAACTCGTACTGTAGAGCGTATTGAGAAGTTCTTTGGCGAACTTGGTTTTAACACCGAGGCTGGCCCAGAGATCGAAGATGCATTCCACAACTTCGATGCGCTAAACATCGCAGCTGATCACCCAGCGCGTACTGACCACGATACTTTCTTCTTCAACCCAGACTTGATGCTTCGTACTCATACGTCAGGCGTACAGATCCGTACGATGGAAAATGGTAAACCACCATTCCGTTTCATCGCACCAGGCCGTGTATACCGTAACGACTACGACCAAACGCACACGCCAATGTTCCACCAAGTGGAAGGCATGCTGGTTGATGAGAACGTAAACTTTGCTCAGCTGAAAGGCATCCTGCACGATTTCCTATGTAACTTCTTCGAAGAAGAAGTAGAAGTACGTTTCCGTCCATCTTACTTCCCATTCACTGAGCCTTCAGCTGAAGTAGACGTGAAAGGCAAAAACGGTAAATGGTTAGAAGTGCTAGGCTGCGGTATGGTTCACCCGAACGTGCTACGTAGCGTAGGTATCGATCCTGAAAAATACTCTGGTTTCGCATTCGGTATGGGTGTTGAGCGTCTAACAATGCTTCGTTACGGCGTGAACGACCTACGTGCGTTCTTCGAGAACGATCTTCGTTTCCTAAAACAGTTCAAGTAATCCAGAGGGTTCATCAACATGAAATTCAGCGAATCATGGCTTCGTGAGTGGGTAAACCCTGCGGTTACTACTGACGAGCTAACTCACCAAATTACAATGGCCGGTCTAGAGGTAGACGACGTTCTTCCTGTTGCTGGTTCTTTTACTGGCGTTAAAGTCGGTCACGTTGTTGAATGTGGTCAACATCCAGATGCAGACAAACTGCGCGTAACTAAAGTTGACGTGGGTGAAGAAGAGCTTCTAGACATTGTTTGTGGCGCACCTAACTGTCGCCAAGGTCTGAAAGTAGCAGTAGCAACAGTTGGTGCTGTTCTTCCAGGTGATTTTAAAATCAAAAAAGCGAAACTACGTGGCCAGCCATCTCACGGCATGCTTTGTTCGTTCACTGAACTAGGTATCGACGTTGAGTCAGACGGCATCATGGAACTAGCAGAAGACGCAGTAATCGGTACTGATTTCCGTGAATTCCTAGGTCTAGACGACGTAACAGTAGACGTAGACCTAACAGCAAACCGCGCTGACTGTTTCAGCATTCGTGGTCTAGCTCGTGAAGTTGGCGTACTAAACCGTGCTGACGTGACTGAGCCATCAGTAGAAGCAGTTGCCCCTTCAATCGACGATAAAGTGTCTATCGAAGTGAAAGCTCCTGCTGCGTGTCCTCGTTACCTAGGTCGTGTTATTAAGAACGTAAACGTTCAAGCTGAAACACCACTATGGATGCAAGAGAAACTGCGTCGTTGTGGTATTCGCTCTATCGACCCTGTAGTAGACATCACTAACTACGTTCTTCTAGAGCAAGGCCAACCAATGCACGCATTCGATCTAGCGAAGATCGAAGGTGGCATCGTAGTTCGTATGGCTGAGCAAGGTGAGAAGCTAACGCTTCTTGACGGCAACGAAGCAGAACTAAACGCAGATACACTAGTAGTTGCTGACCATAACAAAGCACTTGCAATCGCAGGTATCTTTGGTGGTGAAGAGTCTGGTGTAACAACTGAGACTAAAGACGTTCTACTAGAGTGTGCATTCTTTGCACCTGACCACATCCGTGGTCGCGCACGCAGCTACGGTCTGCACACTGACTCTTCAATGCGTTTTGAGCGTGGTGTGGATTACGCACTACAAGTGAGCGCAATGGAGCGTGCAACACAGCTTCTTGTTGAAATTTGTGGCGGTGAAGTAGCACCTGTTGTTGCAGTAGAGTCTGAAGCAGACTTACCTAAGCCAAACAAAGTTGCTCTACGTCGTACTAAGCTAGACAACCTGCTAGGTCACCACATTGCAGATAGCGACGTAGTAGAAATCCTAGAGCGTCTAGGTTTGACTGTTGAAGCTTCAGAAGAAGGTTGGATGGCAGTAGCGCCAACATGGCGTTTCGATATCGCTATCGAGCAAGACCTGATTGAAGAAGTTGGCCGTATCTACGGTTATGACAACATTCCTAACCAACACCCAGCAGCAGCACTTAAGATGCACAACCACGTTGAAGCGGATCTTCCACTGAAACGCGTTCGTGATCTTCTTGTTGATCGTGGTTACCACGAAGCAATTACATACAGCTTCGTTGAGCCTGAGCAACAAAAGCTAGTTGTACCTGGTGTTGAGCCTCTAGTGCTTCCAAACCCAATTTCTGCAGACATGTCAGCAATGCGTCTTGGTCTTATCCAAGGTCTGCTGAACACGGTTGTTCACAACCAGAAGCGTCAACAGCCACGCGTTCGTCTATTCGAATACGGCCTACGTTTCATCCCATGTGAAACTGCAGAAAACGGCATGCGCCAAGAGCCTATGCTTGCAGGTGTTATTGCTGGTACTCGCGGTGAAGAACATTGGGATATCGAAACTAACACGGTTGATTTCTTCGACCTTAAGGGCGATCTAGAAGCGATTCTAGAGCTATCTGCGAACGAAAAAGCGTACTCTTTCGCTGCACTGTCACCTGAAAGCAAAAAAGCTAACCCAGCTCTTCACCCAGGTCAATCTGCGGCAATCATCGTAGACGGCAAAGAAGTAGGCGTGATCGGTACCGTTCACCCTGAGCTTGAGCGTAAGTTCGGTCTAAATGGTCGCACTATCGTATTCGAAATCGAATGGTCTGCAATCAACAGCAAAGTGATCCCAGAAGCGGTAGCACTTTCTAAATTCCCTTCAAACCGTCGTGATATCGCGGTAGTAGTGGATGAAGCTGTTGCATCTGGTGACATCGTTAACGCTTGTCTAGAGCAAGGTGGCGAGTTCCTTAAAGATGCGAAACTGTTCGACGTTTACGTAGGTAAAGGCGTTGAAGATGGTAAGAAGAGCCTAGCAATCGCTCTGACTCTACAGTCACTTGAGCGTACGCTTGAAGATGCAGATATCGCTGGTGCGGTTGACGCTATCGTTGCTCACGTTTCTGAGAAGTTTGGTGCGTCTCTGCGTGACTAATCTCGCGTAACGTATCTTCTTAAGAAATGAAAACCCTGCCAGTTTGGCAGGGTTTTTTATTTTTAGGATTACCTTATCGTTGTTCAAGTTCCTTACTGCTCGCACCACCCCTCATTATTTTAAAATACTAGACCAAACTAGGGATGGCCCTTACCCGAGATTAGGAACGTATTGTTTTTCAGCTAATACACGCTAACGATAGCTTATTGGCGGTTAGGCAGCGAGTGAGAGGGTATAGCTAAGCAGAAGAGGCAGCGTAAGAATGCTGAAAAAGTTGCCAAATAGTACCATTGATGCCACCTTCATGGGTTCTATATTCAGTCTTTCCGCAAATAGGTAATTCATGACGGCTGGTGGCAGCATTGTGAAGAGCACCATCATTTGCAATTGCATCGTTGGAAGGGGAATTAACCAATAAATAAGTGCAAAAGCGACAGCACCAGTTGCCAGTGACTGCACGGTACACAACACACCAATCTTTAAACCGTCCAACCGTAAATGACACATTTGTGCCCCCAGAGATAAAAGCATCACGGGTACGGCCGCTTGCCCAAGTAGAGCAGTGGTTTCGTATAAAGGCGCCCATGCACCCACATTTGACACGTTGAGAAACAGAGCCAACGACGCTGCTAAAAAGATTGGCATCTTGACTATTTGCTTAAAAGGGTTGCCATGACTAAGCAGCATTACGCCTAAGCTGATATGCAAGCATGCTGACACGACAAATAAAAGCACTGCTGAGGACAGCGCAATTTCTCCAAACGTATAGGTAAACAAAGGAATAGCTAGATTTCCGCTATTGCGAAACATATGTGGTGGCGCCCAGGTTTTAAACGAGAGTGACGTCCATCGACATACCGGGAGCATGAGTAGTGCGGGAATTAAAACCGCGACAATTGCCGCCAAAAGAAGCGGCCCCTGATTTGAATCGAGCGGCATGCTAACGAGTGACGAAAATACCAGTGCTGGCGTAAATACCTCAATATTAATGCGGTTTATTGGGCGAAAGTCAGGCTTGATGTAACGACCGACCAAATAGCCAACTCCGACAAGAGCAAAAACAGGGAAAAGAATATTTATGATTTGATTAATCATGGTCGCCTAGAAGCAGTGTAAGAAGCTAATGAGGAAATACACGAACTTCCACATTATCAATCTTTGTATATGGCGTCATCGTTAAACAGCGAGAAGCGTGGGTTTAATCAAGCTTTTTAAGCACAGTTGCAAAGTACAGGTGGTCATACCTTTTAATCTAATTGTTACGTATCGAGTTACATACAAATCACTGAATTTACGACAAGTTCTATGTCAAGTGTCTGTTAAATAACCAATATCTGATATTTTTATTAAATAGTGTTTAATGTTGATATTTAAACTAATTTTAGTTTTATAGTCTGGATGTTTTTCCTGATAAAGATGAAACGAAAACAAAAATATCAAATTTCTGGCGTTTAACAATAATTTACGTAGTGCTATTCCTTTTGTTCGCCAAGAAAAAAGTTGGCGAAAATCATAAGCTTGTCATACACTTCCTGATGTAACCCCGATATGTTGTTGAATTGGTAGGGTAAAACTGCTCTGGCGCTACACTAACGTAGCATTGTTTAACATAGCTTTGAGGAAAGTTTTATGGCGCTCACAAAAGCCGAACTGGCAGAAAACCTGTTTGATAAATTAGGATTTAGTAAGCGGGACGCCAAGGAAACGGTGGAAGTGTTCTTTGAAGAGATTCGTAAGGCACTGGAAAGTGGCGAACAGGTAAAACTGTCAGGTTTTGGTAACTTTGATCTTCGTGACAAGAATGAACGACCTGGTCGTAACCCGAAAACTGGTGAAGATATTCCAATTACTGCTCGACGTGTAGTGACTTTTCGCCCGGGTCAGAAGTTAAAAGCTCGTGTAGAAAACCTGAAGAAAGTACAGTAAGCCGAATAAATGGATCACGCTAAGGCGTGGTCTTTTTTTGCGTAAAATTCGTGTGCATACAAATGAAAACCACCGCAATGCGGTGGTTTTTCTGTTTATGAGAGACGCTTAATGATATCGGTTACGCCGCTTCTAGATGCGTTGTTAAGTATGGTTGCCATGCTTGTTGGTACAAGTTCTTAGACTGTGTACGCATGTTGTGAATAGAGGCAAGCTCTATTTCGCTTAGCTCACGTTTTTCCAACATCGCTTGACGTTCTAGTTTCTGGATTTTTTCGTATAGGTCGTGTTCGGGACCGCTTTTTACATCTGCGATTGCTTTCAAGTGCAGTTGAACTTCGGCTACTAGGTTTGTTTTTGGTAAACGAACGAGCAAGTTCAAGTCTCTATATCCTGAAGGGCCAGGTTTTTTGAATCGATTTTTTACTTTCACAATCGTTGTTTCACGCTCTAACGTTTCATAAATGGAGACTAAGCTCGCGACGTCTTCAGCAACAATCGTTGCACGTGCTAGGTCAGTAATACGTTCAACTTTCCCATCTAACTCTAAAGCTATCTTTTCTTCTGCTCGTTGTTTGGATTTCACGCCTGCGAAGTATGGCTGAGCGTCATTAAGAAGTGCGGTACTCTTACAGATAGTTTCAAGTTCAAATTGTGCTTGGTGAGCTTTGCTGTAAAGAATGTCGAAGTCAGAATATGGCTGAGTTGGCGTGATGTCGATTGACTGAATGCCATATAAACCGCTAAGGCTGTGTTTAAAAAGTTTCGAACAAACTTCGTTTTGGCTGGTTGAACGATTTTGTTCGCCACTAGGCGCAGGGGTAATTGGAAGTGCGGCAAATGCCGGTGCACGGCTAAGTACCAAAAGCATCAATGCTGTAGTACGAAGAAATAAGCTCATTCACTCTCCTTAACTTGCTTGTACTTAGAAAATAGGGAACATAAAGGTCGCTAAGTTCGGCAAATCAGGTACTAACTTATAAATGGGGCCATTACGAAAGATTCCAAGGTTTTAGTTTTATCTTGAAGTAGAATCGTGCGTTAGATCACCATTTCTCTTTTCTTTATTCTGATTATCAGATAAAGGCGCGTCTCCTATGAGACCGATTACATCCTATCACCGCAGTATTAACCAAAGATGAACGGCATAGACAAATTGAAAAAAAACGTTAGTCTT
This sequence comes from Vibrio sp. SCSIO 43097, assembly GCF_023650755.1. Taxonomy (NCBI): domain Bacteria; kingdom Pseudomonadati; phylum Pseudomonadota; class Gammaproteobacteria; order Vibrionales; family Vibrionaceae; genus Vibrio; species Vibrio sp. SCSIO 43097. The sequence goes on along the minus strand of NZ_CP071840.1, from coordinate 2,077,596 downwards.
ACCTCTCAAAATGAAAACAGCCGACAAGTAGAAAGTAAAATGAGAGACCAAGAATTTTGGCATAACAAATGGGCCAGCAATCAGATCGGGTTTCACTTGGAAGATGTAAACCCGCTATTACCAGTATATTGGAAACACACTAATCCAAAGCGTGAAGATAAAGTGTTAGTTCCTTTATGTGGAAAGTCAGAAGACTTGATTTGGCTAGCGATGAAGCATGATTCGGTTGAAGGCGTTGAGCTAAGCCATATTGCTGTGCGTGCCTTTTTTGCTGAACATTTTTACACGCCAACGGTAACGCCTCTTAATGGCATGCACGAGCTTTATCAATTTGATGAGCTCTCTATTTATACTGGGGACTTTTTCACTGCACCAGTATCTCAAGCCGATATCATTTATGATCGCGCCGCGTTGGTTGCTTTACCGCAAGATATGCGAGAGGAGTATGTAGAGCGTCTCAAGCAACTTTTGAACCCAGGCGGTCGTATTTTGCTTGTTACACTCAATTATCCTCAAGAAGAGATGGCGGGGCCTCCATTTAGCGTGCCGGTCGGAGAGATTGAGCAGTTATTTTCAGGTTACAAAGTTACTTGTTTGAACGTAGATGAAGCTGACGAGAATCATCCTAAAATTGCGAAAAAAGGCTTAAGTCGCTTCTCTGAAGAAGTGTACTTAATCGAGAGTGAATAGGCTCTCTTCGGTTTGGAACACGAAATAGCGCAGCAATTTGAGCTGCGCTATTTTTGTATGAGTGGTTCGTATTTAATAAATGATATTCACTTTTGAAGCACTTTCAACAGCATCTTGAACGGCTTCTTCGGTGGTTTTTCGTCGCGTAAGGACAACACCTAAACGGCGGCGACCATCGATTTCTGGCTTACCGAATAGACGAACTTGTGTTTGAGGTTGAGCTAAAGCTTTGCTTAGGTTTTCAAAGCGAATGTTTGTGGAAGTCCCTTGTCCAAGAATAACAGCAGACGCAGATGGGCCATGTTGCACAATATTATTAATTGGCATTCCGGTAAACGCGCGCACGTGGAGAGCAAACTCAGACATTTCCTGCGAAATCATTGTAACCATACCCGTATCGTGAGGGCGAGGAGAGACCTCATTGAAAATGACTTTATCGCCTTTGACAAACAGCTCTACACCAAAGATGCCGTAGCCACCGAGCGCGTTTACCACTTTCTCAGCCGTGTATTCAGCTGCTTTTACTGCGTTTTCTGACATAGCTTGCGGTTGCCATGATTCGCGGTAGTCGCCATCTTCCTGACGATGACCAATTGGAGCACAGAAATGCACACCGTCAACGGCTCTGATGGTCAATAAAGTGATTTCGTAATCGAAGTCGATAAAACCTTCCACGATAACGCGACCTGCACCCGTACGTCCGCCTTCCTGAGCGTAATCCCATGCTTTTGTAACGTCGTCTTCGGTCTTGATAACACTTTGCCCTTTACCTGAAGAGCTCATCACAGGCTTCACCACGCACGGAATACCCACATGCTCAACCGCGGCTTTGAAGTCTTCAAAATTATCTGCAAAACGATAAGGTGAAGTCGTCAATTCCAGTTCTTCTGCTGCCAAACGTCGGATACCTTCACGATTCATTGTTAGCCTGGTTGCCTTAGCGGTTGGAACAACATTCAGTCCTTTTTCTTCAAGCTCTACCAGTTTGCCGGTTGCGATGGCTTCAATTTCTGGTACGACGTAAGTAGGTTGTTCCTTCGTAATAACTTCTTCTAAGGCGTTCCCATCTAACATGTCGATAACATAACTACGGTGAGCAACTTGCATCGCTGGAGCATTGGCATAGCGATCACAAGCAATCACTTCTAAACCAAGTCTCTGGCATTCAAGGGCGACTTCTTTACCGAGTTCGCCAGAGCCTAAAAGTAATACACGGGTAGCATTTGCGCTAGTTGCAGTGCCAAACATAGTGTTCCCTTACAAAATAGAGTGATGAGACAGAAATTGCAGGAGATCATACTGAAGTTTTATGACAAAGCAAACGTTTGCTTTTGGTTTTTAGGTAATAAAAAAGCTCTACATGTTGTAGAGCTTTTTGTTGAATTTGTCGTTTATACGTTGACAAAACTAAGCGGAATATCTGGATTCAACGCTTCCAACGTTGATTGCGTATCGGCTAAGTGACTGATCTTACCTTCTGAGTTTTCTACCAATGCAGCGGCTTTGATGCTGTCAAAGGTTTCACCCGCAAGTAAAACTTGGATTAGCGCAACTTGTAGCGGTGGCAAGCTAGGATTAAACGCTGCATTTTCTGCATAAGCACCTTGGAATACACGGCCGCTAGTCATCTCTAATGCTAAACCACTCAAGTTGTTGGTGTATGGAGAGTGGCTCATGTTCATCGCTTCAACTGCACTTTGGATGAGTGCGTCTTCATCATCACATGAGAATTGGTGTTTAACTTCTGCCATTAAGCCGGACTCGATACCGAGATCGTTTGGTCCAAAGGCTTCAGGCAGGTATTCATGAAGTGACTTTTCTTCACGTTCCGGGAGCTGGATTTTAAGCTCGTTTGCGGTAGATAACTCATTCATGAACTGGCGGCAGTGACCACATGGGCTGAAGTTGATAGTGATATCCTTAACACCACGTTCGCCTTTCATCCAAGCATGGCTAATCGCAGACTGCTCTGCGTGAACCGTTTGACCCAACTGTACACCAAAGAATTCCATGTTGGCACCGAAGTAAAGGCGACCTGAAAGACCACGAACGATAGCGCCGACATAAAAGTCAGAAAGGGGAGCATAGGAGTACGCTGCGGCAAAAGGAAGTAGCGCAACACGAAGCTCTTTGTCTGATAGACCGGTAGCTGAAAGCAACTGCTCAAATTGTTGAACTGAAAGCGTAGCATCAAAATCATCAGCTTGGATGATAGGAGCAAGTTGTTTGGAAAGTGCTTCTGGAGCGCCTGCTAGCGCCTGTTCAATGCGACTTTTCATGTTGAATCCTTGTTATTGCATGGACAGTTATTCTATGTGAAAGATAGAAATGTTCCGTGCGTTAGATCACGATAAATAATGCAATTGATAATTCTGTTACATAATTAGAGTGAGCTCACACATGTATTCGATTGCACAGGTGTGAAGCGTTATCTCCGTCTCACAATTAACCATATTAGTATATATTCATATGACCAAGGAGCAGGAGTATGTTACTAACGCGACTTTTACCGCTATGCTATTTTATACCTACGTAATCTAGAGCGAGTGGTAGCACCTAGAATGCTAACGCTATGAATGTATATCTCAGTCAAGTCCCTTCACGATATTACTGGGTGAGGTTGATAGATAAGATAGGGTTTTGAAAAGGGTAAGGAAGAAGCGGAAAGGCTACGGCCTGCCGGAAGGAGGGCAGACCGAGAGCGCTTAACTATTGATATAGCCAGACAGCCAAAGCAAAAAAGCTTGGAGCCAAAATAGAAGTTATGATCCCACATAAAACCAATGCGAGTGATGAGAACGCGGCATCTATGGGCTGTTTCTCTGCACAAGTAGCGGTGCCTAAGGCATGAGAGACTGTACCCATTGTCAGACCACGTGCAATCGGGTGTTTAATTCCAATCAAATTGTAAATTGGGTATGCCAAAATTGCGCCCAATAAACCGACAATCAGAACCAAGATCGCTGCAACGGCGGCTTCACCACCGAGGTGACTCGATATTTCCATCGCTATTGGTGTAGTGACGGACTTACCCACTAGACTCGCGATTAAACTGATATCCGCTTTGAAAGCGACTGCGATCAAGGTGGTTGTCATCATCGACATCACACTGCCTACTGTGCAAGCAAAAGTGATGATTCGCCAGTTTGCTTTAATTTGTGGTAGTTGTTCATATAGTGGATAAGCCAGAGCAACTACGGCTGGTTGAAGTAAAAAACTGATCCCTTCGTTATCCGCATAATACGTTTCAAACGGTACATTTAAGTAAGTAAGCAAAGGAATGAGCACTGCAATACTGATCAGCAAAGGATTTGCTAGAGGATTATTCACTTTGATTGCAATTTGGCGCGCGACAAGAAAAACCGCAATGGTAACAACTAACCACATATCAGTGCTTCTCCTTTAACAAGTAGTCCAGCAGCCAAGCGAGGCTGACTAGTACAATGAGTGAGCCTCCAACTGCGCTAGCAATGATAGGGAGGGCATTAGCGAGTAGCATATCGAAATGTTGCATTAATCCCACGCTAATAGGAACGAACAATAAGATCATATAGCGGATAAATAGCGTGGCGCCCGGTTTGACCCAGTCGACTTTTACAAGCCCAAGAGTCATGGAGAAAAACAGTACGAGCATACCGATGACACTTCCTGGAACGGAAACGCCAGTGAACTTTTGAATGGTAATTCCGATGCCAAGTGCTCCCATGATGAGGAAGATTGAAATGAGCAGTTGGATCAGTTGTAAGAATCGTTCTTTAATCATTTTGACAGTATATAAACAACAAGCACACCATAAGGTGCGCTTGTATTAGGAGGAGTTAGGAAGCTAAGCTCTCTACATAACGGTACACGGATTTTAATATCGCAATCTTCTTTTCGTCACTTTCATGTTCGTGAACTAAGTTTTCTAAATTCAGCATGTACTCTTCAATTTGGCTTTCAAACACTTCTCGACAGTGTAGTGCCCAGCGTCTTTGTTCTTGCTCGTCTAATGTGCCTGGGAAGTTACGCGCACGATAGCGGAACAATAGAGGTTTAATACGCTTGTCATCAAATTCAATGTCTAATGCAGCAAGATTATTCGGGTCGGTTTCTCGAATGATATCCATAGCTGCGCGATCAGCCGGAGAAAAGAACCCGTCGTAAAGCTGTGTATCGACGTCATCACTTTTATCGAATTTACGCTCGACTGAAAAGAGGCTAATCAGCTTTTCTCTAATTTCAGGATGTTGGCGCAACAAAGCGAGATTAGCGAGACATTGCTGGCGATCAATGCCAATAGACTCCGCATTTTCAGCCGTTAACGTTTTTGCAGGGGCGAGAATAGGGCATTTGTTCAAATGAACTAGTTTAACTGGCACTGGTAGCAATTCACCAAGATCTTCGCGCTTAGTGTAGAGTCTTTCGTGCAGCTCTTCTGCGGATAGCTCAAGAATAGGTTGAGGGTCTTTCGCTAAATCGATGGTGATAACGGCGTTATTATTGGTTGGATGCCAAGCAACAGGCACAATCCAGCTAGTGTACTGGCATTCGCGCCCTAGCATGCCTGAAACGTGCATCAACGGTGTCATGTTGACGATGTCGACTAAATCATTGAGCTTGCGCTTTTGGCGCATAGAAAAAAAGTAATCAAACAATTTTGGTTGCGCTGCTTTTACTTTCTTTGCCATTTCGATAGTCGCAACCACATCTGCCATGGCATCGTGCGCGTTACTATGCTCTATGCCGTTAGCCACAGACAAGTGTTCTAATTTAAAGCTAGTGAAGCCATCTTCGTTTTCTGGCCATTCTACGCCTTCTGGGCGAAGGGCATGGCACGCGCGTAGTACATCGAGTAAATCCCAACGTGAGTTACCGTTTTGCCAACTCCATGCGTATGGATCGATAAAGTTGCGATAACAAGTATAACGGGTCACTTCGTCATCAAAGCGAATGCTGTTGTAGCCTAAACTGGTAGTATTTGGTTTCGCGAGTTCAGCGTGAATCTTAGCGATAAACTCTGGCTCAGAAAGGCCTTCTTGAACCGTTTTTTGCGGAGTAATACCAGTAATAAGTGCAGCTTCAGGAGACGGAAGATAATCAGCAGGTGGCTGGCAGTACATGACTAAAGGCTCGCCGATGATATTAAAGTTTTCATCTGTACGAACACCAGCAAACTGGCTTGGGCGATCTTTCGCGGGGTTGGTTCCCCATGTCTCATAATCAAAGAAGAAAAAAGTGGGCTGATTATCTTGGTGCATTCTGCTTACCGTTTACAAAACCGATGACAGTATTAGACCATTCAACGCCTTGACTAGCAACGAAAGATGCAAGTTGAATTTTTGAAAATGAAAAAAGCCGATGGCGAACCATCGGCTTGATATTTTACGTTTTATCGCTTTGGAAGGAATTTGAGTTCTATGCTCGTGTTTCTTCCAATGTTGCTTCACTTTCTGGTGACTTCAGCACTCGGCTAGCAATTGTACCCGCAGTCATTGAGCCTGAAACGTTTAGTGCGGTACGTGCCATGTCAATCAATGGTTCAATAGAGATAAGCAGCGCTGCGATGGTCACAGGTAAGCCCATTGCAGGAAGAACAATCAAGGCTGCAAACGTCGCACCGCCGCCGACACCTGCAATACCAAATGAGCTGATGGTGATAATCGCAATCAATGACAGGATAAAGTGTAGATCAAGTGGGTTGATGCCCATTGTCGGAGCTACCATCACTGCAAGCATTGCAGGATAGATACCCGCACAGCCGTTTTGGCCGATAGTGGCACCAAACGATGCTGATAGGTTTGCAATCGCTGGTGGTACGTTAAGCTTCGTGATTTGCGCTTCTACGTTTAGTGGAATTGTTGCTGCTGAGCTACGAGATGTAAACGCGAAGGTCAGTACAGGCCAGATTTTCTTAAAGTATTCCGCAGGGCTAACGCCGACAAAAGAGACTAATACGCCATGAACAACAAACATCAGTGCGATAGCAACATAAGACGCCACAATAAAGCCAAGTAGGTTTAGGATGTCGCCTGCGCTTGATGTCGCTACCACTTTTGCCATCAGTGCTGCGATGCCGTATGGCGTTAGGGCCATGATCATCTTCACTAGTCGCATAACGATAGATTGAGCAGCTTCTACGAAAGTACGAATCGGTGATTCCAACTCTGCTTTTTCCATCATCACTTTACGAGCGGCGATACCAGTTAACACGCCGAAAATCACAACAGCGATAATTGATGTCGAGCGAGCACCTGTTAGATCAGCAAATGGGTTGGTTGGAATGAAGCTAACTAGCATTTGAGGAATAGTTAAGTCACTTACTGTACCGGCACGGCTTTCTAAAACGGCGATACGAGCGGTTTCACGCGCACCTTCAGTTAAACCTTCTGCTGACAGGCCAAATGTCGTTGTCACCAAAATACCGATAAGTGCAGCAATTGCAGTCGTTAATAGAAGAACAGAGATGGTCAGGCCAGAAATTTTACCTAAAGATCCACCTTTCTCCAACTTAACAACTGCAGAGATCATCGATACCAATACTAGTGGCATGATGACCATTTTCAGTAGACCAACGTAGCCACTGCCTACAATGCCTACCCATTCAAGTGTTTGAGCAATTGCGCTGTTGCCTTCACCGTGAATGAGTTGCAAAGCAAGACCAAAAAGAGAACCGGTAACAAGACCGATCAAAACGAGACGTGAAAGAGTGTGTTTCTTTTGTTGCTGATTAAATAGAAAGAACAATATTCCAACAAAGACGGCTAGAGAGGCTATCACTGCAAAATTCATAATTTGACCTTATCAACCAGCCGAAGTGGCGGTTGTTTTTTATACGGGGTTTTATACGGATTTATTTATGGAGCGTAAGATAACGCTCGTGATATAACTTTAAAAATGACAAACGGGTATTAGCTAGATCTAAAATGAATATAAAAACGAGATCTAAGTCGCGTGAGAGTGTGAATTAGCACGTTAATTGTACAAAATGGTTATTTGTAGTGATGCAGTAAGTCACGCATTTCTTTCCTTTGTAAGTAAACCACCGAGTCTTCTTGATAACTGAAAAGTTGATAAATCATCGCTTTGGCGACATCTTCTGCTCGAATAGGTAAAAAGTTGGATAGTTTGCCAAGCATAAGTGGGCGAATTACCTTAAACAGAGTTTGTACTAACTTCTCGTCCATTCTTGGGTTTTGACGTTGACCAACAAGCGGGCCTGGGCGAACAAATACGATTTCCTCAAAATCCATAGCTTCGATTCGTTGTTCCATTTGTCCTTTACAAGCTAAGTAATGGGATGGCGATTTACTATTTGCACCGAGGCTAGAAACAACCGCAAGGCGTTTGACTCCGATTGTTTTCATTTGTTGGGCGACTTTGCACACCAGATCAACATCTACTCTACGCAAATTATCCTTACTGCCTGCTTGCTTAAGGGTCGTGCCTAAACAGATAAAGCCGATGGTTGGTGTTGGTTGGTTCTCATCCCATTGGTGGATAGAAAGGTCTGCATCAATGAGAGGAATAAGCTTGTTGTCCACATCTAGACGCCATCGAGTGGGCGGCGAGAAAGATAATATAATGTTCCAACACCTGATTGATTTATGAGGTTTGCAATGACTTTTGAGCCTACTAAGCCAGTTGCACCGGCGATGATTGCGCAGGTGTTGTTATCCATATCTTTTCTCCTATATGGGAACATAGTCTAAGCTATTGTAGCGGATTTCAACGAGTTACTTATAATCTCGTGCAAGAAAGGTGAGACGCTCTGCGAACTCGGCAGACTATCCTGAGATAAACTTGATTAGCGCTGCCCCAATTGGATGCAAGTGTATACAATAGTGGGCGCGCAAAAACTGTCGCTGAACAAGACCTCTTGAACAACAGAACACCTCTCACCCAGACAACATCAAAGGAACGTAAAAAATGGATGACTCTTTTGCTGCGGAGATACAAGCACGCATAGATAACAAAACCAAACCCGTCGGTTCTTTAGGCTTATTGGAAAAGGTGGCACTGCAGTTAGCTCTTATTCAAAGTCAGAATAAACCTCAGCCAGTTGATTCCATCGCTATCTGCAAACCAAGCATGCTGGTATTTGCTGGAGATCACGGCGTTGCAGAGGAGGGCGTGAGCATTGCGCCAAGCGAAGTCACTCAGCAAATGGTGGCTAACTTTCTCGCTGGCGGCGCAGCCATCAACTGTTTTTGCGACATTAATGGCATTCAACTCAAAGTAATAGATTGCGGCATGTTGGCTCCTATTGATGTGCTGGTTCCAGAATTTAAATCCCATCCCAACTTGGTTGAACAACGGTTGGGTAACGGTACGGCTAATTTTTCTAAACAATCAGCGATGTCCCCAGAACAAGTGGCGTTAGGTTTAGAATATGGTGCGAAGATTGCTGAGCATACCATTTTGCATGGTTCAAACCTCTTAATGTTCGGCGAGATGGGCATCGGTAATACCAGTTCGGCCTCAGCACTGTTATCGGCGCTGAGCTCATTAGATATTGATTATTGTGTTGGCGTTGGCACCGGAATCAATCAACAGCAGTTGAGCCGCAAATATAAACTGGTAGCACAGGGGGTAAACCGATGTCGAGGTCTTGAAACCAAAACGATTCTCGCACAGGTTGGGGGCTTTGAAATCGTACAAATGGTGGGCGCTTTTTTAGAAGCCAAGCGGCTTAAAACTCCAGTTTTAGTGGATGGGTTTATCGTATCGGTAGCGGCTTATATTGCGACGTTGTTAGACGAAGAAACGCGTGAATACATGTTGTTTGCCCATCGCTCTGAAGAAAATGGACATAAATTTGTATTGGAACATCTTAAAGCAGAACCTCTGCTCGACCTTGGTTTACGGCTAGGGGAGGGAACAGGAGCCGCTCTTGCCTTACCCTTGTTAAAAGCTGCCGCCCAGTTTTACAACAAAATGGCGAGCTTCGAGAGTGCAGGAGTTACAGTATAGTGTCAGTCCCTGATAATTCTGAGAAAGTCACGCCGTCATCGTTAAGATACCAGTGGGAGTTATTTCTATTAGCTACCAGTTTTTTTAGCCGCTTACCCGTGCCCCAAGCGTTGCCTTACAGTGAAGAACGCATGAATCAGGCAGGCCGTTACTTTGCGTTAGTTGGTCTCGTGCTTGGAGCACTTTGCGCTTTGGTATTCTCGCTCACCTCAATTTTTTTCCCAGAGTCGGTTGCCATAGTATTAACGATGGTGTTTAGCTTATTGTTAACTGGGGCTTTTCACGAAGACGGCTTGACCGATATGGCGGATGGCATTGGCGGTGGCATGACCGTAGAGCGACGCCTCTCTATTATGAAAGACAGTCGTATTGGCACTTATGGTGCCGCCACTCTCATTATGGCGTTATTGGCTAAGTATGTTTTTTGGAGTGAACTGGCTAACTTGCCGCACTTTTGGTTGGTCATTGTCGTCGCTTACACCGCAAGCCGAGCACTAGCAGCGACGCTTATTTATGACATGCCTTATGTCAGTGACAGTGATACGTCGAAAAGTAAACCGCTAGCAAGTCGCCAGTCTTCTCTAGAAGTCTCCATTTTGTTGTTTACTGGTGGCGTAACATTGCTTGTGCTTGGTTTCGCGGATGCGATCTTGATATCGCTTGTTCTCGTGGTATTTCGTTTGATGTTCAAACGTTGGTTAACCAAGAGAATTGGCGGCTTTACGGGGGATTGCCTTGGCGCAGCGCAACAGTTGTCGGAACTGCTTATTTATCTCACTATGATTGGGTTGTATCACTCCTCATGAAGCAATTGATACTCGGTGGCGCGCGCTCTGGGAAGTCGCATTTGGCAGAAAAAACAGCTAAGCAATTATCGGTCGCTTCTCATCGATCATTACACTATGTTGCAACCGCGCTGCCATTTGACCAAGAAATGCGAGAGCGAATAGCGCATCATCAAAAGCAACGCGGGGGCGAGTGGCAAGAGCATGAATGCCCCCTTCATTTATCTGAGTTACTGACAAATTTCGCTACCACCGATGTTGTATTGGTCGACTGTTTAACCTTGTGGCTCAACAATTGGATATTTGAGTTAGGTGATGAATGTTCCCATGAGAAGCTAGAAGCAGAAATTGAAAAGCTTATAAAGATGGTACGTGGCTCAGATGCGACGTTAATATTCGTCTCTAATGAGGTTGGAATGGGCATTGTGCCTTTGGGGGCGGTTAGTCGTTATTTTGTGGATAATGCAGGACGGATGAATCAAAAACTAGCCAGTGTTTGCCATCGCGTTACCTTTGTTGCTGCTGGTTTGCCGTTGGTTCTTAAAGAGTAGGATGGAACAAAATGAAAACACTCAATATCTATCTTGTGCGTCATGGAAAAGTAGACGCTCCACCAGGACTCCATGGCCAAACAGATGTAAAAGTTACGCCTGCTGATCAAGAGAGTATTGCTCGGGCTTGGGCTGAGAGTGGACGAGGTGTGGGTGGAATAATTTCTTCTCCACTTTCACGCTGTCAAGAACTGGCAAACATCATTGCTGAACAGCAATTATTACCAGTAATGACGGATGAATCTTTACAAGAGATGGCATTTGGTGATTTTGATGGTATGCCTTTTGATCTGCTCACTGAGCAGTGGAAAAAGCTAGATGCTTTTTGGCAATCGCCAGCACAACATACGTTGCCGAATGCTGAGAGCTTAAGCACATTTTCTGAGCGCATATGTCGCGTTTGGTCTCAAATCATCAACGATATCAATGACAATCTACTTATCGTCACGCATGGTGGCGTCATTCGTATGATTCTTGCTCATGTATTGGAGTTAGATTGGCGTAACCCAAAGTGGTATTCGACGTTGTCGATAGGAAACGCTTCTGTCACGCATGTAACAATTACCATAGATGAGCAAATTTACGCCTCGGTGCGTTCGATTGGCGTACCTCTTTTAACTCGTTAATTTATAAATATTAAAATGCCCAGAACGATACTGCTTACGGGCATAGTCACGGAAGATGTCAGTGGAAGCCCATCTGCTAGGTGCAGGAAGCGAAAATTGACTCAGTTACATAAAAAGGAAATATAGAAATGACAACGCCGAGTTGGGATTTGTCCATCGTTTATAACGACCTTTCTGACCCACGAATTCAAGACGATATTGCTCTTGTGGAACAATGTATTGATCTTTTGAATAAACAATCAGTAGATTGTGGCAACGTAGAGATCATGCAAAATGCGATTTTGACCAATGAAGCTGCGAGTCGTTTAGCGGGTACAGTTGCAAATTTTGCGAGTTGTTATGCTTCTGTTGATGCAACAAACGCCGAAGCGAAATCGTTACTTGGTAAAATGACCCGCATCTTTTCGGAGCTTTCCCAAGCGTTCAGTCCCTTTGATTTGACATTAACTCATGCCGACGAAGAGTTTATCTTGCGCGTGTTAGACCATGAAAATCCTGATATCAGTGGGCAAGCTTTTTCTATCTTGAATTCTAGAAAGTTGGCGGATACTCGTCTTAGCAACGCAGAAGAACAGTTACTGGCTGCGATGAGTGTGGATGGCAAATCGGCTTGGGGTAACCTATACGATAACCTGACTGGCTCATTGAAAGTGAAGCTTGAGTACACAGATGGTAATAGTGAAGAGCTTGGGTTTTCTCAAGCGGCAAGCATTCTTTATGGTTCTGAATTCGAGCGTCAAGAAGCCGCGTGGCGTGGCGTACAAGATGCAATGCAAACGCACCAAGAATCATTCGCTGCGATTTTGAATGCGTTAGCAGGATGGCGCTTAACTGAAAACAAAAAGCGTTCTACGAAGCGTGAAGTTCACTTCCTAGAGCCGAGTTTGCATGGTAGCCGAATCCAAGCTGAAACTTTAAATGCGATGATGACAGTAGCCAAAGACAGTCGAACTATTGGTCAGAAAGCAGGTTTATTGATGGCGCAAGTACATGGTCTGGATGAGATGAAACCTTGGAATCATCTGGCGGCTATGCCTGCTTTGAGCGGTGAAGCGAAGGTTTACGACTTTGATGAAGCGATTGATGTTATTTGTGAAGCATTTGAAACAGTAAACCCTGAGATGTCGGAGTTTGTCCGTTTGATGGTACAAAATGGTTGGATTGATGCCGCGCCAAATGCTAACAAGCGTCTTGGCGCATACTGCACCAAACTGCCAGCAACGCGAACACCACTTGTGTTTATGACTTGGAGTGGCAGCCGTTCAGACCTTATGACTCTGGCACATGAACTTGGCCATGCGTTCCATAACTGGGTTATTCGTGATTTGCCACTTTGCCAAACTTACTACCCAATGACGTTAGCAGAAACCGCCTCTATCTTTGCAGAAAACATCGTTCGTGATCATTTGATTTCGAAAGCGGAGAGCGTTGATGAAAAGCTCGAAATGTTGTGGGAAGAGTTGTCATCTGCGCTAGCTTTAATGATCAACATTCCGGTTCGCTACGAGTTTGAAAAATCGTTCTATGAACGCCGCCAGGATGGAGAGTTAACCGCAGATGAATTCTGTGAGTTGATGTCAGAAATTTGGAAAGAATGGTATGGCGACGTAATGAGCGAACCGGATCCGTACTTCTGGGCAAGCAAGCTGCACTTTTCTATTGATAGCGTGAGCTTTTATAACTACCCATACCTATTTGGTTTCTTGTTTAGCAAGGGTATCTATGCACAGCGAGAAACCAAAGGCGAAGCGTTTTACACCGATTACATCAATTTGCTGCGCGATACAGGCTGCATGATGGCGGAAGATGTCGTCGAAAAGCACCTGTCGATGGATTTAACCCAGCCAACGTTTTGGCAGCAGAGTGTTGAGCTAGTGCGTGAAAAAGTCGATGAGTTTGAGCGTTTGCTCGCACAGCGCGGCTAAGTTTTTCGCAGTGTTGATGCATAATCTGCTTTATAGCTACAAAAATTTGATCAAATCATAATGATCTTAATCAGGGCTGTGGTAAAGTTCACAGCCCTAACACTTTGTAATTGTTTGAAAATTAAACGCCTCAATGCTTGATTTGAGTGCCTGGCGCGAAAAGGCATCGGATTTTCGAGGGAAATAGTGATTTCTACTCATAAGTGAGATCGCAGCAACAAAAATCCTTTGTACAATTTATTAACATATCCGCCGTGCTATTAAGGAGTAACGCATGACGAAGTCTCTCTTTCGCCAATCGTTTTTAACTGACACGTTAGATGTTCATATTGATGTTGCACCAGCGGAGCAGGTGCTTTCTAACGGTGTAAAACTTAAACTCTATCAGCGTGGTGTATTAGAAGTAATCCCTGCGAATTATACTCAGGATACGAAGAACATCATCATCTCTTGTGGGGTTCACGGAGATGAAACCGCACCGATGGAGCTGGTGGATTCCATTATTCAAGACATAGAATCTGGGTTCCAGACGGTCGATACCCGTTGTCTGTTCATTATCGCTCACCCAGAATCCACTCTGGCGCACACGCGATTCCTCGAAGAAAATCTCAACCGTCTGTTTGACGAAAAAGAACACAAACAGACAAAAGAGCTTGTTATCGCCGATACGCTTAAGCTGCTTGTTCGAGATTTTTATCAGGATACCGACCCGACAACACGCTGGCACCTTGATTTACACTGCGCGATTAGAGGCTCGAAGCACTATACGTTTGCAGTAAGTCCTAAGACTCGTCATCCTGTGCGCAGCAAGGCATTGATCGATTTCTTGGACAGTGCACACATTGAAGCTGTGCTCCTGTCAAACTCACCATCGAGCACGTTTAGCTGGTACAGTGCCGAGAACTTTGGTGCGCAGGCTCTCACGATGGAGCTTGGACGCGTGGCTCGTATTGGTGAAAATGACCTCGATAAACTGACCGCGTTTGATTTGTCTTTACGTAATTTGATTGCGGAAACGAAGCCAGAACACCTACCAAAACCATGCATTAAGTATCGCGTAAGTCGCACAATCGTTCGTTTGAACGAAGACTTTGACTTTATGTTCGACGACAATGTTGAAAACTTCACCTCATTTGTTCACGGCGAAGTGTTTGGTCATGATGGCGACAAACCATTAATGGCGAAGAATGAAAACGAAGCGATTGTCTTCCCGAACCGCCACGTCGCAATAGGTCAACGTGCAGCTCTGATGGTTTGTGAAGTGAAAACCCGTTTTGAAGAGGGTGAGTTGGTTTACGATTAATCCAACATTGCTTTGAGAAGTTAATTGCAATTTACCGAGGCTTAACTGTAAGGTTAAGCCTCGTTTGTTTTTATCGGCCGCTATGGATTTTCAACAACTTATCCTGAACAAGGAACGACGCTGGCAACGTAACCTGATGGTTATGTCGATCGTGCTCGCTGTACTCTCTGCCATTCACTTGATGGTCGGAGAAATTTTCTTTTCTCCTTTTCAATCCTTATCTGCATTTGAACAGAAGTTATTGCTGGACTTGCGTTTACCGAGGTTAGTGTCTGCGGCAATTATTGGTGCTGCGTTAGCGGTATCTGGCGCGACGTTACAAGTGTTGCTTGGGAACGTGTTGGCTGAACCTGGCGTGCTTGGTATATCTGGTGGTGCAAGCTTAGCAATGGTCTTCATCATGTTCGCGTCACCTGTTCTTCCTACCCCGATTGTTTTTATGTTGGCAGCGATTGCCGGCTCGATGGTATTCACGTTTGTTTTGGTGGCGATAGCAAGGGCAATGCACCTGACGACCGCTCGATTGCTTTTGGTTGGGGTTGCATTGGGTATTTTATCGAGCGCGATTGTGACGTGGGCATTTTACTTTAGTGATGATCTAAGTTTACGCCAACTGATGTATTGGTTAATGGGCAGTATTGGCGGTGCAAGTTGGTATCAACATACCGTTACTTTAGTGATGTTACCGGTGCTTATCTGGTTATGTTGTAAAGGCAAGTCGCTTGATAAATTGATGCTAGGTGAGATTCATGCGACCCAATTGGGTGTCGATGTGCATCAAATGCGTTGGAAATTGATCCTCGCCATTTCTGTTTTGGTGGGTAGCTCAGTCGCTTTGGGTGGCATCATCAGTTTTGTTGGTTTGGTGGTGCCGCACTTGTTGCGTTTGGCTTTTGGTACGGAAAACCGTTATTTATTGCCACTTTCTGCAATATCTGGTGCTGCGTTGCTTGTATTTGCTGACATCGGCGCAAGACTGTTATTGGACTCCGCAGAGTTACCTCTAGGTGTCATGACAACATCGATTGGCGCACCTATTTTCATCTGGATGCTGGTGAAGAGTCATGATGCACGTTAAACATATGTCGGTTGGTAGTCGATTATTGCCTCTTTCTTTTGAATGCAAAGCTGGCGAAATCGTACATATCGTTGGGCCTAATGGTTCCGGTAAGAGTACTTTATTGGCTGCGATATCTGGTACGTTAAGTCACCGAGACGGTATGAGTGGTGAAGTGTACGTTGGCAACAAAAACTTGCTTACTTTACCGTTGTCAGAGCAAGCTCATGTTCGAGGTTATTTGTGTCAGCAATCGCGCCCAGCGTTTAATGTTGATGTGTTTCAGTATCTCGCTTTATCTCTGCCAAGTGGTGCTGAGATTGCGGATATCAAAGTGCGTGATGCCGTCAATATGGTGGTGGAGCTGGTACAACTGCAAGATAAGCTTCATCGCAGTATTCAAACATTATCCGGTGGTGAGTGGCAGCGTGTCCGATTAGCAGGTGTATGTTTGCAGGTGTGGCGTACCATTAATCCTTTTTCGCAGTTTTTAATTTTGGATGAGCCAGCAGCACCGTTAGATATTGCGCAAGAGGGTCTGCTCTATCAATTGATTAACGCTATGGCGGCGCAGGGAATTGGAGTATTAGTTGCTAATCACGATCTCAATCGCACATTAAAGCACGCAGATAAAGTATTGCTGCTTAACAACGGTGTGCTGCACTCATCAGGAAATGCCGATACTGTGCTAACGGAAGAAGCTCTCGGGGAAGTGTTCAATACTCAAGTCAAAAAGGTCATCGTAGATGAGCAACCTTATTTAATCTTTGATTAGTATTTAGGGACAATAAAAAAACGACCTACTTGAGGTCGTTTTTTTTAATCGAGATAGCCAAACTCAACGCTTATTGAGTTAACGGTTTTAGATCTGCTGGGCGGTAGTAAACAGATTTGAGTACTTTGCCTTTACGAATGGTTTTACCTTCCGATACGAAATCTTCGGCGCATTTCGCGATGATGTATTCACCTTTCTGCACCGCCATCAACTTGATGCCTTGTTCCGCGTAGAATGCTTCTGTTTCTGAGTACTCTTGCTCGTTACGGCATACTTTGCTCATGTTGCTTGAATGCACTTCATCCCAGCAAGGAATAAATTCAATACCACGGTTTACTGCAACGTTTAATAGAAGATCGATTAAGTAGCTGATCGCCAGGTTGTCTTCTACTTTGCTGTGGCCAAGATGAACGAGACGGCCCATTAATACATACACGCTGTCTACGATGGCATCTGCTTGCTCAGTTTTACAATCTGCTTCTGCTAGCTCTGTTAGCTCTTCGATCGCCAAAGAGGTGTGTAGTGTGTCTGCTTGCGTATCAAGGCTTGCAGCGTCTGCGACTGGTAAGTCGAACGTACTACGGAACTCGGTGATATCACGGTATAAGTGATCAAAAATCTCTTGGGTTAGCTTTGACAGTTGCATTCTAATTTCCATTGAATCGATTGAAGCGGCAATGATACCAAACCGCACTTTGAACCCCAAGGGCATTGCATCTAACTGGTGATAAATCTGCCTTTGGGAATGGTGGTGCTTAACGAAATAGGTAAGGGAACAGCTTTTTACGTTCTTCCTCTGAAAGGGAGGAAACACGAGCGATGTTTGTATCGGGAATGGATTCAGGATCAGGATAGTGTTTTAGTACCTTTTCCATACTCTCTTCGCGAATCAAATGGAAGATCGGGTAAGGAGAACGATTGGTCAGGTTTTCGTCGTCTTCAGGCCTTGCGCCGCCAAAACAGTAATCAGGATGGAAAGTCGCTACTTGGAAAATACCTTCCCAGTTTTGCTGCTTAATTAATCCTTCAACCCAATCTATGCAAAAGTTGTAGTCCCAGAAATCTTGTAGCATGTTGGGAACCACAACCAACGTGGTCTCAAGTTGTTCGGGCTCTGTGTTACTCAGCTCAATCAGTTGCAATAAAATATCTTCAAGAAGCGTTTCTTCTTGAGTCGCTTCACTAACAAAGATTTTGATTTGTTTATTACGTTGCGGCTTGGCAGCAAACGGACAAAGGTTGAGACCGATTACTACATCGTTGAGCCATTGATCGACCTGTTGAGTGATCGCTTCGATATCTGTGTTTTGTGTTGAACGCGTTGACATACGACTTTCTGGTTTTTATTAAAGTAGCGCAAGCATAGCAGAGTTGGTTATCCAAGTAACCAGAGAGGTATTACGCAAATGAGCGTACCTTAGCTACTCTTTAAACTCGCAGCGTCAGGTGTTTGGTCAGTATGCTTTCTTTCGGCAATGTGTTTCAAATACGCAATTGCAGCAAACATCGCTAGGTAGACTGCGCTTCCTCCCATAAGAACACTCGACCAACCTCCATGCTGCCAACAATAAAGAAGTAAGAATCCTCCCAAACTACCGCCTACATAGTAGTGTACTAAGTAGAGCGCAGTCGCGGTGGCTTTGGCGCGAGTGGCATTCTGACCGACCCAACCGTAGGCGAGGGTATGAGTAAAGAAGGCACCAAAACTTATCAGCAACAACCCAAATAGCATTGCAGTCAAGCTTTCAACCGCCGCAATCCACATCCCCGTCATGCTCACTATCGCGCCCAAGAACATGCCGAGGATTGATGAATAACGTTTACTCCAGTGGCCTGCGCAACGAGAGGAGAAAGTTCCTCCCAAGTAACAAATAAAGATCAGTGAGGCCAACCCGACGGGCACATTGTGAGGTTCACTCACCAGACGGAACCCCATTACGGAGTAAAGGTTGACGAACAAAGCAAAGTTGAGTCCTCCTATCAGCATCGCGAACCACACGCGTTGGTTTTTAAAATGACCAATAAGCGCACGATTTTGATGGCGCAAGCTGCTTGATGACGGGGTGAAGTTGCGCTGTGTTGGCAATAAATAGTGAACGCCAATGACACCAAGAAGAGTGAACACCATCATAACTTCAATGGCGACATCAACACTGAAATTGTCCGCCAATAAGCCGCCGCTAATACGCCCTGCAATGCCGCCTAATGAGTTAGCCGCAATGTACGTTCCAATTGCCATCGAGAAGGCGTGCTTGTCGAGTTCTTCTGCCATGTAAGCCACGGCGACCGCAGCAAAAGCTGCGAGCGCGACCCCGATCAGTGCTCGACATACCACCAAAAACAGAAATGAGTCACCAAACAGCATCAAAGCGGAAAGGGTAGGAATCGAAAACAGACCAGCCATCATGACTGGCTTTCGTCCCACTGATTCTGACAACACAGCCATAGGAACGAGGCTAAAAGAGAGAGCGAGTGTTGAGGCCGCAAATAACCAGTTCACTTGCGTTTCTGAGATCGTGAAAATTTGGGCAAAAGTGGGCAGCATTGGCTGTAGTAGGTATAAATTTGAAAAAACCAAGAAGGAACCAAGCGCTAGCGAGAGCGTAATGCGTTTGTATTCCGGTGTGCCAAAACTGACCATGAATCCTGCCTAATGTGAGCAAATGGAGAGACTGTGATCAATCTATCAGTTCGTTGTAAATTAAAAAAATATATTAAAAATATGGACACCATATATTTTTGATCTAATGGAATCGAAACAACTTAAACATTTTCTGGCGGTCGCTGAACATGGAAACATTACCCATGCGGCGAAAGCCCTGCATATTGCCCAGCCCGCATTAAGCATTTCTATCAAAAAGTTTGAGCAGTCTTTGGGCGTTACCCTATTTCGCCGTGATGATAAAAAAATCAGCTTAACGAAAGAGGGCGAAACGTTACTTGTGCATGCTAAGCGGGTGATTCAACAGTTGCACGACGCGCAGCTCGCGATTGATGAGTTGAAAGGTTTAGCGAAAGGCGAAGTAAGACTAGGAACGCCATCAATGATGGGCAGTTATTTCTTTCCACGAATTGTGATGGCGTTTAAAAGCCAGTTCCCTGAGTTAAAATTGACCTTGGTCGAAGCTGGGACTCAATCGATTCGTCGTATGCTGCTCAATGGTCAACTCGATATCGGTGTGATCAGTTGTGATAATGTGCCTGATGATCTAGAAACTGACCATTTGTTTACTAGCCAAATGGTCGCAGTTGTTTCACCTGAGCATGATTTAGCCCAGCGAGACGCTCTTACTTTTGATGAGTTCTTTGAACACGATTTGGTTATGTTTCAGCATGGCTATTTTCACCGTGAATTTTTGGATCAGGTGAGTGAGGAGCATGGGTTTACCATGAAGTCATCATTCGAGACCAACTTACTGCCTTTGATTTTGAGTATTGTGAAACAAGAGTTTGCGATTACCGCGTTACTGGAATTGGTGACTCAACATGAGTCGGGCGTTGTTGGCGTGCCGTTTGAACCACCCGTTACGCTGGATCTGGCACTTGCTTGGCGCAAGCAGGGGTACTTATCAATAGCAGATCGAACGTTTATCGACTTTATCAAGCGCTACGTTTAAACGCAGCGCAGATTCATCGTCCGAGCACTAGTCGCCTTTGTACATCTTCTCGAAGTTCTTTGGGTTCCAGCCAATCATTACCCGATCACCAATTTTTAAAACTGGCACTGAACGAGCACCAAGCGCATCAAGTTCTTTGCGACCGCGTTGCATCTTAGCATTGCACAAACGATAGTTAATATTTTTCGAATCCAGATAACGTTGAGCATCTTTGCAGTGAGGGCATTTGTCTTTGACATAAAGAACGACACGTTTCATTGAATTTCTCTCCATTATCATTGGGAGGCGAAGTTTAACGGCCTTTCGTCATAAATGAAAGGCGAAAGCTAAGGTGAAACTGTCCTTTATCTCAGGTATATTGAGCGCCTTTATTTTGTCATAACAGACGTTAACTCTATGCATCCGTCACTTCGATACATTCAAGGCTACCCACAAAACATCGTAGAGCAGGTGAGCTCATTGATAGCGAGTGGCAAGTTTGTTCCTTGGTTCGAAAAGCGTTATCCCGACAGGCACCAAATCAAAAGCGAAAGGGCGCTCTATGAGTACGCCATGGCAATCAAAAACCGCTACATGAAGAAAGCCGCGCCAATCAGTAAAGTCGTCTACGATAAGAAAATTCACGCGGTAAACAACGCGCTTGGTTTGCACAGTGTAATCAGTAGAAACCATGGCGGTAAGCTGAAGTCGAAAAACGAGATTCGCATTGCCAATGTATTTAAGGATGCGCCCGAGCCACTATTAAGAATGCTGGTGGTACATGAGTTGGCGCATACTCGTGAGAAAAACCACGACAAGGCGTTCTATCAGCTATGTTGCTATATGGAGCCTGAGTATCACCAACTCGAATTTGATGCTCGTTTGTTTATGATTTACCTCGATTTAAAAGCGAATTTGAATGAAGAACAATAATCACAACGCGAAGCAAGCAAAGCCAAAGACTTCAAAGGCGGCTCAGAATAAAGACGCGAATAAAGCCAAGCCGAAGCGTGTTAAAGACAAAGTTGCGCGCAAATCCTCGCAGCCTGCAGGAAAGAGCGAAGTCGAGTTCATAAAAATAGCGAAGAATGGTTTGCATGAGCGTAATGTTCATCGAGGTCGTTACGATTTTAAAAAACTCGTGGAAAGTGAACCACAGTTAAAGCCATTCGTTATCAAAAATCCGAAAGGGGAAGACTCCATAAACTTCTCTGATCCTAACGCTGTTAAAATTCTCAATAAAGCATTGCTTGCTGCGTATTATGGTATCGAGTTCTGGGGCATTCCCGACACCTACCTTTGCCCACCGATTCCGGGCCGCGCTGATTACATTCACCGAGTGGCAGAACTTCTTGATGGTGAAGTAAAAGGTCAGTACGCGCACCAAAAAGTGAAAGCGTTGGACATTGGCGTGGGAGCAAACTGTATTTATCCGATTGTTGGTGTAACAAAATACGGTTGGCACTATACGGGCAGCGATGTCGATCCAAAATCCATCCAATCGGCTCAAACGATCGTAGAGCACAATCGTGTTTTGAAGGGAAAAATTGCACTGGTACAGCAATACAATGATGCCAATATTTATCGAGGTATCATTCAACCGAATGATCGTTATGATGTGACGACATGTAATCCGCCATTCCACCGTTCGGCGGAAGATGCCGCTATGGGCAGCCAGCGTAAAATCGATAATCTAAAAGCAAACCAGCGCAAGAAAGGGCTAAAACCTCAAACCGCACCAGTAAAGACAAGTAAGCCTGCGTTGAATTTTGGCGGTCAAAACGCTGAATTGTGGTGTGAAGGCGGAGAAGCGGCGTTTATCCGAAAAATGGCGAATGAAAGCCAAGCTTTTGCCGCACAGGTCTTGTGGTTTACAACACTTATATCCAAAAAAGACAACGTTCGCCCGATGCGCAAGCAGCTTGAAAAATTGGGTGTGAAAGCCATTCGTGTGGTTGAAATGAGTCAAGGGCAGAAAGTGAGCCGCTTTGTAGCTTGGTCATACATGGATAAGCAACAGCGCAAAGCATGGATTGAACTAAAGTAACGTTGACCGTTTCACACTGAACAATAAAGTAGGAAGCCCGCTGATATCAGCGGGCTTCTATTTTGGGAGATCTAAAACTTAATGATGGGCTCACAATCTAGTGAACTGAGAGAGACAAAAGTATCTGTTTTGGCATAGTACAAGCCACAGGTTTCACCTCTTATCTGCAACGTATATTGGTCTGGAAGATCCGTATAGCTGCCATCCAACAGTTGATTGTTGTTCCCTTTTACTCGTCCTTTTGCAATCAACACATGCGGTGAGGATTCAAATACGTTATTTGCGACTCTAGGTGCTGGTGTCCCTTGGATTTCTGCGATCGCGTTTTGAATCTCTATGACTGTTTCCGGAGAGTTCTTTTTACTCAATGCTTCAACGGGTTCTTGTGACATAGCTTGGCATCCTATCAAAGAAATCGAAGTGCCTAAGAAAAGCGCAATCCGAATCAGCATTCGTAAAAAGTTAGTTGATCTCAACATGAATTGCCTCTGTTCGTAGCGGAGAGCGAAGATCGCTTAACTCCGGAGATGAAATGTTACGCGGCATGGCGTTGAAACTTGAAGGGGATACTGGCGGACAGGTTCCAGTTTCCATGTAGTTTAGTGCCGCAGAAAGCATACCTTCAGACGGATCGCCCAATGGTTTTGTTAGGTCGTCATTGACCCAGCAACCTTCCACTCTATTGTTTAAGCCTAGCTCGGTATTGATTTGGCTCTTTGGAGTAGGAATAAAACCATCAGCGAAGTCGCCAAATTTTTTCTCGTTCGCCGACTTGAACTGAATAGTGTAGTACATAGTGCCGCAGTTTTGTTCTGGTGAGAACCCATACGGTTTACCTGTGGTTGTTGAACCTATTTGGATAACCTCCACATCAATGCCGCGCAAAGCGTTGATTAACAGTTCACTTGAGGAAGCCGTGCCTCCTGAAGTCAGCACATATACGCGCTTTTTGTTCAGTGTCGGAAGCACTTGATCCGAATATTTCTGTGCTGCCCAGTCTATTGCTAGATTCGTAAAGCGATAGATGTTATCCCCATCTTTAATGGTACGCATCACTTTGTCATTATGAATCAACTCACTGAAGACTCGGTTCTGACCAGCACCGCTTAGCATGTAGCCTACTTGCGAGGACTGAAGGACTAAGCCACCGCCGTTGTAACGTAAATCAACGACGATCTCGTCAACATTCTCTGCTGAGAGCATACTGAACGCCTCAATAAGCGGGGCTTGAGCGCTTGGTTCAAAGGAGTTGTATTGCAGATAGCCGATCCGCATACCATTGTGTGTAATCACTTTGGCATTTTTAACTGGAGAGGTCATGACATCAGAGGCGGTAAGCGTCACGGTTTTCTCTAGACCGTCAACACTCTCAAATGTGAAGGTGTAATCTTGATTGATGTCAGGGTTAAAGAGCGTTTTGTTAATAAAATCAATGTCGGACTGACTACCGGTGTTAACCACATCAATATTATTGATTTTCAGAAGCTTATCACCACGAGCAATGCCGCTTCTATCAGCTGGCGAGGCTTCTTCAGTGTAGGAAATACGAACGTCTCGAGGTTGTACGCCACGTAGGAATGCCCAGTTAAAACCAAATCCAGCAACTAAACCGGATTGCGATGATTTCATATCATCTTCATAAGGGACGGTAAAATGGAAGCGATCTTTTGGTTTACCCGTCGCGGTAGTAGCAGAGGTGACCAGCGTATTGAAGTAATCAGTAACAGTTTTGTAGTTTGCTGGATTATTATCAGGAACCTCGTCATACCATAGATACGTTTCGTTAGTAAAAGCTCTTAAAAAGAGTTTTTCGTGTAATGCAGAGCCCAATTTATCTGGATAGGCGGCATAGTTGTCATATGGGTCCAGTCCGACGCGGGGCGTTTCACATTGGTTGATAAACGTTTTCGACGGTTGGCTAAAATCACCGGCTTTCCATGTTGGACCGTTTGCACTGCTAGTGGACGGAGTAGGTGATGAACCATCACCGCCGCCACCGCCACAGCCTTGTAATAATGCGAGAGTGACTGCCGTTGCTAAAGAATACTTAAATTTCACTTTTCTATGTCCTTATAAATAATATAATTATAATTATGTGTTTTGCTTTTGTTTTTATTAGCTAGGTGAATGTATTAATTTAATTTGTTCGTCTGCAAATTTATAGTTAAATAGTGTGAGGTAAATAACGTAAAAAAGTTGTCTTTTATACTTAAGCTAAATTAGTTATTACTTAAGTTTTCTGTCTATTTCAAAAGAGCTAACAAGACAATTAATAAGTGTGAAATTAAGACAAGTTCTTAGTTGACTAAGCGATGCTTGCTAAATAAAAATCAGAATTAGATTTAGGAAACGCTTTGAATCAATAGTTTGGTAGGGGTATATGATGTTATCTGGGGTTTGTTTGATTTATTTGTCTGATGCTTTAACTTAATTTAGTGAGTTGAGCGACGTGCTTTAATAGGCTTCCGTCAATGTTAGGTAAATCATCAGCGAAAAATATCTGAGCACCGGGAGTGCAGCGCATTAATATATTTGTTAGTTCACCTTCATTGTTGGAAGTGTTAACTGCGTTAAGTTTCGCTAATTTATTACAAAGCTCGTCCTCTATTTGCACTTTCTGCTCTTCGGTGAGCCTAATGCGACCTATACATACGCCTGGGTTGATATCATGAGAAAGCGAATCTTGTTGAAATCGCTCTTTGAATAAGGTGTCTAATGCCGTACCTTCTTCCATAATAAATCGACGACCAGAACGGTAAAACAAGCCGTCTCCGAAGTTTTCGACATATCCTAGAATTTCCGCGATACGCAAATAGAATCGTAAGCTTGTATCAGAAAGTCCGTAAGTTTGGGCTATCTCTTGCGGTTTAATATCACGAGAAGTCAGCATATAAATAAAATCAAGTAAATAAGGATGCTCAACGAAAAGGGCGCTCTCTTCATCTGTTAGCATTTGCTCGTTTTGGTGCTGAAGCTCGTTGGCTAAGGTTGCGAGTTCGATGAGATCGGTATTCAGGTAGTTCAGATAAATAAGTACTTTATCCAAACCTAAAGCTGGATTATGTAGGTGGCGTTTAATACTAGATAAAGGGATGCCACTTTTCTCTGACAAGGAATTGTAGCAAAGCCCTTCTTCTTTAATCTTTTGTCGTAGCGCTGCAAGTAAAAACTTTGGTCCAACATTCATCCTTGAATATCACCTTATTCGTTATTCCGTTTACTGGCTGATATTTTGCCTTTCAAGCAGCAGGTTTCGAATCGCTGTGCCCGCTTCTAGAATGTGCTTTTTCAGTAGATACTTGGCGCCTTCGATATCGCGATTTTGGCACATTTCAAACAAGCTTAAGTGCTCTTCTTCTGCCTTTTTAATGCCTGTAGTAAACAATAGCTGCATGCGTATGTATCGGTCACACTTTGTGTTCAGGTTGTAAATGACGTCCATAGTTTCAGGCATGTTGGCTGGCGCATATAGGGCTTTGTGGAACTCGTAGTTGTAGTTGCTCCATTCTTCTACTTCGTCGCCACTGTTCACTACTGACTCGAAACGTTCGCGAACTTCGCGCGCGCGTTCAAGGTCAGCGTCTGTCATATTTTGAATCGCGCGCTCTAAAATGTGGCATTCCACGACAGCCCGCAGTTCAAATAGCTCATTGATTTTCTCTGGAGATAGCTCAGTGACCGTCGCACCTTTGTGAGGTTCAAAGCTAACGAGTCCTTGTGCTTCCAATTGAACTAACGCTTCACGCACAGGAATTCGGCTAACATTAAACTCTTTTGCTAACGCATCTTGACGTAAAGGTTGACCAGTTTTTAACTCGCCCTTCAAGATCTGAGTTCGAATTGCTTCCTCAACGAGCTGAGTGCGCGTTTTAAAAACAGGTTTCTGTGACATTGAAGTCTCCCGTGAAATTAATATTGTATCCAATCCATTTTACTTTAGTAGTTTATTGTTTTTCTGGCACAAACCAACTAGGAAAGAAGGTTTTGAGAAGTAGAGTGAAATAAAAGGCATCAGTTGATGCCTTTTTGAGCCATTTGTTGATCTTATTGGGACACACTGCCATCTATGGCGCGTTGGATACCCAGTGGGTTCGACGCTTTTAATGAATCCGGCAATAAAGATTCTGGCAAAGCTTGATAGGAGACCGGACGCAACCAACGATGAATAGCCTCCGCACCGACAGATGTTGAGGCAGAATTGGTTGAAGCCGGATATGGTCCACCATGAACCATAGCGTAACCAACCTCGACGCCAGTTGGCCAACCGTTGAATACAAGGCGTCCGGCGATTTCTTCCAAACTTGGAAGCAGTTGCTTGGCTTGTTCTTCGTCTTCAGCGGTAGCGTGAAGGGTTGCGGTGAGCGATCCAGTCAGTGAATCACTCAGTTTCAACATGTCATCGAAATCTTCACAGATTACGATTAACGATTGAGGACCAAATATTTCTTCCTCCCATTGCGGGTTTTCACGCCAGTTTTTACTGTCCGTCACGAACAGTGCTGGTGAGACATTGGTCGCTTCTGCTTGTTCAGAACGAGTGACGTTAATGCCTGTTTCGGAAGCTCGCTTATCCACTTCGGATTCATACGTTTCTCGGATTCCTTGCGTTAGCAAAGTGGCCGTTGATTGTTGTCGAATTAACCCTTGAGCGATTTCGATAAAGGCTTGCGTTTCTGGGCTATTCAAGACAAATACAACGCCTGGTTTTGTACAAAATTGTCCACAGCCCAAAGTCATAGAAGCCACAAATTCTTCAGCCAATGATGCGTTTGCCCGTATGGCTGAAGGGAGAATAAATGTTGGATTAATCGCCCCTAGTTCGCCATAGAAGGGGATTGGCTCTGGTCTTTGCTGGGCTAGATTGAACAGCGCACGGCCACCACCGACTGAACCTGTAAACCCAACCCCTTTAATTTTTGGATGGGTAACGAGTGCTTGGCCAAGTGCACGTTTGTTACCTTGCAATAGCGTGAAGATGGCTTGCGGTAAGCACTCTTTCTCAAGTGCAGCCTCAATACACTCAGCAACAAGTTGACTGGTGCCAGGGTGGGCGGTATGGCCTTTTACAATCACAGGGCAGCCAGCAGCCAGTGCCGAAGCCGTATCGCCACCTGCCGTAGAAAATGCGAGCGGAAAATTAGACGCACCAAACACGGCGACAGGGCCAATTGCGATTTGTTGACGGCGAATATCTGGTTTTGGCAGTGGTTGACGGTTTGGGTTTGGCGTATCGAAAATTGCTTGATGGTGATTACCCGATCTCACAACCTCGGCAAATAGTCTTAATTGGTTCGCGGTACGTCCTATTTCGCCGCTTAAACGTGCTTCGGGAAGGGCAGTTTCTAAATGAGCACGAGCAACGATTTCTTCACTCTTCACTTCCAATTCAGAGGCGATAGAGCAAAGTAAGCTCGATCGCTTTGCATTACTTAGTTGGCGAAACTCACGCGCAACGTTTTGGGCGGCTGAGGCGGCTTGATTAACTTCTTGCTCTCCATGTACCGGAAACGCAATAGGTAGAGGCTCACCAGTAAAGGCGTTGACTGCGTAAAAAGTGGTTGGTTCTTGTGGGTTCATCATTCTTCCTTACTATCCTTATTACTTCACTTCAAATCCGTACGCATATGGGTCTTCATCGTCTACCCATATTGTGTTGTGACCGTATACTTGTGCCCATCCTTCAATACTTGGCAAAATAGCGGCTTTGCCATTCACTTCGGTAATGCCTTCTATACGTCCTTGAAATAGGCTGCCGATGATACTTTCGTGAATAAAGTCTTCTCCTTGATTGAGTTTGCCTCTTGCATGCCATTGCGCCATGCGCGCACTTGTTCCCGTACCACATGGCGAGCGATCCAACGCTTTGTCGCCGTAAAACACAGCATTTCGAGCGGTAGCGTTTTCTTGAGTGGGCTCTCCGGTCCATAGCACGTGAGAAACACCGCACACTGTTGGATCTTCTGGATGTACGCACTCAACCGCTCTAGATACCGCTTCGCGAACTTTTGGTGAAAGCATCAAAATTTCATCTGGAGAGTAGTGTTCAAGTCCGGCGTAGTTTTCTTGAGGATCGACGATTACGTAATAGTTTCCGCCATAAGCAACATCGACAGTGAGCTCACCTAAGCCCTCTATGTCCACGGTTACGTCTTGGTGGGCAAGGTAAGCTGGTACGTTAAATATCTTCACCGACGTGACCTTGTCACCTTTTGTTTGGTAGTGCACTTCGATTTGTCCTGCTGGGACATCAAGTATCAAACGGCCTTCTTTTTTGGGAGTGATAAGGCGATTCTCGATAGCGGTAGTGACGGTTCCAATGGTGCCGTGGCCACACATTGGTAAGCAGCCACTGGTTTCAATAAACAGAATTGAAGCGTCTGCGTTATCGCTGCAAGGAGGCAAGACAACTGACCCCGACATCATTGAGTGTCCGCGAGGCTCAAACATGAGTGCCTGACGAATCCAATCATAATGCTCAAGAAAGTATTGGCGCTTTTCGCTCATGGTATTGCCTTCGAGTGGAGGCACACCGCCTGCGACCAGCCTAACTGGGTTGCCGCAGGTGTGGGCATCAATACAGAAAAAAGTTCCTTGTCTCATTTTTCGCTCCTTGCTGAAAAAATGGTTGAATTAAACAATAGTAATGTTAACGTAATGTAAAATATATTGTATACAATCTACGTTTTCAAGTGTGACTCGGAGCATATTTATGTTGGTCAAGGATGAAACCAAAAAGGAAAGGATCGCCGTGATAGGTGCGGGGATTATTGGCTTATCAATTGGATTGAAGTTGCAGCAGCAAGGTTATCAAGTCACGATTTTTGATCCCAATGGCGTGGGGAATGGATGCTCTAAGGGAAATGCAGGTCATATCGCGACTGAGCAAATCTTCCCTCTTGCAACGCCAGCGCTGCTTCCACAATTACCTAAAATGCTGCTAGATTCCAAAAGTCCGGTTTCGATCCGTTGGCAAGATATTCCAAACACAATCGGGTGGATGATTCGTTTCCTATTACAAACAAAGCCATCAGCCGCGGAGCAGGCAAAAAACGCGATTAAGAGTCTTAACGAGCGGTCAGTGGCAAGTTGGCGTGGCGTGCTTGATTCAATCGGAAAAGCGCATCTAATAAAAATGAATGGTTCATTGCTCACTTTTGAAAACGAGAAACTGTTTAAAGACTACCAAAGTACGCTTAACTCACTGGCTAAAAACGGTGTGGCGTATCAAGTTTGGACACAAGAGGCGATTCGAGAGCGGATACCTGATCTCAGCCATAAGGTTCGTGTCGGCGTCTTTTTTCCCGATACAGGTCATACGCTAGACCCTTATCAGCTCTGTGTTGAGCTAAGTGAAGCTTTTGAAGTTCTTGGCGGTAAGGTTTTACAAAAAGGTGTATCTGCGTTGGCGAAAAATGGCGAGGTGTTGGTTGAGTCTCAAACACATTCATTTGACCGAATCATTGTTGCCGCTGGTGTACATTCTAAGCCTTTGATACGGCAACTAACCGGAGTCAAAGTGCCTATTCAAGCCGAGCGTGGTTATCACCTAATGGTGGATGACAAGCGTGATGTATTGCCATTTCCTATTAGCTCTGCCGATAGAAAATTCATCATGACTCCGATGTCTGGTGGGCTACGCTTGGCAGGCACTGTTGAGTATGCCGATGTAGAGTCACCACCCAATATGAAACGTTCAGAAATGCTTTTTCAGTTAGGTGATGAGATGTTTGAATCGGGGTTACATCCACTCAGGCAAGGAGAAAAGTGGATGGGGAATCGGCCTTCAACAGTCGACTCGTTACCGGTTATTGATAGCATTTGGGATGGAAATGTATTACTGGCATTTGGCCATCAACACCTTGGATTAACTCAAGCGGCGATTACGGCAGATCTCCTTTTAGAGCTTATCGAAGGAAAGCCGACATCGATTGATCTTTCACCTTTTTCATTACAACGATTTGCCTGAAAAATTTAATATTAAATATTGTATAAAATATATTAAATGCTAATGTTAACTTAATTTTAACAAAAACCGGTATCCAACAGCCGTACTCGGATGCCTCCAGAAAAACAACCAAAAGGAGTAAAACATGTCACGAATGACCAAAGCACCATTGGCGCTGTTGATTTCAGGAATGCTGTTGGGGACCTCTGCTTATGCTGAAGACAAATTGACGGTCGTATCTTGGGGTGGTGCATTCACCAAGAGCCAAGTGGAGGCATATCACAAGCCTTTCATTAAAAAAACAGGTGTCGAGATCGTATCCGAGGATTTCAGCGGCGGATTAGCCGAAATTAAAGCGCAGGTGGAAGCGAACAACGTGCGCTGGGATTTGGTTTCTCTCGACAAGCCGGACATTGTTCGTGGTTGCGCCGAAGGGTTACTAGAACCAGTGAGCCCAAGTATTTTGCCTTCGGGCGCAGATGGAACACCAGCACAAGAGGATTTCATTGATGGTGCGATTCACGAATGCGCAATCAATACCATCGTTGTGTCCACAGTATTAGCGGTGAACGAAGACGCGTTTAAAGGTAAGGCTTTGCCTAGCAAGTTGACCGATCTCTTTGACCTAAAAACTTTTCCAGGTCGACGTGCATTGCAAAAACAACCTCAGGGTAATCTTGAGTGGGCACTATTGGCTGATGGTGTAAAACCAGAAGAGGTCTACAGCCTGCTCGAAACCGAAGCCGGGCGTGAGCGTGCGTTTGCTAAGTTGGATACGATCAAATCAGAAGTGCTGTGGTGGACAACAGGAGCCCAGCCACCTCAAATGCTTGCAGACAAAGAAGTGGTGATCGCCTCGGCGTTTAACGGCCGAATTCACAATGCCCGTAAAGATGAAGGTCAACCATTTCGGATTATATGGGACCGTCAAATGGGTTACATGAATGGATGGGCGATACCTAAAGGGAGTGAGAACACAAAGCTTGCATTGGACTTCATTGCTTTTTCTTCAGGAACAAAACCATTAGCTGATCAAGCTAAGTACGTTGCCTATGGGCCTACGCGTAAGTCGTCTTCGGCGGAGGTGAACCCGGACATTTTAGCGAACCTTCCTACCGCACCTCAAAACTTCCAAACCGCCTTCCTGATTAACGATGAATGGTGGTCAGACTACGCGGATGAACTCAATGAAGAGTTCAATACCTGGCTGCTTAACTAGGCGTTAATTTTTGTATGGGGCCGAGTTTTCATCCATAAGCGAGGTTCCGTACTTTTCCTCAACTGTATTTATGTTTTCGGAGAAATAATGAAAGTCATCGAAGCACAGCAAGTCGCGCAATGTTTAACAATGGAGTCTCTTATTGAAACGATGCGTGAAATGTACTCGCGGCCAGCAACAATACCTCAACGCCGAGTCATGCCCTTAGAAGAGGGAGAATACGAGGCGTTTGCGCTACTTCCAGCTTGGAACCAGGAGTTGATTGCGGTGAAAGCCTTTACGTATTTCCCGCATAACCCTGAGCAAGGCAAAGATACGCTTGCATCTAAGCTGCTTGTTTTCAGACGAAACGATGGTGAGCCGCTCGCACTCGTGGACGGTAAAGTTTTAACGTTTTGGCGCACCGCCGCAGCTTCTGCGTTGGCAGCGGACTATTTAGCGCGTCCCGATGCTGATCGTCTGTTGAT
Source organism: Vibrio sp. SCSIO 43097 (assembly GCF_023650755.1). Lineage (NCBI taxonomy): Bacteria > Pseudomonadati > Pseudomonadota > Gammaproteobacteria > Vibrionales > Vibrionaceae > Vibrio > Vibrio sp. SCSIO 43097. The sequence goes on along the minus strand of NZ_CP071840.1, from coordinate 2,045,658 downwards.
CTTCGGAACGGGCAATCTTGCGCCTTATTTTGCGTGGGCATACGCTGCGGTTCGCCCACTTAAGCAGGTTTATATTTGGGGGCGTAACTCAGACAAAGCCGAGGCGACGGTAGATGCCATTGTGTCATCTTCAGAGTATCAGTCGCTTCCTGATGAGCGTCGGTTCCGTGTTTCAGTCGTAGAAAATGTGGACCACGTTATCAAACACGTTGACATCATCAGCTGTATTACCGCATCAGCAGAGCCTTTGTTTAATGGCGCAGACGTGCAGCCGGGCACCCATATTGATTTGGTCGGTAATCATGACTTGGATAAGCGTGAATGCGACTCTAAAGCAGTGCAACGAGCACAGGTGTATGTTGATAGCCGTATTAATGTATTAGCCGAAGCGGGCGATCTTCTCATTCCAATTCAAGAGGGCGTGTTCACGTCAGACGATATTAAAGGGGAATTACCGCAGCTTTGCGCCCAACAAATCTCAGGACGTCAAAACGATGAGGTCATTACTTTATACAAATCAGTTGGCAGTGCTTTGGCTGATTTGGCCGCTGTAAAGGCGGTGTTGTTAGAAAATGGCATAGATAGCCATGTCTGAGCATTTTCGCTCGTTCATTTAAATTGCATACAATATACATATAAGGAAAGTAGTTCATGAAAATTGATTGGAAAGGTGTTTATCCGGCGGTCAGTACGCAATTTCGTCAAGATCAGTCAATTGACTTAGACGCAACGCAAACCGTTATAGACAACCAGATTAAAGATGGTGTGAATGGCATTATCTGCTTGGGTACTGTCGGTGAGAACTGTGCGTTGTACCCGGAGGAGAAACGCCAGGTCTTGCAAGCGGCAAAAGAAGTCGTAAATGGCCGTGTGCCTTTGATTGCTGGTACAGCAGAGTCTATTACCACAGCAGCTGTTGATTACATGCAGGATGCGTACAAAATTGGTATCGATGGTTGTATGGTGATGCCTGCCATGGTTTACCGCACGTCTGAGAGCGAAACGTTCGAATATTACCGCACGCTAGCGGAAGCAACGCCAGAAATGCCAATCATGATTTACAACAACCCGGTTGCTTATGGTGTCGATGTAAACCTCGACATCATGGCGAAACTGGCTGAGTTTGAAAGTATTGTAGCTATCAAAGAGTCGACCACTGATACTCGTCGTATCACCGAGCTTTACAATAAATTTGATGACCGCTTTACCGTGTTCAGTGGTGTTGATGACATCGCTCTTGAATCATTGATGTTAGGTGCGACCGGCTGGATTTCTGGTTTAACCAACGCATTCCCAGAAGAGTCCGTTGCGATTTATAAACTGGCAAGCCAAGGTCGTTATGCTGAAGCGTTAGAGATCTACCGTTGGTTCTTACCCCTATTGCGTTTAGACACCATTCCTACGCTGGTTCAGTGCATAAAATTGGCCGAGCAAGTCTGCGGACGTGGCTCTGAACAAGTTCGTGCGCCACGCCAACTCTTACAAGGTGAAGAGCGTCAACAAGTCATTCAAATGGTTGAACATGCGTTAGAAACCCGCTTAGACCTATCCAAATACAATCTGTAATTGTGCTGTTTAGTAGAGCGTTAACTGACGCTCTACTCATTCGTAATATTCAAAAAATGAGAAGAGGGAAGTCATGAGCACGGAAAACAAGGACTATGTCAGCTTTCAACACGTTAAGAAAACCTACGATGGCACTAATTTGGTGGTGAAAGACTTCAACTTAGATATTGCTCCTGGAGAGTTCGTTACTATGTTGGGGCCGTCAGGATCGGGCAAGACCACTTGCTTGATGATGCTAGCAGGCTTTGAAACTGCGACCGGTGGAGACATTTATATCGATGGCGTTCCTGTCAATCATCTCGCGCCGCACAAGCGCGATATTGGTATGGTGTTTCAAAACTATGCGTTGTTTCCACATATGACCATTGCTGAGAATCTTGCGTTTCCTTTAAAGGTGCGAAAACTCGACAGTGACACGATTCAAAGCAAAGTTCAGAGTGTATTAGAAATGGTCGAGCTTGAGCATGTTGCGACTCGATACCCGAAGCAGTTATCAGGTGGTCAACAACAGCGTGTTGCGTTAGCGCGAGCATTAGTGTTTGAGCCTAAACTCGTTTTGATGGATGAACCACTAGGCGCGTTAGATAAGCAGCTGCGTGAGCAAATGCAGATGGAAATTAAACATTTGCATGAAAAGCTTGGTATCACCATTTTGTATGTGACGCACGATCAAGACGAAGCTCTCACTATGTCCGACCGTATTGCGGTTTTTAATCACGGCGAAGTGCAACAACTCGCGACACCAACCGAGCTTTATGAATCTCCGAGTAATACGTTTGTTGCGCAGTTTATCGGAGAAAACAACCAACTCTCAGGTTTAGTCAAAGAGTGGAACGGAAAGTATTGCCAAGTGCTCGTTGGGAAAGAGTTATTTACTGCGAAACCTGTCAGAGTCTCTGAGCAAGGGCAGAGAACAACACTTTCCATTCGACCAGAAAAGATTGTTATTCAACCAGAGAAAGCGTCTTGTGAGAACCAAGTCTCGGGCGTCCTACGAGAATTGATTTATCACGGTGATCATTATCGTCTGGTCGTCGAAGTAGAGAGCGTTGGTCACTTCATCGTTAAAGTACCTAACGATAATCGTAAACACTTGCAGTTAACGCCTGGCTCAATTTGTCGTATTGGTTGGCAAAGTGACGATTGCCATGCTCTTGATGGGACACAAACTCAAAGTAGCGAGGTAGCAGCATGAGTCGAGAGCTAACCGCATTAGATTCTGTATTGGAAATCGAACGCCAAGTTCATGAGCAAGAAACCAATTTGAAAGCGCAGTTGCAAAAGGCCGAGCGCCGAAAAAAGCTTCGCTCCATTATGCTCACAACGCCATTGGTGTGTTTTATTCTGCTTACGTTTGCTTTTCCTATCCTCGACATGCTTTATCGAAGCGTGGATAACCGAGAAATATCCCTGTCACTACCACAAACTATTCAAGCCTTAGAAAGTTGGGATTATCAAGGTCAGCCTCATCAAGAAGTCATTGAGGCATTCTCTGTTGAAGTACTTGCGCTTTATCAAAGCAAAGAGCTGCCGAAAATAGCCAACCGGATGAATATTGAAGAGTCTGGTATGCGCAGTTTACTCATGAAAACCGGCAGAAAGTTGTCTCGTTTGACGTCGCTGCCGAGCTCGGTGACACAGTTGGCTAAGCTGGATAAGCGATGGACTAATCCTAAATATTGGGCGGCGTTTAAGAATCTTAGTGGCGCATTAACATTCAGTCACTATCTTGCAGCGCTAGACTTGCAAGTGAATGAGTTTGGAGACATTGAGCCCCAACCAGAAAAACGCCAAATATACGTCGACCTTTTCTTTAAAACTTTTTGGATGTCTATTTCAATCACCTTAATTTGTTTGGTGATGGCGTACCCCGTTGCTTACCTGCTTGCCAATTTACCTGATAAGCGCGCGAACTTACTTTTAATTATTGTGCTGCTGCCATTTTGGACATCATTGTTAGTCAGAACCACGTCTTGGATTGTTCTGCTGCAAAACCAAGGGGTCATTAATGATCTCCTTATTTGGTCGGGTTTTACTTCTGAGCGAATTCAGATGATTCACAATACCTTCGGAACGGTGGTGTCTATGGTGCACATTCTGTTGCCTTTTATGATCCTGCCTCTGTATAGCGTAATGAAAGGAATTAGCCCAACTTATTTCCGTGCCGCTCGTTCTCTAGGCGCGACGCCTTTCATTGCGTTCATCAAAGTTTATATGCCGCTTACGTTACCGGGGATAGGTGCGGGGGCCTTGCTTACTTTCATTCTTTCTATTGGCTTCTACATTACGCCCGCTTTGGTTGGTGGAAGAAGCGGACAGATGATCTCCAATATGATTGCCTATCATATGCAGACATCACTGAACTGGGGGATGGCTGGCGCATTGGGTGGACTGCTTTTGTTCGTTGTACTGGTTCTGTTTTATATATTCAACCGTGTGGTTGGTATTAATAACCTTAAGGTAGGAGGATAACCATGGCATTACCAAACTATGCATCAAAAGTAGAGCGAGTTGCTTACGCAGGTTACTTAGCTTTTTGTGGGTTGGTGCTGTTCTTTTTAATCGCTCCAATTCTGACCATCATCCCGTTATCGTTTAATGCAACGCCTTACTTTACTTTTACCGAGGGGATGTTAAACCTTGATTCGGAAGCGTATTCTACTCGCTGGTATCAAGAAATGTTTACTAGTGATCAGTGGCTGTTGGCGCTGAAAAATAGCACGTTCATTGCTTTTATGGCGACACTCGTTGCAACAGGGCTGGGAACTCTGGCGGCGTTGGGTTTAGCAAGTAGTAACTTGCCTTTTCGCAATACGATTATGGCGCTGTTGATCTCGCCCATGATCGTACCAGTCATTATCTCTGCTGCTGCGATGTACTTTTTCTACACACGCCTTGGCTTATCACAAACTTATTTAGGCGTCATTTTGGCACACGCTGCGTTAGGTACGCCTTTTGTCGTCATTACCGTTACTGCGACGTTAAGCGGCTTTGACCATAGCTTGGTAAAAGCGGCGGCTAGCTTAGGAGCAAACCCTGTTTATACTTTCAGACACATTACCTTTCCTCTGATTCGTCCGGGGATGATTTCTGGCGGCTTGTTTGCTTTTGGCACTTCGTTCGACGAGGTTGTGGTGGCGTTATTCCTGACTGGGGCAGAACAAAAAACCGTTCCTAGGCAGATGTGGTCAGGAATTCGAGAGCAAATCAGTCCGACTATATTGGCGGTCGCTACGTTGCTGATTTTTATGTCGGTGTGTTTGCTCGTGACTTTAGAAGTTCTACGTAGGCGTAATGTACGCATTCGAGGCATTCAAGAATAACCAAACTTTTTCTTTGTTGCTCGCTACGCACTTTTGTTTAGGTGCTCCTCAATTTTTGACCAAATGCGCCTCATTGTAGGCGCTTGTCTTTTGTGTTTATCATCAGCGATGACTGACATGTCACTCCTGTAGATTAATGCCAGCCTGCTCGAAACGTGCCAAAGGCGACTTGTTTGATCGCTGATACCAACTAGCTGGCATGTTTGGTTTAAGTCGGGCTTTCTCTTCCTTGCTAATCACAACATAGTGCAAAAACGCATTAAGTGTGGTTACCATCACGTTAAACGTCATTTCCCCATCTTTGCTGATGGATTTCAATAACCCAACGACGGTTTCCTCAGAGACTAACGGTTCAACCACCGCCTTTTTTCGCTCTTTTATTGATGTTGAAGCGGGCAGGTTTGCACGTGCCGTCTCCCAACAAACTTTGTTGGTTTTACTGACAAGGTTGTGCTTGTAGCAGTAGTAACTGAATAAAAAGCGTGGCAGGTTTTGCCAGCGTTCGGCTTGGACTTCTAACCAAAGATGTTGTAGCTCAATATCAGCGTCGGTCATAGGAGTTGTTTAGCAAAAAGAAAAGAAACCATTTTATCGCTTTTGTGAGGAGCAATAAAAGATATTTGAATGGAAAGATAAACAACTAGTTGATCAATATTACTAAAGCAAATCGATTTCTGGCAAGCTCGTGCAACGGCAACTCGAGTACCAAAAACTGACACCGCTACGTTTAGTTGTTAACAAAATGTTTCATCTTGTCTTGCGAGTAGATTATATGGAGATGCTCTTGCAGTAATAAGGGCAGTGGCGATGCAAAAGACGTAATGCATTTAAGGAAAACTCAATATAGAAGAAATTAGATGGAACTGAAGATTTTGAGTGTCGCGATTGCGACAACATTAACCAGCACTGGCGTATTTGCGTTAAGCGAGCCAGTTTCTCAAGTTACAGAGCAACATGCACATTCGGCTCATACACACGGTGTTGAATCCAATCGAGTTGAATACCAACCAACCGCAACTCTCCCTATTCAGCCCTCCAAGGCAACTCGAGTACAGTCACTTGAAAGCCTTGATGAGTCGAGCAATGCTTGTGATTTGGAAGCATTGGTTACCGAAAGCAGTAACCAATTGATCAGCGAAATTTTAAGTCAGGGCGCGACGTGCGTGAACCAGTTATTCTCTGCTGAAAGTCGGGTTCAGGAGTCGGTATTTAGCTCCGATCATATGTACAACATCGCTAAGCACACTACGACCTTGGCGAAGGGTTATATGGGTGGCGGGAGCGATGAACTAGAAACGTTGTTCTTATACTTACGCGCGGGTTATTACGCCGAGTTTTACAATGACAACATCTCATTTATTGAATGGGTCACCCCAGCGGTGAAAGAATCCGTGGATGCGTTTGTTAATAACGCAAACTTCTATGAGAACAGCGACCGTCACGGCAAAGTGCTTAGTGAAGTCATCATCACTATGGATAGTGCGGGCTTGCAGCACGCGTACTTACCGCAAGTGACCCAGTGGCTTACACGTTGGAATGATCAATACGCCCAGCACTGGTATATGCGCAATGCGGTTAATGGTGTTTTCACTATTTTGTTTGGTGGGCAGTGGAACGAGCAATTTGTGCAAGTAATTGGTAACCAAACAGACCTTGCCAAAGCTTTAGGCGATTTTGCTCTGAGGGCGTCATCAATCGGTGCTGAAGATGAGTTTATGGCCGCGAATGCGGGGCGAGAGCTCGGGCGTCTGACCAAGTATACGGGTAACGCGAGTTCTGTTGTGAAGAGTCAGCTGAGTCGAATCTTTGAACAGTATGAAATGTATGGTCGGGGTGACGCGGTTTGGCTTGCGGCGGCGGACACCGCCTCATATTACGCAGATTGTAGTGAGTTCGGAATTTGTAATTTCGAAACTGAGCTAAAAGGCTTGGTGCTATCGCAAACTTATACCTGTAGTCCGACAATTCGAATATTGTCCCAGAATATGACGCAAGAGCAACACGCGGCCGCATGTTCTAAAATGGGTTACGAAGAGGGTTACTTTCATCAGTCTTTAGAAACGGGTGAACAGCCAGTAAAAGATGACCACAACACTCAGCTCCAAGTCAATATCTTCGATTCAAGCACTGATTATGGTAAGTACGCAGGGCCAATTTTCGATATTAGTACTGACAATGGCGGTATGTACTTGGAGGGCGACCCTTCCCAGCCGGGGAATATTCCCAACTTTATTGCTTATGAAGCCTCTTATGCGAACGCGGATCACTTTGTCTGGAACCTAGAGCACGAATACGTGCATTACTTAGATGGTCGATTTGATCTCTATGGAGGGTTTAGTCATCCAACTGAAAAAATAGTGTGGTGGAGTGAAGGCATTGCAGAGTATGTCGCTCAAGAAAATGACAACCAAGCAGCACTTGAGACGATTTTAGACGGCTCGACATATACCTTAAGTGAGATTTTCGAGACTACTTATGATGGGTTTGATGTCGATCGAATTTATCGTTGGGGGTACTTAGCTGTACGTTTTATGTTTGAAAATCATAAAGATGACGTAAACCAAATGCTGGTGGAAACACGCCAAGGGAATTGGAGCAATTACAAAGCAACGATCACCCAATGGGCGAATTTGTATCAAAGTGAGTTTGAGCAGTGGCAGCAAGCCCTTGTCTCAAATGGTGCACCTAATGCAGTCATAACCGCAAACAACAAGGGGAAAGTCGGTGAAAGCATTACATTTAGCAGTGAAAACAGTACAGACCCAAACGGGAAGATCGTCAGCGTCTTATGGGACTTCGGTGATGGCTCGACAAGTACACAAACCAAGCCGACGCACCAATATGGGAGTGAAGGGGAGTATTCGGTCAGTCTAAGTGTGACAGACAGTGAAGGCTTGACGGCAACCGCCACTCATAGTGTTGTTATCTCAACGTTGGGCGGTAATGACACATTGCCACAAGACTGCGCGGTGCAAAGTAAAGTAAGCGGTGGGCGCCTAACAGCAGGAGAGCCCGTTTGCTTGGCAAATCAACAAACCATTTGGCTGAGTGTGCCAGCGGTGAATGAGAGCTCAAATCTGGCGATAACGACGGGGAACGGTACGGGCAACCTAAAGCTTGAATACAGTAACTCCGGTTGGCCGGATGATACTAATCGTCACGGGTGGTCAGATAATATTGGTAATGGAGAGTGTATTACGTTGTCAAATCAGAGTAACTACTGGGGCTACGTTAAAGTCTCTGGTGACTTTGAGAATGCCGCCATCGTCGTTGATTTTGATGCTCAGAAGTGTCGTCAGTAGGGCATTTTAACTGCATCATTTTAATTTAATTGATCGCCTCGCTAACATTGCGGGGCGTTTTTGTTTTTTACGCCGTTATCTCTATAAAAAAACCAGCCCGAAGGCTGGCAAACAAGGAGTTTGAGATGAAAATGAAAACGTTATAAAACTTGCTGATATCCTATTTCTCAATAAGTTGGGTTGTGCGTTGAAGCCAGTTTTTATCTTGCGCATCAAGAAAAGGGCTAAGCGCTTGATAGACTCGTGAATGGTAATGATTGAGCCAGTCTAGCTCTGCTTGATCTAGCATTGATAAGTCAAGGGCGTTGGTCGCAATTGGAGCAAGAGTGATGGTCTCAAAACCGTAAAACGTGCCGAACTCATTTTGTTCTACCTCTACAACTTTAAGAATGTTCTCTATTCTTACCCCGTACTCACCTTCGCGATAAACGCCTGGCTCATTAGTAATGACCATACCCGGTTTTAGTTCAACCTCGTGGTGGCTTTGCGAGAAATTTTGTGGGCCTTCGTGAACATTCAAGCAAATGCCCACGCCGTGTCCAGTGCCGCACTTGTAATCAATACCATGTTGCCATAAGACGCCACGCGCCATGATATCAAGATTGGCACCCGTAGAGCCTTTCATGAATCGAGTCTGAGTCAGTCGGATGACCGCTTTGAGCACCAAGGTATAATCTTTGCGCTGCTTAATGGTCGGTGACCCGAAGTGGAAAGTACGGGTGATGTCTGTTGTCCCGCCAAGGTATTGGCCACCAGAATCGACAAGAAAGAAGTTGCTTTCATTGACCGCCGCATTACTCTCTTCATCGGCGGCATAATGCATTTTTGCCCCGTGAGCTGCGAAGCCTGCGATAGTGCGGAAACTGTCACTCACATAATGTCGGGTTTGACGGCGATAGTGGTTCAGTTGTGCCTCAGCAGACAATTCTGTAACGAATCCGCTTGGAACTTGCTCTTCTAGCCAGTTCATAAACCTTACGATTGCCACACCATCATCTGTTAATGCCTGCTCTAGGCTGGTTAGTTCGGTCTCATTTTTTATGGCCTTCATTGCCGTTACAGGGCAAGCCATTGGTTTTAGATTCACATTCCGTTCAATCGAACTCACCAATAAGCTGTCTGTGTGGGTAGGGCTAAAAGCGAGCGATAATCCCTCACATTGCTGATTCAAATACTGACTTACGTAGCTGTAATGGCGAATGTGTACACTCTGCTCGGTCAGTGCTCTTTCAACTTCTTGAGGCAGTTTGGCTTTATCAATAAACAGTGTCGCAAGTGATTGCTCTACGATTAGATAGGCTTCAGAAACTGGGCAGTAATTAGTATCACCACCTCGAATATTCATTGTCCACATGACATCATCTAGCGTTGACACTAATAAGCTATCTACTTGGTTCTCGGATAACCAAGAACGGATTCTTGCTAACTTATTTTCTGTGTCAACGCCAGCAAAAGCGGTGGGATGCTCGAATACGGGTGTACTTGGGCGAAGTGGTCTTTCAAGCCAAATCGGTGCGAGTAAATCCAGGTCGAGAATGATCTTAATACTTTTCGCTTCAAAGGCATGTTTGAGGCCTTGATAAAAAGCGTAACTGATGGCGCGCCCGTCAACCGCGACAATACTGTTTTCTGGGAGCGTGGTAGCTAGCCATTTGGCAATTGTCGGCGTTTCTGGTTGTTTGGCTTTAAACAGTTCCAACCCTGTGCCGTGTAACTGTTCTTCAGCTTGAATATAGTAACGACCATCAGTCCACAGGCCACCACCTTGTTGGGTAATGACGACATCGCCTGCAGAACCGGTAAAACCTGAAATCCAGCTTCGCGCTAACCAATGATCCGCTGAGTATTCACTGTTATGTGGGTCATTGTTGGTCACGATATATGCAGACACGTTGTGAAAGGACATTGCCTCACGCAATAACGTAAGGCGTTGGTTTACTGAGTTAGTATTGTTCATTAAATGGTTCCTAAAGTCATATTTGAGCAATAGATATGATGCTGCTCCGAGCCTGTTTTTATTGGGTTCTGTTGCCCGCATACTTCTGTGGCTTCTGGGCATCGAGTACGAAAAACACAACCGCTAGGTGGGTTAAGTGGAGAAGGAAGATCGCCGGGCAATAGTTGTATTTCACGGTCACGTGCTAATTGCGGATTAGCTATCGGGACAGCAGATAACAGTGCTTTGGTGTAGGGGTGCTGTGCATCATCAAATACTTTATCGTAACGTCCTACTTCCATAGGTTTACCAAGATACATCACCATAACGCGGTCGCTGATATGGCGCACCACGCTTAAGTCATGCGCAATCATCACCAGTGTTAACCCCATTTCTTGTTTAAGATCATCTAGAAGATTGATGACCTGAGCTTGTATGGAGACATCTAGCGCACTAACGGGTTCATCACACACGACCAAATCTGGATTGAGAATTAATGCTCTGGCAATGCCCACACGCTGGCATTGACCTCCGGAAAATTCATGTGGATAGCGGTTTCGCTGGCTCGCCAAGAGACCCACTTTATCCATCATAGCGATGACACGCTTTTCTACCTCTGCCTGTTTAAGCTTTGGCTCGTGGGTGAGCAGTGGTTCGGCGATGCATTCTGAGATGGTTAATCTCGGATTCAAACAAGCGGATGGGTCTTGAAACACCATCTGAAATTCTCTGCGTCGAGAGGAAAGCTCTTTTTTACTAAACCCGAGCATGTCTTGACCTTTCCAAGTCAACTCGCCATGTGTAGGTTCAATTAAGCGAAGTAAGGCGCGTGCAAGTGTTGATTTTCCGCAGCCTGATTCCCCCACAATGCCAAGTGTCTCACCTCGGTAAACATCTAAGTCGATACCATTGACCGCTTTCACGATTTTACGTCGACTTGGAATAAGATGACGTGAAACAGGAAAGTGGACGTTTAAATCACGAGCAGACATGAGGACTTCTTTTTTATTCATAACGCCTCCTTAAGCTTTTATTTGAATAGGAGTGATAACACTGGGTGCGTTAACGTGACAGGCAATGGACTGGCTCGTGTTTAATGGAGAAAACCGTGGGGTTTCGTATTGGCAACGCGTCTCTCGATGCTCGCACCGCTCTCTAAACGGACACCCTTGATGGTTAATCAACGCACTTGGTGGGTTACCTGGGATGGTTGGTAAACGTGGCATATCTTCAGTGATAGAAGGAATTGCCTTTAGCAAGCCTTGAGTGTAGGGGTGCGCAGGTTGAGCGAACAATGTCTCCGTATCGGATTGCTCCATTTTTTGACCACCATACATGACCAATACGCGATCACACATCTCGGCGACGACGCCCATATCGTGAGTGATCAGTAAAATGGCCGTATTGAACTCTTGTTGTAAGTCTCGTAATAGCGTCAAAATTTGAGCCTGAACGGTTACATCTAATGCGGTGGTTGGTTCGTCTGCAATTAACAACTCGGGCTTACACAACAACGCCATCGCTATCATGATTCGCTGACGCATTCCGCCAGATAATTCGTGAGGGTATTGATTCATCCGAGTTTCGGGAGAGGGAATACGCACCGCATCCAACATGTGAATCGACTCCATTTTTGCTTGTTTTCGGCTCATTCCTTTATGAATCATGAGAACTTCACAAAGCTGCTTGCCAATTTTCATGAATGGATTAAGTGACGTCATCGGATCTTGAAAGATCATTCCGATTCTCTCTGCACGGATGCGGTTGAGCTGCTTTTTCGACATCGCGAGTAAATCATCACCGTGGAACATTGCGCTTCCAGACACGGCGCCGTTATCCGCGGTTAACCCCATTAATGCGAAAACAGACTGGCTTTTTCCCGAACCTGATTCCCCAACAATCCCAAGAGTTTCGCCCGCTTTAATCGAGTAGGAGAGATTACTGACCGCTTGCACTTGCCCATCTGGCGTATCGAAGCGAACGTTCATGTTTTCAATAGATAGCATGGGTTTGTCCTTATCGGTCTTTCGGGTCAAGAGCATCACGCAAGCCATCGCCGATGAAGTTAAAACAAAAGAGGGTGGCAACCAAAAACAGAGAGGGAAAAAGCAGCATCCACAATGCAACGTCAATCGTTTTTGCGCCTTCGGAAATTAGGATTCCCCAGCTCGTGTCGGGTGGTTGAACACCAAGCCCTAAGAAGCTCAAAAACGATTCGAACATAATGAATCCTGGTACCATTAAGGAGGAATAAACCATCACGATCCCAAGCACATTAGGCAGAACATGGCGTCGGACAATTGTCAATTTAGAAACCCCAATAGAGTGTGCGGCTTCGATGAACTCTCGCTTTTTTAGACCGAAGGTGACACCACGTACAACACGGGCAATGCCCAGCCAAGATACCATTCCGATCACGATAAAAATCAGGTAGATGTTGTTGCCAAAAAGGGTAACAAACAGGATAACCATAAACATAAATGGCACCGAATCGAGCACCTCAATAATGCGCATCATTACGCTATCGACAACGCCGCCAAGATAGCCGGAAATACTTCCCCAAATCGTACCAATAACAACGGCGACTAAGGCGCCAACAAAACCTACCAAAATAGAGAGCCTGCCACCTTGCATCGTGCGAGCGAAAACATCTTGCCCGAGATCATCGGTACCAAAGTAATGGCCACTGCTCAGTGAAGGTTTCCCTAGCTCGTATGGATCGATGAGCACTTCCCAGTCAATTTCATCATGGCCAAAAGCGGCAAGAGAGGGGCCGAAAGTGATGCATAAGGTAATGAAAGCCAAAACATACACTGATGTCATCGCGGCTCTGTTTTTATGAAATCGAGTCCATGCATCCTGCCAAAGACTGCGACCTTCGACGGCTTCAATATTGTCGACGACTTGATCTTGAAGAGCTTGTGTATCCAGTTTTTTGATCGTTAACATACCGGACTCCTAAACGCGTATACGAGGGTCGATAATCGTATATAGCAAGTCGACCACAAGGTTAAAGAAGATAGTGAGTGAAGCGACAATCAGAGTAATGCCCATTACTAGGCCGTAGTCGCGGTTGAGAGCCCCAGACACAAAGTGTTGTCCCATGCCACCTGTACCAAAGAAAATGTCGATAATTACCGAGCCTGTCACGACAGACACAAACGCAGGGCCGAGCATCGCAACGACGGGAATCAGGGATGGTCGCAAAGCGTGATGGAATAAAATGTAGGTTGTGGACAAACCTTTGGCCTTTGCCGTTCGAATGTATGGTTGGTTGAGTGTTTCAATCATTGCGCCACGCATGACGCGTGCAATACTCGCAATGGAGCCAATCGCTAGGCTGAGCACGGGAAGAACAAGAAAAGCCAGCTTTCCTCCTTCCCAACCACCAGCAGGGAACCAGCCGAGCTGAATAGCGAAGATCATGACTAAAACTGGAGCAAGCACGAAAGCCGGAACTACAACTCCAGTCATCGAAAGTGTCATCAGGCCGTAATCTAGGCGGCTATTTCGGTTCAATGCCGCAATAGTGCCAAGCAACATGCCAAGTGGAACGGAAATACAAAAGGAGAGTACGCCTAATACTGCTGAAACTGGCCATGATTGTGCGACGAGCTGTGTAACACTGAAGTCTTGATAAACGAAGCTCGGACCGAGATCTCCTTGTATGAAATTACCAATGTAAATCCAAAACTGAGTAACGAAGGGCTGGTCCAAATGGAATTTTGCTTCGATATTCGCACGTACCACCTCTGGCATAGGCCGTTCCATATCAAATGGCCCCCCTGGTGCAATGTGCATCAGCCAAAATGATATGAGTGCGATGAATAGAAGCGTGGGGATAGCGATAGCTAATCGCTTAACAATGTACCAAATCATGATCCATCATCCTTTGGTCATCCGAAATCACTTCGAACGGTTATGAATAAAAAATGGTCTGAGCTCAGGTTGCCTTCTCCACCGAGAGATATGAGGAACGGCAAGTAAACATTGAACTTGCCGACTCAGACCGAAAACATGCTTTTAGTGGGCTTTTACATAGACATTCTTGCGGTAGTACGACGACTCAGGGTTTGTCAGTTCGTAGCCGCCCACGTAAGGCTTGATGAGGTATTGATCGTTACCCGGACGATAAATAGGAATAATGGCCATGTCTTCAATCAGCATGCTTTCTGCTTGTAGATACAGTTCTGATGGGTTGCTCATGGTCTTTGAGCGAGCCATTAACTCGTCGTATTGCGGGTTGTTATAACGAGAATCGTTGTACTCGCCACTAGAAACGAAGATATCCAACCATGTAGAGGCTTCATTGTAGTCGGCCGTCCAGCCGCCGCGAGTAATGTCGGTCGGCTCTTTAAGTGCGTAGAACACTTTCGGTTCTAGCTGTTTTATTGTGACTTGCGCACCCAAACGGCTTTTCCACATACCTGCCATGGTCGTTGCCATTTTTACGTCCATCGAGAAAGTTGGTACGGTAAACGTCAACTTAAGCGGATTGCTTTTATCGTATCCAGCTTCTGACAGTAATTGCTGCGCTTTTTCGATACGTTTATGACGGTTCCAAGTTGCGAACTCAGGAGTGTGAGATTTAAAACCATCTGTTTGAGGTGGCACAAGGGTATACATTGGAACCCCACCGTTTCTCAAGATAGCACTCGTTAACAGTTGACGGTCAATGGCATATGAGAGGGCTTTACGGACCCGCACGTCTTTTGTTGGTCCTTGTTGAGTGTTGAGGTAATAGAATGTGGAGCCAAGAGACGCACTGGTGCTTGCCACTTCTTGTGGGCGTTGTTGAATTAACTTTTTCTTCTGAGCGGCAGGAATGGAAACCGCTTGGTCTATCTCACCGGCTAGGTAGCGGTTTAGCACTACGTTTGCATCACCAATTGGTAGCCAGGTGACTTTTTCCAGCACTACATTGCTTGCGTCCCAGTAATGTGGGTTTTTAACCATCACCAGTTTTTCGTTAACTTTCCATTCAGAGACAGTAAACGCACCATTTGTAACGATATGCTCAGGCTGGGTCCAACGGTTGCCATGTTTTTCAACGGTCGCTTTGTGAACGGGGGCAAGCACTGGATGACTTAATAGTTTCGTAAAGAAGGGAATAGGCTCTTCGAGTGTTACCTGGAATGTTTTTTCATCCAGCGCCTTCACGCCCAAGGACTCGGGTTCGGCTTCGCCCTTCATAATCGCTTGCGAGTTTTCGATATTTGGAATGGCCGCAAACCAAGCGTAGGGTGAAGCAGTGCTTGGATTCAGTAAGCGTTGCCAGCTGTAGACAAAATCTTGTGCAGTGACCGTTTCGCCATTTGACCATTTTGCATCACGTAAGTGGAAGGTATAAACCGTATTGTTGTCATTGACTGACCAAGACTCAGCAACACCAGGAATGGTTTTACCTTGCTTATCTTGAATGACCAGACCTTCAAACAGGTCTCGACCGAGATTAAAAGCGGGCTCTGCAGCTTGCTTGGCTGGGTCAATAGAAGTAACTTCAGCCCCATTGTTTAGCGTAATTTCTTGTGTCTCATCGAGGGTCACACCCGAGGGATACGGCACGGCATAGCTTGATGTTGCCAGTATTGGACTCATCATCGACGCTAATAAAAGCAACTTAGTTAATTTCATCCTTGTCTCACTCTTTTCATCCTGAAAGATGCCAAAAATGTATATTGTATAAATTGTCTACACAATCGAGTTTTAACATTACTGTAACAGGGTGTCAGGTGTTGAGCTGTCTAGTCTCAAAAAGTGAGCTAGGGGAATTTCTTTGAAGATCTGATATCAAGTTGGCATGACGGGAAGTAATTTTGCTTCGATACAAATTAAAATCCCCTTCAAGCACAGGCTAGAAGGGGAAGATAGTCAGTCTGCTCTTCAAAAGGCATGACGTTAACTGACTAGGAAATGTTTCACGAACTCAGTGATTTTGACCATATCACTTACCGCGATAAACTCTTCTGTCGTGTGTACTTTTGCCATGCCAGTTGAAAGGTTGACCGTTGTGAGACCTTTCTTGTTAAAGTTGTTGGCATCGCTACCGCCGCCAGTGCCTTTTGTGAAGGCGTCAATTCCTAACTCTGAAAACGCTGCTTTTATAGCGTTTACGTGTGGGTGGTTTTCTTCAATAACAAAAGCGTCGTAGGCTCGGCTAGATTCAATTTCGACTTCTGCACCGTGTTTTTCACAGACAGACTCTAATGTTGAGATCATATGATTGACCTGAGCATCTAGTTTATCGCCATTCAGGGAGCGTGCTTCTGCCACGATTTTTAATTCAGGCATAACAATGTTTGTGGCCTGACCGCCGTTAACCATACCGATGTTGGCTGTCGTTTCTTCGTCGATGCGAAGCAGCTTCATTTGGTTGATGGCATCTGCCGCCACCATGATCGCACTGATGCCTTCTTCTGGCGCAAGCCCTGCGTGTGCTGGTCGACCTTTGATTTTTGCCATGATCTTTTGCTGGCCTGGGGCTGCGGTCACAATGGTGCCAATAGGGCCACCCGTATCTAACACGATTGCTTCCGTTGAAGTGACGTGTGACATATCGAAGTATTGTGAACCGAATAAACCGCCTTCTTCATACACGGTGAAAGCAAGTTCTAACGTTTTGTGCTCACGGTTTTCCGCTTGAATACAACGAACGGCTTCCATGATGGCAGCAATACCAGATTTATCATCGCCACCGAGAATCGTATGGCCTTTTGAACGGATAATGCCGTCTTCGATGAGTGGCTCAATGCCAATACCTGGAGTGACCGTATCCATATGACAGCTCATTAGGATAGAGCCGTCTTTTTTGCCGTCTAAACGGGCGTACACGTTAAAACCGTTAGAAATGTGCTCAGGCACTGGAAGCTTGTGCACGGTAAAGCCTAGCTCGCCTAGCTGTTCTGCCAGTGTTTCTGCAATTTGTTTTTCGTTTTTTGATTCGCTGTCGATACGTACTAGTTGGCAAAAGTGTTCAACTAAGCGTTCTTGATTGATGTGTGTCATTAGATGTCTCTTTTTCTGATCGAGCGTGAAGCCTTGTGGCTCGGCTCGATAGGGAACAGAGCACCACTTATGGCACAGTTACTTTTGAATAAAACTGAGGTGAATCAATAAAGGGGTATCCATGACACGATTCTGACCGATGAGCCTTTCGAACTGTATGAAGAGTCACGAAACATTACTTTTGATGTTTTGTAGGACCAAATGAATGAAGCAGATAGAAATAGGGGGCAATAGGCTTTCTATCCCTCTTTTACTTTTTGAGCTACGTTGCCAAGATAAAATGCCAAAGTAACAACTTGTTTACATTTTTCATGTTGGCGTAAAGCCGAAAATATCAATCTAATGTATTGAAAATAAGCAATTTGTTTGATTTTTGCGAAAGTGGATTCGATGCGCCTTCTGTGTGTAACATATATTTTACAATTATGCGTAAAAGTCGCCAAGATAAAGATTTCTCCCCACGTATTCCAATTTCTCAAGACCTGCGCCAAGTTAGACAAATAAGTCCAAACAAAAGCTACTGAGACAAGGAGAAAGTCATGGTTGATGCATATAACCCACTAGGAACAGACGGATTTGAGTTTGTTGAATATACCGCAGCAGACAACAAAGGCACTCAACAGCTTAAAGATCTGTTTATATCGTTAGGTTTTGCGGAGATTGCAAAGCATCGCTCAAAAGAAGCGTGGTTATATCGACAAGGTGACATTAGCTTTATTGTGAATGCGCAGCCGCATAGCCAAGCTGAGGGATTCGCCAAAGTTCACGGTCCGTCGGTTTGTGGCATGGCATTTCGTGTGAAAGACGCCACCGTTGCTCTGGCGCATGCGTTAGAGAATGGCGGTAAAGAATATAAAACGGAAATTGGGCCGATGGAGCTAAGCATTCCTGCTATTTATGGCATCGGTGAAAGCTTGCTTTATTTTGTCGACCGTTATGGAAAGCAGAGTATTTATGATGTCGATTTTCGTTTTTATGATGATGCTGATGAGCGTTTATCAAAAGCGAATGTTGGTCTTTACGAAATCGACCACTTAACGCACAACGTTAAGCAAGGCAACATGGATGTCTGGTCTGGTTTCTATGAGCGCATTGGTAACTTCCGCGAAATTCGTTATTTCGATATCGAAGGTAAGCTGACTGGTCTTGTCAGCCGTGCGATGACCGCACCTTGCGGCAAAATCCGAATTCCTATCAATGAGTCGTCAGATGATAAATCACAGATTGAAGAGTTTATCCGTGAATACAATGGCGAAGGTATTCAACACATCGCATTGACCACAGACGACATCTACGAAACGGTCAAAACCTTGCGTGAGCGAGGCATGGACTTTATGCCAACGCCAGATACTTATTACGAGAAAGTCGATCAGCGTGTTGAAGGCCACGGTGAAGATGTAAGCAAGCTTCGTGATTTGCAGATTCTTATTGATGGTGCGCCAACGAAAGATGGCATCTTGCTACAAATCTTTACTCAAACCGTTATCGGCCCTGTGTTCTTCGAAATCATCCAACGTAAAGGCAATGAAGGCTTTGGCGAGGGTAACTTCAAAGCGTTGTTTGAATCGATAGAAGAAGACCAAATTCGCCGAGGAGTATTGAGCGATGCATAAATGGATCACATTCCCTCATCGGGAGGGAGTCTGCTCTAAACAAGCACATGCTGACTTCCCGGAAGAGGCAATTTATGAACGTGAGGCAGGTCGAAGTGGCTTCTTCGGCCCCGCAACACATTTTCATCATCAACATGCCCCAACGGGGTGGTCTGAGTGGGAGGGCGAGCTACGTCCACGAGCGTTCGATTTTAATCTAGTGGAGAAAGTCAGCCATATTACCCCGTGGGCAGTCCCGCATCTATTACACAACGCGAATTGTAAAGTTCGTGTTTGGCGTATGGATGAAAAAATGGATTTCTTGGTGAGAAACGCTGATGGCGACGAACTGCTATTCATCCACCAAGGTACGGCAGATCTCTACTGTGATTATGGTCATTTGAAAGTGAGCGAAGGGGATTATGTCATGATCCCTCGCTCAACGAGCTGGCGTTTAGAGCCAAGCGAGCCGATGTTCATTCTGATGATCGAAAACACCGATGCGGCTTATACATTGCCCGAAAAAGGCATGGTTGGAAACCACGCGGTGTTTGATCCGGCGGTTTTAGAAACGCCGTCGATCAACGATCAGTTCCGTGCTCAATATTCTGAGAATCAAACACAGGTTCAGGTGAAACGCCACGATAAAGTCAGTGTTATCACTTACCCATTCAACCCGCTGGATGCGATTGGCTGGCATGGTGATTTGGCGGTAGTAAAAGTGAACTGGCGTGATATTCGTCCACTTATGTCACATCGTTACCATTTACCGCCTTCTGCACATACTACATTTGTAGGAGCAGGATTTGTGGTGTGTACCTTCGTCCCTCGTCCAATTGAAAGTGATCCTGGAGCGCTCAAGGTACCGTTCTATCACAACAATGACGATTATGACGAAGTCTTGTTCTACCATGCAGGTGATTTCTTCAGCCGTGACAACATTGAAGCAGGCATGGTGACATTCCATCCTGCAGGATTTACACATGGCCCTCACCCGAAAGCATTCAAAGCAGGGCGAGAGCATAAGAAGACTTTCACCGACGAAGTTGCGGTCATGATTGATACGCGTCACGCACTTCAGTTTTCGGATGAGCTGGAAAAAGTAGAAAACAAAGAATACGTCTATAGCTGGCAAGAGAAGTAAGAGGCAAGGATGAAATTAGCAACCAAGAAAAATGGCACTCGTGACGGTTTGTTGATGGTCGTGAGCAAAGACTTAACGCGCTGCGTACCTGCGACAGAAATATTCCACCCAATGAATTTGGCACCGACGATGCAGGTGGCACTTGATAACTGGGATGCGCTAGCACCGCAACTGGAAGAGCTATACGTTGCACTGAACAATGGCACGGTTGCAGGGTATGAAGAGTTTGAAGCGCACTACTGCGAGTCGCCGCTTCCTCGCGCTTATCAGTGGGCTGATGGCAGTGCTTACGTAAACCACGTTGAGTTGGTTCGAAAAGCTCGCGGCGCTGAAATGCCAGAGAGTTTTTGGACGGACCCGTTGATGTACCAAGGAGGCTCTGATGCCTTTATTGGACCTTGTGACAACATCGAGTTTGCGAGTGATGAATGGGGTATTGATTTCGAAGGTGAAGTTGCTGTCGTAACTGGTGACGTCCCTATGGGCGCAAGTGTTGCAGAGGCTCAGGAGTCGATTCGTTTGATCATGCTGGTGAATGATGTCTCACTACGTGGGCTAATTCCCGCAGAATTAGCTAAAGGGTTTGGTTTTTTCCAATCTAAACCTTCTTCTGCGTTTTCTCCTGTGGCAGTAACACCAGACGAACTAGGCGATGCGTGGTACGAAAACAAAGTGCATTTACCATTGGTCTCGACCTACAACCACAAGCCGTTTGGTCGCCCGAATGCAGGTATCGATATGACGTTTGATTTCGCAGACTTAATTGTTCACGCGACTAAAACGCGCCCGCTATCTGCTGGTGCGATTATAGGCTCAGGTACGGTATCCAACAAGCAGGGAACGGAACATGGCACTTCGATTGAAGAAGGTGGCGTTGGCTATTCATGTATCGCGGAAGTTCGTATGATTGAAACCATTCGTGATGGTAAGCCGTCGACTAACTTCATGTCGTTTGGAGATTCAATCAGATTGGAAATGTTCGATGCGGATGGCAACAACATATTCGGTTCGATTGACCAACAAGTTAGCCAATATCTCAAGCACTAATAGTGCTGGTTGGGAGACGATATGAGCGATAGCATGATTTTATACGGATACTGGCGATCATCGGCGGCGTATCGTGTGCGTATTTGCTTGAATCTTAAAGAGTTATCGTATGATTCAAAATCGGTACACTTGGTGCGCAATGGTGGCGAACAACACAGTGACGAGTACCATGAGTTAAACGCTTCTGAACTGGTTCCTTTGCTGGTGGATGGGGAGGTTCAGTTAACCCAGTCACTGGCGATCATTCAATACTTAGAAGAACACTACCCGGATGTCACTGTTATCCCCGAGCAAACGCCGTTTCGATACCAAGCGCTAGCTTTGGCTCAGGATATTGCAATGGAGATTCATCCCCTGAATAACTTAAGAGTTCTACAGTATTTAGAGGGGGAGCTAGCTTGCGAACCAGAGCGCAAAGTCGCTTGGATTCATCACTGGATCCACAAAGGTTTTACAGCATTAGAAGAGAAACTTCAGAAGCATCGTAAACTAAATGGTGATTGCAAGTTTAGCCTGACAAGCTCGCCATCTATTGTCGATATTTGTCTGGTACCACAATTTTATAACGCACAACGCTTTGGTGTAGATACTTCTCTTTATCCAACCATTAACGCTGTTGTGCAGTCATGCAATCAACTGCCAGCTTTTATTGATGCGATGCCAGAGAATCAGCCAGACGCTAATAGTTGATTCTTAGCATACATAATGTATTAACAAAATTTAAACGAGCCAATCCAAGTGTGTGATTGGCTCGTTTTTATTGGTGAGCAAAATTTTCTGTTTCTCGCTATCGTCGTGGCGCCTCAAAATTGCGAGGTTTTGTTGCTCTGCATAACATTTCCATTTACGCTTTGAGCAACGAGTTGTTTTGGATGCACTTTATTTATGACCAACATTTTTATCATTGTTGTTCTTCTGGTTTTATTCTTCTTTGTTATTCAAAAGTACGTGATTAAGCACGATGACACGCGTGATTATCCTTATCGCTCGAAAGGCCCTCTGCTCAGAGGTCAAGAGGGTGCGTTCTATAATGCGTTAAGAGCGGCGGTCGGGGAGCATGCCGTAGTATTCGCGAAAGTAAACATGTCCAGTTTGGTTACGCCAAAAGAAATCAAAAATAAGAAGCAGTTTTTTGTCGCGAACAATCGTATATCTCGAAGCTATTTTGATTACGTTATTTGTGACCCAAGGACACTAGAGCCGCGCGTTATCGTTGAATTGGATAATGGGCAGGAGCTAAACAAGGGTAAGATAGAAAGACAAAAGTTATTGATTCATGTTTGTAAGACGGCCAACCTGCCTTTAATTGGCGCCTCGATAAAGCACAGTTATCAAGTTGGGCGATTACGTCGTTTGCTTGCGGCACATATTGATTTGATTGAGCCCGATAAAGAAGTGCGCTTTTGCAAAAAATGCGGCAGTCCGATGATCATTAAAACCGCAAGCCAAGGTGAGTTCAAAGGGAGACGTTTCTTTACTTGTAGCCGTCAGCCGAATTGTACATACACCGAAAATTATAACGTTGTGTTTGAGGCGGACGACTAAACACGACAATTAACCTGCAGAAATAAGGGGCTTTGATTAGAGATGATCAAAGCCTTTTTTGTATCTGTCCTCAAGGCAAGACCTATACTTTGAAAAAGAGTGCAGAATAGGGCAGCCATATGCGATACGGATGGATTTTGTCAGCATTGTTCATCGCATCTAATGTTAGTGCGATACCTAATTTGAAACCACTGGAGTGTGAATTGACAGAGACACCCCAAGATCATTTCTTGTTTTACCGAGAGCAAATGGTTTACCACAGTGAGCAGTTTGTCATATTTCAAAACTTCAAAGGCAGGGTGAGCACTCAAGTGGACGTCAAAACAGGAGAGTTGATTCGTACAACCTATATCGGCGAACCATTTAAACCTAAATATCAGATTTTGTTCGGCACTTGCCCTAAGGTATCGCAAACCTTACAGATTTGGATGCTCAGTGAAGTGCCTTACGACAATTAAGTGAGATAATAAAAGTTATATAGATCACACTTTTAAACCCTGCAGGCTCAGTCCTTGTCGATAAAATCATCTGAAAACGCGTGTTGAGTTTACATTTTCGCCAAACGGTTCAAAGTTGGTAAATTTGTGCTTGCACCGTCGTTCGCTTATAGCTAATATCCTCGTCGTTCCAGAGAAATGCGTCCGTAGCTCAGCTGGTTAGAGTATCGCCTTGACATGGCGGGGGTCGGTGGTTCGAGTCCACTCGGACGCACCATTCTGAATTGAATGGTTAGGAACATAAAAATTTGGGTCCGTAGCTCAGTTGGTTAGAGTACTACCTTGACATGGTAGGGGTCGGCGATTCGAGTTCGCCCGGACCCACCAAATTTTAGAAAAAGCCCACCTTTTGGTGGGCTTTTTTGTGTCTATAACTTATTGATATTCAAGTGGAATTCCTTCTTTTTTCCTTTTTATCCCCTTGTTATTACTCTGCGTTAGTACTGAGTAAAGTTCGAGGGGGTGGTAAAAAGGTGGTAAAATACAGTAGTTTGTACAGCGCTTGAAATGGGCTATATTGCGACGCTTATGGCTGGTACTTCATGCCATTCTACGTCGTGACTATCAGTGTAAATCTGAGTGGTTCTATCACTGGCATGTGCCATGCGTTGGCGAGGGTTTACACCCATTTCATCGATGAGTTTTGCCGATAGCCTTCGGATTTCATGGAAAGTAGGGCGCTTAGCTTTTTCTACGTTAGAGTACAAACCGAGTTCGTCGCGTACTTTGGAAAATGTTTCGCTGATCATGCGACTGGTCACTTGGTAACGGTGGTCACACTGCTTAGCGATATTATTGTTTCTTGCAGGTCTACGATGCACTACGTAAGGGCAATGTAGCTTATCTGTTTTAGATAGCTCTACAACTTCTTTGATAGCGCTTGTCACCGGAATAGCAACATAAGACGTTTTAGCATTCTTAACCTTTGCTCGATGTATGTACAAGGTACCAAATACAATTTCTCCGTTCTCTGGTTTTGGAGTATCAAACCAGACAATTCCACATGTATCCGGTTTTGGTATACGGTATTTTATTCTATGTAGTTCAGCTACTGCGTGAGTCGATTGAATCGATAACCCCATCGCTACTTTTAAAAATAGAGGGGCCTCTTTTTCAATTGCTTTGAATGCTTCTATATCTAAACCCAAGCGTTCTTTCTTATTATCAGAAACATTTAGCCATTTTGGTTTTTTGTTAAACATAAAGTTTTCACTAATTGCGGATTCATCTGCTAGATAGCTAAAGCTCTTCTTTAATCGAGAAAGTTTCTTGTTATAAACCTCTTTGGATTTATCGCCATAATATGTATTTAGAAAGTCGTTCATGGTTTCCTAAGTTAATTGACTTGGAAAGCTTGTCTCCTACAAACTCATTAAGTCGAGCATTATAAGTGCGTCAATAATTTTGAAATCGTGCTTGGTATACCGCTTGTTACGCCGTGATCGGCTTAACCTGTTTCTAGCTCTTTGTTGCGCTCTAGCTGGCTGATAGGAAGGGTTGGGGCGATAGGCATTATATCGAGAGTTACGTTTAAAGTCTCGGTAGATAGTGCTCTTGTGACGCCCTAGCTCTTTAGCGATGTTGACGACACTAATGCCTTGCTTTCTAAGTGCGGACATCATATACCTTTCATTCTCAGTGAGGTGTGTGTAATTCATGGTTTTTCACTTCTTGGCGGGAGTAAAACTTATGAATAGCACATCTCACAGTTTTAAATTTCAGGGGTGTCGCACTTCGTACTTGAATCCAAGCGGTATAACAAGTTACTTCAGAGTGATTCGCAACGCACTAAGTCGACATGATATTTATAAACATTATTAAGAGGAAAAGATGAAATTTGATATGTCTGTTAATGATAACTCTGCTTCATTCTTTTATGAGGGGAGTGAAATGTGTATTTTCGTTGATAGTTTTGATAATAAAAGCTTTGATGTGAGACTAGGAAATATAAGTGAATCAGAGTTAATTGGCTCAATTTCTGCGAAAAGTGACTCTGAATTGAACTCGAAGCTTGAAGAGCTTTATCGTAGCTTTATGGAGGGGTAAACATGATTTCACGATCTCAAATAGCTGCTCTCGAACGTTCAGTGAATAAGATTTTACGTTGCCATAAATGTCATTTAAGTCATCTAAGCACTTTGTTAAAGATAGAATGAATGGCATACGTAATAATCTATTGATAATTATTACTGAGCTTAACTCTATATTTAACAGGTTAACAGTATTACATGTAGAGGTGCTTAAGAAGTTGAGTTACAATGATACTTTTAATATTAGGTGTACGGTTTCGCATATAAATATGCCTTGCGCTGTTAATAAGATTCACGTTGATGGTGATGAGCATCAACGTGAATATAGTTATTACAGTAATGAGGAAAAAAGGACTGGAAGTCAACGGACCCCAAAGAATTTCTTGTTTAACTTAATAGCGCGCTAACAAAGCGTTTAAGAGGGATTTTGCACACGTGGCATTTTTACTATGCGTCGATTTAAGTTATTAAGGTGGTATGCGTCAGCTTCGGCATTGCGTTGCTCACACCTTAACAGGGTGTTAGCTGTAATGCCAGATATTGCCTAATGTAAATTGGAGGAATAACATGAATGGAATCTTACCTGACTTGATTCAAAGCTTTGAAGAGTGCTTAAAAATGGTTGGCGGCCAAAACGATCATTACGATGTTGACGCAGCATTGGCGATGACTCTTATTTTGATGCAAAGAAAAGTTTTCAACGAACAAGAGCGCAGTATCTTGTCCATGAAATTATCCAAAAAGTGTCTAAAACGGGAAAATATATTTAATGATGTGAATGAGCAAGCTGAATTTTTAGAAATGGCCAGTTTTTATCCTGAGACAGTAAAATATTTGGTTAATAACGGAGTGTTTAATCTTTCAACTCTTCGTCTTGCGCTAGATAATTTGAATCATGAAGTACGTAAGAGTAGTGGCTATAGCTCTATGGCACAATGCGCGATGCAAACTCAAAGTAAAGCTGATAGTGCAATCATCATTCAAAACTGTATCAATTTGATAGATAGCTAACAAACTGTTTAAGAGTGATTTCCAACGCTTGGCATTTTTACTATGCGTTAATTTGAGTGATTAAGGTGCTTTGCGGTGCATCGGTTTTGCGTTACTCACCCCCTTAATTGGGCGTTAGCAGACAAAAGTAAATCAAGGAAGAGGGTACGTTATGTCTGATAAAGTAATTAAGTCTTCAACAGCTACAACTCAATTCGGTGCGACTAAAGCAGATGGGAAATTAGAACTAACGAAGCCGGATTTAATTTTTATTCCGTACAACGAAAAGTTGGGTTTTGGTCCATATCAATTAAAGCGCCAAGGCATTGCTGCCGTAGCTAAGTACTTGGGCAAAGGTGGTGGTGTAACTCCAACCAACACGAATGCATTTCGCATAAAGCTAGCCAACAACACGTGTTACGAGTTTATTGTAGCGAAGCCAGAGCAATGGATAGATGCACTCGGTGAAACTTTCAGCTAACAAACTGTTCAAGATGGATTCTCGATTTCATTACAAGGCATTGTTTTATATGTAATATTGTCTTGGTGTTACCCTCTAGGGAAACATTGAGAGGAACTGCGAAAATAACTCCTAATTGTGATTTAAATCACTGTTTGTGCTTGTTTTTGTTTCGGATCTTCACCGAATAGCCTCTAAGATCAAAATGTGCTCAAGAGGAGTAATTTAAGTTTGTGGAATTAATCTCAGGATTTAAGATAGCGCCCAAGTTTTTTAAAGTGGAGTTCAAATTCGTTAATTTGCCTCATTTCCTGCTGGCAATAAGTAAGAAACCCTTACCTGTTGCTTTCCAACTCAAAGCAACTCTTTAGTTGTTGCGTCCGTATATTCGGTTTCTTGATGAAGGAGCTACCCTCTAGCCTTTTATGCTTCATCATCTTGTAAAGTTATTGAATTTATTAATGATTAAGCACTGAGCAATATGGGTTTGTATTCGGTGTGCTCTGTTCCAATGATACTGGGCGCTCAAATAAGCGAGTTGCCATACATCAGTTAATTCATGCTCTACTAAATTAGAAAAACGCAACTCTGAACTGTGCAAAGGCGTGTCAGATGTCGACCACGGCAGACTCACCTTTGCCTCAAAATAAGTTTCACCAAGTTACAATCAACGATGCAACTTTACAAGTTTGCATCAGCTTTTGTAACCTAAAAGTGGATACCCCTACCAGATCTCACTTTTAATATAGTTCTATATATCAATACATTAGAAGTAAATGACATTTTACAAACGAAACGCCTACTTAATATTATGTAATGATTTGTGTATTGAAATTACCTAAGGACTTTTAGGCATGGACTCTTTAAGCGTCACATCTTCCAGATACACCCATCGGCAACACAATCAAGATCCGTTAAAGTTTTTCATTGTTCTCATGGGTCTAGAACCATATAAAAATGATTTACATCGTGAAAATCAATCGTTAAGCCTTTTATCTGGTATTGTGTTGTACAGACATTTATCGAAGCCCGACCAAAGAAAAGTAACGAGTAGTGTGTTGAATTTAAAAAACAATCGCTTGAAGTCTAAACTCTATGGAATGATAGGCCAAATCGGCGCAAATCCATACTGGTTCTGCTGGTCACTAAGTGATTCTGAGTTAAAAAGTTATTATAATTCAAACAAGAAAATCTCTGACTTACTCAGTAGCCCTGGCTTTGATGTTCCAACGATTTCAGTCGGAGTGTTACCCGCTGGCGTATATTCTGTTTTTAATGAAGGAATGAAAACAACAGTGACCAAAGGTCTAACGAGTATCGTTAGTTCGAATAAGGTGTTAGAGACAGCGAAAAAATTGGGATTAAGAAAGCAACTTGTAGGTGAGTCAGGGCGAATGCTTGGCGCTTTTGTGATAATGATTATTGGTTTTAATGCAATGCAAACCAAAGGCATGAAAGATGCCAGAAAAGAGCTGATCCTCAGAGGTCTAATCAATCCTTCGGAGTTATAATGATTATAGCAATATTGGGTCTTTTCGGTGGGTGCACTTTACTCTTCTTTTACTTGCAAGGACTAAAGACAGAGCTAAGAGAGGGCTCATCCGGTATAGTTAAATTCAACGCTTTTCCATTCAACGTAGCGATGTTGATTGGTGTTATTGTCGGCTGCTTATTCTACATCGTGATGGCTGTAGACAGTTTGGCTGTGGTATCAGCGACGATAGCGATAACATGGTTTATCTTACGTATATTTCGCGATCGAATAATTCGTGCACTCTTAAAGGGCCTATGAACTACTATCTACCCTTTGATGTTTGCTTCGAGTTCTTAGTATCAAGTTTGAAGTGCGACACTTAGAGTAACTGCTATTTTTGAGTGTGTTAGAGTGCTTTTTGTTTCAGTGAGGTACGTACAGTGTCAGTAATTCAATTTGTCAAGTTGTGGAAAAACCATCCATACCCAAAATCTCCTTGTGATAGGGCTCATTTTCCTAATCAGTGTGCTATTCGTACGGGTTGCTCTGGAGGAAACAGGTATCGACACTTCAAGTTTTGACCAAAAATATCCTAATAGGCGCTGCTACCCTGGCTTTAAACATAGTCCTAGACACATTTTAGCAGCCCAAGAGTTAGCAAATTGGATCTCTGTTAACCCTAATATATTTGGAAATAAAGAGCTTATTAAAGAGCAAAGAGAAAATCATTAATGGGTCGGAGAGGGATTATCTTTATCAGGAATGGGTGGGGTAGTACCGATCACATTGACGTTTGGGATGGCGAGCATATGAAGGGAGGCGCCCCTGATTGGATTAATCTTGGTGATGAAGTTTGGTTTTGGGAGATAAAACAGTGAAACAAACAACTACGCTACTTTTATCGTTTGTTAATTTTTCTTCCTTAGCATTTAATCTGTCAGTTAACAATGGATCATCTTGTACTTTGTTTGAAGAGTCTACCATTTTTGAAACAAAACTAACTTCTCAATGTAATTGGGCAGTTAATGCTCAAGGTGATTTACAGACACTCAGTGTAAAAGGTAACAAAGTAGCCATTCTTCTAGGCCAACCTATATCTTCTAATCAAGCTGAAAAATGGGGGGTGAGTGTCGAACAGAACTGTTCTCTTGAATCTGTTGGTGTAATGATTGATGAGGTTTCAAAAGTAATCGCGGTCAGTAAGCCGCTTGAAGGGGCATTGTTGTGCCCGGTTCTTCCTATAGATGATGTGTTTTTCAAAAGCTACAATTGGTCTCTCTAGCCGCTATACATAACAAAGCATTTAAGAGTGATTCCCAACGCGTGGCATTTTCACTGTGTGTTGGTTTCGGTGTTTAAGGTGGCATCAGTATTGCGTTGCTCACCCCTTAACAGGGCGTTAGTCGCCAGAAAAAGCTAGCAATCAAAATCATGTTTCTAAGCTTAAATGTGTGATTCATAGAGATGGTTTCACTTTTCTTAGCTGAAGATCGAGCTTGTAATTCTGCTCTTGATACCTCTCTTTCTTGATCTCGTAGTTCTGAGATACCTCTTCAGACAAAAGGGTTTGATCAGAATCTTAGTAATCCTGTCTATCCGAGGTTAGCCCATTTAACGAGCTGTGGGGCCGTTCCTAGGTGTAGTAGTGTTGCCATTCAGCTAGCAGCAGGTCCAGTTCTTCCAACCCCACATAGACATCTATGGTCGGATAGAACTCACTTTTATCTGTTTTCTGCGAGAGTTCCATTTTACCATTCAAGTGAGGTGAACCAGGGTTATTTGGGCGAAACTTGATCCCATAAATCATGAGTTGTTTCTGGACTTTCTCAGCAAAGAATTCACGCTCTCTGTCCGTCTGAATACGCTGGATAGGAAATGGTATCTCTTCCACGACACAATCGATAAAGTCAACTGTATTTGCTGCTGTGCGCCGAGAGCAGCACCTTAGAACCCGATAGCGAGAGCAGTCATCAATAGCTGTATAATGGTAAATTCCAGGCGCTATTTTACAGGTGTTCATGTGGACTCTATCACCAGGAATTGGGCGCTCATATCTTTGGAAATCTTTTTTTCGTCGGTAAGTTACGATGAGTTTGACTGGTGCTTCGTATAAAACTTTATGGAGTGTCGCTGTGCTTAGATGTATTTGGTGAAGTCGGATTACTTTCGTTTGTATACGCCGCGCCCCTAAATTGCCTTTCTCACGCATCGTAACGATCAATGCTCTTAGCTCATCATAGAGCTTGGCAACTGGAGATGAATGAGGGCGTCTGCTCTGGCTTTCCAGACCAGCGATTCCATACTGCTTCTATCGCCTAGCCCACTTATGTAATGTTGGTCTGGAAATACTACAGCGTCGACATACCAGGCCTGCATAACCACATTCCTCATACATTTTTACCCACCGTAGTCTTTGTTGGATTTCTCTGTCCATAGACACCCAGCATAGTTGAAAGAATGTCTATGAATCACACAGTTTAGGATAAAGACTCTAAAATCTGAAGGGGCTGGTTTGTGTACGGATAGCGTCTTGGTTGTAGAGGTTTAAATTAGAGACATCCTTTAAAACATGATAGGGCCAAGCTTTGAAAGTTAACTCTAGTCACTTCGTAATATCTTGTATTTGAGGTTGAAAATCCTCCCCTATGGCTGACCGATAAATTAAATTCTTAGCTAACTCACGCATCACTTTAGTACGCATTGACATAAAATGATTTATTTTGTCTCGGTCGACACTATAAGTAATTAAATGAATCAACCCCATTCTCATGTGTTAACTTCAGTTTCTTGCGGAGTTTCTTAATATACTGTTTATCGTCATCTTTTTTGCCCTTGCAACCTCCTGGCTCAAACACATAATTAATTCGTATATCTTCCAATTGTTGATATTTTAGAGGGTGCTCGTCATTTTTCGGCGACGTGAATTACGCTGAAGCCAGTCCGTAACCACTACTAGTTCTTCATCGGATTGAGTAGTAATCAGAAAGCTAGTTGTAGATAGAATAATCAACATCTTTGGTATATTCTTGGGTTTTTCGTCGTCATTTGTGTTTGGGGTACATAGATAATTTGACTCCCTTCTGGATCATACCCTGCACAATTTCGAGAACCACAGTATAAAAATATCATACTAGTCTCATACTCTTTAGTCCGGAATGTGACTTTGTCATTTCCATTGCTTTTTATAACTGCTATCACATCATTTTCTCTAGTGACGCCTTGTTTTTCATGATTGGATATATGACAATAAAAATGAATTTTGCTAAAAGCAATCCTCAAGATACCTTTAAATATGATAGATATTTATCTTCTATTTTCGTTGGATTTTTAGTATTTAACCTAAAGTGCTTTTGACCTGCTACTTTTCTGGCTAAAAATTTTACGTATATTTGTACTGATTGATATTCTAAAAAATGAATATACAAACACGCATCCAAACGAAAGAAGCTAAAAATCTACAATATTATTTAAGATTTATATAAAACCTCATAAATAATTTCTTGGAAGCTTCGCTCTAATAAATCGCCATCAAGACCTAAGGTTCTAAAATATCCATGTTTAAATTCTGTGCTAGCACAGTATAAACATTCAGTAATTAAAGCAGTAGCTCCCGCGCTGTCAACTAACTTCATATAATTCCCTTTTAAGACTATAATGGAATATTACTTTGTGATAATTTTAATAATTAACTTTAACCACGAAGGTCGCTATTTAATTGAAAATGCCAAGCGTTTGAGTCATTCTTAAGGGATTTTATAAAAGCCGACGTATGTTTACCACAAAGGAAAATACTTTGCTATTGATGTACTCAAAGAAACAGCTATGAGAAATAGCAAACCAAACATAAACATAGGATACATGGTGAAGTTTGTTATAAAATTAAAGTATTTTTGCTCTAGGCCTAGTAGTATTAACTTTGTCTTCTCGTCTGATTTTGCTTTAACTCTTAACTGCCAAGTTTTATGAGGTAAATACTGGGAGCCATTAATCCTTACAAAGAAAATAACGAGTAAAGAAAGAACCCGATTTACCGACGGTGAAGATGTTCCCATATACGTTATTGCCAGAGTAAAAGTTAACACCCCGAACCTGTATTGAGGAAGTTAGCCCACAGTTTAAATTGTTCGCTAACTAGTGCAATGTACTCGTTTGTTCATTCTATTTTATCCAATCACGGTTTCCTCATTGTTACTCTTGAATAATTTAATACATTTCATAGCTGCTACTTGAAATTTAAGTTGGCTAAAACACTCTTAGCAGCTCTTCTTCAAACCGAAGCCCACGCAAGTCATAGTGGTCACATAAGTGTTTAAAAGATTCAGTGGCATACAGTCTTTGACAACCTTCAAGTCGTGATTTAAATAGATATCGCTTCTCGATATCCGATTCTTCGAAATAAAGTATTTCGTAACCATCTTCGATGCCATCAAGATATTTCTTCACGCAAACAGATTCGTCTTCTTGGCCAAAGGAGAGGCAGTTAAAGACATAAACTTGTTCCTCTCCGACAGTTACCAATAGAAACTCACCTTCATTTTCTAAGGTGGGTTTTAATATTTCGTAAGCACGATGGGACAGTACTAGGTATGTCATAGACCACAGCGACACATCAGGGATGTCAGCGTTAGTTCCTAAAACGTCATCGAATGAGGCGGATACATTTTTCCAAATATCTAGTAATGACGTGTTCTGAGAGCGCTGGCGGTGTATGGTCATTAGATGTTGTTTGCCTATGGCACCGAAGAGTTCCGTTGGACCTAATTGCAAAGCCTTGTAATCATGCGGCGCCTCTTTCAATTGGTAGACGTTCATTATTCATCATTCCAGTTCGGGTTTTTGCTAGAAATCATACCTTCGGGGTAAGTAGAAGTTTTTAATTTAATTTTGATATTACGAAGACGGTTAATGAACACATCTTTTTTAAGAGAGTTATTGCTTAAATTTGTAACTACCCATGCTTCATAGTCATAGCGATGAACTTTCTTATATGCTTCAGCATCTGGAGAACTCCAATATCCTTTGTTTTTCACATTTCTAGGTAACCAAACACCATTGGATGGGTCATTGATTCCAAGACCAAGCGTATGAAGGTTGCGTGTTACAAAGATCATTTCCATTTTTCGGAAATGCCCAGTTCCCATAATAATATGGTGGCTTCATGTCGTTTAGTTTGCTTGGTGTCACCGATACTGGGTAGGTATCTTGCCAAAACACGGGTAAGGTGATGAGGTTCATCCATTAAATCGTCTGGCGAAGTCACTGCGCTTCGCTCTTGATATTCTGTAAGTTATTTTGTAATGATACCGTGCATTTAAGCTACGTCTCAAGGTTTTGAGGTGTTTCAAATCTTCTTGAGAAGCTTTGAAAGATTTAGGGTTGTCTCATCCAAGTTTGATTATAAAGTTTAATAGTTGAAACCTCATATCGGTGTACAGCTAGTTCAAGTGCCATTGGATTTTGGGACGTAGTGGTACAGAAAGTGATTTGCCTCTAGGTTGCACAACATAATCTCCATTTCCGATTGTGCGTCTATCATATGCACAACTACAGATAGCTTCAACGCTAATTAGTTGATATTGTAATTAGCTCTCAAAAATGTCCTTGGTTGTTTATAACTCTATAGATGGCAGCTACTTGTGAGTGCATTAAGTTCTTTGAGAACACACCTACAGAAGCTAGTGTGTATTACTTATTCAACATAATTGAAAATTTTGAAAAATTGATTATATTTTGTATGATCTGACATGCATATATCTTTAATGTTTGATTTGTCAATAATATTGTGGGGCGTCTATGTCTGGAAAATTTGAACTTTATAAAGATACAGCGGGAGAATATCGCTTTCGTTTAAAAGCAGGAAATGGACAAAATATCTTAGCTAGTGAGAGCTACACAACAAAACCAAGTTGTGAGAATGGCATTGACTCAGTGAAAAAGAAGGCGCCTGACGATTCAAAATATGAAAGGAAAGAAACAGCGGCTGGCAAATACATGTTCAACCTAAAAGCTGGTAACTATCCAAGGAATCTAAAGCTAGAGGTAAACTTGGCAGAGGTGGTTTAGCTATGTTTGTCATTTTGGGAGCTGTTGCGTTTAATAAGTCTGAATTAAAAAAAGTAAGTACAGAGTTAGAAAATCGAAGTGTGCGATTAGTTTCGGGGCTTCATCAATGATTTCAAATATTATTTCTTATGTGCTTGTCACTGTCTTCGCTATATGGTTGTGGAATGATGCTCCAGCTCAACATAGAGATAACCTGTTCTATGTGGCCGTAGTATGCTCTCAAATCGGTTTCTATATTTATTCTCGAAAGTTAGAGAAACTTAAAAACAGGTTAGACGACTTGGAAAATAAGCACACTCTAGAAACAAAAAACTAACAAGGTATTTAAGAGTGATTTCCAACGCGTGGCATTTTTATGTCATCGTTGGGTTTTGTATTTAAGGCGTATAAGTTAGTGTGGTGGTGACGTTGCTCACACCTTAATGCGGCATTAGTGCGGGTTTGGCGTCGAAGGTCATAAGTTTTGGTATTTATCTGTGTTGGCGCTCGTTTTTACACCTTTCAGTTTGTGTCTTTCATGTTCTTTCCGGTGGCACTATATATGGATTGTTCGCTTCGATTTCATCGTTTACGGTTTCTAACTATTAGCCTACTTCTTTGGAGCTTCTTCGTTTTCGCTGTACTTCCTAAGTTAATCTTGTCGTTTTTCGGGTGTTGCCATAAAAGTGCGATGAATGAATCCTTTTCTAATTTGAAGCCAGTGAAAGTAGGGCAGTTCAGTGCATTTTTCTTCTAGTCAACTCTCGTCCATTAATCGAGTTGAAGTTTTGTAGCTGCCCGTCTCACTTCAGTGTTCAAATTCTTTCATATTATGCCACTTTTCAATATTTTTGAGCGTATAAATAGAAGTGGCGCATGTACGAACAAATTGCTTAAGAGTGATTCGTAACGTGTGGCATTTTTACTTTACGGTGGCTTATGGTGATTAAGGCGCTGTGCGGTAGCTTATTATTGCGTTACTCACACTTTAGCAAGGCGTTAGCATTCATGGAGAAAAAGAATGTCTCACAAAACAGAAGTTCGTTACTGTTCAGATTGCGGTACGGATACTCATCACGTAGTTGTCTTGGTCAGAAAGCCGAGTGCTTTTAAAGGTGCCAAAAATCAGAAATTTAAGGAATTTATAGCAGGCGCGATTAAAGGCTGGGCTCTTGGAGCATTTGTTGCCTCTATGGATGAGTTTGAACGCCACCTAGTTTGTGAAAAGTGCGGTAAAAAGACAGTAGAAGGTTAGCTACCTATATAACGTAGAAAATTTATAGTATAACTTGGTGCTGAATGCTAACAAACGCTTTAAGACGGATTCGCAACGCGCTGCATTTTCACTATGCGTTGGTTTTAGTGTTTAAGGTGGTATGCGGCGGCTTCGGTATTGCGTTGCTCACCCCTTAGCAAGGCATTATTGCCCAGAGGAAAAAATGAAGCATAAACAAAGAGAGCTGTTAGCATATATTGAGTTGGAAAGTGGTACTGTTTTGATTGATATCGTCAAACTGACTCGAAACGGTCGCTCTTATTATTTTCAAGGTAAAAGATGGTTACGCAATCAATATGGATTAGGTTGCGATGATTGCACATCAGAATCTGGGGATAAGCTAAATATTTCCATTTTGAATCGAAGACATGCTCCTAAGTGGATTGAGGGCACAGTGTTGCGTGTATCTGAAAGGGCAAAAGAACGGTATGAATTTTGGCTATCAAATGGGCGCTGACAGCGTAGCCGTTAGCTCAGTGCAATAACAAACTATTCAAGAGGGATTCGCAACGCGTGGCATTTTCATTATGCGTTGGTTTTAGGGATTAGAGTGGTGTGCGGCGGCTTTCGTATTGCGTTGCTCACACCTTCACAGGGCGTTAGCTTTCTTTGGGAGAATGAAATGAACCAATATTTGATCGAACCAGAAGTTCCTGGAAGCTTGGGTGAAAATACGCTGGCAAATTTCGATTTGCATCCACCGACAATAGAAAAGCTACATTTTCAGTTTGATGGTTGGTTAGGTGATGATTTATTGACTTCATTTCCATGCTTTTTAGTCTCTGAGCGTTTAGCCATGGCCTTACGCTCATCGCAGTTGTCAGGATACAATCTGGAAGTGGCTGAAATATCTATTTCTGACATATTTGAAGAACTGTATCCAGAGTGTACATTACCTCGTTTTTCGTGGTTCCAAGTCTCTGGAACCATAGATAAAGACGATTTTAGCGTGACAGATACTGGGCTACTCTTAGTTTCTGAAAGGGCACTGGTTTTGTTACAAAAATATCAACTAAAAAATGCTGACGTCGTAGAGTACGAAAGCTAACAAAGCATTTAAGAGGGATTCCCAACGCTCGGCAGTTTCAGTTCAAAGTTTTAGTGCGGTGTTTATGGCACTATATTTCGGGTTAGGCGGTGAGTTGCTCACCACTTAATGCGGCGTTATACGCAGGGTGAATTTTGCTTCTAATTCCTTGCGTCAAAGGCTCCTTCTCTGTAGCTTATCGCTTTGTTTTATATGCATTAGTTCCTCTTAGTTTTGCTAAATCATTAGGTAATGGACTCCAAGCCTTCATGCCAAAATTCTAAATTTGCGAGTGTTTTGCGTATTTCGGTGATTGCGATCGCTTGTTTCGTTTTATTCCGATCACCTGATCCTGCCGTTTTTCTCTCTTCCTATTTTTACTCTAAGTGATCGGATTGCGCCAGTTTTCTCATCGACTCACCTCCTAGTTCTGTTCGATGACTATTATGTACCAGCCGATCCATGAGAGCGTCTGCGACGGTTGCGTTGCCGATCATGTTGTACCACTCTTTTACAGGTAACTGAATAATGACGATTGTGCTGCTGTTTTGGTAATGATC
The DNA here is from genome assembly GCF_023650755.1 of Vibrio sp. SCSIO 43097. Classification (NCBI taxonomy): domain Bacteria; kingdom Pseudomonadati; phylum Pseudomonadota; class Gammaproteobacteria; order Vibrionales; family Vibrionaceae; genus Vibrio; species Vibrio sp. SCSIO 43097. Next base: position 2,008,842 of record NZ_CP071840.1, on the reverse strand, counting down.
TTCGAATACTTCCAGAAGATGGCCTGCATGCTCTTGAGTCAGTTTTTCCATCCCCCAGTCGTCAAGGATCAGTAAGGCTTTCTTAGCCTTCGATTGGAGTTGTTTTTGATAGCTGCCATCTAGACGTTCTGCGGTCAGAGCATCAAGCAAGCGAATTAATCGGTAGTACCTGACGGTTTGTTGTTGGTCGAAGGCACTGGTTGCCAGTGCGCAGCCAAGATAGGTTTTGCCTGCGCCTGTTGGGCCTGTGATCAAGATGTTCTGATGCTTGTAAAGATAACTACCCGTCATAAGTTCGCTTATCTGTTGACGATTGAGATTTCGTCCTTCTTTGTAGATGAGTTGGCTTGGCTTCGCATCTACTCTCAGCTTGGCTTGTCGCTTTAGACGTTGGATTTTGGTCTGAGTACGATTCAAGATTTCACTTTCCAGAAGCAGGCTTATTCTTTCCTCGAAGTCCAACTCTGCGTAGGTGCTTAGTTGTTCCTGTTACTGCTCTAACGATTTTACAACATGGCTCAGGCGGAGAGTTTTGGTTTGGTCGTTCAGTGAGTTCATGTCTTTTCTCCTAGTGATAACAGTTCGGGCCACGGACATTGCTATGAACTAGGTTCGGCGTGCTCGCCTTGTCTTTGCTTAGTTGCCCTTCTCGATTATTTTTCAGTAGATTGCTGATGAAGGTGTAGTTCGGTTTTGTCAGCATCAGCGCATCGTTACAGGCTTGCTTTAAGCGCGATTCGCCATGCGCTTTGTTCAGATTGAGCAGCTCAAGGCAGGAGCGATACGACTGCTCTGGATGAGGCTTGGAGTTGAGCATCTTATTAACGGCTTCTCGCATAGCTGGGCCGATATTGGCTCCCTTAGTTGAGCAGGCGTCCAAGCGACCACTTCTGATGTTGATGATTACTCGGCATGTGCTCTGGTTGGGTGCTGTTTCCGCGCTCTCTTTGGCTGAGTGGATGCTGGGCGACCAAGTTACCTTGATGGTAGATCTGCACGAGACGGTTGTAGGCTTCCAGTTCGACATGGTGACCTACAAGTTGATGTGGCACGAGTAGTGGTGGCGGCGATATTCGATGTGATAATCAGGCCCGACTTTGGCTCGTTTGGTTTAGGTATACAGGTAACGCTGTATTTTTTTTTGGGGGGGGGGGAACGGAGGCTTATCGAGTTTGTCGAACAACGCTTTACGACTTGCACCATACTGTTTCATCTCACGTTGGTTTAAGTCGTTCATAAGCTGACGGATGGCGAGATTCAGTTCCTTGAAGGTATGGAAGGTTTGTGTCGTAGCCGCACCATGATCCAGCGCTCTACTAAGAGTTCGGCATTCTCGGCCTTCGCTTTGCCTTTTGGTTTGCAGGGACGAGCTGGCATTACGGCTGTTTGATAGTGATTCGCCAGTTTCTGATAACTCTCGTTAAGCCTTGGCTCATATTGGTTAGCTTTGGTGACCGCGCTACGCAGATTATCGGGAACCAAGTGTTGTGGTACGCCGCCGAGGTGCTCTAACGCATTGGCGCGCCTCTAACCTGTATGACTTACCTTGGCTTGAGAAGGCTTCAACATAGGTGTAATTGGACGCGCCCAAGGTCGCCACGAACACTTCTGCTTCTCGTACTTCGCCTGTGTCAGGATTGACTACCTGAAGCCGAAGCCCACAGTAATCGATAAACAGCTTGTCACCTGCCACATGGAGCTGACGCATGCTGCGCTTTTGGGTTTTGAACCAACGAGTGAAGTGCTCGCAGAACTGAGTGTAAGCGTAAGCTTGCTCTTGATATTGCTCATGATGTTCCTGCCACAACAACATCTTCGTCATACCTTTACGTCTGAGTTCGACTGCGTATTGAATGGAGTCTGGCATGACTTTATCGCGACTGGCTTTGTTGCCGTGATACAGAGCTTGAGTGAGATCAGCATCGCTACAACTTTCAGGTAGAGGCCAACCAAGTTGGCTTTGTTTAAAGCGAGTAAGGAGTTCCGATATGGTGGAAGGGCCGAGTTTAAGGCAAGAAGCGATGCTGCGATTTGAAAGACTGCAGTCGTACTTAAGGCGTAATACCTCTCTTATTTTGTTCATTGGATTCCTCTTTTTGCCATTGTCGCTTCCTTACTTACTTGTTTAAGAAGTAAAGAATAGCGAGCTATTGTTCTAAAAGAGGAAAGGTAGGAATTCGGGCTTTCCGATCGCGGTTTTCGCTATTCCGATCACCAATTTCGGAGTTAGGTTAAAAGTGATCGGATAATCCCGAAATGACTGATCGGAATGTTCCGAAATATGCAACTTGTGAGCTATTTTCGGATAAAGCGACTGTAAACACGCCCCGTTCTGGGAAATGAGTAATGAACTCTTTTTCTTCTTCAGGTGTGAAAGGCGTATCTAATACAGTGTATAAACCTTCAATAATGATGGGATTGAGGACGTTTGTAATGCCTTCAGCATCACCTAAAGTTACCTGACGTACAATTAAATTCATGCCACTTAGCTCCTATTAAAATTATGGCTGTTTTGTACATGAGTTGGAGACTTGCGGCAACAAGTAACGTCATTAAGTCGTAAAGAATATACCTATTACACTTAAACGGCGGTTAATAGTGCTGATTGTTACTTTAGTATTTCTGATATATCACTTTTTAAGTGACGGCTTCACTTCTACAGAATATTTCCACATCACGATCCCGTTTTCTACACGATCATAACTCGCGCTTTGACCCTCGGAGTTGAGTACAAATACCGGCATTTCCATCCTTGACGTAGCGCCATCTCGGTTGCATGACATGGTAGCTTCAAGCTGTATGCTATTTTTACTCGGTTCTGAAAGGGTTCCTAAGTACGTGCAGCCGTCGACAAAACTGGTTTTGCTTTTTCCTTTAGAGGATATTTTAAAAGTCGGAAAAATGAATGTTGATTGAGGCTCTGTTACTACCACATTTACTTGATAGTTCGTCGCTGAAAAAGCATTGAAATGAGCTCCAAGCATAAGTAAGAACAAGATTTTTGATTTCATAAACTCTTCTTTATTTCGATATTACTAGTTTGGTTACGGCGCTATTAACGTGACCACTTAATCTAAAACTTTACTGCGGAAGCATTAAAAAGGATACAAAGGTAGAGTAGTTGAATATGGTTAATCGGCCGTAAATAGTTTTATTAAGCGATCTTACATACCTAAAAGAGGTAAGTTCTTTCGCTTTTGATAGGTTAATGCTAATTCTAAACAGCTCTTGATTGAAGCTTCTGGCAAAGGAGCTGATAAAGATAGAATTATTGCTCGATTACCCTGAAACTCAAGTGAGTCACTATACAGTTCGCGGAATGTGTCGACGAGCTTAGTTTGGCAATTAAAGAACAGATAATAACGACTAGGCGTTTTCTGTTTCCAATCCATCCTTACCGGGCTACCTGTTTTCACACTGTAGCTTGGCTCTCCCCATTTTAGAGATTCTTCAACTTCCCCCAGTTTTAATTCAGAAGCGATAGTTAAGACGATATTTCGTAGCTCTTCTATCCGAATACGCACATGTTTTGGATACTCATCAAATCTTGCCTTCACTGCATGGTTCATTGGTATCTCCTATAAATAGCGCTGTTTTGGGGGGAAGCCCAAGCATACTTTGGCTATGTAGCAATTACGTCATAATGTTATTAATCAATAAATCTAGCACATAGCCAAAATACTAAGCGTAAGGGTTTCCCTCGGTTACGTTTAGGATGCTCTGGGTGAAAACATGATGATTGACATGCCAAGCATAGCGACAGAAACCCCCACTATGTCTCAGAGCGTTGGTCGAACGCCGTCGATACACCACAGCCATAGAATTGCGACAAAAATATAGACACCTCCGTAAGCAGCATAAACTCTGCCAGTTGCGGTAGGATGTAAAGATAGAAGCCAAGCAAACATAGCAAGGCATAGCGCTGCTGGTACCAAAAGCCAAACTGACTTATCTTCCTTTAACCAGAGATAAGGTAAGTAGCAGCCTAATATTTCTGCAATGGCGGTTATAAAGAAAAGCCCAATGGTTTTGACTTCAGTCACTTAAACATTCCTATCTTTCTCTACAAATATATGATGCTTGTTAAATGGGCAATTGTTCGGCTCATTACATTTCGCCCAGCTTAATCTTGGATTGAGCCTCACTCACGGTTTGTTTACCGAATAACAAATCCATCATCGAAATGATTCGTTTGTTGTCTTTACCCCATTTATCTGGATTCGCGCTGTTTGGTGCTTTAAATTCAACTTGTCCTACTTTTTCGTTATTTTTGTAGGCTTTGATCTGAGCATCAGCGATAAATGTTCTAAAATCCCAGCTCCAGCGTGATACGTAAGTAAGTGTTAGCTCAGAGCTAACAGGAGGCGTGCCGTCGCTTACGACTGTGCATTTATGGGCGGTATCCAAACACCAGTCTTGCATCGAATCTAAGAAAACATCTCGCGTGGCGTTGTCTTTTACGATGGTGATTTCCTTGCTCTGATTTTCTTTCGAGATTGTTTCTACCGTATACTTTGGTGCCGCACATGCAGCTAATAGAATAGGCAAGCTTAGAATGATGAGTTTTTTGTGCATCTTATGTCTCTTTTTTTTAAATTTATATATTCAAACAACTTCAAGATACTGAGTTCAACGAGAATAACTAACAAGCATGGCAACTGTTATTAACAAAACCTTTAGAGTAGAAGGGTTTGTTTCGGGAGTATGCCAATGTCTCGATGCAAAATAATTAGTAAGAGATTGCTATTGCGTTATGTTAACTCTTGAACTTATGTCCGTATCAATGTCCAGAATTCTTCGCATTGAAGTTTTTGAAGTGCAATTCTAACGGAATTTTAAATTGCTGCATAATGCTCAATTAAGAGGAATAGGGGAGCTTATCGTTAAACATAACGTGTAGTTCTGTAAATTGCCCCCTAAGACTAAGCTAAAAGGGCCTAATGTTTTAAAATAGCTTCTTGTCTATTCTGTTGTGTGAGTTTTCAATGTTGTCTCATACTAGCCACTTAAAAGAGCGCTGTAAGAACTTGTCTGCATTATCAAGGACGATTTCACCGTGAGCCATAACCAATATATTAGGTTTCCAAGACAGCAGTTTATTTAAGTGTTTTCGAGCCTCTTGTTTGCTAAACATAAAACTTAGGCGCCAATCCAAAGGCATTTTTCCATTCGGAGCAAGAATACCGGCCCCTTTAGCCACAAACCGCTGCCAGTAGTTAAAGTCCTGGCCAGAAAAATTCTCGACGAGGTCAGTAACAATTAAGGTCTTTGAAAGTCGATGATAAAACACACACTCTTCCATTAATGGAGAGCCAGAAAATAGTTCTTGTTCAATCTCAGAGTTCCAAGCATTACCGCCTTGGTTAAGTGAAGCGTGAAAGTGTATATCACGGCACTTCTTGATGACTTCATCTGTGCCATAAACTTCTGCGCTAGGATAGGCAAATACCCATTCAGATAAGAACAAGTGGTGTAAATGATTAGGAGCGATTAAGTATTTCACTTGGCCTAGATTGTTGATTTGCTCTCTAATCGAATTTGATAACTTAATTGGACTATGAACCCAAAGGCCACCATCAGAAAGCCTAACAATAGTCATACGAGTGGTGTATGGGAGTCCTAAGAATTGGACGGGATCTCCGTCAAATATCCATATCTCATGGGCTAACTTTTTCATGTCTCTCCAACCGTTAACACTGTATTAAGGCGGCATTTTAGTTACTCAAAAGCTGCCTTGCTGCACAATAAACGCTTCGCTAAGCGTAAACCAAAAATATTAGGTTTACCAAACCCTTATTGAGTGCAGTTGTATATCTTTGAGTATTTTTACACTGAACGGGCGTAAAGTAGTTTTAAGAGGATCATTTGACTTGATAGAACAAAACCCCGCTATTTTTGAGCAGGGTTTTGCAATTAGATAAAGGGGCTAACCGATGATGAAGAAGAAAATCGCGGTTGCAACAATACCAATCAACGCATAAGGAAACTGTGTGGTTGCGTGTTGCATTGCTGTACAGCCTGAACCTTGTGCAGATAACACGGTTGAGTCACTAAAGAAACAAGAGTGGCTCCCTGCCGCTGATGCTGAAAGCAGCGCTGCAACGGTTAAGTGTAGAGGCACACCAAGCTGTTCGCCCAAAGGTAGAACAATTGGCATCGCTACTGCAAACGTTCCCCAAGACGATGCCGTTGCAAATACCAACGCGCCCGTAATCATAAAGATAATCGCAGGGAAGTAAGACGCTGACAGGTAAGGGCTGACGGTCTCAATGACATACTGCGTGACGCCCAATGAGTCGTTGACCGATTTCAACATGAAACCACCAATAACGGTCGCAAGCGGCAGTAGCATAACTTTAATGCCATCATAAACAGCTTCGAACATGTCGTTCATCGAGATCAGTTTTTGTGCGCCGTAAAAGCTAATAGTAAAGATTAACGCGACGAAAACACCAGCAAGTAGATCGATACCAAAATACCAACTTGCGGCAACAAGTACGATCATTGGTAACAAGAAGTTGACAAGGCCCATGGTTGGGTTGGTATGTGCAGATACATCGGGACCAAAGTCGACATCTGTTGCACCGTCTGGACGAACTTGACCATTCTTCGCACGCTTTTCTGCCTTTTTCATCGCACCTAGATCTGGGATCTTTTCCATTGCAACCAGCAAAACAATCACCAGCGTTACCCAGCCGTAAGCCATGTATGGAATAGCTTCAATGTATGCTTTGATACCATCTCCCGCTTCTGCTACTCCGTTTGCTTCTAGCAACGAACTGAAGAAAATTGCCCAAGTGGAAATCGGTACGAGGATACAGATAGGCGCGGCGGTTGAATCCACAAGATATGAGAGCTTTTCACGCGAGATTTGGTAGCCGTCCGTAACTTTTTTCATTGAGGAAGAAATTGCAATCGCATTCAAATAATCGTCGATAAAGATCAGAATACCTAAAGCAAAGGTCATCAGCATCGATTGCTTACGGCTTTTTACTTTCGTGACCAGCATGTCGGAGAAGCTTAAGATACTGCCGCCTTTCTCCAAAATAGCAATTAGGCCGCCCATCAAACCACAAACGAGGATGATCCAAGCAATAGTTTCATCCATCATTACGCTCATGGAAATATCAACAATCTGTTCCACCGCTTCAGTTGGGTTAAGCAGAAGAACACCGGCAATAGCGCCGCTAAAGAGGGCTTCCACAGTTCGGTGTGTTGTCAGCGCAAAGACCAATACCAACGCCGTTGGTAAAAGACTCATCCATCCGTAGGCTTCGCCTTCCTCATGGTTCAAACCGATTGTGGTAAAAAAGACAAACGTCGCAACCGAGATTAAAGAAACAATAATGTGTTGAGAGTTGATTTTAAGAGGCGCATCCAGCGCCTTGGTCTGCGTAGTCATAAAGTTCATTTCCTTTGTTTATGCCGAGTGCAACATCCAGTCGATTTCCAATGGAGTAATCGCTCGCTCAAATTCTGCGAGTTCACTCTGTTTGCAAGCTAGATACAAATCGATAAAATCTCTTGAGATGTATTGAGCTAGCTCACTGTGCTCCAGTCGCTCTAGAGCTTCTGACATACGCAGAGGTAACTCAATTGCATCATCACTGAGAGTCGGTGGACATTGATCTTTGGTGTAGCTTTCACTCGCTAATACTGCGGAAAGTACTACTGCAGCGAGAATGTATGGGTTAACGTCAGCGCCTGCTATACGATGCTCTATACGGCGATTTTTGCTATCGCTGATAGGCACACGCAACGCAACACCGCGGTGGTTTTCTCCCCAATCGGCTTTGGTCGGGACGTAAGCGCCAGGAACAAAGCGACGGTAAGAGTTAACGTTAGGACAGATTAGAGCCATGGCATCGGATGTTTGTGACAGCATCGCTGCCATGGTTTGATAGAAGAAGGCGCTCGCTTGACCGTCTGGCTGGCTAAAGTGGTTGTTACCATCTGTATCAACCAAGCTGAGGTGAATGTGCATGCCATTACCCGCTTGCTCACTAAAAGGTTTCGCCATAAATGTGGCGTCAAATCCGTGCTGATGAGCGACCTGGCGAATCAAGCGTTTTGCGATGATGATTTCATCACATGCTCGAAGTACATCTTTAGAATGGTTGAAGTTGATTTCGAACTGCCCTGGTGCCGATTCAGATAGGGCTCCGGAAGTGTTTAAACCTTGTTCTAATGCAATTCGATTAAGGTCGGCCAAGAAATCAGCGTAGTCATCTAGTCCATCAAGGTCGTAAACCTCGGTATCTTTTTCTCGAGTTTTTTTCGTGGGGTTAATTGCCGTTAATGGTTCGCCATTTTCGCCGCGGGTTTTGTCTATTAAATAGAACTCCAGCTCGAGCGCGACACAAGGATATTGGTCTTTAGCATGCAGTGTTTGCAATATAGAAGCGAGAATGTTTCGGATGAACAGTGGGTTAGGGTGCTGCCCGGTTTCATCCATCATACTAAGCAGTAGCTGACCAACTTGTTCTTTTGCCGTCGGCATTAAGGTGCCGCTGATTGGATAGCAGAGGTTATCTGGTTCTCCGAGATCTTCTCCCAACCCGGCTGTTTCAACGACGTTACCTTTGGTATCTAGGGTGATGGTCGAAAGGGGGAGGGCAACACCTTTATTCAGTTTTTCTAGAGCATCTATCGGGATGCGTTTTCCTCTTGGGGTGGCATTTATATCGGTAAAGATGAGATCGATAAATTCAATATCGGGCCATTTTTGTTTAAAATTTTGTACTTCCTGTAGATACGATTCCATTTTCTTCTCCAAATAGCCTGACGAGTAGAAATTAGAAATAACCAAATTAACAAATAAATTACAGTACTCTGAGCGAGTTGTTTGTTTTTTAGGTTATTTTTAATTTAAACATGCACTTACACTGTGTTTTTGATGTTTAACGGCTGGTTCTTATGTCTTTCTGTTAACTATTTTGTAACAGTTGGTTTTGTTTTGTTCAATATAATGAGCATAAATATTCAGTTTTGAAGCCTAAAAAGTGCGTCAGATCACGTTGTGACGATAATAATGGTCATCTGTGTTGATAATTTTGTACATGGTTTGTAGGGTTTGTGTTAAATAAATTGAACATGGACATATCATGGCAGATACACACAAACCCATCATTGGTGTGGTTAGCTGCGCTAAAGAGTTGGGTGGCTATCAGATACAAGCGGTCAACGACTTTTACCTTCGCGCCATAAAGGATTTTGGAGGGCTACCGATTATGTTGGCTCCCGACATGTCGGGCAATGACGTAACCACCATCCTAGACATATGTGATGGTTTTCTTTTTCCTGGCAGCCACTCTAACGTTGCGCCACATCGATACAATGCAACGCACGAAGAGAGCTACAAAGATGAAGCTCGTGATGAGCTCTCATTCACGTTAATTCGTCATGCGGTTGACCAAAACATTCCGTGCCTTGGTATTTGCCGCGGCTTTCAAGAGATGAATGTAGCACTCGGTGGCTCGTTAAACCCAGCCGTTCATGACTCCGGCTTCAATGACCATCGTGAAGCGCCTGTTGAAGATTTCGAACAAAAATACGCGCCAGCACACGCTGTGCTAGTTCAAAAGCAGAGCTTATTTGAACAATGGCTGGTGCAAAATCATTGGGAAAATACCACCTTCTTTGAAGTGAACACACTACACAACCAAGGCGTCGATCAGCTTGCTCCTCTATTACAAGTAGAAGCTAAAGCCCCGGATGGCTTGGTAGAAGCATTTAGTCTTCCTAATCAAAAATTTTTCGTTGGCGTGCAGTGGCACCCAGAATGGGAAGCAAAAACCAATCATTTCTCTCAAATTTTGTTCAATGAATTTATGATGGCTACCTCTCGTTAAACGTTTGGAGCTGTATGAATGGACAATCAAGAGATTGGTAAAAATATTGTTCAGTTACGAAAAAAACATGGATTGTCACAAAGGGAACTCGCCGAGCGCGCTGGTATTACCCACAGTGCGATCTCATCCATTGAAAATGGCAAAGTGAGCCCGTCGGTCAGCTCACTACAAAAAATCGTTAATGTATTTTCTTTATCGTTATCAGAGTTTTTCACTTTTGAACAACCTTCGTACGATGAAGTGAAAGTAGTCATCAAGCCGTCAGATCTTGTGGAAATCGGAAGCGAGACGGTGTCCATGAAACTGGTAACGAATGGCGACAAAGATCAAGTCATCGGATTCTTGATCGAGGAATACGCACCTTATGGAACCACTGGTGCGGCAGAAATCAAACACGAAGGCGAAGAGATTGGCACCGTATTAGAGGGTGAAATCACTCTGGAATATAAAGGGCAATCTCATGTCATAACAGCGGGCGAGTCGTACATTATTGATACGACGAAGCCCCATCGATTTACAAATCACACAGACAAGGCTTGTCGAATGATAAGTGCGCATACGCCAACCACATTTTAGTGGGGGCTTGCCTTGTGTGATCACAAGGAGAGCGTATGAAAACCCAAGAGCAATGGATTGAACTAAAAAACAATCTAAACATCGAAAACAGGGCGTACATTAACGGTGAATACAGTGCCGCTTTAACAGGGCAAACCATCCCGGTAGTTAACCCAGCAACAGATGAGATATTCACCGAAATCGCCCGTTGCCAAAATGAAGATGTTGATCTCGCGGTTTCATACGCTCGCCAAGCATTTCAATCCGGTCAGTGGAGCGAGAGCAGCCCAGCTCATCGCAAAGCAGTGCTTAAACAGTTTGCTGACTTGATTGATCAAAACCAAGAAGAATTGGCTCTGCTAGAAACGCTTGATACCGGTAAGCCTATCTCTCACAGCTTCTCTACCGATATCCCTGGTGCGGCGAGTGCATTACGCTGGTACGCAGAAGCAATCGACAAAGTATACGGCGAAGTTGCCCCAACCGAAAAAGATGTACACGCTTTTATTTCTCATCAACCAATTGGTGTGGTTGCTGCGGTTGTACCGTGGAACTTCCCCCTTTGGCTTGCGTGCTGGAAGCTTGGTCCTGCTTTAGCCGCTGGTAACAGCGTGATTCTAAAACCGTCAGAAAAATCTTCTCTCACCGCGATATTTCTAGGTCAACTTGCTTCTCAAGCGGGCTTACCAACAGGCGTTTTCCAAGTCGTTACGGGTTTTGGTCATGAAGCTGGCGACGCGCTGGCGAAACACCAAGACGTAGACTGCATCGCCTTCACAGGCTCGACGCGCATTGCAGGCCAACTGATGGTCAGATCGGGTGAGAGCAACCTAAAGCGCGTGTTTGCAGAAGCGGGCGGCAAGAACGCGAACATCGTGTTTGAAGATTGTGATGATTTAGACCGCGCAGCAGCAGAAACCGCCGCAGGGTGTTTCTACAACCAAGGTGAGGTGTGCGTCGCGGCAACCCGCCTGCTTGTTCACGAAAGCATCAAAGATCAGTTCTTAGAAAAAGTTATTCAAGCGTCGAAAGCGTTCACGCCAAAAGACCCAATGGACCCAAGTTCATCCATGGGTGCACTCATCGACCAAGATCATAAATCAAAAGTATTGGAATACATCTCGTTAGGTGAATCAGAAGGTGCAAACGTACGTTGTGGCGGCGATGTCGATGGGCAGGGCGCATTTGTTTCCCCAACCATTTTAGACAACGTCGACAACAAGATGCGTGTCGCCCAAGAGGAAATTTTTGGTCCGGTGCTGTGTGTCATTCCATTCAAAGACGAAGCGCAAGCAATTGAGATTGCCAACGACTCGAAGTACGGCTTAGGCGCGGCACTCTGGAGTAGCAATATCAACCGCGTTCATCGCGTAGCAAAACGACTGCAAGCCGGCTCGGTTTGGGTCAACAACTACAACGAAGGTGATATGACGGTTCCATTTGGTGGATTCAAAATGAGCGGAAACGGTCGAGACAAGTCTCTCCACGCGATTGAAAAATTCACCGAAACCAAAACCACTTGGATTCGCCTCCATCCTTAAGCCTGCTGACGATTACGATAAATAAAGGAATAGTTCTATGAACAAGCATACGGATTCGTTCTACGCGCACTCTGTGCCAAACATGCCGGAATACACACAATTACAAGACAACATCGAGTGCGATGTGTGTGTAGTCGGTGCGGGATTCTCTGGTCTTTCTTCTGCACTGCACCTAGCGGAAAAAGGTTTTAAAGTTGTTGTGCTAGAAAGCGCAAAAGTGGGCTTTGGGGCAACTGGTCGTAACGGCGGCCAAATCGTTAATAGCTACAGCCGAGATGTTGACGTGATTGAAAGCCGTTACGACCAAAACCAAGCTAAAGCTCTGTGCGATATGATTTTTGAAGGCGGCGATATCATCCGTGGTCTGATCGACAAATACGACATCAACTGTGATTACAAGCAAGGCGGCTTGTTCACGGCACTGAATAGTAAACAACTCAAAGGGCTAGAAGAGCATAAGAAGAACTGGGAGCGTTACGGCAACGACCAACTGACTCTGCTTGACGCAGGAGAAGTAGAACAAGCGGTAGGGACCAAAGTGTACACTGGTGGCTTGTTGGATATGCGCGGTGGTCACATTCACCCGCTTAAACTCGCGTTAGGTGAAGCCGCTGCGTTTATTTCTCTGGGTGGCCAAATCTTCGAACAGTCGGCGGTCGTGTCGATTGACAAAGGGATTAACCCAGTAGTCAAAACGGCGCAAGGTAGCGTGAAGAGCAAGTACGTGGTTTTGGCAGGTAACGCGTATCTTGGTGGGTTGGCACCAAACATCAGCAACAAAGCGATTCCGTGTGGCACACAAGTGGTGGCGACTCAGCCTTTGAGTGATGAGCAGCTAAAACAAGTGCTGACCAGTGACTACTGCGTTGAAGACTGTAACTACTTGCTTGACTACTTCCGCTTAACCGCCGACAAGCGTTTGTTATTCGGAGGTGGCGTGGTTTACGGCGCACGTGACCCAGAAAACATTGAAGCATTGATTCGTCCGAAGATGGAGAAAGTCTTCCCACAATTGAAAGGCATCAAGATTGATTATACCTGGACGGGTAACTTCTTGCTGACTTACTCACGCATGCCGCAATTTGGCTCGTTTGCAGACAACATTTACTACCTACAAGGCTACAGCGGTCACGGTGTAACGTGTACTCACCTCGCAGGCAAGTTGCTGGCAGAAGCATTGACCGGACACGCTGAACGTTTCGATGCGTTTGCTGCACTGAAACATTACTCCTTCCCAGGTGGCCGCCACTTCCAAATTCCGTTTACGGCAATGGGCGCGGCTTACTACAACCTACGTGACAAACTGGCGATTTAAGAGATAAGGAATATCCAATGAGCAAAGTGGTGAAATTTGCAGCCCTTCAACTGACGAAAAGCTGGGATCTGGAAGATAACTTAGCCAAAGCAAAAAAGGCGATTCGTGAAGCAGCACAAAACGGTGCGAACGTGATTCTTCCGCAAGAGCTGTTCGCTGCGCCTTACTTCTGCAAAAAACAGGAAGCAAAGTATTTCGAGCTTGCAGAAGAAACGGAGAATTGTCGTCTTATTAAAGAGATGAGTGCGTTGGCTAAAGAGCTCGGCGTCGTTATTCCAGTCAGTTACTTTGAAAAAGCGGGCAACACGTTTTTTAACTCGCTAGTGATGATTGATGCCGATGGTACGGTACTAGATAACTACCGCAAGTCACACATTCCTGATGGCCCGGGCTACAGCGAAAAGTACTATTTTAGCCCTGGCGATACCGGTTTCAAAGTGTGGCAAACCAAGTTCGGTAAGTTCGGTGCTGGCATTTGTTGGGACCAATGGTTCCCAGAGCTTGCGCGCAGCTTGGCTCTGCACGGCGCGGAAGCGATTTTTTACCCAACTGCAATCGGTTCTGAGCCTCAAGATCCGACACTGGATTCACGTGATCACTGGCAACGTACAATGCAAGGTCACTCGGCAGCAAACCTCGTTCCAGTCATCGCGTCAAACCGAGTTGGTACTGAGGTCGATGATGGTATCGAGACCACGTTCTACGGCTCTTCTTTTATCACTGACCACACTGGTGCAAAAATTGCCGAAGCACCACGTGAAGGTGAAACCATCATTTACGCAGAAATCGATCTCGCTGCGATAGCGAAAGCGCGTCATGCGTGGGGCTTGTTCCGCGACCGTCGTCCAGACCTCTACACCAGCGTTGGCAAGCTAGCTGTTTAAAGAGGCGTTAGCATGAAGTTATCGACAACACCAGCGCAAGATGGCTTCTATTTTCCGGCTGAGTTTCAGCCGGTTAGTGAAGTTTGGCTAGCGTGGCCAGAAAGGAAAGACAATTGGCGTGATGACGCATTACCCGCGCAAGAAACCTTTGCCAGAATCGCGAACTTAATCGCGGAAGTGACCAAAGTGTGTGTGGCGGTGTGCTCGCACAACTTTGACCGAGCGCGTCAAATGCTTCACTCAGATGTACGTTTGGTGGAAATCCCATTTAACGATGCGTGGATGCGCGATATTGGACCGACCGTGCTCGTGAATCAGGCGGGCGAGCGCCGTGGGATTAGTTGGCAATTCAACGCGTGGGGCGGCGAATACAACGGGCTTTACGATAACTGGCAGCAGGACGATCTTGTCGCTGGCTCGGTATGCGACATCATCGGTATTGATCATTACCGTGCTCCGTTTGTACTTGAAGGTGGGGCGATTCACACCGATGGTGAAGGCACGCTTTACACCACAGAAGAGTGCTTACTCAGCCCAGGACGTAATCCGCAGTTGAGCAAAGCGCAAATCGAAGAGCAGTTAAAGGCGTACCTCGGTATCGAAAAAGTCATTTGGTTGCCAAATGGTTTATTCAATGACGAAACAGACGGCCATATCGACAACCTGATGCACGTTATCGCACCGGGTAAAGTGGTACTAAGTTGGACCGACGACCCAAGCGATCCGCAATACGCGTTGTCTCGTCAAGCGGAACAAGTACTGAAATCTCAGCACGATGCGAGAGGGCGCGAGATTGAAATTGTCCGTTTGCCATTACCGGGTCCGTTGCATTACAGCGAGCGCGAAGCCAATGGCATTGACGCCAGTTCAGGAATGAGTCGACAAGCTGGCGAACGCCTAAGTGCCTCTTATGCGAACTTTCTTATCGTCAACGAGCATGTGTTCTTGCCGATGCTGGACGAAGAGACCGACGCTATGGCGATCGATATTTTGCAAAACGCGATGCCGGAGTACCAAATCATCGCGATACCGTCGAGAGAGGTTCTACTCGGCGGAGGGAACATTCACTGTATTACGCAGCAGATCCCTGCTTAAACATAAACTCGCCGCTGGCTTAGCGGCGATGATGAGTTGTCAAAAGGAATGACCATGCAACAGATACAAAACCAAAGCCTTGTTTCGTTTATGGTAGCGAATCCACAACAGGGCATTGCAGTGACTAATCCGGCGACCGGAGAACTCCTCGGGTACGCACCAGTCTCAACCGAAAACGACATTTTAAATGGCATTGAACGTGCCAGTGTGGCGCAGAAAGAGTGGGCGGCACTGCCAGCAAAAATGCGTGCTGGCATGCTCAATCGTTGGTTCCAACTCCTGTTAGAAAACAAAGCCGACCTTGGCCGTTTGATGACGTTAGAGCAAGGTAAGCCGCTAGCGGAAGCTCAAGGTGAAGTGCTTTACGGTGCGAGCTTTATCGAATGGTTTGCTGAAGAAGCGAAACGTACCTACGGTGAGACGATTCCTGCCCCAAGTGCAGACAAGCGTTTGGTGACCATCAAACAGCCAATTGGTGTCGCCTGTGCGATTACACCGTGGAACTTCCCAATTGCGATGATCACGCGCAAAGCAGGTCCAGCTTTAGCGGCAGGCTGTAGCTTTGTCGTAAAACCATCTGAATCTACGCCGCTGTCTGCGTTTGCGGTCGCAGAGCTTGCCTATCAAGCGGGTATCCCTCGCGATGTGCTGCAAGTGGTATTGGGGGAAAACTCCCGTCAGGTCGGTGCTATCTTCACTTCGCATCCGTTGATTCGCAAGTTGTCTTTCACTGGCTCTACCCAAGTTGGTAGTGTGCTGATGCAGCAAAGCGCGGCGGACATTAAACGTACCTCAATGGAGCTCGGTGGCAACGCGCCGTTTATCGTATTCGATGATGCCGACATTGATGCAGCCGTGGCGGGTGCGATGGCGTCGAAGTTCCGTAACGCAGGCCAAACGTGTGTTTGTGCGAACCGTTTCTACGTACACAGCAAAGTGTATGACGAGTTCGTTGCTAAGTTTGACGCTGCGGTTCAGCAGCTCAAAGTTGGTAACGGATTGGAAGAGGGGGTCAACATTGGTCCAGTGATCAGCGAGTCAGCGAAGCAAGGCATTCAAGCGTTGATCGATGGCGCTATCGAGCAAGGCGCGAAGCCGGTTTCAGAACTTAAAAAGCTCGATGGTCTATTTATGCAGCCAGTGGTTCTCAAAGACGTTACTCACGACATGAAGATTGTCTCTGAGGAAATCTTTGGTCCTGTCGCACCAGTGATTCGTTTTGACAGTGACGCACAGCTGATCGAAATGGCGAACGACACCATTTACGGCCTCGCGTCGTATTTCTACAGCCAAAACATTCACCGTGTTTGGAAAATCGCAGAAGCGCTCGAATACGGCATGGTCGGCATTAACGAAGGTATGATCTCTACTGAAGTGGCTCCTTTCGGTGGTGTTAAGCAGTCCGGTATCGGACGTGAAGGAGCAAAACAAGGTATCGATGAATACATGGACGTGAAATATCTCTGCTTTGGCGGCAACTAATTAAGGACAAAACAATGACAAACCAACAACTACACGAAAGAAGAAGCCAAGTTATCGCTCAAGGTATGGGCGCATTGTACCCACTTTACGTCGAGAAAGCAGAAAACGCTTACGTATGGGATATCGAAGGCAACAAATACATCGACTTTGCAGCGGGTATCGCGGTAACTAACACCGGGCATTCTCACAAGCGCATTAGCGAAGCGGTCAAAGCTCAGTTGGATAACTTTTCGCACACCTGTGCGATGGTTACGCCGTATGCGTCATTCGTTGAGCTGGCAGAAAAGCTGACAGAACTTGCACCAGGTGAGACTAAGAAGAAAGCGATCTTTCTAACCACTGGCGCCGAGGCGGTCGAAAATGCCGTAAAAGTGGCACGCGCTCATACAGGCCGTAGCGGCGTGATAGCGTTTAAAGGCGGCTTTCACGGTCGCACAAATATGACGATGGGGTTAACTGGTAAAGTTGCGCCATATAAAGCAGGCTTTGGTCCTTTCCCGAACGAAATCTACCACGCGCCTTACCCAAATGCGTTTCACGGCATCAGCGTTGAGCAAAGCTTACAAGCGATCGACGATCTATTTGCTTGTGATATTGAACCATCACGTGTTGCGGCGATCATCTTCGAGCCAGTACAAGGTGAGGGCGGCTTCTACAAAGCACCTGAAGCGTTTGCACAAGGCTTGCGTCAGCTGTGTGACAAGCACGGTATCATGCTGATTGCGGATGAGATCCAAACGGGTTTTGCCCGTACCGGTAAAATGTTTGCGACGGAGCACCTAGGCATTGAACCCGATCTAATGACAATGGCGAAAGGCATTGCTGGTGGTTTCCCAATCTCAGCTGTTGTTGGTAAAGCGGATGTAATGGACTCCGCACTGCCTGGTGGTTTAGGTGGTACTTATGCAGGCTCGCCACTCGGTTGTGTTGCTGGTCTTGAAGTGCTGAAAATCATCGAAGAAGAAGACTTGTGTGCCAAAGCGATTGGCATCGGTGAAGTGGTCAATGCACGTATGACCAAACTGCAACAATCTGTGCCTGCTATTGGTGAAATCCGTACTACGGGTGCGATGATGGCGATTGAATTTACTGACCCAGAATCAGGTAAGCCGCTACAAGAGATGACCAAATCGGTGATTTCTAAAGCGCAAGAAAACGGCCTTATCCTGCTTTCTTGTGGAGTAAAAGCGAACGTGATTCGTCTGTTGCCGCCGCTAACCATTGAGCCTGAAGTGCTTAGTGAAGGTTTAGATAAGTTGGAAAAAGTGATTCTTGAAGTGGCGTAATTCACGCGCTTTTAAATAGCAATAACAAATCAAGGAAGCGGTTGGCATCAATCGTTTCCTTTTTGTTTTTTAGCGTATCTGCTGCCTATCTAAAAAGTATTGCTCAAGCTCCAAGTCGTCACTTTTATTACGGATGACTTAATAATTGTGCTCGTTCTTACTTTCCACTTAGTCGCTACTTTGTTCTCCTCGAATGTGGTTTGGTGCTCACATTCTAAATCCCGACATCTGAAAGCCACTTGAGTCTATAATTTTATTGAGCGTCATTCCTCACTTTTTGGACTATAAAAATGAGATAGTATTCATATCCCACTTAGGTTGCTTGACAGATTAGCAGGACGAACTTTGATAACAAAGAATACAAGATATGCCATTTTACTCGGCTTAGTTCCCATCGCCATATTTGTAGTGGCCTTTCATTCGATAACCAACTTTTACGTCAACTCGGTAAAAGCGTCGAAAATAGATGCTTACGTAGATTATTTAAATCAAAGGTCTGCCTATTTGGACGGAGCAATAGTGAAGCAGATTGCTCAGTTAGATTTTACTTGTAGTGATAGTGATGTAAGAACTTTACGCGACCCACGTTTTTATAACCGTTACATTCGTTTTATTGCGATGACCACAGAAGGCGGAAAAACGTGTTCCACGGTTGGTAGTGAAGTGTCTCGCCCATCTAGTAGTGAACGATTTCAGATGGATGAGAACTTTTTCGCATCACTTATTTTGCCGCAACAGAATGACCAAATAGAGTGGATGGTCATTTATGATAATGAACACGTTGAAGTCTTCTGGGTGCTTGATAACAGTTGGGTTAACGAGGTAATAAAAACGCCTTGCAAAGACTGCCTATTTGTAGAGTTTAAGTATGATGAACCAATATTTGGTGATTTAACGATAAGCCGTGGCAAAGCGAATATTGCAGGAGAAGAAAACGCACTCTCAAAAGAGTTTTTCTTTTCAGGAGAGTCTCAAGCCAACATGCTCATCAAGATATACAGCGGTGAAAAACTTAAAAATTATGCTCAGGAAAGAGTACTTTTGTGGGGCGGTCTTGTAAGTGTGCTTGCTGGTCTTGCGACTGCCTTTGCATACATATCTGGTAAAAGCTTGAGAAAATCCATTACTGGTCTAATTGAAAATGGGATTAGTAATGCAGAATTTATTCCTTACTACCAGGCGATTGTCGATAGTCGCGATGGTAAGACAGTAGGATACGAAGCTCTGATTCGATGGTCGCGGCGTGATGGAATGGTGCCACCAAATATGTTTATTGGTGCTGCAGAAGAAAGTGGCCTGATTATCCCGATGACCAATCAGCTTATTCGTAAAATCATACAAGACTTAAGTGACTTGCCCGAGCATACGTGGGTCAGCATCAATATTGTTTCCTCCCATTTAGAGTCAGGCGTATTAACGAAGTTGCTGTCGGAGTTAAATTGGCCAATCTCGAATAGAATTCATTTTGAGTTGACCGAGAGAATACCAGTAAAAGACACTGAGGCCGCGAAAAAAGAGATTTTGTATTTAACGAATAAAGGCTACAAGTTCAAAATTGACGATTTTGGTACCGGATATGGTGGCTTTTCTTACCTACAAGATTTGGGCATCCGATGTTTAAAAGTGGATAAGATGTTTATTGATCCAATAGGATCTGACGACCAAAAATTGAAAGTGCTGGACTCAATTGTGTCTGCAGCGAACAAAGCGGAATGTGAGATGATTGCAGAAGGTGTAGAGAGCCAGGCTCAAGTCGAATATCTGGCTCAGCATGCGATTTACCTTATTCAAGGTTATGTTTACGCTAAACCAGAGCCCCTGACTAACCTTGCAAGCGCTTAATAGCCATAACGTCATAACATCCCGCTTTAAAGGTGCCAGTTTCCTAGGTTAGCGCTGATTTCTGCTGGTAGGCTCACACTTGAGGATTCCTAACACTCTCATTACTCCTAGAGTGTTAGGAATTAACGTTACTTAGGAGGAGAGTGCGGCTCTTTTCGTTTTGATTGACGTAATGAGCTGAGGTAGTAATGACATTACGATCATTCCCAGCATTAAGCTGTATTGCAGAGGAGTGAACGTTTCCCCCAATAGCAGTAGGCCCGAAACAATGCCTGCGACTGGGTTTGCAATACCACCAAAGGTAAAATCTACGACCGACATCCGCTGTAATAACCATACATACATGCCATACCCTAATGCGGTGTTCAGAATAATTACCCACAGTAACCCTAGAATATTCGTCATGGATACGTCCTGAACGACTGTAACATATGGCTCTGGATTGTTTATCGCCAGCACACTTGTTGCGATAGACATAATCACGCCACCCAAAATGAGCTGCCATGTTAGCACTGTCCACCAGTGCATTTTTGTACCTAGTGACTTTGTTACGCTACTTCCTATCACGATGCACATAATGGCGGAGATCATCGCAAGTAAGCCCACGGGTTCGAGAGAAATAGAGCTAGGATCAAATAAGAACCAAGCTAAAGCAATCAAAGTTGCGCCGCTTATCGCTTGAATGCCACTAGGCTGACGTTTGTAGACCGCCCAACCAAACAGCATCGCAAAAACGGGGACCGAAACCATACCAACACCAGAGATGGCAGAAGGAAGCGTCAACGCCATGACAAAAATGAGGCCAAAGAAGCAAGCGATGTTGATGGTTCCTAAAACAAGCAGCACCTTCCACTCACTTCTTTTTGGAAACGAGGGCTTTATTGCCAGCAACAAAAGACCCGCAGGCAGTGCCCTTAGAGCGCCAAGTACAACGGGAGGCCAGTCCGGTAGAGTAAACTGAGTAACAGCGTAAGTCGTCCCCCAAAAAAAGGCAGGAATCATCGCAAGTAAAATGTTCATGTTAAATATCTTTATGTAGAGATAATTAAATGTAACGATATCGGCAAGGTGGCTTTTTGTAAAGTATCTTTATGTTAAAATAAAAAATATATGATGTTTGGAGAGAAATAATGGATGCAATTGATAGAGTGGTAGAGCAGTGGGCTAGGGAGAAGCCAGACCTCGACACTGAACCGATGGCAATAATGGGTCGACTAATGCGAATTGCAAAACACATGGAATCTAGGGTCGCCGAGCTACATAAGAAGTACGATCTGAAAATGGGTGAATTTGATGTGTTAGCGACACTGCGTCGAGCTGGTTCACCATATTGTCTTACTCCCTCAGCGTTAATAGAGTCGATGATGCTCACTTCGGGTGCGATGACTAATCGCTTAGATAAACTAGAGAAGAAAGGGTTTATTACCAGAACCCATAGTAAAGAAGACCGACGTAGCGTCACCGTTGAACTAACAGAGCAAGGCTTAACCTTAATTGACAAGCTAATTTTGGAGCATGTAGACGTTCAGCAATCGTTATTGCATGGTTTAGAAGGCAATGAAAAAGAGCAGGTTAACCAGGCGTTAAAATTGCTATTGCCACAATTTGAATGAGAACGCAGAAGGAGGCAGGGGATATGAAAAGCAAAGAACTAGAACAATACTTAAGTACCTTCATGTGTGCAGAAAGCGATTTCCCATTTGGGCCTGAAGCGCTTGTTTACAAAATCAAAGGCAAGATGTTTGCCATCATTGCAGAGAGAAACGGTCGGGAGTATGTCAGCGTAAAAGTAAAACCAGAAGATGGAGAAGTCTTAACGTCGCAGTTTACGGACATTATCCCGGGTTATTACTTAAATAAGCGTCATTGGATAACGGTTTATTTTAACGGTGATGTCGAGGATGGGTTGATTCAAGATTTGTGTGAACGCTCTTATGCTCTTGTCGTTGCCAAGCTGCCGAAAGCACAACGAGCGTTGCTTGGTGAGTAATCGGCAACGCACTGGCCTCTGTTGTTTTGTCGCTCGTTGCTCGTAGCCTTTACGGAAAAATTCGCACCTTTTTCATCCTCGGGCTATATAAGAATAAGAAGGTGGAAAAGGGGAATGATATGCGAGCATTATCTGAATGGCTAAAAGAATACGGGGAGAGTCACCAAAACCCTATCAACCAAAAGATTCACACAATCGCAGTTCCAGGTATTTACCTTTCTGTGGTTGGACTTATTTGGTCGATTCCCCAGATTTCATTATTAGGCTTCGAACTTAATTGGGTTTGGGTAGCGGTGATCCCCACTTGGGTTTTCTATTTTCGTTTGTCTCTGAGTGTATTCATGATGATGATCGGCTACACATTAGCGTGCATTGGCCTTATTTGGTCGCTAGAGGTATTGATGTTGCCCGTTCTGCATATTTCTATGCTCTTGTTTGGTGTATTGTGGATATTGCAATTTATCGGTCACAAGATTGAAGGTAAAAAACCGTCGTTTTTTGAGGATTTACAGTTTCTACTCATCGGCCCGATTTGGGTGTTCAGAAAACACTAGCGATAAGCAAAATCAGGCATCATCCGAATGACACAAGACATATAACGTTCAGAGATTATGTAGCTCTTACTACAGAATACCTCTCCTTCTTATTGCCACGACAAGCATTCACTTTAGATACGCACTATGATTAAAGAGGTGCCAACGCACTTTACGCTATCGAGATACTTAAACTTACGGCAAGTTTACTTTAGGGGGATGAATGTACGATCGACAATATAAGTATGCCTATTGGAGAGAAGAGCGTAAAAAAGGCAAATGGCACTATATATTAAAGTCCTTCTTTATGATTTGTTGTGCATTACTACTTGGTAAAGTCATCGGTTTGTTCATTTTTGGAGAGCTGCATTCTTTAAGCGACATTTGGGAACAACTCCCTGCGGATGTTTTTATTATGATGCTCGTGGGCTTTCCAATTAGTGTCCTTGGTTGGTACCACGAAGAGTCAAAGTTTTTCCGGGCACTGCGACGCAAAGAAAAGCGGTTAAAAGACAATCAAAACAAACCGAAATAGAGTAACCTTTGTCTGTGTTTGGATTGCCACTTACCTATCTGAACTGTTCGATTTTACCCCTTCCAGTTGTTTAGCGTTTAGTTACGTGTTGCAAAAAGCCTTCCTAATGCAACAGCCCCTAGCGTTGTGGAAATTGGTACTGTAAGAAACATTAAAAAACGAAGTTGAGCATTAGCGTATAAAGGCTCGCACTGTCATCCTTTGGGGCTGATGAAAACGCGCCAGAGCTATTATTGTAGGCGTTGAACCTTTGCCATTCTGCGTTTAGGGAAACGTTGTAATCTAGGTCGTATCTCAATCCGAGTAAGAAACTGTCTCCACTTTTTTTATCCCGACTATTAAACTGCTGACCGTAAACAATATAAGGAGTTAGCTTGTTTACATTATAACTTGTTGTCGCGTACCAAGATGAGGAAAGATTGCTGGTCTGTCCTTCTGCCATAATCACAATGTTATCGAGCTCGTATCTTAACCCTAGAGAAAACAGATCGATCGTGTTGTTTTTTTCTGTTTCAACTAGACGGTCAATGATTGTGGTTCCGCCACCGGGAGTGGATTGCTCAATGTTAGAGAGCGTCGTTGTTTGATCATAATCGCCGTGGAGGTAGGAAAAATTCCAACGATAACTCTCTCCGCTTAGCGTTAAGTTCATCCCTGCAGTGTTGTTTGACTCAATTTCCAATTCAGTACGTTCATTGATGGTTACGTCACTATTGTCTTTAAACCCGACAAACGGCATGGCGGTAAGTACGGTTTGCTCATTAAGGTCATGAATCCAGCGTGCAGATAGGCCGTTATAAGCCGTGATACCTAGAATGCTGTCATATACCTCATTCGGTGGGCGGGCTTGGGTAAAAGCGTGGCCGACATAGTTGTACTCAGACATCAAAAACAGTGGCAGTCTTAAGCGTCCTCCTCGTATTTCTATGTTTTTATAGGTATAAGCCAAATACGCCCACTCGAGCTGAGGCGAGCTCCAATGGTCTTGCGGGCGCTTTACGACTTGTGCGGATGCCCGAAATGCCTTGTGAAAATAATCGAGCTGCATGCCGAAAGTGGTATCGCAATCGAAACAAGATTCATCGCCAATAAAGCGGTTAACTAGTACCGTAGTTGGATTATCGGATTTTGCCCACGACGTAGAGCCAAAACCACTTAAAGAAAGTTGTTCTGTTAGTTCAATCGTGGCTGAGCTCGGAAAGGTCGCGATACTCAGCGATAACATGGTTAAATATTTTTTCATATCAATTCTCCGAGCTAACCACACATAAAACATGAGCATTACTAGGGACGCTCGATGTTGGGGCATAACCAATTCTATTCGGCTTCTCTTGCATCCATGCTATGAGGTCATCAATGCTGGAGCGTGCAATCACTTTTGGCGGTCTAGCTTTACCTGAAAAAGACAAGCTTGCCCAATGCGCGTTCATTTGCGCTAAATTTTTGTTGAGAAGATAACGATAGAACTCAGCTCTTTCTGTTGATGTCGCAGGCCAGTCAGAGAGTTCAATTCGCTGGCCTTGTAAAAGTTGCGTCTTCCCTCTGTACAACTTTCGCGCTTTATTGACAGTGAGCGGAGAGAATTCGTCATTAAATGAGAAAACGGCGTAGCTCTCCGCAGCGAGAGCTTGGCAATTTAATGAAAGAAGGGCAATCAGAATAAACAGATAGCGTTTTATGTAACGCAAAGGAAAAGCAACGCGAGAATGATTTCTACTCATAGAATCCACCTACATTGCTTGTTCAATTTGATACAACAGTTTTTCTTTGCGCACAGGCTTTGGTACGTAGGCATCCATTCCTGAATCAAAGCAGCGTTGAATATCATCATCAACGACGCTTGCTGTTAATGCGATAATGGGCGTCTTAGCTAATCCTTTACTCGCTTCATAAGCTCTAATTTGCCTAGAAGCTTCAAACCCATCCATTATGGGCATCATGCAATCCATCAAAATAACATCAAACTTTCCATCTTTTTGGAACATTTCGACTGCAATTTGTCCGTTTTCTGCGACTTCGAATTGATAGCCTGCTTTAGATAGCAATAGAGAAGCCACTTTCTGGTTCACTCTATTATCTTCGACAAGCAAGATGCGTTCGGAGCGAATAGGCGTTACCGTTGCTTCTGGTTGCTCAGAACTTGCAGGTAGTTCATGAGTTTTATCGGGGGTGGTGTTCTCTTGGTGTGGTTCAGCAGGCGTCGTGTTGGAAACACGTAACCCAATTGCCTTATCTAACTTCTCTTTAAGCAACCCTGCTTTAAACGGTTTGGGCACATAGTCATCCATTCCAACGTCAAAGCATTTTTGTATATCGTCATCGACCACACTTGCCGTTAGAGCAATAATCGGAATTCTGAAAGCGCGTTTTTCTTTTACTTCTATTTGACGAATTATTTGGGTGGCTTCAAATCCATCCATTACGGGCATCATGCAGTCCATTAAAATTAGGCTGTATTGATTCTGTTGAAATTTCTCAACCGCTTCTTGTCCGTTTACAGCGACATCAAAGTCGAAGCCAGCTTTTGTGACGTGTAGCCCCGCGATTTTTTGATTGACCGTATTGTCATCAACGACCAAAATTTTCGGCAGAGATTTAACATGTTGCGCTGAAGTGCTCTCTTGTTGTGCGTGCGAGAAATTTGCCGCACAACTTTCAAGTGCTTTAATTAAGCGCTGCCCTAGTAGTGGCTGAGTGACCAAGGCGCTGATACTGTTTCTAAAGTCGAATTGTGGGCTATGAAGGTGCTTGATGAGGCAGACACGAATGTTTCGTTTACAAAGGCTTTCTATCTCATCGATATGCATCGCCGCTGCATTTGGTGATGCTTCTACATGAATAACGATAACGCGCTCGTTATCAATCCACGTTGGCAACGCACTTAAGGTATCTACTGACTGCGTTATATTGATGTTGAAAAAACTTAACTCGTTACGCAGTTTTTGTTCTAGTTGAGTACTGCTGCATACAATCCATATATCGTTGTGATTCAGAGCGTGATAAGCGTTAAACTCTTGCGTCACAACAGGAGCAGTTAGTTCAAAGAAGAAGCGACTGCCTTTACCTTTCTCGGATTCAAGTTGAATTTCTCCACCCATTAGCTCAACTAATTGCGTGCTAATGGCAAGCCCAAGTCCAGTTCCCCCAAATTGTCGGGTAGTAGAGTTATCCTCTTGGGCAAATGGAGCAAATATTTTCTTTTGCTGCTGGGCATCAATACCAATCCCAGAATCTTTAACGGAAAACTCGATGACCGCTTCACCATTTTTAATTTCGCGGGTGATGACCGATAGCTCTACACTGCCTTGTTCGGTAAATTTTACCGCGTTAGACATGAAGTTCATGACAACTTGGCGTATACGATGGTCATCCAACATTACGTGGTAAGGCGTGTTACGGCTAATGTTGACTTGCACATCGATGCCTTTTTCCTTTGCTTTCGGTGAAATGATAGAAGCAATGTCATAGATAGACTCTCGAACACAAGTTGAATGTGGGCTAATGAGCAACATCCCAGATTCAATTTTTGAGAAGTCTAGAACGTC
Source organism: Vibrio sp. SCSIO 43097 (assembly GCF_023650755.1). Taxonomy (NCBI): domain Bacteria; kingdom Pseudomonadati; phylum Pseudomonadota; class Gammaproteobacteria; order Vibrionales; family Vibrionaceae; genus Vibrio; species Vibrio sp. SCSIO 43097. Next base: position 1,982,388 of record NZ_CP071840.1, on the reverse strand, counting down.
ATTAATTAAACTCAAAAGCAGTTGGGAGGAGGTTTCAATCGTGTCGACGTAATCGCGTTGTGTGGCAGTCAGGGAAGTATCGGATAACACTTCAGATATGCCAATAACGCCATTTAGCGGCGTGCGGATCTCGTGGGACATGTTGGCCAAAAAGCTACTTTTGGCTTTACTCGCCTTAATTGCATCATCTTTTGCTTGTTCTGCATCTTCTTTAGCTTGTGTGAGCTTTAGTCTGGACAACATCCGCTCATCACTAAGCTTTTTTACCTCTCGAGCAAACTTACTCAGCTCGTCTTTACCCTTTATTAGTTGAGCAAGAGGTGAATTTTCAGTGTTACTTTGTTCATTGCTTTCGTTACTGAGAAATTTGAGGACTAGATTCAAGTTTCCAGTAACTTTTCGCACCAATCTTAGCGTTAAACTTACGACCAACAGCGTTAAAAGGCTCATCATTGCGATAAAGGTAAAGCGGTGCTGTGTCGTCGTGTTGATTGTCTTTGATATATCATCACTCAGCTGTTGTTCCATTTTGTCGTCAACACTTTGTAATAACGATAAGCGTTTGTTGAGTGCAGATAACCCCGCATCAATCTCATCCGGGGTTAATGATTTGAGTTGAGCTGGTTGCAATAAATAAGCACGAAACTCTTGGCTTTTGATAAAGACTTCACCCGTAAACGTCTCAATGAGCAGATCTACTTGTTGTTGATTGGCATTTAGCGTCACAAAACGCTCTAGAAATAGTTGTTGGTTCTGGATTAAAGATTGGATAGAAGCCTGTGTTGTGAGGTCATACTCGTTATTTTCCTCTGAAGATCGAATCAAATATTCGCTTAATCTATGCTCTTCAGTGGACCAAAACATCAACCATTCAAGTTGCATCAAAGAAGAAAGGTGAGTGTTTGTTTCATAACTCACATTTCTAAAATAGACTTTGTCTAAGCTCATGAGGATTTCTTTGAACGTATCAGCGCGCCACTCTGCCGCATCTAACTTTTCTTCTTGATTTTGCGAAGAGAGCATCGAGAGGGTTGCTTCCTCAAAGCTTGTCAACTGGTTTAGTATCTCAGCGTTTTCACCGAATACTGGTGCAGCGGTGTCGCGTAACAATTGAGATATCTGCTGAGTTTTTAGTTGCTTATCTATTACATCAGGGTTATTCGGTAGGTGATAAAGCGAAGATACGCGGTCGATGTAGACAGAGAATAACTGTGCTTTTTGTAGTTCCTGAGCCTGGATAGAAAGGCTTTGTACATGTTTACCCGCGAGGACAAGCAACAATAAAATTGGCAGCAAAACCAACCCAAATAGCTTTTGTTTTACCGACAGGTTGTTCCAAGAAAAGATTCCTACCACGCGCATTTCCATATCCAAGAAGTTGATATGAAAAGTGTAGTTTATTTATCTCAGATGTTAGATTTTAAGAGAAAATTCATATTAATGAGGTGGGGGAAGTGTGACCGATATTGCATTACGAGTACTAACGCGCTAAGCGGCAATAGTTAACAAAACGGCGTTCTAAGCAAAGTGATTGACGCTTTGAGCGCCACTCCCTCGTTGGTATTCAAATGCAATCAATTCCTCAGCAGGTACAGGCCTACCTAAGAAAAAGCCTTGTACGACGTCACAGTGGAGAGACTCCATTCGTGTGAGTTGAGTTTGAGTTTCTACGCCTTCGGCTACTACTTTCATTCTTAGGTTGTGAGCCATGGATACAATCGCGCGAACTAATGAATCGTCTTGATCGCTTTTTCGGATTTGAGCGATAAATGAACGATCAATCTTGAGCCCGTCAAAAGCCATATGTTGTAGGTAGGCAAGGGCTGAATACCCCGTACCAAAGTCATCTAGCCAAACTTCCACTCCGATACTTTGTAGTTTTTTAAGCACATATTGAGCTTTCTCTGTATCATCAATAAAAAGTGACTCTGTCACTTCAACATGAATGGTTTGAGGGGCGACATTATGTCGTCGTAAATACTTAGAAAATAATTGACTTAAATCTTGGCGATAGATTTGTCTTGGGGACAAGTTTAATGCGATGTGAAAATCAGTACCGAAATGTTCTGCCCACATTGCCCGCTGAGCAACTGCCGTCTCAATGATATGTTCTCCAAGCTCCAATATTAAATCACTTTGTTCTGCGATCGGGATAAACGATTCTGGACTGATATAACCTTTCTCGGGATGATTCCACCTAACCAATGCTTCGACCCCAATTAGGCGATAAGTTTTTAGATCAAATTGTGGTTGATACCACAGCTCGAATTGAGACAAATCACGTACTGAACGACGCAGTTCTCGTTCTATGTATAAACGTTGTTTAATCGTTTCATCAAACGTGGAATCGTATATCGTCATAATGTCTTTACCGCGTCTTTTAGATTCCTGCGCCGCAAGAGAGGAAAGCTGTAAAAGAGACTCAGCGTTTGAACCAAATTCTGGATACACAGCAATTCCGAGGCTTGCCGTAATTTGAATATCGTTCTCTTCCAAACTAAAGGGAGAGAGTAGTTGGCGATGAATAGCGTGCGCTTTTTCTCTAGCTTCATGATTGTCCGAGCACGGAAAGGCCAGTACAAATTCGTCCGCACCAACTCGACTTACGATGGTAGAAAGGCGGTAAAGCGGCTTAAAATAACTCGGCAAACGGCCTTGAAGCTCTGAAGCAAGATGGCCTAGCAATTTATCCCCAATGTTATGTCCGTAGTTATCGTTAATGTGCTTAAAGTCATCCAAGTCAATAAACACAACCGCAAGTGAGGGGGATTTGTGGTCAGTTATTTGCGTTTGAATATCAATGAGTAACTTTTCTCGGTTTGGCAGGGAAGTCAGAATATCGTGGTACGCCATGAACTCAACTCGGCTGGTGTATCGGTTCACTTTGTTTGACATTTTGTTGTACGCCGAAATAAGTTCTCCCACTTCATCTTTGCTTTGTATGTCGGTGACTGGCAGCGCTTGGGTATTTGACTCTGAAAATTGATCTTTTAGTTGCTTGAGTGGCTTAGTTAACGACCGCCCCAAAGCATAAGCGATGATGCTACCGAATAGAACGGATATCCCACTGATCGTTAGCAGCAAGTTAAACATCTTCTGTTTATCGTTTGAGGTAATCGCTTGGACTTGTTCAATGTTCTGTTCTTTCTCTTCCAGTAGATGTATCAAGTTAAGCTCAAGATATACCGCCCCAAGAGTAATGTTTGATTGCTGAATCGGCGCTGCGATCTCCAACTGATGCTTGGAAAAGGAAACGAGAGTTCTGGATTCTTCTATTGCTTTCAAAATAAAAGGAGAGCGGTCATGAGGTTGGGCAAACATCCTTAGCTGAGTAGTGCCGTCGTGAAAGATTAGCCCTTCATTGTCAACAACATGTATTTTCGAGACATCTGGCTGGCTCAATGTTGCCTTAATTTGCTCATACGCTTGACTGATATTGTCTGTATAGAGTGGATCAAAAAGCTGTTTTGATAATAGCTCTGCATAAACCAACCCTTTTTGCTTAACGTAAGATTCTGTTTTTTCTTGAGAGTTGTTCGTGATTTGTTGAGTTAAGCTATTTGAATACGCATCGTAACCGTGCATGTATAACGCAAGATTTATCACCACAACAAACAAGACAACGAACATTGTCGAGCAAATGTATTTGGTTTCGAGTGAGAGCTTTTGAAACATCAATCCACCTTCGGTAACAAGTGAACTGACTTGCGCACTGTACTTAAGGAGGCTCGCATTTCTGGAGTAAGCGCGCTGAATTTTTTGGTGTTCTGAAACTTTTTAAGTGCGAGAGAGCCTTCGTGAGTTGTATCCATATCAAGCAGTATTGACGTGATTTTACGCTGTTGCTCTAGGCTCATGCTTGGAGAAGCGAGAATTAAATCCCTGGGTATTTCAACAGAACGAGAAAAAATCGCTAGTTTGTCTTTCATGTTCTCTGGCAAATCTTTGGGATTGTTCCAGTTGAAGTTACTGAATGCTCCTGCTGCAACTCTCTGTTTATATACCCATACAGATAGGTTGATTTCATTTGACTGAGCGAGTTGCTCATCAAGGAATAAATAACCAATGCTGTCTTTGGCCGGTTTGTCATCAGGAGAGGGAAGGTATTGCAGTTTTTCTCCGTGATTCAGCAATGTAATCGCAGGTAGGTAATAGCTGCTGGTAGACGTGCGCTTTTCGAAAACAAGCGTTTTTCCGCGCAGGTCAGAAAATGACTCAATGCCACTCTCTTTATTAGTAAAGAACACCGTATGATATTTTTGCAGGCCTTTTTTCCATCGTATAGCAAGGATTTGGCTATTAGACTCCTTTTCTAAGGTCATCGCATTAAAGGGGGTCGCCGTTGCAATTTGAACGGTGCCATTTTCAAGCGCAACCGCGAGCTGACGATAATTTTTAAATACCTTTACCGCCCCTTTTGCGTAACCATATTCAGCCATATTTTCAGTTACATACTGGGTAAGGGGCGTCGCTTTTTTGATTTTGCTTTGGGCTTTATTCGACACAATGCCAAACGTGAATGTTTTCTCAATATTATCTTGTGCACTGACGACAAAAGGTGAACTCAGCAAAGTGAGTAATAACAGAGTGCAGGCAGGTTTCATCCGGCTTCAACTTCCTTCTGGTGCATGTCAGTAATATTTAGTATTTATCAATGTGCCGAAATCAATCTTAAAAACAGTATGATGTACAAATTTCGTTGTGTGCGCACTTTTTATAATGTGGCTTGGTCACTTATTCCGTTCAAATAGTACCGAATTTGACGTTTATGTACAGGATGAATGTATCACCGTGAGTCTGAATTCACCGGATTCTTGGTCAAGCGCAGTATTGGCTGTGAGCTAATGCGCCTTATGTATCGCTATTTTGTACTAAGAAAATTTTTCCAACTGTTTTTGATACTTTTTCTCGAGAGCTTCATTGCCTGCTGCACGTTCAACTTGAATCATGAGTTGCAAAGAGGGCTTCTTCACGCCATACATTTGATTGAATCTCATTAATCGAATTCTAGCTTCAGTATAATCACCGCTATCAATTTCTATTTTAGCGAGTTGCAAAATCGATTTTGGTCTATGGGGGTCATGATCGATAGCTCTAGTAAAGTAGTATCTCGCTTTGTCTTTATCTTGTGATTTTAGCGCACAAAAAGCTGCATTCTCATAGCTCGCTGGAATAAGGTAGTAATAAGGCTGCTCAATGGCTCGATTAAACATCTGATCGGCTTTTTCGAAGTCACCTCGCTTGCAAAGAAAAGTACCGTAGTTATTGAGCACATTTCCGTTTTTAGTGTGTTGGCGTAGAGAGCGTTTATACATCTGTTCGGCTTTAATATCTTCACCAACCGTTTCGTAGTAGTGAGCCATAGATAATTGCGCGCGATAGTATTGAGGTGCGTGGTTTAAGGCTTGTTGTAAGTTATCATGCGCGCGAATCATGTTACCGCCGTCTAAATAACCTAAGCCAAGTGCGATACGTGATTCTGCCATTGCCACAGGATCGGCTTTAACGACAGGGCTTCCATCTTCTTTCACCGTCACGCAACCCACGAGTGCAAACTGAGACAATAATATTAGTGCACCGAGCTTTGCTGTTTTCATTCTTTATCCCTACATCCCTGAATCTTTCTGCATGATATGAATTACTTAGCAAAAACCTATTGAGGAAAAAACACTATGCGATCAGGTTTGCAAACTGTTATGAAAAAGCCGCCATATGGCGGCTTGGTTCACATATTACATTTCGGTAATGATGAGTGCTTTGTTTGCTTATTTTGAAGCTAATCGTCTTTAGTGAAAGCATCTTCACTGAAGTGATCGAGGTCGTACGGTGTTTGCTGATAAACACAGTAGTTCAGCCAGTTTAAAAAGAGGAGGTGTCCATGGCTTCTCCAGCTTGCAATTGGTGGGTTATCTGGGTTGTTGTTTGGGTAATAGTTGACAGGAATAGCGGGCTCCATACCTTCGCTTAAATCTCGGATATATTCATTATGTAAGGTGTGAGAATCATACTCAGGGTGTCCTGTGACAAAGACATTGCGTTTGTCTTTTGTGGTGGCTAAGTACACACCTGCGACATCCGATGTCGCTAAAATGTCTAAGTCAGTATGCTCTTCTAGAAAGTGAGGCGAAAAATCTGCGTAACGCGAGTGAGGAGCCAAAAACGTGTCATCAAATCCACGTAAGATAGGGTGAAATTGATGATGGATTTGGTGATGATACACGCCTGAAAGTTTTTCTTTACGCGTTTTTTTAGGTAGATCGTAGAGTAGCTTTAGTCCCGCTTGCGCAGCCCAGCAAACATAAAGAGTGGATGTCACATGATCTTTTGCCCACTCCATGATGGTTTTGAGATGATCCCAATAAATGACATCTTCAAATTGTACCAAACCTAATGGAGCCCCAGTAATGATCATGCCATCGAAGTTTTTATCTCGCACCATTTCAAATTGGCGATAAAACGTGTCTAAATGTTCAGTTGGCGTATTTTTACTCGGGCGGTTATCAATGCGCAGTAATTCGACGTTAACCTGTAGTGGGCTGTTTGAGAGTAGACGCAGAAACTGAGTTTCAGTCTCTATTTTTTTTGGCATCAGATTAAGGATCAGCACTCTTAAAGGACGTATTTCCTGACTCGCTGCACGCGTTTCACTCATCACGAAGATGTTTTCTGTCCTTAATACATCGGTAGCTGGTAATTGATCTGGAATTCTAATTGGCACGACTTTCTCTCCCTAAGTATAGTCAATCTAGACGTCTATACTTCTAAAGCTAACTTAATTAAGTTTAGATGTCGATACGAAATCCGACTTTTCAATCTACTCTTTACATTATGGTAAACCGTACTCGGGGTTGTCACACAATTGTGACTAAAGCAGAGTTTCTGATGAGATAGGTTTGAAACGCAGTGTGTACTATTTGCTGGTAATTATGCGATCACGTTAATATGTGAAGGTGACTTCGTAGTAAGGAAGTCTCAAATTAATGAGCCATACTAAAAACAATCAGCTCACCATTTTGCATTAATGTGCATATTTGGAAACATCGTCAGTGGAGGACATTATGTTCGGTATTTTCAAGAGAAAGACAAAGATTCAGAGCATAGCTCAAGAAGTTCCTTGCGTGCTACTGCATTCGTTTGGTGATAAAGACATTTATACGCCGGAAGAGATTGATCAAGCTCTTCAAAAGCTGGGTTATGATAAGAGCAAGGATATCAGTCATTATCAGTATGCGTATGGAATGTTTGCCGATGAAGCCTCTTACGAGCTCCTAGAACTAACGGATGAGCTAGGTAATTATGGTCATTTCCAACGTGAAGTAGGTAAGATGCTACTCAATACACCTGAGCCGATTGATATGCATATCTACTTTGAAATTTCTCGTCAGCACCAAAACGTCAGCCTTTCACCTGGTCATCAAAAAGTAAGCGAAAGTGATGGTGTGTAAACATCGTTAGTGGTATTCCATCGTGAGATGAGTTGGGTATAATGCGCGGCCTAATTATCCGGACATGTTGTCGGTTACATTTCTGTTGAGCGTTAATGCCTTATGTTCAAAATGCTTGTCTCTATGCCACCAACGTTGGCGCTGTCGATAGCGATTGTATGTGAAGTGATTGCCACTTCTTATATTCCCAAAACAGAGCAATTTACGAAAGTAATGCCGAGCACAGTCGTTTTGATTGGTTACGGCATCGCTTTCTTCTTGCTTTCCGTCACAGTGCAAACAATGCCTGTCGGGGTTGTTTATGCCATATGGAGTGGTGCTGGGATCGTTTTGGTTGCGACGGTTGGTTACTTTGTTTACGGACAGCGTCTAGACTTACCAGCCCTAGTTGGTATTGGGTTTATCATCGCTGGTGTGTTGATCGTAAATTTATTATCCAAAACAGTAGGGCACGAATAACGCCACTCTACTTGTTAAGTGAATAAGAAGCCGCAGCGAGAAATTGCTGCGGCTTTTTAGTGCAAATTCAATCGCTAATGGCGAGTATTGATATGACGTCTTATTGTTGTATTCATAACGGTCGCATTATGTGATTGAAAAATAGACATTATTTAGCGCATTGAAAATACAAAGTTATGTTTCTTCAAACTTTAGGAAAGGGCAGTAGATAAATCACTCCGATAGATGTTAACGTGGCGACTCATCTTTACTGCTTTTTCATTCCCTACATATTTCTGCAAAGTTCTTATTGTGTAGTGTGTCGAAGAACCATAGAATCCGCGCGCTTTAATTTATGTTATTAGCGTTATCAATGATAAAAGTGCAGTCCATTATCATTGTTTTTATCACTTATAGATGGGCACATCTGACAATACTTACATGAACAAATACAAAAAGCCTGCATTCAAGGCCGAATTTCTTTTGCCTCGTTACTGGGGAACGTTAATTATCATTAGCGTGATGTACTTACTTAGCCTCCTTCCTTTTAAAGTTCAACTAGCTTTGGGACGCAACATTGGTCGTTTAGCTATGCGAATCATGAGAAAACGTCAAGTTACGATCAGACGCAATCTTGAGCTTTGCTTCCCTCATATGGGAAAATGCCAACGCGAAGCAATTCTAAAAGACAACATCGACAATACTGGCATCGCACTTTTTGAGACCGCAATGGCATGGTTTTGGTCAGATAAACGGGTAAACAAACACGTCACGATAAAAGGCATGGAGCATCTAGAGGCTTTAGAGAAGTCAGGCAAAGGTGCATTAATGTTGGCCGTACACTCAATGAATCTAGAGTTAGGTGCTCGAGCTTTTGGCATTAAAAAGTCTGGAACCGGTGTTTATCGCCCAAACAATAATCCGTGTTTTGATTATTTTCAGTATAAAGGACGCTCTCGCTCTAATCGTACACTGATTGATCGTAAAAACGTCAAAGCCATGCTTGAAGCACTTAAAACGGGTGAGCGAGTTTGGTATGCACCGGACCACGATTATGGTAACCGACGCTCGACATTTGCACCGTTATTTGCCGTTAAAAATGCTTGTACTACGACAGGTACAAGTTTGTTGGTTGATTCTACAGATTGCGCCATTGTGCCTTTTACGATGGTAAGAGGAAAAGACGGACACTATACCCTAACCATTAGTGCGCCCGTCGAAGGTTTCCCGAAAGAGGATCATCAACGCGCCGCCGCATTCGTGAATCAAATAGTTGAAACATCAATCATGGCAAGTCCGAGCCAGTATATGTGGCTTCATCGTCGGTTTAAAACTAGACCAGAGGGTGAGGACTGTTTGTACAAGCCTAGGCTCATCCCTAGCTTGGCATAACACATAGAGAGCCTACAAAAAGCCCAAGGAACATACGAACCTTGGGCTTTTACTTTCTATTCTTTTCGCTTTATAAGTAGCGATCTTTTAGGTGAGCTTGAAAGTGTTTAGCATTCAGTGTTTCACCCGTGGCTTGTTTTACCAACTCATCAGTGGTGAATAAGCTACCTTTACTCCAGATGTTTTCCGAGAGCCAATTGAATATCGGAGCTAAGTCGCCAGAACGAATAACCGCATCTACATCGACGGTTTGTTTCATTGCTGCCATAAATTGTGCAGCGTACATCGCACCGAGCGTGTAGGACGGGAAATAGCCAAAACTTCCGTCTGTCTGGCGAACGCTGATACTTGATTTTAGAGGGTTTTATCATATATTGATAAGGAATTCTATATGCAGTAGGTGTAAGGAGAATAGTGGTTCGGCAATAGTATGAATTTTTCGTGTTACCCTATAGTTAGGTTTCACTTGATAGCATATTCAAGCGAATCGGTTAAGGCAGTAATTCATGGAAGAACTCAGTGCAATAGAGCATAAAATCTCAGAGCTTAAATTAGAGTTAGCACAACTTGAAAGCAAGAAGCTGAAGTTGTTAGCTACAAAAGGAACAGTGTCTTCTGCATGTAACAATGTAATGCCGCCTGAGCAAAAGGTCGAACTATTTCAGCGTTATTTCCGAGGAAACACAAACTGCTATGCTGTTCGCTGGCAAAATAAGCAAGGAAGATCTGGGTACTCGATCGCCTGTCACAACGAGTGGCAACAGGGCTTATGCAATAAACCCAAAATTAAATGTTTGGAGTGTCCTAACCAATCATTCAAGCTTCTCGACAAGAATGCTGTCTATGATCACCTATCAGGAAAGTCTGTGGTTGGTATTTATCCAATGGATTCTGAAGATCAGTGTTGGTTCCTGGCTGTAGATTTTGACAAGAAGGATTGGCAGGCGGCATCACTGGCTTATGCTGAAGCCTGTAAACGTAATGGCATAGATTTTTTACTTGAGCGTTCTCGTTCAGGAAATGGGGCGCATGTTTGGATCTTTTTTGAGCAGAAAATTGATGCTGCCATTGCCAGAAAACTAGGTTTTCTGTTGCTTGACCAAGCAATGCAAATTCACGGGACATTGTCTTTTGAATCTTATGACCGTTTGTTTCCCAATCAGGACTATTTACCTGCAGTCGGTATCGGGAACTTGATTGCGTTACCTTTGCAGAAATCCTCAAGATCGCAAGGGAACACAGAATTTGTTGATACGACATTTACTGCGTATAAAGATCAATGGCAGGTACTTGCCTCAACTAAAAAATTGGCTGCTACTTACAATTTCAAGGAAGCACCTAATAGAGAAACACCTTCTTTGGCACCATGGGAAAGGAATCTACCAGAAATCGCATCTATTTCAGGATGCCCACAATGTATTGAGGTAGTTTTAGCGAATAGGATTTATATTCCGATTGAGTCAATGCCAAACGCTTTGGTCGCTAGATTAAAGAAATTAGCCTCATTTTCAAATCCCAAATTCTTCAAAGCGCAGGGACTACGTCTGTCAACAAACGGAATACCCAGATACATATCATTGGCTGAAATTGATAGCGGATACCTCGTGTTACCAAGAGGGTGTATTGATGATGTGTGTGAGTTACTAGAACAGTCGAATATTAAATTGCTTCTTGTCGATAAGAGAAGGACAGGAGTGTCTCTTAAAGATATAAGTTTTAACGGTGAATTGCGGATAGAGCAGAAGAAAGCAGTGGATGCGGTTTTTAAATTTGATATCGGTGTTTTACATGCGCCCACGGCATTTGGAAAGACGGTTACAGCAATAGGCCTGTTATGTAAACGAAAGGTCAATACCTTAATTCTTGTTCACAATAAGCAACTCGTAGACCAATGGCAGGAAAGGCTGAAGGCATTTACGACGAATGTTGAGATAGGAGTGATCACAGGATCCAAGAAAAAGCCAACGAAGTCTGTTGACGTCGCAACCTATCAAACCTTGCTTAACCGAAGCGATAATACGGTCAATCCTGTTGTCCATGAATACGGGCAGATAATCATCGACGAATGCCATCACCTGTCAGCGCCACAGTATGAAAAATTATTAGGAGAGGTTCACGCAAAATACGTACTTGGTATTAGTGCGACTCTGGAACGTAGAGACGGTCACCAGCCAATTATTTTCATGCAGGCGGGGAGGGTAAGGCATACGATTTCTTCGTCCAGTTCAGTGAAGTTTATTCAGTCCCTTCAAAAGAAGGAGGTTCTTTTCGAACCACCGCTTCAACTGGCAGCTCAAGATCCTCGGCCACATATCGCTGATGTGTATAGGTGGTTGATCGAGCATGAAAAGAGAAATCAGCTAATCATCAGTGACATTGAAGCCGAAGTGAAACAAGAGCGTGTTCCTATCGTTCTTACGGAACGCCGAGAGCATACGAAATTGCTGAGTGAAATGCTAACCCAGAGAGCTATTCAGAACGAGGTGCTTGTTGGTGCAATGAAAAAGAAAGATCGAGACGAGGTTAATGAAAAGCTGGCAACGACCCAAGTGTTGGTAGCGACTGGACGTTTTATTGGTGAAGGATTTGACCTACCTCGACTTGATACCTTAGTCCTGGCTTTGCCTGTATCCTGGAAAGGAGCGCTTGTTCAGTATGTCGGAAGGATACAGCGAGAGTATGACGGTAAGACGGAAATTCGTGTTATTGATTATGTGGATATGAAAATCCCAATGTTGGCAAGAATGTATACCAAGCGCAATCGTGGATACAAGGCGTTGGGTTTCGATGAAGGTGTGTTTGATTTACAAGAGAAACTGTTTACTGAGTAAAGCACAGTTATTTTTAGGTTTATTACGGTTAGGTGGGAGTATTTGATCTGGGAAGTTTGAGTTTAAAAACCATCAGGGAAGTAAAAAATAATTCAAAGCCTATAGAAATATAAATCAGTTAGGAGAGCAGGGACATTTTCTATTGCTTCAACTCTGGGGAAACTCCGATTAAGAAAGCCGATCATCGTGATCGGTTTTTCTATTTTCAACTTTAGAGAAATAAACAAACTCTTTTTCAAGAATTCAGTATATGGCGTAGCATTGTTGTAGGCTAATCACTGTACAAAATAACACCTATAAATATACATCGACTCAATGTACATTGTATTGGTGTATATTTGATCAGTTGGGTTTCAAAATGGAAAGCGGGCTTCAGAAGATCTACCTTCATCACAGTTACTTTAAAGGAAAATTTACAGAAGTAGAGTGTGTTGGGCATACCAATAACATGGGAACGAATGGTGCTGGTAAATCGACCATGCTTAGCCTTATTCCTTTCTTCTATGGTAAAGAACCGAGTTCACTGGTAAACCGAGCTGGTGAGAAAAAAGCATTTGCTGATTTCTTATTACCATCAGTACGTTCCATGCTGATTTTTGAGTATCAGCGTTTGGGTGAACTCAAGTGTGTTGTCATGTACAAGTCGAAGAAATCGGTAGCTTATCGGTTTGTTGACTGCGGTGCTGAAGGAGGCTTGTTTCAACAACATCTTATGGATCAGTTAGCTAGCACTAACGATGTGCATGACTGGTTGAGACACGTCGTGTCTAAACATTTCTATGTAAGCAATCAGATTGGAAGCTCAATTGATTATCGAGCAGTTCTATTAAATGATAAAAAGCGCCTGCAAAAGAAACGTAAATCCCACCAATCTTTATCCTCAACGGCTTACCAGTTTTCACTTTGTTCAAATGATACTCAGATGCAGCATATCGATTCTTTGACAGCAGTAATGTTGAGACACGATAAACTACTCGCTCAATTTAAAACTATGGTGGTAGACAGCTTTTTATCTGACCAGATAGATATCGGAGATGCGCCTTTCCACAAAGACGATGCGGAGTATATCAACAGCCTTAATGTATTGGTTGAGATTGAAAAGCATAGTACTACGTTTAATGGTGCTTTGGATAAAGATGTAGAGCTAAAAGAACAATGGTCTTTACTTCTCGCCTATAAAAAACAGCTAGACCAGGCAGCTTCTGAAGTGGAATCAAACTTGATGACTACAGAATCTTTAATAACAGACTTGAAGATTCAAACAGGTGATCTGGAAGATGACTATAAAAGTAAAACAGCCGCATTAAGAGAACGTTATAACAACGAATCCAACGCCCTAGTGAGCAAGAGTAGCCTAATTCAGACGATATATGATGAAAGAGAGCGATGGGATGGAAAGGAGAACATTACAACCAAGATATCCCAGTACGAACAGTTGTCTGACTATGAAGAAAAAATGAACTGCGACAACGAACACTATAAGAGCTTATTAGAAGCAGTATCACAGCAGGCGGATGTTCACCAAAAAAAAGTTGATCAACTGGAAACTGATACAACGAACAAGTTAAGTAAGGCAAAGGACGAGTTATCTACATTAGAAAAATCAATGTATGAGCATTTGAGGCTTTCTCAGCAAAAACAAAATGATCGATCTGACGAAATGCATGTTCAAATTCGAGAATTTTTGAAAAACCGAGCTTCAGAAAAACAACGCATTAATGATGACATTCAAGCGCTCTATGATGATAAAACAAAAGCTTCCTCGTATTCTGAAGACGAGAGCAAAGACATTCATTCATATGAAAACCAAATTACTGAAATTGAAGAACAATTAGCAAAGAAAGTTACAGAGATATCGGAGAAACGAGAAGAACTTGATAGTGATATAAAGCTTCGAGACGGCAAATTAGATGAATTGCAATTCAAAAAGGATGCATTGGCTAAGGCCGAAGTAGAAAGAGAGAAAATCACTAGGCAGTTAAATCCTGAACCTGATAGTTTGCATGAATTTTTGAATGATACGAAAGACTCTTGGAGAAACACTATAGGGAAAGTGATTCGACCTGAGCTTCTTAGCCAGAAAAACTTAAATCCTCAATTACTTGATGGTAACGGTTCGCAAGCTTTGTATGGACTCGAAATAAACCTCAATCTTGTTGAACCGAACGAGTTTACTAAGTCTGAGAATCAGTTAAAGCAACAAAGAGACGTCCTCAAAAAAGATATTTTTAACTATGAAGAAGATGTCACGCGTATAAAAACAGAACTCGGAAAACTCAACAATCAGGTTTCTCAGTCTAAAACGGAGCTATCTCAACTACGAAGAGAAGAGGAAAGTTTAAAGGTTGAAAGGAAAGAGATAGGTCTATCAATAAACTCGAGAAAAATTGAAATACAGAAGACCATCAATTACAGAGTTGGGGAAATTGATAAACGTATTCAGCAGAGTAAATTAGAGCTAAAAGCTTACGACCATGAAACGGATGGTGGTGCCGAAAAGTTAGAAGAAGCTACTAGACAAGAGATACTTACTTTAAAAGCCAACGCTTCAGTGGAAGAAGCAGCAATTCAAGAGCAAATTGATCTGAAGGGTCAACTGATTAAAGAGATAATAGATACTGCGGATAATCAACGCAAAGAGTTTGAGAAAACCTTTGAGGCGATATTGAAAAACAGAGGTATCGATCCTTTGACTGAGCAAATTGCTAAAGAAAGATCGGCCAAGTCTAAGAGTGAGTATGAACTGATAAAAAGCTACGCACAGTTAATCAACGACTATCGTAGCTGGGAAAAATCGCTGTGGGTGCATATAGATAAGTATGAAAAAGAGGCAACTGAGCTTTCAGCATCAGTTGATCATCTATCTAGTCAGCTTGAAGAAAAAAAGAAAAAGCACCAAGAGCGGTTGAAAGAACTAGAGGTCAAGACTAGAGAACAGAAGGCAAAGCTAGAGCGGTTAGATAAGGAGCAGAAAAGCGTAAATCACGCTTATGAAGATGTTAATGATGCGCTTGAGAAAGTTCCTACTACACATGAATCAACCGAAATAAGAGACAATTTATCTTTAGAGCTGCTACTTGAACGACTAACAAAGAATATTAATAGGATTAAAGTATTACGCCGAAGCATCGCTGATGCAGTAAAGAAAGTGGGGGAAGTTTTAACAAGTATAGGTTCAAAGAATAAAATTTATGTTCTGTGGGAAAACATGGAACAAGACAGGAGTCAGCGTTCTATCCATGCTAGTTATACGGAAGATTTCTTTATTGAAGGTATCGATGATGTAAGACGTTTATTAGAGGTAGCCATCCCCGACATCAGGGAAGTTACCCTAGAGTCACTCAAAACGGTAGGTGAACGGTATGTGCGTTTCTACCATTCATTGGACACATTAAATAGAAAAGTGAGATCAATTTCTTCAACACTTGGTGAAGAGATAAATACAACAAATCACTTTGAAGCACTAAGTGACATTAACGTCGAGTTGGTATCAAAAGTCGATGAGTTTGATATATGGAAAGATTTAAAGGCGTTTAGCGAAGTCTGGTCTAAGTGGGTGGAGAGCGGTCGGAATGTACTTCCTAGCAAAGAATTTGTCACGATATTCCAAAGTACGACAGACTCTTTGCGTAGTTGTCAGATAAGTAGTGATATTGAGTCTTTAGTCGATATTGATATATCGATGAGAGAAAATGGTCGATCTGTAAACATAAGAACCGATGCAGACCTTAAAGGGCTTAGTAGTGAAGGTATCTCTACTCTGGCAGTGATTGTTGTATTCTGCGGCATGACTCGTTATTTATGTAAAGACAGTAATGTAAGGATACATTGGCCATTAGATGAACTTGGTAAAATTTCAGATGAAAATGTGATGATTCTATTCGAGCTGATGGATGAACATAACATCTCGCTGTTTTGTGCTCAGCCTAACCCATCTCCTGTATTACTCCGCTACTTTAACACCAAGAATTATGTGGACAAAAACCTAGGTATTAAACGTTATGTTTCAGTAAAAGGTGATAAGAAAAATCCTTTATTACCTGAAGAAGAGGATAAGTAATCATGAGCACCAGATTTGAAATTACGGTTGAATATCTACTTGATGAAAAAGTGATATGTGAAGTTTCTTATCCCGAAGCTTTTCGATTTCTCCAAGACTCTATAAATTGTTCCGACGTTAATGCATTTCTGCATCGAATTTCCAGACAAGTTGGAAAGACTAATGACAGTAAAGGCTACTATTGCTCATATGAGACATTAGAAGATCCAAAGAGGCGAAAAAGAGCGACTAAACAGTTCTCCCATATGCTAGTCGATCTAGAACCATTGCTTGATTGGCTTAGATTAGTGAGAAATGTAGACGCGGAATCTCGTCCAATAGAAGCGGGTGCAAGAATTTCAGAGTCAGAGTTACTATCGGCAATAGAAGAGTCTTCCTCTATGTCTGAATTGTTGAGTCAGATCGCTTCTAAATTTAGAAAAGTTTCAAGATCTCTTGAAACAAAAACTAAGCTGAGGTCTGTTCTGACTTACTTATCTGACAATGGATATCTACTGTCGGTTGGTAGTTCTGGTGCTGTGTATATAGCGACAGCCAAATGGTCTTTATTATTTGATCAATTAGAATTCATTCACTCATTTGAAGGCTACGAGTTACCAGATGATGAACCAGAATCTCAGCAGGAGCTGTTCTGATGGGACGTAAAGAAGATTCAAAATCAGCGATTCGTGCTCTAAGCAAGCATATCGAGGTAGTTGATGAAAGTTGCTATGTCACTGCTGGTCAAATTGATGACACACCTGAAAATGAATCTGCAATAACAGCCTTAGAAAAAAATCGATTAGCTTATTATGTCGACGACAACCTTGGTGTACAGGTTCACAGCAAAGTTAGGAGTCTGTTGGATCATGTTACTAGCAGATATAGATTCAGAGAAAAAGTAGGAGCATATTCAAGCCTTATTGAGGATTTAGAATTTAGTATAGAGAGCTATAAGAAATCGAAGATCAGGACACATACTTCTCACGAGCAATACTTTGATGAAATCAGAGAGATAGTCATGGAAATAATGGACATGCTTACAGATGCCTTAAGTATGTATCACCATATTGTTTCTGATGAATTTAGCGTCGTATCTGATATTGATGAACGTATAAGACAGACAACCCGCTGTAAAGATGAATGCTTTAAGCTCAGAACGACAATCAGCCACTTAAGTGTAGTAAAGATAAGAGAATGGGTTGGAACTGATTTACTGCTTGAACGACTACTAATGAAAGTCTTTAAAGCTCATCTTGATCGTAGTTTGAAAGACCTGGCAGCTACCAATCG
Organism: Vibrio sp. SCSIO 43097; assembly: GCF_023650755.1. NCBI lineage: Bacteria > Pseudomonadati > Pseudomonadota > Gammaproteobacteria > Vibrionales > Vibrionaceae > Vibrio > Vibrio sp. SCSIO 43097. The sequence continues at coordinate 1,964,950 of NZ_CP071840.1, read as the reverse complement.
CAAACTAAATAGTATGGTGGAGAAACTACAAAGAGACAAAGCAGTTCGTCGGTTAAACATGCTGATTGACATCTTCTCGAACAAGTTCAAAGAGCAACCTGGTTATCGACCCGATATATCAGGGATCATGGAGCTGCCTACTTGCGCCTCTCTTGCCGAAAGGCAACGTTTAGGGGGATATGTTGATACCAGTAGTGCAAGAGATGAAGAACTCCTCATGGATATTGCGCTGGATACTTTGGAAAAAGTTCAGCTAGAGCCAAATACTGAGCAACCAGAAGAAAATAATGAGGAAATCGCCGATGCAAGAGGAGAGACTCTGGAAAATGTTCTCGATCCTTTAACAGAAAATGTAGAGCTACTATTTCAGGCTATTACCGATGCATCCTACAAAGAAGATATTTCAGCAATGAATGCTTATGGAGTCCTCGGTGTTGAAGCTTTGCCCGAAGATTGGATGATTATGGTGATGAGCTATTATGAAGCACAGAAAAAATCTATTTCCAGATACGTAGTAGTCGAAGAGGTCAGAGATATTGTCCAGCCTTTTGACGGTACTTTGTATATCAAGGATATAATTTTCAGGAAAGGTAATCGTGAATAAAAAGGTTCTTAAACTTGCACTCCAAATAGTTAAGTCATCGAAAAGACAGCTTCCAGACAAACCTACTTATAGACATATTTGTGATGAAGTAGGTATAGGTGATTATCGGAGTGGCAAAATTCATTTAAGTTCGCATGAGTTGAGAAAACTGGAAACCTTTCTTGATGAAATGTTTGGTAAATCAGTAATGGATTTATCTCTTGAATTTCATAACCGCATGGATGCATCAAAAACAGTACCTAATGAAAAGTGGGCAAGAGGAGACGTATTTAAATCAATGATAAATATGTCGAGTCTTACTTCATCGATTCCGTTGATAGGTAATGAGGAAGTATCAACACCAGTTGGTACGGTAGTATCGGTAAGAAAAGGTCATTTGGATGTCGAACGTATAAAGCAGTTGATAATCTTAGAAAACGGAGAAGCCTTGGTTTACTGGGAGGAAGTCATTGACCGTATACCTTCTGAATATGAGGAGGCGGTAATGATCTATAAAGGGCATGGTGATAACCAGTCAGTTGTAATGGAAGTGATAGGTAGCATAAGCAGCTCAGCAAAAGTTGCTGTTTTCTTTGACTACGATGCAGCAGGTTTCGATATGGCTTTAAAAGTAGCAGAGGTAAGACCTGTCGATCTAATAGTACCGACAAGCTTATCTCCAGAAATACTAAAATTGAGTAAGCTTGATGAATTCTACAAGCAGCAGCCTCAGCTATTAAGGCGACTAAAGGATCCGCGCACGCCAGAGGTAGTTAGAGAGCACTTGATAAAAATTGAATCGGAATATTTGGCAATTACACAAGAGCACCTAGTTGTTCATAAAGCGCAATTGAAAGTGATCGAGAATCTGGAGATTAAGCAATGATTGGTGGTGGTCTCAGTACAAAAGAAGCTCGTTTTAGAGTTATCGAATTACTGGCTTATTGGGAAGGTGTGGTCAATGCATCTAAGCTAGCTGTGTTGTTTCAGGTAACAGTAAACAACATTACTAAGAGCTTAGCTGAATATCGAAAAGAATACCCAGACTCACTTTTTTACAATAAGAGTGCGAAAAGATTCGAACCAACTAGTGAGTTTCATCTTCACTACACTGACGGCTCATGGGAGGAGTATACAGCGTTCCTGAGGTTAAATAACGTGAGCTATTCTTCAACGCTATGGGGTGAAAATACCATTGATTTTGGACCTGCTATTTCGAGTTATGTTGCCCCGAAAGTGAGTCGTATTCTGACACAAGCAATAGCAAAAAAGCTTTCTATTCAAGTGACTTACCACTCCCTTAATCATCCAGAAGGAATGAAAAGAACATTACACCCAATAGGTCTGGCAAACAGTGGACTCAGATGGCATTGCCGAGCTTACGATGATTACAGAAAAGAATTTAGAGATTTCAATGTAAGCCGTATGAAGGATGTAGTTATTGTTGGCAATTCGCCTTGGACTGCTAAAGATGATGATTGCTGGATGCAGACAGTTACATTGAGAATTTCACCTCAACCAGCGCTTACAGATGAGCAGAAACGTGTAATCATGATGGATAAAGGGGAAGGAGACTTCTATGAGGTAACTATACGAGCTGCTATGGCGGAGTACTACTTACAATTTCACCTTATTGATAAACATGAACGACCAGATGAACCTACAGTTCGGCCGTTATACCTTGAGAACTTAAATGAAGTTAGTAAGTGGTTGTTCTAACCTAATTGAACAAATAGCAGCACTTGTGCTGCTCTAAATCTAGTTTGACGCTACGCTTGTTTACTTTAAAGGCAATGACTTTTAAAGTGTCCTGCATATTTCGGAGCATTCCGAACAGTCGTTTCCGCTGTGTTTCAAGCAAGTTTTCGACTGGTAGATGGCCTTCATGTCCGTCGCGACCGCCTTGTAGTCTTTCTACTGCACATATTTCATCGAGTTTGCACTATATGGATGTGAAGTAGAGCTGACTTTAAGTGTTAGGGAAAGCGTGTTTATGGCGTTAGTAAATACTTTTGACCCATCGACACGGGCGATGAGAATGTCTTTTCTACTTACATTTTGCATTAAATTACGGGCAGTAACGATGTATTGGTAGTCTTTCGAGCAAAACAATCTACCTCTTATTTTTGATTAGGACCCACGTGTTAAAGTTCTGAGGAAATCGCTTCGAAGTAGCTGGTATATTATAGCTACGCTGTGTATGAAGCCCATGAGATGGCATAACTGAACTTCAGCGCCAGTCTTGCAGATCAGGAGTTACCCTTGATGGTGTTATTGGCCAATGATGAAAACGTGGCTGATCAATCGTTGTGGATTTGTTTAATAAAAGTATTGACAGTCCTATTTATATAAGATAATTTCTAATGGCTTCCCGAGATGCCTCTCAGAAAGCTCTGAATAATATAATAAAAGTCATAATAATAAAAAAAGATAATAACGATAAAAACTACAGGCAAAACAAGCCAAACCGTTATTACATTACGACTCAATATATTTTTTGGAGGACCCATGAGAGAGTCAAACGTCATATTTTTAGTTCTAGAAGTTATAGTAAGTTTGCGAATCGATCGAGCTTGTTTAAATGCTCAATTATTTGAATTATCACTTCGAACCAGCATTAATTTAACTTTAAGCACCCCTGTCTACTTGTTTCAGCATCCCTTCGTTCTAACCAAGACGAATATGGAGGCTGTATAATGTTTAGACCTAGTCCAAATCCAGAAGTCTACTCTTACAGACGCTTTTCAAACATTGAGCAAGAAAAGGGTACCTCGTTGGCGCGTCAGGATAAATATGCCTACGAAATTGCTGAAAAATACGGCTTAACAGTTAATGAGGATCTTATTCTAACTGATAAAGGGTTGTCTGCATTTCATGCTGAGCACAAAACAAAAGGTGCATTCGGAGTATTTTTAAGTCTAGTCAAGTCTAATCACATCAAACCAGGTTCATTTTTAATTATCGAATCTTTAGACAGGATGAGCCGAGAGCAGGTTATACAAGCTCAGTCAACTCTTAATGAACTGGTGATGGCTGGCATCACCGTGATAACAGCAAGAGGGGATAAAGTCTTTAATCGTAAAACATTCAGTGCTGATCCAGTTGGAACAATGTTGTATGCCATTATTGAAATGCAACGCTCTCATGAAGAGTCATTGCGTAAACAAGGCTTTAGCATAGACTTCATTCACGAACAGGTAGCAAACTTCCGTAAGGGTGAGATAGCTGATGTGTCAGGAAGTCTACCATTTTGGTTATCCCGTAAGCCAAAGTCACACCCAAAGGAAAAAGCGGGCTTTGAACTTAATGAGCACCAATCGACAGCACTATTGATTGTGGAACTCTACTTAAAAGAGAACATGGGCTTAAACTCTATTAGTCGAGAGCTAGGAACTCGAGGCATCAAATCTCCAACGGGAAGGGATGTTTGGGGTGTTTCGACTATTACTAGTATTTTAGCGAACCCTTCACTATGTGGTAGAAAAGTATTTGAGATTAAGTATTTGAAAGAAGGGGAAACAGTTAAAGAGAAGTTCGAGCTTGATAACTATTATCCCCAACTTATTTCAGAAGAAGAATTTGAAACAATTCAGGCAGTTAAAAAGCGAAAGCATCAAGCTATGAGTGGTGATAAATCCGTTTCTCAAAAAAATGCGATTGTGTATTTATTGACCGATTATGGTAAGAAGTCTATTTGTGCTAAGTGTGGTAAGAGTATTGGTTCGCAACCTCAAAGGCAAAAGTATCGCATCAGAAGGCGATTACATTGTAGTACTCAAAAAGAAACTAAAACCTGTTGCAAAAGTATCATCCAAGATTACCTAGAAGATGCCTTCTTGATGTCAGTCTCCCGTCATATTGACTACGACTTGATAAATCAAGATGTGGATAGCAACACCAAACTAAGCATTGATGAGAAAATCAAAGAGATTGACCAGAAAATGGATAACATCTTAGATACTTTAACTATTATTTCAGATGGTGAGAAAAGGGCTTCAGAGAAGGCGAAATACCAAGTCTTGCAAAATAAAAAAGAAGAACTGAAAAAGCAATCAAGTGAGTATGAAACATACACAATCAGTGCTGACTCGATCAAAGAGTTTATTAGTAAAGTACAAGCTGCTCGTAATTACCGTAATCGAGAAGCTCGCCTGCTAGTAAAAGATGTATTGGTCAAAGCAATTAAGAAGTTATCAGTACATATGGAACCAAAACCACTTTCCTATTACGGCTACGGAAACATTCATGGCAATGCTTTAGTAAACGTGATCGATGTTGAATTTTACTCGAGTCGTAATCTCTCGATATTTGTTACTAGTGAGAAAGACGCAGGCGAATTGCTGTTTACTCGGATTGATGATGATTTTGCTAATGATGCGCGAGGCAGTTACACAGAAGAACAACTTGCATACTGGAACCAGCATGGTTTCGAGGCGTTGCTTGAAAAGTTAGCTATGGATGATTCCAAAAGTGACAGCAGTGCTCCTGATAATGTGTGGTTAGGCTATGACATAGCGAGTGCTTTATCTCAAATAGTAGTTGATGAGCTTGTTGAAGAGCAAATAATATAAGGTAAGTAGTATATGGTGACGTCTTTCCCACCATTTTTTAAGCAATGTTTGAATGTATGCGCAACAGAAGTCATCATTGTAATCGGGGAGCATATCCCCGATTTTTTACAAAGTAGTGCTAGGCGAGTTGTCCTATCTGAGCTGAAGGACCTTGTTGCTTCTGTTCGTTATCATCAAGAGGGATACCGACAAGGCTATGAAAGATGGTTAAGTTCAATTTGTATTACGTGCCAATTATCTAGCCTAGTTATTGAGAAAATATCGCACTACTTTAAATGTGATCTTCTAGATGGTAATGGTAACATCATTATTTCTAAAAGTGCTTCTCGAACACTACATCTTCTAAAGGGTTACAATGTCACCTTTGACATCAACCTTTTTAGTCTCGCAAAAGCACAATATTTAGGCAGTGATATTAAACAAGATCAGGTAGATATTGACGATAAAATTAGACTGTTTCACGAAGAAGTAAATAGTATTAGTCATTTGAGCAAGAGAAAATTTTCCTCTTTGATGAAGAAGTCTAACAAGGCGTACCTAGACAGTGTGATTGATGCATCATTAGACTTCGAACCATCGAAACATGGAATTAGAACCTATTATGACAAGCGATTTTCAGGCTTTTACTTGGGGAGTTTTATTACTCATCCGCTAAAGTTTGAATACCATCTGTATGATGGAAAAAGCAACACCCGCAAGCCGTTTCCTATGCCTGATATAACTCTATTGAAGGCAGGGACAGGGACGGGAAAAACAGAACTTGCTATCCAAATTCTACATTCGTTTCATCGTCAAAAAAAACGTACAGTCTTGATTTCTAACCTAAAATCTGTCATTGGTTCATTTAAACATCGAGTAGAAGATAGTGTTGCTAATCATTTGTTAGAGCAAGATACTACTGGCCCTGATGAACGAATAAAACAACTTAGTTTAGTTACCTCAGACGCACCATTAATTGCTTTGGAAACGTCGAATCACGTTGTGTCCACTTTAAAATCGATAACGAAACAAGTTATACAACATCGTATAAAATATGCAGACTTAGTTATTATTGATGAGGCAGAAAAAGTACTTGAAGCAGTGTATGCAACTGGGGAGAAGTACCTGACAAAAGCAGAAAAAGATACGATAAAAAACCTGCTCAGCGTGATTTTCTCTGGTCAGCAAAAGGTTATTTTGATGGATGCTGATTTGACCGACCATTTGACGACAACTGTTGTGAAAAAAGACTGTGGAGATAGACGGGTAGTCGCGGGTATCTTACCTCCAACAGCCGTGTGTGATAACGTTAGTAAAACAAATATTCAGGCAAAAATAGGGGAGTGGGGTCGGTATCAAGAGCATTTGCTTTCGAATGGCTTAAAGCCGAATACCAAAAACTTCATTGTGTGTGATAGCAAAAAGAGTATTGAGTCGTGGCTTATTAGTAGTGGTTATTTCATTTTTAATGGACAGAGAAAGGTCGCTGACTTTAAAGCAGCAATTGAAAATAAGATCTTAGCAATAGTGAAAGGAGATGATGATAAAAACTACCTTTTAGAGGAGCAAGATGCGTTTTTGAATGATCCGTCTAATGAAATTCAAAAATACGATACTGTTATTGTCAGTCCAATTCTGAAAGAAGGTTTTGATATAAATACTAAACATGCTGAAATAGTGACGGTGTTCGCTTCAGGGGTATTAACGCCCAAAGAGTTGATTCAGTTTGCTTCCCGACTCAGAACCGCAAAAAGAATGATATTCGGGTTACTTCAACCACCACCATTTCATTCAATTAGTTTTTATCGTCACGCTTATACCGAAGATGAACGTTTTGAGGCACGTTTAGCGAAACATCGACAGATACTTCTGGATAATTTGCATTATGCTCTCTATGAAACATTGCGGCGAAGTGGTTTTAAGATTGATGATAGTGATGAAGTATTACCCAAAGGCGATGTTGAATACACCTATAACCTTTCCCTAAAGCATGACTTTGATGCGACAGTCAAATCGATGCTCAGAGGTGAAGCTGATATTAGTATGCATAGCCAAGATGCTCGTAAACAAGCAGAGGCAGTAGAGGTACTAAGAAGAATATTACATCTAGCTAGTTTCTCTTTTGAGCCTACTAAAATACCAATTAAGTCAACAGGAAAACTGGAAGTAAGCATTGAATCAATTTTTTATGAACTGCTTGATAATTCATCTGTTGTTAATTATATCTTGCCTAAATCGCTAAAAATCACGACAGCATGGAAGAAATTTGGGATGCGTGGTATGGCAGCAAAGGTAAATAAACTGTTTCGTTTATTGGGGTTTGACGTACAAAGAACAAATAAAGGCAAAATGGTGAATGTTATTAAACGTGAAGAGGGAAGTGGAACCTAGACCTTTGGACACTTGAGTTGAGTGGTGTTGTTGACCAATTTAGCCTTGGATATGCGTGAAGCCATTAACCTGCGGTATATTAGCTCAGTCTCTGACGAACAGGCATACCAAGCACAGTGAGTTTGTTCAACCCCTTAAAGTTAACCAAAATTTCACCTAGTTGGCCATTGTCTTTTCTCAGCGTCACTTTCCCACTGAGCAGTTGCTTGTAACGATACATCGCAGTCCCAACTAGTGAGCGTTGGTGGTAACGGCTGTCCATTTTCCATTGTTCTAGTTGGTCTGACTGCTGGGCAATAACATATTCGTTTCTTGGGTGTTCGTCATCCCAGAGGGCAACAATCTTTCGAGGAGGGAGCACCGCATTCGCTCCCTTTTTGCCTATCACTTCATAGCAACCTCGTGTGTCATAGGCTCCATCTGTCTATACTTGTTCTATTTTATTGTGTAAAGGATTCAAGAGACCAGGCTGTACCTAGCTATTATGGACGCTATCTAGAGAAACTACGGAAGAGATGATGTCGTGGCTATCTGCGTCAAAGTGGACTTTGCGCCATCCGCGTCGGCCTTCACTGCCATACTTACGAACCATCCATTCTCCTTCACCAAAAATTTTAACACCAGTTGCGTCAATGAGCAGGTGTGCCACTGGACCTTTAGGAGTTTGGCAATATTCACATCGACTGTTCGTGTTCGCTTGCGTACGTTGGTGTAATTTGGCGAATGTAAGTCTACATGCAGCAGACCAAACAGCGAATCAATGCTTCCGCGGAATAACTGAACTCATTAAAGCCCAGTAAAGCGCGGAGTGGCAGGTTGAAAAGCCCTGCCAGCATCGGGGCAGTATCTATTCCTCTGTGTCCAGACGGAGAATCACAGTACCAATTGGCGATAGCATCGTCGTCCATCCAAAACGTCAGCGAACTTCAGTTTATGAGCGCTTGGTTGGATTCTTTCCAGTTGGTGATTTTTTCTCTTCGATTTCCCCATCTGTTTTTTCCTATACTCTGGTATCAAGGGATCAGAACGCTGGTTTACGGAAAGGTTCCATCGGTTTAGATCAAGCTCTTTAAGGTATGCCCGAAAATTGGATGTCAGTTCTTTCTCTGATAATCTTCATGTGTCCTACTTGATTGATAGTGCGTATCAAATGTGTGCATTAACCTTGTTTTACATATATATAGTGATTAATGCACACAGCTTTATTACTGGCTTAATAGAATAGCAGTATGCGTTAGCATACTGCTTTTACTACTTAACGGCTTTGATATGATGGACACTGCTTCCTTCTGGTGTCGTTGTAACAAACTTATGGTGGAGCCAGTGATAACAGAAGTAACAATTATTTCTATAGAAGTTACCGTGGTTCGATATTGCTAAAAACCTGTTCCAAGTATCTATGTTAGGAACTAACTGCCAAATCCTGTCTAAGCGCCAAGTTAAGAGACAAACTTTCTGATAATGTCTTTTAACTACAAGAGATAACTGTTTTTGCTATGGAGTCGTACAGGAGCTACTTGCGGAGTATTTTCTAGACTGGGAAAGAGGACATTCTCGAATTTTAGCGTTAGGTCGCCACAAGTTGTGCGGCTCCAAATAATTGAAGATGCTGTATGGTTATCATAAGCGTTCGATATTAGAGACGATACAGTAGTTAGGTGGGAAAGTAAGCCTAAGAAATTACAACCAATAGGTGAATGAGACTTACACTATGATAAGGATAGAAAAGCTTTTGGTGTTAGATGTGCCTGAAACTCAGTATATTAATTAAGGATTAGTCACGATGTGTGGGAGCATTTCTTCTTTATGAATGAAGTAAAGCCGACTAAATAATCTGAAGGTAAGATTGATATTTTTGTTGGCAATATTTTTATTTTATAAAAATAATATAATAATACTCCCATGTAAACTGTAAATGAGTGAAAATTAAAATCGGATTTATACGCTGATACTACAAACTAGAACGGTTAAAGTACTTATAGCGCACTCGATACAAAGCACGAAGAGATAAATAAAACAAAGGGATTAATATTGCATATATTTATAAAATAAAACATTGACTCTTTACTAAGAAGTGATTAATGTATTTCATAAGTTGGCTGATAATTGGTCCCCTACCGCTAACTAGACACTAAATGTATCGTTCTGATATCGGTGTTCTCAATAGATAATAACAGTATTAAGAAAAATAAAATTGCTTACAGCAAAGTTTAAACTTACTTAATTCTAACTCTCTATGGAGGACATTATGTACAATAGTGATACTACTGACTTCGATCTATCCAATCACCCTTTAACCTCATCAAATCTTGATTTACACATATTTAATGTTATTAGTAATGTTGGTGTTATTAATAATATTAATCGTAAAGAATATATATGTGATATTCCATTGGTAAAAGCAGTGCAATTGGCTCTATCACGTAAAAACCCAGACATGGGCTTAGATTGGGAGATTAGTGACAGCCTCTCAAAATATACCTCAAACATAACCGAATATAATGAACTAGAAAGCTATATTAGGCAAATCTATCTTGATACGAATTACTTGTGTTTCCTAGGAAATGATCTTAGCGGAGAACTTTCTGCTGTAAATGAGATTAAGCATATCTTGCTATATCATGGTAACAAACTCATTGTTGATGATGATTGTTTTTCTGCGTTTAAGTTTGGGTTAATCACCAAGAGTGGTTCTCATTCTTCTTGCTTATTCATAAATAGAACCTCTGATTTACAAAGCCATCATGTTAGAGGTGTCGACTATATATTCTGTCAAGTTGATGATTTCCTTATCCCTTTGCCAGAAGAAATAACCAATTGGGAATATAAGCCACATCTAAAAGTTGTCACAACTGCCGCATTAGTTTCTTGGCACGAGAAGAAGCTGTGTTGCTAGGGAGGGGAGCCGCTATGTATGGATATTCAGAAGTGTACTACTTTTGTGCGCTTAGATTTGTTTATCAACTTACACCAACGGAGAGGGTGTTACTGAGACAAAACCCGAGAGGTTCGCAGTTTAATAAAGAGTTGATTAAATGTTGTTTAATGATAGTTGATGGAAGAAAGAAGGTGTCGGATATGAGAATAAGTGATGGAAATTTGGAGAAACTTCTTGAGCGATTTAGTAAGAAGTCTTTGAGTACAGAAATTGGTAACTACATAATCGAGCGCGATAATGGGCGAGACATTACGATTGATTACGATGTTTACCAACTATATTTTCAAGATATAAAAAGTGATTTTGATTATCAAAACAGAAACATGAGCCATGGTACTACTTTATTAAACGTGAATATACCTTCGTACGGTGTTATGTCAAAGTTGAAAGTGAATGATAGATTAGAGATGATCCCGCACTCCTCTGCGTCATTAGCAGTCACGTTTTTGAAATCAAAACCCTCTTGGATTTTGAAAAGCTTCGATGCAATAAGATTTTCAAATTCAGAAAAAAGTAGCGCTCTTATAGGAAAATTCCTGACTTCTGATGGTTGTGAGACCAGATTTATTTTTAGCATTTATGCATCTCACGTTAAGAGTAATCGAGAAAACTTGGATGTAATATGCTTAATCGATGACCGTGAATACGAGGTTTGTATTCACGGACAAAAGCAAATGAATGCAATCTCAATAATTGATTTGTTAGTTTAAAGGCGACTTGCTGCTTAAGGTAGACAGGGCAGTATGATTCATCATACTGCTTTTTCTAGAGTAGCTTTGCTCCCGAAGTAACTGGTGTCGTTCTCTGACTGATCTAGGGCGAAGGTTTTTCCACTAATATGCACAATGTTTATACTTTAATTATACATAAACGCAGTGAAAATGAAGTTCTGGAATTTTTTTTTGCTTTATTAAATGGTTTTTTCTGTTGACTTTGTGTTGGATGTGGTGGTAGCTTTTATTACGTTCCAGTGAGGAAACTCTATGGACTCAATAATAATATAACAACTTAGATAATAAAATAATAAGTTCGATGTGTGTTTCTAAAAAGTTCTTGAAACAGCATTGAAAGATACGTGCCAAAGTGGCTAAAAATTATCCGCTAAGTTTGGCGTTTGAACTAAGTTATCAAGTTCAAAAATGAGCTTGTATTATTAATTGGAGTCCATCATGGATATTTTTAACACAGAAAAACAGTTCACTTCTTTCCACCTAAATCTTGATTGGGATAGATTAGGCTCTCTATTAGAGTCTTCCGACGCCCATCTCATAGTCACATCTTACGACGGTATTCCACTCGATGATGATGTATCAGGTCAGTACCAGATAAGACTCTTTATGGATTTAGAGCTAGTTGCTATTTGTAATGTTGATGAATATAACGGCATTAGCGACGTAGAGCTGCATCCGTCATTTGTTAGTCATAGACAACTTATTACTCAACTTTTTTCTGGGTACTTGAATGCTCCAGAGTTTTTGTTCGAAATCAGTGAATTTAATGTTATCTCATTGATAGTACGACAAGCATTGCGAGATGGTCAATACGCAGTCCACACTCTTAATGGTGATGAAGTTCTTCTTCTACACGATTATGGATACATCGCTGCATTGAGTTTTTCCGCCGAAGGCCAAAAGGTATCATTTACATCTGAATTAGTCATTGGCAGCCCAATTTATAGTGACAAACTAACATCTGAAATCCTCGATTCGTTTGGTACAAAGGTTCACGGACTGACCAAGCAAGTTAAAGCAGGCCTTATAGAAAAGGTTAAGACTCTGAATGAAGATCTTCGTTTCGATCGTGTTCCTCGTGCCATGTTGATGACTAAAGAACCATTATTTGTATCGTCAATTTTCAAAGACGGTGAGGTATAAGATGGTGATCAACGAGCAAAAACTTACTCTGGTGAGAGGTATTCCAGGCTCTGGGAAGTCAACGCACGCTAAAACTTTAGATGCAAAGTTGGTTGAGGCTGATCAGTTTTTCATCGATAAAGATGGCCTATATCAATACGATAATGCTCAGATTAAGGATGCACATAACTGGTGCAAGTTTGAAACTAAGCGTCTCTTGAAAGCTGGTTTCAATGTTGTTGTTGCCAACACGTTCGTGAAAAATTGGGAAATGAAATTCTATCAAAACCTAGCGAATGACATGGGGCTGGCCTTTGAGGTCGTTGAAATGAAGGGGAATTATCAGAATGTACATGGTGTTCCTGATTCCGTTGTTGCACGCATGGCTTCTCAGTTTGAAACGCTTGACTCAAGCTTTGTAATTACAAAAAGAGGTTACGCAGCATGAGTAAGATTGAAGTAAGACTCAGTATATATTGAAAAAATGAATACGAAAGCCACGAGGCATTGGTATGGGGTGAGTGTTGAGAGTAGTGCTATCAAGTGGCAAGGTGAGCTTACGGTTCAGTTAGTGGATGGTGAGTTTGATTGTTACTGTCAAATTCATTCTTCCGATATCAGTCATGATGACTGCCTTTGGGATAATTACAAAGATACTGATGAATTAGGTATCTTTGACGAAGAACAAATGACCAGATTCTTTGAAGAAGTCGTCGCTGAAGCCGAGCAAGGCTTTTCGGATGAATGCACTCTTGATGAACTGTTCGAGGAAAGTTGTGAGTTGAAACTAAATGAATCGTCTACAAGTGCTGCTGGCTGTGGAATCGTGGGCGGCTTCCATTTAGAAAAATACACCGAAGCCGATGGAGATAAGGTTTTGCTCGTAGCAATCGACTCTGAAGCAAACGGTGATCACATGAACAATCGTACTAAAGTGTTTGATAATGAAGAAGAGTACGATTCTTTATGACCATACTATATCTCCGATCAGTTTTGCTTTGTATATGATAGCTTGCATACTTTGATACAAGTGTGGGTTAGCAAAGAAAGATATGAGCTATACCTTGATGGACTACTATAATAGGCTTCGGACACACCAAGCAAGTTATGGGCTGTTGCTAGTTCATGCTGAAAATTTGTTTAAATTAGTGCCTGGAATCTGTAGGCCACATCAAATGAGGGATATAGATAAAATCGGATTGGTTACCGATAACGATAAGGTACTTTAAGGTCAATGATTTTAGACCTATTTTGTAGTATCTGAGTTTATACGACACAAAATGTCGCAAATGACTTTATACTGAGATCAAGTTATTCAAGAACAGCATGTTAGATTGCATTTGTTGCAATTGATGCATATGACTGTCTTATGTAGCATGACGTATGGGAGTTATTGATTGAATGGTAGCGAATACCCCTCCTTATTTCTATCTGTGTCTGCGCTGTAAGTATGAATTTACACGCAAACAGAAATTTGTGTTTTTATGCCCTAGGTGTAGATCTTTTAAAATTATTCCGAACCCAAGAATCGTTAAATAGATATGGCTAGACAAGCGAGAACCCAAGATGCACTTGCTTTCGCATTTGAGCGATTCAAATGCATACCTAAGGCACTTCAGGTGACCGTGTGTAAATTTCTTGAGCAACAATATTAAAAGAGATATCGGAAGTATCCAACGCAACTTAGAAGTGTTGAGCGAGCATTTTGATTCTCTCAGAGACAATCGAACCAGATTTTACGTTTACTCTTGGAGGAAACAGAGAAACGGAACCTGAATTTCCATTTAAATCCGCCAAGAATCGAAGTGCAACCTTCATCTCCAAGTTCAATATCACTATTGTTTACTGAACCTCGAATTTTACAAGGCTAGACGAAAGTAGCGAACAGCAATGGAAATGCCCCTTGGCCTAGCTCACCAGAGGGTAACGATCGACCTGACATGTCGCTTTGATGGGAATGACAATGAACGTATCCTAGCGCTATATCGCATAGTAAAAGCTTTAGTATAAACTTTTGACTTTTAAATAAACTTAGTCAACATTATGCGTATGGGCGCTTCAGTTTTGGGGAGGGAGTTAAGTGTTGGCTGGAGTTTAAGGTTTCAAAAAGTGCAGGATTTCATTTACAGGAAACTCTTCTCTCGGAAGAACAACAGTTGGTAGAGAATGACCAGTAGTATGAAGTTAAAACATTGGTTATTGATTCCAAACAGTGCCGTTCATGGTTCAAAAGTTTTGGAAATGACCTATCTAATGTGAACATAAGTGTGGCTAGTAATATAAATAATTAAAGGTTCAAAATGTCTGAGGTTAACTTAATTGTTATTGGGAAAACGGGAGTAGGGAAAAGTAGCTTCTGTAATTATATATTTGGTGAAGAGTTATTTGAAAGGGGAGATGGTGCTCCTGTTACTGGTTGGAGTGACCATTTTAAGTATTATGATGTAGGCTATGAAAGCTTTAACTTAAGAGTTTTTGATACAGTTGGTATTGAAACAAATAATTTGTCTAAATGGAAAATAGAGCTTGATAACTTTATTGAATCTAGGTCAGAAAAAAGTTCAACTCCTAATGATTGGATTCATGGAGCTTTTTACATCATCAATGCTGCTTCTGCTAGAATAGAAAACCCTGAACTCGATGTCATTGCAGGATTTATTGAAAAAGATATACCTATACAAGTCGTTTTATCAAAATCAGATATAGCGACAGCGGAACAAAAAGAATCGCTGATAAAGCAATTAAATTTACATTTTGGTCATAAAGTTAGCATATCAGAAGTTTGTTCCGTACAAATGCGAACAAGAAGAGGAAAAAAAGAAAAATACGGAAAAGAAAAAACGCTTGACTTTATGTTGGAAAATATTGATTCGAAACTACGCATCAAAGTTGGACGTTATTTCCTTGATAAGTACATCGATAGTATTAGATATTTGAAAACAAAAATATCTACAACAATCAATGAGTCAGATATTGGTTTCATTTCATTAATTAAAGGTTTAATACAAGACGGAAGTGATTTGGACATGGGGGAAGTTTTTAACGTTGATCTGGATAGTTTTGATGAACTACCAAGTGAGTACGAAGACTTTTTAGGTAACCTGGACGAGTTTCTTTTTGGAATGGGGTTTGAAAGTGCAGAACCGCTTAGAACGTATTTAGATGATATCCATTGGAAGGTTGAACAATCACTAGATGACTCTTCCGAAAAAATAACTGATAAGCTTGAAAGTATAACCAGTGACTTTGAGAGGGATGGTTTTTTCAACAAAGTTTCTGCGACTTGGAATGTGGTGGCGGTATTGTCTGATTTAAAAGGATTTATCCAGAACATGATGACAGAAGTATTGACACCAATAGAAAATTATTTATTAGAAGAAAAAAGTAAGTTAATGGCGAGAAAATAATGAAAAATAGTGATTTTGAACGTGAGTTTGACAAACAAGTTAAAGAGATTAAAAAACCTAACATTATGATCGTTGGTGGTACAGGTGTTGGTAAAAGTAGTTTAATTAATCAGGTGTTTGGTGAAGAGTTTGCAAAGGTAGGCTCTGGAGAGCCAGTGACCCGAGGGTGCCATAAGTATGAAAAAAATGGCGTGCCTGTTACCGTCTTTGACACTGAAGGTTATGAAATAATTGATGGTAAAGAAGACAATGGGAACTTCGAAGAAAAAGTATTGGCTGAGATTATAAAAAGAAAAAGTCAGTCTTTGAATGAGCATATTCACCTATTTTGGTACTGCATATCAATTTCTAATCACAGAATTACTGACTATGACTTGAAAAATATAAGGCTTTTAAGTGATACCAAGATAGGCGCAAATCTAGCCATTGTATTTACCCAATGTGATAATGATGAACTTGATAGCAACAATAATGGAATCACTAGCGCTAAGTTTAGGTCTATTCTTTCTAAAGAGGGAATACAAGCGCCCTGTTTTGAAACAATGGTAGGTCATGACAATGATACTTTACAACTCGATGAACTTTTAATTTGGAGTGAAGAAAGCTTGCCTGAAGAGTCCCTTAAAGAATCTTTTGTTGGAGCGCAGAAATCTAATCTACCGTTAAAACATAATCGAGTGATGAAAATAATACTTGCAGCTTCTGGCGCTGCTACAGCAGCCGCTGGTGCGAACCCTATCCCTGCTTCCGACTCTGTTATATTGATGCCAATTCAGATGACTATGGCTGTATCAATTGCAAATACTTATGGTTTTTCAAACCTGAAGAGCGCTACGATGGCTTTGATGAAAAGCCAAATTATCAGCTTGCTGGGCAAACAATTGGCGAGCAGCTTCCTAAAATTGATTCCTGGATTTGGTCAAATCATTAATGCTGGTGTCGCTGGCAGCCTTACTTTAGCTTTAGGGTATGGGCTAAAAGAGCTGTATACCAAGGCCTATCAGCATGTTTTAGAAACAGGTGAAAACCCAGATTGGTTAGAGCTGTTTTCTAGTCTTGATTTAACAAGTTTTATTAAAAAATAGCCCCGATTTCAGATAAGTAAGTGCGACATTCATGGAAAGGCGTAGAAGAGGAAGCCAACTGCTGAAAGTGGTACGCTCTTCTTGCCAAAGAAACAAGCAGTACTACCATGAATTATCAGCAGTTGACCGAGGGCAGAAGATACCAGATTTCTGCTCTTTTGGAACGGGGAATATCGGTTTCTGAAATAGCTAAAACAGTTCAGTGCCACCGCTGGACAGTATATCGGGAGCTTAAGCGAGGTCGTAAAGGCAACATTTATTGCCCAAATGAAGCCCAGCTGTTGTCGATTAAAAAGCGCAGAACAGCGCGTAAATACCGCATACCAAAGAAGCGTGTGGATTTTATCCGCCTTCTTTTAGAAACAGATTGGAGTCCTGAGCAGATTTCCAATGTATTAACGAAAGTTGGTGCCGCTGTCAGCCACGAGTGGGTCTATCGCTTTGTCGCACAAGATAAACGCATGGACGGTAAGTTATATCGCCACTTGAGGCAAGGACACAAGCGGTATCGTCGCGGTAAAAAAGAGAAAGCGCCAGAGATAAAGAATGCCGTTTCGATTGATGATAGGCCAAGCATCGTTGACGGTAAAGAGCGTTTGGTGACTGGGAAATCGACACTGTGCTAGGTAAGCATGGTACAGGTGCGATGGTGACTATTTTAGAGCGTAAAACTCGATTTTACGTAGTAAAGAAAGTGCCATCTAAGTCAGCGGATGATGTCACCAAAGCCACAATAGAGTTACTGATGCCTTATAAGAAATATGTCCATACCATTACGGCAGATAACGGACGAGAGTTTGCAAGTCATGAAACCATCGCAAAAGAATTAGAGGCTGATGTGTACTTTGCTCATCCTTATAGCTCTTGGGAGCGTGGTGCTAATGAGAATGCGAACGCTCTTTTAAGGCAGTATGTGAAGAAAGGAACTGACCTAACGACGGTGACGGACATCGATATAGAGTTCGCTTTATCTCGGATAAATTATCGTCCAAGAAAGTGTTTAGGCTTCAAGCAGCCAGCCATTGTATTTGAAGAAATGGCTTTGGTTGCTTGATATTGGAGAGTGTCGCACTTCGCAGTTGAATTCGGGGCTAATCACTAACAGTGTTAGTTACTCTTTATACGGTTTCTCTAAAAATTGCTAAGGTCTTTGTATAAGTTGATATTGCAAGTCTCTTGGGATAGCCCCATTTTAAAATGTTCTACAACTTCGGAACACCTAAAGTAACCGACAAACATCAACTTAAAGTCAATGAAATCAAGCCTTTTTTTGTACGTAGTTGAGATTATCCATGGGATTCATACTATCTTTTATTTGGGTATGGTATGAAACATTTTGGGTTAGACATCGGTTTAAGATATGATTCATCTGCTTTTGGGCGGGCATAACTCACTAGCGTTAATCTATGCACTTTCCTCAGTATTATTATATAAAGTGAAAAGCGCACAGATAATGAAACTATCGCTGAGTAGATAGCAGAAGCAGTATGGTTCTGCCATACTGCATTCCTAATGTTCAATATTCGCTTAATTGACCTTGTGATTTACAATTTAAAAAATCATATTATAGAATATGAAGCGATTTGATTTCATGATTTGTGAACTGTTATAGATTACATTTTCAATAAATGAAGCTTTCATCTCTTACGTTATATAAGGAATACTAGGCGCCAATATGAATGTATTAGAAAAAATATTATTTAACATCCGCAGTCTGAGGGTGTTTTCTCGAGATCTCACGTTAGATCAGCTCGAAGAGGCTCACAGTAAGTTAACAACAATTGTCGAAGAACGACGTGAGGAAGAGGAAGCTTTAAGAGCCGAGCAAGCAGAGAAAGAAGCAAAGCTCGCTACAATAGCAAAACAGATTAAAGAGCAGGGCATTGATGTTAATGAACTTGTCTCGGCACTTTCATCGAAAAAGGTCAAGAGTAAGGGAAAACGTCAGGCTCGATCTGCTAAGTATAAATACGTTGATGACAATGGTGTAGAAAAAACATGGACTGGTCAAGGTCGTACGCCATCTGTTATCCAAAAAGCACTTGATGGTGGTAAAACATTGGATTACTTTGCTCTTTAAATATACACATCGCTTTACAGCCATGGTTTCAGTATTGATGTCGCTGACATCTTCGTCTCAAATTATTGAGTTAGGTCTCTTAGAACTATCAATATTGTTATATCTGGAATATGACAATATTTAGCCTTAAACACTCATTCCCAACACTGGAAATGAGTGTTTATAGTTATGCATAAGGCTTCGCTATTTTTGTTTGAAAAAGCCTGACTTAGCATTCTCTATCGTGTAGACGCCATATGAATACCTAATAACCTACCAACTTCAGATGTTTTGTACTTCATGTGGCCAGATACAATATTAGACATATCTACATTGTGTAAACGGCTTTGATAGCCCTGACTGATTGGGCTTAATCCAATAGGGCTGTCTTTTTTCAGTGTTCCTACTGGATATAGTGTTTTCAGAACAAGATCGTTGGTAGAGTAGCAGTTGAATATATTAATTTTACTATGTTTTTGAAGTATATGACCCCATGAGTTTTCCTTTCCTACTGCGCCACCAAATAGCATAGCTCCCATGACTTTGTTTCTTGTTTGCTGACTTTGTAGACAATGAAAAATTACCCTAGAACCTAAAGAGTGACCCAATAAAATAAAACGTCCTTCCTGCTTGTCTATATGTTTGGCTAATCTTTCACCTGCGAGCTTCGCATTTTTCATGGCTTTACGCCATTCATAGAAACCTACAGCCGCCGTTGTACCCACAATATCTGCGGTAAGATAGGGAGAAACAGTTTTCGTTATTCTCATGGCTGTTGTACTTATCGAAGAACGCAGTCCTAGATTTCCAGTTCCAACAGTTTTTAATATTTTTTTGCTATTGCACGCATCCCAATCGTAGTGGTGGACTGTTGTTGATTGAAAGTCCCAATCTAGTACATTAAGCCAGTCGGTTATATCCGTATTTTTCTCTGATAAAAAACCGTTGATAACAATTACGTTGAGTGAATTACCACTTCGCACCTTGCGTAGTCTAATTGTCATAGATCTATCTCATCTTGCCATTCGATCAAATATTAACTTCAAAATTGGTTACAAAATACCCTGCTTAAGCTGGCGAGGTGAAAGAATTAATTCGATTACAATCTTGTATAGCGATGTTGACTATAATAGAGAGAATCGGCTTTAGAAACAGTCTAATCGGAAGGATAGGACACCTGAGAAGACTAGTTTGTTTAATAGTGATAATTCTGCATAATTAAGCTCTTAAAGTGCATTTAAAATCACCCAAAATGCACCTTCGAGGTTATAAAAGCTTAATGTCCAATTTCTGGATACCCCAAAGAACTAAATATCCATTCAATATCAACAATTTTAATCACTTCTAACACCAAGTAAATAAGCTTACATCGAACCATCATGGCCGACACTTGAGTCCAATAATGTTAACACGAACTTAGTACTCATAGAGTACGAATTTTTAGTATATTATTGAGTAATATAAGGTTATAACTAACCTCTATCCCATGTGGTACTGTGATTTCGATGTTGCAGAATGCTAGTGAGTGGTTTTACCGTACAATGAAACTTTGTGTCCAAATTTAGAAACTCGCGAGTCCAGTAATTCGTAAGAACGCGACGTTATCTGCTTAGGCATTTGAAAATTTAGAGAGTGGTATGTTTAACACAATTAGAGAGAAACATGGACACCATGTGGAGAATCTTGAGTTAGCTCTGGCCGAATCTGTATTATTGGGCTTGTCACCGTCAATACCTGATTATCGAGCACTTACTAGCCAAGATATGGAAGTACTGTTTCAAATCATTGATAGCGTACAACCTAAGTTAAATTATGATCTTATGTCGGGTGCCTGTTTATATGTGCATTCACATTTAAAAGAAGCATTTGCTCGGCATGGCTATAAATCTGAGTTAGTTTTCGGAGATGTACTTGTTAATGGTGAACCGCATATGGGATGCGATTTAGATATGCTTAAAAAACAATTAAGTAATGGTATTGCAACTGCATCCCAGAAAGTTCATTGTTGGTTATTACTTGAAAGTGGGCAATTTTTTGATGCATCACTATTTAGGGATATAACTAATGGCATATACGCAGCAGAGCTTTATGGTTTTGGGAACTCTAGGCTAGACGAATTTCGCTTTGAGTATGAACCAATGCTGCTAGGTGCAGATTTCATTGCAAAAACTAACCCAAACCCGCAAGTGCATGTATAAATGCTCAAAAGGGATTCACAACTCGTGGTATTTTTACTATGTGATATAGTCAACACTCTCCTAGGCAAATATCTCCCACTAAGTTGAGTATCCCTTGTAATGAAGTGTATAGGGGCTGCCCGTAAATTTACTCACAGCACGCGCTTCACATACTGCTTTGTCAAATGTGCTAGAAGCAACATGGACGTCGCGAATATTATAGCCAACTGATTTAATTCTCACGTATTTCCCTCATAAACACGTAACGTCGCATAATTTAGACAAGCAACGCTACCATCAAGCCTAAACTACTGCATGAACTGAAAGGCTAGGAGTTGGAACTCACTCTTCAACGTTTGTATGAATCTGTTATAGACAATATGAGAGTTTAACCCTGATACATTGATTTAAGATTCGCACAATGTGCTCATTTAGCACTCTGTTGTTAGATTTTGTTTTTATTGAACGATTTCATTTTATGATAGAGTACATACTCATTTCATGTTGTGATTTTTAATTAGAATCCATGAAACCTTATTAAGAAGCGTTCCAAAGGAGATTGAATGAGTAACAATGTAGGAATTTTTGATAAGATTGTGATTTCAATGGCAATATTGAGCTTCATCGTGGCGTTCTTTAAAGCAGGTATCATGGCTGCTATTGGTAAGTTTTTTTTTGTAATCGCCTTTTTCTACGTAGCAAAGGTTTTGTGGTTTTGGATCATGGACAATAGGTAACATAGCAGAAACGAAGTTCAGGTCATTCCATGCTCTATGGCAGGACTAACAGTAAGAATAAATTAACAAAAAAGTAGTGAAGAAAATCGATATTACATTTGGTCCAGGGCCATATCGCAATTTTAAAGTTGGCTTCCTTTCGGCAAATTTAAAGCCTCATCGTAGAGATTGACAGCTCTTTTTGCGCTAGTGGTTTGCTCGTCTGTCGTTGGTTGAACCGATTAAGTGCGTATTTCGGTGATTGCGTTCACTCGGTTCCGCTGTTTTTCAAGGAAGTTTCTCCACTTTTTACAATCACGGCACCAAGCTTGGTTAAAACCTCCTCTTTGCTGGCTCCCTCGCGTGGGAATAGGGCAGTTGACCAATGGTCTTGGTTACCATTAACTGTATTTTTAAATATTTATTTTGAACGGAGTTAAAGATGAGGACACATAAATGTGTTCCGATGCTCAATGATTCTGATTGTGAAGAAAAATAGGAGAAGGCTGTTATGAGCATGTTACGATATAACCACACTAAAATTACTGACTCGCTTGCTAAGTATTCAGACGTATTTTTGCTAAAGATCTTAGCAGGAAAACAAGGCAGTAATGACTCTATGACTCCCCCCAACTCTTTAAAAAACATTTATTATATGACGGCGGCATGGAAATATCATCCGTGATGGTATGTGTACAGAGGAGAGTATTATCGAGGCACTTTCGCAATACCCTAGTGATCATATGATAATTTATAGCGTCAGTGGTGATCCATTTAAACTTCCTTTACACCATGCTGTCAGCTACGTGATCCATACAATGCGCCAACCAATATTGACTCCGACAGAAGAGAAAGAGTTCAAGGAGGTGCTGAAACTCGCAGGGAAGGCGAAGCCATT
The DNA here is from genome assembly GCF_023650755.1 of Vibrio sp. SCSIO 43097. NCBI lineage: Bacteria > Pseudomonadati > Pseudomonadota > Gammaproteobacteria > Vibrionales > Vibrionaceae > Vibrio > Vibrio sp. SCSIO 43097. Next base: position 1,942,293 of record NZ_CP071840.1, on the reverse strand, counting down.
ACCTAACAGTAACGCTACAAGCTAAATTTTGTTCCGTCTTGCTGTGAATGGTCAAACCATTTTAGAGTTATTCAAAACGCTTGGTAATTTAGGCTCAAATTGGCTTCTGTGTTTGAAGTATAATGTTTAAGGAAAAACGAATGAAATTTAAAATTACGGAAACGGTTTTTTCATATCCACAATCGTTGCTGGACGATTGGAAAAGTGGATGTAAAGATTGGATTCCTGAGTCCTTGTTTGTGCCTCAAGATGTACACAATCAACCAAACTACCACTTCGGAGAATACTATGCTCTAAAACAGTATTTAGAGCTAGGCTGGCATGGTACCGCATTTTATGCGTTGGGAGATTGGGAACCAAATAACCATAAATATAATCAAGGTCGAGCTATCGTAGCTAAGTACACTGACCCTATACGTTTGGCAATGTTCAAAGCTCTAAGGAAGGGATTAACGTCGGGAGAGCCAGACTTAATGCTTTACAAAGAGGATGGATCGGTTTTGTTTGTAGAAGTGAAAAAACAGTCGGATCGTATATCTAAATCACAGCTAATATGTATGGCTCAAATTAAGTCAATTTTAGGGTGTGATGTTGCAGTTGCATATTTGGCGGAAGATAACCAAGTTTATAAACCCAAGAGCTATGTCCTAGATATAATTGAGTTTCCGCATTCGTGGATAAAACGCAACTAACTGTTTGGTAGTTTCAGTTAAAGTCAGCTTTAGCTTTATGGTTCAATGGAATGGGGTTAGGTGGCCAGCGCTGTTCACCATGCTGATAAGTTATTTAAAAGCAGTGCAGACTAAACTTGGGTTTGTTCTTGGAAGATACGGAGCAAAAAGCCAGAGTATCGGTGTCACCTCTAGAAAAAGAGTACAAAATATGGTTGCGTAACGTCTCATTAAACCTGTTACTGGTTACGAATCAAGTGATTAATGTATTTGTTACATACTCAGTTTTGAACCATATTATGTATATTACTTAGTTAGTTTCTATACAATACGGTTAACGAAATATAAGGTTTTAACTGCAACATGAACTCGAATCTTAAAGATATTTTTGATAAAAGCCGTCAAGAACTCCTTGATATGGGTCTTAGAGGAAATACATTACTTAATGTCGGTAAGGGAGCCAAAATTCTAGACATTGTTGACGAAAAGTCTGAACAAGTGTTTAAGCATTTGGTTGAGGACTCAAAGACAATGTCATTTCTCCCAGCTCCCGATTCTCTAGAGAAAGAGAATAGCAATTCGATATCTTTAACTGATTTGACAGCTCATCTTGAAGAAACAAATGGTGATAAAAGGCACGCTGATAACGCTCTGCAAACTCAGTTATTTAGAAAATCACTTGATACTCGCCTACTAAAGCTGAGCACGGAAGCTATGACCTTTGTCCAAGAACAGGGTGTTGATCTACTTTATCTTGCTCTTGGTTTCGTTAAGTGGTTTGAAGATGATAATTCTGACAAACCGAGACATGCTCCCTTAGTACTTATCCCTGTTGAAATTTTCCGAGCTGATGCGGGTGATGCATACAAAATTCGCTACACAGAATCAGAACTAGGAACAAACCTTACCCTTGCCGCTAAGCTTAAAATGGAGTTCGGTATTGTCTTACCTGATTTTGAAGAAGGAGAAGAGGGTTATGATTTCCAAGGATACTTAAATTCAGTTGCGATTGCCATTTCAGGTGAACAGCGTTGGTCGGTAGAAAGCAATAAAATAGTATTAAGTTTCTTCTCTTTTGGTAAGTTTCAGATGTATCAGGACTTATCAGATGAAGTGTGGCCTGAAGGTAAAAAACCATCGGAAAATAGCTTAATTAAAAAGCTGTTTACGGAAGGTTTTGAACATGATGCAACTTTGCTCGATTCAACACCAATGGACGTTAACCGTGTGGAAGAAGTTCAACTGGTTTTAGATTCGGACTCGAGCCAAACAGAAGCCGTATTAGCTGCAAAGTCAGGGGCTAATCTTGTTATTCAAGGTCCTCCTGGTACAGGTAAATCACAAACTATCACAAACATCATCTCTCAGGCTTTAGCTGATAATAAAAAAGTGCTGTTTGTTGCTGAAAAAATGGCAGCGCTTGATGTTGTTAAACGCCGACTAGATAACTGCCATATTGGTGATTCAGTATTAGAGTTACACTCCCACAAAGCTAACAAGAAATCAGTACTTTCTTCATTAGAAAGTACACTGATGCAGCATGCTCCTGTCACTCCAGAGAGAAGTGACGATATAGACCGCTTGGTGTCTCTTCGTAATAAGTTGGATGATTACTGTCTGTCGGTGAATGAAAGTATTGCCAATACCGAAGTGAGTTATCATGATGCTCTAGGTTATAGCTCACAGCTTGAGCGAATCGTTACTGACGCTTTAATCGACTTAGATGAACTACCAAGTACCAACTTTGATTTAAATGTCTGGGATAAGAGTTATTACTTATCTGCTCTGGCGAAGATAACTGAGACTGTTGACTATTTAAGTGAGCACGATGCGCCAAGCCTCAATCTGTTTTCATCAACTACTCTTAAAGATTATTCGCCGTCTGATGATAAGGTGGCTCAAAAACTCGTCTCTGAATTAGAAGAAACACAGCAAGAAATTATTAACCAGGTTAAAGGCCTTCATACCTGCGCTGGTTATGTTTCACCTATCTATAATTACACAGACTGTATCTCGGTTTTAGAGGGTCTTTCTCTTATTGCAGATAGACCCGAGCTTGAAAGCGTTGATGTGAATTCTTCCGCTTGGGAGTCTAAAGGTGATGCGATACTCGAGTTCGCTCTTCAAGGTGCAACTCTACAAGATCAAAAGGCAGAGTTATCAGAATACTTTGTCGATAATGCTTTAGATTACGATTGGATGCCTGTCCGTGGCTCATTGCTAACGACTGGTCAGAAATGGTGGCGATTCTTATCAGGTGATTATCGAAGAGCGAAAAGTACTTATGCTGGCATGTGTAAGAATGGACTTGCTGGTGGTGCAAGTGAATGGATTGAAAAAATTGATACCGTATTGGAATATCGCTCGACTCAAAAGCGCTTCATCGATTCTGCACAACTAGCAATAGATACTATCGGTAGTCATTTTAAAAATGAGAGTACTGACTGGATCGCGATCTTAAAACCGCTTCAATGGGTTCACCAGTGCCATTCAGGAATTAAGTCTGGCTCACTCGATGCGAGTGCTGCACAGTACTTAGACCCTTCAAAGGAAATTGGATTTACCACAACAGAGCTTAACCATGTAAAAGAGTTAATCAGTAAGCGTGAAGGTGTGCTGAACGAATTAGCTTCATTACTTCAGCTAGATCTGACGAACTTTACTGACTGTTGTGACTCTTTATCTATTGATGATGTTGAGTTGTTGGGTAAAGATATTCAAAAATTCTACCCTCTAACTCGCTTTAACCGCTTAGGAGCTGAGTTAGACCGAATCGGACTTTCAAAATGGAAACAGGAGGCATTTACTTGGGCTAATGCGACAACACTTTTCCGTGACTGCTTCAAATATACGTTTTATCGCTCACTTGTTGAACATCAGTATGATTCAAGAGATGAAATCCGTTATTTCGATCGAGTTGAGCATGAAAAACAGATTGAGCAGTTCAGCTTCATAGACGGGCGGCTGTTCCACTTTGCTCAAGAGTCATTGGTTAAGCGGCTCTACGATAATTTGCCAAACCCATCAGCAAGAGGTGAAGTTGAAACTTTAAGACGTGAGTTCAATAAGAAGCGCCGTCAAATGCCAATCAGACGACTGCTTAATAAATCAGGTCGTGTGATCCAGCAGATCAAGCCCGTATTTATGATGAGTCCAATGTCGATAGCGACTTATTTAGAGCCAGGTGTGGTTGATTTCGATTTGGTAATCTTCGATGAAGCCTCACAGGTTAAAGTTGCTGATGCACTTGGGGCTATTATGCGTGGTAAGCAGGTTATCGTGGTTGGTGATACCAAGCAGATGCCGCCAACAAGTTTCTTCGGCAAACAATTAGTCTTAGATGATGAAGACGCAGAAGAAAGCCTCACTGCGGATATGGAAAGTATTCTGGGCATGTTCTTAGCGTCAGGTACAACAGAAAAGATGCTTAAATGGCATTACCGTAGCCGTCATGAGTCATTGATTGCAGTGTCTAACCAAGAGTTTTATGACAATAAGCTGATGATTTTCCCCTCATCGGGCATTAACCCTCATGCGAAAGGTTTGAGTTTTAACTACTTGCCGAATACTACATACGATCGTGGTGGCTCACGAAGTAATGTGGGAGAGGCGGCAGAGGTTGCAGAAGCTGTAATTAAACATGCTAAGACAACGCCAAATCAAACACTAGGTGTTGTTGCATTCAGCACAGCTCAGCGGGATGCAATCCTTTTGGAAGTTGAACGACTAAGAAAAGCGAACCGAGATCTTGAGGACTTCTTTGGAGAGCATGAGGAAGGGGAAGATTTCTTTGTTAAGAACCTTGAAAACGTCCAGGGTGACGAGCGTGACACCATCTATATCAGTATCGGCTATGGTAAGACGAACGAAGGTCGCTTGCCAATGAGTTTCGGTCCACTAAACAGTGATGGCGGAGAACGGAGACTCAACGTTCTTATCTCACGTGCTCGTATGTGCATGGAGGTATTCAGTAACTTCAAAGGTGATGAGATGCCAACGACTGATGCATCTCCGTTTGGTGTTCGTGCGCTGAAGAACTTCTTACATTATGCTGAAACAGGTGATCTCGTTAAGCGAGAAGAGACAGGCAAAGCACCTGATTCACCTTTTGAAGAGGACGTTATTTCTTCAATTCACTCTCTAGGTTATCAAGTTCAACCGCAAGTAGGTTGTGCAGGTTTCTATATTGATATTGCAGTGAGAGATCCAAATAAACCTGGTCGCTATATGCTTGCGGTAGAGTGTGATGGCGCGACATACCATAGTTCAAAGAGCGCACGTGATAGAGATCGTATTCGTCAGAGTGTCCTTGAAGGACTTGGTTGGCGTTTTCACCGTATTTGGAGTACTGATTGGTTCCGCAGCCATCATAAAGAAACGGAAAGGCTAAATGATGCTATCAAGTCAGCTATTGCTTATTATGAAGCCTATGATTCAGAGTCTATTGTTGAAAAGACTGTAAAATCAAAGCCAAAAGCGGCGATTGAAAGGGTGGAAGTTGAACATCAGGCATCTGCTGCCGTTTACCAAGTTTTCCCTACAGAGCAGTTATACCTTGGATATGGCGATACGATCCCAGAAGCAAGCACGACTGCCCTAGCAGAGGATATTCTCAAAGTTGTAGAGCTTGAATCTCCAATTCACGTCAAACATCTAACTATTCGTCTTTTGTCTGCGGTGGGTAGCTCTCGAAGTGGTGCTCGGATAAATCGCTCGGTTCTAGATGGTATCGGTTTACTCAATCGGCAAGGTAAAGTTGAATTAGACGGAGAATTCATTATTGCTAAAAGCCAAGGTGAAATTACGATTCGTAATCGAGTTGAACTCCCATCAAACGAGCGCAAGTATGATTTGATCTATGATGGTGAAATCGCAAAAGCCGCAATAGAGACTGTTAAGGATACTTTCTCTATATCTAGCGATGACCTAGTTAAGTCGATTACGGAAGTACTCGGTTTTTCTAGCACAAGTAAAGCGATGAAAGATAGAACAGAAACAATACTGTCTGAGCAAGTTCAATTAGGTCATTTGGAAATAAAAGGCGACACCTACCAAGTTGCTTAGTACGAACTTAGCCATATTCCACTGAGTCATTGCTCAGTGGAACCCTTTGACCGTGTTTCTTATGCATAACAGCATCTTATGTTCAGCAATAGACTATCGGATTCATATAGTATTTACGGTATACTGATGAAACGAAGACAAACTGAGCGAGCGCACGGAATGGTCACCAGTATCAACAAAGCCAAGTTATATGAAACCGATATTATAACTAGGTTCATTCTGCCTGCGTTTAAAGAGTTAGTGACACTAGGCGACCAACATAAAGCTCGCTTAAAAGAGTTTCAAGCTACTCAACTGTATCTAACTGAAGTTATTATTGAGCAGGTGGCGTAATTATGGCAATTGTCTTCAATCAACCTCAAACCATTGCGCAGTTGTTAGAGCATAAACTCACGATTCCTTAGTACCAACGCCCATACAAATGGCAGCCTAAGCACGTCAATCAACTGATTGATGACATTTTTAACCATCGTGCTAAGCCATGTTATCGGCTTGGTACGGTGGTACTGCATCAAGACAAAGGTTCAGAAAGTGAAAAAAAAGATGATGCTCTCAACATCGTTGATGGTCAGCAGCGCCTGCTTACTTTAACGCTACTTTGTACCATTCTTGATGGGGCAGATAAAAGCATTTCATCGACTCTTCTTGAGCATAAGTTTGAATCCTCAGTCAGTATCGAAAACCTCAAGAATAATGCACAGATTATCTCTGAACGAGTAGCAGGTCTGCCTGCTACCGAAAAGCAGGAACTACTCAACTTTGTTCTTACTAAGTGTGAGCTTATCCAAGTTACGCTAGATGATCTGAGCGAAGCGTTCCAGTTCTTCGATTCGCAAAACGCTCGTGGTAAAACGCTTGCCCCTCATGACTTGCTAAAGGCTTACCACTTACGTGAAATGATGGACTCAACAGAGCAAACCGAACGTCTGCACCATGTAAGTTTGTGGGAACAGGGCGTTAACCCTGATGATGAGTCAGCAAACTTGCACACCATCTTGGGGGAATTCCTGTTCAGAATGCGTCGGTGGATTGACGGAGACTACGGCATTCAATTTAGTCGCCATAACATTGATGTGTTCAAAGGTATCAACCTAGACAGCACTCAATACGCTTATGTCGATGCAATGCTTGCGCTTGATTATGCGATTGAAACCTTTAATGCCGATCCTGCGCGTAAATGGGATAAGCAAACCAAGGGCTATCCATTCCAAGTTGATCAAGTGATGATCAACGGAAAACGGTTCTTTGAGTACATTCAGCACTATATGACCATCCACTCAAGTTTGTTTGTGGGCAAGGATGCAACGCTCGCTTCATTTGTAGAGGAACACACTAAGTACAGTGGCAGCAACCGTAAAGGAGACAGCTATGTGCGAAATCTATTCCTGTGTGCGGTGATGTACTACTACGATAAGTTCGGTGATGTGGAATTAGATAAAGCAGCACAGATCTGCTATCGCTGGGCGTATTTCTTACGTCTTGATTTGCAACGCATTGGCATGGAGTCGGTAGACAATTACGCCAAAACTCGTAGCGGGCTGTTCAGAGCAATTAGAAAAGCCGTTCACCCTCAACAGGTGTTGAACTTTCAGCCTCCTAATATCAAAGAGCCTAAGTTCAATAACGCTAAGGACGTGCAGGTATCAATTGAATCAATGAAATCGGGAAGTGCAAATGAGTGATTCGAACCAAGTAGAGCAGTTATCAGTTAAAGATCTTTTCGATAGCAAAACTCAATACGTGATTCCTATCTATCAGCGTAACTACGCTTGGGGTGCGCCTGAGATTGAGTAGCTTATCCAAGATATTAGTGACGCCGCTGGGCTTATTACTCAATCAGATGAAGCTGCTACCGCCCAACAAGCTAAGTATTATCTGGGTAGCCTCGTTGTTTATCAGCGTACAACTCATTCACACCAACCTAATGTGGTATACGAAACCATTGATGGACAGCAAAGGCATACAACGCTTTCTATCTTATTGGCATATCTAAAACATCGAGAAGTACTGGATACCGACGAACTCGAAGGGCTAGATATTAATTTAACCTTTGATAGTCGCCCAAAATCATCCAGAGCCTTAAATGATATCTATACAGGTAAAACCAATGGCGAGTCAGAAGAACCTAACATCCATGCTGCCTTTAACATTATTCAGCGTTACTTCAAAACCAAAGGGTTAGACGCAGACGATAAAACTAAGCAGTTTTTCGATTACCTGTTAGAAAGCGTTACCATACTAAGAGTTGTTGTTCCACCGCAAACCGATCTTAACCACTACTTTGAGATCATGAACAACCGTGGTGAGCAGTTGGAAAAGCATGAAGTATTGAAAGCGAAGTTCATGGGTACACTTTCTACTGATGAGGAAAGAAGCTGCTTTTCTACAATTTGGGATGCTTGCTCGAATATGAAGCGCTATACGCAGATGGGCTTTCAATCTGACTTGCGAAAAGAAGTATTCGGTGACGACTGGCAAACCATGCCACATAGCTTTGAAGCTATACAAAATAAGCACACGAGCAAGCTGCAAAAGCAAGATGCAATGACGCTACGAGAAATTATCGCCAACAAGACATCCAGCTCAAACAGTGATGATGAAGATCGAGAGAAAGAAGAGCGTTTTGGCACTGTTATCGACTTCTCAAACTTCTTGCTTCATGTTTTAAAACTTATGAAGACAGAAGAAAACGTTTCGTTAGATGACAAGAAGCTGATCGATTCATTTATTTCTAAAGACGATGGTTTGAGGGTTGGTGCCAAAGACTTTGTGTATCAACTGCTTAAGTACCGAATTCTATTTGATAGCTACATAATTAAGCCTGATCAACACGATGAAAAACGTAAGTGGAGTTTGTTAAGGCTCAATGCTTATAAAAACGGTAATAGTTTAAGTCCTGAGTATCCAAATGCCTTTAGTGACCATAACGAAAAGATTCGCATGATATTGGCAATGTTCCATGTATCGAATCCAGCATTAGTCTATAAGCGTTGGTTAAATGATGCGTTAAGGATATTAAATATCCTAGCTACTGACAATGAAAGGTTGGAAGTCGATGGTAGTACGTACTTGATAGATCTTGAAGCTCTGAGTGATAGCTACTTTGATGAAATTTGTGGTGGTTCGAAACTTGAGTTTAGGGAGGATAATGTTGGCGTCTTGCATCAAGGGACGGGCGTCCAAAACTTCGTGTTTAATCGACTAGACTACCTATTGTGGAAGCGTCTATCTGACGATGAGTCGTTTGATGGTATAGGTAAAAAAGAACTTGGGAAGCACTTTGATGATTTCCAGTTTTCATTCCGAACCTCTGTTGAACATTACTTCCCGCAAACCGATCCATCTGGCGCACGTAAGATGGACGATGTGGATCGATTTGGCAATCTCTGTCTTATTTCGCCAAGCAGTAACTCAAGGCTTAGTAATTACTCTCCGCAAGATAAGAAGACGTTCTATCAAGAGAACAATCGTGCAGAGAGCTTAAAGCAAGCAATTATGATGAGCTACCATAAGTGGGGGCCTGATGGAGTAGGGCGAAAAAATATCCTTAACCATGAAACTCATATGATCAAGACTCTTTGTAATCAGTAGTGTAATTTGTAAGAGCTAATCTTGAATTGAATACAGTTAAGCGGACTTCGTAACTGTGACTCGGTTCCGCTTCCATATAAGTTAATTCATGTTTTACTAAATTAAAAAAGATAACTCGAATTGCCCTTATTCCGTGCTGGCAACTAGGAAGGAATCCTTCGTAGTTGCTTAAATCACCTTTGCCTCAAAATGCGCTAGCTCCAGATCTATGACTAATCTCTCGCGCCAGTTCTTGACCTACTTTTCCTAATAGCAGATTATAAAACAAGTTGATCAAATGAAATTATACAGACAAAGTCATGGAACGAATTGAACCATTCAATGCACAAACTTTAGAGGCAGCTTGCCGAGTGCTTGCTGACACTGAAAGAGGCTTAACAGGAGCAGAGTTAGGATATTTAATTCAGGATTGCAAAATCCTTGATATCAGCCCAACGATGACCAAATGGAAGAGGTTGTTTAACGCTTTAGTCAGTGCTCAAAATACGTATCAAGTTGGTAACCATCTAATTATGTTTATTAATCGTGCATTGAATCCTGTTAACTATGCTCGTGATAAAGAAAAATTTGAATGGCGTCGGTCTGAGCTGAATGTGGTTCTGTCTTTCTCTGGTTTTCATGTCCGAGAGGATGGAAAAACTATCCGAACAGACAAAGAGACGACCCTTAAAGGAGCAAGAGAGAGAGCTGGAGCGCTAAGAGTAAAGCTTGAAGATAGAGGTGCTCACACTGAAGTGTTTAAGTATTGCCGTGCTGAATTACTCGATGAAAACTACTTTCATGCAGTTCTAGAAGCCATAAAAGGTATAGCGCAAAGAATTCGGGATATGTCCCTATTAACAACTGATGGTGCTGAACTCGTAAATACAGCATTTTCTGTTAAAAATCCTGTACTAAAAATCAACTCTTTAACTACAGAAACAGAAATAAGCGAACAGAAAGGCTTTAGCAATATGCTTGTTGGACTTTTTGGGGCAGTGCGCAACCCAGTTGCTCATGCACCCAAAATGTACTGGGTAATGAGCGAACAAGATGCTTTAGATGTTTTGTCTACCACATCATTCATTCATACATAGGAAATTGGATATTGCTGTGAAAGCATAAATTCACTTTGGACTCATAGAACAAAAATCCCCCGCCCACTATTGATACATTATTCTCTAGCGCCTAAATTCCCTTTGTATAGGTTCTTGAGTGGAGAAAAAGCTCTAAGATCATGATATAGTGAATAAAAATATATTCGAGTGTATTATGACTGTACAAGCAATCAAAATTACTAATTTACTATCATTCGATGAACTGGTCGTCAATAACTTGAATGATATGAACTGTATTGTTGGTAGGAACAATGTAGGTAAATCTAATTTACTTAAAGTCTTAAAGTTTTTTTACAACAAATTAGAAGGAAAAGAAGAGTTGCCGCCCAAGCTCAACTCAAACTATTCATATAAAGGTTCGATATCAATAACCTTTGATATGACTAGAATCTTTAGAATCGCTAGGAAGCAACCAACCAACACGTATTTCGCATTCATCATTAGAAAACTCGTTCCATTGCATAAACGAAGTATGTTTACATTGATGCGATACGATAACGACCATACTACTTATACGTTAACGTTGAATATATATAACGATGGAAAGGTAAAGTGGTCAACAAATGATAAGCAGACGCTAAATCTGATTTTATACCTTTTCCCTTTTTTCCATATTGAACCTAGGCATATGGATCTACATGAATGGGATAGCTTATGGGATCTTATATCACGATTGAAGTCATTCAATCTGTCAAAAATAGATGATCAAACTATAATTGACTTTTTTGACAAGTCCATTAACGCTGATGGTGAAAGTTCATATAAAAACTATATATCCGAACTAAATAGCACGATTTCTACCAAACCGAGCACACAAAAAGAAAAATTATTAAGCTATATTAAGGCGGGCTTAAAAGGATATCGATTTGAGATAGATGAAAATGATCTTAAATATCACTCAGATGGTACAAATTCATTTCATTTCATTAAGACGTTTTTAAAAATATTAATTACAATTTCGCGAAGGGAGTATATAACACCGTTTGTATTTATTGACGAACCTGAGCTTGGGCTTCATCCAAAAATGAATGAGGTGTTAATTCACGATATCTATAACAGCTATAAGTACAATAACGGTCGTGATCATAAAGTAACAAGACCAAGAGTGTTTTTGACTACGCATTCACCAAATATTGTAAAAGAGATAATCAAGAAATTTCGTGATTATCAACGAGTATTTTGTTTTCAAAAGAGAAGTGACTCAACAACATCGATTCATACTCTAAATTCAACGTATGATAGTGAAAGCTTTATTAACACATTTAGCGATAATGAAGCTAGATTATTTTTTAGTGATTATATTCTATTTGTTGAGGGGGAAAGCGAATTAGAAGTATTTGGCAATATGATGCTATCAGAGCACTTTCCACATCTAAGAAATATCGATATATATAAGAGTAGTAGTAATGTCATTGGGGAGAGAGTTAACCCTTCTTACTCTAACTCCGCGATCCCCTACATGTTTCTCTTTGATGCTGATAAGGCTATATCAGTTAAAGGTCAACCGAATAGTTTTGAATTGAAACTACAAAAAAACGGTAATTATTTTAACTTCTGGAAGAAGACTTTAGAGGCTGAGTTTAATAAATACAAACTCGGATTTAGTAAAAAACAAAAAGACAAAATGAAGAATGTTAAATATTTATTGTCGTGTGATAAAAAGAATCTTAAGGTTGATCCTACAAAACAAGATTTCTTAAAGGAAAGTGATTTTGATAAAATTTTTTCCGCCGTAAAAAAACGCTTATTGGAAAAAAATATCTACATTAATAGAACAACTTTGGAAGGATGTCTAATTCAGAAAAGCAGTGCTGAGATTCTATATGGTTGGTTAGACAAAAAGTATGGCACTAATACTCAATCAATTATAACTAGGATTAATAATAGTAAGTTCATAACCGAAGATATGTTAATTGATTATATACGAGTTATTTTCAATGGAAAGTCTAAAGCTCTTACTGACTATAGTCACTTTAATGTTGAAGCGTACAAACAAACCATGCAAAAAGGTAATAAAGTAAACGGAAACCTAAGATACACATCTAGACACGCTAAATTGCTAATGGGTTTACTAGAGCAAGCCACTGTTAAAAATAAAGATCTCGAGAAAACAGACGGATGGACAACTAACTTTATTAACTATGCCGTTGAATATATAGAAACTCAATCTTTGCATAAGAATCAGACATTTGGAAGTACCTTCAAGGTTTACTTCCCTGAGCTTTATGATATTATTCGTATGCTTCAACCCGATAGTAGAGGGGAGATATGAGTTTTCACGAGTATCTGAGGGCTTGCCCCTCCCTCTCTTTGTTTCTGGGAGTTCGTCTTCCAGTAACTTTGAGTACAGTCCCAATAGTTACTAATCTGGTCGCGCTGATTAATGTGTCTGATAGTACACACCTACGGTGTAATAGTGTTCTTTTGTATCGGGTTGAAGCAATATAATGAATAAAAAAGTTAGTGATGAATTCTTTAATAACGCCATTCTAAAAGGTAATGTAGCACTATTAGATGATTTTTCTACCAGTGTCATTGAACGAAAGTCTGGGGCTGATATATTTTTCGAGATATTAAAAGATTCTGATCACAAAATCGTAAATGATAGAATTACAAGGTTTGTTCTATCCAAGATTCCTGTAAACTCTTCTGCTTGCGGTTTTGTCCCTGGTAAGTCTTATTATGACTTTCTAAGACCACACATCAGTGGTTATTACTTTTTAAGACTCGATATAAAGAAGTTTTTCCACTCCATATCTGTGTTGGAAGTTAAAAACCTCCTGAGTCAGTACTTCAGTGATGACAAAAAAGGTGCAAAATACTCGGCATTAGACATTGCTTATATGTCTATTACTCACAAAGTTAATAATAATTTCGACGATGATGACATAAAAAAAAAAGAAATACTTCCTATTGGCTTTTCATCTTCCCCTGTCGTTTCTAATATAATTTTTAGAAGAATCGATATTTTGATCCAGAAACTGTGTGAAGATAAAGGGATTGTATACAGTAGATATGCAGATGATATGCAGATGATATGCTTTTTTCATCGAGCAAGAGTCGATACCTCCATTCTGAGCAGTTTGAAAGAGACATCTCTATATTTGTCTCCACTCTTTCTCTTAAGTTAAAAAAAAGAAAAAGAAAGGCAGTAGAGAATACTATATCGCTTAATGGGTATGTAATTCAGAATACCAAGTTAAAGAAAAACCTGTTCTTTAATGTTTACAAACAAGATCCCATTGGTTCAATTAGACTCTCTGATAAAAAACTAAAACACTTAAAAAAACTATCTGCACTTTTAAGAAAAAATAGAGATTCTGTCTATATCATGGAGAGTATTTTTCAGTTGAACTATAACAAATTTAAAAGAACATACGGCGAAAACATAAACTTCTACATCCAGTACTCTGATGACCAGTTACAAAATAAGATAAAAGGTTATCGGTCATATTTGGTTTCCTTGATTAAATACAATGAAAAATACGGATGTGTAGCCAATAACTGTATTGTCAAAGTAAAAGAGTTAGTTCGTGTTTTCGAGTCCAATATAAAATAGTTAAAGATAAAGGCGCTAGCTTAATAGCTAACGCCTGTTGCAGTCCTTGTAGTGGTTCCGTAACATTGAACATGAGTATAGATGTTATCCATATATTTTTTCATCCGAGTCGAATGCATATTGATCCTATTCGTAACACGAAAATGTCCAGTTGTGAACTACAATACCAGCAGAGTGATTTGTACGATCTAGCCATAACTTTTCAGAGTTAATATGACGATCAGATGTCTAATTGTATTCCCATGCATGGGAATGAGGTAGCTTGCTTAAAATCAGCGGCACTTTATTTCGTTGAACATGCCGATTTGGTTGATTCTCATTAGTTGGAATGGCTTTATTCACCATTTCTCTTCGCTCCCACTGTCGGCTTTCAGTTCGATACTTTCTCCTTTCGGCACTATATGCATTTCCAGATTTAGCGATGATAAGATGCGAAATAGAGTCTGAATCCTGGTGGTCTCTGGATTAATCTCAAACTTGGAAATAGTGTCTTGTTTTAGACCCACGGGGTCGGCAGCCTTAGCTTGAGACAGGTTCTTGTGTTTTCTTTCGTCACGCAGATGTATTGCTAACTGCCTAGATGATGTTATCAACATAATAATTCCTCGTATTTACCCGCGATAGAGGGTAGTTTGTGCTTTACCCGCAGTCAAGGGTAAAAAGGAAAAACAGCCCCATCGGGGCTGTTGGTTCTATTCTACTTTTTGTTTGAGTTCTTCGATTTTTCTTCTTAATGCTACTGCTTTTATATCAGTTTTTGATGAGTCACGGTCACGAAGCTTTAGAGGGGTTAGCTTAGAAAAGACTTTAACGAATCTCATAAGGCTAGCTTTGTCTTCAAGGTTAAACTTACGCTTACTGCGCATATGCTCAACAGATTCTTTATCATCTTCTTTAAAGAGAAACTCGTTATAGTAAGTATCAGGCATTCTTGCTGCTCTGAGTCTGTTTTTCACTCTGTACAAAGCCTGATGGATTTCTTGTGCTTCAAGAACATCAATCTCATCTTCACCCTCTAGCTCGTCAAAAGCATCTGATGCTTGATGTATCAATGCAGCAATCTTGCAGACTTGCTCTTCTTTTGAATTAATAACAACGCTTTGCTTTTCATGCAGTTCTTCTTTTCTGTACTTTTTATATAACTCGTTAGCTGGTCTAAAGTGAGACATGATCTCGTCAAAGTTGTGCTCAGTAATTTCGTACTTTCCAGATTTCGCTTCTTCAGTGCCATATTTGGCAATGAGGTGTTTTATAGAACGCGGAGAGGAGGGGGCAGTGATCGGTAGCTTTATTAATGTTATATGTGTTGCGTTGCCGCTACTATTTATTAACTCAGGATCTCGGACAATAATGTAAAGTATCTTGCCACTTTTGTTTTTTTGAAATCGCGGTAGGGGAGATTTCTTTTGTTTTGGTGTTACTGTAACGTTATCAGTTAATTCATTATTTATTTTTTTAAAAATACTCATATTATTATCTTTTTATTATTATTTGTTGTTATATTTTAATTATAGCATTTAAATTTATAATATAAACTGTAATGTTATTGTTTGTATTAAATTCATCAGTTAATTTTTTATTTTTAAATGATGGTGAGTTTTTCTATTTATATTACAAAAATAAAAAAGAGAGCTTCAGCCCTCTTTTTTGCATTAATATGTATTTTCAGCGATATCTTTTGGTTTCTTCTTGATGTTGCGTCTTCTGTTCTGCTTTTTGTTGTCAGAAAAGATACCTTCGTTTTTATATGTTTTTTCTATTTGTTCAATGGCTTGGTTAATTGCTAGGTCTTGATCTTCATGTGCCGCGACAGGGGTTATTTTCAATTCCCAGTGGTTCTTCTTGCTTAGTTCGAAAAAGATTAGAAGCAGATGATAGAAGAATTTACTTAGCGATTTAGATGCCGAGTATATGCCTTGTTCCTGCTCATAAATTGCGTGAACGAAAGCTTTGTCGCGTTTTTTGATGCGCTTACCGTGATAGAGCCAGAAATCTATCGCATCTTCCATAGCTTTTTGATGTTGCTTTTTACACGAGGTAATGAAGAAGTTAAACATGTGTTTATCCCATTCCTCCATTTGTTTTTTTACTTTATCAGCATGTGCCTCAGCATCTCTTCTTACTGTTTCAAATCTTTGCTCTGCAAAATCTTTTTGCGATTCAAACAATTCTCTAACTTCGTAATTTTCAATTTGTGACTCGTCATAGTTACTTATAATGTTTGCATCACTTGCTAGAACACCAGATTTTATCAAGCCGCCGAGGGTGAACTTGTTACCGCTCCTGAGCTTAGAAGCGGGTATGATGAAGTCATTGTATTTGTAAACAAGACCAACGAATTTTTCGTTGCTTCTGTCTTCTTTAAGTATTGTTTCGACGCCATTTCTTAACAGTGCTATTTGATAAAGAGCTAAGCTCGCTTTAGTAGTGTGCTCATCGCTTACACCTAGTTTCTCTAGATTTTTGGCTCTAGCTCGTACTAGCGCTGGCAGCTCTTTAATGCTTGACTCAACTAAGCGTCTCATCATCAACTTCACTGAGTGAGAGTACTTGTCAGAAACGACTGCTTCGCCCCTTGCTAGTATCTCTGATGAGTTTTCTAGCTGTATTAATCCAAACTCTTTTTCTTGTTCGCGCATGATTTCTTGTGCAGCTTCAACAGACATCCAGTTGCTGATGACTTTGTTTGTTTCCAAGTCTTGTGTTGATACAGTTATGTGTACGTGCTGAGAATCAGTATCTTCGTGTCTAAACGCGATGTAGCGTGCGTTTTCGTAACCTAGGTGATTCATAGTCTTTTTTACTGTTTTACGCCACTGCTTGTCTGTAAGTCGCTCTCCTTCGTCTATAGATATGACGAAGTGGCGGAAAGGGTGTTTGACTGTAGGGTTGTGCTTATAGCTGCTTTGCAGTTCAGTGATAGCATCGTGCCAGTCAGCGCCAGTAGCCAGTTCGCTCATCTCAACTGGAATGGATTCGATTTCATTAGCGCAGATGAAGAAGGAGTGTCCTTGGGATACTGGAGCATGTTTTGTTTTACCAGCTCCGTACTTCACTAGGTTGTCGGCGTCTTTTTGTTTAGCGCCATATTCCACGAGGTTCTGAGCGTCCTTAGCGGTTTGCTGACTTCTTGTGCATTCTAGTTCTGTAAATATCATTTTATTGTCTCTTTATTATTATCGTTAGTGAGAAAGTAATAAGAAATGGTAGATAAATCCGCCTTAAAAATAAGGCGGGAGTTTAGGCTTTATAATTCAGCTTCTTCTAGTATCTTTTGTTTGCATATCTCATCTAACTGACGCGAAGATAAGTACTTTAAAGCTAGTATTTTAGCTGTTGCTGATGAGTGAGAATCTATTGCTAGCTTGCGTATAATATTAACGATCTTCTCAAGTTCTTTAATGCCTCTACTCAGTTCAGCTATCTCAGCGCTGTCAGCATCCTCAAGATCTTCTGCAAGCACTTGCAGGGCTTTTGATAGCTCCTTGGTTTCTTTAAAGTAGTTTGAATACGCTTCGTCATTGTTTGGTCGTGGTTCGACTTGATTTAAAGCTACGTCTCTAAGAAAAGCAGCGTTAGAGCGGTAGTTGTAACTTTTCTTGTTAGCGATGAAGCGCTCGTGCTGTTCTGCTGTTATATGTGTTTTTAATGCAATATTGTATAAGTCTTTAGTTTCTTTGCGCTCTTCTTTGAATCCGTTTTTCACTGCATCGAGGATGCGAAATGATTCAGTAACAACATCATCGTTAAAGCTATCTGCATTATTTTTAGCGTAAATACTTTTTAAAATGCAATTACAAAAATGCGCATGAGAACTTAGCGTAAGTTTAGATGTGTTTGAAAAAGGTGGAAGTAGGGAAGGTACAACAACTTGTAATTCTTCTAAGCTGTAATCTGTTTTCTCAATAAGCGATCTTAGCTTATCTTTATTTTCTCTTTTAGTGTTGGATACTATTTCTCTTATTGCGTCATCTAGTTCTTCTTTTAATGATAAGTTCATTTTATTATTTCTCTTTTTATTATTATTTTATTTTTATTATCTATAGAGCAACAGCGTGCGACTTAGCGATAACTGCGAAGCATGTTAGCGCAACCGACTAGCGGGAGGCTAAAGCTACAAACGACCTATTTGGAACAAATAGGGAAGAGCAGTATCCGCTTGTTAATTTCTTTTTTCTTATATTATAACCATAAATACTATGAAATTATAGTTTATTTTTATTCTTTACTTTATATAATCAGGTTTAATTTGTTGGTTGTTTTAAAAGCTATCGCACTAATAAATATAAATATTTAGATTATTTAAAATGATAAAAGGTGATTTATTTTAAATTTTCAAATAACAAAGTAAATGCTATTTATATTTTTCATGCACTATTTATTATGCTATTTATTTTTTTGTAAATTAAATTGTTTTTCTTATGGGTGTCTATATTTTATGGTTTAACTTTTGGTTGAATGTAGGTATAAAAACCATAATTTTTAATGTTATCTTGATAAGATAATAATAAGTTTATTAACCGAGGGCTAATATGTTATTGGTTTGTTTATATGTTAAATCGTCCGTGTTGTTGGAGTTCTTTTCCTTATTGTAAACTTTTCTCGTTTAGACACATACATAGAAGAATCAGCCAGTTCAATCATATCCTGACTGGTTTTAGTTGGGTTATCAGAGTGCTTGTCGTATAAATAATATCCTGTTGAAACTGTAACTTTGATTTTTTGTGCATTGAAGCTCAGTGGGTTGGTTTGTTTAAGTAATTCATCTAGTGCCAAGCACCATTCATGTACTTGACTTTCTGTGTAATTTGGTAAGATCGCAATAAATTCGTCTCCTCCTAGACGGGATATGCAGTGTGCAGGCTTTTCCAATAATTTTAAAGTTGAACCAAAGAGTTTCAACGCCTCATCACCTAAGATATGACCACCATAATCATTGATTAATTTTAAATTATCCATATCCATAAATACTACAGCTATAGTATGAATCTCATTGTTTTTCAAAGACGAATCTATAGCGTTCAGGGCAGCTTCACGGCTCTTAAGCTTTGTTAGATAATCATGATTAAGTCGTGATTCAAGTTGCGTGATTTTTTGCATAAGTTCTTTGTTTTTTTGCTCTAAATGAAAAATCGTTTCTTGCAGCGTTTTCTCGTAGCGAGAGTTAACTCTGTCTTCGTGTCTCTCAATAGAATCAAATACCATCATTCACCCAACATCAGTTTTAACACAGGCGTTGAGAATACATAGTACTACGTCGTAATGTGTCGTATTTGTTTTGCTTATTATCCAACAGAAGTATCAATAACAGATTTTAATTTGCATAGAGAGCTGATCTAAACCTGAGCTATGTGGAGGTGATTCTTATTGTAATCCATATCGAGATATTGATTGATTTGCGTTCATGTGACTTTTTCTGTCTTCGTTTGTTGACCATTACGCCTAATGATAGTTCAAGAGGTAAATTCGCTTGTGGTTTAATAACGTATTGATACGTGTTGAATACTGAAGAATAGACAGTTTATCTGCTTAGAAAGGGCGATATCTTTTAGGGGAACTTTATCAACCTTGAGCTTGTCATCTGCGGCCAGTACTTTGGGTGGAGAGCAATCTTCGGGGCTTCAGCATCTAGCAGTTTCTCAACCAGCAACTTTTTGAGTCTGGCATTTCTTCTTTTAGTGTTTTTAGACGAGCTTCAGAGGGCATCCAGTGCAGCGTATGTAAACCATCCTAGATTCAAAGCTTGCCGCAAAGCGCTCGGGCTGAAATACCTTCTTTCGCTCCCTCTAAAATGGCAATGGTTTGCTTTTCATTGAGCGTTTTTTTTGGATATATGCACATTGCTCGATATTAACTGAATTAGATTAAGGGGACCTAGCCAGGTTATATACGACACATTATGTCAGAAGTTGATGTACTCTTCATTTTGTTGAATTGCCAGGCGAAGTGACGAACTCATAGTTGCATAAAAAGAACAAAAAGCGTATTAATATTTAGAATTATAAATAAAAAAATCAATGTGTTGTATGAAATTTATCCGTTTCACGCGTAGTGTTCACGAACCTCACAATGAGTCGGATATCTTTTGAATCATCATATTCTATACAAGTTGGATCAGATGGCTAAGCGAGCAAGCACCCAAGAATCTTTAGTAATTGCGTTTGAAATTTTGAAACGTATTCCTAAATTTCATCAAACTACAGCAAAAGAACTACATGAACAACTGTGTCAAATAGGTTTAGTACGTGATTTGCGAAGTGTCCAACGGACGTTGGAGATGCTTTGCGAACATTTTGATATTGTGCGCGATGATCGTAGTAAGCCATATGGTTATCGGTGGGATAGAAACAGTCAAAGTCTGGCGTTACAAAACCTAACACCTCAAGAAGCGCTACTGTTGGCATTGTCCCAAGAGTATTTGACGCATCTTCTACCTGCTAACTTACTTTCGTCACTTGATGGGTTCTTCCAAGAAGCTAAATACCAGCTTAATCCTAGCTTAATCAATAGTAAGGAGCGTCAGTGGTTAAAAAAAGTTGCTGTTGTTAGTGAAACTCAACCTTTACTTCCACCTAAAATTGACTCCTGTGTTTTTCAAGAAATTAGCAACGCGCTTTATCATAATCGTCTATTAAACATCGAGTACTATAATGCTCGACAAGAACATAAGTCAGGAATAGTGATGCCCTTGGGGTTAGCGCAACAAGGGCATAGACTTTACCTTGTTTGTCGTTTTGATGGATATGATAATGAGCGTAGTTTAGCCATTCATAGAATTACAAAAGCAGCTAGTTCGACGTTCACATTTGAGCGCCCCAAAACATTCAAGCTAAGTCAGTATGATGCTGATGGCAGATTTCGTTTTGGTGAAGGGGAGAAGTGCTCTCTGTCGTTCTCTATCACAAAGGAAGCTGGTTTCCATCTTACCGAAACACCATTGTCAACAGATCAAACTATTACTGAGTCAGACAAACATTATAACGTGTTTGCGACAGTAGTTCGTTCTAAGCAACTCCAGCATTGGTTAGATGGCTTCAAAGAAAATATTTGGGATGTGAATTTGGCAAGCATCGAAAATTAACATGTTATCCCAGAGCCTAAGCCTTATAAAAAACTGCGCAATAGCAGATGATTAGGTTTCGTTTTTAAAAACAACAATGTAAGAGTCGAAGCTTATCAATAGGCGGAATTGTTAAGTATTAGAAAAGAGAACAATATGTATACTAAACTAATATCTAAATGGAAAATTCCATCTGAATTGTCAGAAAAAGTCGGATTATTCGTGGAACCCAACAAAACATTTGACACTATTCTAGCGAGAGATGTGGAGCTGTTTAAAAAAGAAGCTAGTTCGTTTAGTCCTATACTTGAGCTACTAAATAGTTGCTATAGCACAGTTCAGAACGTCTTGTCAGCAGAACGTTGGGTCAGTTTAGATAATGAAATATATTTTGATAAGCGGGTAGTTGGCTTTTGGTTGATTAAGTCGCAGCCGAATTGCTTTAAAGATTATCACTCAGGAACAGAGTTAAGTTATGTCGAAGATGATATAAATAATATAATCCTTGATCCAGTTAATGAATGGTCAATTCCAAATTTAGCTGAACTAGACTCTTTGACTGAGTTAAGTAATGCTCCATTTAATACGTATAGTAAGCGACCTGTAAACTACCAGCATGCACTTTTTGATTACAATGACCTAGTGACTGGTTTTCATTTTGATAAAGAAAAAAGACATGATTGTTCCACTGGGAAAGCTTTACCATTTTTATCTTCAGATTTGAAAGAGATGTCAGATAGAGATCTGTTTATAGAAATTCTCCAGCGCGGTTTTAGGCTAGTAGAGCTAAAAAATAACGAAGATTATGAAACGCTATTAAAAATTTTCCATCTTGGGGATAAGAGCCTTTTCAACAAATATACAAATATTGCTGATGAAGTAATAGACAGGGCAGTAACACAGAAGGTAGTTAATTCGCTTCTTATTGAAGATACAATACGGGCCGATATTAGCCCTTACCATAAGAAAATCCTTGATGATACCGAGTTGGGTCATTGGTCATTGTGGCAAGATGAGCTAGATACTGATGCTTCTATTACCATCGATCTACCAACCAAACTCGTTGCACGAGATCCAAAGACAAGCATCAATGATGGTGTGGTATCAATTGACTTCGGTACAAAAAGCACAGTTGTTGTATATCAGAAAGATAACGTCAACATTCACCCGATGCGTATTGGTACTGGTGACCTTAGTAAAGAGATTGCTTCTCATCACTATGAAAACCCAACCATCATGGAGTTTATCAATCTAGAGTCATTTACGAGTGCCTATAATGCTAAAGCAAACAAACCTTATACTCGTTGGAAAGATCTAACAATATCTCACACTGCACAAAACTCAATGCAAGGTAGTGAGTCAAGCAAATTCAACACTTTCTTAGATGAAATTAAGCAGTGGGCGGGTGATAAAAACAGAAAGCTTAAGATCGTAGATCAGCATGGAAAGGTTATCGATTTACCTCCATTTCTTGAGTTGAAAGATGATGATTTCAATCCAATTGAAATCTATGCCTATTACTTAGGTTTGTATATTAATAACCTCAATAACGGTATCTTTATGGATTACATTCTCTCTTTCCCTGTTACGTATGAAATGCCAATTCGTGACAAGATTATCGAGAGTTTTGAAAAAGGTCTTAAGAAGTCGCTTCCTGCTGAACTTGGCGAAAAAACGATTAACCAGATCACGGTGACCAAAGGTGCAAGCGAACCTGCTGCTTATGCATTGACTGCTTTACAGCAGTACGGTTTTGATCCAGAAGGTGATGAGCGTGTGTTTTATGGCGTATTTGATTTCGGTGGTGGTACTACAGACTTTGATTTTGGCATCTACAGTGAACCAACAGATCCCAAAGATAAAAGACGCTTTGACTACGTGATTGAACACTTTGGTGCGGGTGGTGACAAGTTCTTAGGTGGTGAAAATCTATTGGAGCTTCTTGCTTTTGAAGTATTTAAAAAGAATAAGAGTGCTTTGCTTGAAAAAAGCATTCAGTTTGAAAAACATCCAGAGAGAGATGCGTTTGCAGGGAGTGAGCAGCTCCTAAGTAACTCCCAAGAAGCAAGAGTGAACACCAAGCAACTTTGTATTGCTTTACGTCCATTCTGGGAAGAGCATGAGGACTTTTCATTCGATGCGTCTGGTGAGCTTTCAGTGACTTTGACAGATATTAATGGTGTTCGACACTCTGCTTTTGCTCTAGATATTGATTTAGAAGAGCTGAATCAAATCTTGTCAGATCGTATTGAACGAGGAGTTGAGAATTTCTTTGATGCGTTACGTTTGGCATTTAGTAATAGTCGGTTAACATTAACAGATATCGATAATGTGAAAATTTTCCTTGCTGGTAATTCTAGTCAATCAAGCTTTGTAAATACTCTATTTAACAAACATATAGCTATACAGCACCAAGACATGGGTGTGTCTGAAGGTGAAAGCCGTTTTGAGCTGTTTGCTCCTTTAGGGACTGATAAGAGTGATGTTGAGAAGCCTACGGGTAAAACTGGCGTTGCATTTGGCCTTATCGAGTCTCGTGATGGTGGCAGCGTAAAAGTTGTCGATCATAATATTGCAGATGAAGATGTTCGCTTCAAATACTACCTAGGTGAAAGTCGTAAGAAAAAATTCAAGCCTCTAATCGATAGAGAGATGAAGTTAAATCAGTGGTATGACTTCATAGATGCTTATTATGACACGTTTGAAATCTTCTTTACGGAACAGCCAAGTTCAAGCACTGGTCAGATGTCGATAGGTGACAGTAGCATTAAAAAGAAAGTAGTTAAGCTTGATGTAACGAATGAAGAAGCTCTTGTTTATATTAAGTTAGTATCACCAACCGCAATCGAGTATGTCGTGGCAAATGAAGCAGATATTGTTAACGAGCAATACATAAACGAAATTCAACGTATTGAACTATAAGGTAAAAGAATGATTGTTCCTCCGACCCTGATCCCAAGTATTATTACAACAATTACCAAGATCGCATCTAGCATTGGTCCCATGATTGCCAAGTATGCCCCGATGGTCATTGAGGTTGTTGGTAAAAACTTGCCGAAAGTTGTCAATACAGTAGAGGCCATCAGCCTGGTAGCTGATGTATTAAAACCTAACGAACGTGCTGACGAGCTTGGCGCGAAGGCAATGGCAGCGGAAAAGACACCAGAAGATTTCGAACAGATCAATGATTACATCGATTATTTGCGAAATGATGTAATCATTGATGAAGAAAACCTTAGCACTGATGCTGTTGATGTAATAACACGTCAAGCTGTTGGTGTTGCAATTGCCGTAAAAGGTATGGGGCAAGCTTTGGAAGCAGATGTTTCGATTCCATTCTTAAACGCTATCAGTGAGCTTGATATCGATCCGAAAGTCGTTATTGCCCTTGTGAAATCTTATGAATCAAGTGGTTTAAATTCAGATGATGTTCAAAAGTATTTGGGTGATTCTTTGAGTATTGAGGATACTCACCGACATAGTAATGTATTCGTTAATGCTTATCAGACTGCCAATCCAACGATGAGTGTGGAAGAAGCAGAAGATGCTGTAATGGATTTACGCTAAGGATTTATGATGTCAGACAAAGCGTTAGCAGAACTAATTCGAACAGCAGAGCATAAAGTTGAATCCAGAGAATACTTAGAGAAACCAACCTGGCTTAATGACCATGACTTTACTTTATATCACATAAAAGAAGTCACTTTTGATGAAGACTCGCCGAGAAAAGAAGCGTTTGAGAATGTATTGAGTTCACTCAGCATTGAAGGGGTTGTATTCATCTATGTGCTATTAAGTGATGGTAAAAAGGTCAATTTCTTATTTGGTATAGCTAAGGATAAAAAATACAAAGGTGAATTAGTTCTTGATGTTGACGATATAGGCGAATCAATTCTAAAGCCCTCACTCGAAGGTAACTTTAGAGGTAGTGTTGTAAGGCGCCTAGATAAAGTAGAGCGTGTCGTAGTAAAAAGCACCATAGAGTCATATGCTCATATAGCAAAGTTAGACGGAGTACCGAGTGTTCATGAAGATAATGAACAATTTCAAGGGGTTGACCGCCTAGTTGATATTATGAATGGTGATAATTTCTGCTTGATGGTAATGGCAGATCCTCTATCTCTACGAGAAATCAATCAGATAGAGAGCCAGTTATATAGTATTTACAACAAGCTTTTGCCTCTATCGAAAAAAAGTGTTCAGGATGGCGATAATTTTTCAACGACTCAAGGCACGTCGGAAGGATCAACTGACACTACCTCAACAGGGGAAAATGACGGAATTAGTATTACTAAGAATACAGGGAAATCAGTAACAATAACTACTGGAACAAACAAAACTGGTAGCAGCGAGCAAACCTCACGAAGCGCTGCTGAAATTGACCATCATAAACATCAAAATGGTTCTGAAGCGAAAACTAAAGGGACAACGACTTCAAAATCAATTGCTAAAAATGTGGGTAGCAATACATCAAATCAAAAAGGCAGGTCATCAAGCGAGTCACGAGAGTATGGTGATAAATCAATACAAGAATGGCTTACCTATATTGATGAGGTATTATTGAAACGCGTACAGGTTGGAAAAAATAAAGGTCTTTATTTATCTAATGTTTACCTTTTTTCTGACTCGATAGCAAGTGTACTAAAACTTGGGAATACAGCTCGATCTATATTTTCTGGTGAGGACATAAATAAATCACCTTTAACGTTTAAGAACGTAGCCAATCCAAATGAGCTAAATGCGGTAAAGAATTTCCAATTCCCCATGCTTAAAAAAAATTATAAGGATTCGCTTGATGGAAGTATTAGCAATGAACAGCAACTAGATTTACTTTTTTCTAGAAAGCCATTTAATCGTTATTTGTGTAATTGGTTGTCGACTAATGAGTTGAGTGTAGTTGCAGGTTTGCCTCAAAAAGAGATAGTCGGCTTAACACTGAAAGAAGAAGTCGAGTTTGGTTTGAATGTGAGTTCAGATATCGAAAATGAAAACCAACTCTATCTAGGTAATCTAGTGAAAAGTGGTTTACATCAAAATATCGATGTCAATATAGACAAGAGAGATCTTGATAAGCACACCTTTATCGCTGGAGTTACGGGTAGTGGTAAGACAACGACTTGTCATCGTTTACTTGAGTCAGCAAAAATGCCATTCTTGGTAATAGAACCTGCAAAAACAGAGTATCGGGTATTAACCAAGAAGAACAAAAACATTCTTATTTTTACTCTTGGTAACGATAATATTGCCCCCTTCAGGTTGAATCCTTTTGAGTTCTTTCCGCACGAAAACATTACTTCTCGTGTTGATATGATCAAAGCAAGTATCGAATCTGCTTTTGATATGGAAGCGGCAATACCTCAGTTAATAGAAGCTTCAATCTATAGAAGCTACGAGAATAAAGGTTGGAATATTGCGACGTCTAAGAACAAGCGATTTGAAGATCCGTTCGCTCCAGGTGTTTATGCGTTCCCTACCTTGAGTGACCTGATTGCTATGACTGAACAAGTCGTTATGGAACAGGGATTTGATGACAGGCTGAAACAAGATTATATAGGCTCCATTAAGGCTAGATTGCAAGGTTTACTTATTGGTTCAAAAGGGCTAATGCTAGATACCCCTCGCTCTATTAACTTTAAAGACTTAGCGACTAAAAATGTGATTTTAGAGCTTGAAGAAATTCGCAATCCAAGTGAAAAGTCGCTTGTTATGGGCTTTGTGCTAGCTAACTTAAATGAAGCGATTAGAGCTAATTATTATGAGTATCAGAGTGAAGGAAAGAAGTTCCGTCACATTACTTTGATCGAAGAAGCGCACCGATTGCTATCGAAATTTGAACCAGGAGATAGCCAGAATAAGAAACAAGGTGTTGAAGCGTTTGCCGATATGTTGGCAGAGGTTCGTAAGTATGGCGAGTCACTCATTATCGTAGACCAAATTCCAAATAAACTCACACCAGAAGTGTTAAAAAATACCAACACAAAGATCATTCATAAGCTTTTCGCAAAAGATGACAAAGAAGCTGTGGGTAATACGATGGCTCTTTCTGATGAACAGAAAGACTTTCTATCCAACCTTGAACCTGGCCGAGTGATATTATCCAGTTCAGGTATGAGCAAACCGCTTCAAGTTCAGATCAAAGAACTTGTTAGTACGACCAATGAAAAAGATGTGTCTCCTAGCGACATTAGTCAACTTGCTCTTGCTTACTATGCAAAGAATTATAAGTCAGGTTTAATTCAGGGCTTAGAGCTATTAGAAGAGGAGCCTTCTATCGATGACGTGGAAAAGTTTCTTCATGGTGAAATTGCAGAAGCCTGGTATGACACGTTAGGCAAAGAAAAAGATAGACGCAGACTTATTCAATGTTTGGAGAAGTTTGGTTGGGAGTTTATGTATCAATATATTTCTTTATGTTGCTACAACCCAAGTAGTGCAAAAGATAAAGAGACCCGAGAAGGTACATTGTATGACTTCCTCTCATGCTTAAATGAAGATAGCGAAACTCGCATTTCAATATATCAGCGAGATGAATTCAGAAAAGATATCAAAGTGAGAGGCTAGGAATTATGGGTTTTTGGAGTAGCGTGAGCAGTTTTGTAAGTAGTGCCTGTAGTGCAATTGGTGGTGCTGTATCGAAAATAGGCTCAGGGATTGCCAATGTTGCGGCATCTATTGCTAGCTTAGGGATCAACCTAGCTGAAAAAGTAGGAGAGGCGGTAAAAAATGTGGGTATTTCTCTAGGTATTATCCGTCCTGAAGAGAACATGGAAGAACTTGGTGCGAAAGCAATGCTGAGTGAGAAGACTCCCGATGATTTTGCCTCAATAAGTGAATATATCGACCACTTAAGAAATGATGTGGTGATTGACAAAGAAAAATTCGACAACCTTAGTGATGCCGAGAAATTGGCGAGATCATCTATTGGTGCTTCTATCACCTTAAAAGGTATTAATGAGAAACTTGATACTGTTGTAAGTCCATCATTTATGGCAACAGTTGCCGCACTGGATTTAGAAACGAAAGAAATTATTGGTACGATTAAGGCGTATAAAGAGAAAAACCTCAATACTGATGACTACAGCTTGTATTTAAAAGATGAGTTGAGCATTGATGAGAGCCATAAGCATGCCAGCGCCCTAGTTGAAGCATATCAAAAACTTGAGCCTGAGCTTACGACTGAACAAATCGAAGACAAGGTTATGGAGTTAAAATTTTAAATGTCTGACTTTATCATTCAGGCAAAGAAGAATCGAGTTCAAGCAAACCGAGTAATTGGCGGTGAGCTTGAACCTATCTTATTTGCTGGTGAAATGACTGTTTCTCAAGAAAACTTCTGGGATATTTTCAAGCATAAGATTGAGTACGTTGATAATGAAACCTTAGCTTTAGTGATTATTTCGGACGATAAGAGCTTCCAGGTTGACTCTGATATAAGTATTTCAGATAGCTTTGTTAACTCTGTAAAAGAAATTGGTTGGCTTACAGAAGAGTTAATCTTTCCTGGGGCTTCTATAGCAAGTTATCCCCAAATTGAAACACCAATTCCATATACTGATCCTTCTTTTTCGTCTGTCGCATCTAGCATAAAAGCTATTGACACATCGGAGATGGAGGAACTCTCAGATGGAACGAGCCTCCAAGCTTTCTATCGAAAAAAAACCAGAGATTATGGACGTAGGTAAGTGCTATGGATATTAATATTCAAACCTTATTAAATGCTCTGGATGATGAAAAAGTACGAGCAAAGGTGCGAGAGATAGTTGTTGAAAAAAATGATTGCGTAGAGCCACCGTTAGAAACTGAGCAAGTATCCAGTTTTGATAATTCTGAATTAGAGTGTGTGAAAGATAGCCTACAAAAGGTTGAGAGTGAGAACGAAGACTTGAAACAATTTATTGATAAGTTAAAGTCTTTGCTTTGTATGGAGAAAGAAAAAGCTGGGGTTAGGGTTGAGCAACTTTCTGAACAAAATGGGGATAAGGATCTGTTGGTTGCGAAACTACAGGCTGATCTTAAACTACTAGCAGAGATGAAGGATCAGTTACAGAATGATGTGACCGAGTTAAACCAGAATCTTGAGTATTACAGAAATAATTTCCGTGATGATCTACAAGTTCTCGAGTTATATAGCCGATTGTCAGAGCAAACACTTCAGTCTTTATCTGGAATCTTTAAAGATACAACAGTTCAAGGTTTGATTTCTTGTGGGATTCAAGAGAAAAATATTTCTAATCTATGGGATTATGCGAAGAGTGAAACAGTCAACGGAAATAATGGTGATATAGCTAATGTGATTTCGCTATTCAATCTGTTATTTAAGCGTTTTACCTTAGCTTATCCTATGTTCGCACTTCAAGAGGTTAGCTCTGGGGACTCGTTTGACACTCAGTGTCACATAAAACATAGCTCTAGCCACAACACAAGTGGCTCTATCACCCAGATCATGCTTCATGGTTACGTTAATACCAAAACAGGTAAAGTTATTAAACCATCTGTCGTGAAGTTGTAGCTGGATGTTCAGAAATAGAAAAGCGACATTCATAGAATGTCGCTTCGATCTATATTATTGCTCAGTAATAAACGGATAAACAGGGTCACCCCATAGCTCACTACTACCATCCATCATAATCTTGATGATAACTGGTAGAACCTTTTCCAAGAGCACGGTGCAATCTCTTAATTGCTGTCTATTTGCAGAACTGCTATAAGTCGCACCACCGTGAATTATTTGATTACGCAGCGTGTAAAGGCGTGAGAATACGATAGAAAGCACTGACGCTGTGTTGTTATGCCCAAGTGCTGTATTAGCTGCGACCTTAGCTTTACTGCGAGCTTCTTTCCATTCTTGTTCACTAATGCGTCCCGCATGGTAGCTCCAATAGCTTTCAAGAATAAACTCGTTATCGAGCAGTGCTCGTATTACACCTGAGTAGTTTTGCCAGACAATTTCAGCTAACAAGTTATCAGAATCTAGTTCAACAAGGCGAGATAAAAACTCTTGGTACAAGCCACGCTCACCGTAGTTTGCTCTTTGTTCAAAATCTTGAGCGTAAGCTGAGTTGAAAGCTATCCAAAGGAAAGTAAATGTAGAATCATCATCTTCACATGCTTCCGCTTTCTTTAGCCAACTTAGAGAGCGATGCACACGAGTAGAAAGTGATTGCGAATAGCTATTTCGCTCACGACGGTGACGTTCTTTTAACGTATTAAAAGTAAGCATTTTGCCCTCTTTCTATTATTGTTTGTTGTTATTTTGTGAGTGTATTACTTTTACAAGTAGCGGCTTCTTAGGTGATCCTTATAGTGCTGTATATTAAGTGTTTCCCCTGTAGCTTGCTTGACTAGTTCATCTGTACTTAACAAGCTACCTTTACTCCAGATATTATCAGATAGCCAGATAAAAATTGGCGTAAGATCTCCTCTAAGGATTGCTCCATCTACATCTACTGATTGTTTCATAGCTGCCATAAATTGAGCAGCGTACATGGCTCCCAGCGTGTAGCTTGGAAAGTACCCAAAACTTCCATCTGTCCAATGGATATCTTGCATACAGCCATTTTTGAAGTTTCCTTCGGTTGATAGCCCCAAGTACGCTTTCATCTTTTCGTTCCAGAGTTCTGGTACATCTGTATGTTTGATGACGCCGTTCATGAGATCTCGCTCAATTTCATATCGAAGAATAACGTGAGCAGGATATGTTAGTTCGTCAGCATCTACGCGAATAAAGCCTTTTTCTACGCGAGTGTAAATTTTGGCTAAATTGTCTTTTTCGAATTCACTACCAGAAAAATGGTTAGAAGCCAGTCGAGCGAGGTGATCGATAAACGCGCTGCTTCGTCCTATTTGCATTTCAAAGAAGAGTGATTGTGATTCATGAATACCCATAGAGCGAGCTTCTCCCGCGGGTGTTCCTGATAAATCTTTTGGTAGCCCTTGTTCGTATCGAGCATGGCCAGTTTCGTGGACAATCCCCATCAATGATTGGACAAACTCGTTTTCATTGTAACGTGTCGTAATACGCACATCTGACGGTACACCGCCACAAAATGGGTGGGTACTCTCATCAAGTCGACCGTGTTCAAAATCGAATTGAAGCAGTTTCATGACTTCCAAACCGAGCGCTTTTTGCTTTTCCGCAGGGTAGTGTGCAGTTGGCAATAAGATGTTGTCTGATTGTTGTTTTTCAAGCGCTTCATCGATCAAAGTAGGAAGCCAGGTTTTCACGTCAGCAAAAAGAATGTCTAACGACGCAGACGTTGTGCCAGGTTCATAAACATCGAGCATGGCATCATAAGGAGTCGTGCCATTTGCTTCGGCTCTAATTTGCGCTTCTTCCTGCGATAGCTTTACTACTTCAGCCCAGTTCTTTTCAAAACCAGCCCAGTCATTTTCTCCACGTTGTGTACGCCATGCATGTTCACATTTGGAGCCAGCAAGAGATTGAGCTTGAACTAATGATTCTGGTAGTAAGTTAGCTTGCTGCCACCCACGCTTCATTTCTCTTAGGATAGATTTTTCTTTTGTAGACAGCGTGTCTTCTTCTGCCTGAGCGAAAAGCTCTCCCAAGTGCGGTTGAGTCATTAAAGAATGGATATGTACATCAAGCTCTGCCGTGGCATTTGAGCGTGCTTCAGCGCCACCAGGTGGCATGACCGCTGCTTGATCCCAATCTATGATGGCAGATAGATGCTCAAAATTTGCCACTTTTTTGGAATGTTCAACGAGTTTTGTAAATGCGTTCATGTGACTACTCTTATTCTTTTGTTCTTTCCCTAAACACCCGATAACGGGTCCTTCATATGGTGTTGCACTAAGCAACCTGCGTTAATTTACTAATAATTAACAATTAACTCCAACCCATTGTCCATAAACTCACCCAGTTGTATAGCTCTCTTAAAAAAGAAGCTTGCGAATCTTGTGGATTGGCGGTATTGATGAAGGATTGACAATTAATTATCACGATAATATGGATATTTTGAATTTCGAGGCATTTATTATTGCCATTACGATTTTAACGTTAACGCCAGGTTTAGATACTGCACTTGTTATCCGTAACACTAGCCGCTCGGGCCTAAAAGATGGATGTACAACCAGTCTAGGGATTTGCTTTGGCTTATTCGTACATGCTTTTTTTTCTGCGGTTGGTATCTCGGCGATTCTTGCGCAATCAGCAGAGTTGTTCCAAATCGTAAAAATGATTGGCGCAGCTTATCTTATCTGGCTTGGTTTGAGCAGTTTAAAAGCGCTAATGTCGTCGAAAGATGGATTGACCGTGACCGAGCAGATTCACGAAGTGTTTAATGGTAAGCGCTCTTTTAGAGAGGGCTTTCTTTCTAACGTCTTGAACCCGAAAACGGCGGTCTTCTATTTGGCTTTCTTGCCACAGTTTGTGAATCCAGAAGGTTCACCCTTGCTTCAATCAATGATGATGGCATCTGTACACTTTGCTATTGCGATGGTTTGGCAGTGTGGTTTAGCTGGCGCGCTTAACTCGGCTAAAAATCTACTAAAGAATGCAAGCTTTATGAAGTGGATGGAAGGCGCGACGGGCGCAGTATTAGTCGCACTTGGTGTGAAGTTATTAATTGAAAAACCCGTTTAATGCGTAATATTTATCGATTGTTGATACTACTCGCTGTATTTATTGTGGGGGTAGGTGCCGCTGTTGCTTGGCATACGTGGCCACAAGTACAGTTTGCGCAACGCGGCATGATCTGGTCTTGGCACTGGGGCTACTTCGAGCCTTTTGCTAATGGAATACAACAAACGCGAACTCAAGACACTAAACAGTTATTGCTCAGGCGTGTGTATTTGCATGACGCTATTGTCGTTTTTGTTTCGACAACTATGGACAATAAATTTGAGGTCGACGTTGTAAAAGAGCAAACCTGTGAACCTAAAACGACGACTTGGGCTTCGGTCTCTGTCAATCATCAACGTGTCAGGCATGTACCTATGGTGTGCGATGCGTTTGGGCAAGGCTACTTTTATCGCTACATCGGGAAACATCTAGAATCGATTGAGGTTGGTGTCGGCGACTCGTTTGTAACAGAAGCATTTTTAGACTGGCCGCTATCAGAGTTGAAAGCGGATCAATTCAAGCAAAAAAATGCGAAGTTTTTTGAAGAACGTGGAGAAAACGTTGAGCATCAATGGTTGAGAGATTAACCATTTAACCGAAGATAAATAAAGCCCGCTAAATAATAGCGGGCTTTATGTTTTTACCATTTCTAATGTGCTTTGCTCTCCGTTACTGGTAGTTTGTGACCGAACAGCTGTCATTTCACTAAGCTTTCACTGCTTCAACTTCACCTGATTGCGATGTTGAGCTAAAGAACAGTTTGGTTTCTGCCAGTACGACGTGACGCAGTGCGATCAAACCAATCAGGTTAGGAATTGCCATCAGACCGTTTACGATATCAGCCAGTAGCCAAATCATATCGAGGTGAAGGAATGCACCAGATGCCACCAAGCCAACGAAAATCAGTTTGTATGGAAGCACAGCTTTAGTTCCGAACAGGAACACAACGCAACGCTCACCGTAGTAGTTCCAACCAAGAATGGTGGTAAAAGCGAAGAACATCAAACCGATTGAGACGAGCATAGGGCCAAATGTATCTGCATTTAAACCCACCGCAAAAGCATGAGTCGTCATCGCGGCGCCTGCTAGGTCACTTTGCCATGCACCGGTCAGGATTAGAGCAAGGCCTGTCATGGTACAAATAATGATGGTATCGAAAAAGGTACCCGTCATTGAAATTAGGCCTTGTTTAACACAAGAGTCTGTCTTCGCTGCTGCTGCTGCCATAGGCGCGCTACCCAAACCTGATTCATTTGAGAACACACCGCGAGCGATACCTGATTGGATTGCCAACATGATGCTTGCACCTAGAAAACCACCAGTCGCTGCTGTTGATGTAAAGGCTGAAACCAGCACTAATTCAACGGCATTGAACAATTGGTCTGCATTCATGATGATCACGCTTAAACACGCCAACACATAAAATACAGCCATGGTAGGAACCACTTTTCCTGCAACGTTAGCAATGGATTTGATGCCACCCAAAGTTACGAAAGCAACCAAAAGAGTTAGTACAAAGGCAGATAGCTCACGGTTAACACCAAGAGATATCTCACTTGCATCCAGAATCGCGTTTACTTGTGGAAACGTACCGATACCAAAACAAGCAACACCTAAAGCAAACACTGCAAACATGATCGCGAGAGCTTTTGAGCCAACACCGTATTGCAAGTAATACATTGGGCCACCAATCATTTGGCCTTTATCATCGACTCTTCGGTACTTAACCGCCAACAAACATTCGGCGTATTTAGTCGCCATTCCGAAAAGGGCAGCGAGCCACATCCAGAATAGAGCGCCTGGTCCACCGAGTTTGATTGCTGTGGCAACACCAACAATGTTACCAGTACCAATTGTTGCTGAGAGTGCAGTACAAAGAGCTGCAAAGCTAGAAACGTCACCTTGAGTATTAGATGACTTATCTTTACTGAATACCATCGCTAGCGCTGTTGGGAGGTGTTTAAACTGGATCAAGCCAAGGCTAAAAGTGAAGTAAACACCTGTACCCACTAGCAAAATAAGCAGCGGTGGACCCCAGACAAAATTATCGATGGTTTGTAGTAAAGATTGTAGGTTGTTCATGATTTCCCCTTAATAAAACAACTAATAAGGAGAAGAGGGAAAGGACGAGATCAACGATCTCTAAAAGAACTAAGCTATTGGCTGTAGGCGGGAAGGCCAAGCAAAATAGTTAGGTTGTAACTTTCCACTCCTCTGTCCTTTTGCCTGAGAGTTTCACCTTGCGTGAGTGCAAGACTTGCTCCTTCGGCGACCGATTTAACGGTTCTCTCCAGAGGTTCCTCCAACTACAGTCCCCGCTACCTAGGTAGCACCTGAAATAGTTAATTCTTCGGCGAGTTATGCTAATCAAATGTTAAAATTTGATTAATAACCACTCTCCTGCAGTCTTCATCGGAACAATTACTCAATTAAATGAGTAAAGGTTAGTTAATGATGCTGGTCATCATTAACGTGTGAACTCTATCATGTTTTTGGTCCATTTCAACACCCTATGTCAATTTATTTTCAATGAAATAACCTTATCTATTTTCATGAAGGTATGTTTGCCAATCTTTTTGTGCGAGTCACGGCATAAATAAAATTTATTGGGTTAGGGAATGGAACCCAAAAACACTTCAGAACGATAAATGTGTTTCGATCGTTACGACATAAGTTATTCAATTAAGGACACAAAATTGATTAAAATCGGAGCACTTATTTTAAAATCTACGCTAAGTTGACCTTATGGTACGTATAAATGGGTTACAATGAATCTTTGTGAAACAGTCTACGGACCTAGGCAGTTTTTCATGAGTGGACAAGGAGGCGGTATGACCAGATTATTAGCCATTGCGGTGTTGATTGCAGTAGCATTTGTGCTGTTTCGTTATCGAACCAATGAAAAAGTCCAAAAAGCGACCGTTATAACATTAATTGGCGCATTTCTGATTTATACAGCATCAATTATGTTTGCGGAATTGATCCGCTAGCAAAGTAAAAGAGTCCTTGGAGTAGTATACGGTGAGTTCTCAGAACAAAATGGAAGAGCAAGACGACGTAGTTGTCATTGAAGAGCGTGACAAACGTACGCATATCTATATCGCAATCGCTGCGGTGTTAGGCTTGGCATTTGGTGGCCTTGTTGGATCGGTTGTCACTGCGAACAAGTGGGAATCGACTTACCACGTATTAGAAGAAAAGTATCAAGCACTAACGCAAGATAAAACCCAGTTGGCATCTCAAGTAAAAGTGCGTGAAGAGGCGCTTGACCAAGAAATACAAAACCAAGTTAGTGAGTTACTCGCCGCGAAAGATGAAGCTCATCAGAAAGCACTTAAGAAGTTGCAAAAGCAGTTGACTGAGGTCGAGAAGGTCAACTTGTCACTAGAGTCTCAATTGAAGCAGCAGGCAGATAAGATCAACACGACGAAGTCAGAAAATGAGAAGTTGAGTCGTCAAGCGGATATGCAAGCGACTATGTTTGAGCGGTCCCGCGAAGTATTCCAGAAAGAGCTAAAAATTTCGCAAGAATTAGAGTCTCTCGAGAAAGAACGGTCGAAATTATTACCTAAGATTGAGAAACTCAAGAAAGAGTGTGACGTATTTTTAGAAGGCAAATCTTGGGACGTGAAGTCGGACGCGTGTGATAAACATGATGAAGCTAATTCACGACTAAGTCAGGTCGATCAAATGATTGAAGTCTATAAAATGGACCTCAAACAAATCAAAGCAATAACGGAAGATATCGGCCTTTAAGTCTTTTGTATCCGGTTTTGAAAAGCAAAAGGAGCTCTTTAAGAGCTCCTTTTTCGTTGTTAGCTATGACTTTTAGCCTGTCGCGTATATTAGATTCGTGAGGCGTCATAGCCTGAGGCGAGCAGGAGCTCTCGTTCGTGTTTAATCAGCTGAGCTCGATCTTCAATTAGTTCATTGAGTGCTTGAGATGGCTTACCTGCTAATGCTTTGAACGAAGCAAAAGATTCCGCGGTGTCGATTTTATCAATCATCTGACTGATGACATTACGAGCCTCACACGGGTTACTCGTCGTTGTAAAGTATTCTACTTGCTTTGCTGCCGATTTCATCTCAGTTAATAGCTCAAGCGGGCTACTTTCTTTGGCTACTGCCATGTAGTTATCCAGCACGCGCTTTGCATAAAGCAGTTCTTTGAGGGGGATATCTCTTCCGCTCTCGATTAGGGATTCGCTAAGGATCATACTTGAGCTCATGGGCATTCCTTCTTATTACTACGCCGCTTTTGATGTTTCCTTGAGTCTAATTTATTGAAGTCACATTGGGAATGGGTAAAAAGCATTTTTAACGCATTTTTATTCATTTATGAAAACGCGAATGCGATGCTTATCTGGATCGATAGCCATAAAATTTAACCCATACACTGATGTCGCTGGTGGTTGAACAAACTCAACACCTAGGTCTTTCCAGCGCTTGTAAATGCGCTCTAGCATATGACTATTGGGCACCGATAAAGACAACTCGGTGCCACCACCTCTAATTCCGCTGTAGGGTGAAAGATTATCTCTTTGCTTGAGTGTCAACGTTAAGCCTTCGGTCAGTGGAATAGCGGCGAAGGTTGGAGACAACTGCGTGACTTTGCGTTCGAACAGTTTCGAATAAAAAACTTGGCTTATGTGGATGTCCTCAACGTAGAGAACGAATGAATTGATAGTCAGCATGGTTTGTTCCTTAATCAATTAGAAATAGTAGGGGCAATCTAACGGAAAGGAACGACAGGAGTTGTCAGTAGAACATTCTCGAAGGTAAGTGACAGAATAAGAAAAAGGAGCCGTTTAGCTCCTTTTTATCAGCGGAATCATTGGTATTAATGAGTGTGTTTGGAAGAATACCAGTTGTTTTGATACGCTTTAGATGCAAATAATGCGTTTGCTTTTGCACGCTCGATAATAGACTCGTCCACCTCTAGCGGCTTCATGGTTTGGTCTTTAAAGTCGTACGCCAGGGTCGATATCTTTTCACCAGGGGAAAGCACAACGAGATTGTCGCGCGTTAAATAACCAAAGTTTTTGTCGTATTGCATCATTGCGCGTTCATCTTCGCGAGCCAGTGGCTTCGTTAAATCACGACCAATCATCGGTGTTTTAGCATCTACCCCAATCAGAGATAACAGTGTAGGCGGCATGTCTATGTTGTTTGCTATGCGGTCATCTTTACGTGGTTGAATGCCTTTACCAAGGATCAATGCTGGAATGTGAAAGTGCTTAACTGGAACAAGGTTAGCGCCAGAAACACGTGCATCATGATCTGCAATTACAATGAAAATGGTATCATCCCAATAAGATGACTTTTTCGCCTTTTCAAAGAAAGTGCCCAAAGCGTAATCGGAATATTTAACGGCGTTGTTACGCGTCATATATTCTGAATCGTATGGCTCAATTTTGCCTTTTGGATACTCATAAGGGCTATGATTACTTGACGTAAAAACTAAGCTAAAAAAAGGTTTGTCGCTTTTTGAAAGGCGTTCAAACTCTTCGTTTGCTTTGTTATATAGATCTTCATCACTAACACCCCAAGAGCCAACAAAGCTTGGGTTGTTATAATCGTCTTCTTCTACTATTTGATCAAAACCGTTACCAAAGAAGAAAGTTTTCATGTTGTCAAAGTTGGCTTCACCGCCGTAAATAAATTGCGTGTGATAGCCTTGAGCTTTCAGTAAGTCCGCGATGGTAAAGAAACCCGTTTGGCTTTTACTCAGCTTCACTACCGCGCGAGACGGAGATGGAGGAAAGCCCGTGGTTACGGCTTCAATTCCACGAACAGAACGAGTACCAGTGGCGTACATTTGTGTGAACTGCCAACCTTCCTTCATGAGTTCGTCAAGGTTTGGTGTTAGAGGCAAACCGCCCAAAGCACCGACAAATTGGGCGCCTAAGCTTTCTTGTAGCAAAATCACTAAGTTTTTATGTTTACCCTGGTAAGTCGCGGGGTTACTGTTCATGGTTGGGAGTAATGAAGGGGTGAAGTCGGACTTTGTTGATGAAGTGCGAACTAATTCCAACATCTTTTGAGTGTCCATTTTTCCGTAGAACTGCTCAGCACTCTTTTCTGACTTCATGCTATTAACCGCAAACAACAATGAGTAAGATGAGTTCAGTGCTAAGTCGTTAAGCAGTGGATCGTTAGAAAAGGCGACCATAGCAGGATTTAGCGGGCGGTGACCTAAAGATGAGCGAGCACCTGCAACCCCAAAAAGAACAACGAAAAGTGCCAATAGTGGTCGCCATTTCCAGTTGACCTGCTGCGCCTTATCGGTCAGTTTCTTACTCCACTTCCAACCTAAAGTGATGGTTAAAACTGTACCTAACGCACCAATAAACAGTTCTAATTTGTAGCCAGTCCAGAGCATACTCAAGACTTCTTTTGGGTAGATTAAGTATTCCACAAACAGGCGGTTTGGACGTAGGTCGTATTCCTGAATGAATGGCGCTGTTGCGAGCTCCATGTATACAAGCACCCAAAGCCCTAAAACCATCCATATGCGTAATATTCGCTTCCAACACTCTCCCATCTTACCGGTTAATGGCATGAAGGTTGAAAACAGTGCTGGAAGAATAAATAACCAGCAAAGCGTTGCAATATCTACGCGCAAACCTTGACCTAGGATGTAAATTAAGTCGTTTAGAGAGTCAATACGGTCAATCTGCCAAAAAGCTAGCAAAACTCTTGAGATAGACAGAAATAGAAGCGAAAACAAAGAAAAGGCAGCAATTGGCTGCAAAGGCCCCCACACAGAGCTCTTTGATAAGTTTTTCATATTTATTCGAATAGTTTAATTGTTATGTTGTGTTGTTTTTAGCAAAGCAAGCGTGAAATAAACGTGAATTATAATGTGGGTTTATGGTCGGGTAGTGTAAGTTTTGGTATGTCTATGTAAGGGGGAGGGGCGTTTGTGTAAAAAAGAGCCAGTTGATAACACCAACTGGCTCTAGAGGTTGATAAAGGCATGATTACATTGCGGCTTTCTTCGCTTCTTCGACCCATGCGTCGAACTTTTTCTGGTTCGCTTTGATCCAACCATTTACATGAGACTCGATGTCCGCTGAGCTGTTCTTACCTTGGCTCATCATCATATTCTGCGCACTAACATCATTGATATTTAGTTTGATGATTTCAAATAGCTTCGCAGCAGCAGGGTTTTTTTCCGTAAACTCTTTATTGGCAACGATGCGCATAGAGTTCATCTCGAAGCCGTAGTTCTTACCGTTCTCTAGTGTCGTATCAATGTCCTTACGCTCACCAGGAAGTGAAGAGAATGGCACTTCTAACCACACAACATCTTTCCCTGGAACTAAAACGCCACTTACCCAGTAGGGTGTCCAAGTGTAGTAAAGAATCGGATCGCCTTTTTTGTAACGTGAGATCGTATCAGCGATAATCGCCGCGTAGTTACCTTGGTTGTGTGTTACTGTGTCACGAAGTTTGAAAGAATCCAACTGATGCTCAACAACCATTTCACACCCCCAACCTGGGTTACAACCAGTTAAGTCCGCTTTGCCATCGCCGTTTGCATCGAATAGCTTCGCCAATTTTGGATCTTTTAACTGACCAATGTTAGTGATGTTATATTTTTCCGCGGTTTTCTTATCGATCAAATAACCTTGCGCAGCACCACTTACATATTGGCCTTTACGGAAGAACTTATCATCACCGCCCGACATCGTGTACTTATCGGCGTGAAGAGGGAACCAACCAACCGCTAAGAAAGTAGCATCACCTTTAGCAATAGAGGTGTAGCCTACGTTGTAGTCCACTTCTTTGGTCGGTTTAACATCGTAACCAAGCTCTTCAAGTGCGCGGTTTACGATCAACGTTTGAAATGTTTCTTCTGCAACGGTTGATTGAACAGGCTGAACAGTGACACCTTCACCCGGTAGTTCACTTGCCACACCATAAGTTGAAAATGCGATAGTACTTAGAGCTCCAACAGAGAGCGCTTTCTTCCATGAATTATTCATTGATGTTTCTCCTAAGTTTTAGATCGTCTTGGTTCGTCTTTGTTTTCAGTTTTAATAGGTATGAAACAGGACCTGTGTGATACCAGCGAAGTTTAGTGTTGCCCGCATTAACCCCTAACACCTGGGTGATACGGTCTAACAAAATCGCAAGAATAACGATGCCTAAGCCACCAACGGCAGCAAGACCCATATCAAGTCGGCCAATACCACGAAGTACCATTTGGCCTAAGCCGCCAACAGCAATCATTGAAGCAATCACTACCATAGAAAGTGACAGCATTAAGGTTTGGTTTACACCTGCCATGATGGTTGGTAACGC
Organism: Vibrio sp. SCSIO 43097; assembly: GCF_023650755.1. Classification (NCBI taxonomy): domain Bacteria; kingdom Pseudomonadati; phylum Pseudomonadota; class Gammaproteobacteria; order Vibrionales; family Vibrionaceae; genus Vibrio; species Vibrio sp. SCSIO 43097. The sequence goes on along the minus strand of NZ_CP071840.1, from coordinate 1,901,360 downwards.
CAACGGTAACTGGATGCGATAAAGCATCTGTTTTTTGTTTGCCCCGAAAGAGTGGCCAGCTTCGATAAGCTCTTCAGGTACTTGCTGAATACCCAAAATAGTCAGGCGCACAACGGGAGGCAGGGCGAAAATGATCGTTACTACTACGCCAGGAACGTTACCAATACCAAACAACATAACAATTGGCACAAGGTAAACGAACGCGGGAGTCGTTTGCATTGCATCTAATATTGGCCTAACAAATTTGGCAGCGGTTTGGCTCCTTGCCAACCATATCCCCATTGGTAGCCCTATAAGCAAACAGAAGAAAACGGCGGTTAACACCAGTGCTAGCGTTGTCATCGCTTGTGACCACGCACCAATTAGGCCGATGAAAACAAGGGATACAAGAGTAGAAAAACCAAGTTTTACATTGGAAAACTGCCACGCTAGCAAAAATAAAATGAGTACCATTATAGGCGCAGGTGTAGACACCAAAGCAGTTTCAAACGACGTTAGAATAAAGTCGATTGGAACTCGTATTGCTTGGAAAACAGGTCGACCATGTTCCACCAGCCAGTTCAAACCGGACTCTACCCAGCTATCGAGGGGTAAAACCGCATCTTGGAATGGGTTCATAATATCGAATGGTGCTTGCTCTACAGTTTCTGAGTTGAGCCAATCATTACTTGGCGCGGCCTCTGTACCTTGCGACCAAGGATCATCTTGCGCAGGAGCAGTATTTGACCAGGGATCATTGTTAGTTTGCTCTGAAGACATCGTGTTAATCCTTATCTAGTGTTTGTAGAAGACGTGATTTAGTCACGACACCAAAGTAAGTTCCTTGCTCATCTACGACAGGCACGGCATAAGGAACACCAGCAACCAGACCCAAAATGTCATTAATTGACTGATCAGGCTGAAGAGTAACTTCATCCGGTAATTGAGCACTGGCTAACGAACGGTTTTCTTTATGAGCCAAACGTAGTGAATCAAGAGATACGATGCCGGAATATCGGCTAGATTTATCGACGACAATACCGTAATCACGGTCGTGATCCATCAGAATCTGCATCGCAGAGCCTGGACCGTCATTTTCCGATTTCTTAAAAACAGCCGCTGGCTTCTTGCGCGCGATATCTTTTGCTGTCAAGACACTTGCGATGTTTACGCCGCGGAAAAAGGCTTCGACATAATCATTTGCTGGACTGTGTAATATTTCATCAGGTGTACCAACCTGAACAACCTCACCGTTTTGCATGATGGCGATACGGTCGCCAATGCGCATTGCTTCATCCAAATCATGAGAAATGAAGACAATTGTGCGTTTGTCATCGTTCTGTAGACGAATAAGCTCATCTTGCATCTCAGAACGGATCAATGGGTCTAAAGCGGAAAACGCCTCGTCCATTAATAGGATGTCAGGGTCACAGGCTAACGCTCTCGCTAAACCAACGCGCTGTTTCATACCACCGGATAATTCGTCAGGGAAAGATTCTGCATAAGGGTCTAAACCCACTCTTTCTAAGGCGGAAAGGGCACTTTTCTGACGCTCATTAACGTCGATGCCGGCAAGTTCTAAACCAAAGGCGGCATTTTCAATCACCGTCATGTGTGGCATGAGTGCGAAACTTTGAAACACCATTGAGATATTGTTACGACGAACTTCTCGAAGTTCATTTTCGGAGATGTGGGCGATATCTCTTCCTTTGAGATAAACACTACCTTTAGTCGGCTCAATGAGCCGGTTAAGAAGTCGAACAAGGGTGGATTTCCCGGAGCCAGAAAGGCCCATGATTACGAAAATTTCCCCTTCATTTATGGTGAGAGATACATCGTTTACGCCGACTGTTAAACCTGTCTGTTCAAAAATACCGTCTTTATCGACGCCTTTGTCGATAAGCGAGAAGGCTCTCTCTGGGTCTTCTCCAAACACTTTATACAGTCCCTTAACTTCCAGTATGGGATCCATGTTATCTGTCCTTTTTCGTGTGTTTATAACTGTTTAACGATTTGTACTCTAATTAATTTTAGTTCAACTTTCAACGAAAGGGGGTTGGTTAACTAGTTCTGCCGTGCATAGAGAATTCGTTGAGCAAGGTATGTTCAATTCTTATTTTTTATATTTAAAACAATTGCTTGTGATGTGTTTTTATCCGCCATAACGTTGCCCTGACGTAGGGTTGAATTTATTTTGAATTTTTTTGTACATTTCAACTCAACTCGCTTGCATAGATATAAGCTGTGATAGCTTAGAACTCTACATATAAAAAGGTTAGGGCTCTAATTTTTGGTTAAGGCTTGGTCCTGTGAAATCGGTTAGGTACTGTTATCCTTAGATTTATTTATTGCTTGATTTCACTCAGGGTGATATTTATCGCTGTAGTTTAGGCAACGTATGGAATAAAAAATGGAAGCCGAACAGTTAGAAGTGCTCAATTTCATTAGCCAGTACCCACCTTTTGATGACCTACCTGAAGAGCAGCTTAGAAAAATTGCTCTCAATGCCGAGGTTGCATACTTTCGGCAAGGAACAAAAATTCTTAACTTCGGAGATACGATCCGCGACTTGTATATGGTGAGAAGTGGGGCGGTAGAGATTTATCGACGTAAAGGTGAACTTTACAACAGGATTGATGCTGGTGGACTGTTTGGTCAGATGGGGTTGTTGATGAACAACCGCGTACGTATGCCAGCCAAAGCGATAGAAGACACTCTCGTTTACTGTATTCCGGAAAACATCTTCAATGAACTTTGTGATGAGTTTGAAAACTTTGCGGACTACATGGAACTGGAAGATAGCGCGCGTTTGCGAAGCGCAATATCTAGCCGCTCCGAAAGCAATGACTTTACCACCGCTAAGGCACGTAAAATCTTAGCAAGAGATCCAGTAACTCTGGAGGCAACGGCTTCAATTCAGGAAGCTGCGATACTAATGGCAGAGGAAAATGTCACCTCTCTGCTCATTATTCGCCCGACAGAGGAGCTCACAGAAGAAGATGATGAACAGCTGCTTGGAATATTGACTGATCGCGATCTTTGCATTCGCGTACTAGCTCAAGGTATTGATACCAATATTCCAGTGAGTGAGGTCATGAGTTATGACGTGGTTTCATTGGATTATAACGCCTATGTGTTTGAGGCCATGTTAACCATGTTGCGTTACAACGTGCATCATTTACCAATTTTAAAAGATAAAAAGCCGATAGGAATTATTGGCATGACGGACATCGTTCGTTACGAATCTCAGAACAGCCTATTGCTAGTGAGCTCTATTTTTCAGCAAACCAGTGTCGAGGATCTCAAGCAGGTTTCTGAACAAGTAAAAGACTGTTTCGTAAGAATGGTCAATGAAGATGCCAACGCGCACATGATTGGTCGAGCCATGTCGGTTATAGGCAGTAGTTTCAAACAACGCCTCGCTGAATTAGCTGAGCAAGAGTTCGGCCCAGCGCCCATTCCTTATTGTTTAGTCGCAATGGGTTCAATGGCGAGGGATGAGCAGCTAATTGTAACGGATCAAGATAACGCCCTTATTCTCGATAACAGTTATGACGTTGAGATTCACGGAGAGTACTTTGAAAAGTTTGCTAAATTTGTTTGTGATGGTTTAGCGGCATGCGGCTATGCTTATTGTACTGGAGACATTATGGCTACCAACCCAGAATGGCGAAAAACTCGTGCAGAATGGGAAGAATGCTTTGGAAACTGGATAGACAATCCAACCCCTGAGAGATTGTTAAATAGTAATATCTTTTTTGATCTCCTCGGTGTGCATGGGCGAGTGAAATGGGCGGAGCAATTAAGCAGCTTTATTGTGAGACGAGCGAAAAGAAATAACCGCTTTCTTGCTTGTATGGCGTATAACGCAATACGTAGGACGCCTCCACTGGGCTTTTTCAAAGACTTTGTGATGGAGAAAGATGGTCGTCATCGCAACTCGATTAACTTGAAGCGAAGGGGGACGGCTCCGTTGGCCGATTTAATACGGGTGCATTCTCTGGCAATCGGTTCGCGATCGCAAAACTCTTTCGACCGTTTAGATGACATTAATGATGCTGGCATTTTACCGAAAGGTCGAGGTTTGGATTTAAGGGATGCGATGGAGCTAATCTACATGGTTCGAATTCGTCACCAAGCCCTTGATATAGAAAATGGAGAAGAGCCAGACAACAATATTGAGCCGGAGAACATGTCTGAATTTGAACGTCGAAACTTAAAAGCAGCATTTCAAATTCTAAGTAACGCTCAGAACTTCATTAAGTTTCGATACCAGAGAAGTAGCAAATAATGTGGTTCTCAAAAAAAGTAGAAAAAGAACAGCCGTTGTTGGATACATCCCAGACGCCAGAGTGGTCAATGTTGTTCAAACAACTCGCTAAAGAAGCGAAAGACGAGAGGCTCAAACGCTACTATTCGACACCGATGGTTAATGGGGAAACACCAATTGAACAAGTGCCATTTGTCTCGGTAGACTTTGAGACAACAGGATTGAACTCGGAAGAGGATGTCATTCTCACGATCGGACTTGTGCCGTTCACTATTGATCGTGTTCAATGTAATGGTTCTGCTCATTGGGTCGTTAACCCAAACAGAGAGTTAAACCACGAGTCTGTCATTATTCACGGTATCACTGACTCTGAGGTTAAAAACGCGCCGCAGCTGTCTCAGATCTTGGGTGAAATATTGGATGCGTTGTCAGGCAAAGTGGTACTTGTTCACTACAAGAACATTGAAAGGCAGTTCTTTAATAACGCCTTGCTAAATAGCATCGGAGAGGGGATACAGTTTCCTGTTGTTGATACGTTAGATATTGAGTATGCGATACAACGCCGTGAATGCAGAGGTTTTATCAATAAGTTGAAAGGCAAGAAACCCGGTTCTGTACGATTAGGGCACGCTCGTGAAAGATATGGCCTCCCTGCTTATCAACCTCACCATGCCCTGACGGATGCGTTAGCAACTGCGGAGCTGTTTCAAGCACAACTGCAGTATCACTTTAATCGAAACATGCCAATATCTTCGGTTTGGCAATAGGCGTTATTTATGGTGAAAACAATAAAATGCAATGAGAGATAGGGGGCTTTAAGATTATGATGGCGGATTGAGTAACCGCTTATAAGAACAATGTTTTATGAACATGTGCTTGGTAGTGATGAAGACGTTTCATTACTCGAACTCCGACGAAAGTAATTTAAACTTGGTCACGTATTTTTAAGGAGATTATCCGTGAGCACCGATAATAACGGTGGCATTCAACGCCCCGATGGAAAAGTAAACGCAATAGATACTGACTATCAAATTGGTCAGGATAACGTTGCGCTAAAGGTAGGCCCATTTGGCCTTGATATTCACAACCGTGTTTTTGCAATTTCTGGCTTAGCAATCGTCATGTTTGTTGTGATAACACTATTATTCCGAGAACAGGTAGAGCCGTTTTTTGCAGACCTACGAGCGGGTTTGTTACACAATTTAGACTGGTTTTTTCTCGCTTCAGGTAATATTTTTGTCATTGTCTGTGTCGGATTGATCTTCACACCATTGGGCCGTGTGCGAATCGGTGGTACTGAAGCAACACCGGATTACTCCTATGCCGGATGGTTGGCAATGCTATTTGCTGCAGGTATGGGCATTGGTCTCGTATTCTTCGGTGTATCAGAACCGATGTCCCATTTTAGTTCTGCGATTGGTGGCGTGAGCGTTGAGAATGGTGTACGTACTGACTGGGCACCGCTAGGTGGTGCAGAGGGCGATGCAACTGCAGCTTCGGCATTAGGGATGGCTGCGACGATTTACCACTGGGCACTTCATCCGTGGTCAATATACGCGCTCTTGGCTCTTGGACTGGCTATCTTTTCATTTAACAAAGGTTTGCCACTCACCATGCGCTCAATTTTTTACCCTTTGTTTGGTGAGCGTGTATGGGGTTGGACTGGTCATATTATCGATATTCTTGCAGTGGTAGCGACGGTTTTTGGTTTAGCAACATCGCTAGGCTACGGTGCGTCTCAAGCCGCAACGGGTTTGAACTTCCTGTTTGATGTCCCAATGACCAATACCACGCAGGTTATATTGATTATTGGTATTACTGCGCTCGCTTTAATCTCTGTTGTGGCTGGACTCGATAAGGGCGTGAAAATCTTATCTGAAATCAACATGGGTCTTGCAGCGCTGCTATTGCTATTTGTTATTGTTGTTGGCCCGACGATTGCGATTTTAACTGGTTTCTTCGAGAACATCGTTTCCTATGTGGCTAATATCCCTGCCTTATCTATGCCATTTGGACGAGAGGATGTGAATTACTCTCAAGGCTGGACGGCGTTTTACTGGGCGTGGTGGATTTCTTGGTCACCATTTGTGGGTATGTTCATCGCACGTGTGTCTCGCGGTCGTTCAGTTCGTGAGTTTATTATTTGCGTTATTCTTATCCCATCTTCAGTTTGTGTGTTATGGATGACGGCTTTTGGCGGTAACGCAATTAGCCAATACGTTAATGATGGCTACGAGGCGGTGTTTAACGCAGAACTACCTTTAAAACTTTTTGCCATGTTAGATGTTATGCCATTGGCTGAGATAACATCTTTTGTCGGCATTATCTTAGTCGTGGTGTTCTTCATTACCTCTTCTGACTCAGGATCACTGGTTATTGATACTATTGCTGCGGGCGGTAAGGTCGATGCACCAACGCCACAACGCGTGTTCTGGTGTACGTTTGAAGGTTTGGTTGCGATTGCATTGATGTTGGGTGGTGGTCTAGCTGCTGCTCAAGCAATGGCGGTGACGACTGGTTTACCGTTTACTATTGTTTTACTTGTTGCAACGGTATCTTTGATAAAAGGTTTGATGGATGAACCTCGTCCAAAGGCGGTTTCTAAGAAATCAAAATAACTAGTATCAGCAGTTAAATTATTGATAAAAGCGGTATGCGAAAGCATGCCGCTTTTTTTTGGATTTCTATTTTTCTCTGAGAAATGAACAGCATGGAAAACGGTCTTATTCTGGTTGTTTTTTGTACTGTGCATTTAGGTGACTATTTAATAAATTAGACCTCGAACTATTTTAACTTTTGGTTAATAGGTTTATTTTTGTGATTTGAATCACAAAAATACCGATAAAAAGGCGGATTATTTGATTTTTAGTCGCGAGGGATGCCCATAATAAAAAGGAAATTTAATTAGACCTCAAAGGATATGTATTTTCACATGATCACATCAGCACCTTGGGTCCTTTATCCAGAGATTGGAGAAGACTCAAGTAAAAAATGGATTTTTCGTGAGCCTAAAATCTCTGATGGTGACGACATTTACAGCTTGATTGCAGACTGTCCTCCATTGGACATGAACTCATCTTATTGCAATTTCCTACAGTCTACGCATTTCAGCAAAACCAGTATTTTGGTTGAGCAAAAAGGCGAAATCGCAGGTTTCATTTCCGGTTATCAGAAACCAGACGAGCAAGACGTTTTATTTGTCTGGCAAGTTGCAGTCTCACCTCGCTTTAGAGGTCATGGTTTAGCATTCCGCATGTTGAAAGAACTTCTCACCCGAGAGGAATTAGGCGGTGTTAAATCGGTAGAAACTACCATCACGGAAGATAATAAAGCCTCTTGGGCACTGTTCAAAAAGTTAGATGCGATGAACGGCAATTCTGGCCAAGTAAGCACATTTTTGGATGAAGAAGCCCACTTTAAAGGCAAACACGATACAGAATATTTGTATCGCATTCCTCTCAAATAATCCTCAAACAATAGGAATTAAAAACGGTCTCATCATGGATATTTTCAAAAAGCAGGAATCCAACGTACGCTCATATTCAAACAATTTCCCGGTCGTTTTTCGTAAAGCGAAAGGCTGCTGGCTAGAAACAGAACAAGGTGAACGATACTTAGACTTCCTTGCTGGAGCGGGATCTCTAAATTACGGCCATAACAATCCAGTACTAAAACAAGCGTTGCTTGAGTACATTGAAATGGACGGTATTACTCACGGTTTGGATATGCACTCAGAAGCGAAAGCATCGTTTCTGGAAGCGTTGGATACTTACATCCTTAAACCAAGAAACTTGGATTACAAGGTTCAGTTTACGGGCCCAACAGGCACTAACGCTGTTGAGGCGGCATTGAAGCTGGCTAAAAAAGTAAAAGGCCGCGACAGCGTCGTTGCGTTTACTAACGGTTTCCATGGTTGTACTGCTGGCGCACTGGCTGCAACGGGTAACCAGCATCACAGACAAGGTAACGGTTCTAGTCTAAGTAACGTCACTCGTATTCCATTTGAAGGTTACGCTGGCGTAGATGGTCTCGCGCTGTTCGAAACCATGCTAAATGATAACTCTGCAGGTATGGATAAACCAGCCGCTGTACTTCTTGAAACTGTGCAGGGTGAAGGTGGTTTAAATGCTGCTTCAAACGAGTGGTTACAACGTTTGAGCAAAATCTGTAAAGCCAATGACATTCTTGTGATTGTCGATGACATTCAAGCAGGTTGTGGACGTACCGGTACTTTCTTTAGTTTCGAGCCGTCTGGTATCCAACCGGATATCGTGACGCTATCGAAGTCGATCGGTGGTTACGGTTTGCCGATGGCTGTCGTATTACTTAAGCCTGAGCTTGACCAGTGGAAGCCAGGCGAGCATAACGGTACGTTCCGTGGCAATAATCACGCCTTTATTACTGCTGCAAAAGCACTAGAAATTTACTGGGCAAACGATGATTTTGAAACACACATCAAGCAGTGTTCAGACAAGGTAAGTGCTGTTATTGACCGTTGTGTTCGTCGCTTTCCACAAATGTTTGTGCAGAAAAAAGGCCGCGGCATGATGGTTGGTATTGAATGTATCAATGGTGACATGGCATCTGAAATTGCGAAAAACTGTTTCGAGAATGGAATGGTGATAGAGACAGCGGGTCCAGACGATGAAGTTGTGAAGTTCTTCTGTCCACTAACCATCAGCGAATCAGAGCTAGATCAAGGACTAAGCATCTTTGAAAATGCAGTAGAGACTATCGCTGCGAAACATTTCAAACAAGCATCTTAATAAGGATTTTAATTATGATCGTCAGAACTCTAGATGAATGCCGCAACAGCGAACGACGTGTTGTTTCAGATAACTGGGAAAGTGTCCGCATGTTGTTGAAAGACGACAACATGGGTTTCTCTTTCCACATCACAACGATTTATGAAGATACAGAAACTCATATTCACTATCAAAACCACCTTGAATCGGTGTTTTGTATGAGTGGTGAAGGTGAGATTGAAGTTGTAGGTGGAGAAACGTACCCAATCAAACCAGGTACATTATACATCCTTGATAAACACGATGAGCACTACTTGAGAGCTTATAAGAATAAAGAAATGGTAATGGCGTGTGTGTTTAACCCACCGATTACTGGCGCTGAAGTGCACGATGAAAACGGTGTTTATCCTCTCGTTGACTAAAAGATGATGGTGGGGTGCTTTGCCACCCCACACTTTACTATCTCTTCTTTTTTCTTTTTAAAGTTACCAATCAAAAAAGGCTTATCATGACATTTACCGTAGAAAAAATCGGCGGTACATCAATGACAGCATTTGATGCTGTTCTCGACAATATTATTCTTCGTCCCAAAACACCATACAATCGTATTTTTGTCGTATCTGCATACGGTGGTATGACCGATGCGCTGCTTGAGTGTAAAAAAACCAGTAAACCAGGCGTTTATCAGCTTATCGCGAAACGCGACGACAAATGGGAAGAAGCGTTAGCGTACGTTGAAAGCCGTATGTTGCTGACCAATGAAAATATTTTTGCGGACCCAATGAATCGTATCCGTGCGGATAAATTCATTCGCTCCCGCATTGCTGAAGCGAAAAACTGTATCGCGAATATTTTAGAAACCTGTCAGTACGGTCAATTTTCGTTGCGCCAGTACTTGCCTCAAATTCGAGAGTTTCTCTCGTCTATCGGTGAGGCACATAGTGCTTACAACACAGCACTAAAACTAAAAAATATGGGTATTAACGCTAAGTTCGTTGACCTGTCTGGTTGGGATAATCAAGCGCCAAGAAGCCTTGATGAGTCGATCAGTGACGCGTTTGCTGATATCGATGTATCAAAAGAACTGCCAATCGTGACAGGTTATGCTTACTGTAAAGAGGGCCTAATGCACACTTATGACCGGGGTTATAGTGAGATGACATTTAGCCGAATTGCAGCAATAACAAAAGCGGATTTAGCAGTAATTCACAAAGAGTACCACTTGAGCTCAGCGGACCCACGCGTTGTTGGCCCTGAAAAAGTATTACCAATTGGTAGTACAAACTATGACGTAGCAGACCAACTTGCCAACCTTGGCATGGAAGCGATTCACCCAAATGCCGCTGCGGGTTTGCGTGAAAGTGGTATTGAGCTACAGATTAAAAATACATTCGAACCTGAACACGAAGGTACTTTGATCTCTTCAAGCTACCGCCCAGAAGAAGACAAAGTCGAGATCATCGCAGGTAAAGAGAAAGTATTTGCACTGCATTTGTTTGACCAAGCAATGGTAGGAAAAGCCGATAACGTTAGTTACGAATTGATGGAAATCATCTCCGATGCTCGTGTAAGTTTGGTTGGTAAAGAGATGAACGCTAACTCTATTACTTACTATCTAGGTGGCAGTACAGATAGCTTAAACAAAGTATTGTATAAAGCCGAGAAACGTTATCCGAATGCCTCGATTAAAGGTCGTATGGTCGCGCTTATCTCAGCCATCGGTTCTCAAATTGATACCAACAAGACGTTGGCGAAAGGTGTGCTTGCATTGATGAATAATGGCGTTACGCCAGTTGCACTGCACTCATCATTGAGAAATGTAAATGTTCAATTTGTTGTCGGTGATAAGGAATACCAGCACGCGATTTGCGCATTGCATGATGAGTTTTTCCAAAGTAGCAGTTTAGCTAAATCGGTTAATGTGGCTTAGTTTATCCACGGTTAAAATACAAAGGAGAGCAGGTTAGCTCTCCTTTTTTGTTTTTCAGTTTGTACTTTTGCATAGTCTAAACAGACGATTTAAGTAAGTTCCTATGTGGCGATACACATAAGCCAGTAGAATGGTCTGCTGGCTTAATGTTACTGATTAACTAACGTTAACTTAGTTTACTTAAACTTGCTGATTTCTTGTTCAACTTTGTCTAGTTGCTGCAGCTTCTCTTGCATTTTTAGAGAGTCGTAGTTTAGTGAAGCAGGGTTCATCGCTGTGCCACGTTGCATTGGGTATTCTGGAAGTGTTTTAAAGAACTCTCCCACAACGTCTTGAACAGGTACAAATAGCCACATGTTGTCAGCCATCCAACGCAAGTACATTTGTGATTCGCTTGGGCCTTTTTCGAATGGGTCAGCGCGTAGGTGGATGATTTTAGGCCAGTTCGGAGCAAAACGAACTGCGTTACTTAGGTTCCCTTCAAGCGTTGCAAAGTGAAGTTTCCAGTCATTCCAGCGGACAGCGTTTAATTCACCATTAGACGTAAAGTAAAGCAGCGACTCACGAGGGCCTTTTTCTTCCTTACCTTCAAAGTATGGCATGAAGTTATAACCATCTAAATGTACACGCCACTCTTTGCCATTTGCTTTGTAGCCTTCTGCCAGTTTTTCTTTTACATCAGGTACGCCAGCAGCTGCCAATAATGTAGGCAACCAGTCTTGGTGTGCCATCATTTCATTGATCTTGGTTCCTGGCTTAATGACGCCTGGCCAACGAACCAGTTGAGGAACACGCATACCGCCTTCCCAAGTTGTACCTTTTTCACCATGGAATGGTGTTGCGCCACCATCTGGCCAAGTCATGGTTTCTGCGCCGTTGTCCGTTGAGTAGATAACGATAGTGTTGTCTGCAACACCTAGCTCATCCAGCTTGTCGAGTAAAACACCTACATGATCATCATGTTCCAGCATACCATCGGCATAAATGCTTACACCTGATTTACCTTGGTATTTTTCCTGCAAGCGAGTCCAAACGTGCATACGAGTGGCGTTATGCCAAATAAAGAAGGGTTTATCCGCCTTAACTGCTTTTTCCATAAATGCCAAAGAGCTCTCTAGGAACTCTTCATCTGCGTGCTCCATACGTTTTCGTGTCATCGGGCCAGTGTCTTCAATCTTACCGTCGGCATAAGACTTAATGACACCACGAGGGCCATAGTTTTTACGAAACTCTGGGTCTTTAGGGTAGTAATAAGTTTCAGGCTCTTCTTCTGCGTTTAGGTGATATAAGTTACCGAAGAATTCGTCAAAGCCGTGTTTGGTCGGTAAGTGCTTATCTTGGTCACCTAAGTGGTTTTTACCAAATTGACCCGTCATGTAACCTTGTTCTTTTAACAGATCTGCAATGGTTGGCGCCCAATCAGGTATACCGTGGTCAGAGCCTGGCATACCAATTGTTAACAAACCCGTACGAAATGGCTCTTCACCTGTAATAAAGGCCGCGCGACCAGCAGTACAAGACTGTTGTCCGTAGTGATCTGTGAACAACGCGCCTTCATTCGCTATACGGTCGATGTTTGGCGTTTTGTAACTCATCATACCTTGGTTGTATGCGCTGATATTCCAGTAGCCGATATCGTCACCAAAAATTGCCAGAATATTCGGTTTGTCGGCTGCCATAGCGGCACTGGACGCCGCTAACATTCCTGCGCCTACAGCGATTTTGCTCAATTGATTTGCCATAAAAACTCCAGATTGTTGAGAGTAAAGATAAGCACAAGTGAGCCTTATGCTTAGTTGCTGCATAAGTTAATGATGTATATAGAAAAATCCTCTTATACTCGATATAACCATAAGTTATTTCTAGGTTGTAACCATTTGTTAATTAAAAAGAAATAGGATTGTTCTGTTAGTTTGTAGAGATTCGTAAAGTAGATTTAGATCACTTAAGAGCCTTATTTTTATTGCGTAGTAGAAGAGGGGATGGAAATGAAAAACAATAGGATGCTCGCTTGTTTTACGGTCCTAAAGCAATACTAAAGTCGTTATGTATTGCTTGTAATTATTTGTATAACCAGTGATTTAGTGTCTATATTGATTTAGGTTGTACATTATAAATATAAGGATATCTATGAGTCAGTGGGCAGGCCGGTTTCGCATTTTATTGCTGGTCAACGTTGTTGTCAGTTTTATGGCTTTTTCTCAAGAGTTATTAACAGAGAAACCAAATATTCCTTCAGGCTTAAATCCAGAATATGCTGGCACACAAGCTTGTATAGATTGCCACCAAAACGAGGTGGAGGCTTGGAAAGGGTCACATCACGATATGGCCATGAAGCATGCAAGTACAACCTCTGTACGTGGTGATTTTGATAACCATGTTGTAACGCACAAAGGAATGCCTAATCGTTTTTTTAAAAAAGGCGGCGAATATTGGGTCAACATTCAAGGCTCTGACGGGCAATGGCATGACTATAAGATCAGCTATACATTTGGCTGGGAGCCACTACAGCAGTACATGGTCGAGTTTGAAGATGGCCGCGTGCAGCTTATTCCTTTTGCTTGGGACACAAGAGCTAAAGTTGAAGGGGGACAGCGTTGGTTTCATCTTTATCCAGAAACGACAACAACGGATGAATTCTATTGGACCAATACCGGGCAAAATTGGAACTTCATGTGTGCTGATTGCCATTCAACGAACCTAAAGAAGAATTACGACGCTGACAAAAACACTTACAACAGCTCATGGTCAGAGATTAATGTGGGATGCGAAGCATGCCATGGTCCCGCTAGTCAGCACATAGAACTGGCCAAGAAATACAAAAATGCTGGCACTTCTTTTGAGCATGACAGCCATTATGGCTTTGATCGAAAATTGTCTAAAGCAGTGTCGGATTGGGTGTTTGAGGAAGGCCATAGTACGTTACAGCCGAAATCAATTGAAGCAACCAATCAAGTGCAAACATGCGCTCAATGCCATAGTCGCCGAACCCAGTTAAATGAAACAGGTGATCATGTTAAAGGTTCCTTTTTTGATAAATATCGCTTAAGTCTTATAACACCTGAACTCTACTATCATGATGGACAGATTTACGACGAAGATTATGTTTATGGTTCGTTTCTTCAATCTGAAATGGCGGAGAAGGGGGTCACGTGCACTAATTGCCATGATCCACACACGGCAGAGTTAACGATCCCAGAAGAGGCAGTATGTTCGCAATGCCATATTGCATCGGAATATACACCTGAAAAGCATACCTTTCATAAGGCTGGATCTGAAGCATCGCAATGTACGACTTGTCACATGCCAGAAACGACTTACATGCAAGTCGATCCTCGTAGAGACCACAGTTGGCATATTCCACGACCGGATTTGAGCAAACACATTGGAACGCCCAATGTTTGCATGTCATGCCATGAAGATAAAAGCAATCAATGGGCCGATGAACAGATAGCAGAATGGTACCCGAATTCGAAGTATCGTAATCAACAACATTTTGCTGTCGCATTTTATGCGGATTCAATTGGTCATCAAGGAGCAGCAAATGCGTTGGCATACTCTGCTCAGGATTCGTCGTTAAAAGACATTATTCGTGCTTCAGCCCTGGAGAGAATGGGGGGCAACACTGACCAAAATACAACAGTATCTTTGGCTAGGGCCGTTAAGAATGAGAATGAAATGGTTCGATTAGGGGCAATTTCAGGCTCGTCTGGTTATGAATTTCATGACCGGTGGCGGATTCTAGAGCCATTACTTGGTGACCCGGTGCTTTCAGTGAGAGCGGAAGCTGCCTCGGCGCTGGTAGCGAACTACGCACAAATGACCCCTTTACAAAAAGATATCATTAAATCGCCTTTAGAAGAGTACATGGAAATTCAAGAGTTTAATGCCGATCGTGGTTTCGGAAGAACCAATTTGGCGAATGTGTACCGCAGCTTAGGTGAAATCGACAAAGCGGCCGAGCTGTATAAACAAGCGATCAGCATCGAACCCTACTTCGAAAATAGCTACGTTAACCTAGCAGATTTGTATCGCCACCTAGGTAAAGAAGAAGCTGCGATCACGGTGCTACAACAAGGGATGAAAGCTCAACCTAAATCCAGCACATTACCATACAGCGCAGGTCTTTCTTTGTTACGTCAAGGCAAAGCCGATGATGCGAAAAAGCTACTTAGACGCGCCGCAGAAATTGGTGAAACTAATGCGCATTATTGGTACGTGTACGGTCTAGCTTTAGAAAAAAGCGATGTTCTAGAAGCCAGTAAAGCGTTGCATACAGCATTTGAAGTCGGTGGCAATCCACAACACTTGTTTGCTCAATGCGAGGTTCTAGCGAGAAATCATAAAAAAGGTGCTGTCGCTTTTGCTTTCGATAGGTGCATACAAGAGCTTAGTCACTATGCACCTAAACAAGCTATTGATCAGCTTAAAGCCTCTATTGTTGGGGTCAATAGGAGCTAATTACCAAAAGTGGAGCTTTTATCGCTCCACTTTTTCTTACTTGGTTTAATCAGCGTCTTTCGCTAATCTCAGCCCCATGTCGGACATGATGACTGACTGGCTAGCAAAATCGCGACGATAGTTTTCGGATTCGTCAGCATCATAGGCAAAGCTACCACCTCGTACAGACTTGTGTGCCAGGCTTTCTTTTTCATCTTTTGCGTTTACCGGATTATCACTTGGTGCTGATTTGTAATAGCCTTCATCAAACGCATCAATAACAAACTCACCAACATTACCCGTCATATCGTATAAGCCAAGCTCATTCGGTTTTTTCTGACCTACCTTGTGTGCCTTATTGTTTGAGTTACTGGCATACCAGGCAACGTCGTTAATATCATCAGACCCCGCGTAAGTGAATCCTTGACTTAGATTCCCCCCTTTCGCTGCAAACTCCCATTCTGCTTCGGTGGGTAAACGATAGTGCTCTCCCGTTTTTTCATTCAATTTCTTTATAAAATAATTGGCTTGTTGCCAGCTAATGTTATTCACGGGCGTATTTGGGTTTCTAAAATAACTCAGAGAAGAGCCTGTAACCGATTCGAATAACTCTTGGGTTACCTCAAATTTTGCCAAATAGAAATCTTCCACGCGAACGGTGCGGGCCGGGCGCTCGGATTTATTTGCTGATGGATTATCCGAGCCCATCGTAAATTGTCCGCCTTCAATAAGAACCATATCTTGATCGATTTTTTGAGCAAGAGGGCTAGGTTGTGTTGTTGCACATCCAGTCATAATTAGCGAAATCGAAATAGTGGCACCAAGGTAAAGAGTATTACTTTTGGAATGCTTCATAGGGGAGCTCCATCAACATTTATGATCAAAAAATTTTATCAGGCAAGTCTATGAAAAACAGTTATACACACTATAACAAGCGCCACGAATAATTGAACATTATCATCACACTAGGCGATTAACTTAATGATTAGTCTTAACGCCGTTGGGCGCAGGCTAGCAACTAAGAAGGTGATGAATGCACATAACTCAAGGTCCGCAGTTCAATGGAAAAGCATCCAAGCGATTACATGTCATGGCGAAACCTATCGGTGCAGTGTGCAATATCGATTGCACCTATTGTTACTACCTAAGCAAACAAGATTTACTTGAGTACAAGCCAGGCTGCTCAACAGTCATGGATGAGGAAACGCTCGAGACCTATATCCGTCAATATATAGCGGGACAAAATACACCTGAAATTATTTTCTCTTGGCAGGGTGGTGAGCCGACAATGCTAGGTTTGGATTATTTCAAGACAATTGTTGAGCTACAGAATAAATACCGTCCCGATGGCATTACGATCTCCAATGATCTCCAGACTAATGGCACACTGCTTAACGATGAATGGTGTGAGTTTTTAAAGGCGAACAACTTTCTCGTCGGTTTAAGCATTGATGGTCCAGAAATGATGCATAACGCTTATCGAACAAACCGAGCTGGTAGAGGCACATTCCGGCAAGCCATGAATGCGGTTGAACTATTACATAAGCACGAAGTAAAGTTTGCTACGCTCACTTGTGTTAACAACTTGACCAGCCGTAACCCACTTGAAGTGTACCGATTCTTGCGAGATGAAGTACGCTCCCCTCAAATGCAGTTTATTCCAATAGTTGAGCAGAAAACATTCAGAACAACCGCCCCTCAAACCTGGGAGCCAAACGAGCAACTAAAACAAGGAGATAAACGGTTGATCCCAGGTCATAAAGATGCCGTTGTTGAGCCTTTTTGCGTTGCGGATGAAGCATGGGGAAATTTTCTGATCGCGATTTTCAATGAATGGGTTTTACACGATATCGGCAACGTGTTTGTTCAGTACTTTGAAGCCAGTATCGAAACCTGGATGGGCAGAAAAAACCCACTGTGTACGTTAGGTGAAATCTGCGGGAAAGGCTTAGCAATGGAGCCTAATGGTGATGTGTTTGCGTGTGATCATTACGTGTACCCAGAATATAAGGTTGGAAACATTCATCACGAAAAGCTCGATACGCTCGCTTATAGCTCTGAGCAGCAGAAATTTGGGTTTGCTAAAAGTCGTACGCTGCCCCAACAGTGCCTTCAATGTGATTATCAATTTGCATGTTTTGGAGAATGTCCCAAAAACCGTTTTATCCGTACTAGGCAAGGTGAGCCTGGTCTTAATTATCTCTGCGCGGGTTGGAAGAAGTTTTTTACCCATGTTGATCAGTCGATGGCGTACATCTTACGAGCGACAGGTAACCCAGTGGTTCACGGTAAATACAGTGACCAGATTCTACGCCAGCAAGCTACTCAAACACAGACTGTGTTTGAAATGAAGTTTTAAGATAGTCACTACGCCTGCTACAGGCCCGGAAATGAAAGAATATAGGTTATTGAATGCAAAAAATTAAGCTGCTCTCTAAATCATTACTCGTGATCTCGATCGGCATTGCTACGAGTCAATCCGTGGTGGCACAAGAAACAACATTGCTAGACCCAGATCAAGTATCGCCGACAACGGTTGTCACTCCACAAGAAGCTCAAATGACACCGGCGCAACGAGTCGAAAAGCTGTCTTATGATGCGCAAAATAAAAAGTTGTCTTCAGAAAAACGTATTGATGCTTTACGTGAGTTAGCCAACTATCCAAGCCAAAATGCATTGGTTGCAGTTGCGCGTGGGTTGCAGGATGAAGATGCAGGTATTCGCGAAGCTGCGATCGTGGGAGCACAGCCATATATGATTGAGCACCGTTGGCGTTTGATTTCACCATTATTGAGTGATGACGCCGCCATGGTGCGAATTACAGCAGCGATTAACCTCGTTCGAGATTACGCCAATTTGAGTTCGGAGCAACAGCAGTCACTTGAGGGGCCTGTTTCAGAGCTGACAGCACACTTGTCCAGTAAGAACGATAATGTTTCCAAGTTATTACTTGCAGACGTTTACCGTTGGCATCGTGATTGGGATAAAGCGGCGCTGATATACCCAGAGTTAACTAAGCTTGAGCCAAACAACCCTCAAGTTTGGTTAAGCTACGCAGACAACTTCCGAGCGCAACAGCTAGACCAAAAAGCTATCAACGTGCTTGACGAGGGTATCAAGCTAAATTCAGAAGATGCCTCGCTGCATTATTCTAAATCTCTCGCTTTGGTTAGATTAGACAAAAAGAAAGAAGCGGCGTTTGAAATAGACAAAGCTGCGACGATGGCAAAGACGAACAGTTACTTTTGGTACTTAAATGGTGTTCTGCAAGAAGAGTTAGACTTGAAGAAGTCTGTCAACGCTTTTGAGCAAGCGTATTTGATATCCGGTGCTCCAGAACAATTGTATGCCGTGTGTGACATCTATGTTAGATACGGCAACCCTAAAACGGATGACTGCTTAACAGAGCTAACGAAGGTCGCTCCCGACTATGTTATTGAAGAGCTCAATCAGAAAAAGGGACGTAAAAGTGCCTCTACATCAGTTGAAGCCAATGAATTTAAACTCTAATCGTTAAATTCCATGTTTCTATTTTAATAAAATAGTGGACTAGATTGGTGACATTGTCACTTTCTGGTGGCCGTTGGATATGTCAGTTCAATATGCGCCTGTTTCAATTGAACTATACTTTTGATTGGATTCGCACCTAGCACCTCAATATAAGGAATTAAGATGGCTATAAAGTTAAAGGCGATTGTCTTAGCAACAGGTTTTGCTCTGTCTAGTTACGCTGTTGCTGCTGATATGCAAGATCCACTTCCGTCATGGAACAACACTGACGCTAAGCAAGCTATTATGGCGTTTGTTACGAAAACAACGACCCAAGGTTCGGATTCCTATGTGCCGGAAAGCCAACGAATCGCGACGTTTGATAATGATGGAACACTTTGGGCAGAAAAGCCTGTTTATCTACAGTTGTTTTTTGCGATCGATAGAGTAAAAGAAATGGCCTCTGAGCATCCTGATTGGAAGACAACCGAACCCTTTGCTTCCGCATTAAAAGGTGACATGGAGGGGATTGGTAAGCAAGGACTCGAAGGTGTAATGAAGCTTGTTATGGCAACCCATTCTGGAATGTCTACTGAACAGTTTCATCAAGAAGTTAAGGAATGGTTGAAAACGGCTGTCCATCCAACAACGGGTAGACCATACACTGAAATGGTCTATCAACCTATGCTCGAACTGCTCGACTATTTAAGAGCGAACGACTATCAGACCTACATCGTTTCTGGAGGCGGAATTGAATTTATGCGCGTTTGGGCGCCGGAAGTATACGGCATTCCAACGCAAAACATCGTGGGGACGACGTTAAAGGCGGAATATCAAAGTGTTGATGGAAAACCTACCATCCAACGCATGCCGGAAATAGACTTCGTCAATGACAAAGCAGTAAAGCCTGTGACGATCCAAAACTTCATTGGCAAACGTCCGGTCATGGCGTTTGGTAATTCTGATGGTGATTTACAGATGTTAGAGTGGACGAAAGCAGGTTCAGGTCCAAGATTTTCTGCGATTATCCATCACACGGATGACAAGCGCGAATGGGCGTATGATAAAGATTCTCATGTTGGTAAGTTAGATAAATCGTTTAAAGTAGGTGAAGAGCAAGGTTGGCTATTTGTCGATATGAAACAAGATTGGAATCAAGTGTTTAAAGAGAGCACTAAATGATAATCTTTGTTTGACCATAAATTGCTGCAACCAAACAATTGCAACGAAATAAAAGGCCTCACAATTGAGGCCTTAGTTAATTCCACAGTAGCTTCGATACCTAGGGTCTAGTTTCTAGGTTGCTGTGTCATTGTTTCTACCACTTTTTCAATACTTAACGAGCTACCTTTCGTTGCAGGGAACTCCTTAAATGTCTCTAGGAACTTACGCACGATAGCTTGAGCAGGAACGAACATCCACATTTGATCAGCGTAAAAATGTCTGACGTAAAGTGCTGCATCTGGACCGACCTCAAATGGATCCATACGAAGGTTTACAATCAAAGGCCAACTAGGTGTTTTGCGGTATGCCTCATTAATGGCACCCTCCATAACACTGAAGTGGATCTTCCAGTCTTTATAACGAACGGCGTTTAAATTACCACCAGCATCGAAGTAAAAGATTTCTTTGCGTGCGCCTTCATCAGCTTTACCAGTCAGCAGATCAAGTTGGTTGTAGCCATCTAAATGTGCTTTAAAGGTTTTGCCCGCTGCTTTATGACCCTTCAATAGTTTTTCTTTCACATCAGGTTCGCCCACAGCTGCTAGTAGAGTTGGCATCCAGTCTTCTTGTGAAAAGATATCGTTGATAACCGTTCCTGGTTTAATGTTTCCAGGCCAGCGTACCATCATCGGAACGCGGAATCCGCCTTCCCAAGTCGTACCTTTTTCGCCCTTGAACGGTGTAGTACCACCATCTGGCCAGGTAAATTTCTCAGCGCCATTATCGGTACTAAAAACAACAATGGTGTTATCTGCTACGCCTAGCTCTTCAAGTTTATCAAGCATGACACCTACTTGATCATCTAGGTCCATCATGCCATCGGCGTATAAGCCGTAACCTGACTTCCCTTGATATTCTTCACTCAAATGTGTCCAGACGTGCATACGGGTTGAGTTATGCCAAATAAAGAATGGTTTGTCTTCTTTTACTGCTTTTTCCATAAAGGCCAAGCTAGCATCCATGAACTCTCGGTCTACGTTTTCCATACGCTTACGAGTAAGGGGACCTGTGTCCTCGATTTTGCCATCCGCAGTCGCCTTCAACACGCCTCGAGGTCCGAATTTTTTACGAAACTCTGGATCTTTTGGATAAAACTCAGACTCAGGCTCTTCTTCCGCGTTTAAATGGTATAGGTTACCAAAGAACTCATCAAACCCATGGTTAGTTGGTAGGTGCTCATCTTGATCACCAAGGTGGTTTTTACCAAACTGACCAGACACATAGCCGTGATTTTTAAGTAACTCTGCGATAGTAGGATCTTTCGATTGAATACCCTCTTTTGCGCCGGGCATACCAATAGTCAATAGACCGGTACGAAACGGATGTTGACCCAGAATAAATGAGGCTCGTCCGGCAGTACAACTCTGTTGTGCGTAAGCGTCTGTGAAAATGGCACCTTCATTGGCGATTTTATCAATGTTAGGAGTCTTCCCTCCCATCATACCATTGTGATACGCACTAATGTTGTATACACCTACATCGTCACCCCAGAACACAAGGATGTTGGGCTTATCGGCAGCAAAGGCTGTGGACGCAGCTAATGTACCGACCAATGCCATTACCTTTTTAATCGAGTTTCGCATGAAAATCCTCCGCGATAAATGAATCCATTATCGTTATATAACGTTACTAATTGTGTTCATCATGGCGAAGTCGAGTTAGATGACACCAAATGAGACAATGTAGTCAGTTGAATATAGTAGAGGTTTTTTGTTGCTTCCAAGTAATCCCTGTTTTTCAAAAATGTTAACTAACATGGACTAGACTTTAGTGTGTTTTAAGTGTGATAAGACGCACTTACAGGATTGAATTTCAATGAAAGGCGACACTATGAAAAATAAACTAGCAACTATCCTGTTTCTATGTATCCCGTTAGAAGTGGTTGCGGAAGAGACACCAAATGTCGTGGTAATGTTGGTTGATAACCTTGGGTGGGGGGAACTAAGTTCCTATGGGAGTACCAGAGGTGTTGAAACTAAAAACTTAGATCAACTTGCTAGAGAAGGTGTACGCCTTACTAATTTTAATGTGGAACCGCAATGCACGCCAACTCGCTCCTCATTCATGACGGGGAGGCGAGCGCTTAGATCTGGGACAGATAAGGTTGTTTGGGGAGTGCCTTACGGTATGGTGAACTGGGAGATAACCATTGCAGAGAAGTTTAAGGAACAAGGATATAACACGAGCCTTTACGGGAAATGGCATTTGGGAGACCAAAAAGGGCGCTTTCCAACGGATCAAGGCTTTGATGAATGGTATGGCATTGCAAATACGACGGATGAGTCAGAATATAGCTCTCAACCCGGTTATAAAGCTATATTACCTAAACCTCAAATCCTTTCAGCTAGAGCAGGGCAGGATCCTAAAGGGGTCAAAGAATATAATTTGGACTCACGTAGAACGATTGACAGTGAGCTAGTTGAACATGCCACAGATTTTATAAATCGAAATGTGAAAGAGAATAAGCCATTTTTCTCTGTAATTACTTTTACTCAACCACATTTACCGACGCTACCTCATCCTGATTTTATTGGTAAAACAGGCAAAGGAAATTACTCAGATGTGTTAGCTGAGATAGATTTTCGAGCTGGGCAAGTTATTGGTGCAATAGAAAAAGCAGGAATTAAAGACAATACACTAGTGATTTGGTTTTCTGACAACGGTCCAGAGTGGCATATGCCATACCAAGGCTCTAGCGGACCATGGCGTGGTGCGTACTTTACGGCTCTTGAAGGCTCTCTCCGAACACCATTTATTGCCTCTTGGCCTAACCACATCAAACCGGGCAGAGTGAGTGATGAAATTATCCATGTTGTGGATCTATTTGCCTCACTTTCTCATGTCGGTGGATACAAATTACCAAGCGATAGAACAATAGATAGTATTGATCAGTGGGCCTTTTTAAAGGGAGATAGTGAAAAGTCTAATCGAGATGGTTTTATCGTTAACAATGGCTCTGAAACCTACGCTTATAAGTGGGAAAATTACAAGATGCACTTTATTGATCAAGATATCATGCCGGAGAAAGGGCGCCCATTACAGATCCCTGAAATATACAATTTGATTGATGACCCTAAAGAGGAGTTTGATTTAAGAAATAATGCCACATGGTTATTTCCTATCATGATAGGAAAGAGAGTAAAGTTTGAATCTTCCGTTGCAACAAGCTGCGATACGATTCCTTTCCCTGCTCCATTTGGATATAAGCCCGATTGTAGCAAGGGGAATTTCAATCAATTTCCAGTGGATGGGTTACGCCAGAAGTAGTTTATCCCAATGGCTCTTTCTCGCATACATGAGGTATGTTTTTGGTTCAATATCTCATTAGAGCCATTTAGGGCCATGTTTTTTCTAGTTTCATTTGAACAGTCATATTCGTCGACCATACTTAAAGTTCGTTGTTTCATATGGGGCGAATTATGCAGCCAATACTCTACATTCAAATCGGTAATGTTCTTTGGGCGGTTTTAAGTGACGGTTCTTGGATCCAAATGTTGCCCAACGAACAATTAGTTCCAGAAGTAGAGGTGGTTGTTCTTAATACTGACATTCTCGATATTGCATTTAATGAAGATACAACAAGTGAGGATGAATCGAGTTCGAATGATCTTTTAATTGCATCTCAAAACGGTATTGAATCCACTTTTAATCAGAGCGTTCGAGATTTTAGTGAGTCTTCTGGTGGGTTAAGTTTTGTTGCCTATATTCGCGCTGTTTTACCTGAGCAACTCGTTTCTAATGGCTATGTTACTAGGCCAGCAGTGCAAGAAAGAGAGAACCCAACTTCTGAGACTCAGGCTCCTGAGCGGTTGAATCCCGATGCTATATTAACGGTGGATATTCTTGATGGCGGCGATGGATACGAAAACCAGTTTGAAGTTCCTAGTGTCACGATTCAAGGTGACGCACTCAAGATAAGCGATGAGTGGCTTGTTACTATCACCATTACCGATAGCCTCAATAATTCTATTACTGTTACAACGACCGTAGAGAACGAGTCTTATACCCTATCAGGCGTTGATCTGTCTTCTCTTGCCGAAGGGCCGCTTACGGTGACTTCTGTGGTTTCTGACGTTTATGGCAATAACCTGAACGCCGTCGATACGACCATTAAAGATACGCTTGCAACGGTGAACGTCAATTTTGATGGTGGAGGGGATGAGTATTTAAATCAGTACGAAATCGCGACTACTCGCCTCGAAGGGACGATTGAAAACATTGAAGATGGCCAGCGTATCCAAGTTACGGTAACCGACTCGTTAGGAGCGGTCATAAACTTAGAAACGGTGGTGACTGGTGGAAGTTGGTCTCTGGACGACGTTGACCTTTCTGGATTGTCTGAAGGTACGCTGACAGTTGTTGCTGAGAGTATTGATATAGCGGGCAACCCTACAACCAGTGAAAACACCATCATCAAAGATACGCTCGCAAGTGTGACGGTGGACGTTGACGATGGCGGAGACGGCTATTTAAACACTGAAGAGCGCCAATCTGTCACTTTGTCAGGGCAAGTCAGTGATGTTGAAAATGGTCAGACGGTTTCTGTCACGGTTCAAGACAGCTTGGGGGTGATGCTCTCGTTCAATACCGTTGTCGTTGATGGTATGTGGCAAGTCGAAGGGGCGAACTTATCCACGTTAGCCGATGGGGCGTTAACCGTATCTGCCTCCGTGAATGATGTGGCGGGCAACCAAGCGAAAGCGATGGATGAGGCTACGACCATAGATGCCACTGCTCCCACCATTGATATCGATACGGATTTTTATATTAGCGGTGGTCTTGCCATTGATGATTTCCGTGAGGGTATAGTCACGGAAATGAGAGGGACAACCAGTGGTGTAGAGCAAGGTTTGGCAGTGACGATTCGGGTAAGTGACGGAGACAGCACGCTGAATTTTACTGGCCTCGTTGATGCATCAGGTTCGTGGACAGTAACCGGAATTGACGTAAACACTCTCAATCTAAACAACACGTGGACCATTGAAGCAGAAGTGTTGGATGCCGCCGGCAACCACGTGGTCGATACCATGCCGACAATAGTGCTACCCGGTTCAACGGTATTTTCTGAAAACATCGTTGGATTTTTTGGTGAGCAAAGCAGCTCGGCAGCCATCAACATAGAAAATGGTGTGCCAGCACTGCATGCAGAGCAACCAAGTTTGAGCGCGCTTACATCGGTCGGTCAATCTATAAATGTTGTTGTTGCAGAAGATGGGTTGAGCTTACAAGGAACATCGACTGACGACCGATTAGTTTTCTCAGCAGAAGTCAATGATGATGGTACGGTTCAAATTACTTTTTATGAAGCGATTGATCATGGTGTAGGTCAAGATGAGCTGGTGACTAACGTATTGGTTGAAAGCATTCAAAGTGATGCTGACGGCACACAAGAGGCTGTTGTGGCTCCCCTAGAAATCGCCATCCTTGATGCCGATCCAGTGATCGAAAATGAGTCATATAGTGTAACCGAAGGCCAAGTCATTTCTGGCAATGTACTGGAGAATGACATTGATATTGATGGTGACTTGTACATTCGATATGTCAGAGCCGGAGGAGAGATCCAGTCTGTCCCTGATGGTGGCTCAGTAAGTTTTAGTCTAGAGAAGGGTGAATTAACCGTATTTTCAGATGGCTCTTGGCAGTTGAATGCCAGTCGCAACTTAGATCACACGGTTGAGCAAAGTCTCGTTTTTGATTATCTCGCAGCCGATGATTCAAAAGATTACGGTGTAGCAACCGCAACTATCGACATTATAGATGGCCAAGCGGGTTATGTAGGCAGCGCTACTATAAACGCAGCAGAAGTACCTCTGGGAGAGGCATTATTAACCACCGAAGGCAGTGTTAATGTGATTGCTGGCTCTGATAACCCTGATCCGACTAGTTTGTATTTTGGTGGGGCATCCATTACTAAGTTAGAGGCATTAGGGCTTACAAGCTCAGTCTCTGATAATGAGCTTAGCTACACGTTAAGTTCCAGTGGAAAGCAAATCACAGCATTTGCCAATGGTGTCACTGTATTTACGTTAACATTGAGTGGCATTGAGTCGGGTAACGATGTACTAGCTTCAATCTCGCTTACTCTTGATCATCCTATCGATCAATTCAATAGTAGTGATACGGTCACTTTCCCGCTGATCATTGGAGGGACAGATCTAGACTCCACACCGCTTGTAGAGAATGAAATTGATTTCGTGTTGAAAGATGGTGTTGATCCTACGTTGAGCAACTTGACTGTCGTTGCAATGGAAGAGATTAATCTAGAAAGTGGGGCAATCTTTAAGACTGGGAGCCTTCAACTCGATATCGGGAGTGATTATGTTGACTCTCTTCGATTTAGCGAATTAAACCAGCCCACATTAGTGAGTAGTGAAAGTGAGTTGCTTTACCGTCTGTCTGATGACGGTACGACAATTACTGGCTATATCTTAGAAGGTGGGGTGGAAGTAAATATTTTTCAATCGAAACTATTGTCCACATTACCTTTAGAGTCTAGTAGTGAAATAGAGTATTCCTTTGAATTATATCGCTCTTTCGATCTGTCAAAAGATCAAATCCTGGATATACCATTGTTAGTTAATGCAACAGATTCAGACGGTGACACCACCTCCGTAACACTGGATATTACCTTAGAGGCAATAGAAGGTTTGAACGATGATGCCTCTTTAACAGTAGATATTCTTGATGGTGGTGATGGATACGAAAACCAGTTTGAAGTTCCTAGTGTCACGATTCAAGGTGACGCACTCAAGATAAGCGATGAGTGGCTTGTTACTATCACCATTACCGACAGCCTCAATAATTCCATTACTGTTACAACGACCGTAGAGAACGAGGCTTATACCCTATCAGGCGTTGATCTGTCTTCTCTTGCCGAAGGGCCGCTTACGGTGACTTCTGTGGTTTCTGACATTTATGGCAATAACCTGAACGCTGTCGATACGACCATTAAAGATACGCTTGCAACGGTGAACGTCAATTTTGATGGTGGAGGGGATGAGTATTTAAATCAGTACGAAATCGCGACTACTCGCCTCGAAGGGACGATTGAAAACATTGAAGATGGCCAGCGTATCCAAGTTACGGTAACCGACTCGTTAGGAGCGGTCATAAACTTAGAAACGGTGGTGACTGGTGGAAGTTGGTCTCTGGACGACGTTGACCTTTCTGGGTTGTCTGAAGGTACGTTGACTGTTGTTGCTGAGAGTATAGATATAGCGGGCAACCCTGCAACCAGTGAAAACACCATCATCAAAGATACGCTCGCAAGTGTGACGGTGGACGTTGACGATGGCGGAGACGGCTATTTAAACATTGAAGAGCGCCAATCTGTCACTTTGTCAGGGCAAGTCAGTGATGTTGAAAATGGTCAGACGGTTTCTGTCACGGTTCAAGACAGCTTGGGAGCGATGCTCTCGTTCAATGCCGTTGTCGTTGATGGTATGTGGCAAGTCGAAGGGGCGAACTTATCCACGTTAGCCGATGGGGCGTTAACCGTATCTGCCTCCGTGAGTGATGTGGCGGGCAACCAAGCGAAAGCAATGGATGAGGCTACGACCATAGATGCCACTGCTCCCACCATTGATATCGATACGGATTTTTATATTAGCGGTGGCCTTGCCATTGATGATTTCCGTGAGGGTATAGTCACGGAAATGAGAGGGACAACCAGTGGTGTAGAGCAAGGTCTGGCAGTGACGATTCGGGTAAGTGACGGAGACAGCACGCTGAATTTTACTGGCCTCGTTGATGCCTCAGGTTCGTGGACAGTAACCGGAATTGACGTAAACACTCTCAATCTAAACAACACGTGGACCATTGAAGCAGAAGTGTTGGATACCGCCGGCAACCACGCGGTAGATACCATGCCGACAATAGTGCTACCCGGTTCAACGGTATTTTCTGAAAACATCGTTGGATTTTTTGGTGAGCAAAGCAGCTCGGCAGCCATCAACATAGAAAATGGTGTGCCAGCACTGCATGCAGAGCAGCCAAGTTTGAGCGCGCTTACATCGGTCGGTCAATCTATAAATGTTGTTGTTGCAGAAGATGGGTTGAGCTTACAAGGAACATCGACTGACGACCGATTAGTTTTCTCAGCAGAGGTCAATGATGATGGTACGGTTCAAATTACTTTTTATGAAGCGATTGATCATGGTGTAGGTCAAGATGAGCTGGTGACTAACGTATTGGTTGAAAGCACTCAAAGTGATGCTGACGGCACACAAGAGACGGTTGTGGCACCGTTAACGATTACTATTTATGACTCTGATCCGGTGATTAGAGATGACACATACTCAGTCGTAGAAGATCAAACAATTACGGGCAATCTACTTGAAAATGATATTGATCTTGATGGAACACTTTATGTGAAATTTGTAGAGGCTGGCGGGGAGCAGAAGTCAATTCTAGAGGGGGGATCCGTAAGTTTTAGTTTAGAAAAAGGCGAATTAACCGTATTTTCTGATGGCTCTTGGCAGTTTGATGCAGGTCGAAACCTAGATCATTCGGTCGAGCAAAGTGTTTCTTTCAGCTATTTAGCTGCAGATGACTCCCAAGACTATGGCTTGGCTAACGCGACCATTGATATTAGTGATGGACAAGCAGGTTACGTAGGCAATGCGACTATAGACGTAACAGAAGTCCCTTTGGATGGCCCGATATTGAACTTT
Source organism: Vibrio sp. SCSIO 43097 (assembly GCF_023650755.1). Taxonomy (NCBI): domain Bacteria; kingdom Pseudomonadati; phylum Pseudomonadota; class Gammaproteobacteria; order Vibrionales; family Vibrionaceae; genus Vibrio; species Vibrio sp. SCSIO 43097. The sequence goes on along the minus strand of NZ_CP071840.1, from coordinate 1,872,611 downwards.
GAAGGAACTGTCAATATTGTCGCGGGATCTGACAACCCTGATCCGAGTAGTTTGTATTTCGGTGGGTCATCTATTACTAAGTTAGAAGCATTAGGGCTTACAAGCTCAGTCTCTGATAATGAGCTTAGCTACACGTTAAGTTCCAGTGGAAAGCAAATTACAGCATTTGCGAATGGTGTCACTGTATTTACGTTAACATTGAGTGGCGTTGAGTCGGGTAACGATGTATTAGCATCAATTTCGCTTACTCTTGAGCACCCTATCGATCAATTCAATAGCAGTGATATGGTCACTTTCCCGTTGACCATTGGTGGCGTAGATTTAGATGCCACACCGCTTGTAGAGAATGAAATTGACTATGTTCTAAAGGATGGCGCAGACCCAACTTTAAATAATTTGAATGGGGTAGAAGTAAAAGAATCTGATCTCGCAAATGGAAGTGTGTTGAGCTCAGGGAATTTTCAAGTTGAGGTTGGCAGTGATTACCTCGAATCTTTGTCGTTCATCGTCTCTGAACAACCCTTGTTGACGAGTGGTGAACAAGTTGTGCTTTATCAAGTCTCTGCGGATGGCAAAACACTTGATGGTTATATTCTTGACGAAGATGGGCAAACTCAGATTCCCATCTTTCAAGCTACCCTCAATGCTTCATTACCTATTGATGCAAATAGCGACATTACCTACTCCTTTGAGCTTTTTCAGGCTCTCGACCAACAAGAAAATACTGATCCAAACGTGCCTCTCGTTGTTACTGCAATGGACTCAGACCAAGATAACACGTCGGTCGTTTTAGACATTAATGTGATAGATAACGACAATGAACAAGCGCTAATCAATAGTGGCAATGTCGAGTTAACCGAAACACCTGTCGATACAAACATTGCTCCTGATGGTGTTTCAGCCATAGCGAATACGGATGTGATAGTTACGTCATCATTCGATCCGATTGTGTATCTGGGTGTTGACATAAATGATGGAGATACTGTCAAAACTACGCTTGGTGATGCTGTTACTTATAACGGAGAGGCTGCCACTTGGTACGATAACAATGATGGAAGCTTTGACGCAATTTCAGACACTGGAGACGTTGTATTTAGGGTCACGTTACCTAGTGACTTCTCTTTGCCATCAAATGATACGTCTACCGTTAATGTAACTGTAGAGCTTTATCACTCGCTTGACCATGTTTTAGGTGATGGGACGCAATTGTCGATCTCTATGCCCATCGTGGCGAGAGATTCTGATGGAAGCGAGATCTCTACGGAGTCCAACATACTGGTCTATGATGGCTTGTTTCCGGAACTAGTAATTACAGAGGGAATCACAGTCAATGAAAGCGGGTTGAATGATGATTCGCTTGATTCTGGCATCGAGGGCTCGTCACCATCCATTACGCTATTACAAGGTTCAGACTCTATCGCCAGTGTGAGCGTGAATATCGATATGTTCAATGCGCTCGGCTATAAAACAAGTAGTGGTAGCCTGGTTTCGCTTGATTCACCGGACTCGAATGGTTGGTTATATGCAAGAGATGAAAGCGAGCAAGACGTCTTTAGAATTAGATTTAATACCGATGGGACTGCCGAGTTTGATCTATACCGTGCACTTGAACACGATGAACCTGACGGTGTTCCAGCGGACGAGAACACATTAGAACTCAGTTTTTCAATTTATGCCGTTGATAAGGATGGCGACCAGTCTGAAGCTGAGACATATACCGTTAGTGTAGTAGATGATATCCCTGAAGACACAAGCTCACCAATAGAAATTGAACTTACCGAGGGGGATGAGTTTTCGGGAAACTGGTTTAGCAATAATGCCGACTTAATCAGTTCAGATGGCACGTTGATTTCAAGTTTGACCTATGCAGGTGAAACATACGATACGGCGAGTTCGGTATTTAGCAATGATGCTTGGACCATCGATTTAATCAATAGTAGTGATGGTAACTTAAAATATGGAACGCTGACTATTGCTCAAGATGGGACATTTACGCTAACTACCGAGCTTATTGTTAATACGCCTGTAGGTGGTTTGCTTGATGATCTAACGATAACTGTGACGGATGCAGACGGTGACCAAGCAAGCAGTGAAGCTCAATTAATTCTTGATGATGCTAGGGGCTTTATTCGAACTGTTAATGTAGATACGTTAGAAGATAATGGCGCGAATAACAGTGGAGACCCCACGCCAGTCGCGTTACCGATTAGAGTTTCTCCTGGGGATACGGAGAATAATGAGCGTGTTGAAGCGATAAGGATCTCTGTTGAATCTCTACAAGGAGGGGCTCTGTTTTTAGACGGAGTGCGCCTTGAAGATGATGATAATGACGGATTTATTAGTCTTTCTGGTACAGAGCTGATGGGGGTGGGTATATTCACCGTTCCAAATGGTGATCTCACTTATCAACCAGCGCTAAACCTGTCGGGCAACACTATCAAAGTTTCGTTAGCAGTGTCTGCATTAATCGTATCTGATGTCGAACCAGATGGTTTTGTACTACAAGGCAATAACACGTTAAATGTTAACGTTTTACCGGTTGCAGATTTGCCAGAGTGGTCTAGTGATTCGGACTTTTCTTATCAAAGTGTTGAAGATTCCGCTGAATCACTTTCACTCAATATTGTTGCTGAAAAGTTTGACCAAGACGGTTCTGAAACGCTCCACTACCAAATTTCGAATATTCCAGATGGACTTATGTTAACACTTAATGGAAGTGCTATTGAGGAAGGTAAAGCGTATAGCCAATCCGAGTTAGATCAAATTGAAATCACATCTAACGAAAACTTAGCCGGAAGATTTACTTTTGATGTAACGGCAGTAACGACTGAGTCGGGTAGTGTGTTTGCCGATGAGCAAGATAAAACAGCGGAGATCACTGAGCAAGTTGTTATCGATATATCTCCAGATGCCGATGTGCCTACGCTGACCGTTAAAAACATTCAGGGGCTTGAAGACCAAACGATTGACTTAAAAGATTACATCTTAGGGCGGCTCACTGACACAGATGGCTCGGAGTCTCTGTCTTATCGCATAGAAGTTCAAGATGGTTGGACATTGCCTGTCGGAGCTGGGATTACGCTTATCGGTATTAATACCTACCTAGTGACCTCCAATGCTCTAGCCAATTCAGAGGCGTTACTTCAACCAAAATCGGATATCAGCTCATTTACTGAATCTCTATCACTTCAAGTAACCGCCATTTCAACAGAGTCGACTATTGATGGCTTAGCACCTCTTAATGAAACCGCCGAGAGCCAATCTGCAACCATTGACATTAAGCTAAAAGGCGTGGTCGATGAACCAATTGTCCTAGATGGTGGACAGGGGAATTGGCAATATGATCAAGCGACTAAAGTAATTAGTAATCTCTCTACGTTAGACGAAGATAACCTGATACAACTGGATTTTATCATCCAGACATCAGACGACGATCTATCAGAAGAAATTAATATCTTGCTTCAGAACATCCCTTTGGGAACACAACTGACAGATGTAAATGGTGACCCTATTGTTCTTCCAATTGCTTACGTGGACCCAATAACGGGGCCAGTTTATCAGGTCTCAAACGCTGTTCTTGAAAACACTTACCTCAAAACAGAGCAAGATTTTAGTGGAACACTGAGCATGGATGTTATCGTCGTTTCAACAGAGCCGGATGGTGATTCTGCTGAAACCCCTCTTAAAGTGGAAATGGAAATCTCACCTATTGTTGATCAAACTGACGGTCAAGAATTACAAAGCAATGGTATTGAGGACAATTTCATCACACTAAATCTTGAGCCTGTCGTTAATCAAGATATAGATTCTAGTGAGTCCTTGACAGGATACACCATTGTATCCATTCCAGATGGCTTAACGCTTTACTTTGATGGTAATGCAGTAGAGGAAAGTAACTTACCGTTAGAACTCAATGAACTACTTGATGGTAGCTCGGCAACATTATCTGAGTTGTTAAACAGTGGACGAATCACTGTAAAAGCTAATGAAGACCTAAGTGGGACATTTAGCCTGGAAGTTCAGTACGAAGTGACAGACACGCCTCCTACGCTGGAGGCTGATGTAAAGGCAATCAATGGCTCTTTGAGCGTCGTGGTTTCTGGAAAAGTGGATATTGGTAATGAAGATATTGACAAAACACGTTTAGAAGGCGCGACTGAAGTATTCACAAGTACGGATGGGTCTGCTGTTGACGTGAGTGGAGGCATTACATTTACAGAAGCGGATATTGATGGTTCAGAGTATCTCGATTACATCGTTTTACAGATACCGCAGGGTCAAGACCTCATTGTTACTCATCCGAATGGTGCTTCTCAAGATGCCGATGGGAACTGGCTGATTCCAATGGAAGGAATCACAAGTGATAGCGTGTTGGAAACCGCTCAAGATTTGCTTGCTGGCGCATCGATTTATAGCCCATCTAACACAGAGATACTTGATGTGAATGTGTTAGCGTATGTTCGAGATGGAACGGATGCCCAATACATCACAGGCCAGTTCCAAATTCAAATTACTGGCCATGAAGGAGATGGAGACCAGTGTGCTGATCCTGGTGAACCAGGAAGCGTTCAAAGTGGGGATATTGTAGGTAAAGAAGGTGAAGATGTCTCAATTGGGGCGTTTTTAAACCCTGATGTGGCGAGTAGTGATGGTAACTTAGTTTCCTTCTTTGTCGCCGCAGATTCTTTACCTGAAGGAGTCGAGCTTACTGGCGAAGGTGTGATACCTGCTTATGATAATGCAGGCAATCTGTTGGGCTATTCAATTTCTAGCGCTGGATTGTCTTCCTTGACGCTTACTGGCGTGGATGAGGACTTTGCTGGTTGCATTACTTTCAATTTAGAAGTGACAGAAACGGCCCCATGCGATGGTGACTCGAAAACAACCTCTCAGACCATTACGGTACAAATCTCTCCTGTTGTCGATGATATCGCGATAGCACCAAGCGAAGTTACGGTTCAAGAAGATACTATAACCAACCTGAATCTTGCTCTTGTATTGGGCGATAGTGAAGGGCCAATGCAGTCCATTACTGGAGAAGGTGACGCAGCGACTGGCCTTGAAAGTGTCAATTGGGTTTCTTTATCTGTGTCTGACGAGAATGCGCGGTTTACTGCCGTGGACCCGAGCCTACTCATTGACAACGGTGATGGAACATGGGTAGTGACAGATGTTACGCGTCTAAACGAAATTCAGTTAATCCCACCTGAAAACTACAGTGGAGAGCTTGTTATTTCCGTTGACGCAAACATTACTGATGAAGTCACGGGAAGTTGTTTAAGTACTGACAGTGCGAAAGATACTCAAACTAAATCAACAGAAGTTACCGTTACCATTGCCCCAGTGGTTGATAAAGCGGTTCTGGAAACAGAAGACGTAGTTGGTGATGAAGATAATTATATTTATTTAGGAAACTTATCTGCATCATTAATCGATCAAGATGGTTCTGAGTCGATGTCTTTGGTCATGACAGGAGTGCCAGACGGAGCTGTGTTGGTTTGGGACAATAATGGGACGTTCGAATTACTCCCTGATAACGGTTCAACGGATGGTGAGAGCAAGGAGTGGCAGCTAACTCAAGCACAACTTGATAAGGTTTACTTTCTACCGCCACTAGATTTTAGTGGGGATATTTCACTAACACTGCAAGCTATTACCCAAGAGTCTGGATCAAACGACTATAACTATACCACTTCTCAGTTCAACGTCGGCGTAAAACCGATTGGCGACGATGTATCGTTGAATACAACCTCTAACACGTTCACTGGAGATGAAGGTGATTCCGTTTCGATTGACTTTTTAGCGAGCGGTTTTGAAACAAATAGCAACGAATATATAGAAGTGTCGATGTTGATCAAAGCAAGCTCTGAACCCTCTGCATTGGAAGGCTTAGGTAGGATTCGTATTGGAACTCAATTCTCATCCTTTACCTTCGATGACGCGGGCAATGCCGTGGCGACGGTATTAGTGCGAGCAAATGAAGTGTCAGGTTTGGAGTTCGTTCCGAAGGATGCATTTGGAACGATGGATGTTGCTCTCAATGTTAGAACGTTTGATCAAGCGATAGTGTCAGGGAAACTCGAAACCGATTTTGGAGATGTGCAAAGCACCGATCTAACCATTGTTGTTACCCCTGAAGCTGATGAGCCAACACTAACGGCCGATTATCAGTCTATTGTGTCTGAAGCGTCTGGGAGTATTCCTTTAGGGTTGAGCATGAATTTAGTCAACCCTGCACCAGAAGAGTTTGGAAGTGTGGAGATTCGCGGATTACCAACAGATCTAGAGTTGAGTCATGGTGAAAGATTGAACGGCATTTACACTGTTGATCAAGAGGATGTCGCTGATCTTTCCATCGTTGGTGGGTTTAGCGGTGCAAGTGATTTTACGTTGTCGATAAAACCGATTGCAACACTGGGTGCTACTGTCGCAGAAGGTGCTGCTCAGACAGTCAATGTTGCCTTAGTGGAAGAGGGTGACCAAACATTACTTGCGACAGATGCTAATGATTTGCTTATTGGAGGAAGTGGCAGCGATGTATTCCAGTTTGACAGTTCAGGGCTCGGTAACGAGTTAAAGCCCTCGTACGATGTGATCAACGATTTCCAAATATCCGTTATTGGTGATGATAATGACACAATTAACATCGCCTCGATAATCACCGCTACCTCGATAACAGAAGTCGATAATAAGCTCGATTTAACAGAGAATGATGATGGCGTAACGCTTCACATAAAACCAGAAGAGACGGGGACAAAACAACAGATTCTTATGCAGGGCGTCACTCTCGATCAGCTTTACAAAGGTGACTCGACTGGCGTAGCCGAAGAAAATGTCTTACAGAAGATGATTGATGACAACAACTTGCTAGTAGGTGGTATGTCATGAAGCATCACTCATTCTCATCAAGTGAGCTGACTAACGATCCTTGGGGGCAATCGTTAACTTGGTTGATGCGTTATTTTGAGGTTAGACACCATACAAAAAAGGTGCTTTCTGGATTACCTCTTGTTGAGGGTAGATTGGATAGTGACTTATTCATCAGAGCCGCTGAGCGAGCCGATCTTGAACTCACATTAATCGATTTAAAATCCACCGCAATGTTGAGCTTTCCATTGGTGGTAATCAATAGGAAGACGTTACAACCCGCTATTATATCTGAGCGACATAACAGCGATTATCAAGTCACGTTATTTAGTGAAGATCAAGGTGAAACGCAATACGTCACGAGCGAGGAACTGCAGAATCAATTCCAGCCTCAAGCATGGCAAGTTTCTATGCGTCCAGAGCTGGACAAACGGATAAGTTCTATTCAAGCGGATTATAATGAACATTGGCTTTTCGCAGTAGTGAAAGAAATGTCTCCGTGGTATCGAGATCTTTTGATTGCCTCTTTCCTTATCAATACGCTAGCGCTAGTTATTCCGCTTTTCACTATGAACGTTTACGATCGTGTAGTGCCTAATCAAGCTTTCAGTACATTATGGGTTTTGGTCGCTGGTGTCTCCGTCATCATTATTTTTGATTGGCTATTGCGTAAAGCAAGGGGAGTTGTCACTGATACCGCGGGTAAGTACATCGATAACAAGCTTTCTTCGATACTTTTTTCTAAAGTTATGGGGATGAAACTTGAACACCGTCCTGCATCAGTCGGTGCATTCGCTCGACAACTACAAGATTTTGATAGTGTTCGCGATTTTTTTACTTCTGCATCTCTTGTGACCTTAGTTGATCTCCCATTTACGTTGTTATTTTTAGTCTTAATTGGTTGGCTAGGTGGGGCAATGATGTTCATACCTATTGCCGTCATGTTTACCCTGCTGATCCTTGGCTTTGCGGTAAAAGCAAAAATAGAACAATCACATACGGAAAGTGCTGCACTATCCATGAAGCGACAAGCTCACTTGTTTGATTCATTGTCCTCTTTAAAAGAGATTAAGCAAAATAACGCTACGGGAGAAGCACAAAAGCGTTGGGAGCAAACGGTATCCATGCTTTCTGATTGGCAAAATCAATCGCGAAACTATTCGAATATCGTTGCTTACTCCATTCAATCTAGCCAGCAGATAATTACCGTAATGTTACTTGTAACAGGCGTGTACAGAATTTCTGAGGGATTGCTCAGCATGGGGGGGCTCATTGCTATTGTCATGCTTAGCGGTCGTGCTGCAGGGGCGATTAACCAGTTAGCTATGCTGTTACTTCGCTATCAACAGACAAAAACAGCGGTTGAAGGCTTAAATTCTATCATGTCTTTACCTCAGGAGGTGCAACGCAGTCAGGTCATTACGTCTGCCGAATTTACAGGGAATATACGTTTAGAAAACGTGAGCTTCCAATACCCAGATGTTGATATGCCATGTTTGAGAGATATTAATCTTACTATCAAGCAAGGCGAACGCGTTGGCGTTATTGGTAGTGCAGGAGCAGGAAAGTCTACACTCCTTTCTATTATTACCAATCAACTCAGTGCCTTACAGGGTAGCGTTTATTTTGATGACATTGACAGTCAGCTTTGGCCCGCCGAATTGATAAGAGAGAAAACGGGTTGGGTTGGCCAAGATTCGCATCTTATATACGGCAGCATTATGGAAAACATAGTATTAGGACATCATGTTATTGATCAAGAACGTTTACGCCGTGCGATAGAATTATCGGGTTTGAACCAGTACATGAGCCGCCTTCCTCATGGTCTAGAAACGCAAGTCGGAGAAGGAGGGCGTTATTTGTCGGGGGGGCAAAGGCAAGCTGTAGCGATTTCAAGAGCGTTTTATCGAAACCCTGCAGCATTAATTTTAGACGAGCCAACCAGTTCCTTAGACCAGCCAGCTGAGAATGCGTTGTTTAATGCTCTTAAATCGTTGCCGCACTCGACGACGATGATTATTAGCTCTCATAAACATTCCTTATTATCGCTTTGTGATCGAATTGTTGTGCTTGATAAAGGCACAATTTTGAGGGAAGGAGCGCCCCAAGAAATTTTTGCTAAACAACAGTCTAACGCGAAAACGAACAGAGTACGCGCAGTATCAATTGTACGCGAAGGAGGTCAATGATGAGCACAGTTCGTTGGAGTAATGCTCATTTAGCAAACCGTTCGAGAACGTTGATTTGGTTGTCTGCCGCGTTAGTGCTAAGTGTGATTATTTGGGCCTCGTGGGCGAGGTTAGACGAAGTGGTTGTCGGCGAAGGAAAGGTTGTTCCTACTTTGTCTGTTCAGACGATTCAGAGCTTAGAGGGAGGCATTCTAAAGGAGTTACTTGTCATGCCTGGTGAAAGCGTCACTAAGGGGCAAACCATCGCTATTCTGGATGATACAAGGTTTAAGTCGACCTATTCGGAGACCTCTGAACAAGTTGAATCTTTGCTCGCCAGAAAGCAGAGGCTTCAAATTGAATTAGAAACGGTAAAAGTGAATAGCCTCCAACTGGATTGGAAACAACAAGTGAGTATCGAGCCTCAGCCATTTGATATTTCGATGACCGGCCACTCTGCCTATCTGAATGCCAAAGCAAACTATCTTGAGCGGTTGAGCCAACTGGAGTCTGAGCTGGAGGAGGCTAAATTGCGAATTGAGCAACAATCGCAAGCTTATCTAGATACCTTGAATACCATTCAAACACTAAAAAGCAGTCTGGTTATTGTCTCGAAAGAGCGAGATATGTTGAGAGAGGTGGTTTCTAGTGGCGCGGTGGCTGAAGTGGAATTATTAAAACTGAATAGAGACGTTATAAAGCTCAAAGGAGACATCGCGAGTTCACAAGCTGCTGCCCAAAAGCAAAGGGCTGTGTATTCTGAATCCATCGCAGATTATCGTGGTACTGCGCTTGCTTTTAGGGCAGAGGCACAAGGGCAGCTCAATGAAGTTGTGACGCAACTAGCGCAGCTCAATGAAAGTCGTCAGGCGATTGCGGATCAGTTGAATCGAACGCAGTTACTTTCTCCGGTCGATGGAACCATCAAAGATGTTTTTGTCAGAACCATCGGAGGTGTGGTTAAGCCGGGTGAGCCTATTTTAGAAATAGTCCCTCGTAATAGCACGTTAATCGTTGAAGCGAGAATTTCTCCTCAGAATATCGCCTTCATAAGGCCTGGCCTGCCGGCAACGGTAAAGTTGTCTGCCTATGACTTTGTCATTTACGGAGGCCTAGAAGGAGAAGTGACCTACGTAAGCGCCGATGCACTTCAAAATGAAGAGGGCAATGCCTACTACCGTGCCAACGTTACTTTCAAGGTTGATGATAAGTTTACGATCATCCCTGGAATGCAGGTTGTGGTAGACATTCTTACAGGAGAAAAAACAGTACTGAATTATTGGTTAAAACCTATATTACGTGCGAAAGAGAATTCGCTCAGAGAAAGATAGACATAAGGATATAAGATGCGGCTTAAATCAACGTTATTGGTCTTGTTTGCAGTATCATCGTCGCCAAACGCTTTGACTTTAGAAGAGTCAGTTACGTTATCTCTCGATAGCTCCCCCAGTTTGCTTGCTCGCTATTCTCGCTATGAGTCGATGGTACGAGACCGAAATGCCATAAATGGTTCATTTCTTCCTCAGGTTAATTTGTATGCAGCAGCAGGGTACGAAGGTACTCGATATAACAACGGAAACTACATCGACAGTGAAGATAGAACATTAGAAAGAACGGAGATGGGCGTAAGAATCTCCCAACTGTTATTTGATGGATTTAAAACAAGTGCTGATGTTGATCGCCTATCTTACGAGGCTGAAGCTGAACGCTTGGACTTATTGGCATCTGCGGAAAATGTTGCATTAGATACTGTCAGAGCGTATGTGGATGTTTTACATGCCCGAGAGTTGATGAAACTGACAGAAAGAAACCTAAATGAACACCAAGAGATCTACCGTTTCATTCTAGATAAAAAAGAAAAAGGTTTAACCAGCAACTCCGACTTAGCGCAGGTTTCTTCGCGTGTCGCGACAACACAGTCCTCATTGATTGCCGCCCAAAACAATCTTTCCGATGCTAGAACAAGATTTGTACGTTTGGTTGGTCGAGCGCCGCAAAACTTAGTTGAACCTGTTTACCCGCAGGAGTTGCTTCCGAATAAGCTTGACGAAGCACTCAAACAAGCGGTTAGGTTGCACCCATCCATACAGTCAGCGATGAAAGATTTAGAGGCGGCTCGACATGAAGTAAAAAGAGAAAAGGGGGATTACTACCCAGAGCTCAAGCTTGAGCTGTCAGCCAACAAAACAGACAACGTGGATAATATTGAAGGCATTAACGAAGATGCAAAGGTTATGCTGACGGTCAACTACGATCTTTTTAACGGCTTTTCTACAGACTCCCGAGTGGAGTCATCTGCCTGGCGAGTAGAGGAGGCGAGGGCTATTCGAGCAAATGCAGAACTAGATGCGAATGAAGGTGTAAGGCTGGCATGGGACGCACATACATTGCTTCAACAGCAAATGGAGTTTTTAAAAGTCAACGTTGATGCGGCGAAAGTAACTGAATTAGGGTACATCCAGCAGTTCAATGTAGGGCGACGCAGTTTGTTAGATGTATTAGATGCCAAAGTTGAAACGTTTGTTGCGAGACGGAACTATACCCGAACAAAGTACGATCATTTGGTTGCCACTTACCGTTTATTCAACTCGATGGGGATTCTGACTTATGCGTTGCGAGTTGAGTATCCAGAGAACTGGAAGGAGAACAATAATGGATAAATTCGCAGTGACGAGTCTTCTAGTTTTTATGTTAGCAGGCTGTGCTGAATCACCGAATACGACGTTGACCACTTACCAGTACAACGACCTTAAAGACAATGATAGTGATGGCGTGATAAACCAACGAGATAACTGCGCAGATACGCCAAAAGGTGTCGTTGTTGACAGTGAAGGCTGTGCGAATTGGGTCAACGACTCGCAGACACACCTGATCAGTTTTTTCTTTGCGATGGATGAGCATCAGGTAACGTCATCTCATGATATGCCGCTAAGCGAGTTGAAAGCATTGCTTCAGAGTAACCCAAATGCGCAAGTCATACTGATAGGAGACACAAGCCCTGAAGCGTCACTCGAATACAACAAAGCGTTGGCAAAGAAAAGAACGGCAGCTATACGAGAATTGCTAGTGAGAAACGGCATTCAAGACAATCGAATTGAAGAGCAAGAGTTTTATCAGAATACGGCATTGACGGTACAACTAAAAAAACGGGAAAGGCGCACAATTGCTGTTGTAAACACGAAAGCTGAAAGTACTGAACAAGCGTGGACTATATTTAGTTCGGACAGCGAGTTGACACCTAATTCGAAGTTGGAGTTGAATTATGAAAATTAAAGTCTTGCCTTTCCTTGCTCTAACTTCATGTTTGATTTCACCGCTGGCATTTTCTGACTCTGAGGCTCGAACATCGATTTTTGTCGAACCAGAGATACTAGAAACGATAGAAACATTGATAGATGAGCCAAATGTAAATGTAGCGCTTGCATCTCAGTCTGGTGGTTTTAACGACATGCTAAATGACGGAACCTCTATTGCGATCACATCTAAGAAATGGTCAGATGAAAACATCTCCCGATTTCAACGAGAAAGAGGTCACAGGCCTACACGTTTGTTTTTAATGGCAAACGCTATTGTCGTAATCAATAGTCAAAAGAGTACGGTAGATAGTTTTTCCGTTAGTGAATTGAAACGCTGTGATGCAAATACGTATGCTTTCGGGGAGATGCGTTTAAGTAACCCAGATGTGAGCTCTAATGGTTGTCAATCATCGATTCAAATGCTTGATGAAGACCGATTGAAACGGGCTTTAAGTGACGACTTTTCAGCCAAAGCTTATATGCGATACTCCGATTTTAAATACTCAGAACAGTGGTCGAGCTACAAGGCTCTCTCTGTTCATCATAACGATGACTCATGCTCTTTGAGCACAGATTGCATCTATTCTCTTCGCTATCCACTTTCCGTGGTCTATTACGTTTATATAAATAAACAATTCGACACTAATCAGAAGATCAAAAAATCAAAGCTATTTGAACTCCTTACAACCGACAACAATACACAACAGGTACGAAATGCTGGGTTTATTCCACTACCAAAAGCGCTTATTAAAATAAATAGGGTGAAGTTAGGGCTAGATGAGCCAGTTGTTTTAAACGGGTATAAATAAACTTCATACGCCTAACTATGTGGGCTTGAGTGAACGTACCGTCCTAGGAAGTTTTGCCTTGCTGCTCATTTATCTTTGGTTAACCTTTGGTCAATTGAGTTGGTTGTAAGTGGTTTTGTTGGTAATTTTTCTATTATTGTGGCAAGTTTACTTAAAACCACTTAAGTGAATTTAAGTTATGACACAAGAAGAAAGACTCGTAGCACTCAGAGCGAAGCTGGAGCAGCAAAACAAAGTAACGTTGTCTGAAGTTTGTGAGTACTTTGGTATCTCGCGAGATTCAGCTCGTCGAGACTTAGTTAAGTTGAGTCAGCAACCTGGGTTACAAAGAATACGAGGTGGTGTCATGCTTGCGCCGATCTCTTCCCATACCGAGGCATACGCGAGTCGACCCGTGAGTGACGTTAAACATCGACTGGCTCAATCTGCCGCAGCGTTGTTGGATGAGCGCGACCATCTTGTTATTGATACCAGCACCATTTTATCTCTGCTCCCACTCTATGCAGGAAAAGCGCGTTGTGGAGAAAACAAGCTCAACGTCGTTACTAACAGCATTGATGTGCTGACCGCTGCTGAGACAAACGACACAATGGACGTTTATTTCTTAGGCGGACACTTTGACCCTTATGCCAGAGCAGTTTTAGGGGCGCAAGCAGAGCAGCAAATGCAGCATTATCACGTGAACAAAGCGTTCATTGGCGTGTGTGCATTGTCATCCCGAGGGCTGACAACAAATAGTTTGTTAGAAGCAACAATGAAACAAGCGATGATTGCTCAAGCTCAGCAGGTCATCGTCGTTTGTGAATCCCGAAAAATTGGTAGCGACAATTTCCACCACGTATGTGATTTGTCAAAGATCGACATCATTATTACAGACCATCCCCCTCAATCAGATTTTCAACAACTCCTCGATCACAATGATATTGAATGTATTGTTGTATCACCGAAATAAGGAATCTTACAATGGCTTACGATCCCGTAAAAACCGCTGTGATTGGTTACGGATATTCAGCAAAAACGTTTCATTTACCCTTCATTAAAGCGCTACCAAATTTAACGCTGAGCGCGATAAGCTCTCGTCAACAGGAGGCGGTTCAAAATGATTGGCCAGATGCTAAGTGGTTTTCTGATGCGAATACTTTACTCGATGATAGTGATGCAGAGCTTGTAATCATTACTGCGCCAAATGACGTACATTACGAACTTGCAAAGCGTGCGTTGAACAATGGGAAACACGTCATCGTCGAGAAACCGTTTGTTACTCGTATAGAAGACGGTAATGAACTTATCGCCTTGGCGGAAGAGAAAGGTCTGGTGCTGAGCGTTTTTCACAATAGACGTTGGGATGGAGATTTTCTCACGGTTAAATCTCTTATCGAACAAGGTAAGTTAGGTGATATAAAGCTATTCGAGTCACACTTTGACCGTTACCGCCCTGAAGTTCGTCAACGCTGGCGAGAGCTAGCCCAAGATGGTGGTGGTATTCTATTCGACCTTGCTCCTCATCTTCTCGATCAAGCATTGGTGTTGTTTGGCTTGCCAGATGCGATAGACGCACAATGTCGAATGATGCGCCCGGGTGCGACAACGATTGATTATTACAACTTGATACTTCATTACCCTGAGCATATTGTGCACTTGCATTCAAACTTGTATAGCCCAGAGCCGAATCTCCGCTACAAAGTATTGGGTACGGAAGCTAAATATGAAAAGTTCGGATTAGATCCTCAAGAGGGCTACTTAAAAGAAGGCCGTTTGCCGGAAAACGATGCTTGGTCGGAAGAAGATGAGGCGTTATACGGCGTCCGTTACGACGAAGACGGTGCGCAAACTATCAAAACGGAGAGAGGCGCGTACCAAGCTTACTTTGTTGGTGTGGCAGACGCCATTCGTTTGGGCACTGATAACCCGGTTCCTGCCGCTCAAGCAGTACAGAATATCGCTCTGATTGAGATGGCATTGGAAAGCAGTAAAACGGGTAAAACGATTCAGGTGAAACCATGAGTTTGACGCTTGAACTCGTGGCCCTGCAAGAGCATGAACTTCAGTTGGCGGAATTTAATCACCATATTGCGTGGTCTATCGGCCTCGCTCTAAAAGAAGAGGCTGAAGCTCGCGGCGCGGCTGTTGCTATTGAGGTTTACGGCTTTGGACAAACGCTATTTCAATACGCGATGGCAGGAACCTGCGCTGATCATGTAGATTGGGTCCGTAGGAAGCGAAACTCAGTATTAAGGTATGGCCACAGCTCTTACTATCTTTCTCTGTACAACAAGCAAAAGCAACGTGATTTCGAAAATCAGCCTCATCTCGATGCTCGTGAGTACTGTGCTCATGGTGGCGCGTTCCCAATTCGGCTTTCTGGGTCTGGTTTGGTTGGGGTTGTGACGGTATCGGGTTTACCGCAGTTAGATGATCATCAGCTAGTTGTGGATATATTAAAAACGATGACAGAGACAAAACCCTCTTAAACGCCAAATATGAAAGTAGCACGGTTTCTTTATCGTGCTACTGAATTCTCTTTTTAGCTCATAAAGTGTTCTTTAATGTGAGCAAATATTAACATTGATCCCAACTTACTACCTGAAAATCAAATCAATTTCATATAACCTATACGCTCATTCATATAGAAAGCCTTCAAAGTTGGCCATTGGCAATGTCTTTTAGAAGAAAAGAAAAACTCAATCTTAGAAATCTTATTGTCACCCTATGTGTGTTCAGTGTGCTTGTCACTTTGATCAACGCATTCTACTCGATTTATCGTGTTCAAAGGGATCTCATCATCAATAACACGTTAGAATCAAACCGTGTTTACGCCCAAAAAATGTCTGAAATGACAGACTCTTTCATAGAAAGCTCAATGTCGCAGCTAAAATACAGTGCGAACGTGCTAAAAGACAAGATGCATGACGCTCAGCTTCTTGATAAAGAGGCTGAGAGATTAAGAACGCAAACCAAATCATTTAACTCTGTGGTTGTCGTTAATGCAAAAGGGGTTATTATTTCTGTATCCCCTGAAACACTTCAGGTGAAAGGTGTAAGGTTAGTGGGTGAAAGAAAACGCCAGTCTTTAAACGCTCAAGCACCGGTTGTTACTGAACCATTTATATCGCCAGCTGGAAATTACTTGTTAACCATCTCATACCCTATATTTTCTCACTCTAATGAATATTTAGGTTATATCGGCGGCACTATTTATCTAGAAAAAGAAAATATTCTTGCAGAGTTACTCAGCCAGCACGCATACAAAGATGGTTCTTTCCTTTACGTTGTCGATGAGAGTAACACTCTGATTTATCACCCAGATCAATCGAGAGTTGGTGAAGTAATCGACGATAATGAGGCAATCAAAGCGGTGACGATGGGGCAGAGCGGTAACAAAGAAATTGTTAACTCTCGCGGCGTCGAAATGCTTGCTGGTTATGCACCAGTAAAGTCATCAGGATGGGGAATTGTTGCTCAGCGCCCGAAATCGATGACGTTATCTGTGCTAGATGAACAGATGTGGAATGTTTTCCTTAAGTCGATTCCAATTGGTTTATTAACTTTGTTGCTAATTTGGTTCTTGTCCCTTCTTATTTCTAGACCACTTTGGCAGTTAGCGGGTGCTGTGCGAGGTGTCGAAGAACATTCATCCTCTATCGATGATCTCAAACTGGTTAAGTCT
Organism: Vibrio sp. SCSIO 43097; assembly: GCF_023650755.1. NCBI lineage: Bacteria > Pseudomonadati > Pseudomonadota > Gammaproteobacteria > Vibrionales > Vibrionaceae > Vibrio > Vibrio sp. SCSIO 43097. The sequence goes on along the minus strand of NZ_CP071840.1, from coordinate 1,855,804 downwards.
TGGTATTTTGAGGTCTCACATTTGAAGCTTAGCTTTCTTAAAGCATTTGGTATCGTGTCAAAAACCATTGATAAGCTGCAACTGGATACATTAACAGATTCGATGACTGGATTATTGAATCGACGTGGATTAGATAAAGTTCTTGGTTTGTTTAAGCAGGAAAATACCGCGTTCTCTGTTTTGGCGCTAGATATTGACCACTTTAAGAGCGTAAACGATAACTATGGCCATGACGTGGGTGACAACTTACTTAGAGAGTTTGCGCAGTTAATGAAAGACCAAGCTCGCTCTAATGATCACCTGTGTCGTTCTGGCGGTGAAGAGTTTATGATGTTTTTGGAAAAAACAGACGTAAACCACGCTATGGATGTTGCAGAGCGTATTAGACACAACGTGGAACAACATGACTTTCAGGTGGTTGGTAAGGTCACGGTTTCGTTGGGCGTTTCTCACTGGAAAGGCAATGACACACCAATTGAAGCGGTAATGAAAGACGCCGATAATGCACTGTATAAAGCGAAACATAATGGAAGAAATAGAACGGAGTTGGGTGACGACGCACAATAGATATTGCGCTTTATGCTGAACATAAAACGAGCCAGTGACTAATCTTTGCTGTTAATCGCTGGCGTAACCGCTACCAATTGCGCGAAACGGCAAGTTCAGCTCTAATTCTGGAATTTGTTTACCCACCCAAGCCGGAAATGTATTGCTATTTGGCCCTGGAAACAGCGTATATTCTTCAGCCCAAGGGTATTGGTTAATAACACTTTGTATTTTAGGGATAAGCTGGCGGGCCTTTTCACCTTGTATGGAGAGGATCTTTTCTGGTTTTGCACCATACCAATATCGATCTGGCGTCCCAGTTTGGTACTGATATAGAGCGGGTTGTCCGCGATTCACTCTCCAGCCGACTACTTCATACACTGTATATTCGTTCGCATTTTCAGGCTTTATTGCAAACCATGTATGAACGGCAAACCAGCCTCGCCAACCAAACGCGTCTGCGGCGTAAAACTCAATCACAGCATGCTTAACATTGGAAGGATCGGGTGCGATACCCGCAGGTTCTCTGCTAGCGGTACGCCAATCTCCTTGAGTGCATCCACCCAGCATAACCGCGATTGACATGAGCCAAATTTTTACATGGTGAGTAAAGTTGAGAGGGTCTTTCATTTATTGCTCCTAGACCAACCGATGCTGGTAACGCTCTATTGATTTTAGCTATAAAAACGTGGCAAGTCTGATTGTTGAAATCCTCTCCTTATTAAAAGAGAGAGGGAAGTTAGTGCCATAATTCCAGTTCATACGTAATAATAAGGTAAGCCGATTTGTAACATGTGGCATAGACGATGCCGTATTTCTCGATTCATTCGTCTAGTTGCGTATGAAAAAGTAAGAGGTTGTATGTATTCCTTACACGGGCACATTAATTAAAAGCATTAAAAAACATAGGTTTACAGTGGATTTTGACTGATTGAGTGAGTTTGTGACCCTCACATTTGCTTGTTTTGGACGGAATTTTCATCGCTCATCTTTTTGCGCGTTTAGAGTCAGCGTTCAGCTATGGCACAATAGGCGCTCACAGAACAAGTGCTGTTTGGTCATGCAAATAGCAGAAAAATAACTAGAAATAGAATAATTAATGTTTAAATCAAAAAGTATACTCGCATTAAGCATGTTCGCATTTGGCTGTTTTGCCCATCAAGATAGCGAACCAACGTCCGTTGTGCTGAACTATGGTGACTCCTCCATCAGTACTGATATTCAAGCCAATCGAAAATTTCATGTTGTCCGAGACAATGAAAGTGAGCACGTAGAATTTTCCGGCGGAATCATAAAGGAGTATTCCGATTATATTGTGAATGTTCATATCATAAGAAAAAGCAAAATACGCAGATCAAGCCGAGAGTTGAATACAACCGTACTGATGAACAGTGATCAGATTGGGAAGCCTTTAGTGATTGGCATTGAAAATGATGAGTTCACTAGTATCACTTTGCGTTAATGCTTAGTATTTATTGAATAAGAATGAGGAAATTGATGCTCTCAATACGCTGCTATCGCACCGAGGATGCCCCAACACTGTGGGCACTCTTTTACCATACTGTGCGAATCATTAATCGTCGTGATTATACGGAATCACAAGTTTCCGCTTGGGCACCATCAGATTTTGACCTCGATGTGTGGCAACGCAAAATGGACGATATTCAACCCTGCGTCGCGGAGATAGAAGGGCAGGTCGTTGGCTATTGTGATTTGCAAGGTGACGGCTTGATTGATCATTTCTTTTGCCATCATGAATACCAAGGACAAGGTGTTGGTCGTGATTTGATGTCTTTTCTTTTTTCACAGGCGAAAGTACAGGGGATAAAACGACTGTATTCTGAAGTGAGTATTACCGCCCGACCTTTTTACGAGAAAATGGGTTTCACAGTTAAGTCTCGACAACGTGTTGAGGTTAGGGGAGAAACCTTAACTAACTTTATGATGGAAAAGTATATTTAACTTAAATAGTGAGCATTTAGTGAGCTTGAACACAGATATAAAATGTTTTCCAATGTGAAAGCGAGTTCATTGATCTCGCACCAACGTTTTGTTTGAAAACAGTGTACATAATCTTCTCTGGAACGCCATTACCGCATTTCGTCTCTGAAGGCTTAAAAAACAGTCTGAAAGTTTTGGTTTTGCGGCGGGTAATAGCGTTCCAAACGCCAAATGTGTCTGGCTAACCATCTCAGGAAGAGAAGTAGTACTATGCGCCCTTATCTCAAATACGTTGTTCCAACATTGATACCATTGCTTGTTTGGTTAATGCCTCTCTCTGCGTTCCCATTTGATGGCATTACTATCGTCCAGCAAAGAGTGATTGCAATCTTCTTGCTTGCCGCACTTTGCTGGGTATTCGAGCCAATTCCAATCTACGCCACTTCGGTTGTGATCATTGTCCTAGAGCTATTGCTTGTATCAAATAAAGGTATTGTGCTCTTTCGTTTGCAAGAGGGGCAGCCACATTTTGGTGAACTATTACAATACAACGAGATAATGGCGACCTTCGCTAGTCCGATTATTATGCTCTTCCTCGGCGGTTTCTTTTTGGCTATGGCGGCGACAAAGTACAGGTTAGATGTCAACTTAGCCCGAGTGTTACTCAAACCATTTGGACAAAAACCAAAGTTCGTTATGCTGGGGTTGATGCTGATCACCGCTGTTTTTTCCATGTTTATGTCAAACACCGCAACAACAGCGATGATGTTGTCCATTTTAACCCCTGTGATAGCGGTTTTCGGGCCTAAAGACCCAGGTCGAATTGCATTCGCTTTGTGTATTCCTGTTGCGGCCAACATTGGTGGCATTGGTACTCCAATCGGCACACCACCGAATGCCATCGCCCTAAAATATTTGGTTGGTGACAACTTAATTACGTTTGGTGAATGGATGGTATTTGGTGTGCCATTCGTTATTGTGATGATGGCGTTAGCCTGGTTTCTGATTGGCTTTTTGTATAAAGCCGAACAAACCACCATCGATCTGAACATTAAAAGCAAGTTTTTGAAAACACCCAAAGCAATAATGGTTTACGTCACCTTTGCCGGCACGATTATTCTTTGGTTGATGGGTTCTGCACATGGAATGAATTCTTACACAGTAGCATTAATTCCGGTCGCAGTGTTCTCATTGACGGGCATCATCAACAAAGAAGACTTGAAGAAAATCTCTTGGGATGTGCTTTGGTTGGTGTCAGGCGGTATTGCTCTGGGTCTTGCTCTAGATAAAACCGGGCTTGCGAAGCTGGTGGTACACAGCATTCCGTTTGATCAGTTCTCGCCATATGTTGTCTTGTTTGGTGCGGCTTTCTTGTGCTTGTTAATGGCAAACTTTATGTCGCATACAGCCACCGCAAACTTGCTGATGCCGATTATGGCTGCGCTGGGTACTTCTATGGCTTCGCTAACGCCTCTCGGCGGTGAAGTTACTCTGATCTTGGTCGTGACATTTGCCGCTTCACTCGGTATGTCGTTACCAATCAGTACGCCACCAAACGCGTTAGCTCATGCAACAGGGCATGTCGAGAGCGGCCAAATGGCTCGTATCGGTGCCGTGCTAGGCGTGATTGGCGTATTACTCAGCTTTGTGATGGTGTGGATTTTACATACTGTTGGGCATATTGGATAACCCACCATGTACGAAACGAAGTTAGACGCGTTAGTACAACGCTATTTTAATCACCTTGAACGCCGATTAACGGTTTTATCCGGGTCGGTGCTTATTGAGCAAGCTGGCTACAACGATCGCTTGTACTATGTGCTGTCGGGAGAACTGGCGGGGTATTACGCGGAAGATGACAAGAAACCGATTCAGGTATTTTCTGCGTCTCAAGGTGCGTTTATTGGCGTACACAGTTTCTTTTCTGGTACGTGGACTGCCTCTTCGACAGTGATTGCTCAAACCGATGTTGAATTGGCTTGGATACAGCGTGATACGCCCGCCGTGGAAGAGGCGACATACGGACCATTGACGACACAATTTATGCCTGTGATGGTTAACGAATTATCTCGTCGTCAACGGCGTGCAATGCAAGAGGCATTAGCTAAAGAAAAAGCGCTACAAAAGCTTCATACCGCAGAGCAAATGACAACGTTGGGGCAGCTTGCAGCGGGTATTGCTCATGAGTTGAACAATGCGATAGGCGTTGTAAGCAGTAAATCAGAACGGCTAGAGACAGTTATCATGGAACTGCTTGAAGAAGTTCATCCGGAAGCGAGTCAATTTTTTGATTTTGGTTTAATGCAAGGGCAGAAAGTCTCTTCTAGCGAAGCGAGAAAGCGGGGGCGCCACTTCGAAAAATACTACGGTTTAACCAAGGAGGTTGCTCGTGATCTTGCGCGAGCCGTTCCAAATAACTTCCTTTCAGAACATTGGCTAAAAAGACCAGAAGAAGCGATACGTTTCTGGCAAATGGGGCGAGATCTCCATGACTTACGCATCGCTTCTAAACATACCGTTGGCATTGTGCGATCCGTAAAACAATTGGGGCGCACGGATATCGACTTGGATGAAGCGATTAACATCAATGATTCAATCAATCGCGCCTTGGCTCTATTGCAAAGTGACTTAAGACGAGTGAGTGTTCGTTTTAGCCCTGCGGATTTACCTGCTTTTATTGGTTCTCAAACCGAACTCGTCCAAGTTTGGGTAAATATATTAAAGAATGCGTGCGATGCACTTGGTGAAACGGAGAAACCCGGTATCGAAATACATACTCGGGAGAGTAAGGGTAAAATTTTGGTCACGATTGCTAACAATGGACCAGAAATTGATGAAGCGACACGTAGAAAAATTTTCCGGCCAAACTTCACCACTAAAAAGGGGGGATTGTCGTTTGGTTTAGGGTTAGGTCTGTCGATTGTGAAGCGCATTATCGCCGGATATAACGGCTCTATTGTGGTAAAGAGCGACAGTGAAAAAACGATTTTTAGAATCAAGTTACCAGTAGAGGGTGAACATGGAGAAGCTTAATGTAATTTGCGTTGATGACCAACGAGAGGTACTAAGCGCGGTTCTACAAGATTTAGAGCCGTTAAATCAATGGTTGAATGTCGAAGACTGCGAATCAGCAGGTGAGGCTCTAGAACTGATGGATGAATTTGATGCAGAAGGCGAGATGATCGCATTGATTATTTCCGATCATGTGATGCCAGGTAAAACGGGAGTAGAGCTGCTGACCGATGTATCAAAAGACGGTCGTTTTGGCTTTACGAGGAAAGTGCTTCTTACCGGGCAAGCGACGCACACCGATACGATTAATGCGATCAACTCCGCAGGCATTGACCGCTACTTTGAAAAACCATGGCAAGCAAGCCAATTAATAGAGTGCGTTAGAAACTTGGTGACCCAATATATCTTTGATGTGGGCTTAGATTACACTCAGTATCACGAACATTTAGATCAGAGTGTGGTGTTTGAACGTCTACATTAATCGGGGGACATTAAGCTTGTTTTCGTCACGGCCAGTTAGTGTCTGAAATCTATAGTGAATAGTTCAGCATGTTTAACGTGGCCGTGCGGAATATTGCTCTAGTATGCTTAACTCAACGAATAGCGGCTTGCACTGGCAACAGAAAGTGGCTTAGAGAACCAATAACCTTGCAGATAATCGACGCCCATTTCGGTAAAAAATTCACACATTTTGGCGTCTTCAATTCCTTCAATCACTACTTCAATATTATTTTCCTGGCACATAGTGATAAGAAACTTCAGATATTCTTGTGAAGAGCGGTTGGTTAGTGTTTTCCACGCCATCGACCTATCAATTTTGATTTGTGTCATCGGGAGGTCGAAGAAGCTATTTAATGAACTGTAACCAGATCCAAAGTCATCCAGAGAGAGTGCAAATCCTAGTTCCCTGAGGGTATTCAGAGGGGCAATGGCTGTCTGATTATTATCCAAAATAAACGTTTCTGTTAGTTCCAAAACAATAGACTCAGGATCGACACCAACCTCATCCGCCATGGCTTTAATTCGCGCAGGGAATTCACTGTTCATTAACTGAAGTACAGAAACATTCACGTTGACACGAACTTGGTTTTGGTAACGCTCACGGTAGTTTTTGATAAATTCGCACGCTTTGGCAAAGACTTGATATCCGAGTTCGACAATCAAACCTTTGTTCTCTGCAACGGGGATGAATTCGTCTGGATAAATTTCGCCAAACTCTTTGCTACGCCAGCGAACCAGAGATTCGAAGCTCACTACTTTTGAGCTTTTGGCGTCAATAATTGGCTGAAACTTAACGCTTAATGTCTGTTTTTCTAGTGCACTTTTTAGACCTTGTTCAATAAAGAAATAACGGTCTACGGCATGCTGAGTTTTCTCACTGTAAACCGCAACACGGTCTTTATTCTGCTCGCTTGCGTACTGACAAGTTCGTGCTGCTTTACGTAATATTTCCTCTGCTGAGTGACTTGGATCTATGCAAGGATACAAACCAATACTAATGTTACTTCCTAAGTATTGGCCCTCTTCAATCACTGCCTCGTGGTAGGTTTCCTTTAAACTTTCGGCATAACTTTGCAGCGTTTCTACCGAGCATTCATCGTGAATCAAAATCGCAAAGTCATCATCATGTACGCGATATACAGAACTATTTGGAGAAGGTAGGTGACTGAGAGTTTGTAGCAATTTTTCCACTAACCCATCGACCAACTCGCTGCCATATTGATTTAAGTAAGATTTAATCTCTTCTATCTGAATGTAACAGATAGATGCACAAGAATCGGTGGCTCGCACACTATCTTCAATATCCAGCAAGAGATGGGCGCGATTAGCCATACCTGACGCATTGTCATGAAATGCGACTTGATGAATGTAGCTTTCCATCAGCTTGCGTTCAGAAATATCACGGTGGCTACCAACCATATAATGACCATGTTCTGTTTCTTTGGTCATGGCTACGCCTTCAATCCAGACGTACTGTCCATTGGGTTTACGCACGCGGTAGGTCGTTGTGACTCTCGTGTTGTTGGTAATGATGTGAGCATCGACCCGAGTGGAGAGTCTTTCTCGATCGAGAGGGTGAACAAGGTCTAACCATTGCTCTAAGCTGATTCGACCAGCGTTGATACCAAGCTGCTCATAAAAGCCCTTGTTATAAAATACCATGGTGCCAAACTCATCCATGTAAAAGAGGCCTTCGTTAAATACATCGAAGATATGAATGAATCGTTCTTCGACGATTTTTAGGAACTCTCGGTCACTATCTGAGACTTGTTGGTCAAATATGGTGGTCAAGATATTTCCTCCTCGAGCCTTTTAGCATCAGAGATGAGTGTTGGGGTTGATAACATAGAGTTGATCTGCTGGCGTACATTACAATCACAAAAGTGTCAGTTCAAATTGTTTGGCTATCATTTTATGCGCTACTAGGTTAATAACATACTAAGATTAGGCGGCTAATCATCGACATTTATAAAAAATAGTCAACAGTAAAAATCATTTATAAAATACAGTTATTGATGCCGTCCGCAATCTATAAATATTTATGAATAATTATCCTAAAGTTATTTTCAGTTGTGTCGGTATCAATGTGCTGTTTTCTAACGTCATTTTTATATATGCTATCTTGGATAAAACCATAATAACAAAAAGGACTTAATGAGCGCGACCGATTATTAATTGACAGGATGCTCATTAATTGTAATCAATTCAAATTTATTATCACGCCAAGTAATCAAATCTCTTATAATGCGGACGTTAATATCGAGTAAGCCTTCTTTATATGCAGTACGATCCGAAAAATTCAATCAAAATTGCGCTCGCTGATATCGGCGTTGGTATGTTTGTCACCGCGATAGAGCACAACAAGCGCGTCAATTTAGCCAATGCGGGGCGAATATCTAGCCCTGAAGGCATTAAGAAGCTTGCTACAAGTGGCGTAAAGTATGTTTGGGTAGATCAAACATTATCTTCGCAGCAGTGTGTCTTCAAGCCTGTAGATGAATCAACTGATGCCACTAAAGAGACGAGAGAGCAGAAACACTCAGATTTTAAGAGGGGTCAACGAACTTATCGTTCGAGAGACATCCAACACAAGCGAGCCAAAAAGCTGATCGCCGAAGCAAAAGATTTGGCGCAAAAACTATTGAATCAAACTTTTGAAGGAAAAATCATTGAAGTTGATGAAGTAGAAGCTTGGGCTGACGATGTCATTGAAAGTGTTTTGATTGACTCAGATGCGTTGCAGTGTGTCTCTGCACTCCGAAAAAAAGACTCTTACTTATTGGAACACTCCGTCAATGTCGCTTGTCTTTTAGTGTCATTCGGTAAGTACTTGGGCTTGGATAAGCCAACGCTAAAACAGCTTGCTGTAGGTGGCATTATTCATGATGTAGGTAAAATTAAAGTCGATGATAAGATCTTGCACAAGCCAGCGAAGCTAACGCCTGAAGAATTTGAACATATGAAGCTACATCAAGTGTTCGCAGGTGAGATTATCCTTCACGTAAAAGGGCTTAGTGACGTAAGCCGTGATGTTTGTTTGATGCACCACGAGAAGTTAGATGGCAATGGTTATCCTAGAGGCTTGAAGGGGGATGATATTCCAATTCACGGCCGTATGAGCTGTATTGTAGATATCTACGATGCGCTAACGGCTGATCGCTGTTACAAAAAAGGCATGAGTTCTGCCGAAGCGTTTAAAATCTTGTTGAGTCTAACGCCATTTCATTTAGACGCCGACTTAGTTTACAAATTCATTAATTGCATTGGGATGTATCCCGTAGGCTCCATTGTCGAGTTGAACGATGGGCGTGTTGGTATTGTTTGGTCTTCAAATGAATCTCAAGCATTAAAGCCAGAAGTGAAATGTTTCTACTCCCGCAAGTATAAACGATACATTGATGTCACGATGGTGGACTTAAAAACGAGTGCGTACAAAATTGAAAGAGCGATCGCGCCTTCATCGTTAGAGATCGATCCTAAGCCTTTTTATGATTAAGAGAAATAGATAAGCTTATACAACAGGCTTTACATCCTTGCATGTAGATCGTATTTTATTTGCATAACTATCTATTAATTTTTTCTAAGTTATTTAGATGCAAGATGGTGATTAAGACCTCGGCTTCATGGATAGAAACCGGGCGATAAAATAGTTCTATACACAATGGGCTATAAACCTCATTTTGCTGGAAGGGATGCCAATGCAAATAGATACATGGATTTTTTACACTCTTGCCATTCTCGTGCTCACAGCTTCACCAGGACCAAGCTCACTGTTGTGTTTAAGTAAAGGAGTGAGTAGTGGGTTTCGTATTGCTTTCATGACTGCACTTGGCAGTTTGTCTGCGATTACGATCATCCTTACGCTCTCATTTACCGGGCTGGGAGTTGTCATTGCTTCATCTGAGTTAGTTTTTAATATTATCAAATGGTGTGGTGCCGCTTATTTAATCTGGTTAGGTATTCAAGCGTTGCGCTCATCTCAGACAGATTTTAATAAAACGGCAACGACTCAAAGTTCCGCGACAGCGTTCAGCGCGTTTACTAGTGGTTTCATTGTTGGCGCTAGTAACCCCAAAGCGATAGTCTTTTTCACCGCTTTGTTTCCTCAATTCATTGAACCTTCCGCACCGCTACTGGCTCAATACGCGATTTTCGCGTCTACATTTGTGGTTTTTGAGCTTAGCTGGCTAACATTTTATGCATTGTTAGGGGTAAAAGCCTCCGATTGGTTGTTTGTCGCTGGAAGAGCGAAGTTGTTTAATCGTTTGACTGGTGGAGTATTTATTGGTGCAGGCGTGATGTTGTCGACGGCAAACCGATAAATAAGACAGACTTCGGTACGCAGTTAGGTTTCCCATATAGTAAGTTGGAATGCGCTAATTTAGCTTTGTCTTATTTCCAGAATGGAAATAGGCGTTTTGTTTATTTTCATTAGTGGCAACAGCCAAGCAGGAGTAAAATCACGTTACTCTTTAGGGGTAGAGCTCGTATTTTGTCTTGTGGGCTTGTGGTTACTTTGTAGGAATATCTTAGATGACAAGCCTTTCTAAACTACAACAACGTTTTCTAGATATCGCGACCGACGTCTGTCTTTCTCCAAAACAGAAGTCGAGTTTTTTAGCTTTAGAGGCGGAAGCGTGCATTCCTTACATGACCGTATCTCCATCACTGAGACAAGCAATGGATGAAGGCATCATCTGCGATATGTTTGAAGGTCATGCACCGTTTAAACCTCGCTACGTGTTGCCTGATTACGCTAAATTTCTATCGCAAGGCTCAGACTATCTAGAGTTGTCTCCGGCTGATGATTTCGATGATGCGTTGAACATGCTGACCATCATTTACCATCATGTTCCTTCGGTAACGAACATTCCGGTTTACTTAGGTCAGTTAGATGATGTCTTGTTGCCTTATATAGGCGACCTAACAGAGAGCCAGATTTACAAAAAGTTAAAACATTTTTGGATCATGCTGGATCGCACATTGCCAGATGCGTTTATGCATGTGAATGTCGGACCGACAGACAACATTATTTGTCGCACTGTTTTAAAAGTAGATGCGGAGCTCAAGCAGATTGCACCGAATCTCACCTTTATGTACGACGAGACAGTTACGCCTGATGATTTACTTCGTCAAGCGACACAGAACATTTGTGAATGCAGTAAACCGCATATCGCCAATTACCCAATGCACGCGAAAGCCTACAACGGCTCACGCTTTGGTATTGTAAGTTGCTACAACTCGCTTCCATTAGCAGGTGGCTCGAACACATTGGTGCGAATGAATTTAAAAGAAGTTGCAAAACGAGCATCAGACTGTAACGACTTCTTAAACAGTGCGTTGCCTTCTTACCATCGATTAATGGTCGAGCTCATAAACGCAAGAAGCACGCACTTGCATGAAAAATCGAACTTCTTTCAAGGCTTTTTGACGCAAGAAGGGTTGATAAAAGAGTCCTATTTCGCGCCAATGTATGGCGTTTACGGCATGGCCGAAGCGGTAAACCTTCTATTTGAAAAAGAAGGGCAAATAGGGCGATACGGAAAAAATGATCGAGCAAATACTTTTGCTCATGATGTTTCAGCAACACTGGCTAAACTGGTGGACTCAACCCCGGTGAAATATGGTTTAGATGGCAAAGCGCTCTTACATGCACAAGGCGGCATTAGCTTAGATCATGATGTTACGCCAGGTGTACGTCTGCCTTATGGTGCTGAGCCAGACCCTGTCACTTATGTACAAGCAACGACGAAGCATCATCAGTATTATCGTGCGGGTATCAGCGATATTTTGACGATTGATGAAACGGTGAAATCTAACCCAGAAGCGATGTTCAATTTATGTAAAGGGGCACTAAATGCTGGTTATCGTGAGTTTACCGCGAATGTCACTTCAAATGACTTAATTCGCGTGACAGGCTACATGATCAAACTTTCAGATGTTGCGAAATATGATAAAGAAGGTTCGAGAACCAACACGACGTTTCTAGGTGCAGAAGCAGCAAAAAATACCAAAATTTTAGAACGCTCGCCACGTGTGGTGAGTCATGAAGTAACACCGACTTACACGCAGGCATAAGTTCGGTTTAGGAAAGAACAAGATGTCTAGACGAAGTGGAAGCCTTTTGGCAAAAGTCACTCGTATCCTTCCTTTCTCTTGTGTTGATGGGCCAGGAAATCGTCTAGTCATCTTTCTACAGGGTTGTAACTATCAGTGTTTGAACTGCCACAATCCTCACACGATAAACCATTGTAATCATTGTGGTGAGTGTGTGAGTGAATGTTCAGCAGGCGCATTGAAGTTCGACGAAAACAACAACGTTGTTTGGCTTAAAGAGGAGTGCACCCACTGCGATCATTGTATAGAGATATGTCAGAACCAATCTAATCCAAAAATTACTGACTACTCTGTAGTAACAATGCTCGATTTGATACGCAAACATCGCTTTTTCATCAGTGGTGTTACTGTATCCGGTGGGGAATCTACCTTACAACTTCCTTTCATTATTGAGCTGTTTAAAGGGATAAAACAAGATCCTGAATTACGGCACCTCTCTTGTTTCATCGACAGTAACGGTTCTTTAGCGGTTGCTGGTTGGCAGCGTATTCTACCTTTTCTGGATGGCGCAATGATCGATTTGAAAGCGTGGCAGACGGAGACGCATCAGTGGCTAACTGGGCGTGATAATCATCGTGTATTTAAAACCCTTCAGTACCTAGTTGAACACGAAAAATTGTACGAGGTCCGCTTACTGCATATTCCCCAAAAAAGTGATTTAGATATAGAAATCGTAGCAATTGGACGTTACTTGAGTACTCTTCCTGAATCGGTGCTTATCCGTTTAAATGCCTTTCAGCATCATGGAGTAGTGGGGGAGGCGTTAACTTGGGATATGTGCTCTCATCATGATATCAAACGCTTAAAATCAGAGCTTCGATGCTACGTGAGTAACCCTATCACAGTGCCGACAGTACTCACGTAGTACCGTTGTTTATCTATGCTTACGCATCACAGGCATCTAACATGGCGCAAGCGTCGAGTAATTGTTGCTGTAACCATTTTAAAGCGGGATCGTTTAAGCTCGCTTTGTTCCAAACGAGGCTGTAGGCTACTTGCCCGTAATCGAATGGAAGAGCTTGCTCAACCAAACCTTTTGCTTGCATTGCCGCTCTTGCCCAAAGCTTGGAGCATGTGAACAAGTAATCCGAGTGCTGACACATCACCGCAGCTGAACCAAAGTCGGCTACACGCATGGCCAAGTTTCGTTTTGAATGCCTTTGGGTGAGATTTTGCTCAAAATAAGGTTGTGACAGATCTTTATCATGAATACCGATGTGTCTTGCACAAAGGTAACTTTCAACAGATAAGGGTTGCTCAGCGAGTGGGTTCGATGCTCTCATTAAGCAAACCATTTCGTCTTTCAAAATGGTTTTCCAGACCAAGTCTTTATTTTGTGTGGGTGGTTGGCTGAGATCGTGAGGAAGCAACAAAAAATCTACTTGACCTCTTGCTAATGCATCGAAGCTCATTTCCTCTTTCGCATGGACATTCAAGTGCGCGTGATTGCTCAGTTGTTGGGACAAGTGCTGTAGAACTGGCGCAAAGAGCTCAAACGAACTTTCACGCATTGCTAATGAAAAACTACCTTGATAGTAAGCCGGATTAAAAGAGCCTTGATGTAATAACCCATTCATACTGGAGAGTATGCCATGGATTGACGGGCCTATATGCAGCGCAAATGCTGTCGGCACTAAGCGAGTGCCATCACGGTAAAAAAGGTCATCCTTTAGCGTTTCGCGCAACTGTCCGAGCGTTTTACTGACGCTCGATGGTGTTACACACAAGCGTTCTGCCGCAAGTGTGACGCTGTGAGTGGTTAACAACATATGTAAAACAGTTAGATGTTTAAGGCTTATACGCGAAAGAGCAATGTAGTCCATAAATAGCATGGTTTCTTATGATTTTTGGCAGTATATCAGCATGAAACAAATTTTTACTATTGTTTATCTCGGAAATACGCCTGTTTCTCTTTGAGCTCAATGCATTTAATGGGTTGCATAAGGATTGATGGTGCTTATAAGTCTAGAAATTTATCTTATTTTTATTGGACTTTAATGCTTTCATTTATTCAATTCTAAAGCTTCTATGTAATTTTAATCAATTTGGAGGAGTTGATTGATTTGTACACGAATTAAACTTGTTCCTTGTTAATTAAAATAGATATTGTTTTGTTGATTGTTTGGTGATTTACTCATGCTCCCTCAGTAACAAAGGTATAAATAATTAATGGACGACCCCTTTAGTCGACAAAACCCTTCACCATATGTCTTCTTATTATTGGAGACATGCTCATGCTAGAACTTTTTATGCAACCAGAAGCTTGGGCTATTTTCGCCACTTTGTTTGCGCTTGAAGTTGTCTTAGGCGTTGATAACGTCGTTTTTATCTCTGTCTTATGTGAAAGACTGCCGCTGCACCAACGTAAACTGGCAAGAAACCTTGGTATTGGTCTTGCTGTTATTGCTCGTATTGGTTTAGTGTTTTCAATCTCTTGGATCATGCAATTGACTCAACCGCTATTTTCTTTGGCGAACCAAGCGTTTACCGGAAGAGACGTCATCATGATTGCGGGTGGTGCATTCCTCTTGGCTAAAAGCCTGAAAGAGTTGTGGAGTTGGTTAAATCACAACGAGTCGGCTCACTCAACTCACGCCCGTACTGGTTTAGCGGTAGTTCTGTTGCAGATTGTTGCCGTGGATGCTGTATTCTCGATGGACTCGGTGATAACCGCCGTTGGTTTGACAAGTGATGTCCCACTTATGGTCGCAGCGATTGTTTCTTCTGCTATCGTGATGGTCATGACAGCAGAAAAAATCAATAACCTGGTGTCGTGTTACCCTGGTTTTAAGACACTTGCTTTGTTATTCCTCGTTTTGTTAGGTGGTTTATTGATGGCAGAAGGCTTCGAAATTCATATCAACAAAGGTTATGTGTATTTTGCGATGGCATTCGGCTTAATTCTGGAACTTTGTCATATCCAGTTAAAAAACAAACAACGCCCGACTATTAAACGTCTTAGTCCGTTGCGAGTTCATCCAACCAGATTAGAAGCTCGTCAATAATAAAAGATATTGCCGCTCATATGAGCGGCATTTTTATATTCGTCATCACCTATTTTTACTCTCTTTTTATTTTGTTGTCGTTTCGACAAAAAATCGCATTTGTTGTGAGGTTGAAGATTTTTTATATAGACCGCCCAACTAATATGAGTGAACGACAATAATGGATAAAATGATCGATGCGTTAGCAACCCATGGCTACTACATCTGGGATGATTTTCTTTCTGAACAAGAAGTGGCTCAATTACGAGACTGCATTCCAAGTAACTGGAAAAAAGCGCGTATTGGTCGTAATGACGATGTGACTCGTATTGAGTCAATTCGAAGTGACAAAATTCAATGGTTATCGCCCAATATGGGGCACGCGGTTACTTCTTACTTAGATAAGATGGAAGAAATACGCCAAGAAGTGAACCGTCACTTGTTTCTGGGGCTTTTTGAGTATGAAGCTCACTTTGCCAAGTACGAGGAAGGGGATTTCTACCAAAAGCATCTAGATTGTTTTAAGGGCAATGAAAACCGTCGATTGACAACCGTTTTTTACATGAACGAATCTTGGACGGAAAAGGATGCAGGTGAATTGGTGGTTTACGATCTAAATGATAATAAGATAGCAACCATCCCTCCTCAATCGGGACGCTTACTTTTATTCTTATCTGAGCAATTCCCGCATGAGGTTTTACCGACCAATGCTGAGCGTTTCAGTATTGCAGGTTGGTTCAGAATCAATGGTGTGCGAGACAATGTACTTGATATTGCAAAATGATTGGTTTGCAACCAGCATAAAATCAGCAAAGGGCGTAGCTACGCCCTTTATCGATTAAACATTAGTTGATAGCTCGTAACACTCGGTCATGTTTCGCTCTAGCACTGCATAGACGTCAGAACAAAGTTCTTGTTTAGCGACTTGCTCACCCATAATCGCGGCGATTTGTGCTTGAGCCATTCGTCCTCGGTAGGGCCGGTCCTGAGACAGAGCTTGAAAAACATCGGCAACCGCGACAATACGCGATGGTACATCGAGTTCGTCTCCTGTTTTATGATAAGGATAGCCAGAACCGTCCAAACGCTCGTGATGATTAGAGGCCCACTCCGCTATTTTAGCGTTGGGAAACACTTTGTGTAATGCGAGCTGAGTATCAATTGTATGGCGTTTAATACGCGTATACTCTTGTTTATTAAGAGAGCCTTCTTTATGAAGAATCTCATCTGGTGTTTTTAACTTTCCGATATCATGCACCAACCCAGCAATAAATAACATCTCTTGGTCGTGCTCACAAAACCCAAGCTTGATGGCTAGATACCGAGATAACTCCGCCACTTTTTGCGAATGTTGATAAGTAAATGGGCTTTTTGCGTCAACAATTCGAGCGATAAACATGCCCAAACTATTCATATCTTGGATGGTGAGCTGTTTTTGAAGCCAATCAATGCTTTTAAAGTTTAATCCGATGGTTTCTATATTTTCAGACTCCATCGCGAACCAAAATGCGTCGGTCATAACGAGCTTAACCATTGCCTTAGCCATGTCTGGATTAAACAAAGTTCCAGCGTTTGCCATGATGCATTCTGCAATTAGTTCTTCATGAAGTGTGACAATGTCACAGTGGCAGTTCATGACGTATTTGGAACGCATAAAATCGAGACGATCGGCTAAATAGAGTAGGGCAGCGACCTCTTTTTCAAAAGGCGGTAAATCAAGATATTTTAATTCACTCCAATGTGTATGGTGGTAAAGAACAGGTGTAGCAAACTGACGCAACAAACGACACTGCTTGAGGCTTCGGTATCCTCTTAAGCAATGTGTTTTTACATCTTGTGGCACCAACTCCTCAAGTAACATTTTATGTTCTTGTGTTTCGGAGACCCCACAATCGTGGATCATCCCTGCGAAGTAGCAAAACTCCGCTTTTTCTGGTTCCCAGTTCATGACCCGAGCACATTGGTAAGCGATGTAAGCGACACGATGGCTATGGTGCGTATCATCAACACCGACACAGTCGAGTGCTCGAGCAACCCAGATAAGTGCTTGTTTCAGATCGACTTCAAAGCCCATGTCCGTATGGGAATGGCAAGAATGATTCATGGTTTATACCGACATTGCTAATTAGCCCACGCTAAACCCAAATCAGAAGGTGATAGGAAAAATTGGGTACGACAGCGAATAGACCCCAAAAAGGTGGGCGTTTAGACATAGTTTTGATTATGGGCGGGATAATAATCCTAGTTGCATAATAATATCACCTGAAGCTCATGGTTAAGAGTCAGATATTTGAACTAAGTGTAAGTTTTGAAAGATTATTGTTGCTCTTGTTGACTTATTTGAAAACGACAATAAATCATGATGTAACGCATTCTTATTTTTATTTTTGTAGATCGTGTTCGGGCTCAACCAGAGACACACGGTATTGATGTCTGATTAACAGAATTCATATTGTTGCTTTTGAAGGCAAAAAATAAGAAGACTTCTTCGAGGCTTGCTCTGTAACTAACAGAGTAATAGGGAAAGCAGCTTGTTAACTACATGACAATAGAGCGTCGTTGAAAACATTTTCTCTGTAGCTCATGTCGTTGAGGGAAGATAATAAAATGGTACGGTTTCCCAGCGATGCTAGCCCTTTTAGTGAGATAAGTTTATTGAAAATGTGTGATTGCAAAGTAAGCATAGGTAGTAAAAGTAGCTAGAATGATAGCTCTAAATGAAAAGGACTTCGTATGTTGAAGCATCGTTTATATCGGACTTACACCGCAGGGTTAAAAATAGCAGCCCTTATCCTTCCTATGCCGAGACCAACCTTGTTTTCCGGCCCTGGTTCGATGAATGAGCTATTAGAATCGATGACCGAGCTGGGATTTAAACGCGTTTTGTTAGTTACCGACGAAGGGTTAGTCCAAGTCGGTATTGTAGATAAGGTGCTTGAGGCTGCAGCACAACTCGATTTACAGTTAGATGTTTTCTCGCAAGTTAAGCCCGATCCTACCTATGATCAGGTAGAGAGTGGTCTAGAGGCTTATCATCGTTTTCATTGTGAGGGCATATTAGCTTTGGGTGGCGGCTCTGCAATGGATTGTGCAAAAGTTATCGCTGCGAAAGTTACCAATAAACGGCCAATAAAAAAATTAGCTGGACTATTGAAAGTATGGCGAATGCCAGCGCCGCTTTTTGCTATTCCAACAACGGCTGGAACCGGAAGTGAAGTTACTATCGCTGCGGTCGTGTCAGATCCCTCCTCACACATTAAAACCCCTTTAATGGATCCAAAGTTGGTGCCACTAATGGCAGCTTTAGATGCGAATTTAATGATTGGTTTACCTCCTAAGATCACGGCTGATACTGGCGTTGATGCATTAACCCACGCTATTGAGGCCTATGTATCGAAAAACGCTACTCAAGAAACGATGGCTTATTCGGTTGCCGCTATTAAACTCATTTTTAAATATCTTCCTAGGGCTGTGATGCAAGGGGATGATGTCGAAGCTCGTCATAAAATGGCTATGGCATCCTATTACGCGGGTTTAGCATTTACCAAAGCGAGTTTGGGTTATGTTCATGCCTTTGCTCACACATTCGGTGCGAGATATGGAATACCTCATGGTATGGCAAACGGATTAGCCTTGTTGCCTGTGCTGCGCTTTTCATTATCAGAGATTGAGCCTCAACTAAGAAAGCTCGATGAGTTGACGGCCGAGGGGCAGTTAGGTAACGCAAGTGCTCAGCATTTTTTGGCGAATCTGGAGTCCTTGTTTTCAACTATTGATATTGAGCAAACCAGTGCGCTCATTCAACGTGAAGATGCTGATGCGCTTGTTGATTTAATTCTGAAAGAGGCGCACTGGAATTACCCTGTTCCCAAGTTCATGAACAGGGAAGAATGCACACAGTTATTGTTAAATATCAGCAAGGCGTAAATTATAGTTTACATGTGTGGTTTTTTATCCTTACACTTTGCTTGATCTTCTGCTAAAGATCCTACAATATCGACGGCAATACAAATATGGTGTTGGTTTCGGTCCGCCGTTGCCCGATCTAATACTGATAATTTCTAATAAAGTGTAAAGATTAATATACAATGAGTCGTTCTAAAGTATTCGGTAGTACGCTAATTATTGCGGGCACTACAATAGGCGCTGGTATGCTAGCGCTTCCACTTGCCTCTGCCGGCATTGGTTTTTCAACTTCAATTATCATCATGCTAGGTTTATGGGCTCTGATGGCTTTCACTGCCTTGCTTATGCTTGAGCTTCATCAACATGCGGAGAGTAGTGCTACACTTCATACTTTGGCGAAACAGATCCTAGGTCTAAAAGGCAAGTGGGTGGCAAGTTTTGCGATGTTGTTTCTTTTCTACTCATTATGTGCAGCGTATATCGCTGGCGGTGGTGCTCAGTTCGGAGACCGCCTTGCACAATGGTTTGACCTCGATATTTCAGGGCCTACATCAACGATAATCTTTACCTTGATTGTGACTTTAGTTGTGACAGTGGGTACCGGTACGGTCGATAAAGTAAACCGAGTTCTGTTCGCGATGAAGCTCATTGCGATGGTTGCGGTGCTTTCTTTTCTTGCTCCAAACGTTACGGAATCTTACTTGTTAAGTATGCCAATCGAACAAGGCCTTGTTGTAGCAGCGATTCCGGTGATCTTTACTTCGTTTGGTTTCCACGGAAGTATACCTGCAATTGTGAATTACTTAGACGGTGACACTTCTTCTTTACGCAAAGCCGTTATTATTGGTTCGACGATTCCACTCGTTATTTATATCTTTTGGCAAATCGTGACGTTGGGTGTGGTTAGCCAAAGTACGCTTGTTGAGAACGGAGGGTTGAGCGCACTGATTGGTCAACTATCTCAGACAGTACACCAATCAAATTTGGGTAGCATTGTTGGTGTGTTTGCTGACTTGGCATTGTTGACATCGTTCCTTGGCGTGAGTTTGGGTCTATTCGAATTTTTGGGTGATACCATCAAAGGAAGTAACGATAAGCCTAATCGTTTGATTGCGGCACTAGTGACGTTTACTCCACCGCTAGGCTTCGCACTTTTCTATCCTCAAGGCTTTATTATGGCTTTGGGCTATGCAGCGATTGCCTTAGCGATTTTAGCCATCTTTTTGCCTTTGGTTATGGTGATCAAGGTTCGTAAATCGGATGATTTTACTGGGGAGTACCGCGTCGCTGGTGGTCAAGGTGCGCTAGTGATAACGGGCATTGCTGGCACTGGTATCGTATTAGCTCAGGTGTTAATTACGCTAGGTGTGCTTCCTGCTCTAGGCTAGTTGTTTAGAACGTTCTTTGAATAACCTCTAGTTACTGAATCCATCGTAATCAATCAGTATTGTTAGGCCAACGAGTTTTGCTCGTTGGCTTTTTTAATCTGGATCAAATTACCGTAAGATATCCGGTGAAAAAATTGGTAGAAATGTGCTTTTATTTCGTACACTTAAGTTGTGGTATATCGATAATTTAAGTGGAGAAAACCGCTCAAAATACCATTGAATTTGCAACACAATGAGCTTTTCTTGTTTCTCTGCTTTGGTGTGGAGGTGAAGCATGGCGCACCGGAGTTTTTACCCGTTTGCAAAACCGCTTAACGAGCAACTGCAAACGCTAAAAGGCAGGATGCAGGCGCACTTGCCATGTATTGATAGGGTGTCATTTGCAAAATATCACCCAGACCAAGATGTGCTCAAATCATTTGCAGAAAGTGAGTTCGACACTTGGTGTTTAGCCCATCACGAATCAGCATTCCGTAAACTCCACCACCTCAATATTGCCTCTAAAAACGCGGTTCCTCGTATCGTCGAAGACCTTCATGATATTAATCACTGTCCTCGGGTTCAAATTTTACTCAAACACGGATATCAGTCGTCGGCTGCTATTCCTTGTTATGACAATAAAGCTTTTACTGGTTTTGTATTTTTGAACTCCACTCAACGTGATGCGTTTAGTTTAGAAGCGCTGAATGGTCTTAAACCTTATTTCGAAATGATTCGATTTGCGGTTGAATCAGAAACTCAAGTAGTCAATGCGATAGAAACGCTAGCGAACCGAATGCAATGTATGATGCCAGGCTATTCACCTGAGTATTACGCGCATACCAAACGCATGAAGTACTACAGTCAAATTATCGCAACGCAGTTAGCGGATCGTTATCACCTGAATGACGAAATGGTCGAAGATATTGGTATTTTTGCTCAGTTCCATGCGCTCGGTGATAGTCAGCTGCCAGTTGAAATTGCTAGCCGCCGAACAAATTACTCTCAAGAACAAGAGGCGATATTGATTCAACATATTGAGCGTTGTATCGATTCAGCGGATGACATAGTTGCCCGTATCGGAAATCCGGTTCACCCGAGTGTGACTTTGTTTTTGCAGATGATTATTTATCAGTACGAAAATTTAAATGGCACTGGTTATCCTTATGGTTTAACCAATGATGATATACCAATAGTCGCCCAAATTACGGCTGCCGCGAATGCCTTTGATTTTATGACAACGCACCATCCGTATAGACAAGCGTGGTCCATCCCATACGCATTGTTAGAACTTGAAAAATGGGTATATCAGGGGTGGTTATCTCGAGAATGTGTTGATGCTCTGCGAGAGCATCAAGGTTATATAAAGCAAATCATCCACAAATATCCCGAGCACTATACAGGCTTGGGGTTAATGTGAAGAGCAGTAACAAAGTTGAAATGTTGACGAGGAGGAATATTTAAACAATACTGTTTTTATATACAGTAATAAGTTTGGAGGTGAAGTATGTTGTGGGAAACCCTTGAAAGAGTAAACCGCTTACGCCAACAAGCACTTGCAAATCCTGAGTTTGTTGAGTCAGCAAAAGAGCACGAACAAGCACTTCAGGAGCAAGAATACCATTATCAAACTAAGAAAAAGCGTTCAGCCAAAGACAAACAAGGTAAAAAGTCGCTGGCCGATATCTATAAAGAAGTAGAGTTTGGCGCTGACGCTCGTCATTAATGTATTCACTGCGGCATTTTTCATTTCTTCATACGCTGCAGTATTCGTTCAAATTTATGCGAGAGCAGTGGGAGACCGCTGCTCTCGTTGACCTGCCTATAATTTACTAATGAAGTTCAGCAGAGCAAATTATCACTAACACTTAGCAATTCTCTCAATGATCTTGTTTATGTAATGATAATGACAACGGTTTGCATTTGTATCTTTGTTGTTATATAAAACCTCCCTTATTAATCGTTCTGTTGAATAAGAACGGCAAACGTGATCAACGAATGAGAGCTTTGAATAACTGTTATTCGTAAATGGCTATTAGGTGAAGTAGGGATGTTGGAAGCTAAAGCACTCCAGTTTGAGATTGAAGGCAAGTCATTGCTAAAAGCGTTTGATGTGACATTTGAACCCGGAAAAACATACGCCCTTGTTGGACACAATGGTTCAGGAAAATCCACATTGTTAAAGTTGCTGGCACAGCAACAGCAATACACAGCTGGTGACGTGGTTCTGCATGGAACGAGCATTAACGATCTCTCAGCGAAAAAATTCGCCCAACATATTGCCTACTTGCCTCAGCATCTTCCGGTGACCGACAGTATTTTAGGTCGAGATTTAGTCGGTTTTGGTCGTTATCCATGGCATGGTTTACTTGGACGTTTGAGTAAGAAAGATCACGACATTGTTGAAGAAGCAATGGCGATGACAGGCACACTAAAATACGCAGATCGCTTAGTGGACACGTTATCTGGAGGAGAGCGTCAACGTGTGTGGCTAGCTATGCTGTTAGCCCAAAAAACCGAGTATTTGCTTCTTGATGAGCCTTTGTCTGCGCTAGATATCAGCCATCAAGTAGATATGTTGAAGCTTATCTCTAAACTCAGTCAAGAACTGGGTTTGGGCGTTATTATCGTATTACACGATATCAACTTGGCTGCACGATTTTGCGACTACATCGTTGCATTACATCAAGGTGATTTGATTGCACAAGGCAATGTTGAACAGGTGTTTACTGAACCTAAGTTGAGGGACATATATGGGATAGAGATGATGATCTCTGACCACCCTGCGGGTTATCCGGTGGCGATGCCAAGCTAAAGGTTGGAATAATGAGCAGTACAAACACTCGACTTAAACATTTCTCTTTCGCTCTCTCACTTAGTGCGCTTTTGGTCAGTTCCTTTCAAGCAGTAGCTGAGGCGTCACCTCGGGTGATGTCGGTTGATTGGACACAAATTGAAACGATGTTGGCGTTAGGGGTTGTGCCCGTAGGCGTCGCTCAAGGGCAAGATTACGATGCTTGGGTAAAATCGCCACCGTTACCACCTCAAACTAAGGATGTAGGGTTAAGAACTCAACCCAATATAGAGCGTATTTACGAGCTCAGACCTGACCGTATTTTTATTGCCCCGTACTTCTCCTCAATGAAGCATCGCTTAGTCGATATTGCCCCCGTTACCACGATTGACTTATATGAAAGCGGGATCACAGATTGGTCGGTACTTACCAGTTTCACTCGGAGGTTTGGTGAAGAGCTAGGAAGAGAAGCGGAAGCTGAGGCACTTATCCAACAATATGAAGAACGTTTCTCTTTATTAAAACAGCGCATAAACAAAGACCAGCCGCCGCTTTTAATGATTCAGTTTATGGATACAAAGCACGTTCGTGTTTTTGGTCAAAATAGTCTTTACTCTCAGGCTATCGAAAAGATTGGGTTGAGTAATGCATGGAATGAAAAGACGAATAGCTGGGGCTTCAGCCTAGTTGGCATCGACAAGTTAGCTGGCATAAAAGCTCAAATTGTTATCGTAGAGCCATTACCTTATGGTGGAGCAGAGCAGCTCTCTCAAGACCCATTTTGGCAATATGTTGTTCAACAATCTGGTGAAAAGGTCATGCAAGTCGCGCCCGTTTGGAGTTTTGGTTCTATGCCTTCAGCTCTCCGTTTCGCAGAGTTAGTTACGGCGAGTAAGGTCGAGGAGTTAACACAATGAAAACGATGCCTTTAAGCTTTGTGGTGTTACTTTCGGCATTTACCTTTTCTATTGGTGCTTTCCAATTGTACCAAGTAAGCTCATTTTCGTTGGCTCTAAGCAGTTTATGGGAGCCTAACTTTCAATCTATCGATTCTGTTTTACTTCACTTTAGCTGGTGGCCTCGAGTCTTCACCACGATTATATCTGGTGCTGGATTAGCGGTTGCTGGGGTATTAATGCAGCAAGTGCTGCGTAACCCTCTCGCTTCACCCACGACACTTGGTGTGGCGAGCGGTTCAAGTTTTGCTTTGATGTTAGCTACGCTATTTGCACCTTGGATGTTGGATATCGCGCCTAATTTGGTTGCTCTCATCGGCGGTGTGATATCGATGGGGTTGGTGATGCTGTTGTCATGGCGACGAGCGTTATCTCCAACGGTTGTCGTCGTTTCTGGGTTAGTGATAAACCTGTACTTTGCATCATTAAGTACGGTTATTCTGATGATGAATACCGAAAAGCTGAATGGGTTAATGATATGGGGAGCCGGTTCGCTTGTTCAGAGTGGATGGGGAGATTTCTCGTATCTTGCCCCTCGAATCGCACTTGCTACGGTCGTTGCATTTGTGATTGCAAAGCCGTTAAGTCTGTTGGAACTCTCCGAGCAAGGTGCCAAGAGTTTAGGTGTCTCGCTAGCTAAGTTGCGTTTTGTCTGTCTTGGGCTTGCGGTGTTAATCACTTCTTGGGTGGTTTCTGCCGTAGGAATCATCGGTTTCATCGGGTTAGCGGCGCCAGCGATTACTCGATTGATAGGTATCAATAAAATCCAGCATAAGCTTTGGGTATCAATGCTGATTGGTGCGATGTTATTGACTTTAACCGATTTGGTTATTCAGCAATTGCCGGGGCTAATGGCGAGTTTTATACCAACGGGAGCAGCAACCGCTGCACTGGGCGCTCCGCTACTGTTATGGCTGTTACCTCGCTTATCACAAAAGACGCAGGGCCATACTCAAACAGTGTTAACTCGACATCGTGAACATGTTTACAAGTTAAACCCTAAAGCGATCTCATTGGCGTTGATCGGCACGTTAATTTCTGTTGTTCTTTTTGCCACGGTTGCTGTGCAAAATGAAGGGTGGGCAAACTTATTTGCTAGCCAAAATTGGATTTTTTTGGAGTGGCGCGCACCTAGATTATTTGCAGCAGCAATTGCGGGGGCAATGTTAGCGATTGCTGGAACCATGATTCAACGCCTAAGTGGAAACCCAATGGCAAGTCCTGAAGTGATCGGTATCAGTTCAGGGACAGCGATGGGATTGATCATCGCGATGTTTACTGAGTTTGGTTCGTCAATTTTCACTCTTTCTCTAGGCGGGCTCGTAGGTGCATTAGCGACGGTATTAGTCATTGTGCTGCTAAACCGTAAGTCAGGCTTTCAGCCGGAGCGTATTTTATTGACTGGTATTGCGATAACCGCACTGATGAATGCAATACAGAGCTTTATTCTAGCCACTGGTGACCCAAGAAGTTATCAAGCATTGGCTTGGTTGTCTGGGTCTACCTACTATGTCTCGGTTGAAACGTTACTCCCATTGTCTTTATCTGCGCTTGTCTTTATAGGGTTGAGTTTTCTCTGCGTAAGATGGCTAGATATTCTTCCTGTCGGTGCCGCTTCCTCTAAAGCACTTGGAATTCGAGTTGATCGTTCACGCGCAATACTGCTTCTTTTAGTTGCTTGTCTCACGGTCAGTGCGACATTGGTTGTTGGCCCGATTAGCTTTGTTGGGTTGTTGGCTCCGCATTTAGCTCGCTTATTTGGTTTTAACAAAGCGTCACAACACATGTTATGCGCCGCGATACTGGGGGCAGGGGTGATGTTGTTGGCTGATTGGTTGGGACGACAGGTCCTTTACCCGCAAGAAATACCAACAGGGCTTATGGCGTCTCTCATTGGCGGTTTGTATTTAATGTGGGGTTTACGCCGCTTATAGAAATGAGCTAAGCCTCAACCAAGAAAGTACTTATACAAATAAGCACTCGTAGTGGCATTCGTAACCTATGCGAGTGCTTTATGCAAAACCTCTGGTTTGTCTTTTACGGAAACAACTGGCGATGCCGTAACTCGCTTTTCTTTCAGCGGTCGCTGAAGTCATGAAGGGTTGGTTTGGCTGCCGACAAAAAGGAGAAGAATATGACTCGGCAGTTTATGCTGACACCAACGTCGATGGCGGTTGTATTAGCTTTATCAACGCCAAATGTCTTGGCTCAGGAAGATGAAAATATAGTTGTGATTGGACAGCAGCAAGACAGTGCAGTTGGTCCAGATTTTAGTTATCTCGGAGCGAAGAGTCGGGCAGCGACGAAAACTGATATTGCTATCAATGAGACTCCAAGAGCGGTGTCTGTTGTTACGCGAGAGCAAATGGATGATCGTGCCTCTATTAGCATTTCTGACGCACTACAGTACACACCAAGCATTCAAACTAATTATTTCGGCGAAGATAACAAGCAAGATTGGTTTATTATTCGTGGTTTTAAACAAGCGAACAGCGGGTTGTATCAAGATGGTACCCGTTTATATTCTTCTGGCTTCTATAGTTGGCAAATAGATCCGTTTGCGTTAGAGAGGGTTGAAGTTTTACGTGGTGCAGCGTCTGTTCTTTATGGGCAAAACCCTCCAGGTGGGGTTATCAATGTTGTCAGTAAGCGACCTCAATTTGATGGGGGGTCAGGACTTGTATCTTTGGAGTACGGTTCTGAAGACCGTAAACAACTTTCTCTTGACGTAAACTCTGAGGTGAGTGAGCAGCTAGCTTTCCGCTTTCAAGGGTTAGCGAGAAAAAATGGGACGAGAATTAGTGGGGTAGAAGCAGAGCGCATTCTTCTCTCTCCATCGATGACGTACAAATTTAATGAGACGTCTGAAATTACCTTTCTAACGAGCTATCAAAAAGACGACTCAGATCCTTATCTGCAATTTTTGCCAGTTGAAGGAACGTTAACGCCAAACAAAAATGGAAAGATCAGTGATAGTTTAGCGATAGGCAATCCTAACTGGGAGACGTTTGAGCGTGAGCAGGTGTCTTTAGGCTATGAGTTTTCTCATGCATTTAATGATACCACTTCATTTGTTCAAGCAGCTCGTTACAGCGAAATGGATGTTAAGCTAAGACAAATGTATTCGTACGTTTACTCGGCTGACGTGCCTGCGTTGGGGCCGGCTTTGGACCCATCAAATGAACGCAAAACCATACTTCGGGGTGCTTCAACAGAAGATGGGTCATCTGATGCTTTTAATATCGATAATCGTTTGATGCACCAAGTAAATGGGGGAAGTGTTGAGCATAACTTGATGTTGGGCATAGATTTTCAAATGATCAGTATCGATGGTAAAGATTTTGCCAATGACCCTATAGTTGCTGATGGTAATGCATTATTAAACACACCAATGGGAGCTTTGCCCGATCCTAGGTTTAATGTATTTAATCCTACTTATTCGGATAACATAATGTTACTCGATCCGAATACGCTACAACCATTGAGCGAAACCGATAAACAAAGAACGAAAATCGATAATCAGCAGCTCGGCGTCTACTTTCAAGATCATATGCTGATCAACGATAAATGGGCGATGTTATTGGGCGCACGTTACGACGATACAAGTAATGAAGTACATAATGTTACCACGGGTGCTCGCACGAAAGTCGATAATGGAGAGTGGACGTTTAGCGTGGGAACGGCTTATATTTCTGATTCTGGCTTCACGCCATACTTTAGTTACTCTCAGTACATTGATCCAATTATTCAAGAAGACAGCAATGGTAAGCCAGCGAAGCCTGAAAGCGGTGATCAATTTGAAATCGGTATGAAATACCAACCGGATTCATTTGATGGTTATTTCAATATTGCAACGTATCGGGCAACAAAAGAAAACTTGGCTCGTATCTACTTGAGTGAATTAACGCAAATAGGAAAAATAGAAAATAACGGCGTTGAGTTTGAAGCTGTAGCTAATGTGACACCATCCTTAACATTGATCGGGAACATTGCGTACGTTGATGCAGAGATAAAAGAAGACATCAATAAGGCATGGGTTGGCAAAACACCTTCCCAAGTGGCGAATACCGTGTCATCAGCTTGGGCACATTATCGTTTCTTTGATGGACCTCTTGATGGCTTTGCTGTTGGCTTAGGCGCGCGCTATACAGGTGAGTCATACGGAGACAATGAAGAGAGACTAAAAGTACCAAGTTATTTCTTAATGGATGCGACGGTCAGTTATCGAATCGGCGATTACAAGCTACAAGTCGCAGCTAAAAACATCGCGGATAAAAAGTACATAGCGACATGTGATGGTTTTTGTTGGTATGGCGACCGACAAAATGTTATTGCAAGTTTAACTTACGACTGGTGAGTTAACGTATAAATAAACACCCCTAACTTTAGGGGTGTTTATTTAGAAATCGGCTTTACGGACAAAGTGCGGGTTTTTGTACTTTTTCTGCGGGCCAAACGATGATACGACAAGTTTGTTCCATAACGTTTTGTCAAACTCACCCTTTGGAATCGAAGGGTAGAGGGTTTCCTCTTCTTCTCTTGCAAAGTTCATATATTGTTTCTTTTTAATTTGATTGTACTTTTTGGCGATCTGGTTATGTTTTCTTACCCACTCCAGCTTGTAATTGTGGAGCACTTTTTCACCTTCTTCGAGAGTCATTCGAGATAGGAACAGTCGCTTGTATGAGACCTTTCTGTCCAGCATTGTGCGCATAACGGTTTGGATATATTTACCGTGATGCGTAATGGTAATGTCGTTTTCATCAATAGGAGTGACACACCAGCCTTTAGGTAAAAAGTCTGGCTTCTTAAATTGCTTATTACGCTCCATTAGCGCCTGATGTAAAACTAAATCAGAGGTGCCGCGGAACGTCTTTTGCCATTTACCGATACGAATTTGAATCGAACCAGGCAAGCGATAGATGTTAGTAAACTTATCTTTGTCCATGGACTTGTGTCATGAGATTAATGTGCATAATTAGAAAGCGGAATTCCGTCCAATGCCACAGGCAGTAGACTTAAGTACCGTACGATTTTACAACGACCTTGCGCGATATAGCGAGGGGTTATGTCAATAATAGGTAAGAAATAGAAAATTAGTTCACATTATGAAGAAATTGGAAGCTAACAAGGCTAAATTTTGAAGTTACACCAATTATGCCCATGCCAACTAAATAAAAAGAAGGCACGGGCATAAAATCACACCGCTTCTTCGAGTTGCTTGGTGTCTTCTTCAATCTGTTGTAGATGTCGGTTTGCTTGCTGTAACTGATACATTTGAGCATAACGACCATTTTGCGTTAAGAGTGCTTTGTGTGTGCCTTTCTCGACTAACTCCCCATGATGAAGAACAATGATTTGGTCTGCATCTAGGATAGTTGAAAGCCGATGAGCAATAACAACGAGCGTCATGTCTTGTCTGAGTACCGCCAAGCTCTTTTGGATTAAAGCCTCTGTTCCTGAGTCAATATTTGCGGTTGCTTCATCTAATATCAATATCTTAGGTTTTACCACAAGCACACGTGCTAACGCCAAAAGCTGTTTCTGACCTGCAGATAAATTAGTTTCGCCTTGACCTAACTGCGTGTCTAGCCCGTTAGGGTAACGATGAATTTGTTCTGCCAAACCTACCTTGTCTAACGCATCCCATATTTGATTGTCATCAACCGCCCGACTGAGAGAGATGTTTTCTCTGACTGAAGCAGGGAGAATATGTGGATCTTGTTGAACCATTGCCACATCTTTGCGAAGTACGTCTTTCCCTAATGTTTTAAGTGGACGACCATCTATGAGCAGTTCACCACATTGCGTTGGATAAAAGCCCATTAACAGTGACGCTAATGTGCTTTTACCGCTTCCCGTATGCCCGACAAGCGCGATAAAGTCTTGGTGGTTGGCCTTCAACGAAATGTCTTTTAGGACGTCCTGTTTACCATCGTAGCTAAATGTGAGGTCTTTAAGTTCGATAGCACCTGACCTTAATGGTTGATGATCGCCCCCGTAAGTTTGTTCTTTCGCATCAATCAATTCAAAAACACGTTCGCTTGATACTAACGCCTGCTGAAGTAGAGCAAGTTGCTGAGTCATCTCAATTAGTGGTTCAGTAACTCGAGCAAGATAACTGATAAATGCATACAGTACCCCCACACCAATCAACTCAATACCATTAAAACCAAAGATCGCAACCAAGCAAAGCAACGCAAGACCAGCGAGTAAGTCCATTAATGGTCTTAGCAGATAGCCGTTTAGCCGAATCACTCGTTTAGATGCCACCAGATGCTCTGCGGTTAGCTCGTTGAACTGTTTATTAAAACGCTCTTCTTGTTGCATTAATTGGATGACACTCATCCCTTGAATGGATTCACTCAGATTCGCATTTATATCGGTCAATAGGTCACGCATCTTTCGGTAGCTTTCTGTACTTAGCTGTTTAAACAAGTACATAAAGCCGATGACGATCGGCAGCAATACAAGCACAACGAGTGTGAGCTTCCAACTCATGAAAAACATAACGCCAAGCATTACGACAATCATGACCACGTTTTTTACCACGGTCGCGATCAAAAGCTCATAAAATTGCTGTAAAGATTCCGTATCGTTGGTAATTCGCGACACCAATTTTCCAGCAGGCGTGTAATCAAACGCAGATAACGGCTGCTTAATCACGCCAGAAAATACTTGCTTACGAATCGCTTTGATCGTGTTAGCCGCGACAATGCTAAATTGCAATGACTGAAAATACTGGAATGTTGCCGATACGATCTGAAGAGCGATATAACCTACTGCTAGCGAAATCAGAACACTTTGTGAATAGTCACCTTTAGCGATGTGCTCATCAATGAAATATTGAATCAACCAAGGGCCGCCGGCGCTAGCTAACGCTGCAATAAACAACAAGGCGAGTCCTTTAATCATTGGCTTTGGTTGAGATAATGGGTAAGACATTAACCGTTTAAACGTGCTGGTCTGGTTCATTCATTATTCCTCCATCGCCTGCTCTAGTTTCTGATACTCGAACATCTCGGCGTACCAGCCTTTATGCGCTAATAACGCGCTATGTTGCCCACGTTCAGTAATGTGTCCGTGATTCAATACAATGATCTCGTCTGCTGCTTCCAATGCGGTGAGGCGGTGCGCAATAACGATTAGGGCTTGATTACGGTAGTATGTTTCCAAATTCTTAAGGATTTGATGTTCGGTCCGTCCATCAACAGCGGAAAGTGCATCGTCCAAAACCAACACTTGAGCATTCAGCAGCATAGCGCGTGCTATCGCAATACGTTGTTTTTGCCCGCCGGAGAGTGTAATGCCTTTTTCACCAACTTCTGTTTGATAGCCTTCAGGAAACTTTTCAATATCGTCATGTATACAGGCTAACTTTGCTGCTCTATAGACTTCTTCTTTCTCTGCATTAGGGTTGCCTAGGGCAATATTGTCGAAGATAGATTTGGAGAATAGAAACGGACTTTGGTTAACGACAGCAAAACGGTTGCGCCACTGTGGAAGTAGGGCATCCTTGATCTCGACATCACCGAATTTAATTGAGCCGTTTTCTAAATCATGTTGACGCAAAAGTAGCGTTAACAGGGTCGATTTTCCGCTTCCTACCCGCCCTGCAACTCCCAACATTTTTCCGGGTTCCAGTTCGATGTTTACTTCCGTCAAAGCGGGCGGTAAATCACTAGACCAATGGAAATCGTCGATATCAATTTTCAACGGAAGTGGTTTATTTTCTATTGGCTTATTGCCACTGATAATTTCTGGCTTTTCATCAAAGATCTCTTGTAGTCGGTTCCATGCGGCAGAGCCTCTTTCTAAAATGTTAAATAGGAATGCGAATGCCAGCATCGGCCATATCATCAACCCTAAATACATCGTAAATGCGGTCAGATCACCAAGCGTGATCTCACCTTTATCAACAAGGTAAGCACCAGCAGCGACACTAAGAAGGAAAGAAAGACCGATGGTTAACTGAATTGCCGGGTCAAATCTAGCATCGACTCTTGCGACAGCGATGTTCTTTTCGCCAGTATCATCCACAACCTCTTCAAAACGTTGCTGCTCTTGGTTTTCTAATCCGAAAGCACGCAGCATTCGCACGCCATTAAGTGACTCTTGTGTCATGTCTGACATGGTAGAAAAGGCTTCCTGAGCGACACGAAAGCGTTGATGTAGGATACGCACAATAAAGAAGATGATGATGGCAAGAAATGGCATTGGAAGAAGCGCCATTACGGTGAGCTTCCAGCTTACTTGCGTTACCATAATGATTAAAACCGCAATACCAGTGATCAAAGAGTCTGCGGCGGTTAAAACCCCTTCGCCGGCTGTCATAACGATATTACGCACATCATTAGTGCCACGAGCCATCAGATCCCCCGTCTTGTAACGTTCAAAAAAACGAGGTGGCTGTGTCGATAAGTGCCTATATAGACGGTTACGTAGAATGGTCCCGAGTTCCCAGCTTGCGCCGAAAAGCCAAATTCGCCATAAGATGCGACACCCATAAATAGTAAAGATCAGTACAGTTAACCCTGAGAGCCATAGAATCAGCGTATTTGTATCTAAAGTGTTGTCTACGACACCATCAACGATGATGCCAACTGCTTTGGGCGGAACAAGCTGTAGTGCTGATATCACAGCGAAAAGCAGAATGGATCCGACATAGTGCCTCCACTTTTGTTGGAAATACCAACGTAGCTGCCAGAATATTCTCATTGCGCCTCCCGCTTTAAATTATTGAATTTGTTATAGAACTATTATTGAGCGAAATGATGAGTTTACAAGCACAAGTTATAGGCGGGTTTAAAAACGATAGATTGTTTCAATTATAACCATGTGTCGGCGCAAATTACTGGTTTTATCTCTATGAGCTAACTGTGCGACGACATTATGTGAAATAGTTGTTAATGGTGGTTTTGGAGCCATGACCTTGCAATAACGATGAAGACACCAAAAGTAAAAGTGTTACTGCCACTCTCTATGGGAATTAGCAATCGTCAGTTTGTATTTTGTATTTCACTTGGCCACCAGGAGTTTCTGGGTAGTAAACTTCGACATAACACATATGTTCTGGACCAACAGGCTTGTTTGCAAAACCAATAAGGAAGTAGGGTTCGTCTGGGCTGTCTACCCCATACCAAGTGTTGATAGTGAGTTGCGGATCAAAGCCCGCTAGCTCTTTTGCTGGAATAACATTTTTGATAAATCCAAAGTAACCAATTAGGTCGTTATGGCCGTCATTATCTAGATCAATGTTATATTGTATGCCGCCATCTACTGTCTCTTGAGATTGAATCACTGCTTTGGTGTAGACAAAGTTGTTGGCGGTCATGAGTGCTTCTCTGGCTCCATATAGAACCGCAACTCTGGCATCTTTTTGTAAGCCAAGAAATTTAGGAAATGCAACGACGCTTACAATACCAAGAATGATGATGCACACAATGAGTTCAATAAGAGTAAATCCTTGAGAGCGACGCACAGCCTTTCTCCATGTTTTAGAAACGAATAGGCGGCTATTCTGATATAGAAACTTTCAGGTCAAGTATTAAAAAAGAATGATAGTAAGAGATCGGGATTGCAAATCTCAAATATAAAACAAGTTGCTTATTTTCGAGATGAGGAGTGATTTTGATAAAAACCAAGGAATGAACTCGAGAGGATAAAATCCTCCCGAGTAAAGCGACTAAGATTCGTGTGTCAGAGCACTGCTGTTACGTTTAAAAATGAATCGCCAAATAAATAAGACAATTGCGATGTAACCTAATCCTACACCAAGCGCTTGCCAGTGCATGCCGTTATACATCGCGATTGGCATCAAAGAGATGATGAAGATGTCAGTGATTGAGCCTGGGACATAAGCGATGGCGTAATCATCAAGTACCTTGCTACGCATCTTTGGATCAACAATACGAAGTAGAGCAATACCCATAGCTACCGTACCGGTCAACCAACCCCAAGAGAAGATGCCTTTCTCAAACCAATCTTCACCCATGATTCGTGGTGCTACCCAAAAGATTAACCAAAGTGTGAAACTTACACCGCCAATTGCTAGTACTACCATAGGCATTAAGTACTGGGCTAAGACGGTAATCTTGATGGCTGAGATACCAAAGATAATCAAATAATCGGTACTGATGCCCGCAGCGTGTTTGAATGCACCGTCACAAAGATAGCGTGAAGCTTTCGTTTGTTTCGCGATGATTCGCACAAGCATGCCGCCAAGGAAGCCGGTTACGAACGTAGGAATTTGTACCTTATCGTGGAAAGAAGATAAGTAGTTAGCCGCTACATACGAGAAAGCCGTTACCACTACAACCAACGCCGCGTGAATCGCGAAAGAATCGACTGACAGGGAAGACATGGTGTCTTTCATTACCGGTTCTTGATCAACAGGCTTAA
This sequence comes from Vibrio sp. SCSIO 43097, assembly GCF_023650755.1. Lineage (NCBI taxonomy): Bacteria > Pseudomonadati > Pseudomonadota > Gammaproteobacteria > Vibrionales > Vibrionaceae > Vibrio > Vibrio sp. SCSIO 43097. Next base: position 1,821,279 of record NZ_CP071840.1, on the reverse strand, counting down.
CAAGGCCCTTGCGTTCGTGTTCGTCCATGCTGTCGAAGGTCGTAAAGCTACGAATCCAACCCATCTTCAATGCGAATTGCAGCATGAGCATGCCGACAGAAATTGAAATGAAAATACCCACGGTTGCGAACGTTAAGCCAAGTGTGAAGCCATCTTCCCAGCCAAGCCCCGTGAAGATTTCACCAACAACAGAGGCTGAACCGTGTCCGCCCATAAAGCCCGCAGACATTGTCACACCAAAGCCGGGATTAATCTCTGGCCAGAAGAAGGTTGTGAGAACTAGACCAAACATTGCCGCAAACAACCACTGAGAAACAGAAGCGATTTGGTTAAACGCCCACAATGAGCCAGCACGCTGTGCGACGGTTTTAGGTGATGGAACATCCGTTGCCAGACCTAACGCAGAAAAAAGTGCAGCAGTTAATAGGCTTGCGTTAGCGGTAAACGTATCGGTCCAAGGCAGTACGTCTAACAGGGCTGGTCCAAAAATTAGACCGAATAATCCTGCGAGAACCGCCGATGGAATGTACATACGCTGTAGTAATGGCGCGTGAACGCGAATGACTTTTGCCAAAATCAATAGTAAGCCAGCGATGGCTAAGTCAGTCAGCATTAGACCTTTAGGCATCTTATCCTCCAGTAAATGCAGTCAAGGGGTAGCGTCCTTGTGACCTACCTTGAATAAAAATCTCCCTCAAGCCAAAAAGCCACATATGTGACTAGAAGCGTTGAGAAATCAATGTCGTTTTCATAAGCAAAGGAATGTGCTTATGCAATTTGAAATGAGTGTAAATGTTGTGATTGCACACGAACAGGAAGAGAAATTAGATTAAATTTCTCGATATTTTTTTGATAGTTCACTCAGGAAAGGCGGCAATCCTAGTCACTTTGTCAGAGCAATGCAATTGGTGTGAATCAATAAATTATGCCTAGTTAATGGGTGTCTCTGACTAACAACATGAAAAATAAAGACAATTAACAAGCAATAATATTTGTCATATCGATAATAAAAGTTAATTAAATGGTTAAACTGTCGCCGCTTTATGGGGTGACGTTATGGATTCACATGAGAAAGAATAAAATCGACCAAGGTACGGTTTTTAAGGGAAAGCTGTTTTGAACGGTAAAGCAGGTGGATCGGTTTTGGCTTGGGAGCATGTTGCTGGAGAATTTCTACCAAGGCACCAGATTGGATTTCCTGCTCAACTAAGATCTTTGGTTGCATAAGAACACCAGAGCCTTTTAACGCGGCAAACTTAAGTACATCGCCATTATTAGACGTTAATCGGGTGTTGCTGTTTCCAAAGGTATTAGATGGCATGTTCACCACTTGTTGGCTTTCTCCTTGGTGATACTGAAACCCCAAACAATGATGATGTTCAAGGTCATCAAGCGATTGGATAGGGGCATGTTGCTCAAGGTAAGAGGGTGAGGCGCAGTAAGTCATGTGGTATTCACCCAATTTTCTCGCGACTAACGACGAATCGACCAATTCACCGATTCGAATAATCACGTCAGCTTCGCTTCGATATGGGTCAATCAAATTGTTGTCCAACATCAGCTCAACGTTCAAATCGGGAAATTCAGCTAAGAAGTCAGCCACGATAGGAGCAATGACCTTTTTGCCATACGTGACAGGGCAGTTAACTTTCACTGTTCCGGTTGGACGGTTAATCAGCGTCTGGATTAGGTTCTCTGCGTTGGTGATGTCTTCAATAATGCGGTGGCATTCTTGATAGTAGAGTCTGCCAGCTTCGGTTAAGGACTGTTTACGCGTGGTGCGATGAATCAGCTGTGTATCTAAGCTTTGCTCAAGAAAGCTCACGTGCTTGCCAACCATAGTCGGTGAAATATCAAAGTGGTGTGCAGCATTACGAAAGCTGCCATGTTCGACCACGTAAGCGAAAACTTTCATGCTTGTTAATTTATCCATTGCACACCCAGAGTTGATAAAGAAATAACTAAGGCAGAGTTTATCAATCAAATGAGGTTAATTACAGTGGGCGTATGATTAAGAATGGAGAAAGAGAGCCATCATGAGCGAGACGATTTTTGTTACCGCCGAACTGAAAATGAATGCCGATAAGCCAAGACAACAAGTGGTTGAAGCCATTGAACAATTTTGCCTTGATATGCAAAGCGAAGCGGGGTGCTTACAAGCGAATGCGACCTACGATTCTAAAGATCCACAACGTGTGATTCTTTGGGAGCGATATGAAAACCGCACCGCGATTGAAGCGCATTTTGCTATGTCGCATACACAAGCGTTCATTGCAGCTGAAATGGCAGAGTTAGTCCAAGCATTCGAAACCCAAGCTCAATAGGAGAGGCGAACATGAAATGGGGTATTTTAGGCACAAGCTTTATCTCAGGTGTTATGGCTGAGGCAATCCAAGGCGATGACAAGAGTGAACTGTACGCGGTTGCTGGGCGTTCGGAACAGAACTTGAACGCATTTGCTGAGCAATATGGCATCGAGAACACGTTCACCGATTACGATGCGTTGATTGCTGATGAGCAAGTCGACATTATTTACATCGCACTACCAAATCACCTTCATCATGACTTTATCGTCAAAGCGGCAGAGCAGGGGAAGGCGATTCTGTGTGAAAAGTCATTGTCGGTAGATATGGGAAAAACCGAGTTGGCACTAAAAGCAGTCGAAACGCACAAGGTATTCTTTGCTGAAGGCTTAATGTACTTGCATCACCCGTTGATCAACGAGTTGGTTTCGGTGCTTAAATCGGGAGAGATTGGTGAACTTCGCTCCTTCCATACGTCTTATATTGCGTCGATTGCGCAGTTTGTGAATCCAGACAGTAAAGGTGCTTTGTATAACTTAGGTTGTTACCCAATGTCATTGGTGCATTTGGTGGTGAAAACCATGTTGGGTGAACAAACCTTTGAGAACCGTTCAATGACGGCGATCGGTCGACGAGGTAACGATGGGAATATCTGTGAATCGAGTTTGATGATGCAATTCGGTGAGCAACAAACGGCGAGCGTACACACTGCCGAAGATCACGGATTGAAACACCAATTCACCATTCTGGGTAGCAAAGGCTGTATTACGTTAGATTCAAACCCATGGCTACCAACGCAAGAAAACCAGTTTAGTGTGGAAATTTACGAGACGTCGAAACGTGAAGTGTTTGTACCGGCAACTGGGGACGCTTTCTTCTATCAAGTGCGCACTATTCGCCAAGCGGTTGAGGAGGGGCGTACCTCGTTAGAAAATCCTTGTGCAACATGGGAAGACTCTCACCGTATTATGCAGCTACTGACTGAGTGGGAATCACTGGCTTCAAAGTAAGTCTGTACTTGAGCCAATGAACATAAAAGCGGCGCACTAAATACAATATTTGGTGCGCCGTTTTTATTTTGTGTTCAGTCTGGGTTAAATGCGATTATCGCCGGTACTGAACGCAATGATTTGGCTGATTTCAGACAGGCTTCTACCACTTTCTTGTTGCCATTGAACAAACGCTTTGTTGGTGGCATCGAGCGATTTCTTCGTATCTTTGCCACCTTCAATGATTTTGCAATTGCGCAGGTAAGCCTCGACGTCACTAGACAAGATAAAGGTATCAACGCCCATTTGGCGAAGTGTGTAAGGACCGGTATTGCCACCTAGGCGATTACCGCGTTTCTTCAAATATGCCCATAGGTCGGTGATTTTCTCTTGCGGCCAATCGGCAACCATTTTGCCAAACGAACCGTATTCGATTTTTGCTTCGTGGATCATACGAGCATTAGCAGGAATCGACATGACTTTAGTGAGGTGGCGAATGATGCGTTTGTCGGTTGCTTTGGTTTCCCATTGCTCGTCTGACAGCATCAACAGCGGCTCAATCTTAAATCCGAAGAACACTTCTTCGAAGTTCGGCCACTTGTTGCGAACCACGCTCCACGAAATCCCACTTTGGAATACCTTCATTGAAAAAGCGGCCAGCCAACGGTCGTCGGGAATCGCTGCCAGCTCTTCTTTGCTTAGTGGATGAGATAAAAGCGCTTCAAGTTGATCTTCACCACCTTTACGCTCGGCAGCGCGCTGATAAATCGCGTCAAATTTTTCGATACTCATAAAAGAAGTTAGTCCTAGTTTATGTCGATATTTGCGAAACATACTACGCTTAAGTGGCTGAATCGTAAATTGATGGAGTGTCACAAATGAAGAAGGTCACATTAACGTTTGTCGGGGAAGGTTCGGATCGTATTGCGGAAAAATTCTATGCGTGGATGACGGACGGTGGGTTGGAAGACAGCATGATTGAGAATTTATCTGACCGTGAAATCTCAGTTGTCGGCATCAGTGATATGGATAATGAAACGCGTGATGTGGTAATCAATACGGAAATGAACTAACGAGTCGTCTTTCGTCAGCTATTAGAATCAGATAAAACAAAGCCCTTCACGAGAAGGGCTTTGTTGGGTTTATGAGCATGGGAGCTTAGTTATTTACCAGCGTCAGACCGCTTGGGAGTGCATCACCGAAGATACGCTTCGACTCGCTCTCAGATAGCTCTTTGACTTCTTCAACCAGTGATACCCAAGATTCAGGCACCTTGCTTTGCTTCAACTTAGCCAGTACCTGCTCACGGTAGTCGTCTGAGATATCGAATAGGCGGTCGCCCGTCTTACGACAAATCATTACGGCTGCGAAAGCGATCATTGGCTCTTTCTGCCAGTTCTGCTCTAGCAGCTTAGGCAACCACTGTTCCGCTTGTTCACGAGGAACGACGTTATGCTGACTGCCATATAAAGGCGTACGTGATGCCAAGCGACCCATTGCCCACCAGTGTGCTTGTTCGAACTGGTTATGGTTGATGGCTTTGCTCAAGAACCACGTTGCCAATAGAACTTTGTCTTCGACTTCTAGGTGCTCAAGCGACGCCGCTAATCGAACCATGGATTCATAACCCATGTCTTGCGCCGCTTTGGCTGATTGTGGGTTTTTCATCGCACCAGGATGTAGGTATTTCGCGATGTCCGCCAAGATGGTCTCTTGTTGCTCTTGGCTCAAACCACCTGCGATACGACGCCAGAACACCCACCAGTCGGTCCAACCTTGATGGTTCTTGAATTGAATGTTTTGTTGGTAGAGACCCCAAACTTGCTCAATGCGCCATGAATCGGTTGGATCGCCAAAGCCCGGACGCAACGCAAAGCCCGCCAAACGAAGCCAGTTTTTCTCGTGCTGTTCAGAGCGGCGGCGACGCTTACGACCTTGAGCAAAGGTATCAAACAGTTGACGTAGGGTCGTGAAATCCCACTCGTCACGTTTGCCAAGTTTCTTCTCAAGATCTTTGGCTAAGGTTTTGATCTCTTTGCTTTCTGCGCTTTTCTTGTTACCGCTGTAAAGGCGAGCGATCAGCTCCTTACATTCATTCAGTTTAGGGTGAAGCTTAACTTGCTCGCTGTCGTCGGTTTGCTTGTTACGAACTTCGAACTCCAGCTCCCAACGTTTGCTGTCATCTTCTGCACTGACACATTCCATCTTAAGCGTGCCGACTTCGGTCAACTGACACGCAAGTTGTACTTCTACGCGCTCTTTCTGATTGGCTTGCAGTTCGGCGCCTTCACCTTCAAGGGTGGTGATATAAGGTGGCAGAGGACCAAACAAGTCAGGATCAACGTCAACCATCACACCGTTTTGAATGGCAGTGTTATTGGTTAAGGTGTCGTGGGTAGACGTCAGCAGGTTAAAGCGAACAGGTTCACCTAAGGTAAGCGAGAAACGACGACCACTTAAGCGGATCTCGTGACCTTCTTCTGTACCTTTTGCAAGCAAACAGAGTGCTTTGCCCATCTTGTTCTTTTCTTGAAGATGCAAGAAGTAAGAACGCGCTGCACCACCACCAATTTTAAGCTGTGCACCACGACGTGCTTTACCAAAGGCAACGGCACCCAGCGCAACCGACCAATCTGGATGCGGGTTATCTAATACCGTAACCGGTGCGCCGCGCCAATCGGAAAGGAGGGTAGTGACACGCTCAGTCACAAGCTCACTGTTGAACACACCACCGTTGAGTAGCAAACCGACTGGAATGGCATTTTGTTTGTCGTCTTCGATACCAAGAGCGGCACGAGACACTTGTTGATGCTGAGTTAAGAACTCGGCAACGTGTTTGCTCACTGCTGGGTCAGCGACGTATGGAAGACCAAACTCAACAACGGCGCTGCGGCGTTTGTCTGGCACTTCACTGAAATCAGAAAGCGGGAAGAAGCCATCTAAAGCGATTTGGTGCACTTCTTGTTTGCTCAGCCCAATACTCTTTGTTCCACCAAGAAGTTTCGAGCCGCTGCCTAGCATGGTGATTTTTACTTCTTCAGGTGCACTTGCTGAAAGTAGGTTCTCTTTCGCTTTGCGTGTCTGCTGAATCAGCTTAGTCAGGCTTGCTGCAGTAAGCTTCTTACTTTGATTGAAGCGACTCTCTGCAAGGTGCGCTAATGCTAAGTCGAGGTTGTCACCACCAAGCATCAAGTGTTCGCCAACGCCAATACGATCAAGGGCTAGCTCATTTTGTGAAGAGAAACTTGCTTCAATCAAGCTTAAGTCGGTGGTACCACCACCCACATCGCACACTAGGATCAGTGGCAACTCTTTGAGCTCATCAGCTGCGGTTTGCTGGTGACGCGCGTACCAGTCGTAACATACGGCTTGTGGCTCTTCGAGCAGGACGATTTTCTTTAAACCAGCCAGTTCAGCCGCTTCAAGCGTGAGCTTACGAGCGGTTTCATCGAACGAAGCTGGAACGGTCACAACCACATCTTGGTCTTCTAACTTATTGCTAGGATGACGGTAGTTCCACGCTTGGCGAATGTGGTTGAGGTAGCTTGCGCTGGCAATGACGGGAGAAACTTTATCTACGTCTTGCGCACCAGCCCAAGGAAGAATGTCTGAGCTACGATCCACTGCTTGGTGTGATAGCCAGCTTTTAGCACTGGATACCTGACGTCCTTCCACCTTAGCGCCTAATTCACGAGCCCATTCACCCACGATCACATTACTAATGTCGCCAGATACAGGTTCGTTTTCCCAAGGAAGTGTTAGGTCAGAAGGGGAGATTTGACCAACTGCAGGGTGATAGCGGAAAGAGGGCAGCAATGGTTTACGAACCACTTCACCCGGACCAATCAATTGGTCGATGTCGAATAGGGATACTTCGGATTGTTCAAGGTTGTCGGTGATTTCACAATACGCCACCACAGTGTTTGTGGTGCCAAGGTCAATACCAACAAGAAAACGAGGAGATGCCATACAAACCTTCGTGTATTTAAAAACGGCACCCGATTGGATGCCGTTTGATTTCTATTTATTCTTCTTCGTTTGAGTTGCTTTTCGCGTCTTCGCGCACATCGAACTCAACATGCCATTTTTGACCGTTATCAGCGGCAATGGCTTCTAAGTAAAGCGTACCAAGTTCTGTGACGCGAGAGGCTAGGGTTACCGGAACCACTTCACCTTCACGGCGACCTTCAGATACAGGCAGCGTTACTTGGATTTCTGGAAGCTCTTCAAGCTCTTCTGGTGCCCAGTAGTCTAGGTGAGTACCTGCTAGGTCATCACGACGAACCGTTGAGCCGAAGAATTGGAAGTTAACCGGCTGACCGATGATCAAACCAAACTCTTGGCTTGGTACGTCAACGCTGGAACCTTCTTCCATACCAAATGGCGCAACACAAAGTGCTTCCATTGGAGGTGCCATGCCTGGAATCGCTGGCATCGCACTTTCGATACCCACGTAGTAAGCCGAAGCAATACCACCACGGATACGAACGCCTTGTCCACGACGCACAGAGCCGTAGTAAGCTGCACCGCTAGCAACCGCAAGGTCTAGATCCACACCTGTTAGGCGTTTTGCCATTTCCGCATCTGCTTCAATTAGCCATTCGTTGATCGTGTCTTCTAGACGAGTTGCTAGAAGTTTCGATTTCAGAACACCACCGTTGAATAGGATTGCGGTTGGCTTGATGAAGTCAGCTGACTGCGCTGCATCCGCACCTGGCATACCAGGCATGTTAGCGAATGGGTTGAAATCTTGAGCTGCTGCTTCTGCGCCATTTCCTGAAGCAGAAAGAGCATTGGCTTGCTTAGACAAGAACGCTGCAATGTGACGAGTAATACCCGCATCTTGTGCGTAAGGCAGACCCATTTGCGTTAGTGCACCACGGTTACGTTGAACAGGGTGGTCAGTAATTGCAACTTGAGGGAAGAAGCCGTCAACCAGTGTTTGTTGTACTTCTTCTTGAGTCAGTTCTGTTTTCAACGTTGCGCCAAGTAGTTTAGAACCACGGCTTGGTACTACGATTGGCACTGACTGAAGTTCGCTGTCGTTCAATAGCGCTTCTTTCGCGTCGCGACATGCGTGTGTCATTGCCTGAACTTGCCATGGCTGTAGCTCTTTACCTTCTTGCGCTAGCTTCATCTTCAAGCGGTACGCAAGTGCAAGGTCCATGTTGTCACCGCCAAGTAGGATGTGTTCACCTACCGCGATGCGGTTCAGAGTTAGGTTGCCATCGTCTTCAGTTACTTCAACCAAAGAAAGGTCAGTCGTACCACCACCGATATCGACTACAAGCACGATGTCGCCAACTTCAACTTCGTCGCGCCATTTGTCATTGCTGTTGTCGATCCAGTTGTAAAGTGCAGCTTGTGGCTCTTCTAGAAGCGTTAGGTGCACAAAACCAACATTGCGTGCTGCTTCTGCAGTTAGATCGCGAGCAGCAGGATCAAAAGAAGCAGGAACTGTAATAGTTACGTCTTGATCGGCAAGGTTGTGATTTGGATTGGTGTGATTCCAAGCGTCTTTTAGGTGCTCTAGGTAAAGTTCTGTCGCACGAAGAGGAGATACTTTTTCTACTTCTTCTGGGCTACCTGCTGGTAGGAAGGCATCACGACGGTTTACACCAGCGTGGCAAAGCCAAGATTTCGCACTTGCAACAAGGCGAATCGGTGTTTTTGAACCTAGGTTACGTGCAATTGCACCAACTAGAGCTTTTGGCTCGCTCGACCACGGAAGAACGCGTGATTGCGGGTTCATTTCGTGTTCGTGCGGCTGGTAAAGGAAAGAGCCTAATTGGCTGCGAGTCTCTACCGTACCCGGCGCAGTCAACTGCGGGATAGGCATCACTTCAACGCGAGCGTCTTCGTCGTGAGTATCAACAAAAGACATCACACAGTGTGTTGTACCTAAGTCGATACCAACACTGAATTTAGGCGTCTGTTGAGTTTCAACAGACGCTTCTTGAGAATGGTTTTCTTGGTTCATGTGTTCCATTACAGCTCAACCTCAGCTGGAGCGATCACAGATGCGTCGTAGTTCTCAGCCAGTTTAGGCAACGTCATTGATGTTGCCTTCCAACCTTTGTGAACTAGCGTGCCGTTAAATGGCGCGCTGCCTGTTACGTTGCCAGTTAGGCGGATTTCTTGTGGGTTGAAGCCTTCTTCAACCGTAATGCGAGTTTCTTCGTCTTCGTTACGAACGTGCGCTAGCGTCACGTAGTCGTTCAGTACTTTCTGACCGCCAGTGTGGATTACGCGAGCAGCTGCGCCTACTTCTTCATCAGAGAATGACGTTAGGTCTTCTTTTAGGAAGTCAATCAGACGAGCTTCTTGTTGCATGATAGAAAGCAGCTGCATTGCAGAGTCCGTTGATGCGGTTGCAAGTTTTGATTCAACTTCTACAACACGCTCTACGACTTTCTCTACTTCCACTACTTTTTCTACTTCAACGATCTTCTCAACTGGTTTCTCAACCTCGACGATTTTCTCGACTGGTTTTTCTACCACTTTCTCGACCACTTTTGATTTGCGCGACACTGCAACTAGAAGAAGCAAAACGCTCGATGCGGTTAGGCCAGCGTGAAGCATATCGAACGTTTGAGGAATTAGGTTCAAATCAATGTTCATGACGTTTTTTCTCTTTCTATTGATTTATTGGTGCTCAGTATTGGCTCATATTTGTTCACTAAAACGATCGTCTTTGCGATCTTGCACCAAGTTTAGACATTAAAATGATGACGGATGGTAGCATATTCAAGGCTTAAGGCTGTAATAATTCGTGACTATACCGTACGAACAGCGTGAAAAATCGACGATCAGACTCCCCAATATAGGTTGTTGCTTGATGTTTGTGCATTGCTAACGCAGTATTTCAATAGATCCCGAAGTTTAACTTACGGAAGTATCAAAAATTACGATATGACACAAAGCACCGCTCATAAGAGCTTTATAAAACGACATTCAGACTCTATCTTAGCTTTTTTGGCGACTTTATGTGTCACTGCTGGTGTAGTTGGTGCTGCTTATACAATGCAGCAACGGTATACACAGACGACGTTTGATACTTTAGCCGACCGACAAGCAGAATCACTTAAAGCAAACGTCGAGAATGATCTAAAGTTCATTGGTGCGGGCGCAAACTTTTTCCATTCGATTGAGCGAAGCTATTGGCCATCGTTTCCCATGTATGCGGAACAAGTGATTAATAGCTCACGAAGTCTCATTGGACTTCAATGGATGCAAAAGGTCGAATTCGAAGATCTTGATGAACATATTTTAAAGACCCGTCAAAAATTTCCAAACTTCCAACCGTTTACCGTTCCTAAAGATGGTCCCAAAACCTACGGGTACATTTTTGAACACAATGAGCCAATTTTTATCGCGTCGGATATCTACCCAAGAACACCGGAAAACCTTTCTCTATTGGGTTTCTATTTTTCGCGCAAACGCTTCGATTTAATCTTGGATGATATTTCCGAAAATGGGCGAGCGAATGTCTCGGATAAAGTTCGCTTACTGCAAGATGGTTATGACAAGTCCATACCTAAGACTGGGTTGCTGGTGTTCCATCCAGTGTTCGACTTCGAGAACAAATATTTATTAGGAGTAGTGACCGGCGTTATCCGAAGTACGGTTTACTTTGAGGATTTGATTACGAAAACCGCGACGGAGCTCGATATGTCGGTGCGCGTAGAAGACTTGGGATTCGACGCAGCAGATGACCCTGTTCTCTTTCAAAGTGCTAGCTGGGATAACATTCGAGGAACCGTTATAAGCCGAACCATTCAACTGCCTAACCGTGAATGGCGTATTGACTTTAAGCTTTCTGACGCAGTCTCAGCTTGGGAGCGTTCTATTTTAGCGGGCACGACGCTAGCCGGATTGGTAATCGCCTTTTTGATCAGTTGGATTGTGAATTTACAGTCTCGAGAAAAAGAGCGCTTAGCGGTCATGTTGGAGCTCAAAACCGTTGAATTAAAAAGAATGGCAGAGCGAGACCCTCTAACTCAACTACTGAATCGCCGAGCATTCAACGATCATTTGCTTAATCAGATAAACAAAGGTGTTAACTTCGCCTTGGTTGGTTTTGATATCGACCACTTCAAAGTGATTAATGACAAACACGGCCATTTAGGTGGAGATGAAGCGTTACAACATGTCACTAAGCTGGTCAGTGCTAATTTAAAACCGGGAGATAAGTTTTACCGAGCTGGTGGTGACGAGTTTTGTATTATTTCTAAAGTCATTGATAGAGCAGTGCTAGAAGCTTACCTAGAAAAATTACGGAGTGTTGTGGCAAGTACGGCTTTTGATTATGGTGATGCGTCAATCATCTGTACGTTGAGTATCGGTGCGGTTATCCATAAAGAAGAAGATCCTGAGAGCTTGTATCACAAAATGGATAGTCAACTCTATTTGAGTAAAAAAAACGGCCGTAATAATGTGTCGATCGGCGATTAAATGGGCGCACAAATTCGAGTTTTACGCCGTGTTACGATAGAATCGCACGCTTTAAATTTTTATGTTAGGAACCAAGGCAAACTATGAACCATAACCGTATTGTATGCTTCGATTTAGAAATGTGTTGCTGGAACGAAAATGGCGTCGGCAGCACGGGTGAAATTATCGAAGTGGGGTTAGCTGAAATAGATTTGTCTAAAGGTGAGATAGTCAAGCGTGCTCAATACTACGTGAAACCAGAACACGATGAAGTGTCTCTGTTTTGCGCTGAGTTAACGGGCATCACACCACGTAAGATTGAAAAACAAGGACGCCCACTAGAAGAAGTGCTTAAATCCATGGTTAAGAACTTCGGTGGTCGCAACAAAATCTTTGCATCTTGGGGGCGAGATGACCTCATTCTTCTAGAAGAGTGTAAGCACAAAGGTATTGAAGCACCGTTCACAGAGTTCATCAACTTAGCGACACTCTACCGTATTCAAAATCGTCTTAAAGATAAACGTATAGGCCATCGAGCCGCTCAAGAAGCAAAAGGAATAGACTGGGAAGGGCGTCAACACTCTGGCTATGTAGATGCATACAACTTAGCTAAGCTTGCTTTGACCATGTTTTAGTTATTCGAACCTAGCTAGCTAGCTTGTAATTAAATAATCATCCAACCATTGTTGTTTTGTCATGCAGTCTGTTTAGTGTGGAAAGAGCTAAACACATACCTTGACCAGTATTTTAATAACAATGTCGTTGGCTTATTGAAAAACGCGCAGAGTGCGCGTTTTTTTATGGCTACAGAAGCGATATCTGTTGTCATTCTAGGGGTAGCTTAGAGTTAGCCAGCGACTTATATACTCATCTCGTCACTTTACTGAGACTGTAACTTCGCTCGAATGAACTCGCTGTGATCAACATAGAGTAGCTCTGCTGTTTTACGGATCACCGCGTCTTCTAGCGGGTCAATTTCGCCGTCTGCGTAAGCGACTTCCCACATGCTTTTGATTAAGTTGTAACGAGTTTCTTGAGTCAGTTCTCTTAGTTGAGAGGTAAAGTCGTACAGCGAAGCGGAATCTTTTATTTTCTGTTGCGCTTGCTCTAACAAAGTATTTGATTCTTCTTCATTTAACGAAAGCAGTTTCATCAATAAAGAGCGCTTTGTTTCTTGTTCTCTATCATCGACACTATGGTCTGCACCAGAAACTTCACAAAGCAAACACGCGATAGCCATGTTAGGGGAAAGTGTGTTGGTTTGGCTTAAATCAGAGCCATCAATGAGTTGTTTAAATAATGATGTGAGAGAATTAAACATAATGAACACCGAGCTATTGTTTATTTGGTTAACATGGTAATAAATACGGAAGATCTCAAGGTGCGATACCAAATTTAGCACGTCGTTGACATTTAAGCACGGCCACTTTCTCCCCAAAAAACCTAAACTCCTGAGTTAGTTCAAGGTGACTTGCCTCTTACAAAGGGCAAGTCATTTTGGGATTGATACTCAGCTTTCAGCACGTGTCGGTGGAAAATGAACTTCGTCACCATCACTCGTCAGAATACTAATTTGACTTGGTTTGCCTTCATCATCAAGACGTAGCTCACCAATGGCACTATGGTTAACCAAGCGATAAAAGTTGTGCGTACTTGGTGCGCGTTTGTAAATCTTGAGTCGTTTACGTTTTGTGAACCAGTTTAAAGGTGAGCGAGGGCTGTATAGCAGTCTATCTAGGCCATCACAAATATTGAGCAGTTGTGTAGGGAACTGATTTTTAATTCCACTACAGGTGATTTGATAGATATTCGGACTGTTTTTTCGATAGCGGAGCTTAATATCGTATGCAAAAGAGTAGTGTACGTCGCCAGAGAGAATAACAAAGTTAGTTGGTGTCTTTGTGTGTGTGAAAATACTAATAAGAGTATTCGCACTTCCGGGGTGAGCCATCCAGTTTTCAGCATCAACCATCAATGGTTTACCAAGCATGGTCACCACACGTTGTAGTGCTTCGATAAATTTCACACCAAACATTGGCGCGGCAGAAACAATAACAACTTTGTCTTGGTGCACGAGTTCTTGGTGGAACTCAATCATCGCTTCCCAGTCCATTAAGCCAGAAGGTTTGTTCATTTTAGACTCAGAACGCCAGCGTCTGGTTCGTGTATCTAGCACGACAACTTTTGGTGTCGTAGGAATGGTGTAGTGCCAATTCTCAAAGCGATATAAATATTGAATAAATGCATCTTGGGTTTGCGAGGTTCGCTCATCGATAAAGCGTTGAGCGAGGCTCATAAATTCATCATTGAATTTTTCTGGCGCATTTCCCCAACCTTGGCAAAGCCAGTAAGCAATCAAGCTATTACCGATAATGCGTTTTGCAAACGTGTTGCTGTATGCGGCTTGTTCCCAGCCTATGGTGAGATTCCAATCGTCGGTGACATCGTGATCATCAAAGATCATATAGGTTGGAATGTGAGCGAGTAAGCGTTGAACCTTGTCCAGACCTGCGACGAATTTATCAATTTGTTTTTTTTCTTCGCGCCATTGCTGCTGCCATTTCGGTTCAAGAACTTCTCCGCCGACAGTAAATTCGTTTTCTAATAAACGATCCGTTCGAACAAGCTTCCACAAGGTCGGAGACCAAACCAATAAGTACATTGCAAAGCACTCAGCAAAGCTTATTAGGTGATTCTCACACTCTTTGGCGCTGAATATTGGTGTCCCTCGGTGTGGAAAAAACTTACTTAGTAAACTGTCATCACTCACATAATGAGGCAACAATTTATCTCGACCATAATAGCAAGCAGGGTGTTGGTAGAGGTCATTGGTATTTTTTATCGGAGCTTGATCGAATTCTTCGCCTGGCAAACCCAATAAAGCTATGACTTGCTCAATGGCATCGAGAGTGGGGCCTGCAACATGGTCTGCATAGATTTGATCACCACTCATGATGAGCATATCTGGTCTTTCTTCAATGGATTGAGACGCGATTTTATGATCCGCAGCGACCAATGTATCATCACTGAAGTGATGGGGATTACGGCAAGAGCCATGTAAGAGATAATCCGCTTTTTCACTAACGAGGAACTCAATACCCAAGTTTGGCGTATTATCTCGCTCATAAGTTAGGTGAGGGAGCAGTTCCGTCACTAAGCCATATTGCGTTTTTATTTGATAGCGTAACGCTTGATGGGTTGGAAACTCGCCTTCTAATTTAAGTAAGCAACACCACGCATTGAGGCCGACTTGAAGCTGTTCTTTTTGTTCACTTAAAGGGGCTTGATAAAGGATGGAGGCATTTTCATCCGTAATTTGCACCATACCCTCCAAGCGTTGGGTGGTGACTAGCCAAATATTGATTTCAGTTGCGGTCACTTTACGTAGGATCGGACCTGCAACGACAAGAGGAAGTGAAGAAATTTCAGTCGTGTTCATCAATGCTGGCAAAACGGCTCCTTATGTGTCAGCTTCTTCTTCTAATATTTCGATAACTTGCGAGCTACTAAGTTCATGTCCCATAAGGAACAAACCAAGCATCGCATCGGCTTTTGACGCGTTATCACTGTCTTCATCCAAAATTTGCTGAAGCCGAGTTCTAATTAGGTCGATTTCGTGTTCGACGAAGCCACGCCCTTCTTCGTCACCTTGACCATCTTCTGGTGCATTATCAAAGTGCAAAAACAACATGTCACCATCGAGTTGAGTCCCTATCAACCTCTCTGGCAGCCATGCTTCTCCCATCACAATGTCTGGGTCTGTGTCTGCGGGTAAATGATTCAAGGTAGAGATGAGTTCTGATGCTTTCACTTTTTACTTCATTATGTTTGATTTAGAACTAAGCTAGAGTTTACGCGCTTGTTGTGATGGTAAAATATTCGCAAACAAGCTCACCTAGTCGTGCAATATTAATATGATCTTGGGACTCAAACTGTCACGAGGATGACAACATTTGCCATTGTAACGGCTATCATCAGCAGAACATAAGCTTTTAATGGCAAATCATTGATGTTTGCCTGCTTCTCAACCAACATTTTTCGAACTCATGAAGAGATTAATTCTAACAACACTCGCTTTACCTTTAGCTGCGGTAGTTTCTTCTGTGCATGGTGCAGAAGAACAAACGTGGGGGATTGCTGCGATGTATCGCACAGCATCGATTCCGTTTTATACCGCCGATAATGACTCTACGGTGAGTACATTTGTACCAATGATGTTCTTTGAAAACGAACATGTGTATATCAATGGCATTGAAGGTGGCGCTTTTTTGTATAATGAGAGTGATTCCGACTGGCGTGCGAGCGCACTCATGCGATTGAGATTTGTCGATATTCCCATGTCGCTACAAAATGCTAATGAAGGGGACAGAGTCGATTTCGGTGGGCAAGTGCGTTATAGCATTAACGACAATTGGCGCGCAGAAGTAGAGTTGATGACGGACGACGAACTCCAGTTTCACTCTAATTACCGCCTTGCTGCCAATTATGTATTTGGGGATTGGGAATTAGAGCCATCGATTACGATTCGATACAAAGACGCTGATTTCAATAGTGAATATTATTCCTTTAAGGATATTACTGGCGAGAGAATTGGAGCTGGACTTGACACCAATCTTGGTATTAAAGCGCGTTACCATGTAACTTCAAATTTGTATTTACTGGGTGAGACGAGTGTTACTCGCTTAGATGATAACGCCTACAACAGTCAGCTTGTAGAAGATCGATATCAGGGAGAAGTGTTTGTCGGTTTTGGCTTTTTCAACGATAAAAGCAAAGTTCCGAAACCGACACTGAGCAATAAAGCATATCTACGTATTGCGCATGGTTGGGCGACGCCTTCGAACATCGGTGAAATATTTAGCTTTGAGAGAGAAAAAGACCCATACGACAATCAACTTACTTCATTGTTTTATGGGCATCCATTAACGGATGAGCTGTTTGGTTTTCCTCTTGATATTTATTTAACGCCAGGGTTGGTTCATCACTGGTCGTCCAGTGTTCAGTCTGCGAGCACAGAATACGTCATGGCGATTAAGGCTTATTATACGGTTAATTGGCCTACGACTTGGCGATTTGGTGTAGCGGAAGGTGTGTCATACATTGATAGCATTACCTATATTGAAGGCACAGAAATGGAAGACAAGGGTTATACACCAAGCAAGTTGCTCAACTACCTAGATTTCTCGTTTGATGTCAATGTAGGCGATCTCTTCAACCAAAAGAGCTGGAACAATATGTGGGTGGGCTATTCATTGCATCACCGCTCGGCGATTTTTGAAAGCGCTTCCCAGTTTGGGCGAATTAAAGGTGGGAGCAACTACAATACTATTTATTTCCAGTTCGAGTTTTAGCGCATCGCGAGATGCATATAGGTCGGATTTGCAACTGACTTATTTATCGCCCATTATGAGTAATGATGAATAATACTATGCTGCTTTCAACGAGAAATTTCGTATATCGTGCCAGAGTTAAGGCTGTTTGTGATGCATCTGATGAATCGGATGGCATAAGCACCATGAGTATCGACTCCTCATTCAATCTTCAAATTGAAGCGATAAATTGTACCAACGCTGAATTTGCCAAACGCTTTTTTGCCATTCACGGAGAAGGGCACTTGGAGGGCGATGAATGGTTGGTGTTGTACGTCAACTCTCTTGACGTTAAGGCGGGAGACAATATAGAAATCCGTAGCGATGTCGCGTTTAATGCGATGATCGAGAATATGATAAGCGAAGCTGAGCGGTCTTTAGAAAAAGTCTACCTCGATGCAATACGCAACTTGGAGAAAGTGAATCGTTTTTGACGATGTTAGAGACCCTATAAATACGATCAAGGCATCAGGATCCAAAAAGGGATTGGCGCGAACCAATCCCTTTTGTATTCTGGTTTATTCTAACTTACGCCATTGTTGCAAGTTGGCTTTGCGCTTCTGAAATGCCTTTTGCAGCCGCATCTTCACCCATGTTTAGCGCTTCTGCGTAAACAAATTCCACATCAGTGATTCCTACAAAACCCAGCACAGTGCGTAGGTATGGCGTAACGTTGTCAGTTGGTGAATCTTTATGAATACCACCACGAGTCGTTATTACAATCGCCTTTTTACCTTCAATCAAACCTTGAACGCCGTTTTCTGTGTATTTGAATGTCACGCCTGCACGAGCAATCAAATCAATCCAGTTTTTAAGCTGAGTCGGGATGGTAAAGTTGTACATTGGAGCGGCAATAACCAAAGTGTCTGCGGCCTTTACTTCTTCAATAAGGGTGTCAGACAAGTCGACCACCGCTTGCTGTTCTTGTGAAAGATCTTCCGTAGCGCGCAGTGCAGTCGCAACGGCGAAGTCCAAAACAGGTAGCGGGTTTGCAGCCAAATCACGAACAGTAAGCTTGTCTTGGTCTACATTTTTGATGAAGTCTTCAACCAATTTGTTTGATTGAGAGTAATCGCCAAGGATGCTTGATTTTAGAGCTAGTACACGAGACATAATGGTTATTCCTTAAATAAGTGCTTTCGACTATGGGAGCCATTATAAGCAACGTAAGTGAGTTCAAAAGCCTAGCGATTCGCTGAACATGTTCGAAAAAATTGAATGAGCTTTCGGTTATCTTGTTACAGATCTTGTGTGATACAATCCGCGCAGTTTTTGTAATGAAAAGAATAGGAAACGCTTTGACTTCGTCACAGCCCCCAAAAAAGAATCTAGCTGAAGAGCAAGCGACACCGTCAAATGGTGCGCAAAAAGCGACAGCGAAACAAGCTCAAACACCTCAGGCTCAAGTGAATAGCGCGGCATCTCTGCGTAAAGCGCTGAATCAGTGCATGATGCGCGACCGTTTCCGCTTGAGTAAACGTATTTCTGGTGCAAGCAAAATTAAGAAGGACGCAGCGCGTAATGCTGTGTTCGACGAAATCGCATTAGACATCGCAAAATCCATGATGGTTGCAGAGCAGCGCAGCAACTACAAACCAACGATTGAATACCCAGAAATCCTGCCTGTAAGCCAAAAACGCGACGATATTGCGAAAGCGATCGAAGAAAACCAAGTGGTTATCGTCGCGGGTGAAACCGGTTCTGGTAAAACCACTCAGCTACCAAAAATCTGTGCTGAGCTTGGTCGCGGTAAATTTGGTCTGATTGGTCATACTCAGCCTCGTCGTCTTGCAGCGCGTTCGGTTGCTAACCGTATTGCCGAAGAGATGGAAACCAAGCTTGGTGAGTTTGTTGGTTACAAGGTTCGATTCAACGATCAGATCTCTGAAAATACCCAAATCAAATTGATGACGGATGGTATCTTGTTGGCTGAAATTCAGCATGACCGTTTCTTGAATCAATACGACACCATCATTATCGATGAAGCGCACGAGCGCAGCCTTAACATCGATTTCATCTTGGGTTACTTGAAAGAGTTGCTGCCACGTCGTCCTGATTTGAAAGTGATCATCACGTCGGCAACCATCGACCCAGAACGCTTCTCAAAACACTTCAACAATGCACCAATCATTGAAGTATCGGGTCGTACTTACCCAGTAGAAACACGTTACCGCCCACTAAGCGGTGATGACGACAATGATCGTGACCAGCTTGAAGGCATCTTCGAAGCGGTAGATGAACTGTGCGATGAAGGTTTAGGTGACATCCTGATTTTCATGAACGGTGAACGTGAAATCCGTGATACCGCAGATGCATTGTCCAAACGTAATCTGAAGAGCACGGAAATTGTGCCGCTTTACGCGCGTTTGTCGGCAGGTGAGCAGAATAAGATTTTCCAACCTCATACTGGTCGCCGAATTGTACTGGCAACCAACGTGGCAGAAACCTCGCTAACTGTTCCGGGCATTAAGTACGTTATCGACCCAGGTACGGCGCGTATCAGTCGATACAGTTACCGTACTAAGGTTCAGCGTCTTCCAATCGAGCCAGTTTCTCAGGCGAGTGCGAACCAGCGTAAAGGTCGTTGTGGTCGTGTGGAAGAGGGTATCTGTATTCGTCTGTACTCAGAGGAAGATTTTGAGTCACGCCCAGAGTTTACTGATCCTGAAATCCTACGTACCAATCTAGCGTCGGTTATCTTGCAAATGACGGCACTTGGTTTGGGTGATATTCAAGCGTTTCCGTTTGTGGAAGCACCGGATAAACGTAACATCCAAGACGGCGTGCGTTTGCTGGAAGAGCTTGGTGCGATTAACTCTGAGGTAAAAGATCCGAAAAAACGCCTGACTTCCATTGGTCGCCAATTAGCGCGTTTGCCAATCGATCCGCGCTTGGCGCGTATGGTATTGGAAGCGCCAAAATATGGTGCGCTTAAAGAAGTGATGATCATCGCAGCTGCCTTGTCGATTCAAGATCCACGCGAACGTCCTTCAGACAAACAACAATCGTCAGACGATAAACATCGTCGCTTCTTCCATGAAGAGTCGGACTTCCTGACATTTGTGAATTTGTGGGAATACATCCAAAAGCAGCAAAAAGCCTTGTCTAGCAATCAGTTCCGCAAACAGTGTAAGCAAGACTATTTGAACTACTTGCGCGTTCGCGAGTGGCAAGATGTGTACTTCCAAATTCATCAGTCGATGCGTGAGATGGAGTTCAAGCTTAACGATGAGCCCGCTTCTTACCATGGCGTACACAGTGCCATTTTGGTTGGTTTGCTGTCGCACATCGGCATGAAAGACCAAGAAAAGAATGAATATCAAGGCGCGCGTAATGCTCGTTTCCATATCTTCCCTGCATCAGGTCTATTCAAGAAACAGCCTAAGTGGATCATGTCTGCTGAGTTGGTGGAAACCTCAAAACTTTGGGGTCGTATCATCGCAAAGATTCAGCCAGAGTGGATTGAGCCGTTAGCTAAACACCTTATTAAACGCAGTTACAGCGAACCACATTGGTCGAAGAAACGCGCTGCGGTGATGGCGCACGAAAAAGTGATGCTTTACGGCGTACCAATCGTACCGAAACGCTTGGTCAACTACGGCAGTATCGATTCGACCGTAAGTCGCGAAATCTTCATTCGTAGTGCATTGGTTGAGGGTGAATGGGAAACCAAACACGCGTTCTTTAAGCAAAACCGTAAGCTTCTGCAAGAAGTGGAAGAGCTTGAGCATAAATCTCGTCGTCGAGACATCTTAGTGGATGATGATGAGCTGTTTGATTTCTATGACCAACGCGTTGGCACCGAAGTGGTGTCTGGTAAGCATTTCGATACGTGGTGGAAAAAGGCATCTAAAGAAAATCCGGAACTGCTGAACTTTGAAAAAGAGATGCTGTTCAAGGGTGATGCTAGCCATGTGACCGATTTGGATTACCCGAACTTCTGGCATCAAAATGGTTTGAAGCTCAAATTGAGTTACCAATTTGAACCAGGCGATGATAGTGACGGTGTCACAGTGCATTTGCCGTTGCCGATTTTAAACCAAGTTGAACCAGCGGGCTTTGATTGGCAGATCCCAGGTTTACGCCATGAGCTTGTGGTTAGCTTGATTAAATCGTTGCCAAAGACAATTCGTAAGAACTTTGTACCTGCGCCGAACTATGCCGATGCATTCTTAGCACGCGTCACGCCAATGGAAGCGCCGCTGTTAGATTCATTGGAGAAAGAGTTGCGACGCATGACGGGCGTAGAAGTGCTGCGTGAAGACTGGAACTTGGAACAAGTACCTGAGCACTTGAAAGTCACGTTTCGTGCGGTTGATCACCGAAATCGTAAACTGAAGGAAAACAAAGACCTTCATGAACTGAAAGAAAGTTTGAAAGACAAAGTTCAAGAAACGCTTTCCAAAGTTGCGGATGACGATATCGAACAGCAAGGTCTGCATACGTGGAGTTTTGGAGAATTGCCGAAAGTGTATCAACAAAAACGTGGCGGCTACGATGTAAAAGCGTATCCGGCGCTTGTTGATACCAAAGACAGCGTTGAAATCAAACTCTACGAAACGGAGTACGAGCAGATAACGGCAATGCGTGCTGGTCAGCGTCGCCTAATTTTATTGAACGTACCGTCGCCAATTAAATATTTGCACGCCAACTTACCGAACAAATCGAAGCTGGGTCTGTACTTTAATCCATACGGCAAAGTGCTTGATCTGATAGATGACTGCATTGCCTGTGGTGTCGATAAGCTTATTGAAGAGCAGGGTGGTTTAGTTTGGGAGCCAGAGAAGTTCGAAGCGTTGAAAGAACACGTTCGTGCTGAATTGGGTGACACCGTTGTAGAGATTGCTCAACAGGTTGAGACTATTCTGACCACGGCGTTTAGCATCAATAAGAAGCTAAAAGGCAAGATCGACTTCACAATGGCGTTTGCTCTGTCCGATATCAAAGCACAAATTGAAGGCTTGATCTTCAAAGGCTTTGCAACGGAATGTGGCTGGAAACGCTTGCCGGATATTCTTCGCTACATGCGCGCGATAGAGCGTCGTATGGAGAAGTTGCCAATCGATCCAAACAAAGATCGTTTACATATGCTGAAGATTGAATCTGTGACTCAAGACTATAAAGAGTTGCTGAACAAGATCCCGAAAGGTGTGGCCATTCCTGAAAATGTAAAAGAAGTGCGTTGGATGATTGAAGAGCTTCGCGTGAGTTATTTTGCTCAACAATTAGGCACTCCTTATCCTGTTTCTGATAAACGAGTCAAAAACGCGATTGATGCTTGCTAATCAACCAGTAAAATAGTGTCAGGTTTGTAATTATCGCTTAAGAAGTTGCTGGTACACTAATTGCTAGTAACTCAATAAGCATTATTTTTTAGTTCTGGGAGGCAATAGTTCGCCTCCCTTTATTTGTAGTACCAACGACTGAGTTATGCAGACGTGGGAATAATAAAGAGTAAAGGTAGATGATGAAAAAAACTCTATTAGCAGTGGCGCTACTTGGCGCATCTTCTGCGGCAATGGCGGATTCTTGGATTTACGGTGGTGCAACAGTAGGTCAGTCTGACTACAAAGGTGAGACAGACACATCATACTCTGTTCACGTTGGTACAGGCATTCTACCTATCATTGGTGTTGAAGCTGGTGTAACACAACACGGTGAATTTAACGTAAATGGTCAAGACACTAAGCTAACTTCTTACTACGCAGCACTTAAGCCAAGCATCGACTTCGGTCCGCTACACGTGTACGCAAAAGGTGGTTTCCATCAGTGGGACAAAAAAGTTAAAGGCGGCAAAGACGATGACGATTTGGACCTAATGTACGGTGTGGGTGCTGAGTACTTCATTTTTGGCCCAATGTCTGTTGGTGCTAGCTACATGAACTACACTGCTGGTAAAGACGATATCAGCACGTTCTCTGTTAACGCAACACTACATTTCCTATAAGCGTCAAGCTTTCTAACACCATATGAAACACACCGGCTTTATGTCGGTGTTTTTTTGTCTGGAAGTCACAAAACAAAAGTTGAACATAAATTATTCACTTTTAGAGTCTTAAAATGCCTATGCTTTCCAATATATAGTGGCGATTAAATGCGCATATTTGCGTAATGTTTCGCTTAGGAATCGATCAGGAAGGGATAGTATGAAAAAAACACTCTCGTTATTCGCTCTAACGTTGTGCTCAACGTCAGCAATGGCTGACTCTTGGATTTACGCTGGTGGCCAAATTGGTCAGTCCGATATCGACAGCGAAAATGATACAACTTATGGTATTCATGTCGGTACTGGTATTTTGCCATTCATTGGCATTGAGGCAGGCTACTTTAACCACGGCAAAGTGGATTTATCTTTGAGTGGCAGCAGGGGTAGCGCTGATTTTGATTCATTCTATTTAGCGGCGAAACCTAGTATCGACTTCGGCCCGTTACACGTTTACGCAAAAGGCGGCATCAATGCATTCAACGTTGATTATGACGGTGGACTGAGAAACTTAGACAAAGATGATGGCGTCTCTTATATGTATGGTGTTGGTGCCGAATACTTCTTGCTTGACAATGTGTCTGTGGGCGCGAGTTATCAAGCGTTTGGCGTGGATATTGAAGGCGATAGCGATACCGTTAGCAGCGTAACAGGGAACATCACCTTCCATTTCTTATAACGCTCGCTGGATGAAAGGTTTGCTGATTTGGTTTCGTCGTTAATTGTGAAACCAAATCAGCGCAGGTCTTCTCTATTTGCGCAGTGACTGGCTATGAACTTAAGTATTTCTTGTGTCTTTTCTAGTCTACAACCTACGACAAAATCAATCGTTAGACCTCATAATTTTTGTGTTGATATTATTTCCCCTTCATCTGTCTCGAATTGAGCTTAAAATGCAATAAATCACGACTTTTTGCAAAAATATGTGATTGCTGCTAAAATTCTTCCCGCTTTAAAACTTTAGAGTTCAAATTAATGGAGGGCGGTATTGGAGTTCTTCTCACCTGAGGGGCGTTTCAAATTCACGTTAAATTTGTATTTATGGATAATGCATTTAAAAAATATAGTATTGATACAACCGATTATCAGGTTGGACAGGATAACGTTCAAAAGTGGGGATTCGATATACATAACCCGGTTTTTGGCATTAGTGCGGGGCTCGTTGTTTTCTGTCTGATTTCACTTCTTCTTGTTGAGCCAACCACTGCTCGAGACGTATTAAACGGTCTAAAAAACGGAATTATCGAACAGTTTGATGCGTTTTTTATGTGGTCGACAAACTTCTTCTTATTGTTCGCCGTTGCTCTTCTTTTTTCTCCGCTAGGTAAAATCCGCTTAGGTGGCAAAGAAGCAACGCCGGATCACTCAACCGTTTCTTGGTTGTCGATGCTTTTCGCCGCGGGTATGGGTATTGGTCTTCTGTTCTGGAGTGTGGCTGAGCCGACCGCGTATTTCACTGATTGGTGGGGAATGCCACTGAACGCAGTACCATACACCGAAGAAGCAAAATCCCTCGCGATGGGTGCCACTATGTTCCACTGGGGTGTGCATGGTTGGAGTATTTACGCACTCGTTGCACTAGCATTAGCGTTTTTTGCATTTAACAAAGGTTTACCACTTTCATTGCGCGCGGCGTTCTATCCAATTTTTGGTGACCGTGCATGGGGCTGGTTAGGTCACGTTATTGATATCCTTGCCGTTTTGTCGACGCTATTTGGTCTTGCAACGTCGCTAGGTCTGGGTGCTCAGCAGGCGACCAGTGGTATTAACCATGTCTTTGGTCTAGAAGGCGGCATTGGTACACAAATGATTGTGATCACCTTCGTTACCTTTATCGCGGTGCTATCAGTGATTCGTGGTATTGATGGTGGTGTTAAGCTACTGAGTAACGTCAATATGGTGGTTGCGTTTGCGCTGCTTATTTTCATTACCTTCATCACGTTTGATACGGCGTGGAGCTCGCTACGCGACACAACAATGGCTTACATTGAAAATATTATTCCATTGAGTAACCCTCACGGTCGTGAAGATGAAACTTGGATGCACGGCTGGACGGTATTCTACTGGGCTTGGTGGGTATCTTGGTCACCGTTTGTTGGTATGTTTATCGCGCGTGTGTCTAAAGGTCGTACGGTTCGAGAATTCTTATTCGCAGTCATCGTTATTCCTACAGTTGTTACTTTGATTTGGATGTCTGTGTTTGGTGGTATCGCGCTTGACCAAGTGGTGAATAAAGTTGGTGAGCTAGGTGCAAATGGCCTAACTGATATTTCATTGACTCTGTTCCATGTTTACGATGCGCTTCCGTATAGCTCAGTGATTTCAATGCTTTCTATCGTGCTGATTCTGGTATTCTTTATTACATCGTCAGACTCTGGCTCACTGGTTATCGATAGTATTACCGCCGGTGGTAAGATTGATGCACCAGTACCGCAACGCATTTTCTGGGCGTGTATTGAAGGTGCAATTGCAGCCGTAATGCTTTGGGTTGGTGGTAAAGAAGCCCTGCAAGCATTGCAATCAGGTGTTGTTGCAACAGGATTACCGTTTACTTTTGTTCTGCTGTTGATGTGCGTAAGTTTGGTGAAAGGGTTAAGAACAGAACTGCCAGCTTACAAATAAATACAACACGATCCATGATTGAGTTTAAATGCCGAGCCTAATGTGCTCGGCATTTTTTATTTCTACTTTTCTTTTCCAATAATTTCGTTACAGTTTAGGCTTATTCCCACCTCATTAAACTGCATTATGTCACTGGCTAAACTCATTCTTATTCGTGGACTTCCGGGTTCAGGTAAAACAACCTTAGCAAAACAACTAGCGATAGAGCTTGGTGCTAAGCATTTTGAAGCTGACATGTATTTTGAAAATGATGAAGGTGATTATCACTTTGAACCAGTTCAATTACCTCAAGCGCATGAGTGGTGTTTTCAGCAAACTAGAAAGTGGTTGAACAAAGGGAGAGTCGTGATTGTGAGCAATACGTTTGTTCGACATTGGGAGATGAAGCGTTACATGGACTACTGCATGAAGAAGCGCATCGAGGTGGAAATTAAAGTGTGCCACGGAGCGTATCAAAGCATTCATGATGTACCACCAGCGACGATAGAAAAGATGCGACGCCAGTGGCAAGAATGACCGTTACCAGAACCGGAAGTTATTGACCTCGTCCGTCAATCATCACAACGAATGTTTTGCTCATGATTGAAAGGTCCATTGAAATCCAAGAGTAAAACGAACCTAAGCTTAGTGCGTAACTGTGGTCAAACCCAACTTTGCGTCTTACATCTTCAATGCATGCATCATAGCCTTGGTTAACCTGAGCTAAGCCTGTGATACCTGGTAACACGCCATATGTGCGCTCTACAAAATAGGGGATTTCATCTTCCAATTTCTGGTAGAAAGCTGGGCGTTCTGGGCGCGGCCCAATCATCGACATTTCACCTCTCAACACATTAAACAGTTGAGGTAGTTCATCTAAACGCGTTTTGCGTAAAAAGCGTCCTACTGGCGTGATGCGGGGATCATTTTCAGTTGCCCATACTGCGCCAGAGCGTTGCTCTGCATCAATATACATGGTGCGAAACTTCATGATTTGAAAAAGATCCATTTTTTCTGGTGTGCAGCGTCCTACTCGCAATTGGCGATAAATCACAGGGCCTTTCGATGTGGTTTTGATCGCTAGCGCGATAAATGGGAAAAGTGGTGCAGTGACGACCAAAATAAGCATTGCAACCAGTACATCAAACGTTCTTTTCGCGTGGCATACATTTGAATCGTAGCGTGAGTTTTTCATGATGCTTTCCTTATTGGTTGACGCGTTTCCAACGTCCATTTTCCATTCCGAGTAAATACTTCATACCGCCGATAAAGTTGGCGAGATGACCAATGACGATGTAACTAATCAGCTTAAAAGGTTTAATTGTGTTAAGTGCTGGCATCAAGTAAGTGATAAGCGCGATGCTATAAATACCAACTTGTGCGGACAGCATTACTTGAAACAGCGGATTGTGTGCCAGTAGTAGTGAGCAAATAAAGCAAACAATCATCAAATAGGGTGTTGCTAAGCGCAGAACCTTTCCCGATAGAAATGCAAAGGCAGTGCCACGATAACGAGGTAGCAGTAATTTCTTTAATTGCATGAGCTGCTGCATGTTACCTGCTGAAATTCTTAGGCGTCGTTTGAAATCTGCGTCATCTGAGCTTTGTTCGAGCTCAAGCGCCAGCATGTTTGGCTCGTAAATAGCGCTATAGCCTTGCAAAACGATTCTCATAGGGAGAATAAAGTCGTCATTAATGGTGCTAACTTCCAGTGGTTCAAATAAGTGAGTTCTGAAAGTGTAAAACGCACCGTGGGAACCAATCGTTGAACCTAACAAGGATTCTTGGTGCTTTACTCGAGACTGGTATTGCCAATACGCTGCTTCACCTTGGTTATCAGTGCTCATTATTTGATATGTTGCGTTAACCACTCCAACGTTCTCATTTTGATAATGCTGACTAGCTAGCAATAGAGAATCGCAAGAAATCAATGCCGACGTGTCACTCAGTGCGGTAATGTCCGAGCTAACATGACGCATTTCTTCGTTGAGTAGGGCAACTTTACCGCGATTGACTTGGTGATCATTAATAATGAACAGAGTATCAGAGCAGATTGCTTCTTGAATTGTCGCTTGAGCAATCTCGGCTGTGTTATCTGTGCAGCCATCACATGCGATCACTACTCTTAATTTATCCCTCGGGTAGTCTAGGCTCGCAAGGTTACGGATCTTCTCTGCTATCCATTGTTCTTCATTGTAGGCGGGCACGATGACAGTAATAGAGGGTAGCTGGCTGTCTGTTTTGGAGGCTTTGTAAGCTCGCTCTACAAATGGTGCTTTGGTTTCGTCTTGCTGTTTTAAAGGAAGCCACTTAAGGAGCAGTGGGTACCCAACGTGATGATAGACAATCAAAAACGCGGATAAACCAAACCCTATAATCCAAAGTAAATCATTCATAGCTAGCCTCCTTGGCCAAACGTGAGTAGCGACTCACCATGTCTCTGATATCAAAGTGTTTGAGAATAAAAGTTCGAGGAGAATGGTGTGATGATTCCAGTTGCTGTGATAACGCTTCGGCCAACGAAAACACGCGATTTGCTTCAACCAGTGTGCTGTTGTTCGGACAGAGCGTCTCTTTCACGCCGCCAACATCCGTCGCGACGCAAGGAATGTCACATGCTTGAGCCTCGAGGGTTGAGAGAGGAAATCCCTCTTGAAGTGATGGTAAGCAAAACAAGTCTAGGCTTTGGTAAAAGCTGGGCATATCGTCGACCAAGCCTAAAAAGGTTACTCGATCTTCAAGTTTTAACGTTCTAACTTGTGCTTCCAATTGAGCTCGCTGAGAACCATCTCCAGCAATGGCTAGGTGTGTGTTTGGCGTAAGATGAGAGAATGCTTCGATAAGCACTTTATGGCCTTTAACTGCTTCTAGACGCCCGGCAACGCCAATCACGATTTTGTCGGTTGGAAGTTCAAACAAGTGTCTTGTTGCCGTTTGGTCACCGCTTTTAAACTTCTGACAGTCAATCCCGTTATGGATAGTACAAACTTTGCGATACTTTAACTTAGTCTGTATTTGATGGGCGACAAAGTTAGCATCGGCAACTACTTGCGGGCGAATCATCGTTAGCAAAAGGGACTGCATTCGAGCTGATTTTTTGTTATTAAGGTGCCATGCGTCGTGTTCGGTATGAATAACTACAGGTACGTGCGCTAAACGTGCCGCAATCCCACCATATAAGAGTGGTCCGATATGGTGAGTGTGGACCACATCAGGCTTAAGTCCTTTGAGCATGGAAGTCAGCGTACTGATGGTTTTTCCGCTGAATCCAGGTTTCTTATTAAGAAAGTGCAGTTGGCCTTGGTAGGACAATAGTTTTTGCCAGCCTTGTAGTGCATGTTCTTTGCTTCCTTCTAAGCTCACGACAAAAACGGAATGGTTGGGCTGCGCAAAACGAAGCATTTCTAGTACGAGCGTTTCTAAACCACCAGGAGCTAAGTGTTGCACGACGTGTAATATCACTTTTTTGCTGTGCTTAGTGTTATTGTGTTTTTGTCTGAATTCCATTTTCAAACCCTCGTTGAGTTCTTTGTTTATTTAGGAATTGCAGACTGCGTGCCAAAAAATTAATCATTTAAAAACAATAAGTTAATATTGATGTTTGTGAGGCTTTATGTTTATTCTCAATTTGAGATTCATATTAGTGGACATGCTATGAGGCTGTATAAGGCAGTAGTAAAAGAAAAGCACTCGCCGACCGAGTGCTTGTAAATGAGTTCTTATGGCGGTTAGTTTCCGTACACTACGTTAGGTAAAGTGGTGATGACAGGAACACCAAGGTGTTTTTCTAATGCTCTTTTAGAGCGGATAGAGTTATCGGCTAACTCTAGTATCGTCGCTAATCCAATGCCTAAACCAGCGCCACCAATAAATCCTAAAATGACAAATACAAAACTAGGTAAGTTAGTTGGAATCGTTGGCGTGAACGGTTCATCAATGATTTTTACGCGCTTATTCTCTTCAAACTCTCCCAAAGAACCCGTTAGTTGGGCCATCTCATAGCGTTCGACGAGTTCATCATACATTTCTCTCTTCACTGCGACGTCACGAGCTAAGCGGTTGATTTCTGTTGCTGTGCTCCCAAATTGGTGCGCATTTCGCTCTAATTCTTGGATCATGTCTCGCAAGCTGTTGGTTTCTTCCGTAAGTGCTTCAAAACGTCCGCGCATCATTTGTAATTGATGTAGTTGGGAGACAAGTAGAGGCTGTGCTTCGCCAAGACTGTTTACTGTGGTATTGCTCGCGATATCCCATAGTTGAGCACTGTTTAGTTCTGGTTGTTTAGAGTTCAAGAGTACCGAGCGTTCCTGCTCCAACCGGTTTAATTCTCGCAACTTACCTTGCACCAAACTATGCGCCTCTGTGTATTTAGCGCGAAGCAGGGTAAGTTCACTACGAATGTCGATGATTTGCTCTTCCAGTTTACCGATAACCGGGTTCGTTTTGGATAGTTGTTGATCCAAACTGCCTAGACTTCGTGAAACACCAGCAAGCTCCGCCTCCTTTTCGGCTAGCGTTTGTTTGAGGCTAGCAAGGCGAGTAAGGCTTTGAGCTTGCATTTCGGGTGTCGCGTCTGAGTAAGTATTTTTATACTCTGCAAAAGCTTGTTCAGCCTTGTCTAGTTCTTCCCTGCGTTTGTTGATATGGATAGTCAAAAAATGACTCGAATCTTTAATCGAAGAACGCTCAGGAGCCAAAAGCTGTTCGACAAAATGCTCTCTGACAGAGAGCAGCATCGACTCCATTCCTTCTGATTTACCACTTTGCAATTGAATTTGAATGAAGTCTTTACCGAGTGGCTGAACAGACAGGCGCGACGCAAGATCTTTTATGATGAACTCTTGCTCTTTTGCACTCATCTCGTCATTGATCAGCGATTGTTCTTTTGCGACAGAATACAAAACGTGTCGGCTTTTTAGCAGAGTACTGAGTGCGCTCAATCGGTCTTTAAGCATTGTTGAGACGGCAAGGTCTTGAAGGAACGGGTTCATTTTCGCTGTCTCTTGAATAAGCATGCTGGTATGAGCAACATAAGTCGTCGGAACCAGTTTACTTACGATGAAACCCAGCACAGGCAAGACAAGCATAGGGATAACGATCATGTAACGACGTCGCCAAGCGCCATGTAGTAATACACTAAGGTTCTCTCTCAAATCGTTCATAGCGTCCTCACTAATTTCTCAACTTGGTTGGCTCTTGCTTCCCAGCTTTGCTGTTGAACATATTGCTTTGAGTTTGCCGGGGGTGGGATCAGGTGATCGAGACTGGCGCATACATCTTCGACATTTTGAACTATGTGGAGCATATGCTTGTACGGCATTAATGCAGGAAACGACGTGCTAATAACGGGGGTTCCCGTTGCCAAATACTCAAGAAGCTTGAGGGGGTTACACGCTTTGATTTGAGCGTTATTAACAAAGGGCAACCAGCTTGCGTCCCAGTGTTGAGAGTAGCTTGGCAAAGTGTGATGAGCTCTTGGGCCGAGATAGTAAACGTTACTTCTTTGAGGTAGCGGATTGTCACTGAGTTCGTTGGGGCCGATGAAAACCAGATCCCAGTCAGGTGCTTGGTCTGCGACTTGGGCAATTAAGTCGTAATCTAACCATTCAGACAAACTACCATAAAAGCCCAGCACTTTGCGGCCGTTGTCAGGCAAGTCTTTGGCCTTCGGTGCTGGCTCAGAAAACAGACTAACGTTGACACCATGAGGCAAAGTGACGGTTTTATGTGATGGAAACTTGGTGGAGAGCGTATCGCTTGCCGTAAAGATAACGTTGGCCGCATTAACAAGAGTACGTTCGTGCTTTGTTACCGTGTCGTGGTCAACACCAGCTAAAGCGCTAAAGTCATCGCCACAATAGTAAATCAGTCCACGTGGGTTCATTTCTGCACAAACATCGGCAGCAGTCGGGAGCGACGTCCAAAATACAGGCTTATCAAAACCAAGAGCTTGTAATTGTTTGTTGAGTTGGTGTTTCATCATCTTAGCGGCCACTTTTCTTGCTAATGCAGAATTAGGGGCAGGAATGGTGAGCAAGTTGATGATGTGAATGTTTGGGTTTGTTTCAGAGTCCAATGTTGGCTTGTGTGAGCCTACGTTATGAAATACACGAGTGAATTTGTTTAACGCACGCTTTATGTCTTTAGAATCCAGCTTAGGTTGACGAAGGCCAATGGAGTTCACCCAAAGGATGCGATGGTTCGCTGCTAGTCGCTTGACAATATGCTGAGTGGAAGAGGGTAACCCACCAAAATCTTCTCCAAATACTACGATGTCCGTCATGTGGCTCTCCTTGAGTCTTGGTTATTTGATTACTAATTAAGTGAGTAATCACAATGCGTGCCAAGGAATTAGCCATTTTAAAACAGTGATTTATGGGTTTTGTTTATGTTTGAAACTAGTATTTCTCATTTTGACAGTCACTTTGAACAATTCGGCTAACGACAACTGTTAATGCCGCTAGAATGTAAATTGGCCAAGTGAAACCTTGAGTCAGAAACGTGCCTGATACGATGGTACCGATAAGCCCACTTAACACGGCGTTTGCTCCTACAGAGAGGGTGTAATCTGATTTTGGTGTCAGCAATGAGATGGAATGCAAAGAGGTGCGGATCAATGACACAATTAAAGTAATGAACACCGCGAGCCCGACAAAACCCGTTTCTGCTAACACGCCAAACCAAGTACTATGGACGGCGTGGTTGATACCATCCCAGTGTGGGCTATAGAAATAGTAATTAAAGTAGAAGTTATCTAGACCTACGCCAGTCAACGGGTGATGCAGCGCCATTTTAAATGCCGCTTCCCACGCATAAAGTCGCCCCATCGCAGAGGCATCTATACCATCCTCAGCGGCTCCCCCCGATTCTCGTCCTGAAATACCAGCGAATGCGTAGAGTACGATCGCTGCGATGGCGCCTAGTACCAAGACTAATGTTTTGCTTTTGATGTGTTTAAAAGCAAAGTAGGCAAATACAGACAGTGAACCTAGTAACCCACCGCGGCTCTGCGTCTCAATGATCGCAAAGAACAAAACCAAACAGGTGATAAGGGCAAAGAGCCTGAGATGCTTGGGGGAATGCTTCTCCATCAATTGACTAACGGTAAAGGCAAGGGGAAACATCAGCACTAGTGCCAAATCGTTAGGATCGCCAAGTACTGAACCTATGGATCGTCCTATTGACACGCGTGTTCCTTCGACTAAATCAATGCCATTCGCAGCGTTTTGTAATGCCACTAAGCCAATCAATAATCCGGCGAAAATAATTGCTTTTGACATCTGAGCGAGCTGTGAAGGTTTAGTAATAAGCCAGGTGATGGCCAACGTCATAATGATGATTTTCCAATAGGTATTTTTGAACACCGTTATTGCGATATCACGACTGGAAGCGAATATGATTCCGATGATCACCAGACCCCAAAATATACACAGCCACTTTAATGAAGGGTGCCAAAAAGCTGTAATCTGGCGGCTTATAAGAAGGTGAAAAGCGAGTGCGGCGAGTGCCCCCAGTGATAAGAGTAATGGGATCTTGAAGTTATAGATAACAGGAAAGGCTTCGTGAATACGAAAGAATGAAAAAATAACGAACAGTGTGACAAGCCAAAACGTTTGATTGAGAACAAACAGTAACGCGAGTGGTGCGAAACACAACGCAACAATCAAAATGGGATGAGGTATAACAATCCAAAGCAGGCCGATACAGACAGTGATCGTCAGTGCTGCGATGGACTGTTTTGTTCTCACCTTGGTTTCATTCATAACGAGTATCTCTTCACCTGTCCACGCCTTTTCACTATGTATCGAGTGAGAGCATTTAGCGTCTCTTTACTCACGTAGCGAGTGGCTATCCATGCCAGCAAACTGCATGTCAAAATGCAAATTGCGATGGCGATGCCTATTGATTGTGAAGAGTGAAGCAGGAACAGTGCCACACCGGATATAATCTGTAATAAAACCATCAGACTGAGGTGAAAAGGCAACGTCATACATTGTTGGCTTACTACATAAGTCAGGCCCAACTTACACAGTTGTGCGTAATAAAGCGCAATGAATACCCCATAAATGCCCAGAGAAGATAAGCCAAACAGCAAAGCAATCGCAACGCACGCAGAGACGACATTTATACCCAGTAGCCAGCGAGTACGACGCTTGTACAAAATGGAGATGTTAATCAATTCACTCCATTCTTTTAACATGGCGATAGGCAGCAAGAATAAGCTAAATAGTACCGCCTCATGATAGGTTTCTGGCAGTAAGTAGGTGATCATCACCATTGCTAATGTGCCGACCACTACACTCAAACCTGTGATGTAAATCATACCTAGGTGTGTGATGCGCACTGCTTCAGTGTTCTTGCGCCCTTCTAAGTAGTTAAATCGACGTGGCATCCACCACATGCCAAATGGCTGCACTAAAATACACATGCCCACTG
Source organism: Vibrio sp. SCSIO 43097 (assembly GCF_023650755.1). NCBI lineage: Bacteria > Pseudomonadati > Pseudomonadota > Gammaproteobacteria > Vibrionales > Vibrionaceae > Vibrio > Vibrio sp. SCSIO 43097. Next base: position 1,787,165 of record NZ_CP071840.1, on the reverse strand, counting down.
CAAATTTTACCGCTATCGCGTAAATCCCTAACGTCGCAAGAGAAGTGTTGGCACCAATGAACCAGCGCTCAGCGCCATTGAGGCAGAACGCAACCAATCCAGCCATCATCATTGGTAGGCAGTAGTTTAGGTATTGTTTTGCCAATGTCAGCTTAGGAAGGGTGACATTGTAACGGTTAACGATGTGCAGCCAAACAAATTGAGTAATAGCAGCCAACAAGCCCCCCCACAAAACAGAAATAACATGGGGATGAACAGACAGCGCCGCGACGATAAAAATGACCTGAAAAATGGTGGTAGTGACCATGACGTTAAGCAGTGTTCTTGCTTTGTCGTCTTGTGTTCTTAACCAGGCAGTGCCGATTGCAATACTGCCTTCTAGAACGATGGCAAACATAACAATAGCAAATTCGACTCGCGTAAAAGGCGCGGGAATGGGGGCGATTAAAATGATAGTGAGCAAGCTAAGAGCGACGACGCCAGCGATGAGTAAAGCAAGTGAGTACAGCTGGTTTAGTAGGCTTGTGCGCGTATTTTTATCCTTTTCAACGCCGACGAATCGATAAAGCGCTTCATGCAAAGCGAAACTGACGAATAAGGTCGTAACAACACCAAAGGTTGTTAGAAGCTCAAGCTTGCCCATTTGTTCTGGTGAGAGAAAGTGGGGCAATACAGGCAGCATGATTAGGCTGATGCTTTTATTGATCACTAAGGCGATAGCAAATAGCGTCATGTTGGTCATTGCTTTAGACATGATCATATCCTTTGATGTCTCGCGGTGTCTTGAGTGTGCAATCATTGTTGGTAGCAATTTCGGCAGCAAGGTGCTGGGCGATTGGCAAATAACAACGTTCGGCTGTGTATAGTTGAGAAACATTGAGTGCTTCGATACCCATCGTTACTTTCATCCACGGCGATTCATTCAAAAGGCGAATTGCGTTGTGTAACGAAGCCACATTGTTAGGCGTGTATTTAATACAATTTCGGCCGTGAGTTAACACGCGGTCCCAATAACTATCATCATGTGGAATGACGACACACATACCTGCAGCGAGCGCTTCCAAAATAGATAACCCAAAAGGTTCGTTGAGACTGGTGGAAACAAACACACCACACTGTGAACGCAATTCATCTAAGTTGTTTGGGCACTCATGCCATTCAACACCTTGTGTGTTGAAGTCCGGTGTTGAATATTCCACACCTGCCACGTTAGGTTTGATGTAACACACGGTGGATTTGATCTTTTTCGACTCATCAAGTGTTAAAGCATCAAGCAAAAGATCGATGTTCTTCCATTTTAGTAAGCTAGCTGCCCAGAAAACGCGGCTTGAAATCGGATTCGCTTGTTTTGGCCAGCGATCTTTCGATAATCCATTAACAAACGTAGATGTATTCAAACCACACCAATAGCGTTCGGTGGCTGGCTTCTCTGTTTTGAGGTAGGCCTGTAATGCTTCTACCATTGATTCGCGGGTGTTTGCCAAGTAGTAAATTGCCGATGCTTTTACTAAGCAGTAGCCAGCAGATCTCGATCGTCCAATAGGGCCATGAACCATCTGTACCACAGGCTTTTTGCTAATTAATCGTAGTAAGTACAAAGGCATATCATTACTTGGGCAAGATAGGCCCAAAAAGCTATCTATTTTTGGCAGCTTCATGCACGCGTAGAGAAGTTGGAGAAAGTAGTAAGCGTTCATCAACCAGTAGGTCAGTCCATGAGTCGAGTTAAATGGTGATGGTTTTATTTTTATAACTTGCACACGCGGTGTATCACTAAGCAGTGACGCCCAATGCTCTGGATTTGTAGTGAGTAGATAACCAATCACGTTCAGCTTATCGCACTGCTTAAGGAGCTCTGCATTCGCGATTTTGGATCCACCTTGCATTGGGATGGCGTCGAACATCAATACACGTTTCATGACCGGGCTCCTCAATTGATGCTCAACCAGCGTGAAAGAGGCTTCATGCAGTGAGTCATTGGCATTGGTGTAATGGCGTTGTTATTAAGTTCACCTTCGTAAATACGTTCAATAGCGTTGATAGATGCAGTCGTCGTTAAGTTCTGGCTAGCATGTAGGTAAGCGTTTTCCGCCAGCTTGTTTCTTAATGCCGCGTCTTGCATGACTTGTTGAATCGCGTTTAACAGGCTCGCCATTCCACTGTTCTGGTACAGCAATGCAGAGTGATTATGCTCGAACAACTCAGGAATGCCTCCCGTTTTAGGAGCCACGATAGGCAGTTGAGCTAAAGCCGCTTCCCCGAGCACGAGACCAAAGGCCTCTTCATAGGCGCCGCTAATAAAAGCGTCTGCATTACCACACATCCACTCTCCGGCATTGTGTTGCTCCCCGACAAAGTGCACTCGCTCTTGGATACCAAGATCCGCGGCAAGCTGTTGCAATGCTTCTCTTTCTTCGCCGTCACCAACAATAACAAGGTGAGGGTTGTTGTGGTGGTAGTTGTGCATGCGCATTGCGCGAATAAGGCGGTCGAACCCTTTGCGCTTAATCAGCGAACCCACCGACAGAAAGGTAAAGGCCTGTGATGGGATTCCGAGGCGATCTTTAATGTCGATGGGTGTATCCACGCCTTGAAGTGACACGCCGTTGTGTACGACATGAAGTTGGTTTTGTGGGTAGCCGTCCTGAAGAATTTCGCGTCCAACATCTTTGCTAACGCAAATCAATTTTGGAGAGAGGTGAAGTCCGAGAGAGAAGCGATCGCGCAATGTATAATGGCAATGAAGTTGCGTGACAAGTGGTATATGATTCATGCGAGCAGCCAAACACATCCATTGACAAGGGCCGCCGCTATTGACGTGTACCAAGTCGATGTTGTGCTTTTCGATCAATGCTGAGCCTTGTTTGATAAGGCTATTCCACCCGCTAATATCCCAGCGTGGAGCGCTCCAACCACCAACCAAATTGAAGGATGAATGTTCCGCTTCAATTCCGAGCGAATGGCACTTATCGATTAATGGTTGGCAGTTTGACCATACGAATGGCTCAAACTTATTGCGGTCGATTCCTGAAATGAGATCCAGAAGCACCACTTCACTGCCGCGAATCCAATTATCACCATAATGAACATATAGAATGCGTTTTGGCGTAGTCATAAGTCACCTCTGTCTCATCATTAATCTGCGTTAACTGCTGAGCTGCAATAGAGATGCCAAAATATGCCATTAGTTTATATGATTGAATCTTATATGATATTTATGTTTGGAACTCATCATTCTCATATTGAGAACCAATATGGATTAGTGATCCGTTTCAATTTGATATTTTTGTAGCAATACGGGAATCACACTTTGCGCTGAGAAATCATCAATGATGGTTTGTCGAGCATTCTGGCGAATGAGTGATTGTTGCGCTTCACCAATCGACATCCAGTCATGAAGACATTTAGCAAGAGAGGGAATGTCTTCGACGATAAAACCATTTTTACCCGTTTGGATAATATCTGGAAGACGACCTACACGTAAGCTCATCACGGCAATGCCTCTCGACATGGCTTCAAGCGCCGCCATTGGAAGACCCTCATAACGAGAAGAGATAATAAGTACGCTGATATTTTCCCAAACACCTTCCATATCGGTTTGATGGCCGAAGAAAGTCACATTTGAAGGGGCAGTTTGATTAAGCGACTCTTTTTCTGGGCCATCACCGTACACACTAAACTGTAATGTTGGACAGACCCTCGCTACCTCAATAAATTGATCGGCGCCTTTTTCCTGACTCAATCGGCCGACAAAAGCGATTTCCTGATAGTTGAGTTGACTGTTGGGAATCGAAACAAAGTTATTCAGCAGTTCTGAAGAACAAAAAACTTTGCGCTGAATACTTGGACTGACAGCAAAGCAATGGTCAGATAGGCTGCCTGAGCTTCTATCAAGCCAATCGTATAGCCATAGCTCCCCTGAGGACGATTCACCAGCATGATAAGTTGAAATCAAACGAGGAAACGTTCGGGTGAGCAGTTTGGCGCAGCGCGACAAAATCGACGCTTTATAACCATGGGAGTGAACCACTGAGGGTTGGTGATTGGCGACGGCGCTTGTTAGGTGCTTAATTTTTAAAGCTTTATTGGGCTCGCCAGACAAATAGTTTAAGTAACTCACAGGGATCGCGGCTTCTTTTGCCTTCTGTACAATCTGAGCGGCTGGCGAATACTCAGTGGTTAGCACAACTCGAGCTTTGTTTCCAAAGGCGATTAATCCCCGAGCTAGCTCGATAACGTGACTTTCAATGCCGCCGAATAGACGGCTATCAAGCAAGATCCAAATTTCACCAATGGCAGGTTTATCAAGATTGTTCGAGATTAATTTCATCCGCTTCCCACGCTTGTTTTTTTCGGTAAACCGTAGATGGGCTTAACTCCAGCATGACAGCGGCGTTGAGGACGTTGCCATCACAGTACGCGATTGCGTTTTGAATTGCTTCACGCTCTACTTGCCACATAGGACGAATGGTTCCATCAGCGTTAAAGTACGGTGAGGTAGCAGCAGAGGACGGTGTACCAGGCAGCTCCGCTGCGGTAATCGACGGTTCGACCGCAGAAGGTGAAAGTTCCTCAGTATAAACAGGTGGTGGTGTGATTGGTGCAATGTTTGTTGACTCTTGAGCAACATGCGCAGGCGTCGTTGTTTTCGTCACTTTAGACTTTTTAGTAAGTTGAGCGGGTAGGTGGCTCACCGTGACTTTTTCGTCGTTATTAAGCACCACAATGTTACGTATGATGTTTTGTAGTTGCCTTACATTACCCGGCCATTCGTAATGCTTGATGATATGTTGAGCTTCACTGTCGATTGTTGAGAATTTCTTTTTGTCCTGTTTGGCGTAAGTGGTCAAGAAGTGCTTGGCAAGCGTGACGATGTCACTTCCTCGTTCACGTAATGGGGGCATATCGATAGGTATAACGTGCACACGGTAGTATAAGTCTTCACGAAAACGACCTTCTTCTACTTCTGTTAATGGATCTCGGTTAGTGGCACAAATGATTCTCACATCTACTTTCATTTCTCGAGTGCCACCAAGAGGGGTGTAAGTGCCCGTTTGTAGAAAACGGAGCAACTTCTTTTGCATCTCAAGTTCCATTTCACACAGCTCATCAAGAAAAAGCGTACCACCATGTGCCAGCGTCGCCGCACCTTTTCGATCTGTTGTTGCTCCAGTAAAGGCCCCTTTAACGTGACCAAAAATCTCACTTTCCATCAAATCTCGTGGAATAGCCCCACAGTTAATTGCAATAAAAGGCTTGTCTTTACGGTCGCTCTGGCGGTGGACGGCTTCAGCACAAACTTCTTTACCTGTGCCGCTTTCTCCCACAATAAACACACTGGCAGAAGTTGGCGCAACAGCATCAATGGTCTTGTATACCGCCTGCATCGGGAGGCTTGAACCGATGAATCCGTGATAGTTGTGGCGATCAAACTTGGACTGAATATTTTCCACCAAATCTTCCAATTTGGCGCGTTTGAGGTGCAATGCGACTGATGTTTTTAGGCGATCAGCGTTTATGGGCTTTTCTAAGAAATCTTCCGCACCTTTTTGAATTAGATTAACGGCTAAGTCGACGCTGCCGTGTGCCGTAGCAATAATAACGGACGTAGGAATGTCATTCTGGTTGATCCAATCCAACACGTCTTCGCCAGACATGTCGGGCAGTTTCAAATCGAGAATGATGAGCTGAGGTTTGCTTCTTTCAATAAATTGAATCGCTTCGCGACCTGTCTCGACATGAAAAATGTCATAAGGTTCGTCTTTCACATACTGCTTATAAAGTATGGCTAGTGAAGTAGAGTCCTCTACCAGTAACACCCTTGGTCTCATAGTCCCATCCCAACGTAGTTTGTTTCATTTTTTATGATTTTTGTCAGCACTACTATTTGGCATTATGAGTGGTTTATAGCTCTCTAGTGCTGAAAATTCTCAATTTGAGAAAAGCGTTATTTAAGTATTAGCACAAGGTAGGAAATTTGCGAAAAATCCATACTTTTTAATTGATTAAGTATACCCAAATAATTTAAAGGTGTGTGGCTTGGCGAGGGTGATTGAATTTGGAGCCTAAATTTCTGAGATGATGTCGGCATCGCGCTTTATCAAACGCGATGCTTCGCTAGGGAGTAAGACACTGATACTACTCAAACCCTTGAGCTTTTCGCTTTTCTAACGCATCAAACGATTCATTGGCGAGTTGCGGAAGTGTTTCACAAAGCTCCAATGCTTTTGGTATTTTTCCTTCGACACAGTACTTCTCAATCATTCTTGCTTGTCTTGAAAGCGTTCGATTGCCTAAAGCGAGAGCAGAACTGCCCAGTGTGTGAACCTCGAACTCTAATGTTTGAAGGTCTTTTGTGCTTAATGCTTGCTCTATTTTCTCCATGCGATCGCGTGACTCTTCGACATAGTGATCAATCAAGGTAGGGATGATTTCGGCGCACGTATCTTTGATCATTTGCTGAAGAATATGCTCATCCACTAATTCTTGCTCGATAGTCAATGTATTATTTATCGTCATAATAGCGCTCCCTATAACATAAACAGTTCGCTTTTTTTAATTTGCTGAGACAGTTTTTCTTTCCACTTTTTTGGTAAGAAACGCAGCTTGGAAACTTGGCGGATTAACTCATCTTTCAGGCTTGGAGTGTGCTTCATGTTCAGTACAGAACCAATCAAGTTCGCATCGCTAGCATCGAGTATCTTTTTGGCTTGCTCGAGCTGGGTTGCAGTCGTAGAACCATAATGCGCTACTAACAAAGTAGCATCACATACGCCAGCAATCACTTGAGGCGCAATATTGCTTCGGTTGACACTGAGAAGTGGTGATGTATCTATCACGACGCGCTCGTACTGCGTTAACCATTGTGCAATGTTTCGTTTCAGCATTGTTGGGTCTCGGTACGCTAACTGAGTGCTGGCGAGAGATGGAGCTGGGAGGCCGACTAAAGTTTGATGTGTATTCTCTCGTGTGATCAAATGGCCAACCTTCTCGTCATCATCAAATTCGTGAACAGTGTGATAAGCGGGTTTGAATAAGTTAAGGTCTACATACAAAGTATTGTGGCCTGCTAAAACCAAGCGCTCTGCAAGAGATGACGCCACGGAAGTGACACCATCTTCAGATTTACAACCCACAACACAAATCGTTTTGTGGCCTTTCTGTTCACTCTGAAGATAAATTTGCTCAATCTCAGCGTGAGTTGCAGGAATAGTCATTACAACGCTCCTATTAACACGATGGTTGTGGTGATTTGTAAAATATCTCTTAATCCGGCCCTCGCTTTTTCAACAAAGCTTTCGTCTTTATGGGGAATGTAAATCGTGTCGCCTGCGCGAATGACTGGCAGCTCATAAATGTTGGCTGTTTTACTAAAGTTCACCAAATCAAATGTTCGGGCTTGGCCCTGGCAGCAAGACATATTGACCACACTGATCTTTTCAAGGTAGGCATTGTCAGTTGGTCCTCCTGCTTCCGCTAACAGATCAAGCACAGTCATGTTGTCATTGAATACGTATCGCCCTGGGTCTCTTACTTCACCTAATACGCGTACCGTGGACTCTTTTGAACGGTCTAACCAGTTTTTGTTTTTTTCTGGAATGTAAATGGTATCACCAGGACGAACGTGGGGCAGAATTGACTCATCGCCTGTTTCAAAGTACATCGATAAATTCAATTTACTCACTTTGGCATAACCTAGGCCTCGGTGTGTGACACGGATGTTGTGAATATCTGCATCCATTGTCGGTCCGTCGGCGGCAGACAAAATATCCAGAAAATGCATATCTTCGGTGAAACGATAGCGCCCAGGTGCATTGATTTGCCCGAAAACGTATATTGATGCGTCAGAGCTTTGGCTTACCCATTGCGATTTATTATCGGATGGGTCGTCAGGCAATGCATGTACCCTTACGACTGTACCAGCGGAAACTCGAGGTAGGCTTGATGTTGGCGAGCCATCCAGAATGTATTGGTCTAAGTCAAATTGTGTCATTTGACCGTTATTGGCGACTTCAATTTTGGTGGTATCAGCTCGTCGAGTTGGGCCACCAACGTGTGCAAGCAGATCAATCAAATCCATTTCGTCTGACCACTCGATGCGTCCAGGGCGAACAACTTCTCCCATCACTGCGACCGCTCGACTAGGTGCTACTTTTAACCAAGACTTCTCATTGAAATCGGTTTTCTCCGGCACGAAAATCGCGTCTCCTGGTCCAACATTTGGTGGTCTGGCTGAAGATAGTCCTTCTGTATGCGCGGTAAGATCGAATTTGATGACTTTGCCATCGGCTTTTATAACGCGAATTTGGCGAGATTCTGCGTAGCGAGTGGGCCCGCCAGCGTTGGCGAGGATATCCATGAAGCTAGCGCCTTGCTTGCCTTCGTATGCCCCAGGATGGGCGACTTCACCCATCACGTAAACCACATTTGCACCTGCTTTGATTTCTTCTTCCTGTTTTGGGACAAAGATGGTGGCACCTGGCAGGATCTCCGGCAGTAGGCTTTGGTCTCCAGTATCAAGGTACTTTTTCAGGTTAAACATTGTTGGGTTATTGTTTGTTATCACGCGAATTTGCTCAACACTGGCATATCGTGTCACGCCGCCAGCTCGCATTACGACATCAACTAGCGTGGTGTTTGGCTTGTATGAGAACGAGCCAGGTGCGTTGACTTCACCAAAGACTTTGATTGCACGAGCGGAATCTGCGCTGTCACCTGAATTCGCGAGTTTTGCTGCATCAAACTCTTGCTCAATATTCCCTACGAGTGGGGAAGCGGGGACAAATAAGACATCCAGTGATTCTAGTTTTGGCAGTTGGCTATTGTCCCCCGTATCAAGGAAGCGTTTGTAGTCAAATTCAATGTTTTTATTTCCACGTTTCACGATCATTTTATCAAGCTGAGCCCCTGCGCGCAGGCCGCCAGCTTCGTACACAAACATTTGAATGTTGGACCCAGAAGGTAAGGTATATTCACCGGGTTTGACCACGTAGCCTTGAACGGACACTAACAACTGTTGCTGTTTAATAAAAACTCGAGCGTTGTTAACGTCACGATAAACGGTCTTTAGCCTGTCGATAATCACGTCTTGGAGTTGTTGTTCATTGTAGCCGGCCACTAATACAGGGCCGACTTCTGGTAAATTAATTCGTCCACGACGATCGACCTGAAACCCTTGGTTTAACGACGCCTCTCCGGGTAAGTTAATCTGTATTAAATCACCGACCTTAACAGTATTGCTCTCATCCGCTATGGAAGAAGGTACCCACGCAACCAGACACAACAACATTAAGAGGATAAATGGTTTCATCGTGTTCATAGCGCGCCTCCTGCCGTTGAGTTGCGGTTTATTGAGGTATCGCTATCTGAATTAGGGCTAATAACCTCGATGCTTACTCGACGATTAGTTAAACGCACGGCGGATGTTTCACCTTCATAGAGTGGCAGGTTATCTCCGACAGATTTGGTAGTGACTCTCTCTGAAGTGATACCAAATACGGTTAGGTAACGCTTTACTTGTTCCGCACGCGCTTGAGCAAGTTTCTGGTTGTAATCGGGTGTTCCAGTTGCATCCGCATGCCCCGTTACTACAAGAGATAGGTTGGGGTGGTCACGTAAAATGTAGGCTGCTTCTGCCAAATGTCCCATGTACTTCGGGTTGATTTCTGCTGAATCGACAGCAAACTGGTTGTCGATATTAAGTAGTGCATAGATATCCGAGACTATGTTTAGGTCGCTACGTAGTGCTTCAATATCATCGGGCGGTGTGCAAGTGGTTTGGCTCAGTACGTAGTCGAGTTGTTGTTCGAGCTGGTTTAAGCGTCGACGCTGAATCACAAGGTCGTTGGCAGCGTCGAGTAAAAGCCCACCTTCTAACTCGCGCGCAATTCTATTTTGTTTTTCAAGGGCCTGAACAACTGCCGCAGGAAAACACCAGCGCGCGCCCTCTTGGATTAGTGCGTCTAGATGTAACTTGGTCAATTGCCAATCAAACCTTAACCCATGTTCTGGACCTAAAGGCTCGTCAGGCATTACTGGGGAAAACTGATAATTCTCGATCGAGATATCTTGATAGCTTTCCGCCAAGCCACCTTTCCCGTGTTCTGGGTAGTCAAACGACGAACAACCAAACATGCCGACAACAAGACCGCTTACTGCATATCGTCGTAAAAGATTTACCATGCCAACCTCCGTTTAAACCGGTATTTTTAGTGTCCTTTTGAGTTAACGGGAATGGCATGGTTGATACGAAGCAAGCTCATGATTTCTAAAGGTTGGCCTGATACGTTTTCAATACTCATGCTTCTTTCACGTTCAACTAGACGCTTATATAAGTAAACAATGGCACCAATCCCTGAAGAATCAAGAAATTGGACGTGCTGTAGGTTAATTTCGACTTCTTTGTGATGATTGTTGTGAATTACTTCATCAATGTGATGTTGTGCTTGTCGACAGCCACTTGCATCTAAGTCACCAAAAAACTCAATGGCTAACTTGTCTTGATTGATTTCTAGTTTGCGTAATTCCATGACTCTGTCTCCGTTTGTTTTTCTAATTGGATATAGAGCAGGTAACGTGCCAATTTGAAATTAATGAAAAATCAAACAGTTAAATATTGTTAATTATATTGTTCAATTTGAGAAAGGACTGATTCTCAAATTGAGAATCAAAAACGCACAGAGAAATGGTTTGCTTATAAGAGGTTTTGAGCCGAAAGAAGTCGTTAGACCGGGGGAGGCACGTCATGATTAGATTCCAACTCGATTGACGAACCATCCGCCATACGAGAATAATGTGTAACGACTAAATGCAAAACCTGTCTAAAGTTTATGATTATCTTTGCAAATTATTACTAATGTTGATTGTTATGAGTCGAAGAATAACTAGTAATAAATAGGTCATCGAGAGGACTTACGTTTCAATAAAGGCGATTTTTTGTACAAGGTCTTCTTATGCCATTAAAAATGACATTAATTGCGCTGGCTGTTATGGCAGCGTCTTCACAGCCTCAAGCGGATACGTCTTTCGCACCACCAGTTTCTCTTGCACAAAGCTATCAGGATGGCATTGATGTGTCTGAATATTGGTATAGCGAAAAACTTGATGGTGTTCGCGCTTATTGGACTGGGCAACATCTCGTGACGAGAAATGGTAATCGAATCTACGCCCCAGATTGGTTTACAGGACCTTTGCCTGATTATCCGTTGGACGGTGAACTTTGGGCTGGGAGAGGTAACTTCCATCTTGTTCAGCAAACGGTATTAGATAAAACTCCTGTAGAGTCTGCTTGGCGACACATCGACTTTATGATCTTTGATATGCCATATTCCGCTGGTGATTATCGGAAGCGTTATTACAACATCAAAGATTTAGTGCTTGAAGTCGACCAGCCTCATATCAAATATGTCGAGCACCGAGCCATTCAAAATGAAGCTCATCTGTTTACACAGTTGGATAAAATTTCAATATCCGACGGTGAAGGGGTGATGTTGCGGAAGGTATCAAGCCGCTATCAGGCTGGACGCGGTAGTGATTTGCTTAAACTTAAACGATACGCAGATGATGAAGCGTTAGTTGTGGGTTATAAGCCAGGAACAGGGCGCTTATTAGGTATGATGGGAGCAATGTTAGTTCGCTTACCAAATGGCATTGAGTTTTACATCGGTAGCGGATTTACCGATGAAGTGCGTCGCCAGCCTCCGAAAATTGGTTCAACCATTACATTTAGATATAACGGTTTTACACATACTGGTAAACCACGTTTTGCTCGATTCTTGCGTGAAAGGTTGAAGGAATAGAACGCTCTGCACTTACTAGTTGCCAACGGTTACGCCACATCGTTTGAAGAGACCCTGCCAAAACTGAACGTGGTTTAGGGTTTCTTGCCTAAATGTCCTATGTGCCTCAATGATGCCATACTGGTGACCATGGAGTTGCATACGGTTCTCCACCAAAGTGGCACCATCATTAAGTTGTTGATAGGTGCTGTCTAAATAAGCCAAATAAGGTTGCACTTCTTCAACGTAAATGGATTGAAAGACATTTCTTAAGTAGCGGAACTGGGTGGTGTCTCTGTTCGGCCCGCACAATACATTGCTCTGGTTCTGCTCAAGTAGCTGAGTTGTCGCTTTTAACCAAAGGGATGTATTTACCATTGAATAGTAAAGTCGTCCGAGTAAACGAGATTTCTCTAACTCTTCTTGATATTGAGTAACTTCCACATCGGGTAGACGTGAGACCGCGCGGTGGGGTAAATCATACATTTCGCTGAAAATACGATAGACATCGTTAATGCGTGCAATATCATTCGTCGTATTTTGAGATAGCCAATCAGAGGCTGTTAGTTGCTTTTGCATGGCATCACTTACGAGTAGTAAGTTGTCGAGATGAATGTCTAGATGTTGCCACTTGGTTGAGTAAAGCTCTGTCAATGTCGCGCGTTCTTCATCGCTAAGTGGAAATTCGGATAAACATCGATTTATGACTCTTAAAAGGGCAGTTTGATAATCAAAATCATGAAAGGCATCCTGCACCTTTCCAAGTTGTGAGTTTTTCTCGGCAAGTAAATTAAAGAGTCCGCATTGTCGTAATTGATAGCTCTCTAGCAGGCCAATAGATAGCCTTGGCAATGGCTCGAACAAAACGCGTTTCGCAGGAATCGTTACCGTAGACTGTAATTCTATTGGAATAGCAGGAACGTCCAATACATTGGCTACACGTTGATGATACTTATCAAACATGGCGTTCTCTGGATTGAACCAGTTATCACAACCATTAAGAATCAAGATTAAGAACAATAAAATAGACCGCACAAATATCCTTTTTTATAACTTCGTATCCGTTGTCTAGAGAGCAAAATCAACCACTTCGCAATCTTGTTATAAGTATACTCAACCGTGTGATTATTCGATCAAAAAAGCCAGCGGATGCTGGCTTTTTTTACTTTTTATTGAACTGAAAAGTTCAATTGCACTTCTGGCTCTTGGCGATGCATCCAACGCATTCTGACGCCTAACATAAAGGCCGCAGAAGATAGGCCGATGATAAAACCAAGCCAGAAGCCTTGTGCTCCCATTGGCTCGACAATCCAATCTGTACGGCCAAGGACGTAACCAATTGGCAGCCCAAGAATCCAATAAGCAATAAAAGTACGGTTGAAGATGGCTCGCATGTCTTTATAGCCGCGTAATGCACCAGCTGCGATCACTTGAACCGCATCCGTACATTGATAAACAGCGGCAAACACGAGCAGGTGCATCGCTAGAGTGATTACCTCTGGGTTGCTAGTATAAAGCTCGGCGATCCACTCACGAGACAAGACGGTTAAAATCGCTGTGAGAACGGACAATGCTAGACCAACCATAATGCCGACTCGTGACGCTACGCGCGCGCCATCTACGTTTTCTTCACCAAGTCGATGGCCGACACGAATGCTTACTGCTGCACCAATACTCATTGGTAGCATAAATACCAACGAGGAGAAGTTAATCGCGACTTGATGCGCTGCCACAATGATAGGACCCAGTGGTGAAACGAGCAGTGCAACAACAGCAAACAATGTCACTTCAAAAAACAGCGCTGCTGCAACAGGAAAGCCGAGCTTGAATAGACGAACTTGCGCTTTCCATTGTGGGCGATGCCATTCTCCAAATAGGTTGATGCTTTTCAATCGCTCTGATGTCATCACATACAGCAATAGCATGGCAAACATGACCCAGTAAACAATCGTGGTTGCTACACCACAGCCAACACCGCCTAATTCAGGTGCACCAAACTTGCCGTACACGAAAATCCAGTTTAGAGGAATGTTGAGCAGCAAACCGATAAAGCCAATAACCATTGCCGGTTTCGTCAATGACATACCATCCGTAAAGCTTCTAAGCGTTTGGAAAAGTAAAAAAGCGGGTACTGCTAATATAACGGCATGAATGTATCCCACCGTTTTTTCAGCCATCAGTGCTTCAACATCCATCAGCCCGAGAATAAACTGGGTTTGAAGCAGGACTGCAATTATCGGCACACTGATCAGCAATGCCAAAACGACGCCTTGCTGAATTTCAAACGGTATTTTCACTCGACGACCAGAGCCATTTAACTGTGCGACAACAGGGACCAATGCCATTAATAAACCCACCCCAAACAAAATGGATGGTAGCCAAATACTTGAAGCGACAGAAACCGCAGCCATGTCGGTGGCGCTAACGCCGCCAGCCATTACGGTATCAACAAACCCCATACCAGTTTGAGCGACAGATGCGATCAATACCGGGGTCGCCAATTTGATAAGACTTGATGCTTCTTCTTTATAGCGATGCACGAAAAATACTCCAGAGCGGAACAATAAGTTGAAAGAATGAGAGTACTCGAGGGCAAAAGATGTGGTGAACGGATCTGATGGTTGATTTTAGTCACGATAAGGTGAAAAAATGCCTCGGAGAAACTCCGCGCAAATGATAAACAATTGTATGTTTATATTCCATAGCTAGGTAGCTAATAGTCGATAACACTGACTGGACGCTCTCCACGCTAAGGATACGCTTTTACTGAGAACAGCAGCGAATCATGGTAATGTTGAAGCATGCATGAGAACAAACCAGTGTTCATTAAGCCATGGCTTTATCGTCTGCGGTCTTTATTTCCGACCTGTAGCGCAGTGTTTAGGGCTTAGTCTTCGACTACAGTTGGTATTAAATCAATAGGTAAAAAGAAATGTTTACAGGAATAGTTCAGGGTACGGCGAAGGTCGTTAAAATTGATAAAAAAGAACGCTTTCAAACGCACGTTGTCGAGTTAAGCGATGAACTTTGTAAAGGGTTAGAAATTGGTGCATCCGTTGCACACAACGGATGTTGTCTAACTGTGACTAAGATCGAAGGCAACCTTATCAGTTTTGATTTAATGCAAGCGACATTGGCTCTTACTAATTTAGGTCGGCTGGTGGAAGGGGATAGCGTAAACATTGAGCGCGCGGCTAAGCTTGGTGACGAAATAGGCGGGCATAGCATGTCTGGTCATATTAGTTTAACGGCAGATATTGTCGATATCATCGATACGCCCAATAACCGCACGATTTGGTTCCAACTGCCGCAAGAATCAATGAAATATGTATTAGCGAAAGGTTACATTGGTTTAGATGGCTGCTCGCTAACTATTGGTGAAGTTGAAGCGTGTCGTTTTTCGGTACACCTAATTCCAGAAACCTTGCAGCGAACGCTTTTCGGAGTGAGACAAGTAGGGGAGCGTGTTAATATTGAGTTTGATCCTCAGACTCAAGCAATTGTTGATACTGTTGAGCGCGTTCTTGCAGCAAAACAGCTTTAGAATGAGAAAAAGGAGCCGAGTGCTCCTTTTTCATTTAAGCGTTTTTACATTTCTGATGTTCACATGCTCGAGCTGCTATTCGTAATTGTCATCGATAAATAGTTCGACCTTATCTTGTAACTCATCCACTCGCATATTTAGGTGGATAGCGTGGCAACAAGCTGGGCAATCATCATAAAATTCTTGGTCACCATTGCTTGCATCCAATGTAATGCCGATAGAATGTCCGCAATGCGGGCACTTTACATACCTTTCGGTATAATTTTTCATACAACAACTCCTAATCTCGCAGGGCTTTTAAACACACTATTCATCAAGGAAGTACAGCCCTTTACTTACTTTGCCTACAAGGAAAATAGGCACAATCCAAAGTTAAGTCTCCTTTGATATTAGGCAGAGTTGTTGCTAATTGAGTCGAAATAAGTACAAAACTTGACCCCAAACTCAACCTTGAGCTTAGGGTGATTTTCTGTAGTGATGTGCCTCGAGATTTTACATCTTGAAATATGCAGTGGCTTCCAAATTAATAAGAAATGATTTTATTAATAACCAGTTGAGCCTGTTCCAAGTAATGGCCGCCAAACAAATTACAATGGTTGAGAACATGGTAAAGGTTATAGATATCTTTACGTTCCTCATAGCTTGAAGAAAGTGGCATAACCGATTCGTAGCCTTGATAAAATTCTGGTTGAAATCCACCAAAAAGCTCTGTCATCGCAATATCACACTCCCTGTCCCCCCAATAGCACGCAGGATCGTAACAGATAGGACCGAATGCAGTGAGTGCCGCATTTCCATTCCATAAATCGCCATGCAACAAAGAAGGTTCCGGAGCATGGTTTGCTAGCCGCTGTTTTACGACATCGATAAAGTCATCGATATCAACCAAGGTGACGCCTTTTTCTTTAAGGAGCTGTAATTGCCAACCTATGCGTTGCTCAGCAAAGAATACACACCATTTCTTGTGCCATTTGTTGGGCTGTAGAGTCGAACCGAGATAGTTGTCGGTATCAAAACCAAACTCTTTTTGCTCGCCCCACTGGTGTAGGTGAGCTAATTGCTGCCCAAATTTAAAGCTGTTGGGACCATCTTCTAATGGTTTCGTTGGAAGGTAGTTAAGAATTAGGAATGAGGCATTTTTGGTTTTACCAACCAATACTACCTCAGGTACAAATAGTGTGGATGTTTCACGCAAAAGATGCAGGCTTTCAGCTTCTACCTCAAATTTAGACAAAAACTCGCGATCGTTAATTTTCACAAAATAACGTTGCTCGCCATCATTGATCATGTAGCTTTCACTGATATCCCCACCAGACAGCCTTACTTTTTCCGTGATCTGGTAATCGAACAATAAAGTATCAGAAAGCTGTTGCGATATTGCTTGCCACATACAAAACCTCGCGAATCTATTTGACCACCAATAGTTTAGGATAAATAGCAGGGAGTTGGCGCTATGTTGAGCATACTTAGTAAAGAAACCTTCCTCTTAGTGTAGTCAATTTGTATAAATGTGAATCAAATCGCTTATAAGCCTCTGATTTGTTGGCTTAGCATATGGAGATGAACGTTTACAACAGGTATTATGATTTTTTTGACGTTAGTTCCATTGGTGGCATGAAAATACTGATATGTGATGACTCAGCTGTTGCAAGAAAGCTTATTGCGCGTTCTATCGTACAAGATACATCATTGCATCTTATTGAAGCGCAAGATGGTTATGAGGCGCTTAATATTCTTGCTGAGCAAAATATCGATATTTTGTTTCTCGATTTAACGATGCCCATAATGGATGGTTTTGAGGTCCTCGAATCATTACCTGTTAGCCAGTACCCGACCAAAATCGTCATTATTTCTGGAGATGTTCAACAAGAGGCAAAACAGCGCTGTCTCGATCTTGGTGCTCAAGCTTTTATCGCTAAGCCTCTGACAGAAGAGCAGGTGCTCCCACTATACGAACAATTAGGGCTGCATTATGCGTTCAAACCTAGTCATTCGGTTGATTCTAAAAACCAGGGTTGCGAAGAGCTTTCCTTACTAGCAAAATTCCGTGAAATTGCGAACATTGCCCTTGGTAAAGGGGCTGCGATTATGGCCGACCATTTACATGAGTTCATCCAACTTCCTGTTCCTCATGTTGGACCTTTGTCCTACGGCGAGCTTCATATGACACTGGTTGATGTGGTTGGGCGTGACAGTTCCGTTGCGGTAGCGCAGAGGTTTGTCGGTGGTGGTATTCACGGAGAGGCACTGGTGTGTTTACGTGGTAGGGATATCAATCAGATTGGGGAAAAATTAGGTTACCTCCTTGAGTTTACGCCTCATAATGAAATCATCTTGAATATCTCTAACCTACTGGTTTCGTCATTTCTCACATCGTTGGGCGATCAACTCGACAAGCAGTTCTCACTTCGTCAGCCAGGCATTGTGGATACCTTAACACCTTATTGTGAAGAGCAAGGCGAGTTGGGTGAGCTCTTTACTATCGAATACACCTACATGGCAGAAGCGCTCGATTTCGAGTGCGAGGTACTGTTTTTAATTGATAAGCCATCCGTAGAAATAATCTATGAAATCATGGAGCTAATCTAATGTCCGATATCACGCTGGACATAGCAGACTTTCATTGGGTCACACAAATTCTCGATACGATGGATTCAGGGCTTATTGTTTTGGATCAAGAGTATAAAGTGTGTGTGTGGAACAGTTTTATGCAGTCATACAGTGGCGTTCTATCACAAGAAATTCTTGGTGAATGTTTATTTGAGCATTTTGAAGAGCTGCCAAGAACTTGGCTAGAAACCAAGATAAAAGCTGCCGCCGATCTGGAAACTCGTTCTTTTTCTAGCTGGGAAAACCGACCGTACCTTTTTAAGTTCAACAATTTTTCTCCGGTTTCAAACAGCAGTGATTTTATGTATCAAGATATCGTGATCACGCCGTTAATTGGGCTTTCAGGAGAGGTCAGCCACATAGCGATTCAAGTCAATGATGTTTCTGAAACTGCGAGAAATCGCATTCATTTGAAAGAAACAAATCAACATTTGTCGGAAATCAGTCGCAAAGATGGTTTAACAGGTTTATTTAATCGCGCTTATTGGGAGCAATCATTGAAAGATGAGTTTGCTCACTTAAAAGTTATCGACGGACCATGCTCATTAGTAATATTCGATATCGACCACTTTAAGAAGGTGAATGATACTTATGGTCACCCGACAGGGGACGAAGTCATTCGTCGAACCTCTGCCTTGTTGAGAAAAACAGCAAGGAGCAGTGACATCTGCGGTCGTTTTGGTGGTGAAGAGTTTACCGTACTACTTCCTCACACAAACCAGGAGCAAGCTTGCTATTTCGCAGAGCGTTTGCGCAAAAGAATTGAGCAAGAGATCGTGAAAGTGGAAGATTTTTTGATTAATTACACGATAAGTATTGGTGTTTGCGAGTATAAGCCTTATTTTGAAACTCACACTCAATGGTTAAAGAGTGCCGATGCTGCGCTGTATCGTGCAAAAGAAAATGGTCGTAACCAAACCTGTTTGCATGAAAATGACTGAAATATAAAAAGGTTTGAAGAAACCCTGTATCCGAATTCAGTGAAGCAAAGCTCAATTGTTTGAAAATCATCCAGTTGGTTCGTGAATGTTTGTTAATATGAAATAAGTTAATGAAATTTTCTCGGCATGTCTTACTATTGAAACTATTCTGCTTTCAGCTTCGAAGGCTTGCAATAAACGGAGAAAAACAGTGGTTTTAGAAACCGATGGATATCTCGCTCTTATCGAGCACTTGTCTCTAAATCTAGATATTTTTACGACCGAAATTGGCGACACTGGATCCGAAAGCATCGAAGATGTTGTCACCGATATGGTGGCTTCAAACATCATGGCGATTTTTGAGCAAAATCCAGAACTTCACTCGAGCGTACGCTTCAAATTATTGAAAGAGGCTGATGCAGTTGTTGAAGATCTTGGTGAGATATTGGCTGGGGTATGGCATAAAAAAGCGACCAATGAACAGATCACGTTCCTTGATGAATACATCGCTCTGGTCAAAAATCTGTTCGATAATGCTGTTGCGACTTACGACTGATATTGTTTTAACTTACAGCAATGTCCGGTTAAAGAGTGAGAGGAGTTACATTGTAACTCTTCTTATTTGCCAAAACTTAGATGCCCAGTATGGGTTGTCGATTCTTGAAATAATCACACCTCTAGACGTCGATGCATGCATGAACTGCTTGTTACCCAAGTAAATTCCGACATGATAAGTTGTACGTCTTGTTTTAAAAAACACTAGATCCCCTTGCTTGGCATCCGTCCAACTTAACTCCACACCTTGCTTTGATTGCTGCCTCGTTGTCCTTGGTAACGAGAGCTGATAAGCCTCAACAAACGCTTTTTGTACAAATGCTGAGCAATCAATTCCAGATTTCTGTGTCCCGCCTAAGCGATAAGGCGTGCCGTGCCACTCTGTGTAAAAGTCGAACAAGTCAGGGTTGTCCGACAATAGCTGATTTGTAGGTGTTGTCACCTGTGCTTGCTCACTAGGCTCAGGCCCAGAAGAGCAGGCGCTTAGTAGCACACTGATTATCAAAGGAAAATATACTCGACGCAAATCACCACCTGTCATCTCTATGACTCACAACTGAAATATTAGTGTCATAACCAATCCATAGTATGGGCTGCAAATCACGGTTTTGTCTCACAAATGTGACGGAATCACTGCAGAACCGATTCAACCTTAAGAAAGAATAAAAATTGATTATGGCAAAGCGAAAACGCTCACGCACATCACTTTCACTGATTCAGGCTGTCAGTGCAACATTTTTAACTATCATTGCTCTTGTTATAGCCCTTTCTGTCTCAAGTTTCAAAGGAATGGAACAGGTAGGGGAACAATTTGAAGACTTGTCGCAAAAAGCATTACCCATCGCGATGGCAAACGCAAAGTTAACCAGGAATGTATTGGAGATGGTTAAGCTACTCAACCATGGTATGCAGATTACTGAGCCGAAAGAGTTGCCTCTCATAAAAGAGCAAATCGACTCTCTTGCAACTCAAAGCACAACTTTGGTTGTGGAAGCGTCTGGTGTAGCTCAGCAACTTTCGGAGGAGTTAGACACCAAACTAGCGCGTTTACATAACATCACGCAGTCCATTTTGTTGAAGCAATCTTCGGTGATACAAATTCAAATGGATATTGATGCCGCTGTTGGTGGTTTTCGCTATGGGCTTAGCTCTATCGGTCCGGAAATGAATCGAATCAGTTCGTTCCTTAGTGCTGATAATCCTGAGTCGAGCGATGCCGCTAACCGTTTCATTGCTTCTGCAAGCTCAATGGAAAGTACGTTCTTAGTCATGATGATGCACTCAGAATTAAACAAAGCCGAAAAAGAATACCGAGAAATGCGAAATCGCATAGCAGGTATTAAACTCGCCTATGAAGACTTCCAATCTTTTCATCCTGAAGTAAGTGAATATGCAAGCTTAACCGCACCATATGAGATGGTGAAACAAGGCTTTAGTGAAAAGGGCGTGCTGCGTTTGATCCTCGCCAAACTAGAACAAGGGGAATTGCAACGTTCAGAGTTTAAACAGGCTTCGATGCTTGCGGATGAAACCATGCGGTTACTTGATCAAATCTCCCAAACCGCTGGTCAGTTGATCGATGAAAAAGAGCGGGTGGTCAACGAGACCATTGAATCGGTGAGCGTTGTGCTCGTGTTTGCGGCGTGTGTGATTTCTTTTATTATTCTGGTTACTTGGTTTAGTCTCAAGTCATGGACAAACCGAGGGTTAAGGAATGTACTAACGCGTCTTTCAGCACTTACCGAACATGATTTTCGTGACAAGGCAGAAGAAGTCGGCCCCTATGAGCTGAAAGAAGTAGCACGAAAGTTGAATCAAGTAATCGATTCCACACATGACTCCATTCAAACGGTGACGCGCAATTGTGAAACGCTTTATCAGACGGCAGAAGTAAGTCACAGTGCAGCCGAACAAACAAGTGATGGGTTGGCAACACAAAATGAAGCGTTGTCGAGTATGATCACGACCATAACGGAGCTTGAAGCCTCTATTCGTGAAATAGCAATGGTGACAAATGCATCTTCACAGGACTCGCTCCTTGCAACCCAACACACTGAAAAAGGGGTTCAAGTCGTGGAACAAAACCGCGAACGTTTGGAGTCATTAGAAAGCTCTTTGGATGTAAATGAACAGTCAATGTTAGAGCTAGACCAGCGTGTTAAACAGATTCGTGAAATGGTGGATATGATCAGTGGGATCGCGGACAACACCAACTTACTTGCTCTCAACGCAGCAATAGAAGCAGCCCGTGCTGGTGAGCAAGGGCGTGGATTTGCGGTTGTCGCTGATGAAGTTCGCAAACTTGCAAGTGATACCTCTCAACAAACTACGAACATCCGAGAAATGATGAGCGAGCTTATTACTGCCGCAGAGCGTTCGCGCCAAGCAGTCAATGATTCAAGAGGAGAAATGACCCACGCGCTAAAGTCCAGCAATGAAGTGAAATCGACATTCTCTGATATCAACCTCGCGGTTAAGTACATTCAAGAACGTGTTGAGCAAATCTCAGTTGCTACAGAAGAACAAGAACGAGCGACGGCAGATGTATCTCAATCCATCACGCATATTTCTGATCTTGGCGAACGCACAAAGCTGCAGCTTGAGTCTATGGTTGAGAGTTCTGAGCAAGTGGCGGAAATTGCCGGGCACCAGCAAGCAATGCTGCACAAGTATGAGCTTCATCAGACCAAGTAAATGAGATGTTTCCACCGACTAAAAGCAGAACCTCGGTTCTGCTTTTTTGTTACGGCTACCCATTCAATGGCTCCTATTTGCATTGCAAGAGTGAGTTACATCTCATCTCGTTCATTTCTAAAGGGTTTAGTTATCACAACGTGATGTTAATGCTTTGTTCGAGGGACTCGTTGACTAGAATGTCGCCAGAATTCAAAGGAACGAATCATGCAGTTATCACAAAGAGCCAGCCTCATACTAGTTAATCATCACCAAGAGCTTTTGCTTATCCACCGCGTTCGAAACGACAGACAGTATTGGGTTTTCCCTGGCGGCAGTGTTGAAGCAGGTGAGAAACCTGTTGAAGCTGCTAAAAGAGAAGCGCTGGAAGAAACCTCAATAGAACTTGGCTCGGTTAAGAAAGTTTTGGAACTCGAAAATCAAGGTCGCTTAGAAACCTATTTTCTTTCTTATGTAGGGAACTTAAAAGTGAAACTAGGGAGTGGGCCAGAGCAAATCAGAAAATCAGATGTTAATCAGTACCATTTGAAGTGGGTGCGTGTAGAGCAACTTCACTCGATTTCTTTATATCCAGAGAAAGCTAAAGCCTTTTGCTTGAAGCATAAGGAGTGGTTTTGTGATCGATAAAGTTTGCCCCGTTGTTCTACGTAATCAAAATCAAGAGATCCTACTTTTTAAACATCCGTTGGCGGGTGTTCAGCTCGTCAAGGGCACTGTTGAAGTGTTTGATGAAAGTTACATCATAGCAGCCAAGCGGGAGCTCGCTGAGGAGTCTGGTATCACACATGTTCGTTCCGCACGATATTTATGCTCATGGGACAGTGGCTTTCAAAATCAAGTATGGCATTTTGTTTTGTGTGAGTGTGCTGACCTCGCTAATTCATGGCTGTTTCATACGCAAGACGATGGTGGACATGATTTCGCGTTCTTCTGGCACGATGTCGAGAGCGGCCTTCCCGCGAATGCACATACTGTGTTTCAGCGCGGGCTGGAAAAGGTACGAGAGTTGATAAACCAAGGCGTGATTTAAAGGAGGATTCTGTCGTTGCATTGGCGGATTTGGGACAATGACAAAGCAAACACTATGCTAAATAAAGAAGGTAGAGCAGCCGTTACTGTTCTCATCGTGTTGATAATGGCACTGTCGATCTCAAAAATGGCGATGGGATTACAAATGTTTAAGTGACTTCTATATGCTTTGCTCATTCATTCAGATAAGGAAACGGTAATGGAAAAATTCGTCGTGTTTCTCTTATGCCTTTTTATGACAGTTGGCGGAGTGGTTCATCTTTATGACAACATTGTTGGTGGCTTTTTACCTTACGATTTTGCGCCACGCTGGTTGAATATGTATTGGAGCTCGTTGGGGCTGTTAGACTTATTAGCAGCGTATCTATTGGTCAAGCATCGCCGCTCTGGCCTAGTGGTTATGTTATTGATTCTTATAACCAATGTTATCTTTAGTTCCCACGCTCACTATACATTAGAAATATTAGATAACAACGTCGCCCTACAAATGAAGACACTGTTTTTAGGGTTCTCATTTGGGGTATCTATCTGGTTATGGAATGCGCGAAAACATAGTCAATCGCGCCAAATATTTCGTTAATTATTATTTTCACAACACTCGATTAAGGATTGTAAACAGGGACTCGTTATGAACGATTTTAAAGACTTGGCCAGTTTTGCTGGTTTCAGCGTACTGACAGGTTTGAGCTTTGCCACCACTTTCTTCAGCCTTGCTTTTCTATACAGCTCAATAGAGGCACAGCAAGTAATGAACACCAATGCTTTGGTATGTGCAGTGCTTGGTGTTGTTGGTTTATTTGTTGGTATTACTCAGTTAAACAAAAAGCGTCAGCTAGCAGAAAACTAATCTGTTCTTACACATCATGAGGATGAAGTAGTGTTTAACAGGGGTTTAGGCTTGGTCTATTCGTTTCGTTGACATACTTCATCCAACAATATTTTTTCAACCATTACTTCTTCTCTTTATTGTAGCGAAAGGGCTGCGTTAACAGCTTATCTAATCTTTGCTCTTCTTCGTCTCTAATTTCCGGCACACCAATAACAACATCTTCATGACCCAACTTAGGCTGAGCTCGGTATGTCCCAAAAAAGCGGTCCCAAACTGAAAGGAAAAAACCAAAGTTTGAGTGGGTCTCTTTTACTATCACTGAATGGTGCACGCGATGCATGTCTGGTGTAACGATGACGTTTCGCAGTTTTTGGTCCATAGATAAAGCCAGTTTTGCATTACTGTGATTAAACATCGCGCTCGCATTAAGCACAATTTCAAATACCACAATTCCGATAGGTGAAACACCTAAGATAAACACGGCTGCAATTTTTACTCCCATTGAAATGATTATTTCGAAGGGATGAAAGCGTGCGCCTGTGGTGACGTCTATGTCGAGATCGGCGTGATGCATTCGGTGAATCTTCCACAGCGGTTTTACATGATGAAAGACAACATGCTGAGCGTAAATGACGAAATCAAGCAAAATGACGGTTAGAAAAATATTTAACCAAGCGGGGAGGGACAGAATATTCAGCAGCCCCCATTGTTGCTCCTGAGCTATGACCGCAGCTTGAAAGGCGGCGATAGGCATGATTAAAGCAATAACTAGGCTGTTAAAAGCAACCAATGACAAGTTATTGACCCAGCGAAACCTGCGCGAAGCGGTCAGTGTTTTTCTAGGCAATTTGTTCTCCCAAATGGCACAAAGCAATAATACGCCAAGGAAAAAGCCTAATCTGAGCCATGAGGGTTCTTGAAATGTCGTTTCTGTCACTGTCATTCCCTTATTTATTTCTTTATCTATGACCGAGATAAGAGTGAAATTATTTCAACACACTGCTGATGGGCTTATCTTGAGGCGAAACCATAATATCAGTAGAATCGCGCTCTACTTTTTACTTGGCATTACTTACCATGAGAATTCACGCTTTCCACCGTTTATATCAGTACCGACAATCTATCTCAACCAAGCCTTTCAACGCGCGTGGATGTAAAGTGGTTCGTTGCCAATATTGCCAGGTTTCTGAGCAACACTGTTTGTGCGACCTTCAGCCAAACATCAAGGCCAATATTGCATGTATGTTGATTGTTTCTGAAAACGAAGTGTTTAAGCCAAGTAATACCGGTCGTCTAATCGCTGATACTATTCAAGAGACTTACGTGTATCAATGGAACCGAACAGAACCGTCTGAAGAGATGCTAGCGCTACTACAGGATGACAGTTACCAACCGGTGATTGTATTTCCTGCAGACTATGTGGATGATCCCTCTCGTTTAATTGAAGATCTAGAGCCAGGGCGATTGGTAAAAGAAGATGTCGAGAACAAAAAATGGTTGCTGATCTTTATTGATGGTAGCTGGCGTGAGGCACGAAAGATATTCCGTCGTTCTGATTTTCTTAAATCTTTGCCTGTGCTTTCCATTGAGCCGGAATCTCTGTCTGAATACATCATGCGCCGCTCCGAGAATGAGCAGCATCTTTCAACCGCCGAAGTCGCGACATTAGTTTTAAAACAAGCTGGTGAGCCGAAAGCTGCGGAATGCCTTCAACTGTGGTTTGAAGCCTTCAGAGAAACTTACATGCTGAGCAAGACTCGAGTCAAAAACGACCCTAACCAGCCACACTTGAAACGTTTCAAAGAGTGGATGAAAACCGAGAGCTGACTCTAAGGAATGAGCTTTTGTTGATGGTATGTTGTTCAACTGGCTTCGGTGAGGGGATAAATCTGCATTCGGTCACGGTTTGCAGGCGTACAGATATGGATAATGCCATCAGTTTATACTTTTGACTCTAGCCATTTTGAGAGTCGTTTGAAGCATTTTTTAGGAGAGAAATACATGTATTACGGCTTTGATGTCGGTGGCACTAAAATTGAATTTGGTGCATTTAACGAGAAGCTTGAGCGTGTAGCGACGGAACGTGTACCTACACCAACAGACAACTACGAGCTGCTGGTTGATACCATTGCGGAATTGGTGAATAAATACGATACAGAGTTTGGCTGCGAAGGTACGATTGGTCTTGGCCTACCAGGTATGGAAGACGCCGATGATGCAACGGTACTAACAGTTAACGTTCCTGCGGCAAAAGGCAAACCACTTCGTGCTGATCTAGAAGCTAAAATCGGTCGCAGCGTAAAAATTGAAAACGATGCAAACTGTTTCGCGCTTTCTGAAGCCTGGGACGAAGATCTTCAAGATGAACCATCTGTACTAGGTTTGATCCTTGGTACTGGTTTTGGTGGCGGCTTTATCTACGAAGGCAAAGTATTCTCTGGCCGCAACCACGTAGCGGGTGAGGTGGGTCACACACGTCTTCCTATCGACGCATGGTTCCACCTAGGCGAAAACGCACCATTACTGGGTTGTGGCTGTGGCAACAAAGGCTGTTTAGATAGTTACCTATCTGGTCGTGGTTTCGAGCTTCTTTACGCGCATTACTTCGGCGAAGAGAAGAAAGCGATCGACATTATTAAAGCGCACGCAGAGGGTGAAGAGAAAGCAGTAGAGCACGTCGAGCGCTTTATGGAGCTGCTAGCGATCTGCTTTGCAAACCTGTTTACTGCAACAGACCCACACACCGTTGTACTTGGTGGCGGCTTATCTAACTTCGAATTGATTTACGAAGAGATGCCAAAACGCATCCCTAAACACTTATTGTCTGTGGCTAAGTGTCCTAAGATCATCAAAGCAAAACACGGTGATTCAGGTGGTGTACGCGGCGCTGCGTTCTTAAACATCAAGTAATGACTTAAACCTTACTCGATATAAAGTAAGAAGAAATTTAAAGCCCCGTTTAGACTTTCAAGGTTAAACGGGGCTTTTACTTATATACCGAAGTAACTTATATACCGAAGTAACTTGTATACCCAAGTAACTCATATACCTAAGTAATTTCGGTATGCTCGGGTATGGATCATGAACAAAAGTAGCATGCATAAAAAACTCACGACGAATCGTGAGTTTTCTGTTTGCAGCTAAGCTTATTTGTTCTTTTTGCCTACGCCCAGGTTTTCTTTTTGAGCTAGGGTGATTTTGCTAAAGCCTAATTTTCTGAAGTAGTTGTCGCGGTAGTTTCGCACCGCTTTAGTGTCAGACACTGCTTCGATTTGTTGCTCCATCTTTAGGAACTCAGTGATATCGATACCTTCGGCTTCTGCAACTGCTTCTTGAATGTTGCGGTGTTGCTGGTATGAGAACGTCAGTTCTTTGTCTTGGTCTTTGTAAGTGTAAAGAATGGTGCGAGCCATAGCTGTCTCTCTGAAAAGGTTTCTGTATATTAAACAAAAAGGCCAGACTCGCTGACCTTTGAATTTCTAGTTTGAGCTAGATTCTGCCTTGAAGTGGGATAATTGTCACGCTTTCTCCCGCTTTTACTGTATCAATAGCTGGGGAGATTTCGATCAAACAGTTTGCCTCACTCATTGAGCGTAAAATACCAGAGCCTTGCTTGCCTGTTGTACGAACGGTTAAACGGCCAGTTGCATCCAGTTCATAGACGCCACGGCTAAACTCGGTACGACCTTGGCGAGAGCGAAGGTTTTCAGTCGCGATGGCATTCACTTTCAGAGGCTTCCAGCCTTGTTCGCCTTGCATCTTACGCAGTGCAGGCTCAACAAAGTTGATGAATGAAACCATCACGGCAACAGGGTTGCCCGGCAGACCAAAGAACGGCTTGTTGTTGATTTGACCAAACGCTAATGGACGTCCCGGACGCATGTTGATTCGCCAAAAATCGATTTGACCAAGTTTATCCAAGGCAAGTTTGATGTAATCCGCATCACCAACGGATACGCCACCAGAAGTCATAACCACGTCCGCTTGCGCCGATGCGTTTTCCAATGCTTCAATCATTAACTGTTCGTTGTCTTCCAGAATACCGAAGTCTAAGATCTCGCAGCCGAGCTTTTCAAGCATGCCCATGATGGTAAAACGGTTGGAATCGTAGATAGAATTCGCTTTTTGCTCTGTTCCCGGCGCTTGTACTTCGTCACCGGTGGAGAACACGGCAACTTTCAATTTTCGGAATACATTCGCTTCACCAAAGCCAAGCGAAGCGATCATGCCCATTTCTGGAGAGGCGAGGCGAGTGCCTGCGGTAAAGACGTCACTGCCGATAGCGAGATCTTCACCTGCTTGACGAACGTTTTGGCCTGCTTTGATATTCGCACCGTTAAAAGTGACCTTGTCACCTTCTTGAATGGCTTGCTCACGCATGACCACTGTATCGCCGTTACGTGGTGTTGGTGCGCCAGTCATGATCTTAACTGCTTGACCAACTTCCAGAGGCTGATCGTAAGCATGGCCCGCCATCACTTCAGCAACCACTTGGTAGCTATCACGGTCAACATCATCACTGCGGATGGCATAACCGTCCATCGCGGAGTTGGTGTATTGCGGCACATTTACTGGTGAAACGATATGTTCCGCAAGAACGCGGCCATAGGCGTTTTCAATCTTGCATGCTTCTATTTCCGAAACCGTGTTCACCAAAGAAAGGATTTTCTCTTGGCCTTGAACCACAGAAAGGAAAGCAGGAGAAAGTGTGTCGCAACATGCGGCTTCTTTCTCTTTGTTTTTTGGCGCTTTCGCTTCTTGAACGTATTGAAGAACAAATTGAGCGATGGCATCCAAATCATTGATGTTCATTTGAGGGAGCTCAGAATCTAACTCCGCACTGTCGGAAGCGATAGCAATGATGTTTTCATCGTTTGGATAAAGCCAAGGTTTACCCACTTCTTCACGATGCAATTCAATTTTAGGAAACGCGATGTTTTTGCAGCCTTCGACCAAAACCACATCAAGCATGTCTTCATCAAAACGTGTTAATAGGTATTCAAACTCCGCTTCGGCTTCTGGCGTTTCTGTCATTAACGCAAAACGGTTGCGAGAAGCAATCAGCATTTGAGATGCGCCAGCTTTGCGTAAACGGTAGCTGTCTTTACCCGGCTTATCGACATCGAAGTTGTGGTGCGCATGTTTTAGCATGCCAATGCGTAAACCTGCTTCGGTCAGCTTTGGCAATAGGGCTTCAAGTAGCGTGGTTTTGCCTGTGCCTGAATAAGCTGCAAAACCAAGAATAGGAATGTTTAGCGTGTGTTTCATGATTCTAATTGTCCAAATTGCGCCAGTTCTTCCGGAGTGTTCAAGTTGACGAAACAGTTTGGTGAGTCGCTAAAGTCAACGTAACTGGTGTTGCACTCTTTGTAGAGCAGAATGATTTTGCGGTCGCCACGTTCTAAAAACGCGGTGAGTTTTGGCAGTACGCGCTTGTGGTAGAGCGTAAAAACAGGTTGCTGATGGTCACCATCATGCGCGACCAAAATATCGCTGTCTTCTTTGACGGCCTGGCAGAAACGCTCGACAAGGTCGGTGTTAATTTGTGGACTATCGCAAGGTACAAATCCGACCCAGTCGGTTTCAGAATGCATCAAACCCGCGTGAATACCGCCCATAGGCCCAGGGAAATCTTTGAATTGATCACTAAATACGAAACCAAATTTGCTGTACGCATCTTGGTTTCGGTTGGCATTAATTAAAATGCGTGGAGTTTGTGGAGATAAACGTTCAATAACGTGCTCGATGAGTGGCTTCTGATTTAACTCAATCAGACCTTTATCTTTTCCACCCATACGGCTGGCTTGGCCACCAGCCAAAATGACCCAACTAGTTTGTGTTGGTTGAAGCATATGCATTCTCTTGGGATGTTTCTTTTGGTATGACATACAACAGAGGAGACTCTATCAAAGTCTTGTCTTTAATCCACCACTGTTTTTTACATAAGTCGGTCAGTGCGTTGGCCTGATGGCTTGTCACCACGATACTGGAACCACGATCCAAAAGATCTTTCGCCATCACCACCAATCGTTCA
Source organism: Vibrio sp. SCSIO 43097 (assembly GCF_023650755.1). Taxonomy (NCBI): domain Bacteria; kingdom Pseudomonadati; phylum Pseudomonadota; class Gammaproteobacteria; order Vibrionales; family Vibrionaceae; genus Vibrio; species Vibrio sp. SCSIO 43097. The sequence goes on along the minus strand of NZ_CP071840.1, from coordinate 1,757,173 downwards.
ATGGATTCTTGGTCTAAAGACGCACTTGGCTCATCCATCAACAAAATCGACGGTTTTAAGATCCAAGCTCTTGCCATGGCAACGCGCTGTTTTTCACCGCCGGACAACACGGAAATATGTTCGTCCGCTAAGGTTTCTAAACCTACCATGCGCAGCGCGTGAATAACTTGAGCTCGCTTATCTTTTTGCGTGTCTTGTTGATATTTCACTCCATAGACTACGTTTTCATATACAGTGCCGTCAAAAAGGTAAGGGGATTGGTGGAGATAAATCACATCGACACGACCATTGCGACGCGTCAGTCTTTTTAGCCACGTATCTTTTGGCGCAACAACATCACCAGTAGAGGGTTTGAGCAAGCCAGCAAGGATTTTGAGTAGGGTAGTTTTGCCCACACCATTGTCACCCTTGAGATAAATGGCATCATTTGGGCCGATGGCTAACTCAGGGATGTGGAAAAGCACACGCTCTTTAAAGCGCATGGATAACTGTTCGGCGGTGATTTTTATAGTCATAATTCGCCTCGACATGGGGTTAATGGTGAGTCGTTTGTTTGCTTCATGTTCTATGTTCTGAGGTAGCCTTTGCCTCTCATGCTTGATAAGAAGAAGTTTAGAGCCAACGCTAAAGATAGTAATACAATTCCTAATGCAACTCCTTGTGCAAAAGCACCTTTACTGCTTTCCATTGCGATAGCCGTGGGAATATTTCGCGTCACGCCCATAATGTTCCCACCAACCATCATTGAGCAGCCCACCTCGGTCACGATACGTGAAAACCCTGCAATGATAGCCGCAAGTAGAGGAAAGCGGGTTTCCCAAATCATCGTAGCTGCCAAGCGCGGAATGGAGACGCCCAGCGTGATGGCAGTTTCCACTGCACGACGGTCGCTAGATTGTAATGCACCATGCATCATCGATACCAAAACAGGGAAGCAGATCACCATTTGGCCGAAGATCATTGCCTTCTGAGTGAACAGCATTTGCCAGTCTCCCCAAGGGCCAGCACGCGACAGCAACATGTACAGCAACAGGCCAATCACCACGGTAGGGACCGCTTGCAGCGTATTTACGATCGACAACAAAAACCATTTACCGCGAAAGTCGGTATACGCCAGTACAAAGGACATCAAAATAGCCGGCAATACCACTAGGGATATTGCCGTGATAGAAACACTAAAGGAGACCGCAACGATCTCCCATAGGTCTGCATCAAAATTCACCAGTAAGCGAAGCGCTTCCAGTGTTGTATCAGCAAGATTCATATTGCGTTATTTGCTCTCAGCATTCGCAACAAATAGTTGTTTACCGTTTAGTCGGAAACCATTGATAAGTTCCTGTCCGCGAGGGTTTACCAACCAGTCACTGAATGCCTTCGCACCTTGGTAGTTAATCGTTGGGTAACGCTCAGGGTTAACAAGAATAACTTGGTACGGGTTAAACAGTTTTTCATCGCCTTGGAACAGAATTTCTAGATCCAATTTGTTTTGGTAAGCCAGCCATGTGCCGCGATCCGTCATGGTGTAGCCTTGCATTTCAGACGCCATGTTTAGAGTTGGGCCCATACCTTGACCTACGCTACGGTAGCCACCAAAGTTCGGTTCGATTTTAGTTTGAGCCCAGAAGCCCATTTCTTTTTTGTGCGTACCAGAATCATCGCCGCGAGAGATGAACGTTGCGTTTTTGTTTGCGATCTCTTTGAATACATCTAACACGCCTTCGTCATTTTTGATTGTTGCTGGGTCAGCTTTCGGGCCTACAATCACAAAGTCGTTGTACATTAGCTTGCGAGGTAAAACGCCGTAGCCTTTCTCAACAAATGCGCCTTCAGCTTTTGGTGCATGTGTCATCACCAAATCTACGTCACCGTTTTCGCCCATTTTTAAGGCTTTACCCGTACCTGCAGCAATAACATCGACTTTGTAGCCCGTGTCTTTTTCAAATTGTGGAAGCAGGTAATCAAGTAAACCTGAATGGTAAGTACTGGTTGTGGTTGCAAGGCGAACGTGTTCTCCGTCTTGAGCAGAAAACGCAGAGTAACTTACAAGCGTGATTGACGTTGCAGCCAGAGTTAGCGCAATTTTTTTCATTTTTATGTGTTCCTTTCCAATGATTCTTTGGAATCTCTCCAGGTTTTAGGGAGAAGCCTTTTTGGACGAGAGCGATTAGCGTAATACGCAAGTTGTCTTAGGGTGTTGGAATAAGCAAACATCAACATCCTGAGATCACTTAAATGCGCTCCGTATCCACCTTATAGCAAACAAGATGCCAACCTTTTACAAGCTTAAAGTGCTTGGTTTATGCACTAAATCATGGGGTTATTTGCATAAAAGTTTGCGTTGGTACAAAATGTCGCACTTTTTGTAGGGTATCTCTGTTTAAACTTGGTACACTCTGTCCCATCGAAATCCATCTGGGGTAAATATGTCTACTCAATCCCATCTTAGTACAAACCAACAATATAGCGCCTTTTCCGTACTGGTCGTCGATGATGAATTAGGCATGCAAGCCATCTTGAAAAAGGCATTGGGTAAGCTTTTTTCACATGTCGATACAGCTGGTAGCATCGAAGAAGCAGAACAACTGCGTAATTCTCGACATTATGATCTGATCTTACTGGATATTAATCTGCCAGGGCGTTCTGGAATTGAGTGGGAAGAAGCGTTTGAAGATGATGACAAACGTGCCGATGTGATTTTTATGACGGGTTATGCGGATTTAGAAATTGCCATTCGAGCGCTACAGCTCGGTGCTTCCGACTTTATCCTCAAACCATTCAACCTTGAGCAGATGTTAAAAGCGGTCAGTCGCTGTATGGATCGCCGTTTGAACGAACGCATGCAGTACGCCATGACACGCGATTACCAACGTCACAATACCTCAGAGATCATCGGCGGCTCAGAAAAAACGCGTCTGCTTAAGCAACTTATTAACCAATTTGCACCATCACGTGCTTCTGTTTTGGTGGAAGGTGAGTCGGGTACGGGTAAAGAGCTAGTTGCACGAGGTATCCACCAGGCGAGTGGGCGAACGGGCCCGTTTGTGCCAATCAACTGCGGTGCGATTGCACCAGAGCTTTTAGAAAGTGAGTTATTTGGTCATACATCGGGCGCGTTTACCGGTGCAAAAAAATCGCGTGAAGGTTTGTTCCGTGTTGCGAACGGTGGCACCTTATTTCTTGACGAAATCGGGGAGATGCCACTTGCAATGCAGGCATCATTATTACGTGTGTTAGAGCAGCGTACGATTCGCCCTGTCGGTTCAGAAAGAGAGATCAGTATTGATGTCCGTATCGTAGCGGCAACCAACCGAAACCTGCAAGAAGAGGTCAATCAAGGTAATTTCCGCAGTGACCTCTATTACCGTTTAAACGTTCTGAAAATTGAAGTGTGTCCGCTGCGAGAGCGCAAAACCGACTTATTTGAGTTGGTGCCATTTTTCAGCAACATGCTGACGCGCGAGCTCGGTATGCCTGCGCCCAAATGGGCGCACGAGGACATGGAAGCCATGAGTGAGTACGATTGGCCGGGAAACATTCGTGAGCTGAAAAACTTGATTGAGCGTTGTATCTTGCTTGGCAAACCACCTGCACACTATTGGCGAGAGCTGAATGGCGGGCATTCACTGCCTAATGTATCGATTACTGTTTCTCACTCAGCTGAGTTACCAACCTTTAAAGAAGGCAAAGAATTTACTGGCGAGGGCTATCCAAACAGCTGGACGTTAAAAGAAGTCGAGAAAGCACATATTAAACAAGTCGTTAACTTGCACGAAGGCAACAAATCAGCCGCTGCTCGCGACTTGGGCGTAGCTCGCAAGACCTTAGAACGTAAATACAAAGAATGGGATTCTGAGGATGAGGAATATGCCGACTAACGGCCCACAGCACAAAGGATTGTCAAAATGGACGCACCGTTTTAAAACCATGGTGCGTTATCGTTTGTTATTCTTAACCTCTGCGCCGATTTTCCTCACGTTGTTAGCTCTGATCGGCATTACCATTTATTGGTCTATTCATTACACGTGGCAAAATGCGCTGCTTGATGTCTCGGAACGTCTTGGTGTTGCAAATAACAGTGTAACGTTGTTACAGCAAAAGCAAGCCAATTACGTGCGGGCGTTTGCCGATTCGTACGATTTCCGTATTCGCATTAATAAAGGAACGCCACAAGGTGACCTGCAAAAGTGGGTCACAGAGCAGAAGAAAAGATATGCTTTAGATTTTCTCTCTTTCCAACGCGTTAATTCCATGGAAAACAAATTCCGCTTTATGGATCTCACCAAGCGCGAATCGTTTTTTGATGTACTCAATAAAGAAGAACTCGAACGCCTCGATCCTGAACTCGCCAAACGAGCAGAAGTGCCTATTCTTGCTGATGGTGACAGGGAGGCGCGTGGGTTAGTCAGTCGAACCGTGATTCCGGTATACAGCCAAGCGAACGATTTGATCGGCTTTCTGGATGGTGGTTTGCTCCTTAACAATAGTACAGTGCTGGTGGATCAAATCCGCGATCTCATATACTTAAGTGATAATGACCGCCTTCGCCCTGTGGGTACGTTGACGGTATTTCTCGATGATTTGCGTGTGAGCACCAACGTTCCTTTAGACAGCGATCATAAGCTAGGGCGCGCCATAGGAACTCGCGTGAGTGCAGAAGTGTATAACCAAGTACTTTCGAAGGGTGAACAGTGGGTTGATCGCGCTTATGTGTATGACGCTTGGTATATTACGGCGTATCAACCAATCAAAGACCAATACGACAATGTTATTGGTATGCTTTATACGGGTTACCTCATGTGGCCATTCGTTAAAGCCTACATGACGAACATTGCCGAAATCAGCTTGATTACGGTTATGTTATTGCTGGTTTCCGGCGTGATGGTATATCGCGGTTCTTATGATCTGTTTCGACCGATCGAACGCATTCATAAAGTGGTGAAGCAGGTCCAACAAGGTAAAGAAAAACGGATTGGTCCGTTAGGATTAGATGCCGATCATGAACTTGCGCAGTTAGCCAGACAGTTTGATGATATGTTAGACGCGCTAGAAGAGCGCAAAATTGAATTGAAAAACTCCGCAGCTCAACTTGAATGCAAAGTTCAAGAGCGTACGGCAAGCCTGAGAGAAAAAACCCAAGATCTTGAGCTGCATATTCAATTGCTTAACCAAACTCGCGACAAACTCGTTGTTCATGAAAAACTGGCAGCATTGGGAGAACTCACCGCGGGGATTGCTCACGAAATTAATAACCCAACCGCCGTGATTCTTGGCAACGTAGAATTGATCCATTTTGAATTGGGTGACGATGCAAGTCGAGTACAAGAGGAGATTGATGCGATTCACGCGCAAATTGATCGTATCCGCAATATCACGCGCAGTTTATTGCAATACAGTCGCCAAGGTGGTGTTCAAGATGAAATCACTTGGCAACATGTCAATCCTATCATTGATGAAAGCATCACCTTGGTTAAAACGGGCACCAAGAAACGCGACGTCGAGTTTGTGACTGATCTACAAGCACATACGTCAGTTGAGATAAACCGCCATCATTTGCTACAAATCTTAGTTAACCTGCAAATGAACGCCATTCACGCAATGAGCGGTAAAGGAACATTAACAGTAGTCAGTGAAGACTGGATTGAAGAGGGCGAAGTGAAAGGAGCCGCGATTCATGTTATCGATGAGGGCTGCGGTATTAAACCAGAAAACTTGAGTCGAATCTTCTCGCCATTTTACACAACGAAACGAGAAGGCACAGGGTTAGGGCTATCGGTCTCCCAAAGTATTCTCAGCCAAACGGGTGGTGAGTTAAAAGCAGAGTCTGAATGGGGAAAAGGCAGTAAATTCAGTATTTATTTACCTAAAAAAGCCGAACTGATCCTAGAGGTGACGAACATCGCTTAGTCACTTTTTTGAAGTATTAATGGAAAAAGAGCCACTGACGATAGTGGCTCTTTTTTGTATTTAATGACGCATTTATGTTTACGCTTTTGCTTCTTAGAAACCTTACAATGATTTCACTTGGAGTGAATTAATAAAAACAACACTTGCAGTATGTAGCATGAACAAGTACCGTTGCCCGGTTTTTCTAAATACACCCCAATTGCTAAGGTAAAGGTTTTGATCTCCACAGCGAATATTACTCAACAATTCGGCGCTAAGCCGCTATTCGAAAACATTTCAGTTAAGTTCGGCGAAGGCAATCGCTATGGCTTAATTGGAGCTAACGGTTGTGGTAAATCAACCTTTATGAAGATCCTCAGCGGCGAGCTTGAGCAAACCAGTGGTAACGTAAGCTACGATCCAAACGAGCGCGTTGCAAAACTGAACCAGGACCAGTTCGCTTACGAAGAATTTACTGTAATCGATACCGTTATCATGGGTCATAAAGAGCTATGGGAAGTGAAGAAAGAGCGTGACCGCATCTACTCACTTGCTGAAATGAGCGAAGAAGACGGCATGAAAGTGGCTGACTTAGAAGTTCAGTTTGCTGAAATGGACGGCTACATGGCAGAAGCCAAAGCGGGCGAGCTTCTTCTTGCTGTAGGTATCCCAATGGAGCAACACTTCGGTCTAATGAGTGAAGTAGCACCAGGCTGGAAACTTCGTGTGCTTCTAGCGCAGGTTCTATTCGCAGACCCAGATGTGATGCTTCTTGACGAACCTACCAACAACTTGGACATGGACACAATCCGTTGGTTGGAAGATACGCTAAACGCGCGTAACTGCACAATGATCATCATTTCGCACGACCGTCACTTCCTAAACTCAGTATGTACACACATGGCTGACTTGGACTACGGTGAGCTACGCGTTTACCCTGGTAACTACGACGAGTACATGACGGCGGCTTCTCAAGCTCGCGAACGTCTACTAAACGACAACGCGAAGAAGAAAGCACAAATCGCTGAGCTACAAACGTTCGTTGCACGTTTCTCTGCAAACGCATCGAAAGCAAAACAAGCGACATCTCGTGCGAAGCAAATCGACAAGATCAAACTGGACGAAGTGAAAGCGTCTAGCCGTCAAAACCCATTCATTCGTTTTGAACAGTCTAAAGAGCTGTTCCGTAACGCTCTGATTGTAGAAAACCTGAGCCAAGGTTTTGAAGAGGACTTGTTCTCAGACTTCAATGCAATTTTTGAAGTGGGAGAGCGCGTTGCGATCATCGGTGAAAATGGTGTGGGTAAAACAACACTTCTAAACACGCTTGCTGGTGTACTTGAACCGCGTGCTGGTGAGTTCAAATGGTCTGAAAATGCAAACATCGGTTACTACGCGCAAGACCACGCGCATGACTTTGCAGAAGACATGAACCTAACGGATTGGATGGGTCAATGGCGTCAAGAAGGTGATGACGAGCAAGTCGTTCGTGGTTTCCTTGGTCGTATGCTATTTGGTCAAGATGACATTAAGAAGTCAGTAAAAGTACTGTCTGGTGGTGAGCAAGGTCGTATGCTGCTTGGTAAGCTAATGATGCACAAGCCAAACATGCTGCTAATGGACGAACCAACCAACCACATGGACATGGAATCGATCGAATCTTTGAACACGGCGCTTGAGCAATACAAAGGCACGTTGTTCTTCGTCTCTCACGACCGTGTATTCGTAGACTCACTAGCAACGCGTATTATCGAAATCCGCGATGGTAAAATCACAGACTTTAAAGGCACTTACTCTGAGTTCCTAAAATCTCGTGGCGTTGACGCGTAATTACTCGCAAAGCGTTTAAAAAGCAAAAGCCTCGCTATTTAGCGAGGCTTTTTTTATATTTGGCCTTAATCCTTAAACTGACCTGTTATATACGCATAGATTCCGACTACGCCAAAGGTAATAATCATAGAAAGCATGATACCGCTGGGCGTAAGCAGAAAATTCCACAATTGGTCATTATTCATAGTCCACATCCTCTGTGAATCCGCATTATTGGTTTTAGTTTACACTGAAAAGGTGTTATTGGTTGCCTTTTACATCAAATTCAACCTTGTCGGCTCCTGTAAACACTTGGAAGCGCAAACCTTTCGCACGCGCAATGGTCGTAATACCAAATTGCTTCGCTAGATCTAACCCCATTTGAGTAACGCCAGAGCGAGAAAGCAGAACAGGAATGCCCATTTGAGCCACTTTAATCACCATCTCTGATGTAAGGCGACCAGTTGTGTAGAAAATTTTATCTTCACCTGTTTCTTCTTTGAGCCACATCTCACCTGCAAGTGTATCCACTGCGTTGTGACGGCCGACATCTTCCACAAATGACAACACTTCATTACCTTTGCAAACCGCACAGCCGTGTACTGCGCCCGCTTTTTTGTAGGTGTCGTTGTAATGAGTTAACGCTTCCAGCGCAGAATAAATTTCTGACTGCTTAAGAGAAACTTGAGGCACTTGATAATTTTCAAGCTGCTTCATCACGTTGCCATACATAGTGCCTTGGCCACAACCTGAGGTGACGGTTTTCTTTTTCAGGGCGCCTTCTAAGTGCTCAGTGTTTTCTTTAGTAATCACCGCTGCGGAATGCGTTTCCCAGTCAATAATAACGGATTCGATCGCGGCTGGATCGGACAGGAAGCTTTGGTTTTTTAAATAACCGAGTACTAGTGTTTCTGGACGCGAACCTAGCGTCATGAGCGTGACCACTTCTTTCCAGTTCAGCATGACCGTAAGAGGACGCTCGCAAGCGATTTGCTTCGTGAGCTTTTCGCCGTACTCGTCGTACACATCGACTTCAATGGTTTGCAGGGGATTTTCACTGGTTTTAATAATATTTGGTTTCAGCACAGTCGTGTCCTAGTGATTAAGAGCGTTAGGTTGCTACGCATTTAGCTTGCTAAGTGGTTAGCAAAGCAAATCTCATTCCAAAATAGCGGTTCCCACAGAAATTGCGAGGTTTTATGTCAACAATGCATTAAAACTGCGAGTTCGCAGTAATGACACATCAATACATTTGAGTTTCGTCTAGTTTGGTACTTATAGCCTGAGGGAGTATATAGACTAAGTTATATCAGCTTGGCGCGTTTATTGCTTCGAAGACAATAAAAATGGTCGAAAACGGGGGCAAAATGTCCTGTGTGTTTTCAGACCAAAAATAGAAAGACTGGGTGAGTTATGTCGGATAAGAAAGATTTCGAAAAAAATTACGAAAAGACTGAGGATACATGGCCAATCGGCGTAGAGCTTGTTGAGCATGAGATCAGTACAGGGATTTGGGTGACAACCCAATGGCAGTTGACAGGATTTGCGCTGAATCCGACGGAAGAGACTCCAGATGTTTGTCTGTTGCAATTACATAAAGACGAGCGTACAGACTATCGCTTTAACTTAAGCTCTCAGCAACCTAAACTCTTTTTAGTGATGGATAACGTCGAGTCTGGTGAAAAACCAGCGATACAGTTACTGACGGCTTCACAATCTGTTGCGGCGCAATATATGGATGGTGATAACCTTGTACTATCTAACGATATGCCGTTAGCCGTTCAGGCTTGGATGGAAGCCTTTATCGGTCGCCACGGTGAGTTGTTAGAAGTAAGACGTAAGAAACGCAAAGGAGCGGGCAGAGCAAATGGCAACTAGTTTTTTAAGCCGTTGGTCGAAACGTAAGTTAGAAGAATCTTCCCAACATGATGAAGAGATCACGCCGATAGCAGAGACGGCGCAATCCGAAGATAGTGTCACAGCGCTTTCAAACGCTGACGAAAGCTCAGATGCTTTGAACGTCAATGAGGATAGTCAGGCTCCAGACATTACCGCGAGTGTAGAGACTGAAAAAACCGAAGAAATGTCTGTGGCGCAACTGCTGGTTTCTGAAGCCTCAGAAAGCGTCAAGAAAGCTGCGCTGCGCAAAATGTTCTTGTCCGAAGAATTTAACGTGCGTGACGGCCTAGACGATTACGATGATGATTACAGTAACTTAAAGTCACTTTCTCAAGACGTCGCTGAGACGCTGCGTGATTGGGTTAAAGACAAAGTGGAAGACGAACCAGACGCTGAAACTGCGCAAGGGTCTGAGCTTAACGCTAACGATATCGCATCTGAGGTAGTTGAAGACGCAGAGTCAAACACCGACAAAAGTGGCCAAATTACTCAAGATGAAAATGAACTGTATATAAATACAGTTCCTGGCGAAAGTGATACTTTTGCTGAAGAATCACAGCCTAACGAGGTGAGACAAAATATACCACACAAAGAATAGGTACATTTTGACTAAACACTCAATGAGCCGGCTGAGACAAAATGTCTCAACCGGTTTTTTTATCCCTACTATTTGTCAGTAAAGTTGATAACCTATTGATTTTTAGTTGATATTTTATTGGCATGACACTTGCTATCTGTTGCTCAATACCAATCTGGTTGAAGTTAGTACGGACGCACTGCGTAGTATTCATCGCCTGTAGACGGCGGAATAAGAATGCTCATTGATAAGTTAATCAGCAGAATCTCCGGCGCTAACTACACTAAGAGATGGAAAAGACTATCCATGTTCATAAATGGAATTGAGCAATGCTGAAACAATTATTAGAACAAGCAACTTCCAATAACGGTAAAGCGAGGCTGTACGCTTTCGAAAATACCGTAGAGTTGACCAATCTTATTCCACCAACCGTAAGCTATGAAAGCGGCGGTAACACTTTGATTGTGGGCCCAACGGCAATCATCGAAAGTGCGGCAGTACAATTGTCGCAAATGAACAGCCTAACGCTGCTTTCTACCGATGGCGAAAAGGGCACAAATCCCGAGCTTTATTACGCCAATTCGGTTCAGGTTTCAGGGTTCTTAGGTACGTTTGAAGTTCTGATTGAAAATCATGGTTCGACCAACAATCTTGCCAAGGTCGCGATCAATAGCGATTGTTTCGATATCGTACTCGATCTTTGCCTTAACAGCTGCATGTCGGAAGAAGTCCCAGTACCGGGCTACTACCCAGTAGGTCGTGGCTATCCGAAACTGGCTGAAGCGTTGGAAGAGATTCCAACCTTAATGGGGACGTTCGATAAACCGAAATTCTTCCGTTTAGATACCGATTTATGTGCACACAGCTCTCGTGGCGTAAAAGGTTGCGAACGGTGTGTGGATGCTTGTCCGGCAGGGGCACTATCGAGTGAAGGCAGCGACAAAACGGGCCATCGCATCGAGATCAACCCATACCTATGTCAAGGCGTGGGTACTTGTGCTACAGCGTGTCCGACAGAAGCGATTCATTACGCACTGCCAAACCCTGAAGATACGCAAAAGTTTATTGAACGTACGCTCGCCAACTATGAGCAAGCGGGTGGTTTAGATCCTATCGTATTGATTTGCAGTTCTCGCCACGAGAGCTACAACGTGATGGCACTAAAAGCACTGCCAGATAATGTGATTCCAATTGTGGTGGAAGAACTGCCTTCGGTTGGTATTGATACTTGGTTCGCCGCGCTTGTGAATGGTGCTACTCAGGTGCTGTTTGCGGCTTCACGTTTTATGCCTCAAACCATTATTCGTGTGCTTAATAGCGAAGTAGGTATTGCTCAAGAGCTGCTCGGTCAGCTTGGTATCGCCAAAGAAACCATCGACATTCTGTATCTAGAGTCACTACGTGAAGGTGCTCCGACACTTTGTACCGAGTCTTTTGATTTGGCATTAGGAGACTTGCAAGGCAACAAACGTCAGCGTCTATTTACGGCGTTGGATGCGTTGTCCGCATCACGTATTCCAGTTGAGAACATTGTTGAACTTCCAGCGAACGCACCTTACGGCACAGTCTCTTGTGAAAGTAAAGGTTGTACGTTGTGTATGAGCTGTGTGGCGGTGTGTCCAACACGTGCATTGCATACGGACGGTCGATCTCCGTCGCTTAAATTCGTCGAGCAAGACTGCATTCAATGTGGGCTGTGCGAGAAAGCGTGTCCAGAGAAAGTGCTGACGCTTACTCCTCGTATGAACTGGGTGAAAGAAGAACGCCAGAAAGCGGTTGTGATTCATGAAGAAAAGGCAGCCGAGTGCATTCGTTGTCACAAGCCTTTTGCTCCGCAATCGATGATCGACATGCTACAAAACAAGTTACGCGGTCACTCTCATTTCTCTGATGAAGCGGCGATCAATCGTATCGCGATGTGTGAAGACTGCCGTGTGATCGACATGTTTGAGTCGATGGCAGAAGACCCAATGAAACAACTGAAATACTAGGAGCTCGCAGTGGACACACAACAAGAACAAACACTGAGAACAGACATTTATCTCGTACTATCTGCACTTTTTCGTAGTGCGCCTAGTGATGAAATGCTGGCGTTCCTGAAGTCGCTAGAAATTGAACCGTCTGAGAGCGCGATGCAAAAAGCTTGGCTCGCACTGCAACAAGCCGCGAACGAAACGCAGCGAGAAGCGTTAGAAGAAGAATATCAAGATCTGTTTATTGGCATTGGACGTGGTGAAGTTGTGCCATTCGGATCTTGGCATCGCACTGGCTCGATGATGGAAAAACCGTTAGCGGAAATTCGTCGCGATTTGGATCTTTTAGGCATCGAACGAGAAGAGAACGTGAAAGAGCCTGAAGACCATATTTCTGCACTGTGCGAAGTGATGGCAATGCTGACAGGTGAAGAGGAAGAACTTCAACAAGCGGTGTTTAACAAACACATCGCCCCTTGGTTCCAATCTTTTACGCGCCAACTAGAGAGCGCAGAAAGCGTGAACTTCTACAAGCCAGCTGCACAGCTTTGCGATGCGTTTTTAACGTTAGAGCAAGTGCGCTTTAGCGTGAACACCAAAAGCAGTAAGAACAAATTAAAAATTGATGTGAAAAACGTCACTGATTACGAGTAATCGAGCAGTACTTGGTCATATCGATAGAGAGGCATGAGTCTCCAAAGATCTACCGTAAGGTAAGGAAGCAATGATGAAAGATAATAAAGAAATAAACACAAGCCGTAGGGATCTCCTAAAAGGCTTCACAACCGCTGCCGTTGCCGGCGCTGTTGTTGCGGGAACCACGAAAGTGGCCGTTGCTTCAGAAACGGTTGAGCCTTCTGAAAAAGACGTGAAGAAGAAAGGGTATCGTGAAACACAACACATTCGCGATTACTACGACACACTTTAGGAGATAACGGATGAAACTTGTCAAACGCTCCGACAGTGTGAGCAAAGAAACGAACCAGCTTGGCGTATCTCGTCGTGCATTCATGAAAAACACTTCGCTTGCCGCTGGTGGTGCAGTGGTTGGTGCTAGTCTATTCGCACCGGGAATGATGAAAAAAGCGCAAGCAAAATCAGTCGATCCAGAAGCGAAAACAGAAGTAAAACGTACTATCTGTTCTCACTGTTCAGTGGGTTGTGGTATTTACGCAGAAGTTCAAAATGGTGTTTGGACGGGTCAAGAGCCTGCATTCGACCACCCATTTAACGCCGGTGGTCACTGTGCAAAAGGCGCAGCACTACGTGAACATGGCCACGGTGAGCGCCGTCTTAAATACCCAATGAAGCTTGAAAACGGTAAGTGGAAAAAGCTTTCTTGGGATCAAGCGATCGAAGAAATCGGTAACAAGGTGATGGACATCCGCAAAGAGTCTGGGCCTGATTCGGTTTACTTCTTGGGAAGCGCAAAGCACAGCAACGAACAAGCGTACTTGTTCCGCAAAATGGCATCACTTTGGGGTACGAACAACGTTGACCACCAAGCGCGTATTTGTCACTCAACAACCGTGGCGGGTGTAGCGAACACTTGGGGGTACGGTGCGATGACCAACTCTTTCAATGACATGCACAACTGTAAGTCGATGCTATTCATTGGTTCAAATCCAGCTGAAGCACACCCAGTAGCGATGCAGCACATTCTGATCGCGAAAGAGAAGAACAACTGTAAGATCGTCGTAGCGGATCCTCGTCGTACACGTACGGCAGCAAAATCGGATCACTATGTATCACTTCGTCCTGGTTCTGACGTAGCATTCATTTGGGGTGTGTTGTGGCACATCTTCGAAAACCAATGGGAAGATAAAGAGTTCATCCGTCAACGTGTATTCGGTATGGATGAGATCCGTGCTGAAGTGGCGAAATGGACGCCAGCAGAAGTTGAGCGCGTAACAGGCGTAAGCGAAGAAGACGTTTACCAAACAGCAAAACTGCTTTCTGAAAATCGCCCAGGCTGCATTGTTTGGTGTATGGGTGGTACTCAGCATACTACTGGTAACAACAACACACGTGCTTACTGTGTGCTTGAGCTAGCGCTTGGTAACATTGGTAAATCAGGCGGCGGTGCAAACATCTTCCGTGGTCACGATAACGTACAAGGCGCAACCGACCTTGGCGTACTTTCTGACACGCTACCTGGCTACTACGGCCTTTCTGAAGGCGCTTGGCGTCATTGGTCAAAAGTGTGGGAAATCGATTACGAATGGATCAAAGGTCGTTTCGATGACAACGCTTACAGCGGTCAGAAACCAATGCACAGTGCAGGTATTCCTGTATCTCGTTGGGTTGATGGTGTACTGGAAAACAAAGACAACATTCGTCAACGCGAAAACATCCGTGCAATGTTCTACTGGGGACACGCAGTGAACTCTCAAACACGTGGTGTTGAGATGAAAAAAGCGATGCAGAAGTTGGACATGATGGTGATTGTGGACCCATACCCAACGGTTGCTGCGGTAATGAACGACCGTACCGACGGCGTTTACCTGCTTCCTGCAACAACACAGTTTGAAACACACGGCAGCGTTACCGCATCTAACCGTTCTCTACAATGGCGTGATCAGGTGATTGAACCTTTGTTTGAATCAAAACCAGACCACGAAATCATGTACCTGCTTTCGAAGAAACTGGGCTATTCCGATCTTCTGTTCAAAAACATCCGTGTTGAAAACAACCAGCCGGTGATTGAAGACCTAACGCGTGAATTCAACAAAGGCATGTGGACGATTGGTTACACAGGCCAAAGCCCAGAGCGTTTGAAAGCGCACCAACAAAACTGGCATACGTTCCACAAAACCACATTGGAAGCGGAAGGTGGCCCTGTCAACGGTGAAACCTACGGTCTACCTTGGCCATGTTGGGGTACACCAGAAATGAAACACCCAGGCACGCACATTCTGTACGATACGTCTAAGACGGTTGCAGAAGGTGGCGGTAACTTCCGTACGCGCTTTGGTGTGGAATTTGAAGGCAAGAGCCTACTTGCTGAAGACAGTTACTCGAAAGGCTGTGAGATCAAAGACGGTTACCCAGAGTTCACTGACAAGTTATTGAAACAACTTGGTTGGTGGGACGATCTAACTGCTGAAGAGAAAGTGGCAGCAGAGGGTAAAAACTGGAAGACTGACCTTTCTGGCGGTATTCAGCGTGTCGCGATAAAGCACGGTTGTATTCCATTTGGTAACGCGAAAGCGCGTGCGATTGTTTGGACGTTCCCAGACCGTGTGCCACTGCATCGTGAACCACTTTACACACCACGTCGTGACCTTGTAACGGATTACCCGACTTGGGAAGACAAAGATGCCATCTTCCGTGTACCTACGTTGTATAAATCCATTCAAGAACAAGACAAATCGGGCGAGTACCCAATCGTTCTGACTTCTGGCCGTCTGGTTGAATACGAAGGTGGTGGTGAAGAGACGCGTTCAAACCCTTGGCTTGCCGAGCTTCAACAAGAAATGTTTGTTGAAGTGAACCCGAAAGACGCGAACGATCTTGGCTTCAGAGATGGTGATGATGTTTGGGTTGAAGGTGCAGAGAAGGGACGAATCAAGGTGAAAGCGATGGTAACACGTCGTGTGAAACCTGGTTTGGCGTTCATTCCGTTCCACTTTGGCGGTAAGTTCGAAGGTGAAGACCTACGTCCTAAATACCCAGAAGGTACACAGCCTTACGTTGTTGGCGAATCGGCTAACACGGCAACCACTTACGGTTACGACCCGGTTACCTTGATGCAGGAAACCAAAGTAACTCTATGTAACATTCGTAAAGCGTAAGGAGTCTGACAATGGCACGAATGAAATTTCTATGTGACACCAAGCGCTGTATCGAGTGTAACGGCTGTGTTACTGCATGTAAGAACGAAAACGACGATGCGCTTGAATGGGGCATTCAACGTCGTCGCGTGGTAACACTAAACGACGGTGAAGCTGGTGAAAACTCTATCTCTGTTGCTTGTATGCACTGTACCGATGCACCTTGTATGGCAGTTTGTCCAGCAGACTGTTTCGAACATACCGAAGACGGCATCGTTCTTCACAATAAAGATCTGTGTATCGGTTGTGGTTACTGTTTGTTTGCTTGTCCGTTTGGCGCACCTCAATTTCCTAAACAAGAAGCGTTTGGTGAACGTGGCAAAATGGATAAATGTACTTTCTGCGCGGGCGGCCCAGAAACAGAGCCTGGCTCTGAGGAAGAACGTCAAAAATACGGTGCGAACCGTATCGCAGAAGGCAAGTTACCGATGTGTGCATCGCTTTGTTCAACCAAAGCGCTGCTTGCGGGTGACGCAGAGAAAGTCTCTGACATTTTCCGTCAACGTGTGGTAGAACGCGGCGCGAAAAACGCAGGTTGGACAGACGGAAACGATCTTTCTTACGATGCGACGAAAAGCTAAGTAAGGAGAGGCACATGTTAAACACGCTTAAACGTGCATCTCTAGCAATGCTGTCAATGATGACGGCATTGCTGCTGACTTTCGCAATGCCTGCTTCAGGAGAGGAACAATCTTCTAAAGTTATTCAACAGGAGATCACGCAACTCGCCGGGGCAGACTATTGGCGCGAAGTCAGAGAGGGGCAAGAAGGCTACACCACGTCCCAATCGCCAGAACATGGCGTATTGATCAGTAAACCTGGTGAGACTTGGTACATTCTAAAAGAGAAATGGATGTCTCCTGCTGGTGCTGTCGCGATTTTCGGCAGTATCGCGATGGTTATCATGGCTTACGTATTCGTTGGTCCTTTGATGCTTAGCAAGCCGCGTACTGGTAAAAAGATGAAGCGTTGGTCTCGTTTAGACCGCGCGCTTCACTGGAGTATGGCGTTTACATTCTTAACGCTGGCATTCAGTGGTTTGATGCTGGTTTACGGTAAGCACTTCTTAAAACCGTACGTTCCTACTGAGTTCTGGGGCTTTATCGTCATGTTGGCGAAGCAGTACCACAATTACATGGGACCATTGTTCTTCATTTTACTGATGCTCGTGCTCTTTAAATGGTGGCGCAAGTCGATTCCAAACATGACAGATGTTCGTTGGTTTATGAAAATGGGCGGCATGGTTGGTAAACACAAAGGCACACATCCGTCAGCTGGTTTCTCAAACGGTGGTGAGAAGGCAATCTATTGGTTGTTAATCTTCTTTGGTGCTATCGCGGCAGTGAGTGGCTTAGTTCTGGACTTTCCTATCTTTGGCCAAACTCGCCGCGACATGGAGCTTTCTAACTTAATTCATGCGATTTCGGCGCTGATTCTAATCTGTGGCTTTATCTTCCACATCTATATTGGTCTATTCGGTATGGAAGGTGCGCTAGAAGGCATGGTGACAGGTGAAGTTGATGAAACATGGGCGAAAGAGCATCACGATCTTTGGTATGAGGAAGTGAAGTCCAAAGAAGCGATGGGTGAAACAGATACGGCACAAACGGAAGTAAAAGGAGCGAAAGCGAATGAACAAACCTCATAACGGGATTTGGGTTGCGTACATCCTGAGCTGTCTGACCCCGTTTACGTTTCTGATCTCAGGCGTTATCGCAATTATCTATGCGGGTTACCGATTAGATAAGGGAGAAGACAGCGACGTAGTGATTTCTCATTACTACGGTTTAATTCGCACCTTCTTTCTCTACCTGACGTTTTTTGTTGTGTTGATCGTCACCGTCGCGACTTCTAACGGTGTACTCGTTGGCGTGAGTGATTATTGGTTGCATAGTACTTTGCTTGAAACCATCGCTTACTTTATTCCTTGGGTAGGGATGGTGTTTGCTGCATTAGCCATCTTGGTGTGGTTTATGCGAATGTTTCAAGGGATGCAGCAACTGCTCAATAACCAACCACACAGACCATCGACAGGTCCAAACCTTTAATCAGTATTCTTTAAGCAAAACCGCCGTAATAGGCGGTTTTTTTGTTGCTGTTTTGTCTCAAATATGAAGCGTTGAGTCGCAGTGGTGATACTTGATGCAACTTATTGAGTGAATTTACGTAACTGGGCAGAAAATCATAGTTAAGTAAGAAACATGTAAAAAAATCGCGTCACGATGAGACATTAGTCTCACTCACGCTATTGTTCATTTACTCAGGATTCATCGTCCCGTTAAAGTACGCTGCGCTCAGAAATTCAAAGAGTTGCATACGTGAAAATTGCCATCAATACATTCAGTCTACGCATACAGAGGAATCTCTATCGGAGGATGTTTGATTAAGGCATCTTGCTCTCACAAATAAAAAGAGCGAAACGAGCATTAAATGATGCGGCAAGGTAAGAAAAGGACAAACACGTTACGGCTATGATCCCTCAATTCGTCATTCCTATCACGAATCGCTTTGGCGAAAGTTATCACTTCTCTGGTCAGTTACTTACTAGCGGCGAACCTAAAACATTCGTGACCAAACAAGAGGCAATAGAGTTTCTTGAGAGCTTTGGTGAGCTTGACCTTCGCTATGTCGAGGATTTGTTCTATGCGATTGGTCAATTCAAGCCAAACATACCTGACGGTGAGCTTACTTCCCAACACTATAATTCAACGTTTGCCAATGCTTTGGTGAACGGTGACTTGCATGTCGCTCGAATTGTACCTACCGGCGAAAACTACGCACTCTCGTCGGCGGTTACGCCTCCACCGACTCAAAATACCGTCAATGCAAAACCATCGAAGGGAAAGGGGAAGTCGAATAAAAAGAGTGGCAGAAGTGCCGCATCCGCCAAGCCTCAGCAACAAAGCAGCGAAAAACATGAGAAAGCCGGTGATCCTGTATCACTTGTGACGGGTGAAGAAATTCTCGAACTCTATGATATCGAGCTACAACAAGGTACTACTTGGCAGCGTACTTACCGCTCTTCGCAGTCGGATGTAAATCATGGAATGGGCTTTGGTTGGCGACATGCATTTCAGTTTGAATTACGCGAAAAGACGAACGAGAAAGACAATGTTATCGCTTGGGAGTTTGTTGACGATAAGGCCGATATCACAGAATTTGAGCCAGTAGATATTGGAGCAACAAGTTATCAAATATACGCTGGTGCGAGCTGTTATTTCCTGAGCTCAACAACTCGGATTGTAACGCTCGCTAATGGGCATCAATATCGGTTTGAGCAAAAAGATGATCGCTGGCTTGTTAAACAAGTTAGAAATGGCACGTTTTCAACGTTTCAATTGCAGTATTCTCGAAACCATCGATTGATCGAGATCGCATATAACAAGCGTCCGGTTCTTGAATGTCAATATGATAAGCAAGGACGCCTTGTAGAACTGCTTAATGCAAAGTCCCAAAAAGTTCTGACAACTTATACCTATGATGAGCACGATGATTTGGTCAGTGCAACTAATCATTTAGGCTTAAAGGAACAGTATCAATACCGCGGCCATTTAATTGTTAAGCGTGTACGACCAACTGGCTTTACTCATTATTTTGAATGGGATGGCGAAGGTGCTAACGCGAAATGCATCAGGAACGTTGGGGACGCAGGAATTTATGACTATCGCTTCCATTATCAGGGAAATCACTCTTCTTATTCTGACTCGTTAGATCATCAATGGTCTTTCTTGCATGACGAGCAGGGTAACTTACTCGAGAAAATAAGCCCCACAGGTAAAACTTGGCGATGGCAATATGATGAATTAGGAAGAAAAGCACAAGCTATCTATCCTGATCAGTCAACGGTCAATTATCAATATAATCAGCATGGTCAATTGGTTTCTAAGTTTCATTCCTCTGGCAAAGAAATTCAATATGGCTATGACGGCTTAGGTAAGTTAGTTAAAACGGTTTCGCCAGATGGGGATATCGAGAAGGCTTACTACAATAGCCTCGGTCAAAGAGTTTGGGATACCGACCAGTTTGGCTGTGTCACGGAATATGATTACGATAAACACGGGCAAGTCGTCAAAAAAGAGTCTGAAGATGGTAAGAAAAGTCAATGGTGGTGGGATGAACAACAAAGACTTATCGCGAATGAAATAGACGGTACATTACTTCGTTACAGCTACAATGAAGAAGATTTAGTGAATGGCGTTGCTTATCCCGATGGGTGTATTGCTCAACTCGCTTATGATCAATTTGGCAGGCGTACATCAGTTCGTTATTTTAACGACGAAGACAAAGTCGGTTATAGCGAAGAATATTCTTACGATGAGCACAGTCGTGTTGCTCAGATTCGGACGCCAGCAGGCATTACCTCGTATCAATGGGGAGCACTCGCGCAACAAGAAGCAGTCATCTTTCCCGATGGCAGCCATATTTCTTACGAATACGATCAACAACGTAACCTGACTAAATTAGTTCGGAGTGACGGCTTAGAGTTCGAATTCCTGTATGACGATGAAGGCCAGCTATCAGGAACTATTGGGTTTGATAATCTACAAAGCCAATTTGATTATGATCATATGGGGCGGCTCCATCGTAAGCAAGTCGCCGATAGAACGGTGCTGTATCGCTATGACGCTGCGGGTTATCTCATGCACGTCAAAGCAGGAAATGGTAGCAGTATTGTAGAGAACCACTTCAATTATACGCTTGGTGGGCGACTTACTTTAGCATCCAATCGCCATCAAACATTGCAATACCAATACTCTTCATTTGGGCATTTAACAAAGCGCATTCAAGGCCAGTTTGAGATAGCGCAGGAGTTTAACAGAGTTGGCCAACGCGTATCTCAGGTACTGCCAGATAATACGGAACTGAACTTCTCTTACGATCGATATGGGCGTTTTTCAGCGATTCGGTTTGGAAACCTAGATTTACCTCAAATCAAATTTCATTACGATGAAATGGGACGAGTTTCCCAAATTGAAACGGCATATTTTAATGAGCGCATCATTTATGATGGTGTTGGTCGTTTGGTTGAACAGCATTGGCCAGATAGAGAGAAAAAGTACGTTTACAACGCACAAAACCGTATTTCATCAATCATTGATAATACGGCAGGAGCAACGCACTATCAGTACGATACCTTAGGGCAACTTAAACGAGTCAATGCTTCCGGAGATGTGACTAAATTTGAATACGATAGTTTTGGCAATCCTACTTTGCCAACTTCAGATGTATTCGCTGATCGTATTGAAGTACACGATGATGTACGGTTCAAATATGACGCGCAAGGAAACCAGACAAAACGTGAGGGGCAAGGACACGTTCAGACTCGCGTATTTGATGCGTTAAATCAGCTCATTGAAGTTCACACCGACGATGGTATCAGTCAATATGAATATGATGCATTAGGGCGCAGAACGAAAAAAATTACACAAAAAGGCGTTAAGGAGTTCCTGTGGGAAGGTGAACGTTTAATTGGTGAACGCTCTTCAGGTGCTTTCCGTTGGTACCTATATCAACCCGAAACTTACACGCCAGTGGCACTGCTAGAAAATGACGTTATTTATTGGTACCAGTGCGATCAAGTTGGTAAACCAGAGCGACTAATCGATTGCGAAGGGAATGTTGTATGGAGTGCCAGCTACGATGCTAACGGCTTTGCTCATGTACATATTGAAAAAGTAGTAAATCCATTGCGTTTTCAAGGACAGTATTTCGATCAAGAAACCAACTTACACTACAACCTCGCTCGGTATTACGACCCTAAGCTAGGACGTTTTATCCAACAAGACCCGATATCTATTGCTGGTGGCATTAACCATTACCAATATGCAGTCAATCCTATCCAGTGGATTGACCCAACAGGTTTCCTTTGTGAAGAAGGGCTAAAACGCTTACAGCAAATGCTGACTGAGTATCAGGCGCAAAGCGATGTTCCCCAAGAGGTTTGCGATCAGATTTTAGAAGCAGCAAAAGAGTCATCTGTCGGAGAAGGTGGCGTTCGCTCGCAAGTCAAAATCCGAAAACCCAATGGTAAAAACAATATTCGATATGAATACGATTTAGACCATATTGATTGCGAGAAGAACGAGATTACTTTTTATCGCCACATTAATCATTCTGACGGAAGCAAACATGAAGTGCAGTACGTAGTCGGGATAGAAGAGTTTGTTAATGCTCACGTGTTTGATTCAGAGAAGGTCGGTGGCGATAAGACCTGCACCATCTTCACCGAGGACCTAGTGCTGAATAAAGCGGATTACAAGGATAACTCAGAATTCGAATTCAATAATAAGGATGAGGATGAGAAATACAAACTTTCTGAAGAATGCAAACAAAAGGTTGATAAGTGTTTAGCAGAACGTCAAAAGGCAATGGATGCGCGTAGCGGCGAAGAAGGGCATAACGCCCAAATTGCTAAAATTAACCAGCAGTCAGCAAAAATTGGTGAGTTGGTCGCGGATGACTTTGTTCGGAATATACGCCCTAATGCTAAGTTGATCCATCCCAAAGACCTTGCAACTTCGGGATCGAAACCAGGTGATTTCGATATGGTGTACCTCTCAGATGATCCTGAAGAAATCATCATCGTCGAGGCTAAGGGTGGCAGCAGCCCGCTCGGCAGTCGTAAAATTGGAAATATGGCATATCAGCAAGGGACAACTGAATATACAGCAGCAATTATTGGTGAGATGTCTAAGCAAGAACAAGGTACAACGGAAAAGATTGCTGCAAATCACATCAAATCCGCTATCAAAGATGATATTCCGATTCGTTATATTCATACACAAGCAGAAATATCTTCAGATGGTAAAGTCTCGAAAATTAAAGCGAAAGAATTTGATATAGACATGGGAGAATTTGGAAATGTTTGATGCCAAGGAATTAAAAAAGATTGAGCGATTGGCTCATATTAGTCTAACTCAAGCGGCAATAGATGCTTACAGAGAAGAAGTAAAAGAGAACTTAGATAAACGAAAAAGGCGCATTGCGATAAAAAGAGAAAACTTGGTTTATTTGAGTGATGATGTGTCTGAGCAAATTCGCCTGTATACATGGCTACCTCCATTAAATGATGATGAGAGAACCGGCACACTATGTCTATATGAAGCATCATTAATGCGTGCATTTTATCATCAGCTCGCCATGAGACCTGACGAGCCTCAAAGTATTCAATTACCTGGATACCCGGAAGTAACCTGGAAAGGTGAAGGTATTTTAAAAACGGGGTGTTTACACCCTAACCGATGGCTTGATGCTTATTTCACTTCGGTGATCGTGCGTGACAGGCCAAGTATGGACGTATTGGCGAGCTTTCCGATTTCTCTGATGAAACAAAGTTCTACGAAGGCTGGTGAGCTTTCTTACATGCTGGTGGATGTGATTCAGTCATTCCACAACCGCACATCGGATTACCCCGATAAGCTAGTCGCAGCAATGGACGCTGCAGTTGCTCAGGGTGATGACTGGGCATTAGAAATCGCCATGGGCATTTTAGAAACCTTTGCCGCCCTGACAACCGATATTGATTATGACTTTGAAGAGGTACTCATTAAGAACCTGCAGTTCCAGGAGCAATATCAAATGCGCTTGGATGCTCCTAAAAAATTGATTTCAATCGAAACCTTCATCTCTTTCCCTCTGCTTGGCATGGCTTGTATGTGGTACGACAAAGGTAACTGTTTATCTGTTGAAACCGGTTGGCTTCCTCCTTATCTCGTTGAAGGGCGTTGGCTAGAAGATGTAAAAGTAGGGAAGATCACACGATAAATTATCATTTATATAGAAATTCAGTATATAAGCCACCTTTCACGAGGTGGCTTATATGTTTACCGATATTCAATCAACCCCATCCAGTGGATTGACCCAACAGGTTTTCTTTGTGAAGAAGGGCTAAAACGCTTGCAGAAAATGCTGGCTGAGTATCTGGCGCAAATAACGTTCCCCAAAAGCTAAAAATCATATCCGATATGAATACGATTTAGACCATATCGATTGCGAGAGAAACGAGATTACTTTTTATCGTCATATTAATCATTCAGATGGCACCAGACACGAAGTGCAGTATGTTGTTGGGATTGAGGAGTTTGTCAATGCGCATGTTTTTGACTCTGAGAAAGTTGGTGGGGAGAAAGGTTGCACGATCTTCACTGAAGATCTTGTGCTGAATAAAGCAGAGTATAAAGAAAACTTAGAACTCAATATGAGTGATTATGAGCTAACAGAAAAAAACAAAGCAAAAATTGATGAATGCTTGAAAGAGCGTCAAGAGGCAATGGACGCTCGAACTGGCGAAGAGGGATATAACGCTCAAATTGGCAATATTAACCAACAGTCTGCAAAAATTGGTGAGTTAGCCGCGGATGACTTTGTCCGGAGTAAACGTCCTAATGCTAAGCTGCTTCATCCCAAAGATATTGGAACCTCAATTTCGAAGCCGGGCGACTTTGATATGGTTTACGAGATGGAAGAGCCACCACCAGGTGAAATTATCATTGTTGAGGCCAAAGGGGGGAGCAGTCCTTTGGGTAGTAGAAAAATTGGAAATATGGCATATCAGCAAGGGACAACGGAATACACTGCAGAAATCACCAACCTAATGTCTGAAAAAAAGGAAGGGACGACTGAAAAAATAACAGCAAGAAAAATTCAACATGCAGCTTCGTTCGGTATACCTATTCGATATATACATACTCAAGCAAACATCCCTGAAGGTGGGAATGTCTCAGATGTAAAAGTAGAAGTGTCAGAATTTAAAATTGATTCCAAAGGACTAAGTTAAAATGCAAAGTAAAGTTGTAGAACGCAAAGCAAACCCTGAGTTGAGTGAAAGTGGAGTTTCTTCTGAGAAAGAATTTATCAATAAGATACTAGATCAGCGAAAAGAGGGTCTTAAAATCAGGCGGGAAAACCTGGTCAGTCTTGGTGATTTCGCCATTGACCAGGTTCGCTGGTATACCTGGTTTCAAACCTCGCATGAAGACGAACAAATTTGTACATTACGTCTTTACGAAACTTCTCTAATGGGCGCTTGTTATCATCGACTTGCTAGGAATCCCAATGGTGAATTAACTATAAAGATTCTCGACTATCCTGAAGTAAAGTGGGACGGGGAAGGTATTTTAAAAACGGGGTGCATAAATCCTAATAGATGGATTGATATGTATTTCATATCGACAGTTGTGCGTGACAGGCTAAGTTTAGACGTATTGGCGAACTTTCCGATTTCTTTGATGAGACAGAGCTCTACCAAAGCGGGTGAGCTGTCTTATATGCTAGTAGACGTCATTCAGTCGTTCCACAATCGCACATCGGATTATCCTGATAAGCTGGTTGCAGCAATGGACGCAGCGGTAGCTCAAGGGGATAACTGGGCGTTGGAAATTGCGATGGGGGTCCTAGAAACCTTCGCAGCGCTCACTACTAATATTGGTTATGATTTTGAGGAAGTGCTCGTTAAAAACCTACATTTCCAAGAGAAATACCAAATGAGGCTCGATAAGCCAGAGGACTTGATTTCTATAGAAACTTTCATATCTTTCCCTCTTCTTGGCATGGCCTGTATGTGGTACGACAAAGGCAACCGTTTGTCAGTTGAAACTGGTTGGCTTCCAGCTTATCTCGTCGAAGGACGTTGGCTAGAAGATGTAAAAGCAGGGAAGATCATTCGATAAACTCCTTTAGCAAATCAATATACAAGCCATCTCTCATGGGGTGGCTTTTACGTTTGAGGTGGGGAGCTTGTTGTTTGTTGAACGCTCCATCATTGGTGGCATTACCAATATGCAGTCCACCATATCCAGTGGATTGACCCAACAGGTTTGGGGCAGCCAATACTGGCATAGTATAAAAAAGTCTGAACTCAATACGAGTGATTATGAGCTAACAGAAAGAAACAAAGCAAAAATTGATGAATGCTTGAAAGAGCGTCAAGAGGCAATGGACGCTCGAGCTAGCAAAGAGGGATATCACGCTCAAATTGGTAATATTAACCAGCAGTCTGCAAAAATTGGTGAGTTGGTCGCGGATGACTTTATTCGGAATATACGCCCTAATGCTAAGTTGAGCCATCCCAAAGACCTTGCAACTTAGGGATCGAAACCAGGTGATTTCAATATGGTGTACCTCTCAGATGATACTGAAGAAATCATCATCGTCGAGGCTAAGGGTGGCAGCAGGCCGCTCGGCAGTCGTAAAATTGGCAATGAAGCATATTAGCAAGGGACAAGCAAATATGCGGCGGAAATCGTTAAATTAATGTCTGAACAAAAAGCTGGTACAACAGAAATTGATGCTTCAGATGGCGTATCTAAAGTGAATGTAAAAGAGTTTGATATTAGCCTCGAAGAATTAGGTTAAGGGAAGTAAAGTTAGTATGAAAAAGATAAATAGAAAAGCAGCCTACGAGTTGAATACTGAGGAACTTAATTACTATACAAAACAAATAGAAAAAAACTTAGAGAAAAGAAAACATCGTATCACAATAAAGCGCGAAAACTTGATATATCTAACAGACGGGGTTTGGGAGCAAGTTAGGTTATATACTTTGTTTCCAGTGTCTGAACTAAATGACCGAATAGGAACGCTGCGTCTATTTGAAGCCTCGATAATGCAAGCTAGCTATCATCGACTAGCTCAAAAACCTGAAAGCCCTTTGACGGTTAAGGTACCTGATCATCCTGAAATAACTTGGAAAGGCGAAGGTATTTTAAAAACAGGTTTCATTTGTCCTTCAATGTGGCTAGATGCGTATTTTACCTCTGTCATCGTTCGTGATAAACCCAGCATGGATGTATTGGCGAACTTTCCGATTTCTTTGATGAGACAGAGCTCAACCAAAGCGGGTGAGCTGTCTTATATGCTAGTAGACGTCATTCAGTCGTTCCACAATCGCACATCGGATTATCCTGATAAGCTGGTTGCAGCAATGGACGCAGCGGTAGCTCAAGGGGATAACTGGGCGTCGGAAATTGCGATGGGGATCCTAGAGACCTTCGCAGCGCTCACTACTAACATTGGTTATGACTTTGAGGAAGTGCTAGTCAAAAACCTACAATTCCAAGAAAAATATCATCTTCGAGAATTAGGACCAGATAGGACAGGCATCCGCACTTTTATTAACTTCCCTCTGCTTGGCATGGCTTGTATGTGGTACGACAAAGGCAACCGTTTATCTGTCGAAACTGGTTGGCTTCCTCCACATCTCGTCGAAGGGTGTTGGTTAGAAGAAGTAAAAGCAGGGAAGATCACACGATAAAACCCTTTAGTTAGCAATTCAGTATAATAACGTTCAAATCGCCAAGATTAATCAGCAATCTGCAAAAATTGGTGAGTTAGCCGCGGATGACTTTGTTCGGAGTAAACGTCCTAATGCTGAGCTGCTTCATCCCAAAGATATTGGAACCTCAATTTCGAAGCCGGGCGATTTTGATATGGTTTACGAGGTGGAAGAGCCGCCACCAGGTGAAATTATAATTGTTGAGGCCAAAGGGGGGTAGCTGCCCTATGGGCAGCCGTAAGATTGGAAACGAAGCGTATCAGCAAGGGTCTAGCAAATATGCTGAAGAAATCACTAAGCTAATGTCTGAAAACGAAGATGAAACGACAGAAAAAATAGCTGCGAAAAAAATCAGAGATGCATCAGATATAAAACTAGGAATAGCTGAGTTTAAAATTGATTAAGAAGGGTTAGTTCAACAATGCAAGGTAAAAAGCCAGCCAAAATTATAGAGCGTACAGCAAGGCCCAGGTTAGATGATAATAGCATTGCTTCTGAGAAAGATTATATCAATCGAATCTTAGATAAAAGAAAAGAAGGGCTCAAAATTAGGCGAGAGAACTTGATTAGCTTTGGAGATTATGCATTCGAGCAAGTGCGCTGGTTTACGTGGTATCAAGCTTCATGTGAAGACGAAAAAATTTGTACATTACGCCTTTATGAAACTTCGTTGATGAGTGCTTGTTATCATAGCCTTGCAATGCATCCCAATGATAAATTAACCATAAAGATCCTCGACTATCCTGAAGTAACATGGAAAGGCGAAGGTATTTTAAAAACAGGTTTCATTTGTCCTTCAATGTGGCTAGATGCGTATTTTACCTCTGTCATCGTTCGTGATAAACCCAGCATGGATGTATTGGCGAACTTTCCGATTTCTTTGATGAGACAGAGCTCAACCAAAGCGGGTGAGCTGTCTTATATGCTAATAGACGTCATTCAGTCGTTCCACAATCGCACATCGGATTATCCTGATAAGCTGGTTGCAGCAATGGACGCAGCGGTAGCTCAAGGGGATAACTGGGCGTCGGAAATTGCGATGGGGATCCTAGAGACCTTCGCAGCGCTCACTACTAACATTGGTTATGACTTTGAGGAAGTGCTAGTCAAAAACCTACAATTCCAAGAAAAATATCATCTTCGAGAATTAGGACCAGATAGGACAGGCATCCGCACTTTTATTAACTTCCCTCTGCTTGGCATGGCTTGTATGTGGTACGACAAAGGCAACCGTTTATCTGTCGAAACTGGTTGGCTTCCTCCATATCTCGTCGAAGGGTGTTGGTTAGAGGATGTAAAAGCCGGAAATATAATTCGCTAAGATTCAAAGGGAGCTAGGTCATCATTTCTGACGTTTTGTTGCGTTACACTTGGCATTATGTGTCCTTTTTAAAGATACCTAAGCCCTTTTACTCGAATAGCTTGAAGCCCTCAGACGTAGTAGTAGAAGTAGTAGAGTTTAAAATTGATTCAAAAGGATTAAGTCAAAATGCAAAGTAAAGAATCGATCAAGATTGTAGAGCGCAAAGCAAATCCTGAACTTGACACACAAGCCATTGTGAGTAAAAAAAATTTTATAAACCGGGTTTTAGATAACAGAAAAGAAGGTCTTAAGGTCAGGCGAGAAAACTTGGTTAGTCTTGGTGATTTTGCCATCGACCAGGCTCGCTGGTATACCTGGTTTCAAACTACGCATGAAGACGAACAAATTTGTACATTACGTCTTTACGAAACTTCTTTAATGGGAGCCTGTTATCATCAACTTGCTATGAATCCCAATGAAGAATTAAGTATCCAGATACTCGGCTATCCAGAAGTGACATGGGATGGTGAAGGTATTTTTAAAACAGGCTTGATTTGTCCTTCAATGTGGCTTGATGCTTATTTTACTTCGGTGATTGTGCGTGATAAACCTAGCATGGATGTATTGGCGAACTTTCCGGTTTCTTTGATGAGACAGAGCTCTACCAAAGCGGGTGAGCTGTCTTATATGCTAGTAGATGTCATTCAGTCGTTCCATAACCGCACGTCGGACTACCCTGATAAACTGGTGGCCGCGATGGACGCGGCAGTTTCTCAGGGTGATGATTGGGCATTAGAAATCGCCATGGGTATTTTGGAAACTTTTGCGGCCCTGACAACTGACATCGGTTATGACTTTGAAGAAGTACTCATTAAGAACCTACAGTTCCAAGAGCAATACCAAATGAGGCTCGATAAGCCAGAGGGCTTAATTTCTATAGAAACCTTCATATCTTTCCCTCTGCTTGGTATGGCATGTATGTGGTATGACAAAGGCAACCGTCTATCTATTGAAACCAGTTGGCTTCCTCCTTATCTCGTCGAAGGACATTGGTTAGAAGATGTAAAAGCAGGGAAGATCACTCGATAAATCCTTTAGTTAGCAATTCAGTAAATAATCCACCTTTCACGAGGTGGATTATATGTTTACCGATATTCAATCAACTCCATCTAGTGGATTGACTCAACAGGTTTCCTCTGTGAAAAACGCTTACAGCAAATGTTGGCAGAGTATCAGGCACAAAATAACTTTCCCCCAAGAGGTTTGCGATCAGATTTTAGAGGCAGCAAAAGAGTCATCCGTCGGAGAAGATGGCGTTCTCTCGCAAGTCAAAATCCGAAAGCCAAAAGGTAAAAAACATATCAGAAGCTCTAGTCAAAATTCCAGTCAATGAATTAATAAAACTAACGGTATCTCGCCCTTTTTGGGGGCATTAAGCGTTGGATGGGAGCCTACGAGCGATTTTTACCCAGCAGTCGGTGAAGGTGGAGTTAATCAATTTCTAGGAGAAACTAAAAGTTGGGACGATAGCTAGGTTATCCCATTACAAAGTTGAGGATAAAATGAATTTTGAAGATGATCTTGTGACTATACTCATAAATTTCAGAGATAACATTATTAATGATATGGCTCTTAAAAAGTGGGTTACTAATAATGAGTGCGATTTAAAAGCCTTGCTAGGAAAGTCAGGGCTTACTTTGAAAATAAATAATGGTGATAGAAAGGCAGTTACGTCTGTAATTGCTCAATATAGTGGCTCGGAAAAAACTTATTTTATATAAGGAGGGCCCCTTCAAAGGCTTGACCGACGTTGAGTGCTGTGAAACAGCAATTGCTATGGCAGTTTCTAATGGAATTCTAAAAAAGTGCCTCAACCTCATTGGTTTCAGCCGTCCACTAAAGAGATCGGGGCCGCCGAGTTTTACGAATCTATAGGCAGTAAATCTGTTTGGAATCTGGTAATCCCAGAGCGAGCATCTAGAGGGTACTGGAAAAAATAGGTTAGATCTCTATTTTTGGCGTTCATGTTTCGTGACACATGGCATTTTATGGCTAAGACTCAACGGTATGTCACTTAACTAGGAGTTGTCCCCTAAAAAATAATGGCGTGTTTTCTTACAACCAGGAGACTACGGTATGGCCTACCTTGTAGAAGAACCCAAAACCCAGGGAAATTATTCTCGTAGACGTTAAGAGGTATTAGCCCACTAGACAGCCGTAAGGTTGGAAATATGGCATATCAGCAAGGGACAACTGAATATGCAACTGCAATTACTGATCTAATGGCTCAAAAGGACAAAGATACAACCGAATAGAAAGCGGCCAGAAGTATAAAAAGCATTGAGAAAAAAAACTCCTGTTAGATATATTCACACCGCAGCGGCTATTTCTGATGCTGGAGAGGTTTCTTCAGTTAATGTAAAAGAATTTAACGTAGAATTAGGACTGGATTAAATGTCTGATAATAAAAAGAAAGTTAGCATGAGGAGAAAGGCGGAACCTCAATTGACACCAAATGATGTCGCTGACTACCAAATGTATATCAATGAAGATTTAGATGAGCGCAAAGAGCTAATAGCAATCCGCAGGGAGAACTTAGTCGCTCTTAGCGACGACGTTTCAGAACAAGTGAGGTGGTATAGTTGCTTTCCATCTTCAATAGAAACTGAACAAATCGGAACGCTTTGCCTTTATGAGGCATCATTGATGCGTGCTTTTTACCATCAACTTGCCATTAAACCAAATGAACCTCAAAGCGTTAAATTACCTGATTATCCAGAAGTGACATGGAAAGGCGAAGGTATTTTGAAAACTGGATGTTTACACCCTAATCGATGGTTAGATGCTTATTTTACTTCGGTGATTGTGCGTGACAAAGCTAGCATGGACGTATTGGCAAACTTTCCTATTTCTTTGATGAGACAGAGTTCTACCAAAGCGGGCGAGTTATCTTATATGCTAGTAGACGTCATTCAGTCGTTCCACAACCGCACATCGGACTACCCAGATAAGCTGGTTGCAGCAATGGACGCGGCGGTAGCTCAAGGGGATAACTGGGCGTTGGAAATTGCGATGGGGATCCTAGAAACCTTCGCAGCGCTCACTACTAATATTGGTTATGATTTTGAGGAAGTGCTCGTTAAAAACCTACAGTTCCAAGAGAAATATCATCTTCGAGAATTGGGACCAGATAGGATAGGCATCAGAACTTTTATCAACTTCCCTCTGCTTGGCATGGCATGTATGTGGTACGACAAAGGCAACCGTCTATCTATTGAAACCGGTTGGCTTCCACCCTATCTTGTTGAAGGACGTTGGCTAGAAGATGTAAAAGCAGGGAAGATCACTAGATAAATTCTCTTTACTTATAAGCCATCTTTTACGAGGTGGCTTATAAGTTTATGGTGAGGGGTTCGTTGTTACGCGATTACAAAAGAGGCAGCGAAGCGTTTTACTTCAAAGCAGTTGTTCAAAATGATTAAATCAGGAAGACTTCTCGACGGATTTAATCATTCACCATAAGACCTCTTTTATTTCGGAAAGGGGATAACTCGTTCAATAACTTCAGGGTAATGAATTCCAAGCCTCATCAGAAGTACAATAAGCGATTGCACTGGTACGATGAAGGCAAAATATATATCAAAAATAGAGTTTTAAATATGAGAAGCTTAGACGTAATGCTCGATCAATTCACCGAAAAAGAAGGGTTTGAGTGCTTTGGAGAGTTGAATGACGTATCAATTCATGAAATGGAAAATCAGCTAGGATTATCCTTTCCGGAGCCATATAAAGTTTTTCTAAGAAAATATGGTTACGTTGAGTGGTTTGGTCATACGATTTATGGATACTCTGAAGATGAGGACTATCTTACAGTTGAGCGCACTCTTGAACTTCGCGAGGATGAGATACCGAGTGATTTTGAGAAAATACCACAAAACGGTTGCGTATTAGAGCGCTATGCCGGAGGTGGCTACTACTTTTTATTTTCAAATGAATCAGAAAGATCGGGGCAAGTAGCCCTTTTCATAGATGAATTGTTTGGTAAAGAAGCCCAATCATGGACAACATTTGAGGCATTTTTGGAATATATGCTCAGCCTTTGAACTGTTGTTACATAGAGCCTCAATTTCGAAGCCAGGCGACTTTGATATGATTTACGAGGCACCAACTGAAATTACATACACAAGCAGAAATACCCTCTAGCGGTAAGGTTTCCAAGTTCAAAGCAAAAGAGTTTGATATAGATATAGGAGAGTTCAGAAGTGGTTGATAGCTCAGAGGTAAAAAAGGTTGAACGAGTAGCTCATGTTGAACTAAGTGATTTTGAAAGAGAAGCTTATCGAGAAGAAATAAAAGAGAGTTTAGACAAAAGGAAAAGGCGCATATCTATAAAAAGAGAAAACTTGGTTTACTTGAGCGATGGTATTTCTTATCAGCTCCGTCTGTATACATGGTTACCTCCATTAGACGATGATGAGAGAATCGGCACGCTATGTCTATATGAATCATCATTGATGCGTGCTTTTTACCATCAACTTGCCATCAAGCCAAGCGAGCCTCAAAGCATTAAATTACCTGATTATCCAGAAGTAACATGGAAAGGCGAAGGTATTTTAAAAACAGGCTTCATTTGCCCCTCAATGTGGCTAGATGCGTATTTTACCTCTGTCATCGTTCGTGACAAAGCTAGCATGGATGTGTTAGCGAACTTTTCGATTTCTTTGATGAGACAGAGCTCTACCAAAGCGGGTGAGCTGTCTTATATGCTAGTAGACGTCATTCAGTCGTTCCACAACCGCACATCGGATTATCCTAATAAGCTGGTTGCAGCAATGGACGCAGCGGTAGCTCAAGGGGATAATTGGGCGTTGGAAATTGCGATGGGGATCCTAGAAACCTTCGCAGCGCTCACTACTAATATTGGTTATGATTTTGAGGAAGTGCTCGTTAAAAACCTACAGTTCCAAGAGAAATATCATCTTAGAGAATTAGGGCCAGATAGAATAGGGCTCCGCACGTTCATTAATTTCCCTCTGCTTGGCATGGCTTGCATGTGGTACGACAGAGGCAACCGTCTATCTGTTGAAACCGGTTGGCTTCCACCCTATCTTGTTGAAGGACGTTGGCTAGAAGATGTAAAAGCAGGGAAGATCACTCAATAACACCCTTTAGTTAGCAATTCAGTCTATAAGCCATCTTTCTCTTGAAATGGCTTTATATTTATGGTGGGGAGTTTGTTGTTTGCCGAACGACCAATCATTCGTGGCATTATCAGAAAACCCAAAGTTAAAAATCATATTCGATATGAATACGATTTAGACCATATTGATTGCGAGAAGAACGAAGTTACTTTTCATCGTTATATCAATCATTCAGATGGTAGTAAACGCAAAGTTCAATATGTTGTAGGTATAGAGGAAATTGTCCAAATCATCCCCTTAAATAAAACTCAAAGGAGGGGAGTGTTGCGAATTATTATGGCGGTTCTTTAAGAAGAGGTTGTGGGCTCAAGTTAAATAACGAAATAGTTGGCGGGTTACCTGAAAACCATGCTGGAAATCACCAAATTAGTATCAATATTGCTCAGGAATATCCGGTCATGCATAGAGCTACCGAACTTGATTACAACATTAACAGAGGTGCAAATGGGATTGCACTTCCAACTAATATTAAAACATCTGTCGAAATAGGCCTTCCCTGACACGTGGGTAGACATCTAAGTGCAAGGCACCAAGGTTCTCAGGTGCTTTAGTTCGACGAGAAATGAGAGCGTTGTAAACTAAGTATGGTCGTGGTTTGATCGATGATATGATTTTTGTAGATGAAATTGGAAAAACAGAAAGTAACATTAGGAATGCTCTGGAAAAGAATGAAGCTCGATCGCAATTGGATGATCCGCAATGGAAAAGTAGGAAGTAGTAATGACACTTAAAATTTGGACCAACAAGGTAGATAGAGACTCCGATTTTACTCAAGGCAAAGTAACGCAGTCTAGTGTATTAATAGGATTGAATCTGACGGGAGGCGTTGCCCTAGGAGACAAATGGCCAAAAGTTACTATTGATGTCATATCAGATGACAAGCCTGCGGATAGTTTTCTTAGTGGTCCTTTATTAATCGTGAGTCGACGGTTATCTGATTTAATTTCTAAGCACACACAAACGAGTGAAGTTGAATTCCTACCGATTGAGGTTAATTACCAAGGTAAAAGTTTTGGTGAATACTATTTTTTAAATGTTCTTGCGATTTGCGATTTACTGGATAGAAATCATTCAATATTTAGTGAGTTTGATGGAGAGGTTGATTCAATTGATCGAGTTGTCCTTAAGAAAGATATTGAAATGCAGAAAACTATATTTCAACTGGATGCTATCGAGTGGTTATTATGTGTCGATGAAAAACTGGCTGAATTAATCGAGAACAAAGATTTTTCAGGAGTGGTATTTAAGTCAGAAAGTGAATGGCGTCCTTTTTAGAGCTCCTCGGGTATTTTTTTAGCCATCTCTTACGAGGTGGCTTTTATATTTATGATTGGGAGCTTGTTAGTTGAACTGTCAATAGTGGCATTACCAATATGCAGTCAATCCTATCCAGTGGATTGACCCAACAGGCTTCTTGTGTGAAGAAGGGCTAAAACGCTTGGGTCAAATGTAGGCAGAGTATCAGGCGCAAAGCGATGTCCCCCAAGAGGTTTGCGATCAGATTTTAGAGGCAGCAAAAGAATCATCCGTCGGAGAAGATGGCGTTCGCTCGCAAGTCAAAATCCGAAAACCCAAAGGTAAAAATCATATTCGATATGAATACGATTTAGACCATATTGATTGCGAAAGAAACGAGATTACTTTTTATCGTCATATCAATCATTCAGATGGCAGCCGACACGAAGTGCAGTATGTTGTTGGGATTGAGGAGTTTGTCAATGCGCATGTTTTTGACTCAGAGAAAGTTGGCGGGGAAGAAGGTTGCACGATCTTTACTGAAGATCTTGTGCTAAATAAAGCAGAGTATAAAGAAAACTCTGAACTCAATACGAGTGATTATGAGCTAACAGAAAGAAACAAAGCAAAAATTGATGAATGCTTGAAAGAGCGTCAAGAGGCAATGGACGCTCGATCTGGCGAAGAGGGATATAACGCTCAAATTGGTAATATTAACCAACAGTCTGCAAAAATAGGTGAGTTGGCCGCGGATGACTTTGTCCGGAGTAAACGTCCTAATGCTAAGCTGCTTCATCCCAAAGATATTGGAACCTCAATTTCGAAGCCGGGCGATTTTGATATGGTTTACGAGGTGGAAGAGCCGCCACCAGGTGAAATTATAATTGTTGAGGCCAAAGGGGGGAGCAGCCCGCTGGGCAGCCGCAAGATTGGAAATATGGCATATCAGCAAGGGACAACGGAATACACTGCAGAAATCACCAGGCTAATGTCGAAAAATAAAGAAGGAACGACTGAAAAAATAGCAGCAAGAAAAATTCAACATGCAGCTTCGTTCGGCATACCTATTCGATATATACATACTCAAACAAGCATCCCTGAAAGTGGAAATGCCTCAGACGTAATAGTAGATGCGGCAGAGTTTAAAATTGATTCCAAAGGACTAATTTAAAATGCAAAGTAAAGTTGTAGAACGCAAAGCAAATCCTGAGTTGAGTGAAAGTGGAGTTTCTTCTGAGAAAGAATTCATCAATAAGATATTAGATCAGCGCAAAGAAGGTCTTAAAATCAGGCGAGAAAACTTGGTTAGTTTTGGTGATTTTGCCATTGACCAGGTTCGCTGGTATACATGGTTTCAAACTTCACATGAAGACGAACAAATTTGTACATTACGTCTTTACGAAACTTCATTGATGGGTGCTTGTTATCATAGACTTGCTATGAATCCCAATGATGAACTAACTATAAAGATTCTCGACTATCCTGAAGTAAAGTGGGACGGGGAGGGTATTTTAAAAACGGGGTGCATAAATCCTAATAGATGGATTGATATGTATTTCATATCGACAATTGTGCGTGACAGGCCAAGTTTAGACGCATTGGCGAACTTTCCAACTTCTTTGATGAGACAGAGCTCTACCAAAGCGGGTGAGCTGTCTTATATGTTAGTAGACGTAATTCAGTCGTTCCATCAACGTACAGCAGACTACCCTGATAAACTGGTGGCCGCGATGGACGCGGCAGTTGCTCAGGGTGATGATTGGGCGTTAGAAATCGCCATGGGTATTTTGGAAACTTTTGCTGCCCTGACAACTGACATCGGTTATGACTTTGAAGAGGTACTCATTAAGAACCTACAGTTCCAAGAGCAATACCAAATGAGGCTCGATAAGCCAGAGGACTTGATTTCTATAGAAACTTTCATATCTTTCCCTCTTCTTGGCATGGCCTGTATGTGGTACGACAAAGGCAACCGTTTATCAGTTGAAACTGGTTGGCTTCCTCCTTATCTCGTCGAGGGGCGTTGGCTAGAAGAAGTAAAAGCAGGGAAGATCACTCGATAAACTCCTTTAGTTAGCCATTCAGTATAAAAGCCACCTCTCATGAGGTGGCTTTTATGTTTATGGTGGGGAGTTTGCTGCTTGTTGAGCTGTATGGTGCGCATTATGTTGGTGCACTAAAACCACATTGGTGCATTTATTAGCGTGTTAAGCACCATTTCAAGAATGCATAATTTTATTAAAGTTCATACAAAACAATAAATTAAAGTGTAAGTGTTAGAAATGTAAATTATGGAATGAGAATTGCTCTGTTAGACGCTCTATAAACTAAGTTCACCAAATTGGTGATGAGCCTAACTTTGATGCACAGGATAAGTGCGCTACAGATCAACGGAGACAATCATAATGAGTGTAACTGCCAATCAGGTACACGGCGCTGTACAAACTCTCACGCAAAGTTCCGACACACTTTTCTTACTACTTGGCGCAATCATGGTCTTTTTGATGCATGCTGGTTTTGCTTTTCTTGAAGTAGGAACCGTGCGCCAAAAGAACCAAGTTAATGCTTTAGTTAAAATCTTGGCCGATTTCGGTATTTCCGCCATTGCGTATTTTTTCATTGGATACTGGGTCGCTTATGGCGGCACCTTCTTTGCTGATGCAGAGACATTATCTCAAGGCAATGGTTACGAGTTGGTGAAGTTCTTTTTCTTGCTGACCTTCGCTGCAGCGATTCCTGCTATTGTTTCTGGTGGTATCGCAGAGCGAGCTCGTTTTTATCCGATTCTTATCGCAACATTTTTCACTGTCGGCATCGTATACCCGTTATTTGAGGGAATGATCTGGAACGGAAACTTTGGTGTTCAAGCTTGGTTTGAAAATACCTTTGGTTATGACTTCCACGATTTTGCAGGTTCAGTCGTTGTACATGGTGTTGGCGGCTGGATAGCGCTGGTTGCCGTTGTGTTTTTGGGCATGAGAAAAGGCAGAGTTCGAGCAGGAAAGCATACCAACTTTGCACCTTCGAATATTCCGTTTTTGGCTTTGGGAGCTTGGATCTTATGTGTGGGGTGGTTTGGCTTCAACGTCATGTCAGCTCAAACTGTGTCAGGCATAAGTGGCTTGGTGGCTATGAACTCATTGATGGCAATGGTCGGGGGCATTGTCGCGTCACTGTTGGCTGGTAAGAATGACCCTGGCTTTATTCATAACGGCCCACTAGCTGGCTTGGTTGCTGTATGTGCGGGCTCAGACTTAATGCATCCTATCGGTGCTTTAGTAACAGGTGCGATTGCTGGCGTGCTATTTGTTTATCTTTTTACCCACCTACAAAACAAAACCAAGATTGATGATGTGCTAGGTGTCTGGCCTTTACACGGTGTATGTGGCGCTTGGGGTGGTATTGCCGCTGGGATTTTTGGTCAAAGCGCATTGGGTGGGCTAGGTGGCGTGAGCATTATCGTTCAGCTTCTAGGAACGCTTTTGGGCCTTTCCATCGCTGTGCTTGGGGCACTTGCAGTCTACGGCGCGATTAATACCAGTATGGGACTAAGGCTTTCAGAAGAAGACGAATTCAATGGCGCTGACCTAGCCATTCATAAAATATCTTCGACCAACGAGGATTGAGGCCAATATGGGAGCGGCATAAAGCCGCTCTTTTAGCAATTGCCTTTCTTGGCTTGGCCAGGAGGACAGAAATTACCATTACCTCGATGGTCATCATCATTGGTGCTGACTCTTACCTTTACATCATCGACTTCGCCTTCAACATTGGTAAGTTGACAGCCTGCCAAAGTCATAAGCAATATAAACGCTAGAGATACTTGTCTCATTGCTGTTCCTCTTAAATTGTAATTCTAATAGTGACCATTACGACTATGGTCTAATCCATATTACTACTGTTGCTATTCTTTCAGTGTTAAGCTAATGAAAAAACAGCAAGGATGAGTTATGAATTTCCCTTATAGAAATATTGTAGTACTTACTGGTGCAGGTATCTCGGCCGAATCTGGTATTCAAACATTTCGTGCGCAAGATGGCCTATGGGAGAATCACCGTATCG
Source organism: Vibrio sp. SCSIO 43097 (assembly GCF_023650755.1). Taxonomy (NCBI): domain Bacteria; kingdom Pseudomonadati; phylum Pseudomonadota; class Gammaproteobacteria; order Vibrionales; family Vibrionaceae; genus Vibrio; species Vibrio sp. SCSIO 43097. The sequence continues at coordinate 1,718,125 of NZ_CP071840.1, read as the reverse complement.
AAGATGTAGCAACGCCTGAAGGGTTTGCTCGCGATCCGGACCTTGTTCAAGATTTTTACAACCAACGCCGCAAGAAACTTCAAGATAATGCGATAAAGCCTAATGCAGCGCATGAAGCATTGGGTCGTTTAGAGGCTGAGTTAGAAGGTAAAGTGACGGTCATCACTCAAAATATAGACAACCTTCACGAAAGAGGCGGCAGTCAGAATGTGATTCACATGCATGGTGAGTTGCTCAAAGCCCGCTGTAGTGAATCTAACCAAGTAGTAGAGCACAATGAGGACATTAAGACCGGCGAGCTTTGTCACTGTTGTCAGATCCCTTCACAAATGCGACCACATATTGTTTGGTTTGGTGAAATGCCACTGCGAATGGGTGATATCTACGCGTCATTAGAAGAAGCAGATTTGTTTATTTCTATTGGGACTTCTGGCGTTGTGTATCCCGCAGCAGGTTTTGTTCATGATGCAAAAATGCACGGCGCACATACCATTGAAATTAACCTAGAACCTAGTGCGGTAGAAAGTGAATTTGAGGAAAAACGCTACGGAAAAGCAAGCGTTGAGGTTCCAAAATTAGTTGACGAGATACTGGCTCTAGAAGGAAAAGAAAGAGCGTAATAACTTCAACAGGAAGAGTTTTTTTCTTGTCATTAAGAACAAAAAAGCGGCTCATGAGCCGCTTTTTCATATCTTTAAAACTAACGAATTAGTTGTTCACTTTTAGCTTTTGGAAGTACTCATCGTACATTACGCTCGCTTCGCCAACTTCATCTTGCCAAGTACCGCTGTCCATCACTTCTTGTGGTGGGAAGATGCTTGGATCATTAGCAAATTCTTTCGGTAGCAGATCGTGTGCCGTTTTAACTGGCGTAGGATAACCAATCTCAAGTGCAATCTTAGCTGCGTTCTCAGGACGTAGTAGGAAATCGATCATCTTATGAGCTGCGTCAACGTTCTTCGCACCAGCTGGAATTGCTAGGCTGTCCATCCAGAAGATAGTGCCTTTTTCTGGCCAGATGATGTCGATGTTCGCGCCTTCTTGACGAGCCATGTATGCAGAACCGTTCCAAAGCATGCCTAGTGAAACTTCACCCGCAAGGTAAGGGTTTGCAGGAAAGTCTGAGTTAAATACTAATACGTTTGGCATTAGCTTTTTCAGTTCTTCGTAAGCGGCTTTGATTTCTTCTGGGTTAGTCGTGTTTGGTGAGTAACCAAGCTTAGTCAATGCAATGTGGAATACTTCGCGAGAATCATCCATCAGCATTAGTTGACCTTCCCACTTGCTATCCCAGAAATCATCCCATTTAGAAACCGATGACTTGTCTAGCATGTCAGCATTGATACCAATACCGGTCGCACCCCAAATGTATGGGATAGAGTAGTTGTTGTTCGGATCGAACGGTTTGTTTAGGAAGTTAGTATCAAGATCGGCAAAATGAGATAATTTCTCTTTGTCGATCTGTTGTAGCATGCCTTCTTTACGCATTTTAGAGACGAAATAGGTAGACGGTACTACCAAGTCGTAACCAGAACCTTGAGTTTTTAGTTTTGCGTACATACTCTCGTTAGATTCGTATGTAGAGTAAATAACTTTGATTCCGGTTTCTTTTGTAAAGTCTTCAAGAACTTCGTTTGGAATGTATTCCGACCAGTTGTAGAAATACAGTTCTTGATCAGCAGCCATTGCAGGGGTAGCGATGAGCGTCGCTGCACATAGAGCGCTTGCGTAGAATTTACTTTTCATTTGTTTTCCGTTTTGTTTCGCGATTGGACAAGTCAATACTAGCTGGAGTTATCAAGTTGAGCCAAATCGCAGTAAGCACAAATATGTTCATTTAGCTTGAATATCGTTGTCTCCTTGTTATGAGACGATAAATCTATGATACCAAGACAAATAAACCTAGCAACGCGCGATTATATCAGCCTAAGACAAAAATAGGCAGCGTATTGCTGCCTATTTTCCTATGGTTGATGACTTGTTACACAAGCTAGATTATTGTCCCGCTTTCAGCTTGAGGAAGTAATCTTCGTATTTAACGGTTAGATCACCAACCGCATCTTGCCATTCAACGCGGTCAAGGTCTTCTTGAGAAGGGAATAGTGGGGCAACGTCTTTAAACTTAGCATTCGATTCCTCAACCGCCGTTAGGTAGCCAGTATCACGAGAGATTTGCTCTGCGATTTCTGGGCGCAGTAAGAAGTCGATCATCTTGTGAGCGGCTTCTACGTTCTTCGCACCGGAAGAGATAGCGAAGTTATCAACCCAGCCGATACCGCCTTCTTTAGGAAAAACGAGTTTAAGGTTCAGGCCTTCACTTTGTGCGGCTGCAGCGCTACCGTTCCAAAGCATACCGACGCCCACTTCACCAGACATGTAAGGTGCGCCAGGGTTGTCAGAGTTGAAAACTAAAACGTTAGGCATCAACTTTTGTAGCTCAGCGTACGCTTCATCGATTTGCTTAGGGTCTTTTGAGTTACCTGAGTAGCCAAGTTTACGCAGAGCGATATGGAACACTTCACGAGTGTCGTCCATCAACATTACTTGACCTTCAAGCTCAGGCTTCCATAGGTCAGCCCAGCTTTGGAAGTCGTTTGGATCGTACATGTCTGCGTTAACCGCTAGGCCTGTAATCGCAACAACGTGTGGGATAGAGTAGTCGTTACTTGGATCGTAAGGCTTGTCTAGGTAGTTTTTATCTAGGTTGCCGAAGTTTTTCAGCTTAGTCTTATCGATCTTTTGTAGCATGCCTTCGTCACGCATCTTCGCTACGAAGTACGTTGAAGGTACTACTAGGTCATAACCTTGGTTATGGGTTTTTAGCTTTGCATACAAAGTTTCGTTCGACTCGTAAGTCGAGTAGATCACTTTGATGCCAGTTTCTTTAGTAAATTGCTCTAGGATATTACTGTTGATGTAAGGACCCCAGTTCATAAATACTAGTTCTTTATCATCCGCTGTCGCTGTACCAGAGAACAGAGAAAGCGCACATGCACTACCAGCTAATAGAGTAGCCCATTTTTTCATTGACGTTAGCTCCAAACCAAACGTTGTCCAATTTTGGACGATAGATAGAAAAACAGAATGGCATGTAACCATTCTGTTTCGTGATGTTAACAGGTGCGGATTCTACTTCACTTTTTCTCTTGCTAGCAACTGAGAAATTACTACCAAGACCAAAGAAACAATCAACATCACCGTTGCTAGGGCGTTCACTTCTGGTGAAATGCCCACCTTAACCATGGAGTAAATCTTCAATGGCAAGATTTCGTATGTTGGACCCGTTACAAACGAGCTGATGATCACATCGTCCAAAGATAGGGTAAAGCTCAATAACCAACCTGCGGCAACCGCTGGTTTAGCGAGAGGAAGGATGATCTGTTTCAAGATAACCCATTCGCTTGCACCAAGGTCTTTTGCAGCTTCCAACATTTTCACATCAAAGCCATTTAAACGGCTGTACACTGTTACCACAACGAAAGGTAGACAGAAGGTGATGTGAGCAATCAATAGAGTAAAGAAGCCTAGCTGTGCGCCCAATACAAGGAACAGAGCAAGTAATGAAATCGCCATTACGATATCTGGAGACATCATTACGACAAACAGCATGCCGTTTACCGCGCCTTTACCTTTGAACGAGTAACGGAATAGGGCAACAGCCGTCAAGCTACCAATGATGGTTGCTGCTGTCGCTGAAAATACCGCTACGTTCAATGAATGCCATGCAGCCTGCATTAGGCTGTCGTTATTTACTAAGGTTTCGTACCATTTCGTGGTGAAACCGCCCCATTTCATACCAAATTTGTTGGCATTAAATGAGTTAACAATTAGGACGATGATCGGCAGATACAAAAATGCATATACCAGCGCCATAAAGCTAAATCTAACTGTGCGTCCCATTAGTCTAGCTCCACTTTCTTATTCAATAGTTTGCCTGCTCTGTAGTAAGCGTAAAGCATCACAGCCATTGCGAAGGTGAGGGCGATACTGGTCGCAGCACCAAATGGCCAGTCACGAGCGTTCAATACTTGGCTCTTAATGACGTTACCGATCAGTAGGTTCTTCGCACCACCAAGAAGGTCAGAGATGTAGAACATACCTAGTGCTGGTAGCAGAACCAACAAACAACCACCGATAATGCCAGGCATTGTAAGAGGTAGAATCACTTTCGTAATGGTTTGGAACTTGTTCGCACCAAGATCTTTCGCCGCCTCGATATAAGTGTTGTCCAACTTCTCGATTGCCGAGTAAAGCGGCAGAATCATAAATGGAAGCAGGATGTACACAAGACCAATCATTACTGCTGTTTCGGTGTACATAATACGTAATGGCTTATCGATGATTTCCATCGCCATTAATGATTTGTTCAAAATACCTTGTGTACCCAGAACAATCTTCAGGCCGTAAGTACGGATAAGAGAGTTTGTCCAAAAAGGTACGATAACTAAGAACAACATGAATGGGCGCCATTTCTCTGGCATTTTCGCTATGATGTAAGCAAATGGGTAACCAATTACTAAACACAACAACGTCGCCACAATCGCCATGTAGAACGAGTGCATCAGCACTTTCGCATACAAGGGGTCGAGTAGACGTAAGTAGTTGTCGAAAGTAAATGTCATTTCGATTAAGTTTGCTTCATCACGCGTTAAGAAACTCGTACCGATAATCATCACATTTGGTACCAACACGAAAAGTGTTAACCAACCGACGATTAAGGTAATGATCGCGTTTTGAAGATTAATCTTCTTGCTTATCATTGAGGACTACCTCCCAACTCTCAACCCAAGTGATAGCGACTTTCTGGCCAAGTGAGTGGTCCACATCAGGATCATCTTCGTTAAAGAATTCGCTAACCATTACACGCATGCCTGAATCCAATTGGATAACGGAATCAAGCGTCATACCTTTATAGGTACGCTCTGTTACGTGACCTACGATGCCTTTTTCTTCAGACTCTTTGATCTCTTCGATACGTAAGTCTTCTGGGCGAAGTAGTACTTGCAGTTTGTCACCTGCTTGCGCTTCCTGATCGTAGTAAACAACAGACTCGACACCTTCGATTTCTGCACGGATACGTTTCTCGTCGATACGCTCTAGCATGGTTGCGTTGAATACGTTGATCTCACCGATAAAGCGAGCAACAAATAGGTTCTTCGGCTCTTCGTAAATCTCACGTGGAGAACCATCCTGCTCGATAACACCGTCGCGCATAACAATAATGCGGTCAGACATCGATAGGGCCTCTTCCTGATCGTGCGTAACGAAGATAAAGGTAATACCAAGTTGACGCTGAAGCTGTTTAAGCTCGATTTGCATTTGCTTACGCAGTTTGTAATCAAGTGCAGATAGAGATTCATCTAGCAGCAGTACTTTTGGTTTGTTAACAACCGCACGCGCAATGGCGATACGTTGTTGCTGACCGCCAGAAAGCTGATGAGGCTTACGCTGAGCCATTTTTTCTAGGCGCACCATGCGTAGCGCTTCCATTACTCGTGGTTCAATGTCCGCAGTAGGCGTTTTCTGCATACGAAGACCAAAAGCGACATTCTCATATACGGTCATGTGTGGAAACAATGCGTAACTTTGAAATACCGTGTTGACGTGCCTTTGCTCTGCAGGAACCTGTGTTACATCCTGGTCATCCAAAATAATTTGACCGTTATCTGCCGTTTCAAAACCTGCAATCATGCGTAAAACTGTTGTCTTACCACAACCAGAAGGCCCGAGAATCGTCAGAAATTCACCATGATTAACATCCAGATTTAAATTACCGATGATTTCCTTACCATCGAAACTTTTACTAATACCAGATAAACGAATAACTGGCTTTCCTGCTTGCGGTTTTGCGTTCAACGTCTGTATTTCCCCCACGTTCAAGCCGGGATTATCCCAGCTGATGTGACACTAACCATTCACTTTTGAGGCGCGCATCATAATCACCAAAAGTGTGAAATTAAAGCATTTTCTTATCTTGAAACAGAAATAATTTTGCAGGAAAAAGCCATCATTCCTTACCATACTGTTTTTATGAGATTAATTGGCATCTAGACACAGTTTGATAGCACTAAACTTTGTTCAACAATTGTTTCAATTTCATGACCTTGAAAGTGGTTAATTATCAACCATACAGTTGAGATTGCAAGGATTGTAGGTGAGTTGTGATGTTAGATGTGGAAAGATTTCTTTATAATGACGATTACATTAATTGACTGGAATTCCAGTCAAAATTTTACAAGTTAGTCTTGGATAAACTATGAACGACGATTTTGAGAAAGATTTCAATCTTGGGGGGAGTGTAGAGCGAGCTTTGTCTGGCAACTACGAGCTTAAAGCTGGCGCGGTTTTTAACGAAGCTTGGCGAGCAACCATCCAGCACTTTTTATCATTTTCTCCTGCCATTATTGTATTGCTTTTTGTCCAATTAGGTATTTTCTATATTGCATTAAAACTGCAGTTGGGCGATTTGACCGTTATTCTTGATGCATTTGAGAACCCAGAGTCGTTCACAAACGATATTGTGTCTTCTATTTATGTCGCGAATTTCAGTTATGAGGTGATTAGCGCACCAATTTATGCGGGGATCAGCTTGATGGCTATGAGCCATGTCGCTGGCCTGAAGACTAAGTTGCGCCATGTTGGAAAGGGGTTGCAGTTCACCATTCCTGTTATTCTAGCAACGCTCATGAGCTTAATGCTACAAGGTGTGGTTGGTATGATTTTTCCTTTACTGTCGCTGTATCTTTCCTTGGCATTTAGTCACTCTATTTTGTTGATTTGTGAGAAAAGGGTGCCACCAATGCAAGCGTTGCTGTTATCACTTCGCGCAATCAACAAGAAGATTTTTGTGGTCGCGGGGCTTTACTTAGGCGTGATGTTAATGTTTATTATTGCAGCAATGTTCTACGGTATTGGCTTGATTTTTGTGCTGCCATTCTTCTTCCATTTGAAAGGCATACTCTACCGCGAAATGTTTGGAATTAAGCTTAAGATCGTTACAACACAGAAAAACGATAATGATCACGATGGTAACTCACAGGTGTTTGATGCCTAATTCTTTGAAATCAATAAGTTTACGAGTGGCGGCAACCTGTATAGCCGCCACTTTCATTTCTATAGGCCCATATTTACACTACGAGAAACAGTTTAAATATGTGGAAAATCCTGACGTACTCTCTGGCAAGATTAAGCATGTCGATTTATCACACTTGCCATACATCGGTGATATCCCAGACTTCAATTCAATAAAAGATACGAAAGAGAAAAAAGCTGCTTTTTTTGATTTTTTAAGGCCTAAAATTGCTCTTGAGAATCAACGAATTCGTCATGAGCGGGCCTTTCTTACCTCTTTAAAGGTGGGACAAGTGACGCAAGAACAACAAGAGTATGCTCAGCGGTTATCATCTCTGTATTCGTTGCCCTTGAGTAACGATAAGATTGATCAAGCATGGCTAGACGAGATGCTTGTGCGAGTGAACGTCTTACCTGAAGCCTTGGTTCTAACTCAAGCGGCAAATGAATCTGCGTGGGGCACTTCTCGTTTTGCTACTCAAGCAAACAACTTGTTCGGCCAATGGTGTTATAAAAAGGGCTGTGGAATTGTTCCAGCGCAACGTGGCGCTAACAAAGTTCATGAAGTTGAAAAATTCGATTCTGTACAACAGTCTGTTCATGGCTACTTTATGAATGTTAATCGAAACCCAGCGTATGCAGACCTGCGTGAAATCAGAACATCTCTGGCTGAAAAGAACAAGGGCTTGTTAACGGTTGCAACCGCGTCAGAGTTAACGCATGGGTTGCTAGCCTATTCTGAACGTGGCATCGCCTATGTACACGATCTTCGCGCTATGATTCGTCATAACAACGCCTACTGGACGCAATAAAATAACGGATAAAATGAAAAAGTTAAGCCTAAGTCTATTGGGAAGTGCGGCGCTAATTCTTGTATCGCCGATAACCCAAGCTCAAGAGTACATGTTCACGTACTCAAAGTTATACACTCAACTAAAAAACAACAATAAAGAAGGGCATGACGATGTGAAAGTTGGTGTCTTTTTTGTGGACGCAAAAACTAAACAAATTTGTACGATAGAAAAAGCTTGGATGGAAAAAGAAGAGCACTATGAAGAGTTTGTTATCCCTGCTTCACAAGAGTTGCCTTTACCTGTTGATAAAAACTTAAAGTCAGCGAATCCGTTGGTTTTTATCGATACCCCAAAAGATACACGTTGCGATTACTCACTTGTCGTGATGACCAAAGAACCATTACAGGGTAACGTTTCTTACGAGCAACTTAAGCCTCTTCTACCTCAAATGCAGACGATGCTGGAAGATTTAGGCGGTATGTTTGCGGGTTGGTTTACACCGGAAGTTCAAGGTGTGACGATGGAGTTTGCAAATCAACTGAATGATAAAGTGATTTTCTCAAACGGAACCGAAAAGCCAATTGTCAATGGCAAGATACAAGTCGCACTAAGTGAAATAGGGCAAGGTGGCACAATGACACTACCAGAACCGACGATGCGAGTGTTACCTTATCTACCTAACGCAAAGAAATGAACACTGAACGTTTAGAAAGGGCTGCAATCGCAGCTCTTTTTTCATTTGTGACCGTAACTAAAGTATCTTTCACACTCTTTTCTTAAAGACTCAATAAGACAAGCATTTAATCCTGTGTAAAAAGCTCGTATAATCCACGCCCCAAAGAAACCCATGTTAGGAAGTCCTAGTCGATTTATCGGCGATGTGAGAGCCCGCAATGAACCAAATAGATACAAGAAAAGAAACCCTAGAATTCAACAAGCTTCAGAAACGCCTGAGAAGACATGTTGGAAATGCCATTACTGATTACAACATGATCGAAGAAGGCGATGTTGTGATGGCATGTATTAGCGGTGGTAAAGATTCATTCGCGATGCTTGATATCCTGTTGAATCTTCAAAAAGCTGCGCCAATCAAATTTGAAGTGGTTGCAGTAAACCTAGACCAAAAACAACCGGGCTTCCCGGAGCACATTCTGCCAGAGTATTTCGAAACACTGAATATCCCTTACTATATTGTCGATAAGGACACGTATTCCGTCGTAAAAGAGAAGGTACCAGAAGGCAAAACCACTTGTGGTCTGTGTTCACGCCTGCGACGTGGTACGCTGTATTCATTTGCAGAGAAGATTGGTGCAACTAAGCTTGCGCTAGGCCATCACATGGATGACATCGTCGAAACAATGTTCTTGAATATGTTCCACGGCTCTCGCCTTAAAGCGATGCCACCAAAGCTACGCTCTGATGATGGCCGTAACGTGGTCATTCGTCCATTGACTTACTGTCGTGAAAAAGATCTGATCAAATACGCTGAGCACAAGGATTTCCCAATTATTCCGTGTAACCTTTGTGGCTCTCAAGAGAACCTTCAACGTCAATCTATAAAAGCAATGTTGATTGAGTGGGATAAGAAGACGCCAGGGCGTGTAGAAGCGATTTTTAAATCAATTCAAAACGTAAGCCCAAGCCAACTAGCAGACCGCGAATTGTTCGACTTTGTTAACTTACCGCTAGATCGTGAAGGTAACCGCGAAGAGTATGAATTTAATGAGGCTGTCGTTTCTTCGACGAATATTGATGAATCAATGTTCATCGATGTTACGAACATCTAACTCGTAAAAAAGGAGGTCAATTAGACCTCCTTTTTTGTACCCAACGCTTTAACTGTTCCCAAACAAAAATCCCCCTGTATTCGGGGGGATTTATTAGCGCTTATTTGAAAGCGCTCAATACATAACAATACTAAAGAGAGATTAGGTTGCTGTATTTGGATCGAGAGGACTAATGTAGCCTTTTGGTTTTAGAGCCAACACGTCGCAATTTATTTTATCAATTACGTGCTCCGCTGTATTACCAATAAAGACAGCAGAAAGCCCTGTTCGCCCTGTGGTACCTAAAATAACCATTGCTGCGTTCAAGCGCTCTGCAGCTGCCGGAATGACATCTTCAGGTAAACCTTGCTCAACTATCGTTTGTTCTTCATCAAGACCATGTTTTTGGCGTAGTGCTTTCATAGCCGTTAAATGATGACCTCGCACTGCATCGGTATAAGTCGTTGGGTCAAATTCAGGAAGTTCAATCGTAATGTTCGCCGGTGTAACGGGGTAGGCGTTAACAAGATATGGCTTGGCCTCAAGCCGAGTGGTGATTTCTTTTAATCGCTCGACCATCGTATCGTTGAGATCAATATGAGTCGGGTTTTCTGAGCCCACATGTACTGAGGCAAGGATACTTGCTTGTTCCGGCCAAGCAGCATTCTTGATAAGAAGCACTGGAATAGGGCATTTTCGCAACAAGTGCCAATCTGTCGGTGTGAAAATGACAGACTCTAAAACATCATGCTTACGTGTGCCTTTGATGACTAGGTCATGATTGCCTGCATAGACTTCAGCAATAATCGCCTCATAAGGGCGGTTGTGCCAGACAACACAAACATCAAAGTCGAAGCCATCGTTTAGGTATGGTTGAGCAATTTTACGCATCCACTGCTCACGCTGATGAATGACACCTCGACGCATAGCATCTCTTTCATCCACTGATAGCATTGACGTCATGTCATACGAGAAATCGTAAATGGATAAAAAGAAAGTGATTCGGCTTCTAGATACACTTTTCTGAGCTAATTGAACAGCTCTTGCAAGTGCGGGCTGCTCATCATTATTGATGTCAGCTACAACAAGGATCTTACTGTATATACTCATAACTAAGCCCACTTCTATTGCAAAACCAGATACTGAATGTAAATTAAATCAGTATTTTGGAGTACTCACCGTACATTTTTACTGTAGCTTAGTTTGGAGAACTTTTTGAGGACTTTCGAAAGGAATTTATGAGAAATATGATGTAGCTCATTTTCGAGCTACATCAATAATTAGGGTGTATTATTCTTTAGTTACACCAGCAAGTTCCATCAATGCATCGTGGTCTAAGATAGTGATATATTTGCCTTTTACGCTTAGGATCTCAGATTTCTGGAAACGACCTAACAAACGACTGATCGTTTCGACTGTAAGACCAAGGTAGTTGCCAATATCACCACGAGTCATAGTTAAACGAAACTCTCTAGGGCTGAAGCCACGCTGAGAAAAACGTGTTGATAGGTTGTAAAGGAAAGCAGCTAGTCGCTCTTCTGCATTCTTTTTAGAAAGAAGCAAAATCATTTCCTGATCACCTTTAATTTCGTTACTCATCAAACGCATGATTTGCTGGCGAAGTTTAGGCATCTTACCCGATAGATCGTCTAAAATTTCGTATGGGATTTCACATACCATCGACGTTTCGAGTGCTTGAGCAAAGCTAGGGTGGGAGTCACCAGTGATAGCATCGAAACCGACTAAGTCTCCAGCTAAGTGAAACGCTGTGATTTGCTCATCACCTTGCTCTGTGATCGTATAGCTCTTGATGGTACCAGAGCGGATAGCGTATAGCGATTTTAGCTCATCACCGGCCTTAAAAAGCTCTTGTCCTTTTTGAATAGGCTTCTTACGTTCGATGATTTGGTCAAGCTGATCAAGTTCTGCCTCATTTAGAGTGAACGGGATACACAGTTGACTAATGCTACAATCTTGGCAATGAATGGCGCAACCGCCTGATTGGATACGCTTTGTTGCAGGTTTTTCAGAAATCATAACAACCTTTCACTATTTGATATACATCAATATTTTAGCATCGCTTAATCCTAAAGGGTAGCAAAAATGTCACCTCAATAGAGTTTAACGTTATATGAAACCGAGTAACGCTAAGGCTCCTACAGCGGTATACGTACCATAGCCAATAAGGATTAATGCTGAAATATTTCTAAATATTAATGATTTTTGTAATTTCTGAAAATGATTGGCACCGTATCCAATAATAAGCATTGCAGGTAGCGTTCCGAGCCCAAACGCAAGCATAATTAGGCCGCCGTTCATCGCACTACCAGAAACCGCCGACCAAGTAAGCGCTGAATAAACTAAGCCACATGGTAACCAACCCCAAATAAAGCCAAATGGCAACGCGTGAAGAGGATGCTTTAGTGGCAACAGATTCTTCCCTGCCGGCGAGATAAAGCGCCAGATATACTGCCCTAGCTTTTCTATTAAAAGTAAGCCTTGCCACCATTTAGCAATATACAGCGCGACCAGGATCATGAATAACGCAGCAATCAGCCTTAACCAAGCAAGAGAGTGCGTTAACCCACTAAGCTCAGATAAACCTGATATAGCACCACCCACTAATGCACCTATTAAGGTATAACTGATCAATCGTCCGAGGTTGTAGAAGAGGGGGATAAGAGGGGTAGTTTTATTTTTAGCAGAAGAGCCCATGGTAAGTAGAGACGCGATACCACCACACATACCCATACAATGACCGGCTCCTACTAAGCCGATCATCAACGCACCGATAAAATCAGGAGTCATAAAGGTCGCTACTTTTTATCACTATTAGATTGGTCTTCTTCGTCGAGAAGAATGTTGTGCCCTTGCCGTTCAAGATCTTCAAACTGATCGCTTCTTACCGCCCAAAGAAAAACGGCGACAGCAACACAAACGAGAACGATAGCGATGGGAATCAATATATAAAGACTTTCCATGTTTGCTTTCTCTACTTATTTCTCTTTGAGCAGGCGCAAAGAGTTAGATACAACGATAATTGAGCTTGCAGACATGCCAACTACTGCAATGTAGGGAGCCACTAAACCTGCGACCGCCAAAGGCAAAATTAACAGGTTGTAACCCAAAGACCAAGCCAAGTTTTCTCGAATAATCTTTCTTGTACGCAGTGCAAGCAAACGTGCTTCTAGTAGCTTTTCTAGATTATCCCCAAGTAACGTCATATCTGCAGAAGCTTTAGCGACATCTGTACCACCGCCCATTGCGACAGAAAGGTGAGCTCCGGCGAGAGTCGGCGCGTCATTGATTCCATCACCAACCATCATAGTGATACTGTTTTCGTCCAAGCTCTTAAGGTATGCAAGCTTATCTTCTGGCTTTGCTGACGCGACGATGTGATCGATACCAATTTCATTCGCCACTGGTTGGGCGTTTGAGAGAGAATCACCAGTTAGCAGGGTTGTCTTAATTCCAGCGTCAGCAAAACGTTGAATAAAGGCTTTGCTTTCTTTTCGGATAGGGTCGCGGTAGTAAAAGCTAGCGACATGCTTGCCACCAACCGACAGATAGACCGCCTGGCTTTCACCACTTTCTTTGCCTTGAACAAAAGCAGCACTACCTATCTTAACGATTTTGCCATTCCACATACCCTCAATCCCTGAACCAATCACGTTTTGCACGTCAGACACGATAAAGTCATCATTGGTGTAAGTTGCAAAAGAACGAGCGATAGGGTGGTTTGCATGAGCCTCTAAAGCTGCAGCTAGTGATAGACAATCTTTCTGTGGGAGATCACTAAGTACCTTTGTTTCACAGATCTCAATATCACCTTTCGTTAGAGTGCCTGTTTTATCTACAACTAAGTGGTTGATCTTACATAGTGTCTCAAACACATGGCCTTTACGAAGCAAAATGCCAAAATTACCCATTCTAGAGGTAGCACAAGTGAGAGCGGTCGGAGTAGCCAGAGATAGCGCACATGGGCATGTAGCGACTAACACAGACAGCATGATCCAAAACGCATCATCTGGTTTTGTTTGATGCCAGTAAAACCAAGTACCAGCAGAGATAATAAGAATCACACCAACAAAGTAACGGGCGACAATGTCTGCAATTTCCGCAATTTTAGGTTTGGAGTGTTGAGCTTCATCTTGTAAACGCACGATGTTAGAAATCATTGAATCGGCCTTTGAGCTTACTACCTCAAGTTCAAATGATTCGTCTCCGTTTAGCGTTCCCGCATAGACGACATCGCCTTCTCGTTTCACAACGTGCACTGACTCACCCGTTAACATGGATTCATCAATATGAATACGGCCTGAAATAACTTTACCGTCAGCGGGGATATGTTCACCAGGTAGAACGCGAATACGATCGCCAACTTTTAGCGTCTTCACGGGTATCTGATCACCGTCCAGCGTTGTAGCAATTGCAGGAATCAACTTAAGAAGGTTACCACTCGCAGCAGCAGCTTTGCGACGAGCGCGCATCTCTAAGAATCGACCTACTAACAAAAAGAAGGTAAACATCGAGATAGATTCAAAGAAGACTTCGCCTTGTTCAGTTACTGTTGCAACTAAACTTGCAACATAGGCAAAGATCAACGCGATAGAAACCGGGACATCCATACCAAGGGTTCGGCCTTTGATACTGCGCCATGCGTTTAAGTAAAATGGAAGAGCGGAATAAAGCAAAACAGGAGTAGCAAAAATCAAACTTACCCAACGAAAGTAACTTTTAAACTCTGGCTCTAAATCACCAAAGACTTCGAGATACAGTGCAACGGCGAGCATCATGACCTGCATGGTTGCTAAACCTGCAATACCTAGCCGATATAGATATTGCTTCATCATTCGATGGTAAGAGGCTTCTTGCTTATCTGCTTCAAAAGGTGCAGCTTTGTAACCAAGTTTATGAATAACGGAAAGGAGCTCGCTTAACCGTACCTGAGTTTTATCCCAGGCTAGTAACGCTCGATTGGTGGTTGTATTAACACGGATAGATACCAACCCGGCCGTATTAGAAACTTGCTTTTCGATTAACCACGCACAAGCGGCACATGAAACGCCTTCCAAAGAAAGGGTTACTTCAGAAACATTTTCGCGATTTCGTACGAATTCAGATTGTACATCCGCATTGTCATAATGAATTAAAGCTTGGAGTTGCTCTGGTACTAGATCTGCCTTTTCTGCAGGCGCAGTGCGGTATTGGTAATATGATACAAGACCACTATCGACAATAGTCTGCGCCACAGTTTCGCAGCCCGGACAACACATGTCGCGAATTTCACCCAATATTTCTACTTTGAAATCCGTGTTGGCTGGTACATCTTCACCGCAGTGATAACAGGATTTACACATATGCTTACTTCATTAACGGTGTTGAAGAGGCAGGAAACTCAACTTTACCTTGGATCATCCATTGCTTGTCGTGTGGTTGTAGTTCAACAAACCATGGTCCTTGAATAGATTCCTCAGCTTTTAGTCGGTAATTACCAGATGCATCCGCTGTTACAAGCTTTGTGAAGTCACGATCAGGAAGAGTACGATGAGTGAAAGTGGCCGTTAGAGCAGGGTAATGAGGTAGCTTCCCTTTAGCGAAAACAATCACAACATTGTTATTTTCAGAGGAAATCTCAGCGTTAAGACCTAGGTCACGAGCGACATTCATTTTACTAATGTCGATATTAATGCCTTTGCCTTTTTTATAGTAATCCTCGGCGACTAAAGAAACAGAGTTGTTCGAGAAAACGACCACAGTAATCACAGTCCAAACTACGACAGTAAGAGGAAGGATGATTAGGAACCACGGCCAAAATTGTTTATACCAAGGCTTTACCATAAAAAAGTTCTCAACAGCTAAATGAAAAAATGTAAGGCGTTAAATTTAAAGGAAAGACAGCCCCTATGAAAGGGGCTGTTATTGCTATGTTACGTAATATCTCAGTTACTTACTCTCTGAGTTACTTAAACTCCAGACATATGAGGCAACGAGCTGAACTTTATCTTCACCCAAAATGTCTTTCCACGCAGGCATTACGCCTGAGCGTCCGTTCATTACGGTTTCTGTTACAGCTGCACGAGAGTCACCAAATAACCAGTCTTGGTCTGTAAGGTCAGGCGCACCGACTGCAGGGTTACCCTTACCATCGGTACCATGACAAGCAGCACACACTACGAAGCGTGCTTTACCTGCCGCGGCTTCACGAGCATTTACTTTACGACCAGATAAACTAAGTGTGTAACTTACAACTTCTTGAACACCTTGCTCACCAAGGGCATCTTTCCATGCTGGCATTTGACCAATACGGCCGTGCATGATGGTTGTAACGATCGCTGCTGGCTCGCCACCATATAGCCATGCATCATCAGTCAGGTTAGGGAAGCCTTTCTGACCACGTGCATCAGAGCCATGGCATTGAGAACAGTTTTGCAAAAACAAACGCTGACCAACTTTTAATGCTTCAGGATCTTGCGCAATTTCAGGAATTGGGCGTAGACCACTGTCATTGTGCGCAAGTTTACGGAATGCTTCGCCGAAGTAAGCGTCGGCATCATCCAGTTCTTTTGCATATTGGTTTAGTTGCTTGTTCTCTTGTGCTGCAGCGATGGCTTCTTTTGACTCTTCTAGTGAGCGAACGGTTTGAGCCGAACTCTGCCAGTTTAAAAAGCCCTTGAAGCTACCTAGACCTGGGAATAGGGCAAGGTAAACTGCTGCGAACACAAATGTGCTTACAAACAGGTAAGTCCACCACTTTGGTAGAGGGTTGTTTAGCTCGCGAATACCATCGTACTCGTGGCCCATGTCTTCCCCTTCCTCGACGCCCATTTTATCTTTAGCGCACCAAGTCAGGAGAATCGCACAGCCTACTAGCGTACCGACAGTAATCACGATAATCCAGAGACTCCAGAATGTAGTCATTACTTCTTCACTCCTTGGTTATTAGGGGTCTTTTGTTCTTCGTCAGCAAACACCAAGTTGGCATCTTCTTCAAAGCGTGCTTTACGCTTTTTACTAAATGCCCACCATACGATGCCAATAAAACTAGCGAAGAGTACAACGGTATAAATACTATGAATTGTACCGAAATCCATATGATCCCCTTACTTCATTGCATGACCAAGAGACTGAAGGTAAGCGATGATTGCATCCATCTCTGTTTTACCTTCTACTTCTTTAGCCGAATTCGCGATCTCTTCATCAGTGTATGGAACGCCGAACTGATCACGAAATAGCTCAAGTTTCTTCTGAGTTAGCTTACCGTCTAAAACGTTTTCAGCTAGCCACGGGAAACCTGGCATGTTTGACTCAGGTACAAGCTCACGAGGATCTAACAGGTGAACACGGTGCCATTCGTCAGAATAACGACCACCAACACGAGCTAAATCCGGGCCTGTACGCTTAGAGCCCCAAAGGAATGGGTGTTCCCAAACACTCTCACCAGCAACAGAGTAGTGACCGTAACGTTCAGTCTCTGAGCGGAAAGGACGAACCATCTGGCTGTGACAGACGTTACAACCTTCACGGATGTAGATATCACGGCCTTCCATCTCCAAAGGAGTGTAAGCGCGCAGATTTTCTACAGGTTCAGTCGTTTGCTTTTGGAAAATCAGAGGAGTGATCTCTACAAGAGCACCCCAACTGATAGCAAACACGATAAAAATAGCCAACAAACCGACATTACGTTCTAAGATTTCATGGCGATTATTAGAATTATTACTCATTCTTAAATCTCCTTATGCCGGATGTGGGATAGCTTTTAGGCTTTCTTTAGGTGCACTTACCGTTTTGTACGTGTTGTATGCCATTAGGAACATACCAGATAGGAAGATAAATCCGCCAAGGAAACGTACAAAGTAGAACGGATAAGACGCTTCTACAGATTCAACAAAACTGTAAGTTAGCGTACCGTCAGAGTTAACCGCGCGCCACATAAGACCTTGCATTACACCAGAGATCCACATCGCAACGATGTAAAGAACGGTACCGATTGTTGCTAGCCAGAAATGCACATTAACTAGACCAACAGAGTACATACGCTCTTGGCCAAATAGGCGAGGTACCAAGTGATATACAGAGCCGATAGAAACCATCGCAACCCAACCTAACGCACCAGAGTGAACGTGACCAATGGTCCAGTCTGTGTAGTGAGAAAGTGCGTTAACCGTCTTAATCGACATCATCGGGCCTTCAAAGGTAGACATACCGTAGAACGACAGTGAAACGATTAGGAAACGTAGGATAGGGTCATAACGAAGCTTATGCCATGCACCAGATAACGTCATAATACCGTTGATCATACCACCCCAAGAAGGAGCAAATAGAACCAGCGACATAACCATACCTAGAGACTGAGTCCAGTCTGGTAGCGCTGTATAATGAAGGTGGTGAGGGCCTGCCCAAATATATAGAGAAATAAGTGCCCAGAAGTGAACGATAGATAGACGGTAAGAATAAACAGGACGTTCAGCTTGTTTAGGAACGAAGTAGTACATCATACCTAGGAAACCAGCGGTCAGTAGGAAACCTACCGCATTGTGTCCATACCACCACTGAACCATCGCATCTACTGCGCCCGAGTAAATCGAGTAAGATTTACCAAGTGACACAGGAATAGCCATGCTGTTCACGATGTGAAGTACTGCTACTGTGATAATAAAGGCACCGAAGAACCAGTTTGCCACATAAATATGTGACGTGTTTCGCTTCACTAGTGTGCCGAAGAACACCACCGCATATGATACCCATACTAGCGCAATTGCGATATCAATAGGCCATTCTAGCTCAGCATACTCTTTACCCGATGTTAAACCGAGAGGCAAAGTAATGGCTGCTGCCAGGATGATTGCTTGCCAACCCCAAAAGGTGAAGGCAACGAGTGGGCCACCAAAAAGACGTGTTTGACATGTGCGCTGTACAACATAATAAGACGTTGCGAACAGAGCACTGGTACCAAACGCAAAAATTACCGCATTAGTATGCAGTGGACGTAAGCGACTGTACGTCAACCACGGCGTATCAAAGTTTAGCTGTGGCCAAACTAATTGAGCGGCAATCAAAACACCAACAGCCATACCAACTATGCCCCATAAAATGGTCACAAGGGTAAATTGGCGAACGACTGTATAGTTGTAGTTTTGTTCAAGCTGCTTTACTTGGCTCATTTGCATGCTTCCAATTTCTAATTAACTACACTTTTACTTCCAACACGACTTGCGTCGTAACACCACCCAAGTAAACTCTAGAATTCAAGTGTTATCATCACCTTATTTCCATTGCTGACTTTAATAAAAAGTGGCATTTTCAGCGTGACACTATACTTGAATTAACAATTCAATGACAGGGTAGTAACCTTACTGGACCTCTGGAAATCATTTTTTATTTAAAAAGTTTGAAGTTTGTAACAAGGATATTAGTAATTATGCCTGCACAAAAGTTAACAAAGGCGCGACTTGCACAAATCTTAATCATGCTCAGTGTTTTAATAGGCGCATTTTTCTGGCGTACCTTTACACACGAGAGTGTTAATAGCGTTGACTGTTCACAAAAAGAACGATGCGATGTAACAATTGAAGGAGAAATAATCACGATTAATCGTGACTCAATGGGAATTTCGCTCGAAACGACAGAAAGTAGCACTCTAAAAATTGATCTAAATCAATCTGGTAATTTTATCAATCTCAACGAGAAGCATAAGTCAGTAGAATGGGACATCATGCCTGAATCGAAAAAAATCACCTTTAAAAAAGGTGAAAACATTGTTGTAGTTCAATTATAAATACGATCTATCACGAGATAATCGTAACTTATTAATGAAATTAACACCTTCTTACCTAGAGAAAATTGGTTGGAATGGTATAACAGCAGAGTGATATCCAATTATAAAATCGTATGCATTGCCAATCAGTTTTTACTCATATTAAAGATGAAGACTCAGCGATAAAAACGCTCAGGTCCGAATTGACACAACAGAGCTTGTCTTACGTGATGTGTTACTACACGGAAGAATACAATTTTGAGTTGATTCGAGAAGCGTTTCTTGCGCATTTTCCTGGTGTGCCTTTTCATGGCGCCAGTTCATGTCAAGCCGTAATGACAGATCAGGGCTTTCATACAGGCCCAGTAATTGCGGCACTTGCTGTTTATGATACAGGTCCTCATGCTTATGGTACTGGTATTTCTAATCACAACTCAGGTGACAGCGTCACCAAGGCTTTGGATATGGCCCTTGAGAACGCAAACCGTGTAGGAGAGGTACCAAACTTAATTCTACTTCATGCTACACCAGGGCAAGAGGAATCAATCATTGCGTCTATAGATGAAAGATTTGGAACTCTAATTCCAATTATTGGTGGTTCGGCCGCTGATAATAACATCGCTGGGAAATGGTCTGTGATAACCGCCCAAGGCTCTCAAACTTCAGGTTTAAGCTTAACTCTCTTTTACTCCTCTCAACCTGTTGATATCGCTTTTAGCGCTGGGCATACACCAACTAATATCAAAGGTGTTGCAACCAAGACCAACGATAGATGCTTACTTGAAATTGATAATGAACCTGCGCTCAATGTTTATAGAAGGTGGACAAATCACCAGGATAACCAAGTAGGTAAAGATAATATGCTGTTTACAAACTCGAGTGCTTATCCATTAGGGCGGATCGCAGGTCATCTCTATGATCGCCCATATTACAAGTTATCCCATCCGATCCGTGAGACGCCAGATGGTGGAATCGAGTTGTTTACACGAATAGAAGAGGGTGACGAGCTCACATTAATGAAAGGAAGTCGTGAGCATCTCGTTGCGCGCGCTGCAAAAGTCGTCAATGCCGCTTTTAACCAAAAATTAGAAGAGTCTCGAAAAATTGGAGTGATAAATATCTTTTGCGCAGGTCCCATGTTGCACTTAATGCAAGACATGAATAGCGTTTGTGAACAAATTAACCAAGAACTAGAACATTTGCCTTTTATTTGCCCTTTTACTTTCGGCGAGCAAGGTAGATTTATTGGTGGTGAGAATGGACATGGAAACCTGATGATTTCATCGGCTATATTCCATAAACCTTATGAAAGATAAATACTTAGACATATATCAACAGGAAGCGCTTCAAGAAGCGTTAGTTGAGCTAAAGCAGGCTAGACAAAGAGAACGACTACTCGCTGATGAAAACAAGGCCATTCTTTCCGCGATATCTGCGATGAGTGAGGCAAAGAATCGGCATGAGATATTTACGGGATTAAACAATGTCCTCAAAAAGTACATCAACTTCGATGATTTTATTGTACTGACTCGCGATGGTGAGCGATATCCCTTCAGGACATTGATATCAACTAATAGCGTATTTGACAATGTATCCTGGTTACACGGTAACACCTATCAAAGAGCTCTCAATGGTGAATGCATTCTACTGTTCGAGCCAGATAAACTCGCTGAGTTTGTTAACTTAAACAGCTTTATAAAAAGCCATGTAAACTCGGTCGTTTTAACTGGTATACGTTCAGAAGTAACGCAAACCGTAATCCTACTTATTGGAGCTCAGAAAGGGCACTTTAGCATAGAGAATAAGGAAACCTTGAGGCGGTTTCGTCCCTTAATTGAAAGGGCGGTCATTGATATCGAGACCAAAGAGAAGTTACAACGTATCGTTGAGGTAAGAACAACTCAGCTCGCTAAAGCAAGAGAAGAAGCAGAGCTTGCGAACCGCTCTAAGTCGGAGTTCTTAGCGATGATGAGCCATGAAATAAGAACCCCTTTAAATTCCGTTCTTGGAATGCTAGATATACTGAAGCAATCAACCTTGTCAGAAGAACAAATTGATGCGTTGAGCCAAATGGAGTGCTCTGCAGAGTTACTTCTCGCGATAATCAGTGACATTCTTGATCTCTCTAAAATCGAGTCTGGTCGCTTTCAGCTCAATGAACAATGGATTAATTTAAGAGACACTGTCACTTTTGTTATTTCTCAGCAAAAACAAATAGCTAAGAAGAAAAATCTCCAATTTAAACTCAACTGTACTGTCACTAATGACAAACAATTTTGGATTGACTCCACGCGGTTATCTCAAATCCTGTTTAATCTAATAGGGAATGCAATAAAGTTTACAGACGAAGGTGAAGTAAAAGTTTCTGTATCTGAGCAAGATGCTGAACTTGTGATCTCAATATCTGACACTGGAATTGGTATATCTAAAGCAAAGCAAGAGCACTTGTTTACGGCATTTCATCAAGGAGACCGTTCCATCACGAGACGCTTTGGTGGTACAGGACTGGGACTCGCAATAACCAAGCATTTAGTTGAAATGATGCGTGGCAAGATTGCCGTTAAAAGTGATGAGCATGTTGGTTCAACCTTTACGATTTCGATTCCAGTTTTGACTCGTTGTAATCAAAATCGTCCAGTTAGAATCGAAACCAATCAACCGACAAAAGCAATGGAACTTCTCGTCGTAGAAGATACCGAGTCGAATCAGTTCGTAATAAAGCTTATCTTAAATAAGCTTGGCCATAATGTTCATATCGCAAGCCATGGAGCAGAGGCATTAACATTTTTAGAAGAGAATGAGGATTTAATCGATTTGATTCTCATGGATGTCTCGATGCCAGTGATGGATGGAATTACCGCAACAAGACTTATTCGAGATAAAGGTCTCAGGACCCCAATTATAGCGTTAACTGCACATGCGCTAGAAAGCGATAGAGATAAATGCCTGGATGCCGGTATGGACGGATTCATTTCCAAGCCAGTTAGAAGACAAGATATCTTTGAAGCTATACAGTCATTTCAATAAGCAAAAAGGCGTTAATATAGATCTTAACAATCGATAGATTATTAAGATCTATATTAAGTATTTTATGGTAAATAACCATTATGTTTAATACTTACAGTAAGGCCCTTAAATTTAAAATCTGCAGGGGAATAGGAGCATACTCAGACAGCATTTAGCGTACAGCAATATTTAATTTAACATAATATACATAATGCGCACTAATAGTGTAAGCCCAAAGCGATAATGTCCTAGTATTTCCAAGTGAATCTGTCCTATGTTTGCTTGGAGGTATCTAGGAAGTTAGTTACGATGAACTACCATGAATTGCAACGTTTCTCCAGTATCCAAGGTGTGTTAAACAATAAGTTAAAGTGCCGAGAAGCCACATCCATTCTTGGAATAAGCTACCGGCACTTGTCTCGCATACTTTATGCCGTAGCAGAACCTCATCCTAGCCCAAATCACGCAGCACATCAGATTGTGATGAGAAACGGTAAGGTAACTGCGATGATTGATGCAAAATTACAAATGTTAGAATTTGGTATAGGGATTAATGATGCAATTAATGGTGTTTGGTTACCTAGATCCAGTGCTTATAAAGATCACTACACTACTCCAAAAGCTCCACCTCATTCACGAATACATGGTACAAATTATCAGAACTGGATTGGCACGCTTGGAAGAATTAGGCATAGTGAGAATGTATTTAAGTCCACACTGCTGAACTGCTGAACTGCTGAACTGCTGAAAAAGCAAATACAAGATAGTTCTCATCCTGAGAAAATTCTGGAGAAGAAAGATGCTAACTGGAAACCTACTGTATGACTGTATACAAATTAAAAAGTAAACCTCGAGAATTTAAGGTCTTAGAGCATGACCCTTATAAGCGAGCTCTCGATTCAGATGACTTTAAGTTGTTAAGACGACTTCGAAGAGCCCCTGTTGATTCAACCAGCTTGAGAGATGTTTGGGTAAATGAATATGCAACATTTACTCAACACTTTAAATCTGCTGAAGCAATCCCAGACATATCTAAATGGAGAACATTTCTTGTCTTGAGAGAAAATGCATATCAGGTAGTACGAGATGTAATTGATTCTGACGGTGAGTTCTTACCGATTACAATCGATGATGAAAGTTTTACCGTGTTCAACGTGATGTCCTTTGGAGAAGAAGACAAGCAGAAAATCAAATTTGAAGACATTGACGGAGAACAAGGATTATTAGAGAAACTGGCATTTATAGAAAGCGATCTTTCAAATAAATATGTCTTTAAATCAAAAGGTGAAGGTTGTACGTCAATTTATTGTGATGACAAACTCATATCGTTATGTGAAGAGCACAATTTAAAGGGACTTTCGTTCGATACAAATCTACTCGATGTATTTGAAGATTAATTCATCAGAATTTTTGTATTAGTTCAGACTAGATCTGAGACTCCAATTTGAAAAGAAGAGAGTTACCCACTTTGATTAAAGGTGCTTAATCACTAATCAAAGACAATAATTTGTGGTTATGCTTACGAAGCAAATCAAATCTCTTATTGAAAATTGATGCGCGCTTAGTCCTCGACTTACTGGCGTGTTCTTCCGTAAGTACCTGAATCAATCTATGTATGGTGATGATGGCCAACTCACTGAATTTGCCATTCAATGGCATCACGATTACTAACTTAAGCACTACCAAACAAAAAAGCCTTTCATACTCGCCTCGTACAACAGCAAAAATCAGCTAAACGCTCTAATCGCTCCGCAACGAAATCTGCCAAAAATCACGAGCTCAGTTCATTCGTTCTTAATCAAGGTGTTCTGAAACATTTATAAGTCTGTAGTTATATGGAGACGAATGTACTTTTCGGGGAATTTGTAACGATAGCGTTTTCCTTTCTTCAAGTTGGACTTAACGTACCTACACACTTTTTGGTCACCACTATTGGTTACTCTTTTTATTACTGCGTTTTTACTTTTGTGCTCCATTTCTATCATGACGTCACAATAACCTTGATAGCCATCAAACTTATTGTCTACTTTCTTTTGAAGCTTAGTCTTAATTTTTTTAGCCAACAGGTTCGTTTCTGAATCGTCAGCAAAAACTGAAGTACTTGCAAAGATCAATATCATTAAAGTTACAACGTATCTCATCGTTTTGGTCCGTTTATGTTGTTGATTGTTCGATGATAAGTAATTTTTCTGTAGATACGAAAATGGGACGCCACATTGCGTCCCATTTAACATGATGAAGTAACTGATATGTAATTAAGCGCGCTTCTTGCCTTTGTTTGCTTTGAAGCCCTGGTGCGGAAAAACGTTACGAATCCTCTGTTGAACTTTTTTGGGAATGTTTTTGGAAAAGCTTAAGCGCATTCCTGTTCGTTGGCTATACACCTTCATTTCACCAGTAAACGGGTTATGCTCACTAATATCCTGTAAGTTGTGTTTGAAAGAAGGAGGTAGATGCCCTTTTACGTTACTAATATTGCCATTATCGAACTTTACTTTTAACACCGGCCTATCGACTGCGATCAACCAAAAGATCACGATGGCTGCAATTAAGATTACATATAACATTTGGCACTCCCTATCCTAGCTAGATAGCAATTTACTCAAATCCTCTTTAATTGAGGTAACTTTTTGACTCGCTTTTTCACTTCTCGACGCTTCGGAAAGCAAATATTCAATTGCGTCAGATAACGTACAACCAAGTTCATTCGCTCTACTAGAAAGCTTTTCCCAAACTCGGTAATCTAAATCAATGGATTTCTTCTTTGTATGGACTTGCTCTGCATTGAAGTGACGTTTCCGTTTCGCTCGGATAGCCTGCTTGAGTTTATTATCTAACTCTTCTGACATGTGGTTTTCTATCCAAGCCAAGACAAGTGTAGGCTCGTGTTCAAGGCGTTTTAGTTCTGCGACCGCTGCATCTGCTTCGCTTGTATCAATATGTCGGGTAATCGCTTCACCATCTTTCCATTTTTTGATGAGATACTTCCATTTCCACCCACATTCTAGATTCTCAAGCTGCTGATATTTCATTTGTTCCGACCCATAAACATAACCTAGTGACAGCGTAACCCAGATGGTTTACTTGGGCAAATAAAACTCTTAGAAGTATCGATGTTGATCACTCATTTGTCTAAGTATTGTTCATTGAGAGTTGAATGCCGTGAGCAAACCAAATTGGTGCTAGGGTGTTATAGTCCGTTTCGTTATAATGTCGGCAAGATTGAATTACGATGAATTTTAATGAACCAACTTAATTGGCAAGACGTAACACCTTCACTTGAGCAGTACGAAGCACTTTTAAAGTCTGCACCTTCGTTACCAAAGAAGTCTTTTACTGATCTCCAACCGAGAATGTCGGCAACGATATCTCGTTTTTCAAAAATTTCCGGATTGACGCGAGTACTACTCATTAACTGCGTAGATAATTCTGTATATAGAGAGTTCATCAGTAAAGCTCTTCAGAGCCAGTCTAACGCTGCGATTGTTTTGTCGGAATCACTTGATGCCAAACGCTTATTTGACCGTTACAGTGTCGATTTAAGTGGTGATATTGCCTTCCAACCTGGTTTAATTTCACAGGCAGATAGCGGTTACTTAATTGTACCGGCTAATCTAATTTTGGCTAACCCAGGACTTTGGCCAAATATAAAGTCTGCAATTCAACAAAACCTTATCGAGCCACTGAACCTAAGCCCTACTCGTTTACCTACTTCAGTACCGCAAGCTAAAGCTTATGATGTAAAACTGATTGTAACAGGAGAAAGAAGTCAGTTAGCAGAGCTAGAATACATCGATGAAGACTTCTGTTCTGGCTTTGCCATGTATACGGAAGTTGAAGAAGATATTCATCTGTCAGAGCAGAATTTGACAGATTACTTTGGTTTAGTGAACTGGATATGTTCTCAATATCAGCTGCCTCACTTAACTGAATGTGGTTTTAGAAGATTGTTGCTAGCCGGTATGAGATTTACTGAAGATCAACATTATCTGCCTTTAGGAGTAATGTGGCACTCTCAACTTCTAACGCTTGCCAGCCAGTTCAGTGATGGCCACGCATTAGATTACAAGGCGTTAGATAAAGCGATTGACGACAAGTATTACCGAGAATCTTACCTTCCTCAGCGTGCCGTGTACGATATTTTAGATGGACAAGTCATCATTGAGACAACTGGGGAACAAGTTGGTCAAATCAATGGCCTAACCGTTATTGATATGGCTGGGCACCCTGTCAGCTATGGTGAGCCTGCACGAATATCTTGTGTAATTCATTTTGGTGATGGCGATGTTTCCGATGTTGAGCGCAAAGCTGAGCTTGGAGGCAATCTACATGCAAAAGGCATGATGATTATGCAAGCTTTCTTGAGCTCTGCTCTGAAACTGGATGAACCACTGCCTTACTCAGCCTCCATCGTATTTGAACAGTCTTATAGTGAAGTTGATGGTGACAGCGCATCTCTTGCAGAACTTTGTTGCTTGGTAAGTGCTTTATCTGAATCTCCAATTAATCAACAAGTTGCGGTTACAGGGGCTGTTGATCAGTTTGGTCGAGTGCAAGCCGTTGGTGGCTTGAACGAAAAAATTGAAGGTTTTTATCAGGTTTGTAAACATCAAGGTTTTACAGGAAATCAAGGTGTTGTGATGCCAAAATCAAACCTTAAACACCTTGCATTACATAAAGATGTAATAGAAAGCATTAAAAATGGTGAGTTCCATATTTGGTCCGTTTCTACCGTAGATGAAGCTATTCCGATTGTAATGAATAAACCTTTTAGAGGTGAAGACGATAGTATTATTGGCAAAATAGCGGAACGTATTGAAAACTTTGAAAGACATGAGCATCCAGAAGGAATTGTGCAGCGCATCAAAAACTGGTTTGTCTAGTACTGATCGGAGTTGTTTAGCGTACACGTGTTCACTAAGATGCAGCTATCAAAAATTGGAGTAATTGATAATGCAAAACAAACGTGATTCTTATAACCGTGACGATCTACTTGCTTCTAGCCAAGGCGAACTGTTTGGGCCTGGTTACCCTCAGCTTCCTGCGCCAAACATGCTAATGATGGATCGTGTTACTAAAATGTCTGAGACTGAAGGCGATTTTGGTAAAGGTTTGATCTTGGCGGAATTGGATATTACTCCAGATTTGTGGTTCTTTGACTGCCACTTCCCTGGCGACCCAGTAATGCCGGGTTGTCTTGGCCTTGATGCGATGTGGCAACTTGTTGGTTTCTTCCTTGGCTGGGTTGGTGGCAAAGGAAAAGGTCGTGCTCTGGGTGTTGGCGAAGTGAAGTTTACAGGTCAGATCCTGCCAACAGCGAAAAAAGTGACGTACGAAATCCACATGAAACGCGTTGTAAACCGTAAACTTGTGATGGGTTTGGCCGACGGTCGTGTATGTGTGGACGGCAAAGAAATCTACGTAGCAAAAGATTTGAAAGTTGGCTTGTTCCAAGACACTTCAAGCTTCTAATCACGATTTTAATCGATTTATTAAGGCTCCTATTTAGGAGCCTTTTTGTTGTCGAGTGTTAACCTACTTCCCTATGTCCCTATAATGTAGAAAAGGCTCCGTAGAGCCCTTTCGAATCCTTCTTTTTGTATGTGAAGAGTTTATTTGTAGAGACCAGATTGTCTTTCATCTCTGGCATCACGCCAACCACCTAACCAATACGACCGAGCATCAACTTGTTGATATGGGCAAGCCTCTTGAGACCTTCCATTCAACCCAGCTTTGTAGCCTTGAGATTGAGCTCGTTCTAGGCGATCACGCTTTTGTCTCTTCATAGTTAATTCCTCATACAGGTCCATTTACTAACGTACAGCTGTTATTGTGAAACTTTGATGGAGTTTTTATGACTCCACTTATAAGAATCGATCAAAGTAGGCAATTTCTCAAGGCATAAAAAAAGCAGAGACTCAAATGTGTGAGCCTCTGCTTGATTTAAAAATTACTGACGATTTTTAACTATTTTCTACGGAACCCAAACAATCCAAGCATGGTCAAAGCTAACCAACCAAGGCCTGCACCTTGACGCTCTGTCGTCGTTGAGTCAATGCTTCGAGATACGATGTCGTCCTTAGTTGCGTCAGCAATAGGTACTAGTTTGACTGCTACAATTTGCTCTTCAGAGCTACATGTCGCATTGTTTGCTGTTGTGCTATAACCACCTGCACATTTCATAGCAGTACCAGAGATCACACCTGCATCATTGATATCAGTTGCGTCGATAATACGGAACTGATTGTTTTGTTCAGAGTAATCACCGCCATTAGTCAAACTGTCTAGGAACCAAGCTTTTCCATTGAATAATGTTGCAGCACGTTCACTAGTCTCGCCACCTACGCTATATGGATAGATAAAACCGCGCTTACGACGTGGCTTGCCATCGTCTTCACGAGTCGTTTCCGCATCAAGTTGCCCGACGATTTCATTGTAAGAGTTGATACCGCCCATCTTACCGCCCGCACCGCTAAAGAAAATGCCAGTAGTTGGGTAAAAAGCGCTAATAGAATCCTTACGAACATCATCTACGATAAAGAGACGATTCGGAGCAGAGCCCGTTGGCATTAAGTATCCGCCCGAACGTTTTGCTTCACCAATAGCAACAAAATTAGAGTTAACGTCGGTTAATCGTGAGTTTGTATGAACCGTATCATCACCTTCGCGCTGTCTAGCTCCTACAACAACTTTGTTTTTCCAAGTTGCGTTTTCAACGCTACCTTCGGCTTCTAGAGTTCCGACAAAAACAGTCGCATTCAGGTAGTTATCATCACTGTAAGTGTTGTAACCTACGCCATAGACCGTAGTTCCATCAGTGACAAGGTCACGCATGCTCCCTTGAGCTAACCTTTCTCCATCTTTAGATGTGCCACTTGGCCAAGCCAATTCACTGACGGTTCCGCTTTGATCCCAAATCGCTGCTTTTGATGTGTGGTGAGATCCATTGGTATTGCTTGCTGTTCGAGAAACACTGCCAACAGTAAAAATGCCGTCTGTGCTCCAAGCATGGCTTTGCACAACACTTGCGTCACTATCGCCAGTAAGAATATTTGGCTCTACTGGTGCAACTACGGTATTTCGTGTTTCTAATGTAGAAGTATTTTCTGTGCTAACTTTACTCTGATTACCGACAGCTGCACCACCCTCGGTAAGCTGGTTGATAACGTTGTTATATTCATTTTTATAAGCAGCAGAATCTTCTTCTATGAACGCTAACGCATTAGAAGTAAAGTCTTTACTACGTTCTTTATTCCACGGCGTCCAGTTTACTGAAGCCCAAGAGTCACAGGTGGAATAGCGAAGCTGGTTGTAACAGTAACGCTCAAAGTCTTTGAGTTCTTGGATGTAATAAAAGCCAGCGTCTAATCCGAATGGGATTTCTTCACGATAACTGTTCCCATCCACGGCTTGTGTCGCTGAAATCGGTGTAGTGCGAGTTTCCATTGCAAGTTTAAACTGCTCTGGCGTGCAGTTTGCTGCTGCATCAAAGCAGCCTAAAGCGAAAGGTGAACCTGTTGAAGGATCTGTACCTGCATCGCCCTGTTGAATTGCAACCCCGTAAGCCGTTTGGTAGTCACCGTTTGAACCATGATCCTGAGGTGAAACCTCAACAACTTGATACAATGCCGCCTGTGCGTTCATTGTGGTACCAACCATCATTGCAATGGCGGTCAATTTGAATTTATTACTACAATTCATTGAATTCTTAACTATCCTGTTGCATTGCTTCGAGTTCTTCCCATCTCTCGAATGCGATTTCCAACTCCTGCTCTAGTGCAGCAAGCTGTTCCAATACCGGCTGAGTTTGCTCTACAGGTTTAGCAAAGAACTCTGGATCGTTCACTTGCTCCTGAAGGCTCTCGATATCCGACTCTAATTGTTCAAGTTTAGCTGGTAGAGCCTCTAATTCTCTTTGCAGCTTATACGATAACTTCTTCGAATTGTTCTTAGGTTGCGTAGTTTTGGGAGTTTCCTCAACCACTTTCTCTTTCTTCGTTGGTTTTTCAACCTGACTGCGCGAAGCAAGAACTTGGTCACGCTGCTGTTTAGCATCATGATAACCACCAACGAACTCTTCGATTATACCGTTACCCTCAAAAATCCAGCTGGTTGTTACTGTGTTGTCTACGAACTCACGGTCGTGACTCACTAACAATAATGTACCCTGATAATTGGCAAGCATTTCTTCTAAAAGTTCCAACGTTTCGATATCCAAATCGTTAGTTGGTTCATCAAGAATAAGTAAGTTGTTTGGTTTCAACAAGATACGGGCTAGCAATAATCGGTTTTTCTCACCACCAGAAAGTGCCTTAACCGGGGTTCTGGCGCGCTTAGGTGCAAATAAGAAGTCTTGAAGGTAACTCAGCGCATGACGCTGACGTCCCCCAACCATTACTTCTTGTTTCCCATCCGCTAAGTTATCGATCACTGTCTTTTCTGGATCCAAAATCTCTCGGTACTGATCAAAGTACGCGACTTCTAATTTTGTTCCGCAGTGTAAACGACCAGACTGCGCTTCCAATTGCCCTAGTAGCAATTTAAGTACCGTACTCTTACCGCAGCCATTTGGTCCGATAAGTGCAATACGGTCACCACGCATGATGTTAAAGCTAAAGTCGTCGACAATTGTCTTGCCTTCGTAAGCAAAAGATACATTTTCTGCTTCAAATACAATCTTACCTGAACGAGAAGCATCATCGATGTTTAGGTTAACTTTACCTTGAACTTCACGACGGTCACGACGCTCTTCACGAAGTTTTTTAAGGGCTCGAACACGGCCTTCATTACGAGTACGACGTGCTTTAATACCTTGACGAATCCACACTTCTTCCTGAGCTAGTTTCTTATCGAACTCAGCATTTTGCATTTCTTCGACGCGAAGCATTTCTTCTTTGTCATTCAAATACTGTTCGTAATTACCAGGGAAAGAAGCTAATTGACCGCGATCTAAGTCAACGATGCGTGTCGCCATCAACTTGATGAATGCACGGTCGTGAGAAATAAAGATGATCGAGCCTTTGAAGTCTTTTAAGAAGTTCTCTAACCATTCGATCGTTGTCACATCGAGATGGTTTGTTGGTTCATCAAGAAGCAATACATCAGGATCACAAACCAGAGCACGAGCTAAAGCAGCTTTACGTTGCCAGCCACCGGATAGATCGGTCAGTTTGGTTTCTGGGCTTAGTTTTAAAGCGCCAAGTACGTTCTTAACACGGTCATCAAAGCGCCAAGCGTTAGAATGATCAAGTTGCTCTTGAACTTTCGCCAAACGGTTAATGTTCTTCTCACTTGGGTCTTGAGCAACAAGATCGAGAAGATCGTGATAGATCTTCAATTGTTCGCCGATTTCAGCCAAACCGCCAGATACGTATTCGTAAACCGTACCCTCTTGATTGCGCGGTGGATCTTGTTCAAGCCGAGAAACTACTACGTCTTGAGTTATTTGAATCTTGCCATCATCCAACAAAATGTCGCCGGCAAGCACTTTCATTAACGTGGACTTACCTGCTCCGTTACGACCAACTAAACAAACGCGTTCGTTTTCTTGAAGAGCGAACTCCGCTTTGTCTAGCAATGGGTGGTCACCAAATGCAAGTTGTGCGTTATGAATGGTAAGTAATGCCATTATTATCCAACCAATGTGTGAGTTGTTCTAAGTCAAACGGCCAGTTCAACTCAGAATCTTGATATTTTAATACGGGTATTGTGACGCCGTAACGAGAAAATAGTACATCATCGAACGCAATATCAATGATATCTGTTTGCTCGGCCAAACCGACTTGGTCTACTAGAGCAAATGCCATCTCACAAAGATGGCATCCCTCCGTGCTATACAATATCAACACGTATTAATCCTTTTGTTTATACTACGCGTGCGTTACTAGCCAACAGTTATGAATCTGTTTATTACGCGCAAAATCTAATGGTAACGTTTGAGAAGAAATATTCTGAGCCTTCAAACCCAATTCAGCGAGTGATTCTTCATCCATCTTGAAGTGACGTTTGTTATTTGAAAATACGATTGTGCCTTCACTTCTCAGTAAACGTTTGAGGTTCTTCATTAGCTTAATGTGGTCACGTTGTACATCGAATGATGTTTCCATACGCTTAGAGTTAGAGAACGTAGGTGGGTCAATAAAGATCAAGTCGTACTCACCTTTTGCGTTTTCTAGCCATTGCAAACAGTCCGCTTGTTCATATTTATGTTGGCGCCCTACACAGCCATTAAGCTGCATATTGTCTTTCGCCCAGTTCAAGTAGGTGTTTGACATATCGACAGTTGTAGTGGAACGCGCACCACCAACTGCAGCGTGCACTGTTGCACTACCAGTGTAAGCAAACAAGTTAAGGAAATCTTTACCCTGTGCCATTTCGCCAAGACGACGACGAGTGATCTTATGATCCAAGAACAGGCCTGTGTCTAGGTAGTCATGAAGGTTCACGATCAGCTTCACACCGTACTCGTTTACTTCGAGCGTCTCTGATACCTGACCTAATTTTTGGTACTGGCTTCGACCTTTCTGCTTCTCACGAACTTTCAGTACAACTTTGTTCGCTTCGACACCTGTCACCTGAATCGTCGCACGGATAATGTCCGTTAGACGACGCTTGGCTTTTTCTTCAGGGATGTTCTTAGGTGCTGCGTACTCTTGAATCACAATTTGATCGCCGTACACGTCGATCGCTACGTTATATTCTGGAAGGTCTGCATCGTAGATACGATAGCAGTCTAGTTTCTCTTTACGCGCCCACTTGCCAATCTTGCCAATGTTTTTCTTCAAACGGTTTGAGAAGTCTGGTGCGATTTGAACGTTAGTATCTGCACCTTTCACTTCATCAGCGCTGCGCTCGGCAATGCTGTAGTTCTTTTGGTGACACGGTAACGCACCATTGTTCAATTTAAACTGTTTATCAGCGCGCATACGAAGGCAACTCAAGAGCTCGTCTGAGCTAGAGAAGATAGATGCTTTACATCCGCCAAACTCAGATTTTAGCTGTCCACCGAATGCGGTATAGAGCGCAATCAGCCCCGGCTCAGTTCCTAGACGCTCACCGTAAGGTGGGTTTGAAACGATAACACCGTGTTCAAATCCTGCGGGACGAGTAATAGTTGCAGCATCACCTTGCGCAAACTCAATCAACTCTTCAACACCTGCTCTGCGGGCGTTTTCTTGAGCGACTTTTAATACTTTGGGGTCGTTATCGAATCCAAAAAACTTAGCGTCAACTTTCTTGACACCTCGTCTAGCTTGAACATTAGCCTCTGATTTAATCTCAGCCCAGGTCTCCGGTTCAAAATCTTCCAAAACTTCGAAGCCCCATTGTTTGCGCTTAACGCCAGGTGCCATGTTGGCTGCCATCATCGCCGCTTCAATAAGCAAAGTACCAGAACCACACATTGGATCGAGTAATGGTTGATGCCCATCCCAGCCACAACGCATGATAATCGCAGAAGCAAGCGTTTCACGTAATGGCGCACGACCCGATTCTGGTCGATAACCACGCTGATGAAGACCACTACCTACCATGTCTACCCCAAGCAACGCTTTATCTTTATGCAAACGAACGTGAATACGAATATCTGGGCGTTCTTTGCTGATATTAGGACGTGGCAAGCCTTTATTCTCAAAGCAATCTACGATGCCATCTTTGACCTTCATAGCTCCGTATTGGCTATTTCTAATCTCACGGTTTGTGCCGTTAAAGTCCACAACAAAGCGTTTAGAGCTATGAAATTGGTTAACCCAGTTAATAGTGGAAGTGGATAGATACAAGTCCATGTCGTTGTTACACGTGAACTCAGATAAAACACGTACAAATCGAGACGCTAAACGGCTCCACAAACAACAGCGATAAACCTGTTCGTTTGTCGCTTTAAATTTTACGCCTGCCTGTACTGGTTTCGCATTTTCAATGCCTAGTTTAGTCAGTTCTTCAACAAGCAAATTTTCCATGCCATTTGAAGTTACCGCGAGATATTGATTCATAGTGTTCTTTCGCTGATAAAAAATGGCTTCAATTATACCTGACTTTACGATCAATGCCTCGTTTTTAAAGGTATTTTCCCACCCGTTAGTTCAAATCATCACCACTCAAATGATCTAAAACTTTCAACATCTTTAGTTTGAATGTTTTTCATTCATGAACGTATTTTGTTTCCTTTAGAAGAAGTGAATACTTATTTACATGCATTTTGGTATATACCAGTCGTGATTGGTTGATGTAAATTACTTACAAATGCCCTTTATAGGGGAATAAATAGGGTTGTTTTAGGCGCTAGGTTGCCTAATTAAAGGAGTAATCAAATTGAAATAAGTAAAATAA
Organism: Vibrio sp. SCSIO 43097; assembly: GCF_023650755.1. Taxonomy (NCBI): domain Bacteria; kingdom Pseudomonadati; phylum Pseudomonadota; class Gammaproteobacteria; order Vibrionales; family Vibrionaceae; genus Vibrio; species Vibrio sp. SCSIO 43097. The sequence continues at coordinate 1,683,404 of NZ_CP071840.1, read as the reverse complement.
AAGTGACCAGCTTCATGTTTGCATGCATAGAAAACAAACAGTTTCATGGTCTTTCGGATTGGAGTGTCAGAGGAAAGGACAAAAAAAATCGACCCAATAAGGTCGATTAAGGCAAACAAAGGAACGAAATAAAGAAAAATTAAACAGCTTTAACCCACCATTGCCATAGGGGTCATTGCAAAGAGGTGATTTGCACAAGCCATGCGATCATGCATTACTTTAATCGGCTGCCCAAATTGAAGCGCCTTATTGCCATCAAGAACAAAGGCTTCTTGGTTAACATAAGCACATAAGCTCGATGTTTCGCCTGGTTCTAGAACGATGAACATACCATCAGAATATTGATTTGTGAGAAAGACCATGTCCCCTTCTTGAGGTTCATAATCAGAGGACTGTGCATCGAAGAACCAGCTCTTAGGCTGTACAGGTTTATGAAAACGCTTTGCAGCAACACAATACAGTGTTAATTCAGCTTGGCGATATTCACTGATATCGAGACAGCGAATGCGCTCATTAAACGTTTGAAATGCGCTGGCGTCATCAACGGTAAATTCACTGTTTGAGAAGGCACAGTTAACCAACAATTTTCGGGATAGATTGGTTTGGAAAATCATTTCCTCCCCCAGATCCAGCATTAAGCAAGCTTTTTGCTCGTCAAAATACCAATTCCATTTGTCGCTGGGTTTAAGCATTATTCCGTTCTCTCTTGACTAGTTAAATCAGTGGTAAAGAGGTAAGACGCTTAATTACCTACTCGTGATTTTTAAATTCTACAAACGAACGGATAAAAAAAAAGAGGAAACAAAGTCCTCTTTTTTATGTAACAGGTACTGATTTTTCAGTAGTTTTTGATGTATATGTTAAAGATTCTTAACAATATCACGTACGAGACCTGGGCCGTGGTAAATAAAGCCAGTGTAGACTTGAACAAGCTTAGCGCCTGCCATGATCTTTTCTTTGGCTGCAACATAGGAATCTACACCACCAACACCGATAATTGGAAGTTTGTCTCCAAGCTCTTCATGAAGCTTACGTACGACCTCCGTAGAGCGTGATTGCACAGGGCGACCACTCAAGCCACCTGCCTCATTGGCGTGTTTCATCCCTTCTACGATCGTGCGATCCAAAGTTGTGTTAGTCGCGATCACACCATCTATATTGTTTTTCAATAAAGAATCGCAAATTTGGCAGATTTCATCGTCACTTAAATCTGGCGCAATCTTTAATGCTAACGGGACGTACTTGTTGTACTTCTCTGATAACTCCGCTTGTTTCGCCTTTAATTCGGAAAGCAGTTCATCAAGGGCTTCACCATATTGAAGTGAACGAAGGCCTGGAGTGTTTGGCGATGAGATGTTTACTGCAATATAGCCAGCATACTCATACACTTTTTCCATACAAATCAGGTAGTCCTCTGCCCCTTTCTCAATTGGCGTATCTTTATTTTTACCGATATTAATTCCGAGAACACAATTGAATTTTGCTCGTTTAACATTCTCGATCAAATTATCAACGCCTAGGTTATTAAAGCCCATGCGGTTGATGATCCCTTCTGCTTCCACTAAACGGAATAGGCGTGGTTTATCATTACCTGGTTGTGGTCGTGGCGTTACAGTGCCGACTTCGACAAAGCCAAAGCCCATGGCATCAAATGCTTCAATACATTCGCCGTTTTTATCTAAACCAGCCGCAAGACCAACAGGGTTACGGAATGTTAGACCCATACACTCAACTGGACGAGTTGGTAACTGTTGGCGGTAAAAGAGATCAAGTGGTGTGCCGTTAAAGCGTTGGAAGTTCTTGATTGCAAGATCATGTGCCTTCTCGGCATCGAGTTGGAAAAAGCCAGTTCTGGCTAGACGGTAAAGCATTGTGCCTCCGAAAGAAAAAAGCCCCGTATAAACGGGACAATATTATTTACCGTTTTTCATCGTAATTCAATGAAAATGAACGTAATAAGTAAAAACCTATATCTTTATAAGATTTTCAAATATAAAACAAACAATTACAATCAAGTTTCTGCGATAAAAATCGTAACTAACCGCTTAAAAGCAATCGATTTCACTCTGTTTTAATTTCAACTCAATGTGACAATGTAACTATTTTCGTTCCAAATGTGAATAATAGATAATAAAAAGCCCCGTTAAATAACGAGGCTTTTACTTATGACTTGATTATTCCACTACTCTTTCGATGAGCAGTTGAGGTTTAAAAGTACTAGCTCTCGAAGTGCTACAGAGAACTTAGCAAATTCGTGTACTGAGCCAACTTTGAACTCGTTTAAGATACTCTCCCAGCGGTGCAACGATTGCTCGTTAGTTTCAATCCAATCTTCTAACGCAGCCATCACGTCAAGCTCTTCGGTTGAGCAGCCACAAGTCAGTACCTGAGCGGTAAGTTGACGTTGTTGCCAGTCCAAATCTTCACGGAATGCCGCTCTTGCAAGTGCTTGCCAGTTGTTATCAACGGCTTGGCTATTAATTTGCTTCAAGAACCAATGCAACGATAAACGGTCACCCAAGTTAAAGTAGAGTTTCGATGCTTGCTCAACCGTTTTACCTGTTTCACTTGCTACTGATGAAATATCCAGTGCAGATTGTAAGCTTGATAAGCGGGCAACTTGGTGAGCGAGTTTCTCTTCAACCCCTTTCTCTATCCAACCTTGAGCCAACTCATTGTGTTCTTCAACTTCAGACTCAACTAACATAGTGTCTAGGGTTTCAGTGATAACATTGACATCTTGCTTGTAGATAGTAATCAACTCACCGACCGTGCATTTGCCGCTACGGTTACGAAGCAACCAGCGTGCAATTCGACGCAGTGCTCGGCGCACGTAAAACATAATTTCGTATTGAGCTTGCGCTGTCGCAACGTTATCAAGTTTGCGAGTTTGCTTGAGGATTGCTTCTAAATCAAAGATTTCTCTAGCCGCACTGTAAGCATTGGCAATATCGACAACACTTGCACCAGTTTCTTCTTGCAAACGAGTAACGAAGTTACAGCCCATTTCATTAACCATCTGGTTAGCCAATGCTGTAGCGATAATTTCAGCTCGCAGTGGGTGATTAACCATTTGATCTTTATAGTTACGTCGTAACGCACTTGGGAAATATTCAACAAGTTGTTTTGCATGGAATTCATCATTTGCGATTTCATCCGTAACAAGTTGCTGTTTAAGTACCATTTTACCGTAGGCAACTAACACTGATAGCTCAGGGCGAGTCAGACCTAGTCCCTGTTTTTCACGCTCGATTAGCGTTTCATCATCAGGAATGTATTCGAGAGCACGGTCCAAGTACCCTGCTTTCTCCATAGTGTGGATGAATCGAATTTGCTCCTTAACAATGCCAACACCTTGCTGTTCAGTAACAGAGATCGACTCCGACTGACGGTAAGCATCATCCAAGACAATTTCACCCACTTCGTCTTCCATAGACTCTAGAATTTGGTTACGTTGCTTAACCGTAAGATCGCCATTTGAAACCAGTCCATTGAGGAAGATCTTGATGTTGACTTCATTATCCGAACAGTCAACGCCACCTACGTTATCAACGAAGTCCGTGTTCACTCGACCGCCAGTTAGTGCGTATTCGATACGACCAAGCTGAGTCATACCCAAGTTACCACCTTCGCCAACCACTTTGGCTCTTAAGTCACGGCCGTCAATGCGCAGCATGTCGTTAGCACGGTCACCAACATCTGTATGAGTTTCTGTCGATGATTTAACGTAAGTGCCGATACCACCGTTCCAAAGAAGATCGACTTTCATTTTCAAGATCATCTTTATCAGATCGTTAGGCGCTAAAGATGCTTTCTTCGTACCTAACATTTTCTGAATTTCTGGCGTCAACTGGATCGATTTTGATCGACGAGAGAAGATGCCACCACCTTGAGAGATCAAGTCTTTGTTGTAATCTTCCCAGCTTGATCTTGGCAAATTAAACAAGCGGTTACGCTCTTCCCAGCTGCTGGCTGAATCTGGATTTGGATCAATAAAGATGTGCATGTGGTTAAACGCAGCTTGCAATCGAATATGCTTCGATAACAGCATACCGTTACCGAACACGTCACCTGCCATATCACCTACACCGATTGCAGTAAAATCAGTGGTCTGACAGTTGATGCCCATTTCACGGAAGTGACGTTTAACAGATTCCCAACCACCTTTTGCGGTGATTCCCATTGCTTTGTGATCGTAACCGTTTGAACCACCTGAAGCGAATGCGTCACCTAGCCAGAAGTTGTATTCTGCAGAAACAGAGTTTGCCAAATCTGAGAAGGTTGCTGTGCCTTTATCGGCAGCCACTACTAAATATGGGTCATCTTCATCGTGACGAACAACGTTTTGTGGTGGTACCACCTCTCCTTCAATGATGTTATCTGACACATCTAGCAGTGCACGGATAAAGCGTTTGTAACAACGCTGACCTTCCGCAAAAATTTCATCACGAGTGGTGAGAGATGGCTGGCGTTTACAAACGAAGCCGCCTTTTGCACCCACTGGTACAATTACAGTGTTCTTAACCTGTTGCGCTTTTACTAAGCCAAGAATCTCCGTACGGAAGTCTTCTTGACGATCTGACCAACGCAAACCACCACGAGCCACTTTTCCACCACGAAGGTGAACACCTTCAATATCTGGTGCGTAAACAAAGATCTCGAATGCAGGTACAGGCTGCGGAATCTCAGGAATATCGCTTGGCTTCATTTTCAAAGATAACCAAGGCTTAGGCTGCTTATTCTCGTCTACTTGGTAGTAGTTGGTACGAAGCGTCGCCATGATCATTTCAATATAACGACGAATAATACGATCATCATCCAAGCTCTCTACACGATCCAACTGCTCTGTTAGCTTTTTAATTAGATCGTTTTGGCCTTTCTCGCTGCCTTTGTGTTTCGGATCAAATCGCTTGGTGAACAGCTTGACTAGACCTGTCGCTAAGTCTGGGTAGTGGCTTAGCGTGTCTTCGATGTACTGCTGACTGAATGGGAAGCCTACTTGGCGCATGTATCGTGCGTAAGCACGAAGAATGGAAATCTCACGGCCAGATAACGACGCACCTAATAACAATCGGTTGAAACCATCACTTTCAAGATTACCCGCCCAAATGGCAGCAAATGCTTGTTGGAAACGATCACGAGCTTCACGAAGGTCAACGGTTTTCTCGCTCTTATGCAGCATAGAGAAGTCAAGGATCCAGAAAGTCTGCCCGTTGTTTTTCTCGATCTCATATGGCGATTCGCCAATCACACGCAAACCAAGGTTTTCCAACATCGGCATTACGTCAGAAAGGTGAATTGGTTCATCGCGATGATATAACTTTAAGCGGACAGCTTTGGAATCTGCTCCCTCTTCTTGAGGTCGGTAGAACAACATACCAAGTTTATTATCATCACTTAACGCTTCTAAGCGCTCGATATCTGCAACCGCAGAACCTGGCATCATGTCCTCTTTGTATGAGCGAGGGAACGCACTCATATATTCTTTTGAAAGAGGAAGGCCTTTACTTTCACCAAAGTTAGCAATGATGGATTCTTTTAGTCTGTCATCCCAAGAGGTAGAAACTTCCATTAGATTTTGCTCGATCTTTTTCACGTCTACGTCAATGTTGTTATTGTCTACACGAACAATGTAATGTGTTCTCGCTAGTGGGCTTTCTGAGAAGTACGTTGTAAATTCAACCTCTTGCTCGCAACCAAAGTACTGCTTAAGAATGCGTTGAGTTTGACGACGCAATTCTGTGTTGTAACGATCTTTAGTGACATAAACCATGCAACTGAAGAAACGACCAAATGGGTCTTTACGAACAAACAAACGCAGCAAGTCACGATCTTGCATTTGTACAACACCCATTCCCACCTCAAGCAGCTCTTCTTCATTAGCTTGAAGCAACTCGTCGCGTGGGTAGTTTTCTAAGATATTGTGCAATGCTTTGTATGAGTATGATCCGTGACGGTATCCACTTGCTTCAAGGATACGGTCAACTTTTTCACGGATCAAAGGAATACTTTGTACCGCTTGGTTGTAAACGGCGGAGGTATATAAACCAGTAAAGCGATGCTCACCTATTACTTTACCGTTTTCATCAAACTTCTTAATACCGATGTAATCAGTATAAGCTGGACGGTGGATACGAGATGCTTTGTTACCTTTGGTGATGATCAGAGCGTATGGTTTTTTCGCTTCTAATCGCGCTGAATCTGATAATTCAGAGAGCTTGACGCTACGCACGCGCTTGTCATCAGCAAACAGACCTAGTCCTTTTTCTTTAGCAGGAACAAGTTCGGTATCACCATTGACCTCTTTTAAGTCATAATCTTTATAACCCATAAAGGTAAAGTTATGATCTTCTAGCCAACGAAGAAATGCGATCGTTTCATCCATACGATCAGTTTGGATAGAAACACGATCTTTATTTTTCTCAAGTTCATCAGTAACAAACTTAAGCTTATCAACCATCTGCTTCCAGTCATCAACGACTAAGCGAGTATCAGATAGAATTCTTAACAGCTCTTCTTTAAGCGCTTGCATCTCGTCTTTACTAGTGAGGCGGTCTACCTCTATGTGGAAAAGTGATTGAAGAACACCACCCTCACCGTTTACGTCTGTAACTTGGCCTTTTTTATCACGCTGAATCTGTGTTGGGTTATTCAACATTAGGTGACAAACAAGATCCAAACGTGCTAAAGCCATTTTGACTGAGTCCACTAAGAATGGACTATCTGGAACAACAATTTCTACGATTGTGTGTGTGGATTGCCAGCCTTGACGACTTACGGTCGGGTTAAATACTCGAACCGAAATCTCTTCTGGTTTTTTTTCATTGATATGGTGCCAAAGGCTAACGACAGCACCATAAAGGTCGGATTCGTTTCGCTGAATTAGATCATCATCAGCAATGTTACTGAATAAGTGTTGAGCAAGTTTAGTTACAAGCGTTTGGTGAGAAAGCTCGAGTTTGTCTTGAATCAGTTGGTAAACCTTTTCAAGCAGAACCGGCACTACATTTTCACGCGCGGTCATATTCACACTCCACATTAGAATTGTTGTTTTGTAGGGGGACTTAGTAGCTAGGTTGTTACCTTAGAAACTAAGCATAGGTAATGCATGTGCCCATTGTAAAAGCATAATTACAAATGTTTAACAACTAATCGTAGTGGTAAGAGGTGAAATGTCCGATTCTGTGACTAAGATTCCTATTTAACTCTCTGCAAATACAATACATCACAGAGTTTCTAACTTAAGAAACTTATTATTTTGGTCAGTTGTTAGTCTAAACTGGCCTCTAACGCCCAATTGACTGAGAAATGGTCTAAATCTCGCGGCGGGTAACTGCAAACGCAAACCGTTGTGTGTGACAACTTGAACAACACTTGCCGCACCAGAATAATGAGATAAAAACGTTTGATATGAAATGTTGAGATTGAAGTAGTAATAGTTCATGAAGTGAAAACTAAGTGACATAAACAAATAAGGTGGTCTAAATGACCACCCTATTGTTTTGTTTACTATTCGTCTAGTGCTTTAGTCACTTTTTCGAATAGATCTTTAGCAAGATTATCCATTGCTTTGAGCTTTTCAAGTTCTGCACGAATCATTGCTTGGCGAGCTTCATCGTATTTACGGAACTTAAGCAAAGGATCAATCATTCGAGAAGCTACTTGTGGGTTCGAATCATTTAGTTGGCGAAGAATTTCACCGGCAAACTGGTAACCTACACCGGATTTATCATGGAAACGTACAGGGTTCGCACTTAAGAACGAGCCAATTAAGCTGCGCGTACGGTTCGGATTTTTCAAACTAAATGCTTCGTGGTTCATGGTTGCTTTTACTTTTTCAAGAGCATCCTCTGCAGGATTGCTACCTTGAAGTGCAAACCACTTATCCATAACCAAACCATCGTGCTTCCATTTATCGCTATAATCAGCCATAAGTGCTTCACGACACTCGAGCTGAGCGTTATTTGCGGCACTCATCGCAGCAATCGTATCTGTCATGTTATTTGCAGATGCGTACTGCGCGTTGACTAAATCATTACCTTTTTCCGTATATGCTAGGTACTGAAGGCAACGGTTACGTAAAGCACGCTTGCCAATAGCAGCATGGTCGATCGTATACTCTGTTTGCTTAAGCGTGTGATAAGTTGCACTTAGCTCATCTTCTAATTCCTTAGAAAGTGACACTGTAATGCTGTTTAGCACTTTGTCTACGGCATCGATATCAATTTGCTGGTACCAACCAGTAATCTCATTGATTGAAGGCATAGAGAAAACTTGAGCAATGAAAGCTGGCTCAAGCGTTTCATCCAACAGCACACCGCGGAAAGCATCTATCACACCTTCAGAAAGCGATACTTCTTGTCCCGCTTGAACATTTTTCACATTCTGACGAATGTATTTAGCCAATAGCATTTGGCTAGCGTCCCATCGAGAAAAATCGTTCGTTGCGTGCTTCATCAAGAAGACTAACTCGTCATCGCTGTAATCGTATTCTAATTTGACTGGTGCCGAGAATTCACGCAACAAAGATGGCACTGGCTGTTCTTCGACATTTTCAAATACGAACGTTTGCTTATCTTGTTTAATATCCAGCACGTTATGAACAGATTCACCGTTAATCACCAGTGGGATAACTCGACCTTTCGAATCATACAACTCGATATCGAACGGAATATGCAGCGCTTGTTTTTCTGCTTGGTCTTGCGTCGGCTCCGTAAATTGCTCTACCGTTAGTGCGTAAGTTTTTGCATCAGCGTTGTATTCGCTATTTACGCGTATCGTTGGTGTACCCGATTGGCTGTACCACAAACGGAACTGTTTTAAATCAACACCGGTGGCATCTTCCATTGCAGAAACAAAGTCTTCACACGTCGCGGCGGTACCATCGTGACGTTCAAAATAAAGTTTCATTCCTTTTTGGAAGCCCTCTTCGCCAAGGAGTGTATGGTACATGCGAATAACTTCGCTGCCCTTTTCATACACCGTTAGCGTGTAGAAGTTATTCATCTCAATGACTTTGTCAGGACGAATCGGGTGAGACATTGGGCTTGCATCTTCCGCAAATTGAGGACCACGAATAATACGTACGTTATCAATACGGTTATCAGCACGAGAACCTAAGTCAGAAGAGAATTCTTGGTCACGGAATACGGTTAAGCCTTCTTTTAGACTTAGTTGGAACCAGTCACGACAAGTGACACGGTTGCCAGTCCAGTTGTGGAAGTACTCATGACCGATCACAGCTTCGATACCTAAATAGTCACGATCTGTCGCAGTTTGATCGTTCGCCAGAACATATTTTGAGTTAAAAATGTTCAAGCCTTTGTTTTCCATTGCACCCATGTTGAAGAAATCAACAGCAACGATCATGTAAATATCCAGATCGTATTCCAGGCCAAAGCGTTCCTCATCCCACTTCATCGAGTTGATCAGCGATGTCATCGCATGACCTGCACGATCTAAGTTACCTTTATCAACAAAGATTTCTAAATCAACACTGCGACCTGACATCGTTGTATATTTGTCACGCAATACATCAAAGTCGCCTGCAACAAGGGCGAACAAGTAAGCTGGTTTTGGATGCGGATCCTGCCATTGAACCCAGTGACGACCGTTCTCTGCATCGCCTTCTGCAATTCGGTTACCATTGCTCAGCAAATATGGATAAACCGCTTTATCTGCGATCACTTTTGTTGTGTATTTTGCTAGAACATCCGGACGGTCTAGATAGTACGTGATACGGCGGAAGCCCTCAGCCTCACACTGAGTACAAAATGCGCCGCCTGATTTGTACAAACCTTCGAGTGCTGTATTCGCTTCAGGATCAATTTTGGTGACGATTTCAAGTTCAAACTCGGATGGAAGATCGGTCAGTACCAGCGACGACTCCTTCACCTCGTGATGAGCCCAATCCTCACCATTTACTTTTACAGCGCGTAGCTCAAGCCCTTCGCCATCGAGTTCTAGCGTTGTTGTATCGCCTTTTTGAGCAACTTTTGATACCGCCGTAACGATTGTGTCATTGTCATATAGATCAAAAGTAAGATCGATATCAGTAATCGCATGAGATGGCTCTTTATAATCTTTACGATATTTGGCCTGGGGAGCTTGAGACATGAGCATAAATCCTTGTATGTCGAACAACAAAAATACCAGACTGCATGATCAAAAATGCAGTTCTGGTATCACTATATAAGCTATTTGTAGGGGTTGTGGTATCAGAATACAAGTCTTTCCATCAAAAAACGGAGCTTTTAGTGCTCTAGCTCCGTTTTTTGATTAACATTTAAACAACATTAATGACTTACCGTACGCACGCGTAATTTGGCGCATGTTAAAGGCATCATGGCGTAACTCTATTGAGTACGGCGTACATATCACCATTGGAATCTTCGATCGTTAGCTCATTCTTGTTGAGCTTATACGTGGTTCCATGCTCGCCATTTTCATACAGCAGAACCAAAAACTCATCTTCTGTGTAAAACACACCTTGTTTGATGGACTCATCCCCTTCTTCGTTCGAAACCCTAAACATGAACACGAAATCAGGTTGAAGTATCAAATCCATCTGATTAATGTTGTTGGCCACAAGACCGTCGCCAGATACGTGAGAGCTAGACCAAATACCTGCAAGTGAATTAGATAATCCTTTAGTGAACGTTACACCATTAAGATCAAGCGTATTATGGTTGTTGCGATAGGCATAAATTTGAGGCTCGTCGGTGTTTAAACCAAGAACGATGGTGTCTTCATTTGCGTTATACAGCCCTTCCCAATGGTCAACGGAATAGTCTTTCTTTTGAATATCAATAGAAAAGCTGTAGTCAGAACCTAATGAGAGTTTGATCGCACGAAAGTTTTCAGCCGACTCTTCGGGGTTTGGGTTCATCAAATACCAGTCTCCGATGAGAAACGGCGTGTCAAAGTGACTTAATTCATCTTCTCTGGTGTTTTCTCCACCAAACACACTAAAGCAGCAAAAGCTAAGTAAAATAAAGAACCACTTCATATCGGCATCCTTATCGTTTTCTTTTAGCTTAGCCAGTAGTCCTCACTTTCGCGAAATTTTAGATGTAGATCACGTAAATTATTGGGGGAAAATAAGCGAATATCTTGCTCGATATCGAGACAGCGGAAGACAAAAAGGCATAAAAAAAGAGTGAATCTGAAAGACTCACTCTTTTTATTCTAAATTGCCAGTTATTATGACTGATTTTCCTGCTTAAGTAGATCGACCATAATCGCGACAGACTCATCTAAATAAACATCAGGAGCCTCGTAGTCTTTTGGTATGTCATCCAATGTTTTGAATGCTTTTTTACCCAAAGCAACTTGACGTTCATTTATGCGTTGTAATCGAAGGGCTTCCGCTTTATCCGATTCAGCTTTACGAACTTTTTCGTTCAAAGACAAAGTATTATCGTCTTTTTCTTTACGATATTTCTCGATGTCTTCATTGATAAAGCGGAACTCCATTTCATCAGAAATACGCTTGTTATGAAGAGCAGTAAGTTTTTCAACTAAGGCGTCGTTACTTGGAAACGTTTGATATTGTGCTTTATCAATCTGATCCCAAGGTAAAGCATTGTCTTCAACACTTTCACCTGTTTCAGAAGCCTCTATTGGCGTTGGGTACGAAATATCTGGTGCAACACCACGATTTTGCGTACTTCCACCGTCAATACGATAAAATTTCTGAATCGTGTACTGAACATAACCTAGCTCTTTATCGAACAGATCATAAATATGATTCAGTGAACGATGTTGCTGAACTGTACCTTTACCGAAAGAGTTTTCACCTAAGATGATTGCACGATTATAATCTTGCATTGCCGCTGCAAAAATTTCAGATGCTGAAGCACTGTAGCGGTTAATCAATACCGTCAATGGGCCATCATAACTCACTTTTCCATCGGTATCGGCATTCACCTTGATGCGGCCATAGCTGTCACGAACTTGAACTACAGGACCTTCTTTAATGAATAAACCTGTCAATGCCGTTGCTTCTGTTAGCGCACCACCGCCATTGTTGCGTAGATCAACGATTACGCCGTCAACGTTTTTGGTTTTCAACTCAGCTAGTAATTTATCGGTGTCTTTCGATAAGCCGACGTAGAAACTTGGTACTTCTAAAATACCAATCTTCTTACCGTCTTTTTCGATGATTTCTGACTTAACTGCACGATCTTCTAAGCGAACTTTGTCACGAACAATTGTGACAATGTAACTCTTCGCATCGTTACCTTCTGGCAAGATCTGTAGATTAACCTTTGTGCCTTTAGGGCCTTTGATTAACTGAACAACATCATCCAGACGCCAACCGATCACGTCGACAATTTCTTCACCGTCTTGTCCAACACCAGTGATTCGGTCCCCTTCACCAAGTTGCTTACTCTTTGAGGCCGGACCGCCAACAACAAGTGAACGAATTACTGTGTAATCGTCTGTCATTTGCAAAACGGCGCCGATACCTTCTAGAGAAAGGTTCATTTCCGATTGGAATTGCTCGGCATTACGTGGAGAAAGGTAGCTTGTATGAGGGTCAACCTGTCGCGCGAAGGCATTCATATACAACTGAAATGCGTCTTCATTGTTGGTCTGTGTGATGCGCTTCATCGCGTTGTTATAACGCTTCTCTAAAACTTCTTTAATCTCTGGCCACTCTTTGCCAGTCAGTTTCAGATTTAACGCGTCATATTTCACACGCTTGCGCCACAACTCGTTGAGCTCTGCTTCGTCTTTTGGCCATGCGGCCTCAGAGCGGTCTAACTCTATCTCGTCATCGGTATCAAACTTGATCTCTTCATCGAGTAGAGTTAACGCATAAGCAAAACGATCGAAACGCTTCTGCATTGAGAGGTTGTAAACATCAAAAGCAATTTGGTTGTTGCCCGATTTAAGCTGATCATCAAGCTCGACTGACCAATTTTTAAATGAATCGATGTCTGCTTGAGTGAAAATATTTCTATTGTAATCAAGCAACTCTACATAGCGTTCAAAGATCGCTTTAGAGAAATCATCATTGAGGCTGAAGTGCTTATAATGAGAGCGGGTAAATCGCGAGGTGACTCGTTTGCTAGCTGTTTCATGCTGAACTTCAGGAGAAAGAACCGGCAGGTCATCTTTATGTAGTTTGGCTTCAAGAGCCTGAGCTGATGCTGCTAGCCATAAGCTAGCAGCAATCAGGGTCACTTTTGAACGGCAATTCATGCGTAGGAGTATCTCCTTTATGCGCGCAAGTGCTCCGCTTTCACAACCATTTGTAGGCCGTTAGCAAGTTGAACACGTACATCATCCTTATTGATTTCAACAATGGTCGCTGCCATGTTTCCTTTGCCCATGTTCACGTTAACTGCGTTACCTACTGTGATTTCATCAGCATTTAGAGCGCGCGTTTCTACAGGCTTAGTTGGTTTTTGTACTTTTGGTTTATTAGTACGACGAGGCTGTTGAGGCTTTTTAGCCGCAGGTTTCGCTTTCGCCTTACCCTCTTCACGAGCTTTTTGTGCTTGTTCTTTACGACGAGCCTGAACTTTCGCCTTGCTTTCTGCAAGTGTCGCTTTCGCGTGTTCAACGTGCTCTTCTTCTAGCTCACCACAAGGGTTGCCATCTAGGTCTACACGTACTGCACCTGGTTTTACACCGTGTAGGTAACGCCATGATGAAGTGTACTGTCTTAACGCTGCACGAAGCTGTGTTTTGCTTACTTTTTCGTCTTCATTTAGACGTTCCGCAAGATCTTGAAAAATACCAATTTTCAGAGGTTTTGCTTCACCTTCTAAAGTAAAGCACTTAGGGAAACATTCAGCAATATATGCAATAACTTCTTTGCTGTTTTTTAACTTTTCAGTCATGAGGGGTCCTGATTTGAGCGGATTTCCGCGAGCATTAAGAAAAAATATTCTCGTATTATAGTGACATGCCAAGGAAAAACCACACTCGAAGGCTAATTTATGCGTCGTTCGCGTGTGAATTAAGCAGCTTTTCTACTTCAACCATGAAATGAGTGAGACCTTCTTCGTCTGTTTCATTAAATCGGCCAATACTTGGACTATCAATATCAAGTACACCAACCACCTTTCCATTAATAGAAAATGGAATCACAATTTCTGAATTGCTCGCTGCATCGCACGCAATATGCCCCTCAAATTCGTGAACGTCGTATACTCTTTGTATAGTATTAGTTTGTGCAGCAGTACCGCAGACGCCTCGACCCATTGGGATACGAACACAAGCTGGTTTTCCTTGGAACGGACCAAGAACAAGCTCTTCACCTTTTGTTAGGTAAAAGCCTGCCCAGTTAAGATCGTCAAGTTCCATGAAAAGCAATGAGCTCAAGTTTGCTAGGTTCGCAATAAAGTCTGGTTCAGACTCAATTAGAGCAACAGCTTGTTTGGTTAGTCTTTGGTATTGTTCTAAGTTCATATTAACTTCCTACTTACTATAAAAGCTTCCATTCTCAATGTATGGCGCTAAAATGCAGCCCTACTTTATAATAGGACTTATTCTCAATTACAATGCTTCTGAAAAATGACACTATTAGCCGTTCTTGGTTGATAACACAAGTAAAAAAGCACAAGTCCAAGCTGATCATAGCGAACTTGATAGCGGTGCTTGCAACCTTGATTAGTGTTCCAATTCCCCTCCTCATGCCTTTGATGGTTGATGAGGTCTTATTGGACCAACCTGCAAAAGGTTTAGATGCCATGAATGCCATTCTCCCTGAAGCGTGGCACACTCCGACAGGCTATATTTTCTTCACCCTGTTCTTGGTTGTTCTTATGCGAGCTGCGAGCCAAGGATTAAATATCCTTCAAAGCCGACAATTTACGCTTGTTTCAAAAACCATCACGTTTGAGATGCGCAGTAAAATGATCGACAAACTCGGCCGTATCAGCATCCGACAATACGAAACCAAAGGTAGCGGAGGAATCAACGCACACCTTATCACTGACATTGAGACCATTGATAAATTTATTGGTTCTACGTTAGCAAAATTCGTTATCAGTTTTCTGACTGTTATTGGTACTGCTATCGTTCTACTTTGGCTCGATTGGCGACTTGGTCTGTTTATCCTGTTAGTTAACCCTATTGTCATTTACTTCTCACGTAAACTAGGCAGTATGGTTAAACATCTGAAACGGAAGGAAAATCATTCTTTTGAAATTTTCCAAAACCGTTTAGTTGAAACATTAGATGGAATCTACCAACTACGCGCGGCCAATAAAGAGCGAGAATTTCTCCAGCAACTCAAAGACAGTGCGAACCAAGTTCGCGTTGATGCAGACAAGTATGCTTGGCAATCTGAAGCTGCTGGTCGCGTATCTTTCCTTCTCTTTTTGATCGGCTTTGAATTATTCAGAGCTGTAGCAATGTTAATGGTCATGTTCAGTGACCTTACTATTGGCCAAATATTTGCCGTTTTTGGTTACCTATGGTTCATGCTGTCTCCTGTTCAAGAGTTGCTTGGGATTCAGTTTTCTTGGTATAGCGCTAAAGCGGCATTAAAACGCATCAACGACTTATTAGAGTTAGAAGAAGAGCAGAGACCGGTTTCTAAGGTAAATCCTTTCAAAGAAGGTAGAGAAGTTGATGTTAAAGTAGAAAACATTAATTTCTCTTACAATAATGAAAACAAAGTCCTAGATAATCTTTCTTTACATATGCCGGCAGGAAAGAAAGTGGCGTTAGTTGGTGCAAGCGGCGGTGGTAAGTCAACCTTGATACAATTACTTATTGGGGTTTACCGTCAAAACTCCGGTAGCATTCGCTTTAATGATGAATTAACAGAAGATATTGGTTTTGAAGTAATTCGCGACAAAATTGCCGTGGTATTACAGCAACCTATACTATTTAACGACACCTTGAGGCATAATCTAACGCTTGGTGGGGATTTTGACGAAATGTCACTTTGGCGTGCGCTTGAAGTGGCTCAGCTGCAAGATGTTATTTCTCAACTGAACCACGGCTTGGATACTCAAGTTGGTCGTAATGGCATTCGTTTGTCAGGAGGTCAACGACAACGGCTTGCCATTGCTAGAATGGTGCTGAGTAATCCTCAATTTGTTATTTTAGACGAAGCCACGTCTGCGTTAGATACCGCTACTGAAGCGGCTTTACACAAAGCACTGACCGAGTTCTTACGTGGTAGAACAACATTAATCGTTGCGCACCGACTATCCGCTGTGAAACAAGCCGATTTGATCTACGTGCTTGAAGATGGGAAAGTGACGCAAACAGGTACTCATGGTGAGTTAGTTGAGCAAGAAGGCTTATATCAAACCTTATATGGGGGCATACAGTCCCACGCTTAAATCGTTCAAGCTAGAGAGGTCGTTATGACCTCTCTGTCTAAGCACGCCATGCAACCCAATAACGTACGTCTGTGCCAAGGTTGTGAATTGCCTGTCGACATCGTCGACTTACCCCATGGCAAAAATGCACACTGCCCTCGTTGTGGTACACAATTATATCGCGGAGGTAGCCCTAGCCTCTCTGGTAATCTAGCCGTCGCGATAACCTGCATCCTACTATTTATTCCATCGCACTTTTTTAACTTTATTAGCATCCGACTCTTTGGTGTGATGATTCCGGCAACCCTGCCTTCAGGGATGATCACATTGATGGAAGAAGGATTTGTTCTTCTTTCATTGCTCATTCTATTTTGTAGCTCTCTAGCGCCACTGACGGTTTGTGTTTCAGTGGTAACGGCGCATATTTCTTTACATCAACGATGGTTCCGTGGGCTTCGTATCTCACTGTGGCTAATTCAACATTTGAAGCATTGGGTTATGTTGGATGTGTTCTTAGTTAGCATCGCCATTTCCTGTTTTAAACTCCAAGATTATTCCGACATTTTCGTCGGCCCAGGGTTAATTGGTCTGGTTCTTTTGCAGATATTTACCGTTTTGTTAGTTTCAAGAATCAGCGTGCGTCGTTATTGGGAAGCTTGGAAACCAGAAAGTTTATATGCTTTTGAGCATAAAGATGTGCATTGCCATGAATGCCACTTGTCCCAGCCTGAAGGTGACCATTGCCAGCGTTGTCATCACGAGTTATATCATCGCAAGCCAAACTCCATTCAGAAAACATGGGCTTACCTCATCGCAGCAACGGTCGCCATCTTCCCCGCTAACCTGATCCCTATTTCCATCTTGCTTACCAATGGTAAGCGTTTGGAGGACACTATTTTTTCAGGCGTGGCTGGTTTGGTAAAAAGCGGCATGTATGGAATCGCTGCGATCATTTTTGTTGCCAGTATTGTTGTCCCGGTGATTAAAATACTTGGGCTCGCCTACATCATGCTTTGCATCCAATTCAAACGTTCGGTGTTTAAGAGACAACGAATGATGGTTTACTTTGTTGTTAAATGGATCGGTAAATGGTCTGTGATGGATTTGTTTGTTATTTCTATCATGATGACGTTAGTCGATCGTGGTCAGATACTGGATTTCACACCAGGATATGGCGCGGTAGCATTTGGTGTTGTCGTAGTGTTGACCATGCTTGCAGCAGAAAGTATTGATCCAATGCTAATCTGGGACCAAACAAGCCCAAAACAATCAGAAAAAGAGTCAATGAATGAGTGATCAGAACAGTTCTCAAACGTCATACGTACCAGATGTAAAGCGGAGTAAAGGCATATCTCCTCTTTGGCTGTTGCCAATTTTGACCATGGTCTTAGCTGGCTGGCTTGTAGTGAAGTCGATACACGATGCAGGACAACGAGTGCAAATCTATTTTTCTGATGCCGCTGGTCTTGTCGCCGGCCGAACCACTATCCGTTACCAAGGATTAGAAGTCGGCATGGTAAGAGACATTAACCTCACCGAAGATCTCGGCAGTATTTATGTCGATGCTGATATCTATCCTGAAGCTGCAAAGTTACTGAACGATAAAACACGCTTTTGGTTAGTAAAACCAACAGCTAGCCTAACGGGAGTTTCCGGACTGGATGCGCTCGTCTCAGGTAACTACATCTCGATTCAACCCGGAGATGGTCAAGAGTTTGAGACAACATTCCATGCGTTAGACTCTGCCCCAACAGATTTACGTGTTTCTCAAGGTTTGAATATTAAGCTCAAAAGCCGTGATTTAGGTGGTGTATCGGTTGGCTCTCAAATTGTTTATAAGAAAATCCCAATCGGTGAAGTGTACAGTTACCAGCTAGATGAAGATGCAAAATCTATCACTATTCAAGCCAACATTCAGGATCAATACCGACATATCATTAACAACCGCAGTCGATTCTGGAACGTCAGTGGAATTGGTGCCAGCATCGGTTTTGAAGGTGTCGATGTAAGACTAGAAAGCATGAGTGCCCTCCTAGGTGGCGCCATCGCCGTCGACTCTCCGGATGATGGTGAGCCTGTAGAAGAGAACACCGAGTTCCGTTTGTATAAAGATTTGAAAACTGCTGGTCGAGGCATCGCGGTTAAAATCGTCCTACCTGATGACAGCAAGATAAGCGGAGAAGGCGCTCCAATTATGTATCGCGGAATCGAAATTGGCCAAGTTACGGACTTGAGCCTTTCCGAAGGCCGAGAAGTGATATTGGCGTCAGCGGCAATTCAACCCGCTTTTAGTGACATGCTGACGACAGGTACTCGATTTGTCTTAGAAGAAGCAAAAGTGTCCCTTTCTGGTGTTGAAAACATTGCTAATTTAGTACGAGGAAACTTCTTAACGATCGTGCCGGGCGCGGGTGAACGCTCTCGCCGCTTTACTGCCATTCGTAAAAACGTGTTTAACCAACAGCAAGAAAAGTCCATCGCGATTCGGTTGGTATCCGACAATTCGTTTGGCCTAGATAGCGGTGCCAATGTACTTTATAAAGGCATCGTTGTTGGTTCAATCATCAAAGTGGGCCTAGTCAAGGAAGATAAAAAATCACAACACGAAGTATTTATGGATGTATTGATTGACCATGAATACAAGCATCTGATCAAATCAAACAATCGTTTTTATGTAACCGGCAGTGCGTCAGCAGAGTTAACTGAATCGGGGCTCAGCGTTACCGTTCCTCCAGCAAAGCAGTTGTTAACCGGGTCAATTAGTTTTGTGAGCGAAGGCAAGCAGGATATTCAAAAAGAGTATCAACTGTTCCAAAATGAATCATTGGCTGAATTGGCGCAGTACAATCAAAGTGGCTCTAGGGCGCTAACACTATTTGCTTCTGAATTGCCGCCGATTTCCAAAGGCAGCCCTCTACTCTATCGTAATCTTCCAGTTGGTAACGTCTCCGATTTCCAACTAGTTGATGGCGGAGTACTAATTAAGGCTACTATCGAAAACCGCTTCGCTTATCTTGTAACGCCACAAACCGTTTTTTGGAATCGTTCAGGGATTGAGATAGATGCATCATTAGCTGGCGTCAGTGTGAAAGCACACCCTTTGAAATCGTTAATAGAAGGTGGCATCGCTTTTGACTCCGTGCCAGGCGTTGAAAACAAAATCGGAGAAAACTGGAAGCTGTATTCTGATCAAAAAACCGCTCGCAAGTTTGGGCGCGTCATTGCTTTAGAAACCGACGGTTCGCAAGAGATTGCTAAAGGAATGCCGATTGAATATCAAGGTGTTAAAGTTGGTGAAATCACTCTGGTTGTACCGAATTTTCGTCGTAACATGGTTGAAGTCACTGCAAGGATCCTACCTGAATACGTAGAAAACATTGCGGTTGAAGGCTCACATTTTTGGCTAACTGAACCAGAAATTGGTTTAGGTGGCGTTAAAAACCTCGGGGCGTTGGTTTCGAAATCCATCAGTGTTGAACCAGGTAAAGGTAAAGCTAAATTTGATTTTCAATTAGAAAATAGTTCAGAACGCGTGCATGGAATCATGTTTACGTTACAAAGTGAACAAAGAGGCTCAGTACAAGTCGGTACCCCTATTCTTTACCGCCAGATGGAAGTTGGCCAAGTGACCGACGTAAGCCTAGGAGAATTTGCTGATCGCATCGTCACGACTATCAAAATACAGCCTGAATATGCTTACCTCGTTCGTCAAAACAGTGTGTTCTGGAATGTTTCAGGAGTAGATGTTTCCATCGGGCTTACTGGCGCTAACATCAAAGCGGGAACCTTTGATAGTTTAGTTCGCGGAGGAATTGCGTTTTCAACGCCAGAGCAATCGACTATTCCACCAGCGGCAAAGAGTGGGCAATCTTTCTTTTTGTATCCACAAGCTGAAGAAGGTTGGACTCAATGGCGTACAGCGATTCCTAAGCCGTAGAATAAAGCTCAATTCACGTACAATTGAAGTTTGATCACTTTAAAAGAGCAGCAATCGCTGCTCTTTTTTAATGCTCGGCCCTTGTCACTATTCGTTTCTGCTTCGCTTTCGTATATTATTTGCCACAAATTCTGCAAACGAGATCCCACATTGCATCCTAATGTTTACATCCCAGACGCGTTTCTGGAAAAAATCCAAACGATCCTTCCTGCTCACCTCAACATGGAAGACTTTATCGCGTCTTGCCAAAAGCCACTGCGCAAAAGTATTCGAGTTAATACGTTGAAGATCAGCGTTGAAGCGTTTTTAGAACGAGCAGAAACAAAAGGCTGGAAGCTTTCTCCTGTGCCTTGGTGTGACTCGGGGTTTTGGATTGAAGCGGATGAGTCAGTTGTACCATTAGGCAACACAGCAGAACACATGTCTGGCTTATTCTACATTCAAGAAGCCAGTTCCATGATGCCGGTATCTGCTCTGTTTATGAATGATGAATCTTACGATGCCGTGTTAGATACCGCAGCCGCTCCAGGCTCAAAAACCACTCAAATTGCAGCTTTAATGAACAACGAAGGTGTACTTGTGGCCAATGAATACGCCGCAAGTCGTGTAAAAGTACTGCACGCTAATGTGGAACGTTGTGGGGTACGTAACGCCGCACTAAGTAACTTCGATGGACGCGTTTTTGGCGGTTGGCTACCAGAACAATTTGATGCGGTTTTGCTCGACGCGCCTTGCTCTGGAGAAGGCACCGTTCGCAAAGACGAAGATGCGATGAAAAACTGGACGCAAGCTTCCGTACTCGACATCGCTGACACGCAGAAAGATCTTATTGAAAGCGCCTTCCATGCATTAAAGCCCGGTGGTGTGATGGTTTACTCAACATGTACGCTCAGTACAGAAGAAAACCAACAAGTTTGTCATCACTTGAAAGAAACCTTTGGGGATGCTGTAGAGTTTGAAAGCCTTGAGAACTTGTTTGAAAACGCAGAGGCAGCTCTAACTGAAGAAGGCTTTTTGCATATTTTCCCGCAGGTCTACGACTGTGAAGGGTTCTTTGTTGCAAGAATTCGCAAACTGGCTGCTGTTGAGGCGCCAGAAGTCAAAAAGCGCATGGGGAAATTCCCCTTTGCTAAAACTTCAAAAAAAGAATCGACAGAAATTGCTCAACAACTCCAAAGCGCGTTAGGTATTAAACTTCCAAATGACAGTTCTGTATGGCTTCGCGATAAAGATGTCTGGCTGTTCCCTAATGCTTTAGAAGCGATGATCGGCGAATTACGCTTCTCCCGTATGGGTATAAAGATCGCGGAAGCCCATAAAAATGGCTACCGTTGGCAACACCAAGTCGCGACTGCCCTGGCGACAGGTTCTGAAAGCAACGCCATTGAACTCAGTATTGAAGAAGCGCGCGAATGGTACATGGGGCGTGATGTTCGCCCACAAACCATTCCTGAGGGAATGAAAACAGGTAAAGGCGAAGTGCTTGTCACCTATCAAGGCGCAGTTATTGGCCTTGGCAAGTGGGTAAGCAACCGAATAAAGAATGGTCTCCCTCGCGAATTAGTACGAGATAAGAACTTATTTTAAAAGACGTAACGAACCATAAATAAATGAAAAGCCATCGTATTTGCGATGGCTTTTTAATTCGTAAGTATGAAAGCAAGTGGGCTCGCTAGCGATCCGGACACGCTGTACTAAACTAGTTGTATCAAAGTAATGCTTTGATGTGGCATTTCTCTCTATGTTCACCAACAAAATTATTGTTGGACAAGTTTAGCGCAGGCTCTGCGGAGCCGTTTCCCCTAGGCCCAAAAAAAGGAAAAGTTTGGGCCGTTTTTTTGGCTGCAGATCCGCTATACGTGAGTTTGGACTACGCTAGACGAATACCGTCTTTCTCAATGACAATTTTACCCTGCTTGTATAAGCCACCGATGGTCTTTTTATAAGTCCCTTTACTTGTGCGGAAAGCATCAAAAATCGCTTCAGGAGACGACTTGTCATTCAAAGGCAAAAATCCGCCTTTCTTCTCTAGCAGGTCAAGGATCTTACTAGAAAGATCGTCCATTTTCGCCACACCGACTTTTTGTAGAGCAAGGTCGATTTTGCCATCTTCACGAATGTGCTTAATAAAGCCTTTCAGCTTTTTACCGATGTAAAGCTTACCAAAAACATCCGATGGGAAAATCATGCCCCAATGCTTACCGTTAACGATAGCTTTATAACCAAGTTGACTACGCTCTGCGATGATCAAATCAACTTGCTCGTTAACTTCATAATTCGCTGGAGTTTTATCTAACCATTTATTGAACTTAGTCGTACCAACAATGCGACCTGACGCTTTGTCGGTATAAACATACACTAAAATGGTTTGTCCGGCAGAGAAGCGAGTGCGTTGCTCACTAAAAGGAATCAGTAAGTCCTTTTCTTTGATGCCCCAATTTACAAAAGCACCTGTCGCATTCACACCCTCAATCTTCATTAAACCCCACTCACCCACTTGGGCAATTGGTCTTTCAATGGTCGCAGCAAGTTGGCTTTCTGAATCGAAGTACAGAAATACGTCTACATACTCACCAATTTCAGTACCCTCTGGTACATACTTACTAGGTAGTAGAACAGAACCGTAATCATCGCCATCCAGAAATACGCCAAAATCAGCCTTTTTAATGACTTCTAAGCTGTTAATTTGACCAATTTTAATCATTGATTTTGTCTCTTTTTAAATTTACGTGGAATTATACCTAAACTAACAAGAAAATCAGAGAGAAAAGCATAGTGCTCTGTTATGCTGTTGTCGTTCAGCTATATGCCCCAGTCACTCTTTTAGCACTCTTATACTTACCTGCTCAACGGAACGCATAAGTTAAGAATGCTTTAGCAAAGTCAGGAGCTTTCTTTGGTCACCGTCGATAAACAAGACTCAATAACATTAAAAATCAGTCATGCACTCGCAAAGAGCAAAAGTGTCGACCTAGATATTTACTTTTTTATACCTGGTGAGCTTGGTTTAAACGCCGATATCATCAGTGAATCCGAATTTTATTACACCTCAATCACACAGCAACGATCTTATTACAGTACTGAAATCCTTCTTCCGCTAGTACACAGTCGACTTGCCAAACGTGGACGCCTGTCGAATCAGCAATACCGAGTAAGTTTGAGTTTGTTCGCTTACCAATACGTTATCGCGCTAGACAAAGCGGTAGCAAGTTTAAACAAGCATGAGAACAACTCCGTAACGGAAGATGAAGTGGACGAAGTTATCGAGCTCACGCTTGAGATCTTAAAGCGCTTGCGGCGTTCTATTCCTTATGAAGAGAACTTAAAACGCTACTACGTTAACATCGATAACTATCTGTCTTGGTATACCGAGCAAAAGTTCCTGTCACTGGTGGCCCATCTACCACGTGAAGGCGACTATGGCACGATCAAAAAGCGTCTGATCACGCTATGTGAGAAAGAGCAAGCCCATCGTAAACTCAACAAATACAACTCATCAAGAGTCGTTGAAGACGTTACTCGCCTATCTAACAAAATGCGCTTGCTAAGGCGATTGATTGAACACCCTATCGTGCTTCGTGAAGAAACCATATCGATGGGTAACAACATTAAGCGCGCTATCAAAGGTATTGCAACCGGTTTAGTGATGGTTGTCGTGACCTCGACCGTGATTCTCGCTCGCGATTATCTGGGGGAAATTTCTGCCTCATTCATTATCGCGATGTCTTTTATTTACGCTTTACGAGAAATCTTTAAAGATGATTTACGCGATGCCATGTGGCGATGGATCCGTAAAGGCAAACCAAAATGGCGTAAGAAGTACGTTGATCCAACGACGAAAAAAGTGGTTGGCAAAAAATTGGAGTGGCTCGATTATCGTACCTTAAGTAGCTTGCCGGATAAGATTCAAAGAATACGTAAAAAACGCGTCGTTCAACGTGAAGAGCAGATTCTTCATTATCACGAGAAAACCGAAATGGCGACCTCTCTTTTCTTGAGTGGTTACGAACAAACGAGAGAAACATTGAACATCAGTTTGCGCCCTATCATCCGCTTGATGGATAAAAGCTCAAACCGAGTTTACCGTTTAAATGAAGGTCAAGTAACCAAAGAGTCAGTAGAGAAACGTCATTTGCTCAATGTGATTGTCAAAGAGGACAACCACACCGATGAGCCTGTTTATTACCGCTGGAAAGTGGTCTTAAATCGCTCCAAAATCGTCTCTATCGAGAAGATTGAACTCAATTAAGCCAACGCCTTTAAACAAACGAGCCACAAACCACTAGGCAGCCTCTTTTCTTTGTTGGGCTGCTTTTTTTATCGAAAGAGTAAGCGAAAATTCAGCCATTGGCTCGTCACCATGTAAGTTAGGACACAGCGCGACAATTTTTACGTCACGATTTACTCGTTCACCCGTTGCCAAGGTGTGCTCGAGCATCTCATCAATGACATGACCATCGTTACAAACAAAGTGCACATCGGCTTCCGGGCGCTTTAAAAACTCGGCTTTCACACCTTTAAATGCTAGCGAGATCGCTTCTCCCTTTTCTTGCGCTTTACTCATAGCAAGAAAACCACCAGCAACATCAGCGCCAACGGCTAAAGCGCCGAAATACATGCTATTCAGGTGGTTCTTCGTTCTTCTGCGCAATGGGATACGAACCTCAACATGCTTGCTATCTATCGCAATGATTTTAGGGTGGCAAAGCCAAATCAGCGGCACTTTCGAAAAGCCAAACAGATTTAGATACAAATTCGCACGACGTAGAGCTGATAACATTTTGGTCTCCTTACCAATCTAGTCAGACCAGTTAATCAACGAAAGAAATAGATGTCAAAGAAATGTTAACAAAAGCTCGATCTCACGAGTTATTTAACCCTCATGAAGTGACGGCGTCACCCGTGAGGTATGAAGTTTATCGCAGTTACTTAGATTACCTTACAGCGAGATAGATAAAATGGTTATAAATTCAAATGTATATATATTGATTTAATGATCAAGTTTTGTCATTTATACATAAGTCATTTAAATGAATACCTACACCTTTGTATACAATTCGGTATTTCCTGGCGAAGATTCCCGTGAAACGGTTTATTCCTGCCTGTAATTCCGTTATCTTTACCCCTTCGCAATAGAGAATAAAGCTATAACATGCCTATAAAAACAGATGAATTGAGAACCCAGCCTTTGGGTCCAATGCCTACCCCAGCAGAGCTAGGTAGTGTACATCCTATTACGGATGACGTTGCAGACCGTATCGCTCAATCTCGTCGTCAGATTGAAAACATTTTATCGGGTGAAGACGATCGCCTTCTTGCGATTGTAGGTCCGTGTTCTGTTCACGACACTGAAGCTGCCATTGATTACGCCACTCGCCTGAGTGAAATCCAAGACAAGTACAAAGACGAACTGTTTATCGTGATGCGTACTTACTTTGAAAAGCCTCGTACAGTAGTTGGTTGGAAAGGTTTGATTACGGACCCTAACCTAGATGGTTCTTACGCACTTGAAGCTGGTCTTCATAAAGCTCGTAAACTACTACTGGATATCAACAAGCTTGGTCTTGCGACTGCTACTGAGTTTCTTGATATGATCACTGGCCAATACATCGCGGATTTGATCACTTGGGGCGCGATTGGTGCTCGCACAACGGAATCACAAATTCACCGTGAAATGGCGTCGGCACTATCTTGCCCAGTTGGTTTCAAAAATGGCACAAATGGCAACGTAAAAATTGCAATTGATGCAATTCGCGCATCGAAAGCATCGCATTACTTCTACTCGCCAGATAAGAACGGTCGAATGACGGTTTACCGCACAAGTGGCAACCCTTACGGTCATATTATTCTGCGCGGTGGAGAAAAAGGCCCTAACTTTGATGAAGCATCAGTCAAACAAGCATGTGATGCTTTAGCTGAGTTTGGATTGCCACAACGTTTGGTTGTGGATTTCAGCCATGCAAACTGTCAGAAGCAACACAGAAAACAAATCGACGTAGCTCAAGACATTTGTAACCAAATTAAGTCAGGCAGCACTCGTATTGCGGGTATCATGGCTGAAAGCTTTATTCTTGAAGGCAATCAGCCAATGACTGACATCAATAACCTAACGTATGGTCAGTCTATTACAGATCCATGCCTAGGTTGGGAAGACACTGCTACAATGCTAGATATGCTGGCAAGCGCTGTTAAGTCCCGAAAGTCCCTATAACAAAATAATCAAGGAATCTTCATGCCATCGTTTGATATTGTTTCTGAAATCGATACGGTTGAACTACGTAACGCCGTTGATAACGCTAACCGTGAATTGTCTACTCGTTTCGATTTCCGCAACGTAAATGCGAGCTTTGAGCTAGTAGAAGAAAACGTAAAAATGTCTGCGGAAGGTGACTTCCAACTTAAGCAAATGCGCGACATTTTACGCGGCCACTTAGCGAAGCGTAACATTGACGCGAACGCAATGGATGCACAAGACCCAGACGTTACTGGTAAAAACTGGCACCAAACTCTGCTTTTCCGTCAAGGTATTGATACTCCAACGGCGAAAAAAGTAGTGAAACTTATCAAAGACGCAAAGTTAAAAGTACAAGCTTCTATTCAAGGCGACAAAGTACGTGTTACTGGTAAGAAACGCGACGACCTGCAAGCGACAATGGCAGCGATTCGTGAAGCAGAGATGGGTATCCCATTCCAGTTTAACAACTTCCGTGATTAATCAATCTGAGAAGTAAGTAAAAACGCCAGCGCATAATCCGCTGGCGTTTTTTATTGGCTTTAGTGTAACGAACTACGTATCCACTTTAGCATTTGGCATTGCTAGATAACTAAGTCCTGTCCTTGCAGCAATACGAATTCGCTCGTTCCTTGTGGTATGAACACGCAAATTCGAAGCTTTTCAGCTTTAGCCTTGGCCAGCATATCCGAAAGCTCAGCAGCGCTCGAGAAAGCTTCTCTTTCTGCATCTCTTCGTATTAGTTCTAACACATTCGCTTCACATCGAGTTGAGTACAGAGCCAGCTCCGCTTGTTGCATATAGCGTACGGCTTTTATTGGCAACATCTCAACATCTTTCCCAACATGAACCCAAGTACAACTTCCCTTTTCATCTAAAGGTGTTGCCATGGTCGCTTGGTAAATTGCTTCTAACTCACGATTATCTCGCGCGTTTTCCACCTCGGGGTTCGAGAAGAATTGCTCCCAAAACTTGCGGCGTAAATCGACACTAGGCAGCGCCTCTTTAATTGAGTTTCGCTTTGAGTTAGCAAAGTCCGCCATCAACCCCATGTTTTGTGGCAGTATCGATTCAAGTTTTTCACGGATGTTTCGAATTAAAACTGGCGAAGCTCCACCACTAGAGATTGCGATTTGGATGCGGCCACGATTAATCATAGACGGCGTGATGAAATCACAATAAGGCTTATCATCCACAACGTTAACCAAGATGCCTAGCTCTTTGGCATCTTTGTACACTTGGTGATTTAGCTCAGGATTGTCTGTCGTCGCCCACACTTGAACAAAGTTTTTAGTGACAATGTCACTCGAATAGAAACGTTGTACCCAGCGCAGTTGATGCTCAGAAGCAAGCTTAGACAGAAAATCAACCAACGTCGGAGAAACGATAGTCACATCCGCCCCAGCCTTTAGCAACGCTTCCACCTTTCGGCTTGCCACCTCACCGCCACCCACGACGAGAACGGGTTTATTAATTAAATCTAAGAACAGAGGAAAATATCGCATTTCAATCCATGATTACTCTAATTAGCTGTTGTAGACCATGCTACCAAAAATGGGGCAAGCTCATCACCCTGTTTCGGTATCACAAATAATTTTTGTTTGAATTTTTACTGAACTTCACCTTGCTCAGCTAATGACAGTTTTAATAACAACTTTTTATTCTTTTGTATTGTTCACTCTTCTATTGATTGTTCTGATGCACCAAATTGTCCATGAATTGCACTATTTACAAACAATTAACATTTCGTCATTCTAAATCTCAAGGCACTTTGTAAGTTCTCTCAAAACTTCATTTAAATTATATATTTGAGAATTAACAGATCCTTTCCTACGCTTATAACTGGTTGATCTATCGAATGCCGTTTCTTCGAAAATCAATCACGTAGGACGATAACTCTAACGAATTGGACACGTTATTTCAGGTCACTCCTGATTAAACATGGATCATACAGGAAGGATACAAATGGCAAATAAACTCACAGTTCTTGCTTCCGTCGTAGCGGCTTCTACTGCGATGATGGCAACATCAGCTCAAGCAGCAGACACTACTCTGGACAAAGTCACAAAACAAGGCTTTCTTACTTGTGGCGTAAGTACCGGTCTACCTGGTTTCTCTAACCCTAACTCAAAAGGCGAATGGGAAGGTATCGACGTAGAATATTGCCAAGCACTGGCTGCAGCCGTTCTTGGGGATAAAACGAAAGTTAAATATGTACCCCTAACCGCAAAAGAACGTTTCACTGCGCTTCAATCTGGTGAGATTGATGTGCTTTCCCGTAACACGACCTGGACTCTCCACCGTGACACTGCACTGGGCCTAAACTTCGTAGGTGTGAACTACTACGACGGTCAAGGTTTTATGGTGAAGAAGGAACTTGGTATATCAAGTGCTAAAGAGCTTGATGGTGCGTCGGTATGTGTTCAATCAGGTACAACAACCGAGCTAAACCTTGCAGATTATTTCCGCAACCAAGGCATGGCGTACAAACCTGTGGTATTCGACACAGCGGCGCAAACTTCGAAAGGTTTTGATGCGGGACGCTGTGACGTATTAACAACTGACCAATCTGGCCTTTATGCACTGCGTTTGAATTTGAAAGATCCGTCCTCTGCGGCCGTTCTTCCAGAAATCATCTCTAAAGAGCCACTAGGTCCAGTCGTTCGTCAAGGCGATGATCAATGGTTTAACATCGCTAAGTGGACATTGTCTGCGATGATTAACGCTGAAGAATACGGTATTAGTTCGAAGAATGCGGATGAAATGCTGAAGTCAACAGATCCAAACATCAAACGTATCCTTGGTGTTGATGGCCCTAAAGGCAAAGGGTTGGGTATCCGCGACGATTGGGGCTACCAGGTTATCAAACAAGTTGGTAACTATGGTGAAAGCTTCGAACGTACAGTCGGTACTGGTTCGCCGTTAGAAATCTCTCGTGGCGTTAATGCGCTATGGAATGCAGGCGGCTTTATGTACGCGCCACCAATCCGATAGAAAGAGTTAATCAGGGCGGTTCATGCCGCCCTTTTTCTTGATTATATCTCACTGTATGAGTAAGGATCGCTCATTGGATGGCGAAAAGCGCTCGCTTGGTGGAACGGCTTTAAAGGTTCGTATGTCACCAGACATGAGAGCGTTATTCTTTAGCCAGCAAGGACGAAACTTCTTTATACAGGCCGATATCTATAACTAAGGTTTGAGGTTATCGCTGTATGAAACCGACACAAGATGCATCGCCAAGTACGATGTCCAAACCAAGCGGAAGCAAGAGCCTGATTTATAATCCTGCCTTTCGTTCTGCTATTTTCCAGATCATTGCCATTGCTGCACTGGTATTTTTCTTTTACACGATTGTAAACAACGCTCTCAATAACTTAGATGCTCGTGGTATTGCAACGGGCTTCGGTTTTCTGAATCAAGAAGCCGGGTTTGGTATTGGGTTAACATTAATTGAATACGATGAAACGTACTCTTACGGTAGAACATTTATCATCGGCCTTCTTAATACGGCGTTAGTCTCCGTATTAGGTATTATTCTGGCTACTGTGATTGGCTTTACCATGGGGGTTGCCCGCCTTTCTTCTAACTGGTTAGTTAGTCGTTTAGCGGCAGTTTATATCGAAACTTTCCGAAATATCCCCCTTCTTCTGCAAATATTCTTCTGGTATTTCGCTGTTCTTCAAGCATTACCCTCACCACGCCAAAGCTTAAGTCTTGGTGAAGCTATTTTCCTGAACGTTCGTGGCTTATATTTCCCTGCACCGACTATGGAACCTGGCAGTAGCTACGTTATTGCCGCGTTAATCTTCGGGGTAATCGCAAGCTTATTAATTAATGTATGGGCGAATAATAAGCAACGTCTCACCGGGCAACAAACCCCAATGGGAAGAATAGTTTTGGGTTTAGTTGTTGGCCTTCCATTGGTTGTGTACTTCCTTGCTGGTATGCCAATTTCACTGAATTATCCTGAACTAAAAGGGTTTAACTTCCGAGGTGGTATTAGCATTATTCCTGAATTGGCTGCGCTACTTTTGGCATTGAGTGTTTATACAGCTTCTTTCATTGCTGAGATTGTGCGCTCTGGTATTAATGCGGTTAGCCATGGTCAAACCGAAGCAGCGATGTCGCTAGGCTTACCACGCTCGAAAACTTTAAAGCTTGTTGTCATTCCTCAAGCGTTACGAATTATTATTCCACCTTTAACCAGTCAATATCTCAACCTCACCAAAAACTCATCGTTAGCGATGGCGATTGGTTACCCAGATCTTGTCTCTGTGTTTGCTGGTACTACCCTGAACCAAACGGGACAAGCGATTGAGATCATTGCGATGACGATGGGCGTGTACTTGACATTAAGTCTGATTACGTCTGCATTAATGAACTTGTATAACCGTAAAGTCGCGCTGGTGGAGAGATAATATGAGTACTCATCAATTTCAACCGGATCTCCCACCACCCGCCAATACTGTAGGCTTCGTTGGTTGGATGCGGAAAAATCTATTTAATGGCCCTATCAATTCCATTGTTACTGTCATTCTTGCGTATATTGTCGTAACTGCAATATGGTATATCGTGGATTGGGCGTTTATTAACGCAGACTGGATTGGCTCAACGCGTGACGACTGTAGCCGAGATGGTGCTTGCTGGGTATTTATCAGCGTGCGCTGGGAGCAGTTCATGTATGGTTTTTATCCAGAGTCCGAACTATGGCGCCCTCGCCTTTTCTATATCACATTGGCCATATTTACTGTTTTACTCGCGTATGAGAAGACACCGAAACGGATGTGGATTTGGCTTTTCTTCGTAAACATCTACCCATTCATCATCGCTGGGCTGTTATACGGTGGTGTCTTTGGACTAGAAGTGGTCGATACACACAAGTGGGGTGGACTACTCGTTACACTCATTATTGCGCTAGTTGGTATCGTAGTTTCATTGCCAATTGGTGTGGTGCTTGCGCTTGGTAGACGTTCAGAGATGCCGATCATTCGCAGCATTTGTACCGTCTACATTGAAGTTTGGCGTGGCGTTCCGCTGATTACGGTTTTGTTCATGGCTTCGGTTATGCTTCCATTGTTTATGTCTGAAGGTTCAGAGACAGATAAACTGATTCGCGCCCTTATAGGTGTGGTTATGTTTGCCTCCGCTTACATGGCAGAAGTGGTACGCGGTGGTCTACAAGCCATTCCGAAAGGTCAATATGAAGCCGCTGATGCGCTTGGGTTAAGTTACTGGAAAAAGACTGGGCTGATTATCTTGCCACAGGCGCTAAAGATTACTATTCCTTCTATCGTGAACACCTTCATCGGTTTGTTTAAAGACACCAGTTTGGTACTCATCATTGGTATGTTTGACGTACTCGGTATAGGGCAAGCAGCAAACACCGACCCTGAATGGTTAGGCTTTGCTACAGAAAGTTATGTATTTGTCGCGTTAGTGTTTTGGGTATTTTGTTTTGGCATGTCACGCTATTCGATATGGCTTGAAAACAAACTTCATACCGGTCACAAACGATAACTCATCAAGATCAAGGACGTATTATGACGCAACAACAAGATTACATGATCCAATTGAAGGACATGAATAAATGGTATGGTGAGTTTCACGTACTAAAAAATATTAACCTCGACGTTAAGCGCGGCGAGAAAATCGTTATCTGTGGCCCATCTGGGTCGGGAAAATCAACGATGATTCGCTGTATTAACCGCCTTGAAGAGCACCAAGCAGGCAGCATTTACGTCTCTGGTACGGAATTAACTGAAGACTTAAAGAACATTGAAGCAGTACGCCGAGAAGTGGGCATGTGCTTTCAACACTTTAATCTCTTCCCTCATTTAACCGTACTGGAAAACTGTACGCTCGCGCCTATCTGGGTGAAGAAGATGCCAAAAGATGAGGCAGAAGCGGTTGCGATGAAATATCTGGAACGTGTAAAAATTCCAGACCAAGCGGAGAAGTATCCCGGTCAGCTGTCTGGTGGCCAGCAACAACGTGTGGCGATTGCTCGCTCTTTGTGTATGAACCCTAAAGTCATGCTTTTTGATGAGCCAACATCTGCACTCGACCCGGAAATGGTTCGCGAAGTACTGGATGTAATGGTCGAACTCGCCGAGGAAGGCATGACTATGCTATGTGTGACACATGAAATGGGCTTTGCTAAAGAAGTTGCCGATCGCGTGATATTCATGGACGCAGGAGAGATCATCGAAGAAAACAACCCTGTTGATTTCTTCGAAAATCCTCAATCGGATAGGACCCAAAATTTCCTAGCGCAAATCTTACACCACTAAGATTTAGCCGAATCGACATAAAAAAGCACTGGTTTCTATGAAGCCAGTGCTTTTTGTTACTAAATTCAAAAATCTGTGTAAGAATCAATATAGCTATGCTAGTCAGTAATATTGTGTTACAAGTTGCCAAATACATAACATCTTATTTCTATTATTATTTTATCTAAGTTACGTATGGTTAGGGCTTGATTTTTTGAACTTTCAATCCCATAAATGTACTTAAAAGAAAGTCTCTTATCGAGGAAGATTATGAACAGTCCAATGTTTACCCGCACTTCAACTCAAGAAAGTGCTCTACAAACGAACAAAGTATTGCGTAATACTTACGCTCTACTTTCAATGACACTTTTATGGTCGGCAGTCGTTGCTGGCGTTGCAATGGCATTTAACCTTCCACATCCAGGTATCATCCTAATGCTGGTTGGTTTTTACGGCCTATTATTCTTAACAGAGAAAAACCGTAACAACAGTCTTGGCCTTGTGTTTACGTTCCTATTTACTGGCTTCTTAGGTTACACCGTTGGCCCTATTCTAAACATGTACATTGGTGCAGGCATGGGCGATATCGTATTAACCGCACTCGGTGGTACGGCACTATCTTTCATGGCAGCATCGGCATACGCACTAACAACGAAACGTGACCTATCGATGATGGGTGGCTTAATGCTATCACTATTTGTTGTGCTGGTTGTGGGCATGATTGCAAGCTTCTTTATTCAATCAACCCTCTTACACTTGGCGTTGAGCAGCTTGTTTATCATTTTCTCTACTATGGCGATCCTGATGACAACACAAAGCATTATTCGTGGCGGTGAAACAAACTACATCTCTGCGACAGTAACTTTGTATGTATCAATCTACAACATCTTCATCAGCCTACTAAGCATTCTAGGTATTATGAACGACGATTAATCGTTTCTCGTTAAGTAGAATAAAAAAGCCCGAAGGTAATTCCTTCGGGCTTTTTCTTTGTGTGCAATTCAGTGTATTACGCCTGCTCTACTGACAACTCGATAACTTCGTCAGCTTCTGGATTTTCTCTAAAGCGTCTCACTTTGATCGTTTCCTCTCCTAACATGATTTGCTTGGCGATTCGGTGCATACCGTCAAAAACACGATAGTCACTGGTTAAGATTACCGGATACGACAAATCAGCATTGTTGATTCGTTGGCAATGTTTTGCAATTTCACGGCAGGTTGGCCGTGGCCCTTCATGACTAAACCAAGTCACTTCATTTGGGCCTTTTATATCATCAATCGCAATTTCTTCTACAGGTAAGGATTCTGCAAGTTGCCAAATTCGCTCGATGGACCAAGTGGATTTTACATTGTCATTAATCTCAATGTAACGTTGTTTCGACATGACTAACTCCTTGTCATCATTGTTGTTTCTAACCTGAATACAGGCTTTCATTAATCCAATGAGAATATCGGTCTATGAAAACAAACACAACGTTTAAGCTATTAATTCTCAAACAATCGCTATATCGCTTGTATGAGCGCTTTATAATCACCTCTCTCAGTTTGTAAACTGATTTCAGGGTATAACTTGTCTTAATTCAAACCGCGACTTCGCAATCGCTCATCGACTGATGACAAGAAGCAAAATACTCCAAACGCAACCCACCAATAACCGAACATCTTGAGCGCGGGCAACCAGACTACTGATTTACCAGCTACGCTAAAAAATATGTAGGCCGACATCATCGGTGTCACTAACATGACTCCCCAAGTCAAAAAAAGTAACGGCCCATAGATATACTGCAACCAAGCATACTTCGGTTTTATAGGATTATGTTTTACAAATCCCGTCAGACATAGAAAAGAGAAAATGCTAAAGCATGCTTGCAGTACCGCCCATCCAATGGAAACGAAAAGATTCGACCACTCCATACACTCCTGAATTGCTCCGTGTTGTTGTTAAGCATGGGTGAACATAACGATTTTTTTCAATTTATTCTTTTGATTTAAAACTAGTTTATATTCGTTGTGATCGAGTTATCTAAAACAATAAATATAACTGACAAATCAATCACACCAAGCGAATTGCATAACAATGCAAAACCACCGATATCAACCCCGAAAATTTTCTAACAACACGAATAAAAAAACAAATTTATGCTTAAAATATAATTTAAGAGTATTCAGTTATAGGCCACTACTTTGTACGCTTTTGATTCGCTCGATACGACTTCGAGATTCTTTTGTTGAGAACATTCTCGGCTGTCGCTAATCTATAAACATCCATGTTTACTTAACGGATAAAACGTTATGTTCGTTTACAACGGCAAAGAAATTGAAACGGATGCTCAAGGCTACTTATTGGATCATACTCAATGGGAAGAAGGTATGATTGAGCTTTTAGCAAAAGAAGAAGACATCGAGCTTACGGATGCTCATTTGGAAGTTGTGCATTTTGTGCGAGACTTTTATGAAGAGTTTAATACCTCCCCTGCAGTGCGTATGCTTGTGAAAGCGATGGAAAAAGCGCACGGCCCAGAAAAAGGTAATAGTAAGTATCTATTCAAGCTGTTTAAAAAGGGGCCAGCCAAACAAGCAACCAAATTAGCCGGCCTACCAAAGCCAGCTAAATGCTTGTAGATTCATAAAATTTTAAAACCGCGTAACGGCTTATACGACGCAGGCTCCTGCATCACATGCTCTACTGTTGCCGTTCGCGGTCCTTCTTGTAACCATTTCGAAAACGCAACTATTTGCGCGTCTGTTCCACACGCCATCACTTCAACATCACCATTGTTTAGGTTCTTCGCATAACCTGTTAACCCTAGCTTCAATCCTTGATGGGAAGTATGGTAACGAAAGCCCACGCCTTGAACATGACCTTTTACTATAAATCTCTCACACTTTACGTTCATCTTTGTACCGCTTCTTTTTACTGAGTGATATATTCTTTTCGTCTATTCACCCCACTAAGGATAGTGGGTTTTTGCACGGTTATTATAATTATGAAAGAAATTCCATTCCGCTGGATTGATAAGTATCTCATTCACTTAAAGATTCAAGAAAAGTTCTATTTGCTCTTCGTTCTCCCTCTTCTTGCTTTAGTCATTCTCACTCTCGTCCTTAATAGCGCGGCTAATACACTGATCTCAAGTATGTACCAAGAAGAGCTCATGCTTATGAAAGGTCTGATAGAGGCAGGCAATCTTTCTCAATCTCAAGTAGCAAGCCTCATTGCGGGTTCAGAAACCGTTTCTATTGGCTCTGGTCCGCAATCCGTGTCTGTTTTAAATGGTGCGTACAGTTTGGTTGCGAACCATGAACTTTCTTTATGGACTGCCCTATCAACGACTCAAGTGAGCATCATCTGTGTGAGCTTGTTTATTCTCGCTCTTGGTGTTTACTACATCATGACGTTTATTGGCGGCGCGATGTTCACGATGAACAAAGCATTAAACACTCTTGCTGGTGGCGACTTAACTGCGAGAATGAACTTCTTCCCTGTTCGCGACGAGTTTAGTGAAATTGCTATTACGATAGACAAAGTTGCAGAACGAGAGCAACAAATGGTGCTGTCGATTCAAGAGTCTGTGGCGTTAATGCAACAAATTAGCTCAGACCTGAATCAATCGATTCATCACAGTTCAGATATTTCAGCGACTCAGCAGGAACACCTCAACTCTCTTGCGAGTGCAACTGAACAGATGGCATCAACGATTCGAGAAGTCGCGACACTAGCTCACGATTCAAGCACGCAAACCGATGATGCACGTAACGTGGCTCAGTCTGGACAAGTGAAAGTTGAGAATACGCTTCACTCGATTTCGAACCTCTCTAATGAGATTCAATCTGCGTCTCAAGCAGTAGCGGAGTTAGATGCTAATGCCGCACAAATTGATGAAGTCGTGACAACCATTAATGGGATTTCCGAGCAAACTAACCTACTTGCATTGAACGCAGCCATTGAAGCAGCACGTGCTGGAGAACAAGGTCGTGGATTTGCGGTCGTTGCGGATGAGGTTCGCGCTCTTGCGGGACGCACTCAGCAAGCGACAGTTGAAATCCAAACGATGATTGAATCGTTACAGCGTAACAGCCAGTCGCTTACTAAGCTGATGGAAGTGACAGTTAATAACGCAAATGAGGGACAAAACCTCATGACGGAAGTGAATCACGAAATCGGCTCTTTGGCAGATAAAAATCAAACTATCTCCGACAGTAGCATTCAAATTGCAACAGCAGCTGAAGAGCAAGGTGTAGTCGCGGACAATATCGCCTCAAGCGTTGAAGAAATTCGAGTTCAAGCAGATAACGTGTGCAATATGATAAGCACGACTTCACAAAACGTTGATCAACTGCGTAAGCAAAGCGACACAATGGAGTCGCTACTGACTGGACTTAAAGCATAGCAACGGAATCTGTTACAGCAAATTCAAATAAAAGGGTCACTTTAGTGACCTTTTTGTATTTAAAAGTCACTACAATGTACTGGATTGCCGAGGGATATTGCTTTTACCATTCACATCCCGGACAATACGCCCCTTTCAAAATTCAACAAGAGCTAATGAAATGACAGCTGCTATCTATTTGGTTAAAGGTCGTGAGAAATCGGTCAAGCGCAAGCACCCTTGGATCTTCTCTCGAGGCATCAACAAAGTTGAGGGCGAACCTGCTCTTGGCGAAACGGTTGATGTATTCACTCACGACGGTAAATGGCTAGCTAAGGCGGCATATTCGCCAGCTTCGCAAATTCGTGCTCGTATTTGGAGTTTTGATAAAGAAGAAATCGACACCGCGTTTTTCGTTAAACGACTTAAAGACGCACAACTTCTTCGTGAAGACATTATCGAACGTGATGGCCTTACGGGTTATCGCCTTATCGCAGCAGAGTCTGACGGCTTACCAGGCGTTACGATCGACCGTTACCAAAATTTCTTTGTGTGCCAACTTCTCAGTGCTGGCGCAGAACACAATAAGCAGGCTATTGTTGACGCTCTGGTTGAGTGCTTCCCTGATTGTAATGTGTACGAGCGCTCTGACGTGGCCGTTCGTAAAAAAGAAGGTTTAAAAGAGATCACGGGCGTCTTGCACGGCGAAGAGCCACCTAAATCGGTCGTCATCGAAGAAAATGGCGTAAAGATTAGTGTAGATATCGTTGGCGGACACAAAACAGGTTTCTACCTAGATCAACGTGATAGTCGCCAGCAAGCGATGAAATATATGAAAGGCAAAGAAGTTCTTAACTGCTTCTCTTACACAGGTGGCTTCGGACTTTACGCTCTAAAAGGTGATGCAAAGCGTGTGATTAACGCTGACGTGTCGCAACCTACTTTAGATACCGCAAAATTCAACGCAGAGCTAAACGATTTTGATATTTCGAAGAAGCGTGCCGTGTTCCTAAATGCAGACGTGTTTAAGCTGCTTCGTGAGTATCGTGATCAAGGAACTCAGTTCGATGTGGTTATTATGGACCCACCGAAGTTCGCAGAGAGCAAAGCACAACTAAACGGTGCATGTCGTGGTTACAAAGACATCAACATGCTAGCAATGCAAATTCTAAAACCGGGCGGCACGCTACTGACCTACTCGTGCTCTGGCTTGATGGATCAAGTTCTGTTCCAGAAAATCATCGCTGATGCAGCCGTAGACGCTAACCGCCAAGTAAAGTTTGTGGAGCGTTTTGAGCAAGCCGCTGACCACCCAACCGATACAGCATATCCAGAAGGCTTCTACTTAAAAGGTTTTGCATGTAAAGTGCTTTAGGCTACGAATAAGTAAGACAAAGCAGAAGAAAAGGGCCTACTGGCCCTTTTCATTATGGCTCTAAGTTAACCTTAGTTAGTGCGGATAACACATCTCTCTCAAAGTCCGCATTTCCCACGATTAAATCACTAAACTCTGTCGCCCCGTTTTCTATTACGATAGTTTGAATTGAGTTTCCATCGTTATGGGTTATTTCTAGAGATAAGTCATCGCCATCAATGTTCAAGTCAATACTATTAAGAAGTTCTTCTATCGTATTGTGCCCTGCATCTTCAACGACTTCACTCAGATCTAAGGTGTCCAAATCTCTCTCAAAACCTCTAATTAGATCTGTTCCTGTATCCAAGGAGTCGTTGACCCATTTAAAGACATCTGCCTCGTTATCATTACCGATCAAGATGTCATGACTTACATCTACTTCAGCTTCAATAATATTTGCAGAGCCATTACTTGAAGCATTTACTCCTCCGTTTTCATCAATAATGAATTGCAGGGTATTCTCACTTTGATCGCCATCGTTATCCGTCAATACATAATCGAAGTCTAACGTTTCAACTGTATCACCCACCGCACCATAAAATGCATACGCACCATCGTTTAGGTCGATTTCCAGAGTATGTTTGCTGTCGATATAGATAGTAAGCTGCATCGTTGTGTCGTCAAATGCATGCGAAATACCATCGTTATTGTCAGTTACTATTAGGTCTGAACCATCAAACGAATAAGTGACACCGTCATGTTCTATTTCGCTAATATAACCACCATCTGCACCAATACCTGTATCTGGAGAAGTGGTATACATCAAGTTCCCCCCAACAGGTTGAATCACTGACTGCAACATAACCGGAGGTAATTGAGTTACGTCAGGAACCACAACACCATCAAGGTCTTGATTCAAAAAGCCATCATATGCTACGCGATCTAATTGCTCCGGCATAAGATTAACGCCCATACCATACGCTAGGGCTGTTATCTGATTATCAGGATCGGTTAGGTGATCAATCCAACTCTGCTCGCGAGCGTCGTTTATAAATGATGACGCAGGGTTTGGCTGACCATCTGACAAGAAGTAACTAACATTCGACGCACTGGTTAACTTACCTACATCATCCCATGACTGTTTTGCTTCATTTAGCGCGTTGTTATAGTTAGTCGCGCCACCCGCAGTTAGCGTCTCAATATACGCTTTGGCCTCCTCGACCGTCAGCCACGTCGCAGCACCTATAGCGTAAGTGGATGCTGTACTGCTATAAGTAATAATTTGAACTCGCGTTTGACCGATAGACTCATATTGATTCAATAACTGAGTTGCCGAATCTTTCATTATCTGCAAGCGATTATCCGTTCGCATAGAACCCGAGACATCCATTATGAGCTGAACGTTGGCACTTTCTTTAGTTTCTGCAACTACATCGTGAATAATAGATGCAGAATCTGGTGAGTCATCTTCCACAATAACGTTGACCGTTGTGGAGTTAGTAAGACCACGAGCATTCGAGACAAGCACAGGCACCTCAATATTTAAGGTGTCTTCTCCAGATGGGTTGGAGTGATCAATCGGACCAAGAAGCTCCGTAGATACCACTCCAGTATCATTGACTGATATTTTGATAACCTCTTCACCGTTCGCTGAACCGATAAGCATTTGGTCGTTATTTGATAACGTCCACGTTACAGAGATACCGTTACTAGTAAGAGCTGTAGATGGTTCACTGAGCGTAACAGAATCAACGGTTTGACCCAGCGTCAATTGTTCTACATCAGTACTCGAGTCAGTTGTGTCATCAAAGCCGTTTAGAGCAGAGTCATCAGCAATGGCGTTGCTTAAGCCTTCCTCAGAAACGTTTAGTGTTACACCTTCTACAATTGGTGGGGCGTAAGGGTTGACAGAAAAGTACCCCGTTTTACTGTCACCATCATTATCAGTAATCGTGTAGTTAAAATCGATATCCCCATCGCCATAAGGTGAGGTCAAAGGCAAGTATTGGAAGAACTCCCACTTTCCAGTGCTAGGTGTAAGTTGAACTTCGAATGCAAGCTCTCCATCAGCCTCTGCAATCAGTCTATTAGAGTTTTGTGGATCGACGTATATCAACACGTCTTTACCATCTAGAGTCTCTAAACCAGCCTCACCTCCATTTAAGACTATAGAACCAGGGCCATCAGCTCCATATACAGCACCGAGGTTCCCATCCGCACTAGCAATTGGCACGCCAGAGTACGCACCTGTAAAGGTTATTGATTTAACGGTAAAGTCACTGTTGTCTTCAGTATCCGGGCCATTGCCATTACTGGTCGCCTCGAGGATGATTTTATCAAAGCCTCCCTGTTGAACATTGAAATTTGCCGCGTAATCACCACTGCTTGCGTCAGAGCTGAACGATTGCTGAGCAATTAATACACCATCTCTATAAAAAGATGCGATTCCTTTCTCAAGTTCACCACCAAACATTTTCTCAAATTCTATTTCTGCTCCGTAAGCAACTTTATTGCCTAAGTCTATGATTAACTGCTCTGATACACCCTCATTACCCGCGAATCGATAATCGACTTCGTTTTCTAATTGGAAGCCGTTGTTACCAGAACTTTTAACGCCAATCCCTTCTGATGATTGATTGATTTCAGCTGTTCCCAGCATCACAGATTCGTCAGACACAAAACCGTTTGCAGTCACAACAACATCCCCAAATGTTCGACTGGTTGCGTCTGCCTCACTTCCTGCAAAATC
Organism: Vibrio sp. SCSIO 43097; assembly: GCF_023650755.1. Taxonomy (NCBI): domain Bacteria; kingdom Pseudomonadati; phylum Pseudomonadota; class Gammaproteobacteria; order Vibrionales; family Vibrionaceae; genus Vibrio; species Vibrio sp. SCSIO 43097. The sequence continues at coordinate 1,642,201 of NZ_CP071840.1, read as the reverse complement.
TATGCGCCCTGTCAGAACGTTAGGTGCACCAGTAAGCGACACATCGACGGGTTGAACAACCACAGGCACGTATGGGCAATCATCTTCAACGGCCACATTTAAGCTTTGAGATGTTGTTGTTTGTCCATCACTTACAGAAATCTGTAAATCAAAGTTGATGATGTCTTCCACATCATTAACAGGATGATCAAGTGGCTCAAACAGAGTAATAGTATAGTCCCAAGAGCCTTGACCTGAAGCTGAAGGCTCGCTCAGCACAACAGTAGCAACAACGCTCAGGTGAGCAGTTTTCGCAGTCAGCGTTTGAGTACTGTTGTCCCACGTCCACGATATAGGCTCCCCTCCTGATGTTAGGTTGTTAGGGCCTGCCAATACCACTGAAACATTCGCCGTGTCTGGATCGGCAACTGTGAATGTTCCTGAGAAACTTGCGGAGTTAGTGGTGTCTGAAGGTGATCCTGTATTATCAGGGATACCATTAGCTAAACCTTCTTCCGAAACAACTGCATTCACAACATTTGAAATAGAAGGAGGAGCATCATTATCAATAATCGTCGCCGTACCCGTATCACTGCCTTGTACTGCGGCAATGCCGGTTACTGTCACACTGAAATCTTCAGGGCCTTCATAAACGGCGTCATCAATGGAAGCAATGCGCACATCAAATTCGGTTTGCCCAGCTGGCACCGTTACCACGCCATCGTTTGGCACTGCAACCCAACCGGAGCCTGTGTTGTATTCTAAGGTGCCCAAATCTCCAACTTCGGTATCGCCAAGATTAAGACCCAGTTCCACCTTCGTTTCCGCTTCAGACGCGTTCGATAAGGTGACTTTGAAGTTCGCCGTATCCCCCTCATTGATGGTGCCAGCATCCGTAATAGTCACGCTTGGACGATCATCATCCGGATCGGGACCCGGGCCACTGCCGTCATCCACAATCGTCGCCGTACCTGTATCGCTGCCTTGCACTGCGCCAATGCCAGTCACCGTGACACTGAAATCTTCAGGGCCTTCATAAACGGCGTCATCAATAGAAGCAATGCGCACATCAAACTCAGTTTGCCCCGCTGGCACCGTTACTACGCCATCGTTTGGTACTGCAACCCAACCGCTTCCGGTGTTGTATTCTAAGGTGCCTAAGTCTCCAACTTCGGTGTCACCTAAGTTCAGGCCTAGCTCGACTTGAACAGTGGACTCGGAGGCATTCGACAGCGTCACTTTGAAGTTCGCTGTCTCACCCTCATTGATGGTGCCAGCGTCTGAAATAGTCACGCTTGGACGGTCATCATCCGGATCAGGGCCCGGACCCGTGCCATCGTCCACTATCGTTGCCGTACCCGTATCACTGCCTTGTACTGCGCCAATGCCGGTTACTGTCACACTGAAATCTTCAGGGCCTTCATAAACGGCGTCATCAATGGAAGCAATGCGCACATCAAATTCGGTTTGCCCAGCTGGCACCGTTACCACGCCATCGTTTGGCACTGCAACCCAACCGGAGCCTGTGTTGTATTCTAAGGTGCCCAAATCTCCAACTTCGGTATCGCCAAGATTAAGACCCAGTTCCACCTTCGTTTCCGCTTCAGACGCGTTCGATAAGGTGACTTTGAAGTTCGCCGTATCCCCCTCATTGATGGTGCCAGCATCCGTAATAGTCACGCTTGGACGATCATCATCCGGATCGGGACCCGGGCCACTGCCGTCATCCACAATCGTCGCCGTACCGGTATCGCTGCCTTGCACTGCGCCAATGCCAGTCACCGTGACACTGAAATCTTCTGGACCTTCATAAACGGCGTCATCAATGGAAGCAATACGCACATCAAACTCAGTTTGCCCTGCTGGCACGGTCACCACACCATCGTTTGGTACTGCAACCCAACCGCTTCCGGTGTTGTATTCTAAGGTGCCTAAGTCTCCAACTTCGGTGTCACCTAAGTTCAGGCCTAGCTCGACTTGAACAGTGGACTCGGAGGCATTCGACAGCGTCACTTTGAAGTTCGCTGTCTCACCCTCATTGATGGTGCCAGCGTCTGAAATAGTCACGCTTGGACGGTCATCATCCGGATCAGGGCCCGGACCACTGCCGTCATCCACAATCGTTGCCGTACCGGTATCGCTGCCTTGTACTGCGCCAATGCCGGTTACCGTCACACTGAAATCTTCTGGACCTTCATAAACAGCATCATCAATGGAAGCAATACGCACATCAAACTCAGTTTGCCCTGCTGGCACGGTTACTACGCCATCGTTTGGCACTGCAACCCAACCGGAGCCTGTGTTGTATTCTAAGGTGCCTAAGTCTCCAACTTCGGTGTCACCTAAGTTCAGGCCTAGCTCGACTTGAACAGTGGACTCGGAGGCATTCGACAGCGTCACTTTGAAGTTCGCTGTCTCACCCTCATTGATGGTGCCAGCGTCTGAAATAGTCACGCTTGGACGGTCATCATCCGGATCAGGGCCCGGACCACTGCCGTCATCCACAATCGTTGCCGTACCGGTATCGCTGCCTTGTACTGCGCCAATGCCGGTTACCGTCACACTGAAATCTTCTGGACCTTCATAAACAGCATCATCAATGGAAGCAATACGCACATCAAACTCAGTTTGCCCTGCTGGCACGGTTACTACGCCATCGTTTGGCACTGCAACCCAACCGGAGCCTGTGTTGTATTCTAAGGTGCCTAAGTCTCCAACTTCGGTGTCACCTAAGTTCAGGCCTAGCTCGACTTGAACAGTGGACTCGGAGGCATTCGACAGCGTCACTTTGAAGTTCGCTGTCTCACCCTCATTGATGGTGCCAGCGTCTGAAATAGTCACGCTTGGACGGTCATCATCCGGATCAGGGCCCGGACCCGTGCCGTCATCCACAATCGTTGCCGTACCGGTATCGCTGCCTTGTACTGCGCCAATGCCGGTTACCGTCACGCTGAAATCTTCTGGGCCTTCGTACACCGCGTCATCAATGGAAGCAATACGCACATCAAATTCGGTTTGCCCTGCTGGCACCGTTACTACGCCATCGTTTGGCACTGCAACCCAACCGGAGCCTGTGTTGTATTCTAAGGTGCCTAAGTCTCCAACTTCGGTGTCACCTAAGTTCAGGCCTAGCTCGACTTGAACAGTGGACTCGGAGGCATTCGACAGCGTCACTTTGAAGTTCGCTGTCTCACCCTCATTGATGGTGCCAGCGTCTGAAATAGTCACGCTTGGACGGTCATCATCCGGATCAGGGCCCGGACCCGTGCCGTCATCCACAATCGTTGCCGTACCGGTATCGCTGCCTTGTACTGCGCCAATGCCGGTTACCGTCACGCTGAAATCTTCTGGGCCTTCGTACACCGCGTCATCAATGGAAGCAATACGCACATCAAATTCGGTTTGCCCTGCTGGCACCGTTACTACGCCATCGTTTGGCACTGTCACCCAACCGGAGCCTGTGTTGTATTCTAAGGTGCCTAAGTCTCCAACTTCGGTGTCACCTAAGTTCAGGCCTAGCTCGACTTGAACAGTGGACTCGGAGGCATTCGACAGCGTCACTTTGAAGTTCGCCGTATCCCCCTCATTGATGGTGCCAGCATCTGAAATAGTCACGCTTGGACGGTCATCATCCGGATCGGGGCCTGGACCCGTACCGTCATCCACTATCGTTGCTGTCCCCGTAACGCTGCCTTGCACCGCCCCAATGCCAGTCACCGTCACACTGAAATCTTCTGGGCCTTCGTACACCGCGTCATCAATGGAAGCAATACGCACATCAAACTCAGTTTGCCCCGCTGGCACCGTTACTACGCCATCGTTTGGCACTGCAACCCAACCGGAGCCTGTGTTGTATTCTAAGGTGCCTAAGTCTCCAACTTCGGTGTCACCTAAGTTCAGGCCTAGCTCGACTTGAACAGTGGACTCAGAGGCGTTCGACAACGTCACTTTGAAGTTGGCTGTATCCCCCTCATTGATGGTGCCAGCATCTGAAATAGTCACGCTTGGACGGTCATCATCCGGATCGGGGCCCGGACCCGTACCATCATCCACTATCGTTGCCGTACCCGTATCGCTGCCTTGCACCGCCCCAATGCCAGTCACCGTCACGCTGAAATCTTCAGGGCCTTCATAAACGGCGTCATCAATGGAAGCGATACGCACATCAAACTCAGTTTGCCCAGCAGAAACGGTCACAATGCCATCGTTTGGCACTGCAACCCAACCGGAGCCTGTGTTGTATTCTAAGGTGCCCAAATCTCCAACTTCGGTGTCACCCAAGTTGAGGCCTAGCTCGATTTGAACTGTAGACTCGGAGGCATTCGATAGCGTCACTTTGAAGTTGGCTGTCTCACCCTCATTAATGGTGCCAGCATCGGTAATAGTCACGCTTGGACGGTCATCATCCGGATCAGGTCCTGGACCCGTGCCGTCATCCACTATCGTTGCCGTACCGGTATCGCTACCTTGCACCGCCCCAATGCCAGTCACCGTCACGCTGAAATCTTCTGGGCCTTCGTACACCGCGTCATCAATGGAAGCAATACGCACATCAAACTCAGTTTGCCCCGCTGGCACCGTTACTACGCCATCGTTTGGCACTGCAACCCAACCGGAGCCTGTGTTGTATTCTAAGGTGCCTAAGTCACCGACTTCGGTATCGCCGAGATTAAGACCCAACTCTACTTGCGTTTCAGCTTCAGACGCGTTCGATAGCGTTACTTTGAAGTTCGCCGTATCTCCCTCATTAATGGTGCCAGCATCGGTAATAGTCACGCTTGGACGGTCATCATCCGGATCAGGTCCTGGACCCGTGCCGTCATCCACTATCGTTGCCGTACCGGTATCGCTACCTTGCACCGCCCCAATGCCAGTCACCGTCACGCTGAAATCTTCTGGGCCTTCGTACACCGCGTCATCAATGGAAGCAATACGCACATCAAACTCGGTTTGCCCAGCTGGCACCGTTACCACGCCATCGTTTGGCACTGCAACCCAACCGGAGCCTGTGTTGTATTCTAAGGTGCCTAAGTCACCGACTTCGGTATCGCCGAGATTAAGACCCAACTCTACTTGCGTTTCCGCTTCAGACGCGTTCGATAGCGTTACTTTGAAGTTCGCCGTATCCCCCTCATTGATGGTGCCAGCGTCTGAAATAGTCACGCTTGGACGGTCATCATCCGGATCAGGGCCCGGACCACTGCCGTCATCCACTATCGTTGCCGTACCGGTATCGCTGCCTTGCACTGCGCCAATGCCGGTTACTGTCACGCTGAAATCTTCAGGGCCTTCATAAACGGCGTCATCAATGGAAGCGATACGCACATCAAACTCGGTTTGCCCCGCTGGCACCGTTACTACGCCATCGTTTGGCACTGCAACCCAACCGGAGCCTGTGTTGTATTCTAAGGTACCTAAGTCACCGGCTTCGGTATCGCCGAGATTAAGACCCAACTCCACTTGCGTTTCCGCTTCAGAGGCGTTCGATAAGGTGACTTTGAAGTTCGCCGTATCCCCCTCATTGATGGTGCCAGCGTCTGAAATAGTCACGCTTGGACGGTCATCATCCGGATCAGGGCCCGGACCACTGCCGTCATCCACTATCGTTGCCGTACCGGTATCGCTGCCTTGCACTGCGCCAATGCCGGTTACTGTCACGCTGAAATCTTCAGGGCCTTCATAAACGGCGTCATCAATGGAAGCGATACGCACATCAAACTCGGTTTGCCCCGCTGGCACCGTTACTACGCCATCGTTTGGCACTGCAACCCAACCGGAGCCTGTGTTGTATTCTAAGGTGCCTAAGTCTCCAACTTCGGTATCACCTAAGTTCAGGCCTAGCTCGACTTGAACAGTGGACTCGGAGGCATTCGACAGCGTCACTTTGAAGTTCGCTGTCTCACCCTCATTAACCGTACCTGCATCACTCATCGTTACCGCTGGGCGATCATCATCAGGATTTGAGCCAGGTCCACTACCATCATCTAAAATAGTGGCAGTCCCAGTAACAGGTGTGCTTTGTTCTTCTGTCGTGCCAGAGAGCGTAAACGTTTCTGGGCCTTCAAATACAGAGTCGTCAATAGAGTCTATAGAGACCGTAAAGTCACTTTCACCCGGTGGGATCGAAATGGTAAAGGTTCCGCTTTCACCGACTGAAACTTCTTCTGTTGTACCATCAGAAAATGTTATGAGGACACGCTCATTGACGTAGTCACTCCCGTTCTCGTCAGCTGAGCCGCCTGTTGCGGTTCCATCAAGGAGAGAAAGAATGACATCAGTATTGTCTTCAGTTGTTTGACTTAGAGTAATATCGAATACAACTTGGTCACCTTCGTTGATAGTCGGACTAGATATTTCTTGAACTAAGATAGTCGGTGGTACAGGGCCATTAATTACTCTGAAAAGATCCAACAAAGATAGTGCTTGAGTTGTAGATAGTCCGATTCCATCAATACCGACGGTCTCAAAATTCGTACTAGCCAACAATTCAGCGCCAGTACGATCTATTGCACCAGTATTTTGGGGGCTAGAACCACTTTCCTCACCAGCAGCTGGCTCAAAATCCTCACCAAGAGCAGCCGGGTCTTCTCCACTAGCGATAGCCTCGATTAGCGCAGTGACATCATCAGTAACGTTAATTGAACTACCTTGCGGTGTTACCTGTTGTACAATTAATTCTGATGTATCAGAAACTTCCTCAATAATTAATTCACCAGGCTGAGGTAGCTGACCACTTTCAAGACTTCTCAGGTTCCCATCAAGCCCTATAACCACGACATTGCTCATCAATGAACTTAACGCTACTCGATCCATGCTCTTCATCCTTGTATTAGTTTAATTAAAGGCTTGTTACTGCACTAAACACGTCTATAGTTTAGACAAAATATGAATTTTTCGTTTTATTCCAAGAGGATTTAGTTTTTTGAGAGTAATAAGGAAAATAACCGAAGAATTTGCCTTCATTTAAACCAGTTTCCGCTATGCTCTTAAGATAAAAAGGTTTTCTACGAAAAAATCGACCACTTACCAAGCAAGCTTTGCCTCGTATGCTAGAGTTTAGAGAGTAAGATTGTTGTTTTTTATTGAATTAAACATTTAAACATCAACAAGTTGATAATACGCACTAAGAAAATTCATTGTTTGTAACTTCTCGTCTCAAATATGAAACAGAATAAGAGCGACATGATTTTAGGAGAACTAACGTGAGATGGAATCGAGTACATATAGCCTGCTGTTGCTTAATAGTGTCTTCACCAGTTTTCGGTCAAACTCTAGAGCAAGCGGTTGCACAGACGCTACAAAATAACCCCGATATTAAAAGTGCATTTAACGAGTTTATGAGCCAGAAGTACATAAATGAAGCTTCATCAGGTGCTTACCTCCCCTCTGTTGATCTAGATGCTGGAATTGGATATGAAGGATTAGACCCGTCAGATGAAGTTGGTCGAGGCGACACGGATTACACTCGAAAGGAAGCTTCAGTGACACTGACCCAACTAATATGGGATGGTAGCGCTACGTTAAATGATATTGATCGAACCGCAGCTGATGCTGAATCTGTTAGATTTCAACTCTTAGCAGATGCTTCAGATAAGGCACTTGAAGTGACTAAAGTGTACTTGGACGCTGTTAAAGCGTATGAAGTCCTAAAGCTTTCAGAAAACAACCTTGCTGTTCATAAAGATATTTACGATGATATTAAAAAACGAGTCAACTCGGGTATCGGCTCTACTGCTGACTTGACGCAGGTAGAAGCACGTTTGGCAAAAGCACACGGAAACTTAGCTGCTGCTCAAAATAACCTGTATGACTCTCACACGATGTTCACTCGTTTAGTCGGTCAAACACCACAAGGGTTAATCTTTCCGAGAGCGGACCAAAACTTTATCCCGTACACGGTTGATGAAGCGGTAGGCTTGGCATTTGAACTTCATCCCGTTATTCAAGTGGCGCTCGCAGACGTAGACTCGGCTAAGTTTCAATACAAACAGTCTAAAGGTGTTAATTACCCAACCATTTCCATTGAAGCTTCGCAAACATGGCGTGACGACGCTGATGGTTTAAAAGGTCGAAGTGATGAGACACTTGCCATGCTGCGTCTACGCTACAACCTATTCAATGGCGGCAGTGATGCAGCGAACTCAGAAAACTTCGCCTACCAGCTAAATAAAGCAAAAGACTTGCGTGAAGGTGCCTATCGCAATGTTGAAGAAGGGTTAAGGCTTTCTTGGAGTGCGCTTGATTTAACATTACAACAAAAAGAGTTTCTATCAGATCATGTAGACTCTGCGTCTGAGACCGTAATTGCTTACGAGAAGCAATATCGCATCGGTAAACGAACACTGCTTGATCTATTGAACACTGAAAACGAGCTCTTTGAGGCGCGTAAAGACTACTTAGATTCTAAATACGCAGAGCAGTACGCCAAATATCGAGTGATGAACGCAACTGGGCAACTGTTGAGTGCATTAAGGGTTGAAATGCCTAAAGAATGGCTAGAAGAAGTGGAGTATTAATTATGAAACACATAGCTTTTATTACACTCTCATTAATGCTCTCCGCATGCAGTTCATCAGATCGTGGTGATGAATATGATTACATAGATACCCCAATTGCCGATCAGTGGGCTGATCATATAGATGATGACTCTGACGGAGTCATTAACGAGCGAGATTTGTGCCCGGGTACACCTTTGGGTGCCGAAATAGACAACGACGGTTGTGGTTCGTACGTTGACTCCTCACAAGAAATGCAAATTCGAGTACTATTTGCGAACGATTCCGATGTGATCAACCCTATCTTTACGCAACAAATTCTTGAACTATCCGACTTTTTGAAAGAGTACCCGAACACGTCTATAGAGATTCAAGGTTATGCTAGTCGCACTGGTACTGCAGAACATAATCTTGACCTATCTAAGCGCCGCGCTGAAAACGTTAGAAAAGAGCTCATGAAGAATGGCATTAGTGGAGATAGAGTTACCATTGTCGGCTATGGAGACACAGTACTTGCGACACAAGGTACAGACCAAGTTAGTCACGCATTGAACCGTCGAGTAACCGCAACAGTGATTGGCCACAAGGGTGAAGTGAAGAAAGAATGGACCGTTTTCACAACACTTCCAAAAAGCTAGCACAACAATAAACAGACCGTAAAAATAAAAGGTCTAGCAAATTGCTAGACCTTTTTTGATTTTAAATTTGACTACAGTTTAGCGCTACTACATGTCTTTGTACTGAGCTTCTAAACTCGCAATTAAGCTTTGAGTCACATCATCAACACTTGCACCGTCAAAATGGATGTCCAATGTCGAGCTCCCTTTTGTAATACTCAGGTTTGCCTCAGATCCCCCGTCTGGTGCCACTTCTACATGATACTCTCCGACATCACCAGTATGATCACCTGATTGAAGATCATTAAGAAGCTCTCCAATTTCATCTTTAGATAAGTCGTCAAACAGATCTGAGAAGTCTAGAGCGTCTTCATTTTTATTGAAGTCAGTGACAGTATCAACATCGTTAGTGACTTCACTCCACTTAAAGATGTCGGCCCCTTCTGACCCTGTTAAAGTATCACTACCTAAACCACCAATCAGAATATCATCCCCTTCACCACCAACGAGTATGTCGTTGCCACCATGACCAAATAGTAAGTCATCACCAGCGCCGCCATATAAATTATCCGATTTATCTCCTTGGTGAGTTTGGTTGAATTCTTCCAAGTTATTTCTAACGTACTCATGTATATCTTCGCCGTCAACGGTAGACACATCCTGACCTGTTTGCTGCGCCACATGTGATTGAATCGCACTTAAGCCTTGTTCATTACCACCAAACTCAATTAAGTCACCTAACAAGATATCGTTACCTTCACCTCCTTGAATAGTGTCTGAACCTTGTTTGAGAGGTACATCTTGACCCAATATCGTTTCAGCAAGCTTAGTAACATCAATATCTGACTCTACCACACCATCAGTGTCATACTGCTTGAGTGTATGTTCATCAACGCCACTCCCAAGACCTATCGCTTCTATAGAGGACAATGCCGCTAGTACTTGATACATGTGTTGAGCTTGTGTCGAGCTATTCCCTTCATCGTAATAACGGATAGAGCCATAATATCTGTCGATATCGCCAAGGATTCTTCCTGTTAGCGGTGAATAAACCTTACCGTAACTATCTATAACGACATCACCTTTGTAGGTAACTGTTTGTCCGTATGAGTAATTGTTTTTACTCGCAATATCTTGCAGGGTAACAAGCTTGCCAGAATTATCGACGTCCAAAATCACTTTCGAGAATTCACTCGGTGCTACACCATAGAGGTATGTTGCTCTATTTGGTTGACCATCCGTAACAAAGTACGTGATATTTTGGCCATTAGGGTTAGGTTGACTGCTGAACCATTCAACGGCCGACTGTAAGCCCGCCTCATAGTTTGTGCCGCCAGAACCCTCATCATCAATTACACGATTCAACTCTTCTACAAACTCTTTTCTTGCTGTAAGAGAACTCAAGTCAACAGAAATCACCGCTGATGCACTTGAAGCAAATTCACTAAGGTGAATATTCACTGTCCCTGGCTTCTCTCCTTGATTTACCGCACTTAACAGCTCATCAAACACATCTAGCACTTCTTGCTTCGCAGTTCCTACCCAGTTACCCATGCTCCCTGAAGTGTCCAGAACAAATGCGATGTTGTAGTCCTGACCTGCAATGATCTCCAATCCTTGAACATCACCAACAATAATATCGTGATCGTCACTACCCGTTATCTGATCATTCCCATGCGATCCCGACTCCAACACATAGTCACGAGCTGTAAGCTCAACGGATTCAGTTGTTGAAGCTGCGTCATTATTTGATCCTTCAACAGACGTAGCAGTAACGCTTAGCGGGAACTCTAAGCTGCCTTCATAATCGAATGGCACTCTGATATCCAGGGAAAGCTTACCATCTGTACCAAGAGTGACAGGGTAATCTCCATTTGAATCTTGCTTAATTGCGACCCCATCAACATACACGTCAACACCGTCTGGTAGATCTTGTACAAGAGCAGTCTGCGCTAAATCCTCACTTCCATCGACATCAACTAGATCAACATCCACATCGACCGAAATCCAGCGATCTTGAAGCACTTCATAAGTGCCATCAGGTTTCAAATCAACAATTTTGTCTGCAAAAACAACGCGTTCAATTTCATATAAATGATCACCTCGGTCATCACTACCTGTATGATCGTTTACCGAATCGATAGAACGACTATCTAATAAAATCCAATATGGAACTTTACCTCCATGATCGTCTTTGAAGGTCATTTTGTAGTCATCAAAGTTCCCTGTTAAGTAGACTGTATCTTTACCATCATGCAGAGTAAGACTGGTCGCGTCATCACCATAAAACGTATCATTGTTACCACCGCCAACAAATACGTCATCGCCACCGCCACCATAGAATACATCGTTGAAATCTGTCCCAACAAACAAGCTGTCGGTGTCACTTAAGTCAGTATTGACTCCCAACACAACACCAGCGTGTGTATTAATTTTAGGTACTGCATTATCCAACCCAAGGTTGGCTGCGACAGCCTCATTTTCGGTATTGGTATTATTTATTGCCGATGTAGCTAAGTGATGGTTTGGATCAATAGCATCTCGTTTAACTAAGTCGCCAACATTGATCGTGATCGTAGGTGCATCTGCGATAGCAACAACATTGATATCAAGTGTATTTGTTACGCCAGTATTTGTGGTATAGCTAATTAATGGAACGTCACCTGACCAATGCTCAGCAGGTTCAAATATGTAACTACCATCTCGGTTTACTAGTAACGTACCACTAGTCAAAGAAACACTTTCGCCTACCTCGTAATCAGCACCATCGATAGTAAGATGATCTACCATCAGAATATTGTCGCCGTCAGAGTCATTAAGCAATACATTCCCTTGTAGAGTATTGTCTTCTATGGTTTCGCCCAAATCACTTTCCGTTTCCGTAGGTAAGTTCTCATGTACTACAACATTGATCGCCAAGTTAGATTCTGCTGAATCACCATTCGAGCTTTCTGTACTCGTTGCAGTCAAATTGATAGTGAAGTCATCATGGGAGCCCGCAGGTGGAGTCACAGTAAGTGCATCTAATGCCCAACTTGTCACGTCCAGTTCTTCATCAATAGTTGCGACAGTAATAGAACTATTTCCATCTGAAAGGATCGCACCTACAGGTAAGCCAGTTAGCGTGACTTTAAGTGATTCAGAGCCATCTGTATCATTTAAGCTTGCTTTAATTTCAGAGAGCGGTATCGCTGTATCTTGTAACCCTTCGTTCAGCTGGTATGTTTCGTAAAACGCAACACCATTAACTTCTTGTAGTTCAGACGTTCTGATATCAGTTGCTTCTAGTGCACTTTCATCACTAACTACGTAAAGACTACTATTGCTCAGGTTGACAGGCGCTTGTCCATTAATGGATACATCCACATTAAAGTTACCCGGACCACTTTGGTTATGGTGATAAATTTCAATTGGATAAAAGCCAGATACCGAAGGGGTAAAGCTAGCTCCCTTAATATCACCACTGTCGCTCCCCCAACGAGCTTGATCAAGTAACGTACCACCCAACTTGATTGCAAGGCTATCATCGGCTTGACCGACAAAGTCGTAACTCGAGCCAGCTTCGAGATAAACAAGAGATGTGACTAGAACGGCCTCATTTGCCAAGGTTGCATGAGTCCCTAAATCTTCCACATTTGCCCAACTCAATCGAGTACCATCGGCTTCATTAAGAGCGTTGATCGCTGAGATTAGAGTCTCTCCATTGACCCCCATACCATCACTAGAACCAACTTGAACATTACTCCATGTCGTAACGTTAAACTCTTGTTGAGGCAATGAGTTTAATGGCGTCACTGCAATTAAGTTCGGTTTGTCAGCTACAGGGTTCACGTCTATTGTCAGTGTCGACTCTTGACCAGAGCTCTGCCCATCTGTCGGTTTAAAACCAATTTGAGCGTAACTAGATTCCTGATCTCCGACTTGATTTCCGCCGAAGCTGTCACTGCCTGATTCATTTAATTCAGGTACAAAACGAACACCGTTTTCCTCAAAAAGCGATTTATCGAGGACTTGATCGATTTGTACAGACTGCCAATCGCCTTGCGAATCTCTGTACTCTAATGAGCCATCGCTAGGAAGCGTTGTAATTTGGACGGATAGATCTGATACATCAGAGTCCACATCGCTAATACCGAATGATGACCAATCAAGCATCACTTGAGTATCTTCATTCATCTCAACCACTGAAGGCGAAGATTCAGGAGCATCATTCACATTTACCAGAGAAACATTTACCTCGGCAGTATCAATCCCGCCAGTTCCATCGATAACCTCAACCTGAAGCGTATAATCGCCCAAGTCAACATCATCGATTGTCTTGTTCAATGAAATCTCTCCACTTGTCGGGTCGATATCAAAAATACCATTAGTGCTCGAGCCATCTGCAAAACGGTATACAAGCACGTCATTATCGTGATCTTCAGCAACGACCGTGCCGATAACGGCCCCAATCACCGTGTTTTCGTTAACTGACCCGAAGTCGTAAACATCATCATTTGGTTTGTCACCAGCACTATCGCCGCCAGAAATAAACTCTGGAGCGTGCTGAGCATCTATAATAGAGACTGTTGCTTCATTCGAGTCACTTGCAAGCGTCGAATCTGCACCAACCGTATCAATTAGAGTCACGGTTAGGTTTTCAAGATCTTCGTAAATACCATCATCGAGAGTTTTTATATCAATCGGCGCCAACGTTTTACCCGCTGGAATCGTGACTGTGTACGTACTTGGAGCAATATAATCTTTGTCATCAACATTCCCTCCGATTGTGAATGTTACCAGTACATCTTCATCTGCTTTTTGGTCAATGTTGACGATAAATTTTGCATCACTACCTTCATCAACTGAGGATTGATCTGAGCTAATAGTCACTTTCGGTGCACTTTGGGCATCAACGATCACAACACTTGCGCTGTTATTTGAAGCAATGCTCGCATCAGCGCCATCAACCTCTTTAATGGTTACTGTGAAAGATTCTGCGCCCTCATAAATACCATCGGTGACCGTCAGTAAGTCAAGAGCAGCTGAAGATTGACCCGCAGGAACTTCAACACTCAGAACGCCAACAAAATCTTTTCCATCTTGGGCCACGCCACTATATTCGACATGAACCGTAACACTCTCATCTGCAACTTTATCAAGTGTCAGCGTAAAGCCTGCCGTTTCACCTTCATTTACGCTATTTTGATCGGCACTAATACTAACTAAAGGTGCAGGATCAGAATCCACAATATTTGCGTTACCAGTTGCAATACCATTACTGGTGACACTACCGATTTCCGTAACCGTAAGACCAAAGCTCTCATCACCTTCATGGACATTATCTAGTTTGGTCGGGACTGCGACTTTAATTTCAGCGACACCTGGAGGTATAGTAACGTCTCCATTAGGCGCTATATCTAATGTTTGAGTTTGACCATGAGTATCCACATAGGTCACTACCATAGTGCCTAGATCAACATCTTCCGCAGTATAGCTATCATTTGTTGTTGACTTCAGATTGACGACAACGGCCTCTTGAACAGGGTTAGAGAGTAAAACGGTAAATATTGCGTCAGTTCCTTCAATGACATCGCCGGCATCTACTACGCTAAGTTTTGTACTGTCATTATCAAGAACTGTTGCCGTCCCCGTTTCACCGCCGATCTCAAGAACGATCGTTTCGCTGCTTTCCACAACCAAGTCATCAATAGTCGGAATCGATATTTCGAAGCTACTTATACCTGCAGGAACAATCAAGTAACCACCTAAGAAAACAACACCATTTGTATAGGTTGCATTTGATAGATTTACGTCATTCTTATCAACTGAAGAACCTTGAGCAAGCATATCAACTTGGTACTTAACGGCAGTGCTAGTGGTTTCATTTAGAACAACCGAGAACGTGACATTGTCACCCTCAGTCACGCTATCACCGACCACAGACAGGCTTGGCCCATTTTCAGCAATATTACCATCTAGCATTTCATTAACGATATTGACTGTAGATGGATCGCTAACGCCATTTTCAGAGTCGACTGCCACATATCCAAAGCTGTCTTCGGCAGGTACACCTTCTACATAACGTAACTCCCAGTTCCCTTCATTTTTCGTAGAAAAATCTAACTGAGTAATGACCGAACCTTCAGGAAGAGCTAGATCTTTCCCATAACCAACGCTTGTTTCTTGGAATAGCATGAAGTTGCCTTCAGGCTTCAAAAACTCGAACGTTTGAGTCTGTTGGACATTATTTGAATCTAAGTATGTAACCGTAATAAGTGCTGCGTTGTCATCACCGTAATCAAACAATCCACCTAATCCATCTAAGCCAAGGTTTACGCTGCCCACAGGATTATTAGACAAATCGATCGTAATCGTTTCACCTTTCTCAATACCCTGCCCATCATTGTCAGCGATACCATTGCCGATGTGTGACACCTGGCGGTTGTACTGCGCAAGCTCACCGCTATCAGAAGAAATGGTGATAGAAGCTCCATTTGCTAAATGCTCAGTACGGGAGTGTGATGGACCTCCGTCCTCACTTAGCCCCCAATTATTGAAATCTGTTGTAGACTCGGAACTATTTAGTGTATCTGGGCGATCCTTGATACCTAATAAGAAACCCACATTATCAGCTTCATAGTAAAGGCTGTCTTTGTCATAAAGCGTATCGCTTACTTCTTTAATTTCGTGCAACTCACCATCACTATCTTTAAAGAACAACGTACCTGAGGTTGGCAGTTCAGTAATTCGGACATGTAGATCGTTGCCTTTTAAGTCGTCTTCAACATCCGCGATATGATCTTGAGAGTCGCCATCACCTAAAGGTTTCGTATCAGTATCAAATACAACTTGCGTCACAGGCTTGTCAGTCACATGCGTAAAGTCCTCACTGTCAGGCTTGTCATTGACTGGCGTGACATCGACGTTAACAATGGTGGATTCACTGACACCACCGGAGGTGACGATGTAGGTGAAGCTGTCTGCCCCGTGGAAGTTGTCGTTTGGCGTGTAAGTGACGCTGCCGTCCGGGTTGACCGAGACCGTGCCGTTAGCTGGACCGTTATTGGTATCCAGCGACACCACTTTGTCGTCGCCTTCGAACGTGTCGTTACCTAAAACCTTGATGATGGTTGGTGTGTCTTCCACAACCGTCGCGCGGTCAGATTCAATATCTGCCACAGGCGCCACTGTGAAGTTCACCGTTTGGCTAACGCTTTCACCGCTTGGATCGGTGGCGGTAAAGGTTAGGGTTTCTGAGCCGTTCCAGTCCGCAGTTGGGCTAATGGTCGCGATGCCATTTTCAATCGACACCAACACGTTGCTGTTGCCGGACACTGAGAAGTTCAGTGCGGAGTCGCTGTCTTTAAATGCGTCGTTTAAATCAATCGTGTAGCTCGTAAAATCTTCTGCTAACACTTGATCTGAAATCACATTGTCGACTGTTGGTGCATCGTTAACGCGATTCACAATCAAACTATCACTGTCGCTAACCGTTGGATTAACACCATCCGATACTGATGCGCTGATCGTTAGGTCTTTAAGGTTGAGTTCGTCGTTGTTAACCGCGTCAACACCCGCTTGAGTCAGTTTGACTTCATCGCCAACTAGCGCAAAGTAGCCGTTTGAGTTGTTTTCTAAAGAAACGGTTAATTGCTCTTCTGGCGTGTCGATATCAGCGACTTCCAACGTTGCCACTACCGTATCGGTATTCACTGCATCTTCAGTGATACTTTCTACAGCATCGACCTTGATCGTTGGCGCATCGTTTACTGGGTTAACGGTAACAGCTACTTTCGCTTGGTCAGTCAGCGAACCATCAGTGATGGTGTAAGTGATTTCGGCGTCACCATTGAAGTTCTCGGCCGGTGTAAAGACCAATTTTCCATCAACAATCTCAACTGTGCCTTGCGCTTCAGGTACAGACGCCGATTGGATAGACAACTTATCGCCATCAATATCGGTGTCGTTTGGCAGGACATCAATCGTCACTGGCGTGTCTTCGTCAGTAACGGCATTGTCATTGGTCGCCACTGGCGCATCGTTCACTGGCGTCACATCGACGTTCACCGTGGTGGACTCTGACACCCCACCTGACGTAACGATGTAGGTGAAGCTGTCTGTGCCGTGGAAGTTGTCGTTTGGCGTGTAAGTGACGCTGCCATCCGGGTTGACCGAGACCGTGCCGTTAGCTGGACCGTTATTGGTATCCAGCGACACCACTTTGTCGTCGCCTTCGAACGTGTCGTTATCTAAGACCTTAATGATGGTTGGCGTATCTTCCACAACCGTCGCTTTATCTGCCACGATATCCGCCACTGGCGCTACTGTGAAGTTCACCGTTTGGCTGACGCTTTCACCGCTTGGATCGGTAGCCGTAAACGTCAGCGCTTCTGAGCCGTTCCAGTCTGCCGTTGGAGTGAACGTAGCAATCCCATTGACGATCGCCACTTGAATGTTGCTGTTGCCAGAGATGCTAAACGTTAACTCGCCATCCACGTTATCCACATCGCTGAAAGCGGTATTCAGATTGATGCTGTATGGCGTAAAATCTTCCGCCAAGGTTTGGTCTGCAATGTTGCTTTCAACCACAGGCGTGTCGTTCACCGCATTCACGGTGACGTTGACCGTTGCTTGGTCAGTCAGTGCACCATCGGTCACGGTGTAAGTAATTTCAGCGTCACCATGGAAGTTCTCAGCCGGTGTGAAGACCAGTTTGCCATCAACAATCTCAACTGTGCCTTGCGCTTCAGGTACAGACGCCGATTGGATAGACAACTTATCGCCATCAATATCGGTGTCGTTTGGCAGGACATCAATCGTCACTGGCGTGTCTTCGTCAGTAACGGCATTGTCATTGGTCGCCACTGGCGCATCGTTCACTGGCGTCACATCGACGTTCACCGTGGTGGACTCTGACACCCCACCTGACGTAACGATGTAGGTGAAGCTGTCTGTGCCGTGGAAGTTGTCGTTTGGCGTGTAAGTGACGCTGCCATCCGGGTTGACCGAGACCGTGCCGTTAGCTGGACCGTTATTGGTATCGAGCGACACCACTTTGTCGTCGCCTTCGAACGTGTCGTTATCTAAGACCTTAATGATGGTTGGCGTATCTTCCACAACCGTCGCTTTATCTGCCACGATATCCGCCACTGGCGCTACTGTGAAGTTCACCGTTTGGCTGACGCTTTCACCGCTTGGATCGGTAGCCGTAAACGTCAGCGCTTCTGAGCCGTTCCAGTCTGCCGTTGGAGTGAACGTAGCAATCCCATTGACGATCGCCACTTGAATGTTGCTGTTGCCAGAGACGCTAAACGTTAACTCGCCATCCACGTTATCCACATCGCTGAAAGCGGTATTCAGATTGATGCTGTATGGGGTGAAATCTTCCGCCAAGGTTTGGTCTGCAATGCTACTTTCAACCACAGGCGTGTCGTTCACCGCATTCACGGTGACGTTGACCGTCGCTTGGTCAGTCAGTGCACCATCGCTAACGGTGTAAGTGATTTCAGCGTCACCATGGAAGTTCTCAGCCGGTGTGAACACCAACTTGCCGTCAACAATTTCAACTGTACCTTGGTCACTCGGCACAGACGCCGAATCAATGCTTAACGTATCACCATCGATGTCAGTATCGTTTGGTAGGACATCAATCGTCACTGGCGTGTCTTCGCCAGTGACAGCGGTATCATCTTTTGCCACTGGCGCATCGTTGACTGGCGTGACATCGACGTTCACCGTGGTGAATTCCGATACCCCACCGGAGGTAACGATGTACGTGAAGCTGTCTGTACCGTGGTAGTTGTCGTTTGGCGTGTAAGTGACGCTGCCGTCCAGGTTGACCGAGACCGTGCCGTTGGCTGGACCGTGATTGGTATCCAGCGAAACCACTTTGTCGTCGCCTTCGAACGTGTCGTTACCTAAAACCTTAATGATGGTTGGTGTGTCTTCCACAACCGTCGCGCGGTCAGATTCAATATCTGCCACAGGCGCAACTGTGAAGTTCACCGTTTGGCTAACGCTTTCGCTGCTTGGATCGGTGGCGGTAAAGGTTAGGGTTTCTGAGCCGTTCCAGTCTGCGGTTGGAGTGAACGTAGCAATGCCATTGACGATCGCCACTTGAATGTTGCTGTTGCCGGAGACACTGAAGGTCAGATCGCCATCCACGTTATCTACATCGCTGAAAGCAGTATTTAGATCGATGCTGTATGGGGTGAAATCTTCCGCCAAGGTTTGGTCTGCAATGCTGCTTTCAACCACAGGCGTGTCGTTTACGGCATTTACGGTGACATTGACCGTCGCTTGGTCAGTCAGTGCACCATCGGTGATGGTGTAAGTGATTTCGGCGTCACCATGGAAGTTCTCAGCCGGTGTGAACACCAACTTACCATCAACAATCTCGACTGTCCCTTGCTCACTCGGCACAGACGCCGAATCAATGCTTAACGTATCACCATCGATGTCAGTATCGTTTGGCAGAACATCAATCGTCACTGGTGTATCTTCGTCAGTAACAGCGGTATCATCGTTTGCCACTGGCGCATCATTCACTGGTGTGACATCGACGTTCACCGTGGTGGACTCACTGACCCCACCCGACGTAACGATGTACGTGAAGCTGTCTGTACCGTGGTAGTTGTCGTTCGGCGTGTAAGTGACGCTGCCGTCCGGGTTGACAGAGACCGTGCCGTTGGCTGGACCGTTATTGGTATCCAGCGACACCACTTTGTCGTCGCCTTCGAACGTGTCGTTATCTAAGACCTTGATGATGGTTGGCGTGTCTTCCACAACCGTCGCGTTGTCTGCCACGATGTCCGCCACAGGCGCTACTGTGAAGTTCACCGTTTGGCTAACGCTTTCGCCGCTTGGATCGGTCGCCGTAAACGTCAGCGCTTCTGAGCCGTTCCAGTCTGCCGTTGGAGTGAACGTAGCAATACCATTGACGATCGCCACTTGAATGTTGCTATTACCAGAGACGCTAAACGTTAACTCGCCATCCACGTTATCTACATCGCTGAAAGCGGTATTCAGATCGATGCTGTATGGCGTAAAGTCTTCTGCCAAGGTTTGGTCTGCAATGCTGCTTTCAACCACAGGCGCGTCGTTCACCGCATTTACGGTGACGTTGACCGTCGCTTGGTCGGTCAGTGAACCATCGGTGACGGTGTAAGTGATTTCGGCATCACCATTGAAGTTCTCAGCTGGTGTGAAGACCAATTTGCCGTCAACAATCTCGACTGTCCCTTGCTCACTCGGCACAGACGCCGAATCAATGCTTAACGTATCACCATCGATGTCAGTATCGTTTGGCAAGACATCAATCGTCACTGGCGTGTCTTCATCAGTAATCGCCGTGTCATTGGTCGCCACTGGCGCATCATTCACTGGTGTGACATCGACGTTCACCGTGGTGGACTCACTGACCCCACCCGACGTGACGATGTACGTGAAGCTGTCTGTACCATGGTAGTTATCGTTCGGCGTGTAGGTCACGCTGCCATCCGGGTTGACCGAGACCGTGCCGTTGGCTGGGCCGTTGTTGGTATCCAGCGACACCACTTTGTCGTCGCCTTCAAACGTATCGTTACCTAAGACCTTAATGATGGTTGGCGTGTCTTCCACAACTGTCGCGTTGTCTGCCACGATGTCCGCTACAGGGGTAACCGTAAAGTTCACCGTTTGGCTAACGCTTTCGCCGCTTGGATCGGTGGCCGTAAACGTCAACGCTTCTGAGCCGTTCCAGTCTGCGGTTGGAGTGAACGTAGCAATACCATTGACGATCGCCACTTGAATGTTGCTATTACCAGAGACGCTAAACGTTAACTCGCCATCCACGTTATCCACATCGCTGAAAGCGGTATTCAGATCGATGCTGTATGGCGTAAAGTCTTCCGCCAAGGTTTGGTCTGCAATGCTGCTTTCAACCACAGGCGTGTCGTTTACGGCATTTACGGTGACATTGACCGTCGCTTGGTCAGTCAGTGCACCATCGGTCACGGTGTAAGTGATTTCAGCATCGCCATGGAAGTTCTCAGCCGGTGTGAAGACCAGTTTTCCATCAATAATTTCGACTTTACCTTGGTCACTCGGCACAGACGCCGAATCAATGCTTAACGTATCGCCATCAATGTCGGTGTCGTTTGGCAGAACATCAATTGTCACTGGCGTGTCTTCGTCAGTAACAGCGGTATCATCTTTTGCCACTGGCGCATCATTCACTGGTGTGACATCGACGTTCACCGTGGTGGACTCACTGACCCCACCCGACGTAACGATGTACGTGAAGCTGTCTGTACCGTGGTAGTTGTCGTTCGGCGTGTAAGTGACGCTGCCGTCCGGGTTGACAGAGACCGTGCCGTTGGCTGGACCGTTATTGGTATCCAGCGACACCACTTTGTCGTCGCCTTCGAACGTGTCGTTATCTAAGACCTTGATGATGGTTGGCGTGTCTTCCACAACCGTCGCGTTGTCTGCCACGATGTCCGCCACAGGCGCTACTGTGAAGTTCACCGTTTGGCTAACGCTTTCGCCGCTTGGATCGGTCGCCGTAAAGGTCAACGCTTCAGAGCCGTTCCAGTCCGCAGTTGGGCTAATGGTCGCAATGCCATTTTCAATCGACACCAACACGTTGTTGTTGCCAGAAACGCTGAAGCTCAGCTCGCCATCCACGTTATCTACATCGCTGAAAGCGGTATTTAGATTGATGGTGTATGGCGTAAAGTCTTCCGCCAAGGTTTGGTCTGCAATGCTGCTTTCAACCACAGGCGTGTCGTTTACGGCATTTACGGTGACATTGACCGTCGCTTGGTCAGTCAGTGCACCATCGGTCACGGTGTAAGTGATTTCAGCATCGCCATGGAAGTTCTCAGCCGGTGTGAAGACCAGTTTTCCATCAATAATTTCGACTTTACCTTGGTCACTCGGCACAGACGCCGAATCAATGCTTAACGTATCGCCATCAATGTCGGTGTCGTTTGGCAGAACATCAATTGTCACTGGCGTGTCTTCGTCAGTAACAGCGGTATCATCTTTTGCCACTGGCGCATCATTCACTGGTGTGACATCGACGTTCACCGTGGTGGACTCACTGACCCCACCCGACGTAACGATGTACGTGAAGCTGTCTGTACCGTGGTAGTTGTCGTTCGGCGTGTAAGTGACGCTGCCGTCCGGGTTGACAGAGACCGTGCCGTTGGCTGGACCGTTATTGGTATCCAGCGACACCACTTTGTCGTCGCCTTCGAACGTGTCGTTATCTAAGACCTTGATGATGGTTGGCGTGTCTTCCACAACCGTCGCGTTGTCTGCCACGATGTCCGCCACAGGCGCTACTGTGAAGTTCACCGTTTGGCTAACGCTTTCGCCGCTTGGATCGGTCGCCGTAAAGGTCAACGCTTCAGAGCCGTTCCAGTCCGCAGTTGGGCTAATGGTCGCAATGCCATTTTCAATCGACACCAACACGTTGTTGTTGCCAGAAACGCTGAAGCTCAGCTCGCCATCCACGTTATCTACATCGCTGAAAGCGGTATTTAGATTGATGGTGTATGGCGTAAAGTCTTCTGCCAAGGTTTGGTCTGCAATGTTGCTCTCAACCACGGGCGTGTCGTTCACCGCATTCACGGTGACGTTGACCGTCGCTTGGTCAGTCAGTGCACCATCGGTGATGGTGTAAGTGATTTCAGCATCACCATGGAAGTTCTCGGCCGGTGTGAACACCAACTTGCCGTCAACAATTTCAACTGTACCTTGGTCACTCGGCACAGACGCCGAATCAATGCTTAACGTATCACCATCGATGTCAGTATCGTTTGGTAGGACATCAATCGTCACTGGCGTGTCTTCGTCAGTGACAGCGGTATCATCTTTTGCCACTGGCGCGTCATTCACTGGCGTCACATCGACGTTCACCGTGGTGAATTCCGATACTCCGCCCGATGTAACGATATAAGTGAAGCTGTCTGTCCCGTGGAAGTTGTCGTTTGGTGTATAAGTGACGCTGCCGTCCGGGTTGACCGAGACCGTGCCGTTGGCTGGACCGTTATTGGTATCCAGCGACACCACTTTATCGTCGCCTTCGAACGTGTCGTTACCTAAAACCTTAATGATGGTTGGCGTGTCTTCCACAACTGTCGCGTTGTCTGCCACGATATCCGCCACTGGCGCTACTATGAAGTTCACCGTTTGGCTAACGCTCTCGCCGCTTGGATCGGTGGCCGTAAAGGTTAGGCTCTCTGAGCCGTTCCAGTCTGCGGTTGGAGTGAACGTAGCAATACCGTTGACGATCGCCACTTGAATGTTGCTGTTACCAGAGACGCTGAAGGTCAGATCGCCATCGACGTTATCTACATCGCTGAAAGCGGTATTCAGATCGATGCTGTATGGGGTGAAATCTTCCGCCAAGGTTTGGTCTGCAATGCTACTTTCAACCACAGGCGTGTCGTTCACCGCATTCACGGTGACGTTGACCGTCGCTTGGTCAGTCAGTGAACCATCGGTAACGGTGTAAGTGATTTCAGCATCGCCATGGAAGTTCTCAGCTGGTGTGAACACCAATTTGCCATCAACAATTTCGACTTTACCTTGTGCTTCAGGTACAGACGCCGATTCAATCGACAGCGTATCACCATCAATATCAGTGTCGTTTGGCAGGACATCAATCGTCACTGGCGTGTCTTCGTCAGTAACGGCATTGTCATTGGTCGCCACTGGTGCATCGTTGACTGGTGTGACATCGACGTTCACCGTGGTGAACTCCGATACCCCACCGGAGGTGACGATGTAGGTGAAGCTGTCTGCCCCGTGGAAGTTGTCGTTTGGCGTGTAAGTGACGCTGCCATCCGGGTTGACCGAGACCGTGCCGTTGGCTGGACCGTTATTGCTATCGAGCGACACCACTTTGTCGTCGCCTTCGAACGTGTCGTTACCTAAAACCTTGATGATGGTTGGTGTGTCTTCCACAACCGTCGCGCGGTCAGATTCAATATCTGCCACTGGCGCTACTGTGAAGTTCACCGTTTGGCTAACGCTCTCGCCGCTTGGATCGGTAGCCGTAAACGTCAGCGCTTCTGAGCCGTTCCAGTCTGCCGTTGGAGTGAACGTAGCAATCCCATTGACGATCGCCACTTGAATGTTGCTGTTGCCAGAGACGCTAAACGTTAACTCACCATCCACGTTATCCACATCACTGAAGGCCGTATTTAGATTGATGGTGTATGGCGTAAAGTCTTCCGCCAAGGTTTGGTCTGCAATGCTACTTTCAACCACAGGCGTGTCGTTCACCGCATTCACGGTGACGTTGACCGTCGCTTGGTCGGTCAGTGCACCATCGGTCACGGTGTAAGTGATTTCGGCGTCACCATGGAAGTTCTCGGCCGGTGTAAAGACCAATTTTCCATCAACAATCTCAACTGTGCCTTGCGCTTCAGGTACAGACGCCGATTGGATAGACAACTTATCGCCATCAATATCGGTGTCGTTTGGTAGGACATCAATCGTCACTGGCGTGTCTTCGTCAGTAACGGCATTGTCATTGGTCGCCACTGGCGCGTCATTCACTGGCGTCACATCGACGTTCACCGTGGTGAATTCCGATACCCCACCGGAGGTAACGATGTACGTGAAGCTGTCTGTACCGTGGAAGTTGTCGTTTGGCGTGTAAGTGACGCTGCCGTCCGGGTTGACCGAGACCGTGCCGTTGGCTGGACCGTTATTGCTATCCAGCGACACCACTTTGTCGTCGCCTTCGAACGTGTCGTTACCTAAAACCTTGATGATGGTTGGCGTGTCTTCCACAACCGTCGCGTTGTCTGCCACGATGTCCGCCACAGGCGCAACTGTGAAGTTCACCGTTTGGCTGACGCTTTCACCGCTTGGATCGGTAGCCGTAAACGTCAGCGCTTCTGAGCCGTTCCAGTCTGCCGTTGGAGTGAACGTAGCAATCCCATTGACGATCGCCACTTGAATGTTGCTATTACCAGAAACGCTGAAGCTCAGATCGCCATCCACGTTATCCACATCGCTGAAAGCGGTATTTAGATCGATGCTGTATGGCGTAAAGTCTTCCGCCAAGGCTTGGTCTGCAATGCTGCTTTCAACCACAGGCGCGTCGTTCACCGCATTCACGGTGACGTTGACCGTCGCTTGGTCAGTCAGCGAACCATCGGTGATGGTGTAAGTGATTGCAGCGTCGCCATTGAAGTTCTCAGCTGGAGTGAAGACCAATTTACCATCAACAATCTCAACTGTCCCTTGGTCACTCGGCACGGACGCTGATTGGATAGACAACTTATCGCCGTCGATGTCGGTGTCGTTTGGCAGGACATCAATCGTCACTGGCGTGTCTTCGTCAGTAACGGCATTGTCATTGGTCGCCACTGGTGCATCGTTGACTGGTGTGACATCGACGTTCACCGTGGTGAATTCCGATACCCCACCGGAGGTGACGATGTAGGTGAAGCTGTCTGCCCCGTGGAAGTTGTCGTTTGGCGTGTAAGTGACGCTGCCATCCGGGTTGACCGAGACCGTGCCGTTTGCTGGACCGTTATTGGTATCCAGCGACACCACTTTATCGTCGCCTTCGAACGTGTCGTTACCTAAGACCTTAATGATGGTCGGCGTGTCTTCCACGACCGTTGCTTTATCTGCCACGATGTCCGCCACAGGCGCAACTGTGAAGTTCACCGTTTGGCTAACGCTTTCACCGCTTGGATCGGTGGCCGTAAAGGTCAGCGCTTCTGAGCCGTTCCAGTCTGCCGTTGGGCTAATGGTCGCGATGCCATTTTCAATCGAAACCAACACGTTGCTGTTGCCAGAGACGCTAAACGTTAACTCGCCATCCACGTTATCCACATCACTGAAAGCCGTATTTAGATTGATGGTGTATGGCGTGAAATCTTCCGCCAAAGTTTGGTCTGCGAGGTTGCTTTCAACCACAGGCGTGTCGTTCACCGCATTCACGGTGACGTTGACCGTCGCTTGGTCAGTCAGCGAACCATCGCTAACGGTGTAAGTGATTTCAGCGTCACCATGGAAGTTCTCAGCCGGTGTGAACACCAACTTGCCGTCAACAATTTCAACTGTCCCTTGGTCACTCGGCACAGACGCCGAATCAATGCTTAACGTATCACCATCGATGTCAGTATCGTTTGGTAGGACATCAATCGTCACTGGCGTGTCTTCGTCAGTGACAGCGGTATCATCTTTTGCCACTGGCGCGTCATTCACTGGCGTCACATCGACGTTCACCGTGGTGGACTCTGATACCCCACCGGAGGTAACGATGTAGGTGAAGCTGTCTGTACCGTGGTAGTTGTCGTTTGGCGTGTAGGTCACGCTGCCATCCGGGTTGACCGAGACCGTGCCGTTAGCTGGTCCATTGTTGGTATCCAGCGACACCACTTTGTCGTCGCCTTCGAACGTGTCGTTACCTAAGACCTTGATGATGGTCGGCGTGTCTTCCACGACCGTTGCTTTATCTGCCACGATGTCCGCCACAGGCGCAACTGTGAAGTTCACCGTTTGGCTAACGCTTTCACCGCTTGGATCGGTGGCAGTAAAGGTCAGCGCTTCTGAGCCGTTCCAGTCTGCGGTTGGAGTGAACGTAGCAATGCCATTGACGATCGCCACTTGAATGTTGCTGTTGCCAGAGACACTAAACGTTAACTCACCATCGGCGTTATCCACATCGCTGAAAGCGGTATTTAGATCGATGCTGTATGGCGTAAAGTCTTCTGCCAAGGTTTGGTCTGCAATGCTGCTTTCAACCACAGGCGTGTCGTTCACCGCATTCACGGTGACGTTGACCGTCGCTTGGTCAGTCAGTGCACCATCGGTCACGGTGTAAGTGATTTCGGCGTCACCATTGAAGTTCTCAGCCGGTGTGAACACCAGTTTGCCGTCAACAATCTCGACTGTCCCTTGCTCACTCGGCACAGATGCCGAGTCAATCGACAGCTTATCGCCATCAATATCGGTGTCGTTTGGCAGGACATCAATCGTCACTGGCGTGTCTTCATCAGTAACGGCATTGTCATTGGTCGCCACTGGCGCGTCATTCACTGGCGTCACATCGATGTTCACCATGGTGGACTCCGATACCCCACCGGAGGTAACGATGTAGGTAAAGCTGTCTGCACCGTGGTAGTTGTCGTTTGGCGTGTAGGTTACGCTACCATCCGGGTTGACCGAGACCGTGCCGTTGGCTGGACCGTTGTTGGTATCGAGCGACACCACTTTGTCGTCGCCTTCAAACGTGTCGTTACCTAAGACCTTAATGATGGTTGGCGTGTCTTCCACAACCGTCGCTTTATCTGCCACGATGTCCGCCACAGGGGTAACCGTGAAGTTCACCGTTTGGCTAACGCTTTCACCGCTTGGATCGGTGGCAGTAAAGGTCAGCGCTTCTGAGCCGTTCCAGTCTGCGGTTGGAGTGAACGTAGCAATGCCATTGACGATCGCCACTTGAATGTTGCTGTTGCCAGAGACACTAAACGTTAACTCACCATCGGCGTTATCCACATCGCTGAAAGCGGTATTTAGATCGATGCTGTATGGCGTAAAGTCTTCTGCCAAGGTTTGGTCTGCAATGCCGCTTTCAACCACAGGCGTGTCGTTCACCGCATTCACGGTGACGTTGACCGTCGCTTGGTCAGTCAGCGAACCATCGGTCACGGTGTAAGTGATTTCAGCATCACCATGGAAGTCCTCAGCCGGTGTGAACACCAGTTTGCCATCAACAATCTCGACTGTGCCTTGCTCACTCGGCACAGATGCCGAGTCAATCGACAGCTTATCGCCATCAATATCGGTGTCGTTTGGCAGGACATCAATCGTCACTGGCGTGTCTTCATCAGTAACAGCGGTATCATCTTTTGCCACTGGCGCATCGTTGACTGGCGTGACATCGACGTTCACCGTGGTGGACTCCGATACCCCAACCGACGTGACGATGTACGTGAAGCTGTCTGTACCGTGGTAGTTGTCGTTTGGCGTGTAAGTGACACTGCCGTCCGGGTTGACCGAGACCGTGCCGTTGGCTGGGCCGTTATTGCTATCCAGCGACACCACTTTGTCGTCGCCTTCGAACGTGTCGTTACCTAAAACCTTAATGATGGTTGGCGTGTCTTCCACAACCGTCGCTTTATCTGCCACGATGTCCGCCACAGGGGTAACCGTGAAGTTCACCGTTTGGCTAACGCTTTCGCCGCTTGGATCGGTGGCCGTAAAGGTCAGCGC
This sequence comes from Vibrio sp. SCSIO 43097, assembly GCF_023650755.1. Lineage (NCBI taxonomy): Bacteria > Pseudomonadati > Pseudomonadota > Gammaproteobacteria > Vibrionales > Vibrionaceae > Vibrio > Vibrio sp. SCSIO 43097. Next base: position 1,613,898 of record NZ_CP071840.1, on the reverse strand, counting down.
TTCTGAGCCGTTCCAGTCTGCCGTTGGGCTAATGGTCGCGATGCCATTTTCAATCGAAACCAACACGTTGCTGTTGCCAGAGACGCTAAACGTTAACTCACCATCAACGTTATCCACGTCGCTGAAAGCGGTATTTAGATCGATGGTGTATGGCGTAAAATCTTCCGTCAAGGTTTGGTCTGCAATGTTGCTTTCAACCACAGGCGTGTCGTTCACCGCATTCACGGTGACGTTGACCGTCGCTTGGTCAGTCAGCGAACCATCGGTCACGGTGTAAGTGATTTCAGCATCACCATGGAAGTCCTCAGCCGGTGTGAACACCAGTTTGCCATCAACAATCTCGACTGTGCCTTGCTCACTCGGCACAGATGCCGAGTCAATCGACAGCTTATCGCCATCAATATCGGTGTCGTTTGGCAGGACATCAATCGTCACTGGCGTGTCTTCATCAGTAACAGCGGTATCATCTTTTGCCACTGGCGCATCGTTGACTGGCGTGACATCGACGTTCACCGTGGTGGACTCCGATACCCCACCCGACGTGACGATGTACGTGAAGCTGTCTGTACCGTGGTAGTTGTCGTTTGGCGTGTAAGTGACACTGCCGTCCGGGTTGACCGAGACCGTGCCGTTGGCTGGGCCGTTATTGCTATCCAGCGACACCACTTTGTCGTCGCCTTCGAACGTGTCGTTACCTAAAACCTTAATGATGGTTGGCGTGTCTTCCACAACCGTCGCTTTATCTGCCACGATGTCCGCCACAGGGGTAACCGTGAAGTTCACCGTTTGGCTAACGCTTTCGCCGCTTGGATCGGTGGCCGTAAAGGTCAGCGCTTCTGAGCCGTTCCAGTCTGCCGTTGGGCTAATGGTCGCGATGCCATTTTCAATCGAAACCAACACGTTGCTGTTGCCAGAGACGCTAAACGTTAACTCACCATCAACGTTATCCACGTCGCTGAAAGCGGTATTTAGATCGATGGTGTATGGCGTAAAATCTTCCGTCAAGGTTTGGTCTGCAATGTTGCTTTCAACCACAGGCGTGTCGTTCACCGCATTCACGGTGACGTTGACCGTCGCTTGGTCAGTCAGCGAACCATCGGTCACGGTGTAAGTGATTTCAGCATCACCATGGAAGTCCTCAGCCGGTGTGAACACCAGTTTGCCATCAACAATCTCGACTGTGCCTTGCTCACTCGGCACAGATGCCGAGTCAATCGACAGCTTATCGCCATCAATATCGGTGTCGTTTGGCAGGACATCAATCGTCACTGGCGTGTCTTCATCAGTAACAGCGGTATCATCTTTTGCCACTGGCGCATCGTTGACTGGCGTGACATCGACGTTCACCGTGGTGGACTCCGATACCCCAACCGACGTGACGATGTACGTGAAGCTGTCTGTACCGTGGTAGTTGTCGTTTGGCGTGTAAGTGACACTGCCGTCCGGGTTGACCGAGACCGTGCCGTTGGCTGGGCCGTTATTGCTATCCAGCGACACCACTTTGTCGTCGCCTTCGAACGTGTCGTTACCTAAAACCTTAATGATGGTTGGCGTGTCTTCCACAACCGTCGCTTTATCTGCCACGATGTCCGCCACAGGGGTAACCGTGAAGTTCACCGTTTGGCTAACGCTTTCGCCGCTTGGATCGGTGGCCGTAAAGGTCAGCGCTTCTGAGCCGTTCCAGTCTGCCGTTGGGCTAATGGTCGCGATGCCATTTTCAATCGAAACCAACACGTTGCTGTTGCCAGAGACGCTAAACGTTAACTCACCATCAACGTTATCCACGTCGCTGAAAGCGGTATTTAGATCGATGGTGTATGGCGTAAAATCTTCCGTCAAGGTTTGGTCTGCAATGTTGCTTTCAACCACAGGCGTGTCGTTCACCGCATTCACGGTGACGTTGACCGTGGCTTGGTCAGTCAGTGAACCATCGGTCACGGTGTAAGTGATTTCAGCGTCACCATGGAAGTTCTCAGCCGGTGTGAACACCAACTTGCCGTCAACAATTTCAACTGTACCTTGGTCACTCGGCACAGACGCCGAATCAATGCTTAACGTATCACCATCGATGTCAGTATCGTTTGGCAGAGCATCAATCGTCACTGGCGTGTCTTCGTCAGTAACGGCATTGTCATTGGTCGCCACTGGCGCGTCGTTCACTGGTGTGACATCGACGTTCACCGTGGTGGATTCACTGACGCCCCCAGACGTAACGATGTAGGTAAAGCTGTCTGTACCGTGGTAGTTGTCGTTTGGCGTGTAGGTTACGCTGCCATCTGGGTTGACCGAGACCGTGCCGTTCGCTGGACCGTTATTGGTATCCAGCGACACCACTTTATCGTCGCCTTCAAACGTATCGTTATCTAAGACCTTGATGATGGTTGGCGTGTCTTCCATGACCGTTGCTTTATCTGCCACGATGTCCGCCACAGGCGCCACTGTGAAGTTCACCGTTTGGCTAACGCTTTCGCCGCTTGGATCGGTAGCCGTAAAGGTTAGGATTTCTGAGCCGTTCCAGTCTGCCGTTGGGCTAATGGTCGCGATGCCATTTTCAATCGACACCAACACGTTGCTGTTGCCAGAGACACTGAAGCTCAGCTCGCCATCTACGTTATCCACATCGCTGAAAGCGGTATTCAGATTGATGGTGTATGGCGTAAAATCTTCCGCCAAGGTTTGGTCTGCAATGTTGCTTTCAACCACAGGCGTGTCGTTCACCGCATTCACGGTGACGTTGACCGTCGCTTGGTCGGTCAGCGAACCATCGGTCACGGTGTAAGTGATTTCGGCGTCACCATGGAAGTTCTCAGCCGGTGTGAAGACCAACTTGCCATCAACAATCTCGACTGTGCCTTGCGCTTCAGGTACAGACGCTGATTCAATCGACAGCGTATCGCCATCAATGTCGGTGTCGTTTGGCAGGACATCAACCGTTACTGAACTATCTTCCTCTGTAATTGTTGTATCATTAGAGGCAATAGGCGCATCGTTAACTGAGTTTACTGTTACCGAAACTTGGGCTTCATCCTCTAACTCACCATCTGAGATGGTGTAGCTAATCGTTGCATTACCGTTGAAATTTTCAGCCGGAGTGAAAACAAGCTTACCATCGATAATCTCAACGATACCTTGCTCTTCTGGTACAGAAGCAGAGGTAATGATTAAATCATCACCTTCAATATCACTGTCGTTAGCGAGCACATCAATTACAACCTGGGAATCCTCGTCAGTTTGAATCGCATCATTAGTTGCTATTGGCGCGTCATTAACAGGCGTAATATCTAAGTTAGCAGTGCCATTAATAACACCGCCATCGTTATCAATAATGTCATAGGAGAATGACACTTCAGTGTCATCATCAGCCTCTGGAATGTAAGTCCAAGATCCATCGCTGTTATCAATTAAGGTGCCATTCCCACTCTCAATAGTGACGTTTGTAATGACAAGAGTATCGGCATCATCAATATTGACATTAGATAGTAATTCTTCAGTAGTTATCGTGATTGGATCGCTATCTTCCTCAACAGCGCTTAATGTCACTGGAGAATTAGTAAGTGGCTTACTTGAGCCATCCCCACTTGTCTCGATACCTGTTGTGAAGAAGTCATTTAAGGTCAACGCTTGTGTTTCAGATAAGCCGAGGGATTCTAGGCCAATAGTTTCAAAGTTTGTTGAGGCTAGCACTTCAGTACCATCTCGTACAATCGTGGCACTATTTTGCAAACTGGAGCCACTATTTTCACCCGCTGCAGGTGCGAGTTCTTCATCAATAGCAGAAGGGTCTTGACCTTGCTCAATAGCACTAATAATCTGTGCTACATCCTCTGAAATATCTTTTAAACCTTGCTCTTGAGCAAGCTGAATTTTCAGGTCTTGAGGCGCAGCATCTGTCATTGCCACTATCACTTCACCTGGTAGAGGCTGCTGTCCTTCTGCAAGGACTCTCAGCTGCCCATCCAAACCTATTACGACGACTTGATTACCGAGTGGCACTAATGCTGTACGATCCATATAAACCTTAACCCTAAATAACTGTCAAGTTTTTGACTAATAATACTAATTTGCTATATATTGCCCGAATATATAGTGCAATAACAGCAATTTGATGCTCAATGAAGTAATTATGTGTCATACATCAATAAGAATCCAGACGCATAAGTGTTTTATTTTATTAAAATCTGGACACTCGTTTCTAGCCATTACCTCCATCTTTAATTTGAGATCTTAATTCAAGTTTTAGGCAGATTTAGTAGGTTGATTTATCAAAATTGAAACAAATGAACAGCGAATCAACAGGTTACTTCATCGCATATTAATGTTATTGTGCGCTAAATTATTGACGCCCTTATAAGTATTCCACTTATAAGCCCTATCACCTCGAGAATTTTTACCATTATCTAGGAGAATCACAGTGAAGTGGACTCGTGCCAACGCCTTTTGTATTGGTATGTTCACCGCTAGTCATGCTTTTGGGCAAACGCTAGAGCAAGCGGTTGAAAACACATTAAAAACCAATCCTGACATCAAAAGTGCGTTCAATGAATTCGTTAGCAAGCAGTATGTGAATGAAGCATCTGGTGGTGCTTACCTCCCATCCGTAGACTTAGATGCCGGTATCGGTTACGAAGGAATCAAACCCGCAGAGTCAGGGCGAGATTCAACCGATCTGACAAGAAAAGAAGCCACCGTGACACTAGCCCAGCTAATATGGGATGGCTCAGCGACACTTAATGATATGGATCGAACAGCAGCTGATGCTGAATCGGTCCGTTATCAACTTCTAGCTGATGCCCAAGACACCGCTCTAGAGGTCGCGAAAGTTTATTTAGACTCAGTAAAAGCTTATGAAATTCTTACACTTTCCGAGAATAACTTGAAAGTGCATAAGAAGATCTATGAAGACATTAAAAAGCGAGTTAACTCAGGTATCGGTTCTACAGCAGACCTAACCCAGGTAGAGGCTCGTTTAGCAAAGGCTCATGGTAACTTGGTGGCAGCTCAGAACAACTTATATGACAGCCACACCACCTTTACACGCCTTGTCGGACAGTCACCACAAGGATTGATTTTCCCAAGAGCGGACCAAAACTTTATTCCCTACACCATCGATGAAGCGATTGACTTGGCATTCGAGTCACATCCAGTAATCAAAATTTCGGTAGCTGATGTGGACTCTGCAAAGTTCCAATACAAGCAATCTAAGGGAACTTACTACCCAACGATATCGGTAGAAGCGGCTCAAACATGGCGTGATGATGCAAGCGGTATCGAAGGAAGCAGCGAAGAGACAACAGCAATGTTACGTATGCGTTACAACCTCTTTAACGGTGGTAGTGACGTAGCCAACGCTGAAAGTTTTGCCTACCAACTAAATAAAGCAAAAGACCTAAGAGAACGTGCATACCGCCAAGTAGAAGAAGGTCTTCGTCTATCTTGGAGTGCGTTAGATTTAACACTTCAACAAAAAGAGTTCCTAGCGGATCACGTAGATTCGGCCTCAGAAACTGTCATCGCCTACGAAAAGCAGTATCGCATTGGAAAACGCACTCTGCTGGACTTGTTAAATACTGAAAACGAACTTTTCGAAGCGAGAAAGAACTACTTGGATGCTCGATACTCAGAGCAGTACGCCAAGTACCGCGTTATGAACGCGACTGGCCAATTGTTAAATGCCTTGCGTGTCGATGTACCTACAGAATGGAATGAAAAGGTGGAGTACTGATCATGAAACCAGTGAAGATTCTATTTGCATTGGGTATGCTCGCCATCACTCAACACGTTGTTGCTGAAGACGAATATGAGTATCGTCCTGTACCAAATGCAGAACAAATAGCAGATTTGCAAGATGACGATAACGATGGTGTCATCAATGCTCGAGATATGTGCCCAGGTACACCTGAAGGCTCAGAGGTCGACAACGACGGTTGTGGAGAATACATTAAAGCATCAGATAACATGCAAGTGCGGATACTTTTTGCTAACGACTCTGATGAGATCAATCCAGTCTTCAGAAGACAAGTCCGAGAGCTTTCCGACTTTTTAAAAGAGTACCCTACTACTTCGATAGAGCTGCACGGCTATGCTAGTAAAGTTGGTGGTTCAAAGCATAACCAAGATCTTTCTGAAAGACGAGCACGCAATGTCCGTGAAGCCCTACTAAGCTACGACATCGAACCGAGTAGAGTCCGCATTGTTGGTTTTGGTGACACTCACTTAGCACAGCAAGGGACCGATGAAGTCAGCCATGCTTTAAATCGTCGAGTAACCGCATCAGTCGTTGGTTACAAAGGCGAGATAAAAAGAGAGTGGACAATATTCACAACTCTTCCAGAAAGGTAAAGCACCTGTTTTTGTTTGCTCTGCAAGCACAAAGCAAACAAAAACGAGTGAATACTTAACCTCAGAAAAGGAGCTTCGGCTCCTTTATTTTTACTCATTTCGACAACCGTATTATGCTTTAGGAATCGGCACTTTAGTGTTACTCTAGCCACGTCATAACAACGAGAGTTTTGAAATGAGCAAACTTACATCAGATATCCAAGCGAACCTTGACCTTTTTGTTGCAGAAACGAAAGAAAACCAATTGGTTTGGGGTTTACGCAATGAAGAAGGTTGGCTATCTTGCGATTCAACTGAATTCGAAAACAGCGAAGTCATGCCTTTCTGGTCTTCTAAAGAAGATGCAGAAGCACATAATGTTGAAGAATGGGCAGATTTTACTGTACTAGAAATCCCATTAGATATCTTTGTTGAAGATTGGCTTTTGACTCTTGCTGAAGATGGTGTTCTTGTTGGAACTAACTGGAACGATCAGTTAGAAGGCAAAGAAATGGAGCCTCAAGATCTAGCAAAGCTTTACATTGATTAAAGATTTCTGACCTCAACTTTATGTTGAGGTCTTTCTTTTTTATGCCTCTTCTTTCAATATCTCGACCAAGTGCATAGTTTTACTACTCTTTTTCTTAGTACACCCAACTTAATCACAACGCTGATGCGTTAAAAGCGCTATGATAACTCAACTTTAAAGGCACCTTAAATTAAAGGCTCGTTTAAACATGCGCGTGCTCTATCCCTTGCTTGCGTCACTTTTGCTCACTCCAGTATATGCAAGCGACACTCAAGATATTGAACCAAACCAAAATATCACACAGTGGCACTCTGTCTACCAAACCACACTACGAAGCAACCCTGAGTCGGCATTGAGCATGCTTCAAGATCGCTACCATACAGCGAAATCGGACAGCGAAAAGCTCTACGTAAGTGGATTGATTTATGAATATATGTCAAACATAAATCAGCCTTACTACGGCAGCAGTCAAGTCTTAGACAACCATTTTTCTCAATTAGAATCAGAATATATTCTTGCCTTAAATGAACGTAAGCATGGTAGTTACGAGGCCTCAGTAGATAGCTTTTCTTCTTTGCGACAGACAATGAAGAAAATATCCGATTCCGAAGGCAAGGCTCTGATGAACTATCAACTTTGTTATACGCTGAATCAACAAGGTCGTTATCACAAAGCAAACTTTTATTGCTCATCCATAGAGAGCCACTTAAATCATAAGCATCAAGAAAACTTCCCTGTTGATCTTGCTTTGCGCGTGGTAGCAAATAACTACAATTACCGTGGTGACTATGAAAAAGCCTTAAGTTTGTATCGACAGTTGATGGCCAACATGTCGACGCAAAGCGATCCTTCAGGGATTTACAATGACGTCGGCAATTTACTTGCAGAGCTGGGGCAATTTGAACAATCAGAGCAATATCTCATTCAAGCCTTACTGGTTCGCCAAGATGAAGGGACACCTCTTGAAGTTGCGCAAGTCGAACATAGTCTAGGAGCGATGTACAGAAAATCCAAAGAACTCGATAAGTCCATCAGCCACTACAAAAATGCATTAACGATTCTCGAACAACTTCATTATCCATACGGGCAAGGGTTGACCTATTTAGGGTTATCTGCTGCTTTGGCCGATTCTGGGCAATTGGATACCGCGGTAGATTACATTGGAAGAGCATTAAACATTGCCCAAACTTATGAGAATACGCACCTTGAAACAGAGGGTCATTTGGCTGCTGGATTGGCATATTTAAAGAACCATACACCCGAAAAATCGATTGAACACGGTACAATTGCGTTAAGATTAGCGGTAAAAAACGCTAGGCCCTTATTGCAAGCGCAAGCCCAATTACTCCTCTCAAAAGCATACCAAGCTCAAAATGATTACAAAAAGGCGCTGGAGCATCACAAGGCCTACTCGACGATTGAACTAACGAACCGAGACGCGAGTAATATCAAGGCGTTAGAGGCACTAGATCTCACTAAAAAAGAGTATGAATATGATCTACAAGTCGCGCAGTTGAACAACGAAACTCTTCTAAGTCAGTACCAGTTTGAAAAACTCACAGACCAACAACGCACTTATAATTTTGTTGTTTTCTGTTTATTGATTCTCCTCGCTCTGGCATTGATGGTTCAGCGACAAACACGCTTAAAAGCCAAAATAGACAGCTTAACGTGTGCATTAAACAGAGCGGCAATTATAGAGACGATTAAAAGCCAAACCTCCAAAGCGGAAGGAGACTTCCGCTACGTTCTAGCATTAATCGATCTAGATGACTTTAAGGCGATTAATGATCAGTACGGTCATCCGACTGGCGACTTAGTACTACAACAGGTATGCAAAGCGCTTAAAGCTAAACTTAATAAGGGTGATTACTTGGGTCGTTTAGGTGGAGAAGAGTTTATCTTGCTATTGAAAAACGTCGATGAGATTGACGTTCCCTTTAGAATACAAAGTCTGCATAAAACAATTTCAGAAAAGAGTGTACATTCGCTTAATGACCATCAATTGAATATATCTGCGAGTCTGGCCTATCTATCAACCTCAATGCCACTCACCAACTTTGATGAGCTCTATTCGATATTAGACCAAGCGTTATACAATGCTAAGAAGCAAGGAAAAAACTCCCTTGTGGACGCATACAACGAGCCGATCAGTTTAAGTGCTGAGTATATTCTCTAATAAAACCAAACCACCAGCGTAGTGGTTTGTTATAGGTGGAAGCATCAGTAAGCCATTCAGATGCAACACCATCATCAAGGAGTCTTTGTGCCCAAGGCAAGAAAAAACATTCAGTCTCTAGAGCGAGGTTTTCTAATCCTCGAGTTGCTCTCGATGAGTGAGTCTCCCCTATCATTACAGACGATCAGTAATGCGATCCAGTTAAATAAGACGACTGTTCACGGGTTACTTGCGACTCTACACTCTCTTGGATATGTATCCAAACACAACCATAGCTACAGCCTAGGGTTTAGATGCTATGAACTATCTAAGCCGATTGAACAAAAAAACGAAGCTATCCGACAACATTTTGTTCCATTGCTGAAAAAAATGGCCCAAATGACTAACAACACTGCTTACCTCGCTGTACAAAGTGGCGCTAAAGAGTACTTGTATATCGATGCTATAGAGCAGGATAACCCTCTTACTATCCGTAGCCCGAGAGGGAAACGAGAAGGACTCACAACATCTGCGATCGGCAAGGTTTTTCTTAGTTTTGATGATGAGCTTCGCCGAACATTGCGCCTTGAAAGCCAAATATCCCCCACGTTAGAAACTGAACTTAATCAGGTTGTATTATCAGGTTACGCACTCGATTTAGAAGAGGCAGAGCCAAACCTCAATTGCTTAGCGATCCCCCTTTACTTGGATGGTAAAGTCGTTGCTGTTGCAGGTGTCAGCGGTGCTGCCTCCGAACTGACGGTCACTAGGCTAAAACACTTTGCCAGCATCTTTCTCAAACTTTAAGATTTGACAATGTCGAATTCTAGGCCATTTTTATACTGTTTTGATTACATGCTTATACGTCGCCTCTAATATGGTCGTTGTTCAACTCAACAACGTAGGAGAAGCGATGTCTACTGTATTAATCACTGGCGCTAACCGTGGCTTAGGCTTGCAATTTGTCCGCCACTACCTTGGAAAAGGTTGGCAAGTTATCGCAACTTGTCGTTCACCAGAAAATGCTAAGCAGCTCAATGAACTAGTAACCCAATCTAATCAACTTCAACTGATGGCTCTAGACGTCACTAACCAACAAGATATCGATCAGTTAGCCACTCGATTAGCGGATCGTCCGCTCGATCATTTAATTCTGAATGCAGGTGTATTAGGCGAAGAGTGTGCAACGCTTGGCGAAATGACCCAGAAAAAATGGCTAGAAGTACTAAACATAAATACCGTCGCACCTGCCCTGCTAATTCAAGCACTACAAGACAACGTTGCGAAAAGTCAGCACAAAACCATCGTGGGAATCTCAACCCGAGTTGCGAGTTTAAGCGATAACAGTTCAGGTAACATGTACAGTTATCGAGCATCTAAAGCAGCGCTTAATCAGGTTCTAGTATCAGCAGCACGCAATCTCGAATCGCGAGGAGTAAAAACTGTCGCAGTTCATCCCGGCTGGGTAAAAACCGATATGGGCGGTGAGGACGCAACCTTTTCTGCCGAGGAAAGTGTTGCTGGTATTGTTTCGGTCGCAGAACAGCTAACACTTGAGCAATCCGGAAGCTTCCGCGTATTTGATGGCTCTACAATCGAATGGTAACTGTTCTCTAAATGACGTCTCCCGGCCAAATTGAAGGCCGGGAGAATACAGTAAACTAATAGGCCAAAAAGATAAAAGCTCGCACTATCGTCAGACAAGCGAGCCGTTATCGTCTATGGTGTTGTACTACCGTCAAACGCTGAGGAAGTCAGCGATTGCAGAGGTGTCATTTAGACAATGATTTCCCGTGAAACTCACTCAATCATCCCACTCAGGCGCTAGCCCTTCAGGGTTTACTTCGCGGCCATTTCTTTCCAACGCATCTATCTTTGCAATCGTCTCTTCACTCAGATTAAGTTCAAGTGCTTTCAGGTTACTTGCCAAATTCTCTCGTTTAGTTGAAGACGGGATCACCGCGTAACCTTTTGACAAAGCCCAAGCAAGCGCGACTTGAGCGGGCGTGGCCTGATAGTCCTCAGCAATACCTGCAATAGTTGGGTCCCCAAGTACTTTCCCATATGCCAAGGTCATGTAAGACGTTACCTGAATATCGTTTTCCTGCATGAAGCTGACCAACTTACGATTTTGCAAATAAGGGCTAAGCTCGATTTGGTTAGTAACAATATTCTCTTTACCGACCACTTCTATCGCTTGTTGCAACAAGTCAATATTAAAGTTGGATACGCCAATATTACGGGTTAACCCTTGCGATTTAGCTTCAAGTAATGAAGCCATGTATTCGTTCAAGTTATTGTTATTGCCAGGCCAGTGGATCAAGGTCAAATCCACATAATCTGTATTTAGCTTTTCTAAGCTCTCTTTTAGACTTGGAATGAGTTGTTCCGTGTTCATGTTATCAACCCAGATCTTGGTCGTAATGAATAGCTCATCACGTGCAATACCGGACTGTGTCAATACTTCACCGATTTCTGCCTCATTACCGTAAATCTGTGCAGTATCAATTACGCGGTAACCCACTTCTAACGCATTACGGACTGAATCCTTAACTACTTCACCCTCTAAACGAAACGTGCCGACGCCAAATGATGGTACTTTCATCTAAATCTCCTGAATTATCGATTTTATAGTTGATTCGAAGCAAAACTTTACGCCTCAAGAAACTTTCCGTAAAGTTAACAATACTCAAATCTAATTTGAAATATATTCAACAATGAAAGCTACTCTAGATGAAATGCGCACCTTTATGGCCGTGGTCGATACGGGTTCAATCAGCTCTGCGGCTGAACTGTTATCGATGACCGTCTCGGCGGTGAGTCGATCGGTATCTCGGCTAGAAGCCAAACTCGAAACGACCTTGTTAAATCGCACAACCCGTAAGTTAGATGTTACTAATGAAGGAACGATATACCTCGATAAAGTCAGACATATTGTAGAAGCAGTAGAGAATGCCGAAGCACAACTGAAAAGCCAGAAATATAAGCCTTCTGGCCTCCTACGAATAAACGCAGCTACCCCCTTCTTACTGCACGTACTAACGCCGCACATTGCTAAATATCAGAGCTTGTATCCAGAAGTCGAAATCGATCTCAATTCCAATGAGGAAAATATTAGCCTTTTGGGAACAAAAACCGATATTGCTTTTCGTATCGGTGAGCTACAAAACTCAACCATGCGCGCGATATTTCTTGGTAAAAGTCGGATTCGAATCGTCGCAAGTCCAGAGTATTTAAGACAACATGGTACTCCAACCTCAATAGATCAGTTACTCAATCACAAGCTACTTGGGTTCAACAAGCCGGAGTATCTTAAGGAATGGCCGATCATGGATGATAAGAACAAACTTCTGCGTATTATGAGTAGCCTAAGATCTGATAATGGCGAGACGCTAAGATGTTTAGCCTTACATGGTGCGGGGATAGCTTGCCTGTCTGACTTTATGACCTACTCTGACCGACAAGCTGGTCGCTTAGTGGGCGTGCTTAGTGAACACACGCATAATGTCGAACAGCCCGTTCATGCGGTGTATTACAAAAATGCCAGTACCTCACGCCGGATCAGCTCTTTTATTGACTTCATCAAGCAAGAAATCAAGGTAGAGAACCACCAGTTCCTTTAAAGGCCACCGCTGTTTGTGGCAAAACACTTTTGTCTTTTTGCCGCTTTTTCTCACAACAAAAATCTCATAGTGTCCTGAATATCAGGGAGGCACCTTGCCTCCTAGTACTCACAGTAATAGTCAGGCTTCATAATGCATAAAGATTTAAGTAACAGATTCACCATCGGGGTTGAGCTCCCCCTAGATAATGACTGGACCCAAGAAGGCCAGAAAAAACGCCTGCTCCAACGAAAACCGTTCGGCGTACCAGACATGAGTGCACATAAACAGCGTATTATGTTAGCCGATAAGTTAGGCTTTAACGTAGCGTGGGTGAGAGATGTCCCGTTGTACGACCCTAACTTTGGAGACGCGGCACAAATTTATGAACCGTTCAGTTATCTTGGCTATCTCTCTGCGTGCACCGACAACATTCTACTAGGGACAGCAGCGATAGTATTACCGTTAAGACAACCTTGGCTAGTGAAAAAAGCCGCTGCGACCATCAACGAGTTAAGTGGTGACCGCCTGATACTCGGTGTGGCTAGTGGAGACCGTCCTAGTGAATATCCCGTTTTTAACGCTAACTTTGACAGCCGTGGCTCGGCTTTTCGAGAAAGTGTAGAGATTTTGAAAGATACGCAAAATGATAAGCTGGGTAACGATCTACAGTTATTACCCGAGTTTGCTGATATTCCTATCTATGTCGCAGGGTTAGCGCAGCAAAGTCCACAATGGATAGGAGAAAACCTAGACGGCTGGCTCGCCTACCCAGGCACACCTGATGATCATGAACACCGCGTTGCACTTTGGCGCTCCGTAGCGGGAAACAAACCCTACGCCAGCTTTATTCATCTTGATTTAGTCGATAACCCAAATGCACCAGTCGTTCGGCATCATTTTGGTATCCAGGCCGGAGTCAATGGCTTGAGCGATGAGCTAGAAAAAATGCAAGAAGCAGGAGTCAATCACATCGGGTTGCATTTCCGTCGTAATAGCCAACCAATTGATAAATCAATGGAACAGATCGCTCAGTACGTGTTGCCACGCTTTAACTAAGAGCAAATAAAAATATGTGCCACCTTACTAAGGGGTGGCACGCTAGGCTTGGCAGTTGGAAAAACAAAAGCTGCAATAACGACAAAACTCTTTTGTTAAAACAACAATAATAGTGTTATTTTAAAGTAAGTCTTGGTTGAATAAAGTCGATGAACGCGGAAATACGCTTAGAGACTGAAGAAGATTTGTAGAACACAGCATTGACCTGTTCTCGTCCAGTATTTGTGATTTTTTCCGATTCAAACAATGCCACTAACCGCCCAGAATCAAGATCATCTTTCACCATAAAGCCAGATAAACATGCAATGCCGTTCCCTGCCAGCACTAACTGTCTAACCGTTTCACCACTGCTGGATAGGATATCAGGCTCTATCATCTCAAACCCTCGTAATGGCCACTGATTTAACACTTTAGCGCCAGAAAAACCGATCAAGTTATGACTGCGCAAATCGCTCACCGCTTCAGGGAAACCTCGTTTAGATAAATAACCAGGCGTGGCAACGATAAATAGTGGGCTTGTTCCTAAAGGTTTAGCATGCAGTGTTGAATCCGATAATCGTCCAATACGTATCGCCACATCGGTTCTTTTTTCCAATAGATCCACAAAACCCTCATTAGAGGTAAGATCGAGCTGAATATCAGGATAAGCCTCTTTAAATGGCTGAATTAACGGCACGAGTTGATGTAAAACAAATGGGCTAGCGGCATCAACTCTTAAGCGCCCCTTGGGTAATTCACCTCGTGTGATGATCTCTTCTTCAGCTTGCTGTATTTGTAGTAAACCTAAGCGAACCGCTTCAACAAACTGATGCCCTTCCTCAGTAACTTCCACTCTGCGTGTCGTGCGATTCAGCAAGGTTACCCCCAACTGTGATTCAACTTTACTAACCGCACGAGACACCCTAGCGACTTGAATACCTAGTGCATCAGCAGCGGAAGAAAATCCACCACTATCCACAACTGCCATGAGAATCTCTAATTCATCTGATCGGGTTAACATTTCATCCCCTTTCTTAACTGCGCATTTTAATCATTTATAACAAAAGTATTTTGTAATAAACACCATTTTTCGCAACGAATAACTCTTTAATAATACACGACATGGAGACGGGCTATTCGTTTATCCATTCATATTCAATGATTTTAAGAGAGAGTTGTTATGCCTTTAGCTTTACTTGCATTGACGCTTAGCGCCTTTGCTATTGGAACCACGGAGTTTGTAATTGTCGGTCTGATACCGACTATGGCCTCCGACCTCAACGTATCATTACCTTCAGCGGGTCTTTTAGTTAGCCTGTACGCACTTGGTGTCGCGGTTGGTGCTCCCGTTTTAACAGCGCTGACTGGTAACTGGAAAAGAAAGTACGTTCTGCTTTCTGTTATGGCACTGTTTGTTCTTGGCAATCTGTTAGCCTGGCAAGCACCTGGATACAACACACTAGTTACAGCAAGGATACTGACCGGGCTTGCACACGGTGTGTTCTTTTCGATCGGCTCGACTATCGCCACTGGCCTAGTGTCAAAAGAAAAAGCCGCTAGCGCAATTGCTATTATGTTTACCGGTCTCACCGTAGCTCTAGTGACGGGCGTGCCACTTGGCACCTGGATTGGCCAGACATTTGGTTGGCAGGCAACCTTCCTAATCGTCGCGATCCTTGGAATCATCGCACTGATAGGAAGCGCTCTACTAGTGCCGAGTAATCTGAAACAACCACCAGCAACCAAGCTGTCATCGCAAGTAAAAGTCTTGACTCAGCCTCGTCTACTTTTGGTGTACGCAATCACCGCGCTCGGTTACGGTGGTACGTTCACAGCCTTCACTTACTTGGCTCCTATTTTGGAAGAAGTTTCGGGGTTTGGCTCTAGCGCTATCAGCCTAATTATGTTGGTTTATGGTGTATCGGTCGCATTCGGCAACATCTGGGGCGGAAAGATGGCCGACTCTATGGGGCCAATCAAAGCTCTGACAGCGATTTTCTCGGGCCTAATTGTGGTATTGCTCGTGTTTAGTGTCACAGCATTTAATCCAATTTCTGCAGTAGTGACCATTCTTGTCTGGGGTGCCTTTGCCTTTGGTAACGTTCCAGGACTTCAAGTTTATGTTGTCAAACTAGCAGAGAAATATTCACCTGATGCAGTCGACGTCGCTTCTGGTCTCAACATTGCTGCATTTAACGTAGGTATTGCACTGGGTTCTTGGGGTGGTGGCCTTATCGTGGCCAATGCTGGGCTGATGCACACACCTTGGATTGGCGCGATCGTAGTATTAGGTGCTCTACTACTAACCCGTTTCAGCGGAATGCTAGACAAGCGTGGAGAGCAGCACGCAACGGCACACTGATTCACGTTCCGAATCGATAAAAATCACTTAAGTTAGCCCGGCATTACGTCGGGCTTTCAATACAGAGTTTAAATACACCATTGACAGAGGTAGAAAGTTTATTCTACCCTTAGGTAAAACAAACGTTCTACCTGGTATGTCAAATAGTGAAAGAAAAAATCGCAGCAAGCCTAGAAAAAGCATTCAGTCAGTATGGCTTCGCCGAGCCGAGCGTACCCCAACTCAAAAACGCCTGCGAAGTCAGCCTGAGAACCCTGTACAAATACTACCCCTCCAAGGAAGCGATGATTGTTGCAGCTCTCGAGCATCGCCATCAAAGGTATTTGAGTTTTTTGCTCGAAGACGCCCCTGCCAATGGAACACCGGCTGTATTACACCTATTCACTCGCCTCGAGGATTGGATGAAGGAGTTTGCACCGAATGGCTGCATGTCCATCAATGCATTAGCAGCCTATCCAGAAAATCTATCTATTAATCAAGCAGTAAAACAACACAAATTGGCGGTTCGTCAGCTTATGGTCCAACTAAGTCAGCGAGAAGACCTCGCAACCACACTCTTCTTGTTACATGAAGGTCTATCCAACGCATGGCCGGTTCTCGGTCACGCTGCCTTTGCATCCGCTGAACACACTCTGCTAGAACTAATGAAGGAGAACAATCAATGACCACAATCCCGAAAGTCATGAAAGGCGTCCAACTTATCGGTCATGGTGGGCCAGATATGCTTCGTTACCGCGATGATATACCTGTGCCAGTCCCCTCGCCTGATGATGTATTGATCCAAGTTGCCGCCGCCGGAGTCAATAACACCGACATCAATACCCGAACAGCATGGTATTCTAAAAATGACGCCAATAGCATGGATGCAAGTTGGTCAGGAGACGCGCTATCTCTCCCTCGAATCCAAGGTGCCGATGTATGCGGTACCATCGTCGCTGTTGGTGAGAATATCTGCCCATCACGAATCGGTCAGCGTGTGCTCATCGAACCATGTATTACGCGCTTCAACAGTCAAGCACTTAGCTCGCCTTGGTACTTCGGTTCAGAATGTGATGGTGGCTTTGCTCAGTTCACTGTTGTTGACAGTAAACATGCATATGCTGTGAATAGTAGTTTATCGGATATCGATTTGGCCTCCTTCCCTTGTTCTTATTCAACTGCCGAGAACATGCTTGTCCGCTCTAATGTCACAGCGAGCGATACCGTACTGATTTCAGGGGCATCCGGCGGTGTTGGCTCTGCCGCAATCCAACTGGCGAAGGCGCGTGGAGCATACGTCATTGCTATCGCCAGCCCAGAAAAGAAAGAACAGATCACGGCATTAGGAGCAAACCAAGTTATCCCTCGCGATGCAAATTTAACAGCGACTCTCGGAGAAAACAGCGTTGACGTAGTGATTGATTTGGTCGCAGGAGAGCAGTGGCCACAATTTCTTCAGGTACTAAAGCCAGGATCAAGATACGCTGTTTCCGGCGCCATAGGCGGCCCAATTGTCGAGCTGGATGTAAGAACTCTTTACCTTAAAGACCTAGCGTTATTTGGTTGTACCGTTTTGGCACCAGAAGTATTCGGTAACTTGGTTCGCTATATCGAACAGAACGCAATTCGTCCCTTAGTCGCGGAGTCATTTCCCTTGAACCAGATAGGTCAAGCGCAAGAAGTATTTTCACGCAAGCAACATATTGGGAAACTGGTTTTGGAAATCACATAGCTTTTGTGATTAACAACGACCTATACAAGTCATTGTAATTTGAGAACCCTTTAAGCATTCTACAAAATGTTCAGTAATTAGGAGTGCGCTACGGTTGGCTTAGCTTGTTATCCCTTTTCATCACGCTAAGCCAGCTTGTAAAAATATGCGGTGTTTGCTTCTGAGTTATAAATGTTTAATACCAACATTATCTTACTTCTGGCGTTCATGAACAGAACCGAGATCTGAACGACTTCGGTGTTAAACCTACGATTCTATTAAATATTTTCCTGAACGCGCTCACATCTTGGTAACCCACTCTAAATGATATTGCGTCAAATGTTAGGGTTGTCGACTCAAGTAAATCACAAGCTTTTTGTACTCTTAAGCTTTGTATGTATTGGTTAACATTGAAACCTGTCGCCTTTTTAAAGCGTCGCTGCAATGTCCTTTCTGTTAAACAACTCAACTCTGCAAGCTCTTTATTGCTCAGTTTTCCTTGATAATGATCGTTTATATAGTGCTGTATTTGAACAATTACCTCATCACCATGTTGGAAGTTTGGAGTAAACTGTTGATAAAAGCGTTGCTCTCTCGGACCAGTATCAATAACCAACATTTTTCCTAACAGGCGCATTACTTCCGGTGACGCAAATAAGGAAACCAACTCCAAACCTAAATCCACCCATGACATCATACCCCCAGCCGTAATGATCGTTCCTTCGTTAATAAGGATGGCTTCTTGTCTTACGTGGATATCGGGAAACTGACTCGCTAATGAAGGAGCCAAGCCCCAGTGTGTCGTACAAGACTTATTGGTCAACAACTGGGTTTGAGCAAGAATAAAAGTACCAGCGCAGGCGGAGGCTAAAATCGCACCTTTACTATATTGGACATTTAACCAGTCGAGTAGCTCTGGCTCTGGTTCTAAGTAATATTGACCAGTGCCGCTAGGCGGAATCATTACCGCTGTTTTCACATCGAAGTGCGTGTTTGACCAGTGATCCAATATCTCTACTTCAAAGTGCACATCAACGCCCAATTTAGCCGCCGCACGGTTTGCCATCTCGAAGAGTTCGCTTAAACCATATACGGAGGCTTGCGAGCTATCTGGGTAATTAACGAGTGCTATTTTCATTTATCTTCAAGTGTCGCTTTTTGACTCTTTTGTGTCATTTTAGACTCTAAAGAAGGTAGCTAAAAGTCTTTATATTATTCGTACCGCAATGATCCTCAATAAAAGGAAAAGAAAATGACTCAAAAAGCCCTACTTGTAATTGATTTGCAAAACGACTATTTCCCAGAAGGAAAGTTTCCTTTATGGAATACAGAATCGACTTTAGACAATGTTAAGAGAGCAATAACTAAAGCCAATGAGCAAAACATTCCTGTGATTCATATTCAGCATATTTCCGACCCTGCCATGGGTATTGCCCCATTCTTCAATGAAGGCAGCGACGGTGCCAATATTCACCCAGAAGTTCTTGCTTTAGCGCCGAATTCCGAAATCGTGGTAAAGCACTTCGCAGATAGCTTTGAAGGAACACGTTTAGAAGAAGTATTGGCAAGCAAAAATGTAACGGAGTTACTTGTATGCGGAATGATGACACAAAACTGCGTGACACATACTGCTATCTCAAAATCTGCGGACAAGTATGATGTTTCGATCTTAATGGATAGCTGTACCACGGTCGATGAAATGATTCACAACATTGCACTTCACGCTGTCTCAACGAGAGTTCCCCTCGTAACTATTGAAGATAAGCTGTAATACACGTAAAACCTTTCGCTCACACAATGCGGGCGAAAGGTCACACATATATGCACTTTCATTGATATTTGCTTACTTTGTGTTAAACATTGGTTTCCAAATAGTTACAAGGAAACGTTTATGAAATGGATAGTCGTATTGTTTATTAGCTTATTTTCAGTTTTCAGCCATGCGAAAGAGTGGAAACAAATTCGCTTCACTGTTGAAGGGGCTTACCCCCCATTTAGCTCGACGACAAAAGAGGGAAAGCTAGAAGGGTTTGAAGTCGACCTCGCTAACGCGTTATGCAAAGAGTTAGAAGTAAAGTGCGTTATCTCAAAAATGGATTGGGATGGCATCATCCCTTCTCTCCTTAGTCGCAAGAACGATGCGATTATTGCTGCAATGACAATCACAGAAGAACGAGAAAAGAAAGTCGATTTCACCGTCCCTTATGCAAAAGTACCGACTCGTTTTGTAATGAAAAATGATAGAGAAATCAACATGGATAACGGCAGCCTAAATCGTTTATCTATTGGAGTTCAAAGAGCCACAATTGGTGATAAGTACCTTTCGGCCTTGTATCCAGATATTGATATTCGTCGTTATGGTACGTTCGATGAGGCATTTACTGATCTACTCAATGGACGGTTAGATGCTGTATTTGGCGGCTCAATCGGTTTAAGTGCTGGTTTTCTTGAAACTGCACAAGGTGAAGGCTATCACTTTACTGGACCAGCGTTTACAGAGGAAAAGTGGTTCGGCCGTGGCATTGGCGTAGCAGTGAGAAAACAAGACAAAGAATTAAAAGCATTACTCGATAGCGGAATACAAAAATTGATCCAGAGCGGTAAGCATAAAACCATCGCCAGCAAGTATTTCTCCTATAGTATTTACGAGTAACCTCTTTATCTTTTTATAGCCTGCGCGGTATAGGAAACTTCCCTTTCCCTATATGGCGACAAAAACAGAGCCCTCGAGCAATCGCCCGAGGGTTATTTTTATAAAAAAGCCCAGGTATATAAGTAACCCGCTCCCATGGCCATCGTTAAGATAACGATTAGGAAGGCAGCAATCATCTGGTTCTTAAAAATTGATTTCAACAAAATTACTTCTGTAAGACTTGCGCCAGCACTACCAATAATAAGCGCCATAACAGATCCAAGAGCCATACCTTTTTGTACTAGTGCCGCGCTAAGTGGAATGACCGCCTCTGCACGGATGTACAATGGAATACCAATGATTGCTGCGACCGGAATCGCGTACCACTTCGCTTCACCAGCGAACTCCGCAATGAACTCCGTCGGGATGAAGCCATAGATAAATGAACCAATCGCAATGCCCATCATGAGATAAGGGAACACTTGCTTAAAGTCTTTCCAAGTTGATTGCCAAATACGTACCCAGCGGCTAGGCTCTTTCTCTTCCACGACTGTCGCTGTTGCACTACCGTCTGATGAACAGCAGGACACTTCCACTTTAGGTTCAGGTTTTGGTGCATCACCACAACAAGATGTTTTCGCCGCAACTGGCGTAGGTTCATTGCAGGCGCTGGTACTACAGCTTGATGCTGGTCTCGCTTCTTCTTTTTTCTTGCTTGAATCGCCACAAGAAGTACCGCACGAAGAAGAACCTACCGCTTGATATGCTTCTGGTTTGACGTAACGCTCAAACCCTAGTTTTTCAAGTACATAACCTGCTACCACTGATACTGACATCGCAATAGCAAAGTAAAATACCGCAACTTTCCAACCAAAAGTCACCACAAACAAGGCAATAATCACTGGGTTAAGCAACGGGCTTGCAAATAGGAACACCATCATAGGTCCAAAACCTGCTCTTGCACGCAACAAGCCTTTTAAGAAAGGAATGGTCGAACACGAACAGAAAGGCGTAATCGAACCTAGCAACGCAGCAATGAAGTAACCTTTACCCTTTTTCGAGCTGAGAATAGATTGAATTTTTTCTGGCGTTAGAAAATCTTGCAACACACCGACAATGTAGCTAATTGCCAGAAATAAGATGATAAGTTCGGTTGCTAGAAACGCAAACATATCCAGCGCTTCTTTAGCCATAGTTATAATTTCTGTATTCACATTTACTCTCCTCGTCATTTTCGCTAACGAGCTTACCTGATAGATAAGCTTTTATTTCGATGATTCTAGAATCACAAAACAAAAGATCAACAAAATATTTCCATAAAAATGGAATAATAAGACTAGTCAATACTTATCAAAAAGTTACATGTCGTTAGCTATGCAGACTGGTTGTCGATGATAATTTCAGAGCATCTCGAATCCTTTTTATCAAACATAACCTAAAATTATCAAAATAAGAAAAAACCATAATTATTGCAGCACCACGCTCTGAGCTAGTATGACTTTCGACCATTCTTAATAATAAGGAAAACCTATGAGAGCGATAACTTACCAACGAGATAAAGATACTTTCTCTTTATCCGAATTACCTACACCAAAACTAGAAACCCAATTTGATGTATTGGTTAAAGTTAACGCTGTTGGTTTGAACCCTGTCGATGCAAAAATTCATTATTGGTCAGACATGGTCACTAACATGGATAACAATTTTGTTGGCGGGTTAGACGTATCAGGAGAAATAGTCTCTGTAGGCGATGCGGTCGTTGATTGGAAGGTTGGCGATAAAGTGTTGTATCACGGAAACATGAGACGCCATCACGGAGGATTCGCTGAATTTGCAATCCATGATTCAAGAACGCTTATAAAACACCCTCAGGTTCCGGTTGAAGTAGCAGCATCTACACCTTGCGCAGCCTGGACCGCATATCGCGCTTTGGTAGACAAGCTCGATATTTCAAATCGAAGCAGCATTTTTATCGCCGGAGGTGCTGGCGGCGTTGGAAGCTTTGCTATTCAGTTAGCAAAGACATTTGGTGTTGAACAGATCATTGCTACTAGTTCAGAAGCTAATCACGCATATTTGTCCTCGTTAGGAGCAACCCATACGATTGATTATCATCATGAAGATGTAGTTCAACGAGTAATGGACATTACCGGAAATCATGGCGTTGAGGTTGCACTCGATTGTGTAGGCGGTGATAACGACCGAATTGCAGCCTCGGTATTAACCTTTGAGGGAGAAATGGTGGAGCTCGTCAAGACTGTCGACCCTTCTCAATATCCAGATGCCTTCTTAAAAGGCTTGGGCTTCCACCAAATAAGTTTGGGCTCTGGTCATGTCTTTGGCGAGAGAGGGTTTGCAAGTATCGTTAATGCCGGAAAGGAAGTGTCTGAGCTATTAGAAAATGGAGAATTGGAAGTACCGAAACTGAAGATCATCGGCTTAGAGGATGTAGGTAACGCACTCTTGGACATGCGAAATCAGAGAACAGTTGGAAAGATTGTCGTTAATCTGAACCAAAAATAATTAATAAAGATCTCGAGGAAAACTGGCAAAGTAATGAGCAAGTTAAAGCATCTTGTTACTTTGCCAGATATGAAAGACCTTTATTTTGCCTATAACGATGAATGAAAAACAAAACCTCTTGCCATACTTCCCTGCGCTTCACCAAAATTAAGCGTTTTCGAGAGTGTCTCTCCAAGTCGCTAGCAATTTAATATGACGTGGTTCAATCCCACAGCAACCACCAATAATGCTCGCTCCCTGCGCATGCCACTTTTTAGCATACTCAAGATATTCAGTCGGAGAGAAATGACGAACTTCCTGAATGGTCTCGTTGGCTTGGTGCGCTTGCTTTATCGGAGCAAAGCTATTTGCGAAAACACCTATCGTCAATTCTCTACCTGACTCACACAATACTGCTTGTGTATCAATGATCGCTTGCTCGACAACTTCAGGAATAGAGCAATTGAAAAAGATACCTGAAACATTTGTTTTCAACAGCGTATTAACCGCGACTTTAAGAGATTCCCCTGAGCGAAGGCGAGGCAAAGAGTTAGGCTCGTCCATTAAGGTGAAAGCAATATAATTGGGCTTATCTGTTTTGGCTAAAATTATTGATAGAACTTCAACTTCAGCGAGGCTAGACACGGTCTCAGCTAACCAAATATCAACATATTGATCTTGAGCTTCAAATAACTCAGAAGCCACTTCCAGTGCCCTTTTCGGCTCGAATAATTCAGGCCTGTAAGACCCCATTACAGGAGGAAGAGACCCCGCAACGAGCACTCTATCGTTAGAGCTGGTGACTACATCTCTGGCAATTTTAGCTGCAGATTTTGCTAACTCAGTCCCCCGTTTTGCATAGAGTTCCTCGCCTAAGTGAAATGGAACACATGCATAACTGTTGACAGTGATAATCTCTGCGCCAGCGTCTATGAAATTCTCATGTGCCATTTTTACATATTGTGGTGATTCAATTAGCGCTTGTGCACTCCAAAGCGGCTGAGAAAAAGGGGCGCCAATACGTTTTAACTCTCGCCCCATGCCACCATCTAAAATTGTTACTTTCTTCATTTAGACATCCATACCGCCAAACATCCATAAGCTCTATTCAAACACAATTTTTATCAATTCAAAATGAAATTGTTATGTTTAAAGTGAACAAAAACTTAATGGCTGATTAAACACTCTAGTATTTACCAGACCTTTCATTCGGACCAAGATAATGTTATCGCCATTAACTTAGAGTAAAAAGCCCATTATCTATGTCTCTCGGCGAGGCGGGCGTTACGAGCCACAATAGTGCATGAAGTGATTGAGGGACTAACCCTCAATCAAATTTTCTTTTTATTATAAGACCTTAGATAAAAACTTCTGTAATCTAGGATTGGAGGGGTTATCAAAAAATCGCTCAGGAGAGTCAGAAACCAAAAGCTCACCATCTTCCATAAACAACACCCTATCAGCGACCTCTTTTGCGAAACCCATTTCATGAGTAACCACGACCATGGTCATTCCGTCCTTGGCCAAATCTTTCATCACATCAAGAACTTCTCCAACCATTTCAGGGTCTAGTGCTGATGTGGGTTCATCAAACAACATAATGTTGGGCTTCATTGCTAACGCACGAGCGATTGCGACGCGCTGCTGCTGTCCGCCTGATAAATGATTAGGATAATTATCCATTCTCTCCGACAGACCAACTTTATAAAGCAAATCTTTTGCTTCTTTCTTCACCGATTCAGGGTCACGTTTAGAAACCTTTAAAGGTGCTAACATGACGTTCTCTATCGCCGTTTTATGTGGAAAAAGGTTGAAGCCTTGAAATACCATGCCCACATCAGCGCGTAGTTTATTGATATCCGTAGATTTGTGGTACATATCGATACCATCTACGATAATAGACCCACTATTTATTGTCTCTAATTGATTGATCGTCCGTAAGAATGTTGACTTACCAGAACCTGACGGTCCTACGATGACAATCACTTCCCCTTTTTCTACATTTACCGATACGTCCTTGAGCGCATGGCAGCCATTAGGGTAAATTTTATTAATTGTTTTTGCTGAAATAATGTATTCCATTAATGACTCCACCATTAATCACTTGCTGCCAATTTCTTTTCTAACGTTTGTATTGCCCAAGATAAGGTACTAGTCA
Source organism: Vibrio sp. SCSIO 43097 (assembly GCF_023650755.1). NCBI lineage: Bacteria > Pseudomonadati > Pseudomonadota > Gammaproteobacteria > Vibrionales > Vibrionaceae > Vibrio > Vibrio sp. SCSIO 43097. The sequence continues at coordinate 1,588,909 of NZ_CP071840.1, read as the reverse complement.
GAAGCAAATAAAGGGCCGCTACGGTAAACCAAACTTCAAATGGGGCAAAACTACCACTTACGACTTCCCTGCCCGCTTTTGTCAGATCAGTAATCGAAATCACGGAGACAAGTGAGGAATCTTTTATCAGGTTGATAAACTGCCCGGCTAAGGGAGGTAATGTCTGCTTAAACGCTTGAGGTAAAATGACATAAATCATCGCTTTGGGATAATTCATTCCTAGTGAACGCGCCGCTTCCATTTGTCCTCTTGGGATTGACTGGATTCCTGACCGCACAATTTCTGCGACATAAGCGGCGGTAAACACGGAGAGCGCTATCACTCCCGCAGTAAAACGCTCAAGGTCAAGCACAGTACCAATAAAGAAGTAAACGATAAAAATCTGTACTAAAAGAGGCGTTCCACGAATGACCTCGACATACACAAGCGCCAGCTTTTTTAATGCCGGATTGCTGGATATACGCATTAGTCCGACAACTAAGCCCAACGCTAGAGCAATGATAAGTGACCAGAGCGAGATTTTAATGGTCGTCACAACACCATCTAAAATTGGGCCAGAGCGCCACTCTTTTATAGTTGCTAAGGTATCTCCTTCAAAAATAAGATCACCTTCATAGACGTCCACAGACTTATATTGGCTTAGTTCAAGAACAATATCACCATGAATACTCTCCAGAGCCAGTTGGTTATTCTCGTCGAGAATGATGTTCCCATCGACAGGCGCGGTAATGGATGAAGCAGCGTTAGTGGCAATATAAGGAAGGACACGCTCCCAATTCCAGCTGTAATCGATTCGCTTACCTGACAGATAGACAAGACCGCAAATTGATAGCAAAACAAGAACAAAAACAGCGTTCCACAATAGGGATTTAAAGTTATTTTGCATGTGATTCCGAGAATGACTTTGATTAAAGTTGGTTGGGTATTTGAATAAAGAAAAGCGTTAGCTTCACAGCACGAACCGTTTGGTTGGCGATGAACCGAGCCAGAAGCTAACCGCTCCTCTACAATAACAAAATGATTACTTAACTTGCTTTAACCATTTATCGTCGTTAAACCACTTATCGTAAATGCGATCGTAAGTTCCATCGCCCTTAATTTGACGTAAATAGTTGTTTAAGAAGTTAAGCGTATCTGGATTTCCTTGCGGCACAGCCCAACCCAAAGGCTCGTGAGTAAACGGTTTAGCCAAGTGCATTAACTGCCCTTTGTTTTCCGCCACATAAATAGAGTTGTAAGGAAAGTCATAAACAAACGCATCTACCTTTCCGTTGGCAACCTCAAGTACCGCTTCAGACTGGGTTTCGTATAGATTTATCTTAGCTTTCGGAAGGTATCGTTTTACCGCTTGCTCACCCGTTGTCCCAAGCTTAGTTGCAACAACATATTCTGGACTATTGAGATCACGGTAACTAGACACTTTACCTTCATGTTTGAGATCTACGAGAATGGATTGGCCAATAACCACATAGGGATCAGCGAAATTCACCTGAGTATTTCGCATAGGTGTGATCGTCATCCCGCCCATAATCATGTGACACTTACCAGTCAACAGTGTTGGGATAATGCCATCCCATGAAGTGTTTACCGGCACAAACTTAACATCCATGGCACGCGCCATTTGTTTACCCAAATCGATATCAAACCCGATGTACTGCCCATTTTTTGCTGTCATTTCAAAAGGCATATACCCAGAATCAAAGCAGACTTTTAGCTCCCCTGTACTTTTGATGTCGTCTAAAATTGGGTCTGCATTAACCGTCGTCGAAACAGCTAACCCCAGTGCAGCAAAACACAATAACTTTTTCATGGATATTCCTTTATCATTTGTTGTAAAGTTTTTTTATACACGACAATAGAATAAAAAACCACAAATAATGACTTTTTAATCACTAGAATTTGTAGAATCGTCACTAAGACGGAAGATCTGAATGAAAATCTATACCAAGGCATTGCAATTGAATTGCATGCATTAAGTGATTAAGTTGTAGGCAGGTCACTATAACGACAACAAACATACGCTTTGACTGAATAGTCAGCGTTTCCGAAAGTGGTTTAATTATTAACGAAACCATACAGATATTCGCTTTTTCACATTGACCGTAATGTCAAAAGTGCTTGAGTTTTATTGTTGACAATTCTTCCATAGTCAATGGTCACAAATGTGATGTACAGCACATTTCTATAATGGCACTATCACCTTTGTCGAGAGATATTAACAAGGATTCGTTGGACATCTTGACTTTGTAATACAAATAAAAAGGTGACTATATGAAAAAACTAATGACGCTCTCATCACTATTATTATTCAGTTTATCTGCTACTGCTGGTATTCATGTCGAACACTCTACAAACAAAGTTGTTCTCAATGACTTTACGACAAAAGATGCCGCTTATAGCTCTGCGTTTGATCTTGTCGATGAATACCAAACGCTATCAAAACATGAACTTAGAAATCGTCTAAACATCATTGGAAGCGGTTTCCCTCGTGATATTGCAATCGATGATAGTAAGGTGAGAGTTGAAGAATACGCACTTAACCGTGATGAAGTTAAATATCGTGCAATCATAAACTTCGATTATCACTTCAGAACAAGTGACGGCGGTAAAAACTAAAAAATCATCTGCACCTTTACTTTCTTAGAGCCCTTCCTATTTTAAGAAAGTAAAGGTGTCTAATCACATTGAAACGACGGCTTTTCATAAATCGCTCTCTCCTTACATAAACAGTATCAATCCCTACCTCTATCGTTTACATAAAAATAATTTTTCCAATCTTCATTGAGATACATTTCGTCGTTTGGCGCTTTATCATTCACTTGGTTCGCCATATGGATTCCACATCACTTAAATGAAAAAGACCCTTGAAATTGAGTTCACTTTTTTATGAAGATTAACTCAACCTAAGATTGACAATTGTCGTTATATTTTTCTCGTTTATAGCAATATATAAAAAACTCTTTTTGTTTTAATTAACCATAAGACGTAAAAATAAAAAAAGGCAACAAGATACTTCTTGTTGCCAAAGAAAAAAATCATCATTCAAAAAATATGAAAATGAAAACTAGCAGTGGACTAGCTAACAAAACAATTATATCCAAAACACTTTAACAAGTAACGATCAATATAATCCATTATATATGGATGAAAATCAGCACTTATAAAATTACACCGATAAATAAAAAAGCCTGAAAATAGTTTCAGGCTTTTTATATTTATTAATTTTTTAGAATGAATATCTCGCAGCTATTGCAAGAATATCGTCTTCATTGTCTACATCTGTAATTCTGTATTCTGCTAGTGCTTTAAAATTAGAAGTCAAATCGTACTCTGCACCTAGTGAGTAGTAATCGACGACGTCTTCATCATCACGCTCTAGATTGTTATAGCCAACAAGTGCCCAAAGCTTATCTGTTATTTCATAAGTGGCAACTGCTTCAATACCGGTGTAATCAATATTACTTTCAGAACCATCTTTAGCCCAGTTTTCACCATCACTGTATAAAACAGAGGCATAAAACTTGTCGTATTCAAATGCAATAGCACCCGTTAGCAGCTCTGCATCTTCTGCACCCGATTGCCCTTCACCTTCGTTGTAACCAAGCGCAACTTTGAAGCCATATGGCAACTTGTAGTCCGCCGCCGCACCATAAGAGGCTGCATCTGTTGACACTTCATCGTTTTCAGCCTGATAGCTAACATGAATATTCAAACCTTCATAGCTTGTCGTTAGCTTAAATACTGAATCGGAGCGACCGGTACCATATAGATCCGCACTTACGCCAGCAGCTTCATTACCAAACTCCGGGAAAATATCCGTGTAGTCAGATACTAAAGTGACCGCACCGTATTGACGTCCATAACTTACTGTTCCGTAATCTGCACCAACTCCTACATAGCCTTTTCGGATATCAAATTCATCATCTTCAATCCCATCAGCATCTCTGCGATTAGACTTAAATTCCAACTCATATAAGCCGAAGGCATAAAGATCTTCATTTATTTTAGACTCACCTGCAAGTCCTACACGAATGTAGCTATTATCTCCGTCTGCATTTTTATCATCAGAGAAATAATACATCCCTTGCGCTCGGCCATGAATATTTAATACTGATTCTTGATCTTCATAAACTACGGCTGAATTTGCAGCACTTGCAGAAAAAAGTGCAGCGATTGCGATCGACGTTCTTGTCATTTTCATTTAATTACCACTACTTGTGTTGTTTGAATCGAGTGAAATTATGAACAGTGGCAATTATTTTTAAAGTGCAAATTCAACCATATTCTATGGATAAATATAAACAAGCCCTCAATCTAAAACATTATGTCCTAGTACTCATATTAGTTGAGATAATCCATCCAAACAGGAGGCGTCCCTATTATTTTTTGAACAGTATCAATGAACAGTTTGGCTAATGGTTGTTGATTTCGGTGAGTATACATTGCATATATTTCCCCTATTGCGGGAAGATTATAATCAGGAAGCAACTGTACAAGATCTTGTTTACTCAAACTCTCCTGAAGAAAGAACTGCCCAATTAAAGCATACCCTAAATCAGATTTTACGGCATCGAGCATTAACTCAGTTTCATTAACGAAGTACTGCCCATTGATATTATACGTTCTAACGTCGCTTGATGACTGGCTTGGCGCTATACGTAGCTTATCCGCCTTAAAGTTAGCATTAGAGTATATTACTGCTGGCATTTTTATAAGCTCTTCTGGAGAGCTCGGGGTTCCATACTTGTCAATAAAACTCTTCGATGCAACCAGTGCCATATTATTACTTGCCAACTTACGTACTATCATGTTGGACTCTCGGATTGGTCCGATACGAAACACAACATCAAAACCTTCGTGGATAACATCGACTCGATTATCATCGAGCAGCAGCTCTACAGTAATGTTTGGGTACTGTTTTATAAACTCTTTAACTGCCTGATTTAAGTATGCTCTGCCAAAGAAAGTGGAGCTTGATATTTTCAAGTTACCCTTCGGTTCATCCTGAAATGTAGCAGCAATACTACGAGTTTCGGTTAGAACCTCTCTTACTTTCTTGGCTTGCGCCACCATCTCAACACCTGCATTGGTCAGGGATAGCGAACGCGTGGAACGGTTTAACAGCCGTAAGCCCAATTCATCCTCTAGCTTTTTGATCTGTTTTGACAAAGCTGAACGATCTATATGATTTCTGTCAGCAGCCTTAGCAAAAGTTCCGTATTCAGAGACATCCAGTAGTAATTCAAGTTGGCTTGCGAGATCCACTGCACAATTCCTTATTTAGTTTTTATTCTTTATGTGATGGGAAATGGATTTTACAAAATTAATTTCAATTTTTTATGGTTCAAATTGCATCAGTGAATTGCAAATAATGCACGAATTAAAAACGCTTTAATTTTCGTCGCTATCTTTAGCTTCTGTTTAGTTATTCCTATCTATTATGGCTTATTACATTTAACAATACTCCACGTCTTTAAAACCCTAAACTGACCTTTTTCAAACCAAAAAGTGAGCATTTTGACCAATATTTAATCGTGCATTTTTATCACTACTCTATGTTCGCTGAGGGCCTATTTACCCATAGGTACAATGAATACAATGCCGTTCCTTTTAGTATGAACAGAATCATTTAGGGCGCGACAAATGTTAAAGAAAGTTTTCGGCATTGGCCTTTTATCCGTTTTAGCTGCTTGTGCAGACGAAGAGATAACCAAACAACCTAATACTCCCTTACCTACGATAGACGTCTCCAAAGTCATCTATGAGCCCGTTCAATCGTGGTTCACCTTTACAACAAGGCTTCAAGCCCCAGAGAAAGTTTCTTTAATGCCACGCGTTTCCGGAGTTATTGAAACGGTAGAATTCAAAGACGGACAGAGTGTCAACAAAGGTGACTTACTCGTCACTCTTGATGATCGAACCTTCAAAGCTCAGGTCTCACGACTTGAAGCGCAAGTTAAGAGTGCTCGAGCTGCGCTAGAGCAAGCAGCAAACGAACAAAAGAGAGCCGCCCAACTGGTTAAGCGAAAAGCCATCTCAGCGGAACAAGCAGAGGCCCGAGATACCGCAGTAAAGCAACGCTCTGCAGAACTAATGGCCTTGCGTGCTCAGTTAGAATCCGCAAAGTTAGATCTTGAGTTTACGAAGATATATGCCCCTATTAGCGGCACTATTTCAAGAGCATTCATTACTAAAGGAAACAATGTAAACGCAAATCAAAGCGTTATATCAAACATTGTCTCTAACGATCAGGTATATGCATACTTTGATGTCGATGAGCGAACTTGGAACCGTTACTTCTCGACAATCAATGCCGACTCTAACTTACCTACTCGTCTTGAACTATCTGGACAAAATGGGCAGGTGTTTTTTGGACGCGTTGACTTTGTCGACAACTCCATCAACGAAAACACCGGTACTTTGCAGGTTCGAGCGGTATTCGATGCAACAAAATCAAACTTAAAAGTGGGATCGTTTGGCCGAGTTCAGATATCAACAACCAAACCAGTTGAACGAGTTCTCGTTCCAGAGCGTTCTATTGGCACAGATCTAGAAAACCGCTTTGTATTAACACTCAATGAAGAGAATACGTTGCAATACAGCATCGTAACCTTAGGCGAACGTTACGGAACATTTCGTGCTATCGAGAATGGCTTGAACGCCGACTCAATTATTGCGGTAAATGGCCCAGCAAAAGTTGGCCCAAATAGCAAAGTCACACCAAAAAATGTCACGCTAGATATTAGCAATACTTCATTGATTATGGCTTCAAACTCAACATCGTTGCCAAACAAACGTTTAGCTCAAGACTAAGAAGACAACCGAATGAAATTTGCACACTTTTTTATTCAAAGACCCATATTTGCCTCTATGTTATCGCTATTGATATTAATAGTAGGCGCAATTTCACTTTTGCAGTTGCCTGTGAGTGAATATCCAGAGGTTGTCCCTCCTACAGTAGTAGTTACAGCAAACTATCCTGGTGCGAACCCAAAAGTAATCGCAGAAACAGTTGCTACGCCTCTGGAGCAAGAAATTAATGGTACAGAAAACATGTTATATATGTTTTCACAGGCAACCAGTGACGGCAGAATGACATTGACCGTAACCTTTGCTTTAGGTACGGACTTGGACAAAGCTCAGGTTCAAATTCAAAATCGCGTCACTACAGCTTTGCCCCGGTTACCAGAAGCCGTCCAACGGTTAGGAGTTGTTGCCGAAAAAGCCTCTCCTGATCTCACCATGGTTGTGCATATATATTCTCCAGATTCTAGCCGTGAAGTCAGTTATTTAGCTAACTACGCTAATTTAAACTTGAAAGATGAGATAGCTCGGCTCGGAGGCGTTGGTGATGTGCGCCTTTTCGGTGGTGACGAGTACTCAATGCGCTTGTGGTTAAATCCAGATGAGCTCGCTTCTAGAAATCTAACCGTAATGGACGTTGTCTCCGCCGTCCGATCTCAAAACCAACAGGTGGCAGCAGGCTCATTAGGTGCGCAACCAGCCGCTAATGAAAACCAATTCCAAGTTTTGTTGAACGTAAAAGGCCGCTTGGAGAATATTGATGAATTCAACGACATTGTAGTAAAAGTTGACGAAACAGGGGCTTTGACACGTCTTAAAGACGTTGCACGCGTAGAGCTAGGTCAAAACTCTTATGCACTGCGCGCCTTGTTAAATGGTAAACCAGCGGTGGCGATGCCCGTATTCCAGCGCCCTGGTGCTAATGCTATTGAGCTATCTAATCAGGTTCGTTCAACCATGGACCGTTTACAAACAGCCTTTCCAGCTGGAGTTTCATATGAAATAGCCTACGACCCGACCGTCTTTGTTCGTGGTTCGATAGACGCGGTGGTTCATACTCTGCTAGAGGCAATTGTACTTGTTGTTGTCGTAGTCATTTTGTTTTTGCAAACATGGCGCGCGTCTATCATCCCTATCATTGCGGTGCCTGTTTCATTAATCGGTACGTTCGCTGTAATGCAAATGCTCGGAGTATCGATTAACACACTTTCGTTGTTTGGACTTGTTCTCGCCATAGGCATCGTCGTCGATGACGCCATTGTCGTCGTCGAAAACGTGGAACGGAACATCCATAATGGCCTTGCACCACTAGAAGCAACGAAACAAGCAATGACCGAAGTTACCGGGCCAATTATTGCAATTGCTTTAGTGTTATGTGCGGTGTTCATCCCGACGACCTTTATTACAGGGTTATCCGGTCAGTTTTATAAGCAGTTCGCACTAACAATTACGATCTCGACGATTATTTCAGCAATTAACTCGTTGACGTTATCGCCTGCTTTATCAGCACTGCTATTACAAGATAAGAACGCAAAACCCGATCGGCTAACCAAGCTATTGGATGCGGTTTTTGGTAAGTATGTTTTTGCGCCATTCAATAGAATTTTTGAGTACAGCTCGAACCAATATCAAGCTCTGGTCAAGAAGCTGATTCGCTTTAGCCTTGTTGTTGTGGTGGTATACATTGCGTTACTCGGGGGAACGGCTTCTCTATTCAAAGCAGTTCCTGGAGGATTCATTCCTCAACAAGATAAGCAGTATTTAGTTGCGATCGCCCAACTTCCAGATGCAGCAAGTTTAGATCGAACAGAGTCCGTTATTAAAGAAATGGAAAACCTCGCGCTGGCAACACCTGGCGTAGCACAAACCATTTCTTTCCCAGGCTTATCGGTCAATGGTTTTACTAACAGTCCGAATAGTGGCATCGTTTTTGTTACGCTTGAGGACTTCGATAAACGAAATGATCCAACTCTCGGAGCAAATGCGATTGTTGCATCTTTGAATAAGAGCTTTTCAATCATTGATGAAGCCTTCGTTGCGATTTTTCCACCACCACCAATCCAAGGACTTGGCTCTACTGGCGGCTTTAAACTTCAAATCGAAGACCGAGCGAACAAGGGGTTTGATGAGCTCTTCAAGCAATTGAACTTGGTAATAAGTGAGGCATCAACAAGACCCGAGCTGATGGGATTATATTCCACATTTCGTATACAAGTGCCGCAGATGGACATCCAAATAGATCGTGAACAAGCGATGCTGCAAGGTGTTCCTCTAGAGCAGGTTTTTGATGCGCTTCAAGTTTATTTAGGATCATTATACGTCAATGACTTCAATATGTTTGGTAGAACATACAAAGTGAATGCCCAGGCAGACATGAACTATCGTCTCGAACCTGACCAAATACTTAACTACAAAGTAAGAAATGCTGCCGGACAAATGGTTCCTCTCGGCGCTGTACTGGAGATCATACCCACGATTGGGCCTGACCGCGTGATGCACTATAACGGCTACCCTAGTGCAGAACTAAACGGCAGTCCTGCTTTTGGTTACAGTTCTGACCAAGCCCAAACGGCTATTGAGGAAGTACTGGATCAAAACCTAGCAGAGGGAATGGTTTATGAATGGACTGATGTAACCTACCAGCAGATTTTGGCTGGTAACACGATGGTGTATATATTCCCACTTGTTGTTTTGTTAGTTTTCATGGTGCTAGCTTCGCAGTACGAGAGTTTAAAACTGCCATTCGCTATCATTTTGATCGTTCCTATGACCATTTTTTCTGCACTAGCAGGTGTTTGGTTCATTGGTGGTGACAACAATATATTCACACAAATTGCTTTGATTGTCCTTGTGGCTCTAGCGTGTAAAAATGCCATCTTGATGGTGGAGTTCGCTAAAGAACTTAAAGACAATGGCCAAGATACCTTATCAGCGATTTTGGAAGCATGTCGTTTACGTCTTCGACCGATTCTAATGACATCAATTGCATTTACCGCTGGTGTTATTCCATTAATGATTGGTACAGGGGCCGGAGCGGAAATGCGACAAGCAATGGGTATTGCTGTATTCTCGGGTATGGTAGGCGTAACGGTATTTGGATTACTACTCACACCTGTTTTTTACATGTTAGTGAGTCGAAACAAAAAACGTCAAACACTATAACCATAATATAAATACTCATTTAAATTCATACTAAAGGGAGCTATTGCTCCCTTTTCTTTTGGTTATTAAGTATATTAATAATTTCTAGACAGAGCAGAAGTTATACATGAAACTAATACGCTAATATCTAACGTGGATAAACATTGTGGATTTAGCAAATAAACTACACCTGCTTTTAGAAGTCTCTAAAGCTGGATCTTTTGCAAAAGCAGCAGATGGGATGAATATCGACCGCTCTGTTTTGTCTAAACACATCAAGCAGTTAGAAGAGCACTTAGGCGTTAGGCTATTAAACAGAACGACTCGCTCTCTTTCATTAACACAAGTCGGCAAGCAAATAGTAGAAAAAGCAGACCAAATATCTCAACTCCTTGATGATACTCAACAAATAGCGGAGAACTTTCAGACTGAGCCTTCAGGGAAAGTACGAATTTCAAGCTCAACATTATTTGGAAAACTCTATCTACAACCTTCGATAGAGAAGTTTTTACATAAGTACCCAAAAGCAAGTGTTGAACTAATGCTAGATGATCTTCATGTAGACGTGATTAGAAGTAATTTTGATATTGCTTTTCGAATCGGACCTATGAGGGATTCATCAATGGTAGCAAGAAAATTAGCAAAAAATACGACTGCAATCATTGCTTCTCGAAATTTAATTGAAAAACATGGTAACCCAGAAACGCCTGATGAGTTAGTTAAGCTACCTTTTATTATTTATTCAAATGGTAATTTTATTGTCGATAAACTTAAATTCTACGACAAAGCAAAATCAGATGGTTTAGATACATACCCAATATCAGGGTCATACATGGTAAATGAAGCTGAGCTAATAATTGAAAGCGTAAAGTCAGGTCTGGGCGCAGCACTTATAGGTCAATTTATGCTCCCTAACAACCTAGAGTCTTCTAATTTAGTTCAACTTTTACCAGAATATGAAACTCAAGATTTTGGTGATATTTATGCCATGTACTCACACCGTCAGCAATCACCATTGGTTAGGGCATTCATTGATATCGTTCAAGAAGAAATTGGCATACCACCAATATGGGAAAAGCATTTCAATAAAAGCTAGGTGATTCTATTTAACCAAAATTAACAGCAAATAAAACATCAAATAAAATCAATAAGTTAAAACAGGAAAATTTAAGATTCATAGAAGTTTAATGTTAGGTGAATTAAGTTCCATTCTAAATGGCGCTTAATTCACTAAATATAAAACATTCTTGATTTATAATACTAACAAATCCATCACCTATACAAGTTACGATGTATATTAAAGAAAAACACACCTCGGTCACTAGTTTGTTAGTATATAAAATATCATATCTTATTTTTTTGGTTATTTACACGTTAGCAACGATTTATTTTAGCGTACAAATGGACAAAAGCACATCGGAGAACTCTCTTATAGAAATTACTCAAATAGCATTTGTGCTTTTTTCATCGTTAATGTGTTTGTATAAATCTAAGGAATATCTTGAACTCAAACACATATTAGTAATAATGTCTTCATTTTTTATGGTTATATTCGTTAGAGAAATGGACTACCACATAGAGCAGTATTTCTCTCACGGTTCATGGAAGTACCCTGCTTGGATTATAATAGTATCGGTCTGTTATTTTTGTTTTAACAACATAGTCAACATAAAAAATGAGGTCAAACTTTTCATTTCTCATTCTAGCTTCACGACATTAACGATTGGCTTTTTCATTGTTTTCTTATTCTCACGCTTTGCAGGGTATGGTGATTTTTGGGTCGAGTTTATGGGGAACTCATACAATAGAGACGTGAAAAACTTGGTCGAAGAAAGCTTAGAGTTACTAGGTTACGCGATACTTTTAAACGGTGTTTTACTTATTAAAGTAGAAAACCACTAAGTATAAATAAAAGTTCATAGCTTGTAGTTCAAGCTTTGAACTTTTTTGGCTAAAAAAAAGCAGCAAATTATATTTGCTGCAAATGATGAAAAAAACAATATGCGTAAGTTAACTTCCTAGCAATGGATGCGTTAACGAGTTAATAATAACGAACCGTAACAATTAAGTCTCGTTGAAAATAATCCATAAAGAATGGAATTTATTACACTGTTAATTATGTAACCTTATCTAATCTAGTTATCACACGCCGTCGTTTTTATATCTTATCTCTTTCCGTCAATAAATAGCTCTTCGCATCAGATCCCATTTATCATCCCACAACAGTCGGATTCAAAATAAAGCAATAAAAATCAATAAATTAGAAGTAGCCACTTAAAAATAAAAAGGAGTAAAAACGAAACTATGTCAGATAGAACATATTAAAGATCACCGACTCTGAGTAGAAAGCCGTTCATACTCGTTACGCATACAATCAATAAAGACTTCCATCGCCGGCGTCACACACTTCCCAGCATGATAAGCACAGAGTGGCTTGATCATCTGTGAAAACTCGGTGAACTCAAGCTCTTGTAAACTGCCCTCTTGCAACTCTTTTTCAACCGTAAAACGAGGTAAGTAAGAGATACCAATATTACTCTCAACGCAATTTTTGATCGTATTAATACTGCTAAGTTCGATCATGTTGTCGATGCTAATATCACGCTCTTGAATAATGCTCTCAAACATCTGTCGAAAAAGGCACTTAGGGCCATTGCTTATAAACCCTAAATCAATATGTTGCTCTCTCTTCTTTAAATCTAGCCCTTTTAAAAGCGGCGAAGCAACCAATACCAGTGGCTCCTGCTCAAACTCGTGGACCTTGAGCGTATCGTCATTACCTACTCGATAAAACACACCTAAATCAGCTTTATCCGCTATCAACTCATCTCGAATCTGATAGCAATTTTGTGATTGCAGAGAGAGTCTGACATTGGGCGCTCTGATCCTGAACTCTTTTAAAACATTAGCCATCTTATAAGCAAGTTGAGTCTCAGCAACCAGCACTTTCAATTCACCGGTCGGCTCCGAGTTTTCTTGCTGTGCTGTTCCCTCAATATTTTCCATCACTCGCGCCAGTTCATAGACGTAAGGCAGTATCTTTTCTCCTGCTTGAGTCAAAACCATCTTACGCCCTATTTTTTCGAACAGCTGCAAAGACAGATCTTGTTCCAACTGCTTGATTTGAAAGGTGACGGTTGATTGCGTGCAATAAAGCTTCTGTGACGCTTTTAGAAACGATCCTTCTTCAACAATAGCTTTAAAAGTAAGAAAGCGTTTTAGATTCATGACTAGACTCCACAACCAACAGTTCAATAAATTAAAAGTCTAAGTTTTAATTTATTCAATTTTTTAATCAATTGTAGCGAAGTATAGTGCAGTAAAAACAGGAGAGATAGAGATGACCGCCATCTACACCGCATTTTTTACTTACGTAATCATTACTTCAATTACACCAGGGCCAAACAACATTTTATCGCTCAGCATCGCGACGCAATATGGACTAAAACGCTCAACAAAAGTGATTTCGGGGATGTTTTGTGGTTATGTTGTTTTGATGCTACTTTGTGGCGCTTTCACGTATAACATGATCAGCCTCTTGCCCGTGATTACACCTTGGCTAACATGGATTGGAGCAGCTTATATTGTTTGGTTGGCTTGGGGGCTTGCTACGAGTGAGATCAAAACTTCATCGGATAATTCTAAAGGTATCAGTTTCTTAACAGGTTTCGGTTTGCAGTTCGTTAATGTGAAAATCATTCTTTATGGAATTACCTCTATTTCTACGTTCGTACTGCCCCACACTCAGAATATCTACTGGATCTTAGCGACTAGCCTCATTCTTGCTTTGATCGCACTTCTTAGCAACGTAGTTTGGGCCGTTGCAGGAAAGCTACTTCAATCGCATTTCCAGAGATATGGCAAAGTCATCAATATGAGCTTAGCAGCAGCTCTGATCTATTGTGCGACACAGTTATTTACTTAAGTATATAGTTGATCATCAAGAACAATATTGCTCTTCAACTTAGACGACTACGTTTATGGGAAGAGCAAATTCTGCTCTACAAATCGCTGCGGTTTCTCGTGCCTTACTCGCTCCTCCCACTGCTTCATACGGCAGTTTTTGAAGAAGTAGATTCAACGTCACTTAATCAACCTAAAGATACGAAATCTTGTTTAGCTATACATACACGGCCTTGGCGACCTCGGCAATAACTAAGCATTACTTAGTATACACAAATCAGAAAAACTAAGATAATCTTAGTCATCCAAGTCCTTCGTATGAACATTAAGTGTTGTTTAATAATCCACTCCCAGCCCGCCTTAAGCATGCGCGTAAACAAGCGAATCTGTCCCAAAAAGCACTGGGCATCCGTATCGGCATGGATGATAGTTCTGCAAGTGCAAGGATGAATCAATACGAAAGGGAGCGCCATACTCCCGACGTAAAAACGCTCAAACTTATCGCAGATGAGCTAAACGTGCCTCTAAACTATTTTTTTTGTGAAGATGAAATCACCGCTGAACTTGCTGTGAATCTCCACAAGCTGTCAAATGATGACAAGCAAAGAGTGCTTGAGAGCACAGCCCAGCTGATTGCGGACGCAATCGCCACGAAGTCGAGTACGTAATTGGGATTAAACGCCTAAGAATACGTATCAATACCAAAGAATCAAAGAGCATAACTAAGGGTTCAACATGGCTACAACAAAAGCACTTGTGGTTTTTTCCGGTGGGCAGGACTCTACGACCTGCTTAATCGATGCATTAAATACATATGATGAAGTTCATGCTATAACGTTTGATTATGGCCAGCGTCATTCAGATGAAATAGATATCGCTATCGAATTAGGTAAGCAACTTAACATCAAAAGCCACAAAGTCCTGGATGTAAAATCAATTAATGAGTTAGCGATAAGCTCGCTGACAAGAGACAACATTCCGGTATCTAATGACTTAAGCGACGCTAACGTACCCAATACATTCGTTCCAGGGAGAAACATTCTCTTTCTTACTTACGCATGTATCCATGCTTACCAGCTTGGCATTCAAGACATCATTACGGGAGTCTGCGAAACAGACTTTAGTGGTTACCCTGACTGCCGAGACAACTTTATTCGCTCTCTAAATCTCTCTTGCAATTTAGGTATGGATAAAGCCTTCAACATTAAGACTCCTTTAATGTGGCTTACTAAAGCCGAGACCTGGGCTCTAGCTGATAAGCACAATATGTTGGAGTTTGTCCAAAACAATACTTTAACATGTTACAACGGAATCGTTGGTAAAGGCTGTGGTGAATGCCCAGCGTGCCTACTGCGACAAAGCGGCTTAGAAGAATACTTAGCGAGCAAATAGTCTTTGTTAGCGGTAATAGCGCTGGGATAAAACCTTTTGCGTTAGCTTCTAAACGTTTTATCTCAGCGTGAAACTCCAGCCAACAGAGCTTCATTTTGATGCCGCCAGATTGGTGGCATCAATTAAATGCGAAACGATTGTCGAACCAAAGATAGCACCACACCACAGCAGCCAACACTGCTTAGCTTTTACAACGCTATAAATTGTTTAGATACATCGACAATGATTCCATAGCAAAGCTACCAACTGCATTACTCGCGAAACCGGGATTAGATAGAAAAGCCACTTCGAATGATGACGAGCCTCTCGTCTAAGCAATACTCAAATATTTATGAGTTTGAACAGACAAACGCCAATTGCGGGCAATACACGTATCAATACACAATTGCGTAGCACGAAGCTTCTGGCTAATTGGTTGTAGTGCAATGATAGTCTCAGCCGCTACGTTCGCATTTGCTAAAAGCTCATCAAGGTGGTCGATGTCTTTCTGGGTGCCGACTGGATGCTTAATCTCATTTGCCCGCTCTAATGCGCTATTAAGCACTGGTAATTTACCTTTCATTGCTACTTTTGGTGACACTGTCACCCACGTATTTTCTGAAGTAATCACTTCTGATGTGCCACTGGTTTCAATTTGGCATTGGCACCCCATATCTTCAAACGCCTTTGTTAAAGGGCGCAGATCATAAATACAAGGCTCTCCACCAGTAATCACGATATGCTTAGCATTAAAGCCTTGCTGTTGATATTGCTCTACGATGTTCTCGGCAGATGCAACACACCACGTCGGAGAATCTTCCGTTTTCACCAGAATATCGCCTATTTGACGTTGATCATTCTCATCTGCATACCACGTTTGTTTGGTATCGCACCATGAGCAACCAACCGGACACTCTTGAAGCCGAACAAAAACAGCAGGGACTCCAGTGAAAACCCCTTCCCCTTGGATGGTTTCAAACATCTCATTTAGCTTATACAACGCAGAACTCACTCAACTCATAACATTTCGAGGCGAAGACCATAATGGACACGCGTGTCTAGGTCAATTTAAACCAAAAATTAATTGTTAAAATAGACCATTTTGTAGTTTCATAGCGTAATGAATATAGGTTTCTGGTTAACGTTAAACCAAGCCTTATTCACTGACAGCTCCCAAAAAACTTTAAGGTAAGAAATGATGTATAAACTGATCGCACTAGATATGGATGGCACGCTACTCAATAGTGATAAAGCCATTTCTGAAGAAAACAAACAAGCGATCGCAAGAGCTCGAGAAGCAGGCGTTACTGTCGTTCTCGCTTCTGGTCGCCCATTAGAAGGAATGCAAGACAAGCTCGACGAACTGAATATCCATTCCGATCGAGATTTTGTTCTTTACTATAACGGTTCGATGGTCAAGAACGTAGGCACAAACGACATCATCCACCAGCAAATCATAGATGGTAAAGCTGCAAAATTGGTGGCGCGAAAAGCCGAAGAGCTAGGTGCGTACGTCCATGCTTTTAGTCAAGTTCATGGTTTAATCACCAACGAGCACAACTCTTACACCGATATTGAAGCAAAGATAAATGGCTTAAATGTCACCGAGATGAACTTCGAATCACTAGAAGACGATCATCCAATCATCAAAGCTATGATGGTTGCAGAGCCAAGCAAACTAACAGAAGTTATAGCAGCACTGCCAGCTGAAATGCGCGAAGCGTTTACGGTTGTTCAAAGCGCTCCGTTTTTCCTTGAGTTTCTTAACCCTGCGAGCAACAAAGGTATTGGTGTTGCCGCAATTGCCGAGTATCTGGGAATTAAACCGGAAGAAGTTATCTGTATGGGTGACGCAGAAAATGACCACCACATGCTGAAATACGCTGGCCTTGGTATCGCGATGGCAAATGCAATGGAAGAAACCAAGCAAATCGCTGACTACATTACGGCAAGTAATGATGAGCACGGTGTCGCTAAAGCTATAGAAAAGTTCGTGCTCAATGCATAGCCCTTTCCGCCATGTCTGTTGCGTTAAGCTTCTTACGTTTAACACCCCTAGCCGTCCAAGATAGGCAAGCGGCGTTTTTCGTGGACTAAACGTGTAAAAGCCTTGCTGTAATGCAAGGCTTTGTTTTTACTCAAATACTAATAGATAACAAATACAGCCATCAATCTAGCAACGTTTTGCTCGGTTGGTTTTCACAAGTCAGCTTCCTTGCAAGCAGCATAAATAACAACATTAATAATGGATAATGTAACGTCGACAAGACTAATGACCACAAACCGCTAAACGATACGATAATAGCCGAGTACAAATAGAGTTGATCAACAAGCAACAATGCCAGCGTTACAAAGATCATCTGCCGAGTATCTAAATGTGCTTTCGACTCTTTAAATGTCATGACCAACGCTGATGCAGTGATTAAAATTGCTAGCCAGCGACCAAACACAGGTAATGGCCAGATGACGGAGATGACCGCTGTTGCCGCAGTCATAATGAACCAGACGCCTTTTGAGCTTAGAACTTGATCAACGTTCACATCTTGATTTGTTTCCAGTCGAAGAACATGCCAAGCCACCAAGCTGCCTAACAGCGCGCCAAATAACATATCTAAAATAAAGGCACTGCCGAGGAAAAACTTACCTAACACCACAGTAAGAGTGATGAACACGAAGACTGCCGTTGTTCCATTCAAACCAAAATACTGGGTTCTATGAAACAAGAACGTCAGCACACAAAACCACACAGCGATAGGCAAGCTAGGAAAACTAAAGCCAAAGCTGTGCGTTAACTCCATCATTGGTATATAGACATGTGGGCGCGGTAGCGAAAAGCCTTGTTGAGCGACAAGCACCATAAGCGACGTTGCACTAATTGCGAAAAAGAGTCGGTACACAAACCGGCTACCAAAGCGCATCATGGCAAAAGGAAATAGAAAGAGTAGTACCGTCGGTTCTGTCAGATCTATAACGAGTTTCGAGATCTGACTAGCTACCTCGTAACTCGTTTCTGACAACGCCCCTACCCAACTCTGTAAATCTATCAGCCACGCCAATTCAACCTGACGAAATGAAGGCGCGGATTCGATCAACTGAGTCACATAAGATACTGATTGCTTGGTAGCTTGATCAAAAAACTGAGTGGCTTGTGGCCATTGCTCAGGATAACGATATAAAGATGATGGTAATTCAGATGGGCTAAGCAACATCGCTGACGCAACTTCTACTCCATAATGAGGGGCAAACCAAATAGGCAGTTCATTTCCACCTAAAGAATTATTCATAGAAAAAGCGATAATGTCAGAGTCTGATATACAGTCGTAAAAAACCGCAGTGTCCGTTCTGCCAAGCTCCTCTCCAACCGTAACCACTATACCGGTTTCTTCCCACGTTTCTCGTTGAGCAGCAACTTGTGGAGACTCACCATCAATAATGGTTCCGCCAGGTAGAGAAATCTTATCCGTTAATACTTCATGAACTAACACTAACTTGTCATCAGCGCGAACAATACAGAGCGCTCCTTTAACTTCGCTCGCAGTGGCTTTAGCCGTAGAGATCGGTGAAACAGGTAACAAAATAAAACAAAGGATGAGTAATAACAGCTGTCTCAACACAAAATATGACCTTAAATAAACATAATGATAACCAATGAATCATGGCAGTTAATCTTATCTTTTTCGACAAAAATTAAGTAACGAGTTATGCCAAACTGAGTTGATCGCGTAAAACCTGATCTCAACGCTCACTGGAGAATAATTTAATGCAAACCTGACAAAAATCAGACAAAACATAAAATGTTGATCGCAATTCTGCCAGTTATATAAAGATAACGTCAGGACAAAGTCATACACATTTTGTGGGTTCTCATAGTTGACACAATAAAAAAGGGCTTATTATTCGCAAACAATAAACCCTAGTTATGATAACTATGTACTGATCGTTGAAACCAAGAATGAATCTTATCTCATGGTCAACGAATCAAGTTCACTGGCCCGATAGTTAGTTAGACGTGCAATTCGCATCGCCTACTTTTTGCCAAACACCCCAAGGCCCTGAGTCTGCTGGATTATCACCTTGAGTCCACCACTGCGCTTGCCAAACTTTACCATTCCAAGTAACCGTATCTCCTTTGAGATACACTAAGCTGGCTTGCCATACAGTTGTACAGCTATCTGTGGGAGGCGTTGTCACCGTTTTCGCTTGAGCGGATACTAACGCTTGGTATTGTGTGCTGGTCTTATCAACGTTGAAGTTCAAAGCCACTCTTGCTTCTCCGCTCTGAGTAGCACCAAATTCAACATCAACACGACAACTTGCATTCATTGCTAACGTCGCCTGAGAGCACTGATCATTGGCAATAACAGCTGCATCAGTAACACCCGAAGCAAACGCGCGAACATTTTCCACAGTGAAGGTGGTGCTCCCTGAATTCTGGATAACAAAGCTATGTTGCTGTAACTCCCCAACATTAAATGATGCCAGTGTCTGTTCGGTGGTGTATCCAACAGAAACATTTTCTTTTGGTGGTGTTGCTGTTCCGATAACACCATCGACAAAATTGCGCATAGCAGCGATATCGCTATAAACCCCATACATACCAGGACGAGCACAACCTATTCCCCAACTGACCACACCAAGTTGAGTGATTACACCACTGCGATTAATAACGATTGGACCACCACTATCTCCCTGACAAGAATCTATCCCACCTTGAGGAATACCCGCACAGAATGACACTTCTCCAACCGTTGTGTAGTTGCCACCGGCTTGACGGCAAGTCATATCCGACACAAGTGGGACGTCAACCTCTTGCAATCGAGACGGAGAGCTTCCTCCTTCAGAAGTTCGCCCTAAGCCAGCAACACTAAGCCAATCTCCGATGCTCGCGTATTGCGTTAGACTACCATTCGCAATCTCAACTGAAGAAACACCTTGAGGCACAGAGTCGAGCTTCAATACCGCGAGGTCATGAGAAAGCGTCGCGCGGCGATATGCCGGGTGCATATGGATCTCACTGACGTTTGCACGAACACCATCACTACCGTTATAAACAACGCCACCGATTTTAACCGCAATCTGACTCGGAGAATCACCCTCAACACAATGTGCAGCAGTCAGGACGTAACCATTCCCGATATAACTGGCCCCACAATACGATCGGTTACCATAACGACTAACAATTTGGGTGTAGAATTTCCAGTCACGTGGGTCGGCAGTTACTCCGCCTACGATCTGGGGTTGGATAGTGTGATTTTGCGTCTGTGACAAATCATCAGCACTTGCGAACATTGGCAAAACGGCTAAAGCAAGTAACGATTTTGTTAGTTTCAAAATATTGTCCTCTTGTTTTTGTAAGCACGATCCTCGTGCTACTAATAAACAAGCAGACAAAAACGCCGATACCAATGTGGGTGCATATCAATTTATTAACATTGCGAGCAACTTATAGAGAAAAGTCTATTGACGAACTGAATGATTTCAATTCGAATGAACCTAAATCACAATATTAAAGTTAAATACGATTATTCGTTCAGCGGTTTTCTTAAATAGTGGATATGATGTGCAAATCCTTGTTTTTCATACAAAGATATTGCGCCCTGGTTAAAATGCCATACTTCAACAAACATCTGTTTTGCACCGTAATCAGAGAACGTTGACTCAATTTTATTAATCAAAGCCTGCGCCGTACCTTGTTTTCGATATTCAGGCAGCACATAGAGCTCATCCACGCTTCCCATCATAACTGGCTGGCTGACGGTAGAAATAAGTTCACAGAAGTGACCAGAAATAAAGCCAATAATTTCATCTCCTTGTTTTGCTACGTAAACAAGGCACTCAGGGTCGTCAATATATCGAGCAATGCTTTTTTCTTGTTCTATCTCCTCTGCCGTTTTGAAAAGCTCAGGAGATTGAAGATGATGCTCATCATGAAGCTCGAACATAAGATCGTTGAGCAACTCTAGGTCGCTAAAACACGCAGGTTTAATCGCAAACGTGGTCATACAAAGGGTCACTAAAAATGGAATGGCTGTAGTTTGTGAGGAAAACGTCGTATTGGCAAGTCACAAATGCTTTCACGATACGTTTGTACTGTTTGAACAACAAAAAGGCCCCTGTACTTAATAAACGTACAGAGGCAGAACCAACCTACAGAGTTCGAGGATCAGGGGTTAGTTAGAATTGAGTTTTTATCAGCGTCGTAGCACTCGCTCAATTTCGTTCAAGCTACTTGGGTCATCAATCGTTGACGGAACGGTGTATTTTTCACCATCAGCTATTTGACGTATAGTTCGACGCAAAATTTTACCTGACCGTGTTTTCGGTAAACGGTCTACAACCAACGCATGCTTGAAGCAAGCAACTGCACCTATCTCACTACGCACTTTGCCCACAAGCTCACCTTCAAGGTCTAGCTCATCCACTTTGACGCCGTCTTTTAGTACCACAAAACCAAGTGGAAGCTGACCTTTTAGATCATCGTGGATACCAACCACCGCACATTCTGCAATCGCTGGGTGGCCTCCTACTATTTCTTCCATTTCACCTGTCGACAATCGGTGTCCCGCGACATTAATCACGTCATCAATACGTCCCATAATAAACAGGTAACCGTCTTCATCCAGATAGCCACCATCACCTGACACGTAGTAGCCTGGGAACTGGCTAAGATAACCAGTTTCAAAACGGTCATGATTACGCCAAACCGTTGGCAGACAACTTGGTGGTAGCGGACGTTTTAATGCGACAAAGCCTTGTTGGTTAGGCCCGACAGCCTCTCCAAGTTCATTCAGAATTTCGACCTGATAACCCGGAATGGGCTTCGTCGAAGAACCAGCTTTAACTGGCATCATTTCGACACCTGTCGGGTTGCCAGCGATGGCCCAGCCCGTCTCGGTTTGCCACCAGTGGTCAATAACGGGCTTGTCCGCTTTGCTCTGAACCCACTCCAGTGTCGGAGGGTCAAGGCGTTCTCCCGCCATAAAGATGGTTTTCAGATTCGACAAGTCGTGCTGTTTTAAGTGCTCGCCTTCCGGGTCCTCTTTCTTAATCGCACGAAACGCCGTTGGTGCAGAGAACAACGCATCTACTTTATATTCATCACACACTCGCCAAAATGCGCCAGGATCCGGTGTTCGAACAGGCTTGCCTTCGAATAGGATAGTAGTGCAACCGTGAATCAGTGGAGCGTAAACAATGTAAGAGTGCCCTACTACCCAGCCCACATCAGATGCCGCCCAAAAGACGCCATCTTGAGGAATGTTATAGATTGCGCTCATGGAGTACTTCATCGCGACAGCATGGCCACCGTTATCACGCACAACGCCTTTCGGCTTACCTGTCGTGCCCGATGTATAAAGTATGTAGAGCGGATCGGTTGCTAACACCGGAACACAACCATGTGGCAGCGCTTGTTTGTACTCTCGCTGCCAATCTAAGTCTCTTTCTTGGTTTAGCTCAGCGTCGCACTCTGGACGTTGGAAAACAAACACTTTCTCAGGCTTCCAACGGCTGTCCATAATGGCTTTGTCTACCATTGGTTTGTATGGAATGACTTTGTTGATCTCAATCCCGCACGACGCCGTCATGATCACTTTCGGCTCTGCATCTTCAATTCGTACAGCAAGCTCATTAGGTGCAAAACCACCGAATACTACGGAATGAATCGCCCCCAAACGCGCGCAGGCAAGCATCGCCATTGCGGCTTCTGGGATCATCGGCATATAAATAACGACTCGGTCGCCTTTTTCAACACCTTGAGCAGACAGCATGCCAGCAATTTTTGCTACTTGGTCACGTAGGTCGCTATAGGTGTACGTGGCTTTACGACCTGTCACTGGCGAGTCATAAATGAGTGCAGTATTATCACCGCGTCCTTGCTCGCAATGGTAATCTAATGCTAACCAGCACGTATTCATTACACCATCTGGAAACCAACGTTCTATGCCGTTTTCATCAGATTTCAAGATAGTTTTAGGAGATTCAAACCAATCGAGATTCTCCGCTTGAGCGCGCCAAAAACTCTCCGGTTCATTCTTCGCCCATAAGTATTCTTTTTCGTATGAAGACATATTGCTTCCTCCAGTATGTCCTGACATTGCTCTCGTTCTACTCAAAGATCGCTCTTTTAATCCAAAGATCGTCTCTTTTAATCGAAGACATAGAAGGGTACACGCACAAATCCCTCCATCAGTATTCTCGCACTTCGGCTCATAATGGCTTTTTGCACCACCCAGCCCTGCTCAGTTTGCTTCGCTTGTGCCCCAACTTTTAACGTTCCTGACGGGTGACCAAAAGTCACGGACTCTTTTTCACCGCCACCAGCGGCTAAATTCACTAACGTTCCGGGCACACACGCAGCAGAAGCAATAGCAACGGCTGCTGTTCCCATCATTGCATGATGTAGCTTGCCCATCGACAGCGCGCGAACGAGCACATCAATATCCGACTCATTAACGGCTTTACCACTTGAAGACAGGTAACTTTTCGGTTTAGAAACAAACGCTATTTTCGGCGTATGTTGGCGTGTTTGAGCTTCTTCTAAATCAGAAATCAGGCCCATTTTTAACGCGCCATATGCGCGGATGGATTCGAACATCGCTAATGCTGTGTCATCGTTGTTGATATCGTCTTGCAGCTCGGTGCCCTGATATCCTATCGATTCAGCATCAATAAAAATGGTTGGTATGCCCGCGTTAATAAAGGTCGCGTTAAACGTACCTACGTCCGGTACCACTAAATCATCGACTAAGTTGCCTGTTGGGAACATGCTGCCTTCGCCATCAGAAGGGTCAACGAAATCGACTTGAATCTCAGCGGCTGGAAACGTCACGCCATCAAGCTCAAACTCGCCGGTTTCCTGGACAAAACCATTAACAATTGGAACGTGAATCAAGATGGTTTTGCTGATGTTCACCTGCCAAACACGCACCGTCACAATGCCATTTTCTGGAATGCGATCTTGTGGAATCAGCCCAGCATGAATGGCGAAGGGACCAACTGCCGCAGACAAGTTGCCGCAGTTACCACTCCAATCGACGAATGGTTTGTCGATCGACACTTGACCAAATAAGTAGTCAACATCGTGATCGGCTCTGCTGCTGCGCGAAACAATCACTGTTTTACTGGTGCTTGACGTCGCGCCCCCCATGCCATCAATTTGCTTCGCGTAAGGATCAGGGCTGCCAATAACGCGTAGCAACAGTTTGTCACGTGCGGCTCCAGCCACTTGCGCTTCTTGAGGTAAATCCTCTAGGTTGAAAAAGACACCTTTACTCGTGCCGCCACGCATGTACGTCGCGGGCACTTTTATTTGGCTTGTTTGATTCGGAGTATTATTTGACATACGCACTCCTTATTGTGCCAAGAAATCTTGCGCGAAACGCTGCAGAACACCGCCCGCGTTGTACACGTGAACTTCGTCAGCGGTATCTAAGCGACAAGTAACCGGAACATCGACTTTATCGCCGTTGCTGCGTGTGATAACCAGCGCTAAATCAGCGCCCGGCTTGATTTCTCCAACCACGTCGTAAAGTTCCGTACCATCCAGCTCTAGCGTATTGCGGTTAACGCCCGACTTGAATTGCAGTGGTAGTACGCCCATGCCAACCAAGTTAGTACGGTGAATACGCTCAAATCCTTCAGCAACAATGGCTTCTACGCCTGCCAGTCGAACGCCTTTTGCTGCCCAGTCACGGGATGACCCCTGACCGTAATCCGCGCCAGCCACCACGATCAATGGTTGTTTACGATTCATGTAGGTTTCAATCGCTTCCCACATACGAACCACCTGCCCTTCTGGCTCTACACGCGCCAGAGATCCCTGCACGACTCCGCCGTTTTCCTTCACCATTTCATTGAACAACTTTGGGTTAGCGAAGGTCGCGCGTTGCGCCGTTAAGTGGTCACCACGGTGAGTCGCGTAAGAGTTGAAATCTTCTTCTGGCACACCCATTTTCGCTAAGTATTCACCTGCTGCGCTGCTTGCGAGAATCGCGTTGGATGGTGATAAGTGATCAGTGGTGATGTTGTCGCCCAGAATCGCCAATGGACGCATACCAGACAATGTTCTTTCTCCCGCTAGCGCACCTTCCCAGTACGGTGGTCGGCGGATATAGGTACTCATCGGACGCCAGTCGTACAGCGGGTTGGGATTTTGCTCTTGATCATTCAGCTTAAACATCTGAATGTAAACTTGCTTAAACTGCTCAGGTTTAACATGAGTACCGACAACTGCATCGATCTCTTCATCGCTTGGCCACAAATCATTTAAGTAAATTGGTTTGCCATGTTGGTCAGTGCCAAGCGCATCGCGCTCGATATCAAAACGAATGGTACCGGCCAGCGCATAAGCGACAACCAATGGTGGTGAAGCCAAGAAAGCTTGTTTGGCGTACGGATGGATTCGACCATCAAAGTTACGGTTACCAGAAAGCACCGCTGTCGCATATAAATCACGGTCGATGATCTCTTGTTGGATTTTTGGATCCAGCGCACCACTCATACCGTTACAAGTTGTACATGCGTAACCAACAATGCCAAAGCCAAGCTTCTCTAGCTCTGGTAATAAGCCCGCTTCTTCCAGATACAAGCGTGCAACTTTAGAACCCGGAGCAAAAGACGATTTCACCCACGGTTTACGTACAAGACCAAGTTCGTTGGCTTTCTTCGCCACAAGGCCAGCAGCAACCACGTTTCTTGGGTTACTGGTATTCGTACATGAGGTAATAGCAGCGATGATCACTGCACCATCTGGCAACTCGCCTTCTTTCTCTTCCCACGCTCCAGAAATGCCGCGCTGTGCCAACTCAGAAGTTGGTAAACGACGATGAGGGTTTGACGGACCAGCCAAGTTACGGCTAACTGATGATAAATCGAACTCAAGTACGCGCTCGTAAACTGCGCTATCAAGATCGTCTGCCCAAAGACCGGTTTGTTTTGCGTAATTTTCTACTAAAGCAACTTGTTCTTCATCTCGACCAGTTAGTTTCAAGTAATTGATGGTCTGCTCATCAATATAAAACATGCCAGCTGTTGCGCCGTATTCTGGTGTCATGTTTGAAATCGTTGCGCGGTCTCCGATCGTTAGATCACGTGCGCCTTCTCCAAAGAATTCAAGATATGAAGATACCACACGCTCATTACGAAGAAACTCAGTAATCGCGAGGACAATATCCGTTGCGGTAATGCCCGGTTGACGTTTACCCGTCAGTTTGACACCGACAATATCTGGTAGACGCATCATTGATGGTCGGCCAAGCATGACGGTTTCTGCTTCCAGACCACCGACACCTATCGCAATAACACCAAGAGCGTCTACGTGAGGCGTGTGACTGTCCGTACCCACACAGGTGTCAGGGTAGGCAATGCCCTGCTTTGCTTGTACCACAGGAGACATTTTTTCCAAGTTGATTTGGTGCATGATGCCATTCCCAGCTGGAATCACGCTGACGTTTTCAAACGCTGTTTTACACCACTCAATAAAGTGGAATCGGTCTTCATTACGGCGCTCTTCAATCGCGCGGTTTTTGTCGAAGGCATCAGGGTCAAAGCCCGCATGTTCAACCGCTAAAGAGTGGTCAACGATCAATTGTGTCTCAACCACTGGGTTCACTTTTGCAGGATCACCGCCCTGATCTGAAATGGCATCGCGCAGACCCGCTAAATCGACTAGAGCGGTCTGACCAAGAATGTCATGACAAACAACGCGTGCTGGATACCAAGGAAAATCAAGATCGCGTTTGCGTTCAATTAACTGTTTCAGGCTATCTGTCAATGTGTTCGGGTCACAGCGGCGGACCAGTTGCTCAGCTAGCACGCGAGAGGTATAAGGGAGTGTTTCATAGGCTCCAGGAGAAATGGCATTGACGGCTTCGCGTGCATCAAAATAATCCAGTTGAGTTCCCGGAAGCGGCTTACGATATTGAGTATTAATATTTGTGTTCATGGTTTGCTTCCATTCAGTCTTTACATCTTGCCTTCATCAAGGTTTTCCATTGCTCCAGAAACACAGTGATGAGAGGATCTCCTTCCTCTGTTAGAGAGAATGACAAAGGAAGGAGGTGGTCAACCAAAGCATATAATGCCCTCGTTGACCTTCGCGCTAGCGATTCTCGATAGGCACCCATTCTTGATGATCTGGGCCCGTATAATCGGCACTTGGGCGAATAATACGGTTATTGGCACGCTGTTCATAAACGTGTGCAGCCCAGCCCGTTAAACGACTCATCACAAAGATTGGGGTAAATAGTTTGGTTGGAATGTCCATGAAGTGGTAAGCCGATGCATGGAAGAAGTCCGCATTACAGAACAGACCTTTCTCTCGTTTCATCACTGATTCAACACGCTCAGAAACCGCATATAGATGTGTATCACCAACTTGTTTCGATAGCTCTTTGGACCAGCGTTTTATTAAGGCGTTGCGAGGGTCACTTTCACGATAAATCGCATGACCAAATCCCATGATCTTGTCTTTATTGGCTAGCATTTTCATGATGTTCGCTTCCGCCTCGTCGGGCGTTTGCCAATCTTCAATCATTTCCATCGCCGCTTCGTTCGCACCACCGTGAAGTGGCCCACGAAGCGTACCGATTGCTGCCGTGATACAAGAATGGATGTCTGACAACGTTGATGCACAAACGCGTGCTGCGAATGTAGAAGCATTAAACTCATGTTCAGCATAAAGAATGAGCGAGCAATGCATCACTTGTTTGTGCAGCGCAGATGGCGCTTTGTCTGTAAGTAATCGTAAGAAGTAACCACCGATGCAATCTTCAGTCTGATCCTCGGTGTTGATACGCACGCCATCATGACTAAAGCGGTACCAGTAACAGATGATGGCAGGGAACAAGGCTAGCATACGTTCGGTTGCTTTCAGTTGCTCCTCGAAGCTCATTTCTTGCTCTAGGTTACCCAATACAGAACAACCCGTGCGCATTACGTCCATTGGGTGTGCGCTTGCAGGAATTAACTCTAAAGCTTGTTTTAGCTCGGCTGGCAAACCTCTAAGGCTGAGTAGGTGTGTCTTGTATGCATCGAGTTCTTGTTGATTCGGCAAGTGACCGCGTAACAGAAGGTGAGCCACTTCTTCAAACTGTGCGTTGTTCGCAAGATCAGTAATATCGTATCCACGATAAGTTAAACCAGTTCCCGTTTTTCCGACAGTACATAAAGCTGTGCTTCCTGCGCTTTGACCACGAAGGCCTGCGCCACCTAATTCTGCTTTCTTTTCTGCAGTTTGAGACATTGTTTGAACTCCTTTTCTGTCTGACTTTTCCCTCTCTGGGGTGTTTTTAGCCAAACGAATTTCACGTTATTAGATGAGATAAATTCCGATTATCTTTTTCTTGGGCTTCCGTTTATTTTTGCTTTTCCCCCGCTATTTCCCTTCAGAGAATAACTGGTCAAGTTTGTCTTCGTAGTCGTGGTAATTCAGGTGCTGATACAACTCTTTACGTGTTTGCATCGAATCAACCAGTGCTTCCTGATTACCCACTTCTAGCAAATGTTTGTAGACCGTTTCAGCAGCTTTGTTCATGGCACGGAACGCACTTAATGGATAAAGCACCATGTCCACTTTTGCTTTCGCTAGCTCATCGCAGCCATACAGCGGTGTCGCGCCAAATTCTGTAATATTCGCCAGAATAGGAACGTGCTTTCCGGTCGCTTGCTCAAGCGCATTTGAAAACTGAAGGTACTGGTCCAGCTTGTTCATCGCTTCTGGGAAGATCATGTCTGCGCCAGCTTCCACACACGCAATCGCGCGCTCGATTGCGCTGTCCATGCCTTCAACAGCTAACGCGTCAGTACGAGCCATAATCACGAAACTTTCATCATTGCGTGCATCAACCGCGGCTTTTACACGATCAACCATCTCTTGCTGGCTGACTATTGCTTTGTTCGGACGATGACCACAACGTTTCTGTGCGACTTGGTCTTCCATGTGCACCGCTGCCGCGCCCGCTTTTTCCATCGCTTTGATCGTGCGAGCAATGTTAAATGCACCGCCAAAGCCCGTGTCGATATCAACCAAAAGAGGCAAATCACATGCGTTAGTAATACGGTCAACATCAACCAAAACGTCGTTTAATGTTGTGATACCGAGATCCGGCAATCCGTATGACGCATTTGCGATACCACCACCAGACAAGTAGATCGCTTGGTGACCCAAGTTTTTTGCCATCATGGCGCAATACGGGTTTATAGTGCCGACAATTTGTAGTGGATTATTTTGTTCAATGGCGAGTCTGAATTTCGCTCCCGGTGTTAAGCTCATGACGAATTCCTTCTAGTCTTTGTCTAAACTTCCTGTATGTATAATTTGAGATTGGATGAGCTTTCGACTTCCTGATATGTGTCTTCTCATCAACATTTCTGCAAGCTCTTCATCGCGATTGCGAATGGCTTCCAAAATGAATTTGTGTTCGGTGAGCGCCTCATTCGGGCGAGATTGCGCACGTGGCGACTGGTAACGATACATCCGTAATAAGTGATAGAGTTCATCACACAGCAGAGATATTAACTTACTGTTTCTGCTCGCTTGGATGATGCGATAGTGAAAATCAAAGTCACCATGTTGATGGAAGTAAGACGCGCCTTCCATTTGGTCTATATGCTTGGAATGTGTCGACAATAGCATTTCCAAGCTTAAGAGCTCTTCTTGCGTAATGTGTCGCGCAGCTAACCTTGCCGCCATGCCTTCCAATGCTTCTCGAACTGCATAAAGTTCTATCAGCTTTTCCGGAGAAAAAGTGGTCACTCTGGCCCCAACATGAGGAATTCGCTCGATGAGCCCTAGCCCCTCTAAGCGCATCAATGCTTCACGCAAAGGCCCACGACTGACTTGATATTTCTTTGCTAGCTCAGGCTCTGATATCTTATGGCCAGGCTTCACGTCGCCATTAACAATGACTTCAATGAGTGTTTCGGTCAGCGTTTCGGATTTGGTGTGTTCTTTCTCAGAACCCAGCACTTTATAACGAGCTTTCAACTCAGAGTTCATATTCAGATACTCTTGTTACCGACATCGAAATGTCTACAATTTCTTAACCTGAATATAAAGTAGTCGATCAAAGTGTCGACAATCAAGTAAATTGTCGACAATTTAGACTAAGGTCGTAATTTAAATGGGCCTAAAATGCCCGTTAAGTGCCTTTTTTAGCAGAAATAAAGAATGGTGAGTTCACATTGTCGACAACTTATAAACCTTTAAGCTTATGATCTAAAAACTAAAAGCTCAGCTGTCGAACAATAATCGGATAAAAAACTATTCTTTAGGTACAAATTGATCAAAGACTTGTTGCGAAGTCATCTTTTGTGAAGCGGAATTGAGGTCATAATAAGCTGGCTTTTCATCGGTAAAAATCTCTAAAGTGAGTTTGAAATCTGGGTTATCGAACAAACCAGCGGAAAGAATGTACTCACCTGTCGGCAACAAATGATAGAAAAGGTTTGTGCCGCATTCGCCACAAAAACCTCTCACCGCCCAGTCAGACGATTGATAACGCTTTGGCTCGGCCCCCTTAAACGTCACGTTAGACCCACAATGCACCGCATGAAGTGCGCCACTCGACCATTTTCGACACATAGAGCAATGGCACAGGCTAACCTCATTTTTAACCTCAGCGATGACTTCAATTGCGCCGCACAAACACGTCCCTTTCATTCTCTTTTCCTCGTTCATTTTCCGTCATTTAATTATGGCCTACCAAAGCGTAAAGCCGCGTGACCTAACACCAACTTCTCGCCGTGAACTTTATGAACAAAATAACCGAAATGCTCAATATTCTCTTTATATCTCTTTTACAGACAGATATTTAACACTTAATTAACCTTTACACCAAGTTCAGCTTTAACGCTTACAAGGCATGACAACTGAGCAAAAACAATAAGGCTCAACTAAATAGAGTCGCTAACATAAGGAACGTGAACATGTTAAAGGTACTCAAACCAACGCTCGCCGCTTCAATCATCGCAGCTTCATTTTCATTCAACGCTCTTGCTGCAGATATTGAAAAAATGCACTTTCTTATCCCTGGAGGTGCCGGTGGCGGTTGGGACATGACCGCCCGAGGTACTGGTGATGTATTAATAAAATCAGACATCGTCGAAACCGTATCATTTCAAAACCTATCTGGTGGTGGCGGTGGCAAAGCAATCGCACATTTGATTGAAACGGCTGATCGTCAAGAAGATACACTCATGGTGAACTCAACACCGATCGTCGTTCGCTCGCTCAGTGGGATCTTCCCACAATCTTTCCGCGACTTGACTCCTGTTGCCGCAACGGTTGCCGATTATGGCGCCATTGTTACATCAGCCGATTCTCCTTATAGCTCTTGGGAAGATGTCGTTAAAGCTTTTAAAGAAAACCCACGTAAGGTGAAGGTTGCTGGTGGCTCTGCTCGTGGTTCTATGGATCATTTGGTTATAGCAGCAGCTTTCAAAGGTGAAGGTTTTGATGCGCGTAAAGTTCGTTACATTGCCTATGATGCAGGTGGAAAAGCCATGGCAGCCCTACTTTCAGGCGAAACACAACTGCTCTCTACAGGGCTAGGTGAAGTACTCGAAATGTCTAAGTCTGGGCAAGTGAAAGTGTTAGCGATTACAGCACCAAAACGTTTAGAAGCTGCGCCTAATATTCCAACTCTCACCGAATATGGTAATGAAACTGTCTTTGCTAACTGGCGTGGATTCTTTGCAGCACCAGGCACAAGCCAAGAAAAGCTAGATGAATGGAATGCCGCATTTACTAAAATGTATAACACCGACGAATGGCAAGTCGTTCGAGACCGCAATGGTTGGATCGACAACTATAAAGCGGATAAAGCATTCTTCGCGTTTCTTGAAGATCAAGAGCAACAGATGGGTGACTTAATGCGCGAGTTAGGCTTCCTGAAGTAACAATCGAATTGGGGTCCCTCAGATACCAACCTCAATGAATAACGTAAGTTGGTATTTCCCCATTGTATTTGCACTCTAAGTTTCACCGCATATGGACATTGTCGACAATCGGCATGCACACTCCTTTGTTTATATACCCAAAGCGGCTCGACTAGCAGCGAAATGCTTAATTGTTAATGGTTTAGTTTATTCATTGACGTCCATATGCGGTCTTTTTTACTTTTGTTAGGAGTTGAATATGCCTCGTTCAACCAACTTTTTCACCAAAGAGTATTTGCTCTGTCGTGACCGCGTCGGCGCAATGATCTTTCTACTCTTCTGTCTTTGCTACGGTTATCAAACCTCGCAGATTCCATTATTTCCAGGTGATGAGTATGAACCATTCACCGCACGTACTCTGCCAACCATCTTGACTTACGTTGGTGTCGGCCTTTCTTTGCTATTGCTGGTGACAGGACAACCAGATAAACAAAGTGGCGCAGTGCTGACCTTCAATTGGAAGTTACTGATTGCCTTTTTAATTTTAATGGCGCTCTACGGCGTGGGCCTGACTTACTTAGGTTTTGTGATAGCTACTGGCTTCTTTTTATTGGCTGGCTTTTATCTGCTCGGGGAAAGACGTAAACCCGTTCTGTTTGGCGCGTCGTTTCCATTCGTGATCGCGTTCTACTTATTACTCACTCAAGGTTTGGACATCTATCTCGAACCGGGTTTGATTTTCACCATCTGGTAGTCAAAGAAAGGACTGAATTATGTTAGATGGAATTCTACAAGGTTTATCCACCGCAGTAATGCCAATGAACATTATGATGGTGATCGTTGGTTGCTTCGTCGGTACATTTATCGGCATGTTACCTGGACTTGGGCCGATCTCAGCCATTGCTTTGATGATCCCAATTACTTATGGCCTAGAGCCCTCCTCTGGCCTTATTTTAATGGCGGGTGTTTATTACGGTGCGGTATTTGGTGGCTCTACATCGTCGATTTTAATTAACGCGCCGGGTTGTTCTTCAACCGTGGTCACAGCATTCGACGGCTACCCAATGGCTCAAAAAGGCCAGGCAGGTAAAGCATTAGCTTTGGCAGCTTATTCGTCTTTCACTGGCGGTACGCTATCTGCCATTATGTTGCTTGTTGCCGCACCAGCATTGGCTAGCGTCTCCCTTAGCTTCCAATCGTCGGACTATTTTGCGTTGATGCTACTTGGGTTATCAGCAGTCGCGGCTTTTGCGGGGAAAGGTCAGGTAATCAAAGCGTGGATGATGACCATTCTTGGTTTGATGCTATCTACAGTTGGAATCGATAAAGGCGTAGGCGTTGAACGCTTTACCTTCGGTTTAACGGATTTAATGGATGGCTTTAGCTTCTTGTTGCTTGCAATGGCGACATTCGCACTGGGTGAGACACTGATGGGCATCCTTAAACCATCAAAAGACACCAGCGATGAAGAACAAGAAAAGCTGAGCAACATTGGCTCAATGAAAGTGACCAAGGAAGAAATCAAAGATGTTGCGCCTGTTTCAATTCGCTCTTCAATATTAGGTTTCTTCACTGGCGTTCTTCCTGGCGCAGGGGCAACCATTGCTGCTTTTTTAAGCTACGGTATGGAGCGCAACCTCGCACCTAAAGAGAAAAAGGATGAGTTCGGTAAAGGCAGTATCCGTGGTTTGGTTGCGCCAGAGTCTGCGAACAATGCAGCATCTAGTGGTTCATTTGTACCGCTATTAACGCTTGGTATTCCGGGCTCTGGTACAACAGCAATAATGCTCGGTGCGCTGATCGCTTATGGTATTCAACCTGGCCCTCGCCTATTTGTTGAACACCCAGATGTGTTCTGGTCAGTGATCATTTCCATGTACTTCGGCAACATCGTACTTGTGATCCTGAACTTACCATTGATTCCGTACATTTCAAAGCTTTTGGCGGTTCCAAGAACGGTGCTTCTACCGATGATTTTATTCTTCTCAATCACCGGGGTTTATTTGGTCTCTTTTAACACTATGGATGTGTTCGTGATGCTGATTGTGGCTATGGCTGCCATTGCACTTCGGCTCGCTAACTTCCCGCTCGCACCTTTATTGCTGGGCTTCATCCTTGGAGGATTAATGGAAGAGAACTTACGCCGCGCATTAATGATTTCAGATGGAGAACTGAGTTTCCTATGGGAGCGTCCTATTACCCTTACCTTTACTGTTTTAGCTGTATTGGTATTGGCAAGTCCACTAATCGTAAAGCTGATTCAAAAGTTTAAAGCACAGCCAGTCAGCGTTGAGCAGTAATCGCTGTCTCTTTCAACCTAGATAAAGCCATCCATCGTGATGGCTTTATCTTCCCCCTTCCAAATCGTTCGCTTGTTGTACAGATGGTATTGACAAATCACTGTCGTTATATGAAGGTGATTGTATGAACACACACTTAGCGCAACTTAACCAACGAATTATCATCATTCCATAGGAATGGTGGGATTTTTTGATGCGCTCAGTATTTATCGAACCCACCCATAGCGGTGGGTTTTCTGTCTCTACCGTATGGGAAAAGCTCTCTTGGAGGCGGTCACAATGCAAAAAATAGCAGTTTTTGGTAAACCCGGCAGTGGAAAATCGACGGTAAGTAAAGTAATCGCGTCGGCTACCGGTCTTCCTCTTCATCAATTAGATTCAATAGTCTATAAACCAAACGGTGATCCCGTTGAGCGTAGCGTTTTTGATGAAGCTCATAGCAATATACTAAGCTCAGATCGTTGGATTATAGATGGCCTTGGACCGATCAGCTCTTTCAACGCTCGTTTAGATGCAGCCGATACTCTCATTTATATTGATCTACCATACTCAGTAAGCTATTGGTTTGTGACGAAACGTCTCCTTAAAGGACTATTCATTAAACCTGAAGGATGGCCTGATGGTAGTTCGGTACTGAAAGGAACGTTACAAAGCTACAAAGTTCTTCAGCAATGCCCTGCATTCTGGAATGATGACTTTATGTCTCGCCTCGAGGGGTACTCTCAAACTAAAGCCGTTCATGTCATCAAAAACGTTACAGAACTGAACAATTTTGTTTTAGAGCGGGTAAAGTAAACCTCATATCAGAACGTTAGAGCATGTGGGTTAGATCATCTGAAGCTCTAACAATGAAAAAGAACATAACAAGGATTGCTTATGCTTTTAGAACTAGCACTTTTATTCGTTGCTGGCGTAATTGGTGGGATCATTAACTCCATAGCGGGAGGCGGAAGCTTTATTACTTTTCCGGCTCTATTGGCAGTTGGTGTTCCTCCTATTATGGCTAACGCAACAAACACATATGCTTCATGTGCGGGTTACATTAGTGGAGCCGTCGGGTTCAGAGAAGAGATCATGAAGAACAAGCATGAACTGCTGTTCACAGTCTCATTCAGTTTAGTCGGCGGCGCTGTCGGAGCATATCTGTTGCTCAACACGCCAGAATCGCTATTTATGGAAGCCATCCCTTGGTTACTCTTATTTGCCACCGTGCTTTTTCTCATCGGTTCTCGTTTAACAATGCTAATCAAAACTGTCGCGAAAGAGCACAAACATGCTGGCATACTCGGAGCAATCGCGTTGGGTTTACTACTTGTTGGTGTCTCTGCTTACGGTGGTTTTTTCAACGCAGGTTTAGGGGTTATTGTTCTGAGCTATCTGGTAGTAGCTGGCCACCAAGACATTAATTTAATGAACGGTTTGAAATTGCTCGTATCTACGTGTGTTTCACTCATTGCTATCGTGATTTTTGTTGCCAATGGCTCCATTGACTGGCACACAGGTAGTGTTGTTTTGGTCGGTACGTTGGTAGGTGGGTATCTTGCAGCTCGTGTCTCTCGTCAACTGAATCCTAATCATGTTAAAGGGTTTGTTGCTCTTTCTTCTATTCTCATCACTATCTACTTTTTCATTGATGTTTATGTTTAAGCAAAACTTGTACAAGTGGATAACACTCCTACAAAAACGCCAGCGCGAAAGATTAATGCAGATGGCTTAACGATTTTTTGTGTCACTCCAGCGAGGTTAGGAATCTAATAGCACTACACTGAGCGGCTAATGAAACCATTTTGATCACAAAGTGCTCGGATGGAAGATCCTGTATCACGCTCCTTCGTCGCTGTACAGGATGACGAGAAATAGAAATATGCCACTCGCGGTTAAACGAGTGGCATTGATCGAGAAAGATGGCGTTTTACATCAATAATAAGAGAAAGTAACGCTTACTTAATCAGCCCTACTTCTTTGTAGTATTTTAGCGCACCTGGGTGAAGAGGCGCAGATAAACCGTCTTTTACCATTTCCTCTTTCTTCAAGTTTGCAAACGCTGGGTGGAGACGGCGGAAATCATCGAAGTTTTCAAATACCGCTTTAACCACGTTATAAACCACATCTTCTGGTACCGCAGTAGAAGAAACAAACGTCGCGCCCACACCAAAGGTTTGAACATCACTATCTGTGCCACGATACATACCACCTGGGACATTTGCGACACGATAGAAGCTGTTGTCTGCAACCAGTTTTTCTACATTAGGTCCAGCTACCGTTACGATATTACTATCACACGACGTAGTGGCTTCTTTAATCGCTCCACTTGGGTGACCAACGGTATAAATCATCGCATCAATTTTGTTATCACAAAGTGCTTTTGATTGCTCTGCTGCTTTTAACTCAGAGACAAGCTTAAAGTCGTCGTTACTCCAACCATACTGGTTCATTAGCACTTCCATAGTACCTCGCTGACCAGAACCAGGATTACCAATGTTAACGCGCTTACCTTTCAAATCATCAAAAGTTTTGATGTTCGCGTCTTTACGTGCAACGACAGTAAACGGTTCTGGATGAACGGAGAATACGGCGCGTAGCTCTTTAAAAGGCCCGCTTTCTTCAAACTTACTGGTTCCTTTGTAAGCATGATACTGCCAGTCTGATTGCGCGATACCGAGGTCCAATTCACCAGCACGAATAGTGTTGATGTTATAAATCGATCCCCCAGTACTTTCTACCGAACAACGGATACCGTGATCTTCTCGCGATTTGTTAACCAAGCGACAAATAGCGCCACCAGTCGGATAATAAACCCCTGTTACGCCACCGGTACCAATCGTGACAAACGTTTCCTCCGCAGACGCAGAAAAGCCTGTTGTGAGTGCCGCCAAAGAAGCCGCAAGTGCGATTTGCTTAAACTTAAACATTGAACATCCCTTTTACTTGTGTTGATGACCGTTTAAGTATAGCAACCGTTAACAATTTGATAACGTTTGAGTTCTCATCCTTGGCGGTTAGCTTAGTAATCACCATTTTATTGGCATATTCTGCCGTTATATAATGGCTCTATATAAGCGTAAACCGTATAGTCTAGAAAATTAAATCTTTAGACTGATATGTCCATTCTAAATTATCTATTAAATAGAAATACTCAGGTCAAATTACTATAATCTTGTTAAATAACCTTTATTCTATATAAATATGATGAGTTATAACTCCAGCCAGAAGACATGATGTACTTGAAATAAATAATACGAATGAGAGAACAAACAATCGTTGAATATGAATTGGAACCTTATCCCTCTTCTCTAACATTTTATATCGTTTCGCATGAAAAGTGCTCAGAAAAACAGTTCCATATTGTAATACTCCGTGACCTGATAAGAATATATTCAGAGTGTAGTATCGAACTCCATTATCAAGAGCATCTTCAAGATACTTCAACCACTTGGATTTCAAATAAATAACAAACAAAAACCAAGCAAATATACCTAAAATTCCAACCGTAGTCAGATAAATCACTAAATCTGATGCTAAACTGATATCTTCCATCTTCGACTACTTATTAAGTTGAGTTTTATATAATTCTGTTCCCAAATACTCACCAGTCGAACTACCATATTTTGTTATTGAGTATCTAATTACACCCTTCACTACAAAAAATTCTTAAACACACTTTTTGTGAATAATAATGGCACTTTAACTTAATTTTACGCAACAAGGCTACTATGAAGTTGTTAGCTTTGAGCTGAGTTCAACAAAAACAGTAACTTTTATGCAATGTAACTCACTACGTTATATTGCTTTACAAACAAATCACCCAGTAAATATCCGTATCTAGTTTAGATAGCTGAAATAAAAAAAGCGTTGTATAAACAACGCTTTGTAGTTAGTGAAACGGATGGTTACACCGTTGGGACTGACGCTCGCCACGCTTGGTTCTGGCTATCTGAGATAGATCGGAACAAGTCACGTAGCTCTTTCAATAAGCCTTCTTGGAAACCAATGTTTTCATCGGCTTTCTGTTTGGCTGCTTGTGCGCGAGTCGCTTGTACTTCATCATCTTTGCTGCGCGCTTGCGCTTTGGTTTGCTCTACATTCGATGCTGAGTTTGCCATCTGGCCCAAAGCTTGAAGAATAGCGTTCTTCGCTTGGTTTGAGCTCATCAACTTATCGAACTTACGGCCACCACTTGTCAGCTGCGCTGTCGTGTCTGCGATATTGTCTTTCGCTAGTGAGTGCGCACGCTTAACCTGATCTTGCTGAGTTTTAGACAAGCTATTGTTATTTAATAACTCTTCTGCTTGATCGAAGCCAGCTTTTTGCGTTTTCAGTACATTATTGCTCGCCATTTCATTCTTGATTTCTTTCCCTGCTTTGAAAGAACCAAGGGCACCAATAATTGCGGTAGCACCCGCTAATACACCCGAAACGACTGCCATCGCGATCATTGCGCTTGCCGAGTTGTTGAGTTCTGCCGCTTGGCTTTCTAAACTCGCGACGTTTGCTTCAACAGCAATTTCACGTTGTAGCACTTGCTGCTCACGGCTCAGCTTTGATACTTGATACAACAATGTTAATAGCGTCAACGATTGTGATACCGCATCTGATGGTGACTTGATCACCTCCTCACCGTTAAGTGCTTTCATCGTTGTGCTCATTAATGAGCTCACCGTCGGCGCAAGAGCACTCATTAAGTTTGCAACAACTTGAGCTTGATTACTCACTGTAGGAGCTTTAGGTGTCTCTAACTGGTAGCGTGCTGCACCAGAAACACCTGACTCACTTTGGCTTTTAACGGCGCCCGCTTCAAGCTTTGTTTCCGGCGCTTTTTCTGCTTTGTTGGTTTTAATGGTGTCGCCTAAACCGTATAGTTCACCACGACCCGTTCCGCCTACTTTATCTAGCATAATAAACTCCTTATACCGTTGCAGGACGGCTTAACACCGTTTGCATAGTTTCACTTTTCGCTTGAATCATTTGCATGATGAGGCTCATCAGCTCTTGGAAGTCTTCCATCAACTTACCAATCTCTTCTTTGAGCTTATCAATGACAGCCTGGCTTAACGTCATTTTGGCTCGAAGGTCTGTGATATCAGCCTGAATCTCTGTCACGTGAGCATTGTTAGCAGCGTGGACACTGTCCGTTGCGCCTTTACCCACGTTGACGGCAAGATCGACGGTTTCTGCGCCATAACGAATCGCTTTCGCTGTTGTTGTCGCAGCTTTTGTGCCCATATCCGCCACTTTCGCCATGTTTGCAGCGGCTTTCGTAGCGATTTCCGTGACCTTTTGAGCTACCTTACCAGCACCTTTCGCTGCAAGTTTCGCGATACCGCCAGCTGCTGCACCACCAAACGTCA
Organism: Vibrio sp. SCSIO 43097; assembly: GCF_023650755.1. Taxonomy (NCBI): domain Bacteria; kingdom Pseudomonadati; phylum Pseudomonadota; class Gammaproteobacteria; order Vibrionales; family Vibrionaceae; genus Vibrio; species Vibrio sp. SCSIO 43097. Next base: position 1,549,164 of record NZ_CP071840.1, on the reverse strand, counting down.
CAACAGCTCCGATAACCGCGACGGCGATTTCTAATGCCATTACGACTTTGTTTAGCACATCGACATTTACGCCCGCTTCTTTTAGCGCATCTTGAACGGCTGGCTCTTGCAACGCCATGCTCACTGCTCCCATAACGCCACCAGCGATCATAAGTGCACCGGCTGCTGCACCAACACCCGTTGCCACCATTACGGCACCAACAACAATAGAAACCACCGCACTGATCCAACCAAAGATCTTCGCTGCTAAGCCTGATTTTTGGGCTTCTTTTGCAGCGGCTTCCGATTCTTTGATTTTGTCTTGGTTTTCCACCATCTCTTTTTCGTGTTTAGCTTTTGCGACCTTCACTTCCTGAATTTTCAGCTCGTTTTGAGCACTTTTCAGTTTATCCGTGATAGCAGCAAGCTCTACTTCAAAATCATCAGCAGATCCTGCGATGATTTTGACGGCAATCGAACCTGTTTGGTCTGCAACTGCATGGAGAGATTTTGCAATGGTATCGACGATCTTTTGCAGCTGTGCCATGGCTTTTAGCGTCAAATCATTCACTTTGTCACTAACAGCTGCGTTAGGTGCATCTAACTGAACTTTTACTTTTCCGGTGTTCAGTACATCTGCATCTTTACTCTTCACGTTTTCTACCGTCACAGAAGGCGTCGCTGTAGACGCCGTTTTCTGCACGTTATCTAACGTGGCTTGGCCAGATTCAGGGCTATAAACCTGTGTCTGGATGCGGTCAAGTGCAATAGAACTCATAGTCTAATTACTCCTTTTTATTTCTCACCGCTTCTAACATGATGCCTGCACGCTCATGCAAATCTGCATATTGTGATTTTCCGGCAGACATCTCCTTCGCGCTGTAAAACCCACTCTCTGCTTCTGTCAGTTGTTCCAGTTTAAGGTGACATTCAGCAGAGTGAAAAGGTGGGCGTGGATCATTTGCGTCCACTAGCGCTGCGTAGCTGTAGGCGTCTATTGCCTGCAGATACTCACCCAACTCCTGACGAGCCGCGCCAAGGCCAATGAAAAATCGCGCCTGATAATGATCAAGCATGCTGAGTAATTGAAATACTTTCGCTGCTTGCTCAATCTTTCCCGATTGGAAAAAGTTGTAACCTACGGCATAAATGTGTTCGATGGTGTCCTGAGACACATCGTGCAACATTTTTAGCGTGCCTCCCTCTTCCAAAAAAGACAGCAGTTCTTCTGCTTGCATTTGAGATGGATCGGTCGCGTTTGTTTTAGTCATGGTTGGTTATCCTTAAATGGCTCGTAGGATTTCTTGTAAAATACTGTGGTACTTCTGAACAAACTTGTTCATCGCTTCAACGGTCGAGTTGTATTGAGAACTGGTGTCGTTCAGCTCAGTGGTTTTGATTTGCACTTCATCGTTAAGCAACTTGGATTTAGCACTGACAGAACTAGAAAAATTAGACAGCTTTTTCGACTTCTCTTCGTCTTGGTACGAAGCACCATCACCGATAGTAATACCTTGTGTTTGAAGGAAGTCTCGATGGTTTGTTATCTTATTATCCGTCAAATACTTGTACTCAGGTGAAGCTTCAAAATCCGTTTGATTGCTGTAGTTAAAGTCACTCGCTTTGAAGTTACTTTCTGGATATCCCGGTTTATAAACCCCATCAACACTTTGCGTAGAGTGAATTTTTGATTGCACAACACCAAAAACTTTAAGCTGTATTGTGAGATCCTCTAATGCCTCTTTCTGGTCATTACGTTTCTCTAAACGGTTAACACGACGCTCATTTAGTGCAAGCAGCACTTGCTCATCAAAACGGTCTCCAATGCTGGACTCAACAACGGCCAACAAATCACGAGCCGTTAGAGAGTGCTCTGCTCTCACCTCGCGATCCGCTTTCTCTTTATCGGTGATATTGAGTAGACGCTCTTTCAATGCCCCTAAGTTTTTGCGCAATGCCTCGTATCGCTCAGTAAATGAAGCCCCGGTAGATTCACCTTTTACTATTTTTTCAAACTGTAATCGGATATCTCGTTCGGTGTTTTCTTTGATCAAATTAACTTGAGCTGCCGTTATTTGTGTCTTTTGGACATCGGCTATCGCGCTGTCCTGGTAAAAGTCATCGATTTCTATATTTGTTAAACTCACCGCGAAGTTGGCGAACAGACTAGAAAGGGTCAAAGGCTCAGTTCCACCAATGACAGTATTAAGTGCTGCTTTTAGATTGTTCGTTCCACTCGCCTCACCATAAGCTGCGCTATATTGGCCTTTCACTTGAGCGGCCATTTCATCTAACGCTTCTTTAAGCTGCTGTTTAGAAATACCAGGAGTCCAGGTAATTCTGCTAGCTAGCGCACTTGCGTCATCGGTGCTTAAAGTAATACCAATGCCTTGAAAACTACTTTTTAATTGAGCTGAGACTTGAAGAGCGAAACTCTCTTTAGTCAACAGAAAATCCGAGCTCTTCAGTTGCGCGAGATTAACGGAACCTAAGCTACTAAAGGCATTGCGAAGAAAAGAAATAGAAGCATCTCTCACTTCACGGGAGCCCATTTGATTAGCAAGCTCTGCAACAAAAAGAGAAATTTCTTTGGTGGCGTTAGCCAGACCTGTCTCGGAGAGGTTGGCGATCTGCTCCGCTTGGTTACTCTGAGTGCCCAGATTAAATTGACTAACAAACTCAGTAGATAACGAGCTATCTACGTTTTCCGTCAGTAACTTACTAAACCAAGCCTGAAACTGATTTGATAGCGTTTGGTTTGTTTGAGCATTAAACTCGGCTGCGGTTAATTCACCATCTGAGTTAGCACTTTGTAGCGACTTTAGCCAAACAGATGCGGTGTCAGTCAATGATATACCAGCAAACGCGTTATTTTTCGCTTTTAGGTTTTCAAGCGTATCAACATAAAGCGCGATGCTTTGTGATTCCGTTTGTCCCGAGATAGTTGGCAATGAAGAGATTATCGAGGCAAGTTGCTGAGTCTCTGCTTCACCCAGTACAGGGGTAAATGCCTCTATCAAGTTTTGTTGGAAAGTGGGTAATGGTGCACTACTCGCAGCTGTGTCTGTTGCTCCTGTCGTAGAGCCAGTCGTTTTCATATTCGTCATTTCCAAACCTCTAAATCATCATGCCGCGCATCACTGTGGGACGCTTTCTGCGTTTACCTGACGTACCTTGTAGCTGAGTTTGTTGTTGCCGGCGGCGCTGGACTTCGTCTATTAGCTCTTGCTCTGCACGTTTCATGGTATCTACTGGCGCTTTTATGCCGCCAAGTAATACATCCCCCGCAACAGGACCAACACCTAAGCCTTCCAATAGCTCGTTAAAAATATCGGTTCTGTCTTCAGCTTTTCTAATGGCAAGCTCAGCGTTCTCAATCGCATCGGTAAACGGTTGCTTCATCTTGATTCCTATCTTAAAGCGGGTCATCTCATCGGTGCTGTCAGTAACAGTCGTGAGTTTTTACTTTTTCAACTTTTTCAAAGGTCTATAATCTGCTAAGCGTAAACAGTACCAGTCGTCTAGCTCATCATGGCTTGCACCGCATGCTTTTAGATAGAACTGTGCCAATCGCTGGCTGCTCATGTTGCTACCACGTAACACATCGACGTTGCCGCGAATGACCCAATCGGAGGGATAAAGTTGAATGGCATGTTCAGCCAAGAGAAATAAGCCGGCAAAGGGGTTACTCAACCCCAATTTTGGACGAACGCGTTTCAGAAGAACGATGATGATTTCACCGTCCTCCACCCGAAAAACGAGCTCTAAGCCTTCAACTTCAATTCGATAACCAAGTTGAATTTCACTTTGTTGCCAAAAGTATGGCGTCACTTCGATCCCCGCTTGCGCCAGCGAGAGTATTAGTTTTGTTTTCATTACATCCCCACCCTTCCAAGTGGCTGAATATTGATTTGCTGGGTTAGTTCTTGAAATGACAAAACGGGCAGATCGTAGTATTCCGATTCAATAAGCTTTCGCACATATCGGCGTACATCCATAGACACAACTAGCACAGGTTTATTCGGCATGCGGCTTAAGTCACCAATGGTCTGTTTCACATCACTGACAAATTGTTGCGTTATTGACGGATCTAACGCCAAGTAACTCCCTGCTGAGGTTTGACGAATACCGCTGCGTATCGTGTCTTCGAGATTTTGATCCAATAAGTAAGCGGGCAACATGTTTTGTCCGCTCGCGTATTTGTAGCAAATGTAACGTTTTAAGCTAGAACGAATGTACTCCGTCAGCTGTACAACATCTTTCTCTTTTTGGCCCCACTCAACCATCGCTTCCAAGATCACGCGAAGGTTTCGGATAGAAATGTCTTCAGAAACCAAGCGTTGCAAGATTTCCGTCATTTTTTGCAACGGAACAATACGCTGGGCCTCTTTGACTAGCTCCGAATAACTGCCTTCCATCTGCTCCAACAGATAACGCGTCTCCTGAATACCAATAAAGTCTTGTGCGTACTCCTTAAGAACATGAGACAAGTGGTACGTTAAAATTCTGTCGGGTGTGAGAAAACCTACATGACTGGCTACGAGTTTTTGCTCATAACTCTGTGCCACCCAAATGCTAGAAATACCGGGTAGAAAATCTTCATCTTGCTCATAAGGCACGCCTAATAAATCGATCTGTTCATTCCCTTCTGTCACCAAGAGTTGATCTTTAACAATTCGTCCTCGTGCAACCGGGACTTCTTGTAACTGAATTAAGTACTCGCCATTTTGCATCCCCTCGTTAAAGCGCAGGTGGATGCCTGGGAAAGGCACGCCTAGGTCGAGATATAGTGCGCGCCTCACCCTTGCTAGCTCTTCATTTAATGCGACCGCTTCCAAGCTTTCCTGAAGGCTCGCGTCAAGATCAATCAACAGCGGGACCGTCATGGCGAACTCTTCTTGCTCACCTAACTTACCTTTGCTGTTTCTAGAAGGCGTGGGTTTGCTTGGCTTCGCTGCTGGCGAACCGGCCCCTTGCGAAACAAAGCTTGATAAGTCGGTGCTATCTGATTCCGCTTGTTTTTTCTGTTGATAGAAAAGGAAGAAACCACCACCACCAACCACGGCGGCCAAGACCAGAAAAGTGATTTTTGGGAATCCAGGGATGAGTGCGAACAGCACCAAAAGCACACCACCAATAAGAAGCGCACGTGGCTGAGCAATCACCTGCCCACCAATGTCCGACCCAAGATCAGAAGAGTCTTCATGGGAAACACGCGTCACGATAATACCGGCGGTAATCGCGATAAAGAGTGCCGGGATCTGCGATACCAAACCATCGCCAACTGTCAAAATCGCAAACAATTCAAGTGCTTCAGAAGCACTCATGCCTTTTTGCGTTACCCCGATCGTGACGCCACCTAAGATGTTGACCACAATGATGACCAGACCCGCAATGGAGTCGCCTTTAACGAACTTCATCGCGCCATCCATCGAGCCATACATTTGGCTTTCTTTTTCAATCAGTGATCGTCGGTGCCTAGCTTCGTGTACGTCAATTACTCCGGCACGCATGTCACCGTCAATACTCATCTGCTTACCAGGCATCGCATCGAGTGAGAAGCGCGCACTAACTTCTGCTACCCTTTCTGAGCCTTTGGTGATCACCATAAACTGAACAATGGTAATGATCAGGAACACAACGATACCGACCACTAAGTTACCGCCCACAACGAAGTTACCGAATGTATAAACGATTTGACCAGCATCGCCTTGTAGCAAGATCAAGCGGGTTGTCGTGATAGATAAAGACAGACGAAACAATGTCGTGATCAATAGCACCGCAGGAAATGCAGAGAACTCAAGTGGCGTGGTGATGTAAATCGCTAACATAAGCAGCACCACCGCAATGCTCATGTTGGTGCCAATCAGCACATCCACCAGTGCGGTAGGAAGTGGCAATATCATCATAAAGACGATCGCGAGTAACATCACCGCAAGCATGATGTCTTTGCGTTGCCCTACTTTGTTTAGAATATCGATCAACTTATTCATGTGATTCACTATTTAAAGATTGCAGATAGCGTCGGTGCGCTTGGCGTGCCCCATCGACGTCATTTTGTTTCCAACGCGCTTGGCTTAAACAAAACCAGAGTCCTGCCGAGTCAGGATGAAGGTCAGATTTTAATAAGTGCTCACACACCTCAATCGCCCGGGTATATCGACCACTTTGTAAACACGCCACAGCAAGTGTTTGCATCGCCTCTTTGTGCTGCGGTTCTATTTCTAGAACCGCATCGAGAATAGAAATGGCATGCTCTGGCTTTTGGTATTGAACTTGTAGCGCAGCGTGAACAAGTAAGAGTTCAATGTCTTTGGATCTCAACATGTTGGTTAGACCTGAATAAGGAGATTGAGCGCCATAGTGAGGTAACGCTGATCTAGTTGCGTACTTTGTAGCGTTTCAGATGCTTTGATAAAAGAAGCGGAGCCTGAATCCTGTGCAAGAACTTGCAGCTGAGATAACGTTTCATCAAATTGTTGACGGTATTTTTCTGGACGCAACAACTCTGAGTGCAGCAGCTTGGGCTTAGTTAACGCGATGAGATATTGGTCTGAAGGCCTGAGATCATAGAGCTTCTCTAAATGTGTAGCGACCGCCTGACCATCAGGAAGCAATTGAAATCGCTCTGGGAAATCGGCCTTAACTTCACTATGAGTAACATGCGTAAAGGCTTCGATGCCTACGTTTAAAGTGCTGACTCGAGTCATGAGCCTGCCACATCGTTATGTAGACGAGCCAAAAGCGTAAACGCTTGCTCTAAGGTCGGAAGTGTTACTTCTTCTCCTTTTAGCCTTGCTGAAAAAACCAGAGTTTGTTCATCTAACAAGCCGGTTTTAATTTCGAAAGGCCAGCCTTGATCGGCATGACACAAACACAGTGCACTTTGAACCATGTCACTGGTTTGATGCCAAGATAACGCTCGAGACAACATCAAGAATAACTGCTCACCCTGTCGCTCAATATGCAGCGTACCACTTTGCTCAAAATCCAACTGCACCCGTCCAGCTGATGAGAAATCGACGGCATCGAGCCCCATTCCTCGGCAAAATTCATCGACGGATGCATCAATCCAACTCATCTTCCCACGCTTCCTCTTCTTCTATATCAATGGCTTCGTCTAGCGCCTTTTGTACCGCTTGGATTAAATTCTGTCGTTGTTCTTCATCGGCGAATACGTCAATTGGGATTGCGCGAACTAACTTATGGAACTCTCGAAAAAAATCGATTTTTTGTTCTACCGCCGTCAATTCCATTGCGTTGACGACTTTCCATATCTCATCACTGCTTACCCATCGCTGCTCTACCAACGCAATCACATCAGCCATCAAATTAGAAACTTGATAAGCCATAATTCGTCCTTTCCGGTTTAAACATTTGGAACAGCTGACTCACACGATCTTGCAACGTATTTAGAGTTTTGAGTTTTTGCATATCGGACATCAACCACTTCAACTTAACCGAATCGATACTGCTACCTTGAACACTAAGATCTGCACTCATGCCTTGCAGCATAAAGTCAACAGCGGTCGATACCTCCTGCTCACCAAAGCGCGCCACAACATCTTGATAAGCCGCGCCGAGCCCTTGATAACTATGAACGGTATCGCGGTAGAAGCCGCGCAGCTGATGCAAAGAGCTAAACTCTTGCTCTTGGCTGTATTCATCAGCAAAATTTGAGACGCGGATTTCCGTATCGATTTGAGACCATGTATCTGGGTTTTGCTCGATTCTTAGAAGTGCTTGGTCAATCAGCGCTAGTAGGTGTTTACTTTCTGGACTCGCACTCAAAAACTTTTTAACGGCTTTTAGGGCTAGGTATTGATGGCTTTTCTCCTCGGAAAACCCATTCAAGTAGGCTTGTAATTGCGCGATGGTCGAGATATTTCCTCCCGCCATTTTTGTAGCCAAATCTTTGATCTTTTGATTCTTTTCAAGATCAGGGACTTTTCTTAAATAGTCCGAAACGAGTTCATGTGCTTCATTAACTCGAACACCACTGTCTTTCACTTTGCGCTTAGTCAGATCTTTCTCTGCTTTTTCGGAACCGAGTGAAGTGAGTTCTTCCATCGCATCAAAAAGTGATTGTGTGGCATTGTGAACACGGACGGTTTCACCGCGATAATTGCCTTTTTGTGAAACGTCGGGACGAGACGATTCCAACCCGCTTTGGATAGACGCATCAAACTTTGGATTTGTTGCGATATGATTGTTGATAATACTCATTCACTTGCACTCCTTCCGCACAATACAGGCGAATTATAGGAAGTGCGCTTTTTTGAAGCTGTCAAAATCAGACGTGTTTTTTTAGTGCGCTTTCAGTTTTCTAAAAACTCCCGACTGATATTCACTATAAATTGATTCTTATACTTTCTATTCTCTCAGCATCAATCATTGCGCATATTTTTACCTTGAACGATTTCTCATACATCACTGATATCCAACAATCTGCGATTAAACACACGCGTTTGATCCAAATTCGCGGGCGCGTTACACAAGTCACCGGCACCATTATCAAAGCTGTCGTCCCTGGCGTTCGTGTAGGTGAACTGTGTGAGTTGCGTAATCCCGATCAAACTCTGTCTTTGTTAGCGGAAGTGGTTGGCTTCCAGCAGCATCACGCTCTGCTCACCCCGTTAGGAAATATGTTTGGGATTTCCTCAAATACAGAAGTAAGCCCAATGGGCAAAATGCACGAAGTGGGTGTTGGCGACCACCTGTTAGGTACAACGCTTGACGGGCTTGGGCGTCCTTTCGATGGTACGCAAAGTCAGGAACCAAGTGCTTGGTATCCTGTTTATCGCGATGCGCCACCACCAATGCAACGTAAACTGATTGAAAAGCCAATCTCTCTTGGCGTTCGATCCATTGATGGGCTACTGACCTGTGGTGAAGGTCAGCGCATGGGTATTTTTGCAGCGGCTGGCGGGGGTAAAAGTACCCTACTGGCAAAACTGATTCGCTCCGCAGAAGTTGACGTGACCGTTCTCGCCTTAATTGGTGAACGCGGACGCGAAGTGCGCGAGTTTATTGAGCATGACCTAGGCGAAGAAGGAATGGCCAAATCGGTTTTAGTGGTCGCTACCTCTGATCGCCCAGCAATGGAGCGCGCCAAAGCCGCCTTTGTTGCCACTTCTATCGCAGAATATTTTCGTGACCAAGGTAAACGCGTGCTACTGCTGATGGATTCTGTAACGCGTTTCGCCCGCGCACAGAGGGAGATTGGACTAGCCGCAGGCGAGCCACCAACACGACGTGGCTATCCGCCTTCCGTTTTTGCCGCTTTGCCAAAGCTGATGGAACGAGCTGGACAATCAGACAAAGGATCAATTACAGCACTGTACACCGTGTTGGTGGAAGGTGACGACATGACAGAGCCTGTCGCGGATGAAACTCGCTCCATTTTAGATGGGCACATCATTCTCTCGCGTAAACTTGCCGCAATGAACCATTACCCTGCGATTGATGTACTTCGGTCAGCAAGCCGAGTGATGAATCAAATCGTTGAATCCGATCATCAGGCGTCTGCTGCTCATATTCGCGAAATGTTAGCTAAGTATGAAGAAGTTGAACTGCTAATAAAAATTGGCGAATACCAACATGGCGCAGATAGCCGAGCGGATTTGGCCATTGCACAAAGTGATGATATACGCGCCTTTTTACGCCAAGGCACTCATGAACCAAGCGATCTTGATGGCACTATCGCTCAACTTAAAGGGATGGCGAAACAATGATAGAACGCTTATTAGAAATCAAAAAAATTCGCGCTGACCGTGCGGATAAAGCCGTCAAGCGTCAAGAATACCGAGTGTCAAACGCCGCAGCACAGGTTCAAAAGGCCGAACGTTCTGTCGCGGACTATCACGTTTGGCGCCAGGAAGAAGAAGAGCGACGTTTTGCTAAAGCAAAACAACAAACGCTCGTTCTCAAAGAGCTAGAAACATTAAGACAAGAAATCGCGTTGTTAAGAGAGAGAGAAGCCGAACTTAAACAACGTGTGGCCGAGTCAAAAAAAGCGCTTGAAATCGAACGCTCGGCACTTAAAGAAAAGCAAAAAGAGGCGCGACAAGCCCATAAAACCAAAGAAAAATTCGTTCAGTTGCAGCAACAAGAAGTCGCGGAAAAATCGCGAGAAAGGCAATACCAAGAAGAACTCGAACAGGAAGAGTTTCGCACTGTCGACATTATCTAAAGGTTCACTATGCGCATTACCCCAACAACTGAAACATCGAATACGCTGCACAAATCAACGCCGGAACAAGCGCCTCTCGAGAAGGAGGCCGAGCTTCAATCACAATTCGAGCATGCAATGACGAAGAAGCCTAGCAAGGGAAAGGAGTCTATCGTTGGGAATCCCCAAAAAAATCATACTGGCGAAGAAGACATACCGCTAAGGCATAAGACATCTCAAGGTCTAGATAAGAAACTTAACCTATCGAACCAAGAAGCCAACGCTGACAAAAACATCTCCACTTTAAAAGGTCAAAGTGACGTCGTCAGTAAGAGAGATATAGAGAAATCGCAAGACGACGCAGCAAATAGCGAAGAAATAATTAGCAAAAACAATAAGTTGCTTAAACATGATGGAAAAAGCGATGGCGACACAGTTCTAAGCTCCCCTTCTACCGAGCGTGTTGATCCTCACTTTCAAGCTCATTTGAAAGATGATAAACCGACGCCGATGGATAAACATACCTCGCCGGAGTATCTCTCTACGCTTGAATCTGGCTTGCTCCCCCAAAATGCGACAGCGACAGAGCTCGCTCAAGATGGGATTAACATTGTTGGCTTAACGAAAAGGCAAACTGAAACAGCGCACAATAAGCGTGCAACTCCGCCGCTACAGAATACAGGCAAACGATCAGACCAAACTGGTGGCCTGCCTGAAACCAAGCCTCTTGAAAAAATCGTGACGAAAAGCGCACTAGTCGCCGTTAAAACGGATGAAGAAAAAGTGCCTTCTCAACCCCTTGCAAGTGCGGTAACACAAGGCGATGTCATCCTAAAAAGTGTTGCTTCGCAGGCTCAACCAAGCCCAACGCGAGACGTAAACCAATTACTCCAGCAATTGGTGGATAAAATCTATGTTGCTCTGCCAACCGCATCGGACAACAAAGAGGTTCGGCTGTTTCTAAGTGAAGGACAATTAAAAGGTGGCGAAATCCACATCAAGTTGGACGCTCAAGGGTATAGCGTGACGATTCGACAAGAGCATGCCCTTTCCATTATTAGCCAGCAAGCTAGACAAGATCTTGCTGAACGGCTAAACCGATTCGGTGGTGAGCAGCCACTTCGCTTAGCGATCAGCGAACAAACTCAACAGCTCGATCAACAACAACATGAACAACAACACTCACGCCAACAACGCAGCGTGTATGAAGAATGGCAAGCGGAGAATGACCTATGACACCGTTAATAATACCCAAAGTGGATGCAGAAAGTATCGCGCTCAGCAATCAACTTTGTGCAAAACAGTGCCACTTCCAAGGGACTGATGGTCAGAGCGTATCGATTACTGTTGCTCAAATCCCTTCATTTGAAGGGTTCCGTTTAACCACGTTGATTGGAGGGCAAACCCTACAAGTAGACTTTTCTCGTGCGCAGCTCCAACATTGGCTGAAATCGACCTTAAATGCTACTGCGTTTGAGTCCCTGCCTAACTCCCTCCAGTTAGCACTTTTGAGCTCACAGATAGAACCGCATAGTGAGGCAATCAAAGCGCTATTTGGTCAGTTACCCATTCTTAGTCAACTACAGCCGTTAGAGGCGAGCCAGGCCCAAGAGCATACTTTAATGTTAACGCTCAATAAGCCTAACGGCTCTCTTTGTTTGTGGGTTAGCGAAGGATCAGACGTGTTGTTGGATGCGCTACCAAACAGCGCTGCTCTACAAGCTCGACACCTCGCTTTACCTGTGTGGTTAAGTCTTGGAAGGACCCATTTGACGTTAAGCGAATTTAATTCGCTCGAGCTGGGAGATGTCATCTTTTTTGACGATGGTTACATCGCCAAGCAACAAGCCATTTTTCAAGTATCTAACCAGAATCTCTGGCGCTGCCAGCTAGATGACCAAACTCTTCACATTATTGAAAAAGAAACCAATATGAATGACGTAAACACTTCAGAAATGTTAACCGACCACCAGCAACTGCCTGTGGAACTCACGTTTGATATCGGCCATCAAACCATCACGCTAGAGCAGCTTAACCAGCTTCAGCCAGGGTACGTATTCGAGCTAAACCAGCCTGTATCTAAGCCGGTAACATTGCGTGCCAACGGCAAAATCATTGGTGAGTGTGAACTGGTTAATGTTAACGAACATTTAGGTGTGCGCGTACTGGAGCTGTTCGGTGGCACGCAGGAGCCAGCATGATCCAGTTACCCGACGAGCTCAATCTCATTGTCAGCTTAGCACTGCTGGCACTGATCCCATTTATCGCTATGATGGCGACGTCGTTTGTGAAACTCGCCGTTGTATTCTCACTGCTGCGTAACGCTCTCGGTGTACAGCAAATTCCGCCGAATATGGCGCTTTACGGATTGGCTATCATTCTGTCAATTTTCATCATGGCTCCCGTCGGGTTTGAAACCTACGACTACGTAAAGCAGCATGATATCTCCCTTGAAGATTCTGCAAGTGTAGAAGGCCTCATTGAAAGCGGTTTACAGCCTTATCGAGAATTTTTGAAAAAGCATATTCGGGAAACCGAAGCCATATTCTTCACTGATGCTGCACGCACATTGTGGCCGCAGAAGTACGTAGACCGTTTAGAGTCGGACAGCTTATTGCTCTTACTGCCCGCATTTACCGTCAGCGAGCTTACTCGCGCTTTTGAAATTGGCTTTCTGTTGTACTTACCGTTCATCGCTATTGACCTAATTGTGTCGAATATCCTACTCGCGATGGGGATGATGATGGTATCGCCAATGACGATTTCCCTCCCCTTCAAATTGTTGCTTTTTGTCTTGCTTGACGGCTGGACAAAGCTCACCCACGGCTTAGTGTTGAGTTACGGTTAATCACGGAGAAAGTATGCATTCTGCTGAAATCATTCATTTCACGACTCAAGCATGTTGAGTTACGGTTAATCACGGAGAAAGTATGCATTCTGCTGAAATCATTCATTTCACGACTCAAGCATTAACCCTAGTGTTGTACTTGTCATTACCGCCGATTTTAGTCGCAGCATTGGTTGGTACATTGGTGTCGCTTATTCAGGCGTTAACTCAGGTCCAAGAACAAACGTTAGGCTTTGTGGTCAAGCTTATCGCGGTCATTATTACGCTGTTCGTCACAACGCAATGGCTAGGGGCAGAGCTCCACGCCTTCGCCTCGCTTGCTATGGATAAAATTCCTCAAATACGATGAGTTATCACGACTTACACCAGGCTTTATTTTTGTACAGCCTGACGTTACCTAGGTTAATGGCATGCTTCATCTTTTTGCCTATTTTGAGCAAGCAAATGTTAGGCGGCACCATGGTGAGAAATGGTGTGCTTTGCTCACTCGCACTGTTTATATTTCCGATGATTAATCAGCAAAGCTTGCCCGCAGAAACCGACGGCATTTGGCTGATAATGATTTTGGGTAAGGAGGTATTAATTGGGCTATTGATAGGGTTTGTTGCTGCTATCCCCTTTTGGGCGATAGAAGCGGCCGGTTTTCTGGTCGACAACCAACGTGGGGCTGCCATGGCAAGTATGTTTAACCCAACGCTAGGCTCACAATCCACACCAACAGCGGTATTACTGACCCAAACGTTGATTACCCTGTTCTTCTCTGGCGGGGGCTTTGTCACTTTTATCTATGCGTTATTCAAAAGCTATACATCTTGGCCGATCGTGGACTTTTTCCCAACCGTTAACGACGCATGGGTGAGTTTCTTCTACGCGCAATTTGAACAGCTTATGTGGCTTGGTGTGTTGATGTCCGCTCCACTAGTGTTGGCAATGTTTCTTGCTGAGTTTGGTCTGGCGCTTATCAGTCGTTTTGCACCGCAATTGAATGTTTTTTTCCTTGCCATGCCAATAAAAAGTGCCATCGCGAGTGTTTTACTGATCGTGTATCTCGGAATAATGATGGATCACTTTGAAGTACAGTTTTACGGCATTACCCGATTCGCAGAACAACTCAATACCATTTGGCAATAACGCTTAGGATTCTTTATGAGTGCAGAAAAAACAGAGCAACCCACCGCAAAAAAGTTACGCGATGCTCGACAGAAAGGTCAGGTTGCCAAAAGCCAAGAAATCGTATCGTCTGCATTAATTTTGGCGCTCATAATTGTACTGTTTGCGTTCGCCGATTATTACATGTCGCACATCTCAGCGCTTATTCTCCTACCAAGTAAGCTTGCTTATCAGGGTTTCCAAGATGCGCTAGTCGATGTCGCTATCGCCATCGCAAAAGAAATTGCCTATCTACTCGCTCCGATTATTCTGGTTGCTGCACTCGTCGCCATCTTTTCCAATATGGGGCAGTTCGGATTCCTATTTAGTGGTGAATCCGTTAAACCCGACATCAAAAAGATCAATCCCGTCGAAGGGGCCAAACGCATTTTTTCCCTTAAGAGTGTGATTGAGTTTATCAAGTCGATCCTTAAAGTCTCTCTTCTTTCCTGCATTATCTGGGTGACATTACGCGGTAACATCAACGCTTTAATGCAAATTCCAACTTGTGGGCTAGAATGTGTCCCGACCATTACTGGCGTCATGATTAAACAATTAATGATTATCTCTTCGGTAGGCTTCATCGTCATCGCTGCCGCAGATTTTGCGTACCAGAAATTTGATCACACGAAAAAGCTCAAAATGAGCAAGGACGAAGTGAAACGCGAATACAAAGAGATGGAAGGCAGTCCAGAAATAAAAAGCAAACGTCGTCAGTTGCACCAAGAGCTACAAGCCTCCAATCAACGCGAAAACGTTAAACGTTCTAATGTATTAGTTACAAACCCAACACATATCGCGGTTGGCCTTTATTACAAGAAAGGCGAAACGCCCCTGCCCGTCATCACTTTGATGGAAACCGATGCGGTAGCCAAACGTATGGTCGCAATCGCTAAAGAGGAAGGCGTGCCTGTGATGCAAAAAGTCCCTCTTGCTCGTGCACTATACGCCGACGGTAACGTCGACCAGTACATCCCAAGCGATCTTATTGAGGCAACTGCGGAAGTGCTTCGTTGGTTGGCTTCGTTAGAGTCCGAGGCGGACTAACAAACCACATCCCATTCAAGATCTGGGCTTACAACTGCCCAGCTTTCAACCTCGATACTTTCAACGCTATAATGCGGTATCCTTTAACTGTATGTTGTTTTTATGAAATCTAGCTTAAGCATTCGCTCCTACACGAAACGTATGAGCCGACATACTCATAGTGATTATCATCAACTGGTGCTTCCTCTCCAGGGCAACATACAGATTGATATGGATAGTTATGTCGGAAAGGTGGCGGTTGGCGACTGCATAGTCATCCCCAAAAGTTGTGCTCACGGTTTTAATGCCGAAGAGTCATCACGCTTTATTGTTGCGGATATGACCACTTTGCCCACTCATTTGATGGATAGTAGTGTGGCTGTGTTTTCGATTAGCCCGCCTCTACTGAGCTTTATCCAGTTTGTCGAAAAGCAACTTGAGTATCAGGTTAATGATGAAATTGAAAACTCAATGGTTGCAACCTTCTATCTGTTGCTGGAGCAGCAAAAGCGGTCTCGCTCCGTGGATTCGCGTATTCGAGATGTACAGGTTGTGATCGCCGAGCAGCTTGATCAGCCACTCACCATTGCCTCATTAGCGAATGCCGCTTGCTTGAGTCCGACGCAGTTTAAAAAGCTTTTTAAAGAGCAGCTAAAAATGAGCGTCCATAAGTACATTACACTACAACGTATGGAAAAAGCCAAAGCACTACTGACTCATACAGACCTTCCAGTTCAGTTGATAGCTGAACGAGTTGGTTATAGTGACCTTTCCGCGTTTAGTCGACGGTTTTCAATGCATTTTGGTATGTCTCCTAGAGAGTTTTCCCGATAGTCACTAAAATAGTCTTCTGGAACAAGTATTCCGTCTTTTCAGCACAAAAATCTCTATCGCTTTCTTTTATTCTTTCTACCCTAAAACAGCCATTCACTAGGTAGAAATTACAGTGTTAAAAAAACATTTCACCGACTATCAATTAGGAACTTTATCCATACTTTTTGCTTCAACCCTGTGGGGAACGACGGGCACCGCTGCCAGCTTGGCACCGGATGTCAGTGCTCTCGCCATTGGCGCATTTTCTATGGGTATTGGTGGGTTTATGCAAGCATGTCTATCTGCGAAGTCACTGAAGAGAGATTTTCGAAAAGTCGTACATAAGAAGAAAACGTTACTGATTAGTATTATCGCCTTAGCCACCTACCCACTGGCTTTTTATTCATCAATGCGATTCGCTGGTGTGGCTATTGGTACGGTTATTTCTATCTCCACTGCTCCTTTCTTTTCTGCTTTGTTAGAGTGTCTCTTTAGCCGAAATCAGACCATAACCAAGCGCTGGATGATGAGTTTCGCAATCGGGGTCATTGGCATTACCTTGTTGCTGGCTTCTGAGTCATCCGCAAATAGCTTATTTGATCAGGATATGAAGCATTGGGGTGTATTACTTGGCCTATTGGCAGGTTTGACGTACGCCATTTACTCATGGGGAGTAAAGGCTATGATTGACCACGGCATTGAATCGCAAACGGCCATGGGAAGTGTTTTTGGTATTGGTGGAGTTTTGCTTCTACCAACACTTTTCATCACGGGTGATAATCTATTTGCATCGTCAACTAATACGACGGTCATGCTCTACATGGCCTTGATTCCAATGGGGTTAGGTTACGTCGCTTTTGGGTTTGGGCTACGGTTTGTTACAGCCAGTGGAGCTAGCATACTCACGCTATTTGAACCTGTTATCGCAGCAGCACTAGCAGTTGCGATTGTTGGGGAAGAAATTTCTTTCATTGGTTGGGTTGGTATAACGTTGACACTTGTGTGTTTGTTTCTTCAGTCGAAAAGTTAAATTAAACCGATATTAGCCAGCCCCAAAAAGGAACGCTGACGGTAGATAAAGTAAGGAGCAGCACCTACTCCCTACTTTACCATTTGAAATTACACCCAGCCTTCTGCCAAGTACATCAATCGCAATTGACTTGGTGAGCCTAGTTTTTCTAGCGCATCTAATTGGACGTCACTCAGGTTTGGGCATTTATCAAGATAAACTCGTCCGTTTGCTGCATCTAGGGGGAGCTTGTAGGTGAGCTTTTCGTTTATTTTACTTGCTTCCCCTTTATCAATCGCTCGAACAGCTGGCATGAGCCAATCCCAATCTTCTCCTAACAGTTTTTTAAACGCCCCGTTAGCAATAGACTCGGTTTTACTTGGTGCATCCTCTGGGCTTAGCTTCAAGATAGAGTCTACGTCAGGAACCAAGTGCTCACTTGGCTCTGAACCCAACATCTTTTTCAGTGTTAATCGAGCGGTTTCCATCTCTTGTGCCTCTTTAGGCGCTTGAGGAGAAGTCATTGCAGTATTCTCCTTAGGACCAAGGTACGCCATTAATGCGCGGACAGAAGCCGGATCTTGCATACTGAAGGTAAAGTCTCCTTTTGCATTGGAAACTTCAAGTCTAGGTAAAACACCAGACATTTCGCCTTGCATAAGTTGCTCTTTTACTTCCGTATTTAACCCGTATGCCCCAGCTTGGTTCGCCACAAAGCCACCGCCGCTCATGATAGCAGTCGTTGCCGCAGAACCGATTGCCTCTTTTGCTATCGGTGTGACGCCCACCGTTGCTACAGAGCTAACACCGAACGTGCCCAGGCTCCCCGTCGCCATACCTAACGTAGCTCCAATGCCACCTTCAGCCGACAGTATCGCATGACCTTGAGCCAAGGTTTGCTGCATCGGCATAGAAAGACGTTGATCTCGCCCTGGCAGCTGTGAAATTTGTTCTAACTGATGATGGTAAGCCTCAGCATCACCATTTACGGCCGCTTTGTGCAGCTCTCGACCTGTAGAAATCAATAAGCCAACGCCAGGTAATGCCAAGTTAATAACGGCGTTCACACCAGAACCTTTTAGCTTTTCTTTGCCCATCTGTAACAGTTCAGCAGCGAAGCCATCCATTTTTCCTGGATACTGGGCTTCTAAACTCACCTGCATACGCGGATCTTTGCTGATCGCATCAAACGTATTTTTAAGCTGCTGGTACGTATCGCTGCTCACTTTTATTTCATCCAATAGGCTGACAACTTCTAAGATTTTACGCTCAGTAAGTGGCTCACCGCGATAGCCTGAAGGACTCACTAGGGAGTAAGCCAACAGCGCAACCTCAGGTTTTTCTTGCTTAAGTAGCGCCTGCTTTAAATCAAGGTGAGTTTTGATGTTTTCTTGGAAAAACTTAGTGTATTTGCTTCTCAATACGCCTTCGTGAATAGAAGCAAACTTATGACCTTTGTGGAATGTGGAAGGTTCTTTTACTTCACCTCTTTTACTGATCACTCGGTCATCTTTTTGCGCAGCAACTGCACGAAACTGTTCTAGATCAGGTACTGGGCTTTGGCTGATTTTTTGTGTTGTATTAACCATTTTTCTCTCCTACACACGAAGTGATTGAACATGAGCTTGTTCATGATTAGAGGTGGTTGGAATCGCTTGATCCAACATTGCGAAACGCGCTTGCCACAGCTCGGCCTGTTCAATAACTTCGTGAAACCAAGCGGTAAGGTTCGTCGTATTTAGATGCTCAACGGGTTTACGTCCTGCTAAGACAAGCTGTCGACCGTTTGGAGCCAAAGCAAGTGCGAGGCTGCCACTACCTATTCCTTGATAGTTAGCATGAGCAAGAAGCTCTAAACCTTTTAGTCGTTGTTCACCGGATTTTTCTAACCCTCCGAACGTTACAGACAACATCAAATCATCCGTATCTGTCGCGATGAAATACAACATGTAGCGATCATCGACCAGTAGCTGACAACGTTCATTTTCTTCAAAATTCAGTTCGGGCAACTCATTGAGTTGGCAAAACTCCAAGAGCAGTTGTTGAATCGTGTTCATAACTTTTTCCTTTTGTTTCAATAACTCTATTGAACAACGATTGCAGATTGAACGATGTCGGTAATGGCTTTATTTTTGTCACTTTTTCGCCTTCATTGTGAGGTTTTCCGCAGAAATCTCGCTCTAAAGACGAGTTGCCAGAGTAATAAAAAAGAGCAGCTCAGAGCTGCTCTTTCAATAAAGGTTAGATGCTTAGCATGGTGTATTTGCTCACTTCTTTTGCAGAGTGACTAACCCAGTTTATGGCTATCAAAAATGACTTCTGTTGGCGGGAACATATTCGAAACAGGTGGTCGTTGTGCATCTCCAAACATTGGTGCACCGAATGCAGATGTCGCCCACGGGTCAACAATTTTCACATCCTTACTCCACGTTGATGGATCTTTTATGTCGATCCCCTCTTGTCGACCAACCAGTACATAAAGGTGTGTACCTGAATGACCCTTTTTAAACGCAACCACTTCTACTTTGGGTTCACTTTCAGGTGTTCCTGACATGCCTTGAATCATCTCAGCGGCGGCAGCAAAGGCAAATGTAGTACAGCAGCCGGCTTTCGCGGTTTGTACTGCCTTAGCAATGTTCTGTAGAGTGCTTAATTGCGGTGCGGTTCCTCTTTGTGCTGCAGCTTGAACTCCGTTTGCGGACATCGTCGCTCTGTGATCTTGCATGATTCGCGCTTGATCCGCGTGAAGCTCTTTTAGTCGTGGCTTTCCTTTTGTTTCATAAAACTGTGACCCCTTAACACCGAACGTATTTAAGTCCGTACAAGCAAAATCACCAAGCTTTTGAAGGTTGGCTTTATGTTCGTTGATAAGCGCGACACTCGATGAAGCTTTATTGGTTTTGGAAGAAGAGGCTGCCGTTTGTGCAGTTGGCCAATTTGAGCTAGGACCAGACGACAATCTCTCAAGATTTTTCAGACTCCCAAGCGTTAACTTGTTTTCACCATTCAACACATTTTTCAGCATGAGCTTCGCAACATCTTTAGGAATACCCTGCTTAGTAAGCAGGCTCACTACAATATCTTTCGCTTTATTCTGGTGGCTAATACGCGCGCTGATACTTTTATTTTTTGGTGCACCCTCTTTAACAAAAATATCTTTGCCGTTGTGCGCTCGAACCTCTTTGTCGTCAGCTTGATTTTGTGTCGCCAAATGTGACGTTAACTGACTCAACGAGTGCATGTGCGATGTATTAATATTGACCATGTGTGATGCCTTAAACTTGAATAAATGCGTGTACGTCTGTTTGGCTAAAATCTACAACCGTGTTGTTTTGAAATAACTGTACCCAAGTATCAACTAATTCATTCAACTGAATGATTAAGTTAGCAATGTTGGTGAGTTCACTTCCAGCCGCGATAGCAACTTGAAGAACAACGTCTTTGCGTGTTGGATTCACACAAAACTGCACACCACCTGTTTCTCGATACAAGAAGTTGTATTCAAGTAAAACTTGAAGTTTATCTAGCGTAATATCATCTTGTTCTATAAGCAGGCTTTTGGAAATCAATAACTCGCCTTTTTCCTCTACGAGCAGAACATCGACACTGTTGTTTTCAGCAAAATGCAGTGACCACATTTGATCGTCATACGCTGTCACGCGCTCAAGGTTCAGCACTTCTCCTAGCTCAGAGAGAAGCATATTAATCTTTCCTGTATCCATGTTGTGTCCTGTCTAATTTATTACAACTAAGTGACATCGATATATTTATTGCAGCGAAGCCACTTGGGTATAACGGCTCATTTAAATAAGCGAATAAGGATAAAAGAGATTTTATGGCGAGATAGAAACCGACACTTTATTTCAACGTCTCATTTTTATTGCTATTAGCCGTTTTATTGAGAAGAAAAATTAAGGTTAAGCTGGAAAATAAAAGAGCGGCAATCGCCGCTCTGAAAATTAAATAGAAGTAGAAAATCACTTAATACCGTGAAGGCTATTTTCTGCATCCATAGCTAAAGGATTGAACGAGTCGTTACGAAGTTCTGCTATCGCG
The DNA here is from genome assembly GCF_023650755.1 of Vibrio sp. SCSIO 43097. Classification (NCBI taxonomy): domain Bacteria; kingdom Pseudomonadati; phylum Pseudomonadota; class Gammaproteobacteria; order Vibrionales; family Vibrionaceae; genus Vibrio; species Vibrio sp. SCSIO 43097. Next base: position 1,528,113 of record NZ_CP071840.1, on the reverse strand, counting down.
TATAGCATGCGCCCCATGCGACCATTTCCATCGGTAAAGCCATGGTACCCGATAACTCCGGCGAACAAATGTTTACCTAAGTCTTTATCTTCTACAGGGTTCTCTTTCAAAAAGCCTTCAATGTGCTGCTTTAACATGCCCTCACCGCCAATACTTGAAGGCAAAGTACCACCCGAAATATTTGGCCCTCGGTAATCACGCTCAACATTAGGCACCAATCGAGCGTGTAGCTCTTTTAGGTTTTCCATATTCAATAAATCTTTACCATTAGACGCGTATTCTTTCAGTAAAGACGTAATATTTTCGGCATCGTTTCCTTTAGAGTTAGAAGCATTAATGATCCACGCCGCAGCTCTTTCAACATTATTGGTTACGCCACTTTTGTTAAACGCGTCCTCTGCCAGTCCTTCAGCGTATACACCTTGGCTTAGATCGGTGCTTGCTAGACCTTCGATATGACGTTGCGCCGATTTAAGATGCATCACCTCCATATCAAACACCGCTTGCATTTGATTAATGCTACCTGCCGGGTTTTTCTGCGCTGCAGATACACCACCGCCGTAGTCTTTTACTACACGTCCAGCAAGCGACTTCGCTGCACTTTCGCCAATCAGTGATGTGAGGTTTTTACCAGAATCGGTTTCTAACATTGCCTCTGTCATCGCTCGCTCTGCTAACTGGTTTAGCTCAGCAGAGTTCGACTGAACTGATTTACTGTCTAACTTCGCAAAGGCATTTAAGACATCTGATGCGGTTTTTATGCTTCCATCTTTGAAGAACATTTGTCCATGCTCAACAGAAGAAGCAGCTTGTAAACGCTGAGCTTGTCCTTGCTCATTATCAAATACGGCTTTTGTAAGGGCTTTCGCTACCGATTGTGGGCTACCTTCGCGAAACAGTTTTCCTGTCGCTTCAAAAAATCGCGCTACTGCACCATTCGTAGGATTGGCGCGAGTAAATTCTTGGGTCGCTGCGTTAATTTGGTATTCTTTGCCACCAATACTCAGCTTACCTTCGTTAAGTATCTCGTTACGAGCTTGCGGCATGGCAGCCTGCAACGCGCTAACACTTCCAAAACTGATCATGTTTTAAACCCTTAATGTGGAAAAATGAGTGGTATTCGTTTCCGGTACTTCGGTTGTTTTATTGGTTACTTCTTGTGTATTCGCACTTTTTAACCACTCGATGAAATTCGCAAATGACTCATCGAAAAAAGATGCAGTTAGCAGTTGCTGAGGCAGGTGTATGAAACCGATATATCCGGTCTCTTCCTCCCAGCATACCGCTGGAGAGCCTTGCGTTAAGGCATCTTTCATATGTTGATGCAAAATATCAGCACTCGGTTTATTACCTGAAATCAGCCCGATAAGCGTCACACGATCTTCTTGTGCACGAATTGTGATTGCTGTGTTTTGCTCAACGAGTAGATGGCAACAATCATCCTCATCAAAAACCAACGGCTCCAATTGGCAGCGGCTGGCAAAATCTGTCAGTAAAGAAGTTATAAATCCATTAGCCATTCGACTAAATAATCCTATTTTTGTTGTTTTAGAGGCGCTGCTTGGTTGCAACACTTATCAACTAAGCAGCTTTCTTAGATGTATTCTTAAGGATTTATGGCAGTGAATATTTTAGAAATGGTCGGATTTTTTTTGTTTAAAGGCATTAAAATGAAAAAACTCAGCAAGTGCTGAGTTTTTGAGGTTTATTCATGAATCGTAATTTTACGCTCGCTGAGCTGCTTCACCATGGCTTGCTTTAATGCATGCAGCTGTCCATCAATACTGGCGTCGATGATCCCAACTTCTGTTTCCAAAATGCAGCCTCCATTTTTCAAGCGCGCATCTGCTACCACGTCAACGTAACCGACTTCAGGGAAATCACTTAATACACCAGCCACCTTTTCCCTCACCTCAACAACCTGCTCTGGGTGGACATGTAAAATGACCTGCTTTTGGTTGCTCACCAGTTGCAACGCTTCTCGAACTACACTCACCGTGGTATCGACATCATCGAAGGTATCGATGATCTTACGTACTGCTTCTAACACCACACCTGTCATTTTTTCTTCGACTTGCTGATAGTAGTCATTACAACGTGCTAAGGTTTCAACCATCGTTTGCGCATTTTCAATCTTGGCTTGTGCAAGGCCATCTTGATAACCACGTTGTTTTTCGGTTTCGTAGGCTTGTTGGGCATTAGCAATGATGCTTTCAGCTTTGGAGTTCGCGGCTTCAACTAAGTGTTGCGAATCCAGATAACTGGCATAATCTTTCGCTTTCAGCACCTTTAAGCCAGGTGCCAGCTGCAAATTGTCTGTTTTTATTTCAACAAATGAAACCATTGAGGAATAACCTGTTTTGCGATTTTTTTTGTGAGTCGATACGCCAGATCTCGTTGATCCGCTTCCAACCAGTTAGCTGTTTCCGCGTTTTCGCTAAGTTGCTTTTCCAATTTGAATTGCCAACGAAGAACAACATCTTCCGGTGAGTTAATCAAAATAAACCTCATCCAAAAATATCCCAGCGCCCTCATGCTTGCTTCAACAGACCTTTCATCCAATAGTTCTGGTAACGAACGCTGCCAGCCTTGCGGCCAGCTGGATAACAGCATCGGCCCGTTTTGAATTAAGAACCGAGCGCCTTCCAAACCAAATACGTTGTTCAGAACCTGTTTAGGATGTTTTAAGACAACGCTTCGCATCGCAACGCAATGCAAAGCTCCACCCACCATCAATACGAGTTGATTCAACGCGTCTGTCGGGAGCAATGCCAAACTATGACAAGGTCTGTTAAAAGCCATCTCAGGAACGGGAGATAACGCCCACTCATTGATACACCATTGGTTGAACATGGGGTTATCTCTCCAGCCTTCGATATTTAGTAACCAAGGCTGCTTTTGCTCTATCCAACTTCTATGGATGTACTGGCAAGGCGCATAGTTAAACTGGTGTTGTACCTGCGCGAGTGGTGTTTCTGGTTTAACCACGCTTCGTGTTCCTACGACACCATGTAAAAGTAGCGATATTCGAGCCGATGAGTGCCGCTACCAAGAACACCAAAATAGCGATAAGATTATTCGCCGTCTCTTTGGTGACCTGAACCGACAAAATGCTTTTAAATTGATTGTTTTGAGTAGCAACTCGAACCTCTGATGAGGGTACCATCACTACGCTGATTCGATCGTAGTTCAACCCCTCAATACTATTGTTCACTAATAATTTGATCTGCGGAACATATGAATCAAGCGCAATATCTGCCGCGTGTTTAATAAATACGGAGGCAGAAGCTGGAGTTGGACGCTCTCCTGGACGCAGATCTTGATCTTCCAAAACAACATGAACACGTGCCACTAGCACGCCATCAATCTGAGATAAGGTTGAGGAGAGCTCTTGAGATTTCGCGTACACCAAACGTGCTCGCTCTGCTAATGGTGACGAGATCAAATCGTCTTTGGGAAACACCTCTTTCAGTGTGGAAAACTGCTCTCTTGGATAACCTTTTCGCTTTAGCGCGTCTACCGCGAAGGCGATTTGAGAACTGTCTACCATTAACTTGACGGTGTTGTCTTTGTCAGGCTCTTTTGTTGCAACGACACCTTCGGATAGTAAGATCGACAACATCTCATTACCCTCTTTCTGAGTAACGTTGGTGTATAACTCGGTCTGACAACCTACCAGAAACAACGTGAGCATGATGAAAACTGCTCTCATTTTATTCATCATCACTATTGTGCCTTCAATAAGGTTTCTACGTTTTGTGTGGTTTTACCCACGGTTTTCGCGATCAGCTCTTCTTGAAAAGTAATGCGTGTCAGCGCCCACTGCATTTGCAGTAATTGCGCCGGATCATCACCCACCATCTTCATGTTGTCTTGCAGGTTACTTTTCGCGTTATCGATAGTGTTTTTCAACTCGCTGATGTTTTCTAGCAAACCTCCCTCCAGGCCATTACTTGCCTCGGGAACCGACATGGCTTGCTCAAAACGTTCGCTTAAACCGTCTTCGACTTGCGCATCCTGTAACTTATCAATGTTGGTTTGCATCACCTCGGTGTACTGCGTGTTTATCATATGTACTCCTAAGATAAATCTAACTTGTGACTGTGAGTCATGATGTTTTTCACCATCGCATTTTTTTGGATCATGAAGCTAAGTTCATCACGAACCATGTCCAGTGTTGATGCCATATCAGGTAACGACTTCAACTCTGCCCAGCAATGCCATAAGGCTTGTTCTTTCTGGGCACCCAGTGGAAAATGCTGCGCTAGCATTGCTTTTAGTGCTGTTTTATCAGCAGGTGGTTCGGCAATAAGCTGTCCCGAAAAATTCCCTAGTAACTCCTGCTTCAACACCTTTAACAAATCAGATTGTGGCTGCTCGTTGCCTTTTGCACTCTTCGCCTCATGAAAGGCGTACCACATTGCCTCTCGTTTAACTTGAGGGTCGGAGAACGCTTCATTTAACGATGATAAGACACTTTGTTTACTGACAACCTCTGCGTCTTTTAATGATTCGTACCACGCTTTAATCTCCGCCAGTTTGGCTTCTGTTTTCTCTAGCGTCTCTTTTGGAGAAACATGTGAAACTTGCTCTTGCTTGTTACTTCGCTCCATGAGTGCTTTCATCTTGTCTTCATCGCTCCGCTCATAATGGCGCGACTCCGACTGACGCAAAGATTGGTGTTGAAGACTTAGGTTACTTGAATCAATGATCATCCAAGATTCCTAATGTCCTGAGAAAAGCTCGCAGCAAATGCTTGGCTTTCTTCGCTTCCTTGTGACGCAAGTTCTACCCAGCTTTCCGCTTTGCTCAGTAAACCGGCTTTGGCAGAAGCAAGAGCCGCTAAGCTGATCAGATCTGGATAGGCGTTACAAAGTGGTTCGAGTAATTGATGAGCCTCTTCATACAAGCCTTTATTCATGAGGCTCATTGCACGAATCATCGCAACGGTCTCTTCAGAACCTGAGCTTGCTTCAAGGCCATCTGCAATGGTGTTGGCTTCTTGATGACGATGCATACCTGTTGCCATCAGCGCGATTTCAGCCAGCAGTTGGCGCGTTTCTCGTTCCATGCTTTACACCTTCTGGAGAATCGACTGCATCACATCTTTAATCGCACGAGTGGTGGTCGCATTGATATTGTAAACAACAGACCATTTGTTGATCGCGTGCTGAAGCTCGGCAAGCTTTGATGGATCATCGGCATTGGTTTCTAGGTTCTTGATGGCTGCCGTCACTTCTGTGTTGGCATCTTTCGCTTGTTGTTCTAACTTAGCTTTAACATCATCAAGGTTTACACTGTTACTAGCATCGTAAAATGACATAAGACTTCCTCGTATTTTTTAGTTAGCTTCGTATGATTCAACGACCGCATGGGCGGCTGTGTAAGCTTCATACTGTTTGAGTAGCAATTGGTACTGCTGTGGTGAGCACCCTAAATCCAACTGACGTTTCACCACCGCTTGTGCTTCTAAGAGCTTGCTCTTAATCTTGTGCACTTCCGCACCGTTTGTGTCGTTATTTAAAATTTGTTCAAGATTTGTCATTGTTCGTCTCGCCTTCATATCCAAGTTCTATTGTTATCACCCGCCCGCCTTTAACCAACTCAATACCAGCAGGTGTAACACTGGATATTCGGTAGCCCTGAGGCGTTCTTGCACCGACCATATAGCGAACGTTATCGGTCAGAATCACATATGGAACCTGGCCAAAGTTAACGCTACGAAACGGGAAATCGATGTTGGTGCCTTTACTCACCTTAGGTATGGATTTCAAAACTAAGTACGGTTTCTCACCATATTGTTCCCGGAAGTCTCGGGTCACACCGTAAAATCGAGTCGTTTCGATATCATCAAGCTCACCACGAACTTCGATGCGATCACCGCTGGTGACCAACTGGACTTTTTTCAGTAACTCCGCATCCGTTAATAACGCTTTTAGCGTATCCATGTAGGCACCCGCTCGCTGCAGTTCAACCTTCCACGCAATAAGACCCGGCACGTCTCGCTCCAAGATTTGTTCAACTTGGTTCCAGCGGCTGGCATCATCGATATAGCCCGTCAGCAGCAGTGTGCCGGTCTCATCGCCATTTTCGACTTTCACTTGGTGATAGCCGAGGTTGCGCAAAATAAATCGAACCCCGCGACGGATTTCTTCCATCGTTCTTAAGTCACTTTTGTAATTGATGCCCAATACATCAATTCGACCAAGCAGATCGAGTTTCTGTGTTCGGTCTTCAACATAGCCCTCTAAGACTGCTTGGCGTGCGGCGGCATTCCATTCCACGCGAACGTCGCTAAGTTTGAGCTCGCCTAAGATGTTACGTACCAAAACAATGGGTTCTGCTTCTGTAACAATTTCATTGTTGTTTCCGTTAGCTTGGCTGTACCACATACCGGCAAAAATGACACTCGGGACAAAACTACAAAGCAAAGCGATGAGCGTTGTTTTTTTCCAGCTAGAGCGTTGTACAGCAACCACAGGTGTATTCTGTTGGCTAGATTCGTCGCTGACGTTACTCACAATTAACGCATCTTCCGCGTATCCCAGAGCGAACTTCACAACGCCGACCGAGACAACAGCATGGCGTGACAACTCGATACCATCACCTGCAACAGCGATGTCTTCACTGTTAATATTTGCCTCTTCGCAGCCTCGTAAAATGACCGAGTCTTGCTGGCAAACGAGGGTGACATGGTTCGCTTCGACCCCAGCATCAGACAGTACAAGATCAGCAATAAAGTCGTCACTGCCAAGCACGAGAGCACCTTCAGGTAAGGTGACTTCTACTCCGGTATGCACGCCTGATAAAATACGAATTTTCCATTGCTGCATCGCGGTTAAGACTCCTCTGAAGGGCGCACACACTCACTTTGTGAGTCATCACATTCCAATACTTTCACCCGCCAACCCTTTTGCCCTGTTGGTAATCGGCACTGCGTTAATTGAGACGACTTTTGCTGTGACAATAAGTCTTGTTGATAGCGCTCGGCTTGAACCCTCGATGTGCAGCTATATACTTCCACTACCGATTTAAATTCAGCGCTATTGTTGGAGATGTTGTTAAGCTTGCCGATACTTGGTCGCAAGTCATATTCGTTGCCAATCAACACACTATCGCCAATACCATCCACAACAATTCGAGGTTCTAAAATAAACATTCGTACTGTGCGGCGCTTAGTATTGGTATTACTTCTAAACAGCGCGCCTAAATATGGGATGTCTCCTAGCAATGGCACTTTACGTAACTGATGGCTCACTTCATCTCGGTACACACCACCGATAAGTAAGCTTTGCCCTTGTTTAACCGTCGCTAAGGTGCTGATTTCAGTTTTACGAACGGAAGGAAGATCATCGACGCCACCATCAGCGATCTTTGCACCGTCTTCGAGATGAAGGCTCAGGTTAATTTCAGGTCGTGCAGCAAATCTATCACCAACGATACGTGGGACAATTCTCAGTAACGTGCCATACGTGACCTCTTCCAGCGCTGCGGTTTCTTTACCAACCAGCTTGACGTAAAACGTGCTGCTGTTGTTCAGTACCGCTTCGACATTTTCCTGAGTTAACAATGTTGGTCTTGAAACCACTTGAGCACTGCCTTTGGATTCCAATAAACGAATTTGAGCCAGCAAGTAATTTAGGTTGGTTGAATCAAGCAAGGACTTAAAGTTCTGTCCACTGCCGAGCGTCACATCCCCCGAATTCACATCACCTGTTGTTTTGATATCGACAATGCGGTTGTTTCCGACAGACACTCCTGCTCGCCAATCCACGCCTAACTGACTTAAATCGTTGGCACTGATATCGACAATCGATAGCGCGACTTCAATTCTTGATTGCGGCTGGTCTAATTGCGCGACCAGTTTACGATAGAGCGGTAATCGTGCTTGAGTATCACGAACGATAATCGCATTAAGGCCCGGCTCTGCTTCAACTGTTGCGCCACCATGAACTGAGGCGGTTTTATTACTTTTTACAGGCTTATCTGAACTGGTAACTTCTTTGCTAGACGCACTCGCCACTTGCGTTTGAACACCAGACACGACCCGTTTTAACACCGATGCGATGCCCGGGACCGTAATTGTCTGATCTCGATATGCAATTTCTCTATCCGTTGCAGAAGCGTACTTCAAAGGAATTATCTCAACGAATAATTCGTCGGTTGAATTCGATTTCTGCAGCAAGCGCGTTTCCAATGCCTCCGCCGTTTGTACCACTAAGTCGACATAACGTGGAGGACCCGCAAGATAGACTAACCCTTTACTCTCAGCAGCTCTCCAGCCATAACGAGAATCCCAAACGCCGGTGGAAATTAACGTACTGCGTAGCTCTCTAGCCGTAAGTAATTCCAATTGAAGTAAACGTGAGCGAGTTTCTGTCGCCTTATAGACATGTAAGACGGCACCATCGAAATACCACATCAAGTTGTACACTTGCGATAAGTAATCGAGGAATTCCGCCGGATCTTCAGGGGTAAAACGCCCATTCACTCGATCGTTGACTTTGTCACTAACAGAAACCGAGACACGATAATTTGCACCGAAGTTATTCAACAACTCTTTTAATGAGTCATTATCTGCATAGTAGCGGAACGGTTGTTCGGGCCAGTGTAAGTCTGTTGCTTGCGCGTATCCCAAAGGAACAACACTCACTGCGCATAACAATGCCTTTGTTGCAGCACGTCTAATGTTGGGAAAGATTTTTAGCATCATGGTAACCACACTGTATGGTTGATTGTGTGGTTCACGCGTTCTTGTTCCAATAATGCAATGTAACGTTCACATAGATTGACGTGCTTAGAAAGTAAAGTAGAGAACCGTTCCACCGAACAGTCCTCAACCCTTACTTTACTTTGCAAAATCAATTGCTGATCATCATTGGTTGTCAGTACGCCGCCATCCTCACGAATGGTTTTTAATGAGAGCTGCATGCAACGTTGTAACGCTTGTTCTTGTTGATAATCTAGATGCTCTTTAAACTGGAAGGGTAACGTCGCTTCCCATAAAATCCATGACGCATGTTGCTTGATGGTCAGTGATAACTGGTCAACCTCGATGTTGTAAGAACCATTTTCTGAGGCAATAAAATCCCCTACCTTTAGCGCTTCCGCTAAAGATTTCATCATCTTATCTAACATTTAACGCCCTATTTAGATCTGGCTGAGGTGATTGCAAGCCTGGCCGCACTGACCACTTTGAGTATCAAAATAGTAGTGATCGATATCACCAACAGTTTGCATGTTCTTGAACCATTGCCATACTTTCGCAACCGCATTTTGGTCGTTGTAAACCACATCGCATGCATCCCAAACTTCGTTCAGCTCAGGGGCTTCAAGTCGCACTTCCGAACACCAATTTTTCCACTCAGAAATAAATTGTTCGGTTGTCGAGGTGTACTCCGCGAACCCTTTCAGCTCGTCTAAAGACGGTTGCCACTTCTCAATTAACAAACGATGACATTCAATCACTTGCAACTGTTGTTCGCTTAACGTCCCAAGTTGCTTTTTAAGTTGATGCTGCTGGCTCTTAATGAGATCGAGTTGCTGTTGAACAAAGACGGCACTGGTGTCTTCCCCTGATAGCTTCGACCAATATTCCTTCTGAATATCGAGTTGATTGATAAGTTGTTCAACTTTAATCGAAGCATGAAGAGCACTTTGATCGACTTGTCGGTTAATCCACTCGTTGAGTGATAAATGGAAACAAAGCATCAACGTTTTTGGGACAGCCAAATTAAAGCGAAAGCCCAGACGAGAGTTGATGTAGTCCAGCCTTTGTTCGAACGTTGTGATTGTGCTGCTATCACTGAGCTGCGATCCAATTTCCAAAAATAAACGCATGGCAAACCGGTCTATCGAAGCACCAAGTTTTTGATACGTTTTTACTAACTGGCTAGCGCACAGGCTATCGACGACATTTCTATCCAACAAGCGTTGAAGTAAAGATAACTGCTCATAATTTATGACGCCTTCACTCAACAATTGTCGGTGATTGACGTGCACAACATTGAGATCCTGCGTAGGTTTCGAGGCGCTTTCATAACGAGCTCCTCTTTGTAAAACAGTCACTTTCCGCTGTGTCACTATGCTGTCTGGAAAAAGCGAACGGCGTCGCCAATGCTGCTTTTTCATTTATGTTCGTCTCCGCACCCCTTTCGAACAATCCAGAAAGAAAGAGATGTAATAATTTTTAATCGTTCGTTGTTACACGATACATAATAGAATTTACACTGGTTAGTGACTTTCAAAATTAGTCAGAAAATTTTAGTCCCAAGTCATTTCATTTCGCGATAGCCACTTGATCGTCTCCCGAACGTACGCGGCTTGGGGTCGTTCCAAAACGACGACGGTAACTCTGCGTAAAGTAAGACTGGCTGGAAAACCCTGCCTCCATCGCCACATCTACGATGCTCATCTTGCTCGTCAACAGCAGTTTATGAGCATGCAGTAGTCGACGCTCACTGATCCAAGCTCTTGGAGAAATGCCATAGTGCTCATTAAAAAGCTCTTTAAAAGTGGTTAAGCTGGCACCAAACTCCTGCGCGTAGTCTGTCAACTTCCATTCTTTTAAGTAATGCTGTTCCATAAATCGACGTAACCGTTCCGACGTACGGTTTGTTTGTTGTGACAGCAACGCATACAGTGATTCTCCTCCTTTGCTGTGTAGCAAGAGAATGAGTAGTTCTTCGTATTTTAGGCACATAATGGCATCAGGGTACGCTTGTTGCTCAAGCGTCTGCATGCTGGAAAGCACTTGTTCAACGAGTATGTTCAAACCAAAAGTAAACAAACCAGAACAAACTTTGTCTACCTTAGGCAGCATCATCAAGAGATCACTGTGTTTTTGCAGCAACTGACTAACGAGTTCATTGTCGTAGGCAATAATCGACGCTTTGTATGCCCCATCTAGCGGAGAGTACTCTAACAAGTAATCCCCTTGGGATAGAAATACCCCATTTTCTGCAGCAACATCGATTGTGCAATCACCTGTTTGAACTCGAAGCTGACCATTGTGAACGACAACAATGTGAGACTGGTCTGAGTGAAATACTTCGTCAGATTTTTCATAGCAGGAAAAACTACGAATTTTTCGTGAACTCGAGTCGACCCTTTCTGAGTTTAGTTGGCCTGACACATCCATTTTCTACCCTTCATTATTTTGAGTTTCTCAGTGCAAATGTTGAGAAACTTTCAAAGCACTACTTTGATTGTTGTTATTTCTAAGTACTGCTGTATGAATTAAAGAAGCAAAGAAAAGAGCATAGAAGTTCTATCACTTACCATACCCCCCGAATAATTAGCAAATAACCCAAGCATTACCTTTACCTAAAGGTAAAGGTTTGACTTAGTAAATTTCTGCTGTCCGTCTTTATTATTTTTATCAGATAGCGTTTATCATTAGCCAAAACTTAAATATCATTTCGTTATTTAAGTTTGGTTGTTTTGTTATACATTAGAATACAATTAAATAGATTTCGGCACCGTTTCGAGAACAAAATTAAATTTCCAAAATCATAAAAATGTATATTTTATAGCCTAAAACGCCAAGCCAACGTGTTCAAGGAGCGAGATATAATCATAAAAAATACTGTTTTTGCAACAAGTATGAGTCTAAAAACAACTGACCCGATGACTTCAAAGTCATGTAATTAATGTTTATAAAAGACAACAAATCTTTCACAACAGGAAAGATATAGTCTTTATTTTTATAAATTAGAAAACCCTAATAAAAATGTAGTACTTAAAATTTTATCTGTTTATTTTTGGAACAAGAATCAAGTTTTCTTGTTTATTTCCCTCAAAAAATAAATAGTTCTTTTCTTTTTCCGCAACGAGATCACCGTTTGAATAAAGCTTTCCAATAATCTTCATTTTTCCTTCACCAGCTTGAATTGGTGCAATTAAAAACGAATACTGCACAGGCAACTGAACACCTTGGTAGCTCTGAGATGCCGACTTAAGGCATTGATTATCAATAATTTTACATATTTCCACTTCAAGAGAAGTAATCGAAGGTGGAAAGTAGCCGTCGACAGAAACCCAACCATAGACTGATGCCTGACTCTGTGTATCAAAGTCATCCACCCCATTGACGGACACAGTCTGACTGCACCCACTCAGTATGAACAACCCAATAAAACCAGCCCATATAGAATTGTTCATTATGACCCCATAAACTTATTTTATATAATCTAGCTCATTTGAAATTCACACAATTCTTTATGTAAAAATATAAAAGATCAACTTATATTTATACTACAAGCGGACAATAAATCGCATTTTTCAACAACACGTAGTTAACATGGACTGTAATTTCAAAAACAGTTTCTGCTCTCTTTCATTCCTTCCTTAATTGAAGTTCATTAGAGAAAAGTGATATTCATATATATCATTACCATCGAGATATGCATCTGAACACACTTACTTTTATCTTTCTATTTCTCTCAACACATTTAAAAGCCAAAATATAATAACAACCGACTAATATTGATAAACATGAAGAGATACATCTAATATTTTCCTTGATAAAATTTCAAAAGGGACTATTCCTATGTCAGCACGCCAAACTATCGATGAGATTTTGCTAAAGTTTGCTCATCAAATAGGCTTGCCTGCACTGCATCTAACGGAAAATGAAGTAAGCTTAGCCTTTGATGATAATCTAAGGGTGCATATCATCTTTCATCCAGAATCGACCACTCTGCAGCTCGAAGCTGAGATTGTTGGCCTTCAAATTGTAAATTCCGATCTCTATCGCTCTTTCTTGGCCTTTAATTATCACTGGCCTGAGCACCAGTTATTTTTTAGTTTAGATAACCACCGACATGTCCTATGTTTAAACCGACTCATTAACATTAGGCGACTGGATTACGAATATTTTGAAACAGCTTTAGCAGAATTGCTGACGCACAGCGAGTCGTGGGAAGCGTTATTGTCTTCTCATGTAACCATTGATAAGGCACCACCGATGCCACAAACTTTAGACTTGAGAGTTTAGGTGTCTTTATGTCCAATGACATCCAATCCACATACACCAATTCATCGGTTCATGACGTTCAACAAGCGCAGCAAAGTGATGTAGTGCCGCAAGGAACGTTTCATGGCCGTAAAGTCACCCTACTCTCCTCATCAGAAAGCAGTCTGATGCGAACAAGCTCTAAAAGAGAGCTTGGTGAATGTTTAAATCAATTTGCCAGTCTCGAATCTTGCAATCGCGTTTTGGACTTTGAACCGCAACTCAATATTGACAAGCAAAACGCCGCCGTAGAAAAGCTTATGGAACGAAAAGTGGCGATAATTCAACGTTCCTGATATCACAATAAAAGCAGGTTAAACATCTAGGTTAACCTTCAGCCGACAAGCTCACGCTAATAAAAAACCCCGAAGATTCGGGGTTTTGATTCATACTGCTTTTTCTTTATTAATTACTTAGTTTCACTAGAAGAAGCCTAACGGGTCGATGCTGTAGCTAATCAGCAAGTTCTTAGTATTCTGGTAGTGATCCAGCATCATCTTGTGCGTTTCGCGCCCGATACCCGATTTTTTGTAACCACCGAACGCTGCGTGTGCAGGGTAAGCGTGGTAACAGTTAATCCAGATCCGGCCAGCTTCAATATTACGGCCCATACGATATGCAACGTTCGCATCACGTGTCCAAACACCTGCGCCTAAGCCATATTCAGTGTCGTTTGCGATTTCCAACGCTTCAGCCTCATCTTTGAATTTGGTGATAGCGATCACTGGGCCAAAGATTTCTTCTTGGAAGATTCGCATCTTGTTGTGGCCTTCCAACATGGTTGGCTGAATGTAGTACCCCTGGTTGATAGACTCTGGCTGTTCTGACACTCCACCACCAAAGACCACTTTTGCGCCTTCTTCACGGCCGATTTCCAGGTAACTTAAAATCTTATCAAACTGTTCTTGAGAAGCCTGAGCACCGACTTGAGTATCGGTATCGAGCGGATTACCTTGTTTAATCAGCTGTGCACGTTCCGTCAGTTTCTTTACAAACTTGTCATAAATCGCTTCATGAACCAGTACGCGAGATGGACAAGTACAAACTTCACCTTGGTTGAAGAAACCAAGTAACGTACCTTCGATACACTTATCAAGATACTCATCTTCGTAATCGAAGATATCTGAGAAGTAGATGTTTGGAGATTTACCACCTAACTCAACTGTCGATGGGATCAAGTTGTCTGCTGCACATTTCAGAATGTGGTTGCCAACTTGCGTAGACCCGGTAAAAGCGAGTTTCGCAATGCGGTTGCTGGTTGCTAATGCTTGACCCGCTTCAGAACCATATCCGTTTACAACGTTGATGACACCAGGAGGAAGAAGGTCACCGATTTTTTCCATCAGAACCAGAATGGATGTTGGGGTTTGCTCTGCTGGCTTCAATACCACACAGCAACCCGCCGCTAGTGCCGGTGCTAGTTTCCAAGCCGCCATCAACATTGGGAAGTTCCACGGAATAATTTGACCAACCACACCAATCGGTTCTGGGAAGTGGTAGCTTGCGGTGTGCTCATCCAGTTCTGCCGCACTGCCTTCTTGTGCGCGAATACAGCCAGCGAAGTAACGGAAGTGATCCACTACTAAAGGTAAATCTGCCGCCAAGGTTTCGCGAACTGGTTTGCCGTTTTCCCAAGTTTCTGCAACTGCAAGCTCTTCTAGATGCTGCTCAATACAGTCAGCAATTTTCAGCAAGATGTTCGAACGTTCTGTCACGCTGGTTTTGGCCCATTTTGCTCTGATGTTGTGCGCGGCATCCAGTGCTAAATTAATATCTTCCTCGCCAGAGCGAGCAACTTTACAATACGCTTGTCCGTTGATTGGTGAGATATTGTCAAAGTACTCACCACCCGTTGGTTTTACCCATTCCCCACCGATAAAGTTATCGTAATGCGATTTAAAGTTAACAATGGCATTTTCACTACCTGGCTGTGCATAGATCATAACTCTTCCTTTTGTTTCTCGTTCAATGTGTTATTGCAGTGTCGTATCGCACTGTTCACAAAGAGCATTACGCAAGTCACACGCCAACTACGCCACACTTGTTGTTAATTAAATGTAAAACTATGATTACCAAGCGATAACAAACCAAGTGAGCGATGTTTGAGCGGATGTATGGTGTGAACACCAATGTTCAAGTGTTCCAAAATGGCACACCCTCACTGTGACAAAATGGTACAGTCATGGAACTTCAACATATTAGCGATAACAATTGGCTTTCAACTTCATGGGTCAGAAGTGAACAAGCGGGTTTAAAACAGCGTCGACGCCCTGAAGATATTCGAGTAACGCCAGCAACGCTCCAAGATAGGCGTCACCAACTCAATTTTTTGCTAGAGGCAGTCACTCAATTTGCACTCCCTTTGTTTAATCAGCTATTTGCTCATAGCGACAGTCGCTTAATTTTGACGGATTCAGATGGTGTCATCATCGGCAGTTGGGGACAGCCTAGATTTCGTGAGAAGTTAACGGAAATCTCGCTAAGCTCTGGAGCATGCTGGCAAGAAAAGGTCAAAGGCACCAACGCGATTGGTACAGCTTTGGTTGAAGCAAAGCCCGTTTCTGTTATTGGTGATCAGCACTTTATCCAACACCATCGTTTTATTAGCTGTTCGGCTAATCCTATTTTCGATCATCTTGGTAACCTCATCGGCGTATTAGATATTACGAGCGAGCAAAAGAGACATGACTTCTCAACGCAAGTACTAGTACAAAACATGGTCCAGCAAGTGGAGAATCAACTACTTAACTTGATTCCTCAAGGGCATATTCGTGTGGATTTAGCGTGCGAAAAAGGTTTACTGAATAGTGGTTGGCAAGGAATTATCATTGCAAATGAAGACGGACAAGTTTTGGCTCACAATCAAGTAGCCTCTCAACTTTTTGCGCAAAAAAGTATCATTGGGCAATCCTTAGACGACATTCTATCCACTCGGGGAAATGAGCACCCTTTCGTTTTCAAAACAAAACCGCTTACCGATAAAGATAGCAAGGTCAAGTCTCGTGCTGTAGCGGCGTCCAATGATCTTCATTATGGCGACTCCGCTGTTGAGCACTGTTGGCAGCAAGCTAATCGCGTCATCGATAAAGACATCAGTTTGTTGATTCTCGGAGAGACTGGTGTTGGCAAAAACGAGTTTGTAAAAGCACTCCATAAAAACAGCCAGAGAAAAACGGGACCGTTAGTTTCCGTCAACTGCGGAGCGCTACCAAAAGATCTGGTTGAATCTGAATTATTTGGCTACGTAGCCGGTGCCTTTACTGGCGCAAACAGCAAAGGCTATCAGGGAAAAATTCGCCAAGCACACAAAGGGATTTTGTTTCTAGATGAAATCGCAGATTTACCCTTGGAAGCTCAAAGCCGATTGCTCCATGTATTGCAAGATAAAACCGTGCTTCCCGTGGGTTCAAACCAAAGTATTCAAGTCGATACACAAATCATTGCAGCCACGCATAAAGATCTGGAACATTTGGTCAGCGAAGGATTGTTCCGCCAAGATTTGTATTATCGCCTTAATGGCTTGATCATTGAGCTACCTCGCTTTGAGGAGCGTGAAGATAAACGACAACTGATTGAGAACATTCATCGGCGTCACGCCGAATCTGAACAACAGCTTTGCCCTCACCTACTTTCTCTGATGCTGTCTTACTCATGGCCAGGAAATTTGCGTGAACTCGATAGTTTAATCAAAGTATCCGCCTTAATGGCGCAAGGTGAAGAAATATTGGAACTCACACACGTCCCAGCCCACCTAAGTAAGAAACTCAGCCAAGCTCAAGAAGGGGCAGCATCCACTGAACCAACTTCAGAACTGCGTGCAACCGTCGAAGATAAGTTGCTCAAAACATATCAAGCCAATCAGGGGAACATTAGCAAAACGTCTCGTATGCTTGGTGTGAGCCGAAATACCATTTACAGAAAGTTGAAAAGCCTTGGCATATTAAGTTAATTCTACGACCTCAGATACAAAAAGAGCACCGTTGCGGTGCTCTTTCTCTTTGAAACCTAGCTTACAGGCCGCCTTGTTGTTGCGCCTGTTTTACTAATGCCTGACGTTGAGTTTCCTTCTCAGAGATCACTTGATTGTCCTTGTGCATTTCCTGTTCCAATTCTGCTGGAATGAAAACAAAGTACTTGTTAAGAGTCATCTTAGAACCTCAATTTGCTGTGTTAATTACCTTCTTGGTCGACGTAAACAAAACCAGAAAAACATGTTTTACTGGATCCTTGTTGCTAGTTTCAAAAAATAAAGGATGTCCATATAATAAACATCCTCCATGTGGGCGCTAATTATAGGCGTAGTTTAAAGGCTTACCTAGCACTCTTTTTCACCTTTTGTGCAATCTGAGTTTCGATCGAAAAACGGATTTAATTGCCCGTAATTACTAAGGTATTGTTAAAAAGAGAAAAAAGCTTTTACTGTAACTGACGACAGGGATGAGCTTACGAGTGTAGGTTCACTTGCAATTGTGTATCGTAGAGTTCGAATACGATAATAATAACGCTACATGCCCTTAATCTGCGTAGTTAAAAACTTTGAAGTGATAGACAACCGAAGTCATATCTGTGCAACTCAGTTTAACGATTTGTCTACCAGTTCAATATTTCACCTTTTTTGAGAAATCTTTAGCCACTTTTTTGTGTGAAACGCCCCAAAAGAGCAGACAATTAAAAGTGTGGCATATGACCACAATTGTCTATCCCCACTTAGCTTCGGGAGGCGTTTATGAAAAGTAACAAACTTGGCCATGTGATGTCTTTCAGCAGGATGTTTTCCTTCATCGCATTCTTGACGGCCACATTCGCATGGATTCTCAGCATGTACGCCCTATTTACTGTTTCTTTAGTGGCTCTTGTGGTCAGTGCAATTCTCTACCTAAAAGACAGGTTTTATCAAAACAAGAAAACGACCACTGAAAAGAGCGCCTAGGCGCTCTTTTCTATTGAATGTCATTTCTGTGTGACTTGATATAGTTATCAATCCGTTCGAGTTCGTGAAAATAACCATACATACCAATACGATTAATTTCTGGTTCTATACAGTATTTTTCTTCTTTTACCATAGCTTCTACAAACATTCCGCTTGATGCAATTGTGAAAGGTGGACACGCTGAGTAACCATTATTTTCTGCAATATACTTCAATCGCCCAAATTCAAAAATTTGACCTGGAATAGCAACGATAAGGGACAAGACAATTGTTATAGTTATCACTTTAATCGGCACTTTGACTAACTGAGTCATTCGATCAAATAAAATATAGACCAATAATGTAGGGCACAAGAGTAAGCTTGCGATACTTAAAACATATGACGCATCAATGTAGACCACTTGAAAACCACTACTGAGCTGAAGCGGTAGAGATTCGAAAACGAAATGATGATAAAGGCGATAGATGGAGTAAGTAATCAGTAATATGAACATAAGCAACACGAAAGCTGTGTGAAATGGATGCTTCTGTTGTGTCATTTCTATTACCTTATAGTTGAGGAGACGGCAGAGAGCGGCTTAGCTTCACTCTTCGAAGAGAAATATTAAACTGCTAGCAAATGCATGCTCTCCCATTTCTGAGAAGTGCGTGACGAATCAACGTTTAATGTAACTTTTAAATCTGCCAATACCTCAATATCTTACAGACACAAAAAAGGATGCAACTTGGGCATCCCTTTATATCTTTATATATAGTCGGTTTACTTAAAACGATTACACGTCGTAAGTTGTAGACGCTGTGTCGCCGCCTGTACCAGTCCAGTTAGTGTGGAAGAATTCACCACGTGGACGGTCAATACGCTCGTAAGTGTGAGCACCGAAGTAGTCACGTTGAGCTTGAAGCAGGTTCGCTGGTAGACGTGCTGTTGTGTAACCGTCTAGGAAAGATAGCGCAGAAATCGTACATGGCATTGGGATACCAGACTCTAGAGATTTCGCTGCTACTTTACGCCATGCTGCTAGGCTGCCTTGTAGGATGTTTTTGAAGTACTCATCAGAACCTAGGAATGCGATATCTGGGTTCGCTTCGTACGCATCACGGATGTTGCCTAGGAACGCCGAACGGATGATACAACCACCACGCCACATTAGCGCTACGTTACCGTAGTTTAGGTCCCAACCGTTCTCGTTAGACGCTTCGCGCATTAGCATGAAGCCTTGAGCGTAAGAGATGATCTTAGAAGCTAGTAGCGCTTGACGTAGTGCATCAACCCACTCTTGCTTGTCGCCTTCAACTGGAGTGATTGTCTTACCGAATAGAGACTCAGCTTCAACACGTTGGTCTTTCAGTGCAGATAGACAACGAGAGAATACAGACTCAGAGATAAGCGTTAGTGGAATGCCTAGGTCTAGTGCGTTGATACCAGTCCATTTACCAGTACCTTTTTGGCCAGCTGTGTCTAGGATCTTCTCAACTAGAGGCTCGCCGTCTTCATCTTTGTAGCCAAGGATGTCAGCAGTGATTTCAACAAGGTAGCTGTCTAGCTCAGTCTTGTTCCAATCAGCGAATACTGCTTGCATCTCGTCTGCAGACATACCAAGACCGTCTTTCATGAACTGGTAAGCTTCAGTGATAAGCTGCATGTCACCGTATTCGATGCCATTGTGTACCATCTTAACGAAGTGACCAGCACCATCGTTACCAACCCAGTCACAACATGGCTCGCCAGCGTCAGTTTTTGCAGAGATACCTTGGAAGATTGGCTTAACCGCTTCCCAAGCTTCAGCCGCGCCACCAGGCATGATTGAAGGACCAAAACGTGCACCTTCTTCACCACCAGATACACCAGTACCGATGAAGTGAATGCCTTTCTCACGGCAATGTGCTACGCGACGGTTTGTATCTGGGTAGTTAGTGTTACCACCGTCTATGATGATGTCGCCTTCGTCTAGAAGCGGAATTAGGTTGTCAATGAACGTGTCAACAACGTCACCTGCACGAACCATAAGCATCACTTTACGTGGTGTTTCTAGCTTCTCTACTAGTTCTTCTAGAGAGTATGCACCGATGATGTTTGTGCCTTTCGCTGGACCTTCCAGGAACTCGTCTACTTTAGCAGCAGTACGGTTGTGAGCCACAACTTTAAAGCCATGGTCGTTCATGTTTAGGATAAGGTTTTGACCCATTACAGCAAGGCCGATTACACCGATATCACCTTTCATTGTTTCTCTCCAATTGTCTTTTATTCGACCAGCGGCCGCATTAAGCGATTTTTGCCGCTGCGTCTAAATCTAAATACCATTCCGTCAGACCCGCTTTCGCTTGGATCTTCGCTGCCGGATATGGAAGTACGCGTGCTGGTGAGCTGTTAATCTCTTCGATAATGTCTGCTTTACCAGCGCCAAGTACCAAGTAACTGATGCGCTTCGCTGCTTCTAGTACACGTGCCGTTTTCGATACACGAATCTGACCAGACTCAGGATGAGAAGCCAATACTGATAGGTTCTCATCATCGTAGTTTGTCTGACCTGGGAACAGCGATGCGGTATGACCGTCTGCGCCAACACCAAGTAAGATCCAATCAAACACAGGAGTGCCATTTTCAGTTGGAATCACTTCTGCCATCTCTTTCGCAAAGCGCTGTGCTTCAGCTTCTGGCTCATCTTCACCACGAATGCGGTGGATGTTCTCAGCAGGAATGCTTACTTGGCTAAATAGTAGCGTATTTGCTTCACCGTAGTTGCTTTCTGCATCATCAGGAGCAACACAGCGCTCATCACCCCACCAGAAGTGCAGGTTTTGCCACTGAATTGACGTCGCGTAAGCTTCTGTTGCCAATAGCTTAAACAGCATTTTAGGTGTGCTGCCGCCAGAAAGAGAGATGTGAACAGGTCGGCCCATTTCGCTAAACGCTTTCATATCGTTAGCTAGGCTTTCAACTACCTGTTCTGCTGTTTGGTAGATCTTATGGTTGATCATAGTTCACAGTAATCCGTATCTGTTAAGTTTTTACATGGGAAACGCCAAGCACGGCCATCACGCTGTAACAAGTCATCTGACTCTTTAGGTCCCCAAGTGCCGCATGCGTACCCGAAGAGGGATTGTGGATCTTGCTTAAAATCTAAGATTGGCTGTACGTATTGCCAGCACGCTTCCACCGCATCACTACGTGCAAATAGCGTAGCATCACCATTCAAAGCATCAAGTAGAAGACGCTCGTATGCCGTTAGCATTTGCGTTTCTTGCAGGTCAGCGTAATGGAAGTTCATTTTCACTTCCTTCGCTTCAAAGCCTGCGCCTGGCTCTTTCAAGCCAAAGCTCATTTGAATGCCTTCGTCTGGTTGAATACGAATGATCAGCTTGTTTTCTGGTGCGTTTTGACCAAACACAGGATGCGGTGTTTGTTTAAAGTGGATAACCACCTCAGTAACGCGTGTTGGAAGACGCTTACCAGTACGCACGTAAAATGGCACGCCATTCCAACGCCAGTTGTTGATGTACGCTTTCAAACCGATGTAAGTCTCTGTACGAGAATCGTCTGCAACTCCCGGCTCTTCACGGTAGCCGCGTAGGCTTTGCCCACGAACTTCAGACGCCGTGTATTGGCCTAATACTAGGTCATTGCGCAGAGCGTTTTCGTCTAATGGCTTTAAGCATTGAAGCACTTTTACCACTTCATCACGCATCGAGTCTGCATTGATTTGCGCTGGTGGTTCCATACCTACCATTGCTAATACTTGTAGCAAGTGGTTTTGGAACATGTCGCGCACAGCGCCAGAGTTGTCGTAGTAACCACCACGCTCCTCTACGCCAAGGAATTCTGCGCCTGTGATTTCAACGTAATCAATGAAGTTACGGTTCCAAAGCGGCTCAAACATCGCATTAGAGAAACGAAGCACAAGTAGGTTTTGTACCGTTTCTTTACCTAAGTAATGGTCAATTCGGTAGATTTGATGCTCTTGGAAGTGCTCGTGAATTTCTTTGTCCAGAATACGCGCCGATTCAAGATCATAGCCGAATGGTTTCTCAATGATCAGGCGTTTCCAGCCATCCTCTTCACTGTTAAGACCATGTGCTGCAAGACTTGCAGGGATCACACTGTATAAACTTGGTGGGGTTGCTAAGTAAAAAAGCGTATTGCGTTGCTCGAATTGATATTCGTCCGCAAGTTGGTCTAAGCGAGAAGATAGCTTACCGTAATCTTGTGTGTCAGAAGTATTAATTGCTTGGTAGTGCAGATGGTTAATAAATGCATCAAGCGTTTCTGGCTCAGTCTTTTCCATTTCCTGAAGCGATTTTTTCAGCTTCGCGCGGTAAGACTCATCACTGTATTCAGTGCGACTTACACCCAGAATGGCAAAATTCTCTGGAAGCTGCTTGTTCGCGTAGAGGTGGTATAAAGCAGGAATGAGCTTACGGTACGTAAGGTCACCTGAAGCACCAAAAATAACGATGCTGCTGTTTTCTGGTATTACCATCATCTTTCCCTTAAAAACGAGGTACTTATTGTGTGCCCGGATACGGCTAGAGAATGAGCCAACCCTATCAATGGCACCTCAAAATAGAAAATTGGTCTTACCTATTACGTTGATAGGTAAAGTCTATGGGCCCAAAGAACCTCAAGAAGTTGCATTTCCGATTCTTGGAAACACGACGTATTGAGGTCATTTAAGTCACTTATGTCTCAAAAGTACACACTGTACTCGCTGGAGGAGAGTCCGACACGGGGCAATATTGTCTACGACTATTTGATTTACATCAACACTTGCCAGTGCAAACGTTTAAATAAGTTGCACAAAACGTCATAAGCGATTGTATTTTATTGATAAAAAAAGTTTCATCTGAACGCTCCAAAATTTAAGCAAAAACTCTAATATGGACAATAATTACTCATCCTTGCAATCCATTACAGTTTTATCGTGATCTGTGTTACTTACTTTTTATTTCATCATCCTATTGATAATGATACTCAATTAAAGATAATGAAATCACTATTAATGTGAAAGTAGAACGCCATGAAATCAAGCGCCATTAACCCACATCCCATAAACCGAATACAATCGGTGCTTGACTACATTCACACCAACTTAGACAGCACTCTGAGCGTAGATGAAATATCGAAAGCAAGTTGTTGGTCGCGCTGGCAACTGCAACGCGTATTTCAACAACACACTGGCGTATCCGTCGCTCACTACATCAGAGAGCTTAAACTTAGCCTTGCGGCTGAGCGCTTAATCCATACTTCTGACCGCTCGTTAGATATAGCGATAGAAATGGGATTTACATCTGAACACGCATTTAGCCGTGCGTTCAGGAATATGTTTTCAAAAAGCCCCCGCGAATATCGAAAAACGCAACAACTCTCCGGGTTGAGGCAACCTTTGACGCTGCGTAAGACACCAGAAGAAGAGAAAAAACATCAGCGCTTTATTGAAGTTCGAATAGAAACAAAACCGGCTTTTGAACTTGCTGGTCATCATGAACCTATTCACGGATTGTTTTCCGCTACGCCCAATTTCCAATCCAAAGTACCGTCACTTTGGTCACGTCTTTATTCATCTGAAAACCTTAACAATTCGGAAAGTAGTTACTTTGGCGTGATTGATGTGACTCAAGCGTATTCAAACAACCAACAACTTGAGTATTGGGCAGGTTATGAGTGCAGTCCAACAGCAAACGCACCAAGATCAACGAACTCTTCCAACTCGGGGTTAGACCTCTTGGCTGTTCCAGAGCAAACCTACGCCGTCATTACACACATAGGCAAAGCATCAGAGCTCGCCTCAACGCTGGAATGGTTTATTTTACATTGGCTACCCTACTCTAATTATCATGCTATCGATGGTTATGAGTTAGAGCTTTATCCAGAAGGTTATGATGTTGATAGCGAACAAGCACAAATGCAGTATTGGATTCCTGTCGAGCCAAACGACGCGCTATCTTTAAAACCTAAGAACAGAAGAATAAGTTCCAAAGATTAGTGTTTTGCACCAAATTGTTAACTTTTCCTATTTCTTTGAATATAGAATACAAATAACAATCATTATCAATAAGTAGAAAAAGTAGTGGAATTTATAAATATGGAAAGTCCGATTCGATTTCATCGTTCAGCGGTTGCTATCGTCGTATCCGCATTGCTCGCTGGCCACGCCAATGCGACTGAGAGCGTATCCCAACACGAAACGATTACGGTGCTAGGAGAAACATACCGAAACACCGCAACTAAAACCGTTTTAGAACCGGAGGAAACACCGCAAGCGATCACGGTAATCACTAAAGATGACATGGACCTGCGCGGCGTAAACTCGGTGAGCGAAGCATTGCGTTACGCGCCTGGCGTAAATACAGAATTGCGTGGCGGTGCCGTTTCCCGACTTGACCTATTCAATATTCGTGGTTTTATTAACTACACCAACTTTTATGATGGTCTTCCTTTGCTGTACAACGGTTGGAACCTTCAACCGCAGGTCGATTCCGTTGCTCTTGAGCAAATCGAGGTTTTTAAAGGGCCAACGTCTGTTCTTTACGGCAATATTCCACCAGGAGGTATGGTCAATATTATCGCCAAGGCGCCTCAGTCAACACCCTCACACTCTGTCTCGATTAGTACTGGGACTAACAGCCTAAAAGAACTGACGTTCGACACCACAGGACAAATTGGTGATTCTAATGTTGATTACCGTATCGTCGGCCTGGCAAAACAGCGAGATGGTCAAGCCGATACGTCTGAAGACGAACGTTATGTACTCGCCCCATCTTTCAATTGGCAAGCGACAGAAAGCACATTAGTGAACGTGAATGTTTACTATCAAAATGATCCATCAGCAGGTATCTACACGACTGTGCCTGCATCTGGCTCAGTGATTAAAAACCCACTTGGCTCGATGTCACCAAGCACTTATTTGGGGGATGAGGACTGGAACACTTACGAACGCGAAGTTCTGATGATGGGTTACAAAGTCCAACACGACTTTAACAACAATTGGCAATTTCTACAGAATGCCCGCTACATGACCGCCGATGCCTATCAGGAAAACACATATAACGGTGCACTTGAAGCGGATAACCGTACCGTTGGTCGAAATGCCTATTTAACCGATGAAAAGTCCAAATCCTTTGTGATTGACAACCAACTATCTGGCTACGTTAAAACAGGAAATTTTGAACATAACTTATTGTTCGGGCTTGATTATCAGTATCTAGATTCAGATGTAAAATACAAAGACACGCTTGGGTATTCGCTAACTCAGGACATTTTTAATCCTGACCACAACAGCATTGATCGTAATGCACTGAATTTCCAATACAAACAAAACTTGGATATCAAAACGAAGCAGATTGGCGTTTATTTCCAAGATCAAGTTCGTTACGACCAACTTGTAATGATTGCAGGTCTTCGTTGGGATAAATACGATTCAAATACAGACGCCGTTAGCGATTATCTAGGAACAGTATCCAAGAGCAAGGAAGAGTTAGACGATACCAACGTATCTTTCCGAGTCGGTGGTTTGTATGAGCTAGACTTTGGTCTCTCGCCATACCTTACTTACTCGGAAAGTTTTGAGCCAATTGCGGGTGCCGACTCTTCTGGTAAAGCATTTGAGCCATCAACCGGTCATCAATGGGAGTTAGGCTTTAAATACGCACCATTATCTGATGATATCTCAGGTAACTTAGCGCTCTTCCATATCACGAAGAAAAACGCGATCTTGACCGATCCGAATAATCCTTATGCACCGAACTATCAAGCGGGCGAAGTGGTATCACAAGGTATTGAACTTGAGGCAAAATGGCAAGCCACAGCACAAGCTGATTTCACTCTAGGCTATACATATACCGATATGGAGATTACCGAGGACAGTTATTACAACCAAGAAGGTAAAACGCCGGTTTGGGTACCTGAGCAAACGGCCTCTCTATGGGCAAATTACTTCTTTGAAGGAAATCTTTCAGGCCTTCGTACCAGTGCTGGCGTTCGCTATGTCGGAGAAGCACAAATTGATGCACAGAATAGTCAAAAAGTACCGGACTACACCTTGTTTGATTTAGCAGCAAGTTACGATTTCTCAACGGTATCTGAATCAATGAAAGGGGCTAGCGTCACGCTTTCTGCAAGCAATCTATTCGATAAAGAATACTATTCTTGTTACGACAAAAATAACTGTTGGTTTGGCGCTGAGCGCTCTATCGAAGCGAAGTTAGAATACAACTTCTAACCTCTTAGAGCGGAACAGCAGTAATTTGTAAAGCGATGGTTTCTACAATAAGCCATCGCTTTTTATTTTGCATAGAGCATCAATATAAACGCTACCGTGTCACTTTTTTATAGCACCTTTCTGGCCTACCAACAGAGCCATAGTTTAAATCAGCCTCTAGTTCACCAGTGCTGATAAGATACTCCAAATAGCGCCTTGCCGTTGTTCGGCTCACTCCGATTTTTTCACCTGCCTCATCAGCGGTCAGCGCAATGCCATTTAGGAACAACTCTCTGATCTTGTCTAGGGTTACACCATCAATCCCTTTTGGTAATCGGTTCGGCAAGTTGTCTTGATTGGCGTGAGACTGCAGCATTTTATCAACGAGGTTCTGATCCAAACTCTCTACGATGTCTAGTTGTTGGCGTTGGGACACATACTTTTTCAGTGCGGCATCTAAACGTGGAAACATCACTGGTTTTAACAGGTAATCGACAACGCCACCCCTCATCGCCTGTTGTAACGTATCGACATCCCTTGCGGCTGTAATCAAAATGACATCACACGTTTGGTTACTTGCACGCAGTGTATTTAGTATCTCAAGCCCTGTGCCATCGGGAAGATAGACATCCATCAATAGTAAATCTGGCTTAAGAATGTCGAGTTGCATTTCTGCTTCCATTCTCGTGGTCGCAATTCCAACCACTTCCAAACCTGTCAGTTGGCTTAAGTATTTGTGGTGCAGCTCAGCAATAGCCAGATCATCTTCAATGATCATTACGCGAGTCGCCATACTCATATTTGTTCTTCCTTGGGTAAGTACACCGTTATTCTTGTCCCATAATTTGTATTGGGTATCATCTCAACATGGCCGTGATATCGAGTAGCAAGCTGATTGACAAGGTGTAACCCAACACCTCGATTTTGACGAGATTTCGTCGAAACGCCTTTTGTAAATAATGTTTGTGGATCCACTGTTTTTGGGAGGCCACAGCCATGATCTATCACCTCAAGTATCACTTCATTTCCGTAATCGCTAACGGACACATCAATGTTTCTGCGTTCTGACGCAACATTTGATTCATCGCGAATTGAAGTTAACGTGGCATCGAAAGCGTTATCAATCAAATTACCCAAAATTGTGACAAGGTCTTCCGAATTTAGCCACTCAGGTAGGGGCTCCAGACGACTGCCTTCCTCAACCACCAGTTGTAAGCCTAACTCGCGAGCACGTTCAGTTTTTCCAAGCAACATACCTGCAATTAGCGGGTCCTTAACGGTATCTCTTAAAAACTCAATCATTGCTTGATAGTGTGCGGTTTCTTGTCCAATTAACTTTTGCACCGCATCAAGCTCACCCATTTGTACTAGCCCACTAATGGTGTTGAGCTTATTTCGATGCTCATGGGTTTGCGAACGTAACAAATCTGCATATTCCTTGGTTTGTGATAGCTGCTCGGTTAGATCATTAATTTCATCCCTTAAACGGAAACTCGATACCGCCCCCACGATTTTTCCATCAACATAAATTGGAGAGCGATTTGCAATCAGGCGCTTATGATTAAGGAATATTTCAATATCATGATCTTCCTGCCCGCTTTCTAATACTGTATATAGATCGCTATCACGCAGCGTGTCAGTCAAAGGTTTATTGAGCGCTGATTCTCTATCAATACCGAGAATCTGGCAGGCACTACGATTTATCGAGCGAAGTATCCCTTGGGCATCAATGCTTAACACGCCCTCTTTGATAGTGCTCATCGTCACTTCTAATTCGCCGTACAACCGCCCTATCTCTTCAGGCTCAAAGCCTAAAATGGCGCGCTGAAACTTTCTCGACGCATAATTGGATACAATGGCATTAGCGACGACAACTACGATGACCATTAAAATCAAAAAGGCCAAAAATGGTTCGATGCGGTCTTGCAGTCGGTCGAGCAAATAGCCAACCGAAACCACACCAATGATGTTCCCTTGCTCGTCAAAAATCGCAGCTTTACCACGAACTGAATAACCTAACGAGCCCTGTGCCGTCGAAACATAAGACAACCCCTGTTCTAGCGCTCGACGATTGTCGCCACCTCTCATTGGCTTGCCCAACCGCTCATCAACAGGGTGGATTAAGCGTACTCCCTTATGGTCGCCAATAACGATGAATGCAGCACCTATGGCTTCGGTTAATTCTCTAAAGCGAAGTTGGTATGGCTGGGGGTTTTGGGTTTCGATCATTTCACGAACAACCGCTGAGTCCGCTAAAAAACGGGCAACACCCAGTGCTTTTTCTCCCATTTCTTGCTCTTGATTGATTTTGAGATAAGTGAACCCCGCGGCGACAAGCAATAACAGCTCTATCAACCCCGATAGCGTCATGATAATGAGCATCCGCTTACGAAAGCTGATGGTTTTCCAACTCATTGATACATCCTTGTGATTCACTCTTGAGCGTAACGTTAACACTCAGTTAACAGCATGACGTTGTCGCGGTGATAAATCTGTGAGGAAGGCAAACAAACCGCAGAGTTTACGGTTAATTAATCGACGAGCTGAAACATAAAATTACAACCATTCACCAAATTTAGCATTCCTCTCTGATACTCAATTCCATACATAAATTGCCCTTAAAATCATGATCGCGATCACATCGATTTTAGCGGTTTTTGAGGCGTTTTTAGACTTTACAACGTATAATTTTTAATCAACGAAACCAATGAGAGTTTCGGTTTGAAAGCAGTGAAGCTGGAAGTCTATTAAAAGCTCAACATTGATGTCAGTGGTTTGGACAAAAATAAAACAAAACACAAATACTGACTATATGACAAACACTTAGACACCATCTGAAAACTGGAAAACTATAAACAGAGGTGCATTTATAGTTAGAAGGAACACCAAACATGGAACGCGATACCTTTGGAATATGCCTGAATAAGGCGATGCTGTCAGAGAATATGTATTCAACATTTACACACGTCAGGGCTTATGAAAAAAACGGAGGCGGTACTTCTGATCTCAAAGTCCTGTTATCGTTCCCTCAAATGAGTGGAAAAGATCTATTGAATACGATGCGAGGTTCTCGTCAGCTCGAGTGGAGAGCGGAGTTTCACTGTCCATATACGAAATAAATTTGTAACATCTCCCGCGCCCAGCACAAATATAACTGGGCGCATACTACTGCCCAATTTTCCCTCCTACTTAACACGCAGTTACGAATCCTTTATATTAGAGCTAATACTCTACGACAAAGCAGCCATTATGAAAAAAACAGGAAAGTTTTGGATACTGGGCTTACTTAGCAGCTCGATTTCCCTTGCCTGCCATGCGGCACCGATCACTTTTGATACCGCATGGCAGCTATTGCTAGAAAACAACTATTCTCTTAAAGCTCAACGCTCAAACGTCGAGAACTACCAATACCAAGAGAGTGCCACCAGCAATCTCAACTTACCTCAAGTTACCATTGGCGCGAATTACACGCGTTTAGATACCGATATCACGCTTTCGGGAAAACAGATTCTAGACAGCACAGGAGCACACATTAACGTACCTCCTGCTTTTCAGCCTATTTTTGGTGCCTTAGCTAATACCACTTCGACCATAACCGAGCGCGATATTTTCTCTTCGTCTATTCGTGCCATTTGGCCAATTTTTACTGGTGGTAGAATTTCTGCGGCTCAATCAGCAGCAGAAGGCAAAACGGATGAGGCGAAAAGTCAGCTTTTAATGGAACAACAAGCGCGTTTTGAAGATTTATCGAAGTACTACTTTTCTGTCGTACTGGCAAAGGAAGTACTCGCAACGCGGCAAGCGGTTGAAGCAGGGCTAAAAAAGCATCGAGATTTTGCCATTAAGCTTGAAGAGCAAGGACAAATCGCGCACGTTGAGCGCCTGCAAGCCGAGGCTTCTTTAGATAAAGCATCCGTAGAAACACGTAAAGCTGCCAGCGATTTGAGTATCGCTCAGGCTGCATTAGGTAAATTACTCGCACAAGATGACGCCGTAGAGCCCGCTGAATCTTTGTTTATCAACGACAGTCTTCCCCCTCTTACCGCTTTTGTCGATCAAACGTTGCTTACCTATCCGGGGTTAGAACTTCTGAGCGCTAAACACAAACAAGCCTCTAGCTTAATCAAAGCAGAAAAAGGGAAATACTACCCTGAAGTTTATCTTTACGGCGACTACAGCTTGTATGAAGACGATTCTCTCGCAAGCCAAATGAAGCCAGACTGGTTAGTTGGTGTTGGTGTCAGCATTCCACTGATTGAATCATCAGGGCGAAGCGAAAAAGTCAAAGCCGCTCAAAGCGTCGTCTCGCAGGTCGACTCATTAAAGTCCCAAGCCAAACAAGACTTATCGCTGTTAGTCCAAAAGACATACTTGGAGGCTCAGCAAGCCATTGATGAAGTACAAGGGCTCGCATCTAGCATTGAACTCGCTAACGAAAACCTGCGCTTGCGTGAAAAAGCATTTACTCAGGGTCTGTCGTCTTCTCTGGATGTTGTGGATGCACAACTTTATGTCGCGAGTATAGAAACACAACGTTCGGCGGCGCGTTTCCGCTATTTAATATCTTTAACCAAGCTACTCGCATTGAGCAGTGAAATGAACAGCTTCGAACAATATCAAAATACCGCTTATATCCCTGCTTCAACATCCAAAGAGGTGAAATAAATCATGGCAGCTAAATCACTAAAACCCGTTTTACTCTCACTTTGTGCTTTGGGTGTTGCCTCTTGGGTTGGGTATCAATTTTACCAAGCCTATCAACCGGAACCGATCCGCTTACAGGGATTAATTGAAGCCCAGCAATACAGCATTTCCTCAAAAGTTCCAGGGCGTATTGATGAGGTCATGGTACGTAAAGGCGACGATGTAGAGAAAGGTCAGCTTATTTTTACCCTTCATAGTCCTGAAATTGAAGCGAAGTTAGAACAAGCAAAAGCAGGTGAAAAAGCGGCGGACGCCTTAGCTCAAGAAGCTGAGAAAGGCGCACGTGAGCAACAAATCCAAGCAGCAAAAGATCAGTGGATGAAAGCCAAAGCCGCTGCGAATTTAATGGAAAAAACCTACAATCGTGTGAATAACCTTTATAACGATGGCGTGGTTGCAGAACAAAAGCGCGATGAAGCTTTAACGCAGTGGCAAGCAGCGAAATACACAGAAAGTGCCGCGTTTCAAATGTACGAAATGGCAAAAGAAGGCGCCAGAAGTGAAACCAAAGTGGCTGCGGCGGAAAAAGCGCGCATGGCATCAGGTGCCGTAGCCGAAGTAGAAGCGTATGCGAAAGATACTCAGATCTACAGCTGGTTCGACGGCGAAGTCTCTCAAGTTCTGCTTCAAAGTGGTGAATTAGCACCTCAGGGCTTCCCAGTAGTTACTGTAATAGATACAGAAGATGCCTGGGCGACACTGAATGTGCGTGAAGATTACCTTCAACACTTTAAAAAAGGAGCAACCTTTGATGCCTATTTGCCTGCCTTAAATAAAAATGTTGAGTTCAAAGTAACGCATGTTGCCGTTATGGGTGACTTTGCAACGTGGAGAGCAACCGATGCCTCTCAAGGTTTTGATCTTCGTACCTTTGAAGTAGAAGCTCGTCCAGCTCAACCCGAACCTGAACTGCGTATGGGAATGAGTGTTGTCGTTGAACTTTAATCACAACCACTAGGTTAATGCTATGACGATTAAGATTTCACAGCGGCATATCTTACGACGAGACAAGTGGTTACTTTCGTGCCTTACTTGGATACCGATTTTGCTCGCGATGATGATTTGGGGAGTGTTCTCTGCGGGCATTGCCCGGGATCTGCCAATCGGTGTGGTTGATCTACAACATTCCCAACTTTCTCGAAAGCTCATTCAATCTTTGGATGCGTCGTCGAGTCTGGCTGTTAATTATCACTACACCAGTGCAATCGAAGCAAAAAATGCGATGATTGAAGGCGATATCTACGCTTACGCGGTCATCCCATCTAAGTTCGACCAAGATATTCTCCAACACCGCCAACCTCAACTTTCTGTCTTTTACAACAGTCAGTACATTTTGGTAGCGAAATTGATCAACTCTGCCGTTACGCAAGCACAAGGCTATTTCGATGCTCAGGTTGAAGTAATGAGCAACTTGGCTAAGGGTAACACCACAACGTTAGCGGCGGCTGGGCAGGCTGTATCCGTGTCGACACAAATAACCGCATTATTTAACCGTAACAATAACTACGCACAATTTTTGGTAACGGCTATCGTGCCAGCCATTTGGCAAATATGTATTGTAGTAAGCACTATTTTGATTCTTGCCGCGCACTTTCGCATTTATGGTGGAAAGAATGGCTTTGCATTTTTGGGCGAAAAGCCATACGCCAGGCTCACTACCTTATTAAGTCGGTACATTCCGGTCTTTATGGCGCAAGGTGCGTTGTTCTTGTACTGGTTTTATTCCGTGCTTGATTGGCCAATGGAAGGCAGTTTTGTGGTTATGCTATTAGCACAATTGGCGACGGTTATCGCCTGTATCATTATGGGAGCGTTGTTCTTCTTCTTGTCGATGGATCCTGCACGTGCGATGAGTTTTGCTGGCGCATTTACGGCTCCAAGCTTCGCGTTCATGGGAATTACATTCCCAGTTTCTGACATGAACACGCTCGCTTATGCATGGCGTTCATTATTGCCGATTACCCATTACATTGAAGTACAAGTGAGTCAAGCAAGCTATGGAGCATCGGCCGCGCAATCTTTAAGCTCGCTATGGCCTATGATTGGTTACGTTATGCCTCTGCTCATTACCGCAGCCTTGATGGGTAAACATCGAACAGCTTCATCAACACGCCAAGCGAAGGAGGCGGTATGACATTGTGGCAACTGATTAAAGCGGAACTTAAGGCCGTTCTAACCAATCCAGTCGTTACGTTGACCGTGTTTGGTGGTGTCGTATTTTACTCGTTTTTATACCCTTTGCCTTATGCACAACAAACGCCTCGTGAACAACCAATCGCGATTGTTAATCTAGATGGTAGTCAGACGAGTTTAAAGCTGGAACGTATGGTTGATGCCACCCCACAAGTCAACGTAGTCACTCGACTTCATACGATTGCCGATGCAAAGCAAGCATTTTTACAACGAGAGATCACCGGTTTTTTAGTCATACCAGAACACTTTTACAAAGACCTAATGCTAGGTAAAAGCCCGACTCTGGCCTACGCTGCGGACGCCTCGTATTTTCTCGTGTACGGAACCGTGGTAGAAGGATTGGCCCAAGCGGGAGGCACATTAGGGGCCCAAGTGAAAGTCAGTAAAATGGTGATAGATGGTATGCCCATGAGTATGGCTAGCCATAATTACTCTGCTATTAAGCTTAATATGAAACCGACGTTCAACCCAACCATGGGTTACATCGAATACGTAGTGCCGGCAGTATTTGTTCTGATTTTACAACAAACGTTGATCATGGCGGTTGGATTGCAAACGGGAACACAGCGTCATGGTCGTGGCTATTGGTCACAAGTATCAACGGGATCGCTGCTGCTTGCGAGAACGTTAGTATTTGTGGCAATTTATTATTTACTCGGCGCCTATTATTTTGGTTTTAGCTTCGAACGCTTAAACGTAAACCATATCGCCAATGCGGGCGAATTGCTGGCTATGTTGTTCCCGTTCTTTTTAGGTTGTTGCGGACTAGGCTTCTGGCTAGGTTACTTATTACCTCGGCGTGAACTTGTCACCTTAGTCGTCTTAGTGAGCTCTATGCCGCTCATTTTCTTGGCTGGTTTTATTTGGCCGATTGAAGCCATACCTACTCCCTTACTATGGATTGCTGATTTAAGCCCAAGCACTTGGGCGATAAAAGCTTTCTTAGCGCTAAACCAAATGGGGGCAACCTGGCAACAAGTCGCTCTACATTGGACGGCACTTTGGGCACTCACTGTGCTTTGGGGTAGCGTTGCGTACTGGATTGCTAAGCGAAGTAACAAGCCAGTTGTAACAGAGAGCTTGGGGTGACAGCTGACATTTTCTATTACTATAAAAAAGCCGGGTAACTAAACCCGGCTGAAAATCTGCGTCCTTGCAGCGGACATATGGTAAAAACACTTTTTGCTCTGGGCTTACCCATTGAGCGAGATTAGATTAAGCCAAAAAGTATGGATTCCATACTCTCATATAGAGGGTCATATCCTTCCAATAGACATTAGTCTTCGCTAGAACGATAACGTTTTTCAGACACAAAAAAACAAGACTCACATTGAGTCTTGTTGTTGATAGGGATGAGCAGGATACATGTCGCCGCTAAGTCATATCACGGATTATTTTCTCTCGGTATTCTGTAACGACCTTCATGATTGAATTTTTTACATCACCGACTTGCTTAGAGGGTTGGCACCATAGGCCAAAACCAAACTTAAAACCTTCCAATAATTCAGAAGCTTCCACTGGCTCTATATGATTATTAGAAAACTCCGAATGGGCAAACGTTCTGGGGAGAATCGCCCATCCTAAACCTGCTTCAACCATTTTCACTACAAGGGCCAATTGGTCGACCTCTTCATGGTTCGAACTTACGATGACTTTTTCGCCCATTCCCTCTTCAATAAGAGACCGCAGTACAAATTGTTTACTATTCCTCAAGGCTGTCAATACTCGATCTGGTGCCATAGAAGCGAGTTCACCACCTTTCTGGACGAAAGGAACAAATTCAAAATGACCTAAAAACGTCGCATCCAGACTATGTATTGCTCGACTATCATGCACATTGACAATACCGAATTGATAATCACCATTCTGTAAACCCTCTTTAATTTCGTTGCGATTACGAACAAGAAAGTTAACTCGCATCATCGGAAAATCTGCTGCTAATTGAATACGAAGCAATACAAGAAAACGGTGTGGTATAGCGCTTGAATAGGCGATACTAACATTCTCTAACCCACCGTAAGCTAGACTTAATGCGACTTTATCGAAAGTACGTGCTTGTTCGATGGTTTGCTTAGCATAGTGGTAAAGAAGATGACCATCTTCTGTCGGTTCTACCGAGCGCCCCACTCGCTCAAACAGGTTGACCGCCAGTTGGTCTTCAAGATTGGTAATCACCTGCCCTATTGTGGTTCGGTGCTTATTGAGTTTGACCGCCGCCTTACTAAACGAAAGCTGTTCATAAACGGTTACGAACGCGAGAAGTTGTTCAAAACTAAAATTCATAGGTTGTGCTTACTTTTTAGAGTTATCTAATTAAATTACCACAAGATCGTAGAATTGCTACTTGGTAACGGAAAAAATCTGCGTTTGAATTCCTTCTCGACGACACAAAAAAACCTACTAGCTTCAGTAGGTTTTCTCTAACTTAGTTGTACTCAACGACACGAGCTAAATAGTTGAATTCTCCTGAGTCACCATGGTAATCGCGGTAGACATCGACACTGAAATATTTAGGTTGATCAGCGTAAATGTGGTCAACGACTTTTTGCTCAAGTGACTCCAACGTTTCACCGACCTGAGAGTACACGAACTGCTTGTTCACTTTTTCCAATTTACGTTTTTTCGCTTCTTTGTGTGACACATAGTTGTTGATCTCTTCCCACTTTCCCACGAACTCGACCGCCACGTAACTCGAGTTCTCGTCAATCATGATAAAGGCTGCACCTTCTTCTTTGATTGCAGACAGTTGCTGCATATCACTATCCACTTTTTGCTGGTCAAGATGGGCTCCACTTTGGGCGAATGCAGTCGCGGAAGCGGTAAGTATCATGAGTGTAAGAACGGCTTTTTTCATTGTATCGTTTTCCTGTATTAAGGGAGTTCAGTTACCCAAAGTTGCCCTTGGGTGGCTTTTTTGAATCCATATTCGTAAATCGTCAGCAAGTAGCGGTGATCGAACATATCTTTCGTTACTTTGGCGTACCTGAAATCTTGATCAATGTAGGTAAACTGCATCTCGATATCGTTGATTTCACTGATGTATTTCATTCGATAGAGATCACCACGAGTTTGCGCTAGCGTAAGGCTTGAGACACTTTTCGATACCAAGTCCAAACCTTTGTCTTTTAGTGGACGATACGGCGCTTTTAACGCACCATTGCGAATCACATCCAACTGAGGCGCTTTTTCTAACCCCAAAGCATCTGAGATTTGTTGATAGTTGAAGTTAGACGGATTAAAGAACACCTGCGCTGCGAGACCGCCATCTACGTGTAACTCCTCAAGTGTTTCTCCATCATGTTCAACATCGATAAATTGTGGAGGGAAAACACCAGGGATCGATGCGCTCGCAGCAAGCACCTTGTAAATAAGTTCAGATTTGTCCGCTAAATCACTGTTCGCAATCGCACCAATATTCCAAATCACCAGTTCGCCTGAATCAAAATGGGTACTGCCAATAAAGAGGCGTTTACCATTGCGGTGTTGCTGCGCCATCGCCTCGATCATGGGCTCAGGGTAAGCGTCTGCGATGAAATCATAGAGGTTCTCACCATCGGTAAACGCGTCCTTAAACAGGGTATTTAAGAAGTTCTTCTTACCCAAAATATTCTTATCATTGATGTTGAGCATGACTTCTTTCATCTTTGGCATCGCATCACCGCCAATGAAAACAAAAGGAGCGATTAGGGCACCCGCACTGACTCCAGTAATGATGGCATAATCTTTTAGCTCCCCCTTTTCCTGTAGCCCCATCAAAACGCCGGCTCCGTATGCACCGTTTACGCCACCACCCGATAAGGCCAAAATATTGAGCTGTTCACCCTCTACTTTGATCGGTGTGGTTTGATTGTGCGCTGAGTAGAGAAAATCCGGCGCTTCATTGGCCCACATTCGAAGTGGCTCATTTGGTGTCGAACTCGCGATCTCGACATCTTTATAGTTGCTTTGAGAAACACGAACATCCAGCGTATGAGGTGAACTACAAGCTACTATCAGCAGCGAAAGTGCAACCGTCACACCAGAGGAAATTAAACGATTCATAATCAGTCTCATTTAATGTTCTCTGGCGTATGACCAGAGACTCAGTTTGAAGTTAATTGGGTCAAAATGAAGTCCGTTTCGTTGTTTGGAGTTACTATAGCTAGGCACGGCTAAACCCCATAATCGCGATTGTAGGATGCTATCCATCAAAGCAATTATGCCAAGTTTCTATATGCTAACTTTACGCTTCTCCGTTAATTAGGTACTGCGCTAAGCAATTTTCACGACGTTGAACTCATGCGTCGGTTCGACAAATTCGTATTGGGCATTGATCGTCTGTAGCTCCCATGTGCCATAGCCTTTTGTGATCTCCAATACACCGTAAACGGCGTTATGTGTATGACGAAAGGCTGCGACAGGAGACATCTTCTTCACCAAACAAGAGGTGAAAATCGCAGAAATTAAATCACCGACTCCGACTGGCTGCATAGCAAATTCAACACTAGGTCGTTGGGCCAAATAGCTTGCTTTCGGCGTCGCTAAAATCATACTGAAGGCGTCATCTGTTAGTGCATGCAGGTGTTTCACCAATACCATTTTCGGTCCTAACTCTAAGGCTTTTTTACATGCAGTGACCGCATCATAAAGAGAGTTAATTTTCACACCTGTTAACTCGCTCAGTTCAAACTGGTTAGGAACAATCACATCAGCGATGGGCAACAAGCTATGGCTTATCGCTTCTTTGACACCGTCTGCCACAATGCAACCTTTGTCTGGATCACCCATAACTGGGTCACACACATACAGTGCACTATGGTTACGCGATTTGACTAAACTTACCGCTTCGGCCACCGCTCGACATTGCTCTGCGCTGCCTTGATAACCGGACAGTATCGCGCCACATTCGCCTAACTTCTCAATGTTATCTAAGCCTCTCATTAGAGAATGAATTTCATCTGCCCCAAACTTCTGTCCAGTCCAACCTTGCTGGTACTGAGTGTGATTTGAAAACTGAACCGTGTGAATTGGCCAGACTTCGAGGCCCATTCTCTGCATCGGGAAGACGGCAGAACTGTTTCCTGCGTGGCCATAAACCACATGAGATTGAATAGAAATAATGCTTTTCATAAGTCACTCTTAATTGAGAAGTTTGTTAGCTTGGCGACTAAATAAACACAATATCGCGCACTGTGCTTATTTGGTCGGAATAGCCTCGACAACGCCGAGGCTTATTCTTAATCAGGCTGGATTAATTAGCCTTGGAACTCAGCGAAGTACTCATCCAACACTTTGCGCGTTGCACGACCGATAAGCTCGTATTCGTGATGAGTAAGGTTTGCTAACGAAACTCGAACTGATGCGTGTACTACATCGAAGCCTTGGCCTGGAAGTAGGATAACGCCGGTTTCATGTGCAAGACGGAACAGGAAGTCTTTGCCCTTCTCGCTCGCTTTGAACCATTCAACGAAGGCTGGTCCGTACAATTTGCCGCCCAAAGTGTCGAGCTCAAGCAGTGTGTAGTAGTCCACACGATCTTTGTTTTCTTCAATTTCTACACCCATGTTTTTGTACAGAGTTTTGTAACGCTCGCGGATGATGCGTTTACATGCTTCTTTGTAGTTTTGTTCCGAGTCCATCAAGCAGTTCAAAGAGAACAGCGCCATTTGAACTTGTTGAGGAAGAGACAAACCTGCTGTGTGGTTAAGCGCTACGCTGCGGCTGTCTGCTACGATACGGTCAATAAACTTAATCTCACGAGGTTCCGGAGTCAGTGTTTTGTAACGATCGTCCAACTCAAGTTGACGCGCTTCAGGAAGGCTGCGCATTGCATCGTCAAACACGTTGTTGTGTTGAATCGCAATCGAGCCTAAACGCCAGCCTGTTGCACCGAAGTACTTCGAGAACGAGTAAACACAAAGCGTGTTGTATGGCAGTTTCGCGAACAGTGAGACAAAGTCGTCCGCGAATGTGCCGTATACATCGTCAGTCACAATGAACAGGTCGCTGCGTTCGTTGTTCACAAAATTTGATAGGTTATCCAGAGTCTCATCCGAGAACTTCACAGACGCTGGGTTTGCTGGGTTCACGACACAAAGCAGTTTGATGTCTGTATCTGCAAGCTTTTCGATTTCAGACATCGGCAGCTGCCATGTTGTCTCATCCAAACGTAGTTCAACGATTTCCAGTTCGTATTCACTCAGTTCTGGAATTTCTAGGTACGGCGTAAAGATTGGAGTGATTAGCGCGACCTTGTCACCTTTCTTCAACAGACCGTTGTTGAACATAGTTTGGAACGTGTACGTCATAGACGCTGTGCCGCCTTCCGTTGCAAACAGATCGAAGTCTGTTGTCATTGGCATCGGGCCGTACATCTCTTCTGCGATGTACTGCTTCACAACCCTTTCGATGTTCGTCAACATACGTGGTGGCACTGGGTAGTTACATGCAAGGTATGCGTTAACCAGCTCATTCAAAAATGCCTGTTTCTCTAGACCCAAACGGTCTTTTGCGTAGCTCAGCGACTTTTCCAAGAACTGTACGCCTTGGTCTTGTTTATTCTTGCTTGCAAACGTATCGAAGCGCTCAACAATGCCCACACCATCTGGAATGCCACCGAAACCACCATCTAGGTATGAATAAGTGCGCTCGGCTTCCAATATTGCGAACTCACCCAAACGAATGAACGCTTTACGTGGTAGTGTCGCAAGAAAATTAGGATTACCACGACCTGCATCTAATAACGCGCGGTCAGGAACAGTTTGTGCCACTTCAATAAGTTTATCTTTTAATTCAAATGGGCTTAAATCTGCAAATTTTGAAAAATCAATTGTTGTATTTGGCGTAGTCATAATATTTACCTGAATTTATTATTTAGTGAAATTTGGATAATACTTCCCCTACCGCCTATTTAATTAGGCGATAAGAGTGTTCGAATTTATTTAAATTACATGCCTGCGTTTAAAGTAATAATGCCGACAATAATAGGACCCCATAGGGTGAGCAGTACATTGGCGACAGCATAAGTCACGGTGAATGAGAATACTGGCGTTGCGTTACCTGTTTTTTCCATTAAAGCCGCGAATGCTGGGTTCGCACTTCGTCCACCTGTAACACAACCAAGTGCTTCAACTGGGTTCTTAATCTTCAATACAAAGTATGAGAAAAAGAACGAAATAAACTGAGGAATAATGGTCACAGCCATACCAAGGAACAACAGAGACATACCGTGTTCTTTGATGGTGTCGACCGCTTGAGGCCCAGCCTCAAGGCCAACAATGCCCACAAATGCTGCCAAACCGAAATCTCGAATAAAGTTCGCGGCACCCACAGGAAACTGAGCAACATGCGGATTGCGGCTACGCAACCAACCGACAATCAAACCTGAGATCAAACAACCTGCACCAGAACCGATAGTGACGGGAATACCAGCAATCTTAAAACTGATTAGACCAATTAATAGACCCACCACCATGCCCATACCAAGCACGACTAAGTCAGTCACGTTTGCTGAGCCCATTCGCTGACCAATGTTTTTCTCAACGCGATTGATATCTTTTGCGGTACCTGTAAGCTGGATGACGTCGTTTTTCTTCACCACAAGATCCGGCGTCATTTCGATAGAGCTGCCTTCACGAATGTAATCCGTCACATAAATACCGCGCATAGAGCCTTGGTTCGAAGCCTCTTTAATCTCTTGCAGCGACTTACCAATCAGTTTGCGGTTGTCTGCGATCAGTTGACGGTTTTCTTCAATAACTTCATAGCCTTATGGAAGTGCAATCTCGTTGTCAGCCAAACCATCTTGCAGCTGATGTACTGCATTACGGCGACCTGTTACAACAATGACATCCCCTTCTTTCAGTGCTGTGAATTTGTCCACTTCTAGCACTTTGCCATCACGTTGAATCAATTCAATACAAGCAGCTAGAGCGTGTTGGTTTAACTGAGCTAGGGTTTTGCCTGCTAGCCCGCCATCTTTGCTCACTTTAAATGCTCGTGTAACCAGCGCGGTTACTGCGTTGAATTCACCCGGCGCAAGATCGCGCTTACCATTTGAGTTTTTCTCTTCTAGCGCAATCGCTTCTGCTCGGATATCCCACTTCATCAGTGTTGGGAATACCCATGTCACCATAAGAATTGGACCAAGCGAACCAAAGATGTACGTAACTGCATAGCCGACTGCGACGTTGGTCTGCATTAGGTGTTTCGCTTCTTCTGTCACACCACCAAGACGTGCGATCGCATCACCCGCTGTACCGATGATTGCCGATTGAGTCAAACCACCAGCTGCAAGACCAGCTGCCGTACCTCTGTCTAGATCAAACATCCAAGCTGCTGCTAGTACACAAAGCAGGCCAGAAACCGTCATCACTACAGCAGAAAGTAGAATGTTGATGGTTCTAAAGTTCAATGCTTTAAAGAACTGCGCACCACCTTGATACCCTACTGCGTAAATAAAGAGCGCAAAGAAAATGCTTTTTACGCCGGGATCAATATGAACACCAAATTGCCCAATAATTACACCCATTAATAATGTTCCCGCAACACCGCCAAGAACAAATCGACCAATGGTAATTTTACCTACCATATAACCGAGAGAGAGCGTAATAAAGAGAGCAACAAATGGTGCCATGTCAAAAAGGTTAGAAATAATTTCCATGACAATTTTACTCTTACTAATAAATATAAAACTCAAATAATCTAACGAATAATCTTTCACTCATATTTGTTGGATTATTTAATTTAAAAAGCATCTCGTTTGCTTCGAAGCGAATATTA
Organism: Vibrio sp. SCSIO 43097; assembly: GCF_023650755.1. Lineage (NCBI taxonomy): Bacteria > Pseudomonadati > Pseudomonadota > Gammaproteobacteria > Vibrionales > Vibrionaceae > Vibrio > Vibrio sp. SCSIO 43097. Next base: position 1,486,317 of record NZ_CP071840.1, on the reverse strand, counting down.
GGAACAAAAACTCACAACTCGTAATCCCATTTGAAGGATGAAACCATCACTTCGCATATTCAAACGCAAACATTGAACAATAATTGTCGAAAATTTAATAACTTAGTGGTCTTAAATGAGCATCAAATAAATTGGAAAATAAATTTATTTTTATGTTCACTGTCCAAAAAAGCTACTTTGTTGCGCTATTCCCTCTATATAGCGCATGACACCTTTCTCTTGATGGATTAGATCCTACAAAAGCGATTATCACGGATGCCATCACTTGCCTTATCTTTACATTCATCAAGTTAATAGAGAAAAACACCATGAACTCAATGCCACATGAACTTGTGTGGGGCGAAGTTTACTTCCCTCCCTTGTTGCTGGTTATTGCATTGGCTTACATGCTCACCATTTTGGTTGGAACCGTTGCAACAAAACTGGGACTCCACAAATACGTTGCATTTCCCGCGCTCGCTGAGCTAAGCCTAATTGTGATTTTTACTGGCGTTATTGGTCGATTCATTACCATATTTTGAGGCAAATTCCGTGATAAAACGTTATCTCATCACACTGCTACTACTGTGTTCAGCTGGCACCGTGATTTTCAGCTACTACCAATCATACACTGACAACCCATGGACTAGAGATGGCCAAGTTAGCGCGCACATCGTTTCTATAACCCCCCGCGTGACAGGACAAATCATCCAAGTCTACGTTGAAGACAATTCGCAAGTGAAACAAGGCGATTTGCTGTTTGAGATTGACCCAAGCATCTATAAAGCGGCGTACCACAAAGCGCTAGCAGCTCAAAAGCAAGCCATTGCATTACTAGCAAAGGCCAAAAATGAAGAGCAGCGAGCACTTAAGTTAGAAAAGCGCACACCTGGCGCTGTACCTGTACTGACATTGAATAACCTAGACAATGCGGTGGAGACAGCCGTTGCCAACGTAGAGCTCGCGAAAGCCAATGTTGAAGAAGCCAAGCTAAACCTTGATTACACAAAAGTTTATGCACCAACGAATGGTTATATCACTAATTTGAACTTACGTGTCGGCTCTCAAGTCGTCGCTAACTCCCCAGTCGTGGCTTTAATTGATGAAGACAGCTTTTGGATCGAAGGATATTTCAAAGAAACGGATTTAGTTGGGGTTGATCCACAAGATAAAGCCTACGTGACCTTACTGATGCACAATGAAGCTGTGCTTGAAGGCAAAATCAAAAGCATTGGCTACGGCATTGCGAAGCAAGATGGTAGTACTGGTAACGATCTTTTGCCCAATGTGAACCCTAACTTTCAGTGGATACGCTTAGCTCAACGCATTCCAATTAAAGTTAAATTAGATCACTTACCGAAAGATTTTCAACTACGTGTTGGTATGACGGCCTCTATCAAAATCATCAAACAATAATGCGGTGGAATGTATGTTTAATGCCTCAACCAAAGAAGCAATCAAAGCTGCGCTGTCTATCGTTATCGCGATCTGCCTTGCCTTATGGTTTCAATGGGAGAAACCGTATTGGGCAGCGATCGCAGTCGCGGTAATGGCATTAAATGAAAGCTTCGCTCACTCAATAAACAAAGGTCATAATCGCTTATTAGGAACCCTCCTTGGCATCGGTTATGCCTTTTTCCTCATCACGACGTTTTCTCAAGATCGCTTTTTGTTTCTCACCTTCTTCACCTTGTTTTTAGGTGCGTGCATTTTTATGTCGAGCGACGAAAAGTATGGTTATGTGTTCTCTATCGGTTTTGCTGTGTGCTCCATCATCGCATGTATGGGAGGATTTGATAGTCAAGCAACGTTCCACTTCGCTGTTCTTCGCATGCAAGAGACGATTCTTGGTGTGATCACGTTTTCTGTTGTGTACCGATTAGTTTGGCCAGTCAGTACAGAACAAAACTTCATTCAACGTTTTGAGGCCAGCAGAGAGGCGATGCTTAACGCTATGAAATCGCCCAATGATATAGATACTGAAGCTCTTGAGACCAACACCGCCAACATAGAAAAGTTATTCCAACTGGTCGGCTTACCACTTACTGGCAGCTACCACTTGAAAGAACATCGTCAGCTATGGCGTGCGCGTTTAAATGAGATGGCACAAATCCAAGACCGATTGCTAGAACAAGCAGATAAATCGCAAAGTCGTGAGATCGATTGGCCAACACTAACGCAGCAACTGCAAAGCTTTGATATTAAAAATCCAAGTACGTCGCTCATTGGTCACGTTGCTTATGTCATGCAAAGAGAGAAAAACACGGTTTGGCATCACGAGCATCGAACGTTTATCCAGCATTTGAATGAAGACGGCAGAAAGGTATTGCAAGGTGTATCCATGTTCGTCACTTCTTTGTTGATCTGGATTTATCTGCCCGTACCCGGAGGTTTCATTTTTCCGATGCTAGCAGGCGTGTTCTCTTCAATCGTTCCTACTATGCCACCAAGCATTATTAAAGATGCATTTTTTGGTGTGATAGGCACTGGCACGGTGATTCTATTGCAATACATTTTCCTAATGCCAATGATGACCGAGCTTTGGCAGCTTGGGCTATTCTACTTCATCAACATCATCGTAATTTGGAAAGTCTTTTCCACACCAAAACTGATGGTACACAGAATTCTAGGTATTAACTTATTGGTTGTCTTGACATCAGGAGCGCTCAATTTAACCCCAGCGTATCGAATTGAAACGCCCTTGCTGATGCTGGTAAACATTATGATCATTTTGATGATTGCCAAGTTGTTTACCGATCTGTTCCGTGTTCGCGTCACGGCCTAAGCGTCACCTCCGTTCTTGAAACTAAAGCCCTGCATTGCTTTTGCTCTGCGGGGCTTTTTGCTTTGTTCGCTGCCCTATTCCTACCTCACCCATAAAGCGAGGATAGTATCCATCAAAAGCGATTAACGGGATTTCTCTACCCACCATAAAATCCTCTCATTGATTTACGAAATGCAATTAAAAACACTGCATTCACAACATCAATCACAGCAAACACATCTATCTAACTGAACAAGAAGTTCAGTGACACATTAACTGTCTGAGTCTCGAAGGTTTGAGGCTATTCAGAGTGGAAATCGTCATGAGTTTTTTTGAAATACGCGCTAGCAAGACATCTTCTGTTACTGTGCTAGTGAGCGCACTAATGCTTACTACCCCCACTTTTAGCTTCGCCGCAGAAGAGACAACTTACAACGAAGTAATGGAACAAGGTCGCCAGCTCTTCGACAAATACGGTATCAGCCATGATCTACCGAAACTGGCCATCAGTTCTCTAGTACAAGGCGAGCACTTGGTAGAGCATGCTCACCGAACCGTTCAAATCGGCAACGAGGTCCGTGATTCTTCGGTGTTCCTTGTAAAAAACACCGACAGCAAGGGCAATATCGATCTACGCATCAAGTACAACCCTGAAGAGTTGGATAAGAACGAAAAAGTACTCGATGAAATCGAAGCCTTCACACGCACAGAATATCGTCTCCGTAATTACGCAGAGAGCTTTGACTCTTCATCGGTACAAGCAAAAGAAGATCAAAACGGTAATGTCATTGTCAGCTTCAACTACTCAAAATACGGGCTTCCACAAGACATCGCCTATTTCCGTTTCTTAAGCGTCGATATCGAACTCGTTAACGGTGAACCAAAACGCATGGTCATCACTAACGAAAAGCCGTTCACACACCACAAATACAAGGTAGATACGTACCATCAAGAGATCCGCTTTCAAAAGTTGGATTCTGGCAAACTTGTGATTGCGAGCAAACACACTGAAATTGTTGGCTCAAGCAAAAACAAACCACTGAAAATGGTCAGCACTCTTAAACCTGTTGCCATCTATGAGGATGACATTGGTGTGCAAGTGTTGGATGAGAAGCGCTTGAACGAAGTTTCTGACCCACGCATGCAAGAAGCCAGTGTAAAACTTGATCGTATCTTCCCATTAATGGGCGATATGGTGCGTCGACAAGGCATCGATTTACCGCTGCCGTTTGGTGTATCAATGGCTTACCGTAACCAAGATATGAACATCCCATTCAATGACTTCACTATTGATGGCGTGCGTCTAAACGACCTATTCGACCCAGAAGACACCGTCGGGATTGTGAACGCAGAGAGTTTCAGTGTTCGTGGTGATGTGAACATCCTCCCTTTTTGGAACGTGTTTGGTTACGTCGGCAAAATCAATGTCGATGCGAACGTGGATGCGGGATACACAGGCGAAGGTGGCCAGTACATAAAAGATAAGCTGAACGATAAACTGCCAGGATTAGGTGATAAGTTTTGCGATGGTTTATCTGCACTTTGTAGTCGCGGACGCTTAGACGTGCCGCTGCATTTGGAATATGACCTTCGTGGTTTAGGTACAACCCTTTCGGTTGGCTATAAAGAATTCTTTGCTTCTGTCACTGGTACCTATTCGCAAACTCGCTTAAAGGGCTTAGATGATTGGGGCGATGGTATTGTTACTGTACAGCCGATGTTGGGTTATCAACTTGTCGATTATCGCACGCAGTTCTTTGTCGGAGCAGAATATCAAGGACTGGACGCTCGAATGGACGGGCATGTAAAAAGTGGTGATATCGAATTCGATTACGACATTGGTGTAGATCTTAATCAATGGGCGTTTTTGACTGGTTTCAATAAGCAAATCGGCAAAAACTACAACCTGACCTTTCTCTATAACAAAGGGGAAACTCGAGAGTCAGTGACCTTAAATCTTGGTTACCGTTTCTAGCTCTCAGAAAGAGCCCGCCCCTATACGATGGTAGGACTGCATCCTACAAAGGCGATTACTGAAACTGTCGCCGATGTCCTACCATTTGAGCCATCAATACAACAAGCCATCCAACCATTCACGGATTAATGCCAAAGCGTCAGGACGTCGCTTGTTAGATGCCGTTTAACATTTTCGGTGTACGCACCAAATGACTTTACTCAATCGCTCAACTTTAGCCATTACCATCACTCTTGCCTTAGCAGCTTGCAGTGATGACTCTGGTAAACCTAGCGTTCCTAACGGCCCGAAGCCACTACAACCCTTACCACCAGAGCAAATCGCTTTGGAAATTGGCGATGCAACCATTCAAGCGACCAAAGAGTCCCTTGTCATCACGCCTCTTGATGCGGATGAAAAACTGGCAGCGGTAGAGGCGTTCAAAGGTATCCAATTTGCGCAAGCAGACCGCTTTCAGCACAGCATTGCGGTCCCACTTGAAGGCGATATTGATGCGACTCAGTTCGGTGATGCGTGCCCGCAGTTAAAAACCACGGCACAAACGCAATCAGAAGATTGTTTGAACCTAAACATTTGGCGACCAGCAGGGACAGAAGCGTACGCAGATTTGCCAGTGTATGTCTTTATTCACGGTGGAGACTTTGAATACGGCTCGGGCTCAGAACCGCTGATTCATGGTGATATGGTGGTTGCACAAGGTGCTGACGATGGTAACCCGTTTATTGCAGTTACTTTTAACTATCGCTTGGGCTTGTTGGGCAGTGTTTGGGTCGATGGTTTGGACAACCCAGAGGGCGGTAACTTTGGCCTAGGCGATCAAAAACACGCGCTTGAATGGGTTCAACAAAACATAGAGGCATTCGGCGGCAATCCGCAAAACGTGACACTCATGGGTCAAGGTGCGGGTGCCATGTCGGTGGGAATTTTACAGCAATCAAAAGGCGATGCGGCAATCGCAGGTGAGCACTTTCAACGTGCCATCATGCAAAGCAACGCTTACGGCTTTGAATATAAAAGTTACGATGTTGCCAAGAGCCAAAGACTAGAGCAAAGCGTTGAAGATCTTGCGTTACTACCACTTGAAGAGATCATGAAGGTACAGAGCGAGATGCTTGATCCGATTCAACGTCTTAAGAACTGGGTACTGACCGCCGCGAATATTCCGGTTATCAGTCCAACACGCGACAACAGCCCATTATCTACGTTGATGCCATTTGCGCCTTACATCGAGCATCGCCCACCAGCGTTTCTAGTGAAAGAAGTACCAGGCTATCACTTTACTGAACAAGCGATTGAGAGTGAATGGATCGTACCGACGGTAATTGGCTCAAACAGTGCAGAAAGCAATACTCTGGGCATGCTGCCGAGCCTGACATTTTTGATCCCAACTATTATTGAAATCTTGAGCCAAGAAGCGCCAGAAATCATTGAAAGTGGTGACGAAAACTTAATCGTCGAATACATGGTGGAGTGGCTAGAATCGGAAACGAACTTAAACCGTTTACGCACCGAATATCGTTCATTACTCAACGATTCAGCTTCAATTGAACTCGATCTTTCTGACTTATTGGAACTGCTACCTAGCACCGCTTATGAGGCGATGACTAAGTTGTTCTTCGGTTTGGGGAACTCCGATTCAACCACGGAGTTACTTGCTCTGGCTGACTTCTTCCCTAACGATGAAAGTGAACTGAATGGCGCGTCCAAAAACATGCAGCAATTCAAGACCGCGTTACATGACTTGCTCTTCACGGGTCCAAACCGTCATAAGGTTTCAACTGAAGAAACAACAGGAGCAACGCCAAGCTTCTACTACTTTGACTACACACCTGGATTCAACGTATGGACTTACAATACCAAAGGTGAAAATGGCGATCTCGACGTTGGTGATTTACTCAAAAGCATCAGTTGTATTGTGGGCGCTTGTAATGCATCAGAATTACCATTTGTGTTTAACAAGACATTAAAGCTTGATGGTTCAAGTGTTCGTCCAGGTAGCAAAGACAAAGCAATGATGAACAAGCTCTCTCGTATGTGGTTTAGCGAACGTTTATTTGAAGACTTCCAATACAACAGTGCGACTGATCGAGTATTGCTGATCGATAACGATGGCGGTATTCAATCCACACAAGACTGGGACAATGCTCATCACTCAGGCATCGATCCAAAACTGCGCCAAGGTCGCCTCAACGGTCTCGAGGAACTTGGGTTAATTCTTAGCCACATGTAACTTCATCCTCAGCCACTAAAAACTCGTTACCGAATACCTAAAAGCCAGTTCGCTGGCTTTTTTCATCCTTATTCCTTGAACATAATTAGGAAGGTTTACTCATGTTTCCTAACGCCCTTCGTGCTCTGCTACTCTTTATCTTCGGCGCGCTGTTGGTTGGCTGTGCCCAGCCCTACCCTCAAGTTGAACCGGATTTTGAAGCCAATTGGCAAACTACTCAGCATCAATCCGAAGTTTACTTAATTCCTACCGCTCCAGAAGCCTTTGCTCGTCGTGTTGAACTGGTAAGAAACGCTCAGCAAAGCATCGATATGACTTACTTTTCTTGGGAGAGTGACACGCTTGGTTTGATGCTACTCAATGAACTCAAACAAGCAGCAGATCGAGGTGTGCAAGTTCGACTCACTCTCGATGACTTATTAGTGTTTAACGAGAAATGGCTTGCTGATCTCAGCGCTCACGACAACATTCAAATCCGTTTATTCAATCCGTTTGATTCACGTAAGTCAGGTTGGATTGGTCGCGCCGTCAACTTCTCTACTCACCAACAACGTTTGGATAATCGTCTGCACGAGAAGTACTTCAACGTCGACCATCAATGGATGATTCTAGGTGGACGCAACATTGGCGACGACTATTTTGGTTACAGCCGTAAAGCCAACTTCTTTGATATGGATGTCTTGTTCAAAGGCAGCATTATTCGAGCGTTCGACCAGAACTACCAACAACTTTGGGACAGCGAGCATGTCACGCCAATAGAAAACATCGTTAACGTTACCCCAAACTATTCCGCGTTTACTAAAGCGCTTAATAAAGGTGAGAAAGACAAAAGCACCATTCAGGCGGAAGTTGAAAAACAGGTTAAACACCTGACCAGTCCCGACTTCATTGCTGCGCAAGTCACCCCCGTTTTCGACTCATTAGACAAGTTAGAAAACAACAAACCCTACTTTAGAAAACATGCAGAACACCAAGTTTGGCAACAAATAGCCACTGCGTCTAAAGCCGTGATATCAACGCCTTATGTGGTACCAAGTGATGGTGAATTTACCTTTATTGATACCTTGATGGAGCAAAAAGCGGACATCACGTTAATGACGAACTCGTCTGCATCTAATGATTCTGGCTTTATTCCGGCTTATTACGAGGAGCACCGCCAAACCCTGTTGGATAAGGGCGTTCATATACTTGAGTACAAAAACCAAGCGAAAAATGACGACCATTACTTCCACGCGGATACTTATTATCACAACAAGACGGTGATACTCGATGAGCGGCTGACTTATATCGGCTCATCAAACTTCGACCCAAGATCGGACTTCCTCAATGTGGAATTTGGTGTGTTGGTCCAAAGCGAAGCTTTTGCAGAACATGTCATGCACTACTTAACTCGACAACAAGATGAACTGTTTTGGCGAGTATCTCGAGATAGACAAGGCCAAACTCAGTGGCAATCAATGAATGAGATCCATACTAAGAATCCAAACTATGGTGGATGGCATAAGGCACCTAACTGGATATTCAAGAGACTGAATGGTGAGTTCGAACTCTAAACAATCAAGACTTAAAAAGGCTCTCTATCTGCAAGGATGAGAGCCTTTTTAATCCCCGCTAAAACTGCGTTCCGAGCGAAAAGTGAACGCGGAATTGGTCTCCTTGAGGAGCATCTAAACCGTAAGCAAAATCCACTTTGACGGGCACGTATTTTGAATTCCATATCAAACTCAAACCTGTACCACTTTTCCAATCCACCTTATCGTTGAAGGCATCACCAACATCATAAAATGCCCCAAGCCACAATTGGCGGTAGACCTGATATTGATATTCCAGCCCAGCAGTAAACATGTAACGGGCACCCGTTAAATCGCCATTCTCATCTCTAGGAGAGATAGACTCATAACCATAACCACGAAGATTGCCATCACCTCCCGCAAAGAAGCGTAACGAGGATGGAATATCGCTCAAAGTGTCAGCGACATTAATACCGACATTATAACGAAAGTGAAACTTGTGTTTTTCACTAATATCCCATGACAGAACACTATTGCCCTCAACACGCAGCAAACGAGAATCGGAGAAAAAATTAGGGTCTGAGTATTCCAATGAGTAGACGTGACGGTGCTTTACTTCTAATTGATCGTTCTTGCGATCAAGCAGTGAAAATGTCACCCCCGGTAATAACAACTGTGATTCGTTATTCTCCGACGCTTGTTGATAACTTTCTTGCAAATAACGAACGTGCATGGTGCTTTGCCAATCACTGTCTAACTGCCAGTGTTTTTCAAACGATAAATCATTAGAAAAACTCGATGTGTCTCGATAGTCGACATGCTTAGATTCAAACTGAATCCCGTAGTAATCCGTTAGAACATTTTGGGTGGGAATTTTGTAACCAAGTAATAGGGATTGTTCCGGTTTGGAAGCGTACGCTTGTGCCTCAAAACTGTGTCCACGTGCGTTATACCAAGGCTTGGTCCAGTTTAGCGAAGCGCGCAACCCCAAGTCTGTCGAATAACCTCCACCGACTTGCACAATATTGCGTGAATTCGGCTCTGCGAGTACTTCTATCGGCACCTTATAGCCATCGAATACCTCCTCGAAATCCGCTTTCACAATCACACTACGAAACCAATCAGTACTGGAGAGATCGGCCTGATATTGACTCAATTTCAAAGTATCAAAATCGTCGCCCCGCTCAAATGTTCTCATCGCTTCTATTCGAGCCGTTTCAATACCCGACGTAAGGACAGACAGCTCTCCAAATTGGTAACGAGAACCACTAGAGAAATGCAGATTCACATGGGCTTGATTCAAACTTGGAATGACTTCCAAAGACGATTCGATAAAACGTCCATCCAAGTAACCTTTTTGCTGAGCCAATGAAATCAAGTTTCGCTTTAGCGTATCGTACTCAGAATGAAGCAACGGCTGCCCTTGTTTAAGTTGAGCTTGATTAATTAGTTCGATGAAATCTTGATCGTTACTGGCCTCTCCCGACACAGCAATATTAGATTTTTTGACCAACATAACCTCCCCCGCGTCAACCTCAAGCGTGATGAGATCATTCTCTGATCTCCGAACATTGAGCTCGGAATGATAGTAGCCATAAGGGTTTAACGCATTATTAACCATCTGCGTTAGTCGATTTGAGGTAATGTTTGAAACAGAGAGTTTCGTTAGTGGTGTAAGGTGACTTTCAAGATTTTTCTCTAATATTGGTGTTAGCCCTTTGATTTTAAATTGCGCTCCGAGTGCATGATGTAAAGGCATAGAAGCTAAAACTGATATACCTATTATTTGTTTAATGAGAGGAGACACACCGCTACCTAGTTTAGCAATACACTCGACAAGGTTAATGATGGAATGGCATATCTGTTAATCGCGTTTGTAGGATTGCTCCCTACGAAATCCTCTCGAAAATTCACGTTTCACAAGTCGATTCTTTGAACAATAAGTGGGCTCAAGCTAGGAGGTGGCAAATCATGCGGTCTGAAATAGGTATACTGTTTGCCAAAAATACAAAACCCAACGCTGAATGGATCTCATCAAGCGTTGGGTTACATTGATAATGTGTTTTTTAATCTAAAAAGCGGTCTGTTTGTAAAACTAGATCGAAGAACAGTTTCCTTTTTCTGCCATGTCGACTTTTAGTACTTCTGCTTTACCTTTGCTTTCGTCTACGAGTTCTACGCCCGCACCACCAACAAATACACCCATTTTAATGTATTGATTAACGAAATAATTACGGCCCTCTTCCGTTAAGATAGTTAAGTGATTTTCAGAAAACTCAGACTCTGTACTTACTTGATGTTCTTTATTGCCTTCGACCTCATGGTAGAAGAATACACCAGGAGCGGTTTCACCAATACATTCCCCATCGACGTAAACATACTTTTTAAGTGCTGCTCCGACAAAAGCATCTTCTCGGTAAATGTAAATCCCTGCGTTCCCCTTTTGAGGTGCTTCAAATGATTTCATTTGATTTGATACTGTCGAATCAACAGTAGGAACAGAAGCACAACCTGACAAACCCAAAAGGAATGCGGAACACAGAATTACTTTATTTTTCATGTTATTAACCTAGCTACGATAAAATCGCGCCAACCATACTATAAATAAATACGTTCACTTATTGGTATTTTTGAAATTTGTGATTCAACCTATGCAATAGCACTCATTTAGCGTATAGATTGAGCAAACATTAGCCATATAATAATCACGAGAATAAAATGCCCTGTATCTAACGATCACTAAATGCCACTTTACTCGCTAGACTGATAAGTAGAATACCTGAAACACCTTCAAGAGTTCTTGAATAACGCTGAGAGTGTGGACGACTAAATACCCAATTACCCACAGAGGCGTACAAAACGTTACATGTCGTCGCAAGTACGCTGAACAGCAAGCCAAGTACTAATAATTGCATTGATGTTGAGCTTGCAGACGTATCAATAAATTGAGGCAGAAACGAGAGAAAGAATAGCGCTACTTTTGGATTCAAGACGCTGACGATAACTCCCTGAACAAACACATTTTTATTATTATCAACATTTTTGTTTTCAACGATTTTATTTTCTCCACGCCACATGGACAGTAATGACTGAACACCTAAATAAACTAGGTAAGCGGCCCCTAACCATTTAACAACGCTAAAAGCCAAAGATGAACTCAGAATTATTGCTGACAAACCTAAACATGCCGCTAGTGTATGAAAAAAGTAACCTACACCAAGCCCCAGAGCCGCTTTCAGCCCAGCAGATAATTTACCTTTCATTGTATTGGAAACAATATAAATTACATCAGGTCCAGGAATCATGTTGATAGCGAGACAAGCGACAACAAATAATAATAGTGAGTTTGAATCCATTCTTTTCTCCAAATTAACGTCTTGCGGGATAACATTTCATCGAACTACAAGTAATGCAACGTCCAGGTTTCAATTGGTTATATTTAGTATTAACAACACGTTACTAATACTACAGCACTGCGCGAAGAGCACAATCATGAACAGTGATACGAATTAAATTATGGGCCTTTGTTAGCCCTTTGAATGATAATATTTAGCATCGTTTGGTTGTAAGCTTTTTCTAGCCAGCAGCTCTTATGGAAGTTAACAAATCGGCTACTTAGTATACTTAATAGACCGTCAAATCAGATAGATTATCTATTCTTATTTCTTCAAGCCTTTTTTGCTTCATTTTCCTGCCTCACTAAGCAGCAACTTAATACTTGCTACACCAAAAAATAACGCGAACACGCCTTCAAAAACTGCTTTGGATCTGAGATAGGTTTGCCTGACCTTTTTATACGCGAAAAGAAAAGCATAGCCAAAGAAAACCAAAGCACTAACCAGCCCTACAACAAAAATGACCGACAACAATTCCAACGGACTGGCCGTAGGAGGAACCCCTATCGAATAAAGCGCACCAAAAAACAGAATAGCCTTTGGGTTAGTTAAGTGAATTAACACTCCGGTTAAGTAGTTACCCTTCTCTGTCGTTACGTATGTTTTGGGTAACTTTAGCTGCTCGATGTTGCAGGCAGAATGTACGGACTTTAAAGCCAAATATAAAAGATAAAATGCCCCACAATATCTAAGAATTTCAAAAAGCCAAACATTGCTATAGAGTATGGTTGCGAGACCAAAAGCGGCTGAGGTTGACCAAAATAAAGACCCCGTTAAAACACCTGCAGCCAAATACCCACCAAAGCGCCGACCGTGGTTCATTGACGTGCCTGCTATCGCAAGAGTTGCAGGTCCGGGGCTAGCGATGGCAGCGATAGCTGATACGACAATCAGTGAATAATTTATCTCTTCCATTTTTACTCTAAGCCTCCAAGTGGAGTTTTATCAACACTTATCGCGGAATACTCTATTGAACGTACATCAGAAGCGTAATACTGATTAAAACACCAAGTGTCACGAATCGAGTTGAGATTCTTTGGTATTTTACTGCTCCAAAATAACATCAAATCCGCCATAAATGAGACGCTTTCCATCAAAGGGCATTGGGTTATTGTCTGGACTCATTCGAGGATCACCCATGATCCGCTGCCACCCTGAGTCCCGAACTTCTTTTGAAGGCCAGACTACCCACGAAAACACAACGGTTTCGTTGCTTTCAGCGTTAACTGCCATGGGAAATGATGTGATCTCACCATCTGGTACTTCACTCCCCCACGTCTCAACAACCTTTAAGGCCCCAAACTCCCTGAACATTTCTGCTGCTATTTTTGCGTGTGCGATATACTTTTCTTTATTCGCTGTCGGCACTGCAGCGACAAACCCATCAATGTATGACATAAGTAAACTCCTTTCATTGGAGTTATAACCATAGCTCAATAAAAAGAATGCACATGATGCCAAACCATAGAAGCAGGTACGCAATACAGCTTGAGAGCTACATTCCTAGCTTGGACTTTATATGCATATTTGAAAGGTATGTGTTTGGATCAAGCTTGGTTAGCATATTTATAATCTCCAAAACACTCGAATACTCAATACGTTCCTCTTCAGCATGCCCGATCCCACCTATTGTAAAGTGAGTAAAGCGGTAATCACGATAAACGTTTTGCAGCTGGCTAGAAATATCTTTGAGTAATCTTTTACTGAGGGCGAATGCAGGGTATTCACTACTTTCTGAAAGCTCTGCTGTAGAGCCAATAGATACAATATTGCATTTATCGTTAAGTGAACCTAAAGCGTTAAGCTCATTGACTAAATTAAGATACCCAATCGGGCCAACATTCATAAACTCAATCAGTTCGTTTGTTGTCAATTCTGAAGACTCTCCCCACATGGACGCCAAATAAACGATGATGTCAAACTCTACACCTTTGAAGCACGTATAATCTGGTTTTTTACCGGGATCAACGTCAATACAAACAGAGGCGACTCCCCCCTCAACTAGCTTTGATCTAGAAATCGCATAAATTTCTGTACCCTGTAAGTTCGTAGCCAAGAACCTTCCTAGCCCTTTACTACCTCCAACGATTAAAATCTGCATAACCCTATTCCTTGGTTAAGGTTGTCTTTCATATTGTCCGCCAAACTGTTCATTAGGCATCACTTTAACGTTTCTATTGCCCTACTTAGTTCTATCTTCAATTTCATCGAATGGTTCAACTGAAATACGCTCTGCAATTTCACTCATCTTCTTCATTTTTTCTGGGTTACTAGTTCCCCAAAACCGCTCCCAGTCTTCACGTGTTCGCCACTTGGCAATAGTTAAAACCTTTTCCGGTACATCGTAAGAACGAAGCATAAAACTACCAAGCGCCCCTTCTACTGACTGATGAATTGAATCTGTCGTCGAACGCCATATATTTTGAAACTCATCCATTTTTTCACTTGGCACACGCCATTCATACACAACTCTAAACATAACACTTCCATTAAAATTTCTAGATTTAATACGGCAAAGTATTAAGAACACTAAGCCAGGTGAATAGCTGAATAAAGCAACATAGTAGAGCGTAGAGCAACATGAAAAGCAAAGTGTAAACGCTCTAAATCACTCCGATTCTATTAGTCATGCACACATTCAAAGATTTCGTATTGACGTTTAACATTGGCAGTTACTTTTCCCCAATGTGAGGCTTGAACTCTTTCCTGATGTTGCTTAAAAGAGGCTTTGTCGACGAACTCCTCATAGACATCAAAACGAAACGGATTAGTCGAGCTTTGAGTCACAAGAAAAGTAAGGCAGCCCGGCTCTTCTAACGTGAGCCTTTTGTGAGTTATTAACGCATGTTTTACTAATTCTAGATCCTTTTCCGGAACTAAAATAAAGCCTTTCAATGTTACTTTCGACATATCATCCTCTCGCCCCTGTTAAGAAGTAGCCAACACGCCCTCAATCTCAACCATCATATCGCAAATGTGAATCTCACCATGAATTAAAATGCCACGTGTTAGGAATCTATTTCTAATGCCCTATCGACTTACGAGCATAAGGTTATCTCTACCCTTTCTTTGCCTTTACCGATGTTCTTGCGTTTTAATTGAATTTGGCCGACTTCTGATGTGCGCTTTAAATGAGTGCCACCGCAAGGTACTTGCGCAAACCCGTCCACTCTCCAATACCTTCTTTCACTCTCTTGATCGGAAAAGTCACTAATAATAACTGAATCAGAGTTAATCAAATCTTGCACATCAGTTTCAATTTCTTTCAATAGCGGGCCAATATTTTCTGACCACTCGAAATCTATGCGACTCTTATTTTCAGAAATATGCGCGCCTATCTTAACAATGCCTTCCCGGCGCTGATAAAACATCTCAAGCACCACTTCAGCCGCAAAGTGTAGCTTCATTAAGGCGTA
This sequence comes from Vibrio sp. SCSIO 43097, assembly GCF_023650755.1. Lineage (NCBI taxonomy): Bacteria > Pseudomonadati > Pseudomonadota > Gammaproteobacteria > Vibrionales > Vibrionaceae > Vibrio > Vibrio sp. SCSIO 43097. Next base: position 1,471,047 of record NZ_CP071840.1, on the reverse strand, counting down.
TCTACGCTTCCAATCAATATTCGTAGTTACAATGTCACCAAGAGTAAAATTTGGAGAGGATTCCAATGTGTAAATAAGTCGAACACCTAACTTTTGAGCAATCAAAACCGGAATACCATTAATCGTTCCTTCATCACTCTCTTGGCCTCCAGACTCTGCAAAGAAGATAGTCTGGTCCAATTCAACCTTATTTCCGTCTACATTGGTCACTCTTGAGTTAAGTTCTGTTTGGTAGGGATTAACCCAAAATAATTTCTCGCTCATGCTGCTATCCTTGCAGTAAGTCCTATCCTTGATAGTACATTCAGTGACCACCAAGTCAATTCAAGAAACCTCGCCGTCAAGTGTAAGGCTGTGTATTGAGTACGAGCAGGCTAGATCTATTAGATGCTTTTAAGGCCGGGTACTAAACGCTGTCCAGGGGTTTAGCTAACAACCCGTAAATTGCTGAATCTGAGACTACTCCATTCACTTCCCAACGCTGCCTTAGGAAACCTTCCTTTATAAAACCTAACCGTTCCAAGACTTTACCTGAAGAAGCATTGTCTGGATCTATCTCAGCCTCGATTCGACGTAGATTCAGTGTTTTGAATGCGTGTTCGATTAATGCAGTTCCCGCCTCTAATACAATGCCTTTACCCCAGAAATGACGACTAACGCCAAAGCCAATTTCTGCGCGCCTAGACTCTTTCACGTGATTAAACAGCATTATCTTACCCAGAAGTTGGCCATTGCTCTTTAGGAAGATGCCTAGTGTCACTTCTGTATTGCTATTCATGGCCTGTGTACTCTTGGCTATAAATGTCCGCGCTTCTTCAATTGAAACCCAAGGGCCAGTGTTCCAATATTTCATGACCTCATGGTCTGAGAAGATATCAAACAATTCGCTTGCATCATGTTCAACTAGCTCTCTTAGAATTAATCGTTCCGTTTCAATCTTTGTTACTAACATTTAGGAGTCAGCCTTTTGGTTTGTTATTGGTGACGAAAATCCAATAAAAGTGTGAGACACGTAATACAAATGATTTCGTGTGAGACTTTTAAACAAGCTCAACGCACGGTAAAAGCGCCACGTGTAACGACTCTATATTGAAGCAAATTTTAGACATTCAAGTGCGTCAACAAGTAACCGTTGAACGCATCAAAGCTAGGGGTGAGTTGATCATAAATCCTAAACTCAGGCTCAAAATAGTCCATATACTTTATTATCGCTTAGTGACGATTTCCTTCAGTACTCTGGCTGGGTTACCACCAACAACGACATTGTCTCCAAAACTCTTTGTAACGACTGCGCCAGAGGCTACTACCACGTTGTTCCCAAGTGTTACGCCAGGGTTGATTACGGCATGGCCACCTATCCAACAATTGTCACCAATGTTTATGGGCTTTGCTAGCTCTAAACCACTGTTCCTCTCGATAGGATCTAAGGGATGAGTCGCAGTATAAATGCCAACTTGCGGCCCAAGTAAACAGTTATCACCAAACTTAACTTCCGCAACATCCAAAATCACACAACCAAAATTAGCGTAGAAATTATCTCCAACGTGAATGTTGGATCCGTAGTCGCAATTGAAAGAAGATTCAACATGAATATCGTCACCTGTTGTGCCGAACAAGTGCTTAGTTATTTCAACTCGCTTTTGTTTATGCTCAACAGAGGTCGCATTCAATTTTTCAGTTAGTAACCTAGCGCTCAACCTTAACTTTAATAACTCTTCATCACTTGGGTCATAAAGCTCACCTGCTAACATTTTCTCTTTTTCTGACATAAAACTTGGACTCCAATACCAATTTTCTTACAACGCTACATTAAGTATGTGAGTAACGCTACCACCTAAACGAGGTTATTTCACCACGAAAACAAAGCCCAACTTGAACCCAAGTCCTCAGCGCTATCAATTTTTTCAACAAGTTAGTGAACTACCACCACCGTTCTCACTAACTTATCACCGAGCCGTTGCCTCTTTTTACCAAGAATGAAAATTGAGTCAATAAAACCGAAGAATGGAGTAATAACATTTCGAAAGAGCGACTGAAAAATATTGCACTTTTTACCCGTTCTTGCACTTATAACTGCAATGCCCAAAAGTTTTTTACCCACACTTTGACCATTTGGTAAACAATCAGAAAAAAGGTAATACGATACAGTCGCAGTTACTGCTGTAGCGCGCACAAGCTCTTTTTCAATACCGATTTCTAAGCCGACCCATAAAACGAGAGTAAAAATGCTAAAACTGACAAAAAGATCAATCATTTGTCCAACACACCTAACTCCCGGACTAGCCAAAACGTAATTTTCTAGAGTAAATTTTTCTGCATTTTTCATTCTAAAATTTGGACTAACAATTGCTTATTGGTGAACTAACGCTATTGAGACAGTAACATCCCCACTAAACCTAATCCATACTTCCGCATAGTACGGTCGAACCTGATTTTTCTATCTTTTCAATATATTACCACGCTTGTTCTAAAGGCTAGATTGGTAATATTTCAACATCTCTTCTTGATTAAGCGCTTTACTTTCTAACTTTTGTTGATCTTTAAAGATTTGAGCTAATGAAGGGAGAATTGAGCGATTTACTTTATAGTCATCAGACCAAAGTTTCCCTCTCATCACCGCTTTCGCACAATGAAAGTACATACTCTCTATGACTATTTTGATAACAACCTTAGGATCTTTACTTCCATCGGGGCAAGCAGATATCAAGTTGGCGTCGGTGTGAATACTTGCGATTCCTTTAATACGGAGCACTTCATCAATACCATTTACCATCAATAACAACCCTACCTTGGGGTTACTAATGATATTTTTTAGACTATCGATACGATTGTTCCCCGAGCTATCAGGGAGCAACAATGTTGATTCATCTAAAACTTTTACGAAGCCAGGCTCCCCTCCTTTAGGAGAAAGATCGATATACCCTTGTGAATCAGCGGTACTTAGAACTGCAAAATGGCAGTTATTAATTAATGTAATCGCATGAACATCCAGCACAGGCAGCGCTTTATTTTTAGCTCTCGCACTTGGCTCTGCGTAAATTTCTTTTAACTGCTCTATTGTTTTAATTTCACTCATTCAATGTTATTCCTTCACTATCGTATAATGCTTTGCTTGTAAGCAAGCAGTAACTCTGACTTCTTGTATAGGCACTAGACCTAACTCATCGTAAAAATACTACGAGTACAAGTTGTCTCTTTAATGCCTTGTTATCTGAAGATTTAAAGTTTTTCACTAAACTCCCCACACTGCTTACACTTATAACCATGCTTGTAAAAAAACAGTGGAAAACCCAGTAAAATAAAAACTAAGAAAGCTGGGCGTTTACCTTTTGTAAATGCAAATAGATCTTTACTACCACATTTAGGGCAAACGTCTTTTTCTTCATCAACGTCAACTTCATTTCCCAATGATTCTGAGAAATCGCTACTAAGTATTTGTTTCGCATCTTCTGCATCACTTTCGGCCACCATCAGACGGACGCCGCCTATTGCATTTGAATAAAGCCACTGAGTATTTACCGTGTGCTCGTCAGCGATGTAACTTTCTATTCCGACACTATCTAGGCTTGCTCTCGCAATATGAGCTTCATGAGGAAAAGAAAACCTTGCTACTACAATCACATATTACTCCTGTGGGAAAACGCTCTCGTAACGTATAAGCAACGCTAATTGGAAATGCCATGTATGGTACGCTAGCCTGAACCGTTTGTTGTACCTAATCACCCAACCACAACTATTGAAACTACATCGACATCAAAACCATATGAAAAAATAACGGCAAACAAACAGCCACATGAGCCATGTCGGTGCTTGATACATTTTTCAACTTTATCACGAGCACGACCATAACCCACACTGTAGCGGACGCTAAGCCTAGATAATTATCTAAGTCATTGTAATAATCATACTTATCAAGGAAAGATAGAAAATTACTCTCTTTAGTTTCCACCGCCTTTCTAAGCACCTCATTTGCAATTGAGCAATAGTATTTCGAGAAACTCAGGAGAGTAAACTGAACGAGTGTTGCTACTATTAAAAATATCTTCATATTTACATCACCGCATAATGCCCCGCTAAGAGATGAGTAATTCAATACAGAAGCCACTAAAAATCATCTTAATCACTCAACGTATTGCGCCGTAAAAATACCACACGTTGCGAATCAACTTTGAGCAGTTTGTTATAACTCTGATTTCGCATTAATGTATAGCTTATGAACATCGTCTGAATTAGAAAAGTCTATACAGTAGGCCAATTTGATCACGTTACCATTTTTTGATTTGTAAATAGCCATATCATATTTTTCCAATAGCTCGCTAACCCCAAAGAATGACTCCAAAGGAAGCTCGGAAAACTCTCTGTAGCCTTGCATCGCCGTTATCGCATCTTTCGCAACAGCTGATCCTTTGTAATTAGTCGCAATGCAAGATGAGAGAGCGAAGTTTTTAAACAGTTGCTCATCGCTTTGAATACTTAGTGGATTCGCGGCCTCTCCTACACTACAAAGAGCAATACTTATGCTGGTTACTAGTACTCTACATTTCATAAATTAAACCTTTTGCTTCCTAAGAGTTACAGCACATTATTAAGGAGAGAGTATCACAATACAAAACTGCCCCACATCACTTAAATCAACTCATAGTGAAAATGCCATGTGTAACCACTCTTGTTGTGAACCAATTATTAGCCCACTACAGACTAATACATATACCCTAACCAATCTATATGACCAAAAGCCCAAGTTTTGCCGCTGATAGGTTTAACATATAAATCATCTAGTTGCTCTACAGCAACACCGTAATTTTTATGTTCGTGAACTCGCAACCAAGAACTTAGAGAGTTAAGGCGCTGATAACCATTAGCCAGATAAAAACGCTCCAAATCGGAGACTAAAATGATGAAGTCGACATCTTTAGTGGACGCATACTCGCTGAGTTGAGACAACATTGTTGTGCCAATACCTTGTCTTTGAACTGTGCTCTCGACACAAAAGTCACTCACACCTAATACTTTATAAATTTCATCACCAACGCGAACAGCTCTGTAGTCTAATCCCATGTAACCAACTAACTGATCACCTTCGTAATTCAGAACTCTCATATGCGGGAGTTGCTTATAGTAAGAGCGAGTAACTTGGTGTTCAGGAAACGACTTGTTTCTAAGAGCTTCAATTGCATTATGCTGCGCTTTAGATAACTCGATTTCTGGGTAAATATCCATATTTGACCTTTGAGTATTAATGACCTTTTGGAGTTGAGCAACGCAATACAAAAGCCGCCGCATACCGATTTAATCACTGAGCTCAACGCCCAGTTAATGCCACGAGTTGAGAATCAATATTAGACAGTTTGTTAGTTTACATTTCGCACGAATCACGCGATTTAATTAAATTGAACATTTCATGCGATACATTATGATCTAACTGTACACTCAATTGGGAACTGGCCATGCATACATTAACAGCCAATGATGCCAAACAAAATTTCGACGAACTACTTCTAAGCGCACAACGCGAGCCAGTAAAAATCAGCAAAAACAGTAAAGATACTCTGCTATCAGGGTTTCAGATGCTAGCTGATAATCCAGATTTAGGAAGAAGTTGTGACGAGATGTACCCAAATGGCTTTTATTTCCCGATAGGAAAACACACAGCTTATTTCACCAAAGAAGATAACTTTATCTTAGTTGTTGCTGTATTAGGTCAATCACAGCTACCCCAGAATCATCTGAAATAACACGATTTTCACCTTAGAAGCATAATTAGGGTGAGAGTTTATCCATGTAAACTAACGCCGCATTAAGGTGTGAGCAACGCTACCATGAAACTTAACCAGACCACCATAAAGACAAAACCCAACGATGGAGTGAAAAATGCCATGCGTTGGGAATCACTCTTAAATGCTTTGTTATTTGAATTTATTATGGGCTACTCTACTTCGATGAAATCATCATCACACTTACCACCATGTTGTTTCTTGTATTTTTCAAACTCTATATCTGTTTCTAAGTCACCAGTAGGCCAACCAGCATCTAGTTGTGTCAGCATGTCAGATATTGGCGACCAGCCGACAATATCTGAAGTCGTTTTATTCAACCAACATTTACCATCCCAGTATAAGTAGTCATACGAGCCAAAACCACTAAGATGTCTTATTGCAACTAAGTAGACACCAATTTCGCTAGGCTCTGTACCCTCAAACCATGTAGCTTTGATCTTAACTTTACTCATTATTTCTGATTCCTAAATGCTTCCACCTTATCAATTAACCAACTCATAGACTCGGGTCTTCTCGCCGGCGCATGAGCACCATCCACCAAGAAATCGATTATAAAGTAAGTATTGATGCATGTAGCATCCTCAGTATAAATTAAGACACTATCACTTGTATTAATATAGCCAAGTTTTAGCGTTTTAACTTTATCTAGTATATGAATATGCATTAACCCAACATCTTCTGCTGCAGGAGCTGGTCTATGATATGGGACTTCTTTACCAAAATATGATATCTGATGACCTTGCTTGTGACGGCTTAAAGTCATGAATTAATAAATCTAGGTCTTTGTTAAGTTTTCTTTCCTCACTGAGAACCCTAGTTACGTATACTTTGACCTCCATGTTTAAACCGTTTCTCTTTTATTTGACTTCTACAAATTCAGTGAAACTTTCACTTTGCCTATCTTTAGCACGCTCAAAGCTCCTTTTTGCTCTATTTATAGCAACATAATGAGAGGGGAAAGTTTCCTGTTTTTTCGCCTTAGATCTTGATTTTTATTTCATTTTTACTCCTTTAACGTTAAATATCTAAATCTAAATTCCAATAACGCTCTGTTAAGGTGTGAGCAACGCAATACAAAAGCCGCCGCATACCACCTTAAAAACTAAAACCAACGCATAGTGAAAATACCACGCGTTGCGAATCACTCTGAAACAGTTTGTTAGTTGATGTGACTTCAAATATTACACTAGCCACAGAATATAGATGCCTTATCAGGAACAATATATGCAACTCAATCTACAGTAAGGGGTGGCCATGGGAAAACCCACAGCAACAATAACATCAATGCACATCTGCCTCAAAGTCACCGCTAAAATTCCGCATGTGGGCGGCCCTGTTGTCGTTGGTTCACCCAATGTTAAAATTGGTGGGTTACCTGCGGCTCGAAAAGGGGACCGTCTTGTTTGTGTTGGTCCACCAGATTCCATAAGCCAAGATTCTAGTTTGGTGTTTATCAATGGAAAGCTCGCAGTTCGTATGGGGGCACGGAACGGCTCACGGCAGTAAAATAGTAATTGGAAACCCAACAGTGCTCGTAGGAGACAGTGGCAGTCAAGCTTCTACGCCAAAACCTAAAAGTGCTACAGGCTCTGCGACACAGACAAACTCACTAACTAATGATTCAGTTGGGAATATTCCCCGTGAGCAGAAACCAATTGTTAAGGTTAGTGCAGGACAAGCTTCAGGCATAAAAGGGAAACAGAGATCGTGGGCGATCGAACTAGAACCTCCTGAACCGAATACTCTATATGAGGTAACCTCAACTCATGAAGGAAGCCCAGTAACGTACACCTACGAAACCGACGCACAAGGTAGAACAATACGAATAACGGGGAAACTGCAAAAGTCTCCCATTAAAAATCAAGCTATGCGTGATAAACTGCACCGTAATTCATCTACTCAATCAAAGTATGGAGGGGATGACCCAAACTATGATGGTGGTCACTGGCACTTGATGAAGGAAAATACGTGGAAGTAGATATCCGAATTAAGTATGGTAAAGGAGAGACACAGTCCAAACTTATTTCAAAGTGGACTGTAAATGGTGGCTCCACCAATCGTTTGGTATTTAAGAATTAAGGTAAATTTATGTTTTCATCAGCGGAAGAAATTTATAACCATATTGGAGGAGCTATCTCGGAGGTGGTTCCCGAACAGTGGTGTGTAGCTTGGGTTGACATTGCTATGAACCTTTCTACTAGAGCGGTATATTTTCAAGACCGGTACTTAGTAGATGCTAACTCAGATGATGTGAAGGATCTCGACATCTATAGTTCTGATAACATTGAACTTGATGATGCCTTTAGTGACTTATTTGATTTAATGTCTAGTAAAGAACAGAGCAAGCCTTGGAATAAAGCTCGTTTTGTTGTTCATCCTGACGGTGATTTTAAAATTGAATTTAAATGGGATGAGGATTGGGCATGGTTAAGTTCATTAGCTCCAGATAAAGATATATATCCTGATAGCGAAACTATGCAATTAATTGAAACATGGGATGGCCTTGGTGAAAATGCTTACCGCCCTTGGTTTGATCCGGATTCAGCCATGTTTAAAAAAGACTAACACAAACTTTTAATAAAACTCCACAACCACTTACGAAATGAAGTAAGTGGTTGTGGCTTCAATCTAAAAGACCTAGCTTATCACCTAACGCCCAATTAAGGGGTGAGTAACGCAACACCTATGTCACAGCAGACCACCTTAATCACTGAACTCAACGCATAGTAAAAATGCCACGCGTTACGAATCCCTCTTGAACAGTTTGTTAGTTGCAATTTTTACCCACTTCAGCTGAACAAGTGATATCGATCGTAGGGCTCAACAGACAAACATGACAATGCTTTTCCACCGCTTCTCCTTGAGCTGATCGCAAAATGTCAGACTCCTTAAAACCACTGCCATTTACTGTAAAGTGTAAGTTTGCCGATTTATATAAACGAGGCTCTGATTCTGTTAGGGCGAAAGTAACCGTATTTTCTAGGCCTTTAACTTCAACACCTTGATCTTGCAGTAACAAGACGACATCCGTAGCACTCCATGAACCTAAAGCCGACAATAGAATTTCCGTTGGGCAAGAGGCTTTCTCAGTTGTAGCGTCAACATTAAACGTAAAGCCGTCTTCAGCTGACACTTTAAAACGACAATCACCATCCACTTTATATTAATACTCATACTTCCCTACTTTTTGATGTCACTATTGTTGATTGCACTTAACGCCTTATTAAGGCGTGAGCAACGCAATACCGAGTCCACCGCATAAAACCTTAATCACTAAATTCAACGCATAGTAAAAATGCCACGCGTTGCGAATCCCTCTTAAACAGTTTGTTATGCGAAATTCGACAATGCTGATTTGTACGCCTTTCTAGCCTCGGTACTTAAGTAGCTATCCATACCTTGGAACAGTTCAAATAGCTCAGCACCATATTTGAGTTTGAACTCTGCACTGCTATAAACAAGCTCTAACTCATTAGCGACCTTTAACTCGCAAAACAATTTCACCATTGCACTGTCGAGTTTGAATGTTGAACCAGTAAATCTGTCTTTAAATTGGATTTCTAGCACTTTGCCAAATTGAGGGAATACATACTTTCGGTCGCATGAGCAATACAAATAAACCAATGCTTCTTCATCATTACCAATAATTCGCGCTATTTCTTGGCGCTGGCTTAGCGACACCATATTTTCATCGAAATCCGCTGTTCCATACGCGGCATGAAAGAGACCTGCGATTTGAAGTAACTCGCTACTACCCCAGTTAATTAGAACTTGTTCAGTGCCTTTCAGGTGTACTTCCAATGAACCGTTAAGGTGCTTAAAGTCACCCGCTCCAAGTTCTTGAAGCATTCCAAATTTATCCATAAATCTCAATTCCCTTTAGGTCGCATAACGCCCTGTTAAGGTGTGAGCAACGCAATACCGACGCTTCCGCACAACACCTTAACCACTAAACGCAACGCATAGCAAAAATGCCATACGTTGCGAATCACTCTTAAATAGTTTGTTATGTAACTTTACTCAACCTGAGTTAACAAGCTCAGATTTTCTAGAAAAAAAGGATCGTATTCCAAAGTAAAACACTTCGCGAGTAAAGGAGACGTCTCATTCTTATAATTAATTGCGGGCTCATATTTTTTTACTAGCCTAGATACTTCAACGAAAGTGTCTGGTGATATAGAATTCATTTGCACTATACCTGCAGAGATATTTCTAATATCACCTAAGTCATAGTTTTTATGTTGAAAGTACTGATATAAACAATTCGCTCTCGCGAATTGTATTAGTCGTTCATCGATATTAGATTGGGGACCAGTATTAGCTTTTAAAGATAATGACATCAGTAAAAGTATGAAAGTCATAACCTTGATCATGTGCACTCCCAGAACAGAACTTTGTGAGTGACTGATGCATACCCTTGGTATACGCATTTATTCCCACCCCATAGGTCAGCATGCCCTGTCGCATCACTCCATCCGTCAACTTGATAGATAATTATGCCCTTACGCTCTTTAATTTTCTCTAGGTGCTCTTCGGGAGTCAGCTCTTCAGGGCTAAAGTATTTTTCTGATAGGTATTTGATAAGAATTTTGACTCGAAAAATATACCAAAATTTATCTTGTCCCGAAGAGACTTGAAGACTCATTTTTCCTTCCGGACTAATCGCGTTGTAACGAGGAATTTTGTGTTCTACGCCGCTACCATTAAGAGCTTTGGAAACTCAAATAGCACAAGCGTTTGAAAATATACCTAGTTCGTACTTCGAACCTACTTTACCACCAATTTTTTTAAAAACCACATTAGCTGGTAAAGCAGGGTAATTGGCACGAAGATTTTCCCATGTTGGCAATTTCATTTTCACCTCAATCCTTAGTAAGTATCTTAAGATATATAATGTGCCGCTGATTCGACCTCATGTAAAAAAGAGAAGAAAATTTTATAATTGAAATCATATTGTTTTGAAACTGACTAATCATGAAGTTACATAACGCCGCATTAAGGTGTGAGCAACGCTACTACGAACCGTAACCTTACCGCCGTAAACACAAAACCCAAAGATGGAACTAAAAATGCCAAGCGTTATGAATCACTCTTAAATGCTTTGTTATGTTTGTTCTAATCTTAGGAAAGAATGAAAAAACCTTTTATTGAGCTATACGTCACATTTTAAACTCACAAAACGTACCCACTAAACAGAAGCAAATATTATGCATCAAAACACCCATTTAAGGCAGAGGACATAGCAGTAAAAAAATTCATGATTCAAGGACTTGTAGTATCTGAAAGTTCTCATAACAGCATCCGTGAAATCAACAAACGAGTTACAAACATGAAGCTACTTTCTGTGCTTGGTGGATCAACCGCGACTTACCAAATTTTCTTCAAAAACACATTTGCTACAGCCACATACAATATATCAACAGCAGATTGGGAAACCTTCGCTCGTGGTGCAACATCAATACCTATAATTACTCGAAAAATCATAAAGAATGAAGCTTTGATGCACTTTACGAGTAAAACAGGGAAAGAACTTAAATTTTGTCAGTGTACATATGAAAGCTTATAAATCAACGTTACTCTTTGTATTTACCCTCATTACATTTTCAAATTCATTTGCTTTTGATTGTGTAAATGAGCGGGACTTTGTTATTTCTGAAGATCATTGGATACATAGTTTATCACCGGAAATTCAATACTATACTGTCATGTACTTGTCTGAAAAGACGGTTGAGCAATGCTTAAAAGAGAAGCCTTCCGAAAAAACCAAAAAACTAAGGTTAAAACTCGAAAAGGCAATTGGCACTGAAAAGCTGTCTGAAATAGAGAGAGAGTTTATTTTTTTATTTGATACACGGAGTGCGTTTGATGCTTTAGGGCTAGATGTAATGAGTGACGACTTTCTGCAAAAACTTAGGGACCACGAGTTCTCTAAAAACTGAGCGTCCCAAAAGCTGGTGTACCCCACAAAACCCAACCTTGAACTGAAAATGCCAAGCGTTTGGAATCACTCTTAAATGCTTTGTTATGGCGATACTTAACTTCGCGAGCCTAAGCTTTTTTCACGAACGCCGCTGTTACCATCATTTCTCCAGCACCATCGACCTTGCAGTCGAGTTGGTGATCTTTACTATCAACAATACGTCTAACAACTGCTTTTGTACCGATTTTCAACATCAGGGAGCTACCTTTAACTTTAAGATCTTTTGCCAAAGTAACTCTGTCACCCTCGGCTAACAAAGTACCATTTGCATCCTTAACATTAATAAGTTCATCTTGGGCAAATTCACCAGGGTTCCACTCAAACGCACACTCCGGACAAACCAAGTTAGCTTGATCTTGATACACATATTCAGAATGACAATTTGGACAAGGAGAGAATGACATAAACTTTCAACTTTTCGATTAACATTTGATATATGATAAGTTGATAACGCTCGATTAGCGAGAGTTAGGGCACTATATTTAGTAATACCAACTGTGCTACCTAACTCGAATTATTCCGAAAGCCATAACGCGCATTAAGGTGTGAGCAACGCAACCACGAAACCTAACCATACCACCGTAAACACGAAACCCAACGATGGATGAAAAATGCCAAGCGTTGGGAATCACTCTTAAACGCTTTGTTATGTTTGCCTATTGGCTAAGCTTGGCGATCAAAGAGTCTAGTACCATAAGATCATTTGCTTTTTCCATATACTCATCACTGTCTTCGCCCAATTGGGATAACAGAACATGCTCTCTTTCTAGTTTTTCTTTTAAGCACAGCCTAATATAACGGAGCTCTTTTTCATTGAACATTTCAACCTACCTGTGAGTTTGGAGAATTAATAAAACATGGTCTGGCACTAGATTCTAACTGCTGCAATTTTGTCAAATATAAACTAAGAGGCATATCTTGAAGCGGACGAATTGTGAAATGATGCTTCCCTTTACCTCCATCTTCGCCCAGCGAAACATGCAAACCATTTGGTATTTTAGTATGTTGTGGAATCTTCCACCACAACGTACCAAAATGAGGGTTTCGATAATTGAAGGAGACAGCCTTCCGGATTTACAATCAACGCACTCAATTCCGTTTTTATTGTATATTTTAAAATCCCATACAGCCTCCATATCTCGTGGAGGAGTCGTTCGAATGTAATCAAACTTTGCCTTAGTTTTGCGTCCGAGCCAGAACAAGTCAAAAGGTAAAGAAATATAGAATTTGATGGGCGTATACATCTATGTGTCACTAGTTCGCGAATATGCAACAAGGGTAATTTCAGTATGATATTCATCATAACGCCAGTTGTAGGCTTCTGGAGCTCAGTCGAAAGCTCTAATTATCATATAACATTGAATTACATTAGCTTTTCGATGCCGTTGGCAAACATAACGCTCTGTTAATGGGTGAGCAACGCATTACCGAAGCGACCGCATACCACCTTAAACACTAAAATCAACGCATAGCAAAAATGCCACGCGGCATGACCCCCTCTTGAACGCTTTTTGTGATTAATTTTCAATGGGTTACGCTTTATTAGACACAAAATTAACTCGACTTTGATTTACAAACCAAAGCCAAAACGTAGAAAACCGAAATGACTCATAGTTTTGAAAATCGAGCTTTGAAATTCGGCCGCTAAAACTCAAAAACTCAAGATCAAATTGCTGATTGAGGCAACTATCTGAATTTTCAGCGCCAAAGAATAAGTGTCCAAAAAACAGTGCCCAATGAAGTTAACTTGCCGACAAACTCGAAACCAACCAGCCGAGGGAACAAAGAAAAACAATAAACCACTGATTTTACGTGATTAAGCATAACGCCTTGTTAAGGGGTGAAGCACGCAATACCTATGCTGCCGCATGCCGTCTTAACCACTAAAATCAACGCATATCAGAAATGCCAGGCGTACTGAATCCCTCTTGAACAGTTTGTTATGAGCGTACTTATGTTGCCCACTTACCAGACAAAAAGTTTGAAACAAACGAGGATAAGCGCAACTGTGATAAGGCCACCCCAACCGATTGTTCGTGTTATTGTTTCCGGTGATTGTGTATTTAAATGAGGAAATAAAATGGCCCCAAAAGATAACAGTGGCACAAAACCGTATAATTGCCCCATTTGTGATGACGTACCCAAAGGGAAAGGCGGAACAAACAAATACAAAATCGTATACGCAATATAGACAAGCATTGCAATACCGGCTTCCTTTACCGACGTATCACTTTCTCCATACCAAAAGTAGAACCCCACACTGACACAAAAAACAGCCACACTGATCAACAGAACTATTCTCCTAATTATTCTTTAGCTCATAACGCCACGTTAAGTAGTGAGCAACGCCACCACAAGACCTAAACCTTTGTGCAATTCACACCATTTAGCCTTATAGCCCGTGTAAATTTGAGCATCGACTTTTACAGGTATATCAACATCAAATACCGAAATAGCCAGTTCGATCTTTTCCAGAGACTCACCTTTCACCCTGAACCCGAGGCTAGAACCACAGTTAGAACAGAACATTCTAGTCGTTCCGTTTGATGCAACAAACTCTTTGAGTAAATGCTTACCTGTAAGCCAACTTAAACCTTTGACCCCAACCAGTTTCCCAAACGCTGCACCGTGAAATTTTCGACACATAGAACAATGACAATTAGCTACTTTTTCACTAAACCCACTAACAGAAAATCGGACGCCTCCGCATAAACATGAACCTTCAAATCCTGCACACATCCTGAGTTTTCCTCCCTATTGCATAACGCCGCATTAAGGTGTGAGCAACGCTACCACGAAACCTAACCATACCTTCGTAAATACAAAATGCCAAGCGTTGGGAATCACTCTTAAATGCTTTGTTAGCTCTCTGCTTGTTCAGGTAGCAACTGCTCTAGCTTCAAACCATATTCTGCTTCATTGCTTTTATATTCATCTTTCAAATATTCAAAAAACTGAGTCAAATGAACTAAGTATTCCTCATAATCTTCACGTTCTCGCAAAGTTTCACTATGTAACAAGTTTTGATTATATAGAACAGCATCTCTAACTGCCGATAATAGCATCGGTACATATGGCTTAGGTATATTCATCTTACGCAGCCTCTCTTACTGCTAACTTCGCTAATTTACTCAATAGTAACTTAAACTTTGACAAGGGCATATCATAAGCAGGAGCGATAGTGTAATGATACGCACCAAAACGAGGGTTATACTGATCTTTAACTATCGCCAACCCAGAAGGTAAAGGTGTGCCCTCTGGTATCCGATAGTGCTGCCAATTTGGTCCCTGTGGTATCCCTGGTCGATCAAACGTACTGATGCCTCTTGGCCGGTCTTTCACTAACACTCTCGCATCAACTCCCATTCCTTTAATAGTAATGTCAGCAGGTCTAGGTCTACCATTTAAAAGAAGTAGAGTATCTTCAATTAGTTCAAAAAGCTCCATACCTTTTTTAACATTTAATCCTCTCCACAAATTAAGAGGTACTTTACCCTCATAATAGTTATGAATTTGCCCCTTATCTAACAACACATCTTTTAGCAATGTAACAGTTTCCATGTTTCCTCCTTTTGCTTAAATTCTCGAGAGAGCTAACGCCTTGCTAAGGTGTGAGTAACGCAATACAAAAGATACCGCACAGCGCCTTAATCACCATAAGCCACCGCAAAGTAAAAATGCCACGCGTTACGAATCACTCTTAAGCAATTTGTTAGTACATGCGCTACTTCTATTTATGCGCTCCAAGATATTGAAAACTTAAATGATATGAAAGACTTTGAACACTGAGGTGAGACGGGCAGCTACAAAACTTAAAACCGATAGAGAGACGAAAGTTGGCTAGAAGAAAAACGTACTGAACTACCCTACATTCATTAGCTTCAAATTAGAAAAGGATTCTTTCCTCGTACTTCAACAGCCACACCAAAAGTAATCAAGGTTCTCTCAAAAACCACTACGAAAATGAAGAAGAGCCAAAGAAATAGGCTAAGAGTTAGAAGCCGTAAACGGTGAAATCAAAGCGAACACTCCGCATATAGTGCCACCGGAAAGAACGTGAAAGGCACTAACTTAAAGGTGTAAATATGAGCGCCAAAACAGATAAACACCAAAACTGATGACCTTTGATGTCAAACCCGTACTAACGCCCTGCTAAGGGGTGAACAACGCAATACAAAAGCCTACGCATACTACTTTAATCACTAACCCCAACGCATAGTAAAAATGCCACGCGTGCCGAATCACTCTTGAAGAACTTGTTATGTTGAGATGTTAAGTAACGCGTTCATGACTATCTAGCATCTTCACAGGCAACTGGTTTTCAACTAGAAAATGGTAAAATCTTAGCTCTTCAATTAAGTCAGGAAAAGCTAGTTCAAAGTCTTGATAGGTCTGATTTTTGAAACGAAACCTTACCGTATGTTCAAACCTTTTGGTTTGCGCATACAAAATTTCATTAATATCAGCAGTATTTATACTTGTACCTAAAAGAGATAAACTATTACCATCAAGCACAACTTCTAGCGACTGTTTTGGTTTGGATGTTAAATACTCAGCAGCTAAAGATACAGCACAAAAAAATGCGATGTATCCTAATTGTGTTAAAAATGGAGCCTTAGATATCTCGACTAAGTAGTAAGCAAACATGCCACAAATTAATACTCTAGTGATAAAGCTATACATTAATTTAAAACTGACCAATTTACTTTGTCTCAATAAAGTTTTCATAACTCCCTTCTCAACATAACGCCGCGTTAAGGGGCGCAGGCACGCAATACAAAAGTGACCGCATACCACCTTAAACACTAAAACCAACGCATAGTAAAAATGCCTCGCGTTGCGAATTACTCTTAAACAGTTTGTTATGTGAATTCTCGATTGAAACGCCGAACTTTTGTACGCATATTTTTCATAGGTGATGATGTATTAAACTGAATCATGCGCCCCAAAGTCTATTGTTCATACCACGCAACACCATAGGAATCATGGTCACTTAAGCTTGAAATGAGTAAAAGTATCTCGTTAACTGTAGACTCAAGCTCAATGAGTAAATCATCATATTTCCACTCACAGTACTCTTCGTGGAAGCTTTCAGCGAGTGAGCCTAATTGGTTCCATTTATAACCAGTTTCCGGGAAATCAACATGTTGGTTTTGATATCTTAAGTGATGCCATTTAAGAATGAGTTTCCCCAACCAATCAAGTAAGCCACTGTATCACTAACGCTAATGGCTTTACCTTTGACGTTTCCCTCTACTCCAGGTTTGCGAGCTTTGCCTTCCGGAATTGAACGATAGTCAGCCATGAGTTTCGGAAATATTGAGTTTATAGCCAACTCCAATTCATCCTTATTTCTTGGCACAGAAGACATTTTGACCTCCATTCACATAACGCTCTGTTAAGGTGTGAGCAACGCAATACCAATGCTTCCGCATATCACCTTAACCACTAAACGCAACGCATAGCAAAAATGCCACGCGTTGCGAATCACTCTAAAACAGTTTGTTAGCTTTATTTTAGAGAAGGTCTCTTGAAAAATTAACCACATTATCTCCAAATACACTTATAGCATCGTTTCGTAGTGATTTAATGAGCAACCTCAATTCAATCAGATCGTTACCGTAGTCTGATATTTCATCGTCAGAGTTCTCACAAACATGTGCCCATTGCTTTTCCAATGACTCCAAACCTTCTAGGACTAATTTCATATCCGAAGATGCTAAATCTAAAGTTATCCGTCTCAAACTACTTTACCCTCTTTTTTAAACACCATTGTTGCTTTCAAAGCCATCTCTTCCAGTAACCCCTTATACTTATCTAAAGGCATATTTGTGACAGGTGCGATACCGTAATGATGTGGCTTATCATTTACAAGCTTTAGCCCCTGAGGAGGGCGCGTGTTGGGTGGAAACCTCCAAACCCAACCCGTCATGTTAGATTGGTTAATACCAGTCTTGTCAAATACACTGATCCCCTTTCCATTAGCAATTATTACCGTTATACCATTTAACTGCATCGTGTCCACATCCTTAGATCTCACATGCGATAGCTTGGGAGTTTCCTTATTACCAATCCTAAATAGTTCTTCGGGTAAGATGTAAATTACCACCTTCTAAAGAAGGTGGCTTTGTGTGAGCCCCCTAAAAGAGGGCCTTTGTTTAGTCCAGCGCCAATTGCTGCTGCTCTACTCGCTCTTGCTTCTCTTGATGTCTTACATATCGGCGTATTATTTCTTCATTGATTCCAACACTATCGACAAAATAGCCTCTTTGCCAAAAGTGATTACCCCAAAGCCTGTTCTTCCTAAGGTGAAGAAACTTGATTGTATCTACTCATGTTATTTGTCCTCTTTGACTTCTGGAAAAATCAAAGATGCATTTAGCATGAGTAGATTTACAGGCAAAGCCAAAGCGGATGATAACCACCTACTGAAGTAGGTGGTTTAGGGCTGAAAATAAAAATCTTTCGGAAACATAATTAACTCCAGATGAAATAAAACCTGAACATTAATTACGAACTAACAAGTGACCTAATTGTCGATATTAAATATACGATGGAGTTAAAACTCGTGTGTAATAGCCATGAAAAGTGGTGTACCCCACAAAAAGTAGACAGTACATAACTACATACTTTCGTACTCGACCGGACTGACATGCCCTAACGCTGAGTGCCTTCTTCTGAGATTGTAAAATACCTCGATGTATTCGAAGGTGCCCATTCGGGCTTCTTCGAGAGTTTGGTAGTCTTCTGCGTATATCAGTTCGACTTTCAGTCGGCTGTAGAACGACTCCATCACCATATTATCCCAACAGTTACCCTGTCGGCTCATGCTCGGTACACCTCCATGCTTGCGCATGAAGTCTTGATATATATGCTCTGTATTGTACACCACGGTCTGAGTGGATAATGACGCCCTTAGACGGCTTACGTGACTCAAACGCCATTTTTAACGCATTAGTGATGAGCTCGACGGTCATCGTTGTCCCTAGCGACCAACCCACGATACGCCTTGAATACAGGCCCATCACTGTCGCCAAGAAGAGCCAACGGCTCTTCACCCAGATATACGTGATGTCCGTGACCCACTTCTGATTTGGCATCTCAGACTCAAAGTCTCTTCGCAGTAAATTGTCAGCAACATTCCTCATCGCAGCCACATCCTTGCTGTATTTAAACCCTTTACCATTACGTGCCCTGATACCTTTTTCCTTCATGATATCAGCCACATAATTCACGCAGCAGGCATAGCCTGCTTCGTTGAGCTCTTCGGCTATTCGCACTGAGCCGTAACGTGCCCGATATTGGGCAAAGGTACACATGACAAGCTGTTCAAAGCGCTTTCGCCTCTTTGAACGCTCATTTGGCGTATGATGACACCACTTGTAATAACCACCTCGACTCACCTCTAACGCACGGCACATTAAGCTAATGGAATACTCACCGACATAGCTTTCGATGAATTCGTACTTCACTCTTGTTGCTTCGCGAAGTACGCCGAGACCTTTTTTAGGAATTCCATTTCATCTTTGAGTCGCTTGTTCTCGCGCCTTAACGCTCGAAGCTCTTCGGACTCTTTCTTCGAATAATCGACACTATCTAAGGTGTTAAACTGTTTATCAGATAGGCGTGTGAACTGGCGCTTCCAGTTCCGGTTCTGCTGGGCACTGATGCCCAGCTCCTTGGCAACGGAGACGGCTGTTCGGCCAGGAAGACTGGCCAAGCGGACTGCTTCTTTGCGGAACTATTCGGTGTACGCTGGATTACGATGTTTAGCCATAAATCACCTCTCAATTAGACCCTAGATCTAACTTAGTAAAGTGTCTACTAAACGTGGGGTACTCGGCCGCATAACGCCTTAACCACTAAAACCAACGCATAGTAAAAATGCCATGCGTGCCGAATCACTCTTGAACAATTTGTTAGCTTTCTAGCCAACGAAGTACGCTGAATCATTTTCTGCAAACAAACAATCTAACGGGTAAGGAAGCTCAAACCTTGGCATATTCCCCTTTGAAAACCATTTAAGGCTTACCGCTTCATCATCGATTACGGATTGAGAAGAACTTTCTACTACACATTTGAACATGATGACTGTGTATTCAACTTGAACACCATTTGGGTATGTAAAACCAAAACCCTCACCACCAAATACACCAAGTAGGCGATCTACTTTTACATCTAAACCTGTTTCCTCGCGCACTTCCCTGGTCAATGCTTCCACTGACGACTCTTGAGGTTCAATCATTCCGGCAGGAAGACTCCATGTACCATCTGATTTTTGCTGAAGTAGTAGCTCTTTGTTTTCATTTAAAATGATACCCGCAACGCCGGGGATAAGAAGTGGCATCGTTCCAATCTTAGAACGAACCTCTTTGATATAGTCACTTGCGCTCAATTTTCCTCCTTGAAAGCTAACGCCCAATTAAGGTGTTAAGCACGCATTGACCAAGTCGCTGCATAGCACTTCAACACCGAAAGCCAACGCATGGCAAGAATGCCACGCGTGCTGAATCACTCTTAAATTGTTTGTTAGCTCACTTGGATTCAAGATTCCTCTGTACCAACCTTCATCTTTGCTCGAAATGCTGAATTTAGACCTATAAAGAACAAAGCATTTGTTATCACAAAAACAAAAATGATCATAATGGACAAACTATTACCTGAAATCGCTACTGTTAGGGAATGCTGACAGAATGCTCCCATTAGACACAGCGCCAGAGGCCTCAAAAAGGTTACGGAGAAAGGCAACTTTTCCTGTGTCAACATGTGTAACATTATTAACACATGAGACGAGTGAACTATTGCTAGTGCAAAAATAATAACTAACACGGAAATCAACATTATAAATCACCTGCTTTTAGTAGCCCTCTTCTCAACAACTCGTCTTGTGCACTTTTACTGTTTGAGTGCGTTTGACAAGCAATTATGCTGACCATTATTACCAAAATGGCGGAAGCCCTTTTAGCATTGATTTCGTTTAACCCAACCTTTGAGCCTACCTGAGCTACGACAGTAGATGTAATAGTCGTTTTAAATTGTTTTGATATGTGCCGAGGGGCTTCTTTTACCCCTTTTTCAGATACTTTGTATAAAACGCCTGCAACGCTAGCAACCGTTATTGGAACTGTAATATCGATACCAATTAGCTTAATTGCGTCTGTAACATCATTGTTCGTATCGAAAAATTTTCTAAGTTTCTTTATCCGATAGTGACCAAGAAAACCAATATGGATTTGCCAACTACTTGTGATATTAACCCATACAAGGCTGATTTCAGCTGATTGTCAGGCAAGTCTAGTATTTTGCGAAGAACCTCTGACTGCTTGTTTCTTAGTAGCTCTCTATACAGGACTATTCCTGTCATTATAACTACAGAGTTAGCCTGTTGCCTTAAACGTGATAAGTACTTCTCCATGCCAATTAGTTGTGCATAATATTTTATAGGGTCGGCACCAATTACCGCTCGATTAACTCTCATAAAACCTCCTCTCTAGACCATTTGAAGTGTCACTTTCTTTGAGAAAAGGTACAAATACTTTTGTAATTTATTAGTTAAACTTCACACGCAATTTGCAATTTACACAATTGATAATTACGTAGTTCGACTGTCGACGGTTGCTTTGCGAGCTAACGCCGCATTAAGGTGTGAGCAACGCTACCACGAAACCAAACCATATCACCGTAAACACGAAACCCAACCTTGAACTGAAAATGCCAAGCGTTGGGAGTCACTCTTAAATGCTTTGTTAGCCCTAGGATTCTGACCAAAGTTCAGAGTCATCTTCTGATAGCTGTTGAAGCTCTCTTTCTATAACTACATCTTCAGGCCATTTGATATCCAAGGAGTTCTTGAATTCTTGAATACCTACATAAGCAATTATGTCACCCTCTATTTGTAACTCCCACACCGAGCCATTCCACTGAGCAAAATCATAAACACCTGCAGCTGGCCCTAGTTTTACCGCAACAAAATACATACCAACAAATGATGGCAGTCCTTTTTCCCAATTCAACTCAATACTCATACTACCTCCTAAAACTTTTCACGAAAGCGTTCAGCTACGTCGGCCAATTCCATTAAGTAAAGTGGTTTTAATTTACATAATTGATGAGCATTTTCAATAAAACCTAAGAGTAAAAAGTAATTTTTAATCAAAAAGCCCTCGCAGTAGATCAACGCGGTGTTACTGGTCTTATGATATGAAAGCTTCTTCAAATGCCAAAGTTTGGATGAAGAATCTCTAATATGGATGTGGGACATCCCAGCCTGCTTGACCTGACTTGGAAAATCATAAGTAGTGTCTCGACCAAATGATTTGTGGGGAACACCCGTTTTCTTGTAATCTTTGAACTGACCAATAAATCTAGTTTACTTTTATCAAGATTATCTCTAAATCCTGAGCTTACAAAAACCTTTACATCCTTGTTCATTTTTATTACTCCATTTCAATAAAAGTTACTTTGTTCCTTATTTTTGAATCATTCATCGTTGCTCGTTCAGTTAACGCTGCTGAACTCCTGATTTCATCTCTTTTGAGTGCTTCTGTCTTATTGTCACCATCTAAGACTTTTTCTTTTTTGAGAACTATCGCTTTTTTCCTTTGTTGCATATTACACTTTCCTCTCTATTTAATTTAGGGCTAACGCCGCGTTAAGGGGTGAACAACGCAAGCCACCAAACCTAAATTATTGTGCCATAAACACAAAAGCTAAACTTAGAACCAAAATTGCCAAGCGTTGAGAATCCCTCTTGAGCAGTTTGTTAGTCGCGAGGCACCGAGCGACAATTTTAAGCCGAACTAAACTTTGCAAACAACAAACTTTATGTGTTTTGATGCACTTAAGTCAGGCGTAGTCTCAAAGCGACTACTCAATGAAACCACTTAGAAAAAACAGCGCCGCAGAAAACGGACTGACAACACCAAAAAGCGCTTTTGGAGAACCAATCTCACAGTGCGGACTTTCAACAAAGTCACTGAAACCACGTGGAACTTACAACACCAGAGAAAACGTCCTTTCAGCAAGTAAATAAGCTTTTAAACCAACAAACTCACCGAGCAGAGTTGCAACCAAAAACAGATTCTCGATTGCCCCGCTCTATCACCACCAAAAAACGAAAAACCGCTCGTAAAATAGCAATGCATTGATTTAGAACCGATGAAACTGAACTTTGACCGACGAAGATGGTACTATGAATCAAACAACCAACAGCCAAGTTTTGAGCTTACAAACATGGTTTTGACTGCTAGCTTTTTCTGGTGACTAACGCCCTGTTAAGGTGTGAAGCACGCAATGACCAAGCCCAAGCATGGCACTTCAACACCAAAACCAAAGCATAGTAAAATGCCACACGTGCTGAATCACTCTTAAACAGTTTGTTATACCGTCACTTCTTATTCCTCTCTGACTTTTCTTGTTCCGAGTCCAAGTCTAAGTGCTCTGGACCTCCTGATAATAACCCTTCGGGCTCATTGTCTACCTTTGGAGGTACTGCATTTCGTTTTTGAAGTTCTTTGACCTTTTTAGCTAAACGATCTAATTCTTTGTTGTTCTTGCTCATTTACAGACCTCTATTTGATTTGTTCATCATACCTTGTGGTTCTTTGGTTATAGGAGGTTTTTCTTTGGAAGCAAGGAGATTAGCAAACCGTTGTAGTTCTTTAATACTTCGATTTTCTTTTTTTGGATTGTTTTGTGCATTCATTTCTTATATCCCTATTTTTTTACTTAGAAACCGAGGGTTCACTTTGCTTGCAGGCTGTAAGCTATAGCCCAGTGCCTTATAAGTACTAATTGCTCCGTCAACTGGGTCAGCAACTCTAACTTCTTCAGCAAACCAAACAACTCAAATCCAGTTAAAGCAACATAGGCTACACGACCTTTCAAAGGATGAGCTCTTTCAGTTGAGCCTTCCAAGATTTCCAACCTTACGTGAACATTTTTCTCTGAGAGCTTTCCTAAACATAAACCGCATAATGTTGAACCATACCAAATTGCAGCCTCGAACCTTTTATGATGACGCTCGCGGTAATGTGCGAACCAACTAGACCAATCCCAGCCACCATTCGGCGGTGTCCTCATATTCCCCCACCTTTTATATGCTGCCTTAGCCTGGGTGTTGATTGGAGTGAGCTTCACTTGAGGTAAGTTAGTAGCTATCGGCACAGAAGCATATACTTCATTTCTTAAGTTTTGGTATTTAGCAATAAATTCACTATAGTTTGAGGGTTTATTCATGCTTAACTTCTCTTTATTTATATCAAGAAGTTACCTTACTTTTCTCTACAGAAATCCATTAGATGAAAAACAGCTTAGATGCAAATATTATCGAGAGACTCAGCAGTCTCATTGTAATCCCCACAATTGTCATTTACATTCAAGGATAACGCCTTGTTAAGGAGTGAGGCACGCAATAACGAAGCTTCCGCATAACACCTTAACCACTAAAATCAACGCATTGTAAAAATGCCACGCGTGCCGAATCACTCTTGAACAATTTGTTAGCATACTTTTTCAACGCTCATAGATCTTTAAGTGATTCTCTAAGTTTATCCATAGTTTGAATCCCAAGTTCACTACTAATCCAACCATACTGGTCGCCATGGAACCGAGGGAAAATATGCAAATGGTAATGGTCGAGCTCGTTGAAATGAGGTGCCTCTCCGTTGTTTTGCATAAAGCCGATACCTTCGGGATTGAACTTAGCTTCTATACGCTTATATTAATCTCTTGCGACGTCGGTGATCTCTAAAAACACAGACTCGGGCAAGTCGATGAAAGTGCGGTATTGAGTCTTGGGACAAATTAAAATATGTCCAAAGTTGATTGGGTCATGGTCTGCAAAAGCTATAACTTGGTCAGATTCGTACACGATGACCGAGTCAATTTCACGATTAACAATTTGTTCGACTATCGTAGTCATCTAAACTCCTATCAAAGTATGCTAACGCCGCATTAAGGTGTGAGCAACGCTATCACTAAACTAAAACATACCACCGTAAACACAAAAACCAACGATATAATGAAAAATGCCAAGCGTTGGGAATCACTCTTAAATGCTTTGTTAGCTTTCTGTTCGAAACACTACAGCTCAATTTTTAGCAGACATATTAATCTACGCTTCGGATTGAAATTCCCTCAAGTCGTTTAAGTAAGCTCTCGCCATATGGAGCTAGCGCTACTTGTGGATTTGAGTTCATATATAAACTCAAAGCACGAACAAGATCTTCTTTAGCATGAGATAATCGTTCAACTTCTCCTCCATTGAAATCCGTAAAAACTATTCCTTGTAATTCATTTAACCATTTTGAAAACGAATCGGGCTCTGATGAAAGCACTGCTAGCGTAATATAGGTATGATGAGTCAAGGCAACTAACAACAAAAGGGACACCTCTCCAGAAACAGCACCATCCCTGTGAACCCATATTTCACCCAGAGTATTTATTGTAGGGACAACTATTTTCGATTCATCACTTTCCAAGTGTTCTTGAATTAAAAAATAATTATTTTTCATCCAGAGAAGGTTGAGCTCTGTACGTGGGGTGGATGCGAACACAGAACTTGAAAACATTAGAAAAATTAAAATCAAAATATTTTTTAACATGAATCATTTCTCCAGTTGATTTGTTACTCTAATCTCAATTTCTTTATACTTACCAATCTCTAAAAAAATTTCTTTTAACGCCACTTTGCTATTGCTTACATAATAATGAGAATCTTTTAACACTCCCCAACTTTTACCCGGCATTAGGCAGCCTTCCGTATTTTTGTGATAATTGCCTGCGTGAATCAAAACATAAGTCCGTCCTGGAACATTTTTTAATTCGTACACATTTTTATACTTGGTACCACTAAATGGTTCCACTTTGTATGTACCAGCCGAAATTCTTTTGTCTGAACCCTCAACTATCGAGTCAGGACCTCCTGGTTCGAGAACAAACCAACTCTTGTCGACACCTTCAATAGTTAGTTTTCCTAACGTTGTCTCTCCATACTGTTTTATGCGTCTGAGATTTAATATTTCTTTGATTTTTTTGCCAGTCATTTATTTGATCCTCACATTAAATTGAGGAAATACTAGCTGAAATAACTTAATTACATGCCTCCAAGAGTCCCTTTTTCGGCAAGTATCAAAGCAACATTGTACTTGACAATTCTAACTCTTACATTTAACGATTGGATTGATAAAGCTAACGCCTTGCTTAGGTGTGAGTAACGCAATACAAAAGCTACCGCACAGCGCCTTAATCATCATAAGCCACCGCATAGTAAAAATGCCACGCGTTACGAATCACTCTTAAGCAATTTGTTAGTACATGCGCTACTTCTATTTGTGCGCTCCAAGATATTGAAAAGTGGCATAATATGAAAGGCTTTGAACACTGAAGTGAGACGGGCAGCTACAAAACCTTATCGGCATTGAGAGACGAAAGTTGGCTAGAAGAAAAACGCGCTGAACTCCCCTATTTTTACGGACTTCAAATTAGAAAAGGATTCGATCCTCGAACTCCGGACGGCAACACCAAAAGTAATCGAGATTCTCTCAAAAGCCACCACGAAAATGAAGAAGCGCAAAAGAAATAGGCTAAGAGTTAGAAACCGTAAACGGTGAAATCAAAGCGAACACTCCGCATATAGTGCCACCGGAAAGAACGTGAAAGGCATTAACTGAAAGGTGTAAATTCGAGCACCAAAACAGATAAACACCAAAACTTGTGACCTTTGATGTCAAACCCGTACTAACGCGCAGTTAAGGTGTAAGGCACGCAATACTGAAGCCTCTGCATACCACCTTAATCACTAACCCTACCGCATAGTATAAATGACACGCGTACCGAATCACTCTTGAACAATTTGTTAGGCAAATTTTACAGATATGCACCGACTACTGACATGCAATGCTGAACCGTGCTTTCTTTTTCACCGACTGGCGCGACATAGTGAATTGCAGATTCAGCATCCGCCCTACTCGACAACTTACTAATAACCCACGCTGCTAAGTACTTTGATGACAAACAACCACCTGCTGTTGCAAGATTGCCATCAGCATAAAATGGCTGCTCTAAAACAGTCACTCCCGATTCGACAACCCAAGGTCTCGTTGTTAAATCGGTACAAGCTGGTATTTGATGCAGTAAGCCAAGCACAGACACGAGCAAAGTACCTGAACATTGCCCACCAATTAACTGAGTTTCAGGGTTTAGATTTAACCTTGAAAGTATATCTCTGTCTTGAGCAATATCGCGTGTTAGTACACCGCTACCAAACAATACAACGTTGGCTTGATTCGCAAACTCCAGAGGCTGTTGAGATTGAATTGTAACTCCGTTCATTGAAGTGACGTACTGAGATGGACTCGTTATTTGCACGTTCCAACCAGCGTCTTTCATTCGGTTCAAAATTCCCGCTGCTATAAATGAATCAAGTTCATTAAATCCGTCAAATGTTAGTACCGCAATTTCCATATCTGCTCCTATTTGCCTAACGCCGCGTTAAGTAGTGAGCAACGCTACCACTGAACCTAAACTATTGTGCCTTAAACACTTAAGCTGAATAAAACCCAAAATGCCACGCGTTGCGAATCTGCCTTAAACGCTTTGTTAGCAGTCTTTTCCACACCAAATTATGCTTTATTGCATATACCGTTATGTGGTTTGAAGTTAAACGTTCATAGACACTAACATGAAGCACTTGAAACCCAGCTTGCTTTAATTCAACAACAAGGCCACTTTGAGAGGTAACATGACGATATGGGCTGTTATCCCTATAAGTTTCATAGCTATTTTCATCTTTAGAACACAAGCTACTGACGAAAAACACCCCATTTTCAGATAGTGAACGATAAACATTACCCAAGAATATGGCTCGATCTGCGCCAATAATGCAATGTAAGCAATTACCGTCAATCACAGCATCATAACGTTCTGGAAGTTCAAGAGACTCTACTGTTAGGTCAGATGTATAATAATCACCCTCAGTTCCTGTTGCTCTAGCTTTTTCCTTTGCCCATGCAATTGCGGTTGGTGAGACATCTATACCTGTTACCGCAAAACCCAACTTCTGAAAAAAAGCTCGGCAATGATGCCCTTCACCGCACCCTAATTCGAGCAGTTTACCTTGCTTCGGTCGTTTACATAGCTCTAGAAAACGATCCACTAAAACTGCTTTAGACATTCGCTCATTGCCACCCCAACCTTCCCAGCCAGCTTGGCGAGCTTCAACATACATGTCTTCATGAACTTGATAATTTGGTTTCATACCTGCTAACGCCCAATTAAGGTGTGAAGCACGCATCCACCAGACTCAATTTGACCACCGAAAACACTTAACTAACCCAAGCCAAAAATGCCAAGCGCGCTGAATCACTCTTTAATTGTTTGTTAGCTCTTCAAAGCTATAAGTTGTAGAAAAAAGCTCAAAAACAATATTAAAAGTCCCAAAAACCGGGGTGACTGCTCTTGACCAATAACCGAATTCTCAAGGCTAACTATTGGTAATAGAATGAGCCTTAATGCAACGCCTAAGAGACCAAATACAATAAAAAACACATAAAAGAATGGCAACATCAACAACGTTGAACTGGTAATTAGAATTCTGGCAAACATTTCGCTAAAACTCAGGGATCCATAACCAGCTAAAGCCAATATGAAAGGAATACTGATAACCCAAACGTAACTATTTAAAATAGATTCTAATTCTGGGAATGCGTCCCACATAACCCCGAAGGCGACGAGTAGACTAAAAAACCGATAATTCTAATACGGTTAAGGTTTTCTCTATCCTCATCTGTTGGTTCATAATTGCGCCGAAGTAAATTACCACCTTCTAAAGAAGGTGGTTTTGTGTGAGCCCCCTAAAAGGGGGCCTTTGTTTAGTCCAGCGCCAATTTCTGCTGCTCTACTCGCTCTTGCTTCTCTTGATGTCTTACATATCGGCGTATTATTTCTTCATTGATTCCAACACTATCGACAAAATAGCCTCTTTGCCAAAAGTGATTACCCCAAAGCCTGTTCTTCCTAAGGTGAGGAAACTTGATTGTATCTACTCATGTTATTTGTCCTCTTTGACTTCTGGAAAAATCAAAGAGGCATTTAGCATGAGTAGTTTTACAGGCAAAGCCGAAGCGGATGATAACCACCTACTGAAGTAGGTGGTTTAGGGCTGAAAACAAAAGCCGCCGCATACCACCTTAAACACTAAAACCAACGCATAGCGAAAATGCTACGCGTTGCGAATCCCTCTTGAACAGTTTGTTAGGCGACATTTCTACGTTTAACTTCTTTCTCATACGAAGATTCGTTGTATAACCAGATAGCCCAAAATGTGAAAAACATCCCGAACGTGTAAATTGAGTAATTAAGAGCATTATCCGATAAGAAAATCGTAATGCTTGCCGCATTACAAGATGGGTAAAGGAAAGTAACATTAAAAATCATGTACAAAATGGCTGTGACGAAAGTGGTTCTAAAAAGCCAATTTAAACATCCTTTCTTTCGCGATTTTTGCCAATTATCAAATGCTTTACCATTCATTAATCCACTCCTTTTCTGTTAACTGAAGCTAGATTCACGCCAAGATACTACCCACTAGTCTATCGTTTGTCTCATGTCACCTAACGCCAAATTAAGGTGTGAACAACGCTAACACCTTACCTAAAGCATTGTGCCATAAACACTAAACTGGCTTGAAGCGAAAGCGCCGAGCGTTGTGAATCACTCTTAAATTTATTGTTATGTACGTTGTACCGAACGCACTGGTACCCAACCGACTTCACCCGTTGACCTCGAAACTCGATACCACTCATTGAGTTCGAATAGCACTGACAGTTTTTCGCCAATGACAGTATTAAGCTCAACATTGTCATAGTCTTCAAGCAAGATACCTTCAGAGCTTCCTTCAATCTTTTCGATATATTGAACTGGAGCCCAACCCCGCTCTCCTTCGACACTGGTTATAAAGACCCAGTTGGGAAACTCATCGTCAATTGTACCTAGAGCTACTTTGTCGCCTCGCTTCAAATAAAACGGATTGGGATATTCTGAGTCGTGTTTTTCAGTAGTAACAACTTCCATATTTTCTCCAAAGTACATAACGCCCTGTTAAGGTGTGAGCAACGCAATACCTAAGCCACCGCATAACACCTTAAACACTAAACGCAACGCATAGCCAAAATGCTATGCGTTGCGAATCACTCTTAAACCGTTTGTTATAAACTCGATTTACAGCTTATTTTGTATAGATGTTCAACAGGAAAGATCATTGTGTAGTCGTCCCAGTTTAAGTTTCCATCAAGCAAATCAAACTGCAAAAAGCGAGAGATGTCTTTATATACATCGTAATCAGGATGGCCAACACTAAAGATGAATGGAGCAAAATCAACGATTGAAACGTGATTATCACTAAACTCTATTTCTAAAATATGACCCGTAACATGTGTAACTTTAACCACTGATAGTTCTGACATTTTTTACCTTCTTCGTAATTGTAGTTGGACTTACATGCTTTTTCTTAACAAAATAGTCAATCCACTTTTCTACAGTATCATCGGCATAACAGTTTACAAACTCTTCAAACTCACGCTTCTTTTTGCTCTCTAATCCTGCACCTTTATCCTTAACGGCCATTTTTCAAGTGAATTTCCGCTTTAGACTCTTTACCTTGAAACTTACCATGAATATGAATTGGCTCATGTTCGTTACTATAAAAGAACAATATAATCCCTAAGTACTCATAAATTTTCGGCATGCACACCTCCTTGAAATGAAAGTGCATTTTCATGCATGCTGTTGATTATTGAGTGTGATTTAAGTGTGAACGTATCTAAACTTCGAGCCGTGCCAGTGTTTATAACGCCTTGTTAAGGTGTGAGGCACGTAATACCAAAGCCTCCGCAAACCACCTTAAACACAAAACGCAACGCATAGCAAAAATGCCACGCGTTACGAATCACTCTTAAACAGTTTGTTATACCTAAATTCTACGAATTTCCGTACGCATCTGAGTCATTAGCAACTTAGACTGCACCTGAATATCTGATGATATATCATTCAGTTTCGCCAAATATTCTTCTTGGATTGAAGTTTGCTGATGTAGGACTATTTCCGTCAATTTACCCATGAATTCATGTGCTGTATTCATTGATAATTCAGTCAAATCTTCCAACTGTTGAAAAGTACCAAGCATCTCGTCGGTTGCAATCAGCTTTAACCTATTAGACTCTGACTTTAATTTGAAAAAGTCTTCTCCTCCTTCGTGCATGATAAGTGAAATTTGTTGGCTAAACCACACTAACACTTCACGAGTTTTCTCTTGGTTGTTTTCAGCCGAAGCTGCCATAAAATTATTAAGGTATTGATCGAAAATAGGTTGCATGCGCCCCATTATTTCACTTTGATTTTTCTTTCCAAACTGATCCAAACTGATCCAAACTGATCCAAACTGATCCAAACTAGCAACATAGTTGGCATACTCAGTGGCTTTCAAGTCAAAGACTTTTAAGCGCCTTTCAGCATCAAACCTTAAGTCTTGTTCTAGCCTTTTGAGTTGCCTTTCATGCCATAATTTAAATAGAAATGCGAATACGATCCAACCCGCATTGATCAACCCAAAAAGCCAAAAAGCCAAACAGCCAAACATAGTATTGTGGGTCTTTTTGAATAATTTCGTAAATACTGCTCATTTGCTTCCTTAGGTATAACGCCCTGCTAAGGGGTGAGCAATGCAATACCAAAACCGCCGCATACCACCTTAATCACTAAAATCAACGCATAGTGAAAATGCCACGCGTTGCGAATCCCTCTTGAGCAGTTTGTTAGTTTGCAGACCCAAAACGTTGATTTTACGTTATTTTAAACTTTGCAAACAACAAACTTTATGTGCCTTGTCGCACTTAAGTCAGGCCTAGTCTCAAAGCGGCTACTCAATGAAACCACGTGGAACAAACAACGCCGCAGAAAACAAACTCACAACACCAAAAAGCACTTTTGGAAAACCAATCTCACAATGCGGACTTTCAACAAAGTCACTGAAACCTCGTGAACTTACCACACCAGAGAAAACGTCATTTCAGCGAGTAAATCGGCTTTTGTACCAACAAACTCAACGAGCAGATTTTCAGCAAAAAAGTTCAACTCAGTGACCCCAAAAGTCGCCGCACCAAAGAACAAATCTACCCTTGAAACGATGCCAACTTTGGATTTTTACCTCGCTAGTTAACACTGAAAGCCGATACGACAATTTCAACTCTGCGCTATAACGCCGCGTTAAGGGGCAGCAACGCGCTACCACCAAACTTCAATTTACCACCATAAAAACACATACCAAAACTTGAGCCAAATTCGCCACGCGTTGACTGTCCCTCTTGAACGCTTTGTTATGTTACCCCTCTAGCCACTTGATTGCGGAGTCATATTCATTAAATGATTGCATTTCCCCTGATATAAACCAGCCACCAACTTTCGAGGCTAACTCTTGCCAGTGTTTATCACCGTAAATTGCTACTTTTTCGAATTTAGGACCGATTTTCAAACCCAGCTGAAAATCATCCCAAGCTGCACGAAGCTCCCAACCTGAAAACTCTGAAATATCTACAAGCACTTTGACATGCTGCCCCTTAACTCCTGCTAAAGCTGATTCTAATACGGGCGCGATTGCTTGATAATCTTCGTAAGTGAGCTTCCCTACTGCCTTGAAGACAAGGAAGAATTCTGAGCCAAATCGCTCTAGCCCTACTGATATACCGTGGCGTTCACTACTCATAACAGAAACCTCTTAATTACGTATGTTTATAAAGAGTAAGAGAACTCAGCAAACTAATACGAGAGCTAGGCATCAATATTGGGACTCTGTTCGCTTGGGTAACATAACGCCGCGTTAAGTGGTGAACAACGCCGACCACAAAACATAAACCATTGTACCTTAAACACTTAACCTGACTGGAGCTGAAATCGCCAAGCGTTGTGAATCCGTCTTAAACGCTTTGTTAAGTGTATTTTGACTCCACATATCCTTTGAGAGTGTTTACACCAAAAAACACCGTAATCATACCGAAAACTATCGGTACTAAATAAAACACCCAACCAATTGAATTTATGATTGCTATATTCGTAGGTGAACCAGATTCAACCCCATTTAGCACTCCAACAGCGAATTTTACTGCAAACAACGTAAGTACAATAAACAATATTGTGGCAAAAAGGCTCACCTGCCAAAACTGCTTACTCAAATCAACCAGTTCATTAAACACATGTTCTATCAAAGATTTCCTTGCCAATTTAGTCTCCTTACTTGTAAATACACTTAACGCCGCATTAAGGTGTGAGCAACGCTACCACCATGCCTAAACCATTACATCGTAAACACAAAATCCAACGCAGATACAAAAATGCCAAGCGTTGGGAATCACTCTTAAATGCTTTGTTATGCATTTAGTCGTTCTTCGGGTGAAAAACTATCGTTCACAAACTTTAAGAATTCACAGCTTATAATTTTCGCTTGCTCCCAACCTAAATCACTAGAATCAACGACATAAAAACCACATATAACACCACCTGCAATTCTGGCCACGCAAATATTTCCATTACCATCTAAGCAAA
Source organism: Vibrio sp. SCSIO 43097 (assembly GCF_023650755.1). NCBI lineage: Bacteria > Pseudomonadati > Pseudomonadota > Gammaproteobacteria > Vibrionales > Vibrionaceae > Vibrio > Vibrio sp. SCSIO 43097. The sequence goes on along the minus strand of NZ_CP071840.1, from coordinate 1,437,696 downwards.
TTGGCATTGCGCCAGGCATATCGTGCTTTACCCCATAAATATCTTCGCCGTATATCTCCGACAAAGAGAAGAACTGTAACTCTTTGAACCCAAAATAGACTATAGGGCCATCGCTAACACTCCACCAATTCAACATACTTTCAGGAAGAGTTATTTGAAATATAGTTTCTAACTTGTGTATTTCTTCCTGATTTGCGCCTACAGGTCTATCTATAAATTCCATGAATCCCCCTGATGCATAACGCCGCATTAAGGTGTGAGCGACGCTTGGCGATACTTGAGCGAAGCGAAAACGCCAAGCGTTGCGAATCACTCTTAAACAGTTTGTTATGTACCGCCTCAAAACAAGACACTTTCAATTTGGGACCATTGCTCCATAAAAGGGACGAAGTCCCTTTGAGGTATGAACTTCTATGCTGCTGTATTGTTTTTTAAAAATACTTCCTCCAAAGCCCACACATGGTGGTCAGCGTAAACAGCCCACGCCTTTGCTCCATCGTTAAGCTCTAATCGGGATAGAGGCTTGACAGACAGATAGCCTTTTAACAAAGCTAATGACCTATGAAGCTCCAAATCGAACATATACATGCATGCTCTCGCCAACTCATAAGCAGGAGGCATGTTTTGCACTAAATCCCAATCGATTACATCGCTTACTGTGCGATTAGAATCAAAAAAGACATTGAAATGATGAAAGTCGCCGTGGATTAATTGCCTGCTTGTTAACGGGGTATATGAGTGTGTAGCTTCTGAGCTAGCTAGATAATCACGCTGTTGTTTTACTCTTCGTAGCACCGAGTTATTCATATCAAATTCACTATTTGTTTCAATAGCAGCGACTATTTTTTGTAGTCTATCGACCCAAGCACTTTTATCCCAAGAAAGCTCAATTGTTGGAAAGTCTTTTCCAACCACAGAAGCGAGTTGAACATGCAGGTCAGCAAGGGCTTTTCCCAGCTGAAAAGCATGAAACTCAGACAGAGCACTTTTTTCGATTAACGTTCCTTTTGCTTCAGGAAATAGAGCATAAAACTCATCACCTATTTTACAAAAGGAGTGGTGGTCACGCGTCAAAATAGGGGCAATTATAGTATTCAAATTTTGCGATAGCTTTCTCAGCAGTTCATGTTCTAACTTGATCTTAGCAACATTGCGAACACTATATTTTCTAAGATAATAAGTCTCTGAGGATTGGATACGAAAAACATGATTCGTCGCACCAACTGATTGACGTTTTATACTAGCGTCTACACCAATCTGACTCCAGTTTTCACCTACCTCACGAACAAATTCACTCATAATTCCAGTTATCCCTTAGGCACATAACGCCGCGTTAAGTAGTGAGCAACACTACCACTGAACCTAAATTATTGCGCCGTAAACACTAAAGCTGAATAAAACCCAAAATGCCAAGCGTTGCGAATCACTCTTAAACAGTTTGTTATGTGTTACAACTAAGGTGACTTTTATTTTTACCTTCCTACATTGACTACATCATTCACACCAATGCTAAATTTTGCCTCAGTACGTTTTATACATGTATTACTAAAAAGTGAAAAATCAATTTCCCTTGATAATTTACTATATTTAATAACTTCGTCATCATTAGAAAATAATAAAAGTGTAATACTATCTAAATCTGATATTCTACTTAGATTCTCAGCATCCCAATCGAATCCCAGTAAAGAACGAGCAGCAGTATTATTGGAGTACGGACCTAAAAAACAGACTCGATTCCAATCACCTTCGACAACTTCAGAAAAATCGACACTACTGTCATTTAATCTTAGTTGTATCTCATTTGTATCTGAACAGGATACTTGAAGTAAAATAAAGAAAATCATAACCAATTTTTTCATTTTTTCTTCTCTTTCTTTATTACCTTAAGGCGACCTGCTAGCAATGAAGTGTAACAATAATGTGCAAGTTTATCATTACTCGCCATCGATAACCCTAACCGAATACCAACTTTATTATTGTGTAAATCCATGACCTTTTCATTTTCTGGTTTTTCCGGAAAGTCTTCATGTGCTATCGTAAATTCGAGAGCATTTTTGTATCCAATGTCACGCGCTAGCATCGCAGACCAAAAACAATGACGAAATGCATCGCTTTTATCATTGTGTCCATTGATGCCAAAGCGAGATTCTGTTTCGAAAAAAGCAACATCTTTCGCTTCTTTTATTGCTATAGCATGGTGAGGGTTTAATTCAAGATACTCTTTTTCACCTTCTTTTAGAGAATTGTATTGTTGATAAATATGTTTAACCATGAGACCTCCGCATTTAAACGCAAACTAGCCTACACTTTTAAAACAAATCCACATTACTAAAAACTGATTAAAAATAAGACCTTGAGAAGGAAAGCGCAGTTACATGATTATCAATTACATCTTCGAACTTACTCGGACACATAACGCCCAATTAAGGTGTGAGGCACGCAATACCAATGCCGCCGCATACCACCTTAATCATTAAAACCGACGCATAGTAAAAGTGCCACGCGTGCCGAATCACTCTTAAATTGTTTGTTAGTTGCCCATCTCAAAGCCTAGTGCTAACATTTGTACACACACCAACAAAGGAATACATCATGGACACTAGAATTCAATTTCGTGTTGATGAAGAAACAAAACGCCTAGCTCAACAAATGGCTGAAAGCCAAGGTCGAACTCTAAGTGATGCTTGCCGTGAACTTACTGAGCAACTCGCTGAACAACAAAGAAAAACATTATCTCACGATGCATGGCTAACTGAACAAGTAAACCTAGCATTTGAGAAGTTTGACTCAGGAAAATCCGTTTTCGTTGAGCACCAAACTGCTAAGTCTCGAATGGAAGAGCGCAAAGCCAGAATCCGTAATCGAGGTAAGCAATGATTTTATGGGAAGAAGAGTCACTTAATGATCGTGAAAAGATCTTCGAGTTTCTCTATGACTTTAACCCTGATGCGGCAGAAAAAACTGACAACCTTATTGAAGCAAAAGTAGAAAACTTGCTTGAACAACCTTTAATGGGTGTACAACGAGATGGCATCCGCGGACGATTGCTCATTATTCCTGAGATTTCGATGATTGTCTCTTACTGGGTCGAGGGCGATATCATCCGAGTTATGCGTGTACTCCACCAAAAACAAAAATTTCCTACAGATTGATTGCTTCCTCTGGGGAACTAACGCCGCGTTAAGTAATGAGCGACGCCTACACCTAACCTAAACCATTACACCGTAAACACAAAACCCAATTTGAACCAAGAATGTCATGCGTTGCGAATCTGCCTTAAATACTTTGTTATGGCGCAATTCTCAAAGATGGCCACCGAACTAGCCACCCTTTTGAACTTACACGATTTTCAAAGGTTTCTCGTAACCTTTTAGGATTATGTGTGACCCAGTAACTAAATAGGGATTCAAAGCCAAAAGCAGCCATACACTCATACTGATTTGACCCGATTTGACGAACAGCAACCGCTGTTTCTTTTTCTGGCCAGTAACTCATTGCATCCAACGAACTTTGATAAGGTTCATCACCATTACGCTCATTCATTGTCGCTTGATTACGCACTTGCCAGTTAAGCTTGGGCATGCGAGCTTTAAGAAGTACTTCGTAATCCAAGTGGACATTGGAGTTAGATTCTGTCGGATCAAAGTAGATTACATCGACGTCATTTAAAGGAGTCGGTTCGTTGAAATCATGCAGTGAATCCCAAACTAAATTTCGAACGAAACCTGCTGCAATATAGCATTGAGGCAAATCTAATTGGGACACATGATAAAGTGCCTCAACTCTGATTGGGTCTTGCCTTATTAACTCTACGATTTTGTCCATTTTCGCCCTGCGCCATAACGCCCAATTAAGGGGTGAGCAACGCTACCGCCCAACCTAAAGCATTGTACCGTAACAACTAAATTTGAAGTAGATGCAAAAATGCCAAGCGTTGGGAATCTCTCTTAAATTGTTTGTTATACGATTTTACTCACCCCAACCTTCTGTATGCTCTTTTGTGAGCAGAGGGATGATACTTGGTTCCATATCATTACGTAAATTTGCCACATACGAGAGCAATTTTAGCGACATACTTTCAAATACCTCTAGCTGTTCGAGGTCTAAACAAACCGAACTTCTATTTCTAACAGGTTGAAGCATTTGCGTTTCGCCAAAGCTATGAATGACAAACTTTATATCAATAGCCTGAGAATCTGAATGTGCTATGAGCTGATTCCGGCGTTGGATTAAGAATTTATGTAAACTCAGTTCCTCAGACGACAACACTTTCAAAGCAGAATTTGTTAAATCGGGGACTTTGGACTTGTTTCGAGAGTCATTGCCAGAGAATGGTTTGCAATAGGAGATTATCATTGCATTAGTTAACGCTGACAGTACAAGAAAGTTGTTGTCGATGTCAGAATAAAGATTACTTTTCTTAATATGAGAAACAATATCATGCGCCTCTTTAAAGTCTGCAAATGAGATAGCAATGCGCTTAAACTGTCTCAACAACCCATCATTCTTTCTATTCACCAAAACCTCTAGTTTTCCGAATCGTATAACGCCGCGTTAAGTAGTGAGCAACGCTACCACTGAACTTAACCATACCGCTGTAAACACTAAAGCCGACTAAAACCAAAAATGCCACGCGTTGCGAATCTGCCTTAAACGCTTTGTTATATTTATTTTACGCGATATACGTTTTTAAGATGCCAATCAGCTGTTATACCTTGATGATTGGTTACAGATGCAATACTAGCGATTATGCTACAGTTAACCTCGACATTTTGCTCATTTAGTTTGAACATATCTTCGTTAGATAAATCAACAATTACGTACTGACCAACAGACAGATCAAGCAAACTAATTTCCATTGGGTCTTCAGTATCGATATCAGCTACGACAAATAGACCTGTCCTTTCAACCTGTGCATCGCTATCTGCAATTGCAATATCTTCACCAAATTCACTCGCCATGAAATACCTTAATTTCATGGTAAATTCTTCTGTGTTGAGTGTATCGCCAAAAGAAGTCCGATCTGCCATTTGGCGAGCAAAGTCTTCTATTACGCTAGTAGTTAAAGTACCTAGTTTGTATTTGCCATTGAAGGAAGAAAACAGTTCTTTATAAATTGATTATAGATCGTTAATGCAAGAAGCAGCTTCAATTTTTAGGTCATCACGCTTTTGAGACTTAAATCCCTCATTGAAGTGCAAACAGTTATTCCTAATCTTACGAATTTTATCAAACTTGCTGTGTACAGAAGAAGAAATTATTCCTAATTCGTTAAGCTTATTTATTCGATCAAACTGAGAATGGTTGGTGAGTTTTTGGTGTCCCTGTTTTTCAGCAAAGTACCTACATAGATCTTCACTTGCGACTCCAACTAAAGCGATAGTACTGAAGTAAGCACCAAGAGAATAAGATAGCTCAGCTTCTTTAATTAAGCGGATGAAGTCACCAGTTTCATCAACGACTCTGATATTCTCTATTTCCCACTTTCTTTCTACAATGTTATCGATTTCTGAATTAATCCACTGTTGGAATGAATGTTTATATGCTGCTTTATCTCGCTCGATTAGATCACTTGTTTCTGTGATATTGAATTTCTTATAGTCAAATTTTGTACAGTCAAAATATCTCATAACTCACCAATAAATATAACGCCCAATTAAGGGGTGAGTAACGCAACACCAATGTCACCGCAAACCACCTTAATCACTAAAATTAACGCATAGTAAAAATGCCACGCGTTACGAATCCCTCTTGAATTGTTTGTTAGTACGCTACCCTTGAAGCCTTTGGTACACGCCAAGATGTTGAAATATAGCACGAAATTCATGAATTAAAACGCTGAAACCAAACGGACAACTACAAAACTGGAAACCAACTTCAAAACGCAAGTTGGGTAGAAGAAAAATACACAAAACCGCCTTCATTCCACCGCTTTCAAATTAACAAAGAATACGATCACCGAACTCAACCACAGCGACAATGAAACTACATTTTTGATGGTAAAATCAACAACATCAAAGAAGCCACAACAAAGAAATAGCCAAAAAGTTAGAAACCGTAAACGGTAAATTCACAGCGAACACTCCGCATATAGTGCCACCGGAGCGGACGTGAGAGGCACATTTAGTCAGGTGTAAATTTGGGAAAAGAAACCAATAAACATCAAGACGTTTGACCTTTGATCCCAACCCAGTGCTAACGCCCTGTTAAGGGGTGAGCAACGCAATACCGAGGCCGCCGCATACCACCTTAAACACTAAAACCAACGCATAGTGAAAATGCCACGCGTTGCGAATCACTCTTAAACAGTTTGTTATATTTTTGATTTCAGTGGACTCAATACCTCAAGCAACCTTTGATGAATTGAGCTTCGATCGACGTTACCAGTTTCTTGGCAAACAAAAGCTGCTCCCTCTTCTGCCAATATTTCAACAGCTTGAGGCTTACAAACTTGCATAAAACTAAAGTGCGAAGCACCTTTGATTTCTTTGTAAGAAAGGTTGCTTAGGCTGGTATTTATATACGGAGTAATTTGTAATTTGGGCGGGATAGTCTTGTCCAATTCAGCACCAACTATTACAGTCTTTGCCGACAAAGTATCTAACGATTTGGGTAATATCGCAGGCACGTAACCTGGCGCGATAGCAACTGCATTTGTTATCCGTTTATCTCTGTAATCGCCTGAGATCATAAGGCGTTCCTGTTGTGAAAGATCATTGAATGCATTGCTGTAATAATCGCATGATGCATCATTGTACTGATTACAGTATTCCTGATACCCCTTAATATCGAATTTTGCGCCTGCTAATGCTAATGCTGTGTAACCACCCAAAGAGTAACCGATGACAGTTATATTATCTTTGTCTACATATTGAGCGTAATCACTTGATAGTATCTGATCAACAAGGAAGGAGACATCTCTAGGCTGATCCCACATTCTAAGGACACTCTCAGGCGTAGCTTGACCTGTTGTATAACTAGGATGATTTGCTGAAACGACAAAAGCACCTTTCTCAGCTAACTCGCTCCCAAGCCATGATAGATTTTTCCAATTACCCGATGTTCCGTGAACTAGGATGTACAATGGAAAATCCCTACCCTTTGGGATTGCTGATTTAGCAGCCTTAAACCCATAGAAGGCTATGTTTTCAGCGAAAATAGTTTCAGGTGCGGTCATAGTTGTTGGGTAAAAGAGCTTAGCCTCAATGAGCCTATCCCTTTCATTATCTTGGTAATTATCTTCGGCAATGCCTATAGTCGCCATGCTTGCCGAACTGAAGCAGCATAAAGAGGCTAAAATTATTCTTTTCATATTTTCCTTTATCCACTGACGTAAAACAAAAATATAACGCCGCATTAAGGGGTGAACAACGCATTCCACCCAACCTAAACCATTGTGCCGTAAACACTTAAGCTAATTCAAACCAAAACTGCCTAGCGTTGTGAATCCCTCGTGAATGCTTTGTTAGTTGCCAAGCCTAAAGCTTTGATTTGAAGTTAAATGCAGCTTTGCCAACACTAGTTTTATGTGTTTTGAAAAACTCAAATCAGGCGCAGTTTCAAAGCGCTTGTCACTGAAACCACTTGGAAAAAACAACGCCGTAGAAAACGGACTAACAACACAAAAAACTTCTTTGGAAAGACAATGTCACAGAACTGACTTTCAACAAATGAATCAGCTTCTGAAACGGCAAACTAGAAAAGGGAGAATCACAATTTCCGCAAACCAAAGCCCAAAAATTCAAAACACAAAACCGAGCCAAATACACACAGACATTAACCCTAAACATTCTGCTTTAGTTGCGTTTTTCTCGTTGGCAACTAACACCCTGCTAAGGGGTGAGCAACGCAATACAAAAGCCGCCGCAAACCACCTTAATCACTAAATTCAACGCATAGTAAAAAATTCCACGCGTTGCGAATCCCTCTTGAGCAGTTTGTTAGTTTGCAAACCCAAAGCGTTGATTTTACGTTATTTTAAACTTTGCAAACAATAAACTTTATGTGTTTTGATGCAATCAAGTCAGGCGTAGTCTCAAAGCGACTACTCAATGAAACCACTTGGAACAAACAACACCGCAGAAAACGAACTCACAACACCAAAAAGCGCTTTTGGAAAACTAATCTCACAATGCGGATTTTCAACAAACTCACTGAAACCACGTGAACTTTCCACACCAGAGAAAACGCCACTTCAGCGGGTAAATCGGCTTTTGTACCAACAAACTCAACGAGCAGAGTTTCAGCAAAAAAGTTTAACTCAGTTAACCCAAAAATCGCCGCATTAAAGAACAAATCAACCGTTGAAACGATGCCAATTTTGGATTTTCACCACGCTAGTTAACACTGAAATTGAACGCCGATATGACAATTTCGACTTTGAGCTTTTACCACTAGATCATGCGGTATAGCTGCGTTTTTCCTCTTGCAAACTAACGCCCTGTTAAGGTGTGAGCAACGCAATACCGATGCTGCCGCATACCACCTTAAACACTAAAAACAACGCATGGTAAAAATGCCACGCGTTGCGAATCACTCTTAAACAGTTTGTTAGGTGATTTGCTTCCAAATATTACACCAGCCAAAGAAGATAGTTTCCTTACAAAGGCTAAGATATGCAACCTAACCCACAAAAAGGATGTTTTCATGGGAAAACCCGCTGCAACATTAACATCAATGCACGTCTGCCCCAAGGTTACTGCTAAAGTTCCGCATGTGGGAGGCCCTGTAGTCGCTGGCTCACCCAATGTAAAAATTGGCGGTCTACCAGCTGCTCGTAAAGGCGACCGCCTCATCTGTGTCGGTCCCCCTGATTCCATAAGCCAAGGATCTGGCTCCGTATTTATTAACGGTAAACCAGCAGCAAGAATGGGAGACTCGACCAGTCACGGAGGCAAGATTGTCATTGGCAACCCCACTGTCTTAATCGGTGACAAATATCGAGCCGATAAACAACCACCGCCCAAAACTTATGAAGAAGCGAAGCAGCGCTTGGCGGAAGCTAAGTCTTATGTCGATGCCGCTCGTGAAGGTGGTGCAGCATTACCGGGTTCACCTTACACCACTGCGGATAAAAGAGAAGTGGTTGCAAAGGGCTTGGATGAGCGTTTCTTATTTCGAGTGGTCGAATCAGAATGGACTGGGGACAAGGGCTATATTGGACCACCCTCAGAAGGAAAGGCCAGACGATATTGGACTACCACTTTTACACAAGCAGAGCATGGTGATACTGATCCAGAAGCAATATGCAAAGCAGTCGGGCGAGACTATGACCCAACATGCGATTACACCATACTTTTGATTGACCATGAAAAAGCCGCCGAACTCGGTGATATGGTCAGTTTTATCCCTACATACGGAGAGATGGGAAAACACGCAAAGACACAACTCGGTAGCGAATTTTCAGACAGCCTTGATTTAATTGAACCATGTTTGACTCCAGAGTTCAGTCGCTATTACGAGCAGGTAAAAGTAACAGCTAAAGAACGCGGCATCGACATTAAGAAACAAGAAGATTTTACTAAATATTGCAAAAAGCTCGACTTTACTACGAACCAGACTGACACGTTGCGAACCCGATACCAAATAGAACAAGGTTTAGGCGCAAACCAAGATTTTCTCGGTAACGGCGTGACTAAGGATTTAAATGTTAAGTATGATACGACGCCTTTTGGCGACATTGATGATGAACTGGAATACGGCCCGCCCGAAACCTTTACGTGGGATAAAAACCCACAAACGCTAGGAGAACTAGAGAACGCAGGAGCCATTATGAGAATTGATATAGGAAACGGAGCAGACAGATGAAGCAGTTTAAAGAAATCAACCCACTCACAGTTGCTCAAGACCCAAACTTGATTGCTACGGTACCGGATGATGAAGAAACAACGAAAAACTTTTACTTTTTATTGGTTGATGACTACATAATCCTTGCTACCGCGAAATACTTTACCGATAAGCTAGACGGCGAAAGCGAATGGCTACACTACCAAATCGAGTTCCCAAAATATGGCTTGCGGTGGTTCTTAGACACCTTAGAAGGTAAGTTTTTCAAAACCGAAGCCGAAGGCGGCTTACCCAAAGGCACATTTAATGACGAAGGGCTTGTAGACGGTGAACGGTTAAAGCTGAGGCGTGCTTTTAATGCAGATGGCAATGGCGGTGGTGGATATGCATTTATAACACTCGACCGAAAAGAACCCGAAAGCGTTTGGTCTAAGTCGTATACCTTTACTGATTCGCTACTGTTTGAGCATGGAATGATAGACACCATGAAGTTGATTGCTAAAAAAATCGACTTAGGACAACTATAACCCCACTAACCTCCGAACCTCAATTTTGTGGTTCGGAGGTTAAGTTATGAGAAATCACTTAACGCCCAATTAAGGTGTGAGGCACGCAATACCGAAGCTGCCGCATACCACCTAAACCACTAAAACCAACGCATAGTAAAAATGCCACGCGTGCCGAATCACTCTTGAACAATTTGTTAGCAGTTTTTTCTACACAAAATTATGCTTTTATCGCATACACCGTTATGTGGTTTGAAGTTTCACGCTCATAGACACTGACATGAAGCACTTGGAACCCTGCTTTCTCTAGTTCAACAACTAGATCACTTTCAGAGGTAACATGACGATATGGACTGCCATCTCTATAAGTTTCATAGCTAATTTCATTTTTAGAGCACAAGCTACTGACAAAAAATACCCCATTTTCAGATAGTGAACGATAAACATGACCCAAAAATATGACTCGATCTGCACCGATAATGCAATGTAAGCAATTACCGTCAATGACAACATCATAACGTTCTGTAAGTTCAAGAGACGCTACCGTTAGGTCCGCTAAATAATAATTACCCTCGACTCCTGTTGCTCTGGCTTTTTCCTTTGCCCATTTAATTGCGGTTGGTGAAATATCTATACCTGCCACCTCAAAGCCTAACTTCTGGAAAGCTCTGCAATGATGTCCTTCACCGCAACCTAGTTCGAGCAGTTTACCTTGCACCGGTCGTTTAAATAGCTCGAGAAAACGCTCAACTAAAACTGCTTTAGACATTCGCTCGTTGCCACCCCAACCTTCCCAGCCAGCTTCGCGAGCTTCAACATACATGTCTTCATGAACTTGGTAGTTTTGTTTCATATTCATCCTTGACTGTTAACGCCCTGTTAAGGGGTGAACAACGCTACCACCCCAGCCTAAACCATTGTGCCGTAAACACTAAAGCTAATTCAAACCAAAACCGCCAAGCGTTGTGAATCCCTCTTGAACAGTTTGTTAGTTGCCAAGCCTAAGGCTTTAACTTGAAGTTGATTGCAGCTTTGCCAACACCGTCTTTGTGTGTTTTGAAAAACTCAAATCAGGCGCAGTTTCAAAGCGCCTGTCACTGAAACCACTTGGAATTTACAACGCCGTAGAAAACGGACTTTGAACACCAAACAAACCTTTTGGAACAACAATGCAGCAGAGCAGACTTTCAACAAGCTATTCAGCGTCTGAAACAGAAAACTCAAACCGTACAAGGAACCAAAGCACGATTATCACAAACCCAGATGACTAGAAATTGAAATACGAAAAATCAGCCAAAAACACACGAACCTTAGCCCTAAATATTTTGTTTTAGCTGCGTTTTTCTCGTTGGCAACTAACGCCCAGTTAAGGGGTGAAGCACGCAATACCTATGTTACTGCATGACACTTCAACACCGAAATCAACGCATACCAAAAATGCCACGCGTGCTGAATCCCTCTTGAACTGTTTGTTAGCTTAAATTATGTAGCACCAAGCTACACCACCCCAAAACAGAATATTCAGAGTCCAAACCATAATACTTTGAACTGGAACCATATGGAAAACTAGCTGGGGACATTCCTTAAGCTCACTTATAGAGAACAGCATTTGAGGCTGAAAATCCCAACTCGTCGCTAAGCAAAAACCTCTTTTGAATCTAGGATGATTCACCAAATATTCTGCGTAGGATGAATAAATTGTCCATAAACCCAAAAAGCCAAATAACTCGATTGCAGAAATCACTTCCAAACTAAATGGCAGTAGTGAAGGACCACCAATGAGCAAAATCGCCGCAAAAAACCATTTTTTGTTTCTCATTACACATCCTTGTTGATGATTTAAGCTAACGCCGCGTTAAGGGGTGAATGCCGCACAAACCAACTTTCCGCAGACCACTTTCATCACCAAAACTCACTGCATACCAAAAATGCCACGCGGCATGAATCCCTCTTGAACGCCTTGTTATGTTTAAGGCTCAAAGGGTTAAGTTTACGAAACCAAGAGCTTAACTCGACTTACCGTTGAAAACCAAAACCAGAAGCTAAAAAACTGAATTAACTCATAAATTCGATTTTACTAACATTGAGTTTTAGCGTGAAAAACCGAAAACTGGAACTCTAACTTTGGAATTGAGAACACTTCACTCTCCTCACCAACACACTGGGTTTCAATGAGGCAACTCTCTGAATTTTTCGCGCCCACGAATAGGAGTCCAGAAAACAGCGCCCAATGAAGTCAACTTGCCGACAAAACCGAAACTAGAAAGCCAAGAAAAGATGCAAGTAACTGATTTTACGTAATTAAACATAACGCCGCATTAAGGTGTGAGCAACGCTACCACGAAACTTAACCAGACCGCCGTAAACACGAAACCCAACGATAGAATGAGAAATGCCAAGCGTTGGGAATCACTCTTAAATGCTTTATTATGCTTAATTAATCGTCGGGGAATGTCATAGCAATTTTTCCCCATTTTTCTTCTTGCTCATCCATGAATAAATCTTCCTGACAAGGATCGTATTTAGGATGGTCACTATCCCAAAAAGGGTATTTCAATAAAGCCTCTAGTCGCCATAATTTCGCCACATTCAAGAGCATCTCGACTTCCCATGGTTCGACAAATATCGTCCCATTATCATGTTTACCTACCAATTTTTCTAACTCGGAAAAATTTTCTTTTTTTGCATATGCCAGAATCTCATCAAAAACTTTCGGTGGCAAAAAATATTCTTTCATAGTTTATACCTTTTGATTAGTATTTATCATTATCTCAGCCAACTCTTCTAACCGCATTTGCAACTCTCTTGCTGGCATTGGTTTTGAAACGTTAAGTAAAGGATGGTCTTTATCTAAATAGTTAAAACACAATCCTTCTGGCAGCTTTTTACCAACACTTAACTTTCAAGCCCGTCCACTAACGGGCTGCTTTCGTAATTTTTCTAAGGAGTCAGCAAAACTAAATGGAAGGAAACCGAGAAGCGACAGCGGTTTCGAACAATGGCTTAAAGTTTTCACAGAAGGAATAACTGCCTGTTTACCTCTTCTTATTTTATTAGCTATTGGCGGCACTATCATTGCCTATGCGGATAAACAAATGGAGTTTAGCTTGGCAAAAATAGCTTTAGCTATGAAGACGATGTTAGGCGAAAACTACGGTTACTACTCACAGTCGTCAGCAGCTATCGCATTGTGTATAGCAAATATACTTTACCTCTGTAGTCCTTCCGACTCTAAAAGAGAAAAAACATTCGACAACACAAGAAACACTATCATGGTGTATTTAGTTGCACTATTTTCATCACTTTTTATACTAGGCTTCTTCGGGCTAGAAAAAGATATTCCAATAATTGCGTGGGTTATTTTTATAGTAGGTTCTTTGTTACAGATTGTTTGCACAGAACTTAACCAAAATGGAAAACACTCTTTTGGAATAATACTATCGTTGGTATTTGGGGTTGTAATTGTGCAACCATGGAAGTGGTTCTCGTAAACCGTTGAAATATTGCCTTTGAGAGACAATGCTAGTGAGTATTCAAAGTCCAACTCACTAGTTCATTTGCCTAACGCCGCATTAAGGTGTGAACAACGCGACCACGAAACTTAACCTTACCACCGTAAACACTGAACTCAACGATGGAATGAAAAATGCCAAGCGTTGAGAATCACTCTTAAATGCTTTGTTAGCTAATATTACAGCGCATATGTTTGTTTGAGGTGGTTCGCTAACCCTCCTTGGTCAGGGAACATTGAAAATTCATCAATACCCAGAAAGCTCAAGTATCGCTTATACTCTTGAGCTTTATCAGGTTGTATATCGATCCTTTTTATTGCATCTGGACATAAAACTTCCAAGGGTTCTTGAGATTTAGTATGAACAGTAAACAAACCTCTTTGGGCTGATATCCTTGAGTTTCCGTGGGGTGGCCTTATTGCATAGGGTATTTCATATTCACAGTTGCCGGCCATAATCTGACTAAAGTTAAATTCTGGCTTACCTCCAATATCAGGGAGATTCGATACATCGTACAAAATTTCGCTGCCGGTAGAAACACCATTTAATTTGTAAGGGTTGAGTAACCAAATGCATGGACTACCAGGGTTTCCTTTCAGTGCAAAATATAGGGCTGTGCCTAAAGAAGAAGTCCAATCTAGCAGTCGCGTCGGAAGTCCATAATGCTGCATATCAAGAACAATATCCCAGTTTGATTTAGTAACTCCACGGCTCAAAGAGGCTGAGCTAGCTTTGTAATTGTAAAACAATGCTCTTTCATAGTCCTGTTTTCCTGAACGATGGAGAGTTGGTAACAATTGATACTCTCGTGAAGAGTGCCCTCGATAAAGTAATTCCCAAGACCCCAATTCAGTTCGTGCTTCCTCAATCTGATCAAAAATTGCTTTCAATATGTTACTCCGTTCTAGTTTATACATGTTAGCTAACTCCTTGCTAAGGTGTGAGTAACGCAATACAAAAGCTACCGCACGGCGCCTTAGTCACCCTAAGCCACTGCATAGTAAAGATGCCACGCGTTACGAATCACTCTTAAGCAATTTGTTAGTACATGCACTACTTCTATTTATGCGTCCCAAGATATTGAAAAGTGGCATGATATGAAAGGCTTTGAACGCTGAAGTGAGACGGGCAGCTACAAAACTTAAACTCGATTAAGAGACGAGAGTTGGCTAGAAGAAAAATGCACTGACCTGCCCTACTTTCACAGGCTTCAAATTAGAAAAGGATTCGATCCTCTAACTCCAACGGCAGCACCAAAGAAAGACAATTCTGACGTAGTAAAAACCACGAAAGAGAAGAAGCGCCAAAGAAATAGGCTAAGAGTTAGAAACCGTAAATGGAGAAATAAAAGCAAACACTCCGCATATAGTGCCACCGGAAAGAACGTGAAACGCACACGCTCAAAGGTGTAAAGACGAACGCCAAAATAGATAAACACCAAAACTTATGACCTTTGATGCCAGACCCGTACTAACGCCCTGTTAAGGGGTGAGACAACGCTACCACCAAAGCGGATATGAGCGCCTTAGACACTTAAGTTAATTTGAATTGAAAATGCCACGCGTTGACAAATCCCTCTTAAACACCTTGTTATGTGAAATTTCACAACACGAGTGATAGCTTTACTCTGTGTCTGATTTACTCTGATTGTGAACTGGCATTTTGACTGGAACCTTAAAGCTCAAAGTTGCTGTATGACCCGATGAATTTGAACTATTACCTTTAACTCCACCATTCACCACTGCGGCCACGACGTTTAGCTTGGCCTCACTACCTGCATTTTCAACAACATTGACTGATACTTCAAAATCGATAGCTTGTATGCTAGTTAAGCCAGTTTCAATTACAGAGAGTTTAGTACTAGATTTAGGAACGACTTCTCCATATTCAATTTCCAACTGCGCATCATGAACACCACCCATAATGTCTTTGATTGACTCTTTTATAAACGCTCTAAGTTCCATAAATCCTCTTTTCACATAACGCCGCATTAAGGTGTGAGCAACGCTACCACGAAACCTAATCATACCACCGTAAACACAAAACCCAACGATGGAGTAAAAATGCCACGCGTTGGGAATCACTCTTAAATGCTTTGTTAGCCTTTAGTTTTAATCTTCCACCCAAATATCATTAGGGAGATCTTTTTTATTGGTTTGAGGCAATTTTCTATCAGAATTCTCTGGCCACTCTGGGGATAACGCCATTTTGATATCATCGGCATCTACATAGGCTATAATTTCAACCTGCTGATCTGTCTCCCACACCTCTCCACTCCACAGCATGAAGTCATATCTACCTATAGATTGCCCCAACTTCTGTGCTACAAAGTAAATGCCGGGAGTTGGTGGTGTGCCTTTTTTCCAGTTTAAAGTGGTTTTCATATTTGTTCCTATAAATTTTTATTGCTAAAGCTATCAGCAATATCAGACATTTCCAATAAATATAATAGGTTATTTTTGTAGGCGTGATGAGCATTATCTAGCAAACCAATAAGTAAATAGCAATTGTCATCAAAATAGTTACTAGAATAGATAAGAGCTGTATTGCTAGTTTTATCAAATGCAAACTTCTTCAAGTTCCAACGCTTGGACGTTTTATCTTTTATATGTATATGTCGCAACCCGGATAATCGAAGCTTTTCGGGAAAAATCAAACGTCGTATCTCTCCCAAAATCATGTGGTTGCACACCTTTTTACTTGTACTCACGAAACTTGTTTTTTAAAGCCTCATAAACATCAGGGGAGAGCGAATCTTTAAACGGCTTATAAGCAAATATTCTAACTTTATCACTCATTCACTATTCCTCTTCCACAATGAGTATAGTTTTTGCTATCTCAGCTCGTGACAATATTTTTCTCTTTGAGTTGGCCGCAGCAGAAATAACCCGCACCTTGTCATGCAACGGATCTCCTGAATAAGTTACACATTGAGATTTTGATTTTAATAATACAATAGATCGATTTTTTATTTTCATTTGTTGATCTCCTTTTCTCGAGAGATCGAAGATATTCAGTCCAAACTTATTTACCTATTTGTCAATCGTCGATATGCGACAAAACCAATGACTACTGTGTAACAAAATGAAATACGTAGCTGAGTTCGGTAAAAAGGCTAACGCCCTGTTAAGGGGTGAGCAACGCAATACCGAAGCCACCGCATACCACCTTAAACACTAAAACCAACGCAAAGTAAAAAATGCCACGCGTTGCGAATCCCTCTTGAACAGTTTGTTAGTCGCGAGGCACCGAGCGACAATTTTAAGCTGAACTAAACTTTGCGAACAACAAACTTTATGTGCTTTGATGTACTTAAGTCAGGCGTAGTCTCAAAGCGGCTATTCAATGAAACCACTTGGAACAAACAGCGCCGTAGAAAACGGACTAACAACACCCAAAAGCGCTTTTGGAAAACCAATCTCACAGTGTGGACTTTCAACAAAGTCACTGAAACCATGTGGAACTTACCACACCAAAGAAAACGTCCTTTCAGCTAGTAAATAAGCCTTTAAACCAACAAACTCACCGAGCAGATTTGCAACCAAAAACAGATTTTCGATTGCCCCGCTCTATCACCACCAAAGAACGAAACAACCGCTTGGGAAATAGCAATGCATTGATTTAGAACCGATGAAACTGAGCTTTGACCGTCGAAGATAGAACTATGAATCAAACAACCAGTAGCCAAGTTTTGAGCTTAGAAACATGATTTTGACTGCTAGCTTTTTCTGGCGACTAACGCCGCGTTAAGGGGTGAACAACGCAAACCACCAAACCTAAATTATTGTGCCATAAACACAAAAGCTAAACTTAGAACCAAAATTGCCAAGCGTTGAGAATCCCTCTTGAACGCTTTGTTATGTTCGTAGCTATTTGAAGCCACTGATATTTACAAAACTATGTCTGGTCGATGCAACAGACTTGCTCACGCTAGGTACTGCCACACTTCAATTTGAATGTCTCTCAGTAAATTTTGAGTATGCTCCGACTGTAAATTAAGTTCGCACCAGCCATCAGTTCCCATATATTCAGCAGAAATATAGCTGATATTTTTAATACCACTTTCATTGTTGAGGATTCCAGATAGTCGGAAAATACCTAACTTTGTGTGGATTCTGCTAATTTTGAAGTTTTCCATAAACCCCCAAGAACATAACGCCCAATTAAGGGGTGAGTAACGCAACACCAATGCCGCCGCAAACCGCCTTAATCACTAAAATTAACGCATAGTAAAAATGCCACGCGTTACGAATCCCTCTTGAATTGTTTGTTAGCACGCTGCTCTTAAAGCCTTTGAAACACACCAAAGCATTAAAACATAGCACTAAATTTATGGCATAAAACACCAAAACCAAACGGACAGCTGCCAAACTAAAAACAAACTTCAAGACGTAAGTTGGCTAGAAGAAAAACATGCTTAACTGCCCTTTTTCACCGCTTTCAAATTAGCAAAGAATACGGGCTTGGAACTTGAACAATAGCGACAAAGAAATACTTGTTTTGCCGAAAACCTCTCGGCGCCAAAGAAACCACGCCAGAGAAATAGCCCGAAAGTTAGAAACCGTAAACGATGAAGTCAAAGCGAAAACTTCGCATATAGTGCCACCGGAGCGAACATGAAAGGTACATTTGATCAGGTGTAAAGCTAGGAAAACAAACCAATAAACACAGAAACGTTTAACCTTTGAAGCCAACCCAGTGCTAACGCCCTGTTAAGGGGTGAGCAACGCAATACCGATGCCGCCGCATAACACCTTAAACACTAGACACAACGCATAGCAAAAATGCCACGCATTGCGAATCACTCTTAAACAGTTTGTTATATTTTTAGTACAGCTCACTCATAATCTTAGGCATGTCAGCCATTGTAACTATACCGAGCAACTTTTGTTCTGGTTTGCCTGAGTGCGTGATCAAAATTGCATCCAGAGCCTTACCTGTTGATGTCGCTTTTTCAAACTTTGCCACTGCCTTACCATAAGTTTGATCTTGCGGTAAAATCTCGTAATTGTCAGAAAACTCTTGATGTGCCATAACTTCTTCAACCGTTGCTTCCGATGTACAGAAAAGACCTTCAAAAGCATCAGACCCAAGCCATCTAGAAATCGTATTTGACGACAACACACCAAACAAAGTGCCCCCCGATAGAATTGGGACCTGTGAAAAATCATTTTTCCTCATTTCGAGCAAAACTTTTTGAATAGTATCCGACTTGTCGAAAGTTAAGAGTTCAACTGAGCACAGTTTCAATAGCCGAGGCTGTGAAATTATTTTTGCTCTAAGTTCTTTTATACGTTCAACGACTTGTTCTGAGGGTGATGCTACATGTGCACCACTAAATCTTTCATGGCTTAGCAAGTTTCTTAAACTTGCAAACGTGCCCAGTTCACCAATATAGCGACTGACGACTCTATTTTTTGTTTTAGATTCTTGTAGCATTTTGCTAAATGACTTGTGTTCGTCGCTATTGGTTAGTACACGTAAGTACTTTTCGATTTCACAAAATTCACTTAGAAAATCTTCGACTAAACTCATATCTCCCCCGAAAATATAACGCCCTGTTAAGGGGTGAACAACGCAATACCGATGCCGCCGCATACCACCTTAATCACTTAAACCAACGCATAGTGAAAATGCCACGCGTTGTGAATCCCTCTTGAACAGTTTGTTATATGCGTACTGGCACCCATCACCACACATACAACTTAAAGTAAACCAAGAAAGATGCTATGAGAATAAGACCACACCAAGCGAAAAATACGAAGGCTTTCGCCTCAGTTTCTGCTTCTTCCATATCGGGAAGTAAAGCCATGAAATAGCATCCGATTGGAACTAATTCGTACATTTTACCTGCATATTGGTTATTCATGCCTAAGAAAGGTGGTACATACAAATACAGAGCTGAATAGCTGAAAAAAAAGATAGTAACTAAAATTCTATTCCAACCTATCTCTTCGCCTTCTTGGTACAGCTTAAATAATAGGTAGATAGCACCCAATATTGCTAGTATCAAAAACATCCTGTTCAGAAATCCCTAAAGCATATAATGCCGCATTAAGGGGTGAACAACGACACCACCTAACCTAAACCATTGTGACGTAAACACTTAAGCTAATTCAAACCAAAACTGCCAAGCGTTGTGAATCCCTCTTAAATGCTTTGTTAGCAAGGTTTTGCAAAGGCTATGATGTGACCATCAATATCTTTGCTATAACCTACAATGTGCCCCCAATCCCTTTCCTGTACCGGGCTCAATTCTACGCCGCCAAAGTTCAAGCTACGTTTGTGGTAATCATGAGGATTATCTACTACCAAGTACAACTCTGAACTAGGATTAAGGCAAGCTTCACTAGAGGATGTGCAGTCCATACCTAATAGTTTATTTATGCCCGCATACGGCATCAGACCTAGCTTACAATTGTTACTTAGCTGAAACTCTGTCATGCCCGGAACGTCCAATACTGGGGTTAAACCCAATACATGTTCATAGAATTTGGAACTCGCTTCTTGATTCAATACATATAATATGTAATGCGAAAACATACACTTACTCCTTTAAGCTTGCTAACGCCGCGTTAAGGTGCGAACAACGCAATACAAAAGCTTCAGCAAAGCACCGTAGTCACTTAGCTCAACGCAAATCAAAAATGCCACGCGTTGTGAGTCACTCTTGAACGCTTTGTTAGGCTTCTAACTCACGATATAACACTAAGCAATTGTACTCTTTGCCTAATTCTATTTCTGGCTCGAAAGCCCGGATTTGTGTGAAACCTTGTTTGTACCAGAACCTAAAAGCAGGGATGTTTTCCACATAAACATTTAAACCTAGGCGCTGAATCTTTGTATATTCACGGGCTACTGCGATGACACTACTAACAATTTCTGAGCCTAAGCCCTTACCTTAAAACTCGGGAGAATAGTTAACATTGGGAGCCAAAGAGTACCGTCAGAAGGAGCATGAAATTCCAACTGCACATAACCAACCACCTCATCTTTCTTAGTACTGATTTTTCTTAGGTAAAATGCTTCTTGGTCATCAGGTAATTTTGACCGACAACTTTCATTGATCAGTTTTTCATATTCAGCTAAAGGCCATTCTCTAAACGTTGGATCCAATACCTTTACGTTTGAGTTACTGTCAAAAATTGACTTGGCTAAATGCGCCTCATCATTTGAAAACTCAGAGAAGACCAGATTTTCTGATGTCCAGTGTCGTTTCAGCACTAACAACTTCCTCCTTGAAGCCTAACGCCGCATTAAGTGGTGAGCAACGCAGACCACTGCACTTAAAGTATTGTGACGTAGACACTTAAGTTGAAGCAAACCAAAAATGCCACGCGTGCTGAATCCCTCTTGAACAATTTGTTATACGCGTTCTAGCGGTTGTACTTAACCTTATTCAGAACTTCTTTTAGTTCATGCGTTTTCTCAAGGTTTACACCGTGAATATTGGCTAAAGCACAAACATAATACAAGACGTCATATAACTCTTCTGCGATTGAACCTTTAAGTTCATCTAGCGTTGGTTGCCCACTTTTACCTTTACGAATAGATTCCGATAATTCGCCAACTTCTTCGATTAGTTTTAAAAAATAGTGTTCAGATTGCTCTGGCGCATAATCGAATTCTTTTATATGACTTTGTAATTCTGATAACTTCATAACGTCCTTTTTGTATTATTTTCCATAAAGCGTATAACGCCGCATTAAGGTGTGAGCAGCGCTTGGCTATACTTGAGCGAAGCGAAAATGCCAAGCGTTGCGAATCACTCTTAAATGCTTTGTTATACGCGTGCTAACACTAGAGCGATACTTTCATAACCTTATGATTTACTTCACTTTCAATGTCAACTTCTGACCAGCCCAAAGACTCATACAACGGTACAATATGAGTATAAGCATACAGATTACTTTGAGTTGTTGCTGATACTTGGCTAACACCTCGGTTTATCAATTCACTCGCAATGCCTTGACCACGCCAGTCAGGTGAAACATAAACAGCATTTAACCACACTACTTCTGAATTGCCATGTGGCTCTCGGAATCGAGAATAAGCCAAACCGCCAATAACCTCATTGTTTCTCAAAGCGAGAATAACCGGAGGAAGTTCAGATTCAGGCTTGTAGGTATCTGCAAACGAAAAGTCAGCCCACTCACTTTGAAATAACCTTTCCAGATCAGTCCAGTAAGGACTGCTATCGTCACAAACTCTGAATACTAATTTGTTCATATTCGATTATTTCCTCAAAGCGTATAACGCCTTGCTAAGGTGTGAGTAACGCAATACAAAAGCTACCGCACGGCGCCTTAGTCACCCTAAGCCACTGCATAGTAAAGATGCCACGCGTTACGAATCACTCTTAAGCAATTTGTTAGTACATGCACTACTTCTATTTATGCGCCCCAAGATATTGAAAAGTGGCATGATATGAAAGGCTTTGAACGCTGAAGTGAGACGGGCAGCTACAAAACTTAAACTCGATTAAGAGACGAGAGTTGGCTAGAAGAAAAATGCACTGACCTGCCCTACTTTCACAGGCTTCAAATTAGAAAAGGATTCGATCCTCTAACTCCAACGGCAGTACCAAAGAAAGACAATTCTGACGTAGTAAAAACCACGAAAGAGAAGAAGCGCCAAAGAAATAGGCTAAGAGTTAGAAACCGTAAATGGAGAAATAAAAGCAAACACTCCGCATATAGTGCCACCGGAAAGAACGTGAAACGCACACGCTCAAAGGTGTAAAGACGAACGCCAAAATAGATAAACACCAAAACTTATGACCTTTGATGCCAGACCCGTACTAACGCCCTGTTAAGGTGTGAGCAACGCAATACCGATGCCACCGCATACCACCTTAAACACTAAAAGCAACACATAGTAAAAATGCCACGCGTTGCGAATCACTCTTAAACAGTTTGTTATGTGTTTGCGTGCTGAAGTTGAAAATGCAACTGAGACATTAGTGATTGATATACTTTCGTAGTAAATACTTGCAAATTTTCCATACAAAACTCACCACCAATAATTGGATGCAGATTCCAACCTAAGCGTTCGTCTTGTTTTGGTTGTAGCCCGTGTTCGAGCGCCAAGTCATACCAACTAGTTAAAAAGACATTATCACGCTAATCTTGTGATTTATTCATGTTATTGTACTCATGAAAGTCCGAAGCAATTGTTTCATAGGTACCATCTAAAACCGATAACAATGAAATTGAGCCATCCACTTCACCAAATAGCCAGTCCCCCATGATGGTTAGATACAAAGGTTTCCCTGTAGGATTAAGCAACCATTTCCACTGAGGTAACAAGGTATCTATTTCTACGTCCGAGACTTCCCAAATAAACTGCATTTTTATCTTTCTCACTCTGTTTAGAAACCCATTGACACATAACGCCTTGTTAAGGTGTGAGGCACGCAATACCGAAGGTTCCGCATAACACCTTAACCACTAAAACCAACGCATGATAAAAATGCCACGCGTGCCGAATCACTCTTGAACAATTTGTTATGTGTCTGTTTCACGCTTTCTACTAAAGAAATCTAACAACATTGGGGCAATCAAGGCTGTAAAAATAGCGATTAATAGTGAGATCGTCGTTGTAGCAAAAAAGCCAAGTTGCGAATTTGTTCTATCAATCTCTCCCCTCAACCTAGATAGATCTCTCTCATAGTTAGCTTTTAAGTTACTCAGGTCGTTTTTTAGCAAAGGGATCGATAACATTTTTATTGGGTCCCCTTTAATTGAACTTTCAATGTTTGCAACTTTCTCAATAACATTAGAACTTTGAATTGCATTTAGTTTAGCTTCAATAATGGCAACTTTCGCAGACAGAGCAACACTCGCCGCATTTGTATTTTTATCAAAAACACCGGAATCAACTATGTCAGAGATACTTTTTAACTGGAAATCAAGGGTATTAGAAGCAGTTGCAAACTCTTGCAACGATGACTCTGCATTTACTTCGATACTGGAAAACTGCGAAAGAACTTCATTTTGTAAGCTATTTTTGAATTCTACTTGCTGCTTTGCTTGAAAAACAAAAACATAGTAACCAACTGTCATAATTACGATTAAGACAGATATAGCAACTGAAAGTATAAAGTACTGCTTAATCTTAGCATTGCGATAGCTAACTTCTCTTTCTAACTTCTCCTGATATAAGCGCTTTAGCTTAAGTAACTCTTCTTCAGCATGAAGCTTCTCTCTACTCATTTCATCTAATAGACTTTTCTCAAACTCTTCTCGAGAGAAATCTACGTCTTTTTCTTCTGCCTTCTGAATATTCACGACATCCTCTTTTTAATAGACACATAACGCCTTGTTAAGGGGTGAGCAACGCAATACCGAAGTCGCCGCATACCACCTTAATCACTAAAAAACGACGCATAGTAAAAATGCCACGCGTTGCGAATCCCTCTTGAACAATTTGTTAACTGTATTCGTACTCCGGCTCTACTGACGGATTTAGATCATACTTATAATTGTCCCAAGCGATATTTAAAGCTTCAATTGCCCCATCACATGCACCTTTTGATAAGAGATAATCATGCCACTTTTGAAAACTGCCTTTACCTTTAGGAGTTTCTTTATCATTAGCAACGTCTTTAGCTAAGTCGCCAACCAAGTCTGATCTATTAATTTGTAGAGTTAACCACCCTTTAAAGCCATTCGCTTTTCTTGACTCTAGATACTCAAACCAAGCTGACTTTAAAGCTGATTTGGCTTCATCAATTGCACCGTGTTTTTGTAAATGCTCAAGCCAGAATTTATATGAATTCTGCCCGGTAGGGGCGCATTCATCCGCTATGACATCATTAGCGAGATCACCGATAACACTGGTTTCATCTTTACGACCAATAAGCCATTCATAGCATGTTTTCATTGACTATCTCCATACCAACTCAATACAGTTAACGCCGCGTTAAGTGGTGAGCAACGCAGACCACTACAGCTAAAGTATTGTGCCGTAAACAATAAAGCTGAAGCAAACCAAAAATGCTAAGCGTTGGGAATCCGTCTTAAACGCCTTGTTAGGTAAATTTCCAGCGTAGTGCGTTTGCCTCATGCTCCTTTATAAAACTGTCTTTATGATTGCAATATACACCAATATCGTTGTTACAAATTGAAGCACCTTCTCGCTTCAAATTACCATAATGCAACGCTATTTCTGGAAATTGAATCAAGTAGTCACGAAATGCAATATGCCTATTTGCTTCTGGAGACCCAACTAAAAAAGCATGTACTTGGTGACTTCTTTGTATGCCACCTTTTTGAAAATAACGCCTACCTGCTATACCAAATTCACCTTTAACTTCATACCCAAGCGACTCCATCAGATTATTGTTCTTATCCAATTCTTCTAGTGATTTCACTTCAACAAGAATATCGATGATTGGTTTCGCACAAAGACCTTTGACTGAAGTACTACCAATGTGATGAATTGCCACTACATTAGCTGAATTCAAGGCCGATTCTAGCAACACCTTTTCATCGCTAAATTCATTGGCCCATGAAGGTCGATAGTCTACAACTTCAATTACCCTCGAACTCATTGTTCCTCCATTTACCTAACGCCGCATTAAGGGGTGAACAACGCCACCACCCTACCTAAACCATTGTGCCGTAACCACTAAAGCTAATTCAAACCAAAACTGCCAAGCGTTGTGAATCCCTCTTGAATGCTTTGTTAGTTGCCAAACCTAAAGCTTTAATTTGAAGTTAATTACCGCTTTGCCAACGCTAGCTTTATGTACTTTGAAAAACTCAAATCAGGCTCAGTTTCAAAGCGCCTGTTACTGAAACCACTTAGAACAAACAACACCGTAGAAAACGGATTAACCACACCAACAAGCGCTTTTTAGCACACAATGTATCAGAACTTACTTTCAGCAAGTAAATCGATTTCTGAAACAGAAAAGTTAACAGCCAAAGAAACCAAAGCGCGATTTTTGCAAACCCAAATGACTCAAAACCGAATTGCTAAACCTAGTCAAAAACACATGGACATTAGCCCTAAACATTCTGTTTTGGATACGTTTTTCCTCGTTGGCAACTAACGCTCTGTTAAGGGGTGAGCAACGCAATGCCGAAGCCGCCGCATACCACCTTAATCACTAAAACCAACGCATAGTAAAAATGCCACGCGTTGCGAATCCCTCTTGAACAGTTTGTTAGGAGTCTTGGATTCAAGTACGAAGTGCGACACCCCTGAAATTTAAAACAGTGAGATGTGCTATTCATAAATTTTACTCCCGCCAAGAAGTGAAAAACCATGAATTACACACACCTCACTGAGAATGAAAGGTATATGATGTCCGCACTTAGAAAGCAAGGCATTAGTGTCGTCAACATCGCTAAAGAGCTAGGGCGTCACAAGAGCACTATCTACCGAGAATTTAAACGTAACTCTCGATACAACGCCTATCGCCCTAACCCTTCCTATCAGCCTGCTAGAGCACAACAAAGAGCTAGAAACAGGTTGAGCCGGTCACGGCGTAACAAGCGCTATACCAAGCACGATTTCAAAATTATTGACGCGCTTATAATGCTCGATTGGAGTCCTGACCAAATCGTTGGGTATTGCCGTTTGCATGGCTATCCAGTGATGAGCCATGAGCTTATTTACCAGCACATTTGGACCGATAAAGCCAACGGAGGCATGCTCTGGAAACATTTACGTCAATCACCAAAACAGAGACGTAAGCGCTACAACGCCAAAGATAGCAGGGGGAGAATTGCCGCTAAAAGGCACATAACAGAACGACCAAAACAAGCTGAGTTACGCCTAGAACCTGGACATTGGGAAATAGATACCGTGATCGGTCGCGGAACTAAGCACTGCATTGTCACTCTCGTTGACAGAATGACTGGCTACACCTATATCGGACAGCTAGATGACCGAACAACTGTATCACTCAACGCGAGAATGACAGAGATCGTTACACGTTCAAACTTACCATTTAGAACTATCACTGCTGATAATGGTACAGAATTCAATCAATATCAGGAGATAGAAAACAAGCATAAATGCTTGTTTTACTTCGCAACGCCCTACCACTCTTGGGAGCGAGGGACCAATGAGAATACAAATGGACTCATACGCCAATATTTACCTAAGAAAACCTCAATGGCTCATGTGACACAAAGACTGTGCAGCCAGATAGCGTATAAACTGAATAACAGACCACGCCAAAGGCTTGGTTACAAGACACCAACAGAGTATATTTATGAGCAGCTACTCTAAGTGTCGCACTTCAAACTTGATACTAAGAGTTTTATTCATAGCGTTCACAATCTTTCGGTATGTCTATATATGTTTCATTTGCCCTCCAGTCCTGAGTCCGAGGGTCAAAGTAAAGCTCATACGTTGAGACGCTGTTATATGTACCCGATGTTATCTGATTTCCAATAGTAACTATATTTGGCTCTGAAATAGTGAAAATCCAAACATTGTCACCTGACACTAACTCAAGTCGACTATCAGAAACAAACGAAGCCTCTTCTGTAGAAAAGAACTCTCTAGGATAACTTTCACAATACCACTTTAAATTCTGACCATAAGAGCTATAGACAGTTCTCATGTTGAATTTCTCGTACAAATCTTTTGTGGTTACTTGCTCTGCTCCGTTAGAGCTGAATGCAAACAATGTTAAAGAGACACTAAAAATCAATTTCATGCGCAAACTCCTAACGCCCAATTAAGGTGTGAGCCACGCTAGCACGACACTCAATTTGAACACCGTAAACACTAAACCAAATCCAAACCAAAAATGCCAAGCGTGGGGAATCACTCTTAAACTGTTTGTTATATTTTTGATGCCGCCATCAGTAAACAGTAGTTTTTTACGCTTTCACAATGCTCACCCATCCAGTATGCAAATGGGGTACTTCGGTGCCAATTTAGATCAACCAAGTTATTGTGAATTGTACTATCTGGAGTACTAAGTGAACCATGTGCCACAACTTGCTCCGGTACATTGTTTAGCCCACACCACCATTCAGGCATCGAACGTTTCCACTTTGTCTCAAGCCAAACATCAGATAAAGCAACTACGTATTCACTTTCGAAACCGGTAACCCCATTGTCATGAAGGAACTTTTTGTCTCGATGATGTAGACGCTCAATATCGTTTATAATTTCTTGTTTTTTCTTTGTGTGAGATAAACGTTTTGCCTCAATGAAAAAAACAGCTTTGTGCTTAGGAGAAAAAACAAAACCATCAATGTGCTGCTTTTTCTCAACCCACGGAAACTCAAGCCATGATACAGCTCTATCATCATCGAGACATTTCATTAGGGCATTTACGTAGATATGAACTTGGTTGGCTTCTGTGAAACCAGTACTCCCTCGCGCTGGATAAAAGTTTATTAGCGTTCGGGTGTAAGTCGCGACCATTTCATCAAATGATCTAGAAATTATTTGTTCCATCGAAACCTCAGAAAAATATAACGCCGCATTAAGGTGTGAGCAACGCTACCACTTAGCCTAAACCATTACACCGTAAACACAAAACCCAACGGTGGAATAAAAAATGCCAAGCGTTGGGAATCACTCTTAAATGCTTTGTTATACCCGTTCTGTTAACGCCAACTTCAAACCCATCGCGGCAAAACCACCCGCAAATATTTTTTGAATAACCAAACTTGCTTTTTCTGAGCGTACAATTAACTCACTAAATGTACTAGCCATTAAGCCATACACAATAAATATACAAAGTGTCATCAACATAAACACCACTCCAAGAACTAGCATACTAAACAAAGGCTGCTCTGATTGTGGCGAAACAAATTGGGGCAAGAATGCTAAAAAGAATATTGATAACTTAGGGTTCAAGATATTAATTAAAAAACCTTTTAACGCAATATCTCTGAGCTTCGCATTTGCAGGCTTTTTGTCCAGTGACAAGGGGGAAGAAGCCCTCCACATAGTCCATGCTAAATAGATCAAATAAGCTGAACCACAATATTTGACGACCTGAAATACCAACGCACTAGTATGGAAGATTGCCGCCAACCCAAACACACTCGCCAAAAGTGAAGGAACAATACCAAACGTACAACCAATTGCAGAAAATACGCTAGCTTGTTTGCTATTGAAGAGCCCTGTAGCAACTGTAAACAATACTCCTGTACCGGGTATTAAGACAACAATAAAAGAAGTAATTAAAAATTCTATTGAAACCATGAGGGTGCCTCCTTTCCAATTAGGGTATAACGCCCAATTAAGGTGTGAGGCACGCAATACGGTGCTTCCGCATACCACCTTAACCATTAAAACCAACGCATAGTAAAAATGCCACGCGTGCCGAATCACTCTTAAATTGTTTGTTAGGTGCGTAGCTTAATCTTGCACTAATCTGACCCATTTTGCCCGCCATGCCTGTGCTTCCATTGGGTCTGGCCAGAACTCTTTTTGCTTACTTATCAAGCCATTTTCAACGGTATGAAAAGTTATAGCTCGTGCTTTTTGGACGCTATCTGTAATTGATACATCAGTGACAACTGTTTCACCATCGCAAACTACAGAGTGAATTGTAAACTCCCAAATACCATTCGCTGGGTAATAAGAATTGATAGCCGTAAAGTTGTCTCGGCCAATAATGAGTTCACCAGACTGCGGCCAGAAACCCTCAAAACCAGGGCTAAGCCACTCGCTTGCTTTAGCAAAGTCGTTTGTTTTCATCGCATCCCGAAAAGCTAGGACGACTTCCTTTGAGTTCATGATTTTCTCCAAGCACCTAACGCCGCGTTAAGTAGTGAGCAACACTACCACTGAACCTAAACTATTGTGCCGTAAACACTTGAACTAAATAAAACCAAAAATGCCACGCGTTGCGAATCTGTCTTAAACGCTTTGTTAGGCTTACTTTGTTTTCTTCCAGTCACGACTACTTGTTATGCCTAAAAGATTACTATGAACGCTTTTATGCTCAATAATTACTTCTTTTGAGCGTATTTTCTTAGCTGCTTTCAGCTTAAATGGCTTAGTACGAATTTGTTTAGGTTCGCCTATTTTGTGAACACTTTGACAATGCCCTAACATAGGTATTACACCATCAAAAAACTTATTACAACGAATACACTTGGTTCGTTTTTGTAAAGTATTTAACCGAGCAACTAGCATGGTCAGTAGATCCAAATTTAAGCGCTCTACAATAGAAGTTTCAAGTTCACTAAATGAGTACAGCCCCAATTGATGTTTAATACTTTTTCTTAGTTTCCTTTTCTGATTTTTAGAAAGTTCTTCCATCTTATCTTCCATATAAGCCTAACGCCCTGTTAAGGTGTGAGCAACGCAATACCGATGCTGCCGCATGCCACCTTAATCACTAAATTCAACGCACAGTGAAAATGCCACGCGTTGCGAATCACTCTTAAACAGTTTGTTATATTCATTTGAACAAGCTATCCATATATTGCTTATCGTAATCGAGTAACAACTGGTTCTGATTTTGATAGAGGTCTTCTAGAGCCCATTTACTGCTGGCGGCAACATCTAGACCTCGGTCATCATAGAGGTGAAACATCAGTTCTTTGTCACAATTAATTATAAACAGCTGCCCTGCTAGGGTTGGTCCACGATCACCAAAGTCTCCGTCAATACAAGCCTGAATGATCGGTTTTATATTTAACTCTGATACGAACACATCGGAAATGGTTACTCTTTTCCAGCAGTGTCTTTTGTACTCTAGATCTTCGGTATAAATATCTCGATGTTCCGAAAACTCTAAAGCTTTACCACACAGAGGCTCGAACAGTTTAAAGAAGTAGTCACTTTTTCTAATTTTCTTCCGTCCATCGGAAAAAATTTGATAACACACTTTGATCTTATCTGAAGGTTTAAATGCTGCTTCATAGATACTAAGTGCTCTACTCATCGCAATTTCAAAATACTCTTCATTATAATTTTTTGGTTGTCATCCAACCATATGTCGACGTCATCAGGGCCTAACTCAAACCTCAAAGCAAACTCATTAAGATAGAAGACTGGTTTTTCTAGTTGTATGTTCATCATTATTTATCTCCAGTTTTCCCGATGAATATAACGCCCTGTTAAGGGGTGAGCAACGCAATACCGAAGCCGCCGCAAACCACCTTAAACACTAAAATCAACGCATAGTAAAAATGCCACGCGTTGCGAATCCCTCTTGAACAGTTTGTTATGTGCGTGCTTACGTTATGCACCAAACTGCTTTATACGCTTGGCACCAATAAAAAACCGATACTTACTTTGTTGAAGTAAGTCTAAATGGCGCTCAAACTTGGGTAAGCCATTGGACAAAGACAGATGGTAGACGAGTCCATTACCGGCGTACACTCCAACGTGTGCTCCGTATGAGTCAGCAGAGTCGCTGTACAACATGATATCTAGCGGCTTAAACTCAGTGACCACCTCACTCAACTCTGAGTCATTCCACAGTTCACTAGAACGGTAGTTAGGTGGATTTAGACCGAAGTCTCTGAGCAGATTATACGCAAAGACCTGACAGTTAGCTCCAAGCGTTAAGTCGGAATCATCTTTGCAACCTGGAATGCGGGATGAAACGTATCTTACATTTTTGAATCTATCGGGAATGTCCATGTCCATTTTCTCCCAAACCACATAACGCCCAATTAAGGGGTGAACAACGCTACCACTCACCTAAAACATTGTGCCATAAACACTAAATTTGAAGTAGAAGCAAAAGTGCCAAGCGTTGTGAATCCCTCTTAAATTGCTTGTTATGTTACCAAATGCATTACCACCCATACAGCATATGATAACATTCATGATGTTCAACTTCGGAGTATGTATATGAAAGGTTCACTGTTTGCATTTTTAACTAGCCTAATTTTCATTTTGATACAAAACAGCCCAGAGTCTGTAAAATCAAACATTAGCAAGTGGCTAA
The DNA here is from genome assembly GCF_023650755.1 of Vibrio sp. SCSIO 43097. Classification (NCBI taxonomy): domain Bacteria; kingdom Pseudomonadati; phylum Pseudomonadota; class Gammaproteobacteria; order Vibrionales; family Vibrionaceae; genus Vibrio; species Vibrio sp. SCSIO 43097. Next base: position 1,405,999 of record NZ_CP071840.1, on the reverse strand, counting down.
TCACCTTTAACATTGATCCAGAAAAACTGTCCTACACTGTTGAGCAATATACTTACATAATTACCCCAATTGCCTATGTAACAATCGGTATAAGCCTTGCCATTATTTTTACTAGCTTAAAAAAACGTAACAACGGAAATGTACAACAAGTTCAATACAATCAATCCGTAACATCCCATAACCAAAGTGGCGGCATTACAGCACATAAAGTTGTACTAGGCTCACAAGAGCGCACATTAACATCAGAACTTAAGCGTGAGTTGCTGAAGACTTTAGATATTCAGAAGAAAGTAGACTTCTCAATTGCGATGAATGATCAAGAAGCTGAGAAGTATGCATATGAAATTCGTAACTTCTTGATAGCTGAAGGCTATGAGATGGAGTTTAGAACGATGCAATATGAGGCCATGGCTGGCGGTCAAGGGATACCCTATTTAAATACCAACGGAGACATCAGCATTATCCTAATTGGACCAAATGTGAAAACTAGCGAGCAAATTCAGTTTCTGGGGTCTGCTTGTAGACCTGCATAGGACAGGTGGTGAGTTGGTCACATAACGCCTTGTTAAGGTGTGAGGCACGCAATACCGATGCCGCCGCATACCACCTTAACCACTAAAATCAACGCATAGTAAAAATGCCACGCGTGCCGAATCACTCTTGAACAATTTGTTATATGCCTAGCTTTCACCTATACTCAATGCGCACCATCAATACGCATAGGATTACTTTATGAGAAACACATATAGCACACATGCACCTAAAAAGGCTACAAACCTTAGCCTAAACAGTGAGTTACTTGCCGAAGCTAAGCGCCTAAACATCAACCTATCAGCAACAATGGAAAAGGCTTTGGAAAAGGAAGTAAAACAACAATTGAAAGCCGAATGGCTAGAACAAAATGCCGAAGCTATTGAAGCTTGTAACGACTTAACTGCAAAACACGGACTATTTTCCGATTCATACCGAGTATTCTAATGGCACAATTTACGCTTTATAAAAACAACGATAAGAGCACCGCAAGCGCTTACCCATATTTTGTCGATGTCCAAAGCGAGTTGCTAGATTCACTGAATACTCGCTTGGTGATTCCCTTAACTCCTATCGAGCTGTTAGAGAAAAAAGCCCCTAGCCACCTGTGCCCTACGATCCATATTGATGAAGGTGACTTTGTGATTCTTACTCAACAAATGGCTAGTGTACCAACTAAAATCCTTACGACCCCAGTCAATGAGCTAAGCACGTTTAGAAACGAAATTATTGCTGCTATCGACTTTTTGATTACTGGTATATAACGCCCTGTTAAGGGGTGAGCAACGCAATACAAAAGCCGCCGCAAACCACCTTAATCACTAAAATCAACGCATAGTGAAAATGCCACGCGTTGCGAATCCCTCTTGAACAGTTTGTTATGTGCGAACTTCTAGCTTGTAGATGACTGCTCAGCAACACTAACTTTAGGCTCTTTCTCTGGCGTCGACCATTTGATGATTGCTCTAAGGTTCATTGAGAAAAAGATGATATTTGCAATTATCATTGCCACACTGCCAGTAAGATAACCAACTGCTACCCAACTAGTGTTACCGCACATCATTAAAATGAAACCGATTTTGTTCTTATTTCCAATTTGCCAAATTGCAAGAAACGTAAGTACCATTGCAACCCAGTCGATTCCATAGTACTGAAAATATTTCATTTTTCCTCCAAGCACATAACGCCTTGCTAAGGTGTGAGTAACGCAATACAAAAGCTACCGCACAGCGCCTTAATCACATAAGCCACCGCAAAGTAAAAATGCCACGCGTTACGAATCACTCTTAAGCAATTTGTTAGTACATGCGCTACTTCTATTTATGCGCTCCAAGATATTGAAAACTGAGATGATATGAAAGGCTTTGAACACTGAAGTGAGACGGGCAGCTACAAAACTTTACCCCGATTGAAAGACGAAAGTTGGCTAGAAGAAAAACGCACTGAACTGCCCTACTTTCACTTGCTTCAAATTAGAAAAGGATTCTTTCCTCGTACTTCAACAGCCACAACAAAAGTAATCAAGGTTCTCTCAAAAGCCACCACGAAAATGAAGAAGCACCAAAGAAATAGGTTAAGAGTTAGAAACCGTAAACGGTGAAATCAAAGCGAACACTCCACATATAGTGCCACCGGATAGAACGTGAAAGGCACTAACTGAAAGGTGTAAATTCGAGCGCCAAAACAGATAAACACCAGAACTTGTGACCTTTGATGTCAAACCCGTACTAACGCCGCGTTAAGTAGTGAGCAACGCCACCACTAAACTTAACCATACCACCTTAAACACAAAACCCAACGATGGAATGAAAAATGCCATGCGTTGGGAATCTGTCTTAAACGCTTTGTTAGGTATTCTTAGCCCGCTTTCTCGCAGGTTTCTTTGATACTGCTACTGGCTTGTGGTTCGCGACCGCTCCAGCTTGTGTAAATGGATTACCAAAATTTGGATTAAACCTATAACCACTTTCAAATAATGGCCGTAGTTTCTCCCAAGCTTTTATATCACTTATCTTAGGCGCTTTAAACGCAGAACCTGTTTCGAAGGTTTTACCGTTACACTGGGGACAAACGACTTCGTATTTTACCTCTGTCCATTCACCAGTTTTTGATTGATCGTACTTGTGCTTTTTAAACACTTTCCTGCAATCTAAACATGCAAATTTCACTGTAATATTTGATTTCATCCTGAATACCTAACGCCGCATTAAGGTGTGAGCGGCGCTTGGCTATACTTGAGCGAAGCGAAAACGCCAAGCGTTGCGAATCACTCTTAAATGCTTTGTTAGCACTCAGTTCACACGTACAGATAGATGAATCGCTAATTTAGCCAAGATTACATTTTGATCATTTTCAGATACAAAAGGACAATTACAATGGTTATGAATATCAACAATAGAGTCTGCAGTATCGATACTGTCGAGATATGCCATTATAAGTTGAATCGATGCCTGATAATTATCATTAGCAGACGTTGTTGAAGGACTTGTTTCGTAGATAACACCATAGGATGCGAGTGAAGGATCATATACAGTGACGTTTGAAAAAAACTGACCACCTTGTTTCTTGATAATATCAATAACAAAATGACGCCCGTTTTTTGATTTAACATTTAGATCATGTAACTCACCAACAGACGAAACAGAAAATACCGTTGACATAAAGTCTCCTTAATACTAGCTAGAATATAGTTATCCGAATCTCAGATAACACCAAAAAATCAATTAAACAATGTTAGAGCATAAAAGCACCTACTTTAAACTGTTATGACATAAAGAGTGCTAACGCCGCATTAAGGTGTGAGCGACGTTTGGCTATACTTGAGCGAAGCGAAAATGCCAAGCGTTGCGAATCACTCTTAAATGCTTTGTTATGCGTACTTTTCCTCGAACATCTGTTTATAGGATTTATTCTGCAATGCTGAACCTGTCAACCCAAACTTGCTAGCTAGGGCTTCAAGTTCCGACCTATAAGCAATTAGCATTGATTCATCGTCTGTCATGATAGCGAACTCAGCAAAGTCGCCAATACCATCTAATGAATCAACCGTGATATGAAACTTGCCAACGAAATAGATACTTCGAGTTTTGGTAGCCTTTAACGTAATTTCGTACCCCATAGTTTCAAGCATACTTTTAGCATTTTCTGCATCAGTGATATTAGTCGCTTCACATCGGTCTGCCTCAGGGCCTTTTACAATCCAAAGCTTAATACCCGAAGGCTTCATAGTGCGAATACAGACACTCTTATTCTGCTGATACAATGATTTATCAGGAGTATCAAAATAACAATCGGATTCTAGATTGTCCTCAACCATTATTTCATGAGGTATATTTTTCAAAACATTCATGAAATTAGTCTTCGACTCAAGGCGGTACTTTAGCTCTACCTCATACTTACCTTGAAAATGCTCATCGCTCATCTTGGGATCCTATAACAAAATGCGAATTTTACCATAAGAGAGAGTAGCTAATCATGCTCGTACGCATAACGCTTTGCTAAGGTGCAGCTAACCAACCATTAAGTTCAAGCAAAGCCACCGTAATCACTAAACTCACCCAAACCAAAAATGCCAAAGGTTAGCTGTCACTCTTAAGCAATTTGTTAGCATTCGCTTATTAGAACGCCAGAACACATATTAATAACGGCATAGATGCATTTACTAGTTTAAGCCACCAATCATTCCCATAAGCCGTTTCATTCGCTCCAACAAATCATCATAGGTTATTATCTTTACCTTACGATTCACATTTAATGAAAACAAAATTTGTTTTTGGTCTTCTGAGAGGTCTTTTGAGCGACCAATAACGACAAAACCTTCAGGATTATACTGATTCGTTAACCATTTCGGTGCATTATTTGTCCCTAATCTAATTTCGTTAATCCAGTCTTCCACTTGTTGAGATGCATGAGTAACTTTTTTTCTTATACGGTTGGACTTCGTAAATATTTTATCACTATGACGCTCCAGCTCAACCAATACTACTTTTTTGTCGACTTGCTCATAACGTATAACTAAGTCTGCTCTATAGCGACCTATTCTAACTTCGCTGAACATAGAGGCCATATGACTATCTAAAATTTGTGGATTTTTATTTAAAAATTCATGTAGCTCTTTTTCTTTTGTCGATCTACTACCAATTAGTCTACAGAAATGAACAAATCTATTTTCCAGTTTCGTAGAATCAGAAATTTTGGGGCATAAACTAGATATTTTCTCTCTAAGAGCTTGTTCTTTAGTTTTAATAGGAATACCTGAGTCTTCAATTTCTTCGACACCTATCGGAGGCATCAACTCTCCTCCTCCCTCAGACAAAACTTTCACATCAGTGTTCTTAAATTCACCTAATATTACCGCTGGAACCATACTAATATCCATTGCTGCATAAGCAAGGTATACAGGATAATCGTCATCAGTTATGAAAACATTACCATCTTCATAGATAAGCAACTCAGAAAAAGAAAAGCCAAAATCACACATTTTGTTAATGTAAGACTGAATTCTTTCTTTCGGAATAGATAATGCGTATTCAATATCACGTGGCTTAATAATATTTAATGGAACTTCTGCTTTATAGCATTTTATTTCATTTTTATGAGCCTTAACTATTAAATCTAATAAATAGTCATTATCAGTAAGCTTATCTTGTTCATCAACAATTATTAAATCTTTTGTTAATACTGGATACTCGTAACGGTGATAGGCTATTAAACATCGGAGAGCAAATACGGCATACTCATTTGATTGCACACTTTCCTTAGATATATGAGTCCAGCCATTAATGGTAAAAAGAGAAACAAATGGCTCTGGTTCTTTTTTACACACTCGAATTTCTAGGCGTACTGCTTTCTTCGTTAAGTACTCTCTATCGAAAATTGTTATAGAATAGACTAAACCAGCGCCTTTAAGCTCTTCTCTTTGAATTAACACTCCTTTTTCTACATCTTGAATACGAGAAGTTATAAAGCAAAACTCAGGAAGAGGTAATGTTTCCAATTGAGATATCTTAGACTTACATTCCGCAAGCTGTGGTAAATCGCCTTCAGAATAAACTAAATCTTTTTTTATCATTAAAATTGCATTATACATATCACCAACTAAGGGGTTGGCTTGATAGTGCTCTAAAATCCAACTTTTTATTTCTTCTGAACTTCCTATCCTTTTTTCGCCTTCCGAAATCTCTAGTAGAAGCTCTCTTCTGAGCTCACTAAGCATTGAGAAAACTCCATTTTCAGATGAAGGAGTTCCTAAATTCTCTACTCTTTTCGTTACAAGTTTCATTATAATCCTTCAAAACCTGATTGACGCTATTTGCATGCTAACGCCGCATTAAGGTGTGAGCAACGCTACCACGAAACCTAACCATACAACCGTAAACACAAAACCCAACGATGGAATGAAAAATGCCAAGCGTTGGGAATCACTCTTGAATGCTTTGTTAAATGTATTCCCACAACTCTAGCAAAACTGTAGCCACGCCAGCATAACCGATTAAAAAAACTGTCACTTGGGCATATAATAAATGCTCTTCAGAGTACCAACGCTTTGTCTTTCTTTGAAAATATTGAAAACGCTTCTGGTGCTCTTCGGGTAAGTACCCACAACGATGGTACTTGTTACTAAACCTCAAAGGTTCCTCTTCAACACGCTTTCTATAAAATGGGAGTCGTTGTGTCTTAGCTATCGCTATTAGACCACGATTATAATAAAGCGTTTGATGACCTTGATACTTCGCTAGAACGCCGATAATTATTGATACGAAAACTAAGACCACAGATAGTAAGTGCAGCTTAATGCCGTGTAATTCAGGAACTGCCTTTATATCAACCGCTTCAAAAGAAGATATTGCAAAGGTGAATCCCGCTACAGCCAAAGCAGTTAGCCATGTTATATATGTCAAGCGGTCTTGAACTATCTCTACATCAAGTTTAACTGTATCTACAAACAACTCTTCCGTTCTATTAATTATTTTTTCAGAAAGCTCATCCATTACAATATCACCTGTACATTTAACGCTCTGTTAAGGGGTGAGCAACGCAATACCGAAGCCGCCGCAAACCACCTTAATCACTAAAATCAACGCATAGTGAAAATGCCACGCGTTGCGAATCCCTCTTGAACAGTTTGTTAGGTGCGTAGCCAAAGTTGGTAAAAGTCTGTTTCATCGTGCTTGGGATTCTTGCGCACGAACTCCCAACCATGACGCTTATAGAATGTAAGAGCTCGATGGTTAGTTCGGCTTACTGAAAGTACAGCACGCAAACAACCCGCTTTACTCAAAGTGCTTACAATATAATCCTGCAATTTTGCAGCGAGTCCTGAACCACGAAAATTCGGCTTTAAGTAAATGAGATGTACATAGCCAGTCCCCGGCTCGGGTGAAAAGCTACGAAACTCTAACTGCCCTGCAAACTGACCATCCACAAATATATGGATATAGAACCATCCTGATGTTGCTACCCGGTCTAATACTCGTTCACGATAACCACTGATGAAGTCATCGAAACCATCGTAATGCCCAAAACTACAAAAGTATGCATCTTTTCTTGCAGCAACGCATAATTCGAAATCATCAATGTTTATCTGCCGAAAAGTAATTTCCATACTTACCTTTTCCTTCAAGCACCTAACGCCCTGTTAAGGTGTGAGCAACGCAATACCGATGCCGCCGCATACCACCTTAATCACTTACATCAACGCATGACGAAAATGCCACGCGTTGCGAATCACTCTTGAACAGTTTGTTAGTATTCAGACCCAACCTGTTACACCGAACTTAGAAAGAAGTCTTACTTATCAGTTCTCTACCGTCTTGATACCACAGTTTTCACAGATCGTATGTCGAGAAAACTCATCCATAGAAGCTAAAAATGGGCCAACTGCCCAACCTTTGATTAACCCTGCTATAAACTCTTTACACTTTTGATGTTTTACACCAGCAAAAGGACTAGGGCTCCTAATCAATACGGTGATATGTTTGGATTTAATGTTGCAAGCAGAACACTGATATTTGTCTATCTGATGAAGCACTAATTTTCCTCCTGAATACTAACGCCTTGTTAAGGTGTGAGGCACGCAATACCGATGCTTCCGCATAACACCTTAACCACCAAAACCAACGCATAGTAAAAATGCCACGCGTGCCGAATCACTCTTGAACAATTTGTTAGCATACTTTTTCAATGCTCATAGACCTTTAAGTGATTCTCTTAGTTTATCCATAGTTTGAATTCCAAGTTCACTACTAACCCAACCGTACTGGTCTCCATGAAACCTAGGGAAAATATGCAAATGGTAGTGATCGAGCTCGTTGAAATGAGGTGCTTCTCCATTGTTTTGCATAAAGCCGATACCATCGGGATTGAACTTAGCTTCTATACGTTTATATAAATCTCTTGCAACGTCGGTGATCTCAAAAAACACAGACTCAGGCAGGTCAATGAATGTACGGTATTGAGTCTTAGGACAAATTAAAATATGCCCAAAGTTGATTGGATCATGATCTGCAAAAGCTATAACTTGGTCAGATTCGTACACGATGACCGAGTCAATTTCACGATTAACAATTTGTTCGACTATCGTAGACATCTGAACTCCTATCAAAGTATGCTAACGCCCTGTTAAGGGGTGAGCAACGCAATACTGAAGCCGCCGCACACCACCTTAATCACTTAAACCAACGCATAGTGAAAATGCCACGCGTTGCGAATCCCTCTTGAACAGTTTGTTATGTTTGTGCTGACGTCGCTAGACAAACTTATGGTTGTATAGAGGTAAAATGTTGATCACTGGTTCTTCGTAAGGGTGAATTGTTCGAATAGCATCAAGTGGAGCTTGAACTAAAGGCTCTTGGCATCTAACGTCAATTCTGACCTCTTCACCAAAGTTAATTTCACCCTTTTTGCCAGTAACAGGTTCCGAGCCTTCAGTTGGTCTCCAGAACCCTGAAATTTTTACGATAGAAATAACACTGTCATAGTCACCCACAACACCTGCACCAACTGAGTTAAGTGCATCACGGATAGCTACAACTTCTGTTTCAGGTGTATAGATTTCTAGCTTGAATTCCATCATTTTTCCCAAAAAACATAACGCCCTGTTAAGGTGTGAGCAACGCAATGCCGAAGCCGCCGCAAACCACCTTAAACGCAAAAACGCAACGCATAGCAAAAATGCCACGCGTTGCGAATCACTCTTAAACAGATTGTTAACTGGCTAACCTAACGACCTATGCGAAAGTTAAGTTGGCTCGCAAACACTAACTTGATTCGTTAGTTTTGATATCTTGTTTCAAACTTCTCATCTGATTCACAGAGGTAAATAATAAACTCGATAAAAGCGATGATTGCAGGGATCAACGTCCAACAAAATACTAAGTACAGAATACCTTGACCAATCTTACCTAGATAGAACTTATGTGCCCCGAACCCACCGAGAAAGAACGCTAAAAGTGCTGCTGCAATTCTACTTTTTTCGCCTTGGACACCCTTTTGTTGAGCTCCGCAACTAGGGCAAGCTCTAGCCGTTTCGTGAATCTCTTTTCCACAACCACTACAAAACATTTTTTCTCTCCATTCTTAAAATGCTTTACATATTGATTGCTGATAATATTCAAAAGAGCACATAGCACCATGATTCACATCAAGAATACTTGAATAAAAAGAATGGGATGAGACAGATGGCTACAAAGTGCCAGTTAACGCCGCATTAAGGGGTGAACAACGCAAGCCACCCGACCTAAACCATTGCACCGTAAACACTAAAGCCAATTCAAACCAAAACTGCCAAGCGTTGTGAATCCCTCTTGAATGCTTTGTTATAACGCTGATTCGCACAAACTAACACGAAAATTGTATGAATCTAATGACTTACTTGCGATAACTACTTTTCCATTCGGTAAATAAGCAACTCTTTCATTTTCACCAAGCTTACAGTAACTAAACTCCTCTGTTTCGAGGTGATATGCAAACCATTTAATCTTTTCATCAACAACATCCAAGTACCATGAAGTGTCTTTGTTGAACGCAATGCAAGTTGACAATAAGCATATACAAGCAACTATACGTCCAAAGAGCAAAACTGGTGACTTCCGCCCAAAATTTTTAAGAAAGCTCAGAGTTAAAAGTTTTTTAGGAGCAAAGTCATCTAATTGTGATACTGAACTAAACATTGCTATTGGCACTAGTGGTAATGCCAAAAATAACCCGATAATTGAGAGTGTGATTGGGATAAGCAGTACGGACGCAACGGTAATAGTATAAGCAAAAGGACTGCTAGGAACTTCGAGGATTGAATTTACATTTGTCGATGCTAGCCCTAAATTGAGTGCAGTGCCTGCAATAATGACTACACCCCAAAAGGCTTTTACAAAAAGCAATGAACTAGCCTGCTTAGCTATCCCATTGAGCCATATTATTGCTCCCGACAAAACAAAACCAAGGAAGACCCAATAGCTTGGAAATGGAGCAAAATAGTTAATCAATGGCATAGCTAAAAATGAAATGAAACCAATTAGATAAGCAGCTTCTTCGTTGGTAAGAGAAGAAACTTTCTCCTTATATGCCTTAACAATTTCCACTGTTTCTCCTTAAGCGTTATAACGCCCAATTAAGGCGTGAGCAACGCCACCACTTAACTTAACCGATTGCACCGTAAACACTAAAGTTGATTTGAACTAAAAATGCCATGCGTTGCGAATCGCTCTTGAATTGTTTGTTATGAGGCAACTTGAAGCGACAAAGAAAGGAAGTTTTCATCGCTTTCAGCCACCTGATAGCCAAGGGATTTGTAAAACCTTACCGCAGGCTCGTTTCTAGTAAAACTTGATAAGGTTACGTAACTACGCCCTTGCTCACGCGCCATTTTGTGAATCATGTTCATGACCCTTTCACCCAGTTTCTGATTTTGAAATTCAGGAAACACAATGAGTAAATGTACATGAAGTGCATTGTCGTAAGGCTTGAAGCATAGCATGCCGACTTGCGTGTTATTGAGGTAAACCCAGTGAAACCAAAGCGGCTCATAATCGTTTTTTAAACGATTGACCTGAAACTCATCACACCACCCAAAGACGGCATCAACATGCGAATAAAGTCCTTGTTTAACAACAGTAAACAGACTTTCGAACTCATCACTTTCTACTTGTATTAGTTGAATATCCATATGCCTCATAACGCCTTGTTAAGGTGTGAGGCACGCAATACCGAAGCTGCCGCATACCACCTTAATCACTAAAACCAACGCATAGTAAAAATGCCACGCGTGCCGAATCACTCTTGAACAATTTGTTATACGATTTCTCACAACGAGCGCTGAAACAGACCTTTTTGGACTTTGAAACCTAATTTTTCAAACAGAGCTTTAGACCGAAAGTTACCTTCATCAATGTCTGCATACAATTTTTCAATGCCCACAGATTTTGCGTGAGAAAATAATAAACTGAGAGCTTCCAACATATAGCCTTGTCGCCAATATGCTGAATTAAGTAAGCATCCAACCTCACATGAACGACCACAATCACTAAAACTATGTAAACCGCAAGTTCCAATAACTTTGTTGGTCGATTGCTCTAAAACTGCCCATTCCAGCGATTCACCCGACTTTTCTAATTGGACGACGCTTTCTAGCATCTGAAATATCAAATCTTTCGATGGAAAAACCGGATCTGAGGCAAATTCCATTGTTTGAACATCACCATAAATTTCAAACAAGTCATCAGAATCTTCCATTTGAATTGACCTCAATACAACCCTACTTCCGTGTAAATCAGGCTTCATTTTACTCCTTAATCGTATAACGCCCTGTTAAGGTGTGAGCAACGCAATACCGATGCCGCCGCATACCACCTTAAACACCTAAACCAACGCATAGTAAAAATGCCACGCGTTGCGAATCACTCTTAAACAGTTTGTTAGCTATTTTTTCAAGAAATCAAGAAAGTTAACGTCAAACACACCTTCTTCATCTTCTATACGAACCATAGAATTGAAAGAGGCTTCTTCAAAAGAAGGGTTTTCTTTTAAGATGTCTAGAAACAATGGCTTAATTTCATCACTTTCTATCGCCAAAGCAAGTGATTCGTGCGCAATCCTAATCAGTAGTTTAATATCTTCATCTTCATCGCCTGAAAGCTCCTCCTCCTCCCAACTTTCCATGATATCTCGAAGTTTAGATACATTCTTATTACCTCTTTCAAAATCAGAGAGAATAATAAACTCACCATGTGAGACTTGATTGTGTTGGACAAAATCCAGCCCATCCTTATTCCATATATTCCAATGCATGTCATAGTGCCAAAAGGCTACAGATATAGTCATATGGGAAAAAGCCTTCTGGCTTACGTAAAATTTTAATTCATCAATTCTGCTATCAATTAGCGTTAATAAAACACTCTTGTAACAATCAACTAGCTCAGTTTTATCTATCACAACAACTCCTATAGTGGATAAAGATTAAAAAGTGACAATTCCTATAAATAGCTAACGCCTTGCTAAGGTGTGAGTAACGCAATACAAAAGCTACCGCACAGCGCCTTAATCACCATAAGCCACCGCAAAGTAAAAATGCCACGCGTTACGAATCACTCTTAAGCAATTTGTTAGTACATGCGCCACTTCTATTTGTGCACTCCAAGATATTGAAAATTTGTATGATATGAAAGACTTTGAACACTGAAGTGAGACGGGCAACTACAAAACTTAAACTCGGTTAAGAGACGTGAGTTGGCCAGAAGAAAAACGTACTGAACTCCCCTACTTTTACTGGATTCAAATTAGAAAAGGATTCGGTCCTCGTACTTCAACAGCCACACCAAAAGTAATCAAGGTTCTCTCAAAAGCCACCACGAAAATGAAGAAGCGCCAAAGAAATAGACTAAGAGTTAGAAGCCGTAAACGGTGAAATAAAAGCAAGCACTCCGCATATAGTGCCACCGGATAGAACGTGAAAGGTACAAACTGAAAGGTGTAAAGGCGAGCGCCAAAACAGGTAAACATCAAAACTTATGACCTTTGATGTCAAACCCGTACTAACGCCGCGTTAAGTAGTGAGCAACGCCACCACTAAACTTAACCATACCACCTTAAACACAAAACCCAACGATGGAATGAAAAATGCCATGCGTTGGGAATCTGTCTTAAACGCTTTGTTAGGTATTCTTAGCCCGCTTTCTCGCAGGTTTCTTTGATACTGCTACTGTCTTGTGGTTCGCGACCGCTCCAGCTTGTGTAAATGGATTACCAAAATTTGGATTAAACTTATAACCACTTTCAAATAATGGCCGTAGTTTTTCCCAAGCTTTTATATCACTTATCTTAGGCGCTTTAAACGCAGAACCTGTTTCGAAGGTTTTACCGTTACACTGGGGACAAACGACTTCGTATTTTACCTCTGTCCATTCACCAGTTTTTGATTGATCGTACTTGTGCTTTTTAAACACTTTCCTGCAATCTAAACATGCAAATTTCACTGTAATATTTGATTTCATCCTGAATACCTAACGCCCTGTTAAGGTGTGAGCAACGCAATACCGGAGCTGCCGCATACCACCTTAACCACTAAAATCAACGCATAGTAAAAATGCCACGCGTTGCGAATCACTCTTAAACAGTTTGTTATAACTTCAGATACGTGTGGATTGTTGTATGTAAGTTTTTAAACCCTGTTAGCTCAAATTCCAGTACCCATGATGATTCAAGTGTCATAGGTAACTTTCCATTTGTCGATTCGCCAAATTTAATTTCAGTTATATCAACAGGACTATGAGCAGCAAAGAAGTAAACTGACCCATCAATATACCCGTCATCTGGGTTTACAGGGAAAGTAAATGTTCTACCAGCAAGTTCATTAAGCTCTGTAGGTAAATTTATACCGTTTAGGCTAATTACAGTTTCTATTTTCTCAGAATAGTCGTCTAGACTAAGTTCAAACGGCTCTATTCCTATCTCAAGTGAAACGTCACCATCGACGCCAGAAATCTTTGCACTTGTAAATTTGAGCTTTTCTATCGGGAAATTTTCCACTCTTCCTCCTGAGTTATAACTCCGCGTTAAGTAGTGAGCAACGCTACCACCTAACCTAAACCATTGCACCTTAAACACAATACTCAATTTGAACTGAGAATGCCACGCGTTGCGAATCTGCCTTAAACGCTTTGTTAGCACTACTTTTTGAGGTACTTAACAACTGAATCCCCAAACTTAACCTTAAACGAACTTGTAGTCGTATTTACTGACAAAAACAAATTGTCATATGAGCCTGCACAATGATTTTTTACATAGTCATTAACATGGAGCTTAAAATCTGATGACAGCTTAAACACAGCTTGCTGCCCATATGGCAAGAAACTAGGTAATGGCGAACTGAAAGGCGCAAACTGCTGAATACCCATTGCAACCTTAGCTTCGGACGAATATATGGTAATGGAATTGATGTTACTCGGTTTATTGCCATTACTGGTGACATTTACAGCCAAGGCATTATCTGGCTCCCCTTGAAAAACGAAAACATCAAATACACATTTTAGACTTTCACCATTACTTTTCCTTTGTTGCTCGGCAAGCCAAAGAGAAGTAAAAACGGCAGCTAATGCTCCAAGCCCAGCAACCCAACCACCAAACGCACTCAATGCTGGGATCAATACATTCGTTAAAGTTTCTTGATTATAAGATACGCCAAAACTGACACCAACTACGAAGCTAAGCGCAGAAACAAGAACGAGAATAACCACTGCCGAAATTAATTTTATATATTTCCAGTCCATACAACCTTTCCTAGTAGTGCTAACGCCTTGTTAAGGTGTGAGGCATGCAATACTGAAGCCTCCGCATACCACCTTAACCATTAAACTTGACGCATAGTAAAAATGCCACGCGTGCCGAATCACTCTTGAACAATTTGTTAGGTTTTGGGCTTATTCCCCCAGTGAACCCCAATCTGTTAGATTTAATTGCTTACGCCTAATGTAATAGAAGGTTGCCATAACCAAGCCAAACAAAGCGCCAGTAAGTAACGAAATGAAAACTGCTTCTAAAACTGGTTTACCTAACTCGTTCCACACAAGAAACCATTGAAATACTCCCCAAACAGGAGCAAAGAAAGTCGCACAAAGCATAACGTTTGCAAAGAAGCTTTGATAATAAGGCGGTGGAAAACACAGTCCTAGTTTACGTAACGACTTTACAAGTGGGGGATTGTAGTTCGACTTCCAAACACCTTTGTCACTTAATTCTTTGTGCGCAAGTTGTAGCTTCGTTTCATAATCCATGACCCAAAATCCTTGTATTCGATGTTTCCCGTGGAGAAACCTAACGCCCTGTTAAGGTGTGAGCAACGCAATGCCTAAGCTCCCGCATACCACCTTAAACACTAAATGCAACGCATAGTGAAAATGCCACGCGTTGCGAATCACTCTTAAACAGTTTGTTAGGGCGAAACTACTTTTGATTCAGAGAACTGACAACCAGAGCACTTATAAACTCTTTTTACCGCACCTAAGTCCCCAAAAACTTCATCCGGAGCAGATGAGATTAATTCGTAGGTGCGCTTATTACATTTTGGGCAAAGTTCACCTGTAGCACTCGTTAACTCGGAAATTTGCTCCCTTAACTCTGCATTTTCGGATGTAAGGTCAGCGATTTTCAATTTCGCATCAGCTAACTCTAAGCTCAAATCAGCCAATAAGTTTTTAAACTCTGCATCTTCTATGCTTTTACTTATTTCGCGAAGCCTTGATGTCAAAGACAACGCTGTACTAATTGATGACAGAATATCAGTCATATTTATTTCTCACTCTACTGCTAATAGTTCCGATAAGCCCTAACGCCCTGTTAAGGTGTGAGCAACATAATACCGATGCCGCAGCATACCACTTTAATCACTTAAACTAACGCATGATGAAAATGCCATGCGTTGCGAATCACTCTTGAACAGTTTGTTAGTATTCAGACCCAACCTGTTACACCTAACTTAGAAAGAAGTCTTACTTATCAGTTCTCTATCGTTTTGATCCCACAGTTTTGACAGATCGTATGCCGAGAAAACTCATCCATAGAAGCTAAAAATGGACCAACTGCCCAACCTTTGATTAATCCAGCAATAAACTCTTTACGCTTTTGATGTTTTACACCAGCAAAAGGACTTGGGTTCCTAATCAATACGGTAATATGTTTAGATTTAATGTTACAAGAAGAACACTGATATTTGTCTATCTGATGAAGCACTAATTTTCCTCCTGAATACTAACGCCGCGTTAAGTGGTGAACAACGCTAACCACCAAACTTAAACCATTGTACCTTGAACACCTAACCTGATTGGAACTGAAATCGCCAAGCGTTGTGAATCCGCCTTAAACGCCTTGTTAGGCGAAGCTTCCCACCGATGTTTAAGGTTGTTTGAAAGCAGATTACCCGAAACAAAATAAGCAACCAAACACCCACTGACTTTTTGTGATTCAAGAACCATAAAAGCCACTATGTTTCAGCCAAGGTTTCAACAACCACGAAATGCAGACCTTCAGCAACAAAGTAGGTTTTGAACCCGAAAAGCCCAAAGCTGCAAACTAACAGCAAATTCGAAAGCCTCAATTGACTTGCCCTTGCCACACTTTGAGCCAGTGACACTCATCGCCAACCAGCCCCATAAAACAATGAGGCAACCCACGAACCTTGGCATGTTTTACGGTTGGAGAGGTTCAAGAATTTGAACCGACAATACCAAATTGCCGACTCAGAAAAACGAATGCTCAAAGAGAACTAAGAAGATGAGAACAAAGAACTTTCCTGCCCGTCGCCTAACGCCCAATTAAGGTGTGAAGCACGCAATACCGATGCTACCGCATACCGCCTTAATCACTAAAACTAACGCATAGTAAAAATGTCACGCGTGCTGAATCACTCTTAAATTGTTTGTTATGGCGCTCCACTCAACGTTAGCTCCTGTATGTCAATTTGGTCTACTTCCCTGCCCAATATCCGCTTGTACTCGACTAAACGATAAACTGGGATAACTGGCAACTCGATACCTTGATAATCTTTAATAACTGATTCTGAGAAGTAAATTTCAAGCTGGTGCCAAGAGCCATCTTGATGTGATTGTATCTTAGTATGTTCAGACAAACCGATTTCAATTTTTTGATTTTGGTAAACCAATTGGAAATACTCTAGATCCCAACCATATTCGGCATAATGAGTTAACGGTTTGGATATGTATTTTGCTACATGCGATAGAACTTTGTCTGCGTCTGAGTTTCGAATATAAAGATCTATATCTGCGATTTCCCGACTTCCACCATGAATAGTTGCCGCTAATCCACCTACTATTTGATACTCCACAACCTCTGCATCCAAGATCTCTTTGAGCCACTGCAAGGCTACTTTAACTTTATCACTCATCTAGTTCCCTTAGCTGAATTTTGCCTTGCGCCATAACGCCCAATTAAGGGGTGAGTAACGCAACACCAATGCCACCGCAAACCACCTTAATCACTAAAATTAACGCATACCAAAAATGCCACGCGTTACGAATCCCTCTTGAATTGTTTGTTAGTACGCTGCCCTTGAAGCCCTTTAAACAAGCCAAGATGTTGAAATATAGCACGAAATTCATGAATTAAAACGCTGGAACCAAACGGACAACTACAAAACTGGAAACCAACTTCAAAACGTAAGTTGGCTAGAAGAAAAACGCGCTCAACTCCCCTACTTTTACTGGCGTCAAATTAGAAAAGGATTCATTCCTCGCACTTCGACGGCAACACCAAAGAAAGACAATTCTGGCTTAGTAAAACCACGAAAGAGAAAAAGCACCAAAGAAATAGGCTAAGAGTTAGAACCCGTAAACGGTGAAATCAAAGCGAACACTCCGCATATAGTGCCACCGGAAAGATTGTTAAAGGCACTAACTGAAAGGTGCAAATACGAGCGCCAAAACAGATAAACACCAAAACTTATGACCTTTGATGTCAAACCCGTACTAACGCCCTGTTAAGGGGTGAGCAACGCAATACAAAAGCCGCCGCATACCACCTTAAACACTAAAACCAACGTGTAGTGAAAATGCCACGCGTTGCGAATCCCTCTTGAACAGTTTGTTAGGCGACATTTCTACGTTTAACTTCTTTCTCATACGAAGATTCGTTGTATAACCAGATAGCCCAAAATGTGAAAAACATCCCGATCGTGTAAATTGAGTAATTAAGAGCATTATCCGATAAGAAAATCGTAATGCTTGCCGCATTAGAAGATGGGTAAAGGAAAGTAACATTAAAAATCATGTACAAAATGGCTGTGACGAAAGTGGTTCTAAAAAGCCAATTTAAACATCCTTTCTTTCGAGATTTTTGCCAATTATCAAATGCTTTACCATTCATTAATCCACTCCTTTTCTGTTAACTGAAGCTAGATTCACGCCAAGATACTACCCACTAGTCTATCGTTTGTCTCATGTCGCCTAACGCCCTGTTAAGGTGTGAGGCACGCAATACCTAAGTCTCCGCATACCACATTAACCACTAAAACCAACGCATAGTAAAAATGCCACGCGTGCCGAATCACTCTTGAACAATTTGTTATGCGCGTTCTCCACGATTGAACGCAACTACAGTAGCGCGTAATTTAGTCAGCTTAAACTCTGTAAGTAACACTGTAACAAAAGACAATATAGAAACGGAGATAAGTGCAATATTTATCAAAGCATTACCACTAAACTCATAAATACCTGACAGACCAATAAATAGCAAAAGACAGGCAATTATCGATAGAATCGAATCATTAGTTTTCACTTTATACTCATCATCAGGTATATCTTTTATTATCGAAACCGGATTTGAAAGCCCGTCAAGCCGAACTGCAATTTTTCCTTTTTTAATTTTGACTTTTAGGCCAGAACTTCTTAACGAATTAGCTAAATCTTCCATGATTGATTATCTCCATTTCTGCGAGCGCATAACGCCCAATTAAGGTGTGAAGCACGCGACTACGACACTTAATTTGACCACCGTAAACACTAAACTCAACCCAAACCCAAAATGCCAAGCGTGCTGAATCACTCTTAAATTGTTTGTTATGTGTTTAATTCCGCGTTCATAGATTCAAGCCAATCAAGCTTTTGCTGTTTATTATATGGACTAGGGTATCTAAACCAAGGGCTTTCAAGTGGTAACCCTTTCACATTTGGTACTTGTTTAAGAAAAGTTTTAGCCGATTCTCTAAGTACAGCAGTTGAGCCCCAAGCCACAATTACAGTTTTGCTCTCTGAACAATATTGCTTCAGCTCACAACGTCTATCTTTATGTGTCAAGCTATGAGGATTAGAGTTATCTAATGTTTTAGCTTTTTGAAATTCAGTAGAAAATTTGCCACTGTTTCCATTTCGCAAATCAGATAAGTTTATAACTCGTACATGCTTCCATTCATTTAGCAACATAAGGCGCATAATTTGATATTGAGCATTGTCTGGTCGCGTAGAGACTATTTCCTTTTCCCAAGAATTAGACATTATTTGATCAATAGAATACGTTTTCGGAACGTAATCAGCACTTAATGGTTTAGATGAACCAGGGTTCATCATAACAACTAAGGTACAAGGCTTTGAACTGGCTATATCTCCAACTGATTTGGATACAATTTCTAAAACACTTCTACACTTGAAAGTTTCATTTTTGATTTTTAGATCGTAAAAGTGACCATAAACAGAGAATTTCGTTTTTAATTCTTTTGCATAAATAAATCCCATTAAAACTCCAATTATTCGAAAACACATAACGCCCTGTTAAGGTGTGAGCAACGCAATACCGAAGCTCCCGCATACCACCTTAAACACCAAACGCAACGCATAGTGAAAATGCCACGCGTTGCGAATCACTCTTGAACAGTTTGTTATGCGTAATTTTTGACGTACTTTGTCATTGCTGTTTCCGAGACTGACAAACCGTCGATTCTATATTGATCTTTGAACTCTCCAACAACATTGAACCCTGCCTTTAGGTAGAGGTTCTTTGCTGGGAAATTCTCTGATAATACACAAAGATCAAGCCAGTCAATTTCAGCTTTTTCTTGGCAGAAATTTATAACAGCATCAATGAGTCTTTGACCAAGACCTTGCTTCCGGCAAGAAACATCTACGCCCATACCTAATAGAACCCTGTGAGAACGGCTTCCATCACTGTGGTGGCGAAGATCAACATGACCTTTGATATTTCCAGAGGTGTCTTTTACAACCCAAAGTTTTCTCCAACCTAAGTCGCCAAACTGATGAGAAAAGCCTTGGATAAACTTATCTTTTGTTGTTTCAGGAATTTCACTTTGCTCTCTGGACATTGGCTGGAAAAGAGGAACTTCTCCATTGCCATTTTCAGACAGCTGATTTTCTAGATACACAAAGAATGAATCTAAATCCGATTTCTCCGCTTCTACTACTTCCATCTAATTCTCGGTACTCCATCAATTACGCATAACGCCTTGTTAAGGTGTGAGGCACGCAATACCGAAGGTTCCGCATAACACCTTAACCACTAAAACCAACGCATGGTAAAAATGCCACGCGTGCCGAATCACTCTTGAACAATTTGTTATACGAATTTTTTCAGTGCCGACACTTGCTGTTCAAATAACTCACAATCTGACTTTGAGTATGACTTAGCTACATTAACCCATTGAACGCCCGTTTCATCTATGTGGCGAAACTCGACTTGAAGTGCATATTTAGAACAACGAAAAAGAGCAAAAACCAAACCTACAACCGTCAGACTAAGAACTAAAACTAGTAGCCATTGTGGCACCTCTTCCAACCTTGGAATAACTAACCAAACTGCCCCTGAAAACACACACACCCAGAATAAAACTTGACCTAAATTATCAAGAAAACTTAACTTTTTAACCCTAACATTGTTTATCTTAGACAAAGGATATGAGTCTTTCTTAAACCTGAACTCTTTTGAATCCAAGTTAAAATCAGTATTTTTGTACATAATTTCCCTCTATTCGTATAACGCCTTGTTAAGGTGTGAGGCACGCAATACCGAGGTTTCCGCATACCGCCTTAACCACTGAACTTAACGCATAGTAAAAATGCCACGCGTGCCGAATCACTCTTGAACAATTTGTTAGGTTTTGGGCTTATTCCCCCAGTGAACCCCAATCTGTTAGATTTAATTGCTTACGCCTAATGTAATAGAAGGTTGCCATAACCAAGCCAAACAAAGCGCCAGTAAGTAACGAAATGAAAACTGCTTCTAAAACTGGTTTACCTAACTCGTTCCACACAAGAAACCATTGAAATACTCCCCAAACAGGAGCAAAGAAAGTCGCACAAAGCATAACGTTTGCAAAGAAGCTTTGATAATAAGGCGGTGGAAAACACAGTCCTAGTTTACGTAACGACTTTACAAGTGGGGGATTGTAGTTCGACTTCCAAACACCTTTGTCACTTAATTCTTTGTGCGCAAGTTGTAGCTTCGTTTCATAATCCATGACCCAAAATCCTTGTATTCGATGTTTCCCGTGGAGAAACCTAACGCCCTGTTAAGGTGTGAGCAACGCAATACCGAAGCCGCCGCATACCACCTTAACCACTAAACCTAACGCATAGTAAAAATGCCACGCGTTGCGAATCACTCTTAAACAGTTTGTTATATTTTAGTGCTCGATACCTTTTAGTAACCGAATTTCAGCGATAACATTGTCTTTTGAACTACGATAAGCACTTGCTAGCTCTGTTGGTATAGATTGATTAATTTCCGAACTCATCACGTTCCGCCCAATCATAATAACCTCAAGCACCTTTTGATCTAATGTATCAGGGAACTTAATCTTATTTTTATGATAAAAACGCTTTAGTTGATCTAAGTTGTCTTGAAGTTCATTCCAAAGTCGTCGATCAAGAAAACTCTTATTAATAGTTCCTTCAACATGCAAGATGTGTATATAGAGTTCATCTAAAACTTCATGCTCTATATGTGTCGGGGCTGGAAACTTATCAGAATTTTCATCCTTAGTGGGGTACAAGGAAAGAATCAAACCACCAACACCACCAATTAAAACAATTGCTGGTTCATAACCGCCCTCTTTCCACAACCAGACTGCACTCAATATAGTTGTAGCTGATGAAAAAATTAACGCTAATTGTTTCTTCATAGCCCCTCAAAAAATATAACGCCCAGTTAAGGGGTGAAGCACGCAACACCGACGTTACCGCATCACGCCTTAATCACTAAACCTAACGCATGACAAAAATGCCATGCGTGCTGAATCCCTCTTGAACTGTTTGTTAGCTGCTCCGTTGCACTCGATTGTCCAGGTACGCGATTTAGCAAGCTCCGATATAAAGAACCTAGAGAGAGCATCTACCGAAGACGTTTTTAAGAGCATAGGCACAACACCGAATTTATATAAATACATCACAGGTAAAACTAAGACAACGTAACCAAGAACAATGAAAAATGCAGCGAACATCAAGTATCCCCATGCTTCACTAAAAGATAGATGGCTGATTAAGTGATAAAATCCACTGTCATTATCAGAACGAGGCACTACGATTAAGGCAACTAAGCTAATAAGATAAATAACCAAACTTAGAATTCGATTCTTTGAATCAGGATTATAAATAAAGTTACAAAATCGAGACCATTCTGACCTACTAGATAACCCATGCTCACTCTTAGCAATTTCTCTGATTTCCTTTAGATCTTTCATCGCATCAAATAAAGATGATCCAATGTGAGAAACTAAAGTTTGGAGGTATACAGCTTTGTGATGATCAACGTTATCACTGTTTAGAAGCGTGAAGTTAGATAAGTGGCGTATTAGGTTTCTGTCATAACGCCTCCTGGCTTTCGCTAACAATAACCCAGCAAAGATCATTAGAAGTATCGACAATAAATCGATTCTTAAAGCAATTTGAAAATACGCACTTAACAAAAAAAGAATCAAAGCGACTATTAAATACAGGATTCCTCTTGCTTCAAAGTAAGAGAAGCTTACTGTGTTTTGGTAGTATATTCTCGACAAATACCTCAACTCTTCCAATACTATGTACTCCTTTCTAAAATAGGACAGCTAACGCCTTGCTAAGGTGTGAGTAACGCAATACAAAAGCTACCGCACAGCGCCTTAATCACATAAGCCACCGCAAAGTAAAAATGCCACGCGTTACGAATCACTCTTAAGCAATTTGTTAGTACATGCGCTACTTCTATTTATGCGCTCCAAGATATTGAAAAGTGGCATGATATGAAAGGCTTTGAACACTGAAGTGAGACGGGCAGCTACAAAACTTTACCCCAGATGAAAGACGAAAGTTGGCTAGAAGAAAAACGCACTGAACAGCCCTACTTTAACTGGCTTCAAATTAGAAAAGGATTATTTCCTCGTACTTCAACAGCCACACCAAAAATAATCAAGGTTCTCTCAAAAGCCACCACGAAAATGAAGAAGCTCCAAAGAAATAGGCTAAGAGTTAGAAACCGTAAACGGTGAAATCAAAGCGAACACTCCGTATATAGTGCCACCGGAAAGAACTTGAAAGGCACTAACTGAAAGGTGTAAAGGCGAGCGCCAAAACAGATACACACCAAAACTTATGACATTTAATGCCAAACCCGTACTAACGCCGCATTAAGGTGTGAGCAACGCTACTACCAAACCTTAACCATACCACCGTAAACACGAAACCAAACCATGAGCTGAAAATGCCAAGCGTTGGGAATCACTCTTAAATGCTTTGTTATGTGAATTTTTACTCGTACTTTTTACTGTTGTGCTTTAACCAACCATGCGGGTGCCTATTGTTGGGATCGTGGTGTGTCCAGTGCATTACACCACCCTTTTTATTCCATTCATATTCACCGTAAAACTGAACTCGATCGCCGACTTTTAGATTGGGAATTCTTGGTGCTAAGTCGATGTTATGAGCAACAAGTAAAGTTTGCTTACTATCTAATTTGAGTATGAATTTTTGATGTCGACTTCCTTTGTTGTCATCTGGCAATAGGCGAATTACTGTTCCTGAACCTCGAACTTGAAGGTCACTTTGATGATTTTCAAACGCCTGTCCGAGCTTGTAGTCATTCGCTAGAGCACCAACTGAAACTAAGCAAAAAGCTGCTATAAATATTGCGAAGAACTTCTTCATATACTCAATTTCTCCAATTCACATAACGCCCTGTTAAGGGGTGAGCAACGCAATGCCGAAGTCGCCGCATACCACCTTAAACACTAAAACCAACGCATAGTGAAATTGCCACGCGTTGCGAATCCCTCTTGAACAGTTTGTTATGTGCGTGCTTAACCTGAACAACTGTACTCTCAGAACAGCTAATCGATATAAGAGGCGACCGCAACTGGACCAAAATAGAGTTCAAGAGCGAAGTAAAAAAGTACACTTTTAGAGACTTTCTTCTTTAAAAGCACTTTAACCATAAGAAGTGTGACAATGATGTATACGATGGCAACTAACATTCTATCCCTACATGTAGCTTGAGCCTAACCGACAACATTTAGTAACCCGAACAATCAAGATGCTGGAAATGCAAAAAAGATATACAAGACCGCACCAAATACCGAGCCAGCCATGAACAAACCCAACTTAAGTGCTGTACTTTTATCCGATTCCTTTTTGGACATAGTAATTCCTTTTACTAATTTAAAATGACTTGCATACACATCTAAACGTTACGAACACCAAAGCACATAACGCCCAATTAAGGGGTGAACAACGCCTTCCCCCAAACCTAAGCATTGTGCCATAAACACTAAAATTGAAGTAGAAGCAAAAATGCCAAGCGTTGTGAATCCCTCTTAAATTGCTTGTTATGTGCTTTTCTTGTTACGTTTCTTAACCTTAGAACCCCATGACTGCCAATGCTTCCCACCAATTGCCTGAGCGCTATGCCCCCGAGTTAGCTTCAGGTTTAACGAAGTATTGATCGCCCATGTTAAGTATTCTTTGGTACCGTCATTTTTTGCAGATGACATGATCTGTTCAAACTTACGCTTTGATTCTAGCGCCTTTTTATTCGCATGTTCGTCAGGAGACTCATACTCACTGATAGTGCTTTCTCGCCAAACTGCCATCATATTGTTCTGTCTAATGGCATGTCTCAAAGGTTCTAAGTCTATCTTTTTCCGCATATTTACTTTTTCCGAAGACTGGCACATAACGCCGCATTAAGGTGTGAGCGACGCTTGGCTATACTTGAGCGAAGCGAAAGCGCCAAGCGTTGCGAATCACTCTTAAATGCTTTGTTATGCGTTTTCTCGATTCCATTCTGCGCTTTTGTTCAGAAAAATCAGTTCTTCTTCAACGTAGTTTCTTAAAGACTCAGGTTCAATTGGAAGGTATGCTATTTTGATTGTATGCCCCCTTCGTACTAGATCTTTTACAGATTCTAACTTAGCTCCAGTTTTAGCATGCTTAGTTATCAAATGATTTCTTAAGCGTTGCCTTGCCAGTCTTCGAGTAGTTTTACCAATGTACTTCAGAGTCGGCTTATCATTGTTGTCTTCTAACTCAAAAATTGCGTAAATATTTGCTGAACCTGAAACTGAATTAAGAAGGGCTTCGTTCTCTTCTTCTATGGATTTTACATTCCAGCTACTAACAGAATTTCGAGGGTATTGGACAACTGAATGGTTTTCCTCATTGTGAATAAAGTCATTGATAGATAGAACGAATTCGTTTAGTTGAGCAATACCTTCAAATTTCATTTCTATTCCTCTAAATCACGTAAAACGCATAACGCCCTGTTAAGGGGTGAGCAACGCAATACCGAAGCCAACGCATACCACCTTAATCACTTAAACCAACGCATAGTGAAAATGCCACGCGTTGCGAATCCCTCTTGAACGCCTTGTTATGTTTCTTGGATTCAAGTACGAAGTGCGACACCCCTGAAATTTAAAACAGTGAGATGTGCTATTCATAAATTTTACTCCCGCCAAGAAGTGAAAAACCATGAATTACACACACCTCACTGAGAATGAAAGGTATATGATGTCCGCACTTAGAAAGCAAGGCATTAGTGTCGTCAACATCGCTAAAGAGCTAGGGCGTCACAAGAGCACTATCTACCGAGAATTTAAACGTAACTCTCGATACAACGCCTATCGCCCTAACCCTTCCTATCAGCCTGCTAGAGCACAACAAAGAGCTAGAAACAGGTTGAGCCGGTCACGGCGTAACAAGCGCTATACCAAGCACGATTTCAAAATTATTGACGCGCTTATAATGCTCGATTGGAGTCCTGACCAAATCGTTGGGTATTGCCGTTTGCATGGCTATCCAGTGATGAGCCATGAGCTTATTTACCAGCACATTTGGACCGATAAAGCCAACGGAGGCATGCTCTGGAAACATTTACGTCAATCACCAAAACAGAGACGTAAGCGCTACAACGCCAAAGATAGCAGGGGGAGAATTGCCGCTAAAAGGCACATAACAGAACGACCAAAACAAGCTGAGTTACGCCTAGAACCTGGACATTGGGAAATAGATACCGTGATCGGTCGCGGAACTAAGCACTGCATTGTCACTCTCGTTGACAGAATGACTGGCTACACCTATATCGGACAGCTAGATGACCGAACAACTGTATCACTCAACGCGAGAATGACAGAGATCGTTACACGTTCAAACTTACCATTTAGAACTATCACTGCTGATAATGGTACAGAATTCAATCAATATCAGGAGATAGAAAACAAGCATAAATGCTTGTTTTACTTCGCAACGCCCTACCACTCTTGGGAGCGAGGGACCAATGAGAATACAAATGGACTCATACGCCAATATTTACCTAAGAAAACCTCAATGGCTCATGTGACACAAAGACTGTGCAGCCAGATAGCGTATAAACTGAATAACAGACCACGCCAAAGGCTTGGTTACAAGACACCAACAGAGTATATTTATGAGCAGCTACTCTAAGTGTCGCACTTCAAACTTGATACTAAGAGCCTAAGCTAACTGCTGCTTTCTAGCATGATTGTATGTATCACTGATAAGTACACATACCCATAAGAACAATAATGCTGCAACAAAAAAAGACATAGCGTATTTGAACTCACCAAAATCAGGATAAGACGTTAACGCAATTAAACAACAACCCAAAGCCGAGCCCGTAACGATACGATATAAACAAAGCAGACTAGTACCGACTTCATTGGCTACTTCGTACAAAAAGCAAAAACTTTTACGAACTGAATCAAAACGCCTTGGTGCCCATTTCCCCAATACAGAAATTAAAAACTGGAAACCGGATAGAAGTAAAAAATAGTAAACCGTTGTTTCTGAGACATCGATTGCTTTCAAATAATTCGTAACTCCCGACACTCCGCTAAAATGGTATGCGATGAAACATGGGATACTCCCCAAAATTAACGATATTAATAACTCTCGAAATATTTTTCTCAACATTCAAATTTTCCTTGGGCTTATAACGCCCAATTAAGGTGTGAAGCACGCAACCACGACACTCAATTTGAACACCTTAATCACTAAACTTGACCCAACACAAAAATGCCAAGCGTGCTGAATCACTCTTAAATTGTTTGTTAGGTTTATTTTACGAGGACTCGAGGTAAAGATAGTTTCATTTGACATGAGTTTTTTTCACCCCCATGCCTTAATGACCTACAAATCTGTGACACATCATCGAGCATATTCTCGACCACCTCTGAAAAAATAAAGATGTTGAACATAAAGTGTGAGGGCAATGACGCTTGTTCCTTGCTAGTTATAGGGTAACGGAAGCTATATGAACCATCATCGATCGCATCAATTTGGTTAGCCACAGATAGGATTTTTTCATATAACTCGCCATCAAACACTAAATTGTTTGATGGGCTTGGTTTAATCACTGGGCTTACCATTTTTACCAACTTTACAAGAGAGTGGCCTTTCCATAATTTGGGTAATGCATCTGAAATTTCACTTTTGTTTATCGTAACGGCGGCGGAATGATAAACCATTGCTTTCAAGTACAATTCAAATGAATGACGGTAAAGAAACACAATAGGCAGTGCAGCATTATCAATAGCAACCACTTTTTGTCTATCATGACCAGCAACTAAGGCCATAGCCGCACGTCGATAGCTTGCAGCAAAACCTAAAACCTCTTCAATTGCATTGCTCTGATAATTGAGCAATGCATTACCGTATGGGTAGCTATCTTCAACTCTGAATAATTTTCTAGTATCCACTATCTCACCAATTAAACCTAACGCCCTGTTAAGGTGTGAGCAACGCAATGCCGAAGCCGCCGCATACCACCTTAAACACTAAAACCAACGCATAGAAAAAATGCCACGCGTTGCGAATCACTCTTAAACAGTTTGTTAGCCGCTCATTCCCAAAGGTTACTGCTTACTCAACAGGAACTTACGCAAATCTCTCTCTGCACGAATAACAAACAGAATAAACACTTTGTCACCGTCTTGTTTATAGAAAACACGACATGGATTAACGACAACTTCACGATAACTTAGATGTTCTAGCTCGGGTGGAATACGACCTGACTCTGGGAAAGTTTGTAGGCGTTCGACTTTGGAGAAGATCGTTTGCACTAACTGCTTTGCAGCTACGATATTTTCAAGTGCGATGTATTCAGCGATATCGTTGAGGTCAGATAACGCTGGTTCAGTCCAGATTATTTCAGCCATTTTGACATTTTGTCCTTGGCTTCATCATGGCTTATCACTTTACCGTCAGCTAGCGCACGCTCACCTCGTGCAATACCCTCAAGAATAGCTAAACGATTTTGCATAAACTCGTAGTCATCAACATCAACGAGATAAGCGGATGGCTTACCATGCTCAGTAATTAACACTGGCTCTTTGGTATCGTGGAGATCCGCGAGGATCTTAGTTGCTTGACGTTTGAGTGATGTAACTAGTTCTACTTTCATGAGAGCTGCTCCAAAGGAATACTAAAGTGATACTATTCTATCACTTTGAGTATAGCAAGCTCCATGACGGCTAACGCCCTGTTAAGGTGTGAGCAACGCAATACCGATGCCTCCGCAAACCACCTTAATCATCAAACGCAACGCATAGTGAAAATGCCACGCGTTGCGAATCACTCTTAAACAGATTGTTAGCTTTTCCGTGCACACATGTTACATAAACTAAGCCATGCATACTTTACCTTTGCTTTTAGTTTCGACTCAGTATTGAACATGACCTCCATACCCATTACTTTGGTTTTTCCTGTCATGTTCACAGTCAAAATATCTTTGCATACTTGCCTGTGATATCCATGAGAAGTTTGAGCGGAAAACAAAAGTTTGGATATATCCTCGGTAATAACACCACCTTTAATCCGAATGTCTGTATGCCCGTTAGCAGCAAACTCCAACACTTCATTTTTCGAGAATACTCGATCAGATTCCGATAATGCTTCCCGGTATTCAGGTGGTTGACCGTTCTCTTTTTCTACCATGTACGATAACTTTTTATAACATGATATTGAATTGATGGTTACTGGATAAGATTTTCGATTTCGGACAACAATAATGTAGTCACTATGTGATTGTCTTTTATGGACGACTACACGCTCAATCCTCAATGCAGGCTGTGCATTTTTATACCAACTAATTAATACAGTCAGTATTGCGATAAAAGCTGCCGTAGAGCTTAAAGCATCTACTATATATTTATAATATTCCATTATTCCACCAAGGAAATGCTAACGCCTTGTTAAGGTGTGAGGCACGCAATACCGAAGCCTCCGCAGAGCACCTTAACCACCAAAACAAACGCATAGTAAAAGTGCCACGCGTGCCGAATCACTCTTGAACAATTTGTTATGCATATTTCACACAGGTGCGCCAAAACTCCAAATCTTGAGGTGTGACTTTGTCACCCCAACCTTCGTTTTGTGAAAACAATGAGAACTTGAACGGTGTCAAAACCGGCAGTTGTTCTATGCCACTAGCTGAAATGACACTTTCAAGTGCAGCCATTGATTGTTCGTTTTCAGCCGCTCCCCAAAAACTACCCCATAAAATATCGGTTACGCCACCGACAATAGTCCTAAACTGACTCTCGCCGATACCGTTTTGAGCGAGGGAAAGCTGTAAATCCTCGGGAAATTCGTCACCTAGCCCACAATTTACTAAAGTGGGTCGTTTAGATTCCCAAGGCTCGAATTCGTCTGGACCATCAATGAGAAACCAATCCCATAAGTGCTCTAAAAACTCCTGATTATCATGAAGTTCTAAACCATGAAGAACACAGAAACGCTCAAAGACAAGCAGACCAATCGCAGCTCGTCCATTGATAGACAACCTTTTACATTCGCTCGTGTATGAGTTCATTATTCTCTCTAATATGCATAACGCCCTGTTAAGGTGTGAGCAACGCAATACCGATGCTTCCGCATACCACCTTAATCACTAAAACCAACGCATAGTAAAAATGCCACGCGTTGCGAATCACTCTTAAACAGTTTGTTATAAATCATTGCCACTGTTTCTGTACGAGCCGTTTGGCGACTAGCATTAAAAAAGTGAGCACAATTAAACAAACAAAGATAATTACAAACCAACTACCCCAAACCATAAAAATATAGTTAAAGTCATACCTACAAGTACTTAGAGCAAGAGATTTAGCAGTACAAAACTCTCCCATTGAGTTATGTTTGACTGCAACATATAGGGGAATGCAAGCTAGAATACTAGAAACAACAATAGACACGATAAAGTGTTTTAAACGGCACATTTGGCTGGGCTCCATGGTTGCTCAAGATATAGCTTGGCTACACGTGCGCCGTAATCGCTAACTACTTCAGCACCCAAAAAATTATAGATCGTAGCTATTTTTCTTATCGTCGGATTTTCAATACGTGCCTGTATTCTAGATAATAGAATGATCCCGAACTCAATATTGTAGTAAGGACAGCCTAGGGCTTCTTTGTTGACGCCAATGTCTTTCCAATATGAATAATGTAGATTCATCGGCAATATGGTTTTTCTCAAAGGATAGACTTTATCATACCAGCCATGAGTAGTTTCCATATACATTATTGCTGCGACTAGACGTGGGTCTACACCATGTTTCTTTGATTGATGAATTATCAAACCGCACCATTTGCCAACTTCACTGAAGCTATCTATTTCGTATAATGGCTTTCTACCGACTGCGCTATCGCTATCAACGATAGTAAATATTGCAGGTGTATCATTGATAATGCTTAACTTCCTTTCCGCTGATTTATTCAGAACAGGTATGTCGTTCATGTCTTATTCCCTCAATCAAAGCAAATATGATACAAATCACATACCAATAAAGTCATCTTAATATTCTGTTTTCAGACACTAATCTCAATCTTGATTTATAACGCCGCATTAAGGTGTGAGCAACGCTACCACCGAACCTAAACCATTACACCGTAAACACAAAACCCAACCTTGAACTGGAAATGCCAAGCGTTGGGAATCACTCTTAAATGCTTTGTTATAACCGTCTTTCCAAACGTAAAAGACCCCAAACCTCACCGTCGAAAGAACGAGAGCCATTTTCATGCGCTATAACGGTAAAACCAAGCGATTCATAGCAATTTCTCGCAACTATGTTTCGTTCAAATACAGCTAGTGATAGTAAGCTAGCGCTGTATTTTTCTTTTGCTAGATCGACTAATTGACCAAGCATACGCTTTGAAATGCCCTTTCCACGAAAGCTGTCTGAAACAAATACGCGGCAAATCCTAAAGTGCGAATCTGAAACTTTGAATAGTTCAACATAGCCAGCGTTCTGACCTGAGACAACAAAGATAAACGGAAACACTTGCTCTTGGGAACAGTGTTTAGAAATTTGCACTGAATCCAATGGAAACTCAAAGTTTGGACCACCCCATTGATAATTCAATTTATCCGAGTCGATCCAACCGATAAGCAGGTCATGATCTTCCTTTTCAAATACTCTAAGTTCCATTTTTCCCTCTAAGGTTATAACGCCGCATTAAGTGGTGAGCAACGCAGACCACTGCACTTAAAGTATTGTATCGTAAATACTAAATTCAAAGTAAACCAAAAATGCCGAGCGTTGGGAATCCGTCTTAAATGCTTTGTTAGCAATATGGCTTAACCCTATGCACTGAACTCTTCTAATGCTGAAACTGCCACTTCAGCTTTACCGCTTTGAACAAAGATATGGTCGTGATAATAAGCTGCAATGACATTAGCACTAATACCCTTTGATGCTAACTTACTAGCCACTGCTGCTGTAAGACCTACAGCTTCCAAACTGGAGTGCACCGTCAGAGTTATTTGACTATATGTACCATCAAACGACAAACCTGCCTTTTCTGCCGCTGATTTCTCTAGAACCAAAGTTAAACCCTCAGATTCAATAAACGTGGCAACTGGATTTAGGTCAACATAGTCTGCTAGCACACCAGAAACTGTACAAAATACGAACTCTGATTCCATTAGTTTTGGACTCATCGAACGCAATAATTCATCTAGGTCTGTGATTCCTGACATATCGGTTTCCTCTTATATTGCTAACGCCCTGTTAAGGTGTGAGCAACGCAATACCAAAGCCGCCGCATGCAGCCTTAAACACCAAAACCAACGCATAGTAAAAGTGCCACGCGTTGCGAATCACTCTTAAACAGTTTGTTAGTTTTTTACTTCCCACATACTGTAAAAATATTTTTCTATGAGCGACTCTTTCTTTAGCGTTAAGCCTAACTCTTTTGCTATTTTGTGAAAGAATAGCCAAAGAGGTTCTGGAAACTCAGCCAGAAATGAACCAAGAGGCTCACGTGATAAAGTATCCATGGGACTTTCGAGCTTTTCTTTCCAACGGTAACCATACGTATACTCTAATTGTAAACTTTGGTTTTTCAATACACTTTTACCCAGAAAAATCGGAGGAAAGCTCATCACATTTCCCAAACTAACAGCAGCGTCAATTGGTAATTTTTTGTACTCTAGCCACGAATGTCCAAAAACTGCTTTATCGCACTTAATCCATCCAGTACACATTTGGACATCCACCTCGAGTTCCTTGAGGAGTATAAACATAAATACCGTGCTAGCATGACAAGCACCAGCCCAATTATATTTATGCAATGCACAAATTACTTCTATAAAAACGCATTTAATTTTCGCCTCGTCATCACCAATAACAACAATGCTTTCCAGCTCACAACGCATATTCACTTACGATTTTTCCATAAAAACTAACGCCGCGTTAAGTGGTGAACAACGCCGACCACAAAACATAAACCATTGTACCTTAAACACTTAACCTGACTGGAGCTGAAATCGCCAAGCGTTGTGAATCCGTCTTAAACGCTTTGTTAAGTGTATTTTGACTCCACATATCCTTTGAGAGTGTTTACACCAAAAAACACCGTAATCATACCGAAAACTATCGGTACTAAATAAAACACCCAACCAATTGAATTTATGATTGCTATATTCGTAGGTGAACCAGATTCAACCCCATTTAGCACTCCAACAGCGAATTTTACTGCAAACAACGTAAGTACAATAAACAATATTGTGGCAAAAAGGCTCACCTGCCAAAACTGCTTACTCAAATCAACCAGTTCATTAAACACATGTTCTATCAAAGATTTCCTTGCCAATTTAGTCTCCTTACTTGTAAATACACTTAACGCCCAATTAAGGTGTGAACCACGCGACCACAAAACTCAACTGGAGCGCCCTAATCACTAAACTAGCTCCAAACCAAAAATGCCAAGCGTGGTGAATCACTCTTAAATTGTTTGTTATAGCGCATTAGTTCCAGTCTACTCTGGTAGCTATATTTGGATACTCTCGGCTCAAATCATCAAAACAACTTTTTAAAGATTCGAAACTCTCTGGGAGAGCTGACTTCAAATGACTAGAACCTACAAACTCTATGACTTTAGGCACATCCGAATCACAAAGGCAATCCCAAAAAGCATCCCAGTTTTTTCCATAATAATCTGGAAAACCAAAGCAATTAGCCATCAATTCATGAAGTTGATTTTCATTCTCTATCATTGTTAAATCAATGCGCATAGTCCCTCTTCTGATAAATACCGCTGCGCTATAACGCCCAATTAAGGGGTGAACAACGCCTCCACCCAAACCTCAAGCACTGTGCCATAAACACTAAATTTGAAGTAGAAGCAAAAATGCCAAGCGTTGTGAATCCCTCTTAAATTGCTTGTTA
Organism: Vibrio sp. SCSIO 43097; assembly: GCF_023650755.1. Lineage (NCBI taxonomy): Bacteria > Pseudomonadati > Pseudomonadota > Gammaproteobacteria > Vibrionales > Vibrionaceae > Vibrio > Vibrio sp. SCSIO 43097. The sequence continues at coordinate 1,372,305 of NZ_CP071840.1, read as the reverse complement.
TTTGCGTACTAAAGACATTGGCACGAAACGAATTCCGTTGAACTCTGCTTCTTCGCCTGTTGCTACGAAACCATGGCGATTGTAGAACCCAACAGCATTCACCGATGAGCGTAGACTAACCTCACAAGCGTCTGTTTGATTAAGCAAATGATTCAATAGCGTACGACCTAAACCTGAACCCTGTTGAGAATTAGCAACAAACAAGTGTGTTAAATAGTTCCCATCACGCAAAGCAGCAAAACCAAGTATTTCCCCACTCGATACAGCCTTAATTGATGAAAAATTCTCATCATCGAAAGTAGTCGCTAGGTCAGATAGAACTCTGTCCTTATACTCTTTCTTTCCTTGTGCATTAAGCAGTGGAAGCACATCCTTGGCCGAAACCTCTGACACAAGCCTTGTTACTGCGTCCAAGTCCGCTTTTTGGACTTTCTGAATTTCCATATTTCCTCCGAGCACATAACGCCTTGTTAAGGTGTGAGGCAAGCAATACCGAAGCTCCCGCATACCACCTTAACCACTAAAACTGACGCATAGCAAAAATGCCACGCGTGCCGAATCACTCTTGAACAATTTGTTATACATTTATTCCGCCGCCTCTCGAAGCCAACTATCTAAGGACTCACGCGGATTTAACCTATATGCTCGTTCAACGTTTGTCGCGTCTGGCGGCATGATTTCTGCGTTGATATAAAGTTTATTTCGACAATTTAAGCTATCTAAGTAACCTTCAATATCCAAGCGCTTAAGAGCCGACTCCATCGCAGATAAAAGAACTGCCGTAGTCTCTTCACTAAAACCACATTCAGCGCTCACATTGTCCAAAAGTAGTTCAACATCTGAGAAGTATTCATCGCAGAAACCAAACAACGGTGAGTCTGCATATGACCACTTTATTTCTTCATGGTCTTCAGAGGATGAAGTTGCGGTTTGCAACAGTTCGTCAGACCAAGCCGAAAAAATAGGTCGATGCCCCTCTCCAGTTGTGACCAAAGCTACGTAATAAAAGTGATGCTGCGGAAACTCAGACGACAACCTTACTATTATTGATTTGGTCGCCTTGTAGAGTATATTTTCTAGTTGCTTAAGTTTCATATTGCTCCAAATGTATAACGCCGCGTTAAGTAGTGAGCAACGCCACCACGAAACTTAACCATACCACCGTAAACACAATACCCAACGATGGAATGAAAAATGCCAAGCGTTGGGAATCTGTCTTAAACGCTTTGTTATATTATTTTTAGCTCCCAGACTGTTGGAAACTTGATTATATTGGCTTGGACAAGCCCTATAAGCGCTAACACGAATGTTAATGTAATCATTAGCCATTGTTGTATTACGGCCATTTTATGCCTGCGGCTTTCCAACTGAAATGTTTCCAATGTTTGGATTGCTTTGCCCGTTAATTTATAGCTACCATCCTGCCTTTTTATTTCGCCAGACTGTACAAATGAGTCTAACTGTAGTTCTAGCAATCGTTTTAGCTTTTCTTTATCCGGATGATGAAATGAATAGAGAGAATAAGCCTTGTGCATTAAGGTTATAAGGGAGAACTCAGACCTCATTGAGCCATAGTTTTGTATAAGGAAAGATAGTAGTTCATGCCGTTTTTTTAATTCTAGAGTGCGTTTATTAAAAACATACTGGGCAACTCGACTACGGGTGCGGAACAGGAAGGCTCTAAATGCCATATAGCCCGTTTGATCATTGATAAGGTAGTCCCACAAACTTTCATAGGTAACTTCGAAATAACCAATGTACCGACGAATATCTAAACTATTTGGTTCTAACCAATGCAACTCGATTGCGGCTTCTTCATCAAAGCGTTGTAAATGCTTATCCCACAAATACCCTATGACTTTTCCATCAGTAACTTGTTTCGCTAGTAACTCTTCTTTGCCCATAACTTTAATAACTGTTGAGTAGCATCTTACTTTCGAACCTGCGTCTCCCGAGCGAGGTATTCTCGCAGGGCAATTCTGAGAAACCACATGTTTCAGTACTCGTTCAATTAGCCAATTCTTTAATTTTTTCATCGCTTCTCAATAAATAATATAACGCCTTGTTAAGGTGTGAGGCACACGATACCGATGCTTCTGCATACCACCTTAACCACTAAAACCAACGCATAGTAAAAATGCCATGCGTGCCGAATCACTCTTGAACAATTTGTTAAGCGGCTGACTCTCAATACGTATATTTCTTGTGAATAATTTGAGCCTCTAATACTTTAAATAGCTTCTCAATATGCACTAAGTACTCTTTTACATCTTGATCTTGAAGCGTGCCAATCTGGTCCCATTCACCGTGTGCAAATTTATTGCGTATAAATCTATAGCTATCTAGTTTTTCTTGAAAAGACTGAGGGATTTCGACTTGTAGACCTAGCTTGTTGATGATTTCCTCAAGCATTGCATCAATATTACTTTTACCTTTGGGAGCCTTAAATTTGTGAACATCACAACACACAAGTAGCAAGCGTTTTAGCGCCCACTCCAAGAAGGTTGAAATCAATATAATCGGATTAACTAGAGATAAGACTTTAAGATTGTAATCCCATGATTCAAGATTTTGATCAGCAACCTCCTTATATAGACTCCACTCAATCTGAGTATAATTCGAGTTACTGGTTGCATCTTGAGCGTATTCAAACCTATTTGTAGTCGCACATAGTTGAAGGAATATGTGGTTGTTTAGTTGCTCCAACTTTTGTGAAATCTCATAGAAAGGCTCGAAAGGTAAACTAGTCGGCTGATAAACATATAATCCGTTAATTTTTGGATCGTCCACACATATAGATTTTGACCAATACAGACCATACTTTTTAGCAACGTTAATTTCTGTAACTTCATTTATAGTAATCAATTCTCTCTCCTGCCGCTTAACGCCTTGTTAAGGTGTGAGGCACGCAATACCGAAGGTTCCGCATAACACCTTAACTACTAAAGCCAACGCATAGTAAAAATGCCACGCGTGCCGAATCACTCTTGAACAATTTGTTATACGAATTTCTTCAGTGCCAACACTTGCTGTTCAAATAACTCACAATCTGACTTTGAGTATGACTTAGCGACATTAACCCATTGAACGCCCGTTTCATCTATGTGACGAAACTCGACTTGAAGTGCATATTTAGAACAACGAAAAAGAGCAAAAACCAAACCTACAACCGTCAGACTAAGAACTAAAACTAGTAGCCATTGTGGCACCTCTTCCAACCTTGGAATAACTAACCAAACTGCCCCTGAAAAAACACATACCCAGAATAAAACTTGACCTAAATTATCAAGAAAACTTAACTTTTTAACCCTAACATTGTTTATCTTAGACAAAGGATATGAGTCTTTCTTAAACCTGAACTCTTTTGAATCCAAGTTAAAATCATTACTTTTGTACATAATTTCCCTCTATTCGTATAACGCCGCGTTAAGTAGTGAGCAACGCCTCCACCTAACCTAAACCATTACACCGTAAACACAAAACTCAACTAGAACTAAGAATGCCCAGCGTTGCGAATCTGCCTTAAACGCTTTGTTATAACTTAGATGACACCGCATCTCTAAGTAGCCAGATGACGCCAACTAAACTTTCCGTTTTATTTGTACTTTCAAGGTTGTCAGGGCAAACCCAGTTTAAAAAATCATCAGCATGTTGCCCGCCAAACATTTCAATAATTTCTTTTTGCACTTCAATCGGAGAAAGATGCACTGACTTGTCACTAACATGCGCAACACAGTGATTTCTTAGCTTGTTAATTGCTTTGTTCTTTTTGACTGATTCATTAAATTGCCCCCTTACTTTATTATGCTCGGGAATCAATTTATTGAATTCATTGCCATACTTGGTGTTTAGCTCTACATATTTACAGCAGTTAATCACTAACGAAAATGTACACAACCTCCAAATACACTGTCTTTTTGCAAGGTTCTGCGACTCTTTCATAAATGGCTTCGATTCATAGTCCTTTAGGACTGTAACAGCCATCGTTAGATCTCCAAGCAAGTCTGTCAATATTTGCTCTATTTCAACCCATTTTGCTGACATAGCTTCCTCTGAGTTATAACGCCCTGTTAAGGGGTGAGCAACGCAATACCAATGCCGCCGCATACCACCTTAATCACTAAAATCAACGCATAGTAAAAATGCCACGCGTTGCGAATCCCTCTTGAACAGTTTGTTATGTGGCTCAAATTCATACTCTGTAAGACACCATCGCTTTGGACTTGACCAACTGATTTCTTTGAATGATGTTCTTAGGTCACCGCTCAATAAAAGTTGCTTCATAAAATGGCTAGGTGAAATATAAGCTTTATCATCGTAAGCAAACACAAAACCCTGCTTATTGAGCTCAAGCATCATCTGTTTGGTTTCCTTTGATTGAATCCCACCATTGAGAGCAAGCTCATCAATACGACCGCCTGTATCGCCATCTCGACTGCTATTGCTTAAATTTATTGAGGTATTATCTATGGCAACAACGTGCGCCGGAGGGACTTCTCCAGATTGGCCAAACTCAACTTTGTAAGGAGGCTGTTTTATCATTTGATCTCCAAGCACATAACGCCCTGTTAAGGGGTGAGCAACGCAATACCGAAGCCGCCGCATACCACCTTAAACACTAAAATCAACGCATAGTAAAAATGCCACGCGTTGCGAATCCCTCTTGAACAGTTTGTTATGTGCGTGCTTACGTTATGCACCAAACTGCTTTATACGCTTGGCACCAATAAAAAACCGATACTTACTTTGTTGAAGTAAGTCTAAATGGCGCTCAAACTTGGGTAAGCCATTGGACAAAGACAGATGGTAGACGAGTCCATTACCGGCGTACACTCCAACGTGTGCTCCGTATGAGTCAGCAGAGTCGTTGTACAACATGATATCTAGCGGCTTAAACTCAGTGACCACCTCACTGAACTCTGAGTCATTCCACAGTTCACTAGAACGGTAGTTAGGTGGATTTAGACCGAAGTCTCTGAGCAGATTATACGCAAAGACCTGACAGTTAGCTCCAAGCGTTAAGTCGGAATCATCTTTGCAACCTGGAATGCGGGATGAAACGTATCTTACATTTTTGAATCTATCGGGAATATCCATGTCCATTTTCTCCCAAAGCACATAACGCCCTGTTAAGGTGTGAGCAACGCAATGCCGATGCCACCGCAAACCACCTTAAACACTAAACGCAACGCATAGTAAAAATGCCACGCGTTGCGAATCACTCTTAAACAGTTTGTTATGTGTTTAACATTTTAAGAGTTTCTTTCACCTCTTCCGACAACTCTCGAACACACTTAGCAAAAAGATATTCTGCATCTTCTGAAACCAGATTGTCATTTGGTAAAAGGGTCGGTTCAATTTTACCATCGAACAATGGGTACAAATTGTGAACTACGTAATTGCGACGTTCCAATATGTAATCCAACAAAAAAACGACGTCTTTATTCACAAGTTGGTGTTCTTTGCAGCAACCGATTAAAGGACCTAATGTCGGTTTATCTAACTTGATTCTAACTTTAACCTCTGAGGCAATAATTATTTCTTTCAATCTAGATTCAAGTTTTGAGACCAATAAAGTTAAACGCCCCAAATACAAACAAAATTCATCACTCTCAATCAAGTGCTCATAAAACTCATGATTCATATACTGAACTCAAATTAAACACATAACGCCCTGTTAAGGGGTGAGCAACGCAATACCAAAGCCACCGCATACCACCTTAAACACTAAAACCAACGCATAGTGAAAATGCCACGCGTTGCGAATCCCTCTTGAACAGTTTGTTATGTGCGTGCTAATTGAGGTACTTTTGCCAATGTTGCTGCCCTGTCAAAACTACTCTGTAATCTTCGTAGTCCAATGAACTGTAGAGCTTTTTAGCTGCAACATTATCATCACCGACCTCTAGTGTGATTTTGAGGTAATCATTATCACGACAATGCTGTTCGATACCATTCAGTTGCGCTTTGCCCACACCTTTGCCACGAAAGTTGTCCGACACCATAAAGTCATGGATATTCATCACTCTTTGCGCACGATAAGTTGAAAACGATTCAAAGCAAACCGCAAAACCGGCGGGCTTATCGTCGACAAAACTGATAAATCCGTGGAAATAAGGCAATGCAAATAACTGAGCAATTACTGAGAGATCTAGCTCAACTGAGAATCCAGATAGGTACTCTCTAAACAAAGTCTCGAATATACCTTTGTCTTCAATGCTTTCTGTTTTGATACGCCTGATTGTGATTTCCATATCCATTTCCACCAAAGCACATAACGCCGCATTAAGGTGTGAGCAACGCTTCCACGAAACTTAACCATACCACCGTAAACACAAAACCCAACGATGGAATGAAAGTGCCAAGCGTTGGGAATCACTCTTAAAATGCTTTGTTATGTGCGTTTTTCCCTATTTATCCTTGAACTCTTCATAGGACTTTGGCTCACTTTGTTTAGCTATATCCAAAATACTATTAAAAGTTTTTGGCAGCTCTTCGTCATCTGGATTTTCACTTTTCGTTTTTGCTAGATCACGCAGTGTAAGCCAGATAATTGAAAATATTTTCGCCATTTCATACCTCCCGTATCTAATGGGTTGCCCAATAACCAATTTAAAGAACAACGTTCCCCAAAATATACCAACTTACAATGAGAAAATGTGATGCGAATAAAAGAACCATATACAGCAAGTTAGATTATTCAGACCTAATTTTATACCAAGATTAGCATTTATGGTTAAGAATACGCTTTAGCACATAACGCCCTGTTAAGGGGTGAGCAACGCAATACTTAAGCTGCCGCATACCACCTTAAACACCAAAACCAACGCATAGTGAAAATGCCACGCGTTGCGAATCCCTCTTGAACAGTTTGTTATGTGAATTTTAGCCGTGTGCGTCGATACTATCTTTTGGGGCTTCTGAGCGTATGTCCATGCCATAATCTCTGATGACACCTGCAACTCTGAGTCTGTAGCTTTCAAAAACACCACTACGACCTTTTAATTGAGCAAATCGATGAGATTCTAGGTTGCGCCATTCTTGAATTGCTTCTTCGTCACGCCAAAATGACAAAGATAGAACCTTGCTGTCATTTGTTAGACTTTGGAAGCGTTCGATTGAGATAAAACCATCAATATCTGATAGCAGCGGTTTTAGTTCGCTTGCAATATCTAGATATTCAGAAGTTTTACCCTCTGCTACCTGTACTTCAAAAATTACTGCGATCATAACTCACCAGACTACGACTAATATATTCGAGCATTTTACCGAATTGGAGCTGCTGTAAATATGAGTTATAGCAAGCAGTTAGAGATTAGATTCTGTGATCTTTCGCCATTCACATAACGCCGCGTTAAGTAGTGAGCAACGCAGGCCACCGACCTAAAACATTGTGCCGTAAACACTAAAGCCGATAAAAACCAAAAATGCCACGCGTTGCGAATCTGCCTTAAACGCTTTGTTATACGTTTATATTTCTGATGATCTTATTGCAAGCACTAACAACATCGGAACGATAAAACTTCATCGTTTCAACTAGCTCTTTATCAGCTTTTACGAGAAACTCCTCTGAGCAATTCAAACGAACATGATTAAGAGGTAAATGGTCTGTCTCCGATGCTATGAGACCAAATACGTGGTAATCAGTGTTCCAGCATTGCCCATACATTTCGTTTCCAATACGCGATAATGCAATTATGTTTTCTATATAATTATCATCTGTTTCGAGTAGGTTCTTTGCTAGTTTAATCGCTTCTTCAGACATTTCCTTGCCCCCGATTTCCCCAAAACGTATAACGCCTTGCTAAGGTGTGAGTAACGCAATGCAAAAGCTACCGCACAGCGCCTTAATCACCAAAAGCCACCGCAAAGTAAAAATGCCACGCGTTACGAATCACTCTTAAGCAATTTGTTAGTACATGCGCTACTTCTATTTATGCGCTCCAAGATATTGAAAAATGAGATAATATGAAAGGCTTTGAACACTGAAGTGAGACGGGCAGCTACAAAACTTTACCCCGATTGAAAGACGAAAGTTGGCTAGAAGAAAAACGCACTGAACTGCCCGACTTGCACTGGCTTTAAATTAAAAAAGGATTCTTTCCTCGTAACTCAACAGCCACACCAAAAGTAATCAAAGCTCTCTCAAAAAACACCACGAAAATGAAGAAGCGACAAAGAAATTGGCTAAAAGTTAGAAGCCGTAAACGGTGAAATCAAAGCGAACACTCCGCATATAGTGCCACCGGAAAGAACGTGAAAGGTACAAACTGAAAGATGTAAAGACAAGCGCCAAAACAGATAAACACCAAAACTTAAGACCATTGATGTCAAACCCGTACTAACGCTCTGTTAAGGTGTGAAGCACGCAATGACCAAGCTGCTGCATGGCACTTCAACACTAAAGTCAACGCATATCAAAAATGCTACGCGTGCTGAATCACTCTTAAACAGTTTGTTATGTTCGTAGCTTTTGTAGTCCTCGAACTGCCCGGTTAGTCGACTCTACCAAGTCAGTCCGCTTCAATTTATCTCGAATTGCCAACGCTTCTATGAACTGTTGCTCAGCCAGTTCATAGTTGCCAAGCTCAACGTTCAATTTACCCAAATGCTGTAAACTAAAACTCAAAGAGAGCTCACAAGCAAAATCCTGGCTTTTTAGGAATTCTTTTTCAGCGCCAATCATGTCACCTGCATATTGCAGAGCTATACCTGAAGCATGGGTTGACCAGAACTTGTTCTTAACGCTAGACGTTGAAGTTTGCACTTTAGAAGCCATCCAATAAGCCAACCTACATAGCCCGATGATTCGTAAACAATCGGCTATCAATATTAACTGCCACTCTAGCTTCTCTTTTTTGTTTGAAAGTTTGAATATGAGAGCCTTATATAGCTTTACAACAAGTTTATGGAAAACGCTAAAAGTTACCCTATCTCTTTGATACTCCACCACGTCCTCCAAGAACATAACGCCTTGTTAAGGTGTGAGGCACGCAATACCTAAGCTTCCGCATACCACCTTAACCACCAAACCTAACGCATGGTAAAAATGCCACGCGTGCCGAATCACTCTTGAACAATTTGTTATGCTCGTACTCAAAGAAATTGGAGAATTAAGCAAGTGACAAACGCTGGAAGCCCTGCAATAAAGAAAACCAAACCTGTCTGGAAGTTCATTCTATGCTGCTCTCGTTGGTCTTCTTCGAAATCATGACCTTCTACCATTTTGTAAACTTTATCTGTTCTAGAATCATCCATATGCGCTGTTTTACTATATACGCCACCTTCCCACATAAGCTTTGCTAAAACCCAGTTCACGATAACAACGAAGAACAGAAAGTCGACTGGCTGAGTAGTAGCAAAGAAGGGGACAAACTGAGCTAAGAGAATAACAATCAATGCTGCAACAAGATTGATTAGCACCACTTTCTTCAGTAAATTGAGCAAAATTCCCTCCTAGAGCATAACGCCTTGTTAAGGTGTGAGGCGCGCAATACCGAAGCTTCCGCATACCACCTTAACCACTAAAACCAACGCATAGTAAAAATGCCACGCGTGCCGAATCACTCTTGAACAATTTGTTATGTACGTGCTAAAGGTACACTACTGACTCCACATTGTTGCCCTCAGGGTCAATCAAAAACGCAGCGTAGTAGTTTGGAGCATAGTGTTTTCGTAAACCAGGCTTACCGTTGCATTTACCACCTAAAGATAGCCCAGCTTGATGAAACGCAGAAACTTGTAATTTGTTTGATGCAGAAAAAGCAATATGGCACTTAGAATTACTGACGCCTTTTTCAATTAGAAACCTTACATTTGGCTCGCTCGAAAGCCCAAAGCCAGCAGCATTTTCATCTGACCACTTGAGTTCAATACCCAATGGCTCTAGCACATTCTTGTAAAACACACGACATTCTTCGAATGCAACTACCTTAATTTCAAAATGATCTATCACTCTCAATCCTTTAGAGTTGGTTACAATTTTCCTTAAAGTACATAACGCCCGCTTAAGTGGTGAGCAACGTTACCACAACACTCAATTATTGCGCCGTAATCACAAAAACCAATTAAAACCAAAACCGCCGAGCGTTGCGAATCCGTCTTAAAGCGTTTGTTATAGCTCTCTACACAAATATTCGATACCGGAACAAGCAAGTATAATTATTACAGACAATCCTAGGGCAAATAGGGAAAATGGATATGTTGTTTCATTCGGATATGCTGTAACTATGTACACGCTTGAAAACAGATACCCTCCAGAAATCGTACGATATACACCTAATAGAGAAAACCCAACTCTTCTCGCAACCGGCTCGATTATGTCGTGAGTAGCCGATGAAAACTGTGTTTGTGCACTTTGCTGTTTGGCAAGAGCTAAATAGAGCATTGAGACAACGCCTAGCACTGCCAAATAGATGAAAACGGGATCTCCGGGATTTATTGCTTTTATGTAGGTATTTAAAGCTTCTTTCCCGCTACTCTCAGCAACTATCCTCGCAGAAATGCCACCAAGGAGCAAAGCACATAAAAGCTCAATTATTAGGTTGTTCTTCATTTAATCTCTATACTATTTAGTTACTTGAGCTATAACGCCCTGTTAAGGTGTGAGCAACGCAATGCCAAAGCCGCCGCATACCACCTTAAACACTAAGCGCAACGCATAGTAAAAATGCCACGCGTTGCGAATCACTCTTAAACAGTTTGTTATGTAAATTTCTGAAATTAAACGATATATAAACCACAGTTTTCGTCAAACTGAAAATGTGTATTAGGTTTTGAAACTTCTTTCGCTTTATTGATACAGCGATTTATTCGGTTAGTTAATTGAGTTTCGCTGACATTCCTTACAAGTGATACTGAAAAAGAGAAGTCGTAGTCAGGGCTAGTAAAACTGTAATGCCTCGCAGATAAATCTGATTCTTCAAACTTTTGTTCAAGTTGAGCATCCAATAGCTCAATTATTTTCGCTTTAATTTCTGATAATTCCATCTCAATTCTCCTTATTCTCATGATTTACATAACGCCCTGCTAAGGGGTGAGCAACGCAATACCTAAGCCGCCGCAAACCACCTTAATCACTAAATTCAACGCATAGTAAAAATGCCACGCGTTGCGAATCCCTCTTGAGCAGTTTGTTAGCTGTGTTTTACAACACGAGCTTTGCTCCCAACATACCAAGAGCTGCGATAGCTACCATCGTAAACCAAAGGTAAATCATAAAAGATAGGGATAACGAAAATAAACCTCTCACAGCTTTATCTGAGTTTGCACCTTCATCGTGCTGTAAGAAGTACGCTAGTTCTGCTGTAGGTATTGATCCAGCAAAGCTCTTAAATTTGAACTTTACCATCATCAAGCCCATTGAGACTGGAAGACTAGATACTAATAAAATGATTCCCACCGAAATCCAGACATTCTCAGGGGATTCATTACCTAAAACTACTGCTGCCCCGATCAACACTAAAAGCATTCCCAGAAAGCCCTTAAAAGATGACAACAATGAGTCTCTTGTTTTTATATACAGCCAGAATAGCGGCTTATCGAATTTTCTCATTTTTTCCTCAAACAGCTAACGCCGCATTAAGGTGTGAACAACGCCACCACCTAACCTAAACCAATGCGCCATAAACACGAAACCCAACGATGGAATGAAAAATGCTAAGCGTTGAGAATCACCCTTAAATGCTTTGTTATGGCGCTGAACTTGAAGCTAACTGCTGAACGTCTATGAGGTCTACTTCCCTACCCAATATTCGCTTATATTCAACCAACTGATATACTGGAATGACCCGTAATTCAATACCTTGATAGCTTTTGACAACTGACTTTGAGAAGTCGATTTCAAGTTGGTGCCACGAACCGTCCAGTGAAGATTGGATCTTGGTATGTTGAGCCAAACCTATTTCAATTTTTTGATTTCGATAGATTAACTGAAAATACTCTAAGTCCCAGCCATATTCCGAGTAACGAGTAAGTGGCTTAGAAACATACTGTGAAACGTGAGCTAATACTTTTTTTGCATCTGAATTGTGGATATAGAGGTCGATGTCTGCGACTTCACGACTGCCACCATGAACCGTTGCCGCCAACCCACCGACTATTTGATACTCGATATTCTCCGATTCCAAAAGACCTTTGAGCCAGTTCAAGGCTACTTTTACTTTCTCGCTCATATAGTTTCCCTTAGCTGATTCTATCCCTGCGCCATAACGCCCGCTTAAGTGGTGAGCAACGCAATACGATGTTTCTGCAAACCGCCTAAATCACTAAACTTAACGCATGATGAAAATGCCACGCGTTGCGAATCCGTCTTGAAGCGTTTGTTAGTTGCCAAACCAAAACGCTGATTTTATGACAAATTGAACTTTGCGAACATCAAAAGATATGTACTTTGATGCATTTAAGTCAGGCGCAGTTTCAAAGCAGCTACTCAATGAAACCACGTAGAACATGCAACTCCGCAGAAAACGAACTAACAACACCAAAAAGCGCTTTTGTGCCGACAATCTCACAATGCGGAGGTTCAACAAAGTCACTGAAACCACATGAACTCACCAAACCAAAGAAAACGTCATTTCAGCAAGCAATCCAGCTTTTGAAGCGACAAACTCAAAGAGCGAATTTTCAACAAGTAATGTCGTTTTAATTGTACAAACTGCTTCAAAAACAAAGAACAAGTGAGTTTTCATTTGCCCAAAAACTGAAGCTGAAAAATGACATTACCAAACCGAGATTAACCATTTGCAGCCTAGAAATTCACTTCCAAACTCTAGCATTTCTAACCTTAAACCTTTTGATTTGGTTACGTTTATCCTCTTGGCAACTAACGCCTTGTTAAGTAGCAGCTAACTGCCACTGCACCCAAAATAAAGCCACCGTAATCACTAAACTCAACCAAACCAAAATCGCCAAACGTTAGCTGTCTGCTTGAACAATTAGTTAGAGCCCCGTGCCCGACGTTGCTCTACTTTCCTACCCCATGTATACATGCAACATTCACCGCATATTGGTCAGGCCTAGAGCGTCTTTGATGATGAGTGTAAATGCCACAGGTTCTACAAAAGTAGTGTTTTGCCGTCATCGTGTGAAATTGATAAAGAGTTAAATTGTTCAAACCAGATTTAACTTGGAGAAATGCTAACGGAACAGGCGTCATTTTTGAGTTTCGAATAGTGCAAATAGAACAGGAACACTCGTATTGTTCCAGCTCCACAGATTTACTTTGAAATTCAATTTGTACTGCACCACAGTGACAAGACGCTTTAAAAGAGTGTTCGTTACTCACAACTGCACCATATCCTTATGAATAGTCTCAGAGGGGCTATAACGCCGCATTAAGGTGTGAGCAACGCTAACACGAAGCCTACCCATACCACTGTAAACACAAAAACCAACGATGACACCAAAAATGCCGAGCGTTGGGAATCACTCTTAAATGCTTTGTTATGTTTTTTGTTCGTACAAACCTTGCACACAACCCTCGATGCTAGGAAACAATGAACTAGCAGAATAGAAACGATCATGTAAAAGTTTCAATAATTTAGGTGCATTACTAACTTTAGTAACAAATTTATAGTTAACATCAAAATTAGTTGTGCGCATAATATATTGGTCTAAAGACTCTGGGTTAAGAATATCATTAGCCCTAAACTCTTTCTCGATATACGCCAAGAAAAGGCCTTTCTGGCTTCTTAGATTATGATTAAAACTAGTCGGAGACTTGATGACCTGATATATGCTTTTCTCTTGACCGCTCGTTGGAGAGTTCCCAAATCTATCATCAACAGAGCGTTCAAAGTCAAAACTGCGAATGTTAAAGCCCTGAGAATGGATCGCATACAGAGATATAAAGCCGCTATTGTTACTTTCCATCGCTCCCTTTACTGCAAAATACAGGGCAACCATAGGATCATATGTAAAATCCAAAAACCTTGTTGGTATTCCGTAATGTTGTGCAATAGCTATAAGAGAATGAAAACTCCGAGGAGGCCATACTGCCTCACCACGTCCTATTTCCGTGATAAATTTGATAAACCCTCTCCCATAAGTGTCAATATTTAGGACATCTTCATTAGGCAAGTGGAAACCATTACGATTCAATTCTTCCGCAAACATACTCAATGTATAAAACTCAGCTTCAATTTGATCCCTATTTGTTCTCCAGCTTAGCGATGGTAGCTTTCCATCAGTAAGCAGTCTACTGTTCGCTCTAAATGCAGATGGCACTGCCTCCCAACTAGCGTCTGATTGACCTCTAAATATATATTTTCTTGATTCATTTTTGTATTTAGGAAACTTTGGATTTTCAAATGTAACGGCTTTCAAGAAGCTTTTAGCTCCATTGATTTCTATAACTTCCATACTATGTCAATAACTCATAATTTCGTAAAAACATAACGCCTTGTTAAGGGGTGAGCAACGCAATACCGAAGCGACCGCATACCACCTTAATCACTTAAACCAACGCATAGTGAAAATGCCACGCGTTGCGAATCCCTCTTGAACAATTTGTTATGAGTCAATTCCCAACTCACTCAGTTCCAATTTTAATCCCCTCCTAGTTTGGACCGCGACATAAAACGCTTTATTCAGTGCATCGACCAAATCACGCTCTCTAGGATCAATTTCTCGGGCAGAATAATGTCCAAAAGTTAGTTCAAACAACTTTGATCTTTCATTAGACGTGCCTTCAAAGTAAGAGATTAACCACTCTAACTGCTTTTCTATGGAATCAAACAACTGAGGCTGTAAAACACTGCGATTCAGTTTAAGGGTTTCTATTGCTTGATTGCAGATATCTATTTTTACGTTTTCTTGGGTCATAACTTCCATTGACTCATAACGCCGCGTTAAGTAGTGAGCAACGCTAACCACCTAACCTCAACCTTTACACCGTAAACACTTAACCCAACTTTGAATACTAAACGCCAAGCATTGGGAGTCTGCCTTAAACGCTTTGTTATGACGCAATTATAATGACTATTCCGGACAGTACTTGTTAAACAAGACACAGCAAGTGATAAAGAAGGCTAAAACCAAAGTGATTTGCCACAAACCGCCACCATAAAAAGACATTTGGTTATCAGACCAAACCCTTAAGGCGATATTGAATAGCTCACCTTTCAGACCAATAACGACAACCGCCGCTAGATAACATTTAACAAACTCGATGAGAAGAGTTTTAGTGTTAGACAAATAAGTATCTAGCATTTTAAGAGCCTGAAATTTTTAGCTTGTTCCCTAACACTAACAAAAGCGAACTTGCTCTCATAACAATCAAACCACCTATTGCGACCAATATACATATTGAGTAATAACGCCTTGCTAAGGTGTGAGTAACGCAATACAAAAGCTACCGCACAGCGCCTTAATCACATAAGCCACCGCAAAGTAAAAATGCCACGCGTTACGAATCACTCTTAAGCAACTTGTTAGTACATGCGCTACTTCTATTTATGCGCTCCAAGATATTGAAAACTGAGATGATATGAAAGGCTTTGAACACTGAAGTGAGACGGGCAGCTACAAAACTTTACCCAGATTGAAAGACGAAAGTTGGCTAGAAGAAAAACGCACTGAACTGCCCTACTTTCACTTGCTTCAAATTAGAAAAGGATTCTTTCCTCGCACTTCAACAGCCACAACAAAAGTCATCAAGGTTCTCTCAAAAGCCACCACGAAAATGAAGAAGCACCAAAGAAACAGGCTAAGAGTTAGAAGCCGTAAACGATGAAATCAAAGCGAACACTTCGCATATAGTGCCACCGGAAAGAACGTGAAAGGCACTAACTGAAAGGTGTAAATACGAGCGCCAAAACAGATAAACACCAAAGCTTATGACCTTTGATGTCAAACCCGTACTAACGCCGCGTTAAGTGGTGAACAACGCCAACCACCAAACCGAAACCATTGTACCTTAAACACTTAAGCTGACTTGAACTAAAATCGCCAAGCGTTGTGAATCCGCCTTAAACGCCTTGTTAGGCGAAGTTTCCCACCAGTCTTTAAGTTGGTTTGAAAGCAGATTACCCGAAACAAAATAAGCTACCAAACACCCGCTGACTTTTTGTGATTCAAGAACAACAAAAGTCACTATGTTTCAGCCGTAATTTCAACAACCACGAAATACAGACTTTCAGCGATCAAGTCGCTTTTGAAGAAGCGAGACGTAAAGCTGCAAACTTAAAGCGAGAACAAAAGCCTCGATTAACTTGTCCTTTCCACACTTTAAGCCCGCGAGATTCACAACCAACCGACTGTGAAAACCGATGAGGCAACTCGCGAACCTCGGCATGTTTTACAGCCAGAGAGATTCAAGAATTTGAGTAGACAATCCTGAACTGCCGACTAAGAAAAATGAATTGCCAAAGGGAACTAAGAAGATGAAAATAAAGAACTTTCCTGCCCGTCGCCTAACGCCTTGTTAAGGTGTGAGCAACGCAATACCGAAGCCGCCGCATACCACCTTAAACACATAAACCAACGCAAAGTGAAAATGCCACGCGTTGCGAATCACTCTTGAACAATTTGTTAGAAGTTTGCTCACCTAGTGCTCCGACTTTCCCTTTTCGCGTCATGTGGGAAACAGTTTGTATACGCACGAGCAACATGACTTTTGCCATTGTCATCTATGACTACACAAACGAGATTGCACGGATTTCCCAATGCACTCCGCCAATTGTGATGACGCTCCTCATATTCTGCTTCAAATTCAACGTAAACGTATGCTGAGCGAACCCATTCAAACGGAATTGAATGTTTTACAAGCAACCCTTTAAACATCTTTGAATAGCGTTCAGTCATTAGGTCAAAGTGCGGGTAATATGGAGCAATCTGTTGGGAGCAAAGGTCTATTGAAACACACTTGCTTTGAAGGTGGTCTACGGACAGGTAAAGCTTACCGATGCCCCAATAACCTTCAACATCATTGTTTCTACTCCGAAACGAGCCAATAATACCGCTTGCAATACTACCTAGTTCTCTCCTGCGTCCCATACTTATTCCTAAAACTTCTAACGCCTTGTTAAGGGGTGAAGCACGCAACACCGACGCTACCGCATACCACCTTAATCACTAAAACCAACGCATAGTAAAAATGCCACGCGTGCTGAATCCCTCTTGAACAATTTGTTATACGCGTTCTATCGGTTGTACTTAACCTTGTTCAATACTTCTTTTAGTTCATGCGTTTTCTCAAGGTTTACACCGTGAATATTGGCTAAAGCACAAACATAATACAAGACGTCATATAACTCTTCTGCGATTGAACCTTTAAGTTCATCTAGCGTTGGTTGCCCACTTTTACCTTTGCGAATAGATTCCGATAATTCGCCAACTTCTTCGATTAGTTTTAAAAAATAGTGTTCAGATTGCTCTGGCGCATAATCGAATTCTTTTATATGACTTTGTAACTCAGATAACTTCATAACGTCCTTTGTGTATCATTTCCCATAAAGCGTATAACGCCCAATTAAGGTGTGAAGCACGCAACCACGACACTCAATTAGACCGCCGTAAACACCAAACTGAACCCAAACCAAAAATGCCAAGCGTGCTGAATCACTCTTAAATTGCTTGTTATGTTTTACCACAAACGCATGATTTACTTGAGAAAGAACTGCTATTTCCAATTAGTTTTCTGAAGTAAACCACAAGACTAGAACCAACTTGACCGCCAAAGGCGAGCAACCTAAAACGAGTAATTCCACTTCCCTGCCCAATGAGGCAACCCGAGCAACTAACAACAAGCGCCCTTTCTTTCCAACCAAAGCGAAAAACAATGCTGAATTGCCGAGGCAACTGCCAAGCTGAAATGCTAATTGGCTAAGAACCCTAAAGCGACTTTGAGCCAGTTAAACAAGAAGCCGACCGCCACGACCTGACAATGAAGCAACCCACGAATATTGGCATGTTTTACGGGATGAGAAATTCAAGAACTTAGACCGACAATGTGAAGTTGCTGAGTCTACTAGGGACGAATTGCCAACGGGACAAAGAACTAGAGCCTAATAACTTTAAGTCTTTGAATCTCAAGTAAACATAACGCCGCGTTAAGGGGTGAGCAACGCCACGCCACCAAAACTAACTATTTGCGCTGTAAACACTTTTGCTAAATTTTACGCCAAACCGTCAAGCGTTGTGAATCCCTCTTGAACGCCTTGTTAGCTTAAATTTCCGAATCCGAAACGCCAATCAAACATAAGTACAATTGTGAGTAAAAGAATGTGAGCTTTGGATTGCCCCAAACTTTGAACAATCTTGAACTAGGCCAAAACCGCCAAGCGTGGAGACTCACGGAACTTCACACACCAAAGCTGAGACTATACTTGCTGTTTTCAAACACAAGGCTTTGAAATACCGCGCATAAAGTTCAAACCAGATTCAAATGATGATTAAACAATTGAAATTAAGATAGATTCAAAAACTTCAATGTTTGTAAGCTAACGCCCTGTTAAGGGGTGAGCAACGCAATACAAAAGCCGCCGCAAACCACCTTAATCACTTAAACCAACGCATAGTAAAAATGCCACGCGTTGCGAATCCCTCTTGAACGCCTTGTTATGTTTCTTGGATTCAAGTACGAAGTGCGACACCCCTGAAATTTAAAACAGTGAGATGTGCTATTCATAAATTTTACTCCCGCCAAGAAGTGAAAAACCATGAATTACACACACCTCACTGAGAATGAAAGGTATATGATGTCCGCACTTAGAAAGCAAGGCATTAGTGTCGTCAACATCGCTAAAGAGCTAGGGCGTCACAAGAGCACTATCTACCGAGAATTTAAACGTAACTCTCGATACAACGCCTATCGCCCTAACCCTTCCTATCAGCCTGCTAGAGCACAACAAAGAGCTAGAAACAGGT
Organism: Vibrio sp. SCSIO 43097; assembly: GCF_023650755.1. Taxonomy (NCBI): domain Bacteria; kingdom Pseudomonadati; phylum Pseudomonadota; class Gammaproteobacteria; order Vibrionales; family Vibrionaceae; genus Vibrio; species Vibrio sp. SCSIO 43097. Next base: position 1,353,438 of record NZ_CP071840.1, on the reverse strand, counting down.
TGAGCCGGTCACGGCGTAACAAGCGCTATACCAAGCACGATTTCAAAATTATTGACGCGCTTATAATGCTCGATTGGAGTCCTGACCAAATCGTTGGGTATTGCCGTTTGCATGGCTATCCAGTGATGAGCCATGAGCTTATTTACCAGCACATTTGGACCGATAAAGCCAACGGAGGCATGCTCTGGAAACATTTACGTCAATCACCAAAACAGAGACGTAAGCGCTACAACGCCAAAGATAGCAGGGGGAGAATTGCCGCTAAAAGGCACATAACAGAACGACCAAAACAAGCTGAGTTACGCCTAGAACCTGGACATTGGGAAATAGATACCGTGATCGGTCGCGGAACTAAGCACTGCATTGTCACTCTCGTTGACAGAATGACTGGCTACACCTATATCGGACAGCTAGATGACCGAACAACTGTATCACTCAACGCGAGAATGACAGAGATCGTTACACGTTCAAACTTACCATTTAGAACTATCACTGCTGATAATGGTACAGAATTCAATCAATATCAGGAGATAGAAAACAAGCATAAATGCTTGTTTTACTTCGCAACGCCCTACCACTCTTGGGAGCGAGGGACCAATGAGAATACAAATGGACTCATACGCCAATATTTACCTAAGAAAACCTCAATGGCTCATGTGACACAAAGACTGTGCAGCCAGATAGCGTATAAACTGAATAACAGACCACGCCAAAGGCTTGGTTACAAGACACCAACAGAGTATATTTATGAGCAGCTACTCTAAGTGTCGCACTTCAAACTTGATACTAAGTTTAAGGCTCAAAGGGTTAAGTTTTACGAAACAAAGAGCTTAACTCGACTTACCATTGAAAACCAAAACCAGAAGCTAATAAACTGAATTAACTCATAAATTTGATTTTACTAACATTGAGTTTTAGCGTGAAAAACCGAAAACTGGAACTCTAACATTGAAATTGAGAACACTTCACTCACCTCGCCAACACACTGGCTTTCAATGAGGCAATTCTCTGATTTTTTCGCGCCCGCGAATAGGAGTCCTGAAAACAGCGACCACTGAATTTAGCTTGCCGACAAGGGAAAAACTTGAAAGTTGCGTGAACAAAAAAGAGTGTAAACGACTGATTTTACGTGATTAAACATAACGCCGCATTAAGGTGTGAGCAACGCTAGCACGAAACTTAACCAAACCACCGTAAACACAAAACCCAACGATGGAATGAAAAATGCCAAGCGTTGGGAATCACTCTTAAATGCTTTGTTATACGCGTTCAACTAGTTTGCTGCTTGTCTTGTGGCTTGCGTGATGACAGTGATTTTACTACAGAATCACATAGTTCAAGCCTCATTTTTTGAATTGATTTTTTTGAAACGCCTTGTGCTTCGGCTTCTTTAATTAACCCCAGAGCTTGCTCTATTTCCTTAGGTAACTCTGACTCTTTTGTGTAACTATCCTTGATAGTAGGGATATGCATTAGCGAAATACCAACGATTAGGTAATGCCAAAGTTCCAAGTCTGATACTTTAATTCTATCTATTTCAGACCAAATCGGTGCAAATATAACACCTACAATTACATAAATTAAAGCGCCAATTACAAAACCTAGAGATGTTCTTTTGGGGTGAGTACAGAACAAAATGTCAATTGCTCTATTAAGCCAATCAGAAGAGGTTTTTTTTATATCATCTCTCATATTTAACCCTCAACTCGAAAAGCGCTTACATCTTCAAGCGTTTGAATTTTTTCAATCGAAAAATCTTCAACGTTTAACAACTTTCTTGGAGTTCCACCATCATTTAGATCATCGTCTGAAGCTTCATTAATAATGTACTCGATAAATTGCCTAATCTCATACTCGCTACTACCAAGATAACCATTGGTCACTCGATATGTACTAGAAGCTAACTTCACCCACGGTAAAAACAAAAATATAAATGCGACAGTAACGATTAGTGGCTCTAGCTCAACTTTAGTAAGTGCCAAAATAAAGAAATACAGAACTATAAACACAGCAAATGCGATAGAAACGAAATTTGCTTCTTTCATTCTTTTTGCAAACATCACACCATAAACAGAGGAGTATTTTTGGTACAACTCGACTGAATCGTTATTTTTTCTTGAAATATTTTTTAAAATTATTCCTTGTAGCTTATCTACTGTCTTGACTAATTGTTTATTACTCGTTAAGTAACTACTTAAGGCTGAAACAATGATACCCGTTAAAACAGATAACAAAAACGACCAATTACCAAACTCACTTAGTATATCCTTTAATAAATCCACATTATCTCCTGATTAAATTTACAATATTAGCGTATAACGCCGCGTTAAGGGGTGAACAACGCGATGCCACCCAATTTAAACCATTGTGCCATAAACACAAAAGCTAAACTTTGAACCAAAACTGCCAAGCGTTGTGAATCCCTCTTAAACGCTTTGTTAAGTGCAATTTTTACCCACTTCAGCTGAACAAGTGATATCGATCGTAGGGCTCAACATAAGACAAACATGACAATGCTTTTCCACCGCTTCTTGAGCTGCTCGCAAAATATCAGATTCCTTAAAACCACTGCCATTTACTGTAAAGTGTAAGTTTGCCGATTTATATAAACGAGGTTCTGATTCCGTTAGGGCAAAAGTAACCGTATTTTCTAGACCTTGAACTTCAAAACCTTGATCTTGTAGTAACAAGACGACATCCGTAGCACTACATGAACCTAAAGCCGACAATAGAACTTCCGTTGGACAAGGGGCTTTCTCACTTGTAGCGTCAACATTAAACGTAAAACCACCTTCAGTTGACACTTTAAAGCGACAATCACCATCCCATTTTATATTAATACTCATACTTCCCTACTTTTTTGATGTGACTCTCGATGATTGCACTTAACGCCGCGTTAAGTAGTGAGCAACGCCTACCACCCAAACTAAACCATTACACCTTAAACGCTAAACCCAACTTAGAATACAAACCGCCAAGCGTTGGGAATCTGCCTTAAACGCATTGTTATACGCTAGCCGAAGATGCGCACCTTAGCTTCTACTATTTTATTCGCAACTTTCAAATCATGCTGTGGATATGCAGACAAACCTATACTTTGTTCAATTGTAGAAGAAAGATATAAAGCTATTCTCGATGCATCCTTTCCTTCTAGCACCAATCGAAATATATGAGGTACATAACTGTCGTATTCGTCGTTCCACTCATTTTCACCATCGTTAACACCGATTGGATCCCAGTCATTCCATAATATGGATGCTATTTCTTTAAACAGTTTTCTTTCTTTAGCTTCCACAATATTATTCCATGTTCCCGTATTGCGTATAACGCCTTGCTAAGGTGTGAGTAACGCAATACAAAAGCTACCGCACAACGCCTTAATCACATAAGCCACCGCAAAGTAAAAATGCCACGCGTTACGAATCACTCTTAAGCAATTTGTTAGTACATGCGCTACTTCTATTTATGCGCTCCAAGATATTGAAAAGTGGCATGATATGAAAGGCTTTGAACACTGAAGTGAGACGGGCAGCTACAAAACTTTACCGCCATTGATAGACGAGAGTTGGCTAGAAGAAAAACGCACTGAACTCCCCTACTTTTACTGACTTCAAATTAGAAAAGGATTCTTTCCTCGCACTTCAACAGCCACACAAAAAGTAATCAAGGTTCTCTCAAAAGTCACCACGAAAATGAAAAAGCGCCAAAGAAATAGGCTAAGAGTTAGAAGCCGTAAACGGTAAAATCAAAGCGAACACTCCGCATATAGTGCCACCGGAAAGAACGTGAAAGGCACAAACTGAAAGGTGTAAAGACGAGCGCCAAAACAGATAAACACCAAAACTTATGACCTTTGATGTCAAACCCGTACTAACGCCCAATTAAGGTGTGAAGCACGCAATGACTATGCCTCCGCATTGCACTTAAACACCGAAATCACCGCATGCCGAAAATGCCACGCGTGCTGAATCACTCTTAAATTGTTTGTTATGTGCGAACAAGTCGCATTGGAACAAACCTTACACCATCAACATTTTGCTCACCTTCTGTGGCAACAAAACCTTGAGACTCATAAAAATTTTTCGCGTTAACAGACGCCCTCAATCTTACTTCACTGGACTCAGTAAGTGATAACAAATTGTCTAGCAATAGTTTGCCTAACCCTTTGTTTTGAAAGCTAGTGTCAATGAAAAGATGAGTAATGTAATTATTCTCTCTCAACGCAGCAAAACCAATGACTTTGTTATTTTCTATCAGCTTAAGGTTTTGAAACTTTGATTTATCAAATGTAGTTTCAACATCAGACCGCACTTTTGAAGTAAACAGCGCCTGCCCTTCATTGCTGAAATGAGGAAGTATGTCTTTATCGACAACGCGCTTAACCAAGTCAACAACTTGGAGAAAGTCAGATTCTTGAGTTTCTTCGATTCTCACGTTTATCTCCCTAGCACATAACGCCCTGTTAAGGGGTGAGCAACGCAATACAAAGGCCGCCGCAAACCACCTTAATCACTAAAATCAACGCATAGTGAAAATGCCACGCGTTGCGAATCCCTCTTGAACAGTTTGTTATGTGCGAACTTCTAGCTTGTAGATGACTGCTCAGCAACACTAACTTTAGGCTCTTTCTCTGGCGTCGACCATTTGATGATTGCTCTAAGGTTCATTGAGAAAAAGATGATATTTGCAATTATCATTGCCACACTGCCAGTAAGATAACCAACTGCTACCCAACTAGTGTTACCGCACATCATTAGAATGAAACCGATTTTGTTCTTATTTCCAATTTGCCAAATTGCAAGAAACGTAAGTACCATTGCAACCCAGTCGATTCCATAGTACTGAAAATATTCCATTTTTCCTCCAAGCACATAACGCCCTGTTAAGGTGTGAGCAACGCAATGCCGAAGCTCCCGCATACCACTTTAATCACTTAAACCAACGCATAGTAAAAATGCCACGCGTTACGAATCACTCTTAAACAGTTTGTTAGTTGCGCATTTCCTCTACCTTACTGCGCTCTCTTTCTAGACGCTCTTTCTTAAAGTTCTCACACTTTAGCTTAAGGAATGCATCAGGATTGAGCTTACAATGATAGTGGTGATGTTCTTTCTGTAACTTCTCCTTTTCCTCATCTAATTCCTTTTGAGATTTACTTTTCTTACCCCACAACTCAAGTCCTTTCTTCGTAGCCAGATACCAACTATATAGTAACGCTAGTAAAGAAAAGAACGGACTAGACCAGCCTAGATATGCAATGAAGGCAGGAATAACACAAAACCAGAAAGTCATAACAAACAATAGTAATTTCCGACCTTTTGCATCTTCTTTTTGTTTTTCTATTACTTGCTCAAAAGTTCTACTACTCAAATCGGAGTATATGATTGCTAAGGTCTCTTTTGACAGGTCAAATTGCGGTTCTTGTGACTTAGGGTATTCATCCCAATGCGCTATCACATCATTACCAGCAGCGTAACCAAGCAAAAAATTGTGCCCCACAATGTCTTTGGTTCTCCAATCAGTTTGAGTAAAGTTTTTTACAATAACCATAACTGGAGTAGCGTATCGTGTTGCCCAAATACTCAGCTCATGTTCAGCGATCCTTTTTATTTCAGAAACTAATTCTTGTTCATAAATATGAATTTTTAACATAGCAAAGTCTTGACCTGTGAATACAGGGCTGTAGATAACAAAATAGCCTTGCCTCTTTTCTTCGATATCTTCGTACCGAATCCAACTTTCTTTCATATGTTCTCTATTTTCGCGCGCAACTAACGCCCTGCTAAGGGGTGAGCAACGCAATACAAAGCCGCCGCAAACCACCTTAATCACTAAATTCAACGCATAGTAAATATGCCACGCGTTGCGAATCCCTCTTGAGCAGCTTGTTAGTTTGCAGACCCAAAGGGTTGATTTTACGTTATTTTAAACTTTGCAAACAACAAGCAATATGTACTTTGATGCACTTAAGTCAGGCGTAGTCTCAAAGCGGCTAGTCAATGAAACCACTTGGAACAAACAACGCCGCAGAAAGCGAACGCACAACACCAGAAACTGCTTTTGGAAAGACAATCTCACAATGCGGACTTTCAACAAATTCACTGAAACCACGTGAACTTACCACACCAGAGAAAACGTCCTCGCAGCGAGTAAATCTGCTTTTGTACCAATAAACTCACAGAGCAGAGTTTCAGCAAAAAAGTACGACTCAATTAACCCAAAAGTCGCCGCACCAAAGAACAAACCAACCGTTGAAACGATGCCAATTTTTGGATTTTTACCACGTTAATTAACACTGAAATTGAACGCCAATACGACAATTTCAACTTTGAGCTTTTACCACTAGATATTGCGATATAGCTGCGATTTTCCTCTTGCAAACTAACGCCCTGTTAAGGTGTGAGCAATGCAATACCGCAGTCACCGCATACCACCTTAAACACCAAACGCAACGCATAGTAAAAATGCTACGCGTTGCGAATCACTCTTAAACAGTTTGTTATATGATTAATATGAATCGACACGAGAGACTTCTTTCACTTTTGTCAACGCACAACGCTTGCAAACCCAAGTTTCACGTAGCTCATAGTGTTTAGCATTTCGTTTATATCGCAAGTCGGGAGAGCCATCTAAACACGCCTTTTCCCAATATGATTTTATTACGATAGATTTCGCTTTATACATAGAAAAGGGCTTACTACAGCTAGAACACCAGCTGGATATTATCAAAGAGAGTGCTTTGTAAGCACCCCAAATAATAGCGAGCGGGATAACTAAAGGCCAAGCCACTGCGATAATAATGCATCCCCAAATATAAAACCCGAGTTGACGATCTAACTTTCTGGGTAACCTCACTATCAAACCCTCATATCATATAACGCCGCGTTAAGGGGTGAACAGCGCCACCACCTGACCTAAACCATTGTGCCATAATCACAAAAGCTAAACTTCTAACCAAAACTGCCAAGCGTTGAGAATCCCTCTTGAACGCTTTGTTATGTGCGTGCTAAACGGTAGCGCCTTACAGTGCCCTCGTTTTCACTTGTGTAGTTGCCAAGATACTCTCCGCCACAGTTTTCGATAACCTTTTGGGACGCTGGATTGTCAATTGAACAAGTAACAATAACTGAGTCAGTGACAATATGCTCTCGCACCCAAGCGAGGAGAAATGAAGCTACACCTTTACCACGAGCTGACGGTCTAGTTTCGTAGCCTACATGCCCAATGACATTTTCTACGTTGGCATTAGTACCTTTACGAACTCGAATAGCGCCTAAGATTTCAGAGTCAGATACGCAATAATAAGTTGTGCTGGGCAAATAACCGTTTGGTAACTCAGAAGTTGCCTTAGAACGTTCAACCAAACCTGATAAATAAGCTTCAGGATCTTGTTCAACGCCGGAATATTTAGGGATACCCGACTCCAAACATTCTTTCGCGTAACTTGCTAATATTGGCGCTAAATCTGGACTCGCTTCTACTACTTCCATATCAATTTTCCTCAAAAGCACATAACGCCCAATTAAGGTGTGAAGCACGCATCCACAACACTCAATTTGAACACCTTAACCACTAAACTTAACCCAAACCGAAAATACCAAGCGTGCTGAATCACTCTTAAATTGTTTGTTATAACCACATGTTCTCACAGACTTCATAGTGGCTAACATGACGATCTGGATTCAGTTTGTACTTTTCATCCTCTGGATACAACTTGGCAACACTGATGTCTTCACCAGAAAATGCTTTAATACATTCAAGATCTTCCCAGTAGGTCAACAACGTGATTTCTGCAATATCGCCTAAATCTCGATTTAGAATTTGAGCACCGAGAAAACCTTGTGTATTAGATGTATCTTTGATTCCTGTCTCGTACAGGTATGCAATAAACCCTTCTTTATATTCTTTAGGGCAAGTAGCTTTCCATTCCCTTGCTATCATACATACTCCATTTATGCCGTGGTTATAACGCCCTGTTAAGGTGTGAGCAACGCAATACTGATGCAGCCGCATACCACCTTAATCACTAAAATCAACGCATAGTAAAAATGCCACGCGTTGCGAATCACTCTTAAACAGTTTGTTAACCTTACATATTACAAACGTAACTTACTTATGAACGTTGCATAATCAGAATTTTCAAACTCTTGTTCCAATAAAGTACCTGTTTGATTATTTTTAGGAAGCCAGTGTCCTGCAAAATATATATGTATATGCTCATCTTGAATCTCATCTACTTCAGGTAGTATGTACATAGCACCATCATTTGATGATCTATCTTTGAACAGGCTTTTCCCTTTTAAAGCGGGGCAGGATTTATCAAATCTTGCAACAAAAGCCAAAGCATAAATACCGTGATGAGTACAATAAGATTGAGACTCAGCTAATGAGTTCAGCCTCATGTTAATTGCATCTTCAGCATCTTTTTTATTGCCATAGCAATAAAAAGCTTTGTCATTCCCCGTTTTTTCTAAATTAGTCGCATATTCAGGTGATGCCTGAAGATCTCTAGAGTTAGCTTTTCTACTAGTGATTACAAAGTTATTATTGAAATACTTTTTCCACCCATTTTTTGTCTCTAAACGATAAACATAATCTGACGAGTTGCCATCACCCTGGGAATATTCATCTACATAATTTTGTAAATCTGTTTTTAAGACAGGCTTACCTGAGTGAGCTACAGGCTTAACCTTTTCAGAACTATTACATGAAAAAAATCGTTTAAATATACTCAAAATACTACCTCTTATGCTGAAGTTAGGTTAACGCCCTGTTAAGGTGTGAGCAACGTAATATCAGAGCCTCCGCATACCACCTTAACCACTAAACCTAACGCGTAGTAAAAATGCCACGCGTTGCGAATCACTCTTAAACAGTTTGTTATAGCGCTTTGCCGTTTACGAGTGACCAATGATGAGGCATTAATTCTCGTATAGTTTTGAAAACCAGCGCATTCTCTGGAGTCGTAATTGCTGCGTTGACATCCCCACCCCAGTGGACAAGGCGCTCTTGGCAAACTGCATGGTGACAAGATTAGAAATTCATCGTTCTCGCTCTCACGACACAGGCGTAATGAGTGGGTCACTCGCTTATTGAGTTTGTGAGCCTCTAAATACGCTCCCACTTCCATACATAGTGAAAGAGCATCGTTTTTAGTATCAGGAGCGATGCTTGTTAATATTTTTCCAGACTCTGTTCTAACAGCCGCAGCACCACCCCAACCAGAAGGATATCGCATATTTACTAGTTCTATTGCTGCTTGATAGAGCTCTTTTTCGATATTATCCATGACCATCCATATTCAATTTCATCGTGCGCTATAACGCCCTGTTAAGGTGTGAGCAACGCAATACCGAAGCCGCCGCAGACCGCCTTAAACACTAAACGCAACGCATAGCAAAAATGCCACGCGTTGCGAATCACTCTTAAACAGTTTGTTAGCTGTTTCGTATTAGGAGATTGAACTATTAACGTTAAAATAACCAACCAGACCAACCGTTCCGTATAAAAGTGCTTTCAGAGAAGCTAGCCAGTTACTTTTAATATTAAGTAAAGTCACCACAATTGAGGATACCATCGCACAACACCACATCGAGACAACTAAACTAGCAAACAATAAATCTATAACGTCACCTAACCCATAAGGTTCTCCTGGTGAGACCGCTATATGCCCATAAATTTGAGATTTATATAGTAGCCCAGAGAAAGCAAAAAAATGGACTAAAACAATACTGAACGCTAATAACTTATTAAATCTTGCTTCCATTTAGTTTCACTCTCCAATACCAAATTGCACAAACAGCTAACGCCGCGTTAAGTGGTGAACAACGCCAACCACCAAACGTAAACCATTGTACCTTAAACACTTAAGCTGACTTGAACTAAAATCGCCAAGCGTTGTGAATCCGCCTTAAACGCCTTGTTAGGCGAAGTTTCCCAGTGGTGTTAAGTTTGTTTGAAAGCAGATTACCCGAAACCTTATAACCAACCAAACACCCACTGATTTTTTGTGATTCAAGAACCATTAAGTCACTATGTTTCAGCCCAAATTCCAGCGACCACAAAATGCAGACCTTCAGCAACAAAGTAGATTTTGAACCCGAAAAACCCAAAGCTGCAAATTAACAGCAAATTCGAAAGCATCAATTGACTTGCCCTTGCCACACCTTGGGTCAGTGAAATTCACAACCAACCGCCTGTGAAAACCAATGAGGCAACCCGCGAACCTTGGCATGTTTTACGGCCAAAGAGATTCAAGAATTTGAGCCGACAATGGTGAATTGCCGACTTAGAAAAACGAATGCTCAAAGAGAACTAAGAAAATGAGAACAGAGAACTTTCCTGCCCGTTGCCTAACGCCGCGTTAAGGGGTGAACAACGCAAACCACCAAACCTAAATTATTGTGCCATAAACACAAAAGCTAAACTTAGAACCAAAATTGCCAAGCGTTGAGAATCCCTCTTGAACGCTTTGTTATGTTCGTAGCTATTTGAAGCCACTGATATTTACAAAACTATGTCTGGTCGATGCAACAGACTTGCTCACGCTAGGTACTGCCACACTTCAATTTGAATGTCTCTCAGTAAATTTTGAGTATGCTCCGACTGTAAATTAAGTTCGCACCAGCCATCAGTTCCCATATATTCAGCAGAAATATAGCTGATATTTTTAATACCACTTTCATTGTTGAGGATTCCAGATAGTCGGAAAATACCTAACTTTGTGTGGATTCTGCTAATTTTGAAGTTTTCCATAAACCCCCAAGAACATAACGCCGCATTAAGGTGTGAGCAACGCTACCACGAAACCTAATCATACCACCGTAAACACAAAACCCAACGATGGAGTAAAAATGCCACGCGTTGGGAATCACTCTTAAATGCTTTGTTAGCCTTTAGTTTTAATCTTCTACCCAAATATCATTAGGGAGATCTTTTTTATTGGTTTGAGGCAATTTTCTATCAGAATTCTCTGGCCACTCTGGGGATAACGCCATTTTGATATCATCGGCATCTACATAGGCTATAATTTCAACCTGCTGATCTGTCTCCCACACCTCTCCACTCCACAGCATGAAGTCATATCTACCTATAGATTGCCCCAACTTCTGTGCTACAAAGTAAATGCCGGGAGTTGGTGGTGTGCCTTTTTTCCAGTTTAAAGTGGTTTTCATATTTGTTCCTATAAATTTTTATTGCTAAAGCTATCAGCAATATCAGACATTTCCAATAAATATAATAGGTTATTTTTGTAGGCGTGATGAGCATTATCTAGCAAACCAATAAGTAAATAGCAATTGTCATCAAAATAGTTACTAGAATAGATAAGAGCTGTATTGCTAGTTTTATCAAATGCAAACTTCTTCAAGTTCCAACGCTTGGACGTTTTATCTTTTATATGTATATGTCGCAACCCGGATAATCGAAGCTTTTCGGGAAAAATCAAACGTCGTATCTCTCCCAAAATCATGTGGTTGCACACCTTTTTACTTGTACTCACGAAACTTGTTTTTTAAAGCCTCATAAACATCAGGGGAGAGCGAATCTTTAAACGGCTTATAAGCAAATATTCTAACTTTATCACTCATTCACTATTCCTCTTCCACAATGAGTATAGTTTTTGCTATCTCAGCTCGTGACAATATTTTTCTCTTTGAGTTGGCCGCAGCAGAAATAACCCGCACCTTGTCATGCAACGGATCTCCTGAATAAGTTACACATTGAGATTTTGATTTTAATAATACAATAGATCGATTTTTTATTTTCATTTGTTGATCTCCTTTTCTCGAGAGATCGAAGATATTCAGTCCAAACTTATTTACCTATTTGTCAATCGTCGATATGCGACAAAACCAATGACTACTGTGTAACAAAATGAAATACGTAGCTGAGTTCGGTAAAAAGGCTAACGCCTTGCTAAGGTGTGAGTAACGCAATACAAAAGCTACCGCACAACGCCTTAATCACATAAGCCACCGCAAAGTAAAAATGCCACGCGTTACGAATCACTCTTAAGCAATTTGTTAGTACATGCGCTACTTCTATTTATGCGCTCCAAGATATTGAAAAGTGGCATGATATGAAAGGCTTTGAACACTGAAGTGAGACGGGCAGCTACAAAACTTTACCGCCATTGATAGACGAGAGTTGGCTAGAAGAAAAACGCACTGAACTCCCCTACTTTTACTGACTTCAAATTAGAAAAGGATTCTTTCCTCGCACTTCAACAGCCACACAAAAAGTAATCAAGGTTCTCTCAAAAGTCACCACGAAAATGAAAAAGCGCCAAAGAAATAGGCTAAGAGTTAGAAGCCGTAAACGGTAAAATCAAAGCGAACACTCCGCATATAGTGCCACCGGAAAGAACGTGAAAGGCACAAACTGAAAGGTGTAAAGACGAGCGCCAAAACAGATAAACACCAAAACTTATGACCTTTGATGTCAAACCCGTACTAACGCCGCGTTAAGTAGTGAGCAACGCCTACCACCCAAACTAAACCATTACACCTTAAACGCTAAACCCAACTTAGAATACAAACCGCCAAGCGTTGGGAATCTGCCTTAAACGCATTGTTATACGCTAGCCGAAGATGCGCACCTTAGCTTCTACTATTTTATTCGCAACTTTCAAATCATGCTGTGGATATGCAGACAAACCTATACTTTGTTCAATTGTAGAAGAAAGATATAAAGCTATTCTCGATGCATCCTTTCCTTCTAGCACCAATCGAAATATATGAGGTACATAACTGTCGTATTCGTCGTTCCACTCATTTTCACCATCGTTAACACCGATTGGATCCCAGTCATTCCATAATATGGATGCTATTTCTTTAAACAGTTTTCTTTCTTTAGCTTCCACAATATTATTCCATGTTCCCGTATTGCGTATAACGCCGCATTAAGGTGTGAGCAACGCTACCACCGAACCTAAACCATTACACCGTAAACACAAAACCCAACCTTGAACTGGAAATGCCAAGCGTTGGGAATCACTCTTAAATGCTTTGTTAGCTTTTGTACACTGCGATGTCAGCATTTTCTAGTTGATATCTTTGTAACAACACCATTGCCTTTTCAGGAACTAAGAGTAGCCCATCATTTGTTACGCTAAAATCGTCTTTACCGATGGTTCCGGATACTTGGAGCCACGAAAAACGAGGTAAAGTACACTCTGGATACAGTTCTTCAAATACGTCAGAAGTAGATATTTCAGAGATTATATCCTGACAACTGCGATGAACTTAAGGCCGTGGCTAAACGTTCAGTGACTAAAAAGCATGGAAATGAAGTCAATAAATCATCACCTAACCACCCATCAAACTGAAAATGTAGCTTTTCTATTATCGGTGGATGCAAATCGAAATTTGCCAAAGTATTTTCACCCAAACTCCCAGGAACTTCTGGTTCGATCAAATATTGACTCACTTTACTCTCCCAAAGAAAGCTAACGCCCAATTAAGGTGTGAAGCACGCGACCACGATCCCCAATTTGACCACCGTAATCACTGAACTCAATCCAAACCCAAAATGCCAAGCGTGCTGAATCACTCTTAAATTGTTTGTTAGCACTATGGGTTCAGCTTCTTCATAGTTTTAGTGATTCTTTACCATGACTTAATTTTACACTTTTATATACAAGTACTTTTCCGACTACAATAAAGACTGCAGACAAAGCAACTAGAATAAAAGCGATTACTGAGAAAAGGTTTGCTTGCTCTTTGAGTCGTTTATCTCTTTGCAGTCTTTCTGTGATAATTTCCCAAATTGCATCGTTAGCTTCTTGAGATATACGGCTAGCTCTTTTTTTCAGTTCTTCTTTATCATCTATAGCTTGCAAAAGAGCGATATCTTTAAGCGTTCCCAATACTGCTAAGTTTGCCTCTTCCTGAATTGAATATTGCCATTCAAATCTTTCAGTGTCCCACCACCCAGAAAAATTTGCTTGCCAAACGACGGCTAAAACAGCAAATACTAGACCTGTTATCTCAAATCTATATCCAAGTAGTTCTAATTTATTTTTCAAGATGATTCCATATATCGAGATAGTGCTAACGCCCTGTTAAGGGGTGAGCAATGCAATACAGAAGCCGCCGCATACCACCTTAAACACTGAACGCAACGCATAGTAAAAATGCCACGCGTTGCGAATCACTCTTAAACAGTTTGTTATATGAATATTAGCCAAGTTGTTTTGCCCCAGAAAGCGGCGGCGGCAATGGAACAGCATTTGGAATAGACTTTACGATAGGATCTATGTTATTGAAATGCCTTTCTTTCAAAGACATGCACATACCATCAAAATCAGGAAACATTGTTGCAGAACTTATCCCCATAAGATTTAGCTCGTTCATTATGAGTCTGCGTTCTTTGATCGGCAATAAGGCGTAATACAGAAACGTTTTACCTGTTGTTTGCTTAATATTGTTTAGGTACAACTCTACGTCAGGAACATTTGTTACTGTCGTGACTGCCATCTGGGAAACTAATCTTTGGTTGTCTACGTATGCTGGCTTAAATTCTGAAAGAAAAGGGCTATCGCCAGCCAATAACATAGGTACTTGCATATAAGAACTACGCCATAACTGGAAGTCAAACATGTATATTTTAACGTTTCCGTTAGCATCAACTTTTCTGGGATCTATATCCTTAAGAGCAAAATATGCTGCAACATATGGCGACATTGTCCAGTCTAATAGCGGAGTCGGAAAACCATGATGTTGCAACTTAGCTAAAAATCCACCTACATCGTTTTCATCTGTAGGGTCATCTACCCGATATCCGAATGCAGCAGAACTATAATAAACGTCTGGTAGTATTTTATCGAAATAGTCTCTCCAACTGATCCCATTCTTTGCCGCGTATCGTTGGAATGTTGTCTCTAGCTTCCACGTAAGATCTTGCTGTCCTCTAAAAAAATACGTGTGATTATTTCTGACTAAATCAGACACCCACTTTTTGTAGTCATCCCAAGAAGTTATCATCATACTTACCTATTCATATAACGCCGCATTAAGGGGTGAACAACGCATTCCACCCAAACTAAACCATTGTGCCGTAAACACTAAAGCCAATTCAAACCAAAACTGCCAAGCGTTGTGAATCCCTCTTGAATGCTTTGTTAGTTGCCAAACCTAACGCTTTGATTTGAAATTGATTGCCGTTTTGCCAACACCAGCTTTATGTGCATTGATATACTCAAATCAGGCGCAGCTTCAAAGCGCCTATCACTGAAACCACTTGGAACAGTTAGCGCCGTAGAAAACGGACTAACAACACCAAAAAGCTCATTTGAAAAGACAATATCACAGAGCTGACTTTCAACAAGCAAATCGGTTTCTGAAACAGAAAATCCAACCACAAAAGAAACCTGAGATCGATTTTCACAAACCCGAACGATTCAAAATTGAAGTACGAACCCCCACCAAAAACACACTGACTTTAACTCTAAACATTCTGTTTAAGCTGCGTTTTCCTCGTTGGCAACTAACGCTTTCTATACGGCGATTTGCCGTTTTTATGGCAGGCTACCGCCTTCTTTCTTATCAAAAGCGCTATCAATCGTAGCACTTATATGTATGAAACAAATAGAAAAACAGTATGAATATGTGTGGTAGCGCGCGCAATTAGTCGGCGCACAGCACGCTAATTTCAAAAGTGGTGATACATTAACAGAGCTGTATAAATAAACAGGTTAATTTATCATGAAAAGTCAGTTTTTACTTAGTGTAAAAGAACACATGCTTACGCGTCATTATGCGAATAAAACTATCGAAAGTTATCTATTTTGGATAAAACGCTTTATCACTTTTCACCAGCTTGCACACCCATCAACACTAGCAGAAGATGATGTCATTCAATTTCTGAGTTACTTAGCGGTAGAAGAAAAAGTTGCGGTAAAAACGCAAGCTTTGGCGCTGAACTCAATATCATTTTTATATCGTGATTATTTCAAAACCCCACTATCACTTGATATGAGATTTCAGAAATCCTTGACCGAAAAGAAACTTCCCGTTGTATTAACCAGGGAGGAGATCCGAAGATTCGTTCAGCATATCGACCCGAGGTATAGACTCCATATTCAGCTGCTTTACGGCTCAGGGCTTCGAGTTATGGAATGTTTACGCTTAAGAGTTCAAGACATCGATTATGATTATGGTGCAGTTCGCGTTTGGCAAGGAAAAGGAGGTAAAAATCGTACAGTCACATTAGCCAAAGAATTGCATGAACCACTCAAAGCTCAAGTTAATTTAGCAAGAAACTATTACTTTAAAGATAGGCACATGCCTGGTTATGCGGGCGTATACATCTCTGAAGGTTTACGACGTAAATACCCAAAAGCGGAGCTAGATTTTAACTGGCACTTTTTGTTTCCATCAACAAAGTTAAGCGCAGATCGAGACACTGGTGAACTCAGAAGGCATCATATCAATGAAAGCGCAATACAAAGAGCAGTAAAGCGCGCGGCAAGCGACGCAAGCATTGAGAAAACTGTAACTTGCCACACACTAAGACACAGTTTTGCCACGCACTTATTGGAATCTGGCGCAGACATTAGAACTGTTCAGGAACAATTAGGGCATACTGATGTGAAAACCACGCAAATCTATACTCACGTTATCGAGCGCGGGGCTGGCGGTGTGTTGAGTCCATTATCCAGCCTTTAGAAAAACAAAGCCACCTCGAAAGGTGGCTTTGCTTTATAACTCGTTATTGACGAACACCGAGTTTCACATTGCCTTTTGAATCAAACCAAAGTGCTTGTGAACGGCGACGTCCTATTAGTATCGGACCATCGTCATAAAAGAGAAAGTTCTTCCAGTGCTTTTTAAAAATAGACCATTTCGTTTCGATGACATTGTACTTCTCGTAGCAAAAGTAAACGGTCACATCGTCTTGCCAATCGATATGTGCCTCAACTTCCGCTAGCATGTCAGGATCATCCGACTCCCAGGCAGCCATCCAATCCACAGTTTCAGACCAATTCGCCTCATTCATTGGCCAGTCTTGGGAACTAAGTCTATCCATATCAGGGCTTTGAGCACTGATATTTTCTTTCCAAAATTGTGCTGAACGGGCTTGGCTCATCGGCTTAATAAAAGCCAAATCTTCTTCTGGCACAGGCATCGACTGATGCGTAAAAATCCATTTTCTTTGGTATTCATCCAAAGGCAAATAAGACATTCAGTCTCCTTTATTACGATTTCAGCCAACCTTTCTCTGTGGCTTCTTCAATCAACTCTTTCGCTTTGTCCCATAAGGTAACAGAGCCAAATTCAATTCGTTTATTAATGGTAAGTGCTTGTTCGCGTGAGACACCATGTTCCTTCCAACTCTGACCATTATTATGGTAGTTCAAGAGCATTGGAATTAACCGATCGAGTGCTTTTGCATACTTAGCATCATCGGTCTGCGCGGCTTCAAATTCATGCCAAAGCGCCAATAGCTCTTGCTCCTGATCGCTGGGTAACATACCAAACAAGCGCTCTGCAGCTCTAATTTCTTTTTCTGCTTGCTCTTGAGACGCAGCAGTATCATAAACAAAGGTATCGCCCGCGTCGATCTCTACTACGTCATGTATCAATAACATTTTCATCACTCGGCAAATATCAACAGGTGCATTCGCATGCTCTTCCATCAATATTGCCATCAGTGCGACATGCCAACTATGCTCACCACTATTTTCGAGGCGCCCTTCAGCACTTTTAACTCGAGTTCGGCGCAAAATGCTTTTGAGTTTATCGAGCTCGATTACAAGTGCTAACTGCTTTTCCAATCGTTCCATACTATCGCCCTTCTGGCTGCCAATTCGGATTAATAAGCGACGTTAGAACGTGGTCTTGCCACTCACCATTAATCAAAAGGTAATCTTTTGCATACCCTTCTCGGTTGAAACCTACATGCTCTAGCACAGCTTCACTGCGTTTATTGTGAGGCATGTAGCCAGCTTGAATACGATGCAGTTTCTGAACGTTAAACATGTAGTCGCAAGCCATGGTTAATCCACGACGCATATAACCATGCCCTTGCGCTTTTTCAGCGAGAGAATATCCGACGTTACAAGAATAAAAAGGAAAACGACTCAAACTACTAAAGGATATCGTACCTAGCATTTCACCCGAAGAGGCTCTGACTAAAAGGCAATAATACCCCAATCCCATTCGATGCAGCTCATTGAGCTTGATAAGCTTTTGCAACCAACCGTTCACTGAGAAAAAAGCCTCTTCACGTTTCGGTTCAAACGGTTTCAGGTATTCTCGGTTCGCTTGAAAATATTCGGCAATCATATCTGCGTCACCGATTTCAGCGGTACGAAGAAGCAAGTCACCGTCCAACTTATGAACGGCGATAGATGAGCTGTTATCTTCCATTACAAATGATTAATTCCGTCTTTTCGTTCAATTCGATTAATTCTTACGGATACCATAATCACGCAGTTTATTAGCGATTGAGGTATGCGATACATTTAAGCGCTTAGCAAGCTTGCGGCTTGATGGGAATGACTGATACAAACGTTCCAGAACTTGAGATTCATAATCACGCATGATCTCATCCAAAGAACCGTCGATGTTAAGCGTTGCACTACCAGCGCCGACTGACTGAGGCTGAGGTAAATTGAAGTGATCCGCGTTTAGTATACCACCATCCATTTCCGTGAGCGCTCGAAGAACCATGTTATCCAGCTGGCGCATGTTTCCTGGCCACTGATAATTTGCAAGGGCATCAACTAGACCATCATCAAACTCTGGCTTATCAATCCCAAGCTGTTGAGCATGTTTCGCCACGAACAACTCAAGCAATGGTGCAACGTCGTTTGAGCGCTTACGTAACGGAGGAATGCTGAGCGTAAGTACGTTGAGACGATAATACAAATCTTCACGGAACATTCCTGCTTCAGAAAGCTCGGCAAGGTTATGTTTTGTTGAAGCGATGATACGAACATCGACATGCATCTCATCTTCTGCACCGACACGACGGAAATTACCATCTTGTAGAAAACGTAACAGCTTGATTTGAAGATGCGAGCTCATTTCACCGATTTCATCAAGAAATACCGTCCCGCCATTTGCTTGCTCAAAGATGCCTTTGTGGCCTTGTTCATGATTGAATGAACCCGGCGCATGACCAAAAAGTTCAGTTTCTGCTACATCGTCAGGCATCGAAGCACAACTCAAAACTAGGAATGGCTTGCTCGCGCGGCTAGAACGGCTATGGCAAGCTTTAGCAAGCATTTCTTTACCAGTCCCCGTTTCGCCCTCAATCAACAATGGTTGGTCAAGCACAGACAGCTTCTTAGCTTGGTTCATTAGTGCTTTATGACGGTTCGATATACCAACAAAGTGCTCAAAACCCAGAGGATTATGCAGCGGTAGTGCTTCTTCAATTCTGGCAACTTGCTGACTAGAGCGAATCGTCATTAGAGTACTCGCTAGAGTCGAGTTTTGCGCTTCGTCTCGGATATAAACGGGCATCAACTCTAGAACATAGTCCAAGCCATCAATCACAAGGTTTTCCCGCGTTCGACCATTAACACCTTCAGACCAACGAGAGAAACGAACACTTGGTAACAAAGCACCGATTTGAGTACCAATCACTTCTTGCTTGTGAAGGCCAAGCAATGAAAGTGCAGACATGTTCGCCATGTCTACGGCACCTTTAAGATCAATGGCAAAAACCGGATCGGGCAAGTTATCAACTAACGAGAGCAGCTCCGTATTGTGGCGCTCCATCGGCATAAACTGGATTTTACGTACGTCTTTCACCCCCGGAATACGGCGGATTTCAGCCATCAGCTCACTAAACGTATCAAAATCAATATCCGGGCAATTCAAATAGATAATACCGCTAATATCGATTTCGATACCACGTAAGTCGATGCTTTTAGACGCTAAAATATCGAGCAGTTCTCGGGTCAAGCCGAGTCGATCTTCACATAAGACTTCAAGACGCACTTAAAATATCCCAATTCACAACTGTCAGGAAAAGTTGACAGTAGTTTCTATCATGCTTGGAATGGCGTCAAGCAATCCTATCCATCAAAGTTGATATTCGTTACGGTTTCATCGTAATTGATGCAACTTTCGCCGCCACTGCCTTGCGTATGGTGCCCAACTTAACCTGACGGTCAGGATACCAGGGTAGTGGACGCAATAAGGTCATCGCTTTCAAGCCCAAACGTGCCGTTAGAATACCAACACCTAGTCCCTGCCCTGCACGAGCAGAAACTTTGCCAGCAAGATCCATCGACATCAAATCCATACTGGCATCAATAGCGAGCTCACTCGCTCCAGCCGCCGCCATATTGACAAATACCGCTCTTAGTAACTTGATGCGAGAGGCATAACCTAGCTCTACCCCATATACTTTGGAGAGGTTGTCGATCATTTTGAAATTTCGCCACGCCACCAGCAACATATCAGCGGCAGCCAGAGGGCTCACGGCGACTAGGGCCGCACACTCGGTTGCGTGCTGTGATACGATTTTCGTTGCCAACTTGTCTTGTTGGCTCACCACCATAGAGTCATACATATCAAGAATTTCAGCGTCACTATGAGCAGGGTTAATACTGTTCTGCCAACGATCAAAGCCCGGGTTCTCTGCCATCACACCACTTTGTTCTGCTACGGTTTCGCAAAAGTCTTTCCCTTTCCCAACGCTCTCACTATTAACAAGTGCTTCTGCTTCTTCTTGAACACTAAAATGATTTCGTAGTTTTCGCAGTTTCCAAAGCTCTTTACCCATAGCTCCTAAACCAAGCGAAGCGATCGCAGCAATAAACCCCGTCCAGCTTAAGGCCAGCCAATCAGAAGCCTGAATTGCGGTTATAACCGAGTCCACCGCTTGCCAGCCAACCAAACCAGCAAAAGTTGCAAATGCGCCAGTCGCGAGCCATTTTCTGCCCGATTTTGGACGAATGACATGCTCGAGTTGCAATTCCTGTTCGGTCTCCTGGTGCGCTTCTTTAACTTCAACAGGTACAAATGTTTCTTTTTCGCCGAATGTTTGCTGCGCCGTCAACTCTGGTTGATTCGATTGCTGATCTTTTTCCATTACCTTTTCAGAGAAAACTTGTTTTTGCTTCAACTCACTCATTTCAATTTATCTCCAATCAGGTAATCCAGTGCTTTGTCTAAGCGTATGTGCTTCACTGGCTCATCATTCGGTGAGGGCATCGGACGAAACGACGTAAAATCAAACCCGTTGTTTTGCCAATAAGCTGCATTTGGTAGCTTTTTCGGCACCTCTCCGGGAAACATAGTCATCGGCTCACCACCCAATGTTGTTCCTTGTAACGCCGGGATGGTCTTATCTCCAGAGGAAATAAACCCCGTCGTGGTTGCTTGGATGGAAGCGATACTCATGCAGCTCATCTCAATATTCTCGTAGGCTGCCGTTTGCCATGCTGGATGCACCATTTGTTGGAGCAGAGACACCAAATTTGGGTGCTGATCGGGCGTGATATGATCCGCTTTTGTAGCAGCAAACAACACTTTGTCGATTTTTGGTGAGAACAAACGACGCAAAAAGCTACTACGACCATAACGGAAGCTATGCATGATCTGTTCTAGCGCTTGGCGCATGTCGTAAAACGCTTCATCACCAGCATTGAGAGGCTGCAAACAATCCACCAGTACAATCTGGCGATCGAAGGTCGCAAAATGATGCTTATAAAACGCTTTCACTACTTTCTGTTGGTATTCCTGAAAACGGGCTTCTAGCATCGCTAAGTTACTGCCCTTGGGCGCTTTGCTTTCCGAATCAGCACGACACGGAAAAAACTGTAGCACCGGCGCGCCTGCTAGCTCACCAGGTAATACAAAGCGGCCAGGCTGAACCCAATGAAGGCCAGCGTCTTTACAGGCATGAAGGTACTCGGTGTATGTGTGTGCAACTTTCTCAAGTAGTTTCTCATTCACTTCTGCAAAGAGATCCACTTTCTCCAGTTCAGAAAGCCAAGCTTTGGCTAAATCGCCACGCTGGCCTTTAAGTGCATCAAACTGAGTTTGCGACCACGTTGCAAAGTCCATGTCCAATAAAGGCAGGTCGAGCAACCACTCTCCTGGATAGTCGATAATATCAACATTTAAAATTGCGGTTTTACTCAACAGCTTTTTCGTGGTTTTATTTGGTTTGTACTTGAGCGCTAAGCGAATCTCACTCACATCACGTGTCGGTACTGGCCACTGAGGTGGAGTAGCATGAATTTGGCTCATCGCCTCATCGTAAGCAAAGCGTGGCACCATCATATTCGATTGAGGCTCACGTTTCGCTCCAATAAGGCGCTTATCTCTAGCCGCAGTCAAAAGAGGCAAATTGTCATGGGTTGCAGTATGAAGAAGCTGATTCACTAATGACGTGATGAATGCCGTCTTACCGGCACGAGAAAGTCCGGTGACAGCAATTCGAACATTAGAGTCCATACCTCTGTTGATAAAGTCATTAACTTCTTTCTTTATTCTCTTCATTACGCTTCTTTATCTTACTCCACTTTAAAACAACGTTGTCAGCGACTTCGAATTTCGATCTATGAATACTGTTCTATCCCGAATTCTACGAGTTTAACTTTATATACCTTAATAAAAGATGAACAAAACATCCGGCTTAATGCTGTATTAAAAAAAGAAAAGCCCCTGAGTGCTTCAGAGGCTTACTTAATCTACAGCATTAGTAACTCTATATGCGCTGATTACTATGTTAAACAGGAACCCGCTTTCTTTAAGCCTAGTCGTCTTCGATCAACTTATAGATAACAAATAGAGCGATTTCTAAAATCAGCCACAACACACATGTGATGGTCACGTACTTTTCATCAAAGATGCTGATACCGTGAAGAATCAAGTCATAGCCAACAAAGCCACCTATCACTACAGCAAGAATAATTTGTAGAATCTGAATAAAACGAGGCATGCCGTCTCCTAATTATTGTTCGCATAACGTTTGATTGCTATGCCTAAAGGTTTATATCCTTAATTATATAGACAAAAAGTGCAGGTTTCGCTGCACTTTTGTCAATTGTTTGCTAGGTAAATCAGCACCTTGTCACATTCTCTCTACTGAGACGCAGCAAGATTGCCCTTTGCCTTATGCTTCCATCTCTTGAATTTTCACTTTCCAAGTGTCTGGACCAATTTGGTGCGCGTTAACACCATTTGAGTCGACAGCCACTGTTACTGGCATATCTTCAACTTCAAATTCGTAAATCGCTTCCATACCTAAATCTTCAAATGCGACAACGCGAGCTTTCTTGATCGCTTTCGCCACCAAGTATGCAGCGCCACCTACAGCCATTAGGTAAACCGCTTTGTGATTCTTGATAGATTCAACCGTTGCAGGGCCACGCTCAGCTTTACCGATCATGCCCATGATGCCGGTCTTTTCTAGCATCATGTCGGTGAATTTATCCATACGCGTAGATGTTGTTGGGCCAGCAGGACCAACGACTTCATCACCAACTGCATCGACAGGGCCTACGTAGTAAATGAACTTACCGTTTAGATCTACGCCTTCAGGTAGACCTTCACCGTTATCTAGCATGCCTTGAATACGTTTATGCGCAGCATCACGACCAGTCAGAATTTTACCTGATAGAAGAACCGTTTCGCCTGTCTTCCACTCTTGTACTTCTTCTTTAGTAATTGTGTCTAAGTTTACGCGACGCGTATTTTCGCCCGCTTCCCAAGTGATATCTGGCCAATCTTCTAGTTTAGGTGGTGTTAGCTCTGCTGGGCCGCTACCATCAAGCGTGAAGTGTACGTGACGAGTCGCCGCACAGTTCGGGATCAAACAAACAGGCTTAGAAGCCGCGTGCGTTGGCGCAGTTTTGATTTTAACGTCGACAACAGTCGTCAAACCGCCAAGACCTTGCGCACCGATACCAAGTTTGTTCACGCGATTGAAGATATCCAAACGAAGCTCTTCTTCTGCGTTTTGTGGACCACGGTCGATAAGCTCTTGAATATCGATGTGTTCCATTAGAGATTCTTTTGCCAATACCGCTGCTTTTTCAGCCGTACCGCCGATACCAATGCCAAGCATGCCAGGAGGACACCAGCCCGCCCCCATAGTTGGTAGCGTTTTTTCTACCCACTCAGCAATATCGTCAGATGGGTTTAGCATCACCATCTTAGTTTTGTTTTCGCTACCGCCGCCCTTCGCAGCGATCTGAATTTCAACTTTATCGCCCGGAACCATGTTGATATGTACGACGGCAGGCGTGTTGTCTTTGGTATTAATACGTTTACCAGCAGGGTCCATAAGTACGGACGCACGCAACGGGTTATCAGGGTTCGTGTACGCTTGTCGAACACCTTCATCTACCATCTGCTGAACCGTCATGTCGGTCGAATCCCATTGCACGCCCATACCGATGTTGACGAAACACGTCACAATACCAGTATCCTGACAAATTGGACGGTGACCTTCTGCGGACATTCGGGAGTTAATTAAGATCTGAGCAATCGCGTCTTTAGCGGCTTGGCTCTCTTCGCGGTGATAGGCTTTTTCAAGAGCTTGAACAAAGTCTAGCGGGTGGTAGTAAGAAATATACTGTAGCGCATCAGCGACACTGCTGATCACATCCTGCTTGCGTATTACCGTCATTACATGCCTCGTTATAGTTATGCTTCCATTATTGGCTTGGCTTCAATCGTGTTTGTTGAGCTTATTGCTCTTTTGAGCTTCGTTTTTTATAAACAATTGTCGAACGGCTGATATCGACACACGAAATGCTGAAGTTGCCTACTTGTAAACCATCTCAAAACCCTATGAATAGAGGGAGTTTGGCTATACAGAGGAATATGATACTCTTGCTGCCCATGACATGCCATGCAGTGAACGATCTCTTTGTCACAAATTACACAAATGAACAACATGGACAATCAATTCATTGATTTTAAAGCGCTGGAATACGCACCAGAGTTTGCTCTTCACCTTTTTTCTCGCATTCAACACCTACCTTGGGCGATGTTGCTGCGTTCTACATCAAAAACGCATATCGATAGCCGCTTCGATGTATTGGTTGCCAACCCAATTGCAACGTTAGAAACCACTGCCGACAACACACAAGTTGAAACACCATCGAATGCCTATTCAACTCAAGATGACCCATTTGCGCTGCTTCATCAGTTGCAAGAACAGTGGCTTCCTCACGTAGAGTTAAATAAAGAATTGGATTTGCCTTTTGTCGGCGGTGCGCTCGGTTACTTCAGTTACGATTTAGGTCGCCGCGTAGAAACGATGCCAGAAGTGGCAGAAAAGGACCTCAACACGCAGGATATGGCGGTAGGTCTGTATGAATGGGCCGTTGTTGTTGACCACCAGCTAAAAAAAGCATGCTTAGTCGGTCAGAACATCGAGCAAGCTTGGCAATGGTTAAACGAGCAAAAAGCAGAACAAACCGTTGACTTCGCTTTGTCTGGTGATTGGCAGTCAAACATGACGAAAGAGAGCTACGCCACTCGCTTTGACAAGGTGCAAGAATACTTGTTGAGCGGTGACTGTTATCAGATCAATTTGGCGCAGCGCTTTAACGCACCGTATCAAGGCAGCGAGTGGCAAGCGTATCTGAAATTGGAGTCCGCCAACCAAGCGCCATTCTCAGCGTTTATCCGTATGCCTGAGTCTTCGATTTTGAGTATCTCTCCAGAGCGCTTTTTAGAGCTCAAAGATCGCGTCATTGAAACGAAACCAATCAAAGGTACTCGACCACGCAGCGAAGATCCAAAGCAAGATAACGCTAATGCCCATGACTTGCAGACAGCGGAAAAAGATCAGGCAGAAAACCTGATGATTGTCGATTTGCTGCGTAATGATATTGGTCGAGTTGCATCACCGGGTAGCGTTCACGTTCCAAAGCTGTTCGATATTGAAAGCTTCCCTGCCGTGCATCATTTGGTGAGCACCATTCGTGCAAATTTGGATGAACAATACGCTCCTGCGGATTTGCTGCGAGCGTGTTTTCCAGGCGGTTCAATTACGGGCGCACCTAAAGTTCGCGCAATGCAGATTATTGAAGAACTGGAGCCGCATCGACGCAGCGCGTATTGCGGCAGTATTGGCTACATTTCACGCCATGGTCGTATGGACACCAGCATTACTATCCGAACTCTTGTAGCGGAACAAAACAAACTTTACGCTTGGGCTGGCGGCGGCGTCGTGGCAGATAGCGATTGCGCCTCTGAGTATCAAGAAACGTTGGACAAGCTTTCAAAGATTTTACCAGCGCTGCAATCGTAGATTTCAACCGCGGACAACGTCGCTTTAATGCTATTGACGAAAACAATCTAAAACGCCTCCAGAACGGATAATGCCGCTCGTTTAACAGCGAGTGGCATATTTCTGTATCTCATCACCCTGCACAGCGACGAAGGAGCGTGATACAGGTTCTTCTATTCAAGCACTTTGTGGTCAAATTTGTTTCATTACCCGCTCATCGTGCTGCTACTAGATTCTTAGTCTCGCCAAGGCTCGCTAGAATGACCCAAAAAACATCGTTAAATGATCGGCATTATCCAGTGTGGTGCGTTTTTTTGTGTGTTTTATTTGCATGTACTTTAGCTTTTAGCCGCTGGCCAACAAAAATTCTTTTTTAAAAGGCAGCGTCTACTGCTCAAGCCACTTACACATAATCTGTTCAATATCGGTTGCGGTGTACGGCTTAGTGAGTATGTCGTCCATGCCTGAATCAATGCACTTTTGACGCTCTTCGATGGTAGTGCCAGCGGTTAATGCAATAATAGGATGAGTAAAGCCACGCTCTCTCAGATACATCGTCGCCTCATAACCATCCATTTCAGGCATTCGGCAGTCCATGAATATCAGTTCGTAGTCTTTACTTTTCACCGCTTCTAATGCTTCTTTTCCGTTGGCTTTTAAATCAGGTGTGATGTCGAGTTTTTTCAGCATTTGAGTAACAATGACTTGATTCATTCTGATGTCATCAACCACTAATATTGAGCGTCCTGCTAAATCGCTTCGCTCTATGGTGACCAATTCCCCCTCTGCTGTGCCTTGTGCTTGCCCTTCCTCAAGAGGAATAGCAACTTTAAAAGTTGTCCCTTTGCGCTCTTCACTCTCAAAGCTAATTTGACCTTGCATCAAATCCACGAGGTTTTTACAAATCGCGAGACCTAAACCTGAGCCTTCAAAGCTGCGTTTCGCCGAGCGATCAACTTGGACAAATGGATCAAAGAGTGACGGCTGTGCTTTTATTGGGATGCCAATACCAGTGTCTTCAACCTCAAAATAAGCCGTGCCGTTAAGCCATTCCACCCGTAACACGACACCACCCAAGTGAGTAAACTTAATCGCGTTTCCCACCAAGTTAACCAAAATTTGTGTAATGCGCTCTAAGTCACCGACTAAAAACTCAGGGATCCCCAGCTTTTTGTCGATAGAGAAATGGATGCGTTTTTCCGCAGCCTTAGCGGCAAATACACCCATGATGGCTTTTTCAAGCTCCTCCCAGGCAAAAACTTTATGTATGATTTCCATCATACCGGCATTCATCTTACTGAAATCAAGAAGATCATTAATGATCACTCTCAATAAGTCCCCTGATTGAGTCAGATTGCTCAAGTATTGACGCTGCTCTTCTTCTAATTGGGTTCGACTCAATAACTCCGCACTACCCAATACGCCATTGAGAGGAGTTCGCAGCTCATGGTTAATCATGGCGACAAACTCCTTCGTCGCTTTTTCTGATTCCTCAGCCCGCTTTCTCAGCTCGACCTCTCGCTCTAAACTTAAGTGTCGACCAATAACACCATGAACTAAGTCAGACACGAGCTCCATCTGTTTGGAAATAAAAGACTGATCGATTTGATCTTGCAACACAGAGAAAATCAACTCCCCAACCGTTTCCCCATCAATGATAACTGGCAAATGCAAATTCTCTCCCTGCCAATTAGGAGTGGTGAAAATCTCGTTGTTATGACGAAGCTGTATGTGACCAAAGTGATGACGACGCAATGAGCTCAGCTTTGTAGCGTCAAGAAACAAGTAAGCCGCAGAAATGATCGAGTTAGAAGTAAGCTGCTCAATAAAGCTCGCTATCATTGCTTCATCGAACGTGCTCGATAAAAAAGTACGACCGAACTTAATCAACGTCGCATCAATTTGCTCTTCAAACTCAAACTTACGAAGATCCTTTTTAGATTTCAGCTCTAGCTTTTTCAATGCAACACTGAGTTGCTGGTTGGATTCATATAACTCTAAGCTTTTCTGTTCCAACAGCTGCTCAGCTGCTTTTCTTGATGCAACTTCTCGTTTGAGTTTCCTTTCTAATGAGGAACTTCCCGTCATATCGTTCTTATTGAGCCTCTAACCAAAAACGTACTTTGCTACCATCTTCTGACTGATTTTGATGTTTGATATGAACTACCTCACCAAAATGTGCAGCACAACCTTTTATCAACCCTAAGCATACGTGAGACATACATCTTGCGCTGTGGTAGTCAAATACCAATTGGGATTGGTTTTCACTAATGAAATCAAATTGCGGAGGGTTAGCATCAGGATAGAGCTTCTTAACTTCGACATGAATAAAGTCTTCAACATGGCGAACAAATTGAAACGTCGTTTCACACTGTTGCAAACTAGCGTGACTAGGAATGGAGCGAAGTAAATTCAAAAAAACGCACTCTCCAAACACTTCTTGCAGTTGCTCGGGGGGAACACCAGATACTTTACTGAGATTCACGATCAACTTAACCAAATCTTTGTGATCGTAACTACCAACAGCGGTGTAAACACCTTCATCGTTAGAAAGGTCGAGAACTTGGTCTAACACATCAAGACCGAATTTCTCTTCTACTAACTCCATGAACTCGGTGAAAATAATCCCTTTCATTGGCCAATACTTGCCCTATAGTGACGTCCTAAAATAAAGAATGGTGTATAACCTTATAAGTTTCAAATTAATATGTTCAAGCAGAGTGAGACACACAACACAAAGAGGGAAAGTGCTGGGGAGTGCTTTAATGCGAATGTTTTATTTGGTAACCAGTAACGATAACGACATACGCTTTGTCGTCTTTGAGTATAATAAATAATGGTTAGGCACGATAAATAAGGACTCAGTTTGGTTATCGACAAAACTCATTTACTACAGAACTTTCAATTTCGGCTTCCAACGGGCTACCACAAAGAGTCCCTTGCACGACTGAAATGGATGAAAGAAAAGTCCCTGAGAGATGCGGCAGTCTTAATCGGTTTTGTGGAACGCGATGACGGGTTACAAGTCATTCTGACTAAGCGTGCAGCCCACTTACGCCATCATCCGGGACAAATCAGCTTTCCCGGTGGCAAATATGAGCAGGAAGATATTCAGCTCGTGAATACCGCTTTAAGGGAAACCAAAGAAGAAGTTGGGATAGAAGATGAGCATATTCATGTGTTTGGTCAACTGCCTACACTACCAACGATTAGTCAATTTAATGTGACACCTTTTTTGGCTTTTGTTTCTCCGGAATATAAAACGCATATTGACCCAAATGAAGTAGAGTCAGTTTTTGAGGTTCCTGCCAACCATATTCTGAACCCCAAAAAATTGTATAGCACCAAATTTGACCTAAAAAGAAGCAGTCATCGTGTATTTGCTATCCCATATAGACAGCATTTCATCTGGGGCATGACGGCACAAATTATCGAATCAATGCAAAAACATATTATTTCACATTAAACAGTTGTTGATATCGGTGCTTTTATAGGCGCGATCATTATGCGCATCAATATTAATAAAACGTTGCTTCATAAACATTCATTCACATTAGATTAATTTTCCATTTTCACCGCAAACGCTTGCGGTGAAATAAATTTATACAAACAGCCCTATTGATAAGTTTTTCTAATTTTACTCATTAGCAGAAATCACGAGTAGCACATCATTTTCGTGATAAAAAGCAGGTTTTTGACATATCATTCAATAAGCGTAAGCAATAAATGATTTAGATCTAATTTTCCTAGTGTAAAATCTTGCAAAATTACTCCCGACTTATTTCCTGTTCCCAAAATGAGTAACTAAAAAATGAATACAACTACTTCTGCGGTTTCTACCGCACAATCGTCTAGTAAGTTTTCTTACAAAGACTTTACCTGGTGTCTGTCCCTTTTTGGTACGGCAGTAGGTGCAGGTGTACTGTTCCTTCCTATTAAAGCAGGTGCAGGTGGCTTTTGGCCATTAGTAATCCTAGCCCTAATTGCAGCACCAATGACTTGGTTCGCACACAAATCTTTAGCTCGTTTCGTTCTTTCTGCGAAAAACCCTGAAGCGGACATCACCGACAC
Source organism: Vibrio sp. SCSIO 43097 (assembly GCF_023650755.1). Taxonomy (NCBI): domain Bacteria; kingdom Pseudomonadati; phylum Pseudomonadota; class Gammaproteobacteria; order Vibrionales; family Vibrionaceae; genus Vibrio; species Vibrio sp. SCSIO 43097. Next base: position 1,323,153 of record NZ_CP071840.1, on the reverse strand, counting down.
AGTAGAAGAGCACTTTGGTAAGACTGGCGCAAACCTTATTACGTTCGCTTACTTCTTCGCTATCTACCCAATCGTACTTATCTACGGTGTTGGTATCACAAACACAGTTGACTCTTTCCTAGTTAACCAAATGGGCATGGAATCTATTCCTCGCTGGCTACTTTCTGGTGCACTTATTGCTGCAATGACAGCAGGCGTAGTATTCGGTAAAGAGCTTATGCTGAAAGCAACTTCAGCAATGGTTTACCCTCTCGTGTTCATCCTACTAGCACTGTCTGTATACCTAATTCCTGGTTGGAACACTTCAATGATGGAAGTGTCACCTGACTGGGGTGCAATGCCAGCTATCGTTTGGCTAGCAATCCCTGTTATTGTGTTCTCTTTCAACCACAGCCCAATCATTTCTCAGTTCTCTAAAGAGCAACGTCGTGTATATGGTGATGACGCAGTTAAGAAAACTGACGCTATCACTGGTGGCGCAGCAATGATGCTGATGGGCTTTGTTATGTTCTTCGTTTTCTCTGTTGTACTTTCTCTGTCTCCAGAGCAACTAGCAACGGCGCAAGAGCAAAATATCTCTGTTCTCTCTTACCTAGCAAACGTGCATGAATCTCCACTGATCTCTTACATGGGTCCATTGGTTGCTTTCGCAGCGATCACCTCTAGCTACTTTGGCCACTTCTTAGGTGCGCACGAAGGTCTAGTTGGTCTAGTGAAATCTCGTTCAAAATCACCAGTAAGCAAGATCGAGAAGATGTCTCTAATCTTCATTGTAATCACAACTTGGATCGTTGCTATCGTTAACCCAAGCATCCTAGGTATGATTGAAACAATGGGTGCACCAATGATTGCGGCAATCCTATTCTTGATGCCAATCTTCGCAATGCAAAAAGTTCCTGCGATGGCTAAGTACAAAACTTCAGCACCTGTGCAAATTTTCACAGCAATCTGTGGTCTTGCTGCAATTAGTTCTGTAATCTACGGCGCTCTTTAATCATCTCTGCCCAGTGCAGTATGATTAATCCAAAAATATAACGATAAAATTAAGCCTCCCAACTCCCCTTGGGAGGCTTTCTTCTGAGGTAATCGATATGATTAGTGTTTTTGATATCTATAAAATCGGTGTTGGACCTTCAAGCTCACACACTGTAGGCCCAATGAAAGCGGGTAAAGAGTTTATTGATGATCTTCGTGCAATGGGAAAACTGCGCGACATCACTAAAATCACCGTTGACGTTTATGGATCACTATCACTGACAGGGAAAGGTCACCACACAGATATTGCTATCATTATGGGTCTTGCAGGCAACACTCCTGAGAAAGTTGATATCGATTCTATCCCGGGCTTTATCGCTCGTGTAGAAGAAACTGAACGCCTTCCTGTTGGCATGCACTGTCACACAGTATCGTTCCCACGTGAAGGTGGAATGAACTTCCACAAAACAAACCTAGAGCTACACGAAAACGGCATGCAGATCCACGCGTGGATCGAAGACGAAAAAGTGTACTCAAAGACTTACTACTCTATCGGCGGTGGTTTCATCGTTGATGAAGAAAATTTCGGTAAAGAAGCTGAGAACCCAGTAAAAGTACCTTACCCGTTTACAACGGCAGAGGAACTGGTTAACCAATGCCACGAAAGTGGATTGTCCATCAGCGCACTAACCATGAAGAATGAGCATGCGCTTCATTCAGATGAAGAAACTCGTACTTATTTCGCGAACATCTGGCGCACAATGCGCGAGTGTATGGATCGCGGTATGAATGAAGAAGGTATTTTGCCTGGTCCACTGCGTGTGCCTCGCCGTGCAGCAGCACTTCGCCAGCAGCTACTTACTTCAGAAAAGACAACAAACGACCCAATGTCTGTTGTTGATTGGGTAAACATGTTTGCTTTCGCAGTAAACGAAGAGAACGCAGCAGGTGGCCGCGTTGTTACAGCACCAACTAACGGTGCGTGTGGCATCATCCCTGCGGTACTGGCTTACTACGATAAGTTCATCCAAACTGTGACTGAAAAAGATTACATCCGTTACTTTGCAGCTTCTGGCGCAATCGGTGGTCTTTACAAGCGTAACGCGTCGATCTCTGGTGCAGAGGTTGGCTGTCAGGGTGAAGTTGGCGTGGCATGTTCTATGGCAGCAGCAGGCCTTGCTGAGCTTATGGGTGGTAGCCCAGAGCAAGTATGTATGGCAGCAGAAATCGCAATGGAGCACAACTTAGGTCTAACGTGTGACCCAGTTGCAGGTCAGGTTCAGGTTCCATGTATCGAGCGTAACGGTATTGCGGCAGTAAAAGCAATCAACTCTACTCGTATGGCACTACGTCGCTCTTCAGCTCCAACTGTTTCTCTAGATAAGGTTATCGAAACCATGCTAGAAACAGGTAAAGACATGAACGCGAAATACCGCGAAACATCTCAAGGTGGTCTAGCAATCAAAGTGATTTGCTAACACGCCTTTCTGAATACCAATCAAAACCCGAGTTTATGCTCGGGTTTTTTTATACCCCAAAAACCCAGGAGAATGCGTTATCAGGACAAGTAAAAAAAAACCTAAAACGTTGAATATATCCAAATATTATGGATATCTCAGTAAAAAATCACATCTCTTCCCTAGCTTTATTGATAACGTAGCCAAAAATTAAACTTGGAGCACATCAACACATGATTAGGTTTGAAATTGGAAACCAAATCTGCGTTTGCTTGTCCGAAAACGAAATATCTCTAGAGCTCAATCAGTCACTCCACCACTCCATTCCTGTCAACCCAAATGAGTACGCCATTCTGTCAACTATCGCCACATACGGCAGTTTAAATACGCCGATTAGTCAGCGGTTAATAGAAAGCAAAATCACTCAACAATACAAAATGACACTGCCTGAAAATGGCTTTAAAAACGCGGTGGCCGCTCTAAGAAAGAAATTTCGCAAGCTCACGGAAGAACATTTAACCACTAACAAAAACATTATCGAAAACATTCACCGGACCGGATACTTCATCCCTTTTACTATGCAAAACAACCATCAGAATGGCATCGAACATCAACAGAAGATCAATCAATACACAACCAATAGTCTTCGCAAAGCGCTTCGTATTTGCCTGCGTAATAAAAAGATCTATTCAGAAGCAATGTGGGTTGTGTTGATCACTGCGATCATTTTCTTTGCTATCTGTTACTACGCGATAAACAGCATCGTTAAACATAATTATCTGGATAACGCCTTCGAAATTGCAGAGAACCTTTCCCGCAGGAGTTGCTTTGCTAATGAAAGCGAACTGAAGTCACTATTTGATAATGTGAAGTTGGTGGAATCGAGCATGATGCTAGATCGTTTCAATATTCGATGCTTAGTCACTCCAGAAACCGTTGTCCCTGTCAGCAAAAAAGCCTTTGAAGAGTGGAGTAACAATAACAATTACACGACCCAATCATTTGACTTAAATAACGCAACTGTTTTGGTTCGTGTTAAAAACATTAACTTATCCGACAATGTTGAAAATCATATTTCACGTTTTTTTCTTTCCGGTATGAAGCTATCAACGAATACCGGAACGTCGTTAGAGATTGGTAACACCAATGAACGCTTTTTCAATTATCACGTAAAGAATAGTGGCTATAAAGAGGTGTATTACATCTCTGGACCGTTTCAAAGTATCATTCTACTGAGCTTACTTTTTCTCATTATACTGCGTCACCGCTCCCTACAAGCCTTTATGGCTTACTTGTGCGCAATTCGACAATTCAAAATAAAACTGGAGCCGATTTATAACACTTCGGCACAAAAGATTGTGCACTACGAAGCCCTCTCCCGGTTTAAGGTAAAAAATACGCAACGGTTTATTGAAACACTGATACGCAATGGATTGCTGCTAACTCATACCTTACTGGTGATTGATTCCATCTACACCAAACAAAAAGCGTTGCCCATCCCTATCAGCATTAACGTTTGTCCTTCTTTGCTGCGAGGGCGTAACTTTTCAATCCTATATAGAGAGCTATCTAATCGGGATTGCCGTTTGCTGACAATCGAAATCACAGAAAATGCATCGATGTACTATACCTCTGAGATTTATGGCAATGTCGCGAAACTAAAAGCTCTGGATTGTAAAATCAGTATTGATGACTTTGGCACCGGCAATAATAATGTGGCGCTTATCAGCAAGCTGAATCCGGACTACCTCAAAATCGACCGAGAATTTGTTATTGGCCTAAAATCTGATGATAAAAAGATAGAAACCTTGCGTCAGTTAATTGCTATGGGCAATACGTATCGCTGCACGGTCATTGTTGAAGGCGTAGAAACGGCAGACAGTGCTCACTTACTCACAACATTGGGCGCCTATATTCACCAAGGTTATTATTACCCTCTTCATTGCTAGCTTTTCTTCACTCGGTTAGTTACTTAAAATAGATCTAATACTCTATAAAAACTCGTGGTGGCATAACGGTATGCCGCCAATTTGTGATTAAGCGATGATTGCGATTAAACCCACCAAACTGAAAGATTTTTCAAGTTTGATGCAATTGGATGTGCAAGAAGAGCAAAAAGGATTTTTTACACCGTTTGAAATGGCTTATCAAAAACGTAGTAAGTCAGAGGCGTTCTTTACGATTTATTCTGATGATCTATTAGTAGGCTATCTTGTTATCGATAAAGGTTTCTCCCAACATGCGCCGTTTGCTAAACGATACGAACTGGAGCTTAAGTACTTGATGATTGATCAACGTTTCCAACGTCAAGGGGTTGGGAGTGAGGCATTGCGTAAACTGTTCCTTTATGCGTATACCATTAACCCTAAAAGCACCTCTCTTTGCGCCACTGTTCCACAAAGTCAGCAATACGCTATCAGTTTTTTTGATGCGTGCGGATTCATTAATACAGAGGAAACAACATTGGGTGATAATGAAAAAGAATGGATTCTACGACACCCATTAAGCTAGCTGGTGAAGCATAATCAAAATTGGGCCATTCAGATACAACAAAGGCAAGCTTCTCGCTTGCCTTGTTTAATGCTCAATAGAAAGTGACTTATTCGCCTTTGTAAATACAACCCGCTGTGCACGTTTCTTTGATTTCTACTTTACTTAGCAGTGGTAAGCTTGGCTTAAGCTGCTGCCAAATCCATTTTGCTAACACTTCGCTAGTTGGGTTCTCTAACCCTTCAATGTCGTTTAGGTAGTAATGGTCTAAGCGATTGTAAATTGGTTTAAATGCAGCTTTGATCTCTGCAAAATCCACTACCCAACCTGTATGTGGATCAACTTCACCTTCTACATAAAGACGAACAAGGAAAGAGTGTCCGTGCAAACGACCACACTTGTGACCTTCTGGTACGTGTGGCAAATGGTGTGCTGCTTCGAACATAAACTCTTTGTATAATTCTGTTTTCATCTTGATTCTCAGGCTTTAAAAAGACAGGCAATACTAAGGAATTCGCTGCCAAGAGACAAGCGTTACCCCATACAAGCGTAGCAAAAACTTCCGCTGGTTCCTGGCCTCTTTGCTATCACTCATACCAAAGCGCCGTATTTTTGTCACGCGCCAAACATTTGATTACACAGCACTCACATCACAATTACATATCCCCAACATGTGTGGGGTCACAATCATTCATTTCGTTGTTCGCAGTGCGCATTTGTGCACATTAATATTGTGCAGTTCGTTCCAATTACACTTATAAATTTATGCGCTCAACTATCACTTTTAAGCTCTTACTGGCGTTAATTGCTGTCTTCAGCTGCGTTCTAGCTGCCTCTAAGGCTTACCAATACCATCAACAAAAAACCTTAATCAATGATGTTCTTAGTGAACAACTCCATGATAAGGCTAGTAATTATTTCGATAGCCTAAATATGATGATGCTTACGGGCACCATGTCGCAAAAAGAAACCTTACGTCAAAAAGCCCTAGCCCAAGAAGGCATTGAAGCAGTTCGCGTGTTGCGAGCTGATACTGTGACCAAACTTTACGGACCTGGGCAACAAAACCAGCAGCCTGTCGATGATATTGATCAACGAGCGTTGAATGGTGAACTGGTGATTGAACCAATCTCAGCCGATTGGGGCAAAGGGTTAGTAGTCGCACTACCAATGAAATCGAGCGAAAATTACCGTGGCACCAACTGCGTTTCTTGCCACGTTGCACCAGCAGGAGAAGTGTTGGGCGCGATTCGCTTGGAATACAACATGAATCATGTCAATTCAATGATCAATAAACAGGCAATGTTTGCGATGGGAATAATGGCCGTAATCGCATTTGTGGGCTTCATCATAACGTTGAGTTTGATTCAAAAAATCATTGTACGACCAATTCAAAGAACGTCGAAATTCATGTCGAATGTGAGCCATAGCAAAGATCTATCTCAACGACTTATGCATCACCAACAGGATGAAGTGGGCCAACTTTCTACAGCCATCAATTCATTCATGGACACGGTCTCCGAAAGCTTAGAACGTGTGCAAGACACCTCTCACTCACTTGCCGACTCCGCGAGTAAACTAACTGCTGTCGCGCAGTCCACAGATAAAGCGGCCAATAACCAACAGCTAGAGACCAACGAAGTACAAAGTAATATCACCGATATGTTGCAGCAACAAACTGCGGTTGAGGACTCGACTAACAACGCTACTGTTTTGGTCAATCACACCGTTGATGTCGCCACTCATAGTGCAAGTCAAGCACACAACGTCAGTGAAGACATCAAACAACTAGTAAGTAACATTGATACCGTACGGGAAAAAATCAGCTCTCTAAACCAAAGAACCGAAGAAGTGTCGTCCATTCTTGTGGTTATTAAGGGTATTGCAGAACAAACCAATCTGCTCGCGTTGAATGCTGCTATCGAAGCCGCCCGTGCCGGAGAGCAAGGACGCGGTTTTGCGGTCGTCGCGGAAGAAGTGCGTAACCTGGCTTCTAGGACGGCTGAAGCCACTGGTAATATTGAACATATCATTTCTCAATTCCAGCAAGGAAGTGAAGAGTCATTAACTTCTGTTGATACCGTCTGCCAGTTTGCTCATCAACGCTCTGTCGATGTCGAGGCACTATCAGCCACAATGCATAACGTTGTTGACGAAATGCGCCAAGTGCTCAGACATGCAGAAGATATCCAAAACCAGACGCAAACCACATCTGATGTAAGTCAGCATATTCAATCTAAAATAGATGTGATCACACTGCATGCTAACGACACATCGCAATCAGCATCGCACACGCGTGATATTAGTGTTGATTTAGAGCATCTATCCGAACGTTTAGAGCAATTACTAAACCAATTCACACTTTCAGAGCACAAAAGAGTGAATAAATAGAGAGATTCTCCCCATCAAAACGAATATAAAGGTTGATGCGAGCGAATTGACAGGTAATATGTCTCGTTGAATCTGTAAAATGCTACCCAACTCAGCGCTTAGCTTGTTTTTTGAACAAAAATGTTATTAGACAAGTACTTTAAGTAAGCGTTGAGTTGAATTTTTACCTCAATGGAGAATATTGAAAACATGACTTACGCGCCTGTATCAGACGTATTGAAAGGTCAGCTAGCAGTAGACAGCGAAGTGACTGTTCGTGGCTGGATCCGTTCACGTCGTGATTCCAAAGCTGGAATCTCTTTCCTTGCCATATATGACGGCTCTTGTTTCGACCCGATTCAGGCCGTGGTCCCAAATAATCTTAATAATTACGAAGACGAAGTATTAAAGCTAACGACTGGCTGCTCTGTTGAAGTAACTGGTAAGATTGTTGAATCTCCTGCAAAGGGTCAAGACTTCGAACTTGCTGCCACTGACGTTAAAGTGGTTGGTTGGGTTGAAGATGCTGAAACTTACCCAATGGCAAAAACTCGTCACTCAATCGAGTACCTACGTGAAGTTGCGCACCTACGTCCGCGCACAAACGTAATCGGTGCAGTAGCACGTGTACGTAACTGCCTATCTCAAGCAATCCACCGCTTCTACCACGAGCAAGGTTACTTCTGGGTATCTGCGCCGTTGATCACGGCTTCAGATGCTGAAGGCGCTGGTGAAATGTTCCGCGTATCTACGCTAGACATGGAAAACCTTCCTCGCACTGACGCTGGTAAAGTGGACTACAACGAAGACTTCTTCGGTAAAGAGACGTTCCTAACCGTATCTGGTCAGCTAAACGCAGAAGCTTACGCTTGTGCGCTAAGCAAAGTTTACACTTTCGGCCCTACTTTCCGAGCTGAAAACTCAAACACAAGCCGCCACCTAGCAGAATTCTGGATGGTTGAGCCTGAAGTTGCGTTCGCAGAACTGGATGATGTAGCGAAACTGGCTGAAGACATGCTCAAGTACGTGTTTAAAGCGGTGCTTGCAGAGTGTCGTGATGACCTTGAGTTCTTCGCTCAACGCATCGACAAAGAAGCAATCACTCGTCTAGAGCAGTTCGTTTCTTCTGACTTCGCACAGGTTGACTACACTGACGCAATCCAGATTCTTCTTGATTCAGGCCGTGAGTTCGAATTCCCAGTTGAATGGGGTATCGATATGTCTTCTGAGCACGAGCGTTTCCTTGCTGAAGAACACTTCAAAGCACCTGTAATCGTTAAGAACTACCCGAAAGATATTAAAGCATTCTACATGCGTGCTAACGATGACGGTAAAACAGTTGCAGCGATGGACGTTCTTGCACCGGGCATCGGCGAAATCATCGGTGGTTCTCAGCGTGAAGAGCGCCTAGACATTCTAGATGCACGTATGCGTGAAGTGGGTATCGATCCTGAACATATGAGCTGGTACCGCGACCTACGTAAATACGGTACAGTGCCACACGCAGGCTTCGGTCTAGGCTTCGAGCGCCTAGTATCTTACGTAACTGGTATGGGCAACGTTCGTGACGTGATCCCATTCCCACGTACTCCTCGCTCTGCGAACTTCTAATCACTTTTTAGTGATATTGAATTAAAAAGACCTCCCATGTGGAGGTCTTTTATTTTGTACGATTGATTTTCTAGCAACCGGTGTATGCACTCTAGTTGTTATCTTCGTCGTCATCCTCATCTGCTCGCGCTGCGTATTTTACTCCAACCACACACAAGCCAAACATCACAAATGGGATAACGGCAGCAGTGTATTCCGTCCAAACCATATGAGAAAAAGATTTCGCCAATATCAAATGTGCAAACACCAACAAAAATGCGCTAAAAATAGCAACACCCATCAACCTAAGTTCATGCTTTACCAACTGCTTTTTCATTACGGCTCCTAACCTAAATGGTTGTCTGCCCATGATTGAAACACAGCTTCGGTATCGTCCACTGATACAGTTTGAGCAAAAAACAGGTAAACAGTTGGCTAATGAAGTAATTCTCCGACCGTCTTCACGGCTTGTTCTAATTCATCATTTACAGGTAACGATGTATTAAGCCTCAGGTAGTTCTCATAATTTGGAGCGACAGAAAACAACTGACCAAATGCTACAGTGATGTTCGCTTCCAATAACTTTTGATAAATCGCTTTTCCGCACTTTGTTTTCGGCAGTTCTATCCAAAGAAAATAGCCGCCTTCCGGTTGCGTGTAACGAATCGATTGGGGAAAGTACTTATCAACCAGTTCAATAAACGCCAATTGCCGCTGCTCAAGATTCTTTCGCAGTTTTCTAAGATGGCTATCATAACTATCGTTTTGCAAGTAATGCGCGATACCCTGCTGGATTGGTGCACTGCCTGACAACGTCGAGATAAGTTGCAGCTTTTGAAGTTGCTCATTGAAGCGTTTGTTTACCACCCAGCCCAGCCTATAGCCAGGACAAAGGCTTTTTGAAAATGATCCACAATGCAACACGCGCTCTTGTGTATCAAAAGCTTTAAGTGAGCTTGGCTTTTTTTCAGAAAAATAAAGCTCTGAATACACATCATCTTCGATCAAGTACACATCGTATTTATCAGCCAGTTCGACGATACGTTGCTTCTGCCCGTCACTTAATAAGGTTCCTGTTGGATTGTGAAAGTTAGTCATTAACCAACATGCGCGAACATCATTGTCGGCAAAAGTCGCTTCAATTTGATCCACTGAATGTCCAGTTAACGGATCCACCGTTATTTCTATCGCCTTTAGACCTAAACGTTCAATCGCTTGAAGTGCGCCATAAAACGTCGGTGATTCAACTACAACAGTATCTCCAGGCTGGGTCACGGCCTGAAGGCTTAAATTCAACGCTTCTAATGCGCCAGAAGTAACGACAATATCATCATGGGTAAACACCATACCTTGTTGGATGTACCGTTGAGCAATCAAACGGCGTAGAGACTCACAGCCCGGCGGCAAGTTATCCAATAACGTCTCTACCCCCATCTTCCTGCCTGAGCTGGCTAGGTTGCGGTTTAGCGCTTCTAATGGGAACAATGCTGGGTCTGGAAACGCGGAGCCAAACTTCACCGCATTCGATGAGGCCTGATTTTTGAGGTAGTCGTAAAGTTCATCGTTGATGCTGGAGCGATAAACGGAAGTGGCTGGAGAACTCGGTTCGAAGCGGTCCAACTCCGCAGTCACAAAGTATCCAGACTGAGGTTTCGCTGCGACCCAACCTTGTGCTTCGAGCAGCTGATAAGCTTGTAATACCGTACCTGCACTGACAGAATGGTTTCGGCTTGTTACACGCACTGATGGCAGCTTTTCCCCTGCTCTCCAAGTATTTTGCTGAATCTGCGTTTTGAACAGCTCAGCCAGTTGACGGTATCGGTTCATGTTTCCCTCATTTCACTTACAGCCGCACCATAGCATACTTCGCGCCAGCATTCTGATATGGGAGTATTCAATTTAGCAACGTAATTTATCAAGCTTATAATAGATATTTCAGCCACGAAGTGAGCGTTTATATCCCATACTTTGACCGTTACACACATATTGCCTCACATCTTTGCAATACCTAAAAGCAAGGTTTTACGTTGGACTGAGTGCGTTAAACTCACTTCGAGCTACGGTCTTTAAATCAGGAGGAAGCGATGAAAGTTTTTACAATGGACGATCTCTCGTATCGCGGAAAACATAAAGGTGTACATAGTTGGGACCATCCTGGCAGTACCACCCCTTATTATTGGCATCCTGATTGGCTGCATATCGCTGAAGATGCTTTGGGTGAACACAAAAAGGCTGACCTTGAAGTCCCTGATGGAGAAACAGCGACAGAAGAGCATGCAAAAGCGGCGATTCTCAAACACTTGAATGACAAGTAGTTTAGGCTCTATCACCGTTCAAGAATAGCATTAGGTAGGCGAATCCATCGTTGTATGCTTTAAACACAAATAAAGCTAAAACCTGCTAAATAGTAAATTCTTCTGAATGAGAAGTACGCACCTTCTATAGCGTTCAAAGGGCAAAATAAGTCGATTGTTATCACATTAATTTTCATTACATCTGTTACATTTAAATAGTAATGGTGATGCACACCTCAACTCATGGATTATGAGAGAAAACAATAATGGCGAAATACAACGAAGAAGATATTAAATACAAAGGTGAATCCAACGGCGTACATTCTTGGAGCTCTCCTTCCGGCCAACCTTATTACTGGCATCCAGATTGGTTACACGTTGCAGAAGATGCGACGGGTACGCATCCGAAGCAAAAACTTGAAGTTGAAAAGACAGAAGTACCAACCGAAAAGCACGCGTTAAAAGCGATCTTAAAGCATATGAATGACTGGGCGACTGAAAAGCTTTCTTCTAACCCTGACATCGAAACCAATGCGGTTGAGTCGGAAATCAATCTGAAGAAATAACCCCAACCGATATCCATACTTCTAACAGTAAACGCTCCACCTTTGGTGGGGCGTTTTTGTCTCAACAAATCCTCACTAGACAACTATAAACGCGTTAACGCAAAGCACTGAATTGAAACGATTGGGATGTGTGCAAAACTTCTCCAACCATGGCATAAATGCCCTTCAAACTCTGTGCCTACCAAACGTTTTCATGGCAAAAACTTTAGTTATGTTAGAATTCTGTTTCAAATCGCAACTTTTTTAGGTTTTCTTTTCAGTAACGGTTGTAACCAATATTGCTGAAAGGTATAAATGTTAGCACACCCCTTCGATTAACATGGATGAAGATTATGTTTGAAAAAGTAGTTGCCGCTCCGGCTGACCCTATTCTTGGCCTTACTGAAGAGTTTAAAAAAGATGCTCGCGCAGACAAAATTAACCTTGGCGTAGGTATTTACAAAAACGAGCAAGGCGAAACTCCCGTTCTTGCGACAGTAAAGAAAGCTGAAGCAGCACTTGTTGAAACTGAAAAAACCAAATCTTACCTAACCATCGAAGGCACAGCAGAGTACGGCATTGCAGTGCAAAAACTGCTTTTCGGCTCTGATGCAGAAATTGTAAACGAAAAACGCGCTAAAACAGCTCAAGCTCCGGGTGGTACTGGTGCACTACGTGTTGCCGGCGAGTTCATTAAACGTCAACTAGGCGATGTAAAGATCTGGATCAGCAACCCAACATGGGCGAACCACAACGGCGTATTTACTGCTGCTGGTATCGAAACGGCACAATACAGCTACTACAATGCTGAAACAAAAGACAAAGACTTCGATGCGATGCTAAATGATCTGCAATCTGCATCTGAAGGCGACATCGTGCTTCTACACGGCTGCTGTCACAACCCTACAGGGATCGATCCTACGGCTGAAGAGTGGGAAACATTGGCGAAACTTGTCGCAGAGAAGAAATTGCTTCCTCTGTTCGACTTCGCCTACCAAGGCTTTGCTAAAGGTGTGGAAGAAGATGCTGCAGGTCTTCGTACTTTTGCTAAATACAACAAAGAAATCCTAGTCGCGAGCTCTTTCTCGAAAAACTTTGGCCTATACAATGAACGCGTAGGTGCCTTCACGTTAGTAGCTGAGTCAGAAGAAGTCGCAACAACCGCATTTTCTCAAGTTAAAGCCATTATTCGCTCTATCTACTCTAACCCACCTGCACACGGCAGCGCTGTCGTGACTCACATTCTTGGCAACGCCGAAATGCGTGCGGAATGGGAAGCTGAAGTAGCAGAAATGCGTGACCGTATTCAAGAAATGCGTGAACTGTTTGTAGCGACACTAAAAGCAGAGGGTGTGGACGCAGACTTTAGTTTCATCGAACGTCAAAATGGTATGTTCTCTTTCTCTGGTCTTTCTAAAGAGCAAGTTAACCGCCTTAAAGAAGAGTTCGGTATTTACATTGTCGGTTCTGGCCGAATCAGTGTTGCTGGTATGACGAAGTCAAATATGGGCCCTCTGTGTAAAGGCATTGCAGCGGTTTTATAATCGACTGTCGCATACTTTATTAAAAGGAAAGGTCAGCATAAGCTGACCTTTTTTGTTTTAACTTAACGCCAAAAACGAACCCGTCCGATCTAGTAGACAAACTTCAAACTCAGCCCTACTTCATTGACGTAATCTGAGCTTTCACCGCTGTAATCAGTATCTCTAAACTGATAAAAAAGACCAGTGCCGATGACTTTATGCCATTGGTAGTTAAAACCGATCTTAAAATTGTTCTCATCAACGATATCACTACGGTTAAACTCCACTTCAGCTGTCGCAATAAGCTTTTCACTGAGCAAGTAATTCACCCCAACAGTTACAGCTTGAATCAATTCGCTATCGGAAGACAACGTATTATCCGTTTTGTCGTCCGTCGCTTTCGCTTTGATTGCGCCTATTCCATATATCCCGTAGATATCGAATTGCTCTGTAACTCCATAACGGTAACCACCACCAAACAAAAGGCGGTCAATGCGAAGAGTAAAATCATCCGGATGGAAAAACTGCGCTGAGTAATCAACATTAAACAACCAGTTCTCAGTAAACAAATAGTTACCACCGAGTCCAACTGTGGTCGCATTAGAGTTATCTAACCATTCTTCGTTTGTCGTTCCGGCACCAACATCCAAATGAATGTGTTCGTACCCAAATTTTTCTGCTTGGTCCATGACCGCTGCGCTTGATATCGCCGGCAAAGCAGCTAAAGAAACAAGCAATAAATTTCTCACCATTCGACTTCCTTTCATGAGAATTATCTAAACACTGTATTCCATCGCCTGAGCTACTTGGCTCAAAAAGAATAGCGTAATCTAAAGACGTGATAACGATCTGAAACAGCCAAAGAGCTAATCATTCATCACGAAGAAAACATATCGACGACGTCTTTTTCAATTGAGGTGACCATATAGTAGTAAAAATGAAGCTCCCTTATCGTGCGATATGTCAGAATCTTATGACTGAGCACGAAAATCGCGGTTCAGATAAGACTCTGTTTTAAAACTAAGTTAAGATTACTTTATTATTTTCGAACTAAAAGGCGCCTTCAATGGATGCAGAACTGCTCGAGATTTACAACTTTCTCGCCAAGTATCCCCCGTTCAATGAACTCCCTGAAGAAACACTAAACAAGGTGACAGAGAGTGTCGAAATCTCGTACTACCGAGAAGATACCCCCATCATCCATTTTGGAGACTATATCCAAGATTTATACGTGGTGCGAAGCGGTGTTGTTGAAGTTTATCGACGCAAAGGTGAGCTGTATAATCGCCTTGACGAAGGTGACCTATTTGGCCAGATGGGCATGCTCACCAATAACAAAGTCCGCTTTCCGGTAAAAGCCATTGAGGATACCCTGCTCTACTGTATTCCTGGTGACATTTTCCAAGAAATTTACGATAACTTTGATTCCTTTGCGGATTTTGTTGAAGTTGAAAATAGCGCTCGTTTACGCCAAGCCATTTCAGAAAACAAAGACGCCAATGACCTGACGACGTCGAAAGTGAAAACCTTGCTGACTGGCGATGCTCATACGATTGATCGTGGTCAGACAATCCAGCAAGCCGCGCAGCAAATGGCGAATGACAACGTATCGGCTTTACTTATCGTCGACCCAGATTTCGTTCGTGACGAAGACGATCCACAGTCCCCAGTACTTGGTATCATTACCGACCGTGACTTGTGTACCCGTGTGTTAGCTGAAGGTTTGTCCCCACAGGACGATGTGTCCAGTGTGATGACCACGGAGGTCATGTCTCTTGACCACAACGCTTACATCTATGAAGCAATGTTAACGATGCTGCGTTACAACGTACATCACCTACCAGTGGTAAAAAACCAATTACCAATCGGTATTATCGAAACCACCGACATTGTTCGTTATGAATCTCAGAATTCGTTGTTGTTGGTGAGTAGTATTTTCCAACAACAGACTATCGAAGATTTAGCCGTTGTTGCCGAAGAAGTGAAAAGCAGCTTCGTGCGTCTGGTCAATGAAGATGCCAACTCTCACATGGTGGGTAGCGCGATGTCGGTCATTGGCCGAAGCTTCAAACAGCGTCTGCTAGAAATGGCAGAAGAAGAGCTTGGCCCACCGCCAATTCCTTATTGTTTCCTTGCACTTGGCTCAATGGGGCGAGATGAGCAACTGTTGGTAACTGACCAAGATAACGCCATCATTCTAGATGAGACTTATCAAGAAGAGAAACATAGTAAATACTTCGAAGCCCTAGCAAAATACGTCAGCGATGGTTTAGATGCCTGTGGCTACAAATATTGCACAGGCGATATTATGGCAACCAACCCACTATGGCGCATGACTCGTTCAGAGTGGGAAGAGTGTTTTGCTGACTGGATTGATAACCCGAACCCGAAAGCACTACTCAACGCCTCCATCTTTTTCGACTTGGATGGCGTCTATGGCCGCTTAAAATGGGCAGAACAGTTAACTAGCTTTATTGTTCGTCGCGCTCGAAAGAACAACCGCTTCTTAGCGTGTTTGGCTCGTAACGCACTAAACAGAACACCACCTCTAGGCTTCTTTAAAGACTTCGTGATGGAAAAAGATGGCAGACACAACAACTCCATCAACCTCAAACGTCGCGGTACTGCTCCTCTGGTCGACTTAATTCGCGTTCACTCTCTGGCGGTTGGTTCACGTGCACAGAACTCGTTTGAGCGTCTTGACGACATTATTGATGCTGGCATTTTGCCAAAAGGTCGAGCACAAGACTTAAAAGACGCGTTAGAATTTATTTCCATGGTACGTATTCGTCACCAAGCGACGGATGTGGAACTAGGCATTGAGCCTGATAACAATATCGAACCGGAAAACCTCTCTGAGTTTGAACGTCGCAACCTAAAGGATGCATTCCAGATCCTAAGCAATGGTCAAAATTTCCTTAAGTTCCGCTACCAAGCGAACAAGAGCTTTAAGTGAGGTTTAGCATGATTAAAAAGCTCTTTCAGAAGCCAACCATTCAGTGGCCAACGAAGTTTGAACAAAAGCTGGAGATGGCGAAAGATGAGAATTTAATTGCGTTTTATAGCAACAAGCCGCCTGCTCCAGAAACACCGTTATCTGAGGTAGAGTTCGTGGCGTTAGATTTCGAAACGACGGGTTTGAATCCTGAAAAACATGACATCATTACTATTGGTTTGGTGCCGTTTAACCTGAAGCGAATTTTCCTACGTAACTCGCGTCATTGGAAGGTACGTCCACAGCGTGCACTCGATGAAGACTCAGTCATTATACACGGTATTACTCACAGCGAATTGATCGATGCGCCTGACTTAGGCGATATCTTAAGCGAGCTGCTACCATGCTTAAGCGGGAAAATCATTGTTGTTCATTACCGTCGTATCGAGAGAGAGTTTCTGGATAAAGCGCTCAAAAGCCGTTTAGGGGAAGGTATTGAGTTTCCTGTTTTAGATACGCTGCACCTTGAAGAAACGATTCAACAGAAACGTTCAGGCTCTCTCTGGGAGCGTTTAAAAGGGAAAAAACCAGAATCGGTTCGGCTAGCGCAATCTCGACGCCGTTATGGGCTGCCAGACTATACGCCTCACCATGCATTAACCGATGCAATTGCTACCGCAGAGCTACTGCAAGCACAAATCGCCCATCATTACAATGAAGAGCAACCCATCAGTGAGTTCTGGCTGTAATATACTTCACGCTTAATAGCGATCAAAAAAGGAGCCAGATGGCTCCTTTTTTTTTGCTTAGCTTGAGACAAGATTACAGCTTAAAGCGTTGAATCTCTTGTTCAAGTTCGTGTGATAGCTCAGACAGGTGAGCAGCTTGTTCTGCTGCTTGATGAGCTTCGACTGACAACTCGTTAGACACGTCACGAATACCTTCAGTGTTACGAGTGATCTCAGTGGTTACCGATGCTTGCTCTTCTGCTGCTGAAGCAATCTGCGTTGCCATATCACTGATACGCTCAACAGCAGTGTGGATTTGCGTCAAGCTCGCTGCAGCCGCATTGGCATCATCAACACTGGTATCAGCTAGACGACGACTGTCACCCATAATACCGACCGCTTTGGCCGTTGTGCCTTGTAGCATCTCGATAGTTTCTTGAATCTCTTGCGTTGAAGCATGAGTACGCTGGCTCAATACGCGGACTTCATCTGCAACCACAGCAAAGCCACGGCCTTGCTCACCTGCACGTGCCGCTTCGATCGCCGCGTTCAGTGCAAGTAAGTTCGTTTGCTCTGCAATGCCTTGAATCGTTGATAGAATCGTATTGATGCTATTTCCGTGTGCTTCTAGCTCTTGAATCACATCAGTAGCAACTTGAACTTCTTGCGCTAAGTTCTGAATAGAGCCTTGCGTTTGAGTTACTTGGCTTGAACCGTGTGAACAAGCTTGAACCGCTTCTTCTGAGTTACTTGCCGTGCTATCAGCATTACCTGCAATTTCTTGTGTCGCTGCTGCCATTTCGTTCACGGCCGTCGCCACCATGTTGATTTCATCTTGCTGGTAAGAGATACGCTGACTACGCTCCTCAGCTTGCTGTGCTGTCGTGCGTGCTTGCTCTGAAAGCGCAGAAGATACGTGGCTAAGCTTAGTAACCATTGTGTGCATGTTGCCAACAAAACGGTTGAAGTTTTCCGCCAGTTTACCTACTTCATCATCACTGCGTGGTTCTAGGCGTTGCGTTAAGTCACCTTCGCCAGATGCAATTTCTTCCAGTGCATTTGATACGCGGTTCAAGTCACGGAACAAGAAACCAACTAGCCAAGAAACTGCAAGAATAACCACAATCGTGATCGCCACAGCAGTGAACAATAGATCTCGTAGCAATACCGCATGACCTGCTTCTTCTGTTGCGCGATCCATTTCAATCGCAAACATCCAATGCGTACCAGGAACTTTATTGAAGTAGTAAAGCTTCTCTTTTCCTTTGATTACCGTATCTTCGATACGACCTTCATCGGCGGCGCGCTCAATTGCCTCTTCTGAAAAATCTTTTAGAACACTGGTGATAGGCTTAAGCGTCAAGCTTTTATCTGGATGCGCTAAAAAGGTGCCTTCATTCATGTCGATTAGCATCGCATGCGCGTTTTCACCTGCATCTAAGTTAATCACATCGCTGATAAGCTGATCGATCAGTACGTCCGCACCAACAACACCAACAAACTGACCATTTTTCATTACTGGCTCAGCAATGGTCACAAGTAGTGCATTCGTGATTGCGTCTTGATATGCGGCTGTGATGATTTGCTTACCCGCTGCATCAGCATCCTTGTACCAAGGACGTGTGCGAGGGTCATAATCAGCACGGTTACGTTCCGGATGAGAGCGGTACATATCACCGTTTGGTGTACCAAGGAAGATGTCATCGAAGCCACCAGCCTTGCGAGCTTGTTGTAGGAAAGGAACAACGTCTTGCTCGGTCGAGTAGTCGTTGAACGCAGTGGCAATATCTTTACGGATATTGACCCAATCAGAAATTCCCTCTGACGCAGTAGTACTAAGACTTTGCGCACGTGAATAGACACCTGAACGAGTCTGATCAAATAATTGACCAGCCGACAACCAAGTAAGTGCTGTTGCCATCACAACAACAGCAGAAAGGCTTGCGCCTATAAGCTTTTGTTTTAATGATAATTTCATATTTATAGTTTTTTGAGTTGGGAGAACAGTTAAGGTGCATGAATATTACACACTTTTTTACGACTATTCACTAATTTTTAAAAAACAAAATAGCACATTAACTCTTTGTAAAATATGAACTTTCATGTGTCATTTTTTTGTCTCGAGCGTCATAAAAACCGCACAAAAAAAGCCAGCAAATTGCTGGCCTTTTGATTAATTGTTAGTCAGACGGTTTTATAAAATGCCGAATTACTGACGCTCTGTTCTCATACCCATCAATAAGCTCACACACATTGCAAGCAGAATGAAGGTAAATGGCAGTGCTGTAGAAATGGCACCGGCCTGAAGAGCTTGAACCGCCTCGGAGCCACCAATCCATAGCAGAGCAACCGCAATTGCACCTTCCATGAATGCCCAGAAGACACGTTGAAGTACAGGTGCATCGACTTTACCACCTGCCGTGATACTGTCGATAACAAGTGAACCAGAGTCAGAAGACGTAATGAAGAACACAAGTACCAACACAACAGCGATGATAGAAAGCATGCTACCAAATGGAAGAACATCAAACATTTGGAACATAGCAAGTGATACGTCAGTCAAGCCATTTGTGCCCAGCTCACCTACTTTATCAACAACTTGCTCGATCGCCAGACCACCAAATACAGACATCCAAACAACGGTAACCGCAGTTGGAACCAGTAGAACTGCTGTGATGAACTCGCGAACGGTACGGCCACAAGAAACACGCGCGATGAACATGCCTACGAATGGCGACCATGAAATCCACCAAGCCCAGTAGAACACTGTCCAGCCTTGGAACCAAGCTTCGTCCGTACGACCAAACGGGTTACTTAGTGGGATGATATTCTCTACATATGCCATAAGTGTGGTTGGAATCGAACCTAAACTCGCCGCCCAACCGATAAGACCAACAAGAATCAGTAGCAAGAACGCCACAACCATGTTGATGTTACTAATGACTTTAACACCACCATCGATGCCGCGTACGACTGAAACAACAGCAAGTAAAGTCACCACGGTAATAACGACGATTTGTAGGCCCAGGCCTGGCTCAACACCAAATACGTGATGAATACCACTTGCTGCTTGCTGCGCACCTAGACCTAGGGATGTAGCAAGACCAAATAAAGTCGCAAGCACAGCCAGAATGTCCACAATGTGGCCAGCCCAACCCCATGCACGATCACCCAGAAGTGGGTAGAAGATCGAGCGCATAGATAGCGGTAAACCTTTGTTGTAGGCAAAGAATGCTAAAGAAAGTGCTACAACACCGTAAATTGCCCATGGGTGAAGGCCCCAGTGGAACATCGTTGCACCCAGTGCCAATCTCGCGGCTTCTGGTGTATTTGCCTCAACACCAAGTGGCGTTTCATACCAACCGGTGAAGTAAGCGACAGGTTCTGCAACACTCCAGAACATTAAACCGATACCCATACCAGCTGCAAATAGCATTGCAAGCCATGACATAAACGAGTAATCGGCAACAGCGTCTTTACCACCTAGTCGGATCTTACCCATTGGTGAGACGATAAGCGCCAAACAGAAAATAACGAAAATGTTACCTGCAATAATGAACAACCAATCGAATGAACCAATAATTTTCCACTTCAGCCCATCAAGTGCCGTCTTTGCGGTATGTGCATCTAGAACTAATGCAGCGACAAGAAACAGCGCAATTAAACCTGCACTAATACCAAAAACTGGGTTATGAACATCAAAACCCCATTTTTGAACGTTGTCCTGACCTACCGTATAGTCGGTACTATCGATACTGTACTTATCTATACCCTTTGTCATCGTTCCTCTCTATTTTTGTAGTGTTTTTACGTACCAAACAAAAAAATCTTTCGAACACGATACGTTTTGCATTCCGTGAAGGCGCAAGATCCTATCATTTGACACGTTTTTGTCTATCTTTTTGCTATTAAAAAATCCAATAACTTACTTTTCACTGTGTGGTTACGGCCTTTGATAGAACAAATCACTACTACAATAGTTAGACTACAAACATTTATTGCTATAATAATTTTAGCTCTTCTTATTTTGTCGAAAAGGCGCGACAAAATGGTATTGAGGACACGGCGTAAAATTGTAGAGGTAATTTTTGATTTCCCCCCTTTAAATAAGGGCGCATTTAAGTTAGTGTCGCCTCGATAAATGTTCCCTACAGACTGGATGAATAAATTGGAAAAGTACGAAGAAGTATTGGTCTCGATTCGTCAGATCATCCGCGCTATTGATTTACATTCTAAAAAGCTGAGCAAAGAGTCTGGATTGACTGCTCCACAGTTGATTTTGATGCGCGCTATCAATGACTTAGATAACGTGACGATTAAACAGTTGTCTAGCCACACTAACATGAGCCAAGCGACCGCAACGACCATTCTAGATAGACTAGAACGAGGCCAGTTTGTTGAGCGTCAGCGCAGTGTTCAAGACAAGCGTAAAGTGCATGCTGTACTTACGAGCAAGGGCCAAGAAGCCTTAAAACAAGCACCAACGCCGCTGCAAGAGCACTTCATTAATCGATTCCAAAAATTGGAAGAATGGGAGCAATCCCTTCTACTATCTTCCGTTCAACGCATCTCGACGATGATGAATGCAGAGGACATCGATGTTGCTCCAATGCTAGAGCTTGGTAGCATTACCAAAGCCGATTAGTTTCGCTCCCACGTGCTCGCTTTTTGCGGGCACTACTCTCCTACTCAGTCAAGCCAGTTTCAAACGCATATTTTGCTAACTCTGCCGTCGAATGTAAGTCCAACTTGTGCTTAATGTTATGGCGATGCGTCTCTACCGTTCGATAACTAATATTGAGTAAAGTGGCGATTTTTTTGCTGCTGTTTCCTTGAGCAACTAATTTAAGTACCGCTTCTTCCCTGCGGCTGAGAGGATTCGTTTTTTGCGTGGCAGGCACCACTTCTTGGGTAAAGAGTGTTTGTGTGACGGATTCACAGAAATACGTCGAGCCTTGGTTCACCGTTTTTATTGCTTGCACCATTTTCTCGGCCGAGATTTCCTTGAGCATATATCCTACGGCACCAGCTTGCATGACCTTCATGATGTACTCGCGATTATCGTGCATGGTCAACATAAGTATTTTGCTCTCTGGGCGAGCTTCTTTAATTACACCAGTCGCTTCAATACCGTTCATTATTGGCATGCTGATATCCATCAATATGACGTCCGGTTGCAAGTGTTTTGCGACCTCTATCGCTTCCAAGCCATTACTTGCTGTACCCACCACTTCGATGTCAGACTCTAACTCCAAACGAGCCATGAAGCCATCCAATACCACTTGATGATCATCGACAATCACTACACTAATCGGTTTATCCATAAACTATTTCATCCAAATTAAGCAGCACAGTAATCTCTGTTCCCAAGCCAAGCTCACTCATTAGCTCAAATTCACCACCGATGAACTCTACACGCTCTTGCATGTTCCTTAACCCAATCCCTTGTTGGTGCACTGCATGGTTAACCACAAATCCAACCCCATCGTCACGTATGAGTAATTGCAGCATATTGCCCATTTTTTGCAAAGTAACCGTTACTTTTTTCGCTCGCGCATGTTTTTCAATGTTATTCAAAGACTCCTGAGCGACGCGATATAGCGTCGTTGCGACTTCCGAAGTCAGTTTGTGCTGCTGAGTATCGAAATTGCTCTCGATATCAATCCCGGAATGGGAATGAAAATCCTGTAGCAAGGTCGTCAGTGCTGCTTCTAAACCGATATCATCGAGGGCGCTTGGACGGAGCTGATGAGAAATATGCCGCACCTCATTTATCGCGGTGACGAGCGATCGTTGTGATTTATCTAAGTGGGATTTGAGTTTTTCGTCTTCCAGTCTATGACTCATTAAGTCTAAATGACATTTACTGGAGACTAACAACTGATTGATTCCATCATGCAGTTCTCGCGCTAAATGCTTTTTCTCATCTTCTTGGAACATCACGGTTTTATGTGCCAATTCTTTCAGGTTCTTATCAGCGAGGCGATGCTCGTGCAGATTGATCGCCAAAGTGAGAACAATGATTACAGCAACGGTCACCGCTAAGATCACGACGACTGAGAAAAATGTCGTTTCGATATTTTTGTTCACTGCCGCGCGCATATTGGCGACTTCTCGGCTTACATCCTCAATATACAGCCCAGTACCTATCATCCATTCCCACTTATCGAGCCATGCAGCGTAACTAAGCTTAGGGACGACTTCACCCGTAGATGGCTTTTGCCATAGGTACTGATGAAATCCTCCACCTGATTGCGCTTGATACAATAAAGCTTCGATTAAGCGATCGCCATTTTCGTCTTCAAGATAGAGTAAGTTTTCCCCGACAAGCTCCGGAAGAACTGGGTGTACAAGGTTGGTACCATATTTATCATAAGCAAAAAAATAGCCGTCCGACCCATAACTCAAACGATTTAAAATCGCTTTCACACGCGTTTTGGCAACACTCTCTTCTAAAGTCGGATCGTTGTAGATGTAAGAAATGGAGTCAAAAGCGACGTCGACCGTATCTTTCAGCGCCGCTTCTTTTGATTGGATCAGGTTTTGATGAAAGATCTCCACCTCCCTTTTGCCAAGGGTCTTGGTTTGATAGATAGAGATCCAGCTGATACTCGCTGACACCAATACCACGGGTATCAGTGTCAGCAGAATTAACTTTGCTTTGAGAGGCATCCCTTCCCTCCATGAAACGCTGCCTTTACAGCTTACTATCTTAGCAGTACAAACGAATCGATTGTGTCTGCATAGACATAATTAACAGCTTAACAACTTGTCTCAAAAGGTAAAAACTCTCAGTTCACAAAATCTCTTTATTATCGAGTGATTAACTCATACCGTAAAAACCTGGGAAAAACAGCAAAGACGCCAACACAACAATCTGAATCGCGATAAATGGCATCACACCTTTGTAGATATCTCGCGTAGTAACCCCTGCTGGAGCGACACCTTTTAGATAGAACAAACTAAAGCCAAATGGCGGTGTGAGGAACGACGTCTGTAAGTTCATCGCAATAAGAATCGCAAACCACGTCATATTAATGCCCATCAATTCAGCGACTGGCGCAATAATTGGCACGATGATAAAACAGATTTCAACGAAGTCGATAAAGAAACCTAAAATCAGAATCACCACCATGGTAATAATAAGGAATCCCCACTTTTCACCCGGCAGTTCTAACATCCACTCTTCAACTAAATAATCACCACCAGTGTAGGTAAATGCCATTGAAAAGGCGGTCGCACCAAGTAAGATCGCAAAGACCATTGCGGTTACTTTAACTGTCTCTTTTGATGCATCATAAATCATCGACCAACTAAACTGTTTATACAATAGTGATAAAATTATCGCACCTGCACCGCCCAGTGCCGCTGACTCTGTTGGTGTTGCAATCCCTGCAAAGATGGAGCCCAATACCACGATGATCAATGCTAAAGGTGGCAATACAGCTTTCAGTGCGGTGAGCACTTCTTGTTTACGACTGATCGATTCATCGCGCTCTATCGCCTGTGCGGCTTGAGGGTTCAACTTCGCGTAGATGAGAATATAGATCACATAGGCGCCAACAAGTGTAATACCGGGCCAGATCGCAGCTTGAAATAGGTCCCCTACCGGTACGCCAAGTACATCACCCAACAAGATCAACACTATAGAAGGTGGGATAATTTGGCCCAACGTGCCAGACGCACAAATAGTCCCACACGCTAAACCTTTGTCGTAATTGTACTTGAGCATCACAGGAAGAGATATTAAGCCCATCGCAACAACTGATGCGCCTACCACACCCGTTGAAGCTGCAAGCAATGCGCCAACTAACACGGTAGAAATAGCGATACCACCGCGAACGCCACCGAACAAACGCCCCATTGATTCTAGTAGCTGTTCAGCAAGCTTCGTTTTCTGTAGCACTAGCCCCATAAAAACGAACAGCGGTACGGCCATTAGCACCGTATTTTCCATAATGGACTGAATTCGATATGGCATAAAAGCAAACATCTCGATGCCTTCAGCCCAAACACCAAAAATCAGCGCGATACCACCAAAAGTAAAGGCAACGGGAAATCCCAATAGAAGCGCAAAGAGCGCAACAAAAAACATCACTATACCGATCATAATGACTTCCTTTTACGACTTACCGTTATTACCGGCATAGATGAGATGAGGGTTGACAATTTTGTTGATTGAATGAAGTAACAATCCAATACCACTCACCGCCATAAAGAAAAATGACAGCGGAATCATCGCTTTGATAATCCAACGATATGGTAAGCCACCTGGGTCACCAGACGTCTCGCCTAACGCGTAACTTTCCTTAGCGAAATCAACACCAAACCAAGCTACCAGTAGGCAAAAAGGGAATAAGAAAAATAGTGTGCCTATGATGTCGATGATGGATTGTGCTTTGTAAGATAAGCGTTCATAAAAAATGTCGACGCGAACATGGCCACCGGACTTAATTGCGTAAGGCACACCAAGCAAGAACACGGCAGAGAATAGATGCCATTCCATTTCTTGGAATGCGATAGACACATCATTAAACACGTAACGCATGACAACGTCGTACACAACGTTTGCTAACAACAAAATAAACAGGATGCTGGATAACCATCCGAGGAAATCGCTAAAGCGGTTAAATAATCGCTCAATATAAATAAGACTTCTCATTCCGAACTCCGTGGAACGTTTAGATGCGCTCCGCTATGGTGCGGAGCATTCATTATGAAGTTTTCTTGGGCTTCGATAGCAGGCTAAACCTCTCGGCATCGCCTGCTTCATAACGTTATTGTTGAGCTTGACTGTTTAAGTACGCTCGGTGCGAGATATCTGACCATGGTCGAACTTGATTCATATAGTTCGCTTGCGACTCTTGAATCTCTTTCGCCAAAGCATCTTTTTCTGCATGTTCTTTCAACAAACGATCGTTTGCTTCTCGCAACGCAGCTACTACTTCAGGTGGGAAATCTTTTACTTCAACATTTGGGTATTCAGACTTAATAGATGCCCAGTTTTTGCCGCTTTCGTGTTTCGATTGCGTGTACATATCGTAAGCGGCCGTTTTCATGGCTACTTGCAAAATCGCTTTTAGATCATCAGGTAGACGATTCCAGGTACGCTTGTTAACGAGGAACTGAAGCTCAGTCGCTGGCTCATGCCAACCTGTGTAGTAGTAAGGCGCGATTTTGTGGAAGCCCATACGTAGATCCAGCGATGGACCAACCCATTCCAAGGCATCAATTGTGCGACGCTCTAGAGAAGTATATAGCTCACCAGGGGCGATATTCGTTGGCTTGGCACCTAACTCAGCCAAAATCTCACCAGCAAACCCTGGGATACGCATTTTCAAACCCTGTAAGTCCTCGACGGACTTGATCTCTTTTTGGAACCACCCGCCCATCTGAGTATCGGTATTACCGCCAGGGAAAGACATCAAGTTATGTGGAGAGTACACTTTTTCCATCAGCTCCATACCACCGCCGTAGTAAAACCATGCATACTGCTCAGTTGGCAACATACCGAAGGGCATAGAAGTGAAGTAAAGTGTGTTTGGAACCTTACCCTTCCAGTAATAAGACGCTGAGTGACCCATGTCATACTGACCCGACTTAACCATATCAAACACCCCAAAAGGCGCTTTATGCTTGTTTGCGGAATCAATGCGGATTTGCAAACGTCCGTTGGACATCTCTTCCGCCATTTTGACCATGTTTTTTGTGGTATCACCAAAAATTGGGAAATTAGGCCCCCAAGTTTCAGCAAGCTTTAAACGATAGACTTTTTCAGCAGCGTTTACAGAAGTCGCTGCGAGTGCCATCGCGGCAGCGACAGCGGTTGTTTTGAGCACTCGTTTTAAAGATTTTTGGATTAGACTCATCGTTCACGTCCTTTATCACCAAGGTTATTGTTGTCATCCATTTCATTAGGATTGGCTGTATTCGGTATAAAAGATGTAACAATGTTGTCTAATGCGAAATGGGCATGAACACGGAAGCGAGTGATTCATCAATAAGGCATTAGCCTAAGGTATTACGTACAAGTACGTAGGATAATCGTCATGACAAAAGACTGTTAATAGCAAAATCAATAAATTATATTTTTGTCTATGAATAAAAATAAAAGATAATACGTACGTATTTTTCTGCCAAAAAATTTACATAGTATTTAAGAAAATGTGACAAACCACTTATTGGCAGTGTTAAAGTCAGTACTTAATGCATTATTTCCAATACCAAGATAAAAAAATACCTCGGCATCGGCCGAGGTATTCAATCTAGAACGGTAGCGGTAATTAAACTGCTTTGTAGATAACTTTGTTACCTGCTAACTGCTCTTTTTGAACTAGGTTTTCTTCAAGAAGCTTCTTTAGTGCGCCAGTAGCCCATGATGCCGCTTTAGTATCTTCTTGACCTGCAGCTAGACCGATGCCTTTAGGGTTAATACCTTCAGCATTCGCCATAACGATGTCTAATACTTGTTGTTGCTTAGGAGTAAGGGCAACATCAACTGTTTTCACTGCAGCTACTTTTTTATCAGCTACTACTTTCTCCGCAACAGCTTTTTCAGCAACAGAAGGTGCTACTGCTTTTTCCGCAACAGGCTTCACTGCTTTAGGTGCTGCAGCTAAGTTTGCTACTGTCGCTTTAATGCGTTTTTGCAGTTTCATCTGCACTTTACGCTTATGAGCAAGTCTCATTGAATATTTCTCCAGTTCACTGCATCTCAGCAGGGATGAAAATTTGAAGCGCGTTTTATACCAAAATTCACAAGCAATTTGTAGGTTTTAGCGGCGAAACGCGATGAAAAATGCGCTCAAAGCATAGAACGTCTACTATTTAATCAGATATTTTATGAACGGATTTATTGAATACTGGGTATAAAAACAGAGGTTTGTTTTATTTTAAATGCAAGTCAATGCACATAAAGCTGCCCACTCATTTTTGAACAAGTATTCGATGAGGTTATAAGCATGGAAACGCTGCACCTAACAAATTCACATTTCAAACCCAACTCCCCTATCAACAGAATACTTTTGTTGCTCGTTGCACTCATCACTTTGTTTTTGGTTGCCATTTCTCCGGGATGGAAGCAAGCCATGTTGTCGGTCATTTTGATGTCTGCAATCGTTGGTTTCGCCATCTTGATGATTAAGAAAAGCCAAGTCACTTTTACGCTGACAGCTTCTCACTTTCAGCAACACCTTTTTAAAGGAGGTTGGGTCGTCCGATGGCGAAATATTGAGTCAATCGGTATTTGTAGCTACCAACAGGAAGGGTGGCACCAACCGCTACCTTGGATCGGTATTCGTCTAAAACACTACTCACCCTACTTAAATTCAATCTGCCCTCGTATAGCGACAGAAATTCTCCTCAGCCAGCGAGCACTGCTTTACTTAGGCGCGAAACAAAATCAGTGTGAAGATAAGTTTGAGGATATAGTGCTTGACCCTAAACCGTATATAAACAGAGATGGGATTGAGTACAAAGGTTTGTTAGCGATGCTCGCCAACCGGATGAAGTATCAGAGAGGCTTTTATGGCTACGATCTATTTATATCAGCAAGTGATCTAGATCGTGAGGCTGAGGATTTTGTGGGACTGACTCGGCGATACTTAGCTGCCGCCGAGCCAGAATAATGCTTAGTACACGCACTTTTAGTAAAGCGGCATCTCGTCAGCAACGAACGGGTTAGTTTTACGCTCATGACCGAAAGTCGATTGAGGGCCGTGACCAGGGACAAACGTGACATCACTGCCTAAAGGCCACAATTTCTCTTTGATAGAACTAATCAACGTATTGAAATCACCTTGTGGGAAGTCAGTTCGACCAATGCTACCGTTAAACAAAACGTCACCCACAAACGCTAAACGCGCTTCTTCACTGTAAAGCACAACGTGACCAGGTGTATGACCAGGTGTGTGGAATACGTTCAGCACTTGATTACCAAAAGTGACAGTGTCACCCTCATTTAGCCATTGGTGCGGTTCAAACGCTTCTGTCAGTGGGAAACCAAACATTTGGCTCTGACCTTCCAAACCTTGCAACCAGAAGTTATCTGCCTTGTGAGGACCAACAATCTCTGTACCGCCAAGCAGTGCAGACAGCGGCTCCGTGCCACCTACGTGGTCCAAGTGACCGTGAGTTAGCACTAGGTTTACCACGTCAACACCCAGCTCTTTGATAAGCATAGCGAGCTGCTTTTCATCGCCGCCTGGGTCAACCACAATGCCTTTCATGGTTTCGTCACACCAGACAATAGAACAGTTTTGAGAGAAAGATGTTACTGGAACAACTTGGTATTTCAGAGCCATAGATAACCTATACCGAATAAATTTGCGTGAAAACTGCCGCAACTATGACACTAAGGCCTAGCGACTTCAAGCTTTGAACTGTGGGTAATCGACGACGTTCTGAGACTAGAAACCTTGTCTCAACTGGCACTACCAGGAACGAACAGCACCCGTATCGATATGAACAAAGTTACTGCCTGGATAATAACCCACGCCACCGGCTTTTAGGCTTAATGCAGCATCACGAACCGTTGAAAGCTTCACGCCGTCTAAACGGAAATCAATGGCCTTTCCTTCCATGTGCATGCTCTTTTTCGCTACACGAGAAGACCCGTTGCGCAGCGAGGCGTTAGTGGCAGGAGAACGGTAACCTGAAATGACGATCACCTCTGCTTCTGTACCAATTAACTTTTGAATTTGACTTATTTGATCGAACAAGCGTCTATCCATGGGATGAACCTCATTTCGTCGATGGTCTCGACAAAACTCATTCAGCCTTTGAAGTTCATCATTAATGTATCGTTTTCCATCGAAATAGCATGTTTCGAGGATCTCTCCAGTATTAAGATTGTTCATCGCCAGCGCACGTGGCTCGTCAGGGAGTGAAGCCCAAGAAAATGATGGCAGGGCAGACGCCAACACCACACCACCAGCGGTCATTTTAAGGAAATCTCGGCGGGAAAAGTTACGACTTACCATTTCAAAATACAGTGCTCAACAACTAGACAAGTCGTGGACATTAACCAAACACATTTGTCACGTCAAATGCATAAAACGCTCCATCTTGATTTTCAGATGCAGTAATTATTGCTTAATTATTGAACGAAAAGAGAATTCTTCGTTTTGTAAATTTTCCTTAAAGATTTCAACTGCGGTGATCGTACTTATAGATATCATCACGGTAGTAAAGCGTTCCCTCTTCCAACCATGCTGTTTGATAAATGATGTGTACTTGAATGCGCTCTCCCAAAGGAACTGACGTGTTAGACCGACGAGAACTTTCTCGCTTTTTCGCTAAACGTTCTTCCAACCCCTGAGTTTTGAACAGAAGTTCTGCTAACTGGTCTGCATGTTCTACACGAACACATCCTGAGCTGAATGCGCGTCTGTCCTGTTCAAACAAGTTCTTACTTGGCGTGTCATGCAAATAAATAGCTTGTGGGTTAGGCATATTGAACTTGTACAATCCCAGTGCATTTTGTAAGCCCGACGCCTGTCGCATACGATAAGGAAATGTTCTCGGATTCACCGTTGCCCAATTGATGGTTGTAGGGTCAATAATTTCGTTCGAAGTCCAAGACCGAATGATTTGAATGTTATGGTTAATCAAATACATCGGATTACGTTTTACTTTAGGAATAATGTCTTTAACCATGATAGTCCAAGGCACGTTCCAAGTTGGGTTGAGAATAACTGAATCCAGTGCTACCGACATGATGGGCGTTTTTCTTGATGCTCTCCCTACCACAACTTTAGACTCAAACAAGGGTTGACCGTCATGCCAATACGTGACTTCGTATCCAGGCACGTTAACAAAGACAACATTATCCCTTTCTTTCGACCAAATTCTTGAACGCTCAGAATTCAACGCCAACAGATGCAATCGCTCTTGAGGAGAAAAGTTGATCCATCGAATGGTATTCGGGCCGATAACGCCATCTTCTTTCAAACCATGAATACGCTGGAACTCTTTTATCGCAAGCTCTAATTGTTCGTCATATTCTTCAGTGACTAAATCCAAGTAAGAAACATCTACGCCTACGATCTCCATTCGCTCAATCAATAGGGGTCTGTTTTCTAATATATCGCCAACACGTGCTAGCCCAGTTTGTTGATAGGCAGGATATTGGTACTGAGAATGTTCCGATAGCGAAGAATAGGCGGAGTAGAAAGCATCATCTGTTTGTAATGGAGACCGGAGACTTGCCAAAAACTGACCAAGTTTGCCAACCGTAATCTCATTACTCAAAATCGATAAAGTATCGATGCTAGGAGCGGGTAACGTAACATGGGCTTTGTCTGTAAATAGCCAATTAATCCCTTCTTCGGGGAGTTGCTCAAGATAACTAAGGTACATCAAGAGTGAGTCTGTCATCACTAAATCGAAGTCGAGATTATCTCCCTGCCACCTTACTTGGTTTATCCGGTGAAGTTGATTTTCGAATTCGTCGGTGACATCCGCAAGAGCAACCAGGTTTACTTGAAAAAGAAACTGCTCAATATCACTTTCATTTTCCCAGTTCAAACGGTAATTGGTGCTTTGATACAGTTGATCAATCACCTCTGGATAATGGATCATTTTTTCTACAGACAGCTTTTGTACCGCTCCCTCTTGCTCGACTTGCGCTGAAGCTTCGAGAGAAACGACGGTGGAAAAGCTGCAAAACGGCACCAGAAGTGCCGTCATGATTAAAACCCTAGCAAACACTGAAATGATCCTTGCGCTACTTGCCATAATAAAAAGTATGGCAAATATCTCACAGCTTGCAGGTTTAAAATTAAGAATCTGATGCCGAAAACGACAACAAAACTCTCTATAAGTAATTACTCAATGATATTTCTAGATAATTCTCGACCAATGGTTGTCCCATTGCACTCCGCTTGCGAAGGTACTTTTTGACTCTTCAGGCCTTTGCTCTACCACTTTTCCCGCCCCAGAGCTGACTCGGAACTCATCGCCATAGACCACAACACCGGAGGCATCTGGTAACGCACTTAGCTCGACCAATTTGCCCGTAGATTTAGACCATATACCATAGCAACTGCCCGGAGGCGAAGTGGCTAAGATCCATTCATCGGTTGCTGCAATACTCGCAACGTAGTGATTGAAACGCGCCCACTCTTCAGGCTCAGCTTGAAGATCTTGCATTTCACCACCACGCGTGTGCATGGCGATCAAGGCTGGATACTCGTCCGGCTCACCACGATATTGCTGACCACAAAGCACGGTTTCCGCACCATCATGAGCTAAATGGCGAATACTCAACTTATGATCCGGTAAAGACACTTGATCCAGTAGCTCACCCTTCTGTGAAAGGTAACTCAGGCTGGGTTTCATGCTATCAAGATTGAGAGGTTCACGACCGTTAGTGTGTACGCCACCGACGCCAATCGCCAATACACCATCAGGCATCATGATCACTTCATGAGGACCAAGGCCAAAACCCGTTAACTCATCAATCTTTTGATATTGCTTCTGCACATCATAAACACCAATGATCCCGCGGCTTGTCCCCCTCTCCCCTTCTGTGGCAAATAGCAACGTGCCGTCATGGGAGTAAACACCATGTCCGTAAAAATGACGATTTGGCGTTGCTAGTTGCAGTTTGATCATCTGCTCTGAGCGATAATCAAACACCATGAAGAAAGTACCAGGTCGACGACCAAAAACTACGGCGTGGCCTTGTTGGTTGGTTGCTACACCGTGACCACGCTCAGGAATCGGCAATGAAGATAGCGGCATACCATGCTCATCCGCCACCACCGCTGCGAATTTATCTCGACCAATGATAGAACAGCCGATCAACGCAGGTTCACGTGAGCTTGTTGAAGCACAACCAAATGGCATCATAGGTATAGCCGCCCCGAATAGAGCGGCTTTCAGCAAGGTTCGGCGGGTTTGATCAGTCACCATCGGTTGCATTAAATCCTATAACTACGCCAAGCTCGATCGCCACTTCTTCGTGAATCAGGTACTTCAATTGCTCTAGCTTATTGTATTGAGAGAGCACCATGCGATAGCCTTCTTTTGTTTGTAGTGCAGCAAACAAGCTCTTATCTTCTGGCCAAGTTTCTAACGCCATTTCAAACTGATGAACGACACGGTCTGCGAGATCTGCATAGCCTTGCCCTCTAAGTAGCGCATCTAAACCATTCCCGTTAGCAAAGTACAACGCTTCCATCCCTTGAAGGTTGGCTTTTAAGTTTGAAAGCGAGGTCTCGGAACGCCACGATTCTGAGAAATACGGGCGAGGCTTACCAATCTTCGCTAGCGGTCGGCTCAACTTCTTCATGCTGTATTCAAGCTGATTCGAGAGCAGTGAAATGTACTCAGATTCCCATTCCGTCATCTCTAGCGATTTCCAAGGGTTCTCTGCCCAAGAATCCGCGATGATCTGCGCTTTGTCATCAAGGTTTTCAGCAATCGAAACGCCTGTCGCACAAGTATTGCCGTTGCTAGATAAGGTCGACGCTTTATCGTAAAGCAGCCATTCCAATGCACCTAAACCTTGTACGGTGACACTTTGGGTGGAGATATCTTCTACACTCCAAGCTTGATCAGATTTTGTCAGTACGGACATTTTACGACCAGTGGTGTTCTTTTTATCTGGCCAAAACTGAACATTCCAGCTTTGCTCCAGCGCCGTAGCAGGGCCACGTTCTTGACCTTGTAATGCCATCCACGCAAGCATAGTTTGATGCCATTGCTGTTTTACTTGTGCATCATCTTTCGACTCTGATGCGCAGTAATCTGCGAAGCGTTGTTCAAGTTCTGTGGTTTGCGCTAAAAACGTCTGAGCTGATTGAAACTCCACCTCGTACACGCTTTGAGAAATATGACTTGTACTCTCAGGCTTGGCAGAGCTCGAACCGATGGTCGATTGGCAACCAACCAAACTTAACGTTGCGGCAATCGCACTCACTAACAGTGTCTTTTTCATGGTTAGGTCCTTATAGAGAGTTCAGAAACGCAATGAGAGCATCACGTTCTTTTTTGTTCAGAGCTAAAACATTTTGTTTCGCCGTTTCAGCTTCGCCGCCGTGCCACAACACTGCTTCCATCAGGTTACGAGCGCGACCATCATGTAAGAAGTAAGTATGTCCGTTTACTTCTTCGGTATAACCAATGCCCCATAGCGGTGCTGTTCGCCACTCGCGGCCGTTTGCTTGATATTCCGGACGGTTATCGGCTAAGCCTTCACCCATGTCATGCAAAAGCATGTCGGTGTATGGGTGGATAAGCTGCTCAGAAAGCGCTGGTAACTCTGGTCGTTTCGCCGTTTTAACACTGGTCTTGTGGCAGCTTTCACAGCCAGACGCAGCAAAGATTTGCTGACCAAGTTTCACGTTAGGGTCATTGACATTACGGCGAATAGGTACAGCTAAGTGCTGGCTGTAAAACTCTACGAAGTCGAGAATATTTTCACTCACTTCTGGTTTGCCGCCATTTGGCATGTCGTCACAAATGCTTTGTTTCGAGGTACAGTTTTCATTTGGGAATAAATGGCTCGTAAGACCCACATCACCATTAAATGCTGCTGCATTTTGCTGCATTAGCGTCGGTTGTCCTGCTTTCCAGCCAAAACGACCAATCGAGAAATTGTCCCTCTCAATATCCCACACTTTATTTACTTTGCCTGAGATACCGTCTTTGTCGGCATCTTGTTCATCAGCCCAAGCAAGTAGCGTTTCGTCGGGAATACTCTCTAACAAACCAAGGCCGATCATTGGCGGTGCCACGCGTGCTGAGAACTCGGTATCAGGGTGCATATCGCCGTAACCCAGATCGGTAATGTTCAAATGAGGTTTTCTTAGCGTCACCGTCGTACCGTCTTTAAATTTCACTGGGACATCGGTGTAAGTGATTTCGATTTTGCCTTCTGGCGTTTGATCCTGCAGGGCGAAATCTTGAAGCTGACCACCATAAGTCGGCTCAGGTATGCCACCGTCTTTGATGTAGGCTTTCTTTTGTTCTGGCGTCATCGCAGGAATGCTTAAGCGCACTAACATAGACACGGCATGTAAATCATCTTTCTCTGGCGGATGACCACGACCGTCTTTGATGTGACAGTTCTGACAACCATTGGTGTTAAAAAGCGGACCTAGGCCATCACGAGCGTCTGTTGACGCTGGCGCTTGTACCCAAGGGTTGCGGAAAAAGCTGTTACCCACACTAAAATCTAGGCGTTTGCTCATCGGCAGGTTGGCAGCAGGAAGAGAATAGGCATTCGCGCCATCTTTTTTAACACTGGTTTTGCCACCAGACTTAACATCGTAAGCCATGGCAGAAGAAGAAAGGATCGCGGCTAGCGCAGAAATTAGGTATGGCTTCATATCATTGCTCTACATAGACAACAAGGGTGATAACAACGAGCTCAAACGTCAAAAGGGCTCACAAAGAGCCCTTATTTATTATGGTTTTCTTATTAAAACTCGTGGTCAGCAGTATCAGGGCTTAGGCTGTCGATGCCGACAATGCTTGCCGCGCGCTCAATCGCACCGGTTTGTGCTACCAACGACATGATGGTGTCGTTTACTAGCGCGTTGCCTTGTGCGTTACCCGCTGCAATAAGTTGGTCAAAGTGCTGGTTGTTCTTCTCTGCAGAAGTCACTAGCTCACCAACTTGGCTACGTGTTGTATCAAACTGCTTTTGAATGTCGGTCGCGGCTTTCTTATCTTTTTGAGCAACAAGGTCAGCGATACTTGGACCAGATAGCTCTTTGCCGTTTACACCTTTGTATGTGCCTGTGTAAACGTTGTAGATGCCTTGCTCATTGTAGTAGTGAGAGTTGTGCGTGTTGTCTGAGAAACAATCGTGCTCGTCTTCAGTTGAGTTCGCTTCTAGTGCCACCTTCATGCGCTCACCCGCTAGCTCACCTAGAGAAAGAGAGCCCATGCCGAATAGCATCTTGCGTAGACCATTGTCAGCAGATTCGTTTAGTAGCTCTTCACGGTAGTTGCCTTTCACTTCAGCAGACCACTGCTTTTCCATCCACTCAAGGTCTTGAACCAGTAAATCAGCGGCCGCTTTTAGGTACTCACCACGACGGTCACAATGGCCATTCGTACACTCAGAACCCACAACGAAATCAGTGTAAGCGCGTTGACCTGCACCCGCGTTAGTACCGTTTAGGTCTTGACCCCAAAGTAAGAATTCAATCGCGTGGTAACCTGATGCAACGTTTGCCTCAGAACCACCTACTTCGTTTAAATCTGCTAGTAATTCTGGCGTAATTTTTGAAACGTCCAGTTTAGAAGCACCGATCTGTAGGCTAGGGTTCGCGATGATGTTGGCAGCCGCACCTTCGTTACCCAATTCGTATTGGTAATCAGCCGCTACGTAGTCAATCAAACCTTCATCAAGTGGCCATGCGTTCAGCTGACCTTCCCAATCATCAACAATCGCGTTACCAAAACGGAAAACTTCAGACTGTTGGTAAGGCACGCGAGAATCTAGCCAAGCTTGTTTTACTTCTTCAAGCTTTTTCGCTGATGGTGATTTTAGAAATTCGTCGATTTTTACGTCAAGCGCCTTCGCTGTTGTTACTGAATCAGCAAACACAGCATGGGCAACGTCCGCGTAATGTTCGACTACTTGTTGTTTAGTTACTGTGGCAGCAACGGTAGAACCACTGGCAATGAGGAGTGATGCAGCAATAGATTGGACTAAAACTTTTTTTGCATTCATCTGAAGCATCCTTGTTGAGCTTTTCAATTATCGTATTGGTAGTGCTAATTATTCTTATTTGCACTTTAGTCTCGAGATAATACAAATTTACAATTTATTTGCAACTCCAGATACAAAAAAACCTCATAAAAATGAGGTTTTTCACAGGCTTTATTGTCAGTTTTATCTTTAGGATTAAACCTTTAGGTCATGTTTTCCGTGAGAGACTTTTGCCTTCAGATAATTTTCGTTGCCATCTTTGATATGTGCAGAGGTATTGACAACCTCGCCAATTTCAATTCCGTACTCAGATAACTCACGAATTTTCTTAGGGTTGTTCGTCACGAGGCGGATCTTATTCACGCCTAAAGCTTCTAGCATTTGTGCTGCTTCTGTGAAATCACGCAGGTCATCATCAAAGCCCAAATGGTTGTTAGCTTCGTACGTGTTCATGCCCTGGCTTTGTAAGCGGTATGCATCGATCTTATTGTACAAACCAATACCACGACCTTCCTGACGGAGATACAGGATGATACCACCGGACTCGCCCATGCGATTGATCGTCTCTTCTAGTTGCTCACCACAGTCACAGCGTGAAGAGTGGAACACATCGCCTGTCAAACACTCAGAGTGCATACGAACTAAAGGCATGTCCTGAGTTTGGTCCGCTTGTTTAAAGATAATAGCAACATGCTCTTTGTCTGTCTTCAGACCATGGAAAGACAGAATTTCGGCATCAATGTTACTTTTTGCCCCGACTTTAAAATCTACTCTGGCACGTACTTCCGCCATATCTATACTCACTCGATTTATTGCTTGATGCGTTTTCGTTATTGCATTCATGGGATTTACTCGTTGCTCTTCAACTATGGGGACTGATACCGCATTTTGCAATATAGAGATCACAATTGAGGGCAGTTATCCACTCAAGACAGCAAAAGAGAACCACTCTCCAACTGAACAATTGTTATATTATAACAATTTAAAAAAACTACAATAAAAAACCCCAGACAAATTTTGTCTGGGGTTTCAAGAAGGTCGTTTGGTCTATCTTTTAATGGGTCTGACTGCGCTTCCAAACGGCGAGTTCAATCCAAACTGCTTCGAGTTCTTGGATTTCCTCGTCGGTCAACACGGCGAGCGTTGAAGTAACTTGAGGCAGGTTCGGTGATTGCAATGCACGAATCTGCGAATAGAAGTCTTTTTTAAGTTGTAATATAACTGAATCCACTGCGTGCACCTATTTCGTTCTTTTATTACTTATCCAGCTCAAAATTTTTATTTTCTTTATACTGGAAACTTCATAAATTCGGAAAAATGATAACATTCTGCTTGTTAAGTGCACAATTTATTTTTAATAGTGGAATAACGGTCACATTAATTACGCTTCACCATTCGGATCGAATATAAGACAAAAAAGATCAAAAATAGCACAGGAAAGATCCACAACAGCGCCGTGGAATAATTTAATGGTGGTTGATACAGAACAATATTCCCATAACGAGCAACTAGATAGTCCTTTATTTCTTGATCTGAGCTGCCTTCATTGGCCATCGTATACACTTTCAACCTCAGGTCTTTGGCCGCCTGTGCATTAGACTCGACAAGGTTTTGGTTTTGACACTGCGGGCAGCGTAATGTCTTGGCTAGCGAGGTTGCACGCTGTTGCACTTCAACAGAATGAAACTCAAACAGATCAACATTCTGTTCTAAATCCGCACTTATCGTGAAAGGAGAAAATAGTATAAATAGGATTAAAGTGAGGAGAAGATTATTAAATCGAAACATTCAAGTATCCTGAAAATATATCGTTCCATTTATCTGCCGTTAGCTCTCCACGATATTTGATCAATATACGACCATTTGGATCAATCAAGTAAGTTTCCGGCGTTCCGATAACACCTAGCTCCACAGCGAGCTTTCCATTAGGGTCACTTATTACTTCAATATATGGGTTTCGTTTAGAGCTCAAATATTCACGAGCAGCTTGTTTTTGATCTCTATAATTCAGCCCAATAATAGGCACACCAAGTTCTGCTAACTGCAATAACTCTTCGTGCTCTCGTTTGCATACCCCGCACCAAGATGCCCAAACATTCAATAATTTATATCCGTCGCTTTTGAACAACTGCTCAGAAACCATGCCATCAGA
This sequence comes from Vibrio sp. SCSIO 43097, assembly GCF_023650755.1. NCBI lineage: Bacteria > Pseudomonadati > Pseudomonadota > Gammaproteobacteria > Vibrionales > Vibrionaceae > Vibrio > Vibrio sp. SCSIO 43097. The sequence goes on along the minus strand of NZ_CP071840.1, from coordinate 1,284,425 downwards.
GATCAGAGAAGTTGAGCGAAAATTAGGTGTCTCTAAATTTCGTTGTGGGGACAATTCAACATGCGGTCGCTCAGACAAAGCCACCGCAGTTACTACTGCAAACACGGCAACAGCCACAACGAGACCTGCGAGTTTAAGCGCATTTCTCGATCGCATTGATAGCCTCTCTCCTTTTCTTTAGGCCGGTTAATAGCGCACCAAACACAGCTAATAACCCACCAGACCATATCCACCAAATACCTGCGCGGTACTGAACTTTAATCGCATAAGCATGAGTGTCGACTTTATCACCCAATGTCACGTAATAATCGCCATGCCATAGTGAACGAATCGCGGGCTCGGTCATATTCATCACTCGCACAGGGTAATGACGCTTTTGCGGGTTGAAATTGAGCATGCGGCCATCTTCCAAGTGCAAGGTGATCTGTCCTTGTTCCGCGGTATAGTTCGGCCCCACCAGCCATTCGATACCATGATAATCGATAGTGATCCCTGCCCTTTGTTGAGAACTGCCGGGTTCGACACGTAAATTGTATTCATAAGAGTAGTGACTATTGAATACAGCCCCACTCACCGCCAGTGCAAAACCGATATGTGCCTTCACGATTGGCATGAGTTTACGTTTATTGGAACAGCGAAACAGCATAACGAGATGCGCCACAATCACCCAAGTAGCCAATGTTATGGTTAGCAATACTTCGAAATGCAGTGCGTGCACTAAGAAGATAAACCCGCTCCCAGCGACAAGAGATAACGCAATACTGATCGCAATATCAGCGCTTACACTCGGAACTGTGCCTTTTGTCCATTTCAGCACCGGCATCAAAGCTAAGGCAATCAGAGCCAGTATGCTTAATGGGAAGATCAGACTATTAAAGTAAGGTGCGCCAACCGAAATGTTCCCTAAGCCGAGCAGTTGATAAACCATCGGATAAAAAGTGCCAAGAAAAACGATGGCAGTCGCAATAACCAGCAGCCCTTTGGCGATATAAGCAGTGTAAGCTCGGCTCGCTAGAGATTGAAGTTTGAAACGAGGGAGTTGTTCTCCTCGCAAAATCAGTACGCCAAAAGTGATAATGACAAGCAAGCTCAATACACCAATCAGCACCAAACCTTTAGTTGGGTCCACCGCAAAAGCGTGCACTGAAGTCAGCACGCCAGAGCGCACCACGAATGTCCCTAAAATGCTTAGGCTGAACGTAGCAAACGCCAGTGCATAGGTGCTCCAAATTGCGCTTCTGTTACGTGTTGCGACAACACCGCTGTGCAACAAAGCAGTACCAGTAAGCCAAGGGAGTAGAGAAGCGTTCTCCACAGGGTCCCAAAACCACCAGCCGCCCCACCCTAGCTCATTGTACGCCCACCATGATCCCACCAAGATACCCAACGTGAGCGTTCCCCATGCAAAAAACGCTGCGCTTCGAGCAACCACATACCAATCGCTCATCGGTTGTTTACCCAATAGCGCTGCTAATGCAAAAGCTAATATTGCTGCGTAACCGACATAACCGAGATAAAGCAATGGTGGATGAATGATAAGCCCAACATCTTGCAACATTGGGTTTAGATCTCGTCCTTCCGACGCCAATACTTGGGTATACTCGAACGGGTTAGAGGTCATTAACGTGAACCAAGCAAATGTCGCAATAAGAACGTTCATGATTCCTAAACAGTCACAAGTATATTGGGCGTTGAGCGGTGACTTAAATGCAATAAACGACGCCCATAAACTCAAGGTGACGACCCAAAACAACATGGAGCCTTGGTGCCCACCCCAAGCGGCAGCAATTTTGAACGCCACGGGAAGTTGACTGTTGGAATGCGTAACAACATATTCCAACGCGAAGTTGTCTTGCACGAAGCAGACGATCAGAAGTGCTAAACAAATGATGGAAGCTAAGCTAATGATGTGGGACATCGCGACTTGATGCGGCAATGTCGCCTTCTTACCCATAGCACGACGTAGCCAATGCAGCAACGATGCACAAGTCGATGTTACAGCCACCAATATCAGTAAGAAGAACCCTAGCTCAGCCTCCATTTTTCCCCCTTACACTATGGTCATTTGACCGGCATAGAGAATGAAAGTACGTAGCATAAGTACGCCAACCAAGCTCAACGTCGTGACCACAAAAACGTAACTGCCTTTGTGGCGCACTTCTGAAGGCGTTAACCAATTGAGAGTCAAAGGCGTAATCATGCCGATGAACACTACCCCACCCCAGAACCATTGAGCCCAGAATCCACTCGAAATAGCATTCCAAGCCGCGACTTCGTTCTGACCACCGCTGAAGATCAGTCCAGTAAAGAATGTCACTAAGACAAACAACTCAAACAACACTACAGGGCGTTCAAATCCGTGCACCCAAGACACACTTGGGCTGCTGGTCGACTCTTTAAACACCAAGATGCCGAACATCAAGCATGCTGCTGCACCCGAGGACAAACTAGAGAACAGGAACAAGATTGGCAGTACTGGATTGTTTAGCATTGGGTAAGTCTTCAACGCAGACAATAGAAAGCCAGTGTACGCTGCAAGTACGATGGCTAAGAAGCCCAAGAATAATTCAATTGCGTTGTTGGCTTTCCCCGCCTTAATCAAAATGCCATCGGCAAAATCCAGCAGTTTGCTTGGTAACTTCCCTTCACAGAAGCTGATGATTTGATGGCGGAAGATAACGCCAATCCAAACAAACAGCACTAGCATGTACACTTGGAACAAGATCACGCCCATCGACATCACAGACGTTGGGTTGTAGTAGATCATGATCTTCCAAAACTCTAAAGGCTTGGTTAAATGGAAAATCAAAATTACCAACCCAGCAATGATGCCAAATGGTGCGAGCCAAGCCATCGCTTTCATGATGCCGTTGTTTGCGGGATCACCTTCAATCACTTTGCGTTTTAAATAGATAGAAATAATCACCGCACCCGCTGACATCCCAGCAAGGAATAAGTAAATCGCGATGACCCAATCCCAGACTAACGAGTCAAAGTGGAATGCACTTTCGAAGCCGTTCATGATGACACCTCCCCTTTGCTATGCGGAATTTTGTACAGTTTAGGTTGCGTACCTAAATGCGATTTATCGCGATAGACAACATGGCTTTCGATAGCTTTGCTCACCTCGCTAGTTGGGTCATTTAAATCACCAAAGATGAGTGCTTTTGTTGGGCAAGATTCCACGCAAGCTGGCTGCTTACCTTGCGCTAGGTTGGTATCACGGCAGAAGTTACATTTATCCGCAGAGTGATCGACTGGATTAAAGAAGCGCACTTGGTAAGGGCAAGCAGCAAGGCAATAACCACATCCGACACATTTCTCTTTGTGTACATCCACGATGCCGGTCGCTTCATCTTTGTATGCAGCGCCTGTTGGACAAACGTATACACATGGTGGGTTATCACAGTGCTGACAGGATTCACGAGTAAACTGGTATTCCACATCTGGGAACTCGCCAATCGGTTCACTGCGATGAATTTTAAGTCGCGTTACGCCTTCAGGGACTTTATTTACTTCGCGACAAGCATCGGTACAAGCGGTACAGCCAATGCAGGCATTTTCATCATGAACCATACCCATGCGTTTCGCTTGTTCACGGTTGCTGGCATAAAGAGAGGAGCTAACAACGGAAGTGCCTGCAACGCCTGTAGTTAAAATCAACGCGCCGCTGCCGGCTAAAAAGTTTCTTCTCGAACATTTCATGCTATCTCTCCTCTTCTTTGGCAAGTTCAGGTTCGACGGCAAATTCAGAGTGACAATCCACACACTGCTTGATCAGTTGTTTTCTGTCGTACGACAACGCTTTGGTTTTCGCTGCGTGTACATCGTGGCAATTTGAACAAGTGAGGTTTTTGGCGTGCACATCGTGCGTCCAGTGGATTTCTCTCAGCTGTGTCGGTGCGTGGCAATCCACACATTGGCTGTTGGCTTTAAGAATCATGCTTGGATCAAGGAACACTTTGTCGTGTACCTCTTTCGATTGCGCGGCAGAAAACTTAATCACATCAGGCGCGCCCTCACGATGGTCGGGACCAATGTTGCTATGGCAATTGGTGCAATTAAGTTGCTTCCCTTGGCTGAGTAGAGCTTGCGGGTCATGCGAAAGGTTCAGAGTCTCTTTTGCATCCTTATGACATTGCAGACACTTGTAGTCACGGTCACGGATCAACTCGACTTGATGACGCTCAGCTTGAGCACCTTCAATCGGCTCTGAAGAAGTCGCATGGGCGGCGATGGAGAAACCATAGATGGCAAAGACGAAGAGAAGTTTCAGCATTGTCTCTATGGTCAATTTTATATTGCCCATATTGTTCTTTCCTTAGCTCGATAATAATTGATAACTATTCTCAATTATTTATTTGAGCGACAATTAATTTCCTCTGAAGATATTTTTTAGATCTTCAAATGACATCAATTCTTATTTCGGAAAGCCACAACGCTAAACCTATATTTATAATACCTCTATTATTCATAAGGGGTAGAAACGCCTGCTCAAAAAGCGAACTAAATCACCCTATTTTTAAAAAGGTTAAAACCCAAAGCATTGCAGAACAATGACTTAACAACTACCACTTTAGAGGTATATAAATTCAAACATGACTGAGATCACTGGTGTAAATTGATCTAAAACAAGACAAGATTCACTCACTATTTCATCTATCCAATTAAGCAATATTATTAATCGTAGATCTCCAGTTCTTATTTGGAATAGCTCCTCACAACGCTGCTAATAAAAACGAATATGGAGATAACACTGTGAGCATAAAACACTGGATGAGCGCACCTATTGCGGTTGCGACCTTATTCGCCAGCCAATTATTTTTGGTTGACGCTCCGTTAGCGGCAGAAGAGAAGGATTTTATCGATCCTCGTAACGATGTCTTTGAACAGAACCACCCTGATCAATACCATTCTTGGAAAGCAACATCCGAAAGTGAGCACATTGAAGATGCTCTAAGTGAAGACCCAAACATGGTTATCCTGTGGGCAGGTTATGGCTTCGCGAAAGACTACAACAAAGCGCGCGGTCACTTTTACGCACTTGATGATGTTCGCCAAACCTTACGTACCGGCGCACCAACCGACGAGAAGTCCGGGCCTATGCCGATGGCGTGCTGGAGCTGTAAAAGCCCAGACGTTGCTCGCGTGATTAATGAACGTGGTGAAGACGGTTATTTCGAAGGTAAATGGGCACGCTTAGGCTCAGAAATCGTCAACCCTATCGGTTGTTCCGATTGCCACAACACAGGCTCTGAAGCCTTCAAGAAAGGCGAACCTGCGCTAGCACTGACTCGCCCATACGTCGAGCGTGCTTTTGATACTATTGGTAAAAACTTTGATGAACAGTCTCGCCTAGATAAGCAAGCATCGGTCTGCGCTCAATGTCACGTTGAATACTACTTCACCGGCCCAACTAAAGCGGTTAAATTCCCATGGGATATGGGCACCACCGTTAATGACATGGAGAAATACTACGACGCGTTGAATTTCAAAGATTGGACGCATGCCGTATCTAAAGCGCCGATGCTAAAAGCACAACACCCGGGTTTCGAAACTTGGAGAGCGGGTATTCATGGTAAAAACAAAGTGGTGTGTGTGGACTGCCACATGCCTAAAGTGACCAAAGAAGACGGTACGGTGTACACAGACCACAAAGTGGGTAACCCATTTGATCGTTTTGAAGACACCTGTGCGCAATGCCATACCCAAACTAAAGAGCAGCTACAAGGCATCGTCTCGACTCGCAAAGCGCAAGTACTGAACATGAAGCTAACCGCCGAGAAGCAAATCGTAGCGGCACACTTTGAAGCAGGCGCAGCGTGGAAAGCAGGTGCAACAGAAGCAGAGATGGAACCTATCCTACAAGATATTCGCCATGCACAATGGCGTTGGGACTACGCGATTGCTTCTCACGGTGTCCACATGCATGCTCCTGAGGTAGCACTAGAAGTACTTGGTACTGCAGTTGACCGCGCTGCTGACGCCCGTACCAAGTTGGTTCGCTTACTGGCAACCAAAGGCATTACTGACCCTGTTCAAATTCCAGATATCTCGACCAAAGCGAAAGCACAGCAAGCACTGGGCATGGATATGGATAAGATGAACGCAGACAAGAAACACTTCCTAGAAACGGTGGCACCAGAATGGGATAAAGCAGCAGCTGAACGTGAAGCCACGTACTGACCAGTATCAATCACACAAGGTTAAGTAGAGAAAACTAAGGGCGTACGTTGCGCCCTTAGTTTGATAGAAAACAGAGGGAAACAAATTAGCGACGAGGAAGCCTCGGTCTAGGCTGAATATTTGGACGTGCTTTAGGTATCTGCACATTTGGACGAGCAACTGGACGCTGGATCTTCGTTTCCGGTAATGCTTTTCTTTGTTGAACCTTTTCTTTTACCGCCTTGCCTTGTAAAGCCGCTGGCTCAATACGCTCCGGACGATTCTCCCATTTGGTTTGAATCTCTTGCTTTTGCTCGTCAGGCAATGATTGCCAATGATCGTCGAGTTGGCGTTTCATGTTATCGATATTGGCGGACATATCATCGTCCTTCCAATCCTCGACTTTGTCTTTGATGGATTGCTGTTCGTCTTCATCTAAACCATTCCACCACTCTTCCAGTTTCTCTTTGTATTCGTCGTCGTTGTCGCAACACCCCGGATAGTAATAAATCCAGTAGTCGTCATGATCGTACCACCACGGATCGTAATAACCCGATGAATAATAAACCATAGAGGAAGAGCCAGAACGATCGGAAGAGCTACAACCCGCCAGCACAGAGCCGCACAGCAAAACCAATATGCTTAGTGCTTTATTTTTCATTCGTTGCCCACCTTTCCCTCTCTTGCTTGTTAAATTGTACGCTTACAATAGCTCTTTTGCTTTGTTAATAGAGTTAATGATTTGCACCCTATCTAAATTTGGATCATCAGAATCTAATAATATTACCCAGGCATCAATCGCTTCCTGAAATCGGAATGACAGAAAATGATCATTTGCGATCAAAGACAAAGCGGCTTCATTGTGCGGTTCTATCTGCAAAGCTTGCTCCAAAAGCAAGCTAACTTCTTGCGTCATTGATTGCTGGTGAATGTAGTACAAGGTCGTCGCCTTTGCAGCAAGTTGCGTGGCACTGACGGGGTCAGTCAACTGGATCGCGTAATCAAAACAAATCAACGCACCGTCAAATTCACCCTCTAGCAGGTAGCCCTGCCCGAGTTGGAACCACAATTCAGCGTTGTTAGGATCTTCACGCAACTGGTCTTGAATCTCTTTCATGATGTCACGAGCAGTCATCATTCGTGACATTTCCGCTTGTATTGGTTTAGGCGGTGTTTGATGCAGCAATAAGAAACTGGCACTCGTCACGACAAGTACTAACAGGCAAAAGCCAAACCATTGAGCAGGTTTAACTTTTGATGCACTCAGTGATAAGAGTACGATAAACAACCCCATCAGAGTGATGGCAGCGAAAAACCAAACAGACATAATACGTCCTGTAAACAAAGATAACGTCAGTGTACGCATTTCTTACTTTAAATGCGTTGATACAGATACAAAAAAGCCGAGCAACTAAGGCTCGGCTTTTCATATCAGGATAACGATGTAAGATTACTCTTCGTTACCTTCCTCTGCATCATCAGCAGCTGGAGCGTCTTGCTGCGTATTTTCATCTGTTGACTCTAACGCTTCTGCATCTTCATCAGCAGGCAGCTCTTCATCATCAACTTCTTCAATACGTTGCAAACCAACAACTGATTCATCTTCCGCAGTACGGATAAGCGTTACACCTTGTGTGTTACGACCAACCTGGCTAACTTCACCCACACGAGTACGTACTAACGTGCCAGCGTCGGTGATCATCATCATTTCATCACCTTCAACAACCTGGATAGCACCAACTACCGGGCCATTTCGCTCAGAAACTTTGATAGAAACTACACCTTGAGTGCCACGACCTTTTGTCGGGTACTCGCTAAGTGCTGTACGTTTACCATAACCGTTTTCTGTAACCGTTAGGATATCGCCTTCGTGCGAAGGAACAATAAGTGATACAACTTGGTCATTTTCAGCCAGTTTCATACCACGAACACCAGAGGCGGTACGACCCATAGGACGAACACCTTTAAACTTGATCTCTGGCTGACCATTCTCATCAAGAACTGGTTTACCATTTTCATCAAGTACTGGAATCTCTTCTGCTTCTTTAAAGCGAACCACTTTACCCGCTTTAGAGAACAGCATGATTTCGTTTTCGCCGTTAGTGATATCCACACCGATTAACGAATCGTCTTCACGTAGGTTCACAGCGATTAGGCCGTTTGAACGTACGTTTGCAAACTGGTTCAACGGCGTTTTCTTAACCGTACCGTCACCTGTTGCCATGAAGATGAATTTGTCTTCAGAGAATTCATCAACACGTAGAATCGCGGTAATGCGCTCACCTTCTTCTAATGGAAGGATGTTCACAATTGGCTTACCACGCGCAGTACGGCTCGCTAGAGGCAATTGGTAAACTTTCAGGCGGTATGTCTTACCACGAGTAGAGAAACACAAGATGTTATCGTGGGTATTCGCCACTAGAAGACGCTCGATATGGTCTTCATCTTTCATCTTAGTCGCACTCTTACCTTTACCACCACGGCGCTGTGACTCGTAGTCGCTCAGTACTTGGTACTTAACGTAACCACCGTGAGATAGAGTAACCACAACGTCTTCACGTGCGATCAGCTCTTCCATGTCAATATCATGGCTCGCAGCTGTGATTTCTGTACGACGAGCGTCACCAAAGCCGTCACGAACCGCTTCAAGTTCTTCACGGATCACTTCCATCAAACGCTCAGTGCTCGCAAGGATATGCATGAGTTCAGCGATTTCTTCTAGAAGTGTTTTGTATTCGCCAAGAATCTTCTCGTGTTCTAGACCTGTTAGTTTATGTAAACGTAGATCTAGGATAGCTTGTGCTTGTTGCTCAGTCAGGAAGTACTGACCATCACGAATACCATATTCAGGCTCTAGCCATTCAGGGCGCGCAGCATCTGTACCAGCACGCTCTAGCATTGCTGAAACGTTGCCTAAATCCCAACCACGAGCGATAAGACCCGCTTTTGCTTCAGCCGGTGTAGGTGCCTTACGGATAAGCTCAATGATTTCATCAATGTTAGCAAGCGCTAGAGCTAAACCTTCAAGGATATGAGCACGTTCACGCGCTTTACGCAGTTCGAAGATAGTACGACGTGTCACAACTTCACGACGGTGATCAACGAAGCACTTCAGCATATCTTTTAGGTTGAATAGCTGTGGCTGGCCATTGTTTAGGGCCACCATGTTGATACCGAAAGTGGTTTGCAGCTGAGTCTGAGCGTAAAGGTTGTTTAGAACTACTTCGCCCACAGCATCGCGCTTACACTCAATAACAATGCGCATACCGTCTTTATCTGACTCGTCGCGCAGTGCACTGATGCCTTCTACTTTCTTATCTTTAACTAGCTCAGCGATCTTTTCGATCAAGCGAGCTTTGTTCACCTGGTAAGGAATTTCAGTGACGATAATGGTCTCTTTACCATTCTTCTCCACTTCGATGTCCGCTTTCGAACGCATGTAGATTTTGCCACGACCTGTTTTGTACGCGTCTACAATGCCTTTACGACCGCTGATAAGCGCCGCCGTTGGGAAATCAGGACCAGGAATGTAATCCATTAGTTCATCAATAGTGATTTCTTCATTATTGATGTATGCAAGACAGCCATCAATCACTTCGCCAAGGTTATGAGGCGGGATGTTGGTTGCCATACCTACTGCGATACCAGAAGCACCGTTAACCAATAGGTTTGGAATTTTAGTTGGAAGAACCGCTGGGATCTGCTCAGTACCGTCGTAGTTTGGTACGTAGTCTACGGTTTCTTTGTCTAGGTCAGCCAATAGTTCATGGGCAATTTTTGCCATTCGAACTTCGGTGTAACGCATTGCCGCAGCAGAGTCGCCATCGATCGAGCCAAAGTTACCTTGACCATCGACCAGCATGTAACGAAGCGAGAACGGCTGAGCCATACGTACGATTGTGTCGTACACAGCACTATCACCGTGTGGGTGATATTTACCGATTACGTCGCCGACAACACGGGCTGATTTTTTATATGGTTTGTTCCAATCGTTGCCTAGTACGTTCATCGCGAATAAAACGCGGCGGTGTACTGGTTTTAGGCCATCACGCACATCTGGAAGAGCACGACCCACGATGACTGACATCGCATAGTCTAGGTATGAACCTCTAAGCTCATCTTCAATGTTTACGGGCGTGATCTCTTTAGCTAAATCGCTCATAGAGCCATTATCCCTCTATTATCTGATCGTAATTACGATACGTGTAAGGTGCAAAAATATAACACACAATTCATCACTTCGGCATCACTTTCCCTCTCCTTTTATCAGGTTGTGAGCTTGGTTATGAATCAAATGTCGAGAATTTGCACACTAATCCCATATCTTTCTGATTAGTGGTTATATTTCGGTCAACATTGAGCAAAATCGGACTCTTTACGCGGAAAAGCGAGGTAAATTCCTTTAACTACACAACGCGAAAATGCAGGTTTTAGAGTTATTGTCACTGGCACCAGTTCAAGGATGAACCAAAAACAATAGCGAGCGCTTTCAAAAATACAGGAACCTGTCGCTATTGCCGCGCCAGTGAACTCTGTCATTGTCCCTTAACTAAGCACATCGAGGTTGTTTGGGTATAAAACGTTGGAGTATACTGGCGCCCTCTAAAGGACTCAGATTGAATGCAATAAAACCAATTATGACTAAAGCACAAAACGTCGACCCAAGTGAAATTAAGAAATTCGAGGACATGGCTTCTCGATGGTGGGATTTAGAAGGCGAGTTTAAGCCACTTCATCAAATTAACCCACTTCGTTTGAACTATGTACTTGAAAAAGCAAATGGCTTGTTTGGCAAGCGCGCACTTGATGTCGGCTGTGGTGGTGGCATTCTTGCTGAAAGCATGGCAAAAGAAGGCGCTATTGTGACTGGACTTGATATGGGTAAAGAACCATTAGAAGTCGCGCGACTACATGCATTAGAAACAGGTACTCAACTGACCTACATTCAGAGCACAATAGAAGACCACGCTATAGAAAACGCAGGAACTTACGATGTCGTGACTTGTATGGAGATGCTTGAACACGTTCCAGATCCTCTCTCCGTTATCCGCTCTTGTGCTGCGCTAGTCAAACCCGGTGGTCACGTGTTTTTCTCAACTTTGAACCGAAACATTAAGTCGTACTTATTTGCTATTGTCGGTGCTGAGAAGCTTCTTAAGATTGTTCCTGAAGGCACTCATGAGCACGATAAGTTTATCAAGCCAGCCGAAATGATGAAGATGATAGACCAAACTGACCTGACGGAAATGGGCATTACTGGGCTTCATTACAACCCTCTAAATGACAGCTACAAACTCGGTCGTAATGTAGATGTAAACTACATCGTTCATACTAAAAAATACTGAACGCTGTTGCGTTAAAAAATGTGTTTTGTGATTGACATTTTTTAAAGAAAATGAATCGGAAGCGGTAGCACAAAGTTGCCGCTTTTTTTGTCTTTTTATGGCTAAAATTCGTGCTCTAGATTCCATTTTGACCAAGCCATTTTTCGTAGATAAAAACGGCCAAAGATCAAGGAAAATATTTTTGCATGCGGTTATTTCTAAACCGATCTCGAAACCGTACTTTTAACCATTCAAGTCTGCCCTTTTCTCATCGGTTAGTGTTCACTTACTGATTTTTTTCATTTTGTCAGTTATCCACAAGTCATCCCCGATCTGTACCTTGATAAATCAGTGTAATAGCACTATCTTGTAACCCGCAAACAAATGAACCCCTATATGTTGTGTTTAAGCGACAATATATAGATAGACTTTGATCACAAAGCCGCCGCAAGCTTTACTCATATTGCACATAAACAAACAAAAATACGGCTTTTATCAGTTTTCTTAGGGAAATAAAGCAGAATGAACCAACAACTTACCGTCACCAAGCGTGATGGCCGTAAAGAAAGTATCGATCTGGATAAAATCCACCGCGTTATCACTTGGGCTGCAGAAGGTCTAGATAATGTTTCGGTTTCTCAAGTAGAACTTCGCGCTCACATCCAGTTTTACGACGGCATCACAACGACAGATATTCACGAGACAATCATCAAGTCTGCGGCAGACCTGATCTCTGAAGAGACTCCGGATTACCAATACCTAGCTGCTCGCCTAGCGGTATTCCATCTGCGTAAAAAAGCGTATGGCCAATACGAGCCACCAACGCTTTATGATCACGTGTCTCGCCTCGTCGATATGGGTAAGTACGATCAACATATTCTAGAAGACTACACAAAAGCAGAACTCGACGAACTTGATGCGTACCTCGACCATAAACGCGACCTAAACTTCTCATACGCGGCAGTTAAGCAGCTAGAGGGTAAGTACTTCGTACAGAACCGTGTTACGGGCCAAATTTACGAAAGTGCTCAGTTCTTATACATCCTTGTAGCAGCGTGCTTATTTGCGAAATATCCAAAAGCGACACGTCTTGATTACATCAAACGTTTCTACGATGCGACATCGACATTTAAGATTTCTCTACCTACGCCAATTATGTCTGGCGTGCGTACCCCTACTCGCCAGTTCAGCTCATGTGTTCTGATCGAGTGTGGCGACAGTCTTGATTCTATTAACGCAACAGCAAGCTCAATTGTTCGTTACGTATCTCAGCGCGCTGGTATTGGTATCAACGCAGGTCGTATCCGTGCATTAGGCTCAGAGATTCGCGGTGGTGAAGCATTCCACACTGGTTGTATTCCGTTCTACAAGTACTTCCAAACAGCAGTAAAATGTTGTTCACAAGGTGGTGTACGTGGTGGCGCAGCTACTGTGTTCTACCCAATGTGGCACGGTGAAGCACGCTCACTCATGGTACTTAAGAACAACCGTGGTGTTGAAGAAAACCGTGTTCGTCACATGGACTACGGTGTTCAGTTAAACAAACTGATGTACCAACGTTTAGTTGAAGGCGGCAATATTACGCTATTCTCACCATCTGATGTACCTGGTCTGTACGACGCATTCTTCGAAAACCAAGAAGAGTTTGAGCGTCTATACGTGAAGTACGAGAACGATCCTTCAATCAAGAAAGAAACGGTTAAAGCGATTGAAATGTTCACTCTGCTAATGCAAGAGCGTGCATCAACGGGTCGTATCTACATCCAGAACGTGGACCACTGTAATACTCACAGCCCATTTGATTCTGAAGTTGCTCCAGTTCGTCAGTCGAACCTATGTTTAGAAATCGCACTACCAACGAAACCATTAACTAACGTTGAAGATGACTCAGGCGAGATCGCACTGTGTACGCTTTCTGCATTCAACTTAGGTGCTATCAAGTCTCTAGATGATTTCGAAGAGCTATCCGATCTTGTTGTTCGTGCGTTAGATGCACTGCTTGATTACCAAGATTACCCTCTACCAGCGGCATACAAATCGACTATGAACCGTCGTACGCTAGGTGTTGGTGTGATTAACTTTGCTTACTACTTAGCGAAGAATGGCGTGAAATACTCTGACGGTAGCGCGAACGGCCTAACTCACCGTACGTTCGAAGCAATGCAGTACTACCTATTGAAAGCATCTGTAGCACTGGCGAAAGAACAAGGTAAGTGTCCTTCATTCGACGAGACGAACTACGCGAAAGGCTTACTGCCGATTGACACGTATAAGAAAGATATCGACCTAATTTGTGACGAAGCGCTGCACTACGACTGGGACAGCCTACGTAAAGAAATTATGGAGCACGGCCTACGTAACTCAACACTGACTGCGCTAATGCCTTCTGAGACTTCTTCTCAGATTTCAAACGCAACTAACGGTATTGAGCCACCACGTGGTTACGTTTCAGTAAAAGCTTCGAAAGACGGAATCCTGAAGCAAGTTGTACCAGAGTTCACAGAACTTAAAGACAGCTATGAACTGCTTTGGAATATCGGTTCGAACGACGGTTATCTGCACCTTGTGGGTATTATGCAGAAGTTTGTTGACCAAGCTATCTCTGCTAATACTAACTACGACCCGTCACGTTACGAGACTGGCAAGGTTCCAATGAAGAAACTACTTCAAGACCTGCTAACAGCGTATAAGTTTGGTGTGAAAACGCTTTACTACCACAACACTCGTGATGGCGCGAAAGATGAACAGAAAGACGCTGTTCAACCACAAGATGACGATTGTGCTGGCGGCGGTTGTAAGATTTAATCTTCCCGTACCTAGCGAACCCGTAAAGACAGACTATCGATAACCTCCCCCTTACGGGGAGGTTTAAAAGGAATTGAGGCATTATGGCTTACAGTACTTTTAACCAAAAAAAGAATGACCAATTGAAGGAACCAATGTTCCTAGGTCAATCAGTAAACGTTGCACGTTACGACCAACAAAAGTTTGAGATTTTCGAAAAACTTATCGAGAAACAACTTTCTTTCTTCTGGCGTCCAGAAGAAGTAGACGTATCTAGCGACCGTATCGATTACAACAAACTGCCAGATCACGAGAAGCACATCTTCATCTCTAACTTGAAGTACCAAACGCTTCTTGACTCTATCCAAGGCCGCAGCCCTAACGTAGCACTGCTGCCGCTTGTGTCTCTGCCAGAACTAGAGACTTGGATTGAGACTTGGTCTTTCTCTGAAACGATTCACTCTCGTTCTTACACACACATTATTCGTAACATCGTGAACGACCCTGCGGTGGTGTTTGATGATATCGTTGAGAACGAGCACATTCTGAAGCGTGCAAAAGACATCGCGCACTACTACGACGATTTGATTCAAGCGACGAATGATTACCATCGCTACGGTGAAGGTGAGCATGTCCTTAACGGTGAAACGGTTAAGGTTAGTCTGTACGATCTTAAGAAGAAGCTGTACATCTGTCTGATGTCTGTTAACGCATTAGAAGCTATTCGTTTTTACGTAAGTTTCGCATGTTCTTTCGCTTTCGCAGAACGCGAACTAATGGAAGGTAACGCGAAAATCATCAAGCTGATCGCTCGTGACGAAGCACTTCACTTAAACGGCACGCAGCACATGATCAACCTGCTACGTAACGGTCAAGATGACTTCACTTTCATGCAAATCGCAGAAGAGGCAAAACAGGACTGTTTTGACCTATTCAAAGAAGCAGCTGAGCAAGAAAAAGAGTGGGCAGAGTATCTATTCAAAGATGGCTCTATGATCGGTCTAAACAAAGACATCCTAAGCCAATACGTTGAATACATCACAAATATTCGTATGCAAGCGGTAGGTCTACCAGCAGCGTATCCAGAAGCAACAACCAACCCAATTCCATGGATTAACGCTTGGTTGTCTTCAGATAACGTTCAAGTTGCGCCTCAAGAAGCAGAAATCTCTTCTTACCTTGTGGGTCAAATTGACAATGAAGTTCGCGCAGATGACTTCGAAGGATTCGAGCTGTAATGGCAACACTCAAAATCAACAAACTGATCAGCATTGAATCCAACCCTTCCAATACGATTTTGGAAACAATGGAGCAAGCTGGCCTATTACCAGAATACAACTGCCGTGATGGGCACTGCGGCGCCTGTCGCTGCAAATTGGAGTCTGGTGAAGTGGAGTATGTTGGTTTTGCGATGGCTTACACACAAAGTGATGAAATATTACCTTGTATCTGTAAAGCAAAATCAGATTTGTCACTTAGCGGCGTTAACTACGCGATGAAAGAAAAGCAGCGCGCATAACGTTGACTCGACGGTATAAAATGCAAAAGCCAAGGTAATCACCTTGGCTTTTTTGTCTCTGTTTTTTGTCTCTCAGACTACTGTAGAGAGCTTTGGTTATAAAGCACTGCTCGGGAGGTGCATCTCTTTAACTTTCTCTAAAAATGCATAATGCGCAAACATCGGTTTACGTTCTAGGTAGCGACGCAACAAGTCTAGTGCTGCCGTGCTGATCACTTTAACTTGATCATTGCGCTGATACTTTTTCGAGAGTTTATATAATGCTCCCCACTCGCCTGACGGTGTCGATAAAGCGACGGAAAAAACACCCTCTTCAATATGGCCAGTAACGAGTGATAAATCCGTCCCACACTTCTCTCGCGTAGCACCAGCCAGAGCAAACGTTTCTGCTAATGGATCTCCGCTGTTGGCCATCGCTTGAGTCAGGCTCGGTAGTATCCAACCATGCCCTAGTTGCTTTTCAGCGTTTTCATCGCCGTTTAGCCAGTACGTTAAGTATCCTCCGCTACTTTTTTCGGAGGTCGACACCGTTAGTCCTTTATCGACCAACAACTGGCCGACATTTTCAACCATAGGTAAGTCAATACTAACGGTATTACTCTCAAGGTGTTTATTAATTATCTGTACTAGTTTCAAACGCTGTTCAATCTGATCTGAAGGACCAAAAAGTTTCACTTCAATAAAAGGCAAGTAAGAGCGATACCCTAGCTCATAGCCTTGAGGAAGTTTTAGCTGATCTAGCTTATCTGAAATACCGGATTCAGACAGACCAAACGTGTAGATTCGACTACAACATGAGCCTTGAACATCGGGAAACACTCTTCTCAGATCGGGAAGAATTTGCGTCTCTGCCATGAGCTTAAATTCACTTGGTACACCCGGTGTGAAATAAAAAATGGCATCATTAATCAGCATTTTGAAACCGCAAGCAGTGCCTATCGGGTTGTCCAATATCTCTGCCTTTTCTGGCAGCATTGCTTGCTTTAAATTACTGTCCGGCATAGGGATGCCACGTCGAGCATACAAACTTTCTAGATGCTGCAACCACTCTTTGAATAGCACCAGTTTACAATCGGCGGCTCTCGCGGCGGCGGCAGCACTCATGTCATCCGTTGTAGGGCCTAAACCACCATTAACAATAACCACATCGTTGTTAAAGCTGAGCATTAAAAACTCTTCAACCAAACTCGATAGGCTATCACCAACCGTTGAGCGCTTTGTTAAGCCAAATCCATGTTGATAAAACAGGCTAGACAACCATGCCGCATTAGTATCAACAATATCACCGTGGAGGACTTCCTCACCAGTACTAAGCATTGCTATTTTCACAACTGACTCCTGAACGTAAGCACAATCCTATTTTCGTTATAGCGCTTATTTTTCTTTTTATTTGGACAAATCTCGCCGAGGTTTGTTGGGACTAAATAAGGGTCAAGTGTTTAAATGATTGATGTTTTGAGGGATAATTACGAGCCCGAACATACACCATTAACTCGGAGACCTTTGTGTCAAAATCATCCATGTTCAAGACGACTCTAACAGGCCTTTGCTTGGCTTCGTCAGCGCTTGCGCACGCAAGTCACTATGACCTAAGCCGTCATACAGAGTTTTCTTACACACCTGATTGTTTGTCAGGTTACTGCGAAACGACGACTCTGTACACCTTCGAGGCTCAAAATCGCGGTGTTATGTATGAACAGAATAATAATGATGATTCGCTAAACCTTGACGCAGGGCTTCAGCCTAAACATCTCATCATCCCTCAAGATAAAGACTGGGATTACCTGATGGGTCAAACCTACACCATTCTAGGTCTCAGTATCGCGACCGTAGGCATGATGACTTTTCTTCCAGAAAGTATCACCAAATGGGACGAAGAAGACCGAGACATGAGTAAGTTGGGGCAAAAGTGGAAAGATAATGTCTCTGACGGCCCCGTTTGGGATCGCGATGAACATGTCCTCAACTACATCATGCACCCATATTTTGGCGGCGTTTACTACACGGCAGCACGTCACGCTGGCTATAATGAATTTCAGTCGTTTTTGTACTCCGCAACTATGTCGACGTTCTTTTGGGAGTATGGCGTGGAGGCGTTCGCAGAAGTACCATCTTGGCAGGATATTTTTATCACACCATTCTTTGGTGCTGTTGTCGGTGAAATGATGTTAACGGCTGAGCAAGACATTATTGCCAACGGCGGCGAAGTTATGGGCTCTGAAACCGCAGGTGATGTTTCACTCTTCTTCTTAAACCCTGTTGGACATATTCATTATTGGGTAACTGATGCATGGGGCGGTAGTGCAGAACTACAATTCAATTCATCACCTTGGTTTGGAAACCAAGATGTTGCAAAATTCGCCATGGACGCAGGCGCAAACTACGACAGTCAATTTTATGGTGTCGAGTTAAAAGTAACCTTCTAATCCTAAGTTGATACTCGGTAAAAAGCAGCCTTACGATGGCTGCTTTTTTGTGCTCTGAACATTGTTTTAATTATTTGCATCACGAATTAGTGTTAAAAATTGACTTTCATCAAACATTACCCGCCCTTAGCACCTACACTAAATAAAAGGATTTATTCCAATAACTTAAGTAGCACGTTTATTCGTACTGCGTCCAAACCTTGATTCCAGGAGGGGACATTATGAACACCGTATTTATTGTTAATTTTGTCGGACAAGCGTCACCCGCCACGATTAAAGAGCTCGCTGCAATCACACACGAAAACGGCGGGAAATGGCTGATCAGCAAAGTAAACTTTATCGAAGACCAAGTTGCAGGTGTCATCAAAGTAGAGCTTCCAAGAGAAAATGCCGACATCGTTAAACAGGCGTTCTCTTCTTGTCAGACTCTTGTTGTTAGGTTCGTCGACTCTGAGCCTCATTCATATCGTGAAGACACTATCTTCCAACTTCGTTTAGATGCCAACGATAGAGCGGGTATTGTGAATGAAATTACCCACGTTCTTGATAATCAAGGTATCTCAATTTTAGATATGGATTGTCAGCGTGTATTCATTGCAGGAGGCGGAGGGGTAAGCTCTAGTTTATTCAGCGCTAAAATGGCGATAAAACTGCCTAGCGAGCTAGAAATTGAAGACATAGCCAATGAGTTAGAGTCTCTGAGTGAAGACACTCGTGTAATTGTAGAAAGCTAACTGCATACCTTTAACGCTTCCCCAATAAAAAGAGCAGCAATTCAGCTGCTCTTTTGGTGCTTATGGCGCGATACGTCTTATTTCACTGACCACTGAGATAGTGAACGTTTGAAATCAGAGTAGTCAAATTCATTCAGTTTTTGAATGTCACCATTCGAGCGTTCACAGTAGACCGACGGCATACGTAGACCGTTAAACCAGTTCAGTTTCACCATGGTGTAACCGGCACTATCTAGAATATGCAGACGCTGTCCTATCTCTAGAGGCTGTTCGAAGTTCGCCACGCAGAACTGGTCACCAGCCAAACAAGAGCACGAGCCGATCACATACTCATGTTCACCATTTTCAGATGCTTCAAGAATTGACGCTGGCTCATTGTAGATCAACGTATCTAAGCGGTGAGCTTCTGTGGCTGAATCGACAATTGCTGTCTTCTTCACGTTCTCAACGATATCAACCACTGTTACAACGAGATCAGTTGTCTTAGTAATTATCGCTTCACCCGGCTCTAAATACATTTGTACGCCGTGTTTCTCTGAGAATGCTTTAAGTGCTAACCCCAACTTCTCGATATCGTACCCCGGCCATGTGAAGAACACGCCGCCGCCCATGCTTACCCAGTCCAGCTTATCTAGGTACTCGCCAAACTGATCTGAAATAGCATCGAGTAAGCCGATAAACGCATCCACGTCTTTGTTCTCACAGTTCATGTGGAACATTACGCCATCAATACCATCAAAAATTTCCGGTTTGATGTGATCAGCCTGAACACCAAGACGAGAGAATTGACGCGCTGGGTTTGCTAAGTCTTGCCCTGCATAGCTCACACCTGGGTTTAGGCGCAAGCCAATCGATGCTTTACCTTCGACAATATGACGATAAGCCGCTAGCTGTGACTGAGAGTTAAAGATCATCTTGTCACAGATGTCCGCCACATCGCGAACGTCATCTTCGCTGTAACCCACACTGTATGCGTGTGTCTCACCACCGAACGTTTCGTAGCCAAGCTTCACTTCAAACGGGCCAGAACTTGTTGTTCCGTCTAGGTAAGGCTTGATGATGTCGAATACACCCCATGTTGAGAAGCACTTCAGTGCTAATACAAGCTTCACACCAGAGATGTCTTTTAGCTGTTTTGCTTTCTCTAGATTCTCAATCAGCTTGTCTTCATTGATCATGAAGTATGGCGTTTTTAGTTCGTTTTGTTGCATTTTGATACCTTACGTCCCTTCGCCTTAGCAAAGACACTATAAAATCGAACAAAGCCGACGCAAGTGCATCGGCTTAAACGTACAAATAAGAGTCGCTAAATTCTTACTTCAATTTATGGATAACAGGTTGTCCTGGCTCCAGTTCTTGAACATGCCAATCTAGACCAATAGATGGCATGGTTTCTAGGAATGGGTCTGGATCTAGCTGCTCCATGTTGAACACGCCTTTGTCTGCCCATTTGCCACGGAAGAACTGCAAAGCCGCAGTGATCGCTGGTACGCCAGTGGTGTATGAGATAGCTTGGTGTTCAACATCTTCGTATGCGACTTCGTGATCAGCGTTGTTGTAAATAAATACACTGCGCTCTTTACCATCTTTCTTACCTTGAACCCAAGTACCGATACACGTTAGGCCAGTGTAGCCTGGCGCGAGTGATGTTGGATCTGGTAGTAGTGCTTTTAGCACGTGCAAAGGTTGAACAACCGTACCGTCGTGAAGCGTTAGTGGATCTGGGCTGAGTAGACCGATGTCGCGCATCACATTGAAGTAGTTTAGGTAACGGTCACCAAAGCCCATCCAGAATTCGATGCGTTTCGCCGGGATGAACTCTTGCATAGATCGAACTTCGTCGTGCGCCATTGAGTACACTTTGTGTGAACCACAATTCGGGAATTCAAACTCAAGCATACGTGAGTGACAAGGTACTTGTTTCCACTCGCCGTTTTCCCAGTAGAACGAATCGCCTTGAATCTCAAGCATGTTCGTTTCTGGATCAAAGTTAGTTGCGAACTTCTTACCGTGGTCGCCTGCGTTTACATCCATTACGTCGATAGTATCGATTTCATCGAACAGATGCTTCACTGCGTATGCGGCAAACACCGATACTACGCCCGGATCGAAACCAGCACCAAGAATACCTGTAATGCCCGCTTCTTCAAACTTCTCACGGTAACCCCACTGCCAATCGTAAGCTTGAGGTACTTGTTGGCCTTCAGAGCACAAATCAACCGCAACAGATGTATCAAGGTATGACACTTTAGCTTGGTAACATGCTTCCATAATAGACATGTTCACCCAAGGAGGACCTGCGTTGATCACTAAGTCAGGTTGTACTTCTTTAATTAAAGCAACTAAAGAATCTACGTCGTCCGCGTTTACCGCTCGCGCTTCTAATTTCTTAGTTGAATCTTTCAGATTGTTTTTCTTCTGAATCGATTCGATGATTTTCTCACACTTACCTACGGTACGTGATGCGATTGTGATATCACCCAGAACGTCGTTGTTTTGTGCTGCTTTATGTGCAACTACCCAGCCAACGCCGCCTGCACCAATCTGTAGAATTGCCATAGTTTTCCGTTACCTTTGTTAAACTAGCTCTGCCGCTAGCGTATTGATTTTTGAGAGCAAAGATTCAAAGTCCGCCGTCGTCAGACACGGGTTCAAAATCGTAAATTTCAATGCAGTTTTATCGTCGACAATGGTTTCACCCAATACCGCGATACCGCGTGTTAACGCTTCTAAGCGCAACGTTTTGTTCAGTTCATCAAGATCCGCTGATTCATGTGTCGCGCGGAACAGAACCGTAGATAGTGATGGTTCAGCCAACAACTCAAAGTGTTTGTTATCTCGAATCATGTCCGCCACTTCAAGCGTCTGTTCAAGCAAATGATCATACATATCGCCTAGGGCTTTTGGCCCTACGCTTTGCATCGTCATAAACACTTTGAGCGCATCAAAACGCTTAGTTGTCGCAATAGACTTATCCACCAAGTTCGGTAGTTCGTCGTGTTCGCGGTTCAAATAGTCTGCATGGTGAAGCAGGAATTTAAAGTTAGACTTGTCATTTACCAATAGCGCACCACAACTGATGGTTTGGTAAAACAGCTTATGGAAGTCTACGCTGATGGAATGTGCACGCTCACAACCTTTCAGACGCGCTTTTTGGCTACTTAGAATCAGAGCTCCACCGTATGCACCGTCGACGTGCATCCACATGTCATGTTTCGCTGCGATATCGGCGATAAAGTCTAAGTCATCAATAGCACCGTGGTCCGTTGTACCCGCTGTACCAACAATGGCAAATGGGATCAAACCTTCTGCTTTGGCCTGATTGAGAACTTCGTCTAACTTAGTGACATCCATCGTTCCATCGGCATTAGCATCGACGGTCATGACCGCTTTTTCACCCAATCCCATCCAAGACGCTGATTTTTGAACCGTGAAGTGGGATTTTTTCGAACATACAATACGTAGCTTGTCTGCGTATTCAGGAAGGCCAAGCTTTTGAATTGAGTGTGCACTGAGTTTGTCAGCAATCCAATCTCGCGCAAGCATCAAACCCATTTGGTTACTTTGCGTGCCGCCGCTCGTGAAGATACCGTCCGCTTTTTCACCTAACTCATATTTATCGCATAGCCAGTTCACAACTTTCTGTTCAACATAAGTCGCTGATGAAGCTTGATCCCATGAGTCCATCGACTGGTTCAAAGCCGCAATCATTGCCTCTGCCGCAATCGCTGGCATCAACGGTGGAGTATGCAGGTGAGCAATACAATCTGGATGTTGAGTAAAAATTGCGTTTTTCGCGACCAGATCAGCAGCATCGTCTATAACGGATTTAAGAGGCGCATTTCCATTATCAAGATCAACGTCGTGAATCGCTGCTTCCAATGCTTTTGGATCCATACCTGAATACGGTGCAGTCACTTGTTCAAACACTGACTTCATTGCCGTAGTAGTGTGATTCATCACCGAAGCAAATTCATTGCTGCCCATCTCTCCAGTGTGGATGAAATGCTTCTTCCATTCATCTTGTGGCTGAGTTTCGATGTGACTACCGCCAGCGGCTAAAATCGCGTCTTCAAATACACGTAAAGCAAAGTCGATTTGCTCAAACGAGATGATAAGAGGAGGAAGGAAACGAATTACTGCGCCTTCGCGTCCACCTTTCTCAACGATCAAGCCACGCTCGAGTGCTGCGCGTTGAATAGAAAGTGTGAGTTCACTATCCGCTTGAGGTTCACCAAATTTATTGAGCTCACCGTTTGGAGTTTTAATCTCCACGCCTAGCATCAAACCTTTGCCACGAACCTCTGCGATACAGTTCACACGCTTTTGAATACTTTCAAGGCCGTAGCGCAGGTACTGACCCGCAACATTGGCATGCTCAACAAGGTTATCACGCTGGATAATTTCTAATGCTTTCGCACCAGAGACCATAGCTAGCTGGTTACCACGAAATGTACCTGTGTGCTCGCCCGGCTTCCATGTATCATGTTGCTTGTTGATAACCAATAGCGACATTGGTAAACCACCACCAATTGCTTTTGATAAACACAGAATATCTGGAACAATGCCCAACTCTTCGAACGCGAAATTGTAGCCAGTTTTACCAACACCACACTGGATCTCATCGAAGATCAGTAAGATACCGTGTTCATCACAAATACGACGTAACTCTCGTAGCCAGAATGCTGGCGCAGGAACAACACCACCCTCACCTTGCACTGGCTCCACGATAATCGCGGCAGGCTTCATAATGCCTGACTCATCATCGTTTAAAAGACGATCGATATAGCGGATACTTGCTTTAGCACCTTCATCACCGCCAAGCCCAAAAGGACAACGCAGGTTGTATGGGAAAGGCATAAAGTGCACATCCGACATCAAACCAGTTCGACGAGCTTTGGTGCCTAAGTTACCCATCATGCCCATCGTACCGTTTGTCATACCGTGGTATGCACCACGGAAAGCAAACATGGTATTACGACCTGTCGTTTGTTTCGCTAGCTTGATCGCAGCTTCAACCGCATCAGCTCCAGACGGGCCACAAAATTGGATAACGCTGTTCTCGCTTAACTCTTGAGGAAGAAAAGACTTAACGGATTGAATAAACGTCGTTTTTGCTGATGTTGCAATATCTAGCGTCTGATATGGCAGTCCTGAATCTAATTGTTCTTTCAGCGCTTGGTTTATTTCAGGATGGTTATACCCCAAAGCTAGAGTGCCTGCCCCCGCAAGGCAGTCTAGAAAGATCTGTCCACGCGTATCTTCAACCAAGCACCCAAAGGCTTGTTTAATTGCGATCGGCAAACGACGTGGATAAGAACGTACTTCAGATTCATGCTCAGCCTGATCAATCAATACCTGATCTGGCGTTAAGTCATACGTTCCCTCAACGATAGGAACCTGAGACGAAAAAATGTTTGCGATATTGCTATCGACTTCAAAGGCAGTGCTCATACTACATAATCCCTTGAATTATAATAATTCTGTATCCTGTATTAATAATCATTAGAATGAAATTACAGGAGGTGTGAATACCCCTCCGCATTTGTCAGTGCATAAATGACAAATACAGATCATCCGCCACGATACTCGCGACTTTATATGTAAAAGGGATTAATCAAGGTTCTGTAATGCACCCGTTTTGTAAAACAGGACATTTCGGCAGTATGAAGCTGATTAGTGTGTGTTTATTCAAAGGTTTCAATGTTGGGTTTCCCATTAATATGCCGCGTTTACAGCATTAGTATCCCGTCTATCGACAAAAGGCTTTGCCGATACCTACCCTACGCAGTGTCACAATCAGCTTGAATGGTCACTACGCGTATCCCCCAGAGATCAAACGTTGTTAATTACGCTCCGAGATTGCGCGCGAATTTATCACAAAATAAAATCTTCTGGCAACGATTTTTCATATTAGTAGCAGTGATGTAAATCACAACAAAACATACCCCATCGTAACTCACATGTTCATATTCATGAGCTATGCTTTTCTGCTTCTCTCAAACAGCTGTTATTTAAACAAATATTCTTGAGATATCATCACCTCATCCAACAGAGGTTTAAGGTTGTACTGCTTAATCGTAAAACATTCCTTTCTATATCCGGAACATTTAAAAAGATAGCATTCTCGTCACAGCTTTGCCTGGATTAAGAGTGGTTATTCTCCACAAGTGATGGTTTAAACATAGGCTAGTAGGAATGGCTAAGATGCTTTGCAATGGCAGAATGAACAATCACTTGAGTCAATGAGACAAAGGGTTCGTTACTTAACGAAGCCTGTGACAGAAAAGAAGTTTGAGATTTTCAAAAAATACGAAAAAGGCCTAACATTTTCATGTTAGGCCTTAAATCTGGAGCGACACACGAGGTTCGAACTCGTGACCTCAACCTTGGCAAGGTTGCGCTCTACCAACTGAGCTAGTGTCGCATTTAATATGAGATGGTGCCCCGGGCCGGACTTGAACCGGCACAACGCGAACGTCGAGGGATTTTAAATCCCTTGTGTCTACCAATTCCACCACCAGGGCACACAAATATTCTTTGTGATGCCTTTACAGAAAAGTAAAACACCATCTGATATCGCCAATGCCATATCAATAAAATTTGGAGCGACACACGAGGTTCGAACTCGTGACCTCAACCTTGGCAAGGTTGCGCTCTACCAACTGAGCTAGTGTCGCATTTTTCTCGAAAGCCATTCGCTCTCAAAAGAATAATGGAGGCGCCTCCCGGAGTCGAACCGAGGTCCACGGATTTGCAATCCGCTGCATAGCCACTCTGCCAAGGCGCCTCATTTGTGAATAAAGCTAAGCTTTTTCACCACCCTTTCGAGCCGTGCTCTCTTGGGTACGGGATGCATTCTACGGATTCGAGCGATCGAGTCAACACTATTTTTATTTTTTTAAATCGTTTGACTAGAATTTGTGCGAAAGACGATGGATTGCTTAGTTTTAATACTAAAAATCGCTTAAATACACTTGTTTATCATAAAACTTTGGCTACGCCTTACACTGCTGGCCGTGCGTTGCGTGCATTGAAGTATTAATAATCAGAAGACTCGCCTCTCTAAGACTCTCCAAGGACAAAAACAAGACTTAGATCACAAATAGAACTCTATCGAAGCAAAAGCCCCAGATACAAATTGCAAACATGGCCGTTAGCAAGCATTGAAAAGCGAGAGAAGCCAAAAAATGCTGTAGATTGTCTTAGTACAAAAAAGCAGGCTATTAAGCCTGCTTTCTAACATCAGAATTTAATGGTGCTCTTCATTCAACAGATCGTCTTTCGCAGCAGCCAAATATTGAATCATTGACCAATATGTCAAGAAAGTTGCCACATACAAGGCCGCAAAGCCTAGCCAAACCATCCATTCATCGTAACGCCATATCAACACCCATAAGGCGAACATTTGCGAAACAGTTTTTACTTTGCCAACCCAAGATACCGCAACACTCGCTCGCTTACCGATTTCAGCCATCCATTCTCGCAATGCTGAGATAATGATTTCTCGCGCAATCATCGTTACCGCAGGAATGGTCACCCAAATTGAATGATAATGTTCCGTGATTAGAATCAATGCCGTTGCCACTAGCACTTTATCAGCGACAGGATCAATAAACGCGCCAAAACGAGAAGTTTGGCCAAGTTTACGAGCCAACATGCCGTCAAGCCAGTCAGTAAAACCCGCTACCCAAAACACCATTGCTGCTGCAAACGGTGCCCATGAATAAGGTAGATAAAAGACAACCACAAAAACAGGGATTAGGAACAGTCTAAGAAGAGACAGAATGTTCGGGATATTCAAACGCATTTTATTATTCTCTTACACATTGCGGCTTAATGTTGCGCGATTTTCCTTATTGTTTCAATGCTTGGAAAATAATTTCTGCTAAAGAGTGACTTATTCCCGGTACTTTGGCGATTTCTTCGACACTTGCACGTTTAAGTTCTTGTAACCCACCCATGTACTTGAGTAACGCCTGACGTCGTTTAGGGCCGATTCCCTCAATCCCTTCGAGTGCACTCGTACGTCTGGTTTTACCTCGCTTAGCACGGTGCCCCGCTATAGCATGGTTATGGCTTTCATCACGAATATGTTGGATAAGGTGCAGCGCAGGAGCATCGCTTGGTAAATGAAACTCCTCCCCATCGACTGTAATCAGCGTTTCTAAACCTGGTTTGCGAGTAACGCCTTTTGCAATACCAATCATGATGGGACGCTTTGGCCAATCCCCCCAATATTGCGAAATGATGTCATGCGCACGATTTAACTGACCTTTGCCGCCATCGATAAAGATGATGTCGGGAATTTTCTCTACGTCCAATTGCTTCGAATAACGGCGCTCCAACGCTTGTCCCATTGCTGCGTAATCATCACCACCGGTAATCCCAGTAATGTTGTAGCGACGATACTCTTGCTTTACGGGGCCTTCGTTGTTGAACACCACACATGACGCAATCGTGCTTTCCCCCATCGTATGGGAGATATCAAAACATTCCATTCGAGCTATAGACTCCAACTTCAATGTTTCGCGAAGCGCATGAAAACGCTGATTAATCGTCATCTTGTGATTGATTTTGGTGGTAATCGCCGTTAGTGCATTCGTGTTCGAAAGCTTGAGATACCTTGCTCGAGAGCCAGTTGGCGACGTATGAAAATGAACCTTACGGCCTGCCACTTCACTTAACGCTTTCTGTATTGGCGCAATATCTTCTGCCAACTCTTGATTCAAAATAATACGAGAAGGAATTGTACGTGCTTCGTTATGGCTCAAATAGTATTGAGTCAGAAAACTATCGAACACTTCCTGCTGGCTTGTATTTTGTGGGATTTTCGGAAAATGGCTACGGCTACCAAGCACTTTGCCTTGGCGTATCATCAGGATATGGATACACGCGATACCATTCTCCTGAGCAAACCCGAGTACATCCATATCATCCATGCTGTCTTCTGAGACGTACTGCTGCTCTTGAACACGCCTAATCGCTTGGATTTGATCGCGAAATTTAGCGGCATCTTCAAAGCGCAATTGCTGACTGGCATCTTCCATTTTCTCAATCAACTGTTTGAGTACTTGCTGATCTTTGCCTTGCAAAAACATGCGCACAAAGCCAACCAACTCTGCATATTCTTCATCAGAAATGATGGTATTAACGCATGGTCCTGCACAACGACCAATTTGGTACATCAAACATGGGCGCGTTCGGTTGGAATAGACAGTGTCTTCACACTGGCGCACAGGAAATATCTTTTGCAGCAAATGCAATGTTTCTCTTACTGCACCAGAATCTGGGTAGGGGCCAAAATATTCACCTTTGCGCTTCTTGGCGCCACGGTGGATAGAAAGCCGTGGGTGCTTATGACCGCTAATAAAGATATAAGGGTAAGACTTATCATCTCGCAGCAACACATTGTATTTCGGTAAATACTGCTTGATGTAGTTATGCTCTAAGATCAGCGCTTCTGTCTCAGTATGAGTCACCGTGACGTCTATTTTGGCGATATTACTGACAAGCGCGCGAGTTTTCTCACTGTCTACTTTTTTTCGAAAGTAGCTTGAAAGGCGCTTTTTAAGGTCTTTGGCTTTACCTACGTAGATTACAACAGCTTCGGCGTTGTACATTCTGTAAACGCCGGGCTGATGAGTTACTGTCTTGAGAAAGGAAGCCGAATCGAAAGGAGGATTCACGCTAAAGGGTCTCGGTGTCCAGCATTCCGTGGCGAATCGCTAAGTGAGTTAACTCAACGTCACCATTAATGTCCAATTTACTAAAGAGTCGGTAGCGATAGCTGTTGACTGTCTTTGGACTTAAATTAAGTTGCTCAGAAATATCCGTTACCTTTTGGCCTTTGGTGATCATAAGCATGATCTGCAATTCACGTTCGGATAAGTCTTTAAAAGGGTTCTCAGAGGCTGGAGAAAATTGACTCAATGCCATCTGCTGCGCAATCTCTGGTGAGATGTAACGCTGTCCACTATTAACTACACGAATCGCATTCACCATTTCGTCAGGGCCAGCACCTTTGGTTAAATAACCAGACGCACCTGCCTGCATCACCTTGGTTGGAAACGGGTTTTCTGTATGAACGGTAAGTACGATGATTTTCACATCAGGATTCACGCGAAGAATTTTTTTAGTGGCTTCCAAGCCACCAATTCCTGGCATGTTCATGTCCATTAAAACGACGTCAGCATGATTACTGCGACACCATTTTACTGCATCTTCACCGCTGTCAGCTTCTCCTGCTACGTTCATTCCACGGACGTCTTCAATAATACGTCGTATCCCTGTGCGAACCAGCTCGTGATCATCTACAAGGAAAACATTTATCAAACTTGTATCTCCACACTTTGTATTGGTTCTGCACCCACATAACCGTTATTTGTTAAATGTGGATATCAGTATGACTGCCTATATACTAACGTAATCGACAAAAAATTGCTTTCTATGAATATGTGCTGAAACGCAAACTTTAGCAAGAACTTATTCATAAACCACTCTATTATTTTAGAGCGTGATGAGCAGAACCGAAATCTAAGAAAAGACAATTAACAACATTAAGTACAATAAATCAAGTAACTAGGTTTCATATTGCCCAGAGAAACACGCTATAACTTAAAATGACACTGTCCCTCTTGCACCAAAGACTAACTTGTAATCACTAATTCCAGCAAAAATTTGAGACGCTTTCTTTACTGGTTATTTTCACAGTTCTTAGTGTTAAACTAACGTTCTTCAAGTTTTCTAAGGTTTCTCACATTTGAATATTCAACAAGGCTTCCTGCTAACTCGACAGGCACGAGACATCAAAGGTCAAACTCAAATCGAGCTGTGGCTTTCGACAGAAGCAGGTCCTACTCAGTTACTTATTAATGGTGAGAAGCCAGTATTTTTCATCGCTCAGAAACACTCAGAGCAAGCAAAGACACTCGCACGAGAAAAAAACATATTCGTCGACATCCGCCTTTTGGATCTTAAAACGTTTGAACATACGCCTCTTGCTGCCTGCTATACCAATGTAACCAGAGACGCTCTCGCACTCAAAGACACATTCGCTCAAAAAGATATCACTACGTATGAAAGTGATATTCGCCTCGCCGATCGCTACCTAATGGAGCGTTTTATCAAAGGCAGTATCGAGTTTACAGGCAATGTGACTCGCACCAATGGCTACCAACGCGTCCAGAGCGCAAAATGCCGTGCGGGGCAATATGAGCCGAAGTTAAACGTTGTCTCGTTAGATCTAGAATGCTCTGAGAAAGGCATTCTTTACTCAATCGGATTAGACAGCGTCATGGATTCCCGCGTTATCATGATCGGAGAACCAGAACCTTCGGAGACACCGATACAATGGGTCCAGGATGAAAAGGCGCTTCTAGAAGCACTCATCGATTGGTTTAAAAAATTCGACCCCGATGTCATTGTCGGTTGGAATGTCATTGATTTTGACTTTCGTCTGCTACACAAACGAGCAGAATGGCACAACATGAAGCTAATGCTTGGCAGAGCAGACCAAGCCAGCTTTTTTAGAAGTTCATCTCAAAGCCAACAAGGGTTTATCTCCATTCCCGGGCGAGTTGTGATGGATGGTATCGATACGTTAAAAACGGCGACTTATCACTTTCGGTCTTGGTCATTAGAGTCTGTATCTCAAGAACTCTTGGGGGAAGGGAAAGAAATCCACAACGTTCATGACCGTATGGATGAAATCAATCGTATGTACCGCTCCGACAAACCATCGCTGGCTAAATATAACTTACAAGACTGCGTGTTGGTGAACAAGATTTTCAATCACACTCACCTGCTCGACTTTGCAATTGAACGCTCTCGCCTCACTGGTGTAGAACTGGATCGTGTCGGTGGCTCGGTAGCGGCATTCACAAACCTATACATGCCTCAGATACACCGAGCAGGCTACGTTGCTCCGAACCTACACCCTGAAAATTGGATTGCCAGCCCCGGAGGTTACGTGATGGATTCCATCCCTAACCTATATGATTCTGTTTTAGTATTGGATTTTAAGAGTCTATATCCATCGATTATTCGCTCTTTCTTGATTGATCCTATGGGTTTGGTTGAGGGGCTATTACTCGATATTGGAAAAGAAGATAATGAGGCTGTTCCTGGCTTTCGCGGTGGGCAGTTCCATCGTACGAAACACTTTTTACCAGAAATGATTGAAAAGCTTTGGGCAGCACGTGATGTTGCAAAGAAGAACAATGAAAAAGCTTTTTCTCAGGCAATCAAAATCATCATGAACTCCTTTTATGGCGTACTGGGCTCATCGGGATGTCGTTTCTTTGATACTCGGTTAGCTTCTAGTATTACCATGCGCGGACATGAAATCATGAAGCAAACTAAGGTGCTGATTGAGGAGCAAGGATATCAAGTGATTTACGGCGATACGGATTCCACATTCGTGTCGTTGAATCGACCATACAGTCAAGTAGAAGCTGACGCTGTTGGAAATCAATTAGTTGATTACATCAACTCTTGGTGGCAAGAACACCTGCGTTCTGAGTACAACCTAACATCTATGTTGGAAATCGAGTATGAAACCCATTATCGCAGATTCCTTATGCCAACGATTCGTGGCGCAGAAACTGGCTCGAAAAAGCGCTACGCGGGTTTAATCGGTGAAGGAGAGCAAGAACGGATTGTATTTAAAGGGTTAGAAAGTGCCCGTACTGACTGGACCTCGTTAGCACAGAAATTTCAAAATACACTCTATAGCATGATTTTCCATGGTGAAGATCCAAGCGACTATGTCCGAGAGATGGTTGAGAAAACTAACAACGGTGAATTTGATGAACAGTTGGTGTATCAAAAGCGACTGCGAAGAAAACTGCATGAGTATCAGAAGAACGTCCCGCCACAAGTGCGTGCAGCTCGTTTAGCCGATGAGATAAATGCCAAGCTTGGCCGCCCATTACAGTATCAAAACAAAGGGCGAATTGAATACATTATTACCGTGAACGGCCCTGAACCTTATGAGTACCTCAATAGCCCGATTGATTATCAACATTACATTGATAAACAACTCAAACCCGTTGCGGATGCGATTCTCCCTTTCATTGGGACGGACTTTGACAGGCTTTCAGCGCCACAAATGGGGTTGTTTTAGCCGATACGAAACTCTGTTTTCTGGTACTGTTTGACTAACCAATCACCAAACGCATCAATTAGCCCGATAACAGAACGCTTGGGAATACCCCGGCCAGAAAGTAAAATTTCTAGCCGCTCGATCTCAAGCTGCTTTTCAGGATGATAAGTTAAGAATACCTTGCCACATTGTATAGGGTCATCAAACCAACGTTTATCTCGATACATCACCAAAGAGTATGACGCTCTTAGTAACTTTTTTGCAATCACGCGCTGGGCGGCCACCTGCTCTTCTATCGTCTTCGCTTGTACGATTTTTTTGCGATACACCGTAATCCAATCTTCCACATCCATATTCCAGTGCTTAGCAATTTCCCAACTTGGGACGTAATCACCGAAGCATTCTGCTAGATCATCACCGTAAACACAGACACAGCAATGCTTAAGCATAAAGCCCCAAGTAAAAATACTATCTAAATTAGCCACTTCGCTCACTAAGGCTGTACGGACCGATACACCATTAACTTGAGAGTAACTCTGCTGCGCACGCCACTTAATTGTGTTGAGCAAAGTCGCGCGATTGTGCTCAAAGGATGATTGAGTAACGACAACCAGGTCTAAGTTCGACCTTCCTGCGATCGCTGTTTTACGAGCAACACTACCGTATACATAAACGCTGTGTAAGTTTTGCCCCAGTCCACCTTTGAGACAAGCGGTGACTTCCCTAATTAAAGGCGCAAACTCTGGTTGAAATGGTTGTTTAGGATCGATAACAGGCAGAGACATGACTTAAAACGTGTTCTCAGATGGTTCAAGAAGTTGGACTATATGTTCTCTTAGCCGACTCACTGAATCAAGTCCATTCAGGTGTTTAGTCATGGGAGTAACAACAAATTTCTGCAATGAATTTTAATGCTAGGCGGCTAACTTAGCGCTATAATCACCGAGTTTTGCTTAATAAGTATGAATAGGAATATACAATGCCAAAGGCAAGTGAAATCAAAAAAGGCTTCGCAATCGAGTCTAATGGTAAAACTCTTCTAGTTAAAGACATCGAAGTAACGACTCCTGGCGGTCGTGGCGGCGCTAAAATCTACAAAATGCGTTGTACAGATCTAAACACGGGCGCACGTGTAGATGAGCGTTACAAGTCTGATGACGTTGTTGAAACGGTAGAAATGAACAAACGTGCAGTTGTGTACTCATACGCTGACGGCGATGAGCACATCTTCATGGATAACGAAGACTACTCACAATACACATTCAAGCACAATGAAGTTGAAGACGACATGCTGTTCATCAACGAAGATACACAAGGTATCCACATTATCCTTGTTAACGGTGCTGCAGTGGGTATTGAACTACCATCTTCTGTTGAGCTAGTGATTGATGAAACTGACCCTTCAATCAAAGGTGCTTCTGCATCTGCTCGTACTAAACCAGCACGCTTCGCTTCAGGTCTTGTCATCCAGGTTCCTGAGTACATTGCAACTGGTGACCGAGTTATCATTAACACAGCTGAACGTAAATACATGAGCCGAGCATAAGCATGTCTGATTTGATTTCTTACGACGACGTCATCGACGCAGCGTACGACATTTTCCTTGAGATGGCTCCAGATAACCTAGAGCCAGCTGACGTGATTCTGTTTACTGCGCAATTTGAAGATCGTGGTGCCGCAGAACTTGTTGAAACCGGTGATGACTGGGTTGAACATGTTGGCTTCGAGATCGACAAAGAAGTATATGCAGAGGTTCGTATCGGCCTAGTAAATGAGGAAAATGACGTTCTTGATGACGTATTTGCTCGTATGCTAATCAGCCGAGACCCTGAACATAAGTTCTGCCATATGCTTTGGAAACGCGATTAACGTTTCTTCATCATGAACAAAGATACCAGCCTAGTGCTGGTATTTTTTTATCTGTTGTTTTCGTCTAGCTGAGATATATGTTTATACAAAGCACCCTGCTCTATATAGGCTTTAGATCCTTTTGTTATGTAACAGATAAGAAAAAGGCTTGCCGAATTGGCAAGCCTTTCTGATGTTTTGCTATCGATTAACGATGCTTGTTGCGTGCGCCTTGGTCACCAGCAGTCTTCTTCGGCTTACGACGAGAAGGGTTGTTGCTGCGACCTTTTGGCGTGTTAACACGCTCTTCATGGCGCTTAACTGCGCGACGAATTTTTTGGCTGCGTGCACGCTCTCGTTTGCGTGACGTATTGTCTTTGTTCAGATCAAGCATGGTTTCTTTCTCTGGACGAAGCTCTACAAGCTCACGCAAGTAGTTTACTTCTTTCAGGTCAAGCTCCATCCAACCGCCACGAGGCAGTTTCTTGTCTAAGAAGATGTCGCCGTAACGAACACGTTTCAGACGGCTAACGGTACACTCTTGCGATTCCCATAGTCGACGAACTTCGCGGTTACGACCTTCGTTGATAACAACGTAAAACGTGTGGTTCATGCCTTCACCACCCGCGTAAACAACATCTTCAAAGCGAGCTAAACCGTCTTCCAGTTCAACACCTTTTACTAGATTACGAACTTTCTGTTCAGTTACTTCACCGAACACACGTACTAGGTATTCACGTTCAACTTGGCGGCTTGGGTGCATTAAGCGGTTCGCCAGTTCACCATCCGTTGTGAAAAGTAGAAGACCAGAAGTGTTCGCATCCAGACGACCAACTGAAATCCAACGAGAGCCACGAATTTTTGGCAGACGATCAAAAACAGTACGACGACCTTCTGGATCGTGACGAGTACACAGTTCACCCTCAGGTTTGTAGTACGCAAGTACACGACAAATCACTTCTTCTTGAATCTTTGCAGAGACAATGTGACCATCGATACGAACTACGCTGCTCTCGTCTTCAAGTCTTTCACCAAGCTTAGCGACTACACCGTTCACGCTAACGCGACCAGATTTAATTAACGATTCAATCTCACGACGAGAACCGTGACCAGCACGTGCTAATACTTTTTGTAACTTTTCGCTCATTTATCTACCTATGTGTCGTCTTCACAGACGTCTAGACCAGGATTGGTCTGCATTTTGCTATTTACCCATTTCAGTGGGATTTTTCGGTCGGACATTATACGTAACTTTCTTAGTTAATGTAAGCTAAATCGGCGCCATTCTCCACACCAAAATTCACTTCAAAAATGACCGAAATATTTGTCCTATTCTGCAACTTTTTTACTACTTAATGCAGGCATTGCTCAACGAGAATCCCACTAATATCGGTCTTCCTGAACCACTTTAACCACGCGGTACCTGATAAAATTGTCAGGGTTACAACAATAACCACTTGGGGTGTGTTTACTGTTCGTATTGCTAGAAAGCAACGAAGAATAAGCCGTCCCTGTTTGCTGCTAAGTAATACCAATCACCGCAGACAATGAGCGCTCATAGCAAAACAAGGTCGTGGGTAACAAGACAAAAATTGTCTTTAAGTCATTAGTTCACATCAAAAATAACACTAATGCTATCGTGTACTCTGACTCTCAAGGTTCGCTCTGCACTCTCGGCGATTGGCATAAATCAGACAAAAAGGAATAGAACAATGTCTATGCTAAATCTCGACCTAAATTGGATTTTTGGGACATCTCAAGATGACGATATGACAGGCACAAAAGGCTCTGAAACAACCGATATTTTCTTCGGCTTCTGTGGTGATGATAAGTTTGTAGGATACGGAGGTAATGATATTGTCTTCGGTGGCTGGGGAGATGATACCTTGCTTGGTGGCCGAGGTAACGACTTTGTTTCTGGCGGCTTTGGAAACGATTTCCTATCCGGCGGATTAGGAAACGACAAACTCTTTGGTGGCTGTGGCGACGACACAATTTTTGATTATTCAGGCAACAACTAC
Source organism: Vibrio sp. SCSIO 43097 (assembly GCF_023650755.1). Lineage (NCBI taxonomy): Bacteria > Pseudomonadati > Pseudomonadota > Gammaproteobacteria > Vibrionales > Vibrionaceae > Vibrio > Vibrio sp. SCSIO 43097. The sequence goes on along the minus strand of NZ_CP071840.1, from coordinate 1,248,499 downwards.
TTGAGTGGTGGCTGGGGTAACGACACGCTCGTTGTTGGTGATGGTGAATCAGTACTGAGCGGTGGCTGTGGAGACGACACCTTCGTGCTTACAAACCGCCTGGCTATTGGTGTACCTGATCAGCCAGTATCTTCCAACGATATTGATGTTAAAGCCGACATTGTCGATTTTAATATTTTCCATGACAAACTTGTCTTTGATATGGGCCGAGACACTGATAACGATGGCATTCGAGATACGTTCTTGGATTCAGCGGATGATCTGACTTTATCTTACAATGAATGTGGCTGGGCAGTATTCTCAAGTGATGAATACAATGTTGAAGTGACACTAAACGGTGTGAGCTCTGCATACATCAACTATGCAGAACAAAATGGTATCGACATTTTCGATTTCGCTTAACCTCAATCAGTTAAGTTCAATGAGATATTCGATATGACAACTAAAATAGGAGGCGCGATGCCTCCTATTTTGTTTGACGGTGGTGTGCGTCTACTATTCGAATGGTGCAGGGTCACCAGATCCCAAACGAACCACAACAGGTTCACCTTCGCTAAAGTCAATTACAGTCGTAGGTTGTTCACCTAAGTAACCGCCATTAAGAATCACATCAACCGCATGTTCTAGTTTATCGCGAATATCCTCTGGATCAGATTCTGTTACGTCACTGCCAGGTAGAATCAACGACGTAGACATCATCGGCTCACCTAATGCTTCCAACAAGTCCAAGGCAATTTGATTGTCTGGAACACGGATACCGATGGTCTTACGTTTTGCATTCATCAAACGACGCGGCACCTCTTTTGTGCCTTTGAAGATGAAGGTGTAAGGACCTGGTGTGTTATTTTTCAGCAGTCGGAATGCAGAGTTATCCACTCGCGCATAGAGAGAAAGCTCCGACAAATCACGACACAGCAAAGTAAAGTTATGCTTATCATCCAGACGACGAATCTGACAGATTCGTTCCAGTGCCTGTTTGTTCTCCAACTGACAGCCAAGTGCATACCCTGAATCAGTAGGGTAAACCACAACGCCGCCGTTACGAATGATTGCTACTGCTTGATTAATCAAGCGAGCCTGTGGGTTTTCTGGGTGAACGTAAAAAAACTGGCTCATTGTAATTCCTCATTATCGAGCCTCTCGGCTCTATATTTTTATAGGTTCTCGACTTCGTATTACTGAGTATTATTCAACGAAGGATCTATTCCCCAATCTTTCCAAACTGGTTCGACGCCAGCAGGCAACCATAGGTTCCTTCCTAGCTCCATCCACGGTGATGGGTAGTGAAAATCACTGCCTTGAGAGGCTAATAGTTTGTATTGTATAGCATAATCAGCCAAGTTGCGCCTTTCTTGTTGCGCTTGCTGTGGCTGTGCAACTTCCATCGCATCACCACCTGCTTCGACAAACGCTGCTAGAAGACGCTTAATCCACTTCGCTGTCAACTTATATCTGCCAGGATGCGCTAATACCGCCATTCCACCAGCCGCATGGATAGCATCAACCGCATCCTTCATCGAACACCAATTCGGTGGTACATAACCTGGGTTATTACGCGTTAGGTATTTTTTAAACACCATTTGCATGGTTTTTGCGTAACCATTATCTACCAACCATTTCGCGAAATGCGCTCTTGTCACTGGAGCATCACCGGCGATTTGCCTTACCTCTTCAAGCACACCTACTCGAGTTGCTTTTTGTAGTCGCTCTGCAATTAACTCAGATCGTGTTATGCGATGCTGCTTCTGCTGTTCTATGAGGGTAGATAATTGTTCATTTTCCGGATCAATATTCAGGCCGACAATATGAATGTCTTTGTTTTGCCAGACGGTCGATATCTCAATGCCATTGATGATTTTTATCGGCAAATTATTATCTTGAACGTATTGCTTAGCTAACGCCAAACCGTCAACCGTATCGTGATCAGTGATCGCCAAAACCTCGATATCAAAACTCAGCGCCCTTTCCACTAAATCTTTAGGTTCTAACCGACCGTCCGATGCAGTGGTGTGACTATGTAAATCAATTCTCATATTTTTATCGTTTTAATGCCGTTTTGGGGTTGACTTTTTACTCTCGCACTAGTTAACTAGTACACAAATACAAAGTACGTAATTTAAGGTTCACCATGTTACAAGAATTTAACCAAAACCAAAAAGCGAAAGTTGCGGTTTGTCTTAATAAGGCAAACTCATCAGATCTTGCTTGGTGGCGCACTTGGACTAGTTCTTGGTGGGCAAACGTATACTTCTAGTTTATAGAACCAAACGTTGTAAAGCCCGCTACTTAAGCGGGCTTTTTTGTTTTGTTGCTCATTTCACATTCAACTGCCTAAACATTAATCGAATATAGCCAACTCTAGATTGGGAGAACGTTTGCTTTATGCGACTATGTACGTCAGGAAGATTTAAACAGCTACAAGGAGGTCTTGTGAACAAGGCCATTGAAATTAAGAAACTTGGACAGCTTGAAGTGCTAACGGCTTCCGTCCCTTATACTCAAGACCCGACTCGCTTGTTCCACACACTATGTGAGAACAAAACTGACAGCCTATTGCTGGAATCTGCTGAGATCGATTCAAAGCAAAATTTAAAATCCCTGCTGATCGTAGATTCAGCGGTTCGCATTGTTTGCTTCGGCCATACCGTTAGCATGCACGCCTTGACCAATAACGGTAAAAACCTACTGTCTCACCTAAACCACAACATCCGTGGTGACGTTGAGAGCAAGTTCGATGGCGAAACGCTAACTTTGGAGTTTAACCAGCCATGCGACACGTTAGATGAAGACTCTCGACTACGTGAAGCCTCTTCTTTCGATGCGCTGCGTTTGGTTCAGCATAGTTTTGATATTTCACAGCAAGACAAACACGCGATTTTCCTTGGTGGTCTGTTTGCCTACGACTTAGTCGCAAACTTCGAGCCGCTTGGTAATGCCGAAGCAACAAATCAGTGTCCAGATTACGTTTTCTACGTCGCGGAAACACTACTTGTTGTCGACCATCAAACGGAATCTTGCCAGCTTCAAGCGACGTTGTTTGTTGATGGTTCAGAGAAAACAGCGTTAGAGACTCGTATTGCAGAAATTAGCGCCCAGTGTGCAGCGCCAAAACTGTTGCCGAGTGCAGAGCAAATAACAGATGTAACGGTAGAACCTAGCGTGTCTGATGCAGACTTCTGCCAAACCGTTCGCGACTTAAAAGAGTTCGTAGTGAAAGGCGATGTATTCCAAGTTGTACCGTCTCGTAGATTCACTCTACCTTGTCCTTCTCCACTGGCGGCTTATAAAGAACTGAAACAAAGTAACCCAAGCCCTTACATGTTCTACATGCAAGATGAGCTGTTCACTCTGTTTGGCGCATCACCAGAAAGCGCGCTTAAGTATGAAACCGATACCAACCAAATTGAAATCTACCCAATCGCAGGCACTCGTCGCCGCGGTAAGCGCCCTAACGGCGAGATTGATTTCGACCTAGATAGCCGCATCGAACTTGAACTGCGTACCGACATGAAAGAAAACGCAGAACACATGATGTTGGTTGACTTAGCACGTAACGACGTTGCCCGTATCGCACAAGCAGGCACTCGCCACGTAGCTGACCTACTAAAAGTCGACCGTTACAGCCACGTGATGCACTTGGTATCACGCGTGGTTGGTCAACTGCGTGAAGACCTAGACGCACTGCACGCATACCAAGCTTGTATGAACATGGGCACGCTCACTGGTGCACCAAAGATTCGCGCAATGCAGTTGATTCGCGATGTGGAAGGCGCACGTCGCGGTAGCTACGGCGGTGCGGTTGGTTACCTAACTGGTGAAGGCACACTCGACACGTGTATCGTCATTCGCTCAGCTTACGTAGAAAATGGCATTGCTCAAGTTCAAGCTGGTGCAGGCGTGGTGTTCGACTCTGATCCACAAGCGGAAGCAGACGAAACGCGCGGCAAAGCACAAGCGGTAATCTCTGCTATCCAAGCAGCGCATAAGTCACAATAAGGAATGGGGTTCAGAGATGGCTAATATCATTTTTATCGACAACTTTGACTCGTTCACCTACAACCTTGTGGATCAATTCCGCTCGCTAGGTCACTCAGTCAAGATTTACCGAAACAACATTCCAGCAGAAACCATTGAACAAGCGATAAACGAGCTTGAAAACCCGGTGGCTCTGCTATCGCCAGGTCCTGGCGCACCGTCAGAGGCAGGCTCAATGCCGGAGCTTATCCAACGCATGAAGGGCAAAGTGCCGATGATCGGAATTTGTCTTGGTCACCAAGCGATTGTTGAAGCATACGGCGGCACCGTTGCTGGCGCGGGCGAAATCATTCACGGTAAGGTATCTATGATGGGGCACCAAAACCATGCGATTTACCAAAACCTACCATCACCACTTGCAATTGCACGTTACCACTCGCTAGTTGCGACCAAGGTTCCTGAGAGCCTAACCATCACAGCAGAAGTGGATGACTTGGTAATGTCTGTTGTACATGAAGAAGATAAAGTTTGCGGGTTCCAGTTCCACCCGGAATCTATTATGACGACCTACGGAGCAACACTGTTGGCCAATGCCATTGAATGGGCACTTGAAGAACAAACTTCAGCGACCCCACTCACTGCTTAAAAAGCACTTGGCACATAAGAAATTTAGGAGAGGAAATATGGAAGCAATCATCAACCCTATTATTACCAAACTGTACGAGCAAGAATCGCTTACTCAGGAAGAGAGCCAACAGCTATTCGACATCATTATCCGTGGTGAACTAGATCCAATTTTGATGGCGTCAGCGCTGACTGCACTAAAAATCAAAGGCGAAACGCCAGACGAAATTGCAGGCGCGGCAAAAGCACTGCTGGCAAACGCAAACCCATTCCCTCGTCCAGATTATGATTTCGCGGATATCGTAGGTACTGGCGGCGACGGTCACAACACCATCAACATTTCAACCACTGCGGCGTTTGTTGCTGCAGCATGTGGTCTAAAAGTAGCGAAACACGGTAACCGAAGCGTTTCAAGCAAATCGGGTTCTTCTGACCTTCTTGATTCATTTGGTATCAACCTAGCTATGAACGCAGAAGATACGCGCAAAGCGGTAGACGATATCGGTGTTGCTTTCCTATTTGCACCTCAATACCACGGTGGTGTGCGCCATGCGATGCCAGTGCGTCAAACCATGAAAACACGCACCATCTTTAACATTCTTGGCCCACTGATTAACCCTGCTCGTCCTAACATCGAATTGATGGGCGTTTACAGTGAAGAACTGGTTCGTCCTATCGCAGAAACCATGCTACAAATGGGTATGAAGCGCGCCGCTGTAGTTCACGGCAGTGGCTTGGACGAAGTCGCGATTCATGGCGAAACAACGGTTGCAGAAATCAAAGACGGCAAGATCACTGAGTACACGCTAACACCAGCAGACTTCGGTCTAGAAGCGCACCCACTAGAAGCAATCAAAGGTGGCGATCCTGAAGAAAACAAAGCGATCATTACCAATATCCTGACGGGTAAAGGTACAGACGCACAATTGGGTGCAGTGGCAGTGAACGTTGCTCTGCTAATGCGTCTATTCGGCCACGAAGATTTAAAAGCCAACACGCAACAAGCGATTGAGGCAATGAATTCAGGCAAGGCGTACCAATTGGTACAACAACTTGCCGCACACGCTTAAGGAATTGAAGAACATGACTGACTTCAACACTCAGCAAGCTGACAACCTGTCTGAACACGTTTCTAAGAAAGAAGCAGAAATGGCAGAAGTACTGGCGAAAATTGTCCGCGACAAATATCAGTGGGTAGCAGACCGTAAGGTGTCTCAACCGCTAAGCACATTTCAGTCTGATTTGCTTCCATCGGACCGCAGCTTCTACGATGCTCTGAGTGGCGAAAAGACGGCATTCATCACCGAATGTAAGAAGGCATCACCTTCTAAAGGTTTGATTCGTGATCACTTCGACTTGGATTACATTGCATCAGTTTACAACAACCATGCTGACGCGATTTCGGTACTGACAGACGAAAAGTACTTCCAAGGCAACTTTGACTTTCTTCCTCAAGTGCGCGGTCAAGTCAAACAACCCGTTCTGTGCAAAGACTTCATGGTAGATACCTACCAAGTTTACCTAGCACGTCATTACAGTGCTGATGCCGTGCTACTGATGCTTTCTGTCCTAAATGACGAAGAGTACAAAGCGCTAGAAGAAGCAGCACACAGCCTGAACATGGGTATCCTGACCGAAGTCAGCAACGAAGAAGAGCTTCATCGTGCTGTTAAGCTAGGCGCACGCGTTATCGGCATCAATAACCGTAACCTTCGCGACCTAAGTACTGATTTGAATCGTACGAAAGAACTGGCACCGACAATTCGTGAACTGGCTCCTAACGCAACAGTAATCTCAGAATCTGGCATTTATACACATCAACAAGTTCGTGATTTAGCGGAATACGCAGACGGCTTCTTGATTGGTAGTTCACTGATGGCGGAAGATAACCTAGAGCTAGCAGTACGCAAAGTGACGCTGGGCGAAAATAAAGTCTGTGGTCTCACTCATCCAGATGACGCAGCAAAAGCGTATCAATCTGGCGCAGTATTTGGTGGCCTGATTTTTGTCGAGAAGTCGAAGCGTGCGGTCGACCTTGAGAGTGCGCGCTTAACCATGAGCGGTGCTCCGCTGAACTATGTAGGCGTTTTCCAAAATCACGATATCGATTTTGTTGCTTCTGTCGTGACCTCTTTGGGTTTAAAAGCGGTGCAACTGCACGGTCAAGAAGACCAAGCTTACGTAAACCAACTCAAAACCGAACTGCCAGCAGCGGTAGAAATTTGGAAAGCTTACGGCGTTACTGATGCCAAGCCAGAACTACTAGCAGACAACATTGATCGCCATCTATTAGATGCGCAAGTTGGCACTCAAACTGGCGGAACTGGTCAAGTGTTCGACTGGTCACTGATCGGCGACCCAAGTCAAATTATGCTAGCGGGCGGACTGTCGCCAGAAAATGCTCAACAAGCAGCGACACTAGGTTGCTTGGGATTAGATTTAAACTCTGGTGTAGAAAGCGCACCAGGCAAAAAAGATTCACAGAAGTTGCTCGCGGCCTTCACCGCCATTCGCAACTACTAAAGCTGGATATCAGCTAAAAAATTTAAAGCTATTCGTAGCGAAAAATACGAGAAGGAATATAACGATGGCAAAACTGAATGCCTACTTTGGCGAATACGGCGGTCAGTACGTTCCGCAAATTCTAGTTCCAGCATTGGAGCAACTAGAGCAAGCGTTTATCGACGCGCAAGAAGATCCAGAATTCCGCAGCGAATTCATGACGCTTCTTCAAGAGTATGCGGGCCGTCCAACGGCTTTGACTCTAACTCGTAACCTAACCAAAGGTACGAAAACCAAACTGTACCTAAAACGTGAAGACCTACTTCACGGTGGCGCGCACAAGACCAACCAAGTGTTAGGTCAAGCACTGCTTGCGAAACGCATGGGTAAAAACGAAATCATCGCTGAAACAGGCGCAGGCCAACACGGTGTTGCAACCGCACTAGCGTGTGCACTACTTGGCCTTAAGTGTCGCGTGTACATGGGTGCAAAAGACGTTGAACGTCAAAGCCCGAACGTATTCCGTATGAAGCTTATGGGCGCAGAAGTTATTCCTGTCCACTCGGGTTCAGCAACACTTAAAGACGCGTGTAACGAAGCGCTACGCGACTGGTCTGCAACTTATGAAGACGCGCACTACCTATTAGGTACAGCGGCAGGCCCTCACCCATTCCCAACCATCGTGCGCGATTTCCAACGCATGATTGGTGAAGAAACGAAGAATCAGATTTTGGCACGTGAAGGTCGTCTTCCTGACGCAGTTATCGCGTGTGTGGGCGGTGGTTCAAACGCTATCGGTATGTTTGCTGACTTCATCGAAGAAGAAAGTGTTCGCCTAATTGGTGTTGAGCCAGCAGGTAAAGGTATCGATACTGACCAGCACGGTGCACCACTTAAACACGGTAAAACGGGTATCTTCTTTGGTATGAAAGCGCCATTGATGCAAGATCCAAATGGTCAAGTTGAAGAGTCATACTCTGTTTCTGCTGGTCTTGATTTCCCTTCAGTTGGTCCACAGCACGCACATCTAAACGCAATTGGCCGTGCTGAATATGACAACGTGACGGATGATGAAGCACTAGAAGCGTTCCAAGAAATTGCGCGTCACGAAGGTATCATCCCTGCTCTAGAATCTTCTCACGCACTGGCTCATGCACTGCGTATGGCTCGTGAGAATCCAGAAAAAGAACAATTGTTAGTTGTGAACCTATCAGGTCGTGGTGATAAAGATATCTTCACTGTACATGCCATCCTAGAAGAAAAAGGAGCGATCTAATGAGCCGTTATGCAAAGATGTTTGAGCGCCTAAACGAGAAAAAACAAGGCGCGTTTGTACCGTTCGTAACGGTTTGCGATCCAAACGCAGAACAGTCTTACAAAATCATGGAAACATTGGTTGAGTCTGGTGCAGATGCCCTTGAACTTGGCATTCCATTCTCAGATCCGCTAGCCGATGGCCCAACCATCCAAGGCGCTAACATTCGCGCGTTAGACTCAGGTGCAACACCAGATATCTGCTTTGAGCAAATTGGTAAGATCCGAGCTAAATACCCAGAGTTACCTATTGGTCTTCTGATGTACGCGAACCTTGTTTACTCTCGTGGTATCGAGAACTTCTATGAGCGTTGTGCAAAAGCAGGTATCGATTCTGTTTTGATTGCAGATGTACCAACTAATGAAAGTGCCGAATTTGTTGCTGCTGCAGAAAAGTTTGGTATTCACCCAATCTTCATCGCACCACCAACGGCAAGTGATGAAACACTGAAGCAAGTATCAGAGTTAGGTGGCGGCTACACTTACCTACTCTCTCGTGCAGGTGTTACTGGCGCAGAAACCAAAGCAAACATGCCTGTAGGTCATATGCTCGATAGACTGAACCAATTTGATGCACCACCAGCGCTACTTGGTTTTGGCATCTCTGAGCCTGCACAGGTGAAACAAGCACTAGAATCTGGTGCCGCTGGTGCAATTTCTGGTTCAGCCGTGGTAAAAATCATTGAAGCGAACGTTGAGCAGCCACAAATTATGCTCGACAAGCTAGGTGAATTCGTTTCTGCAATGAAAGCTGCCACTCAAAAATAATTTCAGTTTGATATGACACAACAACGCCCGCTTAACATTATGTTTAGTGGGCGTTTTCTTACTATCGCGTTTATACCACGTCATTTTTTGTTCAACGCCCGCACTTTCCAAATCTATCTCAAGCAGAGCACTCAAAGAGTGTTAAGCTTGGGTCACTTAACTAACTCAATAAAGCAATGTGCAGTAAGGTTGCTACATGGAAGAAGTCAAAACACTGCTAGCCAAATGTCCTGTACTATCAGGGCTGCCAGATAAAGGGCTTAGTGAAGCAGCGCAAATGACTAAGGTTCGCTGCTTCGACGAAAAAGCACTGATTTGCAATAAAGGTGCGCTTCAATCTTCTCTTATGGTCATAGCTCAAGGTGCAGTGAGAGTGAACTCAATTAGTTCAAAAGGCAAAGAAGTCACACTGATGATTTTCGAAGCTGGTGGCTGGTTTGGAGACAATGTTTTTTCTCCCGGCATGCCTCGTATTTTTGGTGCGACCGCGCATTCGGACGTGACTGTAATGGAGCTTCCTGGAGATAAATTTCGCCAATTACTCGCCAAATACCCTCAAAGTTACCCCACTATACTCGACTTACTTAGCCGCCGCTTGTGGTCTGCTATTTCTGTTATCGAAGATGACGCGATTAGAGGAATTGAAGAACGAGTCGCCAAAAGGTTGCTGCTACTTGCTGAATACCAACTTAATCAAGCGATCGATACTCGACCATGCGTTGTCAGGGTAACAAGAGAACATATCGCTAACATGATGGGGCTAACTCGTCAGAGCGTACACAAGATACTAAAACGATTAGAAAGTATTGGGATGCTAGAGCTAAACTATGGCTCAGTAACCATTACCAATCCGAAACGCTTAGAAGAATACTTTAAAGAACTCGAGCAATAGATCCATTCAACAAACGGTAAGTATTGTCTAACTATAGCTAAAAACCTTATGCATCTAATTGGTCAAGAGCACAACACCATTTGCACTTAGGCAAGTGGTGCTGTGACACAAAAACCATTGAATTGACTAAGCTATATTCAATTCAGATTTCAACTCACGTTTCAAAATCTTTCCTGTCGCACTCATCGGGAGGTGTTCACGAATTTCGACATAACGAGGATATTTAAACGAGGCTAATTGCTCTTTACCCCACTTTTGTAATGAATCGGCGTCAATGTATTCTTTTGGTTTAAGTACAACGTAGGCTTTTATCTCTTCGCCATACTCTTCATTTGGAATCCCTATCACCGCGACCATTGAAACGGCAGGATGAGTCATGAAAACTTCTTCAATTTCTCTGGGATAAACATTAAATCCACCTCGAATGATCAGATCTTTCATTCTATCGACAATAAATAAATTACCTGAACTGTCAAAGCGGCCCACATCACCAGTATGGAACCAACCATTTTGTAGCGCAGATTCAGTAACTTCTGGGCGGTCAAGATATCCCTTCATAACATTATGACCACGCACAACAATCTCACCTTCTTCGCCTATCGGTAGTGCATTGCCTTCAATGTCGATAACTCTTACTTCGACGCCTTGAACCGGTTGACCTACCGAGCCTGGTATTCGCTCCTGATCTAAATGATTAAAACATGCAATAGGACTTGTCTCCGACAACCCGTATCCTTCTAAGATCGGCACATTAAATGTTTCTTCAAAGGTTCGAAAGATTTCGGTTGGTAATGGCGCACCACCGCTTACTGCAACACGCAATGACGAGGTATCAAATTGATGCTGCACATGAAGCAGACCGATGTACATCGTTGGCACACCAGCAAATATCGTCACCCTATGTTTTTCCACCAGCTCAAGAACATGTTTAGGCTCAAACCTAGGCACTAACACCAATGTTGCCCCGCCCAAAACACTAGCATTTAAGTGGACGGTTTGACCAAATGTATGAAATAAAGGCAAAGTTACTAAGTGAATATCATCGGCCTGGCTGCCCATAATGTTTTGTGCCACCAGAGCGTTCATTATGATGTTCTGCTGAGTCAGTTCAGCGCCTTTTGGTAAGCCTGTCGTCCCTGATGTATACAAAATCACACATGTATCATCCGCATTACGCGGTATATAATCCGGCAACGGTTGGACATCGGCTATAAACGCATTGAGAGTTATTACACCATTCCAATAGCTTTCATCTTGAGATTGAGTCAATACGACTATGCCTTCGCATGTATCGACTTGTTCAAAGGCTTTGACACCCTCTTTTGCCATTGGCAGTTCTTTCGTCCCTTCAAAGCAGAAATAAAACTTCGCTTTTGAATCTTCTAAGTGATACTTAATTTCTCGCGCTTTCAAAAGCACATTTAATGGGACTGCAACCGCGCCAGCTTTTTGTATTGCATAATAAACAAACGCGAAAAAAGGAATGTTTGGGCATGAAATCGCAACGCGGTCACCTGGCTTTACGCCTTTATTGATTAAAGACGCTGCGATCTTGCCGGCGATCGCATCAAACTGCGCATAATTTATCTTTTCAGTGCCACATATCAACGCCGTTTTATCTGGTTTACTCGCAGCATTTCTTTGTAACGCAGCAGCAAGATTCATCATAGTCTCTTCACCTCTTACTTGTCTTTCTCGTCTAATCAGCTCAGGAGCATTAACTAAGCAAGTTATCTCTAACACTGGATCGTCAGCATTTGAGTCTCACCAGCCATTACAATTTAACATTATGTTTACAACGCAATTAGAGCCAAGAATGTAAAGCAATTAACATTTCAGAAGGCAAATTAATAAAAGTGTGAGCTTGAAAGAGATGAATTGTTATAAATATCAACCCAAGTCACTAAAAACTCTGACTGCAATAGCAAATACAAAAGCGGTTAAAATTAACAAAAAGAAAACAAATAAAGAAAAATAAACTTGAACAATCCTAAGCGCGACCATTATAAGAAAAATCAATAGCAAACGTTTGCTATTGAACAAAACTTTATCGTTCGTCAATAAAATATCGATTAATCCATCAATAATACCTTGCTGCATATTGCCAATTGTAAACGATAAGTGTAAAAAGCAAGGCGAGATAATTATCCGTAAATCCATTTATGGTTAGTGGGTAATTTTAGGATTTTACATTTTATTAGCACAGAGGTTATGGAAGTGTTAAAAGAAAAGAGTTTGCTAAACAACATTGGCGTACAAGTCGTAATCGCCATGATCGTGGGCACAGCCGTTGGTGCCATGATGGGTCATGATGCGACAGTGTTCGCTCCTTTAGGTGCTATCTTTATCAACTTAATCAAAATGTTGGTTATTCCTTTGGTCGCTGTAGCCTTGATTTCTGGCGCCGCTGGTCTTGGGAACAGCCAGTCAGCAGGTAAAGTTGGCATCGTCACTCTAGGTTATTTTGGTTTAACATCCGCCCTAGCCGTTGCGCTTGCACTATTTATGGGTGAAGTATTCCAACCAGGCATGGGTATCGACGTCTCTGGCGTTGAAGGCATGTTCTCAGCAGAATACGCTTCAAAAGGTGAACTACCTACTTTCTGGGCAACCATCACTGGTATGATCCCAACCAACGTTTTCCAATCACTAAATGAAGCAAACATCCTACAGATACTCGTTTTCTGTATGTTCTTTGGTATTGCGATTTCTAAGCAAGCAAAAGAACGTCGTGAACCAATCATCAATGGTGTTAACTGCATCGTTGACGCAATGGTTTGGATGATCAACAAAGTAATGATCATTGCACCTATCGGTGTATTTGGTCTGATGGCAGAAGCCGTCGGTACGTTTGGTTTTGGTGCGCTAATGGTGGTATTTAAACTGTTCGTTGTTTACGTTGCCGCCATCCTAATCTTCGGTTTCGTTGTTTACCCAGCAATGGTGCATGTTTTCACGAAGACATCTGCGAAGAAATTCCTGTCTTCAATGAAGAAACCGCAAGCAGTTGCGCTTTCAACAGCGTCTTCTATGGCAACACTGCCTGTCACAATGGACACCTGTGAAAAAGAGCTGGGCGTAAAAAATTCAACTGCATCATTTGTTCTGCCTCTAGGCGCAACGATCAACATGTCAGGTAATGCGATTTACTATGGCTTGGTTGCTATCTTCTTTGCTCAACTGTTCAATATCGATCTAGGCATGGGCGCTTACATTGCAATTATCGTAACGTCTACATTGGGTGCGGTTGGTCAAGCAGGTGTTCCTGGCCCTTCTTTCCTAGTGGTTGCCGTGCTTCTTGCCGCTGGTATTCCAATTGAAGGTCTACCGCTGCTATTCGCTCTTGACCGTATTTTCGATATGATTCGTACAGCACTGAACATCACAGGTGATGCTGCATGTGCAGTTATCGTTGATGCGCTAATTGAAGAAGAAACGGCAGAAGCTGAGCTAAAAAAGCAAGAAGCCTAACCCTTTCTTGAATAGACCAAAAACCGCTCATAATGAGCGGTTTTTTTGTCTTTTCTTGCATTACGTAACTATACAAATAGAAACCGATGGCATAAATTTTTCAAAATGATATAAACCATTACAAAATATAACAAAACGTTAGAGCTAGGTTATATCATGAGTCTTGAGCAATCTTTGGAATATCTCACCAAAATAAATTTGCCGATCGAATCAAAGCAGCAGGCCCTGGTTGACTCAGTTATTCTTACCCTAACGAAACAAAAACGAGATGCTCTTTTTCAACAGGTTGCTCTGTATCGAATAAAACTGCTTAAATCTCTCTTTCCTAAACACGCATCAAAAAGTCTTTCTGCACTATTTGAGTTAATGGATTATCGAGATTTAGTGCAACAGTATCCGACAGGTTTCTCCAAAGAGATTCGTTTACTTGAACAACTTGCCGCAGATTGTTACCCGCATTGGATGGTTTTCTGGTGTCAATGCGAGATCGAAGCAATCAAGCAAAAATATCCTTCAAACGAAGCTGCGATTCCTACTCCGCTTCCGTTTGAGGACCACAGCTATACTAGCGTGTTAATTGAAGATATCGCAGATTGCGATCTTGAGGTAATGCTGCCAAATCATGCAGCGTTAATGCCGATTTCCGAAGCGATCACACTGAGTAATCTTGAGCTTTTCGTCCAAACTGAACAATGGTTTGAAATCTTGCCTCTTTTATCACTCTCGCAAAAAGGGCAGCACTTTGCCCTCTTGCTCAAATCGTCATCTTCACCAATCATGGTCTCCTCCGCTTTAGTGCAAAGCTGGCATCAACGAAATAACTGGCTTAGTTACTCACCACAGTTTAGTAACGAACAATGGCAGTTTTGCTTTCCTAATCATGGGTACAGTGTTCTCAATCAACTGGGTATTTTGGGGTGTCGTGCTCTAACTCATGAGCACACTCTTATTGAGTTTGATGCTCAGTTTCAATCTCGTGTAAAGAACACTGAAGCGGTTTGCGAAGTGCTGCGCCTTACGGTGGGAGGCAACATCCAACAAAAGCTGTATTTTTTGTATCTGGCGCAAAAAACAATGATGAGTGAGCTTTATAAAACAGGCTATAAGCTCGGCTTTACCATTATTGAGCAAGTATTTATGTTAAATTTCTATCAATCTATTGATTTAAGTGCCTACTTTCACTCAGGATACCGCGACATTAACGGTGACGGTACCAAGACATACCGCGGTTTCTGGAATTTAGGTATGATGGTTGAAGCATTTCAAGACATACAATTTCGCGACTACAAACATTGCGTACGAACAAAAAGAATGGATAAAAAGGTGAATGAGCATGCTTGATGTTCATTTGCACGGTCTCTTTTACCCAAAAGCAATGGCATTGTACGCGACTGTACTAATAGTATTCGCTTGGCTACTGTATTACTGCTATCGCCTAAAACAGAAGAGTGAATCAATCTTAGGCTCGCATCACGCGCCTTACATCGCTTATTCCAGCTGTATCATTGTTTGGATAAGCAGCAACGCCTATTTCCATACCGATTTATTGCCAGAATTAGGCTCTGTTGGTGGCATCTTTATGGCTAAGTTAGCGAACTTAGCGTCTTTTTTCGCCTTTGCGTTTGCATTCTATTTTTCTTGCCAGTTAACCGCAGATGTTAAAAAAACAGCGGTCAAAGTCTGGCAAAAAGTCGTCTTTGTCACACTAGCAACGTATTCACTGTACATCAACTTAGTGCCGAATCTTACTGTCGAAAATGTCACCATTAGTGGTCCAAGCCAGTTCGTCATTAAATTTGGCCCACATACCTCATATTTTTTCATTAGTTTGCTAGCTTTCGTGGTACTAACGCTGCTTAACTTGATTGCCATGCGCGCTAACAGCAGCAAGCTCACGTTAGCAAAAAGCAACTATATGATCGCTGGCATTTTGGTATTCATGTTATCTACGGCAGTGATACACCTTGGAATGACGTATTTCCTTGGCGACTTCTCCCTAACTTGGTTACCACCAGCACTTTCAATCAGCGAAATGTTGTTTGTGGGCTATGCCCTACTTACCTCTCGCTTCTACAGCGCTAAATATCTCACGTACTTAACGGTAAGCGCGCTCTTAGTCTGCGCCATTTTTGTTCTGCCGCTAGGGGCGATATTTATTCCTATCTCTGAAGATAACCAATGGCTTGTTGCGGTACCTTTATGCGCGCTTATCGGTATCAGTTGGCACTTGCTTTTTAAGCGAGTCAGTCGTTTCGCTTCATATTTTATTTATGGGAAACGACACACTCCCGTTCAGCAAATCCTTGGGTTAGAGGAAGAGTTTAAACGCTCAATAGATGATGCTATGCGTCAGTTGGCATCGTTACTTAACATACCAAACAACAAGCTACAGCTAGTCACTAGCAATTACACAGAAACGTTTTACGAAGAGTACCTGCCGTCAAGCAAGTCAGTTCTCGTGCTTGATGAGTTGTCTGAAGAAATTGATTATGCCTCCTCTTCTAAAGGGTCGATGAGAAAGCTCTACGAGCGTATGCGCTCAAGCAATACTGCGCTCGTTATGCCTCTCTTCGGTCGTGGAAAATCTGTTACTCACTTGCTGATTTCTTCACATAAAATAGATAATAAGCTGTTTTCTAATGAAGAAATCTCAGCTCTGCAAACGTTATTAGTTCGCATCCAGAGCACCATTGAAGCCGATAGAAAGGTACGCCAAAGCCGTGCGCTGGCTAACTCCATTGCACATGAAATGCGTAACCCTCTCGCTCAAGTACAATTACAATTTGAAGCTTTAAAACAGCATATAGAGTCAAACGCCTCACTGGATATGCTAAAAAGAGAAATTGATAAAGGTGAAGCCGCTATACAACGCGGTCGACAACTTATCGATATTATTTTACGAGAAGTTAGCGACAGCTCACCAGAGCATGAGCCTTTAGCTCTCACTTCCATACATAAAGCCATCGACCAAGCAGTAAGCCGTTATGGTTTTGAAAACGATCAAATAATTGAGAGAATTAACCTGCCACAGGCACACGATTTTGTCGCGAAGTTAAATGAGACCCTGTTTAACTTTGTCATTTTCAATTTGATTCGTAACGCTATCTACTATTTTGATTCTTATCCCGACAGTCAAATTGAGATTCGTACCCAGGCGGGGGCTTACGAAAACATTCTGATCTTCCGAGATAGTGGGCCAGGTATAGATCGCAGTATCTTACACAAGATATTTGATGACTTTTTCTCGTATCAAAAAAGCGGAGGCAGTGGCTTAGGTTTGGGCTATTGCCAACGTGTTATGCGCTCCTTCGGAGGACGAATAGAGTGCCAGTCTGAATTGAGCGAGTTCACAGAATTCTACTTGTATTTCCCAGTCGTACCAAACGCACCAAAACCAGAGACATTGAGAGCACCGGACTTTGATAACTGGAAAGCAACTCCATCACATTCTGAAAATCATTCAGCTCAACACGTACAAGTATGTAAAGATGCACCAACAGTGCTCATTGTTGATGACAAAGAGGTGCAACGCACCTTGGTACAGATGTATTTAAAAAGATTGGGAGTCAACAGCTTACAAGCAAATAATGGAGCCTCTGCGGTAGAACTATTCCACTCTCACAAGATTGATCTCGTTCTTATGGATGTCCAAATGCCGGTAATGAATGGATTTGACGCCAGCCAACGGATTAAGCAAATCACATCCTCCGTTCCAATCATTGCCTTATCTGGTGAGTCTGGAGCTAGAGAGTTGGAGCTAATTTCGACACTCATGGATGACAGGCTCGAAAAGCCCACCACGTTAAATGCACTTCAAGTCGTCATCCAAAGATGGTTACAGAACGAGAATTTTGCACCTTCCAACACTTTTTAATTTGCAAATATAGAATTGGCACTAGATGTGCATTATTGGAGTAAATCGAATTATCCAGAAGGTCAAGCAGGCTGCAAATGAGTAGCGTATGAGCTTGATAAGGAGATCGCCATGTTACTTCATCGACATACATACTACGGCTTGATTCATCATGGAATCAAAACACTGTTACTTGATCGCTTAGGCCACTATACAGAAGAAGAGTATCATCAATATCTGACCCTGATGACTGGTAAATCCACTTGCTTCACGATGTCTCTCGAAGAGCTAGAAGCAACGGTCGATAACTTACTGCGGGAAGGCTATTTAGAAGATGTAAAAACGCTTATTTCCCAATATCAACGTGTGGCTTAAGGTTTAAAACTCTCAACTCTATTGCCGCTTCACGCGGCAATTTTTATTCCTTCCATTTGCTGTTTCGACGTGGAAGAAGCTTGCGGGCTGTACGATATACTAAGCGTTACTATTCTTACCTTAACTTCCTCAGTATTCACATCTTGTCAGATTCCGTTAGACTGTCTTCAATTCAACAATTAGGTAGATTTTGCCATCATGAAGCAGATCCTAGACTTTATACCACTCATCGTTTTCTTCGCTTTATACAAGCTGTACGACATCTACGTGGCGACAGGTGCACTGATCGTAGCAACAGCCATTCAGCTTGTCGTCACCTATGCGCTGTATAAGAAAGTCGAAAAGATGCAGCTAATAACATTTGTTATCGTCACTATCTTCGGCGGCATGACCCTTTTCTTCCACGACGACAATTTTATAAAGTGGAAAGTCACCATCATTTACGCGATTCTGGCGATTGGCTTAGCAGTGAGCCACGCATTGGGAAAATCAGCCATCAAAGGTATGCTAGGCAAGGAAATTACGTTACCTGACGCTGTTTGGGCAAAGATTAACTGGGCTTGGGTTGGCTTCTTCTCATTCTTCGCTGGCCTAAACATTTATATTGCTTACGAATTGCCGTTGGATGTTTGGGTTAACTTCAAAGTATTTGGAATGTTGATCGCGACATTTGCTTACATGATTGCGACTGGCTTTTACATTTATAAACACATGCCAAAAGAACAAAAAAATAACTCATCCGATGTGTCCACTGATGATTAAAAACTCAGTTTTGCTATAATCCGCGACTTCACAGCGACCTTAGGGTCGCTGTTTTGCTCCATGTATCAGTAAACCGCTCAAACAACGTACCGTTTTCAGACCATTCTTGCTGCTGTAAACCAACTTTCTCTGGTCCGGTATCTGCGGTTTTTTAAGGACCTTTGGTTCTAGGTATTTACTATGTTGGCGCTTAGTTTGAGCGCCTTTAAGATTTAGGATGTCACAATGAGTCAAGAAATTAGCTCTCCGAAAGGTCAAATGCTGCTTCGTACCCTTGCAATGCCTGCAGATACAAACGCCAATGGCGATATTTTTGGCGGTTGGATAATGTCTCAGCTCGACTTAGCAGGCGCGATTCTGGCAAAAGAGATCTCTTGTGGTCGCGTTGTCACCGTTTCGGTATCAAGCATTACGTTCAAAAAACCTGTTGGTGTGGGCGATGTCGTATGCTGCTACGGCGAATGCACTAAGATCGGCCGCACATCCATGAGTGTCGATTTGGAAGTATGGGTCAAACCCGTCAAAGCTCACGGTGTTGGCGAACGCTTCATGGTTTGTGATGCGACCTTCAACTACGTAGCCATTGACAGTGAAGGTAAACCACGTCCGGTTCAGAATTAGTCAACCTACAACGCTAACAGTTAGAAAGGACCTCACATTTTCTGTTGTTCACTTGTGAGAGACACAAAAAAGGCGTTAAATTAACACTTTACCCTACCAATTAAGGAACTATGCTATGTGGTATGTCATCTTTTCACAGGACGTTGAGAACTCGTTGGAAAAACGCATGAGCGTTCGCCCACAACACTTGGGTCGCTTACAAAAGCTACAAGACGAAGGTCGCCTTCTTACAGCTGGTCCGATGCCTGCGATAGATTCTGACAATCCTGGTGAAGCTGGATTTACGGGCTCAACTGTCATCGCTGAATTCGCCTCTCTAGAGGATGCTAAAGCGTGGGCAGAAGCCGATCCTTATGTAGCGGCTGGTGTTTACGATCATGTAATCGTGAAACCGTTCAAAAAAGTGTTTTAATTTATGAAAAAATTACTGTGTCTTTTCTTGGTATTTGGTGCTCTGGCTGGCTGTTCATCAACCGATGATAATCAGCGCCAACTTGAGCTTATGGCATCAAACCGAGCAGGAGTCTTGTCTGCGGGCCTCCCTTTAGAGTACGGTCCACTGCAAATAATGCGTGTCTCATCCAACAAAAATGTTGTAGAGATGATGATGATTTATAACGATAGCGCACTCGGTGCAAAGCCGTTAAATCAAGTACTGAATACCAGTATCTATACCTACTGCAGCAACCCAGAAGTTCGCAAGCAAATTGATATGGGCTTGATGTATCGTATTAAGGTACGTAATTCTCGCGGTCAGTTGATGGCAGATGAGTTGGTTTCCGCACAGACTTGTACTCAGGTGAAGTAGCTACAGTAATTTTTGTTGCTTTCGGCATGAGACGATGATTCGCTATTATTGGATAATCTGAAAACGAAAGTTAACAATTAAGAATAGAAAAACGGAGACCACAGTCTCCGTTTTTATTTGCTGTAACGATGTGTTACGCCAGCTCAGCACGGAGCTTCTTCGCCGCTGAAACCAGATTTGCCAATGCGGCTTCTGTCTCCTTCCAGTTTCGTGTTTTCAGACCACAATCTGGGTTTACCCACAAACGTTGAGCCGGAATTTTTTCTGCCGCTTTCTTGATTAAACCTTCAATCCATTCTTCCGTAGGAATGTTTGGTGAGTGAATGTCATAAACACCAGGGCCAATTTCGTTCGGGTAATTGAACTCTTCAAATGCTTTCAGCAGCTCCATATTTGAGCGAGATGTTTCAATGGTAATGACGTCCGCATCGAGTGCCGCAACCGAATCAATGATTTCATTGAACTCGCTGTAACACATATGAGTGTGAATCTGAGTTTCTGGTTTTGCACTTGCCGCAGAGACCTTAAACGCATTTACGGCCCATTCTAAGTACGCTTTGTGATCGCGTTTTTTGAGTGGTAAACCTTCTCGAATGGCTGGCTCGTCAATTTGAATGATATTGATGCCTGCATCTTGCAGGTCAGACACCTCATCACGTAGTGCCAAAGCAAGTTGCTGCGCAATTTCTTGACGTGTGATGTCTTCACGTGGGAACGTCCAACATAAAATCGTTACTGGTCCAGTCAACATGCCTTTCATCTGTTTGCTGGTTAGCGATTGTGCGTACGTCGACCATTCAACTGTGATCGGTTTTTCACGTTCAATGTCAGCAACTACAATGGCAGGTTTCACACAGCGAGAACCATAACTCTGTACCCAACCAAATTTGGTCGTTTGAAAACCCGCCAAGTTCTCAGCGAAGTATTCCACCATGTCGTTACGCTCTGCTTCACCATGAACTAGCACATCTAGGTCGAGCGCCTCTTGACGTTTTACTGCGTCAGCAATATGTCCTTTAAGTGCTTGGATATATTCAGACTCAGATAATTGACCTGTACGATAAGCGCTGCGCTGCACCCGGATTTCACCCGTTTGAGGAAAAGAGCCGATTGTCGTTGTTGGCAACAAAGGCAAGCCCAATACTTCAGCTTGATGCGCAGCACGCTCCGCGTAAGGTGCGCTGCGCTCGGCAAGTGACGCAGTAATACTGTTTAAACGTGCTTGAACTTGTGGCTTATTCACATGCGTTGCCGTTTTACGTGCTTTGATTGGCTGGCTATAGGTATCACAAGCGAGAATCGCATTTTGGTCACCATCGAGCGCTCGGCCAAGCAAGGCGACTTCTGCCACTTTTTGTTTTGCAAAGGCAAACCAACTTTTTACTTCTTCGCTCAGTTCTGTTTCCAGTGCTAAATCAACAGGGCTATGTAGCAGAGAACATGAACTGGCAACCCAAAGTTTGTCGCCCAGTTTCTCTTTGACTGGCTGTAGACGCTCGAGTTGGGCACTTAAATCTGAACGCCACACGTTACGACCATTCACAACGCCGGCAGAAAGCACCCACCCCTCCGGTAACTTGGCAACCACATCGTCAAGCTGCTGAGGGACGGCAGATAAATCGATATGCAAACCATCCACCGGTAGCTCTACAATTTTGTCTAGCGTATCGCTTACGGAGTCAAAGTACGTCGTTAGCAGCACTTTTACATCGCTTCGAATCACTTGGTAGGCTAGCTTAAACGAATCAGCCCATTTGCTTTCTAGCTCCAGTGACAAAATTGGTTCATCAATCTGAACCCACTCAACACCTTGACTTGCTAGCTTTGCCAAAATAGCTTGGTAAGCAGTAAGTAAGCGTGGTAGCAGGGTTAAGCGGTCAAACCCTTCTTCGACCTCTTTGCCCAAGTAAAGGTAACTGACTGGGCCAAGCAAAACAGGCTTCACTTGGTGGCCAGCTTGAAGCGCTTCGTTGACTTCTTCAAACAGTTGCGGCCAGCTCACTTCAAACGTATCGTCCTTGCTGAACTCAGGGACAATGTAATGGTAGTTTGTGTTGAACCATTTGGTCATATCCGATGCCGCAGCGCCCGCACAGCTGCAACCCGCCTGAGATTGACCGCGACCCACTTTAAACAACGTATCCAGGTTAGGGAAACCATCAGCGTGACGCTTTGGCACATGACCCAATAGCAACGTGGTCGTCAGTACATGATCGTACCAAGCGAAGTCGCCAGCGGTGGCAAAACTCAGACCAGCATCCGTTTGTGTTTGCCAGTTTTTGGCGCGTAGATCTGCCCCAACCTTTTTAAGCTCAGCTTGTTCAATTTCTCCTCGCCAGTATTTCTCCTGAGCGAATTTTAATTCTCTTTTTTCACCGATACGTGGATAACCTAGTACGTGCGTTGTTGTAGCCATGTCCCTATTCCTTTTTCAATCTTGTTTAATTTGTTTGGGTCAGAGTATCTTTCGTCATGAAAGATGTCTGGATGGCTAAACTATCGCTCTCATCTGCGGTTTGAACAACGTCCATTTATTCAACTTGTTTATTAAAAAAATTCATCATGAGGCGACATGATTCGCAAATAAACACAACAAATAGACGTCTAGACGTTTACATATCCATTTTTTGTCGTTAAGTTATTTACACGATTGCTATTCTGTTCATAGCGAGCAACAAAGGATGAAAGGAATTCATGATAGAGCTAAAACATTTGCGGACACTCACTTCGCTTCGAGACACTGGCTCTCTAACGGCAACAGCGACCGCTTTACATCTCACTCAGTCGGCACTGTCTCATCAGATCAAAGATTTGGAGGCGCGAATTGGAGGGCAACTGTTCCTGAGAAAGACTCGTCCGGTGAAGTTCACTTCAGAGGGAGAAATCCTATTGCGTCTTGCAGAAGATATCCTTCCGAAACTCGCAAGAGCAGAAAATGATTTAGCGAGCTTGAAAGAAGACGTCAATGGCCGATTACATATGGCCATTGAATGTCACTCTTGCTTCCAATGGCTAATGCCTGCACTTAGGGAGTACCAACTTGCTTGGCCTAGCGTAACATTGGACTTTTCCTCTGGTTTTGGCTTTGAACCACTCCCAGCTCTATTGGCAGGCGAACTCGATCTCGTTATTACTTCCGATATCCAACCTCGATCTGAAGTCCACTACGAGCCTCTATTCGACTTTGAAATGCGTTTAATTACCGCAACCAACCACCCATTGGCGGAAAAAGACATTATTGATCCGCAAGATCTCGCAGATCAAACCATGCTCTCTTATCCGGTTCAAAAACAAAGGCTAGACGTCGTAAAACACTTTCTTCAGCCAGCAGGAATAGAACCTGCGAAATGGAAGCAAGCCGACAATACTCTCATGTTAGTTCAGATGGTCTCTGCTGGATTAGGGGTGGCGGCACTACCCAATTGGGCGATTTCTGAATTTTCTCGCCAAGGTCTTATTACCAGTAAACCTTTCGGCCAAGGCTTATGGCGTCGCTTGTTTGCAGCAACGCGTCACTCAGAGAAAGAGAAGCGTTACTTACAAGCTTTTTTCGCAACCGCGAGGCTACAATGTAAAAGCCACCTTGACGGAATCAAGGTGGCTTAAAAGATTTGGGTTATGAAAGGCTTAGCGTTGATATGCTTTAAATTGGTTAGTCAATGGGTCGTACTGATAACCGAGCATATCAAGCTTGCCGACTACAGACTCTACATCCATCTCATACACTGATACTAACTCGTCAAAACTGTCGCACTCTAAACGTAGCTTTTCGTTGACGATACCTAGCAAAATAGTGCTGTCCAGATTACCTACATTGCTTAAATCCATCGCGGCTCTCCTCTTCGACAAGGTATATAAACAAGCGTAGTAGTAATCACGCGAATTTAAAGTGAGTGCGATCTAAAACGTGATCACCTTATACCCAAGCACCAAGAAAGCACTTGGATATAAGCTGTCTAGCTTTGTCTTTAGAATAGAGGTTAAGCCGCGAGAGAGAATAAACCTTGCAGGCTCGTCATCGACGCGAGTGCTAGAAACAAGGCAACGCTCAGTTGCACCTTTTCTGGTTTCTTATGCGTAAAAATATGCCAACACCACACAATAATTGAAGAAATTAGCATAGCTAAAGACAGCAAGATCGGCTGTGTCGCAGCGTTTAGTGTGGCTTCATTTAACTGGTAAGAAGCAAACAACGTTGCGATGACTAATAGCATTCCAGACACAATGCCCGTAACTGGTAAAATACGGTGAAATGCCTGTAATCTGCTGCGAGCTATCGTAAGCAGCAATTGAGAAAATGACGCCCCAAGGAAAAATATCATTAGCGCCATCGCTATCGATGCTGGCCAGCTTGATTGCTCAAATACTTGAATACTCACATACGCAAAGGCCAAACCATTCGCTAAATGCATCGCCCATAGTGGCCCTTTTTCACGCGTTTTCTTGGTTTGAACCTGAGAATAGAAGTAGAAAATAGCAAACACGATCATAAATGCTTCAATGCGAAGTGACGCAACAGCGAGCCACAATACAGCTACTGCAGGCAACATTTTATGAAGACGTCCTCGCTGACCAGGACAAATATCGCCCTTGATTAGAAGCAAAGTCAGTAGCGCTTGTGCGCCAAATAGCATCGGAGGGAAAGTAACCAGCAATTGTTGAATCATGTTGAATGCACGCTCAAAAGTCATTTTGGGGGGCGATAATATCAAATCAACTATCGCCAAACCACCGAAAGTCGGCCCCCAAATGAGCTAAAACGGTAAGACAATTTTATTCACAGAGAAGCAAGATACTTCAACGCGTCTTCCTGCGTTAAAACTCCACGGTACTCTTCTTTGGTATTACACAGTACCCAAGGGAAACGAATCCCGGTTTTAACCAACTCTCGAATAACAGAGACAGGTAAATCCTCATCAACCAACACAAATTCGGTGCTCATTATCTGATTAACAGGACGTTTCCAAATTCGGCTTTCTCGTTCAGTTTCTCGCTCTGTTCCCATCGAAGGCGTTAGGTGTAAATTCACCGTCTCTTTCGTAATTAACCCAACACAACGATTTTCATTGAGAACAACTAAAGGCGAGCTTGGATTCAAATTCATGTACTCCACTGCCAAGGAGAGCGGTTCTCCAGGGTCCATAGACCTGACTTGTTCATGGCTCAAAGATTGCAACACATCACTTTGCTTAGACTCAATCGCGATGTCAGAGAACAGATGCTCATAACTGTCCGCTTTATCCATCAAATCGACAGGCACGGCAGCAGAAAATAGAAAGCCCTGCATGTAATCGACACCGATTTCTGCCAATACTTGAAGTTCTTGCTTAGATTCCACGCCTTCAGCAACCACTTTTACATTCATTTGCTGTGCAAGCTCGGTGACCATTTTCACAATGTTATAGCTGGTGCTCCCTTTATGAATGTTCTTGATGAATTTTCGGTCTATTTTCAGTAAATCAAACTGCCCTTTTTCTAGATAAGAAAAAGAAGAATACCCAGTACCGAAGTCATCAATCGCGATCTCAACGCCCTCTTTCCGCACTTCCTCTAGAGCTCGAGTATGCTCCTCATCTTGTTCAAAATACGCGGTTTCTGTTAGCTCGATAGTTACTCGCTTAGGGTCTACACCACTGGCTTTAATCAAATCATGCGACCGCTGAAGGATCTGAAGAGAATCCAATTTCGTGTTGAGGGAGCGATTGATGGTCACGCCCACTTCCTCGCCATAAATTTCTTGTAAGCGCGGAAAGTGCTTCAACGCAGCTTGGCAGACCACGTCATCAAGTGCCGCTATGAGTTCTAGATCTTCAATAATAGCGATCATCTTTTGCGTACAATACGCATCATTTTTCATCATAAAAGCGTGCGAGAGCCTCGAACTTAACCACTCTTCCGGTTTGAACGTCGATAATCGGTTGAAAGTAAACGTCCACTAGCCCACTCTCTATTTGCGCCTCCAAAAACGCCTCGAGATGTTGGCGCTTCACTAATTCAGAGTGAAGTTCACTGTCGTAAAAGTTGAAATAGCTGCCTTCACCGGAAATAGAGGACAACATCGCTTGCGCTGCATGTGCTAGCGCTTGTCTTGGTCGGTTCGTATCATAGCCAAGGATTGACACACCAGTTTGGCCTTTAACGATAGTGGCATGCATTTTTGTGCCCATTTCATTTCTAAGCTCATTAAAGAATCCTTTCATGGCAATTTGGATCAAACGAACCGGGCTCAACCATTGACAATGAGGGGTCTGCAAGCATACGACAAACACATCCCGAGATAACTGCCCCGCAATACTGGTGTAGCGACTTCGCATAATAAAATCTGCAAAACCTAATTGCTGTTCAAGCAAGTATCTCTCCGAAAACGTGGGTCTGAGTGTCATAACAATGTTGAGTTCTTTATTTCTGCTTTCATTCGCTAAGTTAGCTAATTGGAGTTCAAATTCTTTCCTCGTTGGTAAAAAGGCAGCCCAATCATGCTGTTGTTCACAACGATTTTTCATCCACAACAACGAAGCAGAAATATCCGTAGAAAATCCGAGATAGAGAATTCGTCCAGAATGAAACGTAAGTCGGTAAATACAAAGATGATGAGCTTGGTTGCTACCGTTTGCTGTTTTGCTCAGCAAGTTACCACACCAACATCCTTCATCATTAATTTGCTGCCACAGCTGATCATAAAACGCTTGGCTATGGTGAGAGGTACTGAAAATATGAGTTTTAAGCCCAACCAGATCTCGGTTTTGATAGCCCATTTGTAACTCAAAGGCACGGTTACAACCTAAGATGCGCGTATCTTCATCGGCAACTAAAACGCCTACATTTGGCAAATCAAAAATCGTTTCGAGAATTTTCGCTAACTCCTCGCAACCAGTGATTGTTAATTGTGGAATGATAGTGCCTTGGATAATGCGCTTATTGAGCCTTTCAAAACTAATAGTAACGTGCACTAAGTTAACGTTTTTTAGCATCATGCAACAAGAAAACCGCCCCCGTCCGCCAAAGAGTTCCACTTCTAGAATTCGTTGTTTTAGCGTTTCTTGTTGCCCCATCAGCATATGATCAAACAAGTTATTTAGGCTGGTTACTGGCGTACTTATCCCAAATGCCTTTGCCATTCCTTGCTGATCACATTCGAACTCGCGAGTATCAATATCGTAAGACCACTCTATAACAGGAGTTAGACTGGAAGTCGTTTGCATTTTTGGATGCACTGTTGTCGTAGATTCACTCATACCCTAGCCCCTTTTTTTGTAATTAGCCCAAGGCTCAAAATTCACAGTCAATTCGCGACATTCCAGTTGGGACCTGCCGATCCTCTTTATAGATGGATTGTGTCAACGATAAGCCTATCGACTTAGAACTATTTCCAGAGCAGCTCAGCCTTTTGCATTTAATATGCACTAATTTGATTATAGGCTTTACCCCATATAAGCACACCATTGCTTATGATTTGTATTAAGATTGCGACATTTTTCATGAACCGATCTATAACCATGAGGCTTTCAAGGTGAAATTAGACAGAAAATCGCCGATAGAGCATTGATATTTTTACAAACCAAATAAAACTCGATGAACTAAGCTTGAATAGATGAGTTTGTTATAGATACCTGATAATCAAATCGCTATAATTCGCGCTCCCTGGAACAGAGAGCAAAATATGACCAATAACATCACTCCTATTCATGAGTACAAAAAATACTGGGCAGAGTGTTTTGGTACGGCACCTTTCTTGCCGACCAGTCGCAAAGAAATGGATGCCCTAGGATGGGATAGCTGTGACATTATCATTGTAACCGGTGACGCTTATGTGGATCACCCAAGCTTTGGTATGGCTATCATTGGCCGCCTGCTAGAAGCACAAGGTTTCCGTGTCGGTATCATTGCTCAACCAGAATGGCAAAATAAAGATGCGTTCATGCAACTTGGTAAGCCAAATCTGTTCTTCGGGATCACTGCGGGTAACATGGACTCCATGATCAACCGTTACACCGCGGATAAAAAGCTTCGTCACGATGACGCGTACACACCGAATAACGAAGGTGGTAAACGCCCAGACCGCGCAACGTTGGTATACTCTCAACGTTGTCGTGAGGCTTACAAAGAAGTACCTATTGTTTTAGGTGGTATCGAAGCCAGCCTACGCCGTGTGGCACACTACGATTACTGGTCAGATAAAGTTCGTCGTTCAGTACTGTTTGATGCAAAAGCAGACATCCTACTTTTTGGTAACGCAGAACGCGCACTTGTCGAAGTAGCACATCGCATCGCAAACGGCGAAGACATCAGCACCATGACCAATATTCGTGGTACTGCCGTGAACTTGCCAGCGGCGCCAGAAGGCTACACGGTTATTGACTCTTCTCGCATTGAAAAACCTCGTAAAGAAGCGTTCGTACCAAAGAACCCATACGAAGTAGAAACTCAGTGTGAAACTAAAAAAGACGAGCCTGTTGCACAACCAATCACGATTCGCCCATCACGCCACGATGCTGCGACGACTGCGGTCCGTTTACCTTCGTTTGAAAAGCTAAGAAACGATCGTATTCTTTATGCGCATGCAAGCCGTGTACTGCATTTAGAAACGAACCCGTACTCTGGTCGAGCGTTACTTCAAAGCCATGGTGATCGTGAACTTTGGGTAAACCAAGCCCCAATCCCATTGACGACCGAAGAGATGGATTTTGTGTTTGGCCTGCCTTACGCGCGTGTCCCTCACCCTATGTACGGCAAAGCAAAAATTCCTGCGTACGACATGATCAAGACGTCTGTAAACATCATGCGTGGTTGCTTTGGTGGCTGTTCTTTCTGTTCGATTACCGAGCATGAAGGTCGAATCATTCAAAACCGTTCGAAAGAGTCTATCATCAACGAGATTGAAGAAATTCGCGACAAAGTTCCAGGCTTTACCGGCACAATTTCCGATCTTGGTGGCCCGACTGCAAACATGTACCGCCTGGGCTGTAAAGATCCAAAAGCGGAAGCGAACTGTCGTCGTCCTTCTTGTGTATTCCCGGGCATCTGTAACAAGCTAAACACAGACCACAAACACACGATCGATTTATACCGCGAAGCGCGTAAAGTTGAAGGCGTGAAGAAAGTGATGGTTGCATCTGGCGTACGTTACGACCTTGCGATTGAATCACCAGAATACGTGAAAGAGCTCGTGACTCACCACGTAGGCGGTTACTTGAAGATTGCACCGGAACATACAGAGAAAGGTCCTCTTGATCTAATGATGAAGCCAGGCATGGGTACGTACGATCGCTTTAAAGAGATGTTCGAGAAATACAGTGCAGAAGCAGGCAAGAAGCAGTACTTAATCCCTTATTTTATCTCTGCGCACCCAGGCACAGAAGACGAAGACATGCTGAACCTTGCTCTGTGGCTGAAAAAGAACAACTTCGAATGTGACCAAGTACAAAACTTCTACCCTTCGCCAATGTGTAACGCAACGTCGATGTACTACTCAGAGACAAACCCTCTGAAACGCGTGAAGTACAAAAAACGTGAAGATGTACCTGTAGCAAAAGGTGAACGTCAACGTCGCCTGCATAAAGCGCTGTTGCGTTATCACGATCCAGCAAACTGGCCAATGATCCGCGAAGCCCTAGTCAGTATGGGTAAAAAACATTTGATTGGTGACAAACAAGGCTGTCTCGTTCCTGCAGAAGACATTGAAGCACAAACACCTGCGCAACGTCGTAAATCTGGTCGTCACGGGGCAAACCGCTTTGCAACCAAACATACCAAAAACCAACCAGGCTTCGGTGGTCATTTGAACAAACGCTCTGAAGGCGGTTCAAAAGATGGTAAACCATCTGGTAACCGTAACGGTTCTGGCAAAGCTACAGGTGGTCAACGCCCTGCAAGCAACGGCCAACGTCCTAGCGGCAACGGTGCAAACCGCCCGGCAGGTAGCAAGCCGCAAGGACAAGGCAAACCAGGTGGTCAACGTAAACCAAAGCGTCGCTAATTATTTAGAGCTTAAATACTAGAAAGGGCTCCAGAGTTAACTCTGGAGCCCTTTCGTTTTGTCGGCTCATTGAGGCATCACTAATAACTCAAACTTTGATTCAATCAATACAAAAAATGGTAAACACCAAACAACTTATTGGAAAAACAAACAATTATTTGATTGAAGCAAAACCATAAAAATCTAACTCATTGATTTTTAATTGCTTTATTTTGGTGCGATATTTGCGTAACAGAATAAAACTCTTAAACATGGGCTAACGATGAATAATCCACTTCCCCCAAAAACTTCTATGTTCTGGTATGACAACAGCTATACCTATGAGGAGGCCGTTCAGGCATTTGAAAGCGATGGTACACTGAAATCGCTGAATATCGTTCCAACCACGGAATCCGATGATCTTGCTGGCTCCCCCCCAGAGCGCAGTATGTTTTGGGAGGGAGAAACAAAAAAAATCGATCCGCCACCGCCGTCTGAACCAGAGCCTCTCAATTTAAAAACTGAGAAAGAAGCAACGGAAGCATCACCTGCGCACTTTATCCCAGTCCGCTATGCCATCGATCAGCTAGAAACAGAAGAGACACAACCTTTTGGTTTGCCTGAAGAATGGAAAGGCCAAGGCCCAGCCAAACTCAATACCGTTGGTTACACCCTGCGTCAACTGCGCGACGGTTGGCTGTATGTCTATGATGCAATCAACAAAAGCTTAGACGAATACGAAATCAAAGGAACGCAATTCACGCTCTATAAGTTGGGAGAATCAGAAAGCCCAAAATCAGAGCAGCGTGGGACACCACAAGATGCAAAGCCCTTCCTTACTTACGTCAACGGAAGCGTACTATCGATTTGCTTCTCTGAGCACCGGTGGACATGGCACACGTTCATGCGCGTACTTAACAATCCGAGTAATCATATCGATCGCATGCAAACCATTGTTCTGTCCTCAAACGAGAATCAGCACAACATTGCACCAATAGATAAGTTAACCCAAGTCGCTGATATTGAATCTTCTACCGTCGATGATGGTCGCTTTGCGGATTCTGGCATCGCCACCAAAGCAGATGAAGATGGTTCTGTCTTTAAACCTGTCGCAGTCGAAAGCGATTTAACCTCTGCGATTCCAGAAGAAGAATCAGGCTACTTCGTCGCGATAAAAGATTACGCCGCAGACATTCAAGATATGTCACTGCATTTTGTTGGTGCCGCAAGCCCTTACCGCCTTTTCACTGACCAGTTTTCAAACCAGTGGAACTTGATGCAGACCGCCATGCAACTGTGTATGTTTGGTGCAAGTGACGAGATAGACATGCCAGCTAGCGTTAAGCGTAACGGCGAAGAGCTGTCGTTTTATACCGACATGGCTGACTATTATGACTCCTCTCACCAACTTGATTTGGCAGAGCAGAACAAAAGCTCAGTTCAGTCCGGCTATCCTGCTAAATTTTCCGCTGGAGCGATTGAATCACACCAACATACCCAAAGTGACATTGCTAAAGCGATACAGGACAAATATCGAATTTCTGCGAGCCGTTTTGGTAAATACGAACAATGGATAGCGACTGAACGCTGGCGTCAGCAGCTCAACTGGAAGCAAATGCTGAGCGAGATGCAAGAGCTGTCAGAACAAAAAGAAACCATGCTAGCCCAAGTGGTTTCGGTCAAACGCGACTTTATCGCAGTAATGGAGTCCTTAACGCCGCATCATCTCGAAAGAACCTTCGACCTATACAGCGAAGACACGCAGTACAGCTTGTATCAACTACACAAGCAAGCGGTTGAGTCATTTACTTTGGTGATACAAGAAGAAGACCGCCAATGGGCTGAAAGCCAATGGGAGAAACCAACCAGTTTACTTGCTCTCTATGCCTCTGGGTTTAGTCGTAGTTTATTTAAAGTGATGGAGAAGAATATTACAGAGGCGCTTGATGAACAGTCGATCGTCTCAGGAAATCCTGAACCTGATAATCAGTTGATGGACCAGATATCTGATACAAGCAACCGCGTGAATATGTACTCTAAGATCATGGACTTTGTTTCCAACCCAAACACTGCGGAAACAGCCTTTCTCAAAGATATCGCCAAAGGCTTCCAAGAGCTGGATATTATTTTTAAATCTGCAATAGGTGCGCTTGCAAAAGGCGTTGTAGAGTTTGGTGTTAGCATGACCTCACAAGTATCAATTTCGCTGATGCCTGTTTTCGCTAAACCTCTGAACCGTCATAGCTATTATTTATTTGCCGTTATTGCAGAACATATGGCACACAATATGCCCGTAACAATAAAAGAAGGTTACGCTCACGATTTTAAAAAATGGAAAACACGCGTAAATGATTATCTGATTAAGCTCGAAAAAAACGATGCAATCATTGCTGACTTCCAGAAAAATAACCGCAAAGCTGACTCTAAATACACAACAGCTTTAAAAAATAAAAAGACTATTAAGAAGGCTCTCGCTGTAGCTACATTGGAGTACCCGCAGTACATTGAGTTACCTGATGATCTACCTCAAAGAACCATCGAGCTTAGAACGCGGATCGTGATGAATAAGCTCAATGATTTGAATAAACTGTTCGAGAATGCCGGTGGTCTAGGCTTTCTGGCATTAATATTTAACTGCATCGCGCTTGGTGATGCCATGAGCAGTATTCAAGACACGGGGTTAATGTCCTCAGATGAATTTTTGGATATCCAGCAAAAGTTATTTTACACAGTCAACGCTTGGACAGGTGTTCGTACAGGTAAGTTATGGGAGAAAGTGAAGGGTGAACCTAGGTTAAGGTCACATTCATATAATGTCTTAAAAAAGTTAGTGAATAGAAACGAAGATACCTTTAAAAACTTAAACCTTGATGACCTAAAGGTATTCAATAAATGGCTAGCAATCACAGGGGCTTTAGGTGCGTTAGCTTCGGGTATTGAGGCTTACCGTTCTTGGCAGAGTGCTGACAAAGTTTATGGTCAAGAAAAATATCTGCATGTAGCAAATACCCTAGTATTAACAGCAATGTCAGCTGTCGGTATATTCCAAGTATACGGAGGGTTAACTGGACAATTTGCATTAAACTTATCCTTTGGCGGGCCTATAACGGCCGGCCTGGTTATTCTCACGATTGCATACCTGGCCATCAATTATAAGTTGAATAAACTGAAACAAGATGATTTCCAAAAATGGTTAGATAAACTGCCTTGGGGTTATCACCCGACTCGCACTCAGTGGAGCCAATCTTCGAGCTTACCCGAAAGAGAGAAGCATAATTCAGCATTGGTTCAGCAAGCGCTGTTTGACTTACAATCTATTATTCAACAGCCTACGGTATACCATCAACCTATTGAAAAAGTACAAGCTTACCCAGGTTACACACATCGTGAGTTAATCGGTTTGGAAGTGCATATTCAACTGCCAAGGCGTGCTGCAACGAATGGTATTACGTTGAGAACTAACAGCAAGGCAACAGAAGATGATTTGATGTCAGGCTCGTGGCATCAAAACGCAGATTTAGTCACGCTACAAACTCAAGATCAAGCGAGCAAAGAATCACTGGTGTACAAAGTAACCTTGCCAATTGAAGAAGCAGATCATTACCTTGCAATGCAAGTAGCTTACGATGTGGAAGATGATGCCCCTGCTAAGCGTGAGTATTGGTTCCAAAACGGCATAAAACAGAGTGCAACTTATGGCATTATTTCAGACAATATCAAACAAGACATAATTAAAAAAACACTCACCCCCGCTGTTGGCACACTAGGTTTTCAGGAGTAACCCTTGGCATATTCACCGTTTTATATCACCCCAGAAGAATTGGCGGTTTATCAAGAAGCACAAGAGCAAGAGATTCTCAAAGGGGACAATTTAACAACATGGCATAAGTATGATGTAGAAGAGCCATTTCGCTACCATTACAAGTTAACGGCTTTGCCATTTATGAGCTTCTTATTTGTAATTGTATTTTTGACACACTCAAGTGATACGCTTGTCGTGACCTTTTTTGGCCTTATCTTGTCAGTAATGATGGCCGGGATCTTTTATCTTACGATTGGCCTCGACTATCGCTATGACTATATCTTTTCTGACAAAGGCTTTGTGATGAAGAAGCGTCGCAACATGCCTAAGTGGGCGAATACCGCCACACAAGCCGTTGGCTGGATCGGTGCGGTAGTTTGCGTTTTGATGGTAGCGGTAGTTGGCCCGATGGCGTTAGCTGGAGCGGGCGCTCTTATTTTATTCTCATTTGGTATGTTAAAACGCAAGCCCGATGAACCAACAGAAGTGAGAATTGGAGAGCGTGAAGATTGGTTGTTTGCCGACTACAACAAAAAGCGCAAAGTGATCCAGTTCTACTTTAAGCACGATAAGTGTGAATATATCGATATGGAACACAACACTATTGTCCGTTCACATAGTAGATCTGATTGCTACGTATTTTTCAAAACTGAAACGGACTTAGAATCGATGGTCAATCAGCTAGCCACGGAATATAAGCTTGACTGTACAGAAGTCGCCGACCACAAAAAGCTATTTGAAGCTAAGCCAGAGGCTAGACTGTTTGGTACGCCAGTTTGTTATAAAGAATATCAAACCGATGAGGTATTTGATTTAAGGGCGTCAAATGCCCCGCTCCCAGAGCGAGAGTACCTATATAACGGCAAGTGGCAAACCGAGTCTGAAATCGAACAATCAAAATCTGAACTAACGGCAGCCAAGGTATAAACCTTGGCTTGTTTACCTTTTTACATCCCCCCATGAAAAGCTTTAGGTTTACTCTGATGTACAAAAAGAAAAATTGGTTCAGATAACGAATTTTTAACTCGAGGATAGGATAGTAAGCCCGAACCTTTCTATCCTCAACTAAACACCCATTTTGCACTGAGTAAATAGTTACTCACCATGCCTGCCAATATGCCTAAGATCAAAGCCAAATAGACCATCACCCCTTGCGTTCCTAGCGCGAGCGTTACGCCTTTGAACACAATAAAGTTAGGCAAAGCACTGATAAAGGCACTCGCCATAAATTTTTGCCATTGAGCGAAAGGGTTGGTTTTTTCTGCTTGAGAGAAAGTCAGACAGCGATTGCCAAGCCAAGTCGTGGTTGCCGCAAACAAAAATGCAATCCCACGAGCCAGCATCAGCTCGAGACCAAACCAATGGAACAACACAGAAAAGATAAGGGTGTCGACCATAAAGCCGACACCACCTACTAGAGCAAACCTTGTTAACGAAGCAAACCTTTCCAGCGAAGTAAATTTTGGTAATTTGCGCATTCCGTTATCCAACCACACAGGTGTAGAGTGAGCGTTTCGATTTTGCTGTGAACTCGTTGGTACAACTCAACGCATTTTCATGAATCATGCTATCCACTTGCTGCGATTTACCAATCAGGTGGAATTTCTTCAGATTGTTTAAGTCATTCTTATCTTCAAGCTTTTTCGCATGACCATGACTATAGAACTGGCCTGAGAACGGGCGCTTACCAATATAAAAGACCGGAGCGTTGTCATTAATTTGCGCGAAGATGATGCGGTCGCTGCGACTGTCTGCTTTGCCCATATTCAAAACCAACATCGCAATCATAAGCAGGGCTGGCAACACCGCTGCCGTTCCGGTCAGCCATTTGAAATCGTGTTTATCCACCAGCATTGCAATCAAGATCCCCAATGCAGGCACACCCGGTAGTACGTAAGCAGGCAAAATATTCCCAGCCATGGTGAACAAGATCATTGGTGAAATCAGCCAACACATCAGGAAGCTAAACAAACCTTGATGATCGGTTTCAATGGCTTTGAGCACCGTACGACGTTTCCACGCCAAGATAGGCAATACGATTGACCAAGGCGCAGCCGATTGTAGCCAGAATACCCAGATCATCCCACGTGGTTGATCATGAGCAGAGCCATACAGGTCCCCTTCCCAACCGCTGACAACAAAACGCTTAAAGTGCTCGCCAACAATGAAGTAATCAATAAATCCAGGCGTCGCCATTTCAGCCATGATGTACCACGGTAGAGCAATCGCCAGCATGAGCGCCAACCCCGACACAATTGGAAAACGCTGCCACAAGGCTTTGAAGGCACCGAAGAAACCATGCTGAATCACGAGCCAAGGAAACACTGCGATACCCATAATCACGATCGCCACTGGACCTTTTGCTAACAGCCCGCAAGCCAAGCCAAAGAAACCGAGGTAACACCATAATCGGCTGTGTTTGTCTTTGCCAAGCCAGCAATAGTAAAAACCAACCATCGCCATCGTCATGGCCAACGTCAGTGCCATGTCGGTCATCACCGCACCCGCCGCAATTGAAAAGATGCCACACGTCGCCAGTACCAACGCTGCGATGCCAGCATTAAAGCCAGCGCGATACGCCATGAAAGCAACAAAAACAATCGTCGCAACACCCGCCAACCAATGAGGCGCGCGCACTGCAAATTCATTCAATCCAAACAGCTCAATGCCGTAAGCACTCATCCAAGTGAACAGGGGTGGCTTCCCCCAGAAAGGCACGCCGTAATCAAACTGTGGGGTAAGCCAATTGCCGGTTTCCACCATTAAGCGCGCCATTTCGCCGTAGCGGGCTTCCGTGGTGTCCATCAAAGGGTAAGCGGCAAGTGAAATAAGACGGAGTAAAAGAGCAAACGCCAACAACAACCACAGATGGGTTTTATTAATACTCATGATTACGCGGTTTCTCCCAGTTTAAACTTCATGGTTTGGATGGATTGATGTTTTGCAGGCTGCTCGTAAACAGACTGAACAAGATAAAGAGGGCGTTGCTTGGTCTCGACAAAAATGCGGCCAATGTATTCGCCCAAAAGGCCAATCGACAGCAGTTGCACACCGCCCAAGGCAAGTTGGACGACCATCATGGATGGGTAGCCAGTGACAGGCTCACCAAACACAACAGTTTTCATCACTATGAATGCGCCATAGATAAAGGCACTGAACGCCACCAATGCACCGGCAAGTGTCGCTAAACGCAAAGGACGAATGGAAAACGAGGTGATGCCGTCCATTGCAAGGCCAATCAGCTTGAGGTAGTTCCATTTGGTTTCACCACAGAAACGAGCGTCACGCTCAAACTGAACCGTCACTTGCTTGAAACCCGGCCAAGAAAAGATGCCTTTCATGTATCGGTTACGCTCTGGCAACGCATTGATGTGTTTAACCACTTTTGCGCTCAGTAGACGGAAATCGCCCACGTTCTCAGGCACATCCAATTTCGCCATGCTGTTAAGCACTTTGTAAAAGCAAGCGGCCGAGAAGCGTTTGAACCAAGTTTCACCGTGGCGCTCGCTGCGCTGCATGTTCACCACGTCATACCCTTCACGCCATTTTGATACCATTTGCGGGATCAACTCAGGCGGGTCTTGCAAGTCGGCATCAATCACGATCACCGCTTCACCTTGACAGTGTTCCAGACCCGCACTCATGGCGGACTCTTTGCCGAAGTTACGGCTTAGTGCAATACAACGAACGTCGCTAGAAGATTGAGAAAAGTTTTGCGCGATCATTAGGCTCTCGTCTTTGCTGCCGTCGTCCACATAAACGATTTCACAGCGTTCTGGCATTTCATCCAAAACGGCGGCTAAACGACGATGAAATTCAGGTAAGACTTCTTGCTCGTTAAAGAATGGCACCACAACAGACAAAACTGTTTTAGGCTCAGTGTGTTGGCTCACCTTTGAAAAGGTTGCAGCGTGAATGTTGAAGGTTGACATGCTACTCTTCCACTAAATCCGATGAATGAATCCAGTCTACAAACATCAACGTGAAAGAGATGTTATTGACATCTTTTTCACGTCCTTAGTGAATAATGTTCGGTTAAGACGAAGTCTTATTTTCGAACACCTGCCCACTTGGAGAGAAATACATGAAACGCGTACTTTTAGTCGAAGATAATCGAGAAATTGCAGGCATGCTGTTCGATTATTTTGAGTGTGCAGGTATGGAACTCGATTATGCAGACAACGGCGAACTCGGCCTGAAACTAGCGATGGAAAACACCTTCGACATCATCTTGCTCGATCTCATGCTGCCACGCATGGATGGCCTGACCATGTGTAATAAACTTCGCGACGCGGGCAACAACACACCGGTACTTATGCTGACGGCGCTCGATAGCCGTGACGATATGCTCAAAGGCTTCCAACACGGTGCGGATGACTATCTGACCAAACCTTTCGATCTGGATATTCTTGAAGCGCGCATGATGGCACTGATCCGCCGTTACCGTGGCACTGTCGCATCGAGCAAGTTGGAATACGGTGAAGTGTCTATCGACCAAAAAACGCGTAAAGCTTACCGCCAAGATAAACTGCTGGCGCTAAACCCCACCACTTACACCATTCTGGAAATGCTTGTAAAAAGCGCGCCAGATGTAGTGACACGTGAAGAAATCGCCTTCCAACTTTGGCAAGAGAACGAGCCAAACAACGACGTTCTGCGCAGCCACATTTACCAACTTCGCAACCAACTTGATAAGCCATTTGAACAACATGTGCTTATCACCGTGCCGAAAGTTGGCTTCCGCTTGGAGACAGGTGCATGATCAATCGCTTACTTGCTAGCACGCAAAGCACACAAAGTATGACAGGGCGACTCGCTCTGTTTTTCTCTTTTGTGTCGGTCGTGATTGGCATCTTCTGCTTTTTGTTGATTACCGGCTCCCTGCTTTGGTCTGAAGACCGCGTGGGCGAGCGTCGTATTATGGTCGACAAAAAAGAAGCGATTGAACATTTCCAGTCCCACCCAGAGCAAGGCAGTATTCAGCTTGACCTGCTCACCACTGCATACAACGACATCTCATTGGTTGCCGAGCGCTACCAAAAATACCTGATTGGTCAAAAGCACTTTCTTGATGAAGTAGAAGACGGTGAATACTCGCGCATGGTTTACATGAGTACTTACACCTACAAAGGCGTTGAACATCCTGTGATCCTGGTTTCCTTGATTGATGAAATCGAGATCACCTCAGAGGAATTCATTCTCGTCGTCGCTATGGTGCTGTCCATTGTCGCCGTGCTGGTGTTCCTGTTTGGTAGCCTGCTACTGCGCTTATCACAACGCTTGATTGAACCCGTCAATGCGCTCAAAACTCAACTCGACCATCACCAAGGAGATGCCACGCAAACTTTTAGTGTGCCTGAGGGCTCGGCCAAAGAGTTCCAAACCCTCGCGGATGAGTTGAATGAGTATCGCCACAAAATCAACCAAGTCATCAAGCGTGAGCAAGCCTTTGCACGATACGCAAGCCATGAACTGCGTACACCGTTAACCGTAATGAAAGGCTCAAGCAGCTTACTGGCGAGAAGTGCGAACACGGATTTCCAGACCCGACAAGTGAACCGAATCCAGGATGCAACGCAGCAGATGTCGACCATGGTAGATGCCCTACTCGGCTTAGTGCGTTACGAGCGTAATGCAGATGATTCACCAGTACGAAGCATCACCGAAGAAGAACTCAACCAAATCATCTTCCAAAGCCAAGCTCAGGCGGATGAGAAAGCACTCAACTTTGATGTACAGATAGACGGTAACCCAAGAACGCGCGCGACCAATGCCGTGCTAACCATTATTCTTGGCAACCTGATTCGCAACGGCATCGCCGCGACACCATCGGGATCAATTCATATCAACATGGATGAGAACACCATCTCGGTGCGTGATGAAGGTGAAGGCTTTTCGACCATTCCGCACTCTGATGGGCACGGATTAGGTTTGATGATTGTGGATGATTTGTGCCAACGCTATGGCTGGCAATTTAAGATTGGTACACATCCAGAGGGTGGTTGTGAAGCAGTAATTAACCTCGCAACAGAACATCAGGAATAACCGAAATGGAAGTCCTGAAACCCAGACTTTTTATCTGGGTTTAATGGCGTTACACTACGCGCCCTTTATAAATGGCAAAGGTGACACGGTTTATTCCGTCAGCATCGACATGAAACTCTCAGAAAGTCCTATCACCCAACATAGCTTTAATGGGCGCAAATTTTTCCTTAAACGTGACGACATGCTCCACTCCCACTTTTCTGGGAACAAAGCACGTAAGTTTATGACGTTAATGGAAGAGCAAAATCCCGACATCACCACGTTAATAAGCTTTGGCTCCGCTCAATCTAATGCCATGTACTCGCTAGCGGCTCTCACCCAGATTAAAGGTTGGGCATTTGAGTTTTATGTTCATCACATTCCATCTTGGCTAAAAAGCTCCCCCATCGGAAACTATCGCGGCGCTCTCGATTTGGGTATGAAAATCACCGCCATGCAAGACATCGGTAGCGAACTCCACCCTAGTGAATACATCCACCAGGTACGAAGATTAGATGAATCGACATTGCTTATTCCAGAAGGTGGACGTTCCCACCTCGCTGAAGCTGGCATCAAACAGTTAGCACGAGAAATTCTTGATTGGACGCGATTGAGAGGTAAAGAGCAGTTTGCGGTCGCCCTGCCATCAGGCACTGGCACGACGTCTTTATATCTTCATAAACATTTAAGTCCACACGGCATTGAAGTGCTAACTTGCCCTTGCGTAGGCGATGCAGATTACTTAACTGAGCAGTTCAACCAGCTCGGTGAAAACAGCCACCCAACCATTTTAACCATCCGCAACAAACACCATTTTGGTCGCTTATACGAAGAAGATTACATCACATGGAAAGCACTCTTTGAGCAAACCGACCTCGAATTTGACCTGTTATACGACCCGTATATGTGGCAATGCCTAACACCTTGGTTCGAAGAGAACACAGATAAAACGGTGATTTACATTCACCAAGGCGGGTTACTTGGCAACGAGTCGATGTTGCCAAGATATCAACGAGAATTTGAATAGCGTGTTCAGATAAAGTTGTTGTTGATTCCAGTGATTACACTATTTGATGAGCGCCAGAATTTCTTTGAATTCAGGTGCTCGGCAATCTTCGACCATTTCATACAAACACATTTCTAGCCCAGTGAGCACCACACCGTTAGCGGTTAGCTTCGCAAGAGCGAGCGCTTTATTGGCAGCGGTTCGGGAAGATACACAATCCGTGACTAATTCAACGCGATAACCGGACTGACGCAGAGAAACCGCGGTTTGATAGACGCAAATGTGGGATTCAATACCGCAAACCAACCAGGTATCCACTTTTGCGTTCTCCACCGCGACGTTAAACGTCGCCTCTTTGCAGCCATCAAACGTGTACTTGGTAATAGGTAAATGCGTGCTTTCAAGCACTTCACGAATCGGCTCCGCGGTTGGGCCCAACCTTTCTGGATTCTGTTCTAGCCACAGAATAGGCAAATCTAGTGCTTTGGCACCCTTTACCAGTTTCGTGATATTTTCAATCAGTGCGTCGCTTTCATGCATTAATGTAGCGAGTTTGCCCTGAACATCCACCACAATCAGGCCCGTGTTTCCTTTCGATAACATTTCCATCTCCTATATTGCGTGACCACAAACCATACTCAACAAGTTGAGCAATAATTAATGTATCAGAACCCTTTCATGTTAGAGCAATAAAACCTAGAAAGATGACCTTCGCTCACACATTTTCCCTTAGGTAAGGGTGGTTTGAACTGACTATTTAAATTTCTCTCGAATTAGCTCAATCAAGGCTTTGACTTTATTGGGCAGAAATAAGGCCGAGGGATAAATCAGAGTAAGATGCTGCTTCGGATGCGCAAATTGAGGCAGCACCTCGACCAACAAACCGTCTCTCAGTGCAGGCTTGGAATGAATTTGAGGAATAAACGCGATGCCGTTTCCTGCTATCGCCATCGAGCGCAGCAAGTTGAGGTCATCCGAGCGCAACGCCACATGCAGATCTGAATCGAGCAAATCGGCATTGTAACGATTAGTTAAAAGGCGATGCTGCTTAAGATCTTCCACCGTTTTTACTGGCGGATGCGATTCTAGATAGGCTTTTGACGCAACAAAGTGACTACGATAAGGCAAAAGACTGAACTGCACATAGCTGTCATCGGTGACTTTGACCACGCTCGGAAGAAGCTGTAAATCAAACGATTGACGCTTGAGATCGACACTCTCTTGATGGTTTTCAATCTCGACCGAAATCTCCGGATACCGCGTTGTGTACTCGGTGATGATCGCGTTAAACGCGGCAGAGCTCATCAATGCAGAAGGAATGGCTAAACGTACCTTGCCCGT
Organism: Vibrio sp. SCSIO 43097; assembly: GCF_023650755.1. NCBI lineage: Bacteria > Pseudomonadati > Pseudomonadota > Gammaproteobacteria > Vibrionales > Vibrionaceae > Vibrio > Vibrio sp. SCSIO 43097. The sequence goes on along the minus strand of NZ_CP071840.1, from coordinate 1,206,406 downwards.
CAGCTCTTGTTGATATTCGTGCATGGCATTTAAACCTTGCTGAATATGGTCAATAGGCTGCCCCACCAACTCAAGCAAGCGTTTCCCGTGCTCCGTCAACTCAATGCTGCGTGTTGTGCGAATCAAAAGCTGTACCCCGAGCGATTTCTCTAATTCTTGCAGGCGACGACTCACTTTTGAGCGTTGTAGTTGATTCGCCTCTGCCGCTGCACTTATACCGCCGTGAACCACCGTCTGAGTGAATAGGTAAATATCATCAAAACTAACGTTCATTGTCCTATTTTTAGGTCATTTATGTTCGTATTATCATTCTACTGAATTGTGAGTGACTTCTCTATAATCCGCTATCCAATATGTTTAACGGAACTTGTAATGACGGCTGACCAAAAATTCAAACACTGGATGCGAACTTTGATTGTCCTGTTCATCGTACTATTTTTGTACATTATCATTGCTGACCGCCACGCCCCCTTTACGACCGAAGGACGAGTACAAGGATACGTTGTCCAAGTCGCACCCGAGGTATCTGGTAAAGTGACCGACGTTCTCATCGAGAATAACCAGTCCGTTCAAAAAGGCGATGTGTTGTTTACGATTGATGATCGTAAATACAAGATAGCACTTGAACAGGCGGAGCTGTCTCTGCAATCCGCTTATGAAAAAGAAGCAACACTGTATTCTCAACGCGAAGCCGCTCTTGCCAATATTGCCCGCGCACGAGCGACATTTGATAATGCACACCGCGAGTACAACCGCTTACTGACACTATCGAAGCAGAAAGTCATCTCTCAATCGACACTCGATAATGCCTTTGCCCAAAATCAGGTATCACGTGCAGCGCTTAAAGCGGAACGACAAAACTTAAAAGTCATTGAGGCGCAATTAGGCGATCAAAAAGGTCAAAGCACCGCCGTTCGAATTGCCAAAAATGGCATCGAAAAGGCGCAACTTGATTTGGCAAATACCGCGGTACTCGCTCCCAGTGATGGTGTCGTGACCAACCTGCAACTAGAAGTTGGCACGATGGCAAACACCAACATGCCATTGCTGACATTTGTACCAACAGGATCACTTTGGGTAGCCGCTGATTTTCGTGAAAAATCCGTCGCGAACGTAGACAAGACTTTCCACGCCTTGGTCACATTTGATGCCAACCCAGGTTCAGTGTACGACTTTGATTTAGCTAGCCGCGATTACGGTGTAGCAGCCGCACAACAAACGCCTAATGGCGCACTAACCAAAGTAGAAGTGAACAACCGCTGGGTACGTGATGCGCAGCGTACACGAGTGAACCTAACCAGCAGCGAAGAGTTACCACCAGCACTGTTTGTCGGCTCTCGCGCTACCATTGTTTTGTACCCAGACAACAGCATTTTCTGGCAGTTGATGGCGCAAGCACAGATTCACCTCGCAAGCTGGTTCCACTTCATTTACTAGGCGGCGACAATGAAAACCTTACGAATTTGGTTCGGCTGCTCTTTAGGGCTCGCGCTAAGCATGATCTTCGGTTGGTCTTACGGATTTTTTGCCATCATGATGCCGCTGTTTATATTGGGCAGAATGGACAACTTTAATCTTTCGGCTTTATTGATCGTGTTTTTCTCTGCGGTGTGGACAACCATACAAGCCACATTTTTGCTGGAATACTTGCAGTTTCATCCAACATTAATGACCGTAGCCGTCGGAATCATGATGCTGTTCAAGTGCATTGCAATGATGAACCAGAAAACCTATTTGTTTGGTTACATGGGGCTGTTAGTGGGTTCAATTGTGTTGAATTTTGCCAGCTATAACTTCATGGATATTGAAGAGTTCAATGTCAACATGTGGGTGATGGCGTTCAGCAATATTTTTGTTTGCGTATTCGCGTATTGGTTGTTCCCGGAGCCAAAATCCCCCGCCGAGCACATTGAGATGTCGACCCCAGTGAAAAGCGATATTGACTACATCAGCCAAGTTGCCATGGGTTGGGTAGTGGCGATGGCGGCGTTTATCGTATTCCAAGTAGCGGACTTATATGACTCGTTATCCGCACAAGCTTCCATTTTGATCATCCTAACCCCAATGACTTTAGCGGACTCGCTCGCCATGGCAAAAATTCGCATCATCGGCACCGCACTAGGCTGCATCGCAGGGATGGCTGTTCAGCTGATATTGGGCAGTTGGTATGGGCATGGGCTACTCTTTTGGCTCGCCTTTACCATTGCAATGGGGCCATCCTGCTTGTGGCTCACAAAGGGGCAAATTAAAGCGGCTATCGCGTTTTCTGCCATGTCTGCCCTATCGGTTCCGCTGACGACTTCATTGGTGCCAGAACAAAAAGACGCGTTCTTTTCGATCTTGTACCGTTTCAGCTCGATTTTCGTTGCGGTTCTGCTCACCGCGATGGTGATGTGGGTGGTGCATCACTGGATTCGTGTGATGTTGCTAAAGCATCCTGAGATTAAGAACGTGGAGTTGAATTAAATCTGGCCGAGGCTGGAAACGGGAAATGTATGCCGCTCACTTTACTGTGAGCGGCATTTTTATTTAAAACGGTCGCCCTGAACATCGAGGAACGAGCGTGGTTCAGGATCGACTCACCGAGTGCTGTGAAGTTCTAAGGTTATCGCCATTTCCTAGCGAGCTGTAACCCGATTCCTAGTCTCGTTTAAACTCGCTAGAATGACCCTCTCTTGGAGCTGCTCCAATACCTAGGGTTGTGGCGAGCGATGTATATTCCAACACCCGTCATCCTGAACAGCGAGGGACGAGGTGATTCAGGAGCTACCCACCGAGTGCTTTGAGGTTCGTAGACTATCGCTATTTCCCAGCGAGTTGTAATCAGATTCCTAGTCTCGTCTAGACTCGCTGGAATGACGCTATCTTGAAACTGCTCTAATACCTAGGGTTGTGGCGAGCAATATATCTTCCAACATCCGTCATCCTGAACAGCGAGGGACGAAGTGATTCAGAATCTACTAATCACGTGCTTTGAAGTGCGAAAGTTCTCGTCATTTACCAGCGAGCTGTTATCAGATTCCTAGTCTCGTTTAAACTCGCTGGAATGACGCTATCTTGAAACTGCTCTAATAACTAGGGTTGTGGCGAGCAATATACTTCCAACATCCGTCATCCTGAACAACGAGGGACGAGGTGATTCAGGATCTACCCACCGAGTGCTTTGAAGTGCGAAAGTTATCGTCATTTCCTAGCGAGCAGTAATCAGATTCCTAGTCTCGTCTAGACTCGCTGGAATGACCCTCTCTTGGAGCAGATCCAATACCTAGGGTTGTGGCGAGCAATGTATCTTCCAACATCCGTCATCCTGAACAGCGAGGGACGAGCGTGATTCAGGATCTACCCACCGAGTGCTTTGAAGTGCGGAAGTTATCGCTATTTCCTAGCGAGCAGTAAACCGACTCCTAGTCTCATTTAAACTCGCTAGAATGACCCTAATTTTAGTTCATGGTGCGGAGCCTAAGTATTAACATCAACCCACCAACTCTTTACGAATGATCTCCGCACCCGCACTTAACGCATTGAGCTTAGCGGTCGATACTTCACGAGACAAAGGTGCCATACCACAGTTGGTACATGGGTAAAGCTTGTCGGCATCAACGTACTTCAACGCCTCTCGCAATGTGTTCGCTACTTCTTGTGGCGTTTCAATTTCGTTGGTAGCGACGTCAATCGCACCAACCATCACCTTCTTACCGCGAATCAACTCAAGTAACTCAATAGGCACTCGTGAGTTATGACACTCAAGCGAGATAATATCAATATTACACTTCTGCAGCTTCGGGAATACTTCTTCGTATTGTCGCCATTCAGTGCCTAGCGTTTGCTTCCAATCCGTGTTCGCTTTGATGCCGTAGCCATAGCAGATATGCACCGCCGTTTCACATTTCAGCCCTTCAATCGCACGCTCTAAACACGCAATGCCCCACTCGTTCACATCATCGAAAAACACATTGAACGCAGGTTCATCAAACTGAATGATGTCGACACCTGCAGCTTCAAGCTCTTTCGCTTCTTGATTGAGAATCTTCGCAAATTCCCAAGCCAGCTTTTCACGGCTACCGTAATGATCATCATAAAGTGTGTCGATCATCGTCATAGGGCCTGGCAGCGCCCACTTTATAGGTTGCTTAGTTTGCTGACGTAAGAACTTGGCATCTTCAACAAACACGGGCTTTGTGCGGCTTACTGGGCCAACCACCGTCGGAACACTTGCTTCATAACGGTTGCGAATGGTCACCGTTTTACGGTTTTCAAAATCTACGCCGCTTAAATGCTCAATAAAGGTCGTCACAAAATGTTGCCGAGTTTGCTCTCCATCACTGACGATATCAACGCCTGCCAATTCTTGCTCTTGCAAAGCGACGCGTAGCGCATCGCGTTTGCCATCAATCAGTTCTTCACCTTGCAGTTTCCACGGTGACCAAAGTTTTTCTGGTTCGGCCAGCCAAGAAGGTTTCGGTAAGCTGCCAGCCGTTGAAGTCGGTAATAGTGTTTTCATCGTCATTCCTTTCTAGATTCTCGTTATCGATTACGCGTAGCTTGCAGACCATTGTTCAAGCACAGATTGATAGGGTTTGATGAAATGCTCCTCGGCAAATTTCCCTTGTTCAACTGCCAGTTGGCTGCGCTCTTCTCGGTCGTAAACGATTTGAGTTAGCGAGTGGTCTAGGTTTTTTAGGTTTGGCTGGTAGCAATTACCGGCAACCGCGTTGGCATTGTAAATCTCAGGTCGGTAAATCTTTTGGAATGTCTCCATCGTGCTAATCGTACTGATAAGCTCTAGGTTTGAATAATCGTTCAACAAGTCACCGAAGAAGTAGAATGCCAATGGTGCAACACTGTTTGGCGGCATAAAGTAGCGCACCTGTAAGCCCATCTTTTTGAAGTACTGCTCCGTCAACGAAGATTCGTTCGGCTGATATTCAAAGCCCAAAACAGGATGTTGGTTTTCAGTACGTCGGTATACTTTGTTGTCCGATACGCTCAGACAAATCACTGGCAGCTTTTTGAAATGCTGTTTGTAAGACTCAGAATTAACGAAAGCTTTGAACAGTTTGCCATGCAAGTCACCGAAGTTCGCTGGGATGCTGAACTGTGGCTGGTTTTTGTTGTGGTCCAACAGCAAAACGCTAAAGTCGTAATCACGCACGTATGAAGAGAAGTTGTTGCCCACAATGCCTTCGATGCGCTCGTTAGTGTTGTGATCAACAATGTTAGTTTTGAGCACTTCAATCGATGGGAATGCTTCTCCACTACCTTGGATATCCATATCAACAGAGATGATTTCAAGTTCAACTGAGTAGCGGTCACCTTGCGCGTTATCCCAATATGCCAACGCATTAAAACGATTGTCGATCATTCGGAGTGCATTACGCAGATTATCTCGGCGGTAGTTTCCGCGAGCCAGATTAGCAAAATTGGTAGTGATTCGCGTGTTGTCTGATGGTTGGTAATTCTCATCAAAGCGAATGCTTTTGATAGCAAATGTGAAATCGTTATTCATCGTGAGTTGGTATCCTATTTCCTTAGATAAAGCAGACTTTTCCTAACTCTGTGCATGGGGACATTTTTTGTTTTTTGGTTTTCCCAATCGTTAGGTTGCACAGCACTTACGACGAACGGTTAGTACAAAAATGACCGTCGCAGTGCCTAACACCAGAGCAGTCCTTTTTTTATACTTGCTTCACGAGTTGAGTAATATTGGTATTGTTTCACATTGAACATGAAGGAAATTCATAGTGGGAGTTCCAACCCTGAGAGAGTTATCGTAGATACTGTTTTTCATTGACACCAATACACGTAACTTGGCGAGCATATTGCCAATATGTGTAATTAAGAAACTGATAAGGGATTAGCAGTACGTAAACCAGTTTTAAGCCGAGAAAACGCATTGTATAAACAAGACGCCAACTGGAATATAGGACAGCGTAACTTAAATAGCACGTTTCACATCCCATCGTTTATTCAAGCATTCGTTTAATTAGAAGTACGTTACATTTTATATTCTCGAAATATGATTATTTAATTATCTTATTTATTTCTTTTTCTATCTTTGCCATCTTAAACGTAAAGTTTAATTTCCTGCTGTAAAAGCACATATAACTTCATACACGAACATGGCAACTTCATTGACGGACTTTATCACTCAACTATTACATCAAGTTCTAAAAAACCAATAACAAAAAAACATAAATCACTGTTTTAATTTGAATTAAACCCATAAACCCGAGATAACCACATAACGATACTTTACTTAGCTTGGTATAACAAAAACCCTAAAAATAACATGGCTAACATTTATAAAATTCACTTTTATCAATAAAAAAGCTCAATATAACATTAGAAGATTAAAATTAAGCAATAACTTAAAAAGACAAGGCTTAATAACCAAATTCTTATTTGTTATAGTTGAGAGGTGAATTTAAAAACTATGAGACATTAATCCCACGAATCTATCCTTTTTCTTTTTTTAATAAAAAACAAGATGCACTATTTCACCGCTCATTTATTGAGCTTGAATTTATAACCTGTCCATAATTATAAAGTGCCCATCAAGATGGTTTAAAACAAAAGTCTTTATGGGCTGACTAATAGGAAACAATAATGGAAAAACAGCATCTTTCCGCGAGTATTATCGCACTCGCTTTACTTGGTTCTTTAGCACCAGCACATGCTGAAGATACATTAAAATCTTACACTTCGACGTTGCTTCAGCTTGATGATGGTGATGCACGCTCGAAAAAAATCCGCTTAATTTATTCTTTAGAAAATGTCTGGAACCAATCTTTGCTACCAAATGGCGCTAAAGAAGCCAAGTTGATCCTAAATGGCGGTTCTGGCTTCGACATGACTAATGTTCCAAACAAAGAACAAATCTATGGTTTTGCTACTGGGGGAGATTACCGTTACACCGTTCCAACGGCTTTTAAGCTGGCACTGAGCTATTTAAATGGCGCCCCTTTACGCCACATGAGCCATGCTCCAGAAAACACCATTGCAACGGCATCTGTCAGTGAGTCTCTAGATTTTAACCTTGGATTCAGTGCTTCTACTTCTCCAAATATTAGTGGGGGAATCTCCTGGAGCAACCGTGTAACGTACGACCAGCCAGAGTTTCAAACGGTTGCCGATTTTAACCAAGCTAACGAAAGCATTAAATGGTTAATTGAAAACAAGACTATCCGCCATAATACGCCAGCTAAAGACTGGTTATTGTATCGTTGGACCAGTTGTGACATGGGTAATTTGATTGATTACAATGAGTTACCTGTTGTTATGCGTTCAGACTTTAAACCACAAGTCGGCGTCGTATATAGAAAAAATGACATTCAAGATGGCCTAGATACATCAGAGGTCAAGCTGGTTGCTGGTTGGCGAAAAACCAATTACTACTTTGGTCGCGACTGGTGTAGCTGGTATACCACTCCAGAAAATACCTGGAAGAAAAATCGCGATAGCAGTCAATGGACAGAGACTAGCCGAGCCGTAACTATCTCTTGGAATGACGATCTCTACCACTAACTTATTAGCCTGCGGCCACGGAATAAATAAGTGGCCGCCGTATTTACTAATGAAATAAACGGTAAGACATGACACATGACAAGTAACAAAAAACTCTTGACTGGATCGGTGCTAGCACTTGGTGCAGTACTCGCCATATTTCTGATTAATTCAAATAACAAGAATGCCCTGACCGAACCTGTTGCAAGCCTTGATGAGCAAATCAAGACAGAAGACGCTGCGACAATAAGTGTACCGCCTCCTGAGAGCGATGCTGCTCAAGAGGTTGTTACCGCTCCAACACCACAAAGTAGCAATGATGATACTTCCGACGTCATTCCAGCTACACCTTGGATATCTGCCCCATTAAATGAACTGAGCAATGAACTGTACGATTTTATTGAAGCTGAACAGGTAAGTTACATCAGTACAACCGACTATCCATTCGACGAGAAAAAGCAAAAACAATTGCGAACATTAGCTAAGCAAGGGGGTCCTATCTTGTTTGACAATACGGAGTCATCCTATTTGGATAGCTACGGTGTCAGCGAAACCAAAGTCGTATCAGAGTATTTTGGTACGGCGTCTGAAGGTGATGTCATCATCGCTACCGGAGTACAGAACGCAGATGGCAGCATTCATTATCTAGTTTTGCCTTTGAAGAGCAAAGATCTCAACGATAACAGTAAATTGATTGAGGACACTAAGCTCGCAATCACTCTACTTAAAGAACAAAAGCATGACTTGAAAAAAGAGAGACAAAACGAACATCGCGAATAAAAAGTAAAGGGAGATAGCCTCTGTATCGCTATTTCCCTTAAAACTCAGTTCTCAATTAAGAAAAGCTCATTTCTCCCTACTTACCGGCACCCTATCCGAAATTACCTTGCCGTCTTTGATGGTGATGATGCGTTTAGTGCGCTCTGCCAGAGCGTTATCGTGCGTCACGATGATTAAGGTTCTACCTTCGGCGTGGAGTTGGTTGAACAGAGCTTCGATCTCAGCACCAGATTTTGAATCGAGCGCGCCGGTTGGCTCGTCAGCTAGGATGATTTGAGGGTCGTTGACCAAGGCTCTTGCAATCGCAACTCTCTGCTTTTGACCACCAGAAAGCTGGTTTGGTTTATGGTCTAAACGATCCCCTAGCCCGACTTGCTCTAGCAATTTAGCTGCGCGCTGGCGACGTTCTTTGGCTTTGATGCCAGAGTAAACCAACGGCAGTGCCACGTTATCAAGCGCCGTCGCGTATTCCAATAAGTTAAAGCTTTGGAAGACAAACCCGATCTTTTGGTTACGAATGCCAGCCAACTCATTCGCACTTAAACTTGCTACGTTTTGGCCGCCAAGTTGGTACTCGCCATCGGTGGGCTTATCTAAACAGCCGAGCATGTTCATTAGCGTTGATTTACCCGAGCCAGACGGGCCAAGAATCGAAAGAAACTCACCTTGATTGATGGTTAAGTCTACGCCGTCGAGCGCACGTACTTCCGCCTCTCCGCTTGAGTAGTATTTGCAGATGTTGGTTAGCTCAACAAGCGGCTGGTTCGACATGTTCTCTCCAGAGTTATTGTTGTTATTCACTTTGTAGCGCCTCCAATGGGCTGACTTTTGCGGCTCGGTTTGCAGGTAACCATGCAGATGCCACACCAATTATCACTAAGGTGAGGATGACAATCGCGACAACGACCCACGACAACTCAGGGACAGGTTTACCCAGTTGTTCATAAAAGGCATTGCCCTCTAAAGGAATGGAACTGATGGCAGACACCAGCGCGTACGTCACGGCTAAGCCAAGCGCGCCCCCCATCATCATTGTCAATAAAGACTGCACTAAATAGTGCATGCGAATGGCCGTTGGGGTTGCACCGACTGCCATGCGCACGCCGATATCACGCGTAGATCGCTTTACGGTGGCATACATCACATTGGCAATGCCGACGCCAGCAACAGCTAACGTCACGAAGCCGATAATGCCAAGAAAACTCTGCAAACCTATCAGAAACTGCTGCATACTCTTTTGCTTAAGGAACATATCATCGACTTGGACGATCTGCTCATCGCTGACACTTGCCCCGTGCTTACGGGCAATCACTTGCCTGATCGTCTTTGCTAAGGCTTCTCGGTCTACATCGGCTTGTGGTTGCACATTGATGCCACCAATTTCACCGTTGACATGAAATCGCTTCCACGTCGCTAACGGCACAAAGCTGGAATAGTTGATAAGATCCCCCAGTTCTATTTGAGCGCTGTTTTTCTCCAATACGCCCACAACGGAGAACTCCTCATTGCCGATTTTTACCTTTTTCCCCACAGGGTTGACTTGCAATGTGACTGTCGCAAACCAACTAAAGTCCTCATTCGGGTTGAATAAGTCGGCTGCCAGTTCATAACCCAGTACAACGACTTTGCGCGTCTCTTTTTGATCGAGTGGATTTAACCATCGCCCTCCCGCCATCGGCACCAAATTGGTCATGGATTGAAACTCGCTCGTGACCGCTAAGGGCTCTTGCCACGAGCTTCTGTCACCAACGGTGATGCGCTCTTTCCACTTCGCCGTTGGCGCAACACTTTTTACATCGGGTAACGCTCGAACGACCTCTGAATCGTCCATTTTTAATGTCAGAAATTTACCTTGGTGAAAAGCACCGTGGTCGACGGTGGCCATCCCTCCGGTCAAATAAATCAAGTTGCCGTTACCATTTTGTGCGGTTTTCAATACGCCCTGACGAATACCCTCACCTACCGCCAACATAGCAGCGATACAGAGGGTCGCCCACGCTACAGCCAGAATGGTCAAACCCAATCTCAGCTTTTCTGCAGCCATTTCTTGGAAAATTTGTCTCATCGGTAACAACATGACTAGGCCCTCGCACTCAAAGCAATGACTGGCGTGAGACGCGATGCTCGCCTTGCTGGGAAATACGATGCCATCAATGCCAAGATAAGCGTCACAAGTAAAGACCAAGCAATGGAATCTAGCGTGATCACAGGTAAACCAATCCATTCCGGTAATGCCATGCTGCTTAGGACAGACACCACGGCATACGAAAACATCAGACCTAATGCCGTGCCCACGGCTACCAGAATAAACCCTTCAAGAATAAACTGACTGAGTATGGATTTTTGAGTCGCCCCGATCGCCAAACGCACACCGATTTCACGCGTGCGCTCCGTGACGGATAAAAACATGATGTTGGCAACGCCAAGCGCACCGACCGCCATGGTCATCGCACCGCTCGCTCCGAGAAAAATCTGAATGCCACGCAAAATTCCACTGATGACCGCCGCACCTTCACTAAAATCGGGTAATTCGACCGCATCTTTATCACTTGGGTCAAAATGAAGCTGCTTGGCGAAAAAGTTCACGATATTTTGTCGAAACGACGGTGCATCCATCCCGTCTCTCGGCTTCATCAATACCATCCAAGGTTTCGCATCCCACAAATCGCGGTACGTTGTTTGAGGAATGAAAACCGTGCGGCTATCGCCGAATGAAATGCCAGTGTCCTCACCGACGGTTATCCCAATCACCAAAAACGGAATGCCGTTGACTTTGAGCTTATCCCCGATTTGGATTCCGCCCATTTGCGCAATTTGATCGCCTAACACCGCCACGCGAGTATGGTTGTCCATATCACTGGGTGACAGGTTTCTCGAACCGGATTGCAGCTTGCGTTGCATTAAAGGAAAGTAAGACGTATCAATACCGCTGACCGTACTCGATAAATTCTGTCCTTTGAGATTGGTGATATTCGCATCCCATTTGGCGTAAACGCTAGACGCCTGTTGCACGAAGCCCGACTGTTTGATCATGTCGGCTTTTTCTTGTGGAATATCAATTTGTCGTCTTGAAGGTAACCCTTGCCACGGTTTACTGGTACTCGACGGAAACACCACTTGCACATTGTTGATCATAAAGGAAAACGACTGGGTCTGATGGCGATAAAAGCCTTCGCCAAGTGCGATTAACACCACCACAGAGATCACGCCCCAAGCAATCGCGATAATGGCTAGCACGCTCTTCATACGGTGCGCCATCAACGTTTGCCAAGTTTGCTGCAACAGGCTGCTCATGAATGAAAAGCCTGAGAGATCAACGCCATTGTATCGTCATCGAGTTTCCCTGCGGTTTGCAGTAAGCCGATTCTCTTACGCCAATAGCTGTACAAGTTGGTTTGCAGACTGTTTTTCGCCTCAAACAAGCTGTTGTGTGCACTGATAACTTCCGACACTTCAAGCAGACCAGCGTCGTAAAGTTTCTCTTTGCTTTGCAACACTCTGGCGCGCGACTCAACCAGCTCGTTCGCTATTAAAACTTGATTCCAATTGATATCGACCTGCGTAAACTGCTGAATAACTCGTTTCTGAATATCAATTTCCACTCTACGCATATCTTGCTTGGCGCTTAAAATGTTCAACGATGCTTCGTCCACTTTCGCTCGCACTGCACCATTGAGGTCAATCGGCAAACTCAAACTAATCCCAGCGTTAAACTCGCCGTTTGAACGATTGTCACCATCGCTGTAGCCCACACTGCCTTTGACGGTTGGGTAGTATCCACCTTTAGCTGAATCTTTCGCGAACTCGCTCGCTTTCACCATCTGCGCCGCTACCAACAGCTCTGGACTGCTGTCTTTCGCCAGCTTTAGCCATTGCTCCTGAGAGTCCACCAGCATCGGCGGCTGAATTAGAGAATCCGTTCGAATTTGGTCGACACTCTCCGGCATTTGATTGATTAACGCCGCAAGCTCTGCTTTTTTCACTTCGAGATCGGCTTTTGCATTGAGGATACTTGCTTGCTCAGAGACTTGATTCGCTCGCATCTCTTCAACATCAACCGACTTCACTTTGCCTGCTCGATAGCGTTTCTCAATGATGTTGAGAAGTTCTTTCCCCTCCTCCAGCTTGGACTGTGCCAATTTGAGGTCGCCCTGTGCGCTTGCCACATCTAGGTAAGCGGTGAGCAACTTCTGCGCAAGCTCGTTATGTGATTGAGATAGCTCTAACTGTGCTTTGAGATAATTGGCATTCGCTTGATCCAGTTCCGACCACAAACTGCTATCCCAAATAGTTTGAGATAAGGTAGCGCCGTAACTGTTGGAATGGCTTGAGGACTCATTCCAATCCGCTGACGCACTGGCACTTAAACCCGGTAATAACGCACTGCGGCTACTCTGTACGCCAACCTCGCCAAGCTGGACGCCGATTTTCGCTTTTTCGTAATTTGGATCGTTCTGCTTTGCTTGTTGCCAAGCTTGTTCAATAGAAATTGCGTAGGTCGGCAAACTGAGCGTGGAAGCCAACAATGCAAAGGCGATTTTTGATCGTTGCAGCTTAACCATGCGCCGCTCCCATCATGCTGTTGTCGATAACCTCTTCATCAAGCTCCACGCCGTCAAGCACTTCGACATTGATGCCATCTGACAGACCGAGTTTCACAGGTTGTTTATGAAACCCTTGTTCTGAGCTATCGGGGATCAGAACATTCGGTGCGTCACCATCAAATTGCAGAGCGCGCTCCGGTAGCGTGAGCACGTTTTCAGAAGTCTTCAGAATGATTTGAGCCGTCGATGAAAAACCAGAACGAAGCAACACATCTTGTGGGATCTTGAGTTCTCCCACTTCAACCTCAAAACCGTTATCAAAACTTTTAGCCGAAGCGTTGCCTTCTGGTGAGTTAAGGTTCTCAGATTGAATCGCTACTTTGGTTAGCACACCAGAAATCGCCACATCAGGATAAGGCGCAACCGTCAACATAACGGGCATTCCCGGAGACAACTGCGCAGCATCATGCTCACTGACGCTACCTTTAAAAATCAGACTGTTCATGTCGGCCAATGACATCATTTCAGTCGCGGCTTGGCTTGATTGAGTCGAGATGATCGGCTCTCCGACCTCAACTTTCTGGTTGAGTACCGTGCCATCAATTGGCGCGTAGATCGTCGACGTTAAACGCGCATCACCGATAGACGCCTCACCACTGCGGATGAGTTCGAGATTCTGGCGCTTTTGCAATACGTCCGCTTGCGCAGATTTGACTGCCGAGCACGCACTTACGTATTCGTCGTAGTTACTTGGAATAATGTCCTGCTTGACCAAGCTTTCTAAGTTGGACAGTTTTTGTTTGGCGGATTCCAGATCGGCTTCACTACGCATGAGTTCTGCCGATGCATCCGTTAATGCTTGGGGGGTTGGGTTTGGACGCACTTTGATCAGCGGCTGGCCTTGCTTCACCTTTTCACCAACTTTCGCGTAAATTTCACCGACGATACCGTCGATTTGTGACTTGATAGACACGGAGTGTGCAGGGACAATTTTACCAACAGCCACCGCTTGTTTTTCAATCGTGCCTTTTTCCACAATCAATGTAGGCAGCAATTCTGGTTGAGCGGCAGATTGGAGATAGAAATACGTACCACCGCCGAGCAGCGCAATGCTCACAGCGGAGACAAGCCAACGTTTCGTCATTATTTATTCCAACAATTATTGGGTAGTCTAATGACTACTCCTAAAACACAAAGTTGAAGGAATAATATCCTGCTTTAATAGCGGTATGGTTGTCACAGTTGGTATGGTTTTGTCAGTCGCCTCTGACAATCAAAGACTAAAAAATCTCGACGAATCATTCAGCAAAGACGCTGTCTACGATGGCGACTAACATGCTCTGTAACCGCTCGTTTCAACCGCCACCCTTTTCATTCTGAACAATGTGCAAAATGGCGCTGTTCTGTATCCAAGTGAGCAGCTGTTTCTTGAGCGTTTAATATGTTCTCTTGATTAGCCCCAAACTCAGCCCCCGTTCCAGGCCAATAATATGTATCTTTATCACGACATAGTGTGAGAATGACAGGATCATTGTGTATATTGGGCTCATCTCCTAGCTCGCCATACATACTGAAAGTAATCTCAGACCCAACGTCTCCACGAAGTTTCTGAATCACTTCTGCTTGAACTTTAAAGAGAACATCTTCCTCGTGTTCAGCAAACTTTTCAAAACCTGTAATTTTCACCACTGCAGAATAGGGCGTTTGAAATATCGCATCTTTGAGTACCTCATTCTGAGAGTACACTCCCTGTGAAGCACAAGCTGATAAGCTCACACAGCCTAGCAAACTTATAAATTTCTTCATATTTAGCTTTCCGTTCCTGCTAAGGCAGAGCCTTTTGTATATACAGGTAAAGTACCTTTTGTTTCATCGTAGTTACTCGGTACTACGAACTTGTCCCAGACATCAATAGAGTACTTTGCTATGTTGACTTGGTTGCTTTGGTTTCCTCCTAACATGTACAAATGCCTACCATCAGGGCTCTTTCCCACGACAAAAGCAACATGCCCACCACCTTTTCTCGATTTAATCCCTAGAGCTCCATGTATAGGTTCTGAGATGTTTTTACCAAAACCCTTCCACTCCTTTGCTCGATAAGCTTCTTTTACTGGAGTGATTCCGTGTTGTTTAAAAACCCAAGCGGCAAACGAACCACACCAAGCATTTTGACCTCCAGAGTCATCAGTGCCCCAGAACTTAGATGCTGTAAAATACTCTAAAATCCTTGGATTGCCCTTAGTGCCTGAAACTTCTTTTTGTCCAATTTCTCCCAACGCTGTTTTCATCCAAGGTACTTTGGTTACTAGTTTTTGAGCATCATGAGGATCATTTTTCAATGAGCTATAGGTTGGTAATCCATTGAGCTTACGATGAGTTCTACCATTTACGTCGATCCGACCATCTGGCTTTACCATATAAAGTAGCTTACGCTGACACACTTTTATTGCCTCTACTGTTTTCGACAAATGAGGACTCCGCCCTAACGAGCCATCAACAACCAACAGTCGGGTAAAACCTATTCTCTTTTGGTTATCATTTAAAAATTGTTGAACTGCTTTAACATCATTTTTCGAATTAGTGCCATTTATACCAACAGAGCCACGGATTTTTAATCCCATTCTCGTTACCTTTATAACCAATCATATAATTAAGAAAGTACGCTTTAGCGTGACAACAATAAAGATAAAATGTTGTTTTATACGATTAGCCATACGAGGGAAATTAGGTGTTGAAAATATAGATTACAAATAAACTCAGCTCATATCACTAAAAACATCTATTTAGCATCTTTTGGTCACGCTTCAAAGCAGAACAGCCAGATGTTTTAAACCATGCGTATTAATAGACGAAAAATGTTTATAAAAGAACACTTAAATTAACATAGTAAAACTATCAATTACTATTTTAAATTTAAATAAAACTCCTTTTTAAGGTCAATCTATAATTAAATTTATCAAACTTTAATTTTTTATTAAATTGAGCTTTGATTTATTAATCTGACTATTTAACTAATTTCATTTCAGTTAATTGTACTTTTTGGCATGTTAGCGGGTGATGGCGGCGCCAATAACACCGACCCATTTTCAGAAGGAATAACGGACGATAACCAATGGATTGTGGAAGAACCACACATGATGATTATTACCCTAGACCAAGTGTTGCTCGACTCTCTACCAACCGGTTCAAGTTATGATGGCCCATACGTGATGTGGAATGGTATGCCATACGCACACATTATTATTCCCGTTAGAGCGAGAAAATAAAAAGAAAAAATCCGATACTCAATATTTTGAATATCGGATTTTTATTGCGTTATCGAGCTAACCAAATTCTCGCTAATATTCCTATCGGAGTAGTAACGCCAGTTGTGACGGAGGAAATTTCACCATTTCTTAAAACATAAATGGTTGGGGTCACGCTAATTTTCCATTCGCGCATAATATCGCTTGAAGGATCGTTTATGTTTTCGAAACGATATTCTTTTGCCCTCATAAACTGCGCCACACGCTCATTCGGTCCCGACGAGCCAGAAACGCCAACTACGGTGTAGTCATCACTCAGCCAGCTCACGCTTGGGCTTACAAATTTACAAGCGGGACACCAAGTCGCCCAAAAATAAACAACGACAGGTTGTTCATAACTTTGCGCGATTGCATCGAAGTGTTCACCATCGCTCAATACTGAGCTCAATGGTGGTGCCTCCTGTTTAGGAATATCTTTAGTGCGATACCAATCCATCGCGATAGAAATCGCGGTGACAATGAGCACCATCTGTACGATTTGAATGAGCCAATATCGGAATGTTCTACGCCGCTTTGTCGAACTCATTGAATAGCTCCCCCACTCGCTTGCTTCACCGCACTTAAAACAACATCATCAGTCAGAATCACAGGTAACGGGATACCTTGTGGCGCTGCCGGGCCATAGACGATGTTAAACGGCACACCGTAACGCCCATGAGCTCGTAAAAAGTCAGTTACCGAGCCGTCCGGATGTGTCCAATCCCCTTTTAACGTCGCTACATTAGGGCTTTGCAGCAATGAGTAGACAGGATCTTGCCAGATCACACCGATCTTGTTCGCTTTACACGTGACACACCAATCCGCAGTGACATCCACAAACACCACTCGCCCATTATTGACGTGATCTTCAATCGCCGAGTTAGAAAGCTTCTGCCACGCTAAGTCCTCAGGAAGCGGTGTCGCCCATTGGTCGGCAGTGACACTACCAAGTAACAGGCCACCAGCTATCAACACTAATGACGCAGTTCCGGATACAGCAAGCGCTTTCTCACCATACACTTTCTTAACTCTTGCCATCATTACAACAAAAGCAGCCACAGCGATAAGTGCAATCCATAACATCGGAACATGATTTGCCATTAATGAAAGTAGCCAAACGCTGGTTGCCAACATCATTATGCCAAACACTATTTTAACGACATTCATCCACGAGCCAGGCTTTGGTAGTTTCAGCGCGATACTTGGAAACACAGCGACTAAGATCCAAGGCAGTGCCATACCCAATGCTAATGCTGTAAAAGTTGCAAATAACGTTAATACGTCGGCACCCAAGGCAAACGCCACGGCTGTTCCCAGGAAAGGCGCGGAGCAAGGCGTCGCAAGCAATGTGGCAAACATACCTTGAACATAGTGACCAACTAGGGAGTTATCACCTTTCGAGGCCAGCCATGTATTGGTACCCGATGATAGACGGATTTCAAACAGCCCCAGCATATTGGCCCCAAACAAAGTGGTGACCAACACCATAAAACCTAAGAACCAAGGGCTTTGAAATTGCACGCCCCAGCCAATGGCATTACCTGTTAGCTTGAGCACCAAAATAAAACCAGCGAGAATCCAGAACGACGTTAATATACCAAGTGACGAGGCAACAAACTGAGCGCGAATTTGACGACGCTCGATACCTTGAGCGGCAACAATACTACTTAGCTTCATCCCCAAAACCGGAAGAACGCAAGGCATAATGTTAAGAATTAAACCGCCGAGCAACGCGAATAGAAAAACACTCGTTAGAGACGTGCTCGGCAACGGTTCAACTATTGCCTCAGCAGTTGCTTGAGTGGTTTCTTCTGCTAGTAAATTGGTGTCTTTGATGGTCACAAACAGCGACTGATCATCTAACTCCACATCGCCCAGCCAAGTATCAACGATATAGCTCGCGGTGACGATGTTTCCTTCTTGATGCATTCCTTCAAGCTTGAAGCTATAGTCTCGCGTTGCTTCATCGACACCATCCACCAGCACTTGTGGTTGTTGCCAACCCTGACTGTTCTTTAGCTTGATTTGTAGTTTCGATTGGTTCGCATCCCAACTCGCCTGAGTAACATCAATAAACGGCGATGGCTGCGGCACGTTACTCACTGCTTGAGCGTAACTGAACATCACGTCTTCATCGACTTTTAGATCAGAAGGCAAGAACGTCAATTGAATTTTATAGTCGGTCAGCACACAAATCGTCGTACAAGAAGAAAGTGTCAGTACCGCATCAATCGTGACAGGTTTTGACATGTCTTCGACGTGCAGCGTCATGGGGAACAAAGTATCGCCTTTATACCCAAGAGTCTCGATACCTAATAGTTCGAATTTTTGTGGATGCGGCCATTGCCAATCCACTTTGGATAAATTTTGTGAATTTTGCCAATCAATAGATGGCGCTACGCCGCCCTCACCAGGTGAACGCCAGTAAGTTTTCCAGTCTCCGGTTAACTTGACATCCAAATAACCTGTAAGTGTTTTGGCTTGCGGATCTTGTTGACCAGTGAGCACAAAGCGCGTTTGCACTGGAGGATGTTGTGGGTTGGTTAGCCAACCTGTATCAGTAATTTGAGCTAAAACACTCAGAGAGAGCAAACTCAAAGCAAGCGTCATAAAAAACATGGACGCAAACTGAGTCAGTTTAGTAATTTGATTCATAGTGATTCCTAGTTAAAAGACAAAGGTGCTAAATAACTGACGCTAGTGGTCAGAAAGCACGCTTTTATTCTCGGAACACACAGAAAGTCAGATGGACTCGATACTTACGGCCTATCGGTTCCGTCCAATGTTGCGCACCAATATAGGCACTGCACAACCAAATTGCCGAAGCAAAAATACCCACAAACAGAACAACAATAAATACATCGAGTTGATGTTGAGAAAACTGAATTAACTTTTCAGACAATTCGCACTTGCTGGTTTCTTTAGTATCAATCGACTTGACGCTCGAACGCTCATCAGTAAGTGAAACCGCGGGCGATTCCGTCTCATATTTCATAGAGCATGACGATGCAAAACCTGAATTTTGCATCAGACACACAACCACCACCCAGCCAATAATCGCTAGTAGCCATTTTGCCCGCTTATGTGGCGTGTGATGTCGTTTAGTCAACAAACTCATAAGAATTCAGATAAAGTAAGAACGAAGAAGATAATACGCGAGTCGTCATAAAGCTCAAGTTGTATCCTCTAAATAGCCTTAAGAGGCTTCACTCGGTAAGCTTTAATCTAGCTTGCCATAAATATATGCCAACTCTGCAACGGTTTTTGCCGAGAACTTCTTCAATAGATTAGCTCGGTGTACTTCAACCGTTCGCATTGCTATGCAAAGTTCGTCAGCAATACGAATGTTGCGCTTTCCTTCAATAATCAAACGTAAAATGTCTTTTTCTCTAGGTGTGAGCGATTCATAAGCCGATTTAGCTGCTGCCATATCGAGGTTTGTGGCAGACTGCGCCTGTCCCTGCAAAATGGCTCGTGCCAGTTCATCGCCTTTGACTGGTTTTTGGAAGAAATTGACCGCCCCAGCTTGCAATGCATCGACCGCCATCGGAACATCACCATGCCCTGTCAGATAAATAACGGCTAACGGGCTGTTGGCTTTATTTAAAATTTGGTGCACTTGCTGACCACGAAGGTTGGGCATTCGGCTATCAAGGATCACGCATCCGGCCTGATGAATGTCCACTTTATCGAGAAAAGATTGCCCATCAGCAAAAGTCGTCACGTTGAAGTCATGCTCTTCCAGCATAAAAGCGAGCGAGTCACGCACCGATTCATCATCATCGACTACAAAAACAGGTAGCTGCTTTTCACCGCTGCTCATTGAATGCTCCTATGCCTAGTTCAGATTAGTTTTGATATGGAAACACAAGCTCAACCAAACAACCATGTGGTGCTGTCGAGCTGATGACAAACTCGCCACCATGCATTTCCATCACATCGCGACAAATGGCTAACCCCAGCCCAAGCCCTTCTTCTTTGCTACTCACAAACGCTTGAGTCGGATTCTCTTGCTGCAACCCTGTACCATTGTCTAACACTCGAATGGAAAGTTGATTGACTTGGTAGTCACTATGCAGGGCAATTTTACCTTGATAACCTGACGAGTGATATTTCTCTTGGAACAAAGTACACGCATCAATCGCGTTACTGATCACATTAACTAAAACCTGTTGAACGCCCACAGCGTCGACAAGTACCGGACGGACGTTCCCTTCTATACTGGTCACAATCGAAATATTTTGCTTCTTCATTCGAAAATGGAGCAACTCAATCGTGTCATCAATGAGTACTTGAGGATCGCACGGCGCTTTGTCGACACTACGCTTGCGGATCAACGTTCTTAAGCGCTGAATAATTGCATCGGCTCGTTCAACTTGGCCCTGTATTTTCTCAAGCACTGGGACAATATCTTCATGAGGGCGCTTTTTGGCCAAGCGAAGTAAACCGCCTTCACTGTAATTGCGAATGGCCGCCAATGGCTGATTGAGTTCATGGGCAAGACTAGTGCCGATTTCTCCGACAATCGCGACTCTTTGTGAGTGTTCTAACTGTTCGCTTTTCTCTTTTAATCGTAACGATGTCTGCTCCAACGCTTGCTTACTCTTGCTAAATCGATACTCAAGCCAAAAGTGGTACGCGTTCAACACAATAACAAACATGAACAGCGCCCATGCCCATTCTTGATGACTACGCAGCCAGCGCAATGCTTCTTGCCACCAAGGTTGTTGCAACGGATGGAGATCCAACGCCTGATAAAGTTTGTCGATGCTCAGCAAGCTGACGGGGGACGTCCAACCTGACGCGCCTGCCGCAATAACCGCAGGGTGTTCAGGTGGCATCGCTAACAATACTTGCGCAATCTGTTTGGCAATCTGAGCTGAGCCGCGCTCTGTTTTGGCAAATGACCAGTTAGGATAAAGCGGTGTGGAAACAGCGCATAACGAGCGCTCGTTCGGCTGTTGATTTAAAACTCGGTAATTACCCGGTTGTAAAAGCCCTTCACTTAACATCTGTTCCAATAAACAAGCAGGGACGACGGCCGCTTCCACATTGCCATCACGTAATTGATACAGGTTGGCATCAATAGGAAAACCAAGATAGCGGACATCGGAAAAGAAATCGTTTGGATTAAGCCCCATTTTGACTATTTGATAGCGCATCGTTAGATAACCACCAAAGGCTTTTTCTGATACCGCCGCAACGGGACGTCCTGAGACATCTTGCACCGTTTGATAACTTGAATTGGCTCGAACCACAAGCGCCGAACCAATTCCGTAATTCGAGTTTTGTGGTGCTCTGCTGGTTAGCGTTGCCATCCACGACAGCGCGTATTGCCTGCCCAACCGCACTGCTTGACCTGGGTTGGTTAAGATGAAATCCATGGTCTGAAACTTCACCGCTTCGCCCATTTCATCCAAGTTAAGGGGATGAAGAACAAAATGCACATCGGAAATTTGCTGATTGAGCCAATCAATGGTCGGTTGCCATCTCTGCTCGGCATAAAGATGACCACGTATCGCTAACACGCCCACTTCGACTTTTTTCTTGACCTGTGGCTGCTCTGCTTTTTGCTCTTGCAGATCTGCTTGTTCAGAAACTGCGCCGTGAGCCAAAGATGCAAAGGCAACTAAGCAAAGAATCCAAAGCTGAAGCCACAGTGCTTTTTTCATGATGAGTCGAATCGTTCCGTCAAGAGAGTACGACAAGAATAACAGCTACCTTCCCTAAACCACATTTGTTTTAGATCAAGTTTGATCTGGGTATGTGGAAATCCACAATATAAGCCTCGCAGTGCATTTCTCACAATGGAATCAGTCAATTCAAATACAACAAAAAAGCAGGTGAGTTATGGATTCCACCAAACGTCGCTTTCTCAGCGCGGTCACAGCCGGAGCCGCGTTAATTCCAGTCGCAGGCATTGGCACGGCAACTGCGGGAAACATTATTCGAAATAACCAGTCCGCTGACCGAAAAGGACAAGTCGGGAAGCGTTATGCCATGGTGATAGATTTACGTAAATGTGTCGGATGCCAGGCTTGCACTGTGGGTTGCAGCATCGAGAACCAAGCGCCTATCGGTCAATTCCGAACCACCGTAAAGCAATACGAAGTTACGTTAGATGATGGCTCTACCACGCGAGAAGCAAAAGCCTTTATGCTACCGCGCCTTTGTAACCACTGCGACAACCCACCTTGCGTGGCAGTGTGTCCGGTTCAAGCAACCTTTCAGCGCAAAGATGGCATTGTCATGGTGGATAACAGCCGCTGCGTCGCCTGCGCGTACTGCGTACAAGCTTGCCCTTACGATGCTCGCTTTATCAATGAAGACACCCTCACCGCAGATAAATGTACCTTCTGTGCTCACCGTCTAGAACAAGGTCTATTGCCTGCCTGCGTGGAAACCTGTGTTGGCGGTGCACGTGTAATTGGTGATTTGAATGATCCATCAAGTGAAGTCCGCCACTTAATTGCGAAGCACCAAGACGATATCAAAGTGCTAAAACCCAATGAAGGCACCAAGCCTCACGTGTTTTACATCGGCATGGATGAACGCTTCACCAGCCACATCGACGGACAACCTGCTATTTACGACCCACAGGGAGAGCGCGCATGAACATCACCGAAGTGTTAGTCCAACCTCAAGCGATGGCTTGGCTCCCGTGGGCGGTGCAATATTTCTTCTACATCGGTTCGGCTTATGCGGCTGCTGTTTTATTCCTAATCGCCCTATTATTTGAAAAACACACCAGTCACAGACTGCGCGCTGCGCTTGTTCTGACGCTGGCCATCGGCGCCATCGTGGGGCCATTAGCGTTAACTGGCGACCTTCACCAACCGGGACGCGCATGGCATTTTTACGCACACATCACTCCGTGGTCATGGATGTCTTTAGGGTCGCTTTTCTTGCCTGTTTTCTCAGGTTTAGCGGTAGTGACTGCATGGCTGTATCTCCGCGAGGATCTTATCGCACTGCGAAATCAACCGGGAAAAGTCCTACCTCTGTTATCTAAGTTGTCGCTTGGTGAATGGGCTATTTCTCACAAAGTGATGCTCACAATATCTGCAATCACCGTGTTATCAGGCTTAACCATCGCCCTTTATACTGGAGCTGAAATTGCAGTCGTTCAATCGCGCCCTTTATGGCACCAACCCGCGTCACCAATTCTTTGGTTTGTCACTGCATTTATGGGCGCGGTCGGATTTTCTCTGTTGATTTGGCTCTTGCTGCCTAGTCAGTCAAAGACGCTGACATCTGGCGATACTAATTTACTTAAAAAATCAGTGGTTACCAGCGGTGTATTAACGCTGATACTGCTACCGATTTGGGCATCCAACAATTCCGCATTTTCGCTCTATTCTAGCGAACAATGGATGCACAACATTGCCCTGCTCACTTTTGTCGTTTTAGGTTGTGTTTTGCTCGCCTTCATCTTCTTGCGCGATACCCAAAAGTCCACATCAGCCAGATTTCGTCACGTCATAGGGCTCAGTTTTGTGTCTGCTGCCGCACTGGCAAGTGCATGGCTGATTCGCTGGTTTACCATCATGGAAGTGCAAACCATCGCCAAGTTCGATGCAGGGCTGTATCCATACCAACTCACTATGGATGGAAATGGCTGGATAGGCATTATCGGCATGCTCGGATTATGGCTTGCACTGGCACTGCTCGGTTCGGAGCTGGTTCAGCCAAAACAAAAGATCGAAGTAAAAGCCTCATCACTCACCTTAACTGAACGCTAATCAAAGAGGATTTCATCATGGATAACAAACGCCGTCAGTTTTTGAAATCAGGCATTGCAGTGGGTGGGCTTGGCGCATTCGCTGCGGGTTACGCCACCACCACCAAACACATGGTCGAGGGTGCGCTCGAAGGCACTGCGGGAGAAAAAACGCGTGATATTCACCACGGTAACTCGCTTGAACCAGAGTACACGGTCAACAGCAAAGGCAACCTAATCCCTAATCCAAATCAGCGCGTTGCGCCATCGATGTGTTTTGGTTGTTGGTCACTGTGCGGATTGCGTGTACGCATTGATAACCGCAGCGACGAGATTTTGCGCATTACTGGCAACCCATATCACCCACTCTCTCATCAGCAACACATGCCGTTCGAAACGCCAGTCAAAGATGCTTATTTAAGTTTGGCAGGAGAAGCGGGCCTTGACGGTCGTTCAACAGCATGCGCACGTGGCAATGGGATGCTAGAAATTCGCAACAGCCCGTACCGCATTACTCAGCCACTGAAACGAGTTGGAAAACGCGGCGAAGGAAAATGGATTCCGATCAGCTACGAGCAATTGATAGAAGAAGTCGTAGAAGGTGGTGATTTATTTGGTGAAGGCCATGTTGATGGCTTACGCGACATTCGCGATTTAACAACGCCCGTTGATCCTGAAAACCCAGAATATGGACCGAAAGCCAACCAACTGTTAATGACCAACGCCGGTAACGAAGGCCGAGACGACATATTCAAACGCTTCGCGTTCAACAGCTATGGTACGCGTAACTTTGGGCATCATGGCTCTTACTGCGGCTACGCATTTCGTGCTGGCAGCGGCGCATTCATGAACGATTTAGATAAGAACGCGCACTTGAAGCCAGACTTTGATAACGCGGAATACATCATCTTCATCGGAATGTCACCAGCTCAAGCGGGTAACCCTTTTAAGCGTCAGGCGCGCCAACTCGCCAATGCGCGAACAGAAGGCAGCTTGGAATACACCATCATCACACCAAGTTTGCCGGCGGGTTCATCGAGCTTGGCAGCAGGTGACAATAACCGCTGGATACCAATCAAACCGGGCACCGACTCTGCCCTCGTGCTTGGCATGATCCAATGGATCATCGAAAACCAACGCTACAACAAAACCTTCTTGGCGCAGCCGGGGGCAAACGCGATGAAACGAGCAGGCACCGCGCACTGGTGTAATGCTACACATCTAGTGATAAGCGATGAGCAGCACCCGAGAAACGGCACGTTTTTACGCGCATCGGATATGAATCTGCCATTCGAGGGCGAAGCGTTGTCTGATTCCGACCCGTACGTCATCGTGGATGATCAAAGCGGCGAATTTGGTGTGCATACCCAGACAGGAGAGGCGGCACTGTTTGTCGATAAAACGGTTTCGCTTGCATCAGGCGAAGTGCGCGTAAAATCGTCTCTACAAAGGCTCAAAGAAGAGGCGTTCAAATACAGTCTTGCGTTCTACAGCCAACAATGTGAAATCCCTGTCGAACAAATTGTTGAACTAGCAAAGCGCTTTACCAGTCACGGAACAAAAGCGGTGGTCGATACCCACGGTGGCAACATGCACACCAATGGGTTCTATAACTCGTTTACCATCATGATGCTCAATGCGTTGATTGGTAATATCAACATGAAAGGCGGCGCGATGGCGAAAGCGGGTGGCTACCCAACTTCCGCTGCGGGTCCTCGTTACGACTTCATCAAATTTGCTGACAAAGTCGGCCCGAAAGGCGTCTTTTTGTCGCGCAGTAAATTCCCATACCACAAAACCAGCGAATACAAACGTCGCGTTGAGGCAGGAAAATCCCCTTATCCAACTCGCGCCCCTTGGTATCCGTTTGCCGCGCCACTGCTGACAGAACACCTATCTGCGGCTATTGATGGTTATCCATATCGCGTTAAAGCGTGGATCAACCACATGGCGAACCCGATGTATGGTGTACCCGGTTTGAAAACACTGCTGGAAGACAAGCTTAAAGATCCAAAGCAGATCGGTTTGATTGTGTCTGTTGATGCATTCATTAACGAAACCACCGCGTTGTCGGATTACATTGTGCCGGACACCGTTACTTACGAAAGCTGGGGCATGGCAACGCCTTGGCACGACGTTCCGGTGAAAACCGTCACCGCTCGTTGGCCGATAGTGGAAGCGAGAACAGAGAAAACCGCCGACGGTCGCTCGATTTGTTTAGAGAACTTCCTGATTGATGTTGCTAAGAAAATGCAGCTGGGCGGTTTTGGTGACAATGCAATTCAAGATGCACAAGGCAACTGGCACGCTCTCCATCACGCCGAAGATTTCTATTTGCGAGCTGCGGCAAACTTGGCTTATGTGAAAGGCGGCGTGCCTGAAGTTTCGGCAGAAGACATTGCATGGTCAGGCTTAGAGCGTTTAATGCCAGCGATGCAAAGAACGCTAACAGCGGATGAGATGAAACGAGTGGCGTTTATTTTTGCTCGCGGCGGACGCTTTGAAAATGCAACCGAAGCGTATCAAGGTGAGCAAATGAAGCACAAATGGACACGACCTGTCGCGATATGGAATGAACGTGTCGGCAGCGCAAGAAACACCATGACCGGTGATTTCTACACGGGTTGCCCAACATGGCATCCACAAAAACTGGCCGATGGCACACCAATGGAAGACCAGTTCCCAAGCTCAGAATGGCCTTTCAGCCTGACGAACTTTAAATCCAACATTCACAGTGCGGTATCCAATCTATCGCCAAGGTTGAACTCGATTAAAGGCGTAAACCCAGTGTACATCCATCCAATCGATGCCGAGCGCGCAGGCATTAAAACGGGTGATGAGTTTGTTATCGAGACACCATCTGCAAGCACCAAAGCACTTGCGATGATAGTCAGCGGGATTCGCCCTGGCACACTCGGATTTGAACATGGGTTTGGTCATACCGAGCTAGGACAACGCTCGCACTGGATCGGCGATAAACAGCAACCAGTAAAAACTCGCAGCCAAGATGGCGTCAACATTAACGACATCGGATTAATTGACCCAACCCGAGAAGGGAAAGGCGTGTTGTTAGATTGGGTGGTAGGAGCCGCGGCTCGTCAATCATTACCAGCCAAAATCCGCAAAGCGTAACGCCGCACGTTAAGACGTCTCTACCACTTAGAGCTGCCGATTTGTGCAGCTCTTCACCACTTTGTTTTTATCGCTTATAGAACAACCAATAAAAACAAATACGGCCATTTACACTTATTAAATATGTGGAAATCCACAATACCTTTCATTATTGACAAGGCCGACAATATCGTCCAAGTGACTACCAAGTAGCACTTAGACATATTAATAAAAATTAAAGTGAGTCAGCATGTCAAAAATTCTTACAGTGGTGGTGGCCTGTTTGTTAGCAACCACTATGGGCGCAAGCGCCTCTTCTATTCCGGAAAAAGCCAGCGTATGTAGCGGTTGTCACGGCCAAGATGGCATGGGACAGCCAAATATCGCGCCGATGATCGCTGGTTTAAACGCGAACTATCTCAACACTCAAATCGAACTATTCCTTAGTGGCGAACGCCAAAATGTGGTCATGCAAGGCATGGCGAAGGAACTCAACGATCCCGCAGACCGTAAGGAAGTTATGGAGTACTTTGCTAACCTCCCGAGCTACGAGTTCACGAATCCAGAACAACGCGGCGACCAAGCTGATATTCGTAACCCGTATCGTAAATTAATTTTCCAAGGCGATTGGGATAGAAATATTCCAGCTTGCGCAACTTGTCATGGAGCCAGCGGTATGGGCGTCGACAAGTTCCCTCGCCTCGCAAGCCAACATGCTGATTACTTAAAAACGCAATTGATGGCATGGAAAAACGGCACTCGCAGTGGCGACCCGCTCAATATGATGGGGACCATCGCAAAAAATCTCACTGACAAAGAGATCGAAAATCTTGCTTACTACTTTGCCTCATTACGTTACTAGGAGCAGTCATGAAACGTTTCTATTCTTTGTTCGCACTGCCTTTCATTTCTACGCTCGTACTAGCTAACGATCCATTACCGGACCGCCAGAAAGAGCTACCTGCGATAGAAAAAGAAAATCACGGTGAATACTTAAAACCGCGTGATCTCAGCACAATCCCAAACACCGCATTTGGTGAGCAAGTAAAACGCGGTTACTCGCTCTTTGTTAACTCACAACAAATGCGCGGAAAATACGTTGGCAACGAACAAAACTGTGTGAACTGCCATATGGAGGCAGGACGAAAAGCAAACGCTGCGCCACTGTGGGCAGCTTACATGGCATACCCGGCATATCGTAAGAAAAACGATCGCGTAAACAGCTATGCTGACCGTATCCAAGGTTGTTTCGAGTATTCCATGAACGGTAAAGCGCCCGCTTACGATTCGACAGAAATTGTTGCCCTTAGTGCTTACGCCTACTGGTTAGCGATGGGCGGCTTGCTTGACAAACATGGTATGACGGATGAACCCATCCCAGAGCTAGACGCAAAAGCGTTGCAAATTGGTGGAAAAGCAAAAGACTTTCCGTTGCCTGAAGCCATCGCACAAGCATTACCAGTTGAAAAGCGAGGTAATCTCTCTGGGCGTGGCTACCCAAAAATCGCCGCCCCTGAGAAAGAACCATCAATAGAGCGAGGCGCATTGGTCTACGAAAAGAACTGTGAAACTTGCCATCGCGCCGACGGTTCAGGCATCAAAGACACCAACGACCATTCATACATTCCACCACTTTGGGGCGAATATGCGTATAACTGGGGCGCAGGTATGCACCGGATTAACACTGCAGCCTATTTTATTTACGAAAACATGCCGCTTGGGAAAAGTGTGCAGCTGACAGAGCAAGAAGCATGGGATGTCGCAGCATACGTCAACAGCCATGAGCGTCCACAAGATCCTCGATTCAAAGGCAATGTCACCGCAAACGCGGAGAAATATCACCAGCACCAAGGCTATTACGGCAAAACGCTCAACGGTACGCAAGTCGGCTCCAATGCCTTTAAGAGCGGAACGGTCAAGTAAAGTACAACTAAGCACCTTAAATAAAATGCTCTTTTTCCCTGCTCAGATTATCTGGGCAGGGTTACTTACCCTTAAAAACAAGTAATTACCCCTCCACAGACAAGCAATATCACATTATTTTCGGCTTCCAACATACTCATCTTCGCCGTAAAATCTTGTACCAAACGCGACTTCGTTTATGTCTTAGATCTCCCATATCCTCTAATGCCAAAAGTAAGAAACTCGTAAACTCCTGAATCAAAACAAGCGTGCCTAGTGAAAAAAGAGTATTCTTAAAGCAAATGAATCTAAAACCTACCCGATGAGTATTCAACCTAATTCCCGTCAGTTAATTTCATGCGAAGAGTGCGGCCTTGTTGTTCGCATTCCCGATATCGAACAGGGGCAAAAAGCACAATGTCCTCGATGTTCGCATTCGCTGACTAAAGTGAATGCCAAGCCTTACCAAAGCGTGATCGCCATATCATCGGCATGTTTGATCATGTTGGTGTTAAGCATTTCTTTCCCTTTTATGTCGTTCAGCGTGCAAGGGTTGTCGCAAGAAATCACCTTGTTGCACGCTGCAAAAATGCTGGCTGAGTTTCAAAATGTGCTTTTGGGTGTGCTGTTACTCGCAACAGTTATCGTTTTACCTGCAATCTATGTTGGCCTCATTCTCTTTCTTCACCTTGAAGCATTAAAAGCACGTAAACATCCCCCCTCTAAAAAGCAGCAACGAATGGCAAAAGTTTTATGCCGTCTTCTGTTTCGAGTCGAACCCTGGTTAATGGTGGATGTCTTTTTGATTGGCGTGTTGGTCAGCTTAATTAAAATCGCTTCCCTCGCAGACATAGGAATGGGCACTTCATTCTGGGCGTTTTGTGTATATACCGTTCTGGTAGTCAAATGCATATCAATGGTCGACAAAAGCTGGCTCTGGGGGCACTTTATTCCAGCTATCGAGCTATCTAATGTAAAAGAGGGTGATACGCACCATAACCACAACCATATTGGTTGTCATACGTGTCACCAGCTCAACCCTATTGAAGCTAAAAAACACCAACACTGCATTCGTTGTAAAAGCCCTATTCACAAATACAACCCCGCAGACAACTTACAAAAAGCTTGGGCGCTTTTGTTTGCTTCAGTCATTTTCTATATCCCTGCAAACCTCTACCCTATGATGTACACCGTAAGTCTTGGACATGCAGAAGGTTCAACTATCATGGAGGGGGTAATATTGCTTTGGCATTTAGGTTCTTACCCTATTGCGATGGTAATTTTCTTTGCTAGCGTATTTATTCCAATGGCGAAAATGCTGGCACTCGCGTGGCTGTATTACAATGCGCAAAAAGCGCGATATCTTCCGCACGAAGAGAGTATTTCACGCTTAAAGATCTACCGTATAACTGAGTTTATTGGCCGTTGGTCCATGATCGATATCTTCGTCGTCGCGATCTTAGTTGCACTGGTTCAACTGCAAAACTTAATGGCGATTTATCCAGGTCCTGCTGCGCTCTCTTTCGCGGCAGTGGTCATTTTTACTATGCTTTCTGCAATGATATTTGACTCACGTTTGTTGTGGCAATTGCCACAAAACGAAGTGCAGGAGCCGATTTCTGACAACTTAAACGAGAAAGCCAAATATGAGTGATGAGAACAACGTAACCGCTCAAATAAAACCGCAAAAGCAGATTTCTGCGATATGGATTGTCCCGATCCTTGCGCTAGCCATGGGAGCGTGGATGCTGTTCCAATATATCAACAGTACAGGCCCACAAATTACTCTCCAACTGCCAACCGCAGATGGGATTGAGGTTGGCAAAACCGAAATCCGAGCATTGAATGTAAAAGTCGGACTGATTACTGAAGTCACTCTCAGTGAAAATTACGATCACATCATCGCTAAGGCACAAATGAACAAGGATGCAGAACGCATGCTGCGAGATGACACCATGTTTTGGGTGGTGAAGCCTCGTATTGGCCGTGATGGCGTTTCAGGTTTAGAGACCTTGCTCTCTGGCGCTTACATCCAACTTCAACCGGGTAAATCTAAGATAGAGAAAGAGCGCTTTACGGTCTTAGATGTTCCCCCAGTGGCCTCTCCTGATGCAGAGGGGTTACGCCTTGTGTTAACACACCGCGAGGCTGGTAAGCTAGGCGTTGGTGACCCCGTTATTTATAAAGGCTTTACGGTTGGTCGTGTAGAGAAAACCAGCTTTGATGTTGACACTCGCAAAGCGTTATACCAACTCTTTATTTTCAAGCCTTATGACAGCTTAGTGCGCACTCGTACCAAGTTCTGGCTGAATTCTGGCGTAGATTTACAGCTCAACGCTGAAGGGTTCGAAGTCAAGTTTGGCTCATTAGAGAGCATGCTAACGGGTGGTGTTACCTTCGATACCGTTCCAGGTCTTGAATCCGGTGAACAGCTCACTGAAAATATGGTCAACTTCCGCTTGTACGATGATATTAAACAACTTCGAGAAGGCATGTACGATGATTATATTGAATTCGTTATGCTTTTTGATGAATCGGTACGAGGACTTAAACGTAAGGCACCTGTCGAATATCGAGGCTTGAGAATTGGTACTGTGATGCGTGTACCAATGCGACTTCCAACCCCAGAAGAGAACTTTTCTGCGAAAAAAATCCCTGTATTGGTACGTATCGAGCTCGGCCGTGTTTATGGCGATTTCCAATCCCAATCTTTACCAATGTTAAAAGATAAATTGAAGAGTGAGTTTGCTAAAGGCCTACGTGGTACTTTAAAAACAGGTAACTTATTAACAGGCGCACTGTATGTTGACGCCGACTTCTATCCAAACGACGAGCCTTACGTACCGAGTAAGTTTGCTGATTTAGATGTTTTCCCAACCATGCGTGGTGGTTTTGCGCAGGTTCAGCGCCAAGTGAACGACTTCCTAAATAAGATTAATAACTTACCAATGGAAGAAACACTAGACTCTCTCAATTCAACGTTAAAAACGTCCGAAAAAACGTTAGCTTCAGCAGAACGCGTGGCGGACAGTATTGATAAACTTTTGAATCAAAAAGAGACGCAAGAGATCCCAACAGATATTCGCCAAAGCTTACAGCAATTACAAAAAACACTCGATGGTTATGGGCCCAACTCAACCATGTACAGCGAAATGGAAGCCACGCTAAAAGAATTAGAAAGCGTGATGACAGAGTTTAAACCCGTACTTAAACAGCTAAACGAAAAGCCAAACTCTCTCGTGTTTGGAGAAGATGAAATCAGTGACCCAATACCAGTTAAAGGCAAAAACTAATGAAACGAGTATTCTTTCTGTCTATCGCGCTATTTGTCGGTCTAACGGGTTGCAGTAGCGCTCCGCAAACTAAAGGAGCTATGTACCTTCTACCTAAGGCGGAACCAGTGACGCTGAGCTCTTCTGATATCGCTCAGCGCCCAACTTTAGTTGTTCGTCCAGTGACATTGGCGAGTTATTTGAATGATAATGGCATTGTTTATCGAACCTCTGAGACCCAAGTTATTCAGGCGAAGCACAATCAATGGGCGCACAGTATTTCTGAGCAAATCACTCAGAGAGTCGTCGCGGAACTACGTCACAAGCAAAGTCATTACTGGCCGACTGAAATGAATAATCTGTTGGATCAAAGCGGTGAAGCCAAACTCCAGCTTACGTTAAATAAATTTAATGGCAGCTACAAAGGTAATATCGAAATTGAGGGGGAATGGTTACTCATTAATGCCGAAGGTAAGGTAGAAAACAGCGCGCCAGTACAAATCTCACAGCCGCTTCAAGATGAGGGCTATGAAGCGCTCGTCAACGCTTTATCCATAGGCTTAGAAAGCCTAACCTCAGACATTGCCAAACAACTCTAAGTCAATGTTAATTACAGGGAAGCAAGTTGCTTCCCTTTTTTATGCAGAGTGTAGCGACTTCTACTAAGCTGAAAGCTGACGAAAAGCCGAAAAGGAAATTGGATGAAACCATGTAACCTGCTATCACTCTCCTCACTCATTCTTGTATTACCTACATCAGTAGCGCTCTCAGCCGAGACACAAGAATCTCGTTGGCGAAATAGCATAGAAGTGTACATGCTAGGACTGAATATCCACGGGGATACCAGTATTGGTCGCTTTTCATCAGAGGTGGATGTCGATCCTAAGTTCATCGTAGACCACCTCGATATTGGGGCGATGTTGCGATTCGAGAGTATTTACCAAAGTAAGTGGGGCTACTACATAGATTATAGTTTCATGAACTTAAGTGGTGATGTTAATAATATCAAGGGCGCTCTGCCTAACGCTCGTTATCGTGCGGACATCGAAATACGGCAAGGTGTTCTAGAAGCAAAGGCATTCCAACGCGAACAATATTCATTTGGTAAACTGGATTATATGTTTGGATTACGTTGGTGGGACAATGACATCACCGGCAAGCTGTATCGTAATGACAACCGGGTACTAGAAGATAGACTGTCATTACAAGAAGATTGGGTCGATTTTTTAGTTGGCTTGCGACTCATTGATGAATTGAGCGAAAACTGGCGATTTCATGCCAGCATCGACGCCGGACTTGGCAACGATACTCACTTCACTTATGCCATTCAAACTGGTGTTCGTTATAGCTTTAACGAATGGTCTGATCTCAACTTAGCTTACAAGTCGACCTGGGTCGATTACAAAAATGAAGAGGTATTTGAATATGATACGGCTTCTCAAGGGCTTTTAGTCGGACTTGGCTTTTACTTTTGATTAGGTTGAACCCTAGCCTATATTCAAGCGTTGTAACTTGTACCAACTCTAGGTACACGTCTAGTGCCACGTTACAGATGCTTAAATAAGGCAAATTGATCTTCATCAGACTACAAATTGCTCTTCGGTGCTACTCTCTGTCACAAAATATAAAACCCCACTCTATGACCTCATATAGGTCTTGTTGATAAGGTTCCCGAATAGCAATGTCGATTAACATTTCCGATTTAACCACCGCCCTAAATAAGGTGGAGCATATTCATAAAGTGCAGCTTGAAAACGTACATCAGTTCTTCAAAGCAAACGAAGCTTTCTCGTTGCAAACATTCAGCCAGCTGATATCAAGCGACTCGCTTGATGATCGATTTAAAACCATCGATAAAGCGTTCTCTTTGCTTGGTGATGCAAAAACCTACCTTTTAGAAGCGTCTTACCTTATTAAGTAAAAAAGAAAGCCCCGATAAAATTCATTACCGGGGCTATCATTTTCTATCTAAACTACTGATTTACAATTTGTAACGATCATCAATTACCGTTAATTCTGGGAAGGTTTTACCCTCGTCCATCGCTTCTTCTGTCTCTTCTTTTACTTGGTTATCAATCCAGAAATTACCGATATCCATTGGATGAAGCACCCATTCTGTCGCTTTTGTCATGCCGTTTTTAGGAATTTTAACCCAGCGCCAATGAGCAACTCGAGAATAAGGCACCATGTAGCCAGGAACGATGATGTTCGCTTTGCTGACATAGTTTTGGATTTGATGCGACAAGTCGTAACGCTTCTCCTGATCAAACTCAGAATCATACGCTTCAATTAACTTGTCTAGCTCAGGGCTGCTGTAGTTGGTGTGAGCATTCGTTTGTGGTCGATTTGCATTATCCGAGTGTAGGTATTCCCAATACGCAGGGATCTCACCAGAGCCCATATTCAAAAACGCTAGCTGATGCTTTTTCTCAAGAATGTATTTAAACGCAGATGAGCCATCCACCAAATTTAACGTGAACTCAAGACCAGCAAGTTTCGCTTGCTCTTTCAGGTATGCAATACGCGGTGTCCAAGAGTTGTATCCATAGGTGATAGCAAAGCTCAAGCGTTGGCCCTTGTCGTTAACACGAATACCATCTGCGCCCACTTTGTCAAAGCCCGCTTTTTCGAAGTGTTTAACCGCCGCATCAGCATCAAACTTTGGCGGTGTATTGTTAGGATCATCGTATTCGCCATGACCAAAGCCGAGTCCATGCGGTTTACGTGAATAATCTCCACGCATGATGTTTTCAATCATGCCGTCATAGTCAGTGGCTGCCATAACACCTTTACGCACTTCTAGGTTATCCAACATCGGCATCGCTGTGTTCATCCAAAGACCACCAGCTCCTTGCGGTGCTTCGTTAAAGCCCCAGTACTTTTGGATATAGCCTTTTTTGTACACATCACTATTGGTTTTGTCATGCCAAAAGCTTGGTAGCACCATCTCAAAGTAGTCTAAGTTGCCTTTCTCAAAGTGCTTCATGGCAATATCAGGATCGCGAATTACCTTAATGCGAACCTTTTCAACGTTATAACGGTTTTTATAGTAGCGGTTGTTGTATCCCCACCAATCTTCACCGACATGTTTGAATGTCACGCTCTTACCTTTCTTCACTTGATCAATGTAGTAAGGCGCTGCGGTTGGCTCAGATTTAAAGTTAAACTTTCTGACGAAGTTATCAGGCATGCCATCGTTATTTGCGTCCTTTTCTCCTTCAAAGAAGTGTTCAGGACGAGGCTGAAAACCATTACTTGGCATGTTAATCATAACCATAAGTGAGTCATGACTTTGAGCTACAGCAAGATTGACTTTGATCGTGTAGTCATCAATTTTTTCAACACTCACAATACTGTTTGTGAAGAAGTCGTTATACCACGGGTCGATAATGTCTTTTGACGTGTAGTACTTCATCATAAAGACGTAATCATCTGCTGTAATTTTTTCACCATCTGACCACTCGGCCGTTTCGTCGAGTTTAAAGAATACGGTTTTGTTGTCCTCTCCAAATGCCCATGACTTAGCAAGTTGAGGGATCCATTTGCCAGTATTTGGATGACGCTGAGCCAGTTTTGGTGAACCATCCATTAAGTATTGGCGCAAACCTGAGTTCGCATCTGGACCAACACTTCGTAATGTTTGCGGAAAGCTCTGAATGTAAGTGCGATAGGTGCCACCTCGTACCGCCTCTTCAGAGGCAAATAGAGGTTCGTTGTTGTTTGAAATCCATTCGATATCAGCTGGCAATTCTGCCGCACTCAGTTGAAAACTGGCAGCGGTCAGTGTTGCTAGTACTGAAAATGGCAGTTTTTTAGTCATGTTTCTTCCTTGTTGTGTTTGCGCACTAAGGTCGTAACAAGGAAGACAGCGTGTGAAAGCTCACAGAAAGCTGCGATTTAAAATACGCAGATAGGAAATAATAGGAACGTAATATGAAGTGACGTCCTGCCAGCTTCTATATTAATTTCAAAGAGTTTCACTAGGTCATCCTAGACCTTACAACGCAGTGAATGCATCTTCGCCATAGTATTCTTTAGATATTTGTAACGCAAGCCATCAATAACACATGATTGCATTTTCGAGGCATCACAGTGAGTTATGTTACAAAAGTGTGATCAGCATAGTACCAAGCCCTACTTTACTCAGAATAAACCGCAGAACCTTTATCTCAATTGGCCCCGATATACCAGTTACAGCGAGTAAATGATCAGACATAGCTGGTTAAAAGGAATGGCTGTTTACCGCGATCAGTATTTTCACTCGATATAAAAAGTGAGGCATCTTAGCCTCACTTTTCTCCATACAATCGAGACAGTGCTTACATTTTAGATAAGCTCTCATTGATCGACTTCAGCACTTCTGCAGGATTTGACGCTTTAGTGATAGGGCGACCAATCACAAGATAATCTGAACCTGATTGGATAGCGTCTACTGGCGTCATGATACGGCGTTGGTCACCTTGTTCTGAACCAGCAGGTCGAATACCAGGGGTCACTAATTTAAATTCTTGGCCTAGTTCGCTCTTCAGTAGTGAGGACTCTTGCGCTGAACATACGACACCATCTAAGCCCGCGTTTTTGGTCAAGGTTGCTAGACGAATCACTTGCTCCTGAGGCGCAACATTCAAACCAATACCAGCTAAATCACTTTGTTCCATACTGGTTAGTACCGTTACACCGATAAGAAGTGGACGATCTTTACCATATGGCTCAAGAATTTCACGTGATGCCGTCATCATACGCTCACCACCGCTCGCGTGTACGTTCACCATCCATACACCCATTTCAGCCGCAGCGCGAACTGCTTTCGAACAGGTGTTTGGAATATCGTGAAATTTTAAATCTAGGAATACCGAGAAACCACGTTTATGGAGTTCACGTACAAAATCAGGACCAAATAGCGTAAACATCTCCTTGCCAACTTTTAGTCGGCATGACGCAGGATCAATTCTATCTACAAACGCAAGTGCATCTGCTTGGTTATCATAATCCAGTGCGACAATAACTTTTTGGTCGATCATTTCATCTCCTAACTGTTTTGGTTCTTATTAAATAAAAAGTTAAAAAAATGCAGCGGACAGAAACTCTGCCAGCTGCATTAAGAATTATTCACCATCCAATCCGCGGATTGGCTTGATCGTCCCCCATCCTTTACAGGACGGACAATGCCAATAAAGGGAATGGGTAGAAAATCCACACTTCCGGCATCGGTAATGCGGTTTCACTTTTAACTGTTCACCCACCATCGCTTGTAGTGTTGATAGGCTGTCTTTCGCTCGACCATCTTCTGCTTCTGCAATGTGGTAGTCAATTAAACGGTAGAAGCCCTTCATGGTTGGGTTTTTCAGCAATTGTTTCGTCAGTAACTCTTGAGCAGCCCCAACGTTCTCGTGATGAGCAACTAATTGAGCCAACATCAACTCGGCTGATACGCCTGCTTTCTTATCAATACAAGCTCTCAGAAACTCGACAAGTTCATCTTCCTGACCCAGATGATGATAGCATTCTGCAATAGTTGGCAAGACATCACTGATAAAGTCTTTATCTTGCTCAAGTACCCCCGTCAGATATTTGATGGTGTGCTTATAGTCTTCAGACTCTAGGTAAATTCGTCCCAAAGCAATACTTGCTCGAACACACTTCGGGTCTTCCGCTAACGCTTTTTTAAAATGCTGTATTGCCTTATTAGTATTCCCATCAGCTTGGTCGAGCATGGCTATTTCACACCAAAAATGGGCAATATTTGCACGCATCCTTGAGCGTTTATTACCTAACTTAGCCAATTGGTTCGCGTAATAAATCGCCTTTTCCCATTCTCGTGTTTGCTGATAAATGGTCACTAATTGTTGAAGAGCCGCCTCTTTGTAATCTGGCTCTTCGACTAACTGTTCAAAGATTTTCTCTGCACGATCAAGAAAACCAGAGACCATGTAGTCTTTCGCTAACTGTTGAAGGGCGAGGTTCTTTTGGTCCAGTGTTAAGCCTGAACGAGAAATAAGATTTTGGTGAATTCTGATTGCGCGGTCGACTTCACCACGAGACCGGAACAGGTTACCCAACGCAAGGTGAGTATCGATGGTCTCGTTATCAACTTGGAGCAATTCAATAAAGTGATCGACAGCCTTATCTGATTGGTCAGAGAGCAGCAGATTAAGACCCGTCATATACTGACGAGAGATTTGATGAGATTGCTTCTGCTTGTCTTGCTGAGCGCTGCGATGCCCCATATACCAGCCATACGCAGCAGCTATAGGCAACAACAAGAAGAGTAGTTCAAGCATTAAAGTTAAGCCTTATCCTTATGCCTGTTTTTCAATGGCTGGCTTATCAGCAGCGTTGTTTGATTCAGTTGGTTCGTACTTTTTCAGTTTTTTCTTTAAACGACGGACCTGTAGCTGAGTTTTCAGTTGGATGCTACCAAAGATAACCCACGCTAAAGCAAAGCCAACCACAAATACTACACCTAATAGCGTAGATAAGTGGAACTCTCCTTTTGCTAGAAGATAGTTAAAAGTCACGAGCTCTTGGTTTTGGGAACCTAACGCCAATGCAATTAAAAAGAGAGCTAAAACAGCAACGATTTTTATAATTTTCATGTTACATCACCCTTCTAGGAGTAAGTCGGTAAGATTATGCAGGAAAATGCTTCTTCAGACTACGTATATTAGCAATAATCTATACCCAAGTAACCTCAAGATGCTTAGTTTGTAGACATGCTTAGAAGTTAAAGTTATTTGGGTATAGAAAGCAGCAAGGAAAACGGCTGAATCCACAATTAGATTAGTAAACGATCTTGGATGTATGACTAACTTGGATACATTACAAAAAAGCGGCATACACAAACGTATGCCGCTTTTTTCAAACTAATAAGAGTGCATTAACCAATATTTACACGCTCACGAAGTTCTTTACCAGGTTTGAAATGTGGAACGTATTTACCTTCCAATTCCACTTTATCGCCCGTTTTAGGGTTACGACCTACGCGAGGCTCGCGGTAATGAAGAGAAAAACTACCAAAGCCACGGATCTCGATACGGTCACC
Source organism: Vibrio sp. SCSIO 43097 (assembly GCF_023650755.1). Classification (NCBI taxonomy): domain Bacteria; kingdom Pseudomonadati; phylum Pseudomonadota; class Gammaproteobacteria; order Vibrionales; family Vibrionaceae; genus Vibrio; species Vibrio sp. SCSIO 43097. The sequence goes on along the minus strand of NZ_CP071840.1, from coordinate 1,167,248 downwards.
GCTCTCTAGTGTAGAGGCCATGTGCTCTAAAATATCTTTTACAGCATCCTCTACCTCTTTCGCTGATAAGTGTGTTTGCTCAGCGCAGAGTCTTTCAATCAGTTCAGACTTAGTCATAGTTGCCCTCTTTGAGTATCTTTATCACTTATTATAGTAAGTAATACTAATTCCAACAAACACTTGCTGACAATTCTAGACAAATTTTATGCAAAATGCGCAATGAAGAAATGCCTTTTATTAAGATAGTTTACTGTCATTAGTATTACTACTTAAATATGACCAAATATAAAAAAGGAGCCTTGCGGCTCCTTTTTTGCTTAAGCGAGTATATTATTCGCCTTTAGCAGCTTTGAAAGCGTCAGCCATTGCGTTACCGAATGCATTGTCATCTTGCTTGTTGATAGATGCCATTGCTTCTTGCTCGTCAGCTTCGTCTTTAGCTTTGATAGATAGGTTGATTACGCGGTTCTTACGGTCTACACCTGTGAACTTCGCTTCAACAACATCACCAGCGCTTAGGATTAGAGAAGCATCTTCTACGCGATCGCGTGATACTTCAGAAGCACGGATGTAACCTTCAACGCCTTCTGCGATTTCAACAGTAGCGCCTTTAGCGTCAACAGCAGTTACAGTAGCGTTAACTAGAACACCTTTCTTGTTGTCAGCAACGTAAGCATTGAATGGGTCATTTTCCATTTGCTTGATGCCTAGAGAGATGCGCTCACGCTCAGCGTCTACTGCTAGAACAACTGCAGAGATCTCGTCGCCTTTCTTGTACTCACGTACAGCTTCTTCGCCAGCAACATTCCAAGAAATGTCAGATAGGTGAACTAGACCGTCGATGCCGCCTTCTAGACCGATGAAGATACCGAAGTCAGTGATAGACTTGATCTTACCAGTAACTTTGTCGCCTTTAGCTTGTGCTTCAGCGAATGACTGCCATGGGTTAGCTTTACACTGTTTCAGACCTAGAGAGATACGACGACGTTCTTCGTCGATTTCAAGAACCATAACCTCAACTTCGTCGCCAACATTAACAACTTTAGAAGGGTGGATGTTCTTGTTAGTCCAATCCATTTCTGAAACGTGAACTAGACCTTCAACGCCTTCTTCGATTTCAACGAAGCAGCCGTAGTCAGTTAGGTTAGTTACGCGACCAGTTAGTTTGTGACCTTCTGGGTAACGCTTAGCGATTGCTACCCATGGATCTTCGCCTAGTTGCTTAAGACCTAGTGATACGCGAGTACGCTCACGGTCGAACTTAAGAACTTTAACTTGGATCTCGTCACCAACGTTAACGATTTCAGATGGGTGCTTAACGCGCTTCCAAGCCATATCAGTGATATGTAGAAGACCGTCAACGCCACCTAGGTCAACGAACGCACCGTAGTCAGTAAGGTTCTTAACGATACCTTTAACTTCAGAACCTTCTTGTAGAGTTTCTAGAAGCTCGTCACGCTCAACGCTGTTCTCTGATTCGATAACTGCACGACGTGAAACAACTACGTTGTTACGTTTTTGGTCAAGTTTGATAACTTTGAACTCTAGCTCTTTGTTTTCTAGGTGAGCAGTGTCGCGGATTGGACGTACGTCTACTAGAGAGCCAGGAAGGAAAGCACGGATACCGTTTAGTTCAACAGTGAAACCGCCTTTAACTTTACCGTTGATGATACCAACAACAGTTTCAGCTTCTTCGTAAGCTTTCTCAAGTACGATCCAAGCTTCGTGACGCTTAGCTTTCTCACGAGAAAGTTGAGTTTCACCGAAACCATCTTCAACAGCGTCTAGAGCTACGTCTACTTCAGCGCCAACTTCTACTTCAAGTTCGCCAGCAGCGTTCTTGAACTGTTCAGCAGGGATAGCAGATTCAGACTTAAGACCAGCGTCAACAAGAACGAAACCGTTCTCGATAGCTACTACAGTACCTTTAACGATGCTGCCTTGTTGGAATTCTGTTTCGTTTAGAAACTCTTCAAAGAGTTGAGCAAAAGATTCAGTCATTTAATTAATCTTCAATAAATTAAACTTCCACGGGTATCCTACCGCATGGGGTTATTAAATTCGCCAGTCATCATCCTTGCGACCAACGCTCTTAGCCTAGTCGAGTATTATTACTCAGCTAGCTTCGATTCGATATATTGTAGTGCCTTTTCTACTACTTCGTCGATACTCATCGACGTAGAATCTAGCACAAGCGCATCCTCAGCAGGGCGTAATGGCGCCACTGGGCGGTTACGATCTCGGTCGTCACGCTCTTGGATCTCGCTTAAAAGGTCAGCAAATCTAACATCTAACCCTTTCTCTTGCAACTGTTTAAGGCGTCGATTTGCACGCTCTTCAGCACTCGCATCAAGGAAGATTTTTGCTTGCGCACTCGGGAATACAATTGTGCCCATATCACGACCATCAGCAACCAGACCCGGAGCGGTCTCAAATGCACGCTGACGACGTAGTAATGCTTCACGAACACGTGGCAAAGCCGCAACTTTAGATGCTGCCATACCCGTTTCTTCTTTACGAAGCTCCCCTGACACGTCTTCGCCTTCTAGAATGACCTTAACTAAGTCACCTTCCGCGATAAATTGAACGTCTAGGTGTGTTGCTAGTGGGACAAGAGCATCTTCTGACTCGGTGTCGACACCGTGGTGAATCGCAGCGAGTGCAAGTACACGATAAATTGCGCCAGAATCTAAGAGTTGGAAACCCAACTTTTTCGCCAGCAACATACATAAAGTGCCTTTACCTGCACCACTAGGTCCATCTACGGTTACAACCGGAGTTTGAGAGGACATGTTCTTCTCCACCAATAGTTTCTTTTCAGCAATTTGCTCGGTTTTCGAGGCGCACATTATACGGGTAATCAGTCTTTGGAGCGAGGAAAAATGTCGTGTAAAGCATTACACCTAATGCGTAATTGGATTCATCAATAAACATAAAGTTCAACAAAAACGGCGAGAGCTTCTGCCCTCGCCGTTTTAAATGTCATGAACTTAAGCTCGATTAAACAATCGGCTTTTGACCACGCTCAGCTAACTTTAAAATCACACTATCAGCGACTTTACCCGCCACACCTGCTAGCTTGTCGGCCAGTTTTTTCTTTTGTACATAATGCACAGAAAGTACAGTTTTATCTTTGCATGCCGCAACAACGATATCATCAGATGTACTAATGTCATCCACCAAACCAAGCTCTTTCGCTTGTGTACCGAACCAGTGCTCACCAGTGGCTACTTTGTCTAGGTCCAAACTAGGGCGACGCTCACGAATGAAGTCTTTAAACAAGACATGTGTTTCTTCAAGTTCTTGCTTAAACTTATCGCGCGCTTTATCGGTATTCTCACCGAACATCGTTAGCGTGCGTTTATATTCACCCGCTGTTAGTTGTTCGTACTCAATGTCATGTTTCTTCAACAGTTTGTTGAAGTTAGGAATTTGTGCGATAACGCCAATAGAACCCACAATTGCAAATGGTGCAGAAACAATTTTATCTGCTACACATGCCATCATGTAACCGCCACTTGCCGCAACTTTGTCAACAGAGATGGTCAGAGGAAGACCCGCAGCTTTGATTCGGTCCAGTTGAGAAGAGGCAAGGCCGTAACCATGAACCATACCACCGCCAGACTCTAAGCGAAGTAACACTTCATCACCTTCACGTGCGACAGCCAAAATAGCGGTGATTTCTTCACGTAGAGACGCGACTTCTTTTGCGTCTATGCTACCGTTGAAATCAAGAACAAATAGGTGTGGTTCACGCTTGCTATCTAATGAACCGTCTTTGCTCGCTTGTTTGATTTCTTTCTCGCGAGATTTGTTCTTCTCTTTTTCTTCTTTCTTGACGGCTTTATCTCGAGCCTTGATGAAAGCATCGTCATGCAAATGATGCTCTAACTGCTCAACAGATTGTTTGTGTTGCTCTGAAAGGTTGGTAATCTCTAACTCCCCTTTCGCCGCACCCGATTTGCCACCAGCCGATTTTGCAATAATGAGCAGAACAATTATCGCAGCAACCACCGTGATAATTTTGGCCAGAAACAGACCATAATCTAATAAAAATTCCAACGAGAGCTCCTTTATCTCATTTCAGATGACGTTAGTATGTTACGCAGAAACATCAGCGAGAAGGCAGCGCGGTTTGTAACCACTTGTTCTGATTGATAGCATACCTAACGAAAGTTCTGGAATTGGTATAACACATGAATTGGTGTATTGTAACCATCTTGTCACGATTACCAAGATTTTCCATTGAGAAACAGGCGTTTTTTAGCGTCAATTAACTATCATGGACCCTCTTAAAATAATAAGGATTTATCGCCGTGAACTACTCCGTTTCAGCTGATGCTCTAAAAGGTAAAGTCATTCTTGTTACTGGCGCTGGTAATGGCATCGGCCGTCAAGCCGCGCTTTCTTATGCCGAGCACGGTGCAACTGTTATTCTCTTGGGTAGAAATGTGCAAAACCTTGAATCTATCTATGATGAGATTGAAGCTGCTGGCTATCCACAAGCTGCTATCATTCCATTGGATCTCAAGGGTGCAACTCAGCAGAATTACATTGATATGGCAGAGACAATCGAAGGACAGTTTGGTCGCTTGGATGGTCTATTACACAACGCAGGTGTCTTGAGTTCGCTGTGTCCATTTGATCAAATCAAAGAGGAAGACTTCGACGATATCATGCAGATCAACGTGAAAGCCGAAGTGCTAATGACTCAAGCATTACTGCCTGTGATGCGTAAATCAGAAGCTGGGCGTATTATCTTTACCTCTTCAACCGTCGGCCACTCTGGCCGCGCATTCTGGGGGCCATACGCTATCTCTAAGTTTGCCGTAGAAGGCATGATGCAAGTTTTAGCTGACGAGCTGAGTGATACACCGATTCGCGTTAACGCAATTAACCCTGGTGCCACTCGTACTCGCATGCGTGAAAAAGCATATCCGGGTGAAGATGCGAATACTCTCAAAACGCCACTGGATATCATGCCGCTATATTTGCACTTAATGGATCCTGCGGTTACCGATGTGAACGGTCAGTGCATCGACGCTCAACCGAAGCGTAAATAACTCATTCAGGTTACCTCACATAATCGATTGAAAAGGCAGCAAACGCTGCCTTTTTTCATTTCTCTCTTCATAAAAATCTTGCGACTTTCTCCCACAGAAATATACTGTACATATATACAGGTATTTATTATGCAAGATATTATTCAGAACTTAAAAAGCCAACACCTTGTTTGGCAAGCAAATTTAACGAAAGCAGATCCTCAGCAGCTGCAGACTAGTTCCGGTTTTTCTGAATTAGATGATTTGCTCGGCGGAGGCTTTCCACCTCATGGCGTAGTGGAGATGGAATCTATTGGTAGTATTGGTGAATTGCGTTTGCTCGCTCCCTATTTAAAAGCCACTCAGACCAATGGTATGACCGCATTTATTCAACCACCTGCGCTAGTGAATTCTCTGTTTTTACACTACATCGGGTTGGATATAAACCAAGTGTGGGTTGTTACTCCAACTCACCCCAAAGATGCTCTTTGGGCTGCAGAGCAATGTCTGAAAAGTGGGGTATGCAGTAATGTTTTGTTATGGCAAGAAGAGCTTGAAATACATCAAGTGAAACGCTTACAGGTAGCAAGTGAACAAGGGAGTTGCCCTCTCTTTATGCTTAAAACAGATACTATCAACCGCTTGTCTTTGCCTGTGTCACTCAGTTTAAAACTGAAAGGCGACGAGCAAGGGATTAATGTTGAAGTGCTGAAAAGGAAAGGAGGCTGGAATAGAGGTAGCGTTAGTATCGGCTTCCAACACCATTACCCGCAACTGGTGAAACCATCATCTGAAACTGTGCACTCGACTGTGGTCAATTTCCCACTGGCGAACCAAGGTTAGTGATATGGCTCTGTGGATTTACTTGCACTTCCCTCGCCTGCAGCTAGACGCACTCTTTGGTGATAACCAAGAACAACCCGTGGTGATTGTCGAAAGCCAACGTTGCCAGATTCTTCAATACAACGAGATTGCCGAACAACAAGGCATTAAGCCTGGTATGGGCCTAGGCAGTGCTGCGTCCTTGTGTCGAGATTTACAAGTGCATCCTTATCATCCGCACACCGAATTGAGCAAGTTACAAGAAATTGCTCAATGGCTGTATTTGATCACATCTGACGTTGTGTTGATGCCAAACCAAGGTATTTTGCTGCGTGCTACTCCAATGCTCGCTCTGTATGAAGGGCTTGAAAACTATTGGAATAAAGTCAGAGCTCACTTATCGGAGCTGAAACTGAGTTTTCAATTCGGATGTGGTTTTTCGCCTTTTGCTGCCAAATTGATGGCATTATCAGGAGCGAACGTCATCAGCGAAGACAAATCTGCCATACAAAAAGCCTTATCACCAATACCGTTAACACTGACAGATTTATCAAACACTACCGTAGAGAAGTTACAACGTGTAGGTGTCACCACATTGCAAAACCTGCTTGAACTGCCATTGCAAGACATCGCACGACGCTTTGATATCGATTTGGTGAACTACGTTGGTCGACTGACTGGGCAGTTTAAACACCCTGTCGACTTTTATCACCCTACCGAATCCTTCCAAGTTTATTTAGAGCTGTTGTTTGAGATCGAAAACGTTCAGTGGATTGAAAAGCCGTTGGCCAAATTACTTCGTCAACTCGAAATCTTTCTTAAATTAAGAGATAAGGTCGCTTTTGAACTGTGTTTAACACTCCACCAGCGTGAGAAACAAGAGCAACACCTTCAACTCACTTCTGCGCAAGGTGATTACCTATGTCAGCGTTGGCAACAGTTAGCGAGTTTGAGCTTAGAGTCACTCTCGCTTAATGGCCCAGTCACAGGGCTAACGTTAAAAGTCATCCGTCAAGGTGAGCCTCTTAGTGCATCACGCGATCTCTTTGCTGGGCAGAAAGGAAACATGAATGCTTTAGAGTTGCTTTCTTTACTGCAAGCTAAATTGGGAAAAAGTGCCGTTTTAAAACCCAATATTGCTTGCGATCCTAGACCAGAAAAGGCCAGTCAGTATCGCCCTGCTGATGCTCCGGATGAAAAGGGGCACGCCATACCATCCATACTACGCCCCGCAATGCAATTACCGACTCCCATTGTATTGCAAGAGCAAGTTTCTTTGGTCCACGGACCTGAGCGAATAGTTTCTGGGTGGTGGGATGGTGATGAGATCATGCGTGATTACTACATTGCACACACCAAGCAAGGCCGCTGGTTATGGATATTTCGCGATCAGCACAAGCACTGGTTTCTTCATGGCTATTTTTGTTAAATCGACAGTTATTTTTGTTGGGTCATTATGAGTTACGCGGAACTATTTTGTCAGTCTAACTTCTCTTTTTTGACTGGGGCTTCTCATGCAGAAGAGCTGGTACTCCAAGCTGCTTTCTATCGCTATCAAGCTCTAGCTATAACGGATGAATGTTCAGTCGCGGGCGTTGTCAAAGCCCATGCGACCATCGAACAACATAAACTCGATATCAAACAAATCGTTGGAAGTATGTTTTGGTTAAATGATGAATGCCAAATCGTACTGCTTTGCCCTTGTCGCAAGGCTTATGCCGAGTTGTGTCGTATCATCACAAACGCAAGGAGACGCAGTGAAAAAGGCAACTATCAACTGTTCGAATGGGATTTGATGTCGGTTCGACATTGTTTGGTATTGTGGCTGCCCACACATCAAGAGAGTGATCACTATTGGGGGCGCTGGCTCAATCAACACCACGCTAATCGTTTGTGGGTAGCGATTCAGCGCCATTTGAGTAACAACGATACTGAGTACATTGCGCACTGCGAGCAGTTAGCACATGAATTTCAATTACCTATAACTGCCTGCGGAGGCGTTCTCATGCATGACGTTGAACGCTTGCCATTACAGCATGTACTTACTGCTATAAAACATGGATGTAGCGTCGATAAACTCGGTTTTGACCGTATTTCGAATACTGAGCGAGCGCTTCGTCCTTTTAAAAAGTTGATTCGGATTTACAAACCAGAATGGCTGGAAGAAAGTACTTACATCGCCGATTTATGCGAGTTTAAGCTCTCCGATTTAAAATACGAATATCCTACCGAGCTGATCCCAGATGGTTATACACCCGACTCTTACTTACGTATGTTGGTCGAACGTGGTAAAAAGCTGCGTTTTCCTGAAGGCGTGCCAGCAGAAGTCAATCAAACCATCGAGAATGAACTGGCGCTTATTCAAGAGCTTAAATACCACTACTACTTCCTTACTATTCACGACATCGTAATGTTTGCGAAACAGCAAGGTATTCTTTACCAAGGGCGAGGTTCCGCTGCAAACTCTGTAGTGTGTTATTGCCTGGAAATTACCGCCGTCGATCCTCGACAAATCGCTGTCTTATTCGAACGATTTATCAGTAAAGAACGTAAGGAACCGCCGGATATTGATGTGGACTTTGAACACGAGCGCCGTGAAGAAGTTATCCAGTATATTTACAAAAAATATGGTCGTGAGCGTGCAGCACTTGCTGCAACAGTGATCAGCTATCGCTTTAAAAGTGCCGTGCGTGAAGTCGGTAAAGCACTAGGGATTGAAGAGACCCAATTAGATTTTTTCATTAAGAACGTTAATCGCCGAGATCGCAGCCAAGGCTGGCAAGCTCAAATTATTGAACTTGGCTTACAACCAGAATCTCTCAAAGGGCAGCAGTTTATCCAATTGGTCAACGAGATCATTGGCTTCCCACGCCATTTATCTCAGCACGTAGGTGGCTTTGTAATTTCATCTGGCCCTTTATATGAGTTGGTACCTGTTGAAAATGCCTCGATGGAAGATCGCACTATCATTCAATGGGATAAAGACGATTTAGAAAGCTTGAAGCTACTAAAAGTCGATGTACTCGCACTCGGCATGTTAAACGCCATCAAAAAGTGCTTTCAACTGGTCGAGAAACATCACCAGCGATCCCTCTCGATTTCCGAGATCACTCGCCGACAAGATGATCCACACGTGTACCGCATGATCCAAAAAGCTGACACGATAGGCGTATTCCAAATTGAATCTCGTGCACAAATGAGCATGCTTCCTCGCCTAAAGCCTGCTTGTTATTACGACTTAGTGATTCAAATTGCAATTGTTCGTCCAGGCCCTATTCAGGGTGATATGGTGCATCCTTTTTTAAAACGACGAGATCACAAAGAGCCTGTCAGTTATCCATCGGAAGAAGTAAAAAGCGTTCTGGAGCGGACTATGGGCGTCCCTATTTTCCAAGAGCAAGTCATCAAGCTAGCCATGGTAGCCGCAGGGTTTAGCGGCGGCGAGGCCGATCAACTCCGTCGAGCGATGGCATCATGGAAAAAGAATGGCGATCTCGCTAAATTCAGACCAAAACTGATCAATGGTATGCAAGAGAGAGGTTATGACTTAGCGTTTGCTGAGCGCATTTTCGATCAGATTTGCGGCTTTGGTGAGTACGGCTTCCCTGAAAGTCATTCAGCGTCTTTCGCAGTGCTGGCATATTGTTCTGCATGGTTAAAATATTATTACCCAGCCGAATTTTACACTGCATTATTGAACAGCCAACCAATGGGATTTTATAGCCCATCGCAATTAGTACAAGATGCTCGCCGACATGGCGTCGAAGTATTGCCGGTGTGCGTCAATCATTCAAAATATCAACATCATCTCGTCTCACGTCCGAATGGCAGGCTCGGCGTGCAACTTGGTTTTCGCTTGGTGAAAGGCTTTAACGCAGAAAGCGCACAAAGGCTTATTGAGCGCAAACCACTTAATGGTTACCGATCGATTCAAGAAGTAAAGCAGATATTAAGAAGCCGAAGTGACATTGAATTATTGGCTTCAGCCAATGCATTTCAGGCCTTATCGGGAAATCGTTATAACGCTCGCTGGGCAGCAATGGATTCCTTATCTGACCTACCATTGTTTCACAAGGTCAAAGAACCCAATGTTAGCTACCAGACTCAACCCTCTGAATATGAAAATTTAATTGAGGATTACGCAAGCACGGGACTATCTCTTAGCCGCCATCCAATTAAATTATTAGAAGAAACGGGCAAACTCCCTCACTTTACCCGCATGAGGCAACTGACAGAGAAACCGCATAAGTCACTGGTCACAGTGGTAGGTGTGGTAACAGGAAGACAATCTCCAGGCACCGCCGCTGGCGTGACATTTTTTACGTTAGAAGATGACACGGGCAACATTAATGTGGTCGTTTGGCAAGCGACAGCACGAGCCCAAAAGCAAGCGTATTTAGGCGCTAAAGTATTAATGGTGAAAGGCATTCTTGAAAAAGAGGGAGAAGTCACACACGTTATTGCTGGCAAGTTGATGGATTGCACGCACTACTTGAACAATCTACAAAGTAAATCTCGGGATTTCCATTAGTACAGAGGAATTAAGGAGAGAAATGTTAAAAATCAGAGAGAGGTGCGCTCCCTCTGATTTCACTAGATCTAATCATGCACTTTTAGAAAGCATCTGGCGTAATCGGTCTTGAGCAACTTCAACCAGCAGATCCGGTTGGAATTTAGATATAAAGCGATCACAGCCTACTTTTTGTACCATGGCTTCATTAAAACTACCGCTCAGAGAAGTGTTCAATGTGATAAACAACTTAGACATACGTGGATCTTGGCGCACTTCATGGGTCAGTTTATAACCGTCCATTTCAGGCATTTCAGCATCCGTAATCATCATCAACAGCTCTTTTTCTACATCTTTACCTTCATCACACCAACGTTTTAAAACCGTTAACGCTTCTAGCCCGTCACGGCACTCGATGATATTCATACCCAATTGAGAAAGCGTATCGCGAACTTGATTACGAGCTGTAGAGGAATCATCCACAATCAGAACATTACGCCCGACCATTGCTTGGGCCAATTCTTGATCGAGAATGTCCTCCGAGATAGTCACGTCGTAATGTACGATCTCTGCTAAAACTTTTTCAACGTCAATAATTTCGACAATTTGAGAGGCATCCCCCTCTTTGATTTGCGTGATAGCCGTGAGGTAATTCGAGCGACCAGACGTGGAAGGAGGCGGCTGAATTTCAGTCCATGCCGTATTAATAATGTTTTTAACCGGACCGACTAAGAAGCCCTGCACCGTGCGGTTGTACTCTGTCACGATCAAATTTTCTTCTTCCGCTTCACCACGTAAAGCAGGAAAACCAATTGCGCCTCGTAAATCAATCACTGGTACCGCTTCACCTCGTAGAGAAGCAACCCCACGAATATTGTAGTGCGATCCAGGGAGCTTGGTTAACGGTGGAAGCTTGATGACCTCTTTCACTTTGAACACATTAATCGCAAATAATTGGCGACTATTTAAAGTGAACAGCAGAAGCTCTAGTCGATTTTCACCAACCAAGTTTGTACGCTGGTCAACCGTATTTAACACTCCGGACATACTACTACCTAAATTATGGATAATTCTTATTTTACTCGAAATCAGTACAGACACAGCAAGGTTATATAACCAAATAACCTTAAAATATTTGGCTTTTCGAGCACAGCTTTAAAGTACAACAGTTTTAGCGTATTACTTCTCTTTGCATCAGACGCAAAGTCACGCAGCACATTGAAAGCCATTTTGTTTATTTACTTGAGCTTTTTAGGAAATTACATGAATGGCGCAGATATAGCAATGCAACATAACTCAAATTCCCATTCTAGTAATAGGCGATCAAAAAGGGTGAGCCGTTAAGTCTCACCCTAAATCACCTACAAATGTAGTCTCAACAGCCAGGCACATCATCATGTTAAAAAGTACTTAACCTTCCACAACCTTCATCAATAGTTGACCATCGTACAACGCTTGCTTAATCAACGCGGCACCAGGCATTGTGGCTTGCTTATAGAAACGAGACTCCACCAGCTCAAGATCTTGGTGATAAACAGGTAAACTCTGCTCTTCGATACAGCGACGAACCGCAGGATAAAGCACATCTTTTGCTTGGTTAATCACACCACCGATCAAGATTTTCTCAGGGTTAAATAAGTTGATCACAATAGCAATTGCAGAGCCTAAGTAGCGTCCAAGTTTTTCAATCACATCGACGGCCAAAGGATCACCGTTTGCAGCGGCTTCACAAATGCTCTCAATACTCATTTCTTCTTGTTTAGCAAGAATAGAGTCTTCGCCATCAGCGATTCGTCTTACGACTTCTTCACGAATTGCTTGAGAACTGGCAACGGTTTCCAAACAGCCAATATTGCCGCAATGACAACGTTTTCCATTTGGGTCAATTTGAATATGCCCGAGTTCACCAATGTTACCGTGACGGCCTTGCAAAACGCGCCCATCCAGAATGATGCCCGCACCTAAACCGTGGTGGATAGAGATAAGAACGGAGTTGTCATTATCTTGAGAATGACCAAAAAGCTTTTCTGCTAATGCCCAAGCTCGCGTGTCATTGGCAATGAAAACTGGCAAGCCTGTTGCTTTGTATATCTCTGGTCCAAGAGCAAGATTTTCGACATTGTAATGAGGCATCTGCAAAACGACACCTTGCTCTGAGTTCACGAGACCAGGCAGCGTAAGGGCAATACTGGTAACCCGATCAAGTTGATCCGCGTAAGTCTGAAAAAATTCATCAATTTCGTAAAGCAGGCGCTCAAGCACATCGTCTTGATCAAGCTCGTGTATCTCGATTTTAGTATCGATTAGTACATCACCGCCTAACTCATGCAAAGCAATGGTTAAATAACCTCGCCCCAAACGCATTGACAAAAATTGCCAGCCTTCATTATTAACCTGCAAACCGACAGCAGGTCGACCACGACTCGTCGCTTCTTGTACTGTCGTTTCATGAATCAAGTGCGCTTCAATTAATTCTCGAGTGATTTTGGTGATACTAGCAGGAGCAAGCTCACTCTGCTTGGACAAATCAATTCGAGAAATAGGACCTTTTAGGTCAATTAGTTTATATACACGACCAGCATTGACCTGTTTGATATGATCAATATGGCCCGGTTGAGCCATGTACATCTTGCACTCCGAAATTCTATAACGGGACAATTTTTTTACTTTGCGAACTAATTGTGAAGTGAATTAATAAATCCCCGTGACAAGCATCACGTATAAACCTGTTTGTTTGTGTATTCAATCAAATAACGAAGAATCTACTCCTGTTAAATTGTTTGAAAAATAACTTATTTTTATTCACTAAATTATGAAGTAGTGCCTTTAAAGCAGCGCATTTTTATCAATAAGGCCATTGCCTGTCGAATATCTGTCTGTTTTACCGGGGTTACTCTTAATGTAAACATTCTGTGCATATACTTATATTCAAGTAGCTTTAAGGTGTGGGCTCAGCAACGAGGCTAACCTTGAGAGCGATTGCGTAAAGTAAGGATAGAGTTCAAGTTACCTTTACACACACATTCATCGGAGAATCTATGACTTCCAAATTAAGACGAACAAAAATTGTCACTACGCTGGGTCCTTCAACGGATAAGGACAATATACTTGAGGAGATCATCAAAGCCGGTGCAAACGTTGTCCGTATGAATTTTTCACATGGAACCAGTGAAGACCACATTCAACGTGCGAACAAAGTCCGTACCATTGCAGCAAGACTTGGGCGTCAGGTTGCAATTCTTGGTGACTTACAAGGCCCTAAAATCCGTGTATCAACGTTTAAAGACGGCCAAGTCATTTTGAATGTGGGCGATAAATTCACATTAGATAGTGATTTACCAAAAGGTGAAGGCAATCAAGAATCTGTAGGGTTAGATTATAAAGAACTACCGCAAGATGTTTCACCAAATGACATTTTATTACTCGATGATGGACGCGTTCAGCTGCAAGTTACCAAAGTAGAGGGTAATAAAGTTCATACCCGTGTGATTGTCGGTGGTCCACTGTCCAACAATAAAGGGATCAACAAAAAAGGCGGCGGATTGTCAGCCGATGCGCTCACAGAGAAAGATAAAGCCGACATTCTTACCGCCGCAGCAATTCAAGTAGACTACCTTGCTATTTCATTCCCGCGTAACGGCGAAGACATGCATTACGCTCGACGCTTAGCCAGAGATGCAGGCCTTGAAGCCATGTTAGTGGCTAAAGTCGAACGAGCAGAAACCGTCGCGACCAATGAGTCTATTGACGACATTATTCTCGCATCCGATGTGGTGATGGTTGCACGTGGTGACCTTGGTGTAGAAATCGGTGACCCTGAGCTCATAGGTGTCCAGAAAAAACTGATTCGCCGCGCACGCAGTTTAAACCGTATCGTGATTACTGCGACACAAATGATGGAGTCCATGATTACTAGCCCAATGCCAACGCGTGCTGAAGTGATGGATGTGGCCAATGCGGTTCTAGACGGCACTGACGCGGTGATGCTTTCTGGAGAGACCGCTGCAGGTAAATATCCTGTAGAAACGGTCAAATCCATGGCCGAAGTATGTGTGGGGGCAGAAAAAATGTCGGAGGCAAGTCTATCAACCTATCGCTTAGATAGAACCTTCGAAACCGCTGAAGAAACCATCGCAATGGCAACCATGTACTCTGCGAATCACATGGAAGGAATTAAAGCGATGATCTCGTTAACTGAGTCCGGCAGGACTGCGTTGATGATGTCTCGCTTAAGCTCTGGCTTGCCAATATTTGCCTTATCACGGAATGAATCGACACTAAATCGAGCAGCATTATACCGAGGCGTGACACCTGTATATTTCGAGTCAAAAAGTGATGCGGGTTTACCAACGGCTCACGCAGCGATTACTAGCCTTAAAGAGCAAGGGTTCTTGCACAAAGGTGATTTAGTCATTATTACTCAAGGCGATGTAATGGATGTTGTTGGCTCAACCAACTGCATGCGCATTCTACAAGCGTAGTCGTTATACCTAACCGGAGTTAACCACAAGAACCCGCAAATAAGGCTCCGAAAATGGAGCCTTATTTATATGCTTTGTATATTGCGCACATCGTGAACGTAAGAAGGTTTATGCACTCTCTCTACCATCAATTTCAACATCCAGCTGGTCATAGAGTTGAACTAGGTTAAACCCAGCTTGAAGCCCAAGTTGATAGTCATGCTCTAGTGACTCTTGGTCACTTAACAAAGAAGAAGAACGAAGTCCCTCTTTAGGCGCAACTTGTAAAATAAAAGTGTCGTCAGGTGGAGCAGATATAAAGGCCTGAGTGAGCTCAAATGTTTGATAATGAATCATCAGCATGTCGGCTAAACCTGAATCAAAATTCTCACCAATCAGATGACTTAAACGATACAAGTTATCGGCACCGAACAACCAACGGCCTCCATTTAACAGCATTTTCCCTGCAAGCTTCGATTGATGTGCTGCATTAATTTTTTGTTGGAAGAACGACGCCCAATCCAGCTTCCACTGATTCACTTTTTGCTGCCATGATTGCTGTACTGAGTTGATAGACTCCCGATACCATTCGACAGGCACATCCCCCACCTCACTTTGGGCTCTCGCTTCAATCTCTGAAAACGGCTCTGTGCGAATGACAATAATGTTGCGAGCATTCTGACGCCACGCTTCTTGAACAGGGATAGAGGCAGACACGCCGCCATCCACAAACTTATTGCCATTTACGTCGACAGGTCCGTGATATAACTTGGGAATCGCACATGTCGCTAGCATAGTGTTAAACCACGAGTCATCCAAGATTGGTAGATATTGATCTGATAGCGTCTCTATATTCGTTACCGCAGCAAACGCCCCTCGTTTTCCCAATGCACTGCGACCTAAATCAAGGTCAAGCTTGTATGGGAAATCTTGAATCCGTTCTAATGCCCACTCTAAACCTAAGTACTGCTGCTTTCGGATATAGCGAAACAGATTAAAAAATTCAGGAGACGTTGTCAGCTCGGTAATAAAAGCTTTGCCCATGCCATGTTGACGACACAAGTAAGAACATAAGTTAAGTGCTCCGGCAGAGGTGCCATAGAATTCATCGAAAGGATCGAAGTTGGAAAGTAAAAAGGCGTCTAAAACGCCAGCGGTAAAAATCCCTCTCTGCCCTCCACCTTGCGTGACTAAAGCAGTTTTACCATGCCTAAAGTGCTCATAAACTTTTACATCAAGCTCTGCATGGCTTTCTGTGATTATACCGCTGTTACGTATCATAGGCTCACGCCGTTTTGTTAAAACGTTTGGTAAAAGTGGTTATCTTAAGCTGTTGTAATAGCAATGATGCCAAATGACAAAAGCACTGCAAAAACAGTCACCACAATGATTAATGCGGATTTTAGATCGTGTTCCATAAACACCTCCTTAATATGTAACAAATTAATAACACCGGTGTGAAATATGTTCAAGATTTGCTTAATTTAGTCGCGCAATTTTGACTAACCCATCACAATTAGCTTAGTCATAATAAGGAGATAGGGCATGAACCAAAAACTCAGCTGGCTAGTAGGAATCATGATGATGAGTACTGCTATCAATGCACAAGCGAATATCATCGTTACACCATACATAGGCTATACAGGAGGCGGCCAAGTAGAGGATGAAAGTGGTAATACATACGATCTCGACCCCGCAGTGAATTACGCTCTTTCAGTCGAGACTCCCTTAGAAAAAGGAAGGATCGGATTGTTTTACTCCAATCAATCGACGGAACTTGAAAAGCTGTCCAACTCGGCAGATATCCATTATCTGCACTTCCAAAGCAGCATGTACTATCCTGTCGCAGAAAAATGGCAAACCTATATCGGTGTAGGTTTGGGCGCTTCTTACGCCGATGTGGATTGGGTAGACAAAAAATACGGATTTTCGGCTAGCGCTTTTGCAGGGCTGGAATATGAATTTTCAAAGAACTTTGCATTAACAGCCCAACTGAGATGGTTAGGAACGGTCGTTGATAACGATACATCTGGCGCCTGTACTCTACCTAATGACGGCTCAAACTGTATCATTAAGTTCGATACTGATTGGATGAACCAATTCCAATCAAATGTCGGTTTTAGTTTCCGCTTCTAATTTTTATGCATGTTCCTTTATAGGACTCGTCACAAAGAACGCTGAACGAGTCCTGCACAGAGCCGATAAAGGATATCGTCTAAACACCATTGTTTGGCAAAGTAACGAAGCATCATCTAGATAGGTGCACAAAAGATAGCCGTACGCCCTAATTAATCAAAATAGTCTTAAACACCAAAGCAATTATTAGATCCCAGTCATTTATTCCAGACAAACAACCACACACCCACATAAAACCACAATCAAACTCAAATTTAACAAGATTAAAACCAGACAACGCATCTGAATTAACATTTAGATTCTATTGCGCTAAGTATTATTAGAAGTTAGTCTGATCAGTGAAAACAGATAAATATTTCAGTTTTATCAAACACACATCAAAATTTTAAGATTAATAATCTACTTTCTCTTACAGTAGCCAGAATATAGCTCTATAAAATTATAAGAAGTTAGAATTAAGGATAGAAAAGCTGATGGATAACAGCGGTCCTTTCTTCCAACTATTTGCGCAATTATTACTGTGTTACGTAGAGAGCTTCATTCCTCAGGGAGTCTTATAGGAGTCAAATATGAAGCGAGAACAATGGGGATCCCGGGCGGGATTCATCTTAGCAGCAGTTGGGTCTGCTATCGGTTTGGGAAACATTTGGCGTTTCCCATACATGGCCTATGAAAACGGTGGCGGCGCATTTTTTATTCCTTACATTTTTGCCATGATCACTGCCGGTATTCCATTTATGATCCTTGAGTTCAGTATGGGACAAAAATACCGAGGCTCGGCACCAAAAACACTTGCGAAAATTCATTCTAAATTTGAATGGCTTGGCTGGTTCCAAGTTGGTGTGGCTGCCGTTATTGCCGTTTACTATGTGGCTGTTATCGGTTGGTCGATTTCTTACTTTGGGTTGTCGTTTACTCAAGGTTGGGGAACCGATACCAACGCATTTTTCTTTAGTGAATACCTAAAGCTAGGTGACAACTCACCAACAGACTTAGGCAGTATTCAATGGAAGATTGCTTTATCCATGGTAATTGCTTGGGCAATTACTTACACCGCCATTGCCAAAGGCGTGAAATCAGGAATTGAACGAGCATCTAAAATTATGATGCCAATCCTATTCTTGATGGTGATTTTCTTAATCGGACGTATGATTTTCTTGCCAGGAGCTCTAGATGGCGTGAACTACATGTTCGAACCCGATTTCAGCAAAATTTGGGATGTTAAAGTATGGGCAGCGGCATATGGTCAGATCTTCTTTACGTTAAGTATCGGCTTCGCCATCATGCTAGCTTACTCTAGCTACCTACCAGAAAAGTCGGACATAACGAATAACGCGTTTATGACCGTGTTGATCAACTGTGGCTTCTCGATCCTAGCCGGCATCATGATCTTCTCAGTATTGGGTTACATGGCTCAAGAGCAAGGTAAGCCGTTAACAGAGGTGGTATCTGCAGGCGTTGGCTTGGCTTTTGTTACTTTACCTGCGGCAATTAACCTACTACCTGCCCCATATATTCTTGGTCCACTGTTCTTCTTTGCACTGGTGGTTGCGGGTCTAAGTTCGCATATTTCAATTATGGAAGCCGTAACTTCAGCCATTATCGACAAGCTGAAGTGGAGCCGTAAAAAAGCTGCAAATGTTGTGATTGGTATTGGCTTCGTTGTCTCTATGGCGTTTGCTACCAATGGCGGTCTGCTGCTACTCGATCTAGTAGACCACTTTGCAAACAACGTTGGCATCATGGTTGGTGGTCTGGTTGAGATTGTCTTGATGGCGTGGCTATTGAAGCGCGTGCCAGAAGTACGTAATTACGTTAACGAGCGCTCTGATTTCTCTGTTGGTCAATGGTTCGAGATCTGCTTACGCTTCGTTACACCAATCATGCTCGCCATTATCTTAGCGACCAAGCTATACGCCCTAACTACTGAAGGCTACGGTGGCTATGATCTAACTTTAGGCTGGGCACTTATCGCCGCACTCTTTATCTTTGGTCTAGTGATCAACGCAGTGAACCGCAAGGAGACAGCAAAATGACAATCAGCGCAATTATTATGATGGTTATTGGTTTAGGTATCACTTGGGGCGGCGCTGCCGTTTGCATCAAGCGAGCCATGGATAAACAATAGCAGTATTGCATTCCAAACAAAAAACGCCGGTATTTACCGGCGTTTTTTTATGTTTCTTTTATTCTAGAAACTGTATTTGATGCCAACGGCGCCGCCAAGCTGCAAGTCAGCACCTTTGTAAAGATCTAGCTCTGGGTGTATTTGACCATAAAGGTCCCAGCCGCGTGATAAATCCCAGTTCACACCAAGTGGTACTCTCACACCAAACTCGTCATCCCATTCATACCAGCCACCAACGCCGACATACCAAGTCACAGGCATGTTTTGATCGAATGTTCCACGCTTAGCGATGTAATCAAACGCCATACCATCGTTTCCGATAATGCCACGATATTTGTTATCTAACTCTACAACAACACTTAATTGTTGATCGACAGCCATACCAACTGATAGATCCGTTGGTTCGCTTGCCGCCATTGCCGTACTAGAAACTAGTCCCAAAACTAAAATGAATTTGTTCTTCATACACGTTATCAATTATTCAAAAAAACATTATTCGCTATTCAAACATAATGGCATATCAATATGTCAACGATGGGTAAGCTCGATGTATGAAAAAGCTGACAAAAGTAAAGATGAGTTTAGGATCACACTAAAAAGGAACTGTCAGTTAATAAAATAGGAACTAAAAAAGGAGGCCGAAGCCTCCTTTTATGCATTACTATGAATGACTGCGATTAACCGTGGTTACGAATCCACTCATCCATTTCAGTTTTTAGGTTATCTGACTTAGTACCGAAGATAGCCTGTACACCACCAGCTACAACTACAACACCAGCAGCGCCTAGTTGTTTTAGCTTGTCTTGGTCAACAGCTGCTGTATCTGCAACTGCTACACGTAGACGTGTGATACATGCATCTAGACCAGTAATGTTAGCTTTACCGCCAAACGCTGCAACCAGTTCACCGCCCATATCAGAGCCAGAAGCTACAGCTGCACTTTCCGTTTCATCTTCACGGCCAGGTGTTTTTAGGTCAAGCGCTGTGATTACACCACGGAACACTACGTAGTAAATTACTGCGTAAACTAGACCAACGGCAATCATTAGCACCATCTTCTGAGCGTTACCAGATAGAACTAGGAAGTCGATCAGACCGTGAGAGAAAGAAGTACCGTGTACAAAGCCTAGAGTGTTCGAAACGATGTATGCAGAACCAGCTAGTAGAGCGTGGATACCGTATAGTAGTGGAGCAACGAATAGGAATGAGAATTCGATTGGCTCAGTAATACCAGTTAGGAATGAAGTCAGTGCAGCTGACGCCATGATACCCATTACTTTTGCACGGTTTTCTGGTTTAGCACAATGAGCAATTGCGATTGCTGCAGCTGGTAGACCGAACATCTTGAACATGTAACCACCCGCTAGCTGACCGAAGCCATTACCAGCAGCACGAGATGCTTCATCAGCAACTAGGTAACAAGTTAGTACACCATTTTGAGCTTCACCGGCAGCGTTAACACAAGAACCTGCTTCGAAGAAGAACGGTACGTTCCATACGTGGTGTAGACCGAATGGGATTAGAGAACGCTCAACAACACCGTAGATACCGAATGCTAGCTGTGGGTTTTGGTGTGCAGCCCAATCAGAGAATGCAGAAATTGCACCGCCAATTGGTGGCCAGATAACAGAAAGGATAACACCTAGGATGATCGCAGCAAAACCAGTGATGATTGGCACTGCGCGCTTACCAGCGAAGAAGCCAAGGTACTCTGGAAGTTGGATTTTGAAGAAACGGTTGAATGCCCAAGCAGCCACACCACCGACAAGGATACCACCTAGTACACCTGTATCGATTTTCTCAACACCCATAACGCCCGCCATTACACCTAGCGTTGCCGTCATGATGCCGTAACCAACGATAGCTGCAAGACCTGCAACACCGTCGTTGTTAGTGAAGCCTAGAGCTACACCTACTGCAAATAGAAGTGCCATTTGGCCGAATACTGAACCACCAGCTTGTTCCATAAGATTAGAAACGATCTCTGGAATAAAGCTTAGATGGGCAGCACCCACACCTAATAAAATACCTGCAACTGGTAAAACTGATACTGGAAGCATCAGAGCCTTACCAACTTTTTGCAGGTTAGCAAAAAGGTTCTTAAACATGTTTATGCTCCTGATAAATTTATAAGTATTATTTGGGCACTAACGGCACACCCCCGTAGCCTAAAGGTTAGCACCCAATGAAAATGTAACCACAACTGCATTATATTTTCCGGCTCTAAATATATATTGATGACCCTCAAACTTTCCACACAGTTACGAAATTTAGTTTCAAAACAAGTCTTGGATCACACCCAAAAACAGCCGATGAAAAGGTTTGCATTGCACTTATATTACTGTTTTATAAAGAATTAATTATTTATATAATTAATTTTAAGGCGTAAATAAAATACGCCCCAATGTTATTTTTAGTAACAAAATTACATTTGTGATTTTTGAATGTTATTAAATCAACATTTTTAGTAAACATTAAACTCGTGAGCGTATCTGTTGTTTTTATCAACAAAAAAGGAGCCTAAGCTCCTTTTTTATGCTCTTATTATTTTTTCATCGCAAAAAAAGATTTCGGAAGTTTTCGGTGGTTTTTTGTGCCACTTCAGAAAGAGAGCACGATTTGAGTTGCGCAATATAAGAAGCGACTTCGACAACGTAAGCGGGTTGATTCTCTTTGCCACGATGGGGAACAGGAGCCAAGTAAGGAGAATCTGTCTCAATAAGAAGCTTCTCTAAAGGTAGAGTCTTCACCACTTCTTTTAACTCTGTAGCTTGACGGAAAGTAACAATCCCCGAGATAGAAATATAAAACCCCAGCTCCAGTGCAGCTTCAGCAAATGGAAGATCTTCTGTAAAACAGTGGATAACACCACCACATTTCTCTGCCCCACCCTTACGCAAAATATCTAGAGTATCCGCACGTGCGTTTCTGGTATGGATAATTAAAGGTTTGTTGAGCTCCACTGCAAGATCAACGTGTTGCTCAAAGCGCTCTTTCTGTAACGCGGCCGTTTCGGGCTTGTAATGATAATCTAAACCCGTTTCGCCAATAGCGACGACTTTTGCATTCGACGCATGGTGGCGCAATACGTCCATCGAAAAGTCGCTTTCAACATCAAGTGGGTGCACACCGCACGAAGCATAAACATTGTCATAAGGCTCGATCATTTCCATCATTTTCGGGAAAGAATCCAGCGTTACTCCAACAGAAAGTAGCTCAGTTACGTTTGCTTGTTTAGCTTTGTTAATAACGTCTTCCACATTGATGTGGAGATCGTCGTAATTCAATTTGTCTAAATGACAATGAGAATCTACGAACATAATGCCTCTCGTGATTCAATTAACCAATTCATTGATAGTAGCTCAAGGTTCAGGCCAGGAAAGGCTTGCACCTGAGCTTTCAGGTTCATCAGCGCCTTCGCTGATGAGTACAAACCGTTATAGTTGTCCGGTTGAAACTTTGTCGCGCCCGGAAGCATTTGAGCTTCTGATACACCAAACTGCGCTTTCTGAGCATCTGTCAGTAAATACCATGCCCAGTCTAGTGATTGCTCTGAGTGTTTAGCGATTAAAGAAGCACACTCAGAAACGTCTGAAACAGGCGAAGACATTGCCTTAATAAAACTGCGTTCAAAAGCCAAGTAAGCTTCGAGATCACCATTATTTAACGCATCCAATGTTTTTATTGGAGAGCCCATATTCAGTTTTAAAGCATAAGCAGGAACTTGCTTCGCCCCTTGTTCGTGCATCCATTGCATTGCTTGTTCCGCTGACGGAGGCGCAACAACCCAGTGTTGGCAACGGCTACGAATCGTTGGGAGCAGACGCTCCTGATTGTGGGTAACGAGCAAAAACAAGCACTTTGCCCCAGGCTCTTCTAGCGTCTTTAACAGCGCATTCGATGCCGACTCGTTCATAGAGTCCGCCGGTTCTATTACAAATAGGCGGTAACCATTAAGCTGAGATGATTCCTGAGCAAGACGGTTACAAGCGCGAATTTGGTCCACCGTTATCGCCTTTCCTTCTTTCTCTGGCTTGATCCAGTGTAAATCAGGGTGGTTTTGAGATTGATTTAGCTGGCAGCTATGACAAAAACCGCATGCTTCACTCGCGTAATTTTGGCAAAGAAGCGCTTGGCTAAAAAACTCGATAAGTTTTTCGATGCCTAAGCCCTGATCGCTTTGTAATAAAAGCGCACCTGGTATTCTGTCCGACTCTAACCCTACTTTGAGGTTATCCCATATTGGCTGTAGCCATGGATAATCATTTAACATGAGTCACCTAAATTTACATTTCACTTATTGACGAGCTAGCCACTCGTTTAGAGCGTCCCGAATATCACGCGACACGCCTTCAATCGTCTGTTCTGCGTTAATGATAACGATGGAAGGATCGGCATGAGCAATCTCCAAATAACGCTCACGTGTACGCTCGAAGAAACTAATATCCATCTTCTCTATACGATCTAACTCACCACGCCCACGCGCACGCTCAAGCCCAACACGAGGGTCAATGTCCATATAGAGAGTAAGAGCAGGTTTAAAATCACCAAGCGTTGTATCCCGGAGATTTTTCATTAACGATGCGTCAATCTGACGGCCACCACCTTGATAAGCTTGCGACGACATATCGTGTCGGTCACCAACCACCCACTGACCGTTTTCCAAAGCTGGTTTGATCACGTTCTCAACCAACTGAACACGTGCAGCGTACAGAAGAAGCAACTCCGTCATGTCCTTAAGTTCTTCACCTTCGTGCTCTTCTTTCACCAGAGCGCGCATTTTTTCTGCTAGCGGTGTGCCTCCTGGCTCACGGGTATTTACGATATCCTCAATACCGGCCGCTTTTAGCGTATCTAAAACGGTTTTAATCGCAGTGCTTTTACCCGCGCCTTCTAGGCCTTCAACGACAATAAAGTTTGCTTTCATCATTTGTTCTTTCTTAGTTCTCTTAAATAGGCACGAACAGCACGGTTGTGCTCAGCAAGGGATTTCGAGAATACATGTCCGCCCTTTCCACTTGCTACAAAATATAAATAGTTGCTGCTTTCTGGATTCAAAGCCGCTTCAATGGAAGCTTCACCAGCCATCGCAATCGGTGTTGGTGGCAATCCATTGATGGTATAGGTGTTATATGGTGTCGGCGTACGCAAATCTTTCTTACGAATGTTGCCATCGTAGGCGTCACCCATACCATAAATAACTGTCGGATCAGTTTGTAACCGCATGCGTTTGTTCAATCGGTTGATAAACACAGAAGCGACGCGCTCACGCTCAGAATCAATAGCCGTCTCTTTCTCTATGATAGACGCGAGAATCAAGGCTTCATATTTATCCTGTAATGGCAGCTTTTCTTGACGAGCTTCCCAGCTAGCGTCCAGTATTTTATTGAGTTTTCGATGCGCTCGTTTTAATAACTGGCTTTCACTCGTACCCGCTGTGTAATGGTAGGTTTCTGCTAAAAACAACCCTTCTAGCTTTTCTCTCTCAATTCCGAGCTTCGCAGCCATTTCTTTTTCTGAAAGATCGGTTAAATCATGCTTTAAATAAGGAGCACTTTTTAGTTGATCTACCCATTCAGAAAAGCGGCCGCCTTCAACAAAAGTGATCGCAAACTGGTATTCTTTTCCAGTATTCAGATGCTCCAATGTTTGCGAAAGCGACATACCAGGCTCAAGTTGGTAAGTACCCGCTCGCACCTGCAACAATTCTGGATATAAGTGAGGAATTAAACGGATGTACTCCGATGTTTCAATCACCTCATCTTCAACTAAGGCGCGCATGACATGATGAAAGCTTGTACCACTTTCTACAGTAAACAGCTGAGGTTGTTCCAATAGAATAGGCTTTTCAACGTATTGTTTAGCCTGTGAAATTATATAAAAAACAGCTGCTGCGCCTATCACTGCGATCAGCACAACAAAAGCCAACAGTTTTTTAATCACGTAGTTAAATTCCCTTGCAGTCGTTGAGTCAATTTTCCTATCGGAAATATAGTCTTAGAGTTCGATGTCACTATGCTGCGAATAGGTGCGATACCTAATATTGAGTTACACATGAAAGCCTCGTCAGCACTCAGCAAATCTGGAAGTATAAAACGCCCCTCGATGACTTCAATATGACTTACTTTAAGTAACTCAAGCACCTTACGACGCATTACGCCCGTAACGCCTGATAAGGTCAGCTCCGGCGTAAATACTTTATTACCTTTAACCCAAAAAAGGTTGGCCATTGTAGTTTCAATGACATGGTTTTGCACATTTAACGTTATTGCATCTGCAAACTCTGTATTGTCGATTTCAGCCTTGGCGAGAATCTGCTCTAAACGGTTGTTGTGCTTATGTCCCGCAAGTAAAGGTTGAATCCCTAGACGAGTATTACAAACGCCCAAGTCCACACCTTGTTCTTGCCAAGATGAATAATGAGAAGGAAACACAAAATTGGAAATCGTCACGATAGGGCTTTCAATCCCATTAGGGCTATACCCTCGCCCGCCAATACCGCGGCTAACGTGAATCTTCACCCCCGCTCGTGCGTCAGATAAAACCGCTTTGCTTGCCCAATCATGCACAACTTTCCAGTCAGGTGAAGAGATCTTCAAAGCGTCAAGGCAAGCACTCATGCGCTCAGTATGTTCCTGCCAGTAAACCAACTCTCCATTTTGGGTCAGGATGGTGGTAAAGCCTCCATCACCGTATTGGAATGAGCGATCACCTAGCTCTACATGCGTTTGCGGAACTCCATTTACCCAAAACATTCACGTACCTTCAAATTAGCAGACAACAAATAAAACAAAACGGCTCAATGCTAAGCATCGAGCCGTTAGAATACAAGTTTCGCTTATCTAAATTAGGTTAGATAGTGTTACTCAGCGAACTTCTTGAAGATCAAAGAACCGTTTGTACCACCAAAGCCAAACGAGTTACAGATAGCGTACTCCATACCTTCAACTTTGCGCGCTGTATGCGGCACAAGGTCGATGTCTAGACCTTCTTCTGGATCATCAAGGTTAATGGTTGGCGGAACAATTTGGTCAACCAAAGACATAACCGTGATAATTGCTTCAACAGAGCCTGCAGCACCTAATAGGTGACCCGTCATAGACTTAGTTGAAGACACAAGAACTTGCTTCGCACCTTCTTCACCAAGAGCACGTTTCACGCCCTTGATTTCTGCAACATCACCAGCAGGAGTAGAAGTACCGTGAGCATTCACATAACCTACTTGAGTACCTGTGATGTTAGCGTCACGCATCGCCGCTTCCATCGCAAGTGCACCACCAGAGCCGTCTTCGCTTGGAGATGTCATGTGGTAAGCATCACCAGACATACCAAAACCAACCAGTTCTGCGTAAATCTTCGCGCCACGTGCTTTTGCGTGTTCGTACTCTTCAAGCACCATCATGCCAGCACCATCACCTAGAACAAAACCATCACGGCCTTTATCCCATGGGCGAGACGCTTTTTGAGGCTCTTCATTACGAGTAGATAGTGCTTTAGCTGCACCGAAGCCAGCCATGCCAAGAGGCGTAGAAGCTTTTTCTGCACCACCAGCAACCATCGCATCTGCATCGCCGTAGGCAATCATACGTGCTGCATGGCCGATATTATGCAGGCCAGTAGTACATGCGGTAGAAATCGCGATATTTGGACCACGAAGACCACGCATGATAGATAGGTTACCTGCAACCATGTTTACAATGGTCGAAGGAACAAAAAATGGGCTAACTTTGCGAGGGCCTTTGTCTACTAATGCAGTATGGCCAGTTTCGATAAGGTCAAGACCGCCAATGCCTGAGCCGATAGCAACACCAACTCGAGCCGCATTTTCTTCGGTAATTTGTAAGCCAGAGTTATCAAGAGCTTGAATACCCGCTGCAATGCCGTACTGGATGAAAAGGTCCATCTTACGAGCATCTTTTTTAGACATGTACTCTGTGCAATCGAAATCTTTAACAAGACCTGCAAAACGAGTTGAGAAGTTCGTAGTATCAAAGTGCTCGATATTTACGATACCACTTTGACCTTCTAGCAGGGCTTTCCAAGATGATTCTACTGTGTTGCCTACCGGTGACAACATACCCATGCCAGTGACAACTACACGACGCTTGGACACGATATAATTCTCCGGGAATTGAATATTTCTATGAGAGGATAGAAGAAGTTAGAAAGAACACAGGCGGTCTAGGAGACCGCCTGGGAAAGCTAATTACTGAGCGCTGTTTACGTAGTCGATTGCAGCTTGAACAGTAGTGATCTTCTCAGCTTCTTCGTCAGGAATCTCAGTGTCGAATTCCTCTTCTAGAGCCATAACTAGTTCTACAGTGTCTAGAGAATCAGCACCTAGATCGTCAACGAAAGAAGCTTCGTTTTTAACTTCTGCTTCGTCTACACCTAGCTGTTCAACAATGATTTTCTTTACGCGTTCTTCGATGTTGCTCATTTTTCTTTTCCTTTACAGATTTCGCCTAATGCGATGATTCCGTAGTTTATTCGAACTATTGAAAGTTGCAAGGGGGTCCTTGCTGGTCAAACCACAAAATTAGCGAATTTAACCGAATTTCAATACATTTTTGACTTAAATCATGCACAAATCTTGCGCATAAGCATGACAAGTTCATGACAGTTAACTGCAACTATAGGCTATTTTTCACAATGTAAAATAGCTTATTTTGCATAAACTGTCGCATTAAACCATGTACATGCCACCATTTACATGCAAAGTTTCACCAGTAATGTACGCTGCTTCAGGAGAAGCAAGGAAAACTACTGCTGATGCAATTTCACGTGGGTCACCTAAACGACCTGCTGGCACGTTCGACAAAGTTGCCGCACGTTGGTCATCATTTAGTGCCTTAGTCATGTCAGTTTCGATGAAACCAGGAGCAACAGTGTTCACTGTTACACCACGAGACGCAACTTCACGAGCCATTGATTTAGTAAAACCAATCACGCCCGCTTTCGCTGCTGCGTAGTTAGTTTGACCTGCGTTACCCATGGTACCAACAACAGAGCCTACGTTGATGATACGACCCGCACGTTTTTTCATCATGCCGCGTAAAACCGCTTTAGACATGCGGTAGATTGGCGTTAGGTTGGTATCGATGATGTCGTTCCACTCATCATCTTTCATGCGCATCAATAGGTTGTCACGAGTAATACCAGCGTTATTCACCAGAATATCGATCACACCAAATTCTTCGTTGATCGTTTTTAATGTCGCTTCGATAGACTCGACATCAGTCACGTTAAGCGCTAAGCCTTTACCGTTATCACCAAGATACTCGCTGATAGCAGCCGCACCACTTTCAGAAGTAGCAGTACCGATAACCGTAGCACCTCGCTCGACAAGAAGTTCCGCGATCGCGCGGCCAATACCACGGCTTGCGCCGGTAACTAGCGCGATCTTACCTTCTAGATTCATCATGTTGTGTTTCCTTTTCTTATCGCAAATTTATCGCTTGATGGATTACTTCGCAGCGTCTAGCGATGCGATATCATTCACTGCTGCTGCAGTTAGCGTTTTCACGATACGTTTTGTTAGACCTGTTAAAACTTTACCAGGACCAAGCTCAAGAAGATTTTCTACGCCTTGTTCGTGCATCAGTTCAACTGTTTCAGTCCAACGAACTGGGCTATGTAGCTGACGAACAAGCGCATCTTTGATTTTTGCAGGAT
Source organism: Vibrio sp. SCSIO 43097 (assembly GCF_023650755.1). Taxonomy (NCBI): domain Bacteria; kingdom Pseudomonadati; phylum Pseudomonadota; class Gammaproteobacteria; order Vibrionales; family Vibrionaceae; genus Vibrio; species Vibrio sp. SCSIO 43097. The sequence continues at coordinate 1,138,475 of NZ_CP071840.1, read as the reverse complement.
CTGTCTCAGCAACCACATCAACGTTGTTGATAACTGGCAGCTGTGGTGAGTTAAATTCGATAGACTCAAGAGCTACAGCAAGTTTTTCCGCTGCTGGCTTCATAAGTGCACAGTGTGAAGGTACTGAAACAGGAAGAGGAAGCGCACGCTTCGCACCGGCTTCTTTACATAGCGCACCAGCTCGCTCTACTGCGTCTTTGCTACCAGCGATAACGACTTGACCAGGCGAGTTAAAGTTTACTGGAGAGACCACTTCGCCTTGCGCTGCGTCTTCACACGCTTTTGCAATCGCATCATCAGCCAAACCGATAATCGCGTACATTGCGCCAGTACCAGCTGGTACTGCTTCTTGCATAAGTTGACCACGTAATTCAACCAGCTTGATGGCTTCTTTAAAGTCAATAACACCCGCACATACAAGTGCTGAGTACTCACCTAGGCTGTGACCGGCTAGGTTTGCTGGTTGCTCTAAGCCAAGTTCCTGCCATACACGCCAGATTGCAACAGATGAAGCTAGCAAAGCTGGTTGAGTACGGAAAGTCTCGTTTAAATCTTCTGCAGGTCCATTTTGAACAAGCGCCCATAGATCGTAACCTAGTGCGTCAGATGCTTCTGCAAATGTTTGTTTTACTACGTCATATTGTTCGCCTAGTTCTGCAAGCATACCTACAGCTTGAGAACCTTGACCTGGAAATACGATAGCAAACTTGCTCATGTTGTTTTCCTTTAAGCAAAGTAAAAAGAAATAAGATGCACCAAGTGCACCTTAAATTTTGAATTCTTGTGAAACTTAGAACTTCACAAGGGCCGAGCCCCAAGTGAATCCGCCGCCAAACGCTTCAAGAAGCAGAGTTTGACCGCGTTTAATACGACCATCACGTACCGCTTCATCTAGTGCTGTTGGCACAGTTGCAGCTGATGTGTTGCCGTGTTTATCAAGTGTAATCACGACTTGGTCTAGTGACATCGAAAGTTTCTTCGCTGTTGCTGAAATAATGCGGTAGTTCGCTTGGTGCGGCACTAGCCAGTCTAGTTCAGACTTATGCATGTTGTTGGCTTCAAGCGTATCTTTTACTAGTTTCGATAGCTGAGTTACAGCGACTTTGAATACTTCGTTCCCAGCCATATGAAGCCATTTATCCGCATCTTGCCCCCGCACAGGTACAGGTAGGCTTAGAAGCTCTCCGAATTGACCATCCGAGTATATGTGGGTAGAGATAATGCCAGGCTCTTGGCTAGCGCCTACGACAACGGCTCCGGCACCATCACCAAATAGGATGATGGTTGAACGGTCTGTCGGATCACACGTTTTAGACAAAGCATCTGAACCAATCACAAGTACGTTTTTGCACATACCAGATTTGATATGTTGGTCTGCAACAGATAATGCGTACACAAAACCAGAACAAGCAGCGGCTAAGTCAAAAGCTGGACAACCTTTAATGCCAAGCTTTGCCTGCACCTGACACGCAGATGAAGGGAAAGTATGGCTACTGCTCGTTGTGGCTACGATAATCAGGTCGATATCGTTTTTATCAATACCCGCCATATCGATAGCGTTTTCAGCTGCGTAGAATGCCATGTCTGCTACAGTTTCGTTTTCTGCAGCAATTCGACGCTCTTTAATACCCGTGCGAGCAACGATCCACTCATCACTTGTATCTACCATTTTCTCTAGATCTGCGTTTGTACGCACCTGAGATGGCAGGTAGCTGCCAGTACCTAAAATTTTGCTATACATGAAGACTAATAATGCCTCTCGAGTAAAACCGCTTCCAAACGATCGCTAATACGGCTTGGTACTTGTCGTTTGACCTCGTGTACTGCCTCGCCAAGTGCATTGACAATCGCAGATACATCCGCACTTCCATGGCTTTTTATGACAATGCCGCGCAATCCTAGCAAACTTGCGCCGTTATACTGGTCGGGGTTCAGTGTTTTTAGTTCATTAAACAGCCTAGAAAACAACTTTCTAGCTATCCAACCCTTTATCGTTGATGCCATTATGCTGGTTTTAATTTTTTCGATAAAAAGTTGAGCTGTTCCCTCACTGGCTTTTAAGCATACGTTGCCGACAAATCCATCACAAACAATGACGTCCGCAACATCATGCAAAATTTGATTACCTTCAATATAACCGACAAAGTTAATCGCATCGGTCTGAGAAAGCATTTCTGCGCAACGTTTGACTAAATCGTTACCTTTAATCTCTTCTGCGCCAATATTGAGTACAGCAACGCGAGGAGGACGACCCAAGTGTTCTTCAGCTAATGCACTGCCCATTACAGCAAATTGGAACAAGCTATCAGCATCGCACGATACATTCGCCCCCAGATCCAGCATCCAAGTACGCTTTCCGGTAATCGTCGGTAAAGCGGAAACTAAAGCAGGACGTTCAATGCCAGGAAGTAACTTAAGAATGAAACGCGATAGTGCCATTAATGCACCGGTGTTGCCACCACTAACACAAGCATCCGCTTTCTGCTCAGAAACCAAATCGATAGCCATACGCATAGAACTATTTTGGCTATTACGTAACGCCAATGAAGGTTTTTCTGAGTTCGAGATAACTTTCTCGCTGTGAAGAATAGTCAAGCGGGAACTGGTCGAGGTACCGAGTTGAGATAATTGAGACGTGATCAGAGATTGATCACCAATAAGAATCACTTTTAGCTCTGGGAAATGAGACAGTGCCTGCACGGCGGCAGGCACTGTTACGCGTGGACCGAAATCCCCGCCCATTGCATCAAGTGCAACGGTAATACTTTGCAAAGGTTCAACCTTACTTGTTGATAACCTTTTGACCACGGTAGTAACCTTCAGCAGTTACGTTGTGGCGTAGGTGAGTTTCACCAGAAGTCGCGTCTACAGATAGAGCAGCTGTAGTTAGCGCATCGTGTGAACGACGCATACCGCGCTTAGAACGAGTTTTACGGTTTTTCTGTACGGCCATTGACCCTACTCCTATACTATTGGGTTAAAAACCTGAAGAAGAATCGGCTACCACACCTATTACTTTTTCAGACTTTTCAAAACGTCGAATGGATTCGGTTTTTCTTCCTCAATTTCTTCAGGAATCTCACCAAAAACCATGTTATTTGAATCAACGCTACAATCCGCTTCATCGTGCATCGCAATTTGAGGTAATGCTAAGATGAACTCGTCTTCAACAAGTTGTATGAGGTCTAATTCACCATATTCATTTAGATCTACCAAATCATAAATTTCTGGTGCTTCCTGTTCTGTTTTCTCACCGTAGTAAGGAGTAGAAAGGAATTCAACTTCGCACTCATGTGCGAATACCTCATTACAACGCTGACACTCTAAATCGACTTCGATGTTAGCTTTACCAGAGATAACAACGAGTCGCTGTTCATCCATCCCAAATGACAATGAGACTTCTGCGTCGCGTTTTACGCCTTCAGTTGTTTCCACTAAGCGCTTGAAAAGACTAGCTTGGATGATGCCATCGTAATCCAATCGTTTCTGTGCAGCTTTAGCTGGGTCAACCGTTCGCGGTATTTTTACCTTTTGCATAGGGCGCGAATATTATCTTCCAAATCAAAATTAGTCAAAGAAAAAGGCAAAAAAGTTGTACTTTTTTACGCTTAACATACAGAGCATTAGCCAGAATCATTTTTGATCTATTATCCTATTGGAAATGCTCCCACGAATTGTAATTCAAAATGAAAAATTACCAACTGGTTTTAGCCTCAACCTCCCCTTTTCGTAAACAACTGCTTGAAAAGCTCTCACTACCATTCGTTTGTTTATCACCTGATTGCGATGAAACACCTTTTGACCAAGAAACGCCAACTGAACTTGTGCAGAGACTGGCCCAAGAGAAAGCAATATCTTGCCAGACGGATAAAGCAAGTTTAGTTATCGGCAGTGACCAAGTTTGTGTCATTAATGGTGAAATCGTTGGCAAGCCTTTAAATAGAGATAACGCGATAAATCAACTTTTGGCTCAAAGTGGAAAAGTCATCACTTTCTATACTGGTCTTGCGGTACATAACACCGTGACAAACCATACAGAAGTCGGCTTTGATTCTTTCGAGGTGCACTTTAGAGATTTAACGCTTGAACAAATCGAACGCTACGTCGACAGGGAAGAACCTTTTTACTGCGCAGGCAGCTTTAAAAGCGAAGGCATGGGAATTTGTTTGTTTACGAAATTAGTTGGTAAAGACCCGAACACACTTGTCGGACTACCATTGATTGATTTGATTGATATGTTGCATGTTCAAGGACTCGATGTCCTTTAACCCAAATACGATAAAAGGGAGCCACAGGCTCCCTTTTGCATCCGCGAGGAAAACATGGTTACGCGTTTCTTAAACCCGCCAACACTTTTTCTAGTTTCGGTTCCATCGGTGCGTTGATTTCCATCCACTCATCATTTGATGGGTGTTGGAACTTGATGTTTGCCGCGTGTAGGAACAAACGATCTAAACCAACTTGACCTGTGTAAGCGTCAAAGCGACGATCACCGTAGCGATCATCCCAAGCGATTGGGTGACCAGTGTATTGCGTATGAACTCGTATTTGGTGAGTTCGACCAGTAATCGGACTCGCCTGAATCAATGTAGCTTGTTCGAACTTTTCCAAAATCTTAAAACGCGTTTCTGACGGCTTACCATTAGGGTTAACACGAACAATACTGTTCACTTCGTTTTTGAGCAGTGGCGCGTTCACAACCTTACAACTGCTTTTCCATTGCCCCATGACAAGAGCTAAGTAAAACTTCTTTACTGTCTTTTCACGAAACTGGGCTTGCAAGTGACGAAGTGCAGAACGCTTCTTAGCAACCAGCAAAATCCCTGAAGTATCACGGTCAATACGATGCACAAGTTCAAGAAAGCGAGCTTGAGGACGCAGAGCCCTAAGCGCTTCAATCGCACCAAACTTTAAACCACTGCCACCATGCACAGCGGTGCCAGATGGTTTGTTTAGAATCAACATATGATCATCTTCGAAGATAATCATATTTTCCAACTCAGCGACTTTGTTAAGTTTCGTACTTGGTGCGACATCGTCATCTTTTTTCTCGACGGTCACCGGTGGAATACGAACGAGATCGCCTGCTTTTAACTTGTACTCTGCTTTTATACGCTTTTTATTTACGCGCACTTCGCCCTTACGCACAATTCGGTAAATCATGCTTTTAGGAATGTCTTTTAATTGGTTGCGCAAAAAATTATCAATGCGCTGACCTGCCATATCTTCGTCGATATCGACGAACTGGACTTTTGTTCTTATTTCGTTCATGGGCGGTATTGTAAACTCAATTTCGTGCGACTTCACATTATTCTTGTCGTAAAAGAAACACTCGATGGCACATACTGGTCTAAATTTCGCCAAGCTTTTGTTTAAATTATTAAAACTCTCAATCAAGTTCTCAATTTGTTTTCTGTCCTGAACAGTTTGCACATCTCAATTGCTTATGAAACAGCCAGTTATAAATTAGAAATTTTGAGTTTAGCGGCAAATTTTCTATCGTTTGCGTGAAAGCAGATTGCTGATAGCCACGCGCACTGCTATAGTTCACAGCTGCTAAGGAAGGTTTGGTTACATTTTATTCATTACCAATCATTTATCCTCAAGCAATGTGAGTAGATCGTTGAAGGTCGAGTGCAGCATTGGCGTGAGACACATCGAATTCAACACTCTTGCCACCCTACTCCTCGCATATTCACGTTGAGTACCTACCGCCCAAATAGCGGGTCACAAGTCTACGTTTCCAACAGAAACCACAAGAGGCTTGTGATGACTGAAGTGCCCGAGAGCATCCCCTTCCAGCCGGGAGGCTGCAAAATACAAGCCATGGGATCAGGCACCGTGAAAGAGCGAAAAAACAGTGGCAAGTCGACAAGAAAGATATAAAAGAAAAGACAACGAGAATTTTCAATGAAAAGAATGTTAATTAACGCAACTCAAAAAGAAGAGTTGCGTGTCGCTCTGGTTGATGGCCAGCGACTTTTCGATCTTGATATCGAGAGTCCAGGTCATGAATCTAAAAAAGCGAATATCTACAAAGGACGTATCACACGTATCGAACCAAGCTTAGAAGCCGCATTTGTTGATTACGGCGCCGAGCGTCACGGTTTCCTCCCTCTCAAAGAAATTGCCCGCGAATATTTCCCTGAAGGTTACACCTACCAAGGTCGTCCAAGCATCAAAGAAGTGCTAACGGAAGGCCAAGAAGTTATCGTTCAAGTGGAAAAAGAAGAACGTGGAAGCAAGGGCGCAGCTCTTACTACTTTCATTTCTCTTGCTGGTAGTTACCTTGTTCTGATGCCTAACAACCCTCGTGCTGGCGGTATTTCTCGTCGAATCGAAGGTGACGAGCGTACTCAACTAAAAGCCGCATTAAGTACTTTGGAACTGCCTCAGGGCATGGGCCTAATCGTACGTACTGCTGGCGTTGGCAAGAGTGCTGAAGAACTTGAGTGGGATTTGAATGTACTACTTAACCACTGGGGTGCAATCAAAGGTGCAGCGGACTCTAACCCTGCTCCATTCTTAATCCACCAAGAAAGTAACGTTATCGTTCGTGCAATCCGTGACTATTTGCGTCGTGATATTGGCGAAATCTTAATTGATAGCAACACCATCTACGAACGTGCAAAAGAGCACATTCAATTGGTGCGCCCTGATTTCCTTAACCGCGTTAAGAAATATGAAGGCGAAGTTCCACTATTCAGCCACTACCAAATCGAAAGCCAAATTGAATCGGCTTTCCAACGTGAAGTGCGTCTGCCATCTGGCGGTTCTATTGTTATTGACCCGACTGAGGCACTAACGTCTATCGATATCAACTCTGCTCGTGCAACCAAGGGCGGTGATATTGAAGAAACAGCCCTAAACACGAACCTAGAAGCAGCCGACGAAATTGCTCGCCAGTTACGTCTACGTGACTTGGGTGGCTTAGTGGTTATCGACTTTATCGATATGACACCTGTTCGCCACCAACGAGAAGTAGAAAACCGTCTACGTGAAGCCGTTCGTCTTGATCGCGCTCGTGTACAAATCGGTCGTATTTCTCGCTTTGGTTTGTTGGAGATGTCACGTCAACGTTTAAGCCCTTCTCTAGCAGAAGCAAGCCACCACATCTGTCCTCGCTGTAGCGGTACTGGAGTCGTTCGCGACAACGAATCTCTAGCACTTTCTGTACTTCGTTTAATCGAAGAGGAAGCACTGAAAGACAATACAGCGCAAGTTCTCGCAGTTGTACCTGTGCCAATCGCTTCTTACTTGTTGAACGAAAAACGTCGTTCAGTTAACCATATCGAACGCATTCAAGAAGTGAAGATTACGGTTGTTCCAAACTCTGACATGGAAACGCCGCACTTCGAAGTTATCCGTGTTCGTGAAGGTGAAGAGTTCGATCTGATTTCTTACCTACTTCCTAAAAAACTGGAAGCAATGAAAGAAGCGGAAGGTAAAGAGCCAGCGGAAGTTGACGTAAAACCAAAACGAATTGAAGAGCCAGTTCTTAAAGGCTTTGCGGCTCCGTCTCAAACCGCACCTGCACCAGCAGCTAAACCAGCTCCTGAGGCGAAGAAGAAAGAACAAAACGTTGAACAAGAAGAGAAACCTGGATTGTTCAGCCGTCTGTTTAAAGCACTTGGTAGCTTCCTATTCGGTGGTTCTGAAGAAACAAAAGAAGAACAGAAACCTCAGGAAGAGAGAAAACCAAATCGCGATAATCGACGTAACAAACGTGATCGTAACGATCGTCGTCGCAATAACAACCAGCGCGATAATCGTGATAACCGCGACAATCGCGATAACCGACGTCGTCGTAAGCCTCGTGATGAGCAGGCTAATGAGCAAAACGAAGCTCAACAACAAACAAATAAACCGCAAAACCGTAACCAAAAGCGTAAACCTAAAGCTCAACAGGCAGATAAAGCCCAAGAGCAGAAAGCAAACGCAAAAGTAGCGGAAAAAGGTCTGCAGCTAGCAGCGGAAGCTCGTACTGAAACAAAACCAGAAGAGAGCAAACCGAAGCAGCAAAATGCGAAAGCAGAAAAAGTGAAAGAGCGCCGCCAACGTCGCAAATTGAACAAGTCTGTACGCGTTAAGGACCAAGAAGCTATTGAGAAGAAAGCCGAAGAAACAGCGGTTAAGACTCAAGAAACGGTTGAAACCAAAGTTGAGAAGCCAACAGAAGCAGCGGTAGAAGCACAACAAGACAACAAGCAAGCAGAGTCTAAGCAACGTCGTAACCGTCGTTCGCCACGTCACCTGCGTGCAAGCGGCCAGCGTCGTCGCCGTGGCCGTGATCGCCGCCCTAACCCGTTCCGCCTACGTAAGGGAGGTGTCGCTTCTCCTGAAATGGCTATGGGTAAAGTAATGCCACGTTACATTCCGAAACCAGCACCTAAGAAGGAAGAGCGAGTTAAGGAAGAAGCTGTAGCAGCAGTACCTACAATCCAAGGTGGCTTTGCGTGTCCAGAAATGGCAATGGGTAAAGTGATTATTCGTCGCGAGCAACCTGTCGTAACAGATGCGCCAGTTGTTGAACACAAGGTTCAAGAAACCGTTGAAGCGAAAGTGGAAGCTCCAGTAGTAGAAGCACCTGTTGTTGAAACAGTAATCGCAGAAAAAGCTGAATCGGCAGTAGTAGAAACAGCATCGGTAGAGCCTATCGTTGAAGCAGCAAAAGAGATTGCAGCCGAAGCGCCAGTAGATAAACCAGAGCCTAAAGTCGAAGCCATTAAAGTTGCGGCTAAGCTAAACGCTAGCGCACCGATGACGAAAGCACCTGGCCCTCAAGAGCTACGCGAAATCACGGTTGCAGCAGCACCGTTCAAAACCGAACGTTACCAAGCTAAAGGTGCTGGTAGCCAAGTGGCTAAAAACCGTGCATCGGCAGAGATGACAAAGCCTAACTTTAACTAGGCTAAATCATTACGTTCAACTGCTTAACGGCATAAATAAATTAAAGGCTACCATCTGGTAGCCTTTTTTATCTTCATATTTGCCCAATAAATTGTTCATATAAATACCAATTCGTGATCACATTTGTACGCCATTATTCGTATCATTCTTGAACTTAATCACACTTTTCGGTAGCATGCGCCGACTCAAGTTTTCGACACCATTCTGATGCTGCTCTTTTAATACTACGGTTTACACTGCAATGTTTGATTAAAAATCAACCACTCAGTGGCTTGTGCAAATACGAATATGTGTCGGGTTTAACTCATTGCAAAGAGAACTTAAAAACAAACATGTTCGAATTTCCCCAATTTTCTAAGCACTCCGTAAAAAATGATGTGCTATCAGGCTTAACCGTTGCGCTAGCATTGGTTCCTGAAGCTGTCGCATTTGCGTTCGTCGCAGGCGTAGATCCGATGGTCGGTCTTTACGCTGCATTCATCGTTGGTCTTATTACTTCCATTTTCGGTGGTCGTCCTGGCATGATCTCTGGTGCAACAGGTGCCATGGCAGTCGTAATGGTTTCGCTTGTCGCGACTCACGGTGTCCAGTACCTATTCGCAGCCATCATGCTCGCTGGTATTCTTCAAATTGCCGCTGGTATGTTTAAATTGGGTAAGTTCATCCGTATCGTACCTCACCCTGTGATGATCGGTTTTGTGAACGGTCTGGCTATTGTTATCTTCCTAGCTCAGTTGGGTCAGTTTAAAGCGCCAGACATCAACGGCATGCTTACTTGGCTACCACAAGACCAGATGCTGCTAATGCTTGGTTTGGTTGCGCTGACTATGGCAATCATTCACTTTCTACCAAAAATCACAACAGCTGTACCCTCTTCACTTGTTGCGATCGTAACGGTGACGGCTTTAGTGGTTGGCTTGGATCTGGAAACTCGAACTGTTGTTGACTTCCTGCGTACAATGTCTGGTGATGAAGCTGCAACACTCGCAGGTTCACTACCAACCTTCTCTATTCCTGCGGTACCATTTACACTAGAGACACTACAAATCATTCTTCCATACGCGATCATTCTCGCGGCCATTGGTCTAATTGAATCTCTACTAACACTGACAGTTTTAGATGAGATGACGAATACTCGTGGTCAATCTAACCGCGAATGTATCGGTCAAGGTATGGCAAACATGACGTGTTCTGTGTTTGGCGCAATGGGTGGTTGTGCGATGATTGGTCAGTCGATGATCAACGTAAACTCAGGTGGTCGCGGCCGTCTATCTGGTATCGTTGCGGCTATCGCTCTATTGATGTTTATCTTATTCGCTTCTTCGCTAATTGAAATGATCCCACTCGCTGCTCTGGTTGGTGTGATGTTCATGGTTGTCATTGGTACATTCGAATGGGCAACATTTAAGCTAGCACGCCGCGTACCGAAGCAAGACTTCTTCGTTATTGTTCTTGTGACCGTTGTTACTGTTCTTACTGACCTTGCTGTTGCCGTAGCGGTTGGTGTTATCGTTTCTGCATTAATGTTTGCATGGCAACACGCTAAGCACATCTATGCCGACACGTGCTTAAACGAGGAAGGTTCAAAAGAGTACAAGATTCACGGCCCTATTTTCTTTGGCTCTGCGGCTAACTTCCTGGAGTTGTTTAACGCGCCTGAAGATCCAAAAGATGTGATTGTCGATTTTGCAGACTCTCGCGTGACAGATCACTCTGCAATTGAAGCCATTGAAACACTGGCTGAGCGTTACAATGCTCAAGGTAAAACGCTGCACCTTCGTCACCTAAGCCCAGATTGTCGTAAACTTTTGGACAAAGCTGGCAGCTTGGTTGAAATTAACGTGAAGGAAGACCCAAGCTACAAAGTCGCAACCGACATACTAGCGGGTTAACACGAATAAAAAGGGATGAGCTGAGCTCATCCCTTTTTCTATTGTCTTCAAGTACGGTGATTATAGCTTCTTCAAAATTGCGTCTGATGCCTCTTCGATTAAATCAAGCACCAGTTCAAAGCCATCTTCCCCACCATAATATGGGTCCGGGACTTCGTCGTAAACTGACTCAGAATGACTTAAAAATAACGATACTTTGTGTCGATACTTCAACGGACAAATATCCAATAAATCGGCCAAATTTGCTTTATCTGCGGCTAATATAAGGTCAAACTTTTCAAAGTCATCAATGGTGACTTGGCGCGCTTGCATTCCTTTAAAAGAATAACCTCGCTGCTTTCCTGCTGCCATCGCTCTTGAATCCGGTCGGTTTCCTGCGTGGTAGCCAATTGTACCTGCCGAATCAACCTCTACTTCAACGCCTAGCTTTTGAGCTTTCGCTCTTAACACTGCCTCTCCAGTTGGTGACCGACAAATGTTTCCCATACAAACAACAAGTATTTTCTTCATTTTATTCCCTGAATTATCGGTGGTTTTTCTTCACGATATGTTGGTCTATCATAGCGAGATAAATCAATGAACCCAAATTAGCTTGGGCACAGCACGAAAAGGAATTAAGGAAGTATTATGTCTATCGAAGAAAATAAAGAAGCACGCCATAAAGCTCGCCAACAAAAAGTCAAAGAACAGGTAGACGCAAAAATCGCTGCTGCTCAAGAGGAAAAAGGTCTGCTACTGATCATTACCGGAAATGGTAAAGGTAAATCGACATCAGGATTCGGTACGATCGCACGCGCAGTGGGTCATGGTTTGAATTGTGCTGTCGCGCAGTTTATTAAAGGTACTTGGGACAACGGTGAGCGCAACCTACTTGAGAAACTCGGCGTTGAATTCCAAGTAATGGCAACCGGCTTTACGTGGGAAACTCAAAACAAAGCCGCTGATACCGAAGCAGCGCAAGGCGTATGGCAAGAATGTAAGCGCATGCTGCAAGACGACTCTATCGATGTCATCTTATTTGACGAGCTAACTTATATGGTGAGCTACGGCTACATCGACTTAGACGAAGTGGTCGAAGCACTGAGCAACAGACCTAAAATGCAGTCGGTTATTATTACTGGGCGTGGCGCACATCGAACCCTGATTGAAATGGCCGATACCGTTTCTGAAGTGAAAAATGTAAAGCACGCATTTGAATCTGGCGTAAAAGCCCTCAAAGGCGTCGATTGGTAACACTCGCAGAGTAATTTAAAAAGGGTTGGCAAAATGCCAACCCTTTTGATTTTCACGCACGGTTAGTTGAAAAGATTCTTCAATAAACCATCGACCGCATCTTTGGTTTTCTCGTCTTTGATTTTGTCCGTTAGCTTCTCCACGCCACGATCGATTTCTTTTTGAGCTTTCTGCTTCAGAACATCATCGAATACGAGCTTGAATTTAGGATCTGCCCACTTACCAGACACATTGATTGGAATCGTGATGTCTTTCAGCTCATCTATATCTTTACCGCCCTGGCCTTCTAGGCTGCCTACAACTGACGTGCTGATAGTAAAGTCGACTGTTTCATTGATGTAGTTTGCGGTACCTTTACCACGAACACGTAACAATGGAGACTGAGCTTGCATATTATCCGTTGATACAACACCTTTGTTGAGTTTCAATGTCGCCGTCATCGCACTGAAGTCTGTTTTCTTAGCTACATTGGTGCCTTCAACTTTTTGCCCTTTAAATTTCGCATAGTTTTCACGAATCAACTGAGCAACGTTGATGCCATTCACCGCACCGTCAGCAAAATTGATAACAACCGTACCAGATAGATTCTTCTTGATACCGGTAGGCGTGAGACTCTTACCTGTAACATTCACATCAATGTTACCTGTCCCTTCAAGTTTGTCGTTTTCAGCAACGTCTATAAGTAGCGGTTGAACTTTCACGCCTTTGATTGACTTTTTAACACTGTAAGTCGCTGGTGATTGGCGTGCATCTAACTTCGCTGTCGCTGAGATTGAGCCTTGGTACAACTTCGAACTAAAAGATGTAAGCTCAAACACGCCACGATTTACAGTGAAGCTCGTTTTTACCGCTTCCATCTTCGCATTTGCCGCTTTGAATTTGTCGATGGTAATGTCACCCTTTACATCTAACGTTTTCAACGCAGACAAATCAGGCTCAACCTCAGGTCCGGCAGGAGCACTCTCGCCACCAGAAGCAGGCTTATTACCTTCGGCAGCTTGCTTATCTAACCCTAAGAACTCATCAAGATCGATATTGGGGCTATGGAGAGCAAAGCGTACTTTAGGAATATCACCGAGTGCCACATCAGCCTTACCATCTAAGGCGATAGCATTCGCTGTTAACTTCTCTAGAACAAAACTCAGATGGTTTTTCGTTAGGTCGAAAGACAGATCAGACACCATGTCGACTTTCATCGGGGACTGAGGTAAAGCATCACCCTCAAAAGTCGATTTAAGAGTTAACTTATCCAACTGTACTTTGCTGATAGCCTTGTCCACGCTAAGTTGACCAGCACCCTGCATATCTAACTTCATACCACCAGCGTCACCCTTAATGGCATAAGTCAGGTTATTTACTTTATCGAATTCAAACGTGTCTAAACCGATCGTTGCCGATTCAATTTTATTGGCAGGGTCAGAGTATGTCGCATCAAAGTTGATGTTCTTTAGCGCGTAGTTTGCCAAACCTTTTTCTAGCTTAAAGTCTGCCTGACCTTTCGCGGTGAACTTTTGGTCGTTCATTTCGCCCTTCACGCCAAAATCAGCCGTTGTCCAGTTGTCAAAAGCGAATTCGGAAAGGTTTAATGAAATATCATAAAGTTTGGTGTAACTACCGGCTTGCTTATCCTGCATTTCTAATGAACCGTTAGAAACCGTAACGCCAGCAAGATTAATACTCCAATCAGAACCAGAAGTTTGCGTTTCACCATTTTGCGTAGGCGCAGCATTGTTCTCTTGTTCTGCTTGTTGTGTTTGGGCTTTCGTCAATGCATCAATATTCTTGCTGCCATCTTTCTTGGTTTCAATGTAGAACTCAGCACCATCAAGCGTGACGTTTCCAATTTCAAGCTGTTGACTAAAAAGTGGCATAACAGAGATGTCTACACCAACGGTATCAACTTTGAATAAATTGGGTTTACTAAAGCCTTGTGGGTTTCGCAACTCTGTATGTCCCAACTCAAAGCCAATCGATGGGAAAAATTGCCAACTGATATCCCCTTCAATCACCAACTCTAATCCCGTTTGCTTTTGCGCTTGCTCAACAATAAGGGGTTTAAACTGATTCGGATTGACGAAGATGGTTAACGCTAAAATTGCGACCAAAATGACCACAATCGGTATTGCTAGAATTAAGAGCAGTTTCTTCATTTGTTTTTCCTTGCTCGAGTGTTTTTACAATTATAAGCGCAGACTCCATTTACCGCTGACAGTTCCACAAAAGCGTGAAAAATGTCTGGTTTTAACCTGCAACTGACTAATTTAAAAACAAAAAAAGAAGTGGCACTTAAGGTGCCACTTCTTCTCTTAAAAATAAAGCGATATAGCCGTCTATAGGCTTAAGCTTTCAAAAGTCTTGCAATGTGAGCTTTTAATACATCAATTGCGATACGGTTTTTACCACCGCGAGGAACAATAATGTCCGCATATTGCTTAGAAGGTTCGATAAACTGCATGAACATCGGACGTACTGTTTGTTGGTATTGCTTAAGAACAGACTCCATAGTTCGGCCTCGTTCTTCCACATCACGCTTAACACGGCGAAGCAAGCAAATATCTAACGGTGTGTCCATAAATACTGTCGCATGCATCAAATCACGAAGACGAGGGTCTGTAAGAAGAAGGATACCTTCTAGAATGATCACCTTTTTAGGTGTCATTGTGGTGGTGTTAATTGTTCTTGTGTGCTCAGTGTAGCTGTACTCAGGCACTTCTACTGCTTCACCACGTACCAATTTTTCTAGGTGCTCACACAGTAGGTCGTGGTCCAACGCACTCGGGTGATCGTAGTTCGTCTTTACTCGCTCTTCCATGCTTAGGTGGCTTTGGTCGTTGTAGTAGCAATCTTCCGTGATGACACCGATTTGATGATCGCCTACTTTCGCGCGAAGCTCATTATAAATAGTGCTCGCGATCAGACTTTTTCCAGAAGCAGAAGCGCCAGCAATACCTACGATGACGCATTGATTATTATCAGACATTAGTTTGCACCCGATGATGATTTCTAGTCACATAAAAAGATAAACTGCCTGATTATAGGGAGTTCACCCCATAGTTACTAGTTGGAATTAGGGTTTAGTCATAAGTTTCTGCCTGCTCAGAGGATTAACCTCCGAGCAAACGTTAAAATGTGCAATTATCAACCAACAGGCATAGTAAACTTAGTTCACCATTGTAAAGCTAATCGCATCTGGTTTTGCTTTGCCTTGCCAAAACATCGTGCTACATACGCGATCGGCAAGTTGCTTATAATACCCTGCATGCTCACTTTCTGGGCGTCTTGCTACCGTTGGCACGCCAGCGTCAATATCTTCTCGCATAGAGATATGAAGCGGAATTTGTCCTAACAATGCTAAGCCAAATTCTTGCGACATTTTTTCAGCTCCGCCCATACCAAAAATATGCTCTTTCGCGCCACATTGACTACAAATGTGATAACTCATGTTTTCCACAACACCAATAACCGGGACATGGACTTTGTTAAACATTGCCGCTCCCTTCCTTGCATCGGCAAGGGCTAAATCTTGCGGTGTTGTGACTAGCACGCTACCTGTTACCGGAATTTGTTGTGACAGAGTCAATTGAATATCCCCCGTACCTGGCGGCATATCAATCACCAAATAATCCAAATCTGGCCAATCTGTTTCAGTTAATAACTGCGACAACGCTTTTGAAGCCATTGGACCGCGCCATATCGCCGCTTCTGATTTATCCACCAAATAACCGATAGAATGAGTATAGATGCCGTGAGCAAAAATGGGTTCCATCCACTTGCCATCACGAACTTCTGGTTTAGCATCTTCTTGCCCCAACATCATAGGTACAGACGGACCATAGATATCTGCATCCAACAATCCCACTTTCGCCCCAGATTGAGCAATCGCCAACGCTAAGTTAACTGCGGTAGTAGATTTACCAACGCCACCTTTCGCAGAACTGACGGCAACGATGTTCTTAACACCCTTAACCGAGTTAGCCACTTGAGTTTCTAAAGCTTTAACTCCAAGGCGAATATTAAATGGGAATTCAGCCACTTTACCCGAGGCTTGCTGCTGTTTAATCCAGTCATGCAGTACGGTTTGAAGCTCATTACTTGCGAATGGCAACGTTATATCAATAGAACCCTGTGTCGTAATCGAAATTGCGCCATGAATATCTGCCCAGTTTTCCACCAACTGTGGATGTTGGAATTGGTTAAACCAGTGACAAAAATCTTGTTTTGAAGTGAACTGATGCATAAGCCCTCCTTTTAGATGTCATGCTACCACCGTCCAGGCTCAACCAGAACCCCAAAAAAACTAAGGCATTCCGCAGTTTGACACCTTGGAGTTAGTCAGTTCATGGGGTAGTATTATCCATCAAAATTTATTTATACCTATCAAGAAAAGCGAATATTAAGTATGGCAAACGATCCAAAAAACTTTCCGTCAAGGAAAATGCTGGTAACTTGTGCCCTTCCGTACGCTAACGGTTCGATCCACCTTGGTCATATGCTTGAGCATATCCAAGCGGACATTTGGGTTCGTTACCAACGCCTACGCGGCAACACTGTAAACTTCATCTGTGCTGACGATGCTCACGGCACGCCAATCATGCTTAAAGCGCAACAGATGGGTATTACTCCTGAAGAAATGATTGCCGCAGTTAGCGAAGAGCACCAAAAAGACTTCGCTGGATTTGATATCAGCTTTGATAACTACCACAGCACACACTCAGATGAGAACCGTGAGCTAGCGTCACACATTTATCTTGAGTTGAAGAAAAATGGCTTTATCTCTAGCCGCACTATCTCTCAGCTGTTCGATCCAGAAAAAGAGATGTTCTTACCGGACCGTTTCGTAAAAGGTACCTGTCCAAAATGTAAGTCTGAAGACCAGTACGGTGACAACTGTGACAACTGTGGTGAGACTTACAGCCCAACAGAACTGATCAATCCTAAATCTGCGGTTTCTGGTGCGACGCCAGTAATGAAAGATTCAGAGCACTTCTTCTTCGACCTGCCTCAGTTTGAGAGCATGCTAAAAGAGTGGACTCGCTCTGGCTCGCTACAAGCTGAAACAGCGAACAAAATGCAAGAATGGTTCGAATCTGGTTTGCAGCAATGGGATATCTCACGTGACGCACCATACTTTGGCTTCGAGATCCCTGGTGAGAAAAACAAATTCTTCTACGTGTGGCTAGACGCGCCTATCGGCTACATGGGCTCTTTCAAAAATCTATGTGACAAGCGCGACGACCTAGATTTCGACGAGTATTGGAAAAAAGACAGCTCAGCAGAGCTGTACCACTTCATCGGTAAAGACATCGTTTACTTCCACAGCCTATTTTGGCCAGCAATGCTAGAAGGTTCTGGCTTCCGCAAGCCTAACAACGTATTCGTACACGGTTACGTAACCGTAAACGGCGCGAAAATGTCGAAGTCTAAAGGCACGTTCGTAAAAGCAAGCACTTACCTAGAGCACCTAGACCCTGAGTGTCTACGTTACTACTACGCTGCGAAGCTAAACAGCCGTATCGACGATCTAGATCTTAACCTTGAAGACTTCACTCAGCGCGTAAACGCTGACGTTGTTAACAAGATCGTTAACCTGGCATCTCGTAACGCAGGTTTCATCGCGAAACGTTTTGAAGGCAAACTGTCTGACAACTTTGCAGAGCCTGAACTTTACAACGAATTTGTTGCTGCTGCTGACCGTATCGCTGAGCTTTACGAAACGCGTGAGTTTGGTCGTGCAATCCGTGAAATCACGGCATTGGCAGACAAAGCTAACCAATACGTTGATGAAAAAGCACCGTGGGTTGTAGCAAAAGAAGAAGGCAAAGATCAGGAACTACAAGACATCTGTTCTGTCGGTATCAACCTGTTCCGCGTACTGATGACTTACCTGAAACCAGTAATGCCATCGCTAGCTGCGCGTACTGAAGCGTTTCTAAACCAAGAGCTAACTTGGGAAAACATCGCTGCTCCACTAACAGGCCACGAGATCACTAAGTTCAAAGCACTGTTCAACCGTATCGATCCGAAGAATGTTGAAGCGATGATCGAAGCATCTAAAGAAGATGCGGCGGCAGAAATGGCGGCGAAAGAGAAAGCAGAAGCGGAAAAGAACAAGGCTAGCGAAACTGAGCTAGACAAAGAGCCAATCGCTGAAGAGATTGAGTTCGACGCTTTTGCAGCAGTAGATATGCGTATCGCTCGTATCATCTCTTGTGAAGAAGTGCCAAAAGCAAACAAACTGCTTAAGTTCCAACTGGACATCGGTGGTGAAACTCGTCAAGTGTTCTCTGGCATCAAGTCAGCGTACAAACCTGAAGAGCTAGAAGGCAAACTAACTGTAATGGTTGCAAACCTAAAACCTCGTAAGATGAAGTTTGGTATGTCTGAAGGTATGATCCTAGCGGCAGGCCCTGGTGGTAGTGACCTGTGGATCCTTGAGCCACACGAAGGCGCTCAACCAGGGATGCGTGTAATGTAATGCTCTTCGCATAATAGAAAGGCTTAACTATTTCAGTTGAGCCTTTTTTACAACAAGATAAAATTACTTAATGCAACCTATACTCTTCCGGTCCCCAAGTAATGGTCGCGCCACACACAAGGAAAAGTACAAAACTGATGCTTACAACATACGCAAGTATTCTATCAAACGTTGTTGCGTATTTTAGTATTAGTTGGTCATCCACTAGTGATAATTTGACTGGCTTTCCTCGCATCAATACTGATGCGTACATGGGAAATCTAAAACCCCGCCCATTTCTGTCCCAACCAATAGGGTCATGACCATCCCGCAACATTTTTTTCTCAATCCGCTTTACCGATACACGAATGAAAAGCAAAGTACTAACTAACCAAGTACATCCGATAATCATATTTGCAATATCAAAATCAGACACGTTGCTCCCTTTATCAGGATTTGGCTTTTCAACTAGGCTTATATTCACCGTTCTACAGAGCCCTGCGCTTAACTGGTTTTCACTCTGTACTCTTCAGGCCCCAACCCCATAACTGCTCCCAAAGCAAGTGCCATCACGAAGCTTATTGTGACAATATACGCAAGCACTCGGTCAAAGACTGTCGCGTACTTTAGAATAAGTTTGTCTTCTACCAGCGATACTTTCGTAGGTTTACCTCGCATCAACACTGAGGCGTACATGGGAAACCTAAAACCCCACCCATTTCTGTCCCAGCCAATTGGATCATGACCATCCTGCAATATTTTTGTCTCAATCCGCTTTGCTGATACACGAATAAAAACCAATGTGCTCAGTAACCATGTCCAACCAACAATCATCACTATAAGATCGAAACAAAACACAATTACTCCTTTAAAACCAATTTACTTTAGAGCTAGTTTCATAGGTTTTTTCTGCTAAACCTTGCCCAAACCAATCACCCATTTTTGCAGCCGCATAACCAGCCCCTAAACCAACACCTATTAATACTACTACTCCAAATGGGCCAGCAGCTAAAGCGATTCCCATTCCAGATGCAATCACTTTGGATGTGGTCCAAATGCCAGCAGCGTTGCTCGCACCAAACCCAGCAACTTCCATTGCCGCTCTTTTTTGCCAATTTTCTCCGTTATTCTTGGCATTTCGAACATTGTTAAAGCGAACACCAGCATCAATCATGATAATCTTTTTACCTACAATACTAGAGCTTTGTTCAAGAACTCGAATTGAGCGGATGTTAGCTATAGATGTTAAATGTAACTTAGTTATATCCCTACCGCTTCGCGCGATATTGACAGCCCTATTCGGGTTGCTCCAAATGTTACCGCGGCTACTTTTAATTCGCCCTGCATGATGGGCAAGTTCTTTTGTAAATTTTGCATTCAAAGAACTATGAGCTTCTTTAACTCTATATCCAAGCTTCACAAGCTCCTTTTTCTGCGCACCATTTCGTGAGGCTGTACGTACATCTAGTAAGGCATTTTGATATTTGAGCAAAGCTTTCCCGAAATTACTCAATCTGACTTGCTTTTCATTAACAGCAGTAGCGGCAGCACCTACTGCAGTATACTCATCGATTTTCCCCCCCATAGTATGATTAGTAGCATCTAAAAAAGGCTTAATCTCTTTTTCATAGAGGAGGGCTACCGCTTGTAAGTTTTCATCGCCAAACTCACTTGTTAGATTGGCTACATTTCTTTTGGTTTCTTGTGACCAACTTTTTACAGTATCAAGAGCACAAGCTATATCAGGTCTCTCGCTACGCAACTTAGCTATGTTGATCACAGAGCCTTCGTTCAGTATGAAAGGAGTACCTGCGGGAATAAAACTACCAAATATATGTGGGTTGTCCTTACGAAACTGAAGGTACCTATCCTCATCATTTGTATCGATAGGGAGCGTTATCTTTGAGTGAGTACTGAAGCATAGGTCGAATTTATTAGACAAATTAATTACCTCGAACAATCAACAAAATAGACAACTTATATCATATGAAGTGTTCGAATATTTTAATTTCTAAACATTGTGACTTGAATCAGACTAAAAAGTAATCAATATGTAACTCACAAAGAATAACGCGTACACCAAGCATCGACACCGAATAATCAAACATATTCACAAATTTGGTGAATCCATGCACCAACAACGACCATTCAAAAAGAACATTCAATATAACCAATTGTTTAAATTGAGTTTTTGTTTGGCATCAAAACTGCAGTCTTCCTTGTTAGGTCCAAACACTAACAAGGAGTTGGTTATGTTTGTTTTGATTTCCACACTATTGTCCATCGCTATTTTAGCCGGAATATATCACTTATCTTCTAAACGAGAGCAGCAACATGCGCGCAAATATCAGCTGTTAACATTGTTGCGAGATGTTGTTCACCTTCTGAGACACCACCGAGCTGCTACTCACTACTCGCTTCAATTCCAACAAAACGATCAACAAAAATTGGACGCTCTTCATGATGCTCTGACTAACAAGCTGCATCTTTTAGTCGAAACATCACGGTTTGAAAACAAACCCATGTATCGCGTATTACAGATTAAAGTAGGGAAACTACTTGAACAATGGAATGACCATAGTGTTGCAAGAAACCAGATGGAGCATGGTAAGTTAATTCGTCATTGCTTGTTTTTGATGGATGAAGTAACCATCGCATGGCTAGCGGTTGAACAAAGAGATGACTTACATAATGAGTATCACATGAACTGGCAAAACATTATGGATAGCTTGGAGACCCTGACTCAGTTACGAATCAGCATTCAAGATTTAGGAGAGCAAGGCGGAAATGAGCGTTTCAAAAATTATGCATCGGTCATGATGCGTAAGCTAAACCAACTAGCGGTTATCGCTCCACTTAGCATTACCTCTCCTGCTTCCACGCGCTCAATACAGACGCTAAATGAATACGTGACAGGGAGTCATGTCGACTTAACAGAAGCAGAGCTTTATGGCGTCACATCGGACTTGTCATTGACCATCTTCAATACTTACGACCATGTCCTTTCAGATGTCGTAGAGTCATTATATCTACCGTTACCCAGACTCTCACTAGCAGGATAAACGTTCCATACCTTATTATTGGTGCTTGGTTCGTCGCCGACTTATAAATAAAAACAAAAAAACCGCAGGCCTAAGGCACTGCGGTTTTCGTTTATCCAACTTGTCAGCGCTTAGCTGTCGTCTTCCGTGAAGTTCGTTGGTAATTGCTTTTTCATTTCGTTCCAGATCAACGCACTTTCCATACCATAGTGACGAATCACTACTGGTAGTTGCTCACGCTGGCCACTTTCACAAGTTTCGAGCAATTGATGGTAAAACTTCAGAGCTAGCTCACGAGAAGCTGGATTTGAGAAGTAGTAGCTACCGACACGATCGTAGAGCTTCTTCAAACCATTAAAGATCAAACCGTAAATTTGATTTCCTGAATGGAATGCTAGGCGCTGGAAAAGCATATAATCGTAAAAGTTGAACGTTTTAGCAATCAAGATTTCTTGACGCTTCGCTTCATCTTTCTCGTTATCTTCTTTAACATTCTGCAGAACTTTTTCAGCATACGGCGAAGAAGCGATGAATTCGTCCCAGGAAGCCGCATTCATTAAAGCTTCACAAGATTCGATTACGTTCTTAATTGTACGCTCAGAGCTCTCTTTGTTCGCTTTAAATGCATAGCGCATAAAGATAGGACTGATGTTGGTACGTGCCGCAAGCAGATCTTCTACAATGTTTGTCGCATTATCAACGTCTAGCGTCATTAAAGTATCCAAAATATGCAGGCCAGAGGTCTCCATAAATTGGTTAACTTTCGTAGGTTTGCCGTGCTGGATAGTTAACCATCCGTCACGGGCTAGTCGTTGAAGAACCTCTCTTAAAGTCGTTCGAGTAACACCAATCAGTTCGGACAGCTCGCGCTCAGCAGGTAAAATTGAGCCTGGAGGAAAACGGCCGTTCCAAATGCTCTCGATAATATATTTTTCTGCGAATCCCGCAGGGCTTTTCGCCTTTATGACCATTCTACTTTTTATCCAATATTGATTTCTGAGGGTCGATACTACTCATCATACCACTACTTAGCGGTTTGAGAAAATTTACGATCAATAGTGGAAATGACTCCATAACATAGAGTTAATACTCTATATGTTGTGTCAATTTAAGAGGCTCTAACATGCGAGCGAAAGCAGTAAAATATGAATTTTCATTTAATTAAACAGCTCACAAATCTCGGAGAAATAAAGACAACCGTGTCACATTTTTATATTCAAAATATGAAAAATTACTTTGTATATCACAGTTAATATTCTTTCTTAATTTGCCTTTTCTCGTCACTGACCGTCATTTAAAATCCAAGAGGATTTTTTTAAGACTTTCATGGTATAGTAACGCCGTTTTGATCGCGTTATTACATTTAAAAAGTCATTTTAGTCGGTAGCATCACGTTTTGTTATTGACTAATAAATGCCTGAGTGTAGAGTTTGCGGTCGAAAGTGAGCGGTGCTTGAGTTCAGGGGAAGTAACTTGGCAAGACTACAATAAAAAAAGGATTGTTGTTTTACTAAGTTATTGTTTTTAAAGACTAGTTAATAAGTCTAACAAACAGATACTTAAGCACTATTGTAGTGTCTATTCATAATTTTGTTATAAAGAGAATTATCATGCCGATATCGCTCGGAAACGCTTTTATCAAGAACTTCCTTGGTAAAGCGCCTGATTGGTACAAAGTTGCCATTATAGCCTTCTTAATAATTAACCCGATTGTATTCTTCCTAATAAACCCATTTGTAGCTGGATGGTTGTTGGTCGCTGAATTTATTTTCACGCTAGCAATGGCATTAAAATGCTACCCATTACAACCTGGCGGTTTACTTGCTATTGAAGCCATTGCTATCGGCATGACTAGCCCTGCGCAAGTTAAGCACGAATTAGTAGCAAATATCGAAGTACTGCTACTTCTGGTATTTATGGTTGCGGGCATCTACTTCATGAAGCAGCTATTGCTGTTCATTTTTACCAAAATTTTACTTGGCATTCGCTCTAAAACCCTACTATCACTCGCGTTCTGCTTTGCTGCTGCATTTTTGTCTGCATTTTTGGATGCCTTGACGGTTATCGCCGTTGTTATCAGCGTGGCGATCGGCTTTTATTCTATCTATCACAAAGTGGCGTCTGGTAACCCTATAGGTGACCATGACCATACACAAGATGACACGATCACTGAACTAACGCGTGATGACTTAGAAAACTATCGTGCGTTTTTGCGCTCTTTGTTGATGCATGCTGGTGTAGGTACTGCCCTAGGTGGTGTAACCACGATGGTTGGTGAACCTCAAAACTTAATTATTGCAGACCAAGCGGGTTGGTTATTTGGTGAATTCCTAATCCGTATGTCTCCAGTGACACTCCCTGTATTTTTCTGTGGTCTCATCACTTGTGCTTTAGTTGAAAAGCTTAAAGTGTTTGGCTATGGCGCGAAGCTTCCTAATAACGTTCGTCAGATCCTCGTCGATTTTGACCGTGAAGAGCGTAAAACGCGAACAAATCAAGATGTCGCAAAACTCTGGGTTCAAGGTCTTATTGCGGTTTGGTTGATCGTTGCACTCGCTTTGCACTTAGCGGCTGTCGGCTTAATTGGCCTTTCTGTGATCATTTTAGCGACCGCATTTACTGGTGTCATTGAAGAGCACTCCATGGGGAAAGCGTTTGAAGAGGCCCTGCCCTTCACTGCACTGCTTGCAGTATTTTTCTCGATCGTTGCTGTAATCATTGACCAAGAGCTGTTTAAACCAGTCATTGATGCGGTGCTTGCCGTTGAAGATAAAGGTACTCAGCTAGCTCTGTTCTATGTGGCGAATGGCTTATTATCTATGGTGTCGGATAACGTGTTCGTTGGTACGGTTTACATCAATGAAGTAAAAACTGCACTCATTGAAGGCCTCATTACTCGTGATCAGTTCGACTTACTGGCGGTGGCAATCAATACTGGTACTAACCTGCCTTCTGTTGCAACGCCAAACGGTCAAGCGGCATTCCTATTCTTACTCACATCGGCTCTCGCTCCATTAATTCGCCTGTCTTACGGTCGAATGGTTATCATGGCGCTGCCTTACACCGTCGTTCTTGCGATTGTCGGTCTGATGGGAATCATGTTCTTCCTAGAGCCTGCAACCGCTTCTTTCTACGAAGCTGGTTGGATTTTACCTCATAGTGGTGATCTGACTCCCGTAGTATCCGGTGGTCACTAAAATTTGAGTTGATTAGGAAACTTATCCACGATAAAAAGCTCTGAGTATTCAGAGCTTTTTCTATTTCAGACAGGAACAAAAACGTGACTATTTTAAATTCACTTAACCAGTTTTCAAAGGGACGTTTATCGTGGCTACTGCTTCTGCTATTCGTCGTTTTCTTTGAAGCATGTGCCCTCTATTTTCAGCACGTCATGATGCTTGCACCATGTGTCATGTGTATTTATGAAAGAGTCGCGATGATGGGAGTGGGCGTCGCTGCAATGGTTGGTATATTGGCACCCAAGAACCCAATTTTCCGCTGGCTAGGTTTGATAGGCTGGGGATTAAGTGCTTACAAGGGTTTGTTACTTGCGATGCAGCACGTTGACTACCAGTTTAATCCATCACCATTCGCGACTTGCGATTTATTCGTCACATTCCCTAGCTGGGCTCCGCTCAATCAGTGGGTTCCTTGGATGTTTGAAGCATATGGTGATTGCTCTAAGGTTGTGTGGCAGTTCCTTGATTTATCAATGCCACAATGGTTAGTCGTAATTTTTGCAGGCAATTTAATCGCTTTGGCATTAATTGTAATTGCACAATTCTTCCCTGCAAAACGCGTTAATCCAATTCGTTAATCCTACTGACGCGTAAAAATTAACAAAAAGCCGACCATCTGGTCGGCTTTTTGTTAAGTGGATAGCGCGGCGATTCGCTTTAGCCGCGTGATTGACCACAGCACTGCTTGAATTTTTTTCCGCTCTCACAAGGACAGGGATCATTGCGCCCGATACCTTTGAATGGGTTTAGGCTTTGAGCTTTATTGCCTACCATCAACTCATCCGCGCCCAGCGCGACTTCACCGACCATTAAATCAAGCTGGTCGACTAAATCTGTCAGGGCCGGTGGCGTTTCAATACCTGCGTCGCGCATCTGTTGCTGCGTTGCTGGCTCATCGATAGCCAGCATCAAAGTGGTCAGTAATGCTTGCAGCATACGCTGTAATCCATCATTGAGCTCAACGTCCTGCCACTGTTCTTCAATCATTGGCCAAACAGACATAAAGCCTTCGGCAAAATCAGCAAGTTGTTCGGGATCTTTGCCTGTTAGCTCTAGCACGGAATATTCGTTTCGTTGAATTCGGTTATGCTGCTTGTGAATTTGCTCTTCCACAGCTGGTTGAATCGCTTTGAATCCCTCACCTAATAGCGGCTCTAACCACTTTTCAGGAGCGAGTGGTTTTGTCGTCAGATTCGCAGCTAACACTGCGCCTTCGATAAATAGGCAAGATTCATCGACGTGAACTTCACCTTTTTCAATCAATGTGTATTGCATGACATCTGGTTTCCCATAAATTTGGCGGCATTATACCTCAGAGCTCAAAAGCACGTAACCTAACGTTGTGTGTTTGACTGCATTGGGCGCTTCGACTCTTTTAATGACAAACTTAACTTACATCGCTACAATCGCCCTCCTTTTTACCACCAAACTGTATTAGGCAAGCTATGCGAGTTGTACTAGGCCCAATGGAAGGCGTTTTAGATCATTTGATGCGCCAAATCCTGACCGAGATAAACGACTATGACCTGTGTGTTACGGAGTTTGTTCGCGTAATCGACCAGCTATTACCCGATCATGTATTTCACCGTTTATGCCCGGAGCTGTTGCAAGGTTCTCAGACTGCATCTGGTGTGCCAGTACATGTGCAATTGTTGGGACAAGAACCAAACTGGATGGCTGAGAACGCAATTAAAGCGGCAAATCTTGGCGCCAGAGGTATTGATATAAACTTTGGTTGCCCAGCCAAAATGGTCAACAAAAGTAAAGGTGGAGCAGCGCTACTCCAACATCCAGAGCTCATTCACCGTGTGGTTAAAGCTTGTCGAGAAGCCGTTCCAGAAGCCATTCCCGTAACTGCAAAAATTCGTCTTGGCTGGGAGAACCCTGAAGATTGCTTTGAAATTGTCGATGCCATTCAGTCTGCTGGCGCAAATGAACTGACCGTACACGCACGTACTAAACAAGGTGGTTATAAAGCTTCTGAGATAAAATGGGATTACATCAACCAAATTCGCGAACGTTTTGATATCCCACTGATTGCGAATGGCGAAATTTGGAATTATGAAGACGGTCAACGTTGCATTGAAACGACTGGCGTTAACTCTTTGATGGTGTGCCGAGGCGCTTTCAATATCCCTAACTTAGGCAATATGGTAAAACATAACCACCAGCCAATGTCATGGCCCGAGGTGGTTGAGTTGCTCATCTATTACTCCAAGTTTGAGATGAAAGGCGATAAAGGCTTGTATTACCCAAACCGCGTAAAACAATGGTTCTCTTACTTACGTCAGGCTTATCCTGAAGCAAAAGACCTATTTAAAGAAATCAGAACGTTCAACAAAGCCGCACCAATTGTTGAGCATATTCAACGCTACCGCGATGACTTAAACTCTCAGGTTGCATAACTCCCGAACACAAAAAAGGACGAATATCTCGTCCTTTTTTGTACCTAAATCCTAGTAACAGATCTTATTTTTGCCGGTACTTTTGGCTTGATATAACTTTTCATCCGCCGCTTTAAACAATTCATCAAAGTTTTCTACTCGGCTCTCTTTACTAAACACCACACCGCCAGAGATCGTAAAGCCTTCTTTCGTTACGCGTGTCGAGCGCTCATCTATGGCCTTTTTTACTCTGTCTAAAATGAGTTTAATGCCCTCTGAATCTTCGTCATAAATCGCTAAAACGAACTCTTCGCCACCAAACCTTGAGGCAACATCGGTATGGCGAATATTTTCACGTATACATTTTGCAACAAGCTGAATTGCAGAATCACCGACATCATGACCATAGGTGTCGTTGATCTTCTTGAAGTTATCAATATCGAACACTGCTAAAGCAACCTGTTTTTTTGTCATCTTATTACGCCACACGGTTTGCATACCTCGACGATTCAATAAGCTGGTCATTGGGTCTCTTGCTGCCAGTTCTTTAAAGTAGCGTCGCTCGCTATGCATATTCACATAGAACAAGACGACGGTACTCAACACGTAAATAAATAGTGCGACAATAAGGCTGTATTTTTCAAAAACCGCTAGGTTCTTAGCTTCATCCCAAAGGTTGTACTCGTAGTACATGCTGTGATTCGCACTCAATCGCTCTAATTCGACTGGTTTGATTCGTGTACTGTTTGAAGGAATGGATTGTAAATTGGAAACCAAATGAAACTGACCTACAAGACCTAGCGACGAAGCCATAAGCGTATTGATGTCAAAATCAATAGATAAAACACCTTGATGTTCTCCTTTCTCATAGACGGGTACCGTCATACTAATGACTTGACCTTCCATCGAGTCCAACACAGGCCCTGGTCCAGCCAAGGTAATGTTCACTTTATCTTGCGCGGTTTTTTGCCAAAAAGGTCGGGCTTTTAGCGTTGACAAAAGCTCTCTCGTGAAATTTTTTGCGTAGGTATCGGGTGAGGAGATAACGTAACCGCGCTTGTCAATGTAATGGATTCCAACAATGTGCGATTCAATATCGTGCAGAAATGACAAGGACGGCGCAAAACCCGCCTTTTGTTCAGCTAACTGGTTAATCGTTGAACCTTGCTGGCATAAGCTTTCGTCCCCTACGATCATATAATCAAGGTCAACCGCAGGTAACCCTTCACTGTAAACACTTTCGAGTAATAACACATCTATAGGCCAAAGATAACAAAGCCCTTCTTTGACTAAAGAATTATGTTCTTCAAACAGTGGGTTAGCGTAATTGGTATAGTTGGTGAAGCTGTAATCTAAAGCCGTGAGCACTTTGATACCGCGAGACATTGCACGCTCGATACGCGAATACTCAGAATCGATATAGCGGTTAACCGCATCATAGTAATTTTTCGTTGTCACGAGTAAAACCACTACAAATAACGCCAGAGGAAAAAAGATGACAAATGAGAGGCTAAATCGCCTTTGGTTTACCATTGAGTACCATGCATATGAAAGGTCAATAGTCTCTTATGACTGCTATTAAATTGATACTCGTTATCTGGTGACGCATGCAATGCAGCACCAGATAACAAGAGACCAAACAAATGTGTGCGCGCTGTTTGAGACCGTTTATATATTAAAGGAGTTTAATCAATATAGAGTGTGGTGTCACTTTAGTCGCCATAATTTGCAGCTCTGTGCCGACATATTGACAGAGATATGACCTTTATAATCAACCTGTTCTGTGTCATCTAACAACGATATAACTTGGCTAACCTCCAAGCCCAGTTGCCACATAGGTAAATCGATTGAACATTCATTACCACTGAGATTAACCATTACAACGACTGCTTCACGACCCAGTACACGTGCGTACGCCAACTGGTTGTTAGTGCAATGAAGCCATTGAATACAGCCCGACTCTAAAGGCTTACATTGTTTACGGATCTTGATCCATTGTTGGTAAAGCGATAGCCATTGTGAACTTTCAATTTCATTCCAAGGAAAACAACGACGATTATCCGGGTCTAGCCCTCCTTCTAGACCGACTTCACTCCCATAGTAAATACAAGGCGTGCCAACGTAAGTCATAAGCATTGCTAGCGCGATGTTCATTTTACGCTTATCACCATCAACCAATGTGATAAACCGAGCAGTATCGTGACTATCGAGTTGATTTAGCTGCGATAGCTGATTAGAAAATGGGATTTTTGCTCTGGCTTCGTCCAACCATGCTTTAAACTCCAAACCATCAATGTTGATTGGATCGTACATAATATCTTGTCGTGCGATAAAAGCTCGGACTGGATGAGCAAAACCGTAGTAGTTCATCGCCCCATCCTCTTGATCACCTTGCAACCACTGCGTTGCTTCAAAAAAGTGCTCACCTAACACATAAGCATTCGGGTTTACTGACTTAGTTGCATGACGAAACGCTGCCACATAATGAGCATTGTTTTTCGCGCCGTCTCCTTCGCCAAGCATATGGATTACATCAAACCGCCAGCCATCAACCAAGTACGGTGGCTTCAGCCAATACTTGATGACAGAATCTTCACTTTGGTAGATGTAGTCGCGCACCTGTTCATTTTCAAAGTTCAGAACCGGTAAGTTACCAATGCCTTTCCAACCAATGTAGTGATTGGTTTCGCCTTCGAAAAAGTAGTAATCACGGAACTTTGACTGCGGATTGCCATACGCTCCTTCTCCTTTTTGTTGGATATCAAACCAAGGATGATGCACTGACGTGTGGTTAAACACCGCGTCTAAGACAATCTTCATATTCTTACCACGGATTTTCTCACACAGTTCAGCAAACTGATCGTTGGTGCCGAACATAGGGTCAACAGTGAAGTAATCAGTGGTGTCGTATTTATGATTACTTGGTGAAGAAAAGATCGGATTAAAATAAAGCGCAGTAACGCCGAGCTGTTCAAGATAGTCCAACTTTTGCTCCACACCTTTGAGGTCGCCGCCAAAGAATTCACGTGCCCCGGTATTTTGGTGAGAGCCTACCGCATCTCCCCACGCCTTGACGATCGATGCAGAATCATACTGAGCATAAGCGTGGCGAATATCAGACTCACTTTTACTAGCAGAAAAACGGTCAGGAAAGATTTGATAGAAAACTTGCTCTTGGACCCAGCTTGGTGGTTGATGCTCTACATTCAACTTAAAGTGGAACTCTTTGGGTGGAATACGCTTTTGTACGCCTCGTGCATCGAGCCAGTATTGTTGTCCGTCTTTGAGGAGCTTAAACACATAATGTGTGACATCTCGATCTTGATTTGGTCGAAACGATGCCTCCCATAGTAATAATTCACCAGCTGTTCCTACTTGAGCCATATCGACCAGATATTCTTCATTGTCCGGCTCAATACGCACATAGACGGAATCAAAATCCAATGTCTCGGTTTTCAGTCTGACTGTAACTTGCTCGTCATTAAAAGCTAAACCATCAATAGTTTGACTATGAAAAATAAATGGCAGGTTCATTATGGGCACTCCTCGTCATCGGATATGCCACTATGTTATTGAAGAATTAGAGACAAGAAATCCTCCCTGCGAGTTGACATATCAGCCAATTTTCCCAAGGAGGATCACACTTAGTAGGCGTAGTGACTTGTCGGATACCGCTTAGTTCAACAAAAGACTGTCATCTGCCAGCTCTTCACCACGCACTTTGGAGAACATATCCAACAAGTCTGGTACTTGCATGTTAGCGCGCTGCTCTCCAGCCACATCAAGCACAATTTCACCTTGGTGAAGCATTACGGTCCTATCGCCACATGCTAATGCGTCTTTCATCGAATGCGTCACCATCATCACGGTTAAATCGAACTCATCGACAATACGTTTAGTTAAGTCGATAACAAACGCCGCCATACGAGGATCAAGCGCAGCCGTGTGTTCATCAAGCAACAACAACTTACTCTCCGATAACGTCGCCATCACAAGGCTAACGGCTTGTCGTTGTCCACCAGACAGCAACCCAATGCTATCGCCCAAGCGGTCTTCTAAACCAAGACCGAGGATGCTAATTCGCTCTTGGAACAGCTTGCGACGTTTGGTAGAGAGCGCCAACCCCCAGCTGCGTTTTTTACCACGCATGTGCGCGAGAGCCATGTTCTCTTCTATCGTCAGTTCACCACAAGTCCCGGCCAATGGATCTTGAAACACTCGGGCGCATTGCGTTGCACGTTGGGCAACCGTCTGCTTGGTGACGTCTTTGCCATCAATGATCACCTGACCACCTATCATCGGCGTCTCACCTGTCACCGCACCAAGCAACGTCGATTTTCCTGCGCCATTAGAACCAATCACGGTAAGAAATTGATGCTCTGGAACCTCTAAAGAGACGCCTTTCAATGCACGATTTTCCAAAATCGTCCCAGGGTTGAACGTGACCTGAATATTATTTAGTTCGATCATAATGCCTCCCCAGAACCATTTTTTGATGCCGCTTGTTTAGCATCAGTAACGCGTTGTTTCGCTCTCATGCTCTGTTTTAGCTTTGGAGCAATAAGCGCCACAGCCACCAATACTGCGGTAACCAGGTTGAGGTCTGAAGCTTGTAAACCAAACATGCCAGAGCTCAAAGCGAAAGCCACTGCAAGGCGATAAAGTACCGAACCGATGATGACAGCAAATACCGCAACCCAAATTTTTCGCCCCGGAATGAGGGTCTGGCCCAAAATCACAGCAGCCAAACCAACCACAATGGTGCCCACGCCAGAGGTCACATCTGCAAAGCTGTTCGTTTGTGCAAACAACGCGCCTGCGAATCCGACAAAACCGTTAGATAAAGCCAAGCCAAAGTAGGTATAAAAGCCAGTGCTCGCCCCTTGCGCAGAAACCATACGCGCATTCACACCCGTGGCTCGTAAACCAAGACCAAAGTCGCTGTTCAGCAGGCGAATGACAAAGAAAGCGGAAAGAAGAACTAAGACCCCAACAACCAGAGGGCGAATAAACATCGCATCGCCCAATGCTTCAAACGGAGTGAGAATCGTATCCTCTCCAAGCAACGCCATATTAGGTTTGCCCATAATACGAATATTAATTGAAAATGCAGCGATCATGGTAAGAATGGAAGCTAACAGGTGTAAAATACCACACCGAACAGCCAGAAAAGCGGTTACCCACCCCGTCATACTACCAGCTATCATCGCCATTATCGTCGCAAGCCAAGGATTAATACCTGCGACAATCGCCGTTGCAGCCACCGCAGCTCCCATTGGAAAGCTGCCATCCACACTCAAATCGGGGAAGTCGAGAACACGGAACGTAAGATACACACCCAGAGCGACTAGGCCATAAATCAAGCCAATTTCGAGTGCACCAAAAAAAGCAAATGCAGACATAACTGCTCCTTTCTGCATGCTCAGGCTGGCTAATACCAACCTGAACGTAAGACTTCTAACGTATACTCCCCTTCTTCTCTAGCAGAATGCTTTACACGAGAAGTCTGGCGAGTATCAATTTTGGGGCAAGCCTCTACCAACCAGCGTGACGGTCTTTACCCCAAAAGAACGTTACTTATTGCATGCTTGTCGCACGTTCAACCACAGAACTTGGCAGCTTGATACCGAGCTTAGATGCTGCGCTTTCATTAATTACAAGGTCAGAACCCGTCGCGACTTTTACATCCAGCTTGCCTGGTTCTTGACCATCAAGAATCGCCGCCACATAATCCGCGGTTTGTACACCAACCTGGTAGTAGTCAAAACCTAAGCCTGCAATTGCACCCTTTTCGACATACGACGTCGCGCCACCAAATACAGGTTTCTTCGCTTGATTCGCTGCCACAATCATCCCTTCAATCGCACTTGCAACTGTATTGTCTGTTGGGGCGTAAAGAATGTCTGATTTCGCTGCAATCGCTTGAGTCGCAGACTGAACATCAGCGCTTTTTAGTGCGGTCGCTTCAACCACTTGTATGCCTTTTGCTTTTGCGCTTTCTTTTAATAATTCAACTAAAGTCACGGCATTAGCTTCACCGGGATTAAATACAACCCCGATGCTTTTCACCTGAGGAAGAATTTCTTGGATGAGATCGACATGCTGAGCAACGGGTGAAAGATCAGACAGGCCAGTTACGTTTTTACCTGGTTGTTCCATCGACTTAACCAATTTCGCACCAACCGGATCTGTTACCGCAGTAAAGACAACAGGAATAGAGCGAGTAGCCGACACCAAAGCTTGTGCCGAAGGTGTCGCGATGCCAACTAACACATCAGGATTTTCGCCGACGTACTGACGGGCAATTTGCACCGCAATCGCTGGATTACCCTGTGCGGTCTTATAATCAAATTCTAGATTTTTGCCTTCTTCGTAGCCTTTCGCTTTCAAACCATCAAGTAACCCTTGGCGCGTCGCGTCTAACGCCGGGTGTTCGACAATCTGTGAAACTGCGACAGTTGCAGTGGCGGCCAGTACATTGGTAGAAGAGAAAATAGCAGTAGCTGATAGAACGGCAGTGGCTAATAAACGTTTCGTTTTCATCATAACTCCTTGATGTGACTTCGTCCTTGTTTCACGAGCTTTCAATATGTGTATCGACTCGTGAATTCAAATGTTTGAAGGCGGTATTGTTGTGTTCATATAACTGTGCACTTCTTGCGCATCTTGTTTTTATTATTACTACTAAGTCTTAGTAAAGAAAAGAAAGATTTAACACTAAAGCAACATTTGTGATCGGGGGGACTTCTTCATCCGGAAAGAATCTTTGGTAAACAAAGCTTCGCTCGCTTCATCAACGACCGTCAAAGTAGGTAATAGAGGCAGGATCAAAAATGGAGCGGCCAGTGCACACTCCATTTCAAACAATTTAAATTAGAACCAACGCTCTAATGACGATTTATCGAGCTGGCGAAACGCTCGGTTCAATATTATCGCAAGCTCTTTGTAACGAGGGCGAGCTTTGACAGGCTCTAATGCAAAACCTGTTTCCACAATTTTTTGATGCAACTCCCGATACCAAGAGGCCAAAGAAGGCGGCAATTTCGTGTTGGATCGAGCACCAAGCCACCAAATGCCTTGAAGTGGCAAGCTAATCGCAAACAAGGCGACAACAATGGATTGAGGTAACGCGTGGTAATTGTTGAATGCCATTTGAGTGAGTACGCTGATCGCAGCAACGGCCGGCATGACTTTAATGCCAAAGCGAGTCGCCTTAATGATACGCTGTTCCGGAAATATGGCGCTTAGCTCTTTACGAACCGGCCAGATCTCCATGTAATTCTGGCCATCTTTCAGGCTATGGATCAATCCGACTTTATTACTCATACCGCTCTCTCACTAAAAAATAGTTGAACATTTCAACTGAAGGTACAAAAAATTGATGAAAGTTAATATTCTTTCAAATTTTTTTTGTTATCATTGCTTATTATCGCTATCCTTTGCAGACCCTCAATCTCATTGTTGCTGTTATTTACAATTTAAGCAACTCCGAGATATCTATCTGCACGGATCGCATCATAGTGATGGAAGGGTTCATCACTATTTCTTTATATGGAATTAGAACAATTTTTGACCAGGATTAGTACGCAGCCTTCTGGGTATCGGCTATTCTTGTGATTAATTTTTCATTCTTTAACTGATTTTTTATCAGACGAATAACAGGTAGTCATACATGTCTAAGCTAGTTTTAGTTTTAAACTGCGGTAGTTCTTCTCTTAAATTTGCCGTTGTTGATGCCGAGAACGGCGACGAGCACTTGTCAGGTCTTGCTGAGTGTCTTCACCTTCCTGAAGCTCGCATCAAGTGGAAACTTGATGGCAAGCACGAAGCTCAACTAGGCAATGGTGCAGCTCACGAAGAAGCACTAGCGTTTATGGTAGAAACTATTCTTGCTTCTAAGCCAGAGCTTAAAGCTAACCTAGGCGCAATCGGTCACCGTATCGTTCACGGCGGTGAGCAGTTCACTCAATCTGCACTAATTACTGATGAAGTTCTAAAAGGTATTCAAGACGCTGCAACATTTGCACCTCTTCATAACCCTGCTCACATCATCGGTATCGAAGCGGCTAAGAAAAACTTCCCAGAGCTGAAAAACGTTGCTGTATTTGACACTGCGTTCCACCAAACTATGCCTGAAGAGTCTTACCTATACGCTCTTCCATACAACCTATACAAAGAACACGGTATCCGTCGTTACGGCATGCACGGTACTTC
The DNA here is from genome assembly GCF_023650755.1 of Vibrio sp. SCSIO 43097. Classification (NCBI taxonomy): domain Bacteria; kingdom Pseudomonadati; phylum Pseudomonadota; class Gammaproteobacteria; order Vibrionales; family Vibrionaceae; genus Vibrio; species Vibrio sp. SCSIO 43097. The sequence continues at coordinate 1,103,108 of NZ_CP071840.1, read as the reverse complement.
TCACTTGTTCATCACTCGTGAAGTTGCAGGCCTACTAAACAAACCAGTTGAAGAAGTAAACATCATCAACTGTCACCTAGGTAACGGCGCATCTGTATGTGCGATCAAGAACGGTCAATCTGTAGACACTTCTATGGGTCTTACTCCACTTGAAGGTCTGGTAATGGGTACTCGCTGTGGCGACATCGACCCTGCTATCGTCTTCCACCTACACGACGCTCTAGGTTACTCTGTTGATCAAATCAACACGATGCTAACTAAAGAGTCTGGTCTTCAAGGTCTAACTGAAGTGACTTCTGACTGTCGTTTCGTTGAAGACAACTACGGTCAAAAAGAAGAAGCAACACGCGCAATGGACGTGTTCTGTCACCGTCTAGCTAAATACGTTGCTGGCTACACTGCTTCAATGGAAGGCCGTCTAGACGCAATCACTTTCACTGGCGGTATCGGCGAGAACTCTGGCCCTATCCGTGAAATGGTTCTAAACCGTCTTGGCATCTTCGGTATCGAAGTAGATAGCGAAGCTAACCTTAAAGCTCGCTTCGGCGGCGAAGGCGTTATCACGACTGAAAACAGCCGTATCCCTGCAATGGTTATCTCTACTAACGAAGAGCTAGTCATCGCTGAAGACACTGCTCGCCTGACAGGTCTTTAATTGAATTCCTGGCTAGCCACTCGGCTAGCCAGATTTTCATTCAAACGAATTTCTTAGGGGCTCAACTCCTATTCTTCGAGCTTCATGGAATAAGAGTTGAGCTTTTATCCCCCAAATAGCTAAAGGTACTCTACGAATGTCTCGTACTATTATGCTTATCCCTACTAGCGCAGGCGTTGGCCTAACAAGCGTTAGCATGGGTGTTCTTCGCGCTATGGAGCGTAAAGGCGTTAAAGTTTCTTTCTACAAGCCAATCTGTCAGCCACGTTCAGGTGGTGATCAGCCAGATCTGACTTCAACTATCGTTGGTCGTAACAGCGATATGAAGATCGGTGAACCAATGGCGATGTCTGTTGCTGAAAGCCTAATCGGTAACGACAACATGGACGAGCTGCTAGAAACCGTTGTTGAACGTTACAACCAAATCAACAAAGACGCAGACGTTACGCTAATCGAAGGTCTTGTACCTACTCGTAAGCACCCATTTGCAAACCAAGTAAACGCGGAAATCGCGGCAACACTTGGTGCAGAAATCGTGCTAGTTGCGACTCCAGGTACTGATAACCCTGCGCAACTGAAAGAGCGTATCGAAGTAGCATGTTCTAACTTCGGCGGCACTAAAAACAAAAACATCTCAGGTGTTATCATCAACAAGCTAAACGCTCCTGTTGACGAAGCTGGCCGTACTCGCCCTGACCTATCTGAAATCTTTGACGATGCAGACAGCGCGAAACAAAACGAATTGAAAGTGATGGAAATTTTTAACACTTCTCCAATTCGTGTACTAGGTTGTGTGCCATGGAGCATTGATCTGATTGCGACTCGCGCAATCGACATGGCTAAGCACCTGAAAGCAGATATCATCAACGAAGGTGACATCAACACTCGTCGCATCAAGAGCATCACTTTCTGTGCACGTTCTCTGCCAAACATGATTGAGCACTTCAAACCGGGTTCTCTACTTGTTACTTCTGCAGACCGTCCTGATGTTATCGTTGCTGCTTCTCTTGCTGCAATGAACGGTGTGGATATTGGTGCTGTACTGCTAACTGGCGGTTACGATATCCCTAGCGAAATCGAAGGCCTATGTAAACCAGCATTCGACACTGGTCTACCTATATTCAAAGCACAAGGTAACACTTGGCAAACGTCTCTAAACCTACAGAGCTTCAGCATCGAAGTACCTGCAGACGATAAAGAGCGTATCGAGTTCATCAACGAACACGTTGCTGGCCACATCGACGGTAACTGGATCGAGTCTATGACTGAAGGCACTCAGAAGTCTCGTCGTCTAAGCCCACCAGCGTTCCGTTACCAGCTAACTGAACTTGCTCGTAAAGCAGGTAAGCGTATCGTTCTTCCAGAAGGTGACGAACCACGCACAGTTAAAGCAGCAGCGATCTGTGCTGAACGCGGCATTGCAGACTGTGTACTTCTAGGTAACCCAGATGAAATCCGTCGCGTAGCGGCTCAACAAGGCGTTGAGCTAGGTACTGGTGTAACCATCATTGATGCAGATGCTGTTCGTGAAAACTACGTTGCTCGCCTAGTTGAGTTGCGCGGTGCGAAAGGCATGACTGAAGTTGTGGCTCGTGAGAAGCTACAAGATTCAGTATTCCTAGGCACAATGATGCTTGAGAACGACGAAGTTGACGGCCTAGTTTCTGGTGCTGTTCACACTACGGCGAACACTATCGTTCCTCCGTTCCAAATCATCAAGACGGCACCAAATGCGTCTATCGTATCTTCAGTATTCTTCATGCTTCTGCCTGATCAAGTACTGGTTTACGGTGACTGTGCAATCAACCCAGATCCAACTGCTGAACAGCTTGCTGAAATCGCTATCCAATCTGCTGACTCTGCAGCAGCATTCGGTATCGAACCACGCGTTGCAATGATCTCTTACTCTACAGGTGAATCTGGTAAGGGTGCAGACGTTGATAAAGTACGTGAAGCAACAAAACTGGCTCAAGAGAAACGTCCTGATCTTATCATTGACGGTCCTCTACAGTACGACGCTGCTATTATGGAAAACGTTGCTGCTTCTAAAGCACCAAACTCTCCAGTTGCAGGTAAAGCGACAGTATTTGTATTCCCAGACCTAAACACGGGTAACACAACTTACAAAGCGGTACAACGTTCAGCTGACCTAGTATCTATCGGTCCAATGCTGCAAGGTATGCGTAAGCCTGTAAACGACTTGTCTCGTGGCGCGCTAGTAGACGACATCGTGTACACCATCGCTCTAACAGCTATCCAAGCAGACCAAGAAGCTAAATAATCGCTTCTGACATCTAGTTGGATATAGATACAAAGCCCTCGATTCGTCGAGGGCTTTTTCTATTGCTGGCCAGAACACTTATTTGTTTTTTATACCAATTACTGCACAACCTATAATTACTGGTGCACAAAGCTTTTCTCCCTATCGCCCCCCCATACCTAACCGACATTGCTCGTGCTTGTTATTACACCGATTGACCCACTCCCAAAAATGCATTGGCTCCAAAGCAGCACGGTCCCTGTTCAATTTATCGGCATTATTTACGTTTTAGCTAAACTTTTTTGCTAGGAAATACGTAAAAGCTACTGCAATACACAAACTCATTGACTGCTAAGGAATACATATGAAGGATTTCATCAATACATCACTGATAAAGTTTGGTTTAGCTGCGTTTCTGATTAGTTTTTCTTCATTCAGCTTTTCCGCCCCGAGTATTAAAGGCGTCGATCAAGATATGTCCGGAGGAACGGTGACCGCTGAAATGGCTCATGCTGATGACAATGGGTGGATGGTTGTCCACCGAACAGACGAATCAATGAAGCCTGGTCCTGTTATCGGCTACGCTCCGTTAAAAATGGGAAAGAATGAAAACGTAAATGCAATTTTGATGGAACCAGTAGAATCAGGCGATATGCTGATGTTAATGGTCCACGGAGAGAAAGGTGGCATGAAGACTGGTGTGTTTGAGTATACGCTCGGCGCTAAAGAGGACGGTCCTGTAAAAGTGGACGGAAAGCTAGTGATGGACATCGTACGCGCTAAGTAAGGTGGCGATGAATGAAAAAGTAAACTTCCTACTCCCGGTATTTAGATGACACAAAAGTACTTAACGTCATTGCTAACCGTTAAGTACTTTTTCATTTGCGATGGAAGCAGCAAACTAGCCAATCCTTTCTCTTCCATGAGGAGTATTTAGGTCTAAATCAGGCCCTTTTGGTACAACTTGCGTCGGATTAATCCCAGTGTGGCTGAAGTAGTAGTGGCGTTTAATGTGATAGAAATCCGTCGTTTCTTCGACGCCTTCGACTTGATATAACTCTTTTAAGTAGCCTTGTATATTTTCGTAGTCTGCGATGCGCTGCTTGTTACACTTGAAATGCCCAACATACACCGCATCAAAACGAATAAGAGTCGTAAACAAACGCCAATCAGCCTCAGTAATTGTGTTCCCTGCTAAGTAACGATGCGTCGCTAAGTGAGCATCGATTTTATCTAACGCATTAAACAAAGAATCAAACGCTTCTTCATACGCCTCTTGTGTAGTCGCGAAGCCACAACGATACACTCCGTTGTTGACATTCGGATAAACAAAATCGTTCCACTCATCAATAACGTGTTTTAGATGTTCTGGATAGTAGTCGTCGTGATTCCCTGTTAACGCATTGAACTCCGAGTTAAACATGCGAATGATCTCTGACGACTCGTTTGACACAATAGTATTGGTCTTTTTATCCCAAAGTACAGGCACGGTTACGCGGCCCGTGTAATCGGGTTTGGCCTGCGTGTAAATTTGATACATGCGCGTGTGACCAAACAATGGCTCAGGAAGCCCCATTTGCCAACCTTGGCTGAGCATATCAGGGCAAACGACCGTGACATCAATATGTGGTTCTAAACCTTTCAGCTTGCGGAAAATGAGGGTTCGATGTGCCCAAGGACAAGCAAGAGAGACATACAAATGGTATCGACCGGACTCTGGTGTAAACTCCGCATCAGGGTCGTTTTTAACCCAGTTACGGAATCCGGCATCTTCGCGCACAAATTTGCCACCATTTGATTTTGTGTCATACCAGACATCTTGCCAAACACCTTCAACCAACTTACCCATGATTGCTCTCCTCTCGTTCTGTTTGTGTCTATATTAGCGTTTCCTATCAAACAGAGAATCATCGAACTTAGGACATCATGTTCAAGAAATTCGAATGTATAAATCAGACACATAAAAAAAGCGCGACCCGATGAAGGTGTCGCGCTTAAGCCCGTCACAGGCTGAATTTATACACTAACGTGTAAACAAGATACAGCGTGAACGTCATTACCTAAAATGCTTGGCTTCGTCTTCGCACACTCTTCGGTTGCTTGTGGGCAACGAGTGCGGAATACACAACCCGACGGTGGGTTGATAGGTGAAGGAAGATCACCCTCTAACATTTGGATTTTCTTATTGCGCTCAATATCCGGGTCCGGGATCGGAACCGCAGACATCAGCGCACGCGTATATGGGTGCTTAGGATCAGCAAACAGAGCCTCGGCCTCGCCAAGTTCCACGGCATTACCTAAATACATAACTAAAACGCGATCTGAAATGTGTTTAACGACAGACAAGTCATGCGCAATGAATACCAGAGAAAGCCCTAACTCTTTTTGAATCTCTTTAAGTAGGTTAACCACCTGAGCTTGAATAGATACATCAAGCGCCGATACTGGCTCGTCACAAATGATCATCTTAGGCTTAAGGATAAGCGCACGCGCTATCCCGATACGCTGACACTGACCACCCGAGAACTCGTGTGGGTAACGGTTAATCACGTTAGGTAATAGGCCAACTTTCGCCATCATCTCTTTAACGCGATCTTTCACTTCCTGCTTAGACAGTTCTGGATAGAATGTCTCAAGAGGTTCAGCAATGATATCACCAACAGTCATACGCGGATTCAGCGATGCCAATGGGTCTTGGAAAATCATCTGAATTTCTTTACGCGTCTCACGGCGCTGAACGCTTTTCATTTTAGTAAGGTCTTGACCCAACCACACTACTTGGCCGTCAGTAGCTTCAACCAGACCAATGATGGCACGAGCAAACGTCGATTTACCACAACCTGATTCACCTACTACACCAAGCGTTTCCCCTTCGTATAGTCGAACATTCACGCCATCTACCGCTTTCAGGCTCGAAGGCTTTGACCACGGCCATGCCGACTTTGAGGCAATGCTGAAGTGAACTTTCAGCTCAGAAATGTCCAGAATTAGTTTTTTGTCTACTGCGTTCATTTGTTCCAAGCCTCCCATTCAGAAAAACATGCACGCTGACGACCATCACCAAATGGTGTCAGAATTGGCGCCTCGCGCTTACAACGATCCATCACACGGTGACAGCGCTCTTGATAAGGGCAGCCCGGCGGTAGACGAAGCAAGTTTGGTGGATTGCCAGGAATGGTCGGCAGAATTTCACCCTCAGTATCGAGGCGAGGAATCGCCTTCAGCAGACCCTCCGCATAAGGATGGCTTGGATTATAGAAAATTTCATTTACGTTGCCGTACTCCATGGTACGACCTGCATACATCACCAGCACTTTGTCACACGAACCTGCAACCACACCAAGGTCGTGCGTGATCATGATGATCGCTGTGTTGAACTCAGATTTCAGCTCATTCAACAAGTCCATGATCTGTGCTTGTACCGTCACATCAAGTGCTGTTGTTGGCTCATCGGCAATAAGCAGTTTAGGACGACATAACAACGCCATCGCGATCATTACACGCTGACGCATACCGCCTGAAAACTCATGCGGGTACATCGTGATACGCTTACGCGCTTCAGGGATTTTTACCGCTTCCAGCATGCGTACTGATTCTTCAAATGCTTCCGCTTTGCCCATGCCTTTGTGCAGCATAAGCACTTCCATCAACTGATCACTCACTTTCATGTAAGGGTTCAGTGATGTCATTGGGTCTTGGAAGATCATTGCGATCTGTTCCGCACGCACTTTGTTCAGTTCTTTTTCTGGTAAGTTTAGGATTTCTTTGCCTTCAAACTTTGCGCTACCAGAAATAATACCGTTCTTAGCCAAAAGGCCCATGATTGCGAATACAGTTTGAGATTTACCTGATCCCGACTCTCCAACGATACCTAAGGTTTCGCCTTGGTTGAGAGAGAAGTTCAAATCGTTTACTGCGGTTACGATACCATCTTGCGTGGTGAATTCGACGCGCAGATCTTTGACATCTAATAAGCTCATCATTGCTTCCTTAATCTTATCTTTTAATTATCTGTCTTTTGGATCCAGCGCATCGCGCAGGCCGTCACCAACGTAGTTGAAGCAGAATAGCGTCACAACCATGAACACTGCTGGGAATGCCAGCTGCCAGATTGCTACTTCCATTGTCTGTGCACCTTCTTGTAGAAGAGCGCCCCAACTTGTCATTGGTTCCTGAACACCAAGACCAAGGAATGATAGGAATGATTCCGTTAGAATCATACTTGGGATAAGCAGCGTAGAGTATACCGCTACAATACCCAGTACGTTCGGTACGATATGACGAGTAATGATTTTCCAGTTGCTTACACCACACACATGTGCCGCTTCGATAAACTCCTTGCTACGTAGACTAAGAGTCTGGCCACGTACGATACGCGCCATATCTAGCCATGCGATAGCACCAATCGCAACGAAGATCAGCATGATGTTACGACCGAAGAATGTTACCAGTACAATCACCAGGAACATAAACGGTACCGCGTATAAAATTTCTAGAATACGCATCATTACGCGGTCAACTTTACCGCCGATGAAACCAGATGCTGCGCCGTAGAGCGTACCAATCAGTACCGCTACAAATGCACCCATAACACCTACCATCAACGAAATACGACCTCCAATTAGCGTACGCACGTATAAATCACGGCCTAAGCTGTCAGTACCAAACCAATGGTCAGCATTCGGTGCAACGTGCATCGCGTACCAGTCAGTATCATCAAATGTGTACGGTGCGATCATTGGCAGGATAATAACCGCCAACGTCATTAGAACAAGAAGGAATAAGCTCACCATCGCCGCTTTGTTGCGCATGAAACGGATACGAGCATCTTGCCAAAGACTGCGACCTTCAATCTCCAAGTTTTCGGAGAATTTCTCAATCGCTTCTAGGTTTTCTTTTTTCGTTAACATAACCAAACGTCCCTGTTAGTAGCGAATTTTCGGGTCAATCATTGCAAGTAAAATATCTACAATCGCGTTGAATAGAATGAATAGGAAACCAATCAGAATGGTTACCCCCATTACTAGCGAGTAGTCACGGTTAAACGCAGCGTTAACGAATAGTTTACCAATACCAGGCAGACCAAAAATGGTTTCGATAACAACGGAACCGGTGATGATACCTACGAAAGCTGGGCCCATGTAAGAAACAACAGGGAGAAGTGCCGGCTTAAGAGCGTGTTTGATAATGATATAACGGTAACTTAGACCTTTAGCACGTGCCGTACGAATAAAGTTACTGTTTAGGGTTTCGATCATCGAACCACGTGTGATACGAGCAAAGGTAGCAACATACAGTAGCGACATACCAATAACAGGAAGCACTAAATACTGCCAGCTACCATCTTGCCAACCGCCCGCAGGGAAGATATTCCAATGAAGCGAGAATATGTAGATAAGCGCAGGCGCTAATACAAAGGATGGCATTACGACACCAAGCATCGCAGTCGACATAATGGTGTAATCAATCCAAGTATTTTGCTTGAGCGCAGCAATGGTACCGACGGTAACCCCCATTATCAAAGTAAAGATAAAGGCGATGAAGCCCACTTTAGCCGAAACAGGTAAGGCAACCGCGATCAGCTCGTTTACTGAGTAATCAAGGTATTTAAATGACGGTCCGAAATCACCTTGGATAACATTGGTCAAATACGTGGTGTATTGTTCAAATACAGGTTTATCCAAGCCATATTTAGCTTCGATATTTGCCATTACTTCGGGTGGCAATGGACGCTCTGTCGAGAAAGGGTTTCCCGGTGCAAAGCGCATAAGAAAGAAAGATACGGTGATCAAAACCAACATTGTTGGGATCGCCTCAAATATCCTTTTTGCGATGAATTTAAGCATAAACTCACTCTTTCAGTCTGTGACAGTTAAATTAAAGAAGTCGTCCAATTCTTTTGGACTAAAGATAGGCGCTACATGCAATTTCTCACATGTAGGGCCTCATTTTTATAGTTCTATCGAGTTACGAATTACTCTGTGATGTAGAGATCTTTAGAGTAAATCTTGTCTTCCGCGTTATTTACTGGGAAGCCACCAACTTTCGGTGATAGTAGACGTGATTTCACGTACTGGTAGATAGGTGCGATTGGCATATCTTTTGCCATCAACTTCTCTGCTTCTAGGTAAAGTGCTTGGCGCTCTTCGTCAGAAGTTGAAGCAAATGCTTTGTTCATGATCGCATCGTACTCTTTGCTGTCGTAGTGAATACCACCAGTAGTGTTATTACTCATCATCAGCGTTAGGAAAGATGAAGCTTCGTTGTAGTCGCCACACCAACCTGCACGAGCAACCTCAAAGTTGCCAGAATCTTTGGTAGATAGGTAAGTTTTCCACTCTTGGTTTTCTAGCGTAACGTCTAGACCAAGTGTCTTCTTCCACATTGAACCCAGTGCAACCGCAAGTTTCTTGTGGTTCTCTGATGTATTGTATAGAAGGTTAAATTCAAGAGGGTTGTCTGCGCCGTAACCCGCTTCTTCCAATAGACGCGCAGCTTCTGCGTTACGCTCTTCTTGCGTCATTTTGCCGTATGCAGGAATTTCTGGGTTGAAACCTGCCGTAATTTCAGGTGTTAGGAAGTAAGCTGGCTTTTGACCTTGACCTAAAATCGCATCGGTCACAATGTTACGGTCAATCGCATAAGAAATCGCTTTACGCACACGAACATCATCAAACGGCTTTTTCTTCGTATTGAAGATGTAGTAGTAAGTACATAAGTTACCGGTTACAGACACTTCTTGTGGGTGCTCTTTCTTCAGACGCTTGAAGTGCTCTGTAGGCAGCTCATTCGTGAAGTCGATTTCACCCGCTAGGAAGCGGTTCATTTCCGCTACTTGGTTCTCGATTGGTAAGAAAGTAACTTGGTCAAGCGTCGTGTTTTCGTTGTCCCAGTACTGTTCGTTACGTTTTAGAACCAAACGCTCGTTTACAACCCAGTTGTCAACAACATAAGCACCGTTACCTACAAAGTTCTCTGGCTTCGTCCATTGATCGCCGAACTTTTCAACAGTTGCTTGATGAACAGGTTTCACTGTCGTGTGGCCCATCATCATTACAAAATATGGTACTGCAGTATCTAACTCAACCACTAACGTGTGATCGTCAACCGCTTTAACACCTAACTCGCTCTTATCTTTTTTACCCGCAACAATGTCTTTTGCGTTCTTCATCTTGGTGTATTCCATGTACCAAGCATATGGAGAGGCGGTTGCTGGATCGACTGCGCGTTGGAAGCTGTAAACGAAATCACCTGCAGTGACAGGATCACCGTTTGACCATTTTGCGTCTTCACGTAAGTGGAAAGTGTATGTTTTGTTGTCTTCAGTTTCCCAAGATTCTGCAACACCAGGGATAGTGTTACCGTCCGCATCTTGGTTTACAAGGCCTTCAAGAAGATCGCGAATCACGTGGGATTCTGGAACACCTTGAGATTTATGAGGGTCTATTGTCGCAACTTCTGTACCGTTACCACGCACCAATTCTTGAACAGCAGCAAGTTTTGGCTCTTTAGAATCAGATTTAGCTTCAGGGGCTGGAGCCGGAGCAGGCTCAGCAGCTTGTTTCTCCGCAGGCTTTTCACCACAACCAGCTAGAGCGAGAGAAAGACCAGCACCAATAAATAAAGCGCGCGTGATTTTATTCTTATACATGCGTAAAACTCCAAATTTTTTCGTTAGCATCCATGACTTCTTTGTAAGGGCCTGGAACGGTCAGAGTTTTAGATTTTTTTAGTGCACTTTCTGAGCACAAAAGTCTAAAACCTTACAAAGACTGCGGCACACATTAGCAATCATTGAAGTAATTTGCCATAAAAATGTAGCAAAAAAACCAATAATGCTGACTAAACCACACATATCTAGCAGTAAACTCTAACCCCAAAGCATTCACCAGCCAAATAAAGACCAGAAGCGACATTTAACAGGCGAAACTTTCGATTAATCTGAGTTTAAACCATTTACTAGCATCTTATGCTAGATATTTACACATCATTTAACATTTATGACAAATCAAGTCTAACAAATAATTGTTTATATATTGGGCAAAAAACTTTTATTGTGAAGAATATCACCAGACAAAAGATAGGAAATATTGAAACAAAGTGAGCAATACAATGAAGATAAATACAAAAAAAGCTAAGTACCATTAGCACTTAGCTTTTTTCACTAGAATGCGGGTTAGTTCTATTTTTCCCAACGCTGTGCAGCTTGATGATCGGTGTCGCGCGACTCAACCCAACGATCTTCATTCGTCGTACGCTCTTTTTTCCAAAATGGAGCTTGGGTTTTCAGATAATCCATGATGAACTCGCACGCATCAAATGCCGCGCCGCGGTGCGCACTGGAAACGCCCACAAATACAATTTGATCACCGCTATCCATGTCTCCGACGCGATGAATCACGCGTACACCTAATAGTGGCCAGCGAGACTCAGCTTGATCACAAATGTCGCTCAAGCTCTTCTCTGTCATCCCCGGATAGTGCTCTAGATGTAAACCAATGACATTATCCCCAAGGTTCATATCTCGAACTTTACCAACGAATGTAACGACAGCACCGGCAGCCGTCCCTTCAGATAGACGTTGATATTCTTGCTCAACCGAAAAGTCTTCAATTTGTACAGAAACACGAGAATCCATCTTAACCCCCAGTTACCGGCGGGAAAAACGCAACTTCGTCACCTGCTTTTACTTGTGTATCCAAAGGGACGATGGATTGGTTCACTGCAGCAAGTAGCTTTCCTGGCTCGAGCGCTAAATCCCACTTGCCATCTTTCTTAGTGCCTTCTTCCACTAGATGTGCACGAATTGATTCAACCGTTTCAAACGGCCCGTCTAACTCGACACTGTCGATGCCAATCAGCTCGCGAGTTTGAGCAAAGAAAAGTACTTTAATCATGATTCCACCTTAAAGTGACCAGATTTACCACCCGTTTTCTCTAGTAGACGAACTTGACCAATGACCATGTCTTTTTGTACTGCTTTACACATATCGTAAATCGTTAGAGCAGCAACGGAAGCTGCCGTGAGCGCTTCCATTTCCACACCAGTTTTACCCGCAAGTTTACATACTGATTCGATGCGAACTTTGTTTTCTGCTTCGATAGCTTCCAGTTGAACTTCAACTTTAGAGAGTAGTAGCGGATGACAAAGTGGAATCAAATCCCAGGTTTTCTTCGCAGCTTGAATACCAGCAATACGAGCCGTCGCAAATACATCACCTTTGTGGTGCTGGCCAGAGACAATCAGTTGAAGTGTTTCTGGGGCCATGTGAACAAATGCTTCAGCACGAGCTTCACGAACCGTCTCCGTTTTTGCTGACACGTCAACCATGTTTGCTTCGCCAGAAGCATTGATATGTGTAAATTGGGTCATTGTTTTTCCTTCGCTTTTAGGAAAGGTTATACAGATAGGTGTGGCATGAAGTTACAAGGGCGATGACTTGCATCCAACTGCTGTTTAATAATTTTTGTCCAGCCTGTACGACACGCACCCGTTGAACCTGGCATTGCGAAGATCACGGTGTGGTTAGCAAAACCTGCAATCGCACGAGACTGAATGGTAGACGTACCGATCTCTTCGTACGACACCATACGGAACAACTCACCAAAACCTTCAACTTCTTTATCAAATAGAGGCTTAAGTGCTTCTGGCGTGCTATCACGTGAGGTGAAACCTGTACCGCCAGTAATCATGATCGCTTGTACGCTTTCATCAGCAATCCATTGAGAAACAATCGCGCGGATCTTGTACATGTCATCAATAACAATTTGCTTGTCTACTACGTTGTGACCCGCTTCTTGAGCATGCTCAGCTAGGTAACGACCAGAGGTATCGTTTTCTTCAGTACGAGTGTCAGATACCGTTAGAACGGCAATATTTGCAGGTTGGAATTTGCTTTCAGCGTGACCCATTTGTTCACCTATTCTCTTAATTAGCTTTGATACGCTTGGTATCGATTCGGAAAAAGTTAGAGCCAGCTTATCACTAAGCTCGCTCTAAAAGTTGAATGAAGTTAGCCGCCGATAGACGCGAGGTGTGGCGTCATACCAGTATTGCCATCATGCAAGAAATGGCTTACCGACTTGGTTTGTAACTGCGCCTGGATACGTTCAATAAGCTCACTCTCTTGCTCATCACGTTCCAAAAGATCACGCAATTCTACACCATGGTCTCCAAACAGACATAGGTGCAGCTTACCCATCGCAGAAACGCGCAGTCGGTTGCAGCTTTCACAAAAGTCTTTTTCATAAGGCATGATAAGACCTATTTCACCCTTGTAATCAGGATGAACAAATACTTGCGCAGGACCATCATTATGCGAGCGCACTTTCAGCAACCAACCATTTGCAATTAGCTGGTTACGAATTGCCACTCCGGATACATGGTGCTTATTAAATAGCTCATCCATCTCACCCGTTTGCATCAACTCAATGAAACGCAGTTGGATTGGACGATCTTTTATCCAGTTAAGAAACGCTGGCAGCTCGTGATGGTTCAGATCTTTCATCAACACCACATTAACTTTTACTTGCTCATAACCGACCTCGAACGCACGTTCGATACCATTCATGACTTCAGTAAACTTATTTTCACCTGTGATTTGATGAAACATACGCGGGTCAAGGCTATCCACACTGACATTAATGTGGGTTAAACCCGCTTCACGCCAATCTGCGACTTGTTTTGCCATGCGATAGCCATTGGTTGTCGTTGCAACTTTTTGAATGCCAGGCGTCGCCGCTACTGAATGGATAATGTCGGTAAAATCTTTGCGTAAGCTAGGCTCACCACCAGTGATGCGCACTTTTGACGTGCCACAATCAGCGAATGCTTTTACGACCCGTTTGATTTCAGGGAGAGATAAAAAAGACGAGTTTTTATTGCCCGAAGGCTTATAGCCATCAGGAAGGCAATAGGTACATTTGAAATTACATACGTCGGTCACAGACAGACGCAAGTAATAAAACTTACGATGAAATTTGTCTTCGAATTGTTGCGCCACGGAACACCTTTCCAAACACGGGAGGCATGGCCATTTCCAATCATGCCCTTGTGACAGTATGCCACTGGCTCAAAACGCTTATCCAAGGACTTAGCAATAGTGAGCTCGGAGTTATGGCAACCAGAGATATGAAATCTCTGATAGCTTTGCGGTGTAAAATACTTAATATTTGTAATGGAATCCAGACTTGAGTGATAAAAAACTCTCTAGAGACACAATTTACCGCTAAGTGAGTACCTTTAAGACACTCCTTAAGATAAATTGTAGCCGTTTTTTATTAGATTATTAGAAGAACATAATGAATATCTACACAGATAAAAAAGTGGTCGCTGTTGGCGGTGGTCATGGCTTAGGTCGAATGCTGGCCGCATTACGAGATTTTGGCAGCAATGCAACTGGGATTGTTGCCACGACTGACAATGGTGGTTCAACAGGAAGAATTCGTCACTGCCAAGGAGGAATCGCTTGGGGAGACACACGTAACTGTATTAATCAGCTCATTACAGAGCCTTCGATCAGTTCTATGATGTTTGAATATCGCTTCAAAGGCACTGGCGAACTTGATGGTCATAATCTTGGTAATTTGATGCTTACTGCACTCGATAACTTATCGGTCAGACCTTTAGATGCCATTAATCTGATTCGCAATATGTTAAAAGTCGACGTTAACATCCTTCCTATGTCCGAACACCCTTCGGATCTTTCCGCGTTATCCGTAGATGGGAAGTGGGTTACGGGAGAAACAAATGTCGACGAAATGAAAGCAGACTTGCGACGTTTGGATCTTTCACCAGAAGTGCCTGCTACCAAAGAAGCCATCACAGCTTTGGCGGAAGCGGACGCGATTATTCTTGGCCCTGGCAGTTTTTTAACTAGTATCATGCCTCCTTTATTGCTGCCTGAACTCGGCAAAGCGATTGCAGCAAACACAAAAGCAAAAGTCATTTTTGTTGCTAACCTGAGTCCAGAATACGGCCCAGCGGGACGAATGACGATGGCTCAAAAATTAGAATGGTGTGAACGTGCCTGTCAAGGAAGAAAAATAGACGTGGTTCTAGCAGAGAAAACCGAGCAAGACGTCTTAAGTCAATGGAATGTAGTGACGGAGTCACTCGCCTCCTCTAACCGAGACTGGCGTCACGATAGAAACAAGCTCAAACTAGCGATTGAAAATCAGCTACAACTTTCTATTTAAGAGCACGTTACCTGGCTAGCGCCCTCTTTTAAGGTGTTTATTGATAATGAAAACCCTTCTGTCATCGAAGGGTTTTAGTTCAGGCATCCAGTAAGAACAGATGTTTACTAAGAAAAAATGGTTAATAGGAATAAATAGTTACTGTCGCCAAGAGCGATAAGCATCTCGAGTTTCGTGCAAAAGATCGAACATAACCTCTAACTCCTCAGACTCCGCAGTCAACTCACCGGCTTTCGCTTTTTTGTCTATGGACATCGCCAGTTCACAAAGGCGATCTGCCCCAAAGCTCGCAGCACTACTTTTCAACGCGTGGCTGATTTCTTTTGAGTAAGCTAATCGCTCTGCCCCCTGCAGTTGGGATAAGTTCTCGATATAGGTATCCATTTCTCCTAGGAAGATATCGAACAGTACAGGTACGTTGTCACTGCCAATTTCCATCGACAGTTCATCTATTTTTTGCTGATTTAATACATTTACACTCATACTTTTTGCCGCTCTTCCTTGCCGTTCCATGCCTGTAACTTGCGGTAAATCGTCGACGGACTGACATCAAGGTATCCCGCCGCTCGAGGAATATTGCCATCACATGCTTCAATCGCTTGCTCGATTGCCATTTTTTCCGTCATCCATAATGGCATAATCTCAGATGCGGTCATCGCTTTCGGCTCAATTAATTTAGCCACAGACGACGGACGGTCAAGCGGTTGATTCAACGGTGGCGGTAACATGTCCAACGTAATCTCTTTACCGTTGTTTAGAACAACGATATTGCGTAGCACGTTTTGTAACTGACGAACGTTACCCGGCCACTCATAGCTGTTGAATCGCTCGATGACATCAGGCGCAAAACGTATGAAGCTTTTTCCTTCTTCGTGTGACATGTAACCTAGCAGTGAGTATGCAATTTCAATAACATCTTCGCCTCGTTCGCGTAAAGGCGGTAAATGCAAAGGAATGACATACAAACGATAGTACAAATCTTCACGGAATCGACCTTCTTGTACCTCTTTCCAGGGATCACGGTTAGTGGCACAAACAAAGCGCACATCCACGCTCTTCATTTTTGAGGAACCCACTTTTTGGAATGTGCCCGTTTGAATAAATCGTAGCAACTTGGTTTGTAAATCCAAGTCCATCTCACAAAGCTCATCTAGAAAAAGTGTGCCGCCATCCGCTAACTCAGCTGCCCCTTGACGATCATTCGCAGCGCCAGTAAAGGCCCCTTTTACGTGACCAAACAGTTCACTCTCAATCAAATCTTTTGGAATTGCAGCACAGTTAATTGCAATAAAAGGTTTGTCACCACGTTTACTTGCTGCGTGAATAGCCTCGGCACATACCTCTTTACCAGTACCACTTTCACCTGTGATAAAAATACTCGCTTTACTGCTCGCCGCTGAATCTATCGTACGGTAAACCTGCTGCATGGTTTGGCTACTGCCGATAAACCCCTGATAGCTCTGATTGCCTGGATTATCGGCTTCATTTTTTAGCTTGGTCGCTTTACGAATGGCATTGTTAACCGTGACACGTAAACGGTCTGCTTCACACGGTTTAATTAGAAAGTCTTGTGAGCCATGACGCATGGCCTCGACAGCGGTATCGATAGAACCGTGAGCGGTCATAAAAATTATAGGTACGTCGGGATGACTCTTTTTAACGGCATGTAAAACGTCCATCCCCGTCATATCTGGCAGACGGAGATCGAGTAAAATAAGATCTGGAATTCGATGATTTAGGCTCTCAATGGCATCCCTACCTGTGCCGACAATATTGATATCTATGCCAAGCGGTGTCAGGTATGAGCGGTACAGAGCCGCAACAGATGCGGTGTCCTCGACCATTAAAAGGTAACGAGACTTTGGGCCTTCGGGTTTTTGTTGCATAACCTAGCTATTATTTTGTTGTGTTTTAAACAATAATCGCATTACGCTTTGCATTTTGCAAATAACATTAGCTAAATTATGGGCAAAGGAAAAAATTCAAAAATAATATCAATTATTTAAAAAGTGGCACAAACCATGCTGTAACGATAGTGACCCCTCGGGTCACCTAGCCAACTGACGTTGTTAGTGAACGATATGTTCACAAAACAAGCCAATAGACCCGACTGCCTATTGGCTTCTTTTTTTTACAAGCGACCTAAAATGCTTGGATAGTTAAATCGGTAAGTTTGTTCAACTATTTGCGATGAACTGCGCTCGTAGTTTTTCAATCTCGTCACGCTTTTGTGCCGCTAACTCAAACTCTAAATCTTGCGCATGCTGATACATCGCTGCCTCCAGTCGACTGATTTCTTTTTCTAGCTGCTGAGGGGACAGTGCCTCGTAAGTTTGCGAAGGCTCCGCCACTTTCGATAATGGTACCTGTTTAGTGTTACGCTGGCGTTTAGACTTAGTGATATCGCCAAGTTCCATGATGTCTTTGATATTTCGTTTGAGCGCTTGTGGCGAAATACCCATTTCTTCGTTGTACGCTTCCTGCTTCTCGCGACGACGGTTAGTTTCATCCATCGCCTTTTTCATTGAGTTGGTGATTCGGTCAGCGTATAAAATCGCCTTACCTTCGATGTTTCGTGCAGCACGACCAATGGTCTGAATGAGTGAGCGTTCAGACCGCAAGAAGCCCTCTTTATCCGCATCCAAAATTGCAACTAACGAGACCTCTGGCATATCCAGGCCCTCTCTCAATAAGTTTATTCCCACCAGCACGTCAAATTCCCCAAGACGAAGGTCACGGATAATTTCCACACGCTCAACAGTATCAATGTCTGAGTGTAAATAACGTACCTTAACATCATGTTCGTGAAGGTATTCGGTGAGATCTTCAGCCATTCGTTTGGTCAGTGTTGTAACCAGAACTCGTTCATCTTTAGCTGCGCGAATACGGATCTCAGACAATAGGTCGTCGACTTGGGTCGCTACTGGGCGAACTTCCAACTCAGGGTCAAGCAAGCCTGTAGGACGAACGACTTGATCCGCTACATCACCCGCCGATTTTTCTAGTTCGTAATTTCCAGGAGTAGCAGAGACGAAAATCGTTTGTGGCGCTAGTGCTTCAAACTCCTCAAACTTCAGTGGACGATTATCCAAAGCTGAAGGTAACCGGAAACCAAACTCCACCAGCGTTTCTTTACGCGAACGGTCGCCTTTATACATGGCACCTATCTGCGGTACTGTCACGTGAGATTCATCGATGATCAACAAGCCATCATGAGGTAAGTAGTCAAACAGGGTTGGTGGCGGCTCACCTTCCGAGCGTCCACTGAGATAACGAGAATAGTTTTCGATACCGGAGCAAAAGCCCAACTCATTCATCATTTCGATATCGAATTGAGTGCGCTGGCTAATTCGCTGCTCTTCCAGTAGCTTGTTGTTATCTAGAAGCTGCTTTTTGCGCACTTCTAGTTCGACTTTAATATTTTCAATCGCTTCAAGAATGCGATCTCTTGGCGTGACATAGTGCGTCTTGGGATAGATGGTATAGCGCGGCAAGTCTCGTTGTTTCACCACGCCTGTCAATGGATCGAACACACTGATGCAATCCACCTCATCGTCAAACATCTCAACGCGCACAGCGTCTTGGTCTGATTCAGCAGGGAATATATCAATCACCTCGCCACGGACACGGAACTGCCCTCGCTCAAAAGCAACATCATTGCGCGAGTATTGGAGCTCCGCTAGGCGACGAAGCATATCACGCTGATCAATCACATCACCGCGACGTAGGTGCAGCATCATTTGTAGATACGATTCAGGATCACCCAAGCCATAGATAGCCGATACCGATGCAACAATAATGGCATCTTTACGTTCTAGTAGTGCTTTTGTAGCAGACAAACGCATTTGTTCTATATGCGCGTTAACTGAAGCGTCTTTCTCTATAAAGGTATCCGTGGTCGGAACGTACGCTTCAGGTTGGTAGTAATCGTAGTAAGAAACAAAATACTCAACCGCATTATTAGGAAAGAATGACTTCATCTCACCATATAACTGAGCAGCAAGCGTTTTGTTTGGCGCAAGTAATATTGCAGGTCGTTGGGCTTGAGCAATCACATTCGCTAGTGTGAAGGTTTTACCTGAGCCTGTGACCCCCAACAAGGTTTGATGTGCTAGCCCAGCATCGAGCCCCTCAAGCAACTGATTGATCGCTCCTGGTTGATCGCCCGACGGCTGATAATCGGAGACCAATTCATAGACTTTACTCATACCCTTCCTCAATTTTACTGCGCTAAGGCTGTATATATATACACCTTAGCTAATGAAATCTACGTCTATCGAGAATTTACCCATCATTGTTAATAAATTTTCTTGTTTGTCTAGAATGCTATAGCCATACAAAAGTGACTCTGATATAGTACTTCGCCCTAGTTGAAGAGCTACACACATTCTTCACATTATAGTTTCCACAACTTTTCCCCAAAAATTAGCTTAAAACTTTCTTATCCCCAAAAGATTGATTTTTATCCACTTTGAATACCTTTTGATTAACATCGATAAATCTCTGTTTTATTTGCTTATTTTACGCATAACTCTGACTAAAAATTCATTAAATAAAAACTTAGTTGCATATCAATTTTCTTTACCCAGATCTCATCAACATACTTATCCACAAATTTAGTGGATAACTAACCTCGAGCCTTTACTGGCAAGCCATACAGAAAAGTAAAGCCCTTAACTCAATATTTTTTGCTAAAAATGTATTTTTTTACTGTTGACAGTAGTTTGAGTGCTCGGTAAGATTCGTCCCGCTTTCAAGCAAAGCAATTCCTCCTTAGCTCAGTTGGTAGAGCGACGGACTGTTAATCCGCAGGTCGCTGGTTCGAGCCCAGCAGGAGGAGCCAGATTATAGAAAAGCCGTGTCGCAAGACACGGCTTTTTTTGTATCTTAATCGCCATGAAATCTAAGCCAATCTAGGCGTCATAAAATCACACCGAAATAAGTTCAAATTACAGAACTCATAACATTGTCATAGATAGTGTTCTCACAGCACCACACATTTAATTCTGTCTCTTTTCTAGCAAAACACAATCATAACTAGTTGAATCTATTATTAATGCAATTTAATCATTGAAAAAATGAAAAGCATTCATTTTACTCATAACAAATAAATCCATACGATTAAAAGGGTTAAGAATGGTTCCGTCCTACTCGTCGCCTCCATTCTAATTATCAATAACTTAGGGATTTACTTATGACTATTCCGACAACTGACATGCTAGATGCATGGGCTGGATTTACTGCTGGTGAATGGCAAAACTCTGTCAACACTCGTGACTTCATCCAAAAAAACTATACACCCTATGAGGGAGACGAGTCTTTCTTAGCCGAGGTTAGCAAATCCACTTCAGCATTATGGAACCAAGTGCTTGAAGGCATAAAACAAGAAAGCCGCACACACGCCCCTATTGATTTTGACACAGACTTGCCCTCAACAATCACTTCCCACGATGCAGGCTACATCAACAAAGATCTGGAAAAGATCGTTGGCTTACAAACTGATCAACCGCTAAAACGTGCAATCATCGCCAATGGCGGGATTCGCATGGTAAAAAACTCGTGCGAAGTTTATGGCCGCGAATTGGATCCAACGGTTGAAAAAATCTTCACTGAATACCGTAAAACTCACAACAAAGCGTGTTTCGACCTTTACACCAAAGAAATTCTAGCCTGTCGTAAATCCGGCATCATCACGGGCCTTCCTGATGCTTATGGCCGTGGTCGTATCATTGGTGACTATCGCCGTCTCGCCCTATACGGTATCGACTTCTTAAAAGCAGACAAAAAAGAACAATACAATTCAACACAAACGTTCTTAGAACAAGGCAACGATCTTGAGAAAACACTTCGTCTTCGCGAAGAAATAGCCGATCAAGTTCAAGCACTTGAAGACATTCGTCAAATGGGTCTGAAATACGGCATTGATATGTCGCTACCTGCAAAAACAGCACAAGAAGCGATCCAATTTACCTACTTTGGCTACCTAGCGGCGGTTAAATCGCAAAACGGCGCAGCAATGTCACTGGGCCGTACTTCGACTTTCCTAGACGTCTATCTAGAGCGCGATATCGCAAACGATTTGATTGATGAATCACAAGCGCAAGAAATGATTGACCACTTCATCATGAAGCTACGCATGGTTCGCTTCCTACGCACACCAGAATACGATTCATTGTTTTCTGGCGACCCAATCTGGGCAACCGAAGCCATGGCAGGTATGGGTGTTGATGGCCGTACACTAGTATCTAAAACGACATTCCGATACTTACATACGCTACATACTATGGGCCCTGCTCCTGAACCAAATATGACGATTCTTTGGTCAGAGCAATTGCCTGAAGCGTTCAAACAATATGCTGCAAAAGTGTCGATTGATACCTCTTCGGTTCAATACGAAAACGACGATCTAATGCGTCCTGATTTCGACAATGACGACTACGCGATTGCCTGTTGTGTGAGCCCGCAGGTTGTTGGTCAGCACATGCAATTCTTTGGTGCACGTGCCAACCTTGCAAAAGCACTGCTTTACACCATCAATGGTGGTATCGATGAAAAATCGAAAGCGCAAGTGGGTCCGGTAGTGGACAAAGTTCAAGATGAAATTCTCGACTTTGACGCTTTGATGCCTCGTTTCGACAATATGTTGGAGTGGCTAGCAACGCAATACGTCACAGCGTTGAACATCATCCATTATTCGCATGACCGTTACAGCTACGAAGCATCACTGATGGCATTGATGGATCGCGACGTGCACCGCACGATGGCGTGTGGTATTGCAGGTCTGTCTGTTGTTGCAGACTCTTTAGCAGCAATTAAATACGCAACCGTGAAACCCGTTCGTGATGAAGATGGCATCGCCGTTGATTTTAAAATCGAAGGTGATTATCCAAAATTTGGTAACAACGATGCCCGTGTTGATGACATCGCTTGTGATCTAGTTGAGCGCTTCATGAAGAAAATTCAGAAGATGCACACCTACCGCGAAGCAGTGCCAACTCAATCGATTTTAACAATCACATCTAACGTGGTTTACGGTAAAAAAACGGGTAATACACCAGATGGCCGTCGCGCAGGTATGCCTTTTGGACCGGGTGCAAACCCAATGCACGGTCGTGATGAAAAAGGGGCGGTTGCGTCTCTGGCATCGGTTTCTAAATTACCGTTCGCTTACGCTAAAGATGGTATTTCTTACACTTTCTCAATTGTGCCTAACGCATTGGGTAAAGATGACTTGAGTCAGAAGAAGAACCTAGCTGCGCTAATGGATGGTTACTTCCATCACGAAGCAAGCAACGAGGGCATTGCGATTGAAGGTGGTCAACACCTTAACGTCAACGTTCTAGACCGAGAGATGTTATTGGATGCGGTTGAACATCCAGAGAAATACCCTCAGTTGACGATTCGAGTGTCTGGTTATGCGGTACGTTTTAACTCTCTAACGACAGAGCAACAGCAAGACGTCATCACTCGTACCTTCACGAGTAAGATATAAACACAGTCCATCAAGCACTCAGAAAGTTTAAATAATTAGCTTGTAAATATACATTGCCCGCCTCTCTTTTCTACCTGGGAGAGGCGGGCTTTTTTTAAAATCACACATTAGATGAAAATTAATAGGTAGTATCCTCTCGCTAACAATACATTCAGCAAACGATTCAATTTCTTATTGATTCATCAAAATAGATCAAATAGACGACTATTTTTCCATCGTGTATGTAAAACCACATCGTTCACTGGTTGTTATTGGTGTCACAAAACACGATAATATCAAGATCGGATTTTAAGAACGTAATAACTATGACCGAATATGTTTTGTTGTTGGTCGGCACTGTGCTGGTGAACAACTTTGTACTGGTGAAGTTTTTGGGCCTATGTCCTTTCATGGGTGTGTCCAAAAAACTGGAAACAGCAATAGGTATGGGCTTAGCGACAACTTTTGTGCTAACACTCGCGTCAGTGTGTGCGTATTTAGTGGAAAGCTACATCCTTCGTCCACTAGGTATTGAGTACCTTCGAACCATGAGTTTTATTTTGGTGATAGCCGTTGTGGTGCAGTTCACCGAAATGGTTGTGCACAAAACCAGCCCGACGCTTTATCGCTTGCTTGGCATTTTCTTACCGCTGATCACAACAAACTGCGCAGTATTGGGCGTGGCACTTCTTAACATTAATGAAAACCATAACTTTATTGAATCGATCATCTACGGCTTCGGCGCCGCTGTTGGTTTCTCATTGGTGTTGATACTTTTTGCATCCATGCGAGAACGCATAGCCGCCGCCGACGTTCCTGTACCTTTTAAAGGTGCATCAATAGCAATGATTACAGCAGGTTTAATGTCACTCGCCTTTATGGGCTTTACAGGTTTGGTGAAGTAAGCGATGAGTACGATTTTAATTGCGATTATCGCGTTAGCGGTTCTGGCTGCGATTTTCGGCGCGATACTTGGTTTTGCTTCTATTCGCTTTAAAGTAGAAGCGGACCCTATTGTGGATCAAATCGACGCCATTTTACCGCAAACTCAATGCGGTCAATGTGGCTACCCTGGTTGCCGCCCTTATGCTGAAGCAATTGCAAATGGCGACCACATCAACAAATGTCCACCTGGTGGTCAGGCAACAATCGAAAAGCTCGCCGACTTAATGGGTGTTGAGCCAGAAGAATCTGCGCACGATCTCGACAGCAAAATTCCAACCGTTGCGTTTATTCATGAAGACATGTGTATTGGCTGCACTAAGTGTATTCAGGCGTGTCCGGTGGATGCAATTGTAGGCGGAACAAAGGCGGTCCATACCGTAATCAAAGACGAATGTACGGGCTGTGACTTGTGTGTTGCCCCATGTCCGACTGATTGTATTGAAATGATTCCTGTGGCAACGACCACAGAAAGCTGGAAGTGGCAACTTCACTCCATTCCGGTACTTAACATTACGGATGCTGCCGACAATGCAGCGAACGTGAAAGATTCAATTAAGTAAGGTTTCACATGTTGTCTTTGATTGAACAAATTCGTACAGGCGCGCTTTGGGATTTCCCAGGTGGTGTGCATCCGGCAGAAAATAAAAAGCAGTCCAACAAAACTGAACTCGCTCATGCGGCTATCCCGTCAGAAATTGTATTGCCGCTAAAACAGCACATTGGTAAAGCGGGTAACCTACTGGTTGCCGAAGGTGACTACGTATTAAAAGGTCAGCCATTAACGCAATCGGAGACCGGCTTTACGGTTCCAGTGCATGCTCCAACATCAGGTACGCTCACCGCGATTGAGCCACGAACTGTCGCGCACCCTTCTGGGTTAAGTGAGTTGTGCGCAGTCATCACGCCTGATGGGAAAGATGCATGGTGTGAAAGAAACCCCGTCGCAGATTACCAACAAGAAACCCCTGACGCACTGATTGATATTATTCGTCTCGCTGGTATTTCTGGTATGGGTGGCGCAGGCTTCCCTACTGCAAAAAAAATCCAATCAGGTTTTGCTCGTACCGAGATTCTTATCGTTAATGCAGCAGAGTGCGAGCCATACATCACGTCTGATGACAAGCTCATGCAAGAACATGCCGAAGAGCTTATTCAAGGTATCGAAATTGTCGAACATATCCTGACACCAAAGCTCACGATTATTGGCATTGAAGACAACAAGCCAGAAGCAATCAAAGCGCTAGAAGCTGCGGCTATAAACAAAGATATCGTTATTCGCGTTATCCCAACTAAATACCCTTCTGGCGGTGAAAAACAGCTGATCAAAATTTTAACCAATAAAGAAGTACCAAGTGGCGCGATTCCAGCCGATATTGGTATTTTGGTTCAGAATGTTGGTTCTCTTTACGCTATAAAACGCGCAGTCATCGACGGTGAGCCGATGATAAAGCGCATCGTGACTCTCACTGGTAAAACCTTCAAACAACCACGCAACGTTTGGGCATTGTTAGGGACACCAGTACAAGCACTGTTGGATGAGTTTGGCTATAAAGCAGATAAGAAGTTACAGCGTTTAATTATGGGTGGGCCAATGATGGGCTTTACCCTTCCTCACTCCCAAGTGCCGATTACCAAGACAGCAAACTGTATCCTTGCTCCGACTCGTCGTGAGATCTCTCCGCACCAGTATGAGATGGAATGTATTCGCTGTAGCCAATGTGCCGAAGCGTGCCCTGCTTCGCTGCTGCCTCAACAACTGCAATGGCATGCGAAAGCTGAAGAATATGACAAACTCGATGAATTAAACTTAAAGGATTGTATCGAGTGCGGCGCTTGTGCGTTTGTATGTCCAAGTGAAATTCCGCTCGTACAGTACTACCGCCAAGCGAAAGCAGAAATTAGAACTAGAACACAAGAAGCGGAAGCTGCAGAGCGAGCAAAAGTGCGTTTTGAAGAGAAAAAAGCGCGTATGGAACGCGAAAAAGCAGAACGTGAAAATCGCTTCAAGAAAGCTGCCGATCAGCGCCGTAAAGAGATGAAGTCTTCTGGCGGCGATGATGCGATAGCAGCAGCAATCGCACGAGTGAAAGCTCAAAAGACAGAAACCACAGAAAAAGCAGAGCCAGCAGTAAAACCCGCCGTAGCGGCAGCCATTGCCAAAGCGAAGGCGAAACAAGCTGCAGCAGCTAAAGCAGGCTCTAGTGAACCTGATAACTCAGAAATGGCAAAACTGCGCGAAGAACGCAAACGTCTTGCTCGCGAACGTAAAGCGCAAAAAGAACAAGGCGAAACGCCAGACAATAACGCTGATGATAAAAAATCGGCAGTTGCGGCCGCCATCGCCCGAGCTAAAGCGAAAAAAGCACAACAAGAAGATTCAACTGAATCTGTAGAATCGGAAACGTCTGCACAGCAAGACAGCGATCCGAAGAAAGCCGCGGTTGCTGCTGCCATTGCACGTGCCAAAGCACGTAAAGCGAAGCAAGCAGACTCAACTGAAGCGGAAGAAGCTGAAGCACCTACTGAGCAAACCGACGATCCGAAAAAAGCCGCCGTGGCTGCTGCGATTGCACGTGCCAAAGCGCGAAAAGCGAAGCAAGCAGACTCAACTGAAGTGGAAGAAGCTGACGCACCTGCCGAGCAAACCGAAGATCCGAAAAAAGCCGCCGTGGCTGCTGCGATTGCACGTGCCAAAGCACGTAAAGCGAAGCAAGCAGACTCAACTGAAGCGGAAGAAGCTGAAGCACCTACTGAGCAAACCGACGATCCGAAAAAAGCCGCCGTGGCTGCTGCGATTGCACGTGCCAAAGCGCGAAAAGCGAAGCAAGCAGACTCAACTGAAGCGGAAGAAGCTGACGCACCTGCCGAGCAAACCGACGATCCGAAAAAAGCCGCAGTTGCCGCTGCCATTGCACGTGCCAAAGCGCGCAAAGCGAAGCAAGCAGACTCAGCTGAAGCGGAAGAAGCTGAAGCACCTGCCGAGCAAACCGAAGATCCGAAAAAAGCCGCCGTGGCAGCTGCCATTGCACGTGCCAAAGCACGTAAAGCGAAGCAAGAAACGCAAACTGAGCCTGTTGAAGACGCAACTTCTGAAGAACCAGAAGTGGATCCGAAGAAAGCCGCGGTTGCCGCAGCAATTGCGCGCGCGAAGGCACGCAAAGCGCAACAAGAAGCTAATAAAAATAATACTGAGGAGAACGAGTAGTGTCGTTTTTTATTGCCAGTTCACCGCATACCCACAGTCGTCGTAATACGCCAGACTTAATGAAATGGGTGGCACTTTGCGCACTTCCAGGTTTAGTAGCTCAAACCTACTTCTTTGGCTGGGGTACGCTGATTCAGCTGATTTTTGCCATTGCAGTCGCTGTATCCCTTGAAGCCTTAGTCATGATCTGTCGTAAACGCTCACCAATGAGAGCGCTACGTGATAACAGTGCAATAGTTACCGCTTGGTTGTTAGCCGTTGCTATACCACCATGGTCTCCGTGGTGGATTATGGTGATCGGGCTTATTTTTGCGATAGTAATCGCTAAACACCTCTATGGTGGCCTTGGACAAAACTTATTCAACCCTGCAATGGTCGCTTATGTGGTCTTGTTGATCTCTTTCCCAGTACAAATGACGAGTTGGAGTGCACCGACATCACTCATACCTGATCATGTAAATTTTGCAGATACACTCTCTTTAATTTTTACGGGCTATGATTACGACGGCTTATCACTTCAGCAAGTTCGCTCAGGTGTTGACGGTGTGACAATGGCGACACCACTTGATGCATTTAAGACTGGCATTCTTACAGGTGCCACTCCAAGCGAAGTAATGTCGCAGCCGATATTTGATGGCTTAGGTGGTATTGGTTGGCAATGGGTAAACCTTGCTTACCTTCTTGGCGGCATAGTCATGATCAAAAAGCGTATCATCCAATGGTATATTCCAGCAGGTTTCCTTGCGAGTCTGACTCTGTTTAGCCTAGTGTTCACGTTGCTGACGCCAGGGGAAACTGCGTCGCCAATTTTACACTTGTTATCTGGTGCAACCATGCTTGGCGCATTCTTTATTGCAACCGATCCCGTTTCGGCGTCTACCACCGTCAAAGGACGTTTAATCTTCGGTGCGCTTATTGGTGCTTTGGTTTTTATCATTCGCAGTTGGGGCGGTTTCCCAGATGGTGTTGCATTTGCAGTGTTGCTTGCAAATATGTGTGTGCCACTGATCGATTACTACACCAAACCTAGAACTTACGGTCACTGAGGTAAACATGTTAACCGCTATTAGAAAAAATGGTCTGACACTCGCGATATTTGCATGTGCAACAACCGGATTAGTCGCCCTTACTCAGTACCTAACAAAAGACCAAATCAAGGTACAAGAGCAAAAACAATTACTTTCTGTTTTGAATCAAGTCATTCCAGAAAACATGCATGACAACGCACTCACGCAAGCTTGTACAATGGTCACGTCTCCAGATCTGGGGACATTACGTGCGATGCCAGCCTACCTCGCCACGAAGAATGGTGAACCAACAGCAATCGCAATAGAATCTATCGCGCCAGATGGCTACAATGGTGAGATAAAAGTGATTACTGGGATTGATAATCAGGGCAATATTTTGGGGACACGCGTCCTAAACCACCAAGAAACCCCTGGTCTGGGCGATAAAATCGATCTTCGTGTCACCGACTGGATCCTGAGCTTTACAGGAAAACAAGTCACGGAAAACAATTGGAATTCGTGGAAAGTTCGTAAAGATGGCGGCGATTTCGATCAATTTACTGGTGCAACGATCACGCCAAGAGCCGTCGTAAAAGTGGTGCGAAATACCGTTAACTACGTAAACCAATCTCGTGAAGACATTCTTAGCCAGCCGTTAGGCTGTGAAGGAGAGCAGTAATGAATGAGAATAAATTACTGATGAAAAACGGTATGTGGAGTAATAACCCCGCTCTCGTGCAACTGCTGGGCTTATGTCCACTGCTAGCGGTTTCTTCCACGATAACCAATGCATTAGGTCTTGGTATTGCAACCTTACTCGTGCTAGTTGGATCCAACGTAACAGTTTCTCTTATCCGTAACTATGTGCCAAAAGAGATCCGTATACCTGTATTCGTTATGATCATTGCCTCACTCGTTACCTGCGTTCAGTTGTTAATGAATGCCTATGCGTACGGTTTGTACCTGTCTCTAGGTATCTTTATTCCTCTGATTGTAACGAACTGCATTATTATTGGCCGAGCAGAAGCTTACGCGTCAAAAAATGATGTTGCACCCGCTGCGCTAGATGGTTTGTGGATGGGCCTTGGTATGACGAGCGTCTTGGTTGTTTTAGGTGCCATGCGCGAATTAATTGGTAATGGCACACTATTCGACGGAGCAGACCTTCTCCTAGGAGACTGGGCTTCAGCTCTACGGATTCAAGTTTTCCAATTTGACAATAGCTTCCTGTTAGCGCTTCTCCCACCTGGTGCATTTATCGGTGTTGGGCTGTTGATAGCGCTCAAAAATGTCATAGATAATTCAATTCAGGCACGTCAACCAAAAGAAGAAAAACCAACCATAGAACGTGCTCGCGTCACTAACGCATAACAAGATAAGGCTCTGTCATAGGAGCCTTTTTCATAAACCGCAGAGACGGTATTGGAAGTCAGCAATGAACAAAATAAAAAGAATCGAAATTCTTGAGCGATTACGAGAAAACAATCCGAATCCTCAAACTGAGCTTAACTGGAGCTCCCCTTTTGAGCTGCTAATCGCTGTATTACTATCAGCTCAAGCAACCGATGTAAGCGTCAATAAAGCCACCGACAAGCTTTTCCCTGTAGCGAATACACCTCAAAGCATTCTTGATTTGGGAGTCGATGGCTTAAAAGAATACATAAAGACCATCGGTTTGTTTAACTCAAAGGCAGAAAACACAATCAAGACTTGTAAGATCTTGTTGGAAAAACACAATGGTGAAGTTCCTGAAGATCGTGCAGCGTTAGAAGCGCTACCAGGCGTAGGTCGCAAGACCGCAAACGTCGTGCTCAACACCGCTTTTGGTTGGCCAACTATTGCCGTCGATACGCACATTTATCGCGTGTCGAATCGCACTAAATTTGCGATGGGAAAAACGGTTGATGATGTCGAGCAGAAGCTATTAAAAGTTGTGCCAAAAGAGTTCAAACTCGATGTGCACCACTGGCTCATTCTTCATGGTCGTTATACGTGCGTAGCAAGAAAGCCTCGCTGCGGTAGCTGCATTATCGAAGATTTGTGCGAATATAAAGAGAAAGTATACCCAGATAGCTAACGCTATTTGTAAATCAAAGCTAGGAGCAAAAAATGTCAAACGGTCGAATTCTCCACACTATGCTTCGCGTAGGTGATCTAGACAAATCCATCAAGTTTTACACTGAAGTTATGGGCATGCAGCTGCTTCGTACTAACGAAAATAAAGAGTACGAATACACGCTAGCGTTTCTTGGTTATGGTGACGAATCCCAAGGTGCAGTGATCGAACTGACTTACAACTGGGGTAAAACTGAGTATGACTTAGGTACCGCTTTTGGTCATATCGCCATTGGTGTTGATGATATCTACACAACTTGCGACGCTATCAAAGCGGCGGGCGGTAATGTGACGCGTGAGCCAGGTCCAGTAAAAGGCGGAAGCACGCACATTGCATTCGTAAAAGACCCAGATGGTTATATGATTGAGCTTATTCAAAACAAGCAAGCTTCATCAGGTCTTGAAGGCTAAGCGGCACTTCTAATAATCACTTGTACTGCAAGTTGAACTCCGATTACAGGCAGGTCTGCGATCTGCCTGTCCTTTTATAAACAAAACCCTTTACTTGATAATAGTTATCGTTTAGATTTATCCGCAACTTCGATATGCGGGATTACGATAATGATCAGTGAATGGGAAAAACACACACTTCTAGCCGATACGGCACTTCAACTAGATGACCCTGTTCGCAGCATTCTTCATTACCAGCAAGCCCTAAGCCTGAGTGAAGATATCAGCGAATGTGTGGAAATTGAGGCGGACGAGCGATTATTAATTTCTGTGATTTCTTGTCATAACTTAGCTCAGTTCTGGCGTTGGGCTGGAGATACTGACTATGAACTCAAATACCTTCAACTGGCCTCTGAGAAGGTCTTAACACTTATCCCACAATGCCCAAATAAAGAGTGTGCAAGCTTTATCGACTCGATAGGATGCTGTACTAAGGCGTTGATAGACTTTATGAAGCGTCACCCTAATCCAGCTATTGCCAAACAGGTTGAAAAAATAGATACCGCAACCAATTGCGAAGTCATTGCCAAATTCCGCTTAAACTAACATTCAAATTATACAGCAGGAATCACCGAAAGGTGCTTGGCAAAATACCACTAAAATATTATGAACAACGTCAATAAATCAAAAACGCCGAAGCTTTCAGCTTCGGCGTTTTTATATGCATCACACTTGGGTTCGCCCTAGAGATATCACGACTCGGCGGTTTTTGTCTTTTCCTATTGGCGAACCGTTATCTGCAATAGGACGACGCTTGCCGTACCCTTGCACTTGAATTCGATCTTCCGGTAGCCCTAGAGACTGAAAATAATCACGAAGTGACTCTGCACGTCGCTCTGATAAACTTTGACTCGCACTTTTACCATCGGTTGAATCTGTGTACGTCGCCACCAGCACGAGATCGATATCTTGATTATGTCGGATATAATCTGCAATTTGTGATAAACGCTTTTTAGAAGCCTTGGTTAACTGATCACCTTGTCTTTCGTAGTGCAAAATCGTAAAAGCAATGTCCTCGAAACTGTATTTCAATAATTTGGAAATACAGTCGCTAAACGCGTTGTACTTGTTTTGAAATAGTACTGATGACAATGCGACTTCAATTCTCTGATCTCGGCTCTGCCAATCTTGGTAACTAAAAGTCGGATAACGGCCTTTTTCCAGCTCAGACAAAATGCCCCATGCTGTTTGCCCTCCGACATAACCATCAAACTGTTTAAAAAACTTTAGGTTTGTAATTCGATCGGCGTGTTCACCTGGCCGCCAAGGTGGCGGCATAGAAATGAGACTGACGTTACGTGTTTCTCCCATCGGACGACGCATTTTTAACTCAAAGTCTAAATTGATTTTTTTATTCGCACGAGATGAAAATACCGCATCTCCAAAGCTTGGAATGGGGTGTACAAGCTGACATTCTAATGGTGTATTGACCACCATTTCCCATTGAGATTGCTGTGGAGTTGCAGCATAACGTTTGCCCATCAAAGCGAAGCTGCTTGTGCTAAACAACGAAAATACAACACCACTGGTAATCAGCCATTTCTTCATCTAATACTGTCTCTTAAACGGCAGTCTGTTGCCGTCAATTTGCATCAATAAAATTACTTCAACCGGCATGCAAAAATCTCGCCAATATAGGGTTATCTGTCACACTGCCATTAATGTGAGCCACCGTGTTCCAATCACCTTAACCGCCACTTAGCGTTTTACTTCCTCATGTTGTATCGGTTTACATGATGCAAAGTATGGCGAATAAACGTCTACATAATATGCAATACAAACTTATTGATTGGATGCAAAATAGAATTCCGGTTTTCTCTTAAATTGCGGTTTTTCTCATCGGTATAATCTGCAATAATGCAGCCTTCGTCACACAAAAATAAGCCAACATGACACTAGAAAATGAAGCTCTAACCTTGAAAAAACGCTTTCGTGGTTATTTCCCTGTGGTAGTAGACGTTGAGACCGCTGGTTTCAATGCTCAAACTGATGCACTTTTAGAAATCTGTGCCGTTACGTTGAAAATGGACGAACATGGCGTGTTGCATCCGGCCTCCACCATTCATTTTCATGTGGAGCCATTTGAAGGCGCTAACTTAGAAAAAGAAGCGCTTGAATTCAATGGTATTCGTGACCCTTTCAGCCCTCTTCGTGGTGCTGTTTCTGAGCAAGAGGCGCTAAAGGAAATTTATAAGCTTATTCGCAAAGAACAAAAAGCCGCAGATTGCTCACGTGCAATTATGGTTGCTCATAACGCAGCATTCGACTTGGGTTTTGTAAATGCAGCAAATGAACGCTGTAAACTAAAAAGAGTCCCTTTTCATCCCTTTGCTACTTTTGATACGGCTACATTAAGTGGCCTTGCTTATGGCCAAACAGTTCTCGCTAAAGCATGCAAAACAGCCGGGATGGAATTTGATAACCGTGAAGCACACTCTGCGCTTTACGATACACAAAAAACAGCAGAATTATTCTGCGGTATTGTCAACAAATGGAAGGCCCTCGGCGGTTGGCCGCTTGTCGACGAAGAATAATAAGTAAACACAACATATTAGGAAAAGTATGAATCCTGTCGTTATATCAGTGTGCGTCATGCTCGTGTTAGCATTGATGCGCGTAAACGTGGTGGTTGCCCTCACGTTTAGTGCCATCGTAGGCGGCCTAGTCGCAGGCATGAGCCTTGGGGATACGGTTGCCGCATTTGAAAGTGGTCTAGGTGGCGGTGCAACTATCGCGCTAAGCTACGCCATGTTAGGTACTTTCGCTGTTGCCATCTCGAAATCAGGCATCACGGATCTACTGGCCAAAAGTGTTATCAAGCGCTTAAATGGTAAAGAAAACTCCGCTTCCACTACTGGCTTAAAGTACGCCGTGTTGGTGGCGTTAGTGCTTGTCACGATGTCATCTCAGAACGTAATTCCGGTCCATATCGCCTTTATTCCAATTTTGATTCCACCTCTTTTGGGCGTATTCGCGAAACTTAAGCTCGACCGACGTTTGGTCGCGTGTGTTCTTACCTTCGGTTTGATCACACCTTACATGATCTTACCTGTTGGTTTCGGCGGTATTTTCTTAAACAACATTCTATTAAAGAACCTACATGACAACGGTTTGGAAAACGTGGTTGCAGGCCAAGTCCCAACCGCCATGTTACTGCCAGGTGCAGGCATGCTGTTTGGTCTATTACTGGCTATCTTTGTTAGCTATCGTAAACCGCGTGTCTACAAAGAAACTGAGTTGACTGTCGTTGACGAAACCGATCATGTCATCAATAAAAAGCACATCTTAGTTGCGGCACTTGGTATTGTCGCTGCATTGGGTGTTCAGCTTTACACGGGTTCAATGATTATCGGTGCTCTAGCTGGCTTTATGGTGTTTACTTTCGGCGGCGTTATTGCATGGAAAGAGACGCACGACGTGTTCACTAAAGGTGTACACATGATGGCAATGATTGGCTTCATCATGATTGCAGCGGCAGGTTTTGCAGCAGTAATGAAGCAAACTGGCGGTGTTGAAACACTAGTACAATCGCTATCAACCAGCATCGGTGACAATAAGCCTTTAGCTGCACTACTGATGCTGATCGTTGGTCTGTTGGTAACAATGGGCATTGGTTCATCGTTCTCTACGATTCCAATCCTTGCAACTATCTATGTGCCTCTTGCGCTAGCATTCGGCTTCTCGCCGATGGCAACGATTGCACTGGTAGGTACTGCGGCTGCGTTAGGTGATGCAGGCTCTCCAGCTTCTGACTCTACATTAGGCCCTACATCTGGTCTAAATGCCGACGGTCAACATGAGCACATTTGGGAAACAGTCGTTCCAACCTTTATCCATTACAATATCCCTCTAATCATCTTTGGTTGGATTGCAGCAATGGTGCTTTAATACTATCGTTTGGATGGATATACATTTAGTTACGAAAAAGCCGCTCAATGAGCGGCTTTTTGTTATTCATAACTGTGGTTATTGCGCTGGCATATTGTCAATAATACGCTCACGAATCAGCTTCAAGGTTGGTTCTGTCGACAGGTAATCGATGGCAATCGGAAAATAAGCGTCGTTAATTTTAAGAACCAAGCTAGGGTAAGAGTTCACACCTAGGCTCTTTGCAAGGCTCAATTGATCTTCGAACACACCCTCTAAGAAAGAGCCATCCATGTCATTCTTGAATTGCTGAACATTCAAGCCAATTTCTCTCGCTAGTTGCAAGTGAGTAGCTTCTTCATGAGGAGGCATCGCACGTAAGTAATACGCATGCTGAATCGCTTCTAGCATCTGCTCATAAGAGTCTTGAAAGCCCGCTGCAATAACCGCACGACAAGATTGGTAAGTGCTTCTAACTGGCGTACAAAGCTTCCAGAAATCGTAGTTAAACTTAGTGCCTAACTGGCGCTCAATCTGCTTCCAAATACCTTCGAGTTTTTGTTGCATCTCGGGCGGCATCGGTAAATTAGTATCTGGCGCAAGACCACCAACCACATACTCAAATTGAATCACACCTGGCAGTTGCTGTTTTAGTTTATCCAGCGTTGGTTTGTAACCCCAACACCAACTGCACATTGGGTCATGCACGTAGTAAAGCTTTATATCCACTTTAATAATTAAACCTTTAAAATCATTTCAAAATCTCGGAGTAATTATACAGTCTCATAAGTTGAAAAACTGCTTTATCTTAATAATTCGCTCTAAAGCCAGTCTATACGAGGCGTGTTAAGTTTCATTGTAGATCTTAGGTTAGATAAACAAGTCTGTCAGCTGAGAACTCTAGCCCACCTAGCTCATTTTGTTCGCACAAACTCTTAAAATGTTCAGTACAATACAGAAAGCTCGCTCCTAGCATCTTTGACTTGAAAACAACCTTTTCTGCAACGTCGCTTTCATTAAATACTAACACCTCTACACCTGCTAAGCTGCCATATTCAATTTTTTGGACGCACTTATCTTCATCTTCTTGCCCAAACTCCAACGGTGTATACAGGTACCATTCCTCTCCTTTATAACGAATCGATAAGAACTCGCCTACTTTGCTCAATGGCTCTTTTAAAGATGCATAAGCTTTAGGGGAAAGCACTAAGAAAACCCGTAACCATAAACTGATATCAGGAAGTAATGAGTCTTTCTTGAGAACATCTTCAAACTCAATATCTACTTCACCCCATATACTTTTGAAAGAAAAGTTTTCTAATGGCTGCACAACGATTTTTTCTATTAAATCAATGTCACCTAACTGCCTAGCTACAGAACTAGGCGTAGTGCTCACGATTTTATATTCATTGTGACAGTCGAAAATTTTATAAACCGTCATTAATCTATCAACTCCTCATGTTTTACTACCAGGAGCCACCTATGGGTAAGTTACTTTTCAAATCATTCTTCATGAAGGAAACAGGCCTAAAAAAGCTGCGTTTTAGAGGAGAAAGCTAATTTTCTCGTCGACCATTACAGTGCTTCCAAACCCCAGTATCAGAGAAATAGTATTTTCATATTAATAAAAATCACTAATTAAATGGATCTGTCAAATTAGAAGAAAACATGATGCCATTGAGCTGATTTTGTTCACACAAAGCCTTAAACTTATCTGTACAGTACAAGGTGCCCGCTCCTTCTAGCCGAGACTTGAAAACCATTTTGTCTTTAACATCATCGTCAATAAAAACAAGGGTATCTAACCCATCTCGGCTCCCATATGCGATTTTTTCTACGCACTTTCTCTTGTTTTCTTGTCCAAAAGTCAGTGATGCATATAAATACCATTGCCCACCTTGGTAGTTAGCAGGTAAAAACTCTCCGTGTTCAGTTAGATAAGCATTCAATATTTCATATGCCCTCGGAGATAAAACAAGATATGTTCGCGCCCACAAACTAATATCAGGCAATAGAGAATTGTACTTAAATACATCTTGAAACTTTACCTCCACAGGCTTCCAAATATCTTGCAGAGATTGATTTTTAATTGCCTGTAACAAGATCCTCTCAAAATAGTCGAAGTCACCTAACTGGCTAGCGATTTCATCGGGACCAGAGCAGATCGTTTGAAATTCTCTTAAATTATCTATTATCTTGTAAACTGTCATAATCCTTCCAAAACTTGATTTTTAGCGTCCAATGCCGATTTATGATGGGGCTTACTCTTCGAGTGCATTTTGTACCGAAATAAGTTGGCCTCAAAATTCTGGGGGACTTAAATTGCCTTTAGTGTAATTCCTTAACCAAATACCATTTGTAGCAACTCCCTTGTCAAGACCTGTAAGCAATGATGTTTGAAAACGACTTTACGAAATAGATGGCGGCATACATCGTAATTACGCGCCAAAATGCATTAAAATGCATATTGAAGTTTTTGTATACACTAGGCGGACTTTACATGGCTTCGCGAGGTTTACGAGATAGGCAGTCAGAACAAAGCTTTATGTTCATTCCACTAACCTAAAAAGAAAAAGGAGCCAGTACGGCTCCTTCGTATTCTATCGCTAAATGTGAGTATTTACGAATTACTCAGCTTGATCTTCAGCGCGCGCTGCTGCTTCTTTGATTAGAGGCTGCAGTTCACCTTTTTGGAACATTTCTAGAATAATGTCACAACCGCCGATAAGCTCGCCTTCAACCCATAGTTGAGGGAAAGTTGGCCATTGCGCGTACTTTGGTAACTCAGCACGGATATCTGGGTTTTGCAGAATGTCTACGTAAGCGAACTTCTCACCACATGCCATTAGTGCCTGTGACGCTTGAGAAGAGAAACCACAGCTAGGTAGTTTCGGTGATCCTTTCATGTACAGCAGGATTGAGTTTTCAGAGATCTGCTGTTTGATTTTGTCGATAGTTTCCATCGCTTCCTCATTCATGGGTTTGAACTTTATTTATTTGCCACATTCTACTCAATAACGACAGAATAAAAACCATATAATTAATAAGGCTTAATTTTAGGTTGCTCATTGGCGAGCAATGCAGCACTTCACCACTGCTAACCTCTTAAAATATTTTCATATCGGGGTTTTAATAAAGTAAAAACTTGCTAAAATACTTAGCAAGTCAGCCTTAAAGGCGACATAGCTATAAAAAACACTGGAAGCAATCGAAAGGTCATCCTTTCAAATCAATGGAGAATCGAGTAATGGCATTTGAACTACCAGCTCTTCCTTACGCGAAAGACGCACTAGAACCACACATCTCAGCAGAGACTCTAGACTACCACCACGGTAAGCACCACAACACTTACGTTGTTAAGCTTAACGGTCTTATCCCTGGTACTGAGTTCGAAGGCAAAACTCTAGAAGAGATCATCAAGACTTCTACTGGTGGCGTATTCAACAACGCAGCGCAAATCTGGAACCACACGTTCTACTGGCACTGTCTTGCTCCAAATGCGGGCGGCGAGCCAACTGGCGCAGTTGCAGACGCTATCAACGCAGCATTCGGTTCTTTTGAAGAATTCAAAGCGAAGTTTACTGACTCAGCAATCAACAACTTCGGTTCTTCATGGACTTGGCTTGTTAAGAAAGCTGACGGCTCTCTAGAGATCGTTAACACTTCTAACGCTGCTACTCCTCTAACAGAAGAAGGTACAACACCACTTCTAACTGTTGACCTATGGGAACACGCGTACTACATCGATTACCGCAACGTACGTCCTGATTACATGAACGGCTTCTGGGCTCTAGTAAACTGGGATTTCGTAGCTGAGAACCTAGCGAAGTAATATACTTCCCCCTAAGTTCAATTTAGTCTTATTCAAAAGCTCGCTATTTAGCGGGCTTTTTTGTTTCGCCTTCCCTAGCACCTTTAAATAATTCCCTCTTTTACTAAAGTTCTTCTTATCCACGCCGTTAAAAGAGCATCGAGCGAGGAACATCATGCAAATTCATACGTTAGACAAAGCTGCAATTATCAACGAACTTCAGTTCGGTAATGGTATTAACCATGCCGTACACGAAGGTCGTCGTGCGGATTTCTCGCTGATTCTGTCTATGTTCTCTAATGATGTTCGCGATGTGGTCCCGGTTGAAGAGGTCCAGGAAGTCATCACCAGTGACAGTATTCTTCGCCAACAATTGGGTTTATCACAACCTCAAGCTCTTCGTTCTGATAGCAGCAGCTATGAACTCGCAGCTGAACAAGCGAAACAGTTTCACGATGCAGGATTGCCTTCCGCAAAGCTGAGCCATTACCTAAAACCAGATGCGCTGACTTACCTGCCTGAAGACACATTCAACCTACCAGAGGAGGTTTATCACAACCTATCTGGTCATGAGCGACGCAGATTGGGCGAACGCAACAAACAACTCATCCCAGATGCTGGGCTATATAATCAGCTAGTGACGGCTCAACGTCAGCATCAAATTCAAGCTAAAGCATAGAGATCTGCTTTTTATACAATAGCTTGCAATACCTACACGTCAGAAATGTGACGTCTTACAAATTACCGCACAATAGTCCTCACTCGAAAGCGTTAGTTTGAAGCCTTTCACACTGAACCCAACGAATTTCAACCATGCTATTAGCACAAACCACTGGTGTATTGTTTTTCACATATGGATACAGTGAAGGTGCTATGGATATCAAAGAATCAATTATTCTCGTCACGTCTGCAGGCTCGGTTATAGGAAGAACCTGCGCAAATCACTTTGCTCACCTTGGAGCAACGTTGATTCTTTGTGACCAAAATTCTAGCGCTTTGAGAGCGAGCTATGAGCAAATCAGCGCTTTCACTGACAAAGTGTATGCGATGAATGTGTGTAGTGATAACACAACGTCCATTAACTTATTGTTTGACCAGATAGAATCACAGCTACGTGCGACACCAGATGTGATTGTTAATTGCTGGACCAGCTCTCCTATGCCTGGTTTAATGGCGCCAGAACCAATGAGTACTTACATTGATCACTTGTCGTCTGCGGCACGCTTCCTTTATACCTACGGCCAAGTAGGAGCAGAGCGCTTTCGAGCCAGAAACAAGAAAGGCGTCATTGTTAACGTCATTTCTCATGACAACCATGAAGACTTTACGGGAGTTGAAAGCATGGCGGCGTTGGTGTCAGGTTTTACTCACAGCTGGGCAAAAGAACTCACACCATTCAACATTCGAGTGGGCGGCGTTATTCCCTCGGTAAATCATACAAAAGAAGAGCTCAACGAGAGGCACTGGGCTGAGATCCAAGACGAACTAGTCCGCAACACAGCATACATCGTCGCGAATGAATACTTCAGTGGCCGAGTAGTTGCGACCGAAGTGTAAGCATACACAGCAACTCTGTTTTCCCAAGCCAGATGTAACTCCTGCACCAAAATAAAAAAAGCCCCAGTCATTTGACTGGGGCTTTAACCTTTTCCCGATTAAGGTTCCGTGCTAGCGAAAACCTTGCTCACTCGATTTTTTAATTACGCGTCAGCTTTTTCTTTCTTTGCTTTAGGTGCTGCTTTTGCTGCTTCTTGGTCTGCTTTCTTCTTGATAACAGTTGTACCTTCGAAAGTTTCGCCTTCAACAAATGCTTTACCGTAGTAAGAAGCCATCAATACATCTTTAAGTTCGCTGATTAGAGGGTAACGTGGGTTCGCACCAGTACATTGGTCATCGAACGCTTCTACCGCTAGCTCATCCAGTTTCGCTACGAAATCTGATTCAGCAACACCTGCCGCTTGGATAGACATTGGGATGTCTAGGTTAACTTTTAGTTCATCCAACCATGCTAGTAGACGTTCTATCTTCTGAGCAGTACGGTCACCTTCTTGGCTTAGGCCTAGGTGGTCAGCAACTTCAGCGTAACGACGACGTGCTTGTGGACGGTCGTATTGAGAGAACGCAGTTTGTTTAGTTGGATTGTCGTTCGCGTTGTAACGTACCACGTTAGAGATAAGTAGTGCGTTAGCTAGGCCGTGTGGCAAGTGGAACTCAGCACCCAGTTTGTGAGCCATTGAGTGACAAACACCTAGGAATGCGTTCGCAAATGCAACACCAGCGATAGTAGCTGCGTTGTGTACTTTCTCACGAGCGATTGGGTCATTTGCACCGTTCGCATAGCTTGATGGTAGGTACTCTTTTAGCATCTTAAGTGCTTGAAGAGCTTGGCCATCTGAGTATTCGTTAGCAAGAACTGATACGTAAGCTTCTAGAGCGTGAGTTACTGCATCGTAACCACCAAATGCTGTTAGAGACTTAGGCATGTTCATTACTAGGTTCGCATCAACGATTGCCATGTTTGGCGTGATTTCGTAGTCAGCTAGTGGGTATTTAGCACCAGTCTTGTCGTCAGTAACAACCGCGAATGGAGTAACTTCTGAGCCAGTACCTGAAGTTGTAGTGATACATACAAGCTCAGCTTTTTTACCCATTTTAGGGAACTTGTAGATACGTTTACGGATGTCCATAAAGCGCATTGCTAGTTCTTCAAAGTGAGTTTCTGGGTGTTCGTACATTACCCACATGATTTTCGCTGCATCCATTGGTGAACCACCGCCTAGCGCTAGGATAACGTCAGGTTGGTAGCTAGCCATTTGAGCCGCACCTTTTTCTACTACAGACAGTGTTGGGTCAGCTTCAACATCGAAGAATGTTTGAACTTCCATACCTTGAGCTTTTAGTAGGCTTACTACGTCATCTGCGTAACCGTTGTTGAATAGGAAACGGTCAGTTACTAGGAATGCACGTTTCTTACCTTCTAGGTCGCCCAGTGCGATTGGAAGGCTACCACGACGGAAGTAGATTGACTTAGGTAGTTTATGCCACAACATGTTTTCAGCTCGCTTCGCTACAGTTTTCTTGTTGATTAGGTGTTTAGGACCTACGTTCTCAGAGATAGAGTTACCACCCCAAGAACCACAACCTAGCGTTAGAGATGGCGCAACGTTGAAGTTGTACAAGTCACCGATACCGCCGTGAGTAGTCGGGATGTTGATTAGGATACGAGCTGTCTTCATCTTGTCACCGAAGTAACGGATACGATCAGCGTTAGTATCTTGGTTAGTGTAAAGACCAGATGTGTGGCCGATACCACCAATCTCAACCATAGTTACCGCTTGAGCAACCGCGTCTTCGAAGTTGTCAGCACGGAATAGACCTAGAGTTGGAGATAGCTTCTCGTGAGCGAATGCGTCATCGTGAGATACTTTACCCAGACCTTCACCAACAAGAACTTTAGTGTCTGCTGGAACTTTAACGCCTGCCATTTCAGCGATTGCTGCTGCTGGCTGACCTACGATTTTCGCGTTTAGCGCGCCATCGATAAGAAGAACTTTACGAACTTTATCAGCTTCTGCTTTGCTTAGGACATACGCTTTGTGAGAAGCAAAACGCTCTTTCACTTCGTCGTATACTTCATCAACTACGATTGCAGCTTGCTCAGAAGCACATACTACACCGTTGTCGAAAGTCTTAGACATAAGGATAGAAGCAACAGCACGTTTGATGTCTGCTGTTTCATCGATAACAACAGGAACGTTACCTGCACCTACACCGATTGCTGGCTTACCAGAAGAGTAAGCGGCTTTAACCATGCCTGGACCACCAGTTGCAAGGATAAGAGCGATGTCATCGTGTTTCATTAGAGCGTTTGAAAGCTCAACAGAAGGCTGGTCGATCCAACCGATGATGTCTTTTGGTGCGCCTGCTGCTACTGCTGCATCTAGAACGAGTTTAGCTGCATCGTTAGTTGAGTTTTTCGCACGTGGGTGTGGTGAGAAGATGATACCGTTACGAGTCTTCAAAGAGATTAGAGATTTGAAGATCGCTGTAGAAGTTGGGTTAGTCGTTGGTACGATACCGCAGATGATGCCTACAGGCTCAGCGATAGTCATAGTACCTAAGTTGTCATCCTCTTCTAAGATGCCACACGTTTGTTCGTCTTTGTATTTGTTGTAGATAAACTCAGAAGCAAAGTGGTTCTTGATTACTTTATCTTCAACAATACCCATACCAGATTCTTCTACCGCTTGTTGAGCTAGCGGGATACGGGCCTGGTTAGCTGCAAGCGATGCTGCACGAAAGATTTTATCTACTTGCTCTTGAGAGTAAGTAGCGAACTCTTCTTGCGCTTTCTTAACGCGAGCAACCATTGCATCTAGTTCAGCCATATTAGTTACAGGCATAGGGAATCTCCTAAAATTAACAAATATTAAAAACTTTTTACTAAGGCTATTACTTATCGTTTTTACTGTTTATCAGTCACTTAGAAAACAAACGTCTTAGTAAATTGCTTTCAGGACTGAGTATAATATTTCAGAGTGTGAAAAAAATTGACTTGGATCAGTTCTCACCACCTAAATACTACCAAAGTGGTGCCTCATCACACCAAAATGACATAAATCACTGATAAACAAATAAATTAACTTTCATTTTTTATTGAGTAAAAAAGAAGCAAATGGACAAATAAATAAAAGAAACTACAACAACCTGTAAAAAAGTTTCATTTTTGACCAACAAAATTACATGTAGGCCCAATTCTTTGTGCTACTGAGAGTATATCGAACCGAATACATCTCTCTACAAACCACCTTGGTTTTTATCAAAAATGTGCGAATGTTAACGTTTATGTAAAACAGTGCAATTTATCAGCAACTTTATACGTAACATTTCCTTTCCAGATTAGATACAGTTTATTAAAGAATTAGTTTTTCTCACTTAAATGGCAGGGAATGCGTTAGTTTTTTTCATTTCTTACAACCTAACTTTTGCCTTACATTACGCCCAAATTACCCCTTCTCCTTTTCACTAATGTGAACTTTGATGAGTACGCAACATGCAAACTTTTGAACTTGCTATCTTCTTGCAGTTTTTTCTCGGTTTGGTCGCCGCAGTAAACCCTGTTGGTATCATGCCTGTGTTTGTGTCACTAACCGGGCATATGACACCAGACGAAAAGCGCAATACGGCAACAACAGCAAATGTGGCTGTTGCGATCATCCTGATCATTTCGCTTTTTGCTGGTCAGTTACTGTTAGACATGTTCAGTATTTCTCTGGATTCGTTTCGTGTCGCTGGCGGGTTGCTATTACTTAGCATCGCATTCTCGATGATGAGCGGTAAACTGGGGGAAGATAAGCAGAACAAACAAGAGAAAACGGAATACGTCAGTCGTGAACAGATTGGTGTGGTCCCTCTTGCAATGCCTTTAATGGCAGGTCCTGGTGCAATCAGTTCGACTATTGTTTATGGTGCACGCTACCCAAGCATGTTCGATACCGTGGGCATTAGTATTACGATTGGTTTGTTCTGCCTTTGTTCGTGGCTATTGTTCCGCTCTGCCCCATTGATCGTACGATTTTTAGGTCAAACTGGAATCAACGTCATTACTCGTATCATGGGTTTGATATTGGGCGCGCTTGGCATAGAGTTCATTGCGAATGGCTTACGCAACTTATTTCCAGGATTAGCCTGAGTTTCTATAAAATTGTATGATAGAGCGATTCAACAATGGATCGCTTTGTCATGACGACTGACTCTCTTAAACATACTCTATATGTCACCATTTTTGGTACTCATACCAAAGCTGGTAAAACGTTCGATATTGCTCTCATTATCGCGATCATCAGTTCGTTAATCGTACTGGTGTTAGATTCGATACCCTCCGTTCGGGCCGAGTGGGAAAAAGAGCTGAAGTTTATTGAATACACATTTACTGGCCTATTCACGATTGAATACCTTCTAAGGCTTTATTGCTCTCCTAAACCTGCCGCCTACGCAAAGAGTTTTTATGGTGTCGTCGATTTACTTGCGATTTTGCCCACCTATTTAGCACTCTTCTTCCCATCCGCTTCGTTTATGGGTGTGATCAGGGCGCTGCGAGTGATGCGAATATTCCGCATACTCAAGTTAGTCCGATACCTCCAAGAGTCCAATATCCTCTTACGTTCACTGCTTATGGCGCGCAGAAAGATTTTTATCTTCTTTAGTTCCGTCGCCATTATGGTAACGATTTTCGGCTCATTGATTTTTATCATTGAAGGACCTGAAAACGGATTTACTAGCATTCCTAAAAGTATTTATTGGGCGATCGTGACCATCACAACGGTTGGTTATGGTGACTTGGTCCCTCAAACAGACCTAGGTAAAGGGCTTGCATCACTCACCATGTTACTGGGTTATTCCATTTTGGCGGTACCTACAGGTATTTTCACTGCCGAATTACACCAAGAGATGCAATCGCACAAAGTATTGGTGAAATGCCCAAACTGCTCCCACGCAGGGCACGACTCTGACGCAATTTACTGTAAACATTGTGGTAGTGAACTGGCCGATCCAGACAAAAGAGTCGTTCGAACGGAAGACGACGCATGAAAAAAGAGCTCCCTAAGGAGCTCTTTTATTTTGTCATCAAATAAAGGATTGATGTGATTATGCTTTCTCAGACAGAATAATTCGCAGAGTACGACGCAATGGCTCCGC
This sequence comes from Vibrio sp. SCSIO 43097, assembly GCF_023650755.1. Taxonomy (NCBI): domain Bacteria; kingdom Pseudomonadati; phylum Pseudomonadota; class Gammaproteobacteria; order Vibrionales; family Vibrionaceae; genus Vibrio; species Vibrio sp. SCSIO 43097. The sequence goes on along the minus strand of NZ_CP071840.1, from coordinate 1,058,425 downwards.
AGCACCCCAAAGCAGTTGGTCACCAACAGTGAAAGCATTTAGGAAATCATCACCCATTGCCATCTTACGTAGACGACCCACTGGTACAGACATTGTGCCCGTAACTTTTGCCGGCGTTAGCTCTTGAGCAGTGATGTCACGGTCGTTAGGAATCACTTTCACCCAATCGTTATGAGTGGCGATGATTTCTTCGATTTCGTCCATTGGTACATTTTGTTTAAGCTTGATAGTAAGTGCTTGAGAGTGACAACGCATCGCGCCAATACGCACACAAGTACCGTCAATTGGAACAGGTGAACTTTGAGAACCCAAAATTTTATTCGCCTCAGCGCCCGCTTTCCACTCTTCTTTACTCTGACCATTATCGCGCTTCACATCGATCCATGGGATCAACGAACCAGCTAGTGGCACACCGAATTTATCGGTAGGGAAAGAGCCGCTGCGCATTGTATCCGCAACTTTCTTATCAATATCTAGGATAGAGCTTGATGGGTTTGCAAGTTCAGAGCTAACAGAGTCATTGATAACGCCCATTTGCGAGATCAACTCACGCATATTTTGCGCACCAGCACCAGATGCGGCTTGATAAGTCATTGCGCTTGTCCACTCAACAAGGCCTTTCTCAAATAGACCACCTAGCCCCATTAGCATTAAACTAACCGTACAGTTACCACCGACAAATGTGTTCGTGCCACCGTGGATGCCTTGTTGGATTTGCTTTAAGTTCACTGGATCAAGTGTGATGATCGAATCTTCAGCCATACGTAGCGTAGAGGCCGCGTCAATCCAGTAGCCTTTCCAACCAGCCTGACGAAGTGCAGGGAAAACTTTTTCTGTGTAGCTACCACCTTGACAGGTGATTACCGCATCAAGCTGTTTTAAGCTTTCAATATCATACGCGTCTTGCAGTAAGCCTGCGTCTTTTCCTAAGTTAGGAGCAGGAATACCAACTTGAGAAGTACTGTAGAATACTGGTTCGATTAGGTCGAAGTCTTTCTCTTCAACCATACGCTGCATAAGGACTGAACCAACCATACCGCGCCAACCAACTAAACCAACTCTCATCGTATTAACTCTCCATGTATTAAAAAACCTACCCCATAGTTAATTTTTCACAGCAAAATCTCAACCCCTATTTTGTAAATAAGCGCGTTTTTTAACCTTTTCCTCTGAAAAACCGGGTTACACGAGATTTTTTAGTGTTTGGTTTGCGGTTTTAACCATTTTTTCAAGTAGGGAAAGCACTTTAGTCCCCTAATTGGTCTTACCACTCAATGAGAAAATAACACATGAAGCACAATAATTTCACATTACACAACATTTAAAACCAAAAAAGTTAAAACAAACTAACAGTTAATTTCACAAGCAAACGTTTTTACCGACGAACATCAAGATAAAACACCAAATGTTCGAAATATAATTTTTGTTAATGTATGTTATGCGCGATTACAACAAGGAGCGCCTTCCTCTATTGCTCCAAGATTGACAGAGGCACATATGAAGCAAGTTACACCACGCCTACCAAGCTTGATACAGGTATTTATCTCGCTCGGTTTATTTCTCCTGCTGGCATTTTCGTTCACAGCCAAGCTAGACCTACCGATTCAGCTAGCGCTATACATCGGTTGGTTCATTGTCATGATATTGGGCATAAAGCTTGGCCATCAGTATAAAGATCTGGAAAAAGCAGCACTAAATGGCATTTCCAATGGACTTGGAGCCGTTTTAATCCTTTTGGCCGTTGGCGCGCTTGTAGGTACTTGGATCTCTGGTGGTATTGTTCCAACCATTATTTACTACGGCCTTAAAGCAATCCACCCTTCCATCTTTTTGCTCGCGACCATGATCATCTGTTCATTGACTGCGCTAGCGACTGGCACATCTTGGGGTGCGGCTGGCACGGCAGGTATTGCAATGATGGGTATCGGTCAAGGTCTTGGTGTTCCTGCGCCAATCACTGCAGGTGCCGTACTTTCAGGCTGTTACTTTGGTGACAAAATGTCGCCTCTATCGGATTCAGTAATCCTTGCTTCATCTATGTCTAACGTTGAAGTGATGGAACATATTAAAGGCATGTTGCCGATAGCACTCATTAGCTACATTATTACAGGCATTATGTTTACTGCATTTGGCTTCCACTACGCAGGTCAAGTTGACATGAGCCAGGTAGACTCTGTCATTAAAGCGATGGAACAGCAGTTCTACATCACCCCTTACTCATTTGTTCCTGTGATCATCGTATTGTCACTTCTAGCGATGCGTATGCCTTCATTCCCAGTGATCAGTTTTGGTTCTCTGCTAGGTATTATTTGGGCAGTGATGATCCAAGATGTCGATTTCCTAACCGCGTTCAACACGGCTTGGGCTCCGTTTGCAATCTCATCTGGCGTAGATTTCATTGACTCAATCCTTAACCGTGGCGGCATGTCTTCAATGCTTGGGTCGGTAGCGGTTATCGTATTCGGCCTTGGTTTTGGCGGTCTACTAGATAAAGTAGGCGTGCTAGAGACTATCGCGAAGCTGTTTGAAAAACGCGTTCAAAGTGCAGGTTCATTGGCAACAAACACAATTGGTACGGCCTTTATGGGCAACGTATTTGGTTCAGCGATGTACGTTTCACTTATTCTGACCCCAAAAATCTGTGCGAAGAACTATGACCGTCTAGGCTACAAACGTAAGAATTTGTCTCGTAACGCAGAATTTGGCGGCACGCTAACCTCAGGTATGGTCCCTTGGAGTGACAACGGTATCTACATGGCCAGTATTTTGGGTGTTGCTACACTGTCTTATGCCCCGTTCATGTGGCTGAGTTTTGTATGTATCATCGTAACGATCTTCACTTCTTACATGGGTTGGTTTGTTGATAAGTGCGAACCAACAGCAGAAGCAGTTGAAGAAGCTGAAGGCGAATTAAAGCAACAAACCGCTTAACTTCGCAGAGATAGGAAGAACCTCCCTTCCGAATTCAATACTAAAAAAGAGCGCTTTAAAGCGCTCTTTTTTTATTTCCAAAACAAATCGTTAGCTTTGTTTGACTGGCGTTTTCACGGCTGCACGCTTCCCAAACCAATAGCCCAATCCAAGCGGTGCAAAGAATATAACGGCAATGAACAGAATAAAGTAGATGATGGTACTTTTGACAAGTTCAATCAGCTTAGTCATGGCGAGATTCACAACCTCTTGCGACACTCGATCCATATCTTGAGCAAACTTCTCGCGCTCATGGGTAATGATCTGTGCGATTTCTTGGCGCTCTCTGGCAACCATCAGCTCTATAGCTTGGCGTTCTTCACCCAACTGAGATAAACGCGCCTCCGTCCTTTGATCGATATCGTCAACCAAAGGTTGTAACTCCAGCGCCATTTGTTCTGCCAAATAGCGCATGTACTCTGGGTTGTTATCGATAAAATCCCTCATCGAATCAGCGGTAACTTGCAAACTATTGAGCGCCGCATTGACTTTTTCGATACTGGCAGAGCTATTCAAGGCCAACAACTGCGCTTTCCACGTCATAATTTTTGGTGTCTGCTCTGATACCAGACTTAGACGATCAGAGACATCCCCGAGTGCTTCTGGCATCGTGCCTAGCGTTGTAACGGCTTCCTCTTCGCTAATTTGGTTTGCATCTAACCACCTACGGTAAGCCGGAGTCCTAATCATGCTTAAATCAGCGAATGGATGCTGCTTGGCGAACTCTGCAACAAACGTTTGTGTCTTGATGTATGCTTCTTTCTTCAATAAAGATTGAGCCAGTTTATCTACCTCTTTCGCTAAATAAACGGAAACTAACTTGGCCTCATCAGACGCAAAGAGCTCATTACCAGAAGCGGTAATAAAAAACTGTTCCATTTGTAGCGTGAAAGTCCATGTATCAATCAGTGCAGCCATTGGGGACACTTGATACGCAGAAGCTTGGATGCCTTCTTCAGCATTTATCTTCCAAAGTAAAATATAAGATTGATGAACTTTATCATGAGGATCATATTGTTCGTGTAGTGCATCTGCTGCTTGCTCAACCTGAGCAAAAAACTGCTGCGCATACTCACGAGTCAAAAGACGCATATTGAGCTCTTGTTTGGTAAGAGGGACGGTTTGACTCTCGATCTTGACTTCGAGCAGGGAGCACCCTGAAAGCATCATAACCAGCCCTATCAACATCATTGAAGACATTCGGCGAACGGACATGAAAACACCTTTAACAAATTGTATAGAACAGGAATAAAGCGAACTAAGTCATATAGTTCGAGCCTTTATTACCTCAACTCTTATGACATTAAGTCAGAGCAATATCAATCTGTTAGCGCTTCTGTTATCTTTTCACTATTGAGAACATTATTAGCAAAAAGTATGGTTTGTTTTAGGACATCATCTAAACATGCCAACTTCTCTTCCGGCACTTTTTGCCCTTGTTTAATCAACAGTTCAATATCACCCGAAATACAGTGCAATGGCATTGCACCTAAACTCCCTGAGACCCCTTTAAGACTGTGTGCGGCTCTTTGCGCTTGCTCTTTATCCTCTTCTAACAGCTGATACATTTTAGTGCCATCGCCAGAGTGATCCTGAATAAAGACCTCCAGTAACATCCGCACAGCGCCCTCGTCACCAGACAGAGAATCTAACATTTTATTGATATCTATGTACGGCTCACGTTCCACTACTTCCACTTGTGATGAATTCACCTCATTACAACTTTCTTCGTTCATTTGGACGTTTTGAAAATTTTCAGACTGAGCTGAGGGAACAGTGTTAGCTCCATTTTCATCATCGCCAACTTGCTCTGACTTTTTATCATCGGTTCTGGGTAGTGGTATCGGTTGAATCGTTTTTGGGGAGAAGGCTCCCCATGAAATGAGGAAAAGGAGCAAACCACTGATTACAGACAACCAAACAATAAAAGTCATTAGCTTCTGTTCCAACTGATCATTTATCGAAGTTAACTGGTTCGGGAAATCTGGATTAAGCAGTTGATTAGATAAATAACTGCCCTGTGCCTGAGCAGATAGTGCGCTTGAGGTTTGAGCAAGCTGGCGCTGAAGAGCGCTTCGCTCTTCGGGAGAGAGCGCCTCTGATTCAATAAAAAGTCGGTCTAAGTCACGGTAAGTATCGCTATTCGTTGCAGAGTCACTAAAGACAGACTCAAAAACAAGCGCACCTAAGCGATAGTACATTGCCTGAATTTGCTCAGAGTTTTCTGTTCGAGCACGGCTGCTTCGTAACTGTTCAGCTAACGAAACCAATTCACTGTCACTTCTTACAAAAGCTCGAGCACTTTCTAAAAATCGGTCGGTCGTATAAAGCAATTGAGTGATGTCTGGTGTGATTTTCCCTTCAGAAAACTCACTTTCAAGCTGTAAGCGAACTGCATAAGCCAACTGAAGTTTCAGTGAAATTTGGTCGACGTGTTTAACACGGTAAGGCAGATCGAAGTTAAAAAAGTGCCTGACTTCTTCAACTTTACTTCCTAACTCATTTACAGTCGAAATCGTTTGAATCGTTTGTTTGGCTTGCAGCCAAATGCCAAGTGCTAAAACACTCCACAAAACGAACCAGAACCAAACAAACCGCCGTATTCCTTCTTTTAGCTTCAGCAACACTTGCCCCTCGCATATCTCCATTAATTACAAGCATATACTATGGATGTTTCTTATTCACATAAAAAAAGAGAGCCGTTTGCTCTCTTTATTTAACGATATGATTTTAATTGCGACTTAACTGATCTTTTAGATTTGGAGGCGTCCCTTTAATCGTTAAGGTATCCGTCTCTGGATCATAAAAAATACGCTCGCCAAGTAAGAGACTATCGAAGCTAATATTCAAACCACCACCAGCTCCAACAAATTTAGTCAGTTTGCGAACCGTCGCACGATCACCTGGGAAAGACTCTTCAAGTTCGTACCCTTGCTCTTTGGTGAAATCCATAAAGCTCGTGCCATCTTGGCTTTGAGGAAGCTCTCCGGAAAGTTCTGAGATTTGAACTTCATCACCGGATTTAATTTGCTCATTGCAGTAGTCGTAAACTTGTTTCTTGTACTCGTTCACTTCTTGCTTTTCTAGCTTCGAGTCAGCACAAAAATCATCCACCGCCTGCATCAACACTAAGTTTTGTTGTTTAGTATCTAAGCCAATATCCGCTTGCAGAAAATCTAGGAAGAAGTCCGCCACTTTACGGCCAACGCGTCCTTTAATGTATTGCAGATAACGATTGGATTCCTTGTCGGTCTCGTAGCTCGACAGGTCGATGCGTGCGGCAATATCCATTTTGGTGATATCTAAGTAATCTGTCGCACTGATGTCCAAACCTTCGGTCACTTTTAAACTCTGATTCATTGGTAAGATACCGATGAACAAGTAGTCCGTTGCTAAACTCTGATACTCAGCGAAAACCAAGATACCTTCATCCGCAAATGGGTACTTAATCAACTCTTCTTTCAAGCGATTTGCACTAATTTGTGAGAAGTCGTAAAAATCTCGCTCTCCTTTGCGCATTTCTTGAAGCCAAAATTGAAATTCGCTGTCTGACTGGAAAGCGCCAAAACCTTTACCAGCTTTAGAATGGAATACTCGGTGAAGCTCAGCGACTAAGTTTTCTGTAGATGCATCGTTCTCTAATGATGCTGGACGAAAGTTTACAACCAGCTCGTCCTGATCGTTTTTGCACAGTTGATGCAGAATAACGTTTGAAAGATGAAGACTCATAGTGATTTTATCTTGCTACAAGGTTTTAGTTGATGGGCATTGTAGGTTATCATAAGCCGCTTTTACTATCATTATTAGAGTCTTTATGCCGATTACATCTAAATATACTGACGAGCAAGTAGAAAAAATTCTTGCTGAAGTAGCAACAGTTCTTGAAAAACATGCTGCTTCTCCTGAGTTGACGCTAATGATTGCCGGAAATATCGCAACCAATGTCTTAAATCAACGTGTTGCTGCTTCACAACGCAAAGCGATTGCTGAAAAATTTGCTCAGGCGCTGATGTCTTCTTTAGAAACACCAAAAACACACTAATCACGGACAATAGAACACATACATGGTAGACAGCGGAAACTCATACGGCGAACGTGTATCTCGACTAGTTGGTTGGGGTCACTGGTTTGCATTCTTCAATATCGTTGCGTCGATGTTGATAGGCACACGCTACATTGTTCAGTCTCCTTGGCCCGAGACGTTACTTGGTCAGTTTTATCTGGCGGTTTCTTGGGTTGGTCACTTTGGCTTTCTAGTTTTCGCACTTTACTTGCTTGTTCTATTCCCGTTGACGTTTATCCTGCCATCGCGGAAGTTGTTCCGTTTGGTGGCAGTGATTTTCGCAACCGTTGGGCAAACCATATTATTAATTGATACCCAAGCGTATCAGTCGATCAATTTGCACTTAACTCCCGTTGTCTGGGAGTTACTATTCAGCGAAGACAAAAGTGCACTCAGCACTGACCTACAACATTTATTTGTTGTGATGCCGCTGATCTTCCTTATTCAACTCGCACTATCCGAATGGGTATGGCGAAAACAGCGCAAACTATCTCATAAGCACGTAGGACGCCCTCTCGCGGCCGTCTTTTTCCTCAGCTTTATGACCAGCCATTTCGTTTACATTTGGGCAGATGCGTATTTTTACAACCCAATTACTAGCCAGCGTTCAAACTTCCCTTTGTCTTACCCGATGACGGCGAAGAGTTTTATGGAAAAACATGGTCTACTTGACCGTGAGGAATACCTAAAACGTTTGGCAGAAAACGAAGGCAACGTAGAGTTAGTCAACTACCCTCTTGAAAAGCTTGAGTTTAACCGCCGAGTTAATAAGCTCAATGTGTTGATGATCAGCATAAACAATTTACGAGCGGATGCGCTTAACCAAGAAGAGATGCCTAACCTCTATGAGTTTGCTGAAAACAATCAGAACTTCCGTAATCATTACAGCTCAAGTAATGATACATACGGGGCCTTTGGTTTGTTCTATGGCTTACCGACCAGTTATGCATCAAGCATCAAGGCGCAAGGTGCTTCCCCAGTATTGCTCGATGTACTGAAAGATCAGGGCTACAACTTTGGTTTATTCAGTGGCAGTGGGTTTGAAGATGATCTCTACTCAGAAATTATTTTCCGCGACTTGAACTTAGCGGAAGACCTAGATGGCACGCAAGCTCATACCGATAAACAATCTATCGCAAACTGGAATACATGGTTAGCAGAGAAAGCAAGTCAGCCATGGTTTAGTTACATCGAAGTCACCACCGTTGATAATTTTGAATCGATTCCTTCAAATAATGACGAAGAAATGCCCGCAAGTGAGCGATTCAAAAAAGCTTATGAATATGCAGTGAAGTCGGCGGATAGAACTATCGCCGGTATTATTGATGAACTAGAAACGACGGGACAACTGACAAACACCATCGTAATCATCACTTCTAATCACGGTAGTGAATTTAACGAAACCAATACGAACAGCTGGGGAGCAAACAGCAACTACAGCCGTTATCAATTACAAGTTCCGATGGTGATCCATTGGCCTGGAATGCTGGCTGGCGAGTTTAATCACAGCACAAGCCACTTGGACCTCTCGGTTACACTGTTGCAAGATATGCTCGGCGTATCTTCCAACCCATATGATTACAGTAGTGGTCGCAACCTATTCGATGAAAGCCGTCGTCGCTGGATCTTGGCGGGCGATACTCGCGAGCTTGCCTTAATTACTAGCTCGCAAACCACAGTGATCGATAAGTTTGGCAACTACAAGCTGTATGACAAAAACTACAAACGACTTAGAGATGATGCACCGAAGTTGCCAGTTTTGATGCAAGGTTTAACTGAGTTACAGCGTTTTTATTCTAAAAACGATTAATACCTAGCAATCCATATACTATTCAAACTCCCCTTTTTGGGGAGTTTTTGTTTATTTAAACAACACAAACCACAAATTTGCGCAGTAAACATCCAATCAGTTCAACTAGGGGTTTACAACATTTTCAAAGCCTTATATTATGCGCCTCAACAACGGAGAGATGGCTGAGTGGTTGAAAGCACCGGTCTTGAAAACCGGCATACGTTAATAGCGTATCTAGGGTTCAAATCCCTATCTCTCCGCCACTTTTAGAAAAAGCCCGCTAAGAAATTAGCGGGCTTTTTTGCATCTCCAGACTTAAAAGATTTGTACAAATCACTTATCACTTCTTGAACGCAACTAAGCACTCCGCCACACTCCGAAAGAACCCACAAAAAATTAATGCCCTTTTCGTTCGTTCCAGTGTTGAATCAATTTGATATTTACATCTAGTTGTATCTACTCATCAATAAAGACTTCTTTAGCGGCATTGATAAGCTGCAAATGAATTGGGACGAGGTCAGCATGATTCGTTCGATATCCACCTCCAACGACAGCTGCGACAGGGATACCTCGAGATTTCACTGTTTGCATTAAAAATCTATCACGTTCTAAAATCCCTTGCGTCGACACATCAAAATATCCAAGCTCATCGTCTTGATGTATATCGACACCAGCATCGTAGATAACCAAATCAGGGCGATGAAGATTAAGTGCCATATCGACCACTTCTTTAAACGCCATTAAAAAATCCTCATCACCTGTTCCTCGCGCCATAGGCACATCGAGGTCAGACTGAGGCTTCCTCGCTGGGAAGTTTTTATCACAGTGGAAAGAAAGCGTGATGATATCTGGCTCATCGTCACATAAAGTTGCTGTTCCATCCCCATGGTGAACATCACTATCAATGATCAATACTTTATCGACATGCTCGACTTCGAGCGCTTGCCTGGCCGCGATCACTAAGTCATTAAATAAACAAAAACCACTGCCAAACTCTTTGTGTGCGTGGTGATACCCACCACTCAAATGAATGGCCACACCGTACTCAAGTGCCTTTTTTGCGGTCAGAGCCGTGCCCGCTACTGAAGTTAGCGTTCTGGTAATGAGAGACTCACTCCAAGGAAAACCTATTCGGCGCATCTTCGCAGCTGGCATGTTTCCACTAACAAGTAACTCGACGTATTCCTCGTCATGAACACGTTTTACTTCCCCAACAGTTAATGCTTCGGGCTGGAAAAACTGCGTGTGCTCTTTCCAGTTATCTTTCTCCATATGCACCAATACCGATTCATAGAGGTACTGGTATTTCATAATTGGGTAACGATGCCCCTCTGGCAACTCAAGTTGAGAATAAATCGGGTGGTAGATAAATGGCAGCATGAGAAATTCTTAATAACAATGGTAACGAAATAGTATCAACTTAAAGGGTTGAATAAAACGCAATTTAATTGATAATGATTTTCAATATCAATTAAATTTAATATACATATGAATTCTACTTTCTTTGCTATTCTCGGCGCACTGTTTGGCTCTCTTTGTGCCCTGTCCCTATTTTCATCTCTTGTTGTTGGTGCGTGGTGGTTGGTTGATTTTATTGTGCTTAACTAACACAATGACTTTCAACTGAAATCAAAAAAACATAGGTGTTTGTATGAGTCAAACCGTCTTTATTACCGGAGCAAATCGCGGCATTGGCCTTAGCTTAACTGAGCTGTACCTGAAGCAAGGCCACCAAGTACATGCTACTAGCCGTTCCTTAGAGAACAGTTCAGAACTACAAACTCTAGCCTCACAATTCAGTAATCTGGTTTTGCACGAACTGGATGTCACTCACTACGAACAAGTCGCTAAGCTTGCCGATAAACTCCCTGCCATCGACTTACTCATCAATAATGCAGGATATTACGGCCCCAAGGGATATGGCTTTGGAAACACTGACGTAGAAGCATGGCGTAAAGTCTTCGAAGTAAACACCATTGCTCCGTTAAAACTGGTTGAGTACTGTTACCCTCGCTTACAACAAGGCAAGATAAAAAAGATTGCTTGTATCTCATCAAAAGTCGGCAGTATGACCGAAAATACGTCCGGTGGCGGCTATATTTATCGCTCATCGAAAGCGGCGCTTAACTCGGTTGTTAAAAGCTTAAGTAATGATTTAACACCTGAAGGGTTTACTGTTTTGGCGCTTCACCCTGGTTGGGTAAAAACGGCGATGGGCGGGCCAAATGCTTTGATAGATACGCAAACCTCCGCACAAGGCCTAGCGAACGTGATAGAGCTGAGCACACCGCAGCTTTCAGGTCGATTTATTAACTACGATGGTACTGAGTTACCTTGGTAGCAGCATTAAGACACAACCATCACTAAACCAAATATCATCAAAGCCAGGCTTCATAATCGTGACTTGGTTGGCAAACATAATGTTCATCAGTGATCCACCAGCATAATTCGTGCAATCTAACTTGAATTTATCTACATCCAATCCAGACTTAGGAAAAAGTAGAACAAATAAGGAGAAAGCACGATGGCAGCAGATAGGGATTTGGTTAATTTTAGCGAAGAGCACGAACTAAATTACTGCTTGAGAAGTGCTGGTAAACGCCAAACTCAAGCGAATCGAGATACATTAGTTGACTTGGGCAACCAGGTGAAAGAGGTACTGGACAAACGCGTGTTAACTCAAGGTGAAGTAAGAGGCGCGATCCAAAACCACGGTGATCTGTTCGAGTAATCTATTTTCAAGCATGCGCGGAGTTTAATTACGCCGCGCTTGTCCTATGCCTACTTACCTTTGGTTGAACGAGATTTAGTCGCGCCACCATTCTTTGAATAACTGCGCTTTTTACGTTTAAACGCAGGACGTTCCACCTTGGGTAGATGACGTAATGAATCAGGGATAGGCCCTGCTTTTACTTGTGCCATCAAGCTATCAATGCGTTGTTCCAGTGCTTGCATGAACGGCTGATATGCTTGATTTCTCTCTGCCATACCTTGTAACTGGTGCTCCCAATGAGCCGTCATATCAGGGTATGTTGAATCTTCTGGCAAGGCATGAATGAGACCTCTTCCCGCAGGAGAACTGAGAATTGACTTACCTTGACGCGTAAGCAGTTGGCGTTTGAACAGCGTGTCCAAAATACCAGCGCGAGTCGCTTCCGTGCCTAGCCCATCAGTGTCACGAAGGATTTTTTTCAGTTCTTTATCCGCAACATAACGGGCGATCCCGGTCATCGCTTGCAACAGCGATGCCTCGGTAAAATGCTTTGGTGGCTCGGTTTTTCGGTCTTTTATTTCCCCTTCACGACAAGTTAACACGGTGCCTTCGGGTAGCGGTGGCACGGCATCAATACCTTCATCTTCCTTGTCAGTTTTGCCCATTAGCGCTTTCCAACCCGGCGAAACTAACTGACGACCTTTCGCGACAAACGTACCACCAGCGATATCGAAAACCAATTTCGCTTCTGCGTAAACCGCCGCCGGATAGAACTGCATGAGGTACTGGCGCGCAATCAATTGATACACTTTCATCTCATTGCCGGAAAGCGCATTCACATTAGCTTGCTTCGGTGTAGGGATAATCGCATGGTGCGCATCCACTTTTTTATCGTTCCAGGCTTTGGACTTTAATGTTAAGTCTGCTCCCTGAACGGCAACTTGCAACTCTTTTGCGTTATTCGCAATAGCAGTTGTCACCATCCCTGCTTGTGAGTAGTGTTCCATTGGTAAATAGCGACAATCTGAACGCGGGTAAGTGATCAGCTTGTGCTTTTCATACAATGCCTGACAAGTATCTAGTACTTGTTGCGCACTCATACCATAGCGCTTCGCGGCATCGATCTGTAAAGCAGATAACGAATAGGGTAATGGTGCTGATTGCTTGGTTTGCTTTTGTTCCGACTCTGTCACTTTTGCGGGTTGATTTGCAATACGGTTTGCAACATTTTCCACCAACTTACGGTTTAATACTCGACCTTCTTCGTCCTGCCAAGGCTTGCATGCCTCACTTGGCTTCCAACGAGCACGAATATCAAAAGTACCATTGGCATCTTGATATGGGATCAGAGCATGTAGGGTAAAATAGTCCTTCGGGACAAAGTTTTCGATTTCTTCATCGCGACGCACCACTAAGCCAAGAACTGGCGTTTGCACTCGCCCTACCGAGAGAACACCTTGATACCCTGCTTTTTGACCAAGCAAGGTATAAGCACGAGACATGTTCATACCATACAGCCAATCAGCCCGAGAGCGGGCCAATGCTGAAACTGAAAGTGGGATAAACTCGCGATTACTGCGCATAGAACTGAGAGCACGTTTAACCGCAGGTAAGTTTAAGTCGGAAATCAACAAACGCTGTGTAGATTCCTTCTTGGTTTTAGATAACTTGCAATAGTCGAGAACTTCATCAACTAACAGCTGACCCTCTCGATCTGGGTCTCCTGCATGAATGACTTCGTTAGCTTCTTTGAGCAATTTACGAATCACTGTTAATTGCTTACTTGCACTTTTCCTCGGTCTGAGCTGCCATTGCTGCGGAACAATTGGTAAATCTGCCATATTCCACTTTTTATAACGCTCATCGTAAGCGTCGGGTTCGACTTGTTCGAGTAAGTGGCCGATACACCAAGTAACGATATCCCCGTTCCCACAGCGGATGAATCCTTGATCTTTCTTTTGAGGGTTTGGCAGTGCAGCGGCAATCGCACGGCCTAAACTTGGTTTTTCAGCAATAAACAGACGAGACATAACGTTTTGGAAATAAATATAATTAGGGCCACATTATCGAATGTAGCCCTAATAAATCAAGAAAAACTGTATAAATAAACAGTCAATTTATTTAAGTTTTCAGTTATAGAAATTCAACAAACTGAGAAAGGTCACGCTCAGGAACTTTCATCGGTGTACAACCAGGCGTGCCTAAGTACAAGAAACCAACAATCTCATCGTCACCTTCTAAACCAAATGCTTGATGAACTTCTGGATGGAACATCCACTTACCTGAGCGCCAAAACCCTTGAAAGCCTTGCGCTACGGCTGCCATTTGCATCGCTTGTACAGCGCATCCCGCAGATAAGTGTTGCTCTAGTGCTGGTACTTTCTCATGTTCTGTTACTTTAGCAATCACCGTGATCACCATTGGTGCGCGAAATGGGGCATTCTTTACCTTTTCGACCACCGCTTCATCACTATTTTCAGCTTCTGCCGCTTTTACCAATATATCTGACAGTTTTTTCAAACCATCGCCCTGTGCGATAACGAAACGCCAAGGGGTTAATCCCGCATGGTCAGGCGCACGAAGGCCAGCACGAATGATGTTCTCAAGTGCTTTACCTTCTGGTGCAGGCGCGGATAACTTCGCGATAGATCGGCGATTGAGCAAAAGATCGAGAGCGTCCATGAAAGAATCCTTATTGAATATCGTTGTTATTTTGTTTACGCCACTTTAGCACAATCTGCTCCTGCGAATAACAACCGGTTTTCTGTGGGCTTGATAACGTGCTTCACTTAACATCAATCTGGGTTTAATGTTAATTTATTCGCGAAATGAATAAGTTGAACATAGGCAGGTTGATGAACAAGGACAAACAAAACAGCATTTACGAAAAGATCGTTAATGACGAAGATGCCCGTGCCTGTAAGGCGATTCCTGAATCAGCTTGTCATCAAGTTCCCGGCAACTTTCTTAAAATCATTCTCGCTCAGTTTTTAACGAAAGTCGGCGATGCGTTAATCAATCCTAAAGTCACGTTGCCGTGGATACTACAAAGTCTCGGGGCTCCGGTTTACTTAATTGGTTGGCTGGTTCCTATTCGTGAGTCAGGATCCCTTATCCCACAACTTAGCATCGCGCACTACATCCGACGCATTCCAGTAAGAAAATGGGTCTGGGTAATTGGCAGCATCTTGCAGGCTCTTTCCATATTTGCAATCGGATTGGTCGCATTAACTCTAACAGGAGCAGCTGCGGGTTATGGTGTAATTGCATGTCTTGTGATCTTCAGCCTCTCACGCGGTTTAAATTCCGTCGCATCAAAAGATGTATTGGGCAAAACCATCCCTAAAAACCAACGAGGTCAAGTCAACGGCTGGTCTTCAAGCGCTGCTGGCCTGGTTACGCTGCTTTTCGCTAGCCTTCTGGCACTAGCCTGGTTATGGGACGTAGAGCCGACAGAGCGCTTTTACGGTCTGAGTTTAGGCTTAGCGGGCGTCATATGGCTCATCGCGGCATTCGTCTATGCGCGAATTAATGAGTATGCCGGTGAGGTAGACGGTGGTCGAAATGGCGTCCTCGAAGCATTTAAACAACTCGCGTTACTTAAGACAGACGTGACCTTTCGTCGATTCGTTATCACGCGGACACTATTTTTATGTTCTGCGCTGAGTGCTCCGTACTACGTTGTGCTGGCACAGCAATCTCTGGGGGGACAGCTCTGGGTGCTAGCTCTCTTTATGTTTGCGAGTGGCTTGGCCTCCTTTGTGTCAGGTCCTTTCTGGGGAAGAATGTCCGATCGCTCTAGCCGCAGTGTGATGGTCATAGGCGCAATGATGAGCGCGCTACTTGGTGTTGTGTTATTTGTTTACGATACATGGGTCACCGCTAGCCAAAGCGGCCTATTCGTGATTCCTCTGCTTTACTTTTGTGTTTGTATTGCCCACGACGGAATACGAGTCGGACGAAAAACCTATTTAGTTGATATCGCAGAAGGTGACAAACGGACGAGCTATGTAGCCGTGAGTAACACAGTGGTTGGGATAATGCTGCTTCTAATGAGCTCTCTTGGTGTTATGTCGAACTTCTTGAGCCTTTCAGCTGTGGTGTTAGTGTTCTCTTTTATTACTTTTGCTGGCGTGGTAATGGCCAAACAACTGCCAGATATCAGTGACTAGTTCTATACAAAAAAGCTGCGCTCAAAGCGCAGCTTTTATGGTAAATACACATTAAAAGGCTAGAGTTTTACCGCCAATTTAACACCTTGACGAATCGCACGCACAGCATCAAGTTCACCCGCATGGTCAGCTCCGCCAATGATATGAATCTTCTCTCCAAGTTCAGACCATTTATCTTCAAACGGACGTACAGACTCTTGTCCAGCACAAATGATCACTTTGTCTGCATTAAGTACCTGCGCGCTTCCGTCTACATGAATGTGCAAACCTTGATCATCAATTTTATCGTAAGACACGCCACCGACTAAATGTACGCCCCGTTTTTCAAGGGTACGTTTATGGATCCAACCTGTCGTTTTACCCGGACCTTTACCTACACGACCTTTACGACGCTGAAGTACCCAGACTTCTTTATCGCTGACTGCATCAGGGTAAGGATATAAACCACCCGGCTGAGACATCTCCTTGTCGATTCCCCATTCATGCAACCAGTCATCCAACGTTTGTCCAACTGGCTCTGTGAGCATGGTCGCGACATCTACGCCAATGCCACCAGCACCAACGATAGCCACTTTCTCACCGACTGGCGTTTTGTCTCGAATGAGAGTTTGATAGTCGACGACTTTCTCTGGGTTATCAATTCCATCAATATTGACTTTACGTGGCTCAACACCCGATGCCATCACTATCTCATCGTATTCTGTGAGTAAGTCATAGTTCGCTTCCGTCGATAAGTGCAGATTCACGCCTGTTTCATCAATACGGTTAGCGAAATATCGTATCGTCTCTCGAAACTCTTCCTTACCAGGGATCTGCATCGCAAGACGGAACTGACCACCGATGCGGTCGTTCTTTTCGAACAAATCAACCCTATGGCCACGTTCAGCCAGTGTGGTCGCACAAGCCAAGCCCGCAGGTCCAGCACCAACAACTGCAATGTTTTTCTTTTTAAAGGCTGGTTCAACAACAATTTCGGTTTCATAGCACGCTAGAGGGTTCACTAAGCAACTGGCGCGCTTACCTTTAAACACGTTATCTAGACACGCCTGATTACAACCAATACACGTATTAATAAGCTGCGCTTTTTCCTGTTCGGCTTTAGCAACAAAGTAAGGATCGGCCAAGAATGGGCGCGCCATCGAAACCATGTCGGCATGACCTGAAGATAAAATACGTTCTGCTTCATCTGGCGTATTTATACGGTTGCAAGTGATAATAGGAACCGAAACGTGAGGTTTAACTTTTTCCGTAACCCATGTAAACGCACCGCGTGGTACTTGAGTCGCAATTGTCGGAATTCGAGCCTCATGCCAACCGATACCCGTATTAATAATCGTGACGCCAGCCTCTTCAAGTGCTTTCGCCAATTCGATAACGTCTTCAAAAGTGCTGCCCTGCTCGACAAGATCCAGCATAGAAAGACGGAAGATGATGATGAACTTGTCACCTACCGCCTTGCGTACCGCTTTAACAATTTCTAGCGGAAAACGCATACGTTTTTTATAGCTGCCACCCCATTCGTCGTAACGCATATTAGTACGTTTACATAAGAATTGGTTTATCAAGTAACCTTCCGAGCCCATTAACTCGACGCCATCATAACCAGCAAGCTGTGCTAACTCCGCACTATTAGCAAACGCGTCGATGGTTTTCTTTATCTGGCGGTCGCTCATTTCACTCGGAGCAAACTTTGCAATTGGCGCTTTAATGCCAGATGCACTTTGCGAGAATGGATGCATTGCATAACGCCCAGCATGGAGAATTTGCAACGCAATTTTACCACCGTGCTTGTGCACCGCTTCTGTCACAACTTTATGGGCTTTAGCATGTTTTGGCTTGCTGAATTCAGCACTCAACGGGTGTAAACGACCGCGTAAGTTAGGAGAAAAACCTCCGGTTACAATCAGTCCGACACCGCCTTTCGCGCGTTCTTCATAAAAAGCAGCGAGCTTCTGTAATCCTTCTTTGTGCTCTTCTAAGCCCGTGTGCATTGATCCCATCAGAACTCGGTTTCGTAATTGTGTGAAACCGAGATCCAGTGGCTTTAATAGGTTTGGGTACATGGCAGACATCACTTAACATCCATTGTTATTATCATGGTCTGACCAGATTAAGCCTGCTCAACCAAAAAATCAAACAAGCGTTTACATTTTTGTAACACCGATCAATCTCGTGTGAAAATATGCCAATTGTTGAGTGGTCGTGATAAGCTAAAAAAATGTTATCTTTTGAGATCTTAGAGATAAGAACCCATACTTTGTTAGACTCGGCGTAACTATCTCGTTATGGAGACAAGATGAAAAAACTCTTCAAATTTATTGGTTTGATATTTAAAGGGATATGGAAAAGTATCACTTTCATCAGACTCGCACTGGCAAACCTAATTTTCTTGCTGATGATTGCCGTTTTCTACTTTGCCTTTACTTATACCGGAGACGGTCAACCTGTCGTCGAAAAAGAATCGGCATTGGTGATGAACCTTTCAGGCCCAATTGTCGAACAAAGACGTTATGTAAACCCAATGGACTCTTTTGCTGGTTCCCTTTTGGGTAATGAGTTACCGAAAGAAAACGTCCTTTTCGATATCGTTGATACTATTCGCTACGCGAAAGACGATCCTAAAGTATCTGGATTAGTGCTAGCACTGCGAGACATGCCAGAAACAAATCTCACGAAACTACGTTACATCGCGAAAGCGTTGAACGAATTTAAAGCGTCAGGCAAACCCGTTTACGCCGTAGGTGATTTCTACAACCAAAGCCAATATTACTTGGCAAGTTACGCTGACAAAGTTTATCTGGCACCTGATGGTGGTGTATTGATTAAAGGTTACAGCGCTTACTCAATGTACTACAAAACGTTACTTGAAAAGCTTGACGTTTCCACTCATGTTTTTCGCGTAGGTACTTATAAATCCGCTATCGAACCGTTTATTCGTGATGACATGTCCGATGCGGCGAAAGAGTCAGCAACACGCTGGGTTACTCAATTGTGGAGTGCTTTTGTTGATGACGTAACAACAAACCGAAACATTGATGCGAAAGTGCTTAATCCAACCATGGATGAGCTGATTAACGAGATGAAGTCTGTAAATGGCGATATTGCTCAGCTCGCAGTCAAACTGGGGCTAGTGGATGAACTTGCGACACGCCAAGACATTCGCACTCTATTTGCAAAACAGTTTGGTAGTGACGGCAAAGACAGCTACAACGCGATTGGTTACTACGACTACCTTGCAACGATTCGTCCTGATTACACACTACCTCAACACGACATCGCCGTTGTTCTAGCCAGTGGCGCGATTATGGACGGTCAACAACCTCGCGGAACTGTTGGTGGTGACACGGTCGCAAGCTTGCTGCGTCAAGCACGCAATGATGAAAAAGTGAAAGCGGTCGTGTTACGAGTAGATAGTCCAGGAGGCAGTGCCTTTGCTTCTGAAGTGATTCGTAACGAAGTAGAAGCTCTGAAGCAAGCAGGTAAGCCGGTTGTTGTATCCATGTCGAGTTTGGCTGCTTCTGGTGGTTATTGGATTTCAATGAGCGCAGACAAAATCGTTGCTCAGCCAACAACCCTGACGGGCTCCATTGGTATATTTAGTGTCATCACCACGTTTGAAAAAGGCTTTAGCAAGTTAGGTATTAACACTGATGGCGTTGGCACATCGCCGCTCTCAGGTGACGGTATTACCACTGGCCTTTCTGAGGGCGCGTCTCAAGTGTTCCAATTAGGTATCGAACACGGTTACAAGCGCTTTATTTCTCTAGTTGGCGAGAATCGCGATATGTCTCTAGAGGAAGTTGACAAAGTTGCTCAAGGTCGAGTTTGGACTGGCCAAGATGCACTATCCTTTGGTCTTGTCGATCAAATGGGTGACTTTGATGATGCTGTAGAGCTAGCGGCGAAACTAGCGAACGTAACCGATTACGGCATTTACTGGGTAGAAGAGCCTCTTTCACCTACTGAACTATTTCTACAAGAGTTTATGAAACAGGTGAAAGTCTCTCTAGGTATTGATGCAACAAGCTTGCTACCAAAAAGTCTTCAACCCGTAGCTCAACAATTCGAACAAGACGCAAGCTTGCTCCAAAGCTTCAACGATCCTAAAGGTCAATACGCATTTTGTTTAAACTGCCAAGTGCAGTAGTTTTTCCATCAATATTACAAAGGGCACTTCTACTTGAAGTGCCCTTTTTATTAGGCTTTGCATCTCCTCAGATGACTTTCTGATGCTGTGCGTATAGCCTCGCATCTCAAGGTTATTTAGGTATATAATCCCCGCCTCTGTTCCCCTACACGAAAGAAAAAACGATGACTAGAAAACACATCTACATCGCTTACACCGGTGGTACCATCGGAATGCAAAAATCCGACCACGGCTATGTGCCTGTTGCTGGCTTTATGGAAAAGCAATTAGCAAGCATGCCAGAATTCCATCGTCCTGAAATGCCGGATTACACCATCCACGAATACGACCCTCTGATTGACTCATCAGATATGACACCTGCTGACTGGCAGCAGATTGCGAATGATATTCGTGACAACTATGACAAATACGATGGTTTCGTTATCCTACATGGTACTGACACCATGGCGTACACAGCGTCCGCATTGTCTTTCATGCTTGAAAACCTTGGTAAGCCAGTGATTGTAACGGGTTCACAAATCCCTCTCGCAGAGCTGCGTTCTGACGGCCAAGCAAACCTATTAAACGCGCTACATATTGCGGCAAACTACCCGATCAACGAAGTAACTTTGTTCTTCAATAATCAATTGATGCGTGGTAACCGCAGCACAAAATCTCATGCAGACGGTTTTAATGCCTTTACTTCACCAAACCTTCCTCCACTATTGGAAGCTGGGATCAATATTCAAGTTAGCAACAGCATAACCGTTGGTGCACAACCAGAAGGTGAGTTTAAGGTTCACAACATCACGCCACAACCAATCGGCGTGATCACCATGTACCCTGGTATTTCACACGAAGTTATCCGCAACACGCTTCGTCAGCCCGTGAATGCGATGATTCTTCTGACTTTTGGTGTCGGCAATGCTCCTCAGAACCCTGAGCTGCTTGGTCACCTGAAAGAAGCCTCTGAGCGCGGCGTTATTGTTGTCAACCTGACTCAGTGTTTGGCAGGTAAAGTGAATATGGGCGGATATGCCACAGGTTGTGCGCTCGCAGACTCTGGTGTTATCAGTGGCTTTGACATGACGCCCGAAGCGGCGCTGGCAAAACTACACTACCTTCTAAGCCAAAACCTTTCATACGAAGAAGTAAAAGAGAGAATGCAACAAGTACTGCGTGGTGAAATGAGCCTGTAAGTAAGTTCAAGCTTTCTACGATCTAAAAAGCCCAATACAATTTGGGCTTTTTTCTTTCAAAATCAAAATAATAAAATTTTGAGAAATAAGGCGAAAGGATTAATCAATGTTCGGATTGACACGAACAATATCGCTCTCTTCTCCGCTGAATTGTTTTTTAAGCTCTTGTTTTGATTTAAAACTGATTTCACCACCGACTGCAACCGTCATATGCTGCGCATCAGTATTATGTTTTGATTGATACAACATCACAGCTTGCATACACGAATCTCGCTGCTCTTTAGAAAGTGTTGTACCCTCAGGCCATCTTCCCGTTTCTACTGCATACACTAAGCGATCATAAACTTCTGGAGTCATCGCTTGTAATAGTTGTTCTGCGTCCATAGTGTACCTTCTTATTACATTCTATTTACAGAACATAACGGGTTAAGAAACTGAGTCAAGAATACGAAAATGAATTGGTGTAACGGATCACAAGCAAAGCCATGAAAAGAACAAACTGGTTACTTCTCAGCCTCGCATGTTTTGTGCTATCGGGCTGTTTTGAAGGTAACGTGACAACCGAAGAGTTGTGCCAAAAAACACCAGAACTGCGTTGCGAGCAGCTCAATATGGATGACGGCCAATGTCGAATTCCAAGAACAAATTTGGTTTGGCATCGGTTTGAGCAATTGAAAAACCCATCGGAAGCAAACCAAATCATCGAATACGGTCTGGTCGCTGAATATAGGAAATGCTTAGAACTCGCCTCCCAGATCACCCCTATTGATCAAAGTGCTCTCAAAAGACAACGCTTTAATGCATTGGTACACAGTATTGATGAGCTAGAGCGCATTGTAAACGAGTTAAAAGGCTCAGAAGACCCGGCTACTTTGTATTTCTTATGGTCTCAAACGGGAGATACTCAAGCTCGGCGCGCATTTTTACAAATGGAAGGGTCTCCCCAATTAAATAATGCTGAGATGCAATATGCATTAGCCACTTTTTATACCAACCGAGATACCAAGAAAACCCTGGAGCTTCTTAATAACGCGTTGTCTTTATCTGATGAAGACAACATCAATCCGGTCATTCTCAAGTCAATGGCAAGTATTCATCAGGGGCTTGGAGACAAAGAGCAAGCGTATCTATGGGCAATGGTCGCGAAGAGATTCGACGTACCGCTTGCTGATGAAAAGCAGCTCCAACGTATGTTCAATTTCAGTCATCCAGAGCGATATAAGCAGTTGGATGAATTAGCCGAATCGGTGGCGAAAGCCATAGAGAAAGGTATCTATTCCCCAGCAATGATACCCAGTGAGATATAAACGAAAAACTCCCGCAATGAGCGGGAGTTTTTATTTAAGTCGAGCGACACTCAGATCACTGTTGAGCATGAATCATCCTGAAAGGATAAAACAATCTCGAGCACAATTTTGTCGTTATTATTCTGATTTGTTGAAAATTAACGACACAGAATTAACACAAAAACGCTCTCCTGTGGTCTGTGGACCATCTTCAAAAACGTGCCCTAGATGGCTATCACACGTTGCACAACGAATCTCTGTACGTACCATTCCGTGACTTAGATCTTCTAAATAGCGCACCGCTTGATCGTTGATAGGCGCATCAAAACTTGGCCATCCGCAGCCAGAGTCATACTTGTTATCAGAGACAAAGAGAGGGGCATTACAACAAGTACAAGCATAAACACCAGTTTCCTTATTATGCAGTAGCTTACCGCTGAAAGGAGGCTCTGTACCTTGCTCTCGGCAAACACGGAACTCTTCATCAGACAGTTGCTCACGCCACTGTTCATCTGACTTCGTCACTTTTTTCCCGCTTTGTTCCACGACTTTCGGCTCCTTATTTACTGTTCTTGGTATTGACTTTTTTAGCAAAAAACTTGCTTCTCTTAACAGTTGTAGCACATACTTTCTCACCAGGACACCATGCGTAATTAATTTGATAAGAGCACTTATCTCACCAGTTATATTACGCCAACTGGGCTACAGAAGAATCAGTTAAAAGTTTAAAAAACGTACATTTGCAAAGAATTGTTAAAAAAAGCGTCGCTTTTTTTTGACTTTAAACAAGTTAAGTCCGATTATCACTTGCAGATGTTTACTGGATTCTGTAATTTTACTACCAGTTATCTTTAATCAGAAATTAAGTTGTGGAGCAACTATAATGACTATCAAAGTAGGTATTAACGGTTTTGGCCGTATCGGTCGTTTCGTATTCCGTGCAGCGCAAGAGCGCAACGACATCGAAGTAGTAGGTATTAACGACCTTATCGATGTAGATTACATGGCATACATGCTTAAGTATGACTCAACTCACGGCCGTTTCAACGGTACTGTTGAAGTTGAAGGCGGTAACCTAATCGTTAACGGTAAAACTGTACGTGTTACTGCAGAGCGCAACCCTGAAGACCTAAAATGGGACGAAATCGGTGTTGACGTTGTAGCTGAAGCAACTGGTCTTTTCCTAACTGATGAGACTGCACGTAAGCACATCACTGCTGGCGCGAAAAAAGTTGTACTAACTGGTCCTTCTAAAGACGCTACTCCAATGTTCGTTAACGGCGTAAACTTCGACACTTACGCTGGTCAAGACATCGTTTCTAACGCTTCTTGTACTACTAACTGTCTAGCACCTATCGCTAAAGTTCTTAACGACAAGTTCGGTATCGAATCTGGTCTTATGACTACAGTTCACGCAACTACAGCAACTCAAAAAACTGTAGATGGTCCTTCTGCTAAAGACTGGCGCGGTGGTCGTGGTGCTTCTCAAAACATCATCCCATCTTCAACTGGTGCTGCTAAAGCTGTAGGCGTTGTACTTCCAGAAGTAAACGGCAAACTAACTGGTATGGCTTTCCGCGTACCAACTGCTAACGTTTCTGTAGTTGACCTAACTGTTAACCTAGTTAACGGTGCTTCTTACGAAGACATCTGTAAAGCGATGAAAGAAGCTTCTGAAGGCGAACTAAAAGGCGTTCTAGGCTACACTGAAGATGCAGTTGTATCTCAAGACTTCATCGGCGAAGTTTGCACTTCAGTATTCGATGCTAAAGCTGGTATCGCGCTAACTGACAAATTCGTTAAAGTTGTATCTTGGTACGACAACGAAATCGGTTACTCAAACAAAGTTCTAGACCTAATCGCTCACATCTCTAAGTAATTAGAAAGTTAGCAATTAGCGAATAACTTCGTTAAAGAAAAGGCGGCTCTAGGGTCGCCTTTTTTGTATCTGGAATTTGAGAGAATGCAGGCTCGATGTTGCATTTAATGTGAGAAGCGCGTCTAAAAGCTCTCCCCAGCGATAGGAAACTATACATGGATTTAAAAACTCTCCCAGCCCTAACGGTGCTATCTGATAACGTCACTATCGTTGAAGTTGATCAGATAAAAATCGTCCGCGTGATTCATGACAAAGCAACGGCAGGCATCTCGCTACACGGTGGTCATGTCGTGTCGTTCACGCCTGAAGGTCAAGAAGATCTGATCTGGATGAGCGAAAAAGCTGTCTTCGATGGTAAAGCTGCTCTTCGCGGTGGTATTCCGATTTGTTGGCCTTGGTTTGGGCGTATTGCTGCTCCAGCTCACGGCTTTGCCCGCACCGCAGAATGGGAGTTGGTTGAACATCGTGAGAACCATAACGGTGTGATTGTTGAACTTGCTCTGTTCCCGACAGAAGAAATCCACGATATTTGGCCCCATATGTTTGACGCTCGTTTGGTGATTGAAGTGGGCGATGAGCTAAAAGTGACGCTCAAAGTCATGAACATCGATGACGAGGCTTGGACCCTCTCTGGCGCATTACATACTTACCTAAACGTTGGAGACATTAAGCAAGCACAAACGACAGGCATGGGTGCCGAGTACATTGATAGCTTGAAAGCTGATGCGGTATGCCAAGGTGGTAATGTTCTACAACTAACTGACACCATTGATCGCGTTTACACGCAACCAGAAGCGAAAATTTTGGTAAAAGACCCGGTATTGGATCGTACGCTAAACGTACACAACCAAGGCCACAACTCTGCAGTATTATGGAACCCTTGGGCAGAAGGTGCGCAAAGCATGGGTGACATGGCTGACGATGGTTATCAAACCATGTTGTGTGTGGAGTCTGCTGTTCATGCACCAAGTATTGAGCAAGGTCAAACGCTCCAACCAGGTGAGACACATGAACTTGTCACTGTCATTTCAGCGCAGTAAGAATCACCATATAAAGGCCGGGGATACCCGGCCTTTTTTTTGTAATAAAAGCTCTGCTTAGATGGTCCTATCTTTACTAACTTATTGGTTACTGGTCACTTTTGACGGTTTCATTAATAAATATCAAAAAAATTGATCATATAAACCGATAGCATACCGATACAAAACTCATAAATAATAAAAATATCAGGAATTAGTCTATGTTAGAGAGATACCGAAATCAAAGTGTCGGATTCCAGTTGAAACTGGTGATCACTTTGTGTCTATTCATTGCTTTCAGCAGTATTGCAGCGCTTGTTTACCGCAACGCTTCCGATGTTCTATTGGAAAGCACACTGAAAGAACACCAATCTAAAGTAGAATCAATGGCAAAAACCATTGCTGGCCAATTCGATGCTTACCTGCACACCGCTAAAGTCCTCGAATCTACTTTTCGCAATGGCTACCTTGCCGGTGTCTATGTCGAAAATTACACGGTTGACTTCATGGGACATGAAGTACCAAACATCACTCAATACAGTGAAAGCTTAATTAATGACACCAAGTTGGTCGACAGTTTCACACGTGATACCGGCGCTATAGCAACGCTATTCGCACCATTGGGTGACGACTTTATTCGGGTGTCCACCTCCCTAAAAGATCCACAAGGTCAACGAGCGGTCGGAACCACGCTAGGTATCAACCATCCTGGTTATCAGCAACTTAAAGCAGGACAACCGTATTACGCTCAAATTAAATTGTATGGCGAGCGCTACATTACCTACTATGCCCCAATCAAAGATGCGACAGGAAAGGTAGCAGGCCTATCGTTTATTGGCTTACCAGTAGACCAAGCGACACAAACCTTGTTCGATGCACTCGAAGAGATAAAATGGGGCGACACTGGTTACACCATTATCGTTGATAACGACGACAACAATCTTGGTAAATACCTACTTCATCCAGCAAAAAGCGGCTCAGATTCGTCAATACTAGAAGTCGCCGACTACAATGGTCACAAGCCTTTTGGTCAGATTTTCGAACAATCTAGTGGATTAATTCGCTACCCTTTCGAGTACCAAGGTAACGTAGGCGAAAAGTATCTTGTCTACACAGAGGTTCCAGGTTGGAATTGGAAACTGCTAGGCGGTACGTTTATCAAAGAAGTTACAAAAGGTAGCGACACGCTTCTCACACTCATTGCCATCATTTCTTCGGTAGCGGCAATCATTACTTTTGTTGTACTGACACTTTTCTTGAATCGCAGCTTACAACCTCTAACGACTCTAAACTCATACATGACTCGCTTAGCGGGCGGCGAAGTCAGCTTGAACATTCCAGCGTCTCGTAAAGCATCAAAGAATGAAATTACGAACCTGAGCTCGGGTGTCGCCAGTATGGCAAGTCAGCTCAATGAACTCGTTGGTAAGATCCGTTCAACAAGCGACTTAGTGGAGAGCAACTCCACCAGCGTTGCCAACGATGCACATAGCAATTTGACCCAAGCCGACCGACAACAACAAGAAGTCGAGCAAGTTGTGACAGCGATTGAAGAAATGGCCTCTTCCGCTCAATCTGTCGCACAACAAGTCGAAAGCATTGCGGAAAACGTACGCTCAGCAAATACTGATAGTCAATCTGGTCTCGCGATTGTTGAAGGCGTATGTATCGACGTTGCTCAACTTAACGATCAATTGGATCAATCAGCAACGGCTATCGAACAAGTAAATCGCGATAGCGAGAGTATTCAAACCGTCACTAAAATGATTGATGAAATTGCTGAGCAAACCAATTTACTTGCCTTGAATGCCGCCATTGAAGCAGCACGAGCAGGTGAGCAAGGCCGTGGCTTCGCTGTTGTAGCAGATGAAGTGCGCACACTTGCGCACCGAACCCAAAGCTCAGTTCAAGATGTCGTGGAAATTATCGAGAAACTAAAAGGGTCGACTCATAATGCAGTTAATATGATGACAGACAGCCAACGCAGTGCAAACCAGGTCTTGGACAAAGCACAAGACGCGGGCACAGCATTAGAAGCCATCGCAGTACAAGTGCAGTCGATAGCCTCTCAAGCCGACGCCATTGCAGCGACTTCAGAAGAACAAGCTCAAGTTTCACAAGAAATTGCAGCAAATGCCCATTCTATCAGTGAACTTAACCGAGAAAGCCGCAACACGAGCGCAAAAACCTCGCAAAGTGCCATTGAACTTCAACAACAAGCACGAAACTTGAAAGAGCAAGTCGACTTCTTCCACTAATACTTAATAAGAGCCGACCCAGTCGGCTCTTTTTGTTTCACTTGAGACCATGCTTTTTGATAGAATTTGCCGCCCTACTTTCTGTTCGAGATCGTCATGAACTATCAATGCCCTCTATGCCACCAAGCTCTAGCGTTAAATGAAAAAACGTTTAAGTGCGAAAACAATCATCAGTTTGACTTAGCAAAAGAAGGCTACGTAAACTTGATGCCAGCGCACCACAAACGTTCTAAAGATCCTGGTGACAACAAAGAGATGATGCAAGCTCGTCGTCGATTCCTCGAAGGAGATTACTACAACCCAATGCGCCAAGAAGTGGCGCAGCTGTGTGCAACATACACTGAGGGGAGCACCCATCAATTATTAGATATTGGTTGTGGTGAAGGTTACTACACAGATCAAGTACAAAAGACGATAGAAACACAAGCGAACCATGCCACGATTTATGGCTTAGACATTTCCAAAGTTGCCATTCGTTACGCGGCGAAGCGTTACACGCACTGCAACTTTAGTGTGGCTTCTAGTCACCGACTTCCCTTCGCAAATGAATCCTTAGATGCCATTTTGCGCATTTATGCCCCGTGTAAAGCTGAGGAGCTGCAGCGCGTTGTAAAAAACGACGGCGTTGTTGTCACGGTTACTCCTGCTAGCCGCCACTTATACCAACTGCGTGAGCGCATTTATCAAGAAGTTCGTCTTCACAATGAAGAACCAGAACATATTGAAGGGTTTGAATTAGAGCACCAGCAGCATCTTAACTATGTTATGGACTTGAAAAACGGAGCCGCAATCGATTTATTGCAAATGACGCCATTCGCATGGAAAGCAACCGATGCTCTTCGTGAAGAGTTGAAATCCGCTACACTTTTCCAATGTGAGGCTGATTTTATGTTGCGTGTATATCGCAAAAAAACACTCAATTAATAAGTCAAAAAAACAACAAACGCAAATAGTTATCATTTATATTGATTCATTGCTCAGCCTCCATTAATATCATCCGGACATTTTTGGAGGCTTTTCAATGCGCTTTTCTACTTTGAGCTTGCTCTTTGCAGGCTTACTTACTGGTTGCTCTTCATATACGCACACCGACTCTCACGCAACCTCAGCGGAAGTCACTAGTTTTTACGACTACCAACTATACACCCCTTCTGGCGAGCACATCGCTCTAAGCAAACTGCCAATTGAGCTGCAACAAGCAGATGTCATTCTTATTGGTGAATGGCACACACACGCCGGCGTTCATCGCTTTCAAACCGATATGCTCAAACAACTTACGTCCTACGACCGCTCACTCGCGTTATCTATGGAACAATTTACCCGCGACAAACAACCTGTTGTTGACGCTTACCTACGTGGGGAGATCGGCGAACAGTACTTAATGAAACAAGCCAACGCTTGGCCCAATTATGAAAGCGACTATCGCCCTCTCGTGGAGTTTGCTAAGCAGAAAAATCTCCCGATCATTGCAGCAAATGCACCAAAGAGCATTGTCCGATGCATTGGTCGACAAGGGCTAGATTACATTAACAAGCTCGATGATGATCAGCGGATGTTCATTGCACAAGCCATCAACACTGGTAGTAGTCCGTACAAAGAAAAGTTCATGGCATCCATGCATCACGGTAAGCCAGAGCAGACGGAAAAACAGTTTGCAGCTCAAGTTACTTGGGATGAAACTATGGCGGAATCTATCGTTAGCTACCTAGACGACAACCCAGGCGCTCAGGTTGTCCATGTTGCAGGCAAGTTTCACACCGAGCAAGGGTTGGGTACGGCAGCATCAATCTTAAGCCGCAACCCGAGCTTAAAAGTGGTTGTAATTAGCCCAACAGATAATGTGCTTGCTGATAATACTGACTATCAGTTAGAGGTTCTTGCAACACCAGTACGGTATGTACAAGATGCTCACCGCATGGCGGCATATCAACACCTCATTAAGCGCAATAGCGACCTTCAATGTAAGTAGCTGATCTCCAATTTAAGTTACTACCTTGTCGTTGCGTTGCATCATCACACTGCTCCGAGTTCATAGAGTGACAACGGTCTGCTTCCTGCTGGTCTATTTTTTGCTAATGATCACGAATAGAAACCAGAAGCGGCAAAAGCAGATCTGTTTTTATCCAAATAGCTTCAGAAATAGACTTTGCCGCCGATAGTAATATAACTGCTTTTTACCCGCACTCAGTGACCGAGTGTCGATGTTCCAAGGAGTATTCGATGAATCCAGTAGGAAGCACTTCTGTTAATAACTATGCCAAACAATCTGTCACCTCTAAGCAAACAAGTATTGCACAAGAGGAAGGCAGCACTTCGCCGCTAAAAGTCGAACACAATAAGGTGACACTGTCTACCGAAGGCAAAGCGCTCCTCGCCGCTCTGCAGCAAATCGAACACGACAGTAAGAGAGTAGAAGCAGAAGATAAATCTGTTGGTGAAAAAGTGGAGTCCTTCACACATGGTGCACTTGGCATGGATCACCCTGACAAAATCGAGGAAGAAGAAGACGGCTCATACTCTGCGGGTCAATATCTTTCTGCGGCCCTCACTGTCGGTGGCATCATATTAGCGTTGGTCTAATAATCGTTACGACAATAAATCCTATTTGAATAAATCACTAACTGCAGCCCATAATTTGATACGTCAAAGAACGATATGTCGTAAACGTAGGTTATATACTCCTCAATTCGACCGCTCTTATGACCTTAGAACGCATACTCGTTTATTGCTCCCTAAACTAGGTTTCTTGTGAAGGCACTGAATGGATAACTTTAGTCCATGCTTTCAACTCCTAAGCGTAATCCAAGCTCACGTTTGTGGGCTTTCTTCTTTCTAAATTCACAAACGTTAGAGGTTGATTCACTTTTTCTACAAGCCTAAGCAAAGAAGACAATTTAGTTAAACTTTTATTACCGACACAAAATCGTCATAAATCATTGTTTTAATGCCAGCGCTTTCAATAAACAAGGAAAATATAATGAAGCGCTTAGTATCTCCAATCGTTACCGCAGTGGCAGCATCAACCCTCTCTTTTAATGCACTCTCGGCCGAAATCAAAAACGTTATTTTGATGATCGGCGATGGCATGGGGCCTCAACAAGTTGGTCTACTAGAGACTTACGCCAAACACGCACCTAACTCGATTTACAAAGGCGAAACTACCGCTTTGTATAAACTCGCTCAAGAAGGTGTGATTGGATCATCACTGACCAATCCAGAAGACGCGATTGTCGTCGACTCTGCGTGCTCCGCTACGATGCTAGCAACAGGAATACCTACCGCTTCTGAAGTCATTGGCATTAATAGCCAAGGCAACCACGTTGAAACCATTTTGGAAAAAGCCAAAAGCAAAGGTAAGGCTACGGGGCTCGTCTCTGATACACGTATGACTCATGCAACGCCAGCCGCATTTGCCGCTCATCAACCACACCGTTCTCTAGAAAACAGTATTGCGGCGGACATGCTAGAAACTGGCGTAGACGTGATGATGTCTGGCGGACTTCGTCATTGGATTCCAAAGTCGACAAACGACAAGGGAGAGACATACGAGCAACTTGAAAAGCTCACTGAAGGTAATGTCTACCTAAAGTCGAAACGTAAAGATGAGCGCAACTTGCTTACTGAGGCGCAAGACCAAGGTTACAACCTGGCTTTCAGCCGCGATATGCTCACACAAGCTAAAGGTGACAAATTACTTGGACTTTTTGCTTACTCGGGCATGAACGATGGTATTGCCTACAGTCAAAGCAAAAACGATCCAAAACGTACGCAGCCATCACTGAAAGAAATGACCACCAAAGCGATCGACATCCTTTCAAAAGACAAAGACGGCTTTTTCTTAATGGTTGAAGGCGGTCAAATTGACTGGGCTGGCCACAGTAACGATGCGGGTACGATGCTGCATGAAATGATCAAATTCGACGAAGCGGTAGACTCGGTTTATGAGTGGGCAAAAGGCCGTGATGACACACTGATCATTGTTACCGCTGACCACGAGACCGGTTCTTTCGGCTTTAGTTACTCATCAGCAAACTTGCCTAAACCGCAAAAACGCGACGGCGAAGCATTCAAAAATCAAGATTACGCGCCAAACTTCAACTTTGGTCAGTTCGAGATCCTTGATGGTTTATACAACCAAAAGAAAAGTTACTACGGCATGATCAGCGAATTCCAAGCGCTTGATAAGAAAGCTCAAACACCAGAGAAGTTTGCGGAAATCGTGAACGCAAATAGCGATTTTTCGATTACACCAGAGCAAGCAGAACGCGTATTAGCAAGTAAACCAAATCCATACCGACTCGCTGGACACAAATACTTAAGCGAAGAGAACGTTCCTACAATCAATGACTTTGATGCGTTCTTTCCTTACAACGACCGTGGCAACTTGCTAGCGCGTGAGCATGCAACAAAGCAAAACACAGTATGGGGAACGGGTACTCATACGCATACCCCAGTCAACGTATTTGCTTGGGGACCGGCAGAAACTATCCTTCCGGTATCAAAAATCATGCACCACTCTCAGTTAGGTGAGTACTTAAAGCAACAAATCAAATAATCGGCTTGCACTTACTTCACGACTTGTGAAGTTCAAACGCTCTCGTAAGGGAGCGTTTTTTTATGCATGAAAATAGTTGACGTTTTAAACAATAAACCTCAATAATTATAGGTCTTTGATTATATGAATGAAGAAAATGTGCGAAATATTTGCTAAGCAGCCCCAAGACAACTATCAGTTCATCACCCGCTCTATCCGTATTGATGGTCACGCCACAAGTGTAAAACTTGAAGCGAGCTTTTGGACGATTCTTGAGGAAATTGCTAACACTCAAAACATGACTGTTCCTAAGTTTATTAGTACGGTCTATCAAGAAGCGCTCGAATACAATGGTGAAGTAAACAACTTTGCCTCCCTACTCCGCTGCGCCTGTCTCACTTACGCTCTCCAGCCTAAAGAGACGATTCGTCAAGCACTGACACAACTAAACACTTAATAACAACCAACTGCTAACCAACCTACCAATAACCCTCATAGGCTATGCAACAGAGTTGTAAGCCATTGAGCATGTTCTAATTTGTCGTACTAGAGTACTACCCAGACTCCTTTTGAACTCGCTAACCTATGCGGACTATCAAGGAGTACCCATGACAAAAATGATTCACACCATGATCCGAGTCAGCGATCTGGACCGTTCTCTACAATTTTACCGCGACGTACTTGAGCTAGAAATCAAAGACCAATACATCTTTGATGGTTTTTCTCTGACCTATCTAGCTAACGAAGAAACTGGCTTTGAATTAGAGCTAACACACAATCACGATCAAACTGAGCCTTACACTCACGGCTCAGGCTACGGTCACCTTGCTGTCAGCGTAGAGGACATCGAACAAACTCACAAACGCATTAAATCTCTCGGTATTGAAGCGGGTGACATCAAAGCTTTTGATCACCAACAAAAGCATTTGGCAACGTTCTTTTTTGTGACTGATCCTGATGGTTACAAAATTGAGTTCTTACAACGCCAAGGGCGTTACCTATAACAAAAAGAGTAAACATCATGATTCACTTGACTGCTACCTTTCAGGCACAACCGGGAAAAGAACAAGAACTGAAAGCAGTGCTCACCCGAGCACTTGAACCCACTCGCAATGAGGAAGGTTGTGTTCGTTATCAGTTATTCCAAGATAAAGACAATGCGTGCCACTTCGTTTTTCAAGAGCAATTTAAAGACCAACAAGCGTTCGATCTTCATGGTAAAACAGAACACTTTTCTCTTTTGATTAGCCAAATCGACAACTTGTTAGAATGCGAACCGAAATTGGCGTTCTTTAAAGAACTGTAAAAACACCGCTTAATGCAAATAAAAAGGCACTCTTTACTAGAGTGCCTTTTCGTACTGTTGTGGCTGTGATTACGCGTCTTGCTTCTCTACCATGTGCAAATGCACATCTTGTTGTGGGAAAGGAATCGAAATGCCTTCTCGGTCAAAGCGCAGTTTCACTTCTTTTGTCACATCCCAATACACGTCCCAATAATCATCAGTTTTTACCCAAGGACGAACAATAAAGTCTACAGATGATGTGTTTAACGTATGCACTTTGATCATCGGCTCTGGTGTACGAAGTACTGCAGGGTGAGAAGTAATGATATCAGACAGCACTGACTCGGCTTTCAGCAAGTCATCCGCATAGCCAATGCCAAACACCATATCCACACGGCGAATGCGCTCGTGTGTGACGTTCTTAATGACATCTCCCCAAATTTTACTGTTAGGTACAATAATAATTTGGTTATCAAACGTACGGATTGTGGTGTTCACCAAGCTCATATGGCTTACCTTACCATCCACGCCACCAGCATACACAAAGTCACCAACATCAAATGGGCGGTAAATAAGCAACATCATACCCGCCGCGAAGTTGGACAAGGTGTCTTGCAAGGCGAAGCCGATAATCACACCAGCAATACCAAAACCAGTTAGGATCGGTGCTAGGTTCAATCCAAGCTGAGATAGGCCCACCATGATACCAATCACCCACACGAACTTGCCGGACATTGAGATAAAGAAATCCTGCATCAAGTGTGAGAGCTTTAAGTTTTTCGATGAAACCGCCTTGCTGACCACTTTGCGCGTTAACTTCGCGAGCCCACGAGCTATCAATAAAATCAACGCAAATACAAACAACTGGAAAATGTGCTGCGGCGCATTTTCGGCAAACCAGTCTAGTGCAGAGTTGGACCAATGGCTCAGTATTGACCACACTACTTTGGTATTCAGCAAGTCGTGGGTGATATTCCCTGTCACTTCGAAAATTTGGCGTTTGTATTCGGACGTTTCTAAACCGACTTTATCGCCAATCGAAATTAAATTGCGTAGGCTTTCTGTCGCAATATTCAGTCTTTGCTTAGTAATAAGCTGACTTAACTGCAGTGACGCTTTTTCCGATTCAGGGCTTGACGAAAGTTGAGAGCCGATGATCTCACTTTGCTGACTCAAGTACTCAATTGAGGCAGACAGCAAACGCATGCGTTTATCAACTTTATCCTTTAGTTCCGCTTCTGCGCGCTCATTTTGAGCCCCTAACTCTTTCAGCCAAGCAAGGTTTTGCCAACTTGAATCGAAGCTGACATCGAGGTAATGCTGTAACTCTCGGTAATCATTAACAAGAGCAAGTTTCTCTTCATCCTTGGCTTTATTTAAATCTTCAACGACTTTCTTTATTTTTTCCGACAGATAGTTTGTGGCGTCCTCAGAGTATTTTTCCTGCTTTTTAACCAAGGAGATCAATTTGTCGCGAGGGATAGTTTCACGTTCAATCGCTGATGCTAACTGACTTCTTAACTCTTCATTTTTTTGGAACAGCTGCAGTTGAAGCGCGTCGCGCTCATCACCACTCGCTTGCGAGAGACCTTGGGATAAATCCACAATTTCTCGATTCAAGTTATCAATAGAAGTTTCGGCAGCAGAGGGCTCTGGCGTATCCTGAATATCTTTCGCATTGATGACCATAGGGGCCATCATACCGAGGATGAGCGTGAATAATGCCACCCAAGATGTCAGGCGTATTTTCTGGGGGAAATGAAACGTCATGTTTACCTCTTAGGGAACAGTTCTGATCAAAACGACCAAAAATAGAAGTGTAAAGCCTTGAAATTATATACCTAAGTTTACAACACTAAATAATAAACTGAGCAGCATTTCGTTAGTTAGGCGTCAAAGTTGAGAAACCCAATAACAAACAAGCCTTTCATTATTAGATGAAAGGCTTGTGTACATTTAACTACGGGCGACTGGGGTGATTCAGAATGTGGTCTTCCCAATCCACCACATCAATCTCGTATACCACTTTATTGCGGACACTTTCGCCCGCCGCGTGCATCGCAGATTTCGAGCCCGTAATCAACGGATGCCATTCTGGTAAAGGCTGCTTTTCAGCCAACAGGCGATAAGCGCACGTATGCGGCAGCCAAGTAAAATCGTCGATGTCTTCGCGCGTCAGCTTGGTGCACTCTTCACCCGAAGTAAAACGATTTGGGTAATCCTTACAAGAACACGTTTTGCTATTTAGCCAGCTACAGGCCACATTGGTGTAATAGATTTCGTCGGTATCTTCGTCCATTAGCTTATGCAGGCAACATTTACCACAACCATCACAGAGAGATTCCCATTCCTCTTCTGTCATCTGCTCTAACGATTTACTTTGCCAAAATGGAGTGCTCATACTTCAGGTCTCACCAAGGGAATTTAGGGGGCGATTTATACCCCTCTCGACGCAAAAGTTCAAGTTTTGAGAAGATCTCGAATCATTCACACATAACAGTAGAGATATTCAACTACTTTCGCTTTACTGTTCTATCCTTAAACGAGTTTCCATTACTCAATTGATCAAGAAGGCATTAAGGAGTTTTCATGGGTATTATTTCTTGGATTATTTTGGGCTTAATCGCCGGTGCACTCGCAAAATGGCTCATGCCAGGAAAAGATGGGGGTGGCTGGATTGCGACAATGCTACTCGGTATTGCTGGGGCGTTTGTCGGCGGCTTTCTTGGCGGTATTCTGGGTTTCGGCGGGGCAACTGGCGTAAATATCGGTAGCATAATCACCGCAACGCTAGGCGCATTTATTCTGCTGTTTGTATATAACCGTTTCTTAAGATAATCACGATGATTTAAAAACAAAAAAGTTAAAAGGGAGCGTGGCATTGAACACTCCCTTTTATTTTTTCTTTTTCCTGCTCTTCCAATCCACGTCAAAATGACCATAATTGCCTCCTCAATTTTTAAGAGGTTTACATTATGGATTGTCGATTAGGATGCGGAGCTTGCTGTATTGCGCCAAGTATCTCTTCACCGATACCTGGAATGCCCAAGGGCAAACCAGCAGGTGTTCGTTGCGTGCAACTCAACGATGATAATTTGTGTAAGCTGTTTGGTAAGCCTGAGCGCCCTAACGTTTGTCACGATTTTAAACCGTGTCCGGTTGTGTGTGGCAAAACCAACCAAGAAGCGCTCGACAACATCACTGAGCTAGAGCAACTTACTTAATCTATTCAGAGCCCCCGATTAGTCGTTACCAAGCTCTCGTAAGTACAAGTAGATGGTATCGCGCGAGATGCCAAGATGGTTTGCAACCATTAAAACAGCATCTTTGTATTTAAAAATGCCTAAGCCGTGCAGTCGCGTCACCAGTTCACGGTTACGTTTAGAAGGCGCAATGGCTTCATTTTCCCACACTTCTGTTTGCACGGTTTCTATCGTGCTGATGATGGTTTCATCGATATTACGCGCAAACGTTTCTGGTGAGCGAGCACCACCAACACAACACTCGGTGTGTTGCTTAGGCAGCATTGCCTTTAAAAACGCCTGCATCGGTGCATCCATATCCACGTTGATACACAGCAAACCAATCGGTTTGTTTTTTGGATTTCTGACAATTGTCGTAATGGAGTGCAAGGTCTTTCCGTTCGACGTTTTCGTCAGGTACGAATCAGAAACGTCCTTGCCCTCTCTTAACTTCATTCTCGCTAAGTTGGTAATTGGGGCACCTTCACTGCGTTCCGTCACGTGCCCGTTTGCGATTTTGATGATTTCCGGCGCTTCGGCATCTAAGCTGTGGAGAACCACTTCAGTGTGTTCACCATACATACGTGCAATGCCATCCACGACGTTTTTCATAGAGTTCAAAATATCGAGATCACTCTTGGTGAGTTTCTTTAGTAGCAATGTTACTTCCCTTAGCAAAAACTGGAGGTTAGGCCGACATAATATCGATAATAGATTTGTCAGTATACGGCATACCGAAACGAACCATTGAGCCAACATTTCTTATCGTTTGCTCAACTTCTTCGCCTACTATACCTTGATTCTTAACACTGTGGTTACCCATCGCCATCAAATATGAGCGCACCGCCGTTGTCGACGAAGTACACACTTTCATCGCACAAGAGGACTTCGCACCATCGCACACCATGCCTGAACTGTCGCTGATGACGTTTTGAATGGCGTAGCATGATTGCTCGAATGTACCACCAGCTAAATACACCAGCGCCATAGAAGCTGCCGCACTGGTAACAGTGTTGCCACAAAATGCGGATAACGGTGGGTAATAAGATTTGATGTAAATAGCCCCTAAATGGCTCATGATCAACGCACGAGCCAACTGTTCTTCGTCGTTTTGGAATACTTCTGCCGCAACTACAACTGGCATTGTAGCGGCAATACCTTGGTTCCCACTGCCGAAATTGCTCATGGCTGGCAACGTCGCCCCTCCCATGCGAGCATCAGACGCCGCGGATGTCATCATTTGTATGCGACTCATTAAGTCATTGCCTAATAAGCCTTGCTCGATGTTGCCTTTTAGCGTGCGTCCAATTTCTAGGCCGTAACCTCGGTCGATCCCCTCTTGAGCCAACAAGGTATTAAGCTCTGCAGCTTGGAGAATGAATTTGATCTCTTCAAAAGGCGCTTGAGTGGCAAACTCATAGATTTGTTTGATCGAAATATCCACACCTTCACAAACGGAAGCGGTTGCAACGCGTTGCTGTGGTGGTGCATCAAAAATCAAGTCGCCATTACGCATGATTTGGAGAATGTTGGTGTGACCGCCACTGATCGTGACCGAAACAACATCGTCACCAGAGGTGAGCGTTACGCTGCAATAAATGAATTCTTGCGTATCCATGCGCGCTACAGTTACCCGCTCTTCATCTATCAATTGTTGCGCAGCAGCGACATCCTGCTCATTAATCCGAGCCAACACTTCCAGTTCTGCTGTTGGGTCACCGGCTAATGCACCAACTGAGGCGGCAATTTTGAGGCCTATCTTGCCCGTTCCGGGTACGAAAACACCCATCGAGTTTTTAAATAGGTTGTCTGAAACACGCACCTCTATCGCATCAATATCGGATGTGCCTAACTCTTTTCTAGCAACTGCTGCCGCGTACGCAGCAGCAATGGGTTCTGTACATCCTAATGCAGGTTTCACAACTTGCTTAATGATTTGGATATATTGTGTCCATTGCTGGTTCATGCTCTGTTCTCCGTATTACTTTTTATGAGCAATCGCTTCGACTTCAATTAACACGCCAAGAGGCAAATCTTTCACTGCGAAGCAACTGCGTGCCGGACAATCTTGTTGGAAAAACTCTGCGTAGACCTTGTTAAACTCGGCAAAGTCATTAATATTCGATAGGTAACACGTTGTTTTTAAAACAGTATCGATACTGCCACCACCAGCCTCTAAAACGTGCTTCAAGTTAGTAAGAGATTGATGACTTTGTGCACTGATGCCGCCTTCAACGACTTTTCCTGTTGCCTTATCAACGGGTAATTGGCCAGAAGTAAAAATCAAATCGCCATAGCTAGTGCCATGTGAATAAGGTCCGATAGCAGCAGGCGCGTGTTCAGATGAAATCAATTTTTTCATTTTTAAATCCTCACATAAATTTTATTTTTTATTAAGAAGTTTCTAATTCAACTTCCGTATTAGCGTTATTTTTTCAATTAAATATGAATCAAACAACTAGATCAGATCACAAAATTCGTTAAAAACTCCAATTTATTTGAACTCCTTCGCCAAGATCTCAAATTTATCTGAATTTTCCACAAAAAAATTGGTGATATACATTTTCTCAATTAAATTTGAGAAAAATTCATACTAACAAGAGAAACAATAAAATGAGCGTGACAGCACCTACACAAACCTTACCTATCGGTAAAGAGCCACCGCACGTAAAAGCAGGCATGGCCCTAGACGAGTGGAAAGCCGCGATCAAGTTTGATAGCACAGACTGGGGATGGGTGATCATGAGTATCGGCATGGCAATCGGTGCCGGTATTGTCTTTTTACCAGTAAAAGTAGGCGTATTGGGCCTTTGGGTATTCTTGGCCTCTGCCGTGATCGGCTACCCAGCAATGTACTTATTCCAACGCCTTTTCATCAACACTCTCTCAAGTTCACCAAAGTGCCAAGATTACGCTGGCGTCATTTCCGGCTACCTTGGTAACAAATGGGGGGCGTTATTAGGTGTGCTCTACTTCATCATGTTGGTGATTTGGGTCTTTGTTTACTCAACAGCTATCAACAATGACTCGGCATCTTTCCTACATAGTTTTGGCATCACGGAAGGTTTATTGTCTGAAAACCCGCTATATGGTCTGGCTTTAGTGTGCGCGCTGGTCGCTATTGCATCTCGTGGTGAAAAGATTTTGTTTAAGGTCAGTACTGGTCTTGTACTGATTAAACTTTGTACCGTTGCATTACTTGGCGTCATGATGATCGAAAAATGGGATGTAGCGAATGTCGGTGCAATTCCAGAAACAGGCGCTGGTTTGAAAGATGCAATTGAGCTACTGCCGTTTACTCTAACGTCTATTCTCTTCATTCAAAGCTTGAGCCCAATGGTGATCTCGTACCGATCAAAAGAAAAATCGATTGAGGTTGCTCGCTTTAAAGCCATGCGCGCAATGAGAATTGCTTTCGGTATCTTGTTTGTGACCGTCTTCTTCTACGCGATTTCCTTTACGCTTGCGATGTCACATGAACAAGCGGTTAAAGCAGCAGAAGAGAACATCTCTGCTCTTGCGATGGTTGCGCAAGGCATGGACGGCACGACGCTAAAACTAATGAGTTTGATGCTGAATATTTTCTCAGTAATGACTGCGTTTTTTGGCGTGTACTTAGGTTTCCGCGATTCTTGCCAAGGTCTAGCGATGCTGGCTCTAAAAAAGGTCATGCCTGAAGATAAGATCAATAAAGACTTAGTCACCAAGGGAATCATTCTCTTTGCGATTCTCATGGCGTGGGGTGCAATTGTATTGAATCTACCAGTTCTGAGCTTCACATCAGTATGTAGCCCTATCTTTGGTTTGATTGGCTGTTTGATTCCAGCTTACCTTGTCTACCAAGTGCCTTCTTTACACAAATACAAAGGCGCGTCGCTTTACTTGATTATTGCGACTGGTATTTTGTTGTGCTTATCACCTTTCGTCGCATTTAGCTAAAACCTACTTTGCCTTGGCTGTTACTCAGGTAGTGATGGCCAAGGCAACCTTAAGATTCAACCTCTCCTCTCCTTGCTTTTCTCTCATCCTTGAGAACTCTTGCCACATACCGTCCTATTTGCAGTCTTTACGCGATCTCCCTCACACTTTATTGACAATTCTCAACTATGTTCAGCGGGTCATTTAAGTAGAAATTAGGAAATAACATGAACAAGTATTTGGCAGAGGCTTTTGGTACGTTCTGGCTAGTATTGGGCGGCTGCGGTAGCGCAGTGTTGGCTGCAGGTTTTCCAGACGTGGGGATTGGTCTGCTGGGTGTCGCTCTGGCCTTTGGTTTAACCGTTTTAACCATGGCATTTGCAATCGGTCATATTTCAGGTTGCCATTTGAACCCTGCTGTGACGGTTGGCCTTTGGGCAGGCGGTCGTTTTGAGACAAAAGACGTTGCGCCTTACATCATCGCACAAGTGATCGGCGGGCTGATCGCTGGTGGCATTCTTTATGTCATCGCGACAGGACAAGCTGGATTTGATGTTGTGGGTTCTGGCTTTGCCGCCAACGGTTATGGTGAACACTCGCCGGGTCAGTACTCCATGCTTGCTGCGCTAGTTTCTGAAGTCGTGATGACGATGATGTTCCTTATCGTGATCATGGGGGCGACAGACAAACGTGCACCTCAAGGTTTTGCACCTATAGCGATTGGTTTGTGTCTGACTCTTATTCACCTGATCAGCATTCCTGTGACAAACACCTCAGTAAACCCGGCTCGTAGTACAGCAGTCGCAATGTATATGGGTGACTGGGCAGTTTCTCAATTATGGCTGTTCTGGGTTGCTCCTATTGTGGGTGGCGTGCTTGGTGCGGTTATCTACAAAAATCTTCTTGGTAAAGAATCGAACGATTAATCGTTCCCAACTCCCAAAATCAAAAAAACCGCTGAATTCAGCGGCTTTTTATTAAATTCTGTGTCGACCTAACAGCGAGTGTGACAACGTCGTGCCATCGACAAGCTCAAGCTCTCCACCGACAGGCACACCATGCGCGATGCGGCTGGCATCAACTTGGTGTTCTTTACATAGCTCTGCGATGTAATGTGCAGTGGCTTCGCCTTCAACCGTCGGGTTTGTTGCCAAAATCACTTCGGCTATATCACCGCGACGTAAGCGGTAATCAAGCACATCCAGCCCAATATCACTTGGACCAATACCGTCTAGTGGTGACAAATGTCCCATAAGAACAAAGTATCGACCAGAATACTGGCCCGTTGCTTCGACTGCAGCAATGTCTGCCGGGCTTTCTACCACACAAATTTGACCATTTTCTTGGCGTTTTGGGTTGGTACAAATATGACAGACTTCTTCTTCGGTGAAGGTTCGACACTCAGTACAATGACCGATTTCTGTCATTGCCTGGCTAAGCGCATCTGCAAGTTGCAAACCGCCTTTTCTATCGCGCTGTAACAAATGAAAGGCCATACGCTGCGCCGACTTGGGGCCAACCCCAGGTAGACAACGTAAGGCCTCCATCAATTGCTCCAGCATATGACTGGTACGCATTAAAAGTCCGCTTAATTAAATATCAGCAGATTAGAATGGCATTTTCATACCTGGTGGTAGTTGCATACCGCCAGTTACAGAAGCCATTTTCTCTTTTTGAGTTTCTTCAACACGACGGGCCGCATCGTTGAACGCCGCAGCGATCAAATCTTCAAGCATTTCTTTGTCGTCTTCCATCAAACTTTCATCGATGTCAACACGACGTACGCTGTGACTACCAGTGATAGTAACTTTTACTAGGCCAGCACCAGACTCGCCAGTTACTTCCATATTCGCGATTTCTTCTTGAAGCTTTTGCATGCGATCTTGCATTTGCTGGGCTTGCTTCATTAGGTTGCCCATACCGCCTTTACCAAACATGTTTATCTCTCTGGTTTAATGAGGTGTTGCATCAATTAATGGGGTTATACTTTTGGGTTTTCAACCCCATTCCATTCGATTATTAGATAGGGCGCACACTATCTTTATCAAGCTCTGCAGCAAAACGACGTTCAATAAATTGAACATTTGGATCGTTTTCTAAACTATTCAGCGCTTGCTGTAATTTCTCTTGATAGAGCCTATCTCTAAGTTCAAGTGGTGTTTCTCCACTCTCCCCTATTTCGATGCTCATGTGGCACTCTTCACCTAACACGGTATTAAGTGCTTTAAGCAATTCGGCTTGAGCTCTATCAGTATTCAAATGAGCTTGGCTGCTTCTCAATAGTAACGAAACGGTTGTTCCTTCCTTACTATAATGAGAGTTTAGCGCAAGTTGCTCTACCAGCTTAGGGATCTCCATTAAACTGATTAGCTTCGCCCATTCATTATGTTCTAACGATTCATCGATGAGCTTTTGTGCCATTTCAGGCGTTTTCTCATGCTCAAGTGCCTGCTTGAGCTGCGTAGGTGTCAGTTTTGTATTCACTTTTGTCTCAACAGGCTTGCTTGGACGCCAGCGATACGCTTCCTCAACTTGTGGCTCCGTCGACTTCGGAGCTGAGTTTGGCGACACCTGCGCGGAATTGCCATGCAATTGCGCTACTCGGTCGATAACCGATTCTGGTTGTGCAGATGCCGCTTTAGGCTTTTTTGAGCCACCATTTTGAGGAGTGTTCTGTTGTAGGCCTTGACGCTGAGAACGTAATTGGTGACGTAAACCGCTTAGACCGCCGCGCGCCGGTGTTGAAACGCTCTCTTGCACTTGTTGAGGTGGCGTTTCATGCTGCGGTGCAGGGTTTTCGCTCATCGGCGGCGCCATATCATACTGTGGCGGAACCGCCTCATATCCACTCGCGTGATACTCAGGTTGTGAATTGGATGAAGGTTGAGGCGCAACTTGTGGTGAGCTTTGCGCTGGACTCGGCTGCTGAGTTCGAGGAGCAGCTACTGTCTGAGCTGGTGCAGTCTTTGACTGACTGGCACTTTGAGCTGGGGCTGAAGCTGGTTCGCAGTTACTAGAAACAACATTTGCCCCACTGTTATTTGATGGGCGGAACGCCATCATACGCAGCACAATCATTTCCAGACCGACTCGCCCATTTGGCGAGAGAGTCAAATCTTCACGACCTTTCAATGCAATTTGGTAGTAAAGCTGAACGTCTTGCGGACTTAGTGCTTTACTCAACAACTCGATTTTTTCTGCATCTGGCTGCGCTCGGTCTAGCGACGCTGGCAGCGCTTGATACATCGCAATTCGATGAAGCTGTGTTGCGACTTGCTGCAACAAACCATCCCACTCAACACCATTTGCTGCTAATTGCTGGATTTTATCCATGGCTTGTTGAGGTTGCTTGCTGCTGATTGACTCTAGTAAGTGAATCGCTTGGTCGGTATCAATCGTCCCCAACATGTGGCTGACAATATCAGTTTGCACCGCACCGTTACCTAAAGCAATTGCTTGATCGGTCAAGCTGAGAGCATCACGCATACTGCCATCTGCAGCATGTGAAATCATACCTAGTGCTTTTGGTTCTGCCGATACTTGCTCTTGACCCAAAATGTAGTCAAGTTGCTGATGAATATCATCAACGCTGATCGGTTTGAGATGGAACTGTAGACAACGCGACAATATAGTAACTGGCAGCTTTTGTGGATCGGTTGTCGCGAGTAAGAACTTCACATACTCTGGCGGCTCTTCCAGGGTTTTCAACAACGCATTGAAAGAGTGACGCGATAGCATGTGTACCTCATCGATGAGGTACACTTTAAAACGTCCACGAGCAGGTTTGTATTGAACGTTGTCTAACAGTTCGCGAGTGTCTTCAACTTTAGTACG
The DNA here is from genome assembly GCF_023650755.1 of Vibrio sp. SCSIO 43097. NCBI lineage: Bacteria > Pseudomonadati > Pseudomonadota > Gammaproteobacteria > Vibrionales > Vibrionaceae > Vibrio > Vibrio sp. SCSIO 43097. Next base: position 1,014,135 of record NZ_CP071840.1, on the reverse strand, counting down.
TGATGCCGCATCGATTTCAAGAAGATCGACAAAGCGACCTTCATCAATTTCACGACAAGTATCGCACTTACCACAAGGTGTCGCGGTAATACCGGTTTCGCAGTTCAAGCCTTTGGCAAACAACCTACCGATACTCGTTTTACCCACACCACGAGTCCCGCTGAACAGATAAGCATGGTGTAAACGGTTTTGCGCCAGTGCGTTTTCCAACGCCGTCAGGACATGTTTTTGTCCGACAACTTGGTCAAACTGATTAGGACGCCATTTTCGCGCTAAAGCTAAATAACTCATTGAATGTATTAATGTCCTTCAAAATCGCAAATGCTGTATACGTTTAGACCTAGTGCTTCTAAACGTTTATCACCACCGATTTCTGGTAGGTTGATAACGAACGCAGCGTGCTCAACTTCACCGCCCAGTTGGCGAATCAGCTTAGTCGTCGCTTCAATAGTGCCGCCCGTTGCCAATAAATCGTCGACAACCAGTACTTTGTCGCCTTCAACGATGGCATCTGTATGGATTTCTAGTGTATCAACGCCGTATTCAAGCTCATAAGATTGAGCAACAGTAGGACGTGGTAGCTTGCCTGGTTTACGCACTGGTACAAAACCAACACCTAGCTCAAGCGCTAAAGGCGCACCAAATAAAAAGCCACGAGCTTCCGTACCCACAACCTTGGTAAAGCCCATATCTTTGTAACGTTCAACAAGAAGGTTGATCGTCGCTTGGTATGCTTTTGCGTCTTCAAGAAGGCTCGTCACATCACGAAATAGAATGCCTGGCTTTGGGTAGTCTTGGATGCTTTTGATGCTAGATTTGATCAGTGAAATTGTTTCTGTAGTCATAATACCGATTTACTTAGATTGGCTCATCGCCCTCTCTAATCGCAGTATCACGAGGGCAACGAACAATAGGTTTTCACCACTATGTGCTTATTTTCGTAACAGTCACAGGCGCTGAAAATACAAACGCCCACTCGAAGAGCGGGCACACTATTCTCTACAATCTTAGTGATTTTCTTCTCTGTCAGCAACCAACTCAATCACAGGCAGACGCATAAACCAGCCGAGTAAAACGATTAGCATCACTAAAAGACCAATTTTCACCCAAACAAGGGGAACAACAACGATTGAAACCATGAAACTAAGTGCAATAAAAATGGCGCCACGCTGTTTTACTTTTGAAGTAACAGCCCGGTGCTTATGCCAATTATCGAGAATCGGTCCAAACGTTTTGTGGTTATGTAGCCAATGATGAAATGCGGGGCTACCACGCATAAAACATGCACTAGCAAGTAGAATGAAAGGAGTGGTGGGTAAAAGCGGAAGGGCTATGCCGGCAATGCCGAGCACAATACAGAGTCCACCAACGGTATTGAAAAAGTAACGCTTAATACGAATGGTGAACTCCGGTACAAAATAGCTAGATTAAAAGCCTGCGTAACCATTCATTACACGAAGCCAGGTTAGCGTTGCAGGTAGTGTTGGAATTAAAAGTACTGCAATGAAACCTAAAAAGTAAAAAATATTATAAGGCTCTTTAAAATCTTTGTCTGCCATGATGTATCTTCTCACTAGTTGACTTTGCTTCTCCCAAGGCACAGCGTTAAATTATCGTTGCACAAATGGGTCATTATTGTTTTAGGCGTTGACTATACCTTAAACAGCCAAATCTAAACACCAGCAAAAAGTAAGGTTATTGTTCGGGCATTTGTTGTTTTTTGTGGTTCTAAAAAGACAATAAGCAGCGCCGAGACGCTGCTTATTGTGTTATGAAGTCAGAATTATACCAGTCTTGATTTCCGGGCAATATTTAAGCTAAAACTTGAAGAGCCTAAACAACCGATGGATAACTGACCAGCAACACCTAGCGGTAAATCTCGGGTTATGAAGTTTTTCATACTTCCTGCCCCTAAACAGTTACCTGCCGCGATATGTTGATTAGTATTTCCGTCAGACCAATGGCTATCTAAACCCGCAGGCAGGATAGAAACGGAGGACGAAGCCAGATCAGCGACACCAAATACAGCATTAACCGCACCAGCGCACTCTGAACACTCGATTCCTTTTTCAATGATCCCTACCATATCCTTCAGATCAGCACTGAAACTCTTCAAATTACGCAGGTAATCGTCAAACAAAGCCCTAACAAGCAATGTCGTCGCGACACCATCATTACTCTGGGAAGCAGAGTCAACGAGATAGAACGCAAATTGCCCGTTCATTAACCAACGATAATCGAACACCAGTGGCATAACGTCCGTCGATTGCAATAAACGGTATGAGCAGCGCCAATCACCTTGAGAAGCATCTTTCTCTGGCAATAGAGCATGCAGTAAATCTCTTGCAGCACTCGGGTTCTGCTGCAAATACTCTAGATGCCAGTGAAGCTCTTGCTCATCTGGGATTTCGCCACCGTCATCGACTCGGAACCACTGACTTGAAAAGTCTCGCTGTTCTGAGAAATGGCTATCGGTATCTTCGAGCGTATTGTCTATCGCCTGAGATAGGTGCTCATAATTACCTATCGGTTTAGGAAGAAAATCTTTAATACCAAATCGCAACGCTTTCGCGACATCGGACATTTCATCCGTGCCGGATACCACGATAAGCGGCAAGTATGGATATTCAAGACTGACTTCTTCGACGAATTCAATGCCATCTAATACCGGCATCGATAAATCACACAAGATAAGATCGGGTTGGCATTCCCTGAGTTGTTGAAGCGCCTCTAGGCCGTTTTCAGCTTCTACTACTTTAAAACCCTGACTTTCTAAATAAGCATTGGTTACTTTACGAAATATTGGATCATCATCTACCAACATAATTAGTTTTTGATTAACCACTTCCTGTGCCGAGACCATTGCCGTTTGACTGTGAGTCTTAAACATACCTTTACACCTCACAAAGCTAAGTCAAAAAACAGATTTATTATTAAGTCATTATTTTTGTTGTGTTTACATCCGGCGAAACGTTGCGCAGCAAGACTTGAGGCCGTTCCGCCTTGTTATAAAACGTAGCTTGAAAACGGCGTTTATACAAATATTACGGGGTATAACAGTATTTACTCAAACAGGGTTGCTGTGTTCAAATGATGCAACATGTTGACTTAAAGCAAGCTTTGATCACAAAGTTAATTATAAATTAGCCGTAATCGGTAATTTAATGTGTCTGGAAATATGAAATTAGATGACTTAAACCTGTTTCGACTGGTTGTCGAAAATGGGAGCTACACCGCAACTTCGCGAAAAACCATGATCCCGGTTGCGACCATCACCCGACGCATTCAAGCGCTAGAAGACTCTGTCAATCTTCGACTGTTGAACCGTCACGCTCGCAAACTCTCGCTTACAGAAGCCGGGGAACGTTTTTACCATGAGTGCTCTCCTTTGCTACAAAGGCTAACCACGGCAGCAGAGGAAATCACTGACGACTGCCGAGGAGCATCAGGCAAGATTAAGATATCGGCGCCTTATAACTTAACTAAGCGCATGATGATGCCGATGTTCAACAGCTTTATGAAGCAGTATCCGGACATCAATATCGAACTAACGACAGAAAATAATGCAGACAAGCTTGACCCTACTGAATGGGATGTCATTTTTCGAGTGGGGCCCCAACGTGATTCTAGCCTGATCGCACGTAAGATTGGCGAAGTGAAGGATATTCTTGTCGCAAGTCCTGACTACCTTGCCTCGAATCCAGCACCAAACCACGCAGAAGAGCTCTCTAACCATTCATTGCTAAAAGGCTACCCTCTTATCAAGTGGACCTTAATTAATAGCAAAGGCGAGTCTGTCGTAAACGTTGATCGTGGTCGCTTTCAGGCGAATGCACTAAATGTAGTACGCAGTGCTTGTTCCGAAGGTTTAGGCATCACGCTAATGCCAGATGTCATGATCAAAGAATACATCGAAAGCGGCGATTTGGTACGCATACTGCCAGATTGGAGTGCAAACCCGCGCGACATTTATATGCTTTACAACCACAAAGATCACCTGCCAGAGAAAGTTCGTCTCTTTATCGACTTTGTGATCGCTTACAACATTCACTAATTCGATAGCGAATACAAAAAACCAGAGCCGGATCTCTGGTTTTTTTTACGCCTCAAGAAAACGCCTATTATGCGCCTTCGTTATGCAGCTCTAGGTTTGCTAAATCCTGTTGGATTTCAAGTTGTGTTTTCGCATCATCGTTACGAAGACCATCTAAGAAGTCTAGGTATTGTTGGTCAATATCACCCGTTACGTATTCGCCGTTAAACACGGATGTATCGAACTGAGTAATATCTTGGTTTCCAAGACCGACTGCCTCAACCAAGTCTTCTAGACGTTGATAAATCAATGCATCAGCACCAATCTGCTTACAAATTGTATCGTTGTCACGGCCATGAGCAATAAGCTCGGTAGCACTTGGCATATCAATGCCGTACACGTTCGGGAATCGAACTTCTGGTGCTGCTGATACCATGTACACTTTCTTCGCACCAGAATCACGTGCCATTTCGATGATTTGTTCTGACGTAGTACCACGAACGATAGAGTCATCCACCAGCAACACATTCTTATCTTTGAACTCCGAACGAATTGCATTCAACTTGCGACGTACAGATTTCTTACGTTGTTGCTGACCAGGCATGATAAACGTACGTCCCACGTAACGGTTTTTCACGAAGCCTTGGCGGTAAGGGATATCGATCGCTTGAGCGATTTGAAGTGCGATATCACATGAAGTTTCAGGGATAGGAATAACGACATCAATATCAAGATTTGCGTAGTCTTCACGAATACGTTCGCCTAACTTTTTACCCATTTCAACGCGAGCACTGTATACCGAAATTTTATCGATGAACGAGTCTGGACGAGCAAAATACACGAACTCGAAAATACAAGGGTTCAGCTTAGGATTGTCTGCACACTGCTTCGTGTACAGTTCACCGTCAAACGTTGCGTAGATCGCCTCACCAGGTGCAACATCACGAACAAAATCAAAACCGACGGCATCCAATGCTACCGATTCAGACGCAACCATGTACTCCGCTCTGCCATTAACTTCACGCTTACCTAAACATAGAGGGCGAATACCGTGTGGGTCACGAAACGCAATCATACCATGACCGATAATCATGGCAGTCACAGCGTAAGCACCCCGAATTGTGCGATGCACATTGGTGACTGCGCGGAATACGTCTTCTGTCGTGACATTTCCTTTTACTGAGTCAATTTCGTGTGCCAGTACATTTAGTAATACTTCGGAGTCTGAAGTGGTATTGATATGACGGCGATCTTTTTCAAACAGCTTTTGACGAACTTCGTTAGCGTTGGTCAAGTTGCCATTGTGGGCAAGTGTAATACCGAAAGGAGAGTTTACGTAGAAAGGTTGAGCTTCTGAAGCGCTTGAACTGCCTGCTGTTGGGTAACGAACATGACCAATTCCGACCTCGCCTTGCAGGCGCTGCATATGTCTTGCTTCAAATACATCCTTGACTAAACCGTTCGCCTTGCGCAGACGAAAACGATTGCTTTCTATGGTACAAATACCAGCGGCATCTTGGCCACGATGCTGTAACACCGTTAACGCGTCATAAATAGACTGGTTTACAGGCGTTGTGCCCACGATTCCAACAATACCACACATGTCCTAATCCTCGATTTGCGACAGTAGCTGGCACTACTAGATAGTGCCAGACAGAAAACTTGATGTTGCTTGTAAATGCTCGAAGAATGGGGCGATGATACGGCTGAACTCAGGGATCAACTGTGAATCTTTCCACCAATCCGAGCTTGGGAATGCAGTAAACGCATCCATAAAAAACAGCACCGCAGAAACAATTAAGACTCCGCGTAGACCACCAAATACAATCCCAAGAATTCGGTCCGTACCTGATAGCCCTGTTTTTTGTACCAGTTGACCAATGACGTAATTCACCACTGCACCAACTACCAAGGTCGCGACAAATAAAGCCGCAATCGCCGCTCCGTTACGAAACATGTCATCTTCGATGTTGGTGAAGTACACCGCCAATTTGGCATAGTAATTACTGGAGATAAAAAACGCTCCGAACCAAATCACCAAAGACAAAGCTTCTTTAGCAAAACCGCGAACTAAACTGATCAGAGCTGAAAATCCGATCACACCTAAAATGATAAAATCTATCCAATTCATCTTTTCTTCATCTTAAGTTGGCGCGCATTTTAACAGAAAAAATGCTGACGCAAACGTTTTCTTATGGATTTAATGGCTTAAATTTAAGCAATTGACCTTTTGAACCTGTAATTTTTTGTAATTCTTGAACTTGTCGTTCAAGTTTACTTTTTGACACATCAGGGCCAACAATCACTCTCGTAAACTCGTTTTCTTTCTTTGTGTGAGCTTGATAACCACGCTTTTGCAAATCCGCGACAAGCGCGACAGCATTTTCGTGATTCTTAAGTGCCATCAACTGAATGATCCAAGCTGAATCTTCATATTGATTTTTCTCTTGAACAGGACGAGTGACGACCTCAACTTGCTCTGGTTGTTTGATGACCTCAGGTTTAGATGTTGGCACTGGCTCGGGCTCAGAAACGGCTACTTGAGCATCCTCACGTTCTTGCACTACAGCTTCAACCGGAGAATCCGGTAACGTAATGTCGTCTTCCACTGGCTCTAATATTTCGAAGTTTTCCACATCACTATCAAGTTCTGGTTTGATAGGAATACTGGCAAATTCTTCTTTGTAGTGCAGTTTCTTACCATCTAGCACATCGGGAAGAACAATGACTCCGACTGCGACTAGAATGATGGTGCCGACTAAACGACTTTGGAATTTACTTGCCATCAAAATACCTTTACTTATTTATTATTTGATTGCCAATGTTCCAATACCTCTCCGACGGTATGGAATGAGCCAACCACCAGAATAACGTCTCCTGCCTTTGCGTGGCTTCTCGCACTCTCGAAGGCGTCAACAGGGTTTTCAAAATGAACTTGCCCATCAGGTAAGTATTGGCACAATTCATCAGCGGTCGCCGCTCTCGGTCCAGTAAGCGACGCTGGATACCATTGTGTTGCAACTGGAGTTAGCGCTTCAATGGTTGCTTTAATGTCCTTGTCATGCAGCATTGCAACCACAATATGGATATTCTTACCCAGATATTGTTGCTTCACTCTTTCTACCAAATACTCAGCAGAGTGCGGGTTATGAGCGACATCAAGGACTATTTCAGGTTCGTGATGCAGTACTTGCATACGCCCCGCCAAACGCGCATTATTCAAGCCATTGACAATATTTATGTCAGTGATTTGCAATTCCGAAGCCCCTAGTGCCATCAGTGCAGTGGCTGCATTTTGTAATGGTAGCGATGGGATTGGTAAATCCTCTAACTCAAATGCCCCACTGCTCCATTTCCAACCATTATCAGTTAGTTGGTAATCGTACTGAATACCTACTTGGAAGAACTCAGAACCAATATCGTCAGCATGAGCCGCCACGGTCGCTGGTGGCGTCGGTTGACCACAAATTGCTGGCTTCCCTGAACGGTAAATGCCCGCTTTTTCAAAACCAATAACATTGATGTCATCACCAAGCCAATCCACATGATCGATCGCTAAGCTCGTAATAACAGAAACATCATGGTCAACAACATTAGTGGCGTCTAGACGGCCGCCAAGTCCTACTTCAAGTAAGACAACGTCAACTTTCTCTACTTGGAAAATACGTAGCGCAGCAAGCGTACCGAATTCAAAGAGGCTAAGGCTAACATCACCACGCTGCTTTTCTACATAATCGAATGCTTCACAGTGCTTGGCATCTACAACGTCAACGCCATTAATGCGTACACGCTCGTTGTAACGAATCAGGTGCGGAGAACTATAAACACCGACTGAATAGCCAGCATCAAGTAAAATGGCTTCCATTAACGCACACGTTGAGCCTTTGCCATTGGTTCCGGCAACGGTGATTACGGTTGGAGCTGGTTTGGTAAGATTGGCTTTGTTTGCTACCGCTTGGACACGGTCTAAGCCTAGATCAATTGCTGAGGAATGAATATTTGCTAAATAATCAAGCCACATCTCTAATGAAGATGTGGCTTGAGGAATTGGGTTTTGGGTCATCTAACTTTAACCATTAAATTCTTTGGTTTTTATGTTAGTTGATACTTTACCCTTTTTCGTCCGCTTCTGGTACAGAATATGGCTCTTCATTTGGAGATTCGTTAACCGAAACCACCAAAGGAGACTTGTGGTTAGTCATCTTAGCGATAAGACCACCCACACGCTGACGCATTTCACGACGGTCAACGATCATATCAATAGCACCGTGATCAAGCAGGAACTCACTACGCTGGAAACCTTCAGGAAGATCTTCACGTACAGTTTGCTCGATTACACGACGACCAGCAAAGCCAATGAGGGCCTTAGGTTCACCGATGTTGATATCACCCAACATAGCCAAACTTGCTGATACACCACCCATTGTAGGGTCAGTTAGAACAGAAATAAACGGCAGACCTTTTTCTGATAAACGCTCAAGCGCAGCACTGGTTTTTGCCATTTGCATAAGAGACATTAAAGCCTCTTGCATACGAGCACCACCACTTGCTGAGAAACAAACAAGCGCACAGTTATTTTCAATGGCTGCATCCACTGCTTTCACAAAGCGAGCACCAACGACTGAACCCATTGAACCACCCATAAAGGAGAATTCAAACGCACACGCCACAAGCGGCAGACCAAGCAATTCACCCTGCATCACAACTAGCGCATCTTTCTCACCGCTATTTTTTTGTGCAGCAGAGATACGCTCTTTGTATCGCTTAGAATCTTTAAATTTCAGTTTATCCTGTGGCTCAAGTTCAGAACCTAATTCAACTCGATTACCTTCATCTAAAAATGTTTCCAAACGACGACGCGCTTTCATACGCATGTGATGGTTACACTTTGGACAAACTTCTAAGTTACGCTCTAGTTCAGCATGGTATAAAACCTGTTCACAAGAGGTACATTTAGTCCACACACCTTCTGGGATAGAAGCTTTGCGTGAACTTACTAGATTGCTTTTCTCTAAAATCTTTTCAAGCCAACTCATGGAAGACCTTTTCTCTCAACTCTTCCGCTTCATTGCGAAAGATATAAATTCGACATAATACCGACGGATTAAACCATATCTTGCAGCTACTGTAGATAAAAAACTGGTTGTACCTATTTTTGATATCGTAAATAGCGTATGTTTTCCGTTCACATTCAATGTAAACACTACCGATATTTTGAAATAAGTTTGTAAAATTAGTTCAAATTATCTGGTAAAAACAGTGGACCGATCGGCACTTCAGGTAACCCAAACTCTTCTGGGTAGTCTACATCTACCAGGTACAGACCTTCCGCTTTCGCTGTCGCACCCGCTAGTTTGCGATCTTTGGCTTCTAATAACCACTTGATCCATTCAGGACTCTCTTCGCCACGTCCAACTTTTATCAAGCTACCCGTGATATTACGAACCATATGATGCACGAACGCATTGGCTTTAATATCAATAACCACATAGTTTCCATGGCGCGTAACGTTCAGATGCATCAAGTTTCGAAATGGGCTGCGAGACTGACAATGCGCCGCGCGAAACGACGTAAAATCATTTTCGCCAAGTAGGAACTGCCCTGCTTCATGCATTTTTTTCTCGTCGAGCTCACCATGATAGTGACTAACCCCCGAGTTTAAGATGCCTGGACGTAAAGCATGATTGAAAATAATGTAACGATAACGGCGAGCTGTCGCTGAGAATCTTGCATGGAAATCATCTGAAACTTCCTTAGCCCAACGAACCGCTATATCGCTTGGCATGTTCGCGTTTGCGCCCATGGTCCAAGCTACCATTTTTCGAGTAACGTTGGTATCAAAGTGCACAACTTGTCCCGTGCCATGCACGCCTGCGTCTGTCCGACCAGCACACTGAACTTCAACTGGGTGATTAGCGACGACGGACAATGCTTTCTCTAGCTCTTCTTGGACACTTTTCACTTCTCTTTGGCGCTGCCAACCAAAGTAGTTTGTACCGTTGTACTCGATACCTAATGCGATTCTCATCTTAACCTTCGAACTCTAAAATGGGGCGGGAAGTATATACTCAAGTCACCTCAAGTTGCCAGTTTCACCAAGGGTGACATAAAGGTAGCATCCTACTAACGGGACACAAAAAGGGTAGCAAACGCTACCCTTTTGTTTCGGTTTATCGGCCATTAATGGCGTCAATCAGGCTTTTTGCTTCGCGGCGAATATCATCCTCACCGTAAACAATCGCCTCTTCTAGTAGTTTAATCGCCCCTTGAGAATCGTTCATCTCGAGATAGATTTTAGCCAAATCCAGTTTCCCAGCCGCTTCAGCATTGTTATCTACGTCAATATCGCCGATCTCGCCGATAACATCTGGAAACTCGTTCAATCCGACATCGAGCTTAAGGTCTTCTTCTTCGAACTCACCACCTTCTCTGTCGACCTGAGCCATCAATTCATCAATCGTCATAAATTGATTTTTCTTCGGGTCGAAGTCATCCAAGTCGCTTTGCTCTGCCCAGTTTTCTTGCGCGATCTCTGGCTGACTTAGTGCATCACTCGAATTCCAAACATCACGCTGGTCCTCAGGCACTTCTTCAGTAGAACTTACGTTATCAGCAGCGGGTTTAAAGCCATCCCAATCATCTCCAACATCAAGCATGGTTTCAAAATCCATACCTGCACTTGCGATGGTGTCACTGTCTAGTTTACCTTCAAATACTTCTGAGTTTGCGTCTTCCGCAAGAAGGTTAGCCATTGATGATTCATCATCCAAATTACTGAGCGGCTCACCCTCTGTCGCTGTTGGCTGCACTTCTGGGTCAGTATCAAAGCCGTTTTGCTGCGCAAATACTTCAAACAAAGCATCATGATCGTTATCGGCTTGAATAGCTGGTCTCGATGTCTCTGCTTCAACCTTAGGGCTCTCTGGCGCACCCTCGTTCATTGACGCGAGAACATCTTCCTCATTGAACTCTGGAAGATCTTGGTCGTCAAAACTTAACTCTTCATCCTCACCGGAGATTGGTTCTATATCTGCAGTCTCAGAGCTCGGTAATTCTGGCTCTTCTTCCATCGACGCCAAGGCATCTTCTTCGCTGAACTCTGGCAAATCGAGCTCATCAAAATTGAACTCTTCTTCGGACTCAGCTGGCAAGTCGGCTTCAACCTGTTCTGGCTCAACGGACTCGGACGTTTCTAACGCAGGTTCGCCAGCCATAGACGCCAGTGCATCTTCTTCACTAAACTCTGGCAAATCGAGCTCATCAAAATTGAACTCTTCTTCGGACTCAGTTGGCAAGTCGGCTTCAACTTGTTCTGGCTCAACGGACTCGGACGTTTCTAACGCAGGTTCGCCAGCCATAGACGCCAATGCGTCGTCTTCACTAAACTCAGGAAGATCCAGCTCGTCAAAATTGAACTCTTCTTCGGACTCAGCTGACAAGTCGGCTTCAACTTGTTCTGGCTTAACGGACTCGGACGTTTCTAACGCAGGTTCGCCAGCCATAGACGCCAGTGCATCTTCTTCACTGAACTCTGGCAAATCGAGCTCATCAAAATTGAACTCTTCTTCGGACTCAGTTGGCAAGTCGGCTTCAACTTGTTCTGGCTTAACGGACTCGGACGTTTCTAACGTAGGTTCGCCAGCCATAGACGCCAGTGCATCTTCTTCACTGAACTCTGGCAAATCGAGCTCATCAAAATTGAATTCATCTTCTGATTCAGCTGGCAAGTCTGCTTCAACCTGTTCTGGCTCAACGGACTCGGACGTTTCTAACGCAGGTTCGCCAGCCATGGACGCCAATGCGTCTTCTTCACTAAACTCAGGAAGATCCAGCTCGTCAAAATTGAACTCTTCTTCGGACTCAGCTGGCAAGTCGGCTTCAATTTGTTCTGGTTCAACGGACTCGGACGTTTCTAACGCAGGTTCGCCAGCCATAGATGCTAGAGCATCTTCTTCGCTGAATTCTGGAAGATCTAGCTCATCAAAATTGAATTCTTCTTCTGAATCGTTGGTCGACTCAGTTTCCGGCTCCAATTCAGGCTCATCCAGTAGCCAATCTTCTTCTTGTGGAACACCGAATTCATTCTCTATTGTATTTGGTGTCGGCGTGAAGGCTGGAATGTCTTCCTCTTGCTCAACGTGAGGCTGTACCTCAGCACCGGACTCCACGGATGGTTCTTGTGTTGAATCAGTATCGGTAGCCTCTTGTTGTAGTGATGAAGCTTCCTCTATCTCCGTTTGTGTTTTTTCAACTTGCTGCGGTAAATCGTCTTCACTATCAAATAGAGCGTCAAGTTCAGCAGAAAAATCCGCTTTTTCTTGTTCTGTTGGCAGAAGTTCTTCACTGTCTGACTCAAATAGGTCGTCTAGCTCGCTCATTAAAGGATCATTCTCTGGTGAGAGGTCCTCTAAATCACCAAGAAATTCATCGCTGCTAAATGGCTCTGAAGCAGCCTCTGGCTCGGTTAATGGTTGCTCTTTTGCAGCTTGTTGCGTGTCTGGTTGGCTTTCACTTAATAAAGCGTCGATGTCCAATCCAGACTCAATATCCTGATCTTCATGAGTTTGTTCTGACTCAACTACGGAAGATGGCTTTTCGTCGGCGTCTGGCTCACCAAAACCAAGTGATTTCAGTAACTCTTCCTCTTCCGATTTATTCTGCTCTGGGCTCTCGTCCTCTCGAATCAGATCATCAAACGGATCTAAATCAGCTTCAGTCTCTTCATCAAGTTCAGAGGTAACATCATCAATGAGTTCATCCAGTAAGTCTGTGCTATCTGCGTCTAACTCTTCGATCGAGTCATCACCTTCAAAACCAGAGATTGCTTCTAGCTCGTTTAGTGGATCAAACTCGTCTGTGTCATCTTCATCAAAATCAATGAGTTCATCGAGTAGCTCTGTACTGTTTTCATCTAGAACAGGACCTTCATTGGCGTCAGCTTCTCGAACTTCCGATTCACTAGCCGGTTGTTCATACTGGGCCAATAGCTTATCGATATCGTCGTCAGATGCCTCTCCTACACTAAAGTCATCATCCGAAACGGGCTGTTTTAACTCAGGCTCATCAGTATCTAAATCGAAGTCATCGTTGCCAAGTTCAGCAAACAAGTCATCAAGCATATCCTGGTCGACAGTGTCACTTGGTAACTCTTCTGACGGCTCATCGGCTGCAAGTAACTCGGCAAATGCATCGTCTGAAAGCGAGTCTGATTTCTCATTCGTATCATCCGAAAGATCGAAGCCAGACTCATCGTCATCGAGCACTTCTAGTTCTGGAGCAACCTCATCTAAGGCTCGCTCCATTTCTTCTAAACCAAGCGCCTTTTCTTCGCCGTTGACTTGGATACCATTGTTCGATGACTCAAACTCATCCAGACCAACATCTAGGTCACCGTCATCGCCAATATCTGCAAATGGGTCATCGTCCCCTTCCAGATTGAAATCAAGCTCTTCATCATCGAGGTTAGCAAAGACGTCTTCTTCTAAATCTGACTTCTCTTCTTGTAAAGACTGTGTGTTGATATCTTCATCTGCAAACAATTCATCATCAAGCGTGAGCTCTTCATCAAGCTCATCCGCCGCCGCTAAACCGATTGGCGCCACAAGAGGATCAACGTTTTGCTGTTCCTGTGCAGCCACTTCTTCCTCTTTCCCTTTAGAGCGTCGACCAAGAAGCATAACAACTAGCAACGCAATCAAAGCACCAGGAATTAATGCCGCAAGACCAACAAGCCAACCATTAGACAAAATTTTGTCCATGGTGCTTGGTTGCATGCGTTGTTGTTCAGCAAGGCGCTGGCGCTCTTCTGCAAGCAGTTTCTCGACTTCTGAGCGAATGCGTTCTTCGTCATTCAACTCGCTTTTCAAAGTTTCGACTTCGCTTTGCACTTCTGACAGCATCAATCGAAGACGATGGTTCTTCTCTTCTAATGACTCTAATTCACTTTGTGAGCCTTGAAGTTTGTCCTTTAGCGCACTGACCTGCTTTTCACCCTGCGGAGAGGTGGTTACTGGTGGCGCAGGGATGACGGGTATTGTTTTCGGAGTTGGTTTTGGCTCCGTTGCTGCCACTGTCTCTGGCTTAGTCGCAGGCTTGGGTTCTACTTTAATTTGTGGCTTTGGTTGCTCGGTGACTCGTTGTGCTGGCGTCGCTCTATTTGTCGGCTTCGGCTGTTTTAACTTAGCTTCATGCGCCTTCATAATCGCAACAGCTTGCGCTGTGGTCGCGCTTTGCACTTGCTCTAGAGAAGGTACTCGTAGCCGACTCCCTGGGATCAATTCATGAATGTTTTGGTTCTCAAACGCTTGAGGGTTAATTCGGTAAATAGCAAGAAGCGTTTGTTGAACGGTAACACCGCGTGAAGGTCGTAATTCTGAAGCGATCGACCATAGTGTTTGATTTTCACCAGTCGGACCAAAGAAACGTGACGGTTGAGTATTCGCAGGAGGAGCAGGTAATGCTCGCTCAATATCTTCAGCATAGCTCGGAGATGATTGCACTTCACCAGACGGTCCAACAAGACGAATTCCTTCGGCTTGAACCACTGATGATGTCTGAGTCGCGCTCATCAACACAAGGGCTGCTAACAAACGCTTATAATTTTGACGCATAGAAGGCTCAGTTTTGTGCTAAATACAATTTGAAATGGTGATCGGTTAAATATATCGGATATCGCATGCAAAACTATAGCGTTGAGAATAAAAAATGTGTGGCTCTCGCCATATTCGTACTAATCTCACACTATTTTGTTTCGTTCGTACAAAAAAGCCTCGCACTGTGCGAGGCTTTGAAATGAACTGTAAACGACTTAGTAGTAATCGCGGATCAGAACTTCTGCGATTTGCACCGCGTTAGTTGCCGCACCTTTACGCACGTTATCAGCAACAACCCACAGATTTACGCCACTATGATGGCTGATATCGTTACGGATACGGCCAACCATTACATGGTCTTTACCGCCCGCATCGCGAACTTGTGTAGGGAAGTCTTCACCGTGGAACACTTCGATACCGTCAGTTTGCTCAAGCAAGTTAACGACTTCTTGTGCATCGATAGGTGAACGAGTCTCAATGTGAAGTGCTTCTGCGTGACCGTAAAATACAGGAACACGTACACACGTTGGATTAACTGTGATTGATGGATCGTTAAAGATCTTCTGTGTTTCCCACACCATTTTCATTTCTTCTTTGGTGTAGCCGTTTTCCATCATCTGATCGATTTGTGGAATACAGTTAAACGCGATCTGTTGAGAGAATTGCTTCTTGTCTGCAGGCAGACCGTTTAGCAGCTTCGCCGTTTGACCTGCTAGCTCATCAATACCCGCTTTGCCTGCACCAGATACCGATTGGTAGGTTGATACGTTAATACGCTCAATGCCCACCGCATCGTGAATTGGTTTTAGTGCCACCAACATTTGGATGGTTGAACAGTTCGGGTTCGCAATGATGTTACGGTTACGAAACTCTGCAATCGCTTCTGGGTTTACTTCTGGCACAACAAGAGGAATGTCGTACTCGTAACGGAAGTGTGATGTGTTGTCGATAACAATCACGCCTTCATCAGCGGCAATTGGAGCCCACTTGGCTGATAGCTCACCACCAGCAGAAAACAGTGCGATATGCGCTTGAGACCAATCGAACTCTTCTACGTTTTGAACGCGTACCGTTTTACCATTGAAGCGGTAAGTCTTGCCTTCGCTGCGCTCACTCGCGAGTAGGAAGATTTCGCCTACTGGGAATTTGCGCTCTTGAAGCACATCCAAAATTGTTTCACCGACCGCACCGGTCGCACCTAAAATGGCAACATTATATTGCTGGCTCATTGACTTACCTCAATCTGAAAACCTAGTTCTGCTAATGGAGCAAGGTTACATGTTTTGTTACCCACTAGCGTGACAGCGCTGTATTCACGGCGATCCCAGTAGTTTTTACGCATCAGGTCAAAAGCGCCTGGCTTACTGATTTCACGGCGGAAAAGAGCGTCATCTCTACGCACATCATAGATTAACTGCGTGATGTTATGCAGTGTTGCTTCGTCCCAAGCTCTGTCCAATACCATAGTAGGAACAGGCGCGGTTGGCAGTAAATCGCTGGCATGCGCACGTAATTCGTTATTTAAGAACTCACAGTAGCTGTTGAAAATCATCGTTGTACCGCGAGCTTTCCCTTCCAAGCCGTAGCCTGCAACGTGAGGGGTTGCGAATGCTAGCAGAGGCAGAAGCTCCATATCAACCTCTGGTTCAAATTCAAATACGTCGAGTGCCGCTGTAAAGCCATCGTTTTTCAAAAGACGTTGCTTCAAAGCAGCGTTGTCAACGATGGGACCTCGAGCCGCGTTAATCAAAATTTGATCGCTGCGGAGACCATTTAATACCTTCTCATCAATCAAATGATGCGTTGGGTATGGGCCATCTTTGGTGATTGGCGTATGTAGTGTAATGATGTCTGAGCTTTCAATCAGTTCTGTCAGCGGAGTAAAGCTACGAGGATCACCAGCCTCTTGTTTGAATGGGTCATTGATCAGAACTTTAATACCCATGCCTTTCAAACATTTCTCTAGGTAGCTACCTACTTGGCCTGCACCAATAATACCTACCGTCTTGTCAAATACCGAGAAACCTTGTTGCTGAGCGAGCACCATCATCACGCTGAACGCGTATTCCGCCACACCCACTTTGTTACACCCTGGCGCCGCAGTGAAGAAAATGCCTTTCTCTTTTAAGAGTGCTTGGTCAACATGATCCATGCCTGCCGTGGCCGTACCAACAAACTTCAGCTTGTTTGCTTTGCTGATCAGGTCAGCATTCACTTTGGTGACTGAGCGAATCATTAGGGCATCAACATCCACTAAATCATCGGCGGTCAGTGTACGACCTGGTTTTAGAATTACGTTACCGAGTTGGCTGAATAGTTCTTCAGCATACGGCATATTTTCATCAACAATAATTTTCATAGCGCCAGCGTTCTAACATCCATTTGTAAGAGTTCGTTTATTCGCAAGATGCGAAACTAAAGCGATTGTGCCCTTTTCCCGAAAAATCTCAAGATATAACACCAATAAACCTCAAGGAGGTAACTCCTATAGAATCGATTGACGGGAAGCCTAGAGAAAAGCAGAAACAGAGAAAAGAAAAAGCCCGGCTAAATAGCCGGGCAAAGTTCCAGAACAAAAGGATCCTATCCCGCTCTCCATGGGATAGAGTCTGCGTCTGTTCGATCAGTGTGACTGATCAAGCTCTGGAAACTGGATTGTTGGCGTTTACAGTACTCTCGCAAGGCGCCAACAAATTCAGTTAACCTTGGTACTTTTTAATAACCAAAGTTGCGTTTGTGCCGCCAAAGCCAAAGCTGTTTGACATTACGGTCGTTAGCTCTGCATCACGTGCTTCTGTCACGATGTCCAGACCTTGTGCTGCTTCGTCCAAGTTTGAAATATTGATGCTTGGAGCAATGAAGTTTTTGTCTAGCATAAGTGTTGAGTAAATTGCTTCGTGCACGCCCGCTGCGCCGAGTGCGTGGCCAGTCATTGCTTTTGTTGCAGAGATTGCAGGGCTGTTCTCACCAAACAATTGTTGGATAGCACCAAGCTCTTTCACGTCACCAACTGGTGTCGATGTGCCGTGCGTGTTGATGTAATCCACACCATCAACGTCTTGCATCGCCATCTTCATACAACGAATTGCGCCTTCACCTGATGGCGCTACCATGTCGTAGCCATCTGATGTCGCACCGTAACCTACGATTTCACCGTAGATTTTCGCACCACGTGCCAGTGCGTGCTCTAGTTCTTCAATAACCAGCATGCCGCCGCCGCCCGAGATAACAAAACCGTCACGGTCTGCATCGTATGTACGAGATGCTTTGTCTGGCGTGTCATTGTATTTGGTTGACAGTGCGCCCATCGCATCAAACATCATAGTTTGAGACCAATCTAGCTCTTCGCCGCCACCAGCAAAAACAATATCTTGTTTGCCTAGTTGAATAAGCTCCATAGCATGGCCGATACAGTGTGCAGATGTTGCACATGCAGAGCTCATTGAGTAGTTCACGCCACGAATCTTAAATGGCGTAGCAAGACAAGCAGAAACAGTAGAAGACATAGTACGAGGAACCATGTAAGGACCAACTCGCTTTACGCCTTTGGCGCGCATCGTGTCTGTCGCTACCGTTTGATTGTATGCAGAAGCACCGCCAGAACCTGCAACGATACCGGTACGATCGTTTGAAACCTGCTCTTCTGTAAGACCAGCGTCTGCGATTGCCTGCTCCATTGATAGGTATGCATAAGCAGCCGCATCACCCATAAAGCGCATCTGCTTACGGTCGATGTGTTCCGCCGGGTTGATTTTTAGGTCACCCCATACTTGCGAACGAAGACCGTGTTCTTTGAACTGCTCAGATGCAGTGATGCCAGATTTGCCCGCTTTAAGAGACGCTAGAACTTCTTCGACGTTGTTACCGATACTTGAAACAATACCCATACCGGTGATTACGACTCGTTTCATTATGACATTCCTATAATTCAAAAATCCGCTAGATGATAACTAAGATAGTCAACAAAAGTGGTCAGCTTTCCCATAAATTCGTACAATCGCCCCATTCTTACCGCGCCAAATCACAAATTTGCACCATTATGACTTCAATAAAAAACGCAGAACTTGGTTGGAACGAAGCTGGTACTCCGGTTTCAGACCAATTTGATGATGTTTACTTCTCTAACGTAAACGGTCTTGAAGAGACACGCTACGTTTTCTTAAAACAAAATCATCTCCCAGAAAGATGGCAGGAATTTGACCAAAGACGTTTTGTCATTGGTGAAACAGGATTTGGCACGGGATTAAACTTCTTAGCAGTATGCCAGTGGTTTAGTGAGTTTCGTCGTCAGCATCCGGACGCAACATTGAAAGAGCTGCATTTTATTAGCTTTGAAAAATACCCATTAAGCAAAGCCGATTTAAAGAAGGCGCATGAAGCTTGGCCTGAGCTAGCTGAGTACGCGGAAAAGTTACAAAAGCACTATCCTGCCGCTGTGCCGGAGTGTCATCGCATTGTTTTAGAAGACGGTGCAATCACACTCGACCTTTGGTTTGGTGACATTAAAGACTGCATGCCGCAAGTCCCATACAACGAACAAGGTTTGATTGATGCTTGGTTCTTAGATGGATTCGCGCCAAGCAAAAACCCAGAGATGTGGAACCAAGGCCTGTTCAACAACATGGCAAAGCTAGCCAAGCAAGATTGTACAGTTGCCACGTTTACCGCAGCAGGCTTTGTACGTCGTGGTTTGAACGAAGCTGGCTTTACAATGAAAAAGGTGAAAGGTTTCGGCACTAAACGAGAAATGATCGCCGGCTCTATGGAGCAACGTGAAAAGCAGTCGAACCATCTCCCTTGGTTCAATCGCACAGCATCTAGCAATCTTGATTCGATAGCCATCATTGGTGGTGGTATAGCCAGCGCGGCGTTAGCGAAAACGTTAGTTCGTCGTGGCCAAAACGTCACCCTTTACTGTAAAGACAAACAACCAGCCAAAGGAGCTTCAGGCAATCGACAAGGAGCCGTTTATCCACTGCTTAATGGCCCGCACACGGGTGTTTCACGAGTGTTTGCTCCTGCATTTTTGTTCGCACGTCAGTTTGTTGAACAAGCAGCACAAGAGATCGATTTTGATCATGACTGGTGTGGCGTGACTCAGTTGATGTGGGATGACAAATCCACAGACAAACTGGAGAAAATACTTGCGGGTAACTTCACACCAGAGCTCATTCACAAGCTGTCCGCCGAGGAGACTGCGAACACTATCGGGTTACCTATTGATATGGCATCTGTGCACTACCCAATGGGAGGGTGGCTGTGCCCTGCCGAGTTAACTCGTGGGTTAATTAAACAATTGGAGCAGACGTCGTTACTCTCAACGAAGTTTGAACACCATGTTGAGGCATTAGATTGGGATGAAAAGCGTCAGCTCTGGCTACTAACGGCGAGTGGTCAAACATTTGAGCACTCAACGGTTGTGATTGCGAACGGCCATGAGTTCCAGACATTGAGTCAAACCGCTTCCCTACCAATGGGACAAGTGAAAGGACAAGTCAGTCATGCGCCAGCAACCGAAACGCTGAGTCAGCTGAAAACGGTGTTGTGTTACGACGGTTACATGACACCTGTTAACCCAAGTAATCAACACTTGTGTATCGGTGCAAGCTACGACCGCAGTCACCTTGACTACGAATTTGATGAAAACGCCCAAAAAGATAATGCGGAAAAGCTAGTGAAATGTGTACCGAATCAAACATGGGCAAAAGAGGTAGATATCACTGGTAATCAATCTCGCCAAGGTATTCGTTGTGTTAGCCGAGATCACTTACCATTTGTCGGAAATGTGGGTGACTTTGAGACGATCAAAACGCAATACGCCAACTTACAAAATCAAAAAGAAGAAGAGGTAGAAACCATTCATCAGTACCCTAACCTATTCTGCTTCTTAGGTTTAGGATCTCGTGGACTGAGCTCTGCACCATTATTAGCTGAAGTGTTGGCCTCCCAGATCTGTGGGGACCCGCTGCCATTACCGGTTGATGTATTGACCGAACTTCACCCAAGTCGAATGTGGGTTCGTAAACTAAGAAAAGGCAAAGCCATTACCGAGCTGTAAGGGTATTCTCTCGTTTTAATTCCCGACACAGATACGTGTCGGGAATCGCTAACTCATTAAGTCGCTCGTACTGAGATTACTTCAGCAGTGCAACTGCCTGTTTCACTTGCTCTGCCACTTCTGGGTTTACAACCTTACCCGATTCCACGTCAAAATTTTCGTAGAAGCTCGGCACCGATAACGATGCCTTTACATCCGCGCCAAAAAATTGAGCAGAACCTGTCGCCGCCGCAAGAACACTTTGTGCACCACCGGGACCTGGGGAAGTTGCTAAATAAACGACAGGTTTGTTTTGAAATACATTACGCTCAATGCGCGTCGCCCAATCGAACAAGTTTTTATAGGCCGCTGGGTACGAACCGTTGTGCTCTGCGAAGGAAACAACGAGAGCGTCAGCCTCCGCCAAGTCACGTAAAAACGCGACAGCCCCTTCAGCTTGACCTATTTCTTTCTCTTTGTCCTCGCTAAACATTGGCGCTTGATAATCGTTTAAGTCTAGAACATTCACTTGAGCGCCTTCGACTTGGTTTGCTGCGTATGTAGCAAGTAGTTTGTTGATTGAGGTAGAGCTGGTAGATGCACCAAATGCGACAATTTTCATGGTTGTAATCCTTTGTTCACGTTTTATGCTGATCAGAATAAAAGTTGAACTGTTTCGCTACAACCACAAAAATTTTATGGAGAGGTTCGAATTTTTCGAAGTAGTAAATGACTAGGATTAAATAAAGGGAGAACGCTGCTTAGGGATTAAGCCTGAGCCTGGAGCTCTTGCCACAAATCACTGACAATCACGCGATCGGCCGGGCTTAACTCGGTACGCGCATCTTCTAAGCTGCTCTCAATGCGTGACTTCAGCTCAGTAATATCGCTAATCCCTTCTTCTTCACAAGACGCCGCGGATAAAGAGATGTGACCACGTAAATAACCACCAGCAAACAATTCATCGTCAGATGCTGTTTCAATTCGAGCATCAATCAGTTCCAGTAGTTTTTCTTCAAATTCAATAATCATGGTGTATCTCTGAGGTTATTAGTGGTTATTTAACGCAAAAGTCCGACGCTTCCAGTGGCTTAGTTTGATAAAATGCGCGCAGGGCATCAGAAAGCATTTTCACTCGCAAAGGCAAGCCAACGTCCAAAATACCTAGCACTTCTTTATGCACTTTTTTCATAAAGCCGAGCCTATCTGGTTCAAAATCGCCGTGTAGATTGTCACAACTCACCGTAAAAGGGAAGCCAGCGCTTTGTGCCAGAATCCATTCATAAGCTTGAGGTCGCACTTCAACTTTCTCAAACTCCGCTTGAACTTCTGCTGTTCGCCCATCGGGTTCATACCAATAGCCAAAATCTTCCAGCAAACGACGCTCTGGACCAGCCACACACCAATGCGAAATCTCGTGTAAAGCAGAGGCGTAAAAACCCCGAGCAAAAATAATCCGATGATGAGGGTGTTCATCATCAGCAGGAAGATAAATAGGCTCATCACCACCTAACTCTAATTTCGTATTAAATTGTTCTAAAAAGGTGTCATTAAAAATGGTGATTAAGTCTTGGTATTCGTGGGTCATCGTCGAGTTTGTACTTCAGTTTGACATGCGCTGCATATTGTCGCTGTTTTTAGCTATGAGGTAAAGGCAACCCCACATTTTTGGTTATTAGTTGAATTTATCTGAAGGTCGCTTTCTCCATACAATTTCTCATTCGTCAGCGTACTTATTTACCACTACACTCTCGCCTTATTTTGATGCCGTTCAAACCGCTATTTTTAAGCCGTTTGATTACAAGCATGTTGCTGGTTTTAATCACTTTTTAAGAGAGATAGAACCGTTTGTAAGTGTTGTTACTTCGCCTACGCTGATTCTCGTAGAACGTAGTGACTTTTTACGTTGAGTGTTTCCCTATGTTGCTAAGTGTGTTGTATATCATTGGTATCACGGCTGAAGCCATGACAGGTGCGTTAAGTGCTGGTAGAAGAAAGATGGACTGGTTTGGTGTTATGTTGGTGGCCAGCGCAACGGCCATTGGTGGTGGCACCGTACGTGACATTCTATTAGGCCACTACCCTCTTGGTTGGGTAAAAAACCCAGAGTTCCTTGCAATTACGTGTGTTGCAGGTGTGCTAACAACAGGTTTAGCGAAATGGGTGATTAAGCTGAAAGGTCTGTTCATTCGCCTCGATGCATTAGGTTTAATCGTGTTTAGTATCATCGGAACAAAAATTGCGATGGGCATGGGCTTGCACCCTGGTATTTGTATGGTTTCAGCGTTAGTAACGGGTGTATTCGGTGGGCTACTTCGTGACTTAATCTGTCGCCAAACACCATTGGTACTGCATGAAGAGCTTTACGCTTCTGTCGCTCTTATCGCATCAGGAATGTACTTAGCGCTATTAGAATTCAATGTTCCCGATGTCACTGCCACGATCATTACACTGGTTACTGGTTACATGCTGCGTATGGCTGCAGTGCGCTTTAAGTGGCGTCTGCCTTCTTTCCATTTGGAAACCGAAGGCTCGATTCATTAAGCAAAAACTACTTAAACAAAAAAGTTTGCCTGATAAAATTGTGCCACCCGCGATTCAGTGAGTGGCATAATTTTATATTCAGTCATCCTGAACAGCGACGAAGGAGCATGATTCAGGATCTATTATCCGAGCACTCTGTTGTCAGAGATGTTTCTTTCTCTTTTCATCGTGCTGAAATTAGATTCCTAGTCTCGCTATAGCTCGCTGGAATGACACAAAGCTCTTAAATCTTTGGAGTCTCGGTTTGTACGCCATGGTTTTGACCACGGTGGCGTAGTAAATGATCCATCACCACAATTGCCAGCATCGCTTCTGCGATAGGCACAGCACGAATACCCACACATGGGTCATGACGACCTTTGGTGATCAACTGAGTTGGTTCACCTTCTTTTGTGATGGTCTCACCCGGCACAGTGATACTTGATGTTGGCTTAAGCGCAATGTTAGCGACAATGTCTTGACCAGTCGAGATACCGCCAAGAATGCCACCCGCATGATTACTACCAAAACCTTCAGGAGCAAGCGTATCACGGTGTTGACTGCCTTTTTGGTTTACCACCTCGAAACCGTCTCCGATTTCCACGCCTTTCACCGCGTTTATGCTCATTAGTGCGTGCGCGATGTCTGCATCCAAACGGTCAAATACGGGTTCCCCAAGACCAACAGGCACGTTAGTTGCCACAACCTGGATTTTTGCGCCAATAGAGTCGCCTTCTTTTTTCAGGTCACGGATAAGTTGGTCAAATGCTTCTACTTTGTCAGCATCAGGGCAGAAGAATGCATTGTTCTCGATTTCGTTCCAATCTACCTTGTCGATAGATACATCACCCATTTGTGACAAGTAAGCACGAATCTCAACACCAAACTCATCTTTTAAGTATTTCTTCGCGATTGCACCAGCAGCCACACGCATTGCGGTTTCACGAGCTGAAGAACGGCCGCCACCGCGATAGTCGCGGATGCCATATTTTTGGTGGTAAGTGTAATCAGCATGACCCGGTCTGAACTTATCTTTGATGTCAGAGTAGTCTTTTGAGCGCTGATCGGTGTTTTCAATTAGCAAACCGATCGATGTGCCCGTGGTTTTGCCTTCAAAAACGCCAGAAAGAATTTTAACTTCATCCGGTTCACGACGTTGTGTGGTGTAACGTGATGTGCCTGGACGACGGCGGTCGAGATCGATTTGTAGATCTGCTTCTGTAATTTCCAACCCCGGAGGACATCCGTCTACGATACATCCCAGTGCGATACCGTGACTTTCCCCGAATGTCGTCACTCGGAAATGTTGTCCGATACTGTTTCCTGCCATTACTTCCTCAAGTTTTTATCGCCACGCTCTCTCAAAACAGAGCATAGCTGCTTTCCAATTCTTCGTGGATTCATAGTGGCTTTATTACGTTTTGATGTAAAGAGTTAATATCGGCGAGGTATGCATAAAAAAACACCGAGCATAAAGCTCGGTGTTTTGATGTTTAGTGCAAGACTCTATTAGTCTTTGTACAGTTTAAACTCTTCTGCACACTCAACCAGCTGGTCACGCGTTAGCATAAATACGCCATGACCGCCGTTCTCGAACTCAATCCAAGTAAATGGAATCTCTGGGTACTGTTCCATCATATGAATCATTGAGTTTCCGACTTCACAAATAAGAATGCCGTTATCTGTTAGATAATCTGGCGCGTTAGCTAGAATACGACGCACAAGTTTTAGACCATCCGTACCCGCAGCTAAACCAAGCTCAGGCTCATGCGTGAACTCATCTGGCAGGCTGTTCATGTCTTCTTCATCCACATATGGTGGGTTAGACACGATTAGATTGTATTTCTCTTTTGGAAGATCACGGAACAAATCAGAGCGAATTGGGAACACTTGCTGCTCCATACCGTGATCTTGTACGTTTTGCTCAGCCACTTGTAGAGCATCTGTAGAGATGTCGATCGCATCCACTTCTGCTTCAGGGAAAGCGTGCGCACAAGCAATCGCGATACAACCAGAACCCGTACATAGGTCCATGATGCGCGTAGGCTCTTCCACCAACCAAGGTTGGAATTCCGCTTGAATCAATTCGCCGATAGGAGAGCGTGGCACAAGTACACGCTCATCAACGAAGAACTCAAGACCGCAGAACCATGCTTTGTTTGTTAGGTATGCTGTTGGCGTACGCTCGTTGATGCGTTTTACTACGCGCTCAACAATACGCAGACGCTCGCTTGTCGTTAGGCGAGAGTTCAATACGTGCGGAGGCACATCAATCGGCAAGTATAAGGTTGGCAGGATAAGCTGAACAGCTTCATCCCACGCATTATCAGTACCATGACCGTAAAACAGGTTCGCTGCATTAAAGCGGCTTACCGTCCAACGAATCATATCTTGAAGGGTATGCAGTTCCGATACCGCTTCTTCTACAAAAATCTTATCCAAAATTGCCTCCGAAAAGCGCTACAATACTGCCAATAAAGTTTATTAATGAAATTGTTTACCTAATGAGCAAAAAAGACACCGAGAACGATGACGATTTCGCCTTGTTTCAGGAAGCAGTACAGGGCGTAAAAAAGTTGCGACAGGATACCATAATCCAGCAACCAAAAAAAAATACTAAGCAAAAAGAAATCAAGCGCTCCAACCGTGAAGCGAGTGACTCTGAATTTTACTTTTCAGACGAGTTTGTCCCTCTATTAAACGATGAAGGTCCAACTCGTTATGCACGTGACGACGTCTCCACTTATGAAGTCAAACGTCTACGTCGTGGCGTGTATGTACCGGACGTGTTCCTCGATATGCACGGCATGACACAGCAAGAAGCAAAACGCGAGCTTGGTGCGATGATAGCCTATTGCATCAAAAACGAGATTCATTGTGCGTGTGTGCAACATGGTATTGGGAAACACATCCTGAAACAGAAAGCCCCACTTTGGTTAGCACAGCATCCTGACGTTATGGCTTTTCACCAAGCGCCACTAGAATTTGGTGGTGATGGTGCGTTGTTAGTGTTGCTTTCTATTCCTGAAAAGTAACAGGCTTGCTGTAGACACTAAACGAAAAGGCAGGGATCTCCTGCCTTTCTTATTCTGTCTCTAATTTGCAAACGCTTATTTTGGTTTAGACACTTATGGCGTAATATGCCAAAGCACTTCACCATTTTGTGTTTGTAAATCATATTCAATGCACACTAGCCCTGATGTAGGAAACATCGGTGGTGTCATGTCTTTTACAAACTCTGAAGTCAGATAACCGACCAAAGGCAAATGCGATACGAACAAAAGCGAGTCCAATTGTTCGACTTCGATTAATGCACTTGCGAAATCGAAGACATGCTCGGACTGGCCATAAGGTGTAATATCTTCACAAGTTTCAATGCTTTTTGCAGAGAAATACGCACTGATCTCTTGCCAAGTTTGTTGAGCTCTAATGTACGGACTCACCAACACTTTATCGAATTGCGCAAAACCCTGTTCTTTACAGGCTCTCGCAACCGCTTCTGATTCGACTCTGCCTCTTGGGGTCAATTGTCGTGCTGCGTCTGAATCTGCAAAATGCTCGGCTTCACCGTGACGCATGATGAATATTTTCATGTTATTTCCTAGGGATAGCTAACGCTACCAAAAGGTTGACTGCTATCTTTATTAGATAGACGGGGCTAACTTTAACAATGACGAAACAAAAATACTGATATAATTATCTGTTCATTATACCAATTCGCTTGTTAAAGATAGCGACTTTCTTAACAATCTATTAAAAGAATGTACTCAGTTCATCACACTATTTAACTGTGCAATGAGTTCAGAGCATTCACTCAAACAGTTCTTCCCCATACGCAAACGCGATGGGCCTGTGCAGAAGTCTACGAATAACAAAAATACGGCAAGCAGTATTTGTCGAAACGCAAACTTTGCGCCCCCCGCGAGGGGAGCCTAAATTACTGTAATGCGAAATCTGGAGACGCATCGTGCATCTAAGTCCTAACGATTCAAATCAATACCGCTACATTACCTTGAGCAATGAACTGCGTGTACTGCTGATTCATTCCGATACAGCTCAACAGTCGGCAGCTGCTCTGGCAGTGAACGTTGGACACTTCGACGACCCAAACGATCGCCAAGGTCTGGCACACTATTTAGAACACATGCTTTTTTTGGGTACGGAAAAATACCCTAAAGTGGGCGAGTTTCAAAGCTATATTAGCCAACACGGTGGAACAAACAACGCTTGGACGGGCACAGAGCACACTTGTTTCTTTTTCAATATTGCTCCAAATGCCTTTGAAAGTGCCTTAGATCGATTTAGCCAATTCTTTACCGCACCTTTGTTTAACGAAGAAGCATTAGACAAAGAGCGACAGGCTGTCGACTCCGAATACAAGCTCA
Source organism: Vibrio sp. SCSIO 43097 (assembly GCF_023650755.1). NCBI lineage: Bacteria > Pseudomonadati > Pseudomonadota > Gammaproteobacteria > Vibrionales > Vibrionaceae > Vibrio > Vibrio sp. SCSIO 43097. Next base: position 986,565 of record NZ_CP071840.1, on the reverse strand, counting down.
AACTTAATGATGATTCTCGTCGCCTGTATCAAGTTAACAAAGAAGTCATCAATCCAGAGCACCCGTTTTCAAAATTCTCTGTCGGAAACTTAGATACTCTTGGCGACCGAGATGGTAAATCCATCCGCGACGAAATTGTAGAGTTTCACCACTCTCAGTATTCCGCCGATTTGATGACACTGACTCTATTTGGGCCACAGCCGCTCGATGAACAGCAAGCTTGGGTAGAAGCCATGTTTGCCGACATCCCAAATCACCATCTTCGTGGAAAATCGATTGATGTACCGATCGGCACTGAGGAAAGCACGGGCATTTTGGTTCAAGTCGAGCCGCTCAAAGAGTTCCGTAAACTGATTCTCACATTCCCCATGCCGGGAATGGATGCGCATTATAGCGTGAAGCCACTCTCCTACTTTGCTCACCTGTTGGGTTATGAAGGAGAAGGCAGTTTGATGCTTCAACTCAAAGAAAAAGGCTGGATTACCTCTCTCTCAGCGGGCGGCGGCGCGAGTGGCAGTAACTACCGAGACTTTACCGTAAGCTGCACCCTGACGCCAAACGGCTTAGATCATGTTGATGATATCGTTCAAGCGGTTTTTCAATACCTCTCGATGATCAAACAAGACGGGTTAGATGAATGGCGCTATCTCGAAAAACAAGCGGTATTAGAATCGGCTTTCCGCTTCCAAGAGCCATCGCGCCCAATGGATCTCGTCAGCCATCTGGTGATCAACATGCAGCACTATCAACCGGAAGACACGGTTTATGGTGACTACAAAATGGCGGGCTACGATGAGGAGTTACAGCGTTCATTGCTGCGATACTTAACCATCGATAATGTACGCGTCACTTTGATTGCTAAAGGCCTGGAATACAACCGTACTGCCGAATGGTACTTTACCCCGTACTCCGTCACACCTTTTAGTGAAGGCCAACGTCGTTTCTATCAACAAATCGACCCAAGCTGGCAATTCGTCTTACCGAAAAAGAACCCTTATATTTGCTACGACCTCGACCCCATGCCACTCGAAAATGGTGATTCGCTGCCAGAGTTGATTGAGGATCTCGAAGGGTTTCGGCTGTGGCATTTGCAAGATGACGAATTTCGCGTGCCTAAAGGTGTCGTTTATGTCGCTATCGACAGCTCTCATGCCGTTGCATCACCAAAGAACATCGTCAAAACGCGCTTATGTGTAGAGATGTTCCTCGATTCGCTAGCAAAAGAAACCTATCAAGCAGAAATCGCAGGGATGGGTTACAACATGTACGCTCACCAAGGTGGCGTGACCTTAACCCTCTCAGGGTTCAGTCAAAAGCTGCCTCAGTTGCTAGAAATGATTCTGCACCGTTTTGCTTCTCGAGATTTCAGCCCTGCTCGCTTTGAAACCATCAAACAACAACTGTTACGAAACTGGAGAAATGCTTCACAAGATCGCCCTATTTCGCAGCTGTTTAACGCACTTACTGGGTTACTTCAACCCAATAACCCGCCTTTCGCAACCTTAGTCGAAGCGCTAGAAGAAATCGAAGTCGATGAACTCTCGGTATTCGTAGAATCCATTCTTGCAGAACTGCACGTTGAAATGTTTGTTTACGGAGACTGGCAACGCCAGCAAGCCCATGACATGGCAACGACCTTAAAGGATGCTCTAAGAGTTAACGAGCAACGTTATGAAGAGGCACTTCGTCCGCTCATTATGCTAGGTAAAAATGGCAGTTTTCAACGTGAGGTGCATTGTAATCAGCAAGATTCCGCGGTCGTTATTTACCACCAGTGCGAGGATATTGAGCCTCGCAGTATCGCGCTATACTCATTGGCCAATCACCTTATGTCGGCAACGTTTTTCCACGAAATCCGTACCAAGCAGCAATTAGGTTACATGGTAGGCACTGGCAATATGCCGCTAAATCGTCACCCTGGTATTGTACTGTATGTGCAGTCACCTAATGCAGCACCTGCCGAGCTGGTTACCTCAATCGATGAGTTTTTAAATGCCTTTTATATGGTGCTGTTAGAGTTAAACGATTACCAATGGCACAGCAGTAAGCGCGGCTTGTGGAACCAAATAGCAACGCCGGACACCACACTTCGAGGTCGGGCTCAACGTCTTTGGGTTGCGATAGGAAACAAAGACACTGAGTTTAACCAACGTGACAAGGTACTGGCGGAGTTGAAGAAGCTGACGCGCGCAGACATGATTCGCTTCGTTGTGAACGAATTGAAACCTCGTACTGCAAATCGTTTGATCATGCACTCTCAAGGTCAAGCGCATTCGGAGGCTCCGCGCATCCATCTAGGACAAGAAATAGGATCGATTGAAGAGTTCCAACTTCGGCCAAAAGATTGCGGCTTGGGGTGATCTAGTTGCGCAGAAATAAAATTGTCGATTACTAGAATGAACCTATAAACCCATGAGGTTGTCGGTCTCATAGATTGAATCGGCACCATAATTGGCAGAAAATTGAAATTACGCCATTGCGGCTTATGCTCTAATTACCGCACTAAAAATAACTTAATGAGGTAATCATGAAAAAAGCACTTTTACTTGTGGCTCTTATACTGCCATTGGCATCTGCTCACGCTGAAATCTCAGTCAAAGGCGATGGCTTCGAATTAAGTGACGACTGTGTGCGCCTTAGCGGAGACAATGTATCCATCAAATCAGATGATTGCTCTTCAAAGCAGTGGAATGATAAAGACAAAAAAGGTAACAGCAGCGTTCACGGGGACGACAACCCAGGTAAAGGCCACAATAAAGATAAGAAAGACAAGAAGAAGTAACCATTTCTTCTTTATGAAAAAGGCTTGCCACTGGCAAGCCTTTTTCTCTACCGAAGCAACGTTTAATAGAACGTTGTCCCTTCACCAGCTCGAGTAAGCAAACCATCACATGGCGCGTAACGATCGCCATACTTCGATGCAAACTCATTCATTTTCTCTACGAGCTCTTTAATGCCAAATTGGTCCATGTAACGGAACGGACCACCCAAGAACGGTGGGAAACCAATACCAAATATCGCGCCAATATCACCGTCACGTGGCGAGCGAATGACGCCATCATCCAAACAACGTACCGCTTCATTCAACATTGGCAGCACACAGCGCAACGCAATATCGTTATCGCTTAGCTTAGATTCAGGGTCGAGCTTAAGCAGTTTGTAAACCGATTTGTCGACATCTTTCTTCTTGCCCTTGTAACTGTAAAAGCCCTTACCACTCTTGCGTCCTTTACGTCCATCATTTAACAAGATATCAAACACATCTGGCCCTTTGAATCGGTCACCTAACTCATTAACCAGGATCGGCATAATTTTTGCGCCAATGTCGACACCAACTTCATCCAACAAGGTAATCGGGCCAACAGGGAAACCAAAATCAAGCAACGCCGTATCAATCTTTTCGATCGGTTCGTTAGCCAGCAGAATATGCGCCGCTTCGTTCATGTATGGCGCAAGAATGCGGTTCACGTAAAAGCCCGCTTTGTCTTTCACTACGATCGGGGTTTTACCTTGCTTTTTAGCAAGTGCAACGACTGTTGAAATGGTTTCATCTGACGTCGTTTCATGCGGAATCACTTCCACCAACGGCATTTTTTCTACCGGGCTGAAGTAATGCAAACCCACTACGTTTTCTGGACGCTCCGCTTTTTCTGCAATTTTGTGGATAGGCAACGAAGAAGTATTGGTCGCAAAGATAGTTTCTGTCTTAGCGTTTGCTTCAATGTCCGCCACCATTTTTTGCTTAAGATCTAAGTCTTCAAAAACGGCTTCAATTACGACATCAATATGATTAAAACTGGTAAAATCGACACCACCAGACAGTTGCAGCATTTTCGCTTGCAGATCGGCCTTGGATAGAATGCGACGTTTGCGCTGTTTCTCAAATAACTTGTAGTTGTAGTTGAGCGCATTTAAAACGCCATCGTTGCTAACGTCTTTGATGCGAACAGGTACTTTTGCTTTTGCAACAGACACATGGCTGATTCCGGCGCCCATCAGACCACCACCAAGCACACCAACTTTATGAACTGGTGCTGGTTTCGCATCCGTGCCATTTTCTTTCTTCATTTCTGTTGTGGCAAAGAAGATCGAACGGAGCGCTTTTGACTCTGAGCTCATCACAAGCTCACCGAAGCGCTTCGCTTCAAGTTCTTGACCTTTAGCGAAGCCTTTCTCTAAGCCATGTTGAATAACTTCTAGAATTGCAACCGTTGCTGGATAGTTACCGCGAGTTTTTTGATTCGTTTTCTTCGCAGCTTGCTCAAATACAAACTTGCGCCCTAGCCCGCTACCAGACATCACCTTTTCTTTCGTCGATAGCTTTTTCGTGCCCTTGTTTTTACCTTTGTCGATAAACTGTTTTGCTACGTCGAGCAAAATGGTGTCAGGCACACAGGCGTCCACAACGCCCAATTTTTTAGCTTTCTTCGCACGAAGTTGTTTACCCGTCAGGATCAAGTCCAACGACGGTAACAGGCCAATCAAACGTGGCAGACGCTGAGTACCACCAGAACCTGGCAATAAACCAAGTTGTACTTCTGGCAGACCTAAACGCGTTTTGTCAGAATCCGTACAAACACGATAATCACATGCAAGAGCCAGTTCTAAACCACCGCCCAAACATGGGCCATGAATAGCCGCAACGACAGGATAAGGTAAGTCCGATAGCTGCTGGAACAACTCCTGACCTTGCCTTGCTAAGGCTTCCGCTTCACTTGCTGTGGTGCATGCTTCTAGCATTCGAACATCAGCACCCGCAACAAAATTGTCCGGTTTTAGGGAGTGGATGATCATCCCTTTAATACCACTGGAGTCTTTTAGCTGAGCAAAAATTTCTTTCATTTCGTCAGCAAAAGCCGCCTGCAGCGTATTCATTTTTTCATTAGGAACATCGATGGCTAACCAAGCAATATTTTGCTCATCAACCTTTAGACTAAATGCTTTTTGCTCGCTCATTACTCAACCTCCAGAATCATTGCCGCACCAAGACCACCAGCAGCACATGCAGTATTCAATGCAATACCACCGCCACGGCGTTTTAGCTCTCGTAGGGTTTGCGTCATCATACGCGCACCAGTCGCAGCAAATGGGTGACCATAAGCAATTGATCCGCCAAGCACGTTGAACTTATCCATATCAATTTCACCAATCGCTTTTGAGCGACCAAGGTTTTCTTGAGCAAACTTATCGGAAGCAAACATCTTCACATTCGCCAATGCTTGAGCAGCAAAGGCCTCGTGCATGTCGATCAACGTCAGGTCTGACAGTTCCAAGCCTGTATTTTCAAGCACTTTCGCTGTGGCATAAGTCGGCCCCATCAGCATGTCCTTTTCCACGCCGATAGCAGAGAATGCATAACCTCGGATGTAACCAAGGATCTCCATTCCGAGCTCTTTCGCTTTACCTTCTCGCATCAACATCACTGCCGCACCACCATCAGTCAATGGCGTACTGTTCGCTGCCGTAACACTGCCATACTGACGATCAAACGCAGGTCGCAATTTCGCGTATCCCTCAACCGTTGAGTCATGACGGATATTGTTGTCTTCCGAAATCCATTTTTTGTATGGTTCAGGGAAAGCCGTCATCACTTCATCTTGGATTTTTCCTTCTTTCCAAGCCTGAGAAGCCAGCGTATGAGAACGATGTGCAAGCGCATCCTGTTCTGCGCGAGAAATACCATGTGTTTTAGCCATTTGCTCTGCAGTTTGTCCCATGGATAAACCCGTAGAGTACTCTGCTACTGCTGGTGGCACTGGCATCAGGTCTTTAAAGCTCAAGTTTTTGAGGATACTAAGCTTCTGACCCATTGTTTTTGTCTTACTAAGAGCAAGCAGATTAGCGGCCAGTTTCTTTGATACGCCAATAGGCAGGACGGAAGAAGAGTCTGCACCGCCAGCAATACCAATATCGATGGTTCCCGCCATGATGCTTTCTGCGACATTAACCGCCGCTTGAAAACTCGTCGCACACGCTCGAGTCACACTGTAAGCATCAGTATGGATGTTCATACCGGTGCCTAACACGATTTCTCGTGCGATGTTTGGCGCTTCAGGCATTTGTACTACTTGTCCAAATACCACTTGTTCGATTAGCTTCGGATCAATATCTGTTCGAGCAAGCATTTCGCTTACTACCATTTTCCCTAAATCGACCGCTGGCACTTGGCTAAATTCCGTGCTTTGACGAGCAAAGGGAGTTCGAAGCCCCGCGACAATAGCGACACGCTCACCATTGCGTGTTTTTACTTCCTGCTTGCCCATTGTTTCTCCTTAAATACAAGAGGTCTGACCTGATGCATTGTAATGAATTTGTTAAATTTATCAAACGTGCGTTTAAATAAACGTGAAGCAAGTAGTTCAATTACTCTACTTCTTTGATTCTTATGCGATTACTAATGGTTAACTATAGAGAGTTAAAACGGTAAGAGGTATACGGAAAGTAAAATCGAAGCAAAAAAAAACCACACATAACTGTGTGGTCGGAATATCTATAAAACAATTAACTTACGCCAATTGAAAAGTAATCAGTTTCCTGATTAGGAGAAAGTAAAGTCAGCCTTCAAAAGGAAGTGTCATCTTGCTCAACATGTTAGTCGCAATGACTAACGAGATGACAAGGTGTACTATAACCCCTTCACTGCTTGATATTTTGAAATAGATCAATTTTATAGTGATTTTACGAGTTTTAAGCTCACCTAAAGCGATTATTGATTCAAAACAATTCAAGAATCCACCATCAGAAGTCCCTTTTAATGCTCCATCGAGTGAACTTATCCAAGCCATTGATTACTAATGATGATATTGTTAACAATATATATCAATTCGTGTTCGATGATATCTGACATTTGCGTATACACTTTTAGGTAACCACATGGCTTATTGTGTCAAAGGGGTTGCATGACAAATCCTGCAACCAAAACCGCTAAGCGATGAAGCAAGTAAAGTCATGCTCAGAACAAATAAGAAACTCACAGAGCGAGGATGGAGGCTCCTGTGGCCATATTAAAAATGTTTGGAAAGAAAAATTCCAACAGTCCGGTCAACTCTGATATGGACAAGCAAAGAAAATACGAAGCGCTCGTCCGAGGGTATCATCGTGACTTGTACCGCTACGCATATTGGTTGTGCAAAGATAAAGCGGTCGCGGAAGATCTAGTTCAGGAAACCTGTCTTAGAGCTTGGAAGTCACTCGATAGCCTCCAAGACGAAAAAGCTGCCAAGTCTTGGCTCATCACAATATTGAGACGAGAAAATGCGCGCCGCTTCGAACGTAAACAATTTGATCTAGTTGATATCGATGATTACGGCAATGATGCTAAAGTCAGCGATGACTCACATCATCAGCAAGAATGGCTGCAGGCACAGATCATGAAGCTCGATGTTGAATACCGTGAGCCTTTATTTCTCCAAGTTGTCGGTGGTTTCAGTGGAGAAGAAATTGGCGACATTCTTGATTTAAATAAAAACACAGTGATGACTCGACTATTTCGCGCTCGTAATCAACTTAAAGAGATGTTGGATTCTCAAGATACCAAGAGAGGACAAAAAAATGGATGATTTAGAATTTCGTCGTCGTATTTTGTCGGATCCAAAACAAAAGGATGAAGAGATTCTGCAAGCTTTAGCTGGTAGCGACGCCAACAATAAGTTTGTTGATGACGTTTTGGATCTCGATGTAAAAATTAAACAAGCCATGAATGTGGATGTACCCGAAGATCTCGCAGATAAGATTTTATTTAGCCAGACGTCGAGTGCACTTGATGAAGAGAAGGTCGTAAGACCAAACTTTGTCCGCAAAGCAATGGCACTTGCCGCTTCTATTGCGTTCACCGCAGGGTTATTAGTTGGTCAAGTAAACTGGGGAAATGTTTTGGTGTCTCCAGCACAAGCCAGTTTAGCGGATACCGCGATGAAACACGTAATTCATGAAGAACCGTTTGTTCGTCATCTTGATGAGGATGTACCGAGCTCGCAAATTAATGCGAAAATGTCACCATTTCATTACCAGTTTAGTGAAAACTTTCCATATCACGTTTACTACCTAAACCACTGCGGTTTTGGTGAATCCAATGCGGTGCATATGGTGTTCCAAGGTCCAAAAGGTAAAGTAACGTTATTTATTACTGGTATTCCAAGCGAACAAAGTACCGACTTTAATAAGGATGGCATGACCGGAATCGTTCAGCCTGTCGGGAGTTCAAGCCTGATTTTAGTCGGGGAAGAAGGTGAAAATATTGATGCGCTCGCTACGACTCTTGCATCAATGATTAAGCCGATGTAACAACTTCGACGATTTCCAGCTTTCAAAAGGTTAAATGCCGCTAAATGATCTTATTTAGCGGCATTTTTGTATAAATAGAACACAAAACATTCACCACCGCTATAGCATTTAGAGCTTAAACTCTAAATTATGTATTTTAAGTGCAATTTCCCGTCTTTTAGACATCATTTCTGCAATTTTTATTCAATTTTATCCAATGGTCGGATTTGTCCAAGCAATTATTGATACTACTATCTGCGCCACTGAGCAAAAGCTCAATTTATCGTCCAAAGAGACGAATCTAATAAGGAAAAACAAATGACTCAGAACACGCGTCTGTTTAAAAAGACTCTCCTAGCAGTAACGGTAGCTTTTGCCTCAGGTCAATCGATGGCAGCGGGTTTCCAAATCAACGCTCAATCAGCAACTGGCATCGGCCGTGCATTTGCTGGTGACGCGGTAATCGCAGATAACGCCGCGGTAATGGCTCGTAACCCAGCAGCAATGGCTCTGTTTGATAAAATGGAACTGTCGCTAGGTTTCGAAAGCATTACTTCAATGATTGAAGTGAAAGATGCGAAATATAACGTTAATACTCCTTTGGGCTCCAGTACTGTAAATGTTGCTGACACTGATGATGTGGGTGATACGTCAATAGCTCCAAACATTCACCTAATCGTTCCAGTAAATGACAAGTTTGCATGGGGCGTAAACGCATACTCTAATTTCGGCACTAAAACTGAATTTTCAGATAACTACACCGCAACCGAGTACGGTGGTCTTACGGATGTAAAAAGCTTCAACTTTGGATTGGCGGGTTCTTACCGTTTAAACGAACAATTGAGCTTTGGTGCTGGTTTAGATTTAATCTACGGCCAAGGCACAATGAAGCGTACAACTAGCTCTTCAGTCCCAGGGGTTGGCGGTCAAAAAATTCTGGACGTAGATAAAGCTGATGGTTGGGCTGTTGGTTTTAACGTTGGTACTGTGTACGAACTAGATGAAAACAACCGTTTTGGTCTAGCGTATCGTTACAGCCCTGAATTTACGGCGAAAGACGACAAAGGTCAGGAAATCACGCTACCTCTACCAGATATGGCCGAGTTTTCCGGTTTCCACAAAATCCAAGACACTAAATTTGCTGTACACTACAGCATCCAATACATCGGCTGGAAAGATTTCGACCAAATTGATTTTGAGAACCTAAATCAGGGTTTACTTAAAGGTGGTTACTCGAAAGACTATCAATGGCAAGATGGCTGGCACTACGCAATTGGTGGTACTTACTACCTAAACAACAACTGGACACTTCGTGCTGGTTACATGTACGACACAAGCGCTCAAGATAAAGTAACGTCTATCTCGGTACCAGACTCGGATCGCCAGTGGTTCTCCACAGGTTTCTCTTACCATATTGATAATAGCTCAAACATCGATTTTGGCTTCACGTACTTGTTAGGTGAAGATGTAAAAGTTAATGAGAATACTCAATTAGCTCCTGGTCTTTCTACCGGTGTAACAGCAACAACTCATGCTGATGCAATTCTATTCGGCTTACAATACAGCCGTAGCTTCTAAACGCTTCGCTGTTAGTTAGTAGAAAAATACTTTATATAAAAGGCTGGATTTCCAGCCTTTTTTCATATCTGCGATTTATTGCCCACTCAATTTGAGTGAACACGTGTATCTAAATCTCACAATTAGGACGCACAGCTGTTCGCTGAATTCCGTTTACAAGCCTTTCACAGTTAGATTATTAAACCACACAAATAACATTTGAAAGGATAATATTCCAAATGACCACTTACGCTGGATTTTCATTTCTAAAGTAAAAACTCTACCTTTAAACTTTCGTCCCACGTTATAAACAAATCAGCGAACATTCGAATGAAAACCAACAAGACTCTTCTATCAACAGCAGTGGCATTAAGCCTACTTGGCACAACGGGCATGGCTAACGCAGCAGGTTTCCAACTTGCTGAATATTCTGCAACAGGCCTAGGTCGAGCATATGCTGGTGAAGCAGCAATGGCTGACAACGCAAGTGCACAATGGCGTAACCCAGCAATGCTAACTTATTTGGAAGGCACTCAAGTGTCCGTTGGTGCAATCTATGTGAACCCAAATATTGATATTGAAGGTGATGTAAACTTCCACGGTAGCACTTCTTCTGCATCTTCAGATGACTTCGCACATGATGCAATCATTCCAAACTTCTACCTATCACACCAATATAATGAGAAATTCGCGATTGGTTTGGCATTTGGCACCAACTACGGCATGGAAACCGATTTAGGTAAAGGCTTTGGTGCATCGCACTTCGGTAACGAAGCAAGCGTAACGACAATGGAAGCGAACTTAAACGCAGCTTACAAAGTCAATGAATCGATCAGCGTTGGTGGTGGTATCCGTTACATCATCGGCGAAGGCAGCTTTGGCGCAGCAGCTCCTAAGAATAACGTTGTAGGGTTAAATCCTGAAACTAATCAACCAATCAGTGTTCCTCAAGGTACCGCTCTAAAATACATGGAAGGTGACGATACCGCTTGGGGCTGGCAAGTTGGTACAGCATGGCAGATCAATGAAAATAACCGTATCGGCTTCGCGTACAAATCTGAAGTTGAACTGAAGCTTGAAGGCCATGCTGAAGGTCTTGGTTTTGGCTTCGGTACTTCTGAACGCGACAACGGCTACATGTATCTAAACCTGCCTGCAACGGCTGAATTGGCAAGCTTCCACCAAGTAACAGACCAACTTGCGTTACACGCAAGCGTTAACTGGACGGATTGGAGCTCTTTCGAGAAATTGGAAGCACGTCTAAATACTGCTGGCACGCATATGGTTAAAGTAGAAAACTGGGAAGACAACTATCGCTTTGCTGTTGGTGCTACTTACCAGCTTGATCCTAAGCTAGCGCTACGCACTGGTATTGCATACGATACTTCAGCGGTAAGCGACAAAAACCGTACGATCACTATTCCAGAAACTGACCGCACTTGGCTAAGTATTGGCGCAACGTACGATTGGACGAAAGACTTCAGCCTAGACGCTGGCTTCACCTATATTTTTGCGAAAGACGCACCAATCGTTGAGTCTCGTGGTTACAAGTCAGACGACACTGCAGAACAAGTCGGTGGCCAATTCGTAGGCGAAACTACGGGTAATGTTTGGCTAATCGGTGTTCAAGCAAACTACCGTTTCTAACCAAGCTGCAAAATACAAAAAAGGCTTAGCATCAGCTAAGCCTTTTTTCATTTCTCTATTGTGAAGAACAACGCTTAAAAGTCTTCTAGGTATTCGTCTAAATACTCTTCTTCTTCGATGTTAACTTCTTCTACCGTTTCAACTTCTGCTTTAAAGTTTTGACGCTGGATATAAACATCGCGAGTTAGAATATATGGATCCGGCGACGAGTCTAGCTGCGCTTCTTGCGGTACTAATAAAGCACGCTTCTCCATTCCTTCAAACGCCCACTTACCCAAACTCGCCCAGAAGTTGAGATAAGAGAGGGGTAAATACGTACTATCTACGGTATCTGTCACTTCACGTAAGGTATACGGACCATAACCTGGAACCATGAAGTAAGGACCATTTCCAACACCATAGTAGCCTACCGCATCACTGAACGCTTTCTCGTCGTACTTCGTAATACCCGCGGCACTTGCAATATCGAATAAACCGAAAATACCGAACGTCGAGTTAATCCAAAAACGGTTAAAGTGGTCCACGGCTTTCGTACCATTACCCATGATTAAGTTATTAACCATGCTTGCTGGCTCATCTAAGTTCGATAAGAAGTTAGCGATACCAGAACGAATAGGAACTGGCGTGTATTCTACATACGCAAGTGATACAGGACGAACCAAATACGGATCTAAATATTCGTAGTTGAGTTCCCACATGGTTCGGTTAAAGCCTTCCAACGGGTCATACACATCAGAAGTCGTTTGATTTGTTTCTTGTCCTGTTACTGCTTCATCAGGCGCACTTGAACAGCCAACCAGTCCAACGGCTAACAGCAACAAGAAGGTAGATTTACCCTTGTTATACATTTTATTTTCCATAACGACTATTAATGTACCTAAGTCACCCCGATTAACCATTGTACGTATGTTGAGCAGGATACATAGTAAAGATGACTCAGATATGGGAATAAATAAAGGCCAGCAATCGCTGGCCTTCGGTATTCTACTCGATCGTTTAGAGTCATACCACTAAAGGCAACTGACTCTACCTCGTTGTCATGTTTCAGAGACAGATGTTAACAATTAATACTGCTGATCAATGGTCACTTCTACTGGTGCGCCAAATTCAACGACGTCACTTTCTCCGTGCCAATCTTGATCACGCGTTGCTACGTTACCGTCAGAATCTACACGCACACGGACGATTAGCTTATCGAGTGAAGATAACTTTTGCCCTTGCATCATGGCATTGCCATCATCTAATACGACTGTGCGAGGGAAAGTACCTAGCGGATAACGAGCAGCAGCCACAGGCATCGGGGAGCCATCTGAACGATGTACTGACACAATCAGAACTGCGTTTGGATCCAACTGAGCATTTGGTGCCACATTAATTGTCACAGCTACACTCTTATCCGGTGAAACCGCTTCGCCCATTTGCTTACGAGCACTCTCAATACTGCGTGACAACATCTCGTAGCGGCTATCTTCTGGACCAATCATTTGCTGCATGATTCCCCAGTACTTGATGGCTGCCGGGAAGTCTTGACGCTCAAACGCATCGAACGCTAACAAAGAAAACACACGCAGATCGACATAGTCTTGCTGCATCAGCTTGCCGAGTAATGAGCGAGCCGTCGCTTGATCCATTTCCTCTTGAGACAGCATCAGAGCTTGTGCATAACCCAACATCACATCTGGGTCTTTTGGCTCTAGGCGGTACGATTTTTCCATCGCATCGATAGCTGTGGTGACATCACGATTTGCTAACGCAATACGACCTAGCAGTAACCAACCTGTCGAGTCTTCCGGCTGATAATGTAAGCGAGTTCGAAGGGCTAGGGTCAAATCCGCCATTTCATCGTCACTCAGCGGCTCAGAAGAAGCCGACATCAGCTTTTTCGATAACTCAGGTAGATTTGCAGACACTTCTTGCCATTGAACAATATCGTCTGACGCGCCAAATTTATAATACAAACCATAGCTCAGCACCACCGTCAGAATTACCGATGGAACTAAAACCGCGATTGGAGAAACCTTGGTTTCTTTTTGCGCTTTATCACCAGGGATATCGTCAAGCAGTGATTGCTTTAGATCAGAAATCAGTTCGTCTTCACTTTCAACCAGACCTTCGTCAGTTTCTTCTGCAAGCTCAGATAGTCGGTCTTTATAAAATGCCTTGTTGAGCTCATCGCGTAACACATCATCATTGTTCGCTTTTTGTTTAAGCAGCGGCAAAGCCACCAGCGCACAAGCAATAAGCGTGAGAGCAACGGTGGAAATCCAAAATAGTGTCATTACTTCTTATCTCCGTTGTTCTCTTCTTCAAGCAATGCTTTTAAACGAGCTTCTTTTTGCTCATCCCATTGCTCGTCACTGCTCGCTTTTGCCTTAACTTTAGATTTACGGCTACGCAGTACAATCAAACCAAAACCACCCAGTACTACAGCGAGTGGCCCTAGCCACAAAATCGCAGTCGCGACCGTAAATGGTGGGTTGTAAGTCACGAAGTTACCGTAACGGGCGATCATGTAATCAACGATCTCATCTTTGGACTTACCTTCTTTGGTCATTTCGTACACCTTATGGCGTAAGTCCTGAGCAAGTTCAGCGTTAGAATCCGAGATCGTGTTGTTCTGACATTTAGGGCAACGGAGCGTATGGCTTAACTCTTTGAACTGCTGTTCTTGTTCCAAATTATCAAACTCGTACACTTCAATGGCCGCATGAGCAGCAAGAGATAATGTCATCGCAGCAAAAACGGCAAGAATTAGCTTTCTCATTGCTTCGCCTCCTCAACCAATTTGTTGTAAAGCGGCTCCAGTGTTTCTGACCAATTACGTGGGTTTACATCCCCTACATGGCGATAGCGAATCACACCATTTGCATCAATAATGAATGTTTCTGGAGCACCATAAACGCCAAGGTCAAGGCCAAGCATACCACTGCCATCAAATAGGCTGATCAAGTACGGGTTGCCGAGATCATTCAGCCAACCTATTGCTTTATTACGATCATCTTTGTAATTCATACCGATGATCTTAACGCCCTTACCCGCCAATTCGTTTAGGTATTTATGCTCTGCATAACACGTTGGGCACCACGTTGCCCAAACGTTCAAGAGCAACGGTTCACCTTTAAAAATTGATTGGTCGTACTGTTTTCCAGGCTCAGCCAGGTCTTCTAAATGAAACTCAGGAACTGGCTTGCCAACCAAAACCGACTCCAATTTAGTTGGATCATCGCCCTCTTGGTTACGCATTAATTGGGTTGCGAAAATGCCCGCTAGAATCATGAAAGCGACAAGCGGAATAAATAAGATTTTCTTATTCATGTTATGCCTCCTGCTCTTTTGACTTCGCATTTTTCTTCGGCGATTTACGGAAGCGGTAGCGTTTATCAGAAATCGCTAGTGCGCCGCCTAATGCCATAATCAAAGAGCCAGCCCAAATCCAACGAACGAACGGTTTATAGTAAATACGAACAGCCCAAGATCGGTTGTCGTCTAAACGTTCACCCATTGCAATGTATAGGTCGCGGCTAATACCACGGTCAATGGCTGCTTCAGTCATCATAGACTTAGCCGTACGGTAGAAGCGCTTCTCTGCGTGAAGCGTATTCACGTATTTGCCATCATGTGTGATCTCAAAGTCTGCGATGTAGCCATCGTAGTTTGGACCATCTTTATCACGCAAGCCTGAGAAGTAGAAATCATAGCCTTGAATTTGGAAGTGTTCGCCAGGTGCTAAACGTACATCACGCTCGATGCTGTAGTTCTGTACCATCGCAATACCGATAACAGATACCGCCAGACCAACATGACCCAACATCATTGCCCAGTGGCTACGTTGCAGCTTGCGAACACCTTCACTAAAGCTATGACGGTGCGTTGCGCGCTCGTACAGTTCAAAGCCATGCATCGCAATAATCCAAATCGCCATCACCCAACCAATGTAAGCCATGGTTGAGAAGAAATCGGCAAACAGGTACACGCATAGCGCGGCCAAGGCGAAAGCAAGCACACCTGAAACGAGCATTGGCTTCACAAGTTTAGACAAATTGTCTCGCTTCCAACGAATAAGAGGACCAATACCAAGCAGGAAAGCAAATGGCATCATTAACCACGCAAATAGCATGTCAAAGAATGGCGCACCGATAGAGACCGACCCCAAACCAAGCTGCTTGTGTACGAGCGGCAACAGTGTCCCCACTAACACCACAACAAGTGCTGCGATAAGTAATACGTTGTTGGCTAAGAGCGCATTTTCACGTGAGACTAAGTCGAAGTTACCTCGTACACGCACTGCTGCCCCTTTTACGGCAAACAGCAATAAAGAGCCACCGATAACGAAAACGAGGAAGCCTAGAATAAACATACCGCGCGACGGGTCAGACGCGAACGCGTGCACCGATACTAAAATACCGGAACGGACTAAGAAGGTGCCCAACAAACTCAACGAAAATGCAGAGATTGCCAATAGTACCGTCCACGCTTTAAATGTGCCGCGTTTTTCTGTCACGGCAAGAGAGTGCATTAATGCGGTACCCGCTAACCAAGGCATGAATGATGCGTTTTCTACTGGGTCCCAGAACCACCAGCCACCCCAGCCAAGTTCGTAGTAAGCCCACCAAGAACCTAGTGCGATACCAAGTGTTAAAAATACCCATGCAGCGGTTGTCCAAGGACGAGACCAACGAGCCCAAGCCGTATCAAGGCGTCCGGTCATTAGGGATGCGATCGCAAAAGAGAACGCAACCGAGAAACCAACATAGCCCATGTAAAGCATTGGCGGGTGAACAATCAAACCAGGGTCTTGAAGCAGAGGGTTCAAGTCACGTCCGTCAACCGGGAAGAACGGTAACGTACGTAGGAATGGATTTGACGTTAAGATGATAAACAGTAGGAAACCCACTGAGATCATGCCCATAACAGCAAGTACACGTGCAACCGACTCTTGCGGCATACCACGACTAAACGTCGCTACAGCGACAGTCCAAGCAGCTTGGATTAAAACCCATAGCAACAGTGAACCTTCGTGTGCACCCCATACTGCGGTTAAACGGTAGTACCAAGGAAGCTGACTATTCGAGTTGCTCGCTACATACTGTAACGTGAAGTCGTTGGTATAAAATCCCCAACATAAAATGGCGAAAGAGAACAACAGCATCAGGAACATAGACCAAGATAGCGGTCGCGCTGTGTTCATGAGCATGGTGTTATTATTCGATGCTCCCCACAATGGCAATACGCTCAACAGCACTGCCATTGCAAGCGAAAGAATGAGAGCAAAGTGACCGATTTCAGCAATCATTGGCCGCTTCCTTGTTTCTGTTCGGTGCTGTATTGAAGCGGTTCATGCGTTTTCTTCATCGCTTCTGCAATTTCTGGTGGCATGTATTCTTCATCGTGCTTCGCTAGGACCTCAAATGCCTCAACTGTCGTGGCATCTTTCAGTACACCTTGAGCAACAATACCCTGCCCTTCACGGAACAAGTCAGGAAGAATACCGTCATAGGTAATCGTCACTTTCGGACCGACATCGTGCAGGTCAAAACTCACTTTCAAAGAATTAGGATCTCGACGAACTGAGCCCACAACCACCATTCCACCGATACGCAGACGCTGGCCTACTTCTGGCTTGGTGCCATCTGGCTTACCATTAACCAATTCCGTTGGAGTGTAGAAAAGGTCCATATTTTGATTAAGCGCATAAAGTATCAAACCAATGGTGGCACTAATACCGATAAAGATCGCTAGTACAATACCTAGCCTCTTTTTACGTCTCGGGTTCATAAGGTGTTCTCCATGTTCTTCGCTGCGTCGATACGAGCTTGACGGTCAATTTTTGCTTTCACTTCTTTCAATAATGCATCACCGCGGCGAAGGCTAGTGATCAGAAGAATCAGCATGGATAAGAAAGTAATACCAAACGCACTCCATACGTATGATGCGTAGCCACCCATGGCAAAAAAGTCGCTCAGAGATTCAAAATGCATAATCAGTTACCTCACTGAGTTTGTTCTGTTGCGAGTTTGCGCACCCAAGGGCGGTGACTTTCTTTACTGATGATTTCGTTACGAAAACGGACCATCGTCACGGCACCAAAGAAGAACGCAAAGCCAAAGATGTTCAGCAATAACGGCCAAAGCATGTCGGATGAAATAGAAGGTTGTTCAAATTTCGTGATCGTCGCACCTTGATGAAGCGTGTTCCACCATTCCACGGAAAAGTGAATGATAGGTAGGTTTACTACGCCTACGATCGCTAAAATACCAGCAGCTTTTGCGGCGGTTTTTTGATCGTCAAACGCATGGTAAAGCGCAATCACACCAAGGTAGAGAAATAGAAGAATCAATTCAGATGTAAGACGGGCATCCCATACCCACCAAGTGCCCCACATAGGCTTGCCCCAAACAGCACCTGTAAGTAGAGCAATAAAAGTAAATACTGCACCAATCGGAGCCATCGCAAGTGCCGCCATATCAGATAGGCGAACTTGCCATACTAGGCCAATAAATGCAGCGATCGCCATCGACATATAAACGCCCATAGACCAAATAGCTGATGGGACATGAATGTAGATGATTCGGAAACTGTCACCTTGTTGGTAATCTGAAGGCGCAAATGCAAGCCCCCAAACCGTACCAACCGATAAGCATACGAGGGCCAATACAGAAAACCAAGGCAGAAACTTACCACTCAAACGATAAGCTGCTTCTGGCTTGGCATAAGGATGTAGCCATTTCCACATGTTTTGTTCTCACTCTTACTTCAGGGACACTGTCTAAAGGGTTGAGACCGTAGCAGTGCTTTAATAATAATTCTTTGATCAAGCGCCGCTTCATTGGCACTTTATTGAGTTAGTTAACACTAACTCGCAATGCGGCACTGATGGCAAAAGGCGTTAATGTCATCGCCCCCATTAGCATCGCACCTAAAATCGCTAGTTGACCGTTATACGCCATACCGAGTGCGGCAGCATCAATTGCCGATGTTGCGAAAATCAAAATTGGGATGTAGAGCGGAAGAATAAGCAAACTCAAAAGAACGCCACCCTTTTGCAACCCAACAGTCAACGCCACACCAATGGCGCCAATAAAACTTAGTGTTGGTGTACCGATCATCAAGGTTAATACAACCGATAGCCAAGTATTGAAGTCGAGCGAAAGTAAAACCGCCAATAATGGGCTAATTAAAATCAGAGGTAACCCTGTTAACAACCAATGTGCTATGACCTTTGAAACCACTACAAGTTGCAATGGAATCGGCATTAGCATCATTTGTTCTAGTGCACCGTCTTGAAAATCATCACGAAATAGACGCTCTAATGATAATAAGGCAGACAGCAATGCGGCAACCCAAACGATGCCCGCTGCAATACGTGCTAACAAATTAGGTTCTGGTCCAATACTCAGAGGAAAGAGAGTAATGACAATAATAAAGAACCACAGCGGGTTCAGAATGTCTGCCTGACGGCGAAATGCGATTAGGAGCTCACGACGAATGATGGTGGTCATCGAGGAAATCATATCAGTCACCCAGCTTTATTTTTCTAAGTTTCGGGCTGTCCGCAAACATATCTTGATGCGTCGTCAACACAACAATACCGCCATTATCAGCATGACTTGCGAACAAAGATTCAAGCACCTTGACACCTTGCTTATCAATGGCAGTCAACGGCTCATCTAAGATCCATAAAATTTGCTTACTGAGCCATAACCTTGCCAATGCGACTCGTCGTTGCTGACCTGCGGAAAGTTGTGCTACAGGCACATCTTCTCGACCAGCTAATCCTACTTGAGTCAAAGCGATAAAGATTTCTTCGTCTGAAGAGCGATTATTTTGAATAGATTGATAAAAACGTAAGTTTTCTAATGCGGTAAGCTCTCGTTTCACTCCTGTTTGATGTCCTAAGAAAAGCAGATCTTGATGGAAAACATCACGAGATTTTTCAACCTCTTCGCCTTTCCATTTAATGACACCTTCTTCTCTATCACCTAACCCTGTCACAATCCGTAGCAATGTAGTTTTACCAGTACCATTACGCCCTTCGATCTGGACCAATTCACCAGGCTTAATTTCAAACTGCAGGTTTTCAAACAGAACCCTTTCATCACGGATTGCTGTCAGGTTAGACACTTCTAACATAGAGCTTCAACTAAAAAATGAACGAGCCGCTATATTAGCACAGCTTAGTTATGACAAAACAGGATAAGAGGGCTAGGTTACATGTAAGTTCATGTATTTTTGTTAATTAATCATCACACTTTAATAAAATTAACTATAAGTAGTTATAAGCGCTCATTTTGAATTTGAGAGGCCAGAGCTAAGAGCAAGATCGACTGAAGGTTATCTAGGGTTGTATTTAAGAAGAGCATTAGCGGCTAAAAACAAAAAAAGAGGCGTAATAACGCCTCTTTTTTATCGCTTGATAACCTTTAGCGTCGACGACGTCCACGCGCTGGATATTCTGCGTCATCTGATGGCTGACCACTTAATGGTGGAATCTTCTCTTTCCCCGCCAGTTTCTTCTGCAGTGAAAGCATCAACTCAGCTTCGGCTTTTGGTAGTTCGCACTCTTCAATCAGCTCGTTGATATCAGCGCCAAGCTGTACCATTTTAGAAGCGCGACTGTACAAGCGACCATCAGTATCAGCGTGTTCGAGTTCGCGAATTCTCTCGTTTAAGTGCTGAATAATGTCCTGTTGCTCCGTCACTTTTTGCCCAAGACCAACGACAACCGAGCGCACTTCGAGTAACTGCTTACTCAACTTTTGCACTTCTTTATCTGCGTGTCGAGATTGAGCTCGTTGTTGGTCTAACTGCTTTTGTAACCCCGAGCGAATCCGCAGTTGCAAAACAACCAATACTAACACGATAAAAGCGACGCCACCCGCAAGGAATGGAGCAGATAAAAGAGTCTCTTCAGCCATCATCATTCAGCCATTAAAGGTGAGCCATCTCGTCCCACTCATCATCTGTTAGCAGCTTGTTCAAATCCACAAGGATAAGAAGCTTGCCGTCACGGTTGCTCACACCCTGGATGAACTTCGCACTCTCGTCGGTACCAACTGAAGGCGTCGTATCAATTTCAGAAGAACGCAGATAAACAACTTCTGCCACGCTATCTACTAAGATACCAATCACTTGACGCTCAGACTCGATCACAATAATACGAGTGTTGTCGGTGACTTCGCCTTCCATCAGGCCAAAACGTGAACGTGTATCGATAACAGTAACTACATTACCGCGTAGGTTGATGATACCAAGTACATAATCTGGTGCACCTGGAACAGGGGCAATTTCAGTATAACGAAGTACTTCACGAACTTGCATTACGTTGATGCCGTACGTTTCTTCTTCTAGCTGGAACGTCACCCACTGAAGAACTTCGTCATTCGATGCATCTTTCTTCACTTCTACTTCAAAAGCTTGAGACATAGTTAATCCTCGTTAATGTCGTTCCCGACTTAAATCTAATTCAGTGATTTGACATCTAAACCGGCGTTTAGCATGTCAATGAGCGCCTGGACATGAATTAAGGCACACATTTTTTCTTTTACCATGCCCGCTAGCCAAGGGCGTTTACCCGCCTGCTCACGCCAGCGAACCTTGTCGATATTAAGCGTTTCAGTCCCCATTAATTGGTTACTGGCCAACCCCCACATGCTCTCACCAAGCATGACGACATATTGGTAGTTATCTTTATAGCTATCATCACGAAGCTTATCTGCCATCACCCATTTCGCGGTATCGATGACATCAAACTGGTGCTCGCGATTTGTTTGTAGCCCCAAATACCAGGCGGGTTTTCCTATCAAATGGTTAAGCTCGCTAATGCGATGAATACCACCTAACTCATCAAGAGGTACAGCAAACGTGACACCATTCACATCAAAGTAAAGAACTTGGAAGTCCTCACTTCGCTTCGTGCTTTCCCAGACCGTTGGTATATCGGAATCTGCTTGTGTTTCGAGTTCAGTATCGACGTTCGATTCTATATTGATACTTTGTTCGATCACTGCGTGAGGTTCATCCACCTCTGGTTGCGCTTCCTCAAAAACTGGCTCATCAGTCACCCAGTCCTGTATTTCCTCAACACCCTGAAGCTCAGGCACCTCACTAAAGGTTTGTACCTCAGGCTCAGCCGCTTTTATCTCTGCTGCAATATCAATCGTATTTTGTTCAAGAATACTATCAATATCCAACTCAGCCACTGGGTTGCTTGCTTCAAGCTGACTTAATAGCCTTTGAACATCTTCCAGGTTTGGAGCTTCCAACTCTGGCGGATATGTTTCTTGAAACTGGTACGTTTCTGGCTCCGAGTATTGTAGCTGCAATTCTGGCTCTGGCTCTGGCTCTGGCTCTGGCTCTGGCTCTGGCTCTGGCTCTGGCTCTGGCTCTGGCTCTGGCTCTGGCTCTGGCTCTGGCTCTGGCTCTGGCTCTGGCTCTGCAGATGATACCTCTTGAGCCAATAGGTCAAGGTCTTCCTCAAGAGTCGTTATTTCAGTTTCATCATCCAGTAATGCATTAAAGTAGTCATCAAGTGCTTGTTCACTGGACAGCACATCATTACTGCTCATCGAACGCCAACCTCTCCAGATAAATCAGTAGCTGTTTATAGGCAAACACACCACGACTACCAGATGCAAAATGCGACGCTGGCAAGTGCTTTAAACTGGCATCGCGGAACTTGGTATCAATAGGCACCGCTGAGGTCCACACTTGATTTGGGTAATCTTTTTTCAGTTGCATCAATGTCTGCAATGACGCTTTCGTGCGCTTATCGTACATGGTTGGGACGATAGTCACTTTGAAACCGCCCGGGCGAGATTTTTGCATAATGGTTAGCGTACGCATCATGCGCTCTAGACCTTTCATCGCCAAAAACTCTGTTTGAACAGGAATCAAAATTCGGTCACTGGCTGCCAACGCGTTCACCATCATCACGCCAAGGATTGGCGGACAATCAATCAACACATAGTCATAGTCTTGTGAGACAGTTTGCAGCGCCCGTTTTAAGATTAATCCCATACCACTGCGATTACCCATTACGCGATCAAGCGTGGCAAGGGACATATGCGCGGGAATGATATCCATTCCTTCCAGCTCTGTTTCTAAAATCAACGGTTTAACCGTCTCACGAGAAAACGTCTTCAACTGGAATAAATCAAATAGGCTCGAAGTTACTGCATCAGGATCATAACCGAGATAAGTAGTCAGTGAGGCGTGAGGATCAGTATCAACCATCAATACTCGATGGCCTTTCTGGCTCAATAAGCCCGCCAATGTCACTGTTGAGGTGGTTTTACCCACGCCTCCTTTCTGGTTAGCTACACTCCAAACAATCATGATGAATCCTAAGCTAGGCCAACTTCCACCAACATGCGTTCAGCAATGCGGTCAAGCGGTAAATCTTCTGAAGAAATGCCTGCTTTAGCAACCGCTTGGGGCATGCCATAAACAACACAACTTTCTTCATCTTGTGCCCAAATAGTTGAGCCTGAAGACTTCAACATGCGAGCGCCCTCACGACCGTCTGCACCCATGCCTGTCAACACTAAAGAGAGCACTTTGTCGCCATATACTTTTGCGGCAGAACCAAAAGTCACATCCACACATGGTTTGTAGTTCATGCGGTCGCCGCCATCAATAATGCGAAGACGAGCAGCGCCCGCTCGTCCATCCACCATCATTTGTTTCCCACCTGGTGCAAGGTATGCCACACCGGGCTGTAACACATCGCCATCTTGTGCTTCTTTCACTTGAATCTTACACAAGGTGTTCAAACGGCTGGCAAACGCAGCAGTAAACGTTGCTGGCATGTGTTGAATCAATACAATCGGATGCGGATAGTTCATCGGCAAACGCGTCAGAATTTTTTGTAGAGCAACGGGGCCACCTGTTGATGTGCCAATTGCCGTCAGTTGATACTTCTTACCAGAAGCACGGTACTTTGTCGCAGCAGGTCGAGTTGGTGTTGGAGTCACAGGTGAAGCCGTTCTTGAACCTAATGATCGAGTAGTCGTGCTGGTACTCGCTGTTGGGCGAGCGATAGGTCGACGCATGAAAGCGCGCTTCGAGGCAATCTGAATCACACGCTGTTGAAGTAATGACACCGCTTCTTCACGGTTACGCGCAATGTCCTCAAACTTTTTCGGTAAGAAGTCCAATGCGCCCGCATCTAGCGCATCAAGCGTAGCTTTCGCCCCGTCGTGGGTCAGGGACGAAAACATTAGAATTGGCGTTGGAGCAGCGGCCATAATTTCACGTACAGCTGTAATGCCATCCATCACTGGCATTTCAATATCCATCGTGATGACGTCAGGTTTGAGAGATTTGGCTTTCTCAACCGCCTCTCTACCATTTACCGCAACGTCAATCACTTCTAGGCGCGATTCTGAGTTGATGATTTCGCTCACACGACGTCGGAAAAAACTCGAATCATCAACGACTAGTACTTTAATCGCCATCTTATTCCTTTTAATAACGTCAGCTTTGCTTAAAGGCGTGAAGCCGCAGCATATCGCTTAAGTAAATCAGGCACATCTAGAATTAATGCAATATGGCCATCGCTAGTAATTGTCGCACCAGCCATACCTGGAGTGCCCTGTAATAGATTATCGAGTGGCTTAATAACCACTTCTTCTTGACCAATAAGCGTATCCACAACAAAACCAACGCGCTGGTTACCAATCTGTACAATCACCACGTGACCGTGACCAGTACGCTCTTGGACGTTTTGCGATTTGGATGCCAACCAGTTTTGTAAGTAAAATAGTGGGATAGATTTCTCACGCACAATAATCGTCAGCTGACCATCTACCACGTTTGTACGACTAAGATCCAAGTGGAAAATTTCACTCACCGAAGCCAGTGGTAGAGCAAAAGGATGACCGCCAACACCAACCATCAGAGTCGGTAAAATCGCTAACGTTAGTGGTACTTTGATCGTAATCTTAGTGCCCTTGCCTAGCTCAGAATCGATATCGATTGAACCGTTTAAGGTATTGATCGCCGTCTTAACCACGTCCATACCCACACCACGACCAGAGATGTCAGAAATTTTATCTTTACTTGAGAAGCCAGGTGCGAAGATAAGGTTGAAGCACTCTTTATCTGTTAAACGTGCCGCCGCATCTTCATCCATCATGCCACGCTTCACCGCGATGCCACGCAGTTTGTTCGGGTCCATACCGCCACCATCATCTACGATGGATAGTTCAATATGGTCCCCTTCTTGCGATGCTGACAAAATCACTTTACCTGTACGTGATTTGCCGGCCTTCGCGCGTGCGTCTGGCATTTCAATACCGTGATCAACCGAGTTACGCACCAAGTGAATCAACGGATCGGCCAATGCTTCTACAAGGTTTTTATCGAGATCGGTTTCTTCACCGCGCATTTCTAGCACGATGTCTTTATTTAGGTTACGAGCCAAGTCACGGACAACGCGTGGGAAACGGCCAAACACTTTCTTAATTGGCTGCATACGCGTTTTCATTACCGCGCCTTGTAGATCCGCAGTTACCACATCAAGGTTAGCGACCGCTTTGGACATCTCTTCGTTGTCGCTATTCAAACCAAGGCTTAATAGGCGGTTTCGAACCAATACGAGCTCACCCACCATGTTCATGATGGTATCAAGCGTCGAGGTATCAACACGAACGGTTGCTTCAGCCTGAGGTTTTTTAACCGCTGGTGCTTTGGCTTCTTCTTTTAACGCGACTGGTTTAGATTCTGGCTTTGGTGCTGGCGCTGCTTGAACGGGTGTTGGCTTAGCAACAGGCTCAGGTTTCGCAGGGCTTTGCTCTACGTTTGCTGAAGCTGGCTTCGTTGCCATATCCAATTCTTCTAGCGTTGGACCTTTACCTGAACCATGTAGCTCATCGAGTAACTTTTCGAACTCTTCGTCCGTCATTAAGTCACTGTCTTGATTTGATGAAGATGACACTGGAGCGGAAGGCTCTGCCGCTTTAGGTGGCTCTACTGGTACAGATGCAGCAGCCTCTGCCGTAGAAGGGCTTTTTCCTACACCGTGCAGTTCATCGAGTAAACGTTCAAACTCATCATCAGTGATATCACCACTTTCAACTGATGGTGCACTCGATTGAGGCGGTTCAGATGGCGTTGTAGGTGTCGCAGACATTGAGGTGCCTGGCGCTGAACCTTTACCATGAAGCTCATCCAGTAGCTTTTCGAATTCGTCTTGGGTAATTTCATCAACAGAGCCGACACTTGATGGTGCTGACGGTGCAGCAGGTTCTTCGATGATAGGCTCGGGAATAATAGGTTCTGGAGTAGCCACTGGTTCTTCAATTACGGTTGCCGCTACTTCATCTTCTGACTCAGGTTTGCATAGACGATGAAGTTCTTCAAGAAGCTCAGGGTCCGCAGCTTCTAACGGCTCACGATCTTGAACAGCCTGGAACTGGGTATTAACCGTATCCAAGGCTTTTAGCATCGTATCCATTAAGTTTTGCGTTACCGTGCGTTGACCGTTTCGTAAAACGTCGAACACGTTCTCCGCACCATGACAAGTATCGACTAGCTCTGCCAATGAAAGGAAGCCGGCACCGCCTTTTACGGTATGAAACCCGCGGAAAATAGCATTAAGTAAGTCTTTGTCTTCTGGGTTATTTTCCAATTCAACCAACTGCTCAGAAAGCAGCTCGAGAATTTCCCCAGCCTCAATGAGAAAGTCCTGAAGAATATCTTCGTCTAAATCGTAGCTCATACGTTACCTTTAAAATCCAAGACTGGACAACAAGTCATCGACTTCGTCCTGCGATGAAACCGCATCTTCTCTCAGTTCTGGATGAAGAATCGGGCCTTCGGCTTCGCTTGTTTGTGTATTCTTTTTATCTGCCGGTTCTGACAAAACTTGAATGTGTTCTTCAAGTTTATTTCCAGAGAATACGGTTAGGATTTCCACTAAGCGGCCTTCTACTTCATTAACCAACGTAATTACGCGGCGAATGATTTGGCCAGTTAGGTCTTGGAAGTCTTGCGCCATGAGAATTTCGGTCAACTGGCCGCGCAATTCAGTGCTGTCACCTTCGACTTGCACTAATAGCCCGTCGATTCGGTGGCACAGTGCTTTAAATTCGCTTAATTCTATGCGCCCGTGCATGAGTTCATTCCATTGAGGACGAACTTTTAGAAGGCAATCATGCAGGTTGTCAGCGATAGGAAGGCAGCAGTCGACCGCATCCATTGTTTTGTTGGCTGCAAGCTCTGTCTTCTCGATCACATAATTGAGACGATCCCTAGCGTTAGGGATTTCGTCTTTCGCAATTTCGGTCATGCGCTGATCGAGACTGAACTGCTTGAGTGATTCGTGAAGGTCTCGAGTTAACGCTCCAATTTCTTGCAGCATTGGGTTATCGGCACCTTCGTAGATCGAGGCAACAAGCATATTGGCTTGGTCTTGTTCCCCGTTTTCTAGCATTTGAACGAGTGACTTCGCCTGCTCTAGTGAGATCATTCTGAATAGACCCTTTTACGTTTAGTTCTTCTTATCACTTTGAAAACGCTAAACGAGTCATTTAATAGGTATTTAATAATTGGTATGAATGACTCGAATAACAAAGAGAAAGAGAGAGTTATAAACGCTCGAAAATTTTATCTAATTTTTCTTTTAATGTTGCAGCAGTAAATGGCTTAACAATGTAGCCGTTTACGCCTGCTTGAGCAGCTTCAATGATCTGCTCACGCTTCGCTTCAGCCGTGATCATTAGAACTGGCAGATGCTTAAGTTCTGCATCCGCGCGGATGTGTTTAAGCAAATCGATGCCTTGCATACCTGGCATGTTCCAGTCAGTTACAACAAAATCGAAGTCACCTTTTTTCAGCATTGGTAATGCGGTTAAACCATCGTCCGCTTCTTGAGTGTTATTGAAACCCAAGTCACGAAGCAGGTTTTTAACAATACGGCGCATTGTTGAGAAATCATCAACAATAAGGATCTTCATGTTTTTATTCAAAATTGCCTCCACTGAATCGTAAAATCAGTGTTTTTAGTCATTTTGTGTCCACGCACTGAGCTTGGTACGTAAACGTTGCATCGCTTGACTCAGTATTTGACTTACGCGAGATTCGCTTACGCCTAACACATCGCCAATTTCTTTCAAATTGAGTTCTTCATCATAATAAAGCGAAAGAACCAAAGCTTCACGCTCTGGAAGCTGTTTTATTGATTCAACCAGTGCTTTTCGAAATGATTCATCAACTACCCCTTTGAATGGGTTGCTGTCATCGGTTTCATCCGCCGGTGAAATCACATCATCAGAAACGCCTAAATCTTCAATACCGACTAATTTTGAGCAGTTGATATCGGTAAGAGCACTATGATATTGATCCAGTGTCATACCGAGATGCGTGGCTACTTCAGAATCAGTAGGATCTCGATTTAATTCGCCTTCCAGCTCCGCAATCGCTTGGTTAATCTCTCGATTATTTTTATGAACAGAACGCGGTACCCAATCGCCTTTACGCATGTCATCTAACATTGCGCCACGAATACGGATACCTGCATAAGTTTCAAAGCTCGCACCTTTAGAACCATCATAATTCTGCTGAGCTTCGATAAGACCGATCATGCCGGCCTGAATTAAATCCTCTACCTGAACACTCGGCGGTAAACGGCCTAGTAGGTGGTGAGCAATGCGCTTAACCAACACTGAATAACGTTCAATGAACGCCTGCTGGCTATTAAATTTGCCATGTTGGTCATAGGTTATCGCTTTATTCACCAAAAGGGTCCTCTGCGAATTCGGTACGATTTAGCAACCTTTCCACAAAAAATTCCAAGTGTCCACTTGGTGTTTTCGGTAGTGGCCACGTCAACGCTTTGTTTGCTAGTGAGCTGATAGCTAAAGCAGCAGGCGAGCGTGGGAACGCATCAACGACAATTTTTTGTCTTTTTACAGCCTGTCGTACTTTATCATCTAATGGAATACATGCTACGAGTTCAAGGCTAACATTCAAGAATCGCTCTGTGACTAGTGTCAACTTTGCAAACAATTCTCGCCCTTCACGGTAGCTTCTGACCATATTTGCTACAACTTTAAAGCGTTGAACTTGGTGTTCTTTACTCAACAGCTTGATTAATGCATAGGCATCTGTGATTGACGTCGGTTCATCACACACAACTACAACCACATCTTGAGCTGCTCGCGAAAAACTGATTACCATGTCAGAGATACCAGCAGCGGTATCAATCAGCAGGACATCCATTTCGTCTTCAAGACTACCAAATGCTCGAATGAGTCCAGCATGCTGAGCGTGAGAAAGCTCTGTCATGCTCTGTGTGCCAGAAGTTGCAGGAATTATCTTTATACCATAAGGCCCTTCGACAATCGCATCTTTTAGCTCACATTCACCCGCTAAGACATGTCCTAGATTACGTTTTGCACGAATTCCGAGCATCACGTCCACATTGGCCAGACCTAAATCAGCGTCGAGAACCATCACCTTCTTGCCTTGGCGAGCCATACAAATCGCCAGACCCAGTGTTACGTTTGATTTCCCCACACCACCTTTGCCGCCAGTAACAGCAATCACTTTGGTCAACGATGGTTGTGTTAAGCGACGGAGGCCGCTTGCTTGATCGTGTATCATATTCTCAGTCATAGTAGTCCGCCGCCTTAGAGTCCTTCACTGTCACTGTTCCAAAAGTGAGGTTCGTTCTCTGTCGACTTCTCTAACAGTTCATTTGCTTTCGCAAGCATATATTTTGGTTGCGCTATCACAATGTCTTCTGGTACGCGCTGACCATTAGCGATGTAAGCTACTGGCATTGCGTTTTGAATCACTACACTGATGAATTCGCCTAGGCTTAATGACTCATCAAGCTTCGTCATAATACAACCCGAAAGTGGTATACGTCGGAAGTGATCCAGCGTTTCTTGTAGAACACGACGTTGTGCGGTAGCCGGCAAAACAAGGTAGCTGTGAATCACTTCTCCGCTCTCTTGCATTAGAGTGTCGAGCTGCTCGGAAAGCCTCACATCTCGTTGCCCCATCCCTGCCGTATCGACCAAAATCAGTCTTCTGTTTCTTAGCTGATATATAACATCGGCTAACTCGTTAGAATCTTTAGCAACTCTTACGGGACAACCCATGATTCTTCCGTAAATTGAGAGTTGCTCATGTGCACCTATGCGATATGTGTCTGTTGTCACAAGGGCCACATTGTCGGCACCGTATTCCATGGCTGCGCGTGCTGCGAGTTTCGCTACGGTTGTTGTTTTCCCAACCCCAGTCGGACCCAACAATGCGACTACGCCACCACGTTTTAAAATGTCCTGTTTAGGAATATTGATTTGATCCGCCACCAGCGACAATAACGCTTTCCACGCTCGCGCTGGCTTTGTATCTTCCGGAATATAACAGGCCATCTGGTCTGCTAACTCCGGAGAAACGCCCATTCGCTCTAAGCGCTTAATCAGCATTGCTCTTAGCGGCTCACGGCGTTCTACTTCTTGCCACATCAGGCCAGAAACTTGGTGCTCCAACAGACGACGAATTGACGTCATCTCTTCGCGCATGCTTTCTAGCTCATCGGCCGATTCGTCACGCTCATCACTTGGGCGACGTCGGTCATAGCGCGTCGGGTCCAGCTTGGGCGTCGGACGTTCAAATCGATTGTCCTGTGCGATTAGCTTCGCCAAAGGTGAATCTGGTTGATATGGCGCTGGCTTTTCTTGGTTGTAGCCGTCGCGATGCTTATTTTGGCGTTGCAGCAAAGCAGAGAGCGAATCTTCATTTTCCGCTACGTGGTCGTCAGCCTCTGCTGCACCACCGCTATATTGCTTAAGCATATTAGCGAATCGCTGCGTCATTGAGCCTGTTTTTTCATTGTTACTGTTATTACTGTTCAGGCTAATTTTATCTTCATCTAAATGACGATCTTGGTAACGATCAGCAGAAGACGATGACATTTGACGATGTTCGTTATAGCGATTCGATTGAGAAGCACCGCGATTTTGCTGTGACGCTGCGCTTGCTTGAGGCGGATTAGATTCACTATCTATCGCCGCAACAATCGCTACTCCACCAGCCACTTTCTTGTTTGACATGATCACCGCTTCCGCGCCTAACTCCTCTTTCACTTGGAGCAGCGCCGTTCTCATGTCTTTGGCAAAAAATCGCTTTATTTTCAAACTATGAATCCATTAATGATGCGTGAGATCAGTTACCCACGGCTTGCACAATTCTGATCTGTTTTTCATCCGGGATTTCTTGGTAAGACAGTACCCGGAGATTAGGTATTGTGTTCTTCACAAATTTAGCCAACGTCGAGCGTAATACACCAGAAGTAAGCAGAACGGCAGGTTCGCCTTTCAGTTCTTGTTCCTGTGTCGCTTGGCTTAGTGAAGACTGCAATCGCTCAGCGAGTCCCGGTTCAATCCCCGCGGATTCGCCTCCTGATGCTTGCATAGTTTGATGCAATATTTGTTCCAGTTCAGGTATCAAAGTAATCACTGGTAACTCAGGCTCTATACCATTGATTTCTTGAACAATTAGACGTTTAAGACTAATTCGAACTGCTGCCGTCAATATGTCAGCTTCTTGACTCTTACTTGAGTACTCAGCCAAAGTTTGAACAATCGTGCGAATATCGCGGATTGGAATGGCCTCGTTTAACAAGTTTTGTAGGACTTTCACCACCACACCTAATGGTAATTGGTCAGGAACAAAGTTCTCGACCAACTTAGGCGCGCTGCGTCCCAACATTTCTAATAAATTCTCTACTTCTTCATGGCCAATTAGCTGTGATGCGTTGTTGGTCAATAGCTGGCTTAGGTGCGTCGCTAATACCGTTGATGAATCAACAACCGTATAACCCAGAGCCTGCGCGTGCTCACGCTGATCTTCTCGGATCCATACGGCTTCCAGTCCAAAAGCAGGGTCAATGGTTGGCTCACCATCAATCATGCCATACACCTGACCTGGGTTAATCGCTAGCTCTTGATCCGGACGAATCTCTGCTTCGCCCACCGCAACCCCCATCAATGTAATTCGGTAACTGTTTGGGGTCAGCTCAAGATTGTCACGAATATGAACCGCTGGAATTAGGAACCCAAAATCTTGCGATAACTTTTTACGCACACCTTTTACGCGCTCTAACAGTTCCCCACCTTGGTCTCTGTCCACCAAAGGGATTAAGCGATAACCGACTTCCAAGCCAATAATATCGACTGGCTGGACGTCATCCCAAGACAGTTCGCGCTGTGAGGAAGGTTCTGTACCTTCGTCTGCTGTTGCTGGTAAAGCGGGCTCTTTCGCTTTCTGCTTCTGCCGTTTGTCGATGAAATATGCCGCTGCACCGGCCGCGACTGCCAGGCTCAAAAACGCAAAGTGTGGCATGCCCGGTACGATGCCCATCACACCAAGAATAGCCGCAGTAATCATCAGCGCTTTTGGGTTGTCGAACATCTGGAAGACCAGTTGTTCCCCCATGTCTTCATCGGTGTTTTGGCGCGTCACCATCATTGCCGCTGCAATCGACAGCAATAGCGATGGGATTTGTGCGACCAAACCATCACCGATTGTCAGTAAGGTATAGATTTCAATCGCTTCACCGAAACCCAATCCATACTGCGCCATACCGATCGACAGACCGCCGACGATGTTGATAAACAGAATCAAAATACCGGCAATCGCGTCACCTTTTACGAACTTCGAGGCACCATCCATCGAGCCATAGAAATCCGCTTCTTTGGTCACTTCAAAACGACGAACTCTTGCCTGCTCTTGGTCTATCAATCCGGCATTCAAGTCGGCATCAATCGCCATTTGCTTACCCGGCAACGCATCAAGCGTAAAGCGAGCACTTACCTCAGAGATACGACCCGCACCTTTGGTCACCACCATAAAGTTGATGATCATTAAGATGAGGAAAACCACTAGGCCGACCGCGTAGTTACCACCAATAACGACGTTACCGAACGCCTCAATTACGTTACCTGCCGCATTACCGCCTTCATGACCATGCAGTAAGACGACACGAGTCGAGGCAACGTTCAAAGCCAAGCGGAGCAACGTGGCGATCAGCAATACCGTTGGAAAAGCAGCGAAGTCCAAAGGGCGACGTGTGTAAACGGTCACTAACAACACCACCATCGACAGCGCGATGTTAAAGGTGAAGAACATATCCAGCAAAAATGCTGGAATCGGCAGTACCACCATCGCTAGGGTGGCCAAAACCATCACCGGAGCACCAATAGCTGGCATTTCACGTTGAGGGATTCGTGGCAATTTATCTGCAAACGGCAGGCTTAACTTCATACTGCGAGAGATCTCAATCGATTGAAGCGTCACGTAAGCTCTTACTATTAATACGCGACCGCTTTAGCCTAAAAGTTTAGGTAGGGTTGATAATTAAAGCGTTTTAAGCAATCTATGTACCATAATTAGCGCCAAAATAATGACTAAACACTCAAATAGAGCTTAGCTTTTGATCAAACGAGCTTTTTTAAGGCTTTACCGCTTTTCGTATCAATGACGGTGCTCGGGCGGGATTGGCAAATCATAATCTTGAATTTTGGGACGCTGTCCACCTCGTTTTCGGTATTGCTTCAATTGGAATACAAATGCCAAAACCTGAGCGACGGCAGTAAATAACCCATCGGGGATCTCTTGCTCGAGTTCTGTCGTGTGGTACAACGCACGAGCCAAAGGTGGTGCAGGCACAATCGTAATGTCATGTTCGCGGGCGACTTCTCGAATCTTCATCGCCATGTGGTCAGTACCTTTAGCGATCACGACTGGCGCACGGTCTGTCTTCTGTTTATAACGAAGCGCTACCGAGAAGTGCTCTGGGTTAGTAACAATAACATCAGCTTGAGGAACATCCGCCATCATTCGACGTTGAGCCGCTTCCCTTTGCAACATACGAATACGGCCTTTCACTTCCGGCTTACCTTCAGTCTCTTTGTATTCGTCTTTGACTTCTTGCTTCGTCATTTTTAACTGATCAGCGTGCTGCCAGATTTGAAATGGAATATCGATGGCAACCACAATCAATAGCGAGCAACTGATCAGCAAAATAAAGTTCAGCAAAATATCTAAAGCATGGAAGATGTTTTGCGGATACACATCCATGCTCAATTGAATCAGATCGGCCTGCGATGCTTGGATCAAATAGATGGCGACACCAGTGACCAGAACCACTTTAAGGATTGATTTGATCAACTCTACCCAGCTTTGCATTCCAACCATTCGCTTTAAGCCGCTAAGCGGATTCATTTTCGACAGCTTGGGCATGGCCGCTTGGGCAGAAAAACTGATTCCTCCCACACCTGCTGCTCCAATCATGGCAGCGGTAAACAATGTCGCTAACACCAAAAATAGTGGGAACAACAAATCACTCATCGCGCCCAAAGCGATATCAAACAGTTTTGCAGTATCGAAAATCTCTTCTCGTTGAAGATCAAATAAACGGCTCATTATGGAAAACAATGAACGTGCTAACGCCTCGCCAAACCACATCAATGAAATGGCGCCAACGATCAGCACAGATGCTGATGCCAGCTCTTTAGATCGAGCGACCTGCCCCTTTTCTCTGGCTTGTTGTAACCGTCGGGGCGTGGCTTCTTCGGTGCGTTCCTGACCGTCTGATTCTGCCAAATCTTAGCACTCCAAGCGAATAAGCCGACAAATCTGCGCCTCACCCACTGTCCAGAACATTTCATAATGACTGTATAGACCAGCCAGTATGTACCAACAAAGTAATAGACCCACCATCAAAGCAAAAGCAAAACCAAGCGAGAAGATATTCAGCTGTGGTGCGGCACGGGTCATTACACCAAACGACAAGTTAATGGTCAGTAGCGCAATAATGCCAGATAGAGACATACTCAGTGCCGTTTGGAACATAATACCAAGCCAGCCTGCCATTTCACGGAAATCAACCGCGTTGAGCGAGCCGGAGCCAATCGGCAAAGTTTTAAAACTGAACACCACCAATTGCAGCATTTTTAAGTGTCCATCGGTGGCAAGGAAAAACATTGTCGTTAAGAACATGAATAACTGGCCAAGCAATGGCGTGTTCTGACCATTTGCGGGATCAACCATAGAAGCAAAGCCCAAACTTGATTGCATACCCAATATTTGACCAAGTAGGACAAAGGTTTGAATCATAAATTGAGTAACCATACCCATCGCTATGCCGATGATCATTTGCTCGGCAATGGTCATGAAGCCACGAAACGAGAGTAGCTCAATGTCTTGAGGTACGGCGGGGATAGCTGGCATGACAGCGAAAGTGATGGCTAAACCGAGGTAAAGGCGGATTCTTGGCGAAACAAATCGGGCCCCGGTTACTGTCATCACCATCAACATGGATGAGATACGAACATAGGGCCAGAAGTAGTTTGCGATCCAATCTAAGACAACGCTAGTGGGGTACTCCATAGGCGCCTCTAATAAAGCACCTGAGGTAAGCGTTCAATCAAGCCATAGAAATATTCCATCAACATTTGCGTCATCCAATGCCCAAACAGCATCAGGGCCAAAAGCGTGACAATCAAACGCGGTAAGAAGCTCAATGTTTGTTCGTTGATGGATGTCGCAGCTTGAAAAATCGCAACTACAAGGCCGATCAGCAAGCTTGGGATGATAATAGCGCAGACCATGATAAGCACCATCCAAAGTGCTTCACGGAAAAGCTCGACAAACATTTCTGGTGTCATGTCTTATCCTCTATCTGCGCTTATCTAAAGGGCAAAGCTGCCCGCGAGTGTCGAGAGTATCAAGTTCCAACCATCGACCAATACGAACAACATCAACTTGAACGGCAACGAAACAATCATTGGTGACAACATCATCATACCCATTGCCATCAGTACCGAAGCGACTACAAGGTCAATAATCAAAAACGGCAAGAAGAGCATAAAGCCAATTTGGAATGCAGTTTTTAGCTCTGAGGTGATAAAAGCCGGAATCAATACCGCCATCGATACATCTTCTGGATTCTCGACTTGCTCTCCTGACATGGTTACAAACGTCTCCAAATCTTTGATTCGCGTCTGTTTAAGCATGAATGCTTTCATTGGCGCTTGTGCAGCATCAAACGCTTCTCGCGCCGTGACTTGCTCGCTCAAATAAGGCTGAACAGCTTTGTCGTTGATTTCGTTCAGGACAGGAGACATAACAAAAAAGGTCAAAAACAGCGCAATACCAATAATAACCTGATTAGAAGGCGTTTGTTGCAAACCCATTGCCTGACGCAATATCGACATTACCACCACAATTCGAGTGAACGAGGTCATCAGAATCACCATGGCAGGCAAGAAGCCAAGCATGGTCATTAACGCTAAAATTTGTAGTGTAACTGAGTAGTCTTCACTGCCATCAGGGTTCGTGGTCATGGTGAATGCTGGAATACCACCGCCACTAGAAACGGACATAGAACGGCTAGCACCAGTATCACTTTGCATAGCCTGAACTGTAACACTACTTCCATCGGCTAAGTTATCTGGCAGCGCTGACTCCTCTGCTTCAGCAAAGGTAAATGAAGAAAACAGCACGCCGACAAAAAGTAACAACGTACTCAGGAGCAAACGAATTGGATTACCCTTTGTCATGTTTTTTGATCAGCTGGCTAAATTGAGTCGCAAAAGCATTGGTCGCCAACTCTTCCTCTTTCAGTGGCTTATCTAACTTGGCTAAAGTTTGGA
This sequence comes from Vibrio sp. SCSIO 43097, assembly GCF_023650755.1. Classification (NCBI taxonomy): domain Bacteria; kingdom Pseudomonadati; phylum Pseudomonadota; class Gammaproteobacteria; order Vibrionales; family Vibrionaceae; genus Vibrio; species Vibrio sp. SCSIO 43097. The sequence goes on along the minus strand of NZ_CP071840.1, from coordinate 950,431 downwards.
TCGATTGGCTAGTAATCCCAACCAAAAACTGTTCTTCACCCACTTGAACTACTGCGATTCTTTCTTTTGTACCCACTGGCAACTGACTCACTATACGCAAGCCCTTTTGTTGTCCCATCGCTGGCACTTGCATACGTTTCAGCAACCAAGCCAGCAAAAGAATCACGCCGATTACAAGCACAAGCGAGCCAAGTGTCGTCGCAAGATCCAGATTATTTGGTGCGGCAGCAAATGCATAAGGAGCACTTAGTATTAAGCTCAGTGCTCCAGTGATTTGCTTCAATCGCATTTTGATTGAACGACTCATCTTAACGCAGCTTCTTAATTCGTTCAGTTTGGCTGATCACATCCGTCAAACGGATACCAAACTTATCGTTGACGACCACGACTTCGCCGTGAGCAATCAAAGTACCGTTAACCAATACGTCGAGCGACTCACCGGCTAGACGATCCAACTCAACAACCGAACCTTGGTTAAGCTGCAACAGGTTCCGAATGCTAATTTGAGAACGACCGACTTCCATCGAAATCGTCACCGGGATATCCATAATAGTGTCGAGTTTACGACGCTCATCTTCGCTAATTGGGCTTGAAGTGTCTTTTAGCTCTTCCAGTGGCGCAGCCAATACTTCATCTACGTCTACAGAAGGGGCAGACGGGTCTTCGCCAAGAGCGGCTGCCCATTCGTCTGCTAGCTTTTGATCGTCACTTGGTTCCATTTTTCTATCCTGTGTTACGCCTAACTCATGCCATAGCATGTCTGTTTAATAAGGTATCTTAATGGTCTATATCGTCTTCACTCTCAAGCTCGGACATGATGTCTTTACCTAAGAAAGCTAAATCTGTTTTGACGACATGTGGGCGCTCAATTTCCTCAGAAATTTGCACCGCTAATTTGTCTTCCGAACGACCCATTTTTACGCGATAGGTCGGTAGGTCTTCTACAAACATCGTCGCATGTTCTGGCATTTCAATCGGGATGATATCGCCCGGTTGCAGCTCCATGAGATCACGCAAAGAAATGTCTTTTTCGAGCAAGTTCACGCGGAAGTTAACCGGACAATCCATGATCTCTTCACGTAGTGCTGAGCTCCAGCGAACGTCCGTTTCCATCTTGTCGGACTGAACACCTGCATCCAATAGTTCACGGATAGGCTCAACCATGGAGTAAGGCATAACGACATGAAAATCGCCGCCACCGCCGTCAACTTCTATATGGAAGGAACTCACGACAATCACTTCTGTCGGGCTGACAATGTTTGCCATACTTGGGTTTACTTCAGAGTCGAGATATTCGAACTCTACCCCCATCACTGGCGACCACGCTTCTTTATAATCTTCAAATACAATTTTCAGTAACAACTGAATGATGCGGCGTTCCGTTGGGGTAAATTCGCGGCCTTCGATTTTGGCGTGGAATCGACCATCACCGCCAAAGAAGTTTTCTACCAGAATAAAGACTAAACGAGCCTCCATGGTGATCAACGCAGTGCCTTTTAACGGACGAAAACGCACCATGTTCAAACTGGTTGGCACGTACAATGTGTTCTGGTATTCACCAAACTTCATCATCTGCACGCCATTGATCGACACCTCTGCCGTTTTACGCAGCATATTAAACAGACTAATACGCATGTGCCGTGCAAAGCGCTCGTTGATAAGTTCGAGCGTCGGCATTCGACCACGTACGATTCTGTCTTGCGACGAGAAATCAAAATTGACGGCCCCCTCAGTGTCGTTTTCTATCGGTTCATCGACGTCATCAACATCGTCAACCCCATGCAATAGCGCATCAATTTCGTCTTGGCTTAATAGATCGGTCACGTTTTACCTATTGAATAACAAAATCTGTAAACAGTACTTTTTCAATCACTGGCTTACCGACCGCAGCATTCAGCGCTGCTTTGATATCTTCGGAAGCACGATCGCGCAATTCCACTCGTCCTGTAGGAGAGCGCAATTGATCAACCGTCGCGGAAGCAAACGTTGATAGCATAGAGCTTTCAATCAGTGGCGAATGATACCTCGCCAACTCTTCATTTTCTGCACCGCGAACCATTAACTGCGCTTTAATTTGAACCAACCTATCGCGGCTATCCCCAGTAACGTTAAATACAAATGCCTGAGGAAGATTCACATACGCGATGGGCGCAGCATCCGATGCCTTCACTTGAGCCTGTTGAGACGATTCAGCCTGAGCAGGTTCATCAGAGCCCATTAGAAAAAATGCCGCTGCCCCGCCACCAAGTAGTAATACTACAACAGCGATGATGATGATAAGTAACTTGCTTTTTCCTTTCGGCGCATCGGCCCCTTGTAACTGTTCTTCTGCCATTCTTGTCTCTTATTGTTCTTTTGAGTTACCAAGACGTTTTAGTGAGTTGCTGGGTAACCGTATGCCATTGCCGTTAAACGGCCTTTTATGCGTAAAAACTAATTCCATCACGCTTTGAAGCGACATTCAAATCCAGATTGACATCAGATTCAAAACCCTCTTCGGACTGTCCAGAAAAACCGCCACTTTGCGCGCTTTGACCATGTTGTTCAGCAGTATACCTACCTTGCTGTTGCCCGCTGTTTTGTTGCTGGACGGAAGAATCAGCCAGCTGCATACCTTGTTGCGCTAGCATTTCTCTCAAACGAGGGAGCGTCTGTTCAATAATGTCACGAGCTTGCGGGTTGTTCACTGTAAAATGTACATTGGCAACGTCATTATTCATGGTCATACGAATTTGCATACGACCTAACTCTGGTGGATCAAGACGAATATCGAGATTTTTCAGATTCTTCGACATCATCATTTGCACTTTTTCCGCAACTTGCTCGTTGGCTAGCTCTTTAGTTAGTTGCAACGGAAGCTGAGCTTGTTGTGCAGCATCAATACGCGCTTGTTGCTGCACATTAATTCCTTGCTGGCCTGCCATAGCCTGAAGCTGTCCAGCGAAGCCATGTTGGAGGTCCGGCTTATCTTGTTTATCCGCAGTCGCCTTTAGCGCACCAGTCGCCAATGCTGCGTTCATTACTTTCTGGCTAATCTCTCCGTCTTTCACACCTTGAAGCGACGTCGGCACTTGCGCGGCTATCAACATATCGGGCGTTGGAGATAATGCGACTTTTTCTCCACTATGAGCAGTTTGTGGCTGGGGTACTTGAGCCGCTGTATGCTGGATTTGTTGAGACACTGCCATAGGTCCAGCCTGGCGAGTTAAATTATGTTGTACTTGTTGCTCTGCGAGAATCTGTTTAATGTCATTAGGGAGCGCAACAAATTGGGCAAGGTCTTGCTCAGGAATATCCGCCGTGATCCTTCCTTGTTTCAACCCTTCAATGATCTGAGCTTCTTGCTGAGTCAGTGGTTTTCCTTGCGCCAACTTAGTATCTATAACTTCAAGTTCATCCAAGGAGACTCGTGGAAGCGCGTCGATGTTGGAACCATCAACGTCTGTTAACAACGGCGACAGATCATTAGCTACTTCACCACTGACTGCGCTCTTAGCCGTCGGATGGCTGGCTTGTTTCGCTAGCTCTTGCCAAGCAGCAAACTCAGGCGAAAGTTTGTCGACATCGATAGGTTGACCATTCTTATCTAAAATTGGCTCTAAGTCTTGTCCTGGGATCATCTGTGCTTGTTCAAGCGAATGAACTGATGGCGTTTCATTCAAAGCCAGCTCATCAAGGTGTGTCGAAACGGTTGCTTGCTCGTGGAACGAATGCACTAAATTCGCGCTCTGAGGCAAAACTTTGCCACTATCGATGGATGCATTACTCGCATTCAGGGTTTGATTCGCTTGTTCAATTCGACCAAGAAGCTGTTGTCCTTCGCCCATCGTGCTTTTTACGTCCACTGTATTTGATGGGTTGCTCGTATCGACTGATGTTGATTTCACTTTTTCAATAGCTTCAACATCATTCTCCAAAGGTGTGCTGTTACTCGCCTTTTGTAAACTTGCTTCTTCACTTAAGGTTGCATTCGGTTTGTTTGCTGATATTTCATCAAAACCATGGGTCTCGTCACTGACGGATTCTTGGCTTTCTTGCGCCAACAATTCGTCCGAGACGTTAGCAGAAGAAGTACTGCCTACATCCGCTCTTTCTTTTTCTTCAACCACTGTCGATTCTGTTGCTACTTTTGCGGGCTTTTGTTTACCAGCAAACGCATCGGTTAACGTTTCTAAAAATCCCTTGCTCTCAGTGCTCTCTGCGGACGCTTTAGCGGACACATCAGAAACTGGCGTCTTGGTAGTCGCAGATACATGGGACAAATTCACACTCATTTAGAAACTCTCGTTCTCGTGGCTCTGAGTATATCGCTGGCAGGCAGCAATACTGGCGGCAAACTAAGGTCAAAAAGACCCGACACTGACAGCTAAAATGCAAAAATCACACCACAATATTGAGCCAATTCTCGGCAAGCTAATAGATGGCATGTTTATGGAACAAACATCAACAATACTATCCGATAACCTGGTTCCTAACATGATGTACAGCTACTTGATTGACTTTGAAAAACGATAAGCGTAAACAGACACTTGGCTTAACAATTAAGGAATCACTTTGAAGATCACAGAATTACGCCAATATAGAATCAAAGCAGGCAAAACAGATCAGTGGCTAAGTTGGATGAAGGAAGAACTGTTGCCCTATCAACGCTCACAAGGCATGCGTGTGCTGAATACTTACGTCCACACTGGTGATGATGGACATGACTATTTTGTTTGGCTTAGAGAGTTCGACAATGAACAAGCACGCCAGGCTCTCTACGAAAAAACATACAACGAGTGGTGGGTTCGCGAGATTCGACCGAAGGTATTTGAGCTAATTGAACAAGACTCAATCAAAGTTACCTTACTTGAATCGGTAGAGATGTAGTCAACTGCAACACCGTAATGCAATATCGAACCGATAACCTTTAGAAACGATGTGGTTTTCGACTGTAAAGTAAGGTGGAAAACTCGTCCATTTGCTTTTGTTCGCGCTTAGCTTCAGCAAGTTGTTTCTCTTTTTCGCGTTTGTCTATCATCCACTCATAGGATTTGCGTTCTTTACGCACGGTTAACCAATATTCTTTACAGTTTTCAACCTGCTCTTTGAAATGACTTTCTGCTTGCTTTTGCTTAGATAAAGTCTCATCTAGCTGGGTAAGGAATCGATTTAGGTGTCCATATTGACTTGCCGTTAGGCCCGCCTGACCACGGTCGACGAGTTGCTGGCAATAATCAAGCCGATACTTTTCAATTTGTTCAACCTGACGGTAATAATCTTCGAGTTCAGAACGCGCTTTGTTCAGTGCAAGCACAGCTTGGTCTTCACGATCCTTCGTTTGCTCAAGTAGAAACTCCATCGCATTATTCATGCGCTATCACCCACCCAAAATGTTTCTAAGCATATTGACGCACATATCGTATGGCACCGATTCTTTCATGCTCTGCTGCAAGTATTCGTCTAACTTCGGTTTCAAAGTAAATGCGCCATCAATAGCAGGATCGGTACCCGGTTTGTACGCTCCAATCGAGACCAAATCTTGATTCTTGCGACAAATAGACAAGACCTGTCGCACCGCTTTTGACATCAGAACGTGCTCTTCGGTCGTGATTTGCGGCATAACACGGCTCACCGACTTCTCGACATCAATCGCCGGATAATGGCCTGCATCCGCCATTTCACGAGAAAGTACAATATGGCCATCAAGAATAGCTCGCGATGCATCCGCTATCGGATCTTGCAAATCATCCCCTTCGGTCAACACGGTAAAGAACGCCGTAATCGAGCCTTGTTCGGCACTTCCATTACCCGCTCGCTCAACCAGCGCTGGCAGCTTGGCAAATACAGAAGGCGGGTAGCCTTTCGTCGCTGGCGGCTCACCAACAGAAAGTGCGATTTCACGCTGTGCTTGTGCAAAACGAGTCAACGAGTCCATCAATAGCAGAACATCTAACCCTTGGTCCCGGAAGTATTCAGCAATCGTTAATGCCGTTTGGCACCCCTTTAAGCGCATTAGAGGTGAAGCATCGGCAGGCGCCGCGACCACCACTGAGCGGCGACGACCGTCCTCACCCAAGATCTCTTCGATGAACTCTTTAACTTCACGTCCACGCTCACCTATCAGGCCGACGACCACAACCTGTGCGGTGGTGCCTCGCGTCATCATGCCAAGCGTGACCGATTTACCCACACCAGAACCTGCAAACAGACCGATACGCTGACCTTTACCAACCGTCAACAAACCATTGATGGCTTTTAGGCCAACATCGAGCGGTTCAGAAATTGGCTTTCGAGCCAACGGGTTGATTGGTTCGGCATTAAAAGAGGCACGGTGATCGGTATACAAAGGGCCAAGTCCATCAAGTGGATTCCCAACCCCGTCTATAACGCGCCCAAGTAATTCCATGCCAACAGGTAAACCAGCGTCACTGGTTAAAGGGGTGACTCTCGCGCCAGGTAAAATGCCCGTAATTTGTTCGCTTGGCATTAAAAATAGGTTGTCACCTGAAAAGCCGACGACCTCGGCTTCCATCTGACCTGACATGGTTTCCACTAAGCATAAACTGCCAATTGGTGCGCGACAGCCGGTCGCTTCCAACGTTAACCCAACCACACGCACCAGTTTGCCAGAGGCGACAGGGCGCGTCGTAAGGCCTTCAACTTTGTAGTTTTTTAAGCGGTCAGCGAGTGCTTGCATGGATTACTCACCCTCTTGATGACGGTTTGCGCCACAAAAGCTGTGCAATACGCTTTTGACGCGTTCTTCCATGCGATAATTAATGCTTGATTCACCGGCTTCAATCTGGACGTCACCTCGATTGAGCGATGGCTCAGCAACTAACGTCCAGTTGCGACAATTAAGGTCTTCTTCACCATAAGCTGAACGAATAATCGCGACATCTTCTGGATTCAGGTGCAAGGTAATAGGGTGGCCTGATATTGGTAGCGCTTCGACCGACTGCTTCACTGTATCTAAAATAATTTGAGGGTTGGTTTGTACTTCAACGTGCACCACTTCTTTGACTAAGCAGAGCACCATATCCACCAGCTGCTTTTCAACCTGAGCATTCATCAACTCCAAAGGTTGAGCAAACTGATTGGCCAAGTTCATAAAGGCTTCAACTTGCTGCTGAATGTATTCTTGCCCTGCAGTTACCCCTTCAGCTTTTCCGAGCTCGAGACCTTCAGCATGGCCGGCTTGCAACCCTTCTTCTTTACCTTTGTCGTAACCTTGCTTAAAGCCAGCTTCCTGACCTTGATGTAAGCCTTCTTGATAAGCACCTTGCTTAATCAGTTCAATTTGTTCTTCGGTTAGCGCAAGTGGCTGCTCTTCTTCAGGCTCATCAAAATTCGGCACCCATCCCGGGTCATAGTTGAACGCGGTTTGTTTTGCTTGTTTGGCTTTAGGCTCGCCATAATCAGGCAGCCCCCAACGTTGAGGTTCGATCATCGAATCATCTTCATCAGGACGGATAAATCCACGTTTTCTATCGCCAGCCATGGGTTACCTATTGTGTGTTCGATTAAGAAGTGAGGGTGCTCCGCAATAGGATAATTGCGAAGCAATAGAAATTATAAGAATTCGTCAGCACCGCCAGATAGCATGAGCTCACCAGCATCCGCCATTCGACGGGCAATTGCTAAGATTTCTTTCTGAGCGGCTTCTACATCTGCCACTCGTACTGGCGGCATCGCTTCTATGTCATCACGCATCATATCAGCAGCACGTTTAGACATATTCTTGAAGACTTTCTCACGTAACGAGTCATCTGCACCTTTGAGTGCTTTTTGCAACACGTCTTGCGGTACGTCACGCAGCAACTTCTGAATACCTTGGTCGTCCACCTCGACTAAGTTTTCGAAGACAAACATTAGGTCTTGGATTTGTGTCGCCATGTCTTCGTCCTGATCGCGAATTTGTTCCATCAACAAACCTTCGACGTTGTTGTCTAGGTAGTTCATGATCTCCGCTGCTGCTTTCAGGCCGCCAATTTTGGCTGCTTGTGCACCCGCTTGACCCGCGAACTGTTTCTCCATGATTTCGTTCAGCTCTGCCAATGCTGATGGCTGAACTTCTTCAAGGTTGGCAATACGCATCATCAGATCCAAACGCACGCGCTCAGGGAACTGAGACAAAATCTCTGCAGATTGGTCTGCTTCTAAATAAGACAGTACGATAGTTTGAATCTGTGGGTGTTCATTGACAATAATGCTCGCCACTTGGCGTGGGTCCATCCATTTCAAAGAATCCAAACCCTTTGAGCCCGTACCAAGTAGGATCTGGTCAACTAAGTTGTTGGCTTTGTCTTCACCAAGAGCGGCAACCAATGCATTACGCATAAAGTCTTCGCTGCCCATACCAATGTTGGTGTATTTCTGGATATCCTCCAAAAACGCACGATGAACAGCAGATACCTTGTCTTGGCTGAGATCCTTCGCGCGAGCCATCGCACTACCAACACGCTGAACCTGTTTTGGTTCTAGGTGACGGATAATGCCAGCTGCATCTTGTTCATTAAGGCTCAGTAACAAAATTGCCGCTTTTTCTTCGCCAGTAATGGTTGAAACATCCAGCTCTACTGGCATTCCCGCGGCGTTGTCATCTTGAGGTACGATATCGTTAGCCATTGTCATTCATCCAGTTTTTCACTACTTGAGCAGCCAGTTCAGGTTCATTCGCAACCAGAGCGCGAACCGCTTTCAATACATCTTCATCTTTATGAAGGTTTGGCAAATCAATACTTGAGCCAAACTCGAACAGTTCGCTGCTTTCGATGTCACTGCCAATCAAGCTAGTTTCACCATCCGCACCAATCGGCAAGCCGTCTGGTCCGTACATTTCGTCTTCATCATCGCTGGTAGGGTTAAGCAATTTCTTCATTGCTGGGCGAACCAGAACCAACACAACCACAATAATCACTAATGCACTTGCGAACCAACGAACCCAATCACTGAAGTTAGGGTGCTCCCAAATTGGTGGTTCTTCTAGCTGCTCAGCCTCTGGCTCAGCAAACTTTACACTCAATACATTCAGTAAATCGCCACGACCTTGATCAAAGCCAACGGTACCAATTAATACTTGGCGAATGGCATTGATTTCAGATTCGGACATTGGGGTATAAGTCACTTCACCCGTATCAGGGTTAACTTGACGACGGTCTTTAATCGCAACAGAAACGGTCTGACGAGCCACCGTCCCGGTCTGCTTTCGCTCGTGGCTGATGGTGGTATCTAGCTCAAAGTTACGCGTGGACTCTTTACGAACTGAACCCTGCCCCATGACAGAACCATCTTTCATTTGAGCCACATCTTGCGGAATTGAGGCATCCGCTGGAGGCTGATTACTCAACGCACCCGGAATACCCGCTACCATGTTACCGTTATTGTAATCTTCGAGTGCGTACTCACTGCGGGTCGCAGGGGTGTTTGGATCAAAGCGTTTGCGGGTTTGTTCAACCGCACTGAAGTCCATTTGGATATCAACCTGCGCCGTATAGTTGCCATAACCTAAAATCGGTAATAGTACGGAATCAATTTTTTCGCGCAGCGCTTGCTCTTGGCTGCGTTCTAATTCTTGTTCTTTGCGTCGCGCCGCAGAAGCAGGATCTTGGGAGCCTGAGCTGAGTAAGCGGCCATGCTGATCTGTGACGGTAATTCGAGAAGTTTTCATTCCCGGCACGGCACTCGCTACCATGTCGACAATAGAATCCACTTCTTGCTGCTTAAGGTTCGTGCCTGTCGACAATGTCAAAAATACCGACGCAGACGCTTCCTGGTTATGACGCACAAACACGCTGTGCTTTGGCAGTGCCAATAACACTCGTGCTTTGCGAACTTGCTTCATTTCTTCAATTGCTTGAGCTAATTGGCGCTCTCGACTGAGTTTGAGACGCTCTTGCTCGAGACGTTGTGAAACACCAAAACCCATGTCTTGCAGCAAAATATCATCGCCCGCTTCTGTAGCTTGGTTAACGCCGGAACGAACCATGCCAAGTTTGATCGAGTTGTACTCACTCGATTCAACAGAAACAGTATTGCCATCAAGCTTATAATTGATTTTCTGCTGGTCCAGATAATCCAGAACGGGGATCAATTCTTCGGTCTCATACGCACCAAGTGGGCGCATCTCCGGTTCTTTGACCCAAAAGAACAGCATCACGATCAATGCAACACAGATGGATATCGACAGCACAAGCACAACCTGACGAAGTAAATCGAGGTCGCCCACTGCCATATCGAATTTTGACGCACTGCGCTCCTCTAGATCTGGATTTTGACTCTCCACATCCACATCGGAACTTGCTACCAGTGCACCATCTGAGCCGCCTTCAGTGACGGTTAAATCTGTAGACTTGTCTGCCACACTTATTACCTAAATTACACTGGCATGTTCATGAGGTCTTTATATGCCTCAACGAGTTTATTGCGAATTTGAACCGTCGCATCAAAAGCGACACTAGACTTGTTACGAGCGATCATAACGTCAGAAAGGGATACATCGGCATCACCACGATCAAAACGGGTTTGTAAATCACCAGATGCTTTTTGAAGTGTGTTCACGTTATTGATGGCTTTAGTTAGGAGATCGTTAAAATCCGCTCCAACTTTCGCCCCACTTGCAGTAGGAGCCGTATTGGTTGCTTCTACCATCATGGCGCGCATTTCTGCCTGAATACCATCAATTTTCATTAGCACCTCTAAGCCAAAAGATTGACTATTAACAAAACTGATTATTGACACAGCAATTAACGTGCCATAAGACATTAGCAATCAATTTACTTACACTTTTCGTCTTATGGCCGTTGTCTGTGTTAATTCGGGATATCTATACCAGCATCACGCATTTTGGCAAGCTTATAGCGCAAGGTTCGAGGGCTTATACCCAGTTTCTCCGCCATTTCTTTGCGTCGACCATTACACTCAACCAAAGTCTCCAAAATAATGGCGTATTCTTGATCGCGTAGCTCGCTGCCTAAGCCTTCTCCACCGCTGACCGGGCGGCTGACACTCTCAGCTTGCGCAACTGGCTTAACATTGGGCACGACCATATCTGCGTTTTGCACCACGTGTTGCAAGCTATTGGCATCTTGCCAATCTACGCCCTCAAGCAAAATGTGCTCTGCATCGATGTCGCCATTTTCACTTAATATCAGCGCTCGTTGAACCACGTTATCCAATTCACGAACATTACCCGGCCAAGGGTATTGCAATAGTTTTTCTAACGCAACGGTCGAGAATTGAGGCACTGGCATGCCCATTTTGCTGCAATGACGCTCAGCAAGATGCTTGGCAAGCGGTGCAATATCGCCTTTACGTTCTTTAAGTGCAGGCCACGCAATTGGGAATACATTCAGGCGGTAATATAAGTCCTCTCTGAAGTTTCCTTCTGACACGTATTGCTTAAGATCACGGTTACTCGTCGCTAACACACGAACATCTAACTTGATGCTTTTGCGACTGCCAAGGCGCTCTACTTCTCGCTCTTGCAAAACACGCAACAACTTCGCTTGCAGGTTCAAGTCCATTTCGCTGATTTCATCAAGCAAGATTGTGCCACCTTGCGCTTGTTCAAACTTTCCTGGGCATGCCTGAACAGCACCAGTAAATGCGCCCTTTTCATAGCCAAACAGTGTTGCTTCGAGCATATTGTCAGGAATCGCGGCACAGTTAATTGCGACAAAAGGACCATTTTTACGATTTGACGCGTTGTGAATATAACGCGACATCACTTCTTTACCTGAGCCACTCGGACCTAGCACCATAACATTCGCATCTGTACGCGCCACTTTATCGGCCAACGCGAGTAAGCGCAGACTTTTCTCATCAGCAACGATAGCATCACCGTTGTCCTCACTTTTTATCGGTGCATAACGACTGACCATATTTAGCAACACTTCTGGTGCAAATGGTTTCGCCATGTAGTCAATCGCGCCATCTTTCATTGCAGACACGGCATCTTCAATGTTGGCGTACGCCGTCATTAGCAATACTGGTAAGTTAGGCCAATTCTGCTTGATGCTTTTGAGCAGAGCTAAGCCACCCATACCCGCCATTTGCACATCAGAAACGACGATATCAACCGTATTCGATTTCAGCTTCAACAGTGCATCTTCAGCACAGTCCGCTTCCAACCACTCATACCCTGCCAGAGCCAGAGTATCGACTAGGGCTTCACGAAGACCTTCATCGTCTTCTACGATCAGCACTTTGCTTTGCGCCATTATGATTCTCCAGAAATTGTTATTACCAAAAGCCGCTTATTGCGCTTCTGTTTGCACTCGCTCTAGCGGAATGCACATGGTGAAGCAGGCTCCATCACCCTGCTCTGAAATAAGTTCCAATCGACCGTCATGGGCACGGCAAACCATTTGAACAACTGCCAACCCTAATCCAGTTCCTTGAGAACGTGTGGTAAAAAATGGCTCCATGATTTTGGCTTGCAGTTCTTCGGGCACTCCCGGTCCGCTGTCTTGCACAGAAATGCGTAACTCACCATTTACCGGGCGGAAAAAAATATCGACTTGCGATTCTTTACCAGACATTTGAATCGCATTCATGACCAGATTACTTAATGCGGATGCAATGGCGTTCGCATTGCCTAGTAGCTCAGTTTGTTCTTCTTCCACTTCTAGGCAGTAATCAATACTGTTGTTTTTTAGCGCGGTTTCGACCATCGGCTGATATTCCGCTACCAACTGGGCAATCGTAAATGGCTTAATGACCTTATTATCACCACCTTTAGCAAAAAGCAGCATATCATTAACCTGCTTTTCCAAATCGTGCAGTCGATCCATTAATTTGGTTTGGAAGCGATCTTTTGTCGCTGGAGGAAGATTTGGCGCTCCCAAATTGGATGCATATAACATAGCGCTCGACAGCGGCGTTCTTACTTGGTGAGCAAGCGACGCAACCATACGTCCTAACGACGATAAGCGCTGTAAATCACTGACACGAGCTTGAAGTAAACGGGTTTCGGTTAAATCGGTAATCAGGATCAATTGACCTGTTGTGGACGCCGAGATGGCGAGTCGAACTTTACGGCCATTACGTAATGAAACTTCGTGGCCATCATCTTCACGTGGGTCAAACACCGCCTGGATAACGTTGAACCATTTTTCGTTAACCAGTGGAATCTCAAGAATTCGGTGCGCTTCTGGATTTGCTTCACGCACTACTCCGTACGTATCGAGCAAAATCACTCCAGCAGGCATCACATCGAGCACCTGTTTGTAGCGCTCAACCTGATTCTCTACGGAATCTAAATGGGATTGATTGGTGTTGTTATCCATTACTGCCTGTCGAAATATCGCCGCTAAAACTAAAATAGCTTGGTAAGCAATTAGCGTACCAAGCTATTTTATATATTTATCAGGACGTTAAGCTATCGACAATAAGTTGACACTCAGAGGTGACGGTTTTGGATGCCAGAAAAACGATGTTAACTAGCACAAGTGATAATTCAGATATCGTCTTAAAACTTCACTTTACCTAGCGCTGTAAGTTGTACTTACGCATTTTTTCCACCAGCGTAGTACGTCGCATACCCAGCATGTCGGCCGCTCTTGCTACAACACCACCCTGCGCTTCTAATGCTTGGCTGATCATATTAACTTCTAAATCAGCCAGCAGCTCTTTCAAATTAACCCCTTCCGGTGGCAGCGCTTGCGGGGCGTTCATGCTGTGATCAAGGTCGTCTTGCTCTTCAAAGCTAAAATCTTCAGAGAAGATATCTTGGAATACATCACGCTCTTGCTCTTCCACCGAAACAAATGGATTGCTCTCTGGTTGGAACTCTGGGATGTCACTGTAGCGATATTTGGTTGGTAGATGGTTTACATCCACTAAGCTATTTGGATACAGAATAATCATTCGCTCAACAAGATTAGCCAACTCGCGTACGTTGCCCGGCCAGTTATGCTCCATCAGTGAGTTGATTGCACGAGGTGTAAAACAGATAGGTTGTCCGCCCTCCGCCTCTAAACGTGTCATCAGTTCTTGCAGCAGCAATGGTATATCTTGTTTGCGCTCTTTCAGCGCTGGCATCTCAATCGGAAACACGTTCAGACGATAGAACAAGTCTTCTCGGAACGTGCCTTCTTCAATCATATTTTCTAGATTACGGTGTGTCGCCGCCACCACTCGAACATTTACCTTGATGGTACTATTGCCACCTACACGTTCAAAGCAGCGTTCTTGCAATACACGAAGCAACTTTACTTGCATCGACATTGGCATATCGCCAATCTCATCAAGAAAGATCGTGCCACCGTCTGCGAGCTCAAATCGACCTTTACGGGCAGTTAACGCACCAGTAAACGCGCCTTTTTCGTGACCAAATAATTCGCTTTCTAGGAGCTCAGGCGGTATTGCACCACAGTTAATAGGTACAAATGCGCCATCGCGGTATGAAGAGTGATAGTGGATGTTACGCGCAACAACTTCTTTACCTGTACCGGACTCACCTAAGATCAACACGTTTGCTTCCGTGTTTGATACTTGCTCGATCAGGTGTCGAACTTCTTGAATACCTCTACTTTGACCAACTAAGCTGCGAAAAAGCGTGTTTTTGCGTGCACTAGCAACAACATTCACTCCTTTTCGCCCCAGAAAATCTTTGCAGTGGCGTAACGCTTCACTAAGCTGTGGGTAATTAAGCGGCAGCTCTAGTTCACCAACAAAATTTGGAAGATCATCAACAGGCAAAGGAAAACGGCCCATGACTAGAAGAGGGATGTGGTAAGCGCTGTTTAAATGAGAGATAACCGTACTCGCCGCTTGACCTGCTGGAATATTACCAACAATACAGCACGACCATACGCTAGACCAATCAACATCGCTGAGCTGATCAGAACTGACCGCTTCGCAATTTTCTCCAACAAATTCCAATATATTGCTTAAATTTAAACGACTTGATGCGTCATCATCAATTACAAGCAGCTTTGCCAAACCATGCATAAGTAAGAATGATTGCCTTTATTTTAGGTGCGTTGCGGCCAAACCTTGATTTGCGCAATTGGGTGCTAAAGAAGGCAGAACCACCACACTCAATTTACGATAGACAAAATAGGAAAATCAGCAACAAAAAAGCCATTAGGGCTACTAATGGCTTCTATTTTATTTGAATATAAAAATAAGGCAACCAAGCAATGGAGAGGTGTGAGCTTGATAGAAACTTTGCTACACAACTCGTTGCGCAATTGACAAATATATTCGTCTAGTATCTTAACGCATTGTTTTGACTATTAAATACCAACTTCAGCAGCGGTAAGATTATGAAACTCTGTTGGGATTTGGTCCCAAGCGGACTTGATCTCACGGATAATGTCGATAACGTCGTCGATCAGCTGAGGCTCATTTTGATGGTTAGCAGCAGAAATTTGCGTGATCATAAACTCATACAGTGAATCTAAGTTTGAAGCAATATCACCACCGTCATCCATAGATAGACAGCTGCGTAGCGCGATAATGATGTCTAACGCTTTACCCAAGCGCTCACCTTTTGCTGGAATATTGCCTGCTTGCATGGCTGCTTTACCTTGAATAAGGCGCTCAATCGCACCAGCCATAAGCATTTGAATGACTTTGTGCGGAGAAGCCGCGCTAAGCTGGCTGTCGACTGATACCTTTTTGTATGCTTGCAAAGAACCGCGCATAGTAATCCTCTTTTAAATAAATTTTTTGTACTGCTGAAGTGAACGCTGGCCATAACGAAACTTATGGAGCTCTTTTCCGACCTTTGACGTTTCCGATTGCATCAGCTCGACAATTCTTTTGGTACGAGTTAGCAATGCTTGCCACTCTGCATCCTGCTTAACCAAAGGATTTTGATGAATAATTGGTAACAGGTTTTGCAATAACCGTTCCCTGATATCGACCAAGCGAAGAATTTCTTCAGCATTAAAATCAATTTTTTCTAATTCTTGCGTAATTAGTTGATCTATATCACTAATTTCCATGAGTTCTTTTTGCATTTATTAACCCAACGCACTCATCAAAGCGCCTAACTGGCCCTGCATTTTACCGGTCGCATCTTGCATCGCGGTAAACTTCGCATGAGTACGCTTCTCTAGGCTTTCCATGCGGCGATCTAATGCCGCTTGATCGTCACTCAAACGGTAGTTTTGTTCTGTGAGACTTTTTTCTCGAGTACGAATACTGCCTGTAATACCTGTGATACCGTGAATCGCATCTTCTACTCGTTTAGCAAAACCTGTGTTGCCACCGAAGAACTTTTCTAACTCGTTGAAGTTATTGTTCAACTGGCGGTCTAGCATGTCATAGTTGATTTCTAGGGTGCCTTGACGTGTGGTCGTAATGCCAAATTCTGTTAAGGACTTTAGGTTTTCAGGTGCTTTATCGATTCGAGTAGAAAAGACCGATTTTAATCGTGAATCTGCACTGCGTACGGTGCTGTCACCTGACAACGGCCCTTTTTGACCAGTTACCGGATCCACACTCGCCAACGCTTGGGAGGTTTGATAAAACGAGTTATACGCTGCCACAAAGTTTTCGATATCGTTGCGTACACTTTGACGGTCGTACTCGACACCAATTTCAGCAGGCGGTTTATTCGGTTCTGATTTGCCTTTTAGTGTTAAATCAACACCTTCGATCGCATCTTCAATCACATTGTTGTGGCTAGATAGCTTTGCCACGCCATCAAGCAGAACTTCTGAATCTTGCCCTGCTTGTACTTCTGTCATTCCAAGGTATTGTTCAAAAGCAGATTGTGCCTTTGCGATTTTCGCTTCTGCTTCATCAATTTTTTCCAGACGCTCACGTTCTTGAGGATCAAGTTTAGCGCGATGAATTTGCTTAGCTTGCGCTTCGGAAAGTTCACCACGTGCCACTTTTTCGTCTAACGCTTTCTTTTCACTCGCAATTTTTTGCTCGATTTCCGCTTTTTCTTGCTCAAGAAGCTGCTTAGCCTCTTTCGTCGTAACGTAAGAATCGGTTAGGGTGCCCGATGCGGCATTATTCCAGCCTGGTACATCTGGTGCCTTCTCTATTGCCTTTTCGTCGAGTTCGAGCTCTGGTTCTTCATAAGAGTCCAACAAAGTACCTGACGCAGTTTCTGTCCACCCTGGAATTCTGTCTTCAGGGCGTAAGCTCGCGCGTCGGTTGGCTTCATCAATGGCTTCTTGACCAGCTTTGGCTGCTTCTGCACCCGCCGCAGAGATTGGCGCCTGCGATGCATCATCTTGTACATCGTCTGCCGCTTTTTGCTCTTCTGGAGGTAGAGGATTGCCGTTTACATCCAGCTCTTCTGCTGGTTGTTCCGGAAATTTAAGAGGACCTAAGACATCTTCCGCCGCTGAACGAGCTTCTTCAAGCGCGTTGACGCGGTCTTCAAGTGTTTGGTATTCGAAATATTTAAGAGGGTTGCCTTTTTCTGCCTCCACACTGACTCTGATTTGATGATCCTTACCAGAGAGGTTAGAAGCAAGGATAAGGCGTGGACCTTCGACGTCGTTAATAAGAGATGCACGAACGCCAGGGTTATCTTTAGCGCCATTGATGCCACGTACGACATCGATGAGCTTAGATCGGGAACGAACATCGATATTAAAACGCTCATCACCAAGCGAAATCTGCAGCTTACCAGGGCCAAATTTTGCGTCTTCTGGCAATACGTCAGAAGCGACTTTATGGCTCTGAGCAAGCTGCAACACATCGATAGCATATTTGCCAGCGATAGCATCTGTGGTTGCCGTGGCAGATACGATATTGTCATCGGTCGTTTCGACAGTGCGAACGGCAAATGCTTTCTCCTGGCGAAAGTTCGCCATGAGATTTTTCATCGTATCCAGTGATTCTCTGAGTCGTCCGTAAGCACTGATACTGGCATTAATTGTCGTGCGTTCGTTGTCGATGCGTTGCTGCTTTGGTACGCGTTCGGCATCCACAATTTTGCTGACCATGGAATTAATATCCATGCCGCCAGACATCCCCAAAGGGCCTAAACTCATCAAATCACCTCTAAAAACGACTTACACTTTTTCAGTCAACAACCCGCTGTTGGCTGTGTGCTCAGCTAGGCGACGCAATACCACTAGCATTTCTTCATCAGGAATTTGACGAATCACGTCACCGGTATTGGCTTCATAAATCGTCACCACATCTCGTCCGGATTCTTCATCCACTCGAAATGCGACTCCTTTGTTTATGGACGTGACAAATTCATTCATTTGTGCGACCAATTTTTCACGTTCTTCTTTGTTCAGTTCTTGACGGCTTTCAGCCATCTCGATCGCAGCTTGAACAGAGAAATCGTATTCGGTGTTTTTCGCTTTTTGCGGCGAAATCTCACCATTTGAATTTGCTGGGCTAGACGTGCCTATATCATTGCCATTTTTATTTGCAAACTTTGTGCCATTTGGCGTGCCGTAAGGCTGGATGTTCGATGCGTAGGAGGATATATCCATTACAATCTCCCTTCCACCTTATGGGCTAACGATAGAATCTATCGCTTTGGTGCCCCAGCACTAAGGTGTTGACCTCAGGCTGGGTTTACCACTTAGCCCAACAAGCTTAGCGCTGCAGATGGAGACTGCTTCGCTTGAGCCAGGATTGAAGTACTTGCTTGCTGAAGAATTTGCGACTTAGTCATCGCAGTGGTTTCCTTCGCGTAATCAGTATCTTTAATACGGCTTTTAGACGCGTTAACGTTCTCGTTAATGTTGTCTAGGTTGCTGATTGCGTGGTTGAAGCGGTTTTGGAAAGCACCGAGTGAAGCTCGTTGGCTGTCTACGGACTTAAGAGCACCGTCGATAACCGCTACTGCTTCTTGAGAGCCAGCTACTGTGGTTACGTCGATGTCTTTCACTGTTACGTCTTTCGGGCCACCAAAGCCGATCTCGTCTGCTAGGTTGCCAGAAAACTCAACATCACCTTCAACTTTTTGAGAAGAAGCAAATACTTGTAGTTTGCCATCTTCGCCAACAGAGGCTTTTACATCATCGTTTTGACCGTTGATGTATGTCGCTAGCTGCTCAATATCATCGCCTTGCTTAGCGCTGATTGATAGCTCTTTCTCTTCACCCTGCTTGTTGGTGTAGCTCATTTTGAACTCTGTTTTCTCACCAACAGTCCAAGATGCGTCCTTACCCTCTTCTGCTGCGTAGCTCTTACCACCCATTGCTGAAGTGTCTGAGCGTAGGTTACCCATAGAAAGCATCACTGCTTCACCTGAGTCCGCACCGATTTGGAAAGATTGAGTACCGTAAGTACCGTTTAGAAGCTTGTTACCACCGAAAGAGGTAGTTTCAGCAATACGGTTTAGCTCGTCGTTTAGCGCTGTTACTTCTTCTTGGATCGCTACACGTTCTGCTTTTGAGTTAGAGCCGTTCGCCGATTGAAGCGAAAGATCACGCATACGTTGTAGGATGTTGGTAGATTCATTCATTGCACCTTCAGCAACCTGTGCAATAGAAATACCGTCGTTTGCGTTTTTCACTGCCATGTCTAGGCCACGGCTTTGTGCATTCAAGCGGTTTGAAATCTGTAGACCTGCAGCATCGTCTTTCGCGCTATTGATTTTATAACCCGAAGACAAACGCTCCATTGATTTTTGTTGACCGTCAGCTGCCTGGTTTAGGTAACGCTGTGCAGTCATCGCAGAAACGTTAGTATTAACGTTAATCGCCATAATTGATCTCCTTAAGGCTTTAGTGAATGTACCGTCGTGTCTCTCACCTCACTTAGGTACATCTCATTTCTCTCAGTCCCTTTAACGGCGACCGATGAATATCCTTTAGAAGAAATTTTCAATTTTTTGCGATTATTTTCTTTGGCTTACTGAAATGTGATGAAGCTCTAATGTCGTGATTCGCAGAAATCCTGGGGCCCCAAAAGACAGAAAAAAACCCAGCCGAAGCTGGGTTTACTCGCTCATCTCTCACCACGAGCCAATGAGGTTCTCGTCTTAGGTTTGAAATTAACCTAGCAGACTTAGCGCTGAGTTTGGCGCTTGTTTCGCTTGCGCAAGGATTGAGCTTGACGCTTGCGATAGAATTTGTGACTTGGTCATTGCCGTCGTTTCTTTCGCGAAATCTGTATCTTTGATACGGCTCTTCGACGCATTCACGTTCTCGTTAATGTTGTCCAAGTTGCTGATTGCATGGTTGAAACGGTTCTGGAAAGCACCCAGCTCTGCGCGGTGGCTGTCTACGTATTTCAGTGCCGCATCGATGATAGCAACAGATTCTTGTGCGCCACCGACTGAGGTTACGTCGATAGTATCTACCGTCACTTTTTTACCTTCGCCCAAACCTAGCTCACCAGATAGGCCGCCTGAAAACTCGACTTCGCCTTCGACTTTGTTGTTGCCAGCAAAGATTTGCAGTTTACCGTCTTGGTCTACTGAGGCTTTCACTAGGTCAGTTTGACCGTTAATGTAAGTCGCAAGCTCTTCGATATCGTCACCCGCTTTTGCGCTGATGTTGATTTCTTGCTCTTGGCCGTAGCTGTCCGTTAGGTTGATTTTTAGGTCGTTCTTACCTTGGGCAACGTTCCAGTCTTTACCTTTACCACTTTCAGCTTGGTAGCTCACACCGCCCATCATTTTGTTGTCTGAACGCATGTCTTTTAGCTCAAGCATCACTGCTTCACCGTTATCCGCACCGATTTGGAACGATTTCGCACCGTGTGTGCCGTTTAGTAGCTTGTTACCACCGAAAGAAGTGGTTTCTGCGATACGGTTTAGTTCGTCGTTTAGCGCGGTCACTTCTTCTTGAATCGCAACACGTTCTGCTTTCGAGTTTGAGCCGTTTGCTGATTGCAGAGACAAGTCACGCATACGTTGAAGAATATTAGTGGTCTCATTCATTGCACCTTCAGCAGTTTGTGCAATCGAGATACCGTCGTTCGCGTTGCGAACTGCTACATCCAAACCACGGCTTTGTACGTTCAAACGGTTCGAGATTTGTAGACCCGCAGCGTCATCTTTTGCGCTGTTGATTTTAAAACCTGAAGACAAACGCTCCATAGAAGTTTGTTGAGCTGAGTTTGCGTTGTTTAGGTAACGCTGAGCGGTCATCGCTGATACGTTAGTGTTTACATTCACTGCCATGGTGATTTCTCCAATTGATTTTCCGGTGTAGCGGTTTCCGACGTCTCGGAAAACCAAGTAGTTCTCTCAAAGTTACTTTTATTAACGGCGCATACCCTGTTTTCTTTAGAGAAAATTTTAGATTTTTTTGAAAATAATTCGTTTGGAGGGGTAATCGTGACAAAGCGGATAAAAAAGCAAAAAAACTTTCATTTTTCGCTAAAGCTTCTTTTCGAATTGTCGATACAGGCAGGTTTTGCGTTAAATTCGGGCAAGGCCGTTCATCAGCCAAGCAAGGTCAATGCTAGGTTTGGCGCTTGTTTTGCTTGCGCCAGAATAGAAGTACTGACCTGTTGTAAAATCTGTTGCTTCACCATTTGCGTAGTTTCTTTGGCATAGTCAGTGTCTTGGATACGACTGTTGGAAGCGGCTAAGTTTTCGTGGATGTTATCGAGATTATTGATCGCGTGATTAAAGCGGTTTTGATACGCTCCTAACTCCGCACGACTGCCATCTACCGTTTTCAAAGCATCATCTAAAATGCCGACCGCCATCTGAGCGCCACCGACCGTGCTAATATCAATACTATCTACCGTTCTATTTACGGTGACATACTTGCCAAGTTCTAACTCATCAGCCAGGCCACCACTGAAGGTTGGTCCAGGGTATTTTATGGCGTCCTTGTGGGACATGAGTAACTGCAGTTGCCCCTCTTCATTAACAGACGCTTTCACTTTATCGGTCTGCCCGTTAATGTAAGTCGCGAGTTCTTCTATATCGTCGCCAGCTTTAGCTTCAATACGGATCTCCTGCTCTTCAAAATTGTTATCACGGTAGCTGATAACAATTTCATTATTTCCGTTTTGAACCGTCCAATCTGAACTGACTCTTTGATATGAGCTCATTGAAAAGCTACCTAAAGATTCCGGCTGCATGGTCCGCAGGCCAATTTGTACCGCTTCACCAGCCGTTGCACCGATTTGAAAAGACGATGTACCGAATGTGCCGTTCAGCAATTTACGTCCACCAAAAGATGTGGTTTCTGCAATACGACTTAACTCATCATTTAAAGCAGAGACTTCTTCTTGCAGTGCAGTGCGCTCCGCTTTGCTGTTTGAACCATTGGCTGACTGTAGCGACAAATCACGCATACGTTGCATGATATTGGTCACCTCATTCATCGCGCCTTCCGCAGTTTGCATGATGGAAATGCCGTCATTCGCGTTGCGAACCGCAACATCTAAACCACGCATTTGTGATTGCAAGCGGTTGGAAATTTGCAGACCCGCAGCGTCATCCTTTGCGCTATTAATACGCTTCCCTGAAGACAAACGCTCCATGGATTGGTTCAGCATGTCAGTTGCACTGGTCAAATGACGCTGTGCGACGAGTGCTGCCACATTGGTATTAACGGTGATCGCCACGAGACACAGACTCCAAATAAATTAAGGCTTTGGATACTTATCGACCAAGTAACAGAAAAGTTTAGTGTTTTTTGAAAAGAGATTGGAATAGAAATAGAAAACAAAAGCCCTCTAATTGGAGGGCTTAAGAAATAAATTGGAGGGCTTAAGAAATAAATTGGAGGGCTTACTTGATGGCTAGCTCTGCGAGCATTTCTTGCGAAGGAGCGAAAAAGTACGCACCTGTTACCGCTGTTGTGAAACGAAGCATTTGGTCTGTTTTACCATCTGTTACGCCGTACATACTTTCTAGCATCACTTTAATGTTATGAAGTGTATTGCAGTAAGAGATGAACAACAGACCGTGAGCTCCGGTCACCGTCCCGTATGGTAAGCTGTGGCGAACAATCTTCAAACCTTTACCTTCTTCTTTGATATCAACCCGACCAACGTGCGACGCAGCAGGAACATCTTCTAGCTCGATAGAGTCTGGTTTGGTACGACCAATCACTTTTTCTTGCGCTTTGACATTCAATCGATTCCAAGCGGCAAGGTTATGTTCAAAGCGCTGAGCCATAACATAACTGCCTCCAGCAAATGGGCCCTCTTTTACTAGAGCCACATCAGCGCGAGCCTCCCCTTTCGGGTTTTCTGTGCCATCAATGAAGTCTGTCATATCACGAGCATCAAGGTAACGGTACCCATATGTTTCGTCCACAATGGTGACATCTTGTGCCGTCTCTTCTAGGAACTTACGCAACACGTAAAAATGCAAGTCGTGACGAGTCGAGTGACAGTGAATAAGCACATCTACGTCTGTTGCAGGAGCAACGATGTCACCTTCGCCAAGTTGAGTAAAATCAATAAGCTCTTCTGGCGCGTCTACATTAAGGTGTTCCCAAAACGATTTTGTGAATGCGATAGAAAGCGTCAGCGCAGCACCTGGCTGGGTAATGTTTAACTCTTCCACCAACTTTGGCAGTGCTTTCAGTTTTTCTAATACGTTTTCACGGTTTTGGTTCACTTTGAGTTGAGTGTACAGTGCAAATGGCCCGGCTTCTGGCACGATCGCCGTTTGAGCTTGTGACATTGAGGTTTCCTCTATTACTTTGCCCCAGAGTGGGAAGTTATTGTTTTTAATTCTTTGAATGCTGCTGTTCATCGTGCGCCAATTGTGGCACATGAAAACAGTCTTTTACCCATATTCCATTTAGAAGATAGATCATAAACCAAGCTAATAAGGTAATGGTAAGGGCGTTTGCCCAATTAAACACTCCATGTTCTAGGTACACATGATACATGGTCTGAGCAAGTTGAATACCGCACAAGATCAAAGTGATCTCGCGACCATAGCGAGTAATTCTGTTTACCCATCCTCTGTCGGGATGACGAAGCCCCATTAACCACATAAGAAGCAAACTTGGAATGCCCATCGCCAAACCTAAATACAACGTACTTGAATCTGGGTAAACAATAGCGAGTAGCTTACTGCCACTATCACGACTTACACCAGCCATGGCAAACACCACCCATGAACGCACAAGAAACATCCATCCCACCCATAAAATGATCGGCGCCTTTAAAAATCCATGGGCGTCATATTGGTCAAACGAATAGCGCACAACATCTTCTTCTTTATGTGATAAAAACGTCACTTTAACCTATCGTTTCAGAGTTGCAAGCCAACAAAGATGAGAACTGAAGTTCATTTCAGCACCTTACACAGGTAAACTAAACAAAGATTTACAGCGACGTTGATGAGAAACATGAAAAAAAGAACTCCTGCCACCCCTGTGCCTTCTCAAGAAACTCAAGCCGAAGCGATGAGAATTGCCAAATCCACGCAGAAACCGGGGCAAACCAAAGAGCAAACCAAGCTTATCGCTCAAGGTATCGAAAAAGGCATCGCGCAATATAAGAAACAACAAAAAGAGCGCAACCGCCAAGCCGATAAAGCGAAGAAAAAACAGCAACGTGAAAAACAACGTCAGCATGAAGAGATTATCGAACAAGACAATATCACCGACGATGCGCCAAACCATTCATCAAGCAAACTGCCTTGGACACTACTTGTTCTGAGCTGGATTGGCTTTGCTGCTTACATAGTATTGGGGAAATAGCTAATGAAACGCCTGTTACTTGGACTTTTTGTCGTGCTTCTAACGGGTTGCACGATGCCTTCTCACCTTACTCATGCTCAAAGTCAAGATGTTCATATTCGCATTGACGCGCAATTCGACCCTGAGCGATGCGAATACAAAGGCGAAGTCACCGGAAGTGAAGGCCATTGGTATAACTACATTTTCATGACTAATGACGCGATGATGCAAGGCGCGATGAACGATTTAAAAAACAATGCAGCGGCTATCGATGCGGACACCGTTTTTATGGTCTCCCCACAAGATTTTATCACTTCATTTAGCGTGCTGGGTTCCGCCTACCGCTGCAATGGATGAGGCCTGAATATGAAAAAAGCCAGCAATTGCTGGCTTATGCACGAAATCCAAGACTGCTAGCGATATCTCTCTCCCGCTCTAGAACCCATTGGCTATCAAAAGGCCCCCAATCTGAAAGTTGATAATAGCCGTCATTATGACGTCGGCCATCTTGAACGAATATGAGTTCAATGCCGATCCCAGGTAACGCCTTGAGTACATCTTGAATAGTACGACGAGGCCACCCCGTTTTTTCGATCAACTTTGGCACATTCGGCCTTTCTAGGTTTTCCACCAACAAGGCCAAATATAGCCGCCTTGCAAAAACAGGACTCAATTCCATTGACACCTCCTAAAATTGTGCTGATTCATTATTTCGTTTTTGCTCAGCGAGGTGTTGCGTTTGATCAATAACTCGACTTTTCCATTTGATTTAGACGAATTTTTATTCGATTTATAGCGCATTCATCGTAAATAAGTTATGTGACACTAGTTATCTCAATCTATCTGAAAATATTTTCCACCGCATTTTGTCAGTTTGATTGCTTCTTGATAGGATGCTTTAACAGCCCAAATCACTTAAGTGCGTCTTAACCGCGCCAGTGAAAAATAGAACAAAGAAAAAGGAAAGACTATGTCGATTACCATGTTTGGTATTCCCAACTGCGATACGATCAAAAAAGCCAAGAAATGGTTAGAAGCCGAGGATATTGCTTACGACTTCCATGACTACCGTAAGCAAGGCATTGATGCAGAAATGGTAAGTGAATTTTGTCGCGCTTTAGGTTGGGAACAGGTGCTCAATAAACGTGGCACAACCTACCGCCAATTAGCGCAAGAGCAGAAAGACACACTTAACGAGGAAAACGCCATCGCTCTTTTGGTAGAAAACCCTGCGATGATTAAACGCCCAATTTTAAAAGTGAATGATCAACTTCATATCGGTTTTAAAGCTGATCAATACGCTAGCATTTTCAACTCTTAAATAAAGGAATACTCAAGGATGACAGACAGTCCAGTATTGGCACTTGCTAAAGATCTGATCAGTAGACAGTCCGTAACGCCGGAAGACGCAGGTTGTCAGGATTTGATGATCGAGCGCTTAAAAGCACTCGGGTTTGAAATTGAAGTGATGGTATTTGAAGACACCACGAACTTCTGGGCTCGACGTGGTTCAGAAGCGCCGCTATTTGCGTTTGCTGGCCACACCGATGTGGTACCAGCTGGCAAATTGGAACACTGGAATACACATCCGTTTGAACCGACCATTATTGATGGTTACTTGCATGGCCGCGGCGCAGCTGACATGAAAGGGTCGCTCGCCGCTATGGTTGTTGCAGTTGAACGCTTTATCGCCGAAAACCCAGATCACAAAGGCTCAATTGGCTTCTTAATTACGTCGGATGAAGAAGGGCCATTTATCAACGGTACCGTTCGCGTTGTAGAAACGTTGATGGAACGTGGTGAGAACATCGATATGTGTATTGTTGGTGAACCATCCAGCACCGAAGTGGTTGGCGATGTAGTGAAAAATGGACGCCGTGGATCCATCACTGGTGATTTAACGGTAAAAGGAACACAAGGCCACGTGGCCTACCCTCACCTAGCCAGCAATCCAGTGCACGAGTCTCTACTCGCGATTCATGAACTCGCGACGACAGAATGGGACAAAGGGAATGATTACTTCCCACCGACCAGTTTCCAGATCCCGAATGTATCGGCTGGCACTGGTGCGTCTAACGTTATTCCTGGCGAGTTCCATGTTCAGTTCAACCTACGTTTTAGTACTGAGCTTAACAATGACGCAATTGTTCAGCGTGTTACCGAAACATTGGACAAGCATGAGCTGGACTACGACCTAAAATGGACATTCAACGGTGACCCATTCCTGACCGATACGGGCGCACTGCTAGACGCGGTTGTAGCTGCTGTGGCCGAAGTCAATGATACGAAGCCAGCGCTACTTACAACTGGCGGTACTTCTGATGGTCGTTTTATTGCTCGAATGGGAGGTCAAGTCGTAGAGTTAGGTCCTGTTAACGCTACGATTCATAAAGTGAACGAGTGTGTGAAAGTCGACGATCTTGAAAAGTTGACGGACATGTACGAAAACACGTTGAAACACCTATTGGCGAAGTAATCAGCGAGAACACAATGACACCAGAGCAACTCACCGGAATCACTGATTCTCATCTTCAATCCACACTAGTGGGGCAAAAAGCGTTTCTACTCCATCCTGAAGTGGCTGACGATCTGCTAAAGATGATTGAAGCGGCAACAGAAGCAGGTTTCAAAATGGAAATCGCCAGTGGTTTTCGTGACTTTAATCGCCAAAAAGCCATCTGGAACGGGAAGTTTTCTGGTGAGTTGCCAATTCTCGACATCAACTCCCGCCCTTTGAATAAAGCAGAGTTAAATGACAAAGAGAAATTGATGGCCATTTTGCGCTGGTCAGCATTGCCCGGAGGAAGTCGTCATCATTGGGGTTGTGATTTTGATGTCTATGCGCGCAATTTATTGCCTGCTGACACAAAACTCAAGTTGGAACCTTGGGAGTATCTCGAAGGCCACCAGCAGGCGTTCTACCAATGGTTAAAAGCCAACCTTGGTCGGTTCGGTTTCTTCTTTCCTTATCAGCACGATTTAGGTGGCGTTTCGATTGAGCCTTGGCACATTAGTCACCGCGCTGTCGGGCAGCAATGCCTCGAGCAGTTGACGCTTGATGTACTCAGAAGCCAGTTGATTAAACAAAATCAGACCGACAACATTGCAGGGATTGACGTCATACTGAATAATTTGGATAACGTCGTTGCCAAATTTATTCACAATATCACGCCGCCGGAGGCTCTATGATAGAAATACTAACCAATCCTTGGGTCATTATTATTGTAGTGTTGAGCGTGGTCATTGGTAATATTGCCGCACTCAAATATACCGCAAAAATGAAGTTTGGTCAGATGGATAAAAGCCGTAAGAACGATTTAGATAAGCTGAACACATTGGATAAACAGCGCTACGCTGAAGAAGATAAAAACAAAAACGAGCCTCGTTAGTTACTCACCAGCTTCATCTCGACACATTTAATCTAAACATCAAAAAAGGGACCACTAGGTCCCTTTTCTATCATTAAGTAAACACGCCGCGTTAAGCTCGCTTTGTTTACTGCTTCACTGTTGCAGCCAATACAGGCGCTAGTGATTTCAAAAACTCTTCTTCTACTGGCTTGCCAGAGGAGTCGGTGATATTGATAGACGTACGGTTGCCTAAATCACCAAGTAAGAATGTGTACTTACCAGCGGCTAACTCCACTGGTTTAACGCCGATATCGTTCCAGAATTCATCATCCGGAGATGCATATTTCGCAGTGATTGTGCCCTGAGACTGGCTACGCTCTTCAATCTTAAAGCCCATCTTAGGTAGAATATTAGGCAGACGTTGCCAAAGCATGTTGTATTGCGCACGCGCGATAATCACTGGAAGTCCGCTGCGGTCTTTACCCATTGTGATTGGGATCTGTTTAACCAACTCTTGCGCTTTACGCTGTGCTTCTTCACGCACTTCTTGATCGTAGCGAGCGGTGACCAAGTTCGTCATGAACACATTGTAGCGCTCACGGTTGGTCGCCGTTACTTCTTTCACTTGATTGCCTTCACGCCAGTCAATAAGGCTCACCTTAAAGCCGTGTCGACCGTTTGCTTCAGCGCGTACGATTTCATATCGGCTGCCAATTTCTAGCTCTTCATCTGGCGAATCCCAAGTCACCCACCCTGTCTCGATGCGAGAGTCTGTTTGGCTTTCAACTGGAATCTCGTTAGCCGCGACCATGTTTTGCACCGTTTGCCAAACTTTATCTAGTTCATCTTTACGAAGTAGCCAAAGTGTCACTTCACCATCACTGCTGCGGTCCAAACGTGCACCGGGAATAAGCTCTAGGACTTGTTGAGGTGGACGAATGTCGACATCTTTACCGACACCACCAGCGTAGTTACCCTGAGGGATCTCGTAGTTAGGGTAAAACTGAGGCTGTGCACCCTGTGGGACATTCCACTCACCCAAATTTGGGGAGTTCAAATACTCGAAGTCATCTTTTGCTTGACGACGTTGATTGGCACCACCTGAACAGGCAGTCAATACGAATACAGCTAATGAACTTAACACTAACTGGCTTGAAAGCTTCATCTATACTCCTAAAACACCGAGGGCGCTTTGGCCCCCAGTATGAACTTCAATCCTAGTAACTCAATCTTAATAGCTCAATCTTAATAAATATGGGCGTCTGTTAGCGACTGCTCGACGATCGGCTGCGATTTTTCAGAAAGCGTAGTTAAAGGAAGACGCAAACCACCTTCTTCAATCAAACCAAGCTTTTGCGCTGCCCATTTTACTGGGATAGGGCTTGCTTCGATGAAAAGGTTTTTGTGTAGAGTCATCAAGCGTTGGTTAATCGCTTCTGCTTCTTCGTACTTACCTTCACTTGCCAAATGGAACATGTCTGCCATGTCTTTAGCTGCAATATTGTTCGTTACCGAGATAACACCATTGCCGCCAAGTTTCACAAAATCCAGCCCTGTCGCATCATCGCCACTTAGTAAGATAAAATCTTCGCCACAAAGTTCACGATGAATTGCAATTCGTTCCAAATCGCCCGTTGCATCTTTTAGAGCTACGATATTATCAAGCTTTGACAAGCGTGCCACTGTTTCTGGCTGCATATCAACAGCAGTACGGCCTGGTACGTTGTACAAAATTAGAGGCACATCACTCGCTTCGGCAATTGCCTTGTAATGTAGAAACAAACCCTCTTGAGTTGGTTTGTTGTAATACGGTGTCACACTCAGGAAGCCAGCAATACCAGAATCAGCCAGTAATTTGCTAAATGTTACTGCCTCATGGGTTGCATTTGCACCCGTGCCAGCAATCACAGGGATGCGACCGTCGGCAAACTCAACAGTTTTATTAACGACCTTTACATGCTCTTCAATGGTCAGTGTCGCTGACTCACCTGTTGTGCCTACTGCCACAATACCGTCTGTACCCGCTTCAACGTGGTACTCTACTAGCTTTTGCAGACCGTCAAAGTCTACTTCGCCATCTGCTTTGAATGGCGTAATCAGCGCTACGATACTTCCTGAAAACATGTTTATCTCCCTCATTTAACTCTTTCTGCATGGTACTGTAATGCGATTGAAAAACACAAGAGCGTAAACTCGCTTACAAAGTACAAATGAATGAATAATTACCAGTTGTTAGAGGTCTAGCAACTTAATTGCTCTATTTGGTTTGATTAACGGCAATATTGATAATCGTGTTGGGCTTTCGAGTGACTTTAGAATCTATCAGTGATTTGGAAAATACTGAAGAGCACAAGCAAGGAAAATATACTCTTTGGTCTTGTTAGCCAAGTCAGATCTAAGTGAATAAAACGGCCAGACAATAGGCAAGCACATCATGCAAACGTTTTGTTTATCCTACAGCCTGCATTTACTGTTTATTTCCCACCACTCCCCTCAACATCCTCCTGCTTTTTATAGACTAAAAAGAACTGGCTCGATATTTCTTCGCAATATCTGTGCTAACATCTCTCTATTGAAGAAAGGACAAGAAGCTCATTTATGAAGCAACATCTGGTACTTACAGCAGTTGGAACGGACCGTCCAGGCATTTGTAACCAAGTCGTACAGCTCGTTACTCAAGCTGGTTGTAACATAGTCGATAGCCGTATCGCTATCTTTGGCAGCGAATTTACGCTGATCATGCTCCTGACTGGGAACGCCAGCAGCGTGACTCGAGTTGAAACGCAATTGCCCCTGCTTGGCCAAGAACATGACCTTATTACGATCATGAAACGCACAGCGGCGCACGAACTGCTCGATAACAGCTACACCATGGAAGTGTTTATTGAGTCTGAAGACCGCCCTGGGCTAACTGAAAAATTTACTAAGTTCTTCGCTGATCAGCAGATTGGTTTAGACTCTCTTAGCGCGCAAACCATCAGCAAGTCGAAAATTCAACTCGATTCTGACCAGTTTCATATTGCGATTACTGCATCTGTAAGCGCGGATTTTAATTTGATGCAGTTACAAGAAGACTTCGATGAACTTTGTAAGTCGCTCAACGTACAAGGTTCTCTGAATTTCATTAAAAACACACTATAAAGTAAAGGAAATCAAAATGAATACGCTGACAGCAGGCTCGCCAGCGCCAGCCTTCTCTTTGCTCGACCAAGACGGAAATACCGTTTCTCTTGAAGACTTTAAAGGCAAGAAAGTACTTTTCTACTTTTACCCTAAGGCGATGACGCCGGGTTGTACTACACAAGCAAAAGGCCTTCGTGACATCAAAGCTGAACTCGATGCACATAACGTGGTGGTACTCGGCGTAAGCATCGACCCTGTAAAGCGCCTAGGCAAGTTCATCGAGCGCGATGATTTAAACTTCACTCTGCTTTCAGATGAAGATCATGCCGTTGCAGACCAGTTCGGCGTTTGGGGCGAAAAGAAATTCATGGGCAAAGTATACGACGGTCTTCACCGCATTAGCTTTCTGATCAATGAAGAAGGCGTGATCGAACATGTGTTCAACAAGTTCAAAACCAAAGATCACCACGAAGTCGTATTAAACTACTTAAACGAAAACGCTTAAACGCTATTGTTTTTCTACAAACAAAAAGCCCAGCAAACTGCTGGGCTTTCTTTTAACCATCGTACCTTTGGTAACAACTACTCTTGTTCGACAGGTTCGTTTTCTTCCGTGCTTGGTAATGCATGCCATACGGCTTTGACTAATGTCGCTAAAGGAATGGCGAAGAACACCCCCCAAAAGCCCCAGAGCCCACCAAAGACTAATACAGCCACAATGATAGCAACTGGGTGTAAGTTTACTGCCTCGGAAAACAGAACAGGAACCAAGACGTTACCATCAAGCGCCTGGATAATACCGTAAGCAAGCAACAACCAATAAAACGGAGGCGTTAAACCCCATTGGAACAAACCAACGATAGCAACAGGTACAGTAACAGCCGCCGCACCGATATAAGGAATCAAAACCGACAGACCAACGGCTACGGCAAGCAATGCCGAGTAACGAAGGTCTAGAAGGGCAAAAGTCACGTAGCTCACACCGCCCACGATTAAAATCTCTAACACTTTACCGCGAATGTAATTTGATATCTGCTCGTTCATCTCATGCCAAACTTTATTCGCCAATTTACGGTTTTTCGGCAGAATACCGCTTGCGATTCGCAGCATTTCTTCTTTGTCTTTAAGCAAAAAGAAGATCAGAAGTGGCACTAAGATCAAATATACCGCTAGCGTTGCAATGCTAACTAATGAAGCAAGCGACCCTTTGACGACACTTTCACCCAGCCCCAATGCTTGGTTTTTGGCGTTCGTCACCACGGTTTCTACTATTTCTAAATTGGCTAGTTCAGGGTGGCGCTCTGGCAATGTGACAATAAACTTTTGTAGCCCGTTGTACATGTTCGGAATATCGTTAATTAGATTACCGACCTGAGTCCAAATCGTCGGAACCAAGCCAAACAAAGCAATTAACATCAACCCGACAAAGACCAAGATCACGATAATAACCGACAAGGTGCGCGGCACGCCTATACGACACATTTTGACAACTGGCCATTCAAGTAGATAAGCCAAAACGATCGCGACAAGTAATGGCGCAATCAAGTGTCCAAAGAAGTAAATGGTGATAAAGCCAAACAGCAAGATCGCGACGAGACTTACTGCGTGAGGGTCAGAGAAACGTCGTTTATACCAACGACTAACCATTTCAAACATCTTATGCGGATTCCTTATTGAAGACAGTCAATGTGTAGTGCTCTGATGTAGATTGGCAATCAACCGAGTACCCTTGGGCACTAAGATAGTTCACAATGTCTCGTTTAGAGCTGTTGTCCACCACTTGAATGACAAGTTGATGATACTGCTTTGCTTCTCCTTGAAAGACCTCAGCAGCATGACGCTTTGCAAGTAACAGTGCCATAGGACAACGTTGCTCACGCAAATCAAGTAACATGGATTCCATTGTATTGCTCTGCACTTATGATAGGGTTGTATTGTAACGGCTTTTTGAGCTGGTGCTAGCACTTCTGACATGATTTAACCACATGCTGAAATAGCTCGGATATAAAATAATTTACGAAACCAATTCATTTATTTCCGGTCTTACTGTTAGCTTATATCCTCACGGATAACCAAAACGTATGTGGCGCTGTTAATAGGCTCTCGACCTGTAACCACATGCTTATGTATTTTGGAGAACCTTTTAAACGTATGTTAAAACGCACTCGCTCGCTAGTTTGCTTATGTCTTGCTGCTGCCATCAGTTCGCCGACAACTTATGCCAATAGCATTGACTTGCCAGACATTGGCACAGCTGCTGGTGGCACGCTTTCAATAGACCAAGAGTTGATTTATGGCGACGCCTATATGCGTATGCTCAGAGCCAGTAAACCTATCGTTAATGACCCTGTCATCAATGAATATATTGACTCTCTTGGGCACAAATTAGTGGCCAATGCGAATGATGTAAAAACGCCGTTCCACTTCTTTATGATTCGCGACCGTAATATCAACGCGTTCGCGTTTTTTGGTGGCTATGTAGCGCTGCATTCTGGGTTGTTTCTTCATGCTCGTTCAGAAAGTGAGCTGGCCTCTGTTGTCGCTCACGAGATAGCGCACGTCACACAACGTCATCTTGCTCGGAGTATGGAAGAACAAGCACGCCGCTCTCCGGCCACATTAGCCGCACTTGCGGGGGCACTACTGCTTTCAATTGCCTCACCCGAAGCGGGGATGGCTGCAATTACAGCAGCAACCGCGGGCAACATGCAAAGTCAAATCAACTACACTCGTGCAAACGAAAAAGAAGCGGATCGCTTTGGTATTTCGACACTAGCAAAAGCCGGTTTTGATGTTCAAGCAATGCCAAGGTTTTTTGGCCGTCTTGCTGATGAGTATCGTTACGCGAGTAAACCGCCACCAATGCTCCTGACTCACCCTCTGCCTGAAGATCGAATTACCGATAGCCGTGCGCGAGCAAGAACCTATCCTCCAATGCGTGTTGTGCCTTCAATAGACTATCATCTAGCTCGCGCGCGCATTGTGGCTCGTTACGCTGGCATTGATGGACAAGCCGCCCTGAGCTGGTTTGAGAGAACCCAAAAGAAAGCCTCTGCGGACATTACACCTGCTTTTGATTATGGTCGAGCACTCGTGCATTTAGACAATAAACGCTTATCTCAAGCGGAACCAATTTTGAAAAAGTTACTGGAACAAGACCCAAGTAACCCGTTTTACTTGGACGCTATGACGGATTTATACATCGAGAAGAAGCAGCCAGAAAAAGCAACCGAGATGCTCCGCAAAGCGTTATCTCGTAACCCTAAAAATAAAGTATTGACCATTAACTACGCCAATGCGCTACTTGAGGACAATAAAAACGATCAAGCCACGCGAGTTCTTCAAAGATACACTCATGACTATCCTGAAGATACAAATGGCTGGCACCTAATATCGAAGAGCTACCACGCGCTGGGGCGTAGCGATGAAGAGTTGGCTGCTCGAGCAGAAATTTTGGCATTGCGAGCAAATTGGAATAAAGCGATTCAATATTATAGTGAAGCAAGTAAAATGGCCAAGTTGGGCAGCTTAGAGCAAGCACGATACGATGCCCGTATCGACCAACTCATGATCCAAAGAGATCGATTCATGGCATTACAATAACGAAATGGAGAAAACCATGTCAGTCGTGATTTATCACAACCCTCGTTGCTCAAAGAGCCGTCAAACACTTGAACTGCTTGAGCAAAATGGTGTTACACCGGAAGTCGTCAAATACCTAGACACACCACTTAACGTGGATGAACTAAAAGCGCTGTACGCCCAGCTTGGCTTTTCATCTGTACGTGAAATGATGCGCACTAAAGAAAGTGAATATAAAGAGCTTGGCTTAGGCGAAGACTCCGTCAGCGATGAGCAATTATTCGAAGCAATGGCGAAGAATCCAAAGTTGTTTGAGCGTCCGGTTGTCGTTGCTAACGGCAAAGCAAAAATTGGTCGCCCACCAGAGCAAGTGTTGGATATTTTATAAATGGATTGCCAGATCCTTATTTTGTATTTCAGCCGTCATGGCTCGACAAAACAACTGGCAAGACAAATAGCAAGAGGAGTCGAATCGACTCCTCAATGCCAAGCAATTTTGCGTACAGTTGAAGAATTGTCACCTCACTCACACTCCCCTTCTGATCCAATTGTTACTCTAGAGGAACTAAAAACGTGCGACGGTCTAGCGTTTGG
This sequence comes from Vibrio sp. SCSIO 43097, assembly GCF_023650755.1. Taxonomy (NCBI): domain Bacteria; kingdom Pseudomonadati; phylum Pseudomonadota; class Gammaproteobacteria; order Vibrionales; family Vibrionaceae; genus Vibrio; species Vibrio sp. SCSIO 43097. The sequence continues at coordinate 915,249 of NZ_CP071840.1, read as the reverse complement.
CAGTCCCGTCTGGTTTGGCAACATGGCTGCGCCTTTAAAGCACTTCTGGGATCAGACTACATCTTTATGGGTCAGTGGTGACTTAATCGATAAGCCTGCTTGTGTCTTTACCTCTTCGTCCTCGATGCATGGTGGTCAAGAAACAACGTTACAAAGCATGATGACCCCTTTATTGCATCACGGGATGATGGTTTTGGGCATTCCTTATTCCGAGCCAGAGTTACACACTACGCAGTCCGGAGGCACTCCGTATGGCGCCAGCAGTGTAGGCCATGAGGCAACCCTAAGCAGTGAAGAGATTCGCCTGGCACAACAATTAGGCAAAAGGCTGGCAACTGCAGCGTTAAAACTAAAAGTCTGTTAGTAAAATCAAGGATAGTTAATCGATGTCTGACTCTTTAGACCAAACACCACTCGGTACACAGGCTAAAACCTATCGTTACCTGGCTTTATTTGGCAACTTAGCCTTATTAGCCTGGGTCGCTATTTGGCAGCTTGCGTTATCCCCTCATCCCCACCTCAGCAGCACAACACTTGCTATTGCTTGGTGTATTCCGCTACTACTTCCGTTGCCTGGTATTTTAGCTGGTAAGCCTTACACTCATGCTTGGGCTAACTTTGTTCTTATGCTGTATTTCTTGCATGCGCTGACCATCCTTTATGTGGATGGGGGTGAACGCTGGCTTGCGGCAGTGGAACTGATACTGACTTCACTCGGTTTCGCTGGCAATATTTTGTTTGCTAGAGCGAGAGGCAAAGAGCTAGGTCTTAAGTTGAAACGCCTCTCTCAAGTAGAAAAAGAAGAAAAAGCGAAATTCAATAAATAACGCCAATTGCAGTCAATCACTGATCATTGGTTCGAATACGAATTTAGAAAACAAAAAGAGTCGCTATTGCGACTCTTTTTTATGCTTACCACATTGGTCTTTGATCCTTGCGTTTCACGCCTGGAACGCTACCAAGGAGATTACGATGCCGAGCGCCACTCGTAGATCAAGTCATACTGTTCTCGGGCAGGCTCCATAATCATCGGCTGAGTTGGCTGTGTTTCGTCACTTGCTTCTGCCACAATATCTACTGGTACTTCAGGCTGCGCTTCTTTTGGCGTCGCGGCGTCTTTTGCTTCATTACTCTGAACCAATGGCTCTTCTTCTTGAGTTGAAGCTGGGGCATCAACTTCACCTAAAGGATCTTCAAAAACCATTAATTGAGAAATAGAAGAAGCTTCTTTCTCAAAAGCTTGTTGTGATGCCAAAAGGTGGATGTTGAGCGTTAACTCGTCCCCTTGAACACGCTTAATCTCTGTACCCGCAACCGAATTAAGTTGTTTTAACGCATTCTCTAAACGGAAGAAGTCCGTGGCAGAGGTTACATTAAGGACTTTCACTGCTAGCGCTTTTGAAGACTTTCCTGAAACCACAACTGCACTCTTACTTGCATAGTAGTCTGCGATGCCATCCACCATTTCTGCAATAGCATTAGCACCTGATACAGACCCGCTACGCGGAGAACGTTGCGCTTCTACAATTCTCGTTGGCGACTGGTCGTAGAGTGTCCAACGAATTTGTTCACCTTGAGCCCGTACAACCAAAACGGCGTCAGCTGGGTAGCGCTGGCTGGCTTGACCAATTGGCTCAATAAAGCCGCCCCAAAGATCAGAGACATTAACACCGGTTACATCATCAAAATCCCCAACCGGGATAGTGATTGGTAGGCCTCTTAATTTCGCTGCGCTACGAAGTGCTGCAACATTTGAAGATTCAGAATGTTCCCACGCAATGTTACGATCGTAACCCTGTTCTTCAACCATCCAAACTAAAATATTGGCACGATTTGGCGACCAAGATGGCAATTGTGCTTGTGTTAAAAGAGAGCTGATTTGGTCGTTGTTAAACAACATTTTTAAGCTCGCTTTTCCATCAACCTGCCCATAGCTTAGTTGAGAAATGTAACGCGCACTTGAGCTAAGTGCCTTTTTAATCACTGGATTGCTTAAAGAGGATTGAGAACCGGTCGCTCGAACAATCACATCCTGCATACCTTGTTGACGAGCCAAAGACTCACCGTCGTTCTGCTCACTGTCGATAACCACTTCGGCACGATAGATATCCACCTGAGTTAATGCATATACTGGTAGGGACAACCAACCTATCAGTAAGAGAGCTAAATAGCGCATAGTTTTTATAATCCTCTGAACAAGAACCCGAATAATAAGCAACTATCAAATCTTGAGCAAGGCAAGTACTGAGTAAATTGTCTGTATTATGACCAGCTTTGTTAACTCGGGCCTCAACCAGCACTTCAGTGCTATTTTTTATAATAAACTCATTGCTTATTAAGCTATCTCAACAAGTTAGGCTGTCCATTTTTCATCTTCACGCAAGACACGTAAAAGAGGACAATTTGCAAGCAAGCAACTCTCAAAAGTGCTATTTATGGGAAAAATTCAATCGAAAGTTTGATCTATGCAACATTGCAAACGATTGCAGGATGATAGTATTCGCCGGATTTGTCTGCGTATCTTGAAAATAGGGAATTATTATGAAAAACGCGTTACAAGGCGCTCAAATGCTCTTTGTCGCTTTTGGTGCTTTGGTGCTTGTGCCGCTCCTAACTGGCCTTGATCCAAACGTAGCCCTCTTTGGTGCCGGTGTCGGTACCCTCCTCTTCCAATTAATGACTAAACGTTCTGTTCCCATCTTCCTTGCCTCTTCTTTTGCGTTTATTGCTCCTATTATGTTCGGTATCCAAACTTGGGGTATCGGTGCAACGATGGGCGGCTTGATGGCAGCTGGCTTAGTTTATGTGGCTCTAGGGGCGATGATCAAAGTGCGTGGTGTTGGATTTATCCATAAAATTCTCCCGCCCGTTGTCGTTGGCCCTGTGATCATGGTTATCGGCCTTGGCCTTGCCCCAACGGCAGTGAACATGGCGGTAGGTAAAACTGGTGATGGAGCTGCACAGCTAGTTAATGGTGATGCTGCGATCATTATCTCGGCGGTCTCACTGCTCACAACCATTGTACTCAGCGTTTTTGCAAAAGGCTTTTTGAAGCTCGTTCCTATTGTTGGTGGTATTCTTGCTGGTTACTCTGTTTCTCTATTCTACGGTGTGGTTGATTTCACTCCCGTAGAGCAAGCGGCTTGGCTAGCCATGCCAAACTTCACCGCGCCAGAGTTCAATATCAACGCAATTTTGTTCATGATTCCTGTCGCTATCGCACCTGCGGTTGAGCACGTAGGTGACATGCTTGCTATCTCAAACGTTACAGGAAAAAACTACCTGAAAAAACCAGGCCTTCACCGCACAATCGCAGGTGACGGGGTGGCAACTATCGCAGCTTCAATGGTGGGTGCTCCACCAAACACCACTTACAGTGAAGTAACAGGAGCGGTAATGCTAACCAAAGCATTTAACCCTGTGATCATGACTTGGGCAGCAATCACCGCAATCGTACTTGCATTGGTAGGTAAGCTAGGTGCGGTTCTTCAAACGATTCCAGTTCCTGTTATGGGCGGCATCATGATTCTGCTGTTCGGCTCCATCGCAACGGTAGGCCTCAACACACTGATCAAGAATAACGTTGATTTACATAAGTCTCGTAACCTAGTGATTGTTGCCGTAACACTTGTGTTTGGCATTGGTGGTATGGCTTTCGGTATTGGTGAGTTCAGTCTACAAGGTGTGAGCCTATGCGGTATCGTGGCAATTATTCTTAACCTTGTGCTACCAAACGATTTAGGTGAAAACCACGTTGTGGATAACGCACAAATGGAAGAAGAAAGCGCGAAATAGTTCGTTTGCGCCGCTTTATTAGTTGGCGTGTCTTACTCTTCTCCTCTTGTAGATACAAAAAAGGCTTGGTTTTCACCAAGCCTTTTTCTGTTCAGTCATAGTAATACATCAAAGAATTACTTAGTACCGAAGATCTTATCACCTGCATCGCCTAGACCCGGAACGATGTAGCCTTTGTCATTAAGCTTCTCATCGATTGCCGCAGTGTATAGCTCAACATCTGGGTGTGCTTTTTCTAGCGCTTCAATACCTTCTGGTGCAGCAACAAGTACCAGCACTTTGATTTGGTTACAACCTTTCTCTTTTAGGAGATCGATCGTAGCAATCATAGAACCACCTGTTGCAAGCATTGGGTCAACAACAAGCGCAATACGCTCCTCGATGTTTGAAGCAAGCTTGTTGAAGTAAGGAACTGGCTCAAGCGTTTCTTCATCACGGTAAATACCCACAACACTGATACGTGCGCTTGGCATGTGCTCAAGAACTCCATCCATCATGCCTAGACCTGCACGTAGGATTGGCACTACGGTTACTTTTTTACCTTTAATCTGGTCTACTTCTACCGGACCGTTCCAACCATCAATGGTCACTTTTTCTGTTTCAAAGTCTGACGTTGCTTCGTAAGTAAGTAGGCTACCGACCTCAGTCGCTAACTCACGAAAACGTTTTGTGCTGATGTCACCTTCTCTCATTAGACCAATTTTATGTTTTACTAGAGGGTGCTTTACTTCAACAACTTTCATGTCCATCTCCGGCTATAGTTGGCAATATTTAAACAAACCTTCAGATTATACATGATTTTCACAGGGATATCAGGATAAATCACTAAAGAAAAAAACAGACGCAAACGTTTGCTATCTATGTTTAAGCACTGTTAGAATAGCGCCGTTTTCATATCCAACTTAATACCGAGGACTTCCCTGTGAGTGGTAACAACTCTTCTCTTAGCTATAAAGACGCTGGTGTAGATATTGATGCAGGCAACGCGCTTGTGGATCGTATTAAGGGTGCGGTAAAACGTACTCGTCGCCCTGAAGTTATGGGTGGTATCGGTGGTTTTGGCGCGCTATGCGAATTGCCAACTAAATACAAACAACCTGTACTGGTTTCTGGTACTGATGGCGTTGGCACAAAACTTCGCCTAGCACTGGATATGAACAAGCACGACACGATTGGCATCGACCTAGTGGCAATGTGTGTAAATGATCTTATCGTGCAAGGCGCAGAGCCACTGTTTTTCCTAGATTACTACGCAACAGGCAAACTAGACGTTGATACCGCAGCGGATGTTGTTTCAGGTATCGCAGAAGGGTGTGTTCAAGCAGGTTGTGCCCTAATTGGTGGCGAAACTGCGGAGATGCCTGGCATGTATGAAGGCGAAGACTACGACGTAGCTGGTTTCTGTGTTGGCGTAGTAGAAAAAGAAGACGTGATTGACGGCACGAAAGTCGCTGCTGGTGATGCACTTATCGCTGTTGGTTCAAGCGGCCCACACTCAAACGGTTACTCCCTTATCCGTAAGATCCTAGAAGTATCTGGTGCAGATAAGAGCGAAGAGCTAGCAGGCCGCACTATTGGTGAGCACCTACTAGAACCAACAAAAATTTACATCAAGTCAGCACTTAAGATGATTGAGAAACACGACATCCATGCGATTTCTCATATCACTGGTGGTGGTTTCTGGGAAAACATCCCACGCGTACTGCCTGAAGGCACGAAAGCAGTTATCGATGGTAACAGTTGGGAATGGCCAGTTATCTTCAAGTGGCTACAAGAGAAAGGCAACGTCGACACACACGAAATGTACCGCACATTCAACTGTGGTGTAGGTCTAATCGTCGCACTACCGAAAGACCAGGCAGATGCAGCAGTTGCTCTTCTTAAAGAAGAAGGCGAAAACGCGTGGGTGATTGGTCAAATCGCACAAGCAGACGCGAACGAAGAGCAAGTTGAAATCCAATAATTTGCAAATCGAGCTCAAAAGATAAGAAGAATGAGGACACTAGATGACTAGGTCCTCATTTTGCTATCTAGAACACTAAAAACCATTCTATTAGTAGGTAGTTTAGAAACTACATAACTCCAACCTACAATACCAAGGCGCTCTCGACATCATGAAAAACCATACCCTAAAAAACATTGTGGTCCTCATCTCGGGTAACGGAAGTAACCTGCAAGCTATCTTGGAAGCTTGCGAAGACAGCATGCCAAACGCACGAGTGGCAGCCGTGTTCTCTAACAAAGCAGATGCTTTTGGTTTAGAACGTGCAAAAAAGTTTGATGTGGACGGTCACTTTGTCGACCCTAAAGCATTCAGCTCGCGTGAAAGCTTTGATGCAGAGCTAATGAGTCAAATAGATGAATACCAACCAGACGTGATTATTCTTGCTGGTTACATGCGCATTCTGAGCAGCGCATTTGTTTCTCATTACATGGGTAAGATGATCAATATCCACCCTTCTCTTCTACCAAAATATCCTGGGCTACACACACACCAGAGAGCAATTGATGCTGGCGATAAAGAACATGGTACGAGTGTGCACTTTGTAACGGAAGAGCTTGATGGTGGCCCTGTCATACTGCAAGCAAAAGTTCCTGTGTTCGAAGACGATGATGCTAGTGTACTTGCGGCACGTGTTCAGGCGCAGGAGCACCGAATCTACCCTATGGTGGCTAAGTGGCTGGTAGACGAGCGGTTGATCATGAAGGATGGTAAAGCCTATTTAGATGGCGCAGAGCTTGGCGTACATGGGTACGCCTCAGATGAGTAGCCCTGAATAATAAACTCCAAGCACAAAAGAGCAGCCTGAGGGCTGCTCTTGGTTGTTTTAATACTTATAAACTTGATTCAAGAAAACCATGGTGAGACTAGAAACCTAAAACCCAACATTCTAAAAAATCCCATAACCACTTGAGTAACATAACACTCGGAAAGTAGATTCTGAATCTGGTTCGTTCTTCACCGTTCAGACTGACGAGGTGTTTTATGAGAAATTTCTATCAGTTACGTCTTTACAGCAAGCCTTAGCGAGACTAGGACTCTACTACCAGCACTCTAGAAAGTAAGAATGCTCATCCGTATCCGCCCTCGGTTTAAAACGCATAAAAATAAAGCTCGCGATTAAGCGAGCTTTATTTTTATATTCAGAGTAAGAGACCATCACTCTAACGGTTCGGTTGGCGCTTGATTGCCCGGCTTAGCCGCCGCAAACGGCACATTTACCAGTTCAGAGGCATTATTTTTGACTAGTTCACCTAGGTGAAACAAGCCGTATTCGCCAGGTTTCATACGCTGCCAAGCTTCGTTGCCCGTCAAAGGTTGAGTTGCAATCACAGAAACGATGTCGTGTGGCGTTGTTTCTTCTTGGAAGTTAATTTCCACATCTTCATCAAGCAACGCGGCTTTTCCAAACGGTGCGCGTCTTGTGATCCAATACAAATGATTGGTGCAATACGTCATTACATACTCACCATCACTCAGAAGCATGTTAAATACACCCTTCTCTCTTAGCTCATCACAACATTTAGCAACATATAAGAATACCGACTCCATATCCTTTGGTGGCTCAGGATATCGATCTTCCATTTGCTTCAATAACCAGCAAAATGCCAGTTCACTATCTGTTTCACCGACAGGTCGATGTCGACCTGTATGCAAGTCTTGATAGCCAGAGAGCTGACCGTTATGCGCAAACGTCCAATACCTACCCCACAGCTCACGTGTAAAGGGATGAGTATTTTCTAAATTAACACCACCACGATTCGCCTGTCGGATATGACTAACGACCGCACGACTTTTGATGGGATAATTTTGTACCAACTCTGCTATTTTAGACTCACAACTTGGCTTGGGATCTTTGAAGGTTCGAAAGCCCTTCCCTTCGTAGAAGGTGATCCCCCATCCGTCACGGTGTGGGCCGGTTCGGCCTCCACGCTGCATGAGCCCAGTAAAACTGAAACAAATATCCGTTGGAACATTAGCGCTCATACCGAGCAATTCACACATGGTTTAAAAAACTCCCTAACAACACAGCTCGAAACGGTGGCCGTAAACGATTATTCCATCTCTTTTTCGATCAACTGAATGATGATATGAATAATCTTAATATGAATTTCCTGAATGCGGTCTGCATAACCAAAGTGTGGCACGCGGATTTCAATATCTGCAAGGCCTGCCATTTTGCCGCCATCTTTACCTGTTAGCGCAATCGTCTTCATGCCTTTCGCTTGTGCTGCTTCAATCGCTTTCAGGATGTTACCTGAGTTACCTGAAGTCGACAGACCAAACAGTACGTCACCTTTTCGACCAACCGCTTCTACATAACGTGAAAACACGAAGTCATAACCAAAGTCATTACTCACACAAGAAAGGTGGCTTGGATCTGAAATAGCAATACCAGCATAGCCAGGACGATTTTCTCGGTAACGGCCTGTTAGCTCTTCGGCAAAGTGCATTGAATCACAGTGAGAACCACCGTTACCACATGACAATACTTTACCATCTTGTTTGAATGAGTCAGCAATCATTTTCGCCGCTGCTTCGATTTGCGCAATGTTATGGTCATCGCTTAAAAATTTGTTGAGCACTTCAGCAGCTTCGTTTAATTCACTTCTAATCAGATCATGGTACATAAGACGTTCTCTTTATTATTTCGGCTTCAGTCAGCTCTTGACTCACTGAGCAAATTGTTCTGATACCAATTTGGTATCGGACATTTCATAAACCTGAACTCGGGTTTGATTACTCTGAGTTTACCCACAAACGAGAATTAGTGTCGATAGTGAACCAACAGATTTAGATTAGTGATGGTAATAAACTTGTCAACTTGCTCATGAAACCATCACTCAAATCTCAACTTTAGAATTTTAACTCTACTTAGATCACTTTTTATCCAATCTTATGTTTTACATTTCCTTAATATTTTGATTACACTTAAACCAACTGGTTAGACCTCTTACCTAACATACAGACGTACAAAACTTATAAAGTCTGAAAAGGAAAATATATATGGACATCTTGCTCTCAATCATCACGATGGCGATCGTGCTAGGCATTACGCTCTACCACCGCATGTCTCTCGTGAAATCTATTAGCTTACTCACCGCGGCCATGCTGGCTCTTACAGTAGCAGGAACTGTCGGCGTTATTGGTTGGGCTATTTACGTTCTCGCCGCAGCTGTGCTCGCGGTTCCTGGCGTACGTCAGTCTTTAATTAGCCGCAAAGCGTTAGTGCTTTTCAAGAAAGTGCTGCCAGCTATGTCTCAAACCGAAAAAGAAGCGTTAGACGCAGGTACCGTCTGGTGGGAAGCCGAACTGTTTAAAGGCAAACCAGAGTGGCAAAAGCTACACGCGATTCAAGCACCTAAGTTAAGTGCGGAAGAACAAGCCTTTTTAGACGGCCCTGTGAATGAAGTGTGCGCCATGGTGAGTGATTTCCAAGTGACCCATGAACTCGCGGACTTACCGCCAGAAGTTTGGCAATACCTGAAAGATCATAAGTTCTTCGCCATGATCATTAAGAAAAAGTACGGTGGTCTGGAATTCTCAGCATACGCGCAATCACTAGTACTACAAAAACTAACGGGTGTTTCTGGCGTTCTATCGTCTACCGTTGGTGTTCCTAACTCTTTGGGCCCAGGTGAGCTACTGCAACACTACGGTACTGAAGATCAAAAAAATCATTACTTACCGCGTCTAGCTGAAGGTAAGGAAATCCCTTGTTTCGCCCTAACAAGTCCAGAAGCGGGTTCTGACGCAGGCTCTATTCCAGATTACGGTGTGGTCTGTAAAGGCGAATGGGAAGGAAAAGAAGTACTGGGTATGCGCCTGACTTGGAACAAGCGCTACATCACCCTAGCGCCAGTCGCAACGGTACTAGGCTTAGCATTTAAACTTCGCGATCCTGAAGGTTTGCTAGGCGACAAAGAAGATCTTGGCATCACTTGTGCGCTTATCCCAACTGATGTCAAAGGTGTTGAGATTGGTAACCGACACTTCCCGCTCAATGTACCATTCCAAAATGGTCCAACGCGCGGTAAAGACATCTTTGTTCCTATCGATTTCATTATCGGTGGTGAAAAAATGGCGGGCCAAGGTTGGCGTATGCTGGTTGAGTGTCTGTCGGTTGGACGTGGTATCACGCTACCTTCAAACTCAACAGGTGGCATCAAAACTGCGGCAATGGCAACCGGTGCTTACTCACGTATTCGCCGTCAGTTCAAACAGCCGATCGGCCATATGGAAGGAGTTGAAGAACCATTAGCACGCTTGGGTGGTAATGCTTACGTGATGGATGCAGCAAGCAACTTAACCGTTGCGGGTATCGACTTAGGTGAAAAACCTTCAGTTATCTCAGCTATCGTGAAGTATCACTGTACGCACCGCGGCCAGCAAAGCATCATCGATGCAATGGACATCGTAGGCGGTAAAGGTATCTGTATGGGACCTTCTAACTTCCTAGCTCGTGGTTACCAAGGTGCGCCAATCGCAGTAACGGTTGAGGGTGCTAACATTCTAACACGCTCAATGATCATCTTTGGCCAAGGCGCAATCCGTTGCCATCCGTACGTTCTTGAAGAAATGAACGCGGCGTATTCTGAAGCAAGTAATGCTGTCGAGAAATTTGATAAAGCGCTTGCTGGTCACGTGAGCTTTACAATGAGTAACCTAGTGCGCAGTATCTGGTTTGGTTTGAGCGACGGTCTGGGCTCTTCATCGCCAACCAAAGATGCAACCAAGCGTTACTACCAACAATTGAACCGCTACAGTGCAAACCTTGCCTTACTATCGGATATCTCGATGGCAGTGCTAGGTGGCTCTTTGAAGCGTAAAGAGCGTCTATCAGCGCGTCTTGGTGACATTCTAAGCCAGCTATATTTAAGCTCTGCGACGTTGAAACGTTTTGAGCAAGATGGACGCCCAGTCGAAGATTTACCATTAGTACACTGGGGTCTACAAGACAGTTTGAAACAAGCGGAAGTGGCGGTAGACGAATTCTTAGCAAACTTCCCGAACAAAGTGATTGGTCGTGCACTGCGCGTGTTAATCATGCCATTCGGTCGTGTACGCAAAGCGCCAAGCGATAAACTAGACAGTAAAGTGGCGCGCATTCTACAAACGCCAAGTGCAACGCGCTCACGCATTGGTCGCGGTCAATACCTTGAACCAACCGAGCACAACGCAGCAGGTAAGATTGAGCTTGCGCTGTCAGTCATTCTTCAAGCTGAACCTGTGTTTGACAAAGTATGTAAAGCGCAAGGTAAGCGTCGCCCATTCTTACGTTTGGATATGATTGCTCAGGAAGGGCTAGAGCAAGGCTTTATCACGCAAGAAGAAGCCGATCTACTCAGAGAAGCGGAACAGCATCGTCTAGATACAATCAACGTTGACGATTTTGAGCCGGAACTGCTTGCCGCAAAGCCGCTATACCCTCAGATGGATAGTGTCGCGTAACTCTAGAATCTGAGACCACAAACGGGAGTATCAGCTCCCGTTTTTTATTGCTTCCAGAATCGGATTCATAACACCTCACACTACAAAGCCCCCCTGCGCAATAAAATCCTCGCACTCCAATCTTTTCCCCGATTTCCAGTGATAACTAACTCACAGACGTTCCAACTAAGCGGTGTATACTTTAAGTAACTCACTCACATATATGGTAAATCCGTTGGCTAAAATATTACTCGCACAGTGGTTCCCAGGGCTTGTTCAGCTTAAGCATTATCAAAAAGAATGGTTTGTTAACGACTTTAGAGCCGCCTTTTCTGTTGTCGCGGTTGCACTGCCAGTTGCCATAGCTTACGCACAATTAACTGGTGTATCCGCAATTGTCGGTCTGTATTCGTGTGTACTGCCAATGTTGGTTTACGCCATGATGGGCACATCTCGGCAACTCATTGTCGGACCCGATGCAGCAACCTGTGCAGTGATCGCAGCTGTTGTGACACCACTTGCCGCAGGTGACCCCACAAAACATTGGCAGTTGGTTATGACCATGACAGCGATGACGGGAATTTGGTGTGTACTGGCAAGTCGTTTCAAGCTAGGGGTATTTGCAGATTTCCTTTCTCGTCCGATTCTTTTGGGTCTACTCAACGGTGTTGCTCTCACAATTATCGTTGGTCAGTTTGCGAAAGTAGTCGGTTTGAAATACGAGCAACGTTATTTACTGGAACGTTTATGGGAAGCTCCACAACGATTAACCGATCTTCATTGGCCTACTGTAACTCTGAGTATCGTGACGGTTGTCGTTTATTTGCTCACCAAACGCTACCGACCAACTTGGCCTGCTGCCATGCTGGCGATCCTCGTAACTACTGCGTCAGTTTGGTTTTTCCATTTACAAGAGATGGGCGTATCGGTTGTCGGACTCACTCAAGGTGGCTTCCCTCAGTTTCAAACACCGGAGTTTGAGCTAGGTGAAGTCCGTGAACTAGTGGTCCCGGCGCTCAACCTTGCGATTGTCAGTTTTGTTAGCATGATGCTCACCGCCCGCAGTTTCGCTGCTAAAAACGGTTATGATATTGATGCTAATAAAGAGTTTCAGGCGTTGGGTTTTGCCAACATTGCCTCAGCGTTTTCGCAAGGTTTCGCGATAAGCGGCGCTGACTCACGCACAGCCGTCAATGATGCAAATGGCGGTAAATCTCAATTAGTTTCGATTGTCGCCGCAATCACCATTGCCATTATTGCGGTATTTATTTACGAGCCTTTACAGTTCATCCCTATCGCTTCACTTGGTGTTGTATTGATCATTGCGTCCCTATCGCTGCTCGATCTTAAAGCAATTTGGAAATTAAAATCTCGTGACAAAGATGCATTTTATCTGGCCATCATTACTTTTATTTCTGTGTTGATCGTGGGTGTAATACCGGGGATCACTTTGGCGGTACTGTTAGGGCTGTTTCAATTTTTACGGATTGTCATGCGACCGAGTGATCAGCTACTTGGCTTGGATGAAAAAGGTACCATTCGGACCATCGACGACTCAGGAAAAGCTTCGCCTATTCCTGGAATGGTGATTTACCGCTTTAACTCACCGCTAACTTACTTCAATGCTCCTTACTTTAAACGTAGAGTGTTAGAGCAGGCAGAGCATCACAAAGACGCAAGTTGCGTTGTCATCGACGCCGTGTCGAGCTTTACTCACTTGGATCTCAGTGTGATGGCAACACTGGCAGATATTCACAATACTTTGAAAAAGAGAGGCGTACGCTTAATCCTCGCAGGAAGGAAACGACGTCTTCGTCAATGGTGTGAGCTTACTGGTATCAGCACCAGTGAAGGAGGCATCTTACTGCGAGCTGATATGTACCTTGCCATTAAACTTAGTGGCTGTTACATCAGTGCTGTGGGTGAGGGACAAATTCCTACTGTTCAAAAAGAGCCTGATTTAGAGCAGCCACCCAAACCAATTCCAGAAGTGGCTTAAATAGAAATTTAATATAGAAAACAGGAAATTAAACTCCTGTTTTCTAGTGCTTATCTTCACAGCTGAATACGTGTTATGCCTTTGGCTTAAACTTTTTTGTCATCCCTTGGCTTTTAGGAGCCACCAGCCTATAACCAAGCTTTTCGTAAAAGACCGGTTCATCAGCAATCATAGAAACGTAAGAGCCTTCAAGTGCAACAGAAGAAAGATAACCGTCGATGTATTCCATGACTTTTCTACCTAAACCGTTACCTTGATAATCAGAATCAACGGCAACGTCGACAATTTCGAAGTTACACGCCCCGTCACCAACAACCCGACCCATTGCAATGAGCTTTCCTTCATCCCGAACAGATACGCCATATAACGAATTGGGTAGACCAATTTCAGCAGCTTTCAACGATTTGGGTGATAGCCCGGCTTTGACACGCATATCACAGTATTCTTTCGGGCTTGGAACATGCTCTTCATATCTTATTGTCATTATGTACTACTCCTTTGTATCACCTTGGAGCTTACATAACTAAACTGTATAAATAAACAGTTAAACGTTGGAAAGATGTTCCCATTAAGCACACAAAGTATCGGGTCTAGAAAAGAACCCGCCGACAACTCTGACGCCATAATAGATATAAGTTGCTCTGAAGCTAGACATTCCTTTTTCTAAACATGTTTCTCTCAACAACGTATCCGCATGCTTTCGAGCACTTTGAGGCAACACCTCTTCCCTCATGAGTTGGTAAAGAGCATCATGTACTAAAGAAGCTTTCATAATGTTTTTTGTGTCTAACGCTGGCCCACTCGCTCCATCCCATGCATAGCCCTTTTTAATCGTTAACACGCCTTGTTTGGACAAACTAAGAAAAGGGCTGTCATACGCCTGACTCACTGAAATGTGAGTCTCAATCTTTTCTTCAGAATGGAGAGTGTATTTGTACTTCTGACGCTTTTTGTATTTCATCAGAGACCTCGCGTTTACTTATTCTTATTTATCACGCACAGCTGAATATTTATCCAGAAACCCTACAAGATCGGCTCTTGTTATTATGGCGTACTACCTATTACAAAGCCCAAATCAATATGAATAGAACTCCATGCAATCAATAAAGCCAGAACCCCTGACTTTATTGATCAAAATTCAACCAGAAACCCTTATTCTGAAGGAAGTCTACTCAATTTTTTATGGATATCTTCTACAAAATTGGCTTGTTCACTTGGAGAAACCTCTAGAACATAATGAAAAAACGGACTTGTATGCTCAGTAATTTTATACTCTTCACTTAACAGCTTAATTACTTGTTCATGATTAAATCGTGCGGAGACTAAGCCACTCTCGGTTTCTTGAGTTATAACTATATAGTGAGCGGTTGGAAAAACCGTAAACCTTCCTTCGACAGGAAACCAGGGAGCAAAAGAAATAATCTCGTCATCAATTATGTATGCTTGAGGTTTACTGACATAAGTGTAAGGGTACTTTTCATCTAAATAGGGTCTTGCTGTATCAAACAAGCCATCATAATAAGTTGGTATTTCTACTTTTTGGATTTTACTTAAGGGATCGAAAGTGAAGGTATCAAGTGATTTTAAATTATTACTTCCCGAATCTGGATTATTAACACCATTATCAATAGAAGAACAACCTACAATTATCACTGCACAAAAAAAAGCTAAAATTTTATTCATTATTTCTTTTATCTTTAATTGATTGTTTTGAAAGTTAGTCACATTAAAAATGCAACCAATTTAGAAAGTAAAAATGATATATTATTTATATAAAATCCCAAACATATATTTGAATACAGTAAACTTAAATATTCATAATTTATCCATTTTTCTTCTTCCAACTTGGTAACTTGATAAAAAAACGGAGCCGATTGGCTCCGTTTCTCGCTTTATGTGTTACTACTATTTCTTTGGTACTTCTAATTGCATCTCTGGCATGGCATCGCGCTTCGCTTTAATTTTGCGCCAGACTATCCATGCAATGATCACAATCAGCAGCATTATCAAATTACCCACCGCGATAATAATCATGCTGCGCTTACGCTCAGCCTCTCGCTCAGCGATAATTTGCTTTTCCATTTCAATACGGCGCTGTTCGGCTAATTCAGCTTCTTTTGCAATTCGAGCAGCTTCTAGATCAACTTCATCAACAACACTGAAGGTTTGCTCTGGGATAGGAAACACCAACGAGCGCTGGGTTGCAAAATCAGTGGCAAAGATCTCGCCGCGCCATGCGTACTTACCAAGCTCAGCATCGTTATTGAGGTTCAACGTAACTCTCATTCCATCTTTAGAGACCTGTCCTTGGCTGTAACCAATGAAACCATCGGGAGCGTCCTTTTTCACTGTGACTGCAATAGAGCCTGGTGCAATCATACCTTGCTCGCCACTCACCACTAATTGGTGTGGCTTATCGTGATTACGAGCCTGAATAAAAATACGAGAGATTGGGTTCGGATAAACCAAGATGACTTGTTCTTGCGCTCGTAAGAATACGCCATTGCCAGACGTGATGCGAGCGCGGTACTTACCAGGCTCAACGTCTATTGGGAGCTGAACCGTGAACACTCCATCCCCTGCTTTTTCATCCAAGCCGCGGCCGTCATCAGAAAACTCACCCACAACCATCGGCACTGGACGAGCTTCTTTGATCAGCTCATCTTCATTTTCGACAAACTTGGTAAATGTCACGCGCAGATTCACGCGATCAAGGAAGTCGCGCAATACAAGAGGTTTGCCGTCGGAGGTCAGGCGAGCTGTAAACTTAAGCGCTTCCCCATTATATAATCGGTTTGGGAACAGATCCGTACTGAGCTTTAGGTGAGAAATTAAGCGGATGTTATTTTTAGGCGTAACTTTCCCCACAGCCTGCCATGGACCTGGCATAGGGTTATCAACGGAAATAATATCGAGAGAGGCTTCTTGATACCAACGTACATTGTCGTAAGAGCCCCAAGCATAGTATTTTTTACCGTCAGGACGGACTAAAACAACTGGCTGAGAACTTTGCTCACGATAAACCAAAAACGTGATCTGCTCGATGGTTGGATCAACTCGAAAGCGATTGTCTAACAAAGACATTGTAGATTCACTCGCAGCACTCGAGAGACTACTCCATATCGCTAAAAACGCGACCAACAAAGCCCTCAACATAGCTTCTCCTATTGATGCCAAATACAGTCGTTCACCAACTCTAATCTTTTTTGGTGAGCTTCTAGTTCATCGGCACTTGCGCGCAAAACCTTTAGCGCTTTTCTTCCTTCAATACGACGAATGGTTTCTACTCCACCCTCTTGTTTATTCGCGTTAAATTCTAGACTCGTTTGACCACCCGTCATAAAGAGGTAAACGTCGGCTAGAATCTCCGCATCGAGCAAAGCTCCGTGGAGAGTACGGTGCGAGTTATCAATACCGTAACGTTCACATAAGATATCAAGGTTGTTTCGCTTACCAGGGAAGATTTTCTTCGCCATAGCAAGGGTGTCGGTCACCTTGCAGTAGTCGTCCGTTTTGCCGATGTTAGGATCGAGCATGCCAAACTCGTAATCCATAAAGCCGGTATCGAAGGGCGCGTTGTGGGCAACAAGTTCTGCGCCTTTAATAAACTCAAGAAACTCTTGGTGCACGCTCGCGTATTCCGGTTTATCAACCAAGAATTCATCCGTAATACCGTGAACTTCAACCGCTTCTGGTTGGATTTCACGATCGGGTTTTAAATAAACGTGGAAGTGACGACCAGTCAGCTTACGGTTGATGATCTCCACGGCACCGATTTCAATAATGCGGTGTCCCATGTAGTGAGGACCACCCTCGCGGTTCATACCTGTGGTTTCGGTATCGAGAACGACAATGCGGTTATATTCAGAATTGCTGCTGGTATTCATAAGGTTATGTATGTCAGACTATGCTTTATTAAATGTTTCGGCTAATAGTACCAAAAAATATGACCAAACACGTTGAGATTTTCACTGACGGTTCTTGTTTAGGTAACCCAGGACCAGGTGGTTACGGCATAGTATTGCGTTACAAAGACGTAGAAAAGACACTTTCCAAAGGCTATACGTTAACTACCAACAACCGCATGGAAATGTTGGCGGCTGTCGTCGCGCTGCAGACGTTAAAACAACCTTGCAAAGTCACTTTAACGACTGACAGCCAATATGTGCGCCAAGGTATTACTCAGTGGATCCATAACTGGAAGAAGCGTGGTTGGAAAACAGCGGATAAAAAACCCGTGAAGAATGCCGATTTATGGCAAGCTCTAGACAAAGAAACCGCACGCCATCAAGTTGAATGGCATTGGGTAAAAGGCCACGCAGGCCATCGTGAGAACGAAATGTGTGATGAGCTAGCCCGGACTGCTGCAGAAAACCCAACTGAGGAAGATACAGGTTACCAACCCTCTTAGCGAGATTCTTTCCTCATAGTGTTACCCTCTCGATTCATCACCCCAAGTGGTGTGAGCTTTTTCTTCAAGCGCCAATGCGGTTTGATAGGCTTGAGAGGGTATGTCCGTTTCCGCGCGACTATGTAATACAAACTCCCAGCGGGTGATGCCCAATCACCAAGACTATTTTCCAACCATGTCCACATCGTACGGTAACGTTTCATCGGAAACAGCGCATAACGATCACAATGAATCACTTGATAATTAAGTAACCCTAACCAGTCTTTGATGCGGTTTGACGTAAACATTCGTCCACTCCAAGGCAAATTATGTTTACGCCATGGAAGCAAACTCGCTAATCCAGTCAAGCTTAATGGGTTGAATCCAGTAATAATTACATAGCCATCATCCATCATCACTCTATCGACTTCACGCAACAAACGGTGTGGATCGCTTGCATAGTCGAGCTGATGAGCGAGTATCACAACATCAAAGCTTTTTTCCAAAAAGGGTAATTCGTAACCATCTGCAATCACATTATGCAACGGGTTCTGGATATCTACGTTGACTTGGTGTTGAATGTTACAATTACAGCTGGTTAGCTCACAGCTCAACCCGCCCAGTTTGAGCATATGGTAGCCGAAGAGTTTCGGGCACCATTCATCAAGTCGGGTCTGGATTGACTCAAGCACCCACGGACCGTTGTTCATTGCTGACCAAGTCGACGGGTGTGGTATAGTTTTGTTGCTGAGTGCTGGTTTCATTAACCACCTGACTAAAATGGGTGACGGAGAACGAATCGTGTTAGAGATCAAAAGCATACCCGCATTTAATGATAATTACATCTGGCTGATACAAAATAGCGATAAGCGCTGCGCAGTCGTTGATCCGGGCGATGCGAAGCCAGTATTAGAATTTCTGCAGGCTAACGAATTAACTTTAGAAGCGATTTTAATTACGCACCACCACAACGATCACATTGGTGGCGTTCCAGACTTAGTGCGTGCATTTCCTGACGTCGCCGTTGTGGGCCCAAAATCAGAGCCAATTCCAACCCTAACGACACCAATGGAAGAAGGCGACAAGCTGGAGTTGTTTGGTGAGATTTTCTTAGTACTTGGGTTACCCGGCCATACTTTGGGCCATATCGGTTACGTTGGGGACGGAAAACTGTTTTGCGGTGATGTGCTCTTTTCTGCTGGCTGCGGTCGTATTTTTGAAGGTACGCCTGAGCAAATGTTTGAATCACTGAGCAAACTAACGTCTCTACCAGAAGAAACTCAAGTCTTCTGCGCGCATGAATACACCGCGAGTAACGTGGCGTTTGCTCTAGCGGTTGAACCTGACAATGAGCAACTTCGCCAATATCGCGACGATGTAAACCGACTGCGAGCACTCAACATTCCGACACTTCCAACAACAATACGCAAAGAAAAGTGGATTAATCCGTTCTTGCGAACCTCTAACCCTGACGTGGTTCAATCTGTTGCTAGTCGCATTAAAAATAGCGATCCATGCTCGGTTTTTACTGCTTTACGCGAGTGGAAGAACGAATTTTAACCATTTTCTGCTTGTAAGTTTGCAAGACCCCAGTATTATCAGGGACTGATTTTTCGAGAAGCGCCACTGGCGCTTCTCTTACGTTTGGGGTTGATATAAATCTATTTGAATTTCTCCCCATTGCATAATTAGAAGCTCTTTGCCTCTATAAATTAGTTAGTGTTTAAAAGATGTCTATTATCTTGCGACTGCCACGCACATTACGTTGCGCGACAGGCAGGTGAAGATAAACAGGCCCTAAATAGGCTGAATCCATGCGTTTGAAGTATACTTGGGCGTTGGCGTTGTTATTATCTGGCTGTCAATTGACTCAGTCAGATTCAACGTCTTCTACACCAGAAACCAATAAATCTGAGCAGACTGCAAAGCAAAATGCAGTAAAAGCTCAACCGGGCAATAAATCGTCACTAGCAAAAAAATCCGCTAACGACGCGCCTAAAGTTCTCTCCCCCCAAGAACAAGAAGATGTGTGGCAACGTATCGCCATGCAGCTGGACATGGATATCCCAAACCACAAGAAAGTGGACTACTACCGTACGTGGTATTTAAAGCACCCAAATCACCTTTACACGGTATCTAAGCGTGCGACTCCTTTTCTATACATGATCACAAAACGTATCGAAGAGCGCGGACTCCCAATGGAGCTTGCATTACTTCCTGTAGTGGAAAGTTCATTCGATGCCTTTGCCTACTCACATGGTAGCGCGGCTGGGTTGTGGCAATTTGTCCCAGGCACCGGAAAAATGATGGGATTAGAGCAAAACTACTGGTATGACGGTCGCAGAGATGTGGCAGCAGCAACGGATGCAGCGCTGGACTACCTAGTACAACTAAACGAGCGTTTTGATGGTAACTGGGAACATGCAATCGCCGCTTATAACAGCGGTGGAGGCCGAGTTTCTAGCGCAATTCGTAAGAATAAAAAGCTCGGTAAACCTATCGATTTCTTCTCATTAGACTTACCAAAAGAGACCAGCAGTTACGTTCCTAAGCTATTGGCCTTGGCTGACGTTATCGCAAACCAAGACAAGTACGGACTTAATATTCCTGCAATTCCAAACAAGCCTGTTCTAACGCTTGTTGATCCAGAAGAGCAGTTAGATCTGGCTATTGCCGCAGATTATGCCGGCATTAGCGTAAAAGAGTTGCAGAGTTACAACCCAGCATACAACCAGTGGTCGACAGCGCCTGAGGGGCCGCACCAACTTTTGATTCCCGTAGAGAAAAAAGAGACTTTTCTCACCAAGGTGGAGAAAAATCGCGGTAAAGGGATGAAGGTCGCTCGCTACAAGGTGAAATCTGGTGACTCTTTAAGCGTGCTAGCTAATAAATACGGCACAACCACGAAAGTCATTCGACGTGCCAACGGCCTATCGAATAACAACATTCGTATTGGTCAATACCTATTGATTCCGACATCAACAAAAGACGATGCAAAATATGCATTAACGGCACAAAACCGATTAAACAAGACTCAATCTCGTGCTCGTGGTCAACTCAAGCTCACCCATGTCGTTCAGTCTGGAGAAAGTTTGTGGTCAATCGCACGTAACAATAAAGTGTCGTATAAATCGTTAGCTAAATGGAATGGTATGGGCCCTAAAGATCCATTGCGTGTGGGTCAAAAGCTAGTGATTTGGAAAGACTCAGACAAAGGTTCTGTGATCCGTACCGTTTTCTACAACGTTCGCTCTGGCGACACCATTAGCGGCATTGCAAGCAAGTTCAAAGTAAAAACGAACGACATCGTGAAATGGAACTCGCTACACAAGAAAAAATACTTACAACCAGGTCAAAAGCTTAAGTTGTACGTTGACGTAACGAAGGTAAGTGTATGAACCCATCAAGCAATCCACTTGTGATGCTGTTGGACATTTTTCGTTCTCCAACATCTTGTTTTCTTGCGCTTTATCAACGCGGTGGATGGGGATGGCAACCGTTCATCTTCCTGATGCTTAGTCCGTTTTTATTCTGGGGTGCTTACTTTTCGAATGTCGATTTCACGTGGCTCAGTGACCAACTTGCTGCGCAATTTCAGCAAATCGACCCGAAGCAGATTGAGCTATTAGAACCAAACACGCTAATGGCAAGCGCGATCATCAATGATGTATTCAACCGCTTTGCCACCTTACTATTGCTCGCGCTTTGGTTCTTTCTTGCAACAAAGGCAAGCAAACAACAATACGGTTACTGGAAATGGTTTGCCGCATCGTGTGCTATCTTATTCCCAGCAGTATTGGGCGATGTAGCAAGCTACGCGAGCTTGCTACTCAAGCATGGTCAGGTAATGACTTACGCTGCCGATTTAAATAGCCTCAATGGTCTATTAAAGCTGCCTCTTACTAACGAATGGTCTCATTTCGCTAGCTCGTTACCTTTGCTTCTGCCTTGGTACATTGTGCTCGGCTACGGCGTTGTACTGACGTGGACGGAGTTTGAACGTGGCCAAGCTTTGGTGATAGCAAGCCTGCCATGGGTATTCTTCTACGTTATTTGGGCACTTTATATTGTGGTAACCTAAGCTAGTTATTTAACGTAAATGACAATAACAATGGGTTATGATCGGAAGCGTCGCTCTGCGGCGCTTTTGCGTACTTAAGCGTCAGACCTCGGTAAAACACATGGTCCAGTGGTAACCCTGTTATAAATTGGACTCGATGATCCGGCAAGAACGTCACCTCTTGTAAGTCCGCAGCCTTTAAGGCCTGCCTCATCGCATTAACGCGAGATTCACTCCAGCTATTGAAGTCTCCAGCAAATAGAATTGGCCCCACATGATGCTTTAAAAGCATTTCAACCGCCGTTAACTGAGATACATACTCTTTTGTACCCACGGTGAAGTTAATTGCATGTACATTCACCACTGCGAGTTTCTCGCCATTACTCAAGTGATACTGGCTATATAATGCAGACTTAGGTAAGCGAAGCCACGGCTCTTTAGAGGTGTAAGCGCAGGCTTTTTCTGGTTGCCCTTGAGCAATACTAATTACACCGGCACCGCTACCCAGCGCCTTAAAAGCACTCACTTGATTACTAACCCAGCGACCATCCACCAACCACTGTTTAAATGATGGTGTCATGCTGGCTTCTTGCAATAACAGTAACTGCTTATCAGCAGAAAACTCATCGAGTGCTCGTTGCCAATTAGCCCGGTTCTGTTTGTAGATATTCCAGACAAGCACATTGATTTTGCCGTCATGATCGAGAGCTTTTGAATCGCTAAATTCGATGCACCTGATATCTTGTGTCAGCTCGGTACCTGTTTGAGTAATAATTTGCGGCTGATCTGGTACGGTGAAAATAACCTGGAAGCCAACCAATACCGCCATTACGAGAAAAGCTAACGCCAGAAAAAAACGCTTAAACATACGACAAACCTGAATGTAGGCACCCGAAATCTAGAACAACAAATCTCGGGTTAAATGATTTCACTAATAAGCAAACAACAAAAAAGGAGCCACTTGGCTCCCTTTTAGCATAATAAATACGAAACAGGTGACAAGAAACCTTAGATCGCGTCTTCGTCTTCTTCACCAGTACGAATACGAACCACACGCTCAATATCAGTGACGAATATTTTACCATCACCAATCTTACCAGTTTGCGCGGTTTCAATGATTGTCTCTACGCATTTATCAGCCACATCTTCCGTTACAACGATTTCGAGCTTCACTTTAGGTAGAAAGTCCACCATGTACTCTGCACCACGGTAAAGCTCTGTGTGACCTTTTTGGCGACCAAAACCTTTCACTTCAGAGACGGTCATCCCTGTAATGCCAACTTCAGCTAGCGCTTCTCGAACATCATCCAGTTTAAATGGCTTGATAATCGCTTCAATTTTTTTCATGTTCATCCCTTAAGCTTCAATCGATTGCGCTTATTATCGTTTAGCGTTTCGCAACATTCAATGTTTGTCTCTGATCCACCAGCGAAAATCCAGATTGAGCAAATTAACATAGCGAATATCGTGAGTTGATAAAACCCCAGTGAGGACTGCTCAATGCCCAATCGTCCAAGCTTTACTTCAGACTCGCGTTTACTTCAAACTTGCGTAGTAAGCCGCTAGGTTAGCGATGTCTTCATCAGACAACAATGAAGCTTGAGCTTGCATCACAGCAGCAAGCCCACCTGTTCGCTCTTTATTTTTATAAGCTTTAATTGAACTGATAATATATTGCTCATTTTGCCCTTTCAGATTTGGGTAACCCGGAATGACAGCAATACCATCAGCGCCATGACACGCCGCGCATACTCCCGACTTTGCTTGACCTGCTGCGACATCTCCCGCAGCTAGAGCTTGCCCACTGAACATGGTTAACGCCACCATTGCACCCATGATTGTTTTCTTCATTGCTTCACCTAATCAATTATTATTTAAGGATTTTTATATTTTATAATCGACATTGTGGCATGAATATTCATTACCTGCGCCAAATAAGTTCACAATCTTGACCATTAAATGCCTGATCAACGAACAGATCTGCCACAGCAACGACTCGGTCTTGATACATCAAAATCGGAATTTGACGACGCAGCCAGCTTGGCACATTGTATTCTTGGAACAACTTCTTCAGTTTTCGACTGTGATTACGCGTGGTTGGATGCGCTGATAAGCCTTCCGGATTAAAGGTCACGCGAAGCAATTCTGGCTGACTCGGAAGCGCAATCGTTGCGTTGCTAGAACTCGTCGTTAAGGTCAGCTCCCCTAGCCGCTCTGGCAGCGACAAAGTCGCATCAACTTGAATCGTACTTTGCCACTCAGTGACGTCAGCCGTTTCCGTTACCCAATAGAGACAATTTCGAAAACGGCGCACTTCACCTTGTTTAAGTTGTAGTTTGGGGTTGGCATCTTGCTGAGCTAATGCGACTTCATTCCAGATGAGATTGAGTTGTACCTGAGTCGGCATACTAGTATTAAGCTTAGACAGCCACATACGAATCAAGCGCGCACGCGCTAATCCACTGTGCTTAGCCAGTTCTTCAATACTCAAACTTAGATCCGTTTGTAAAGCGCGTTCAAACACCGCGCTCAATAGTTCATCCAATAGCGCTTCTTGTTGAGCACATAAACTTGCACTGCGCTGAACCGCTTGATGGATACTCGGCCAGCGACCAGACAATTCAGGAATAACACAATGACGAAGAAAGTTACGATCATAACGGGTATCTTGATTGCTTTCGTCTTCCACCCACTCCAAGCCTAATTTAGTAGCGGCTTCTTCGATGGTCTTCCGCTTGATAGTAAGCAATGGTCGAACTAGAGATCCGCAAGAAAACGGCATACTCTCCGCCATCGAAGATAACCCTTTAGGCCCGCTGCCGCGCTTAAGCGCAAGGAGAAAAGTCTCTATTTGATCGTCGGCATGTTGACCAGTCAACAGTATATCACCTTCTTGAATGTACTTAGTTAAGGCTTGGTAGCGAGCTTCACGAGCAAGAAGTTCAATACTTTCACCATTGCTGATGTCTAAGCTCACTCGCTCGATCGAGCACGATATCCCCACTTGTTGTGCCCAAAGTAAGCATTTATCGGCCCAATTATCGGCATTCGAGCTTAAACCATGGTGCACATACACAGCGTGACACTCTACAGAGTGCGCTTGTTGGTAGCGACTGAGTAATTCGAGTAAAAGACGTGAATCCACTCCTCCGCTAAACGCCAAGACAACCTTAGTGCCTAATTGATAGTAGCGGCCGAGAACTTGAGCAAAATGCGGGTAAAGCGATTCCATAAGCGATCCGATAGGTACAAAAAAAGGGCTGGACTCTCATCCAACCCTTTCTATTTTAACTGTTATCACTTGAGATATCAGCTAACGCTTAATAGCAATCACCGAAATTAACAGTAACCGTAGCTCATTAGACGCTGGTAACGACGCTCACGTAGCGTCTCTTCATCCAATTGTTCTAGATCTTCTAGCTGACGAAGTAGTGTCGCTTTCATATTCGCTGCCATTTGAACATGATCGCGATGAGCGCCGCCTAGTGGCTCTTCAATGATTTCGTCGATCAGTTCAAGCTCTTTAAGACGCGGAGCAGTTAGACCCATTGCCTCTGCCGCTTGTGGCGCTTTGTCTGAATCACGCCATAAGATTGAAGCACAACCCTCAGGAGAAATTACTGAGTACGTAGAGTACTGAAGCATGTTCACGTAGTCGCCTACACCGATTGCTAGTGCACCACCAGAACCGCCTTCACCAACAACGTTACAGATTACTGGCACTTTAAGACCAGACATCACTTTTAGGTTTTTCGCGATAGCTTCAGATTGACCACGCTCTTCTGCGCCCACACCTGGATACGCGCCAGCCGTGTCGATAAATGTGATAATCGGCATGTTGAAACGCTCTGCCATTTCCATCAAACGTAGCGCTTTACGGTAACCTTCTGGTTTCGGCATACCAAAGTTACGTTTCACCTTTTCTTTGGTCTCACGACCTTTTTGGTGACCAATGATCATCACAGGGCGGCCTTCAAGGCGAGCCATGCCACCCACAATCGCTTTGTCGTCTGCAAACGCGCGGTCACCCGCTAATTCATCAAACTCCTCAAAAGCGTGTTGGATGTAATCCAGCGTGTAAGGACGTAGTGGGTGACGAGCCAGTTGAGCTGTTTCCCATGCACCTAGGTCACTGAAGGTTTTTTTCTTCAGCTCTAAGCTTTTCTTCTCAAGCTGTTCGATTTCTTTATCCAGGTCAATCGCAGAATCACCACCGTGACGAGAGACATCACGTAATGCTTCAATTTTCGCTTCTAGTTCTGCAATTGGCTTTTCAAATTCAAGAAAGTTTAGGCTCATCTATGAATCCTTGTTTACTCAGCGTCTAACATATTGCGCTGAATTTTTAGTTAAATTCGAGTTCTACCTGGCTTTTGCCAAGCAACTGTTTTAAATCGTCGAGTAATGTATCACTTGGCGTAACTCGCCACTCGGTGCCCAATGTTAACCGCGCTCTGGCGTCGGCACGCTGGTAGTATACATTGACGGGTACGGTTCCGGCTTTGTGCGGTTCTAAAATACGGCTGAACTGCTCAAAAAACTGATCGTTGATCTGATTTGCATCTATCGATACCGACAAACCACGAGCGTATTTCTCGCGCGCACTGCCGAGATCCATAACTTCACGCGCCGACATTTTAAGGCCACCGTTGAAGTCATCAAAGCTGACCTGTCCAGAAACGACCAAAATTCTGTCTTTTTCGAGAAGTTCAGCGTATCGATCCAGCGCATCTGAGAACAACATCACTTCCATGCGACCACTTCGGTCATCCAGTGTCATAATACCAATTCGTGTACCACGTTTGGTCGTCATTACACGAGCGGCAATAACCAGGCCGGCTACCGTGACAGATTGATCGCGGCGAGTGGGCGTTGCGTCTTTTAGTCGACAACTGGTGTATTTGTTTAGTTCCTTTACGTAGGCGTTAATTGGGTGCCCTGTCAAATATAGACCTAGGGTATCACGCTCGCCCTCTAACCACACTTTTTCTGGCCAAGGCGGAACCTGCGTATACTTATGCTCTACTTCTTCAGGTGCATCCGTTAGCACACCAAACATATCCGTTTGACCAAACGCCTCAGCTTGGTGATGTTGACTTGCTGCTTTTACCGCATCATTGAGTGACGCCATCATCGCCGCGCGGTGTGGGCCTAGTCGATCCAACGCACCCGCGTAAATCAGCTTCTCTATCACTCGTTTATTGACGCGTTTTAGATCAACTCGAGCACAGAAATCAAATAGGTCTTTAAAGTGACCACCTTTATTTCTCGCCTCAAGAATCGCATCGATAGGGCCCTCACCAACCCCTTTTATCGCACCAATACCGTAAACAATTGCGCCATTTTCATCAACATTAAAGCGATATAGGCCAGAGTTGATGTCTGGTGGCAGCACGGTAAGCTTCATACGGAAACACTCATCGACCAAGCCAACGACTTTTTCCGTGTTATCCATATCGGCTGTCATTACCGCAGCCATAAATTCGGCAGGATAATGTGTTTTCAGCCAAAGAGTTTGATAAGAAACCAATGCATAAGCAGCAGAGTGCGATTTGTTAAAACCATAACCGGCGAACTTCTCTACCAAGTCGAAGATTTTCATCGCCAACTCGCCATCGATACCGTTCTTTATCGCACCTTCTTCAAAGATAGCACGTTGTTTTGCCATCTCTTCTGGCTTTTTCTTACCCATTGCACGACGGAGCATGTCCGCACCACCTAGCGTATAACCCGCTAAGATCTGCGCAATCTGCATTACCTGCTCTTGGTACAGGATGATGCCGTAGGTTGGATCAAGCGTCTCTTTTAGCGACTCGTGTTGCCACTTTTCATCTGGATAAGAGATCGCTTCTCGACCATGTTTACGGTCGATAAAGTTATCTACCATGCCCGATTGCAAAGGACCCGGACGGAAGAGTGCTACCAATGCGATAATGTCTTCGAAACAGTCTGGCTGAAGTCGTTTGATCAGCTCTTTCATGCCTCGAGATTCAAGCTGGAATACTGCTGTCGTTTCAGAGTTTTGCAACAAACGGAAAGAGGCAGGGTCTTCTAACGGTATGGATTCAATTTGAACCGGTTCTTTCCCTTCTCGCTCTAGGCGTGGGTTAATCAGTCCTAACGCCCAGTCAATAATGGTTAAGGTACGTAAACCCAAGAAGTCAAACTTAACTAGGCCAGCGGTCTCAACATCGTTTTTATCAAATTGAGTAACCGGAAAGTGACCTTCAGCGTCTGCATAAATTGGCGCAAAATCGGTAATTGTTGTAGGTGAAATTACAACACCACCAGCGTGTTTACCGGCGTTTCGCGTACAGCCTTCCAAAATATGACACATGTCGATGAGTTCTTTAACTTCCTCATCGGCCTCATACAATTCAGGTAGTGCAGGTTCAGCTTTAAACGCTTTATCTAGCGTCATGCCTGGATCGGGCGGGATCAGCTTTGAAATACGATCAACAAAACCAAATGGGTGGCCCAATACGCGGCCAACGTCACGGATTACCGCTTTTGCCGCCATGGTACCAAACGTGATGATCTGAGATACCGCGTCGCGACCGTACATTTCCGCAACGTGGTCAATAACCTGGTCACGTTTATCCATACAGAAATCGACGTCGAAATCGGGCATCGAAACACGTTCTGGGTTCAAGAAACGTTCGAACAGCAAGTCGTATTCTAGTGGATCCAGATCGGTGATTTTTAGTGCGTAAGCCACCAAAGAACCAGCACCGGAACCACGTCCAGGACCGACAGGAATTCCATTATCTTTTGACCACTGGATGAACTCCATTACGATCAAGAAGTAACCAGGAAATCCCATTTGGTTGATAACATCTAGCTCTATCTGAAGACGTTCATCATATTCAGGGCGGCGACGTTTTCTCTCTTCCTCATCTGGAAATAGAAACTCTAAACGCTCTTCCAACCCCTCTCGGGATTTCATGACTAGGAACTCAGTCTCTTTCATCCCTTCGGTTGGGAAGGCTGGTAGGAAGTACTCCCCTAAGCGCACAGTCACGTTACAACGCTTCGCTATCTCGACACTGTTTTCTAACGCTTCAGGAATATCAGCAAACAGCTCGCACATTTCTTCTTCTGTACGAAGATATTGCTGCGGACTGTAGTTTTTTGGCCTGCGCGGATCTTCTAATGTGTAACCATCGTGAATCGCTACGCGTATTTCATGAGCATCAAATAGGTCTGGACTCAGGAATACAACTTCATTGGTCGCCACTACTGGCAAGTCTTGCTGCTCTGCCAATTCAACCGCAAAGTGAAGATAAGTTTCTTCATCTGGACGACCGGTACGAAGTAGCTCAAGATAAAAGCGATCTGGAAAATGCTGTTTATAGAAATCAACACACCCTTGCACCATTTGACGGTTGCCTTTCAAAAGGCCGCGACCAATTTCTCCGCTTTTACCGCCGGATAATACAATCAAGCCTTCAGACATTTCAGCCAACCAGGCTTTATCAATCACTGGGTGGTGTTGAACATGTCCACGTAAGTACGCTTTTGATATCAATAACGTCAGGTTCTTATAACCTACATTATCCGCCGCAAGCAAAGTCACTTGTGTCAGCTCTTCACCAAACTCGTCCGACTGCATTTTAAAGTCAGCACCAATGATCGGTTTAACACCACTGCCATGCGCCGTACCGTAAAACTTCACCAAACCACATAGGTTGGTAAAGTCGGTCAACGCCATTGCGGGCATACCGAGCTCAGCAACTTTCTTTACAATTGGCGGAACTTTGTTGAGGCCATCCACCATCGAGAAGTCACTATGAACACGCAGGTGGATGAATTTGGGATCTGACATTAACAGGTACCGTGTAACTCTATTTTGTTGGGGATTCTAACCTAAAGAGGTTGGGTTTATAACACCAATTAGATCGTTTGATTATTCTATGCCTAACGCTTTTTTTACTGGCTTGAAACTCTTGCGGTGTTCACTGATCACTCCGTGTTGCTCAATCGCTTCAAAGTGCACTTTAGTTGGGTAACCTTTGTGCTTCGCGAAGCCAAATTGTGGATGAAGTTTATCCAACTCTTCCATCTCTTGGTCACGCACGACTTTGGCAATAATTGAAGCCGCACTGATTTCGGCAACACGTAGATCGCCTTTTACTACAGCTTGAGCATCCATTGGCAGCTCCGGACAACGGTTACCATCAATCAACACCAAATCAGGTTGAACCTGTAACCCCGCCACTGCACGCTGCATCGCAACCATAGTCGCCTGCAAAATATTCAGTTGATCGATTTCTTCAGGAGAACAACGCCCGACCGCCCACGCCAATGCTTTTTCTTTGATCTCAGGAAGCAACGCCATGCGTTTCTTTTCGGTCAATTTTTTCGAATCGTTCAACCCTTCAATAGGATTGTTAGGATCAAGGATAACCGCAGCGGTGACGACGTCTCCCACCAAAGGGCCACGTCCTACCTCGTCGACTCCGGCCACAAGCTGGTAACCTTGCGGATATTCAAACGGAGGGAGTTCAACTTTGGTTTTGGTCGCTTTTGGTTTAACAGCCATGATAAATCTCTATTTTTCAATCAGTTTTAGAACCGCGTTTGCGGCTTGTTGATCCGCATCTTTACGGATCCAATGATGCATTTCCGTAAACTTATCTAACATCGGTTTATTGTCGCTTTCCAATAAGCGAGAAACCTCAGTAAACAAATTGTCTGGTGTGCACTCATCTTGTAGATATTCTTTGACGAGCTCATCATCCGCCAAGATATTCGGCAATGACACATACTTCGTTTTCAATAGACGTTTAGCTAAAAAAGCAGTAAATGCATTCACACGATAACCCACCACCATTGGACGCTTGAGAAGCATACACTCCAACGCTACGGTACCGGAGGCCAACATCACGGCATCGGATGCGGTGATGACGTTGCGTGCGGTGTCATCAACTAACTTGAAGTCCAACTCTGGCGCTAGCTCTTTCCATGCTTGTTCAAACTGCTCACGGCGTTTTTGATTAACAAGCGCGACAACAAACCCCAGTTCTGGAAATTTTTTATGGAGTAACTTGCAGGTTTCAATAAATGGCTCTGAGAGCATTTTTAACTCGCTACCACGACTGCCTGGCAGGACAGCAAGCCACTTTTTATCTTGTTCTAAACAAAGCAACTCACGTGCAGGCGCTTGTTCTGATTCTAGTGGGATGGCATCAGCCAAGGTATGACCAATGAACTCGCAAGGTACATTAAATTTGTCGTAGAACGCTTTCTCAAACGGAAGAAATGCTAGCACCAAGTTCGTTGCCGCTTCTATTTTAAAGATGCGCTTCTGACGCCAAGCCCAAACAGACGGACTCACGTAATGAACGGTTTTAATGCCCGCTTGCTTGAGGTCAAGCTCCAAGCGTAAGTTGAAGTCAGGAGCATCGATCCCTATGAAAACATCAGGCGGATTCTGAGTAAAATACTGAACGAGCTCAGCTTTCACTTTAAGAAGTCTCGGTAAGCGGCCTAAAACCTCGACTAATCCCATCACCGCAAGCTCTTCCATATCAAACAGAGACTCGCAACCTTGGGCTATCATTTTCGGACCGCCAATGCCTACGAACTCTGCGTCCGGATATTGCTGCTTTACTGCTTTGATAAAGCCTTCACCTAGCGTATCGCCAGACAATTCTCCGGCAATGATGCCAATACGTAATGGTCTTTCCATATCTACTTCGCTATTTTTCCTGTGCGCTATGGATAACGGTTTGCCTTATCCATAAAACACAAAAAGATCGTAACCTCAAATTCGGTCACGATCTTTTTATTTATTGGTTCATTCGCCAATTAACGAATAATGCCACGTTCCGTCGTTTCCAGAATATCTGAGAAACGCTTCACTGCTGGCCACTCTTGAGCCATTTCAGCTAGAATAGGCTTCACTTCTTCTAGCGTCTTACCTGAACGGTAGATTTCTTTATACGCTTTTTGTAGCGCACGAATCTCTGGTTTCTCAAAGCCATTACGCTTCAAGCCAACAAGGTTCAAGCCGAAAGGTGTGGCGTGGTTACCTTGCGCGAGTACGTAAGCTGGGACATCTTGCACCACTGCTGAACAGCCGCCAATGTACGCGTAAGCGCCCACTGTACAAAACGGATGAATCGCAGACAGTGCCATCACACCGGCATAATCATCAACAGTAACGTGACCACCAAGAATCGAGTTATTACCGATATGAGTGTGGTTACCAATAACAACATCATGCGCAACGTGTGCATTTACACACAATAAGTTGTCATCACCAATGATCGTGGTTGCTTTGTCTTGCACTGTGCCGCGGTGAACTTGGACCGCTTCACGAATGACGTTACGGTCACCGATAACCACAGTTGTGTCTTCACCACCGTATTTTTTGTCTTGGTTTTCTTCACCAATGACAGCATGTGGGAAAATACGGTTATCTTTGCCAATAGTTGTGTGACCTTTGATCACAACGTGAGACATCACTTCTGTGCCTTCACCAATTTCAACCGTAGAGGTGATGTACGTAAAAGGACCTACTGTTACGTTAGCACCAATTTTGGCGCCCTCTTCTACCACCGCTGCCGGGTGGATTTTAGCGGTTTCATGAATCATATTAAAACTCTCGACGAGCACACTTCAGTTCTGCAGAACATACCACTTCGCCGTCAACTTTTGCTACACCGCTAAATGCAGCAATGCCGCGACGTTCTTTCAGAAATTCTACCTCAATAACCAATTGGTCGCCCGGAACCACTGGTTTACGGAATTTCGCGCCGTCTACGCTTGCAAAGTAGTACAGTTCATTTTCTGTTGGTGCACCAAATGATTTAAATGCAAGTAAGCCTGTTGCCTGAGCCATTGCTTCTAAAATCAAAACACCTGGGAATACTGGTAGTTGAGGAAAGTGACCTGTGAACTGAGGTTCGTTAACCGACACGTTTTTAATCGCGTGAAGGTACTTCTCTTCTTGGAAGTCTATCACTCGGTCGATCAATAAGAATGGGTAGCGATGAGGTAGTAGCTCTTGAATTTCAGAGATGTTCATCGTTTTCTTTTCAGTAGTCAAAGTCGTCTTCCTATATCAATTTTTTGCCGCCAAGATGGCAAACGTGGCAACAGGTCGTAAAGCCGAATCGCTTTGCAATATACTAGCAAAATACGCACCATCTTGGAGTTAAATCTACTTAGAGCGCGTCATTATAGAAGAAAAAGACCCGCATTTCGCGAGTCTTCGTACAGAATATGGAACTAGAGCTTGTTAGCCTTCGTGTTAAATACAGAGCGAAAGATAACTTGTTCTAAATTTCTTCTTTCTGTTCCAGCTGTTTTTCAACCGCTTTTAGGCGCTTATTCATCTCATCAATACGGTGAACTCGAGTTGCGGTCTTACGCCACTCTCTGTTCGTTTGTAGTGGAATACCTGATGAGTAAAGGCCTTTTTCTTCGATACTGCGCATTACCATGCCCATACCTGTAATCGCCACACCATCTGCGATAGTGATATGGCCATTCAGAACAGACGCGCCGCCAATCTGGCAGTACTTACCAATTTTTGTACTGCCTGCGACAATAGTACCACCAGGCATCACGGTACCATATCCGATCTGCACGTTGTGCGCGATTTGAAGTTGGTTATCCAGAATGACATTGTCTTCAATGATAGTATCTTCGAGTGCACCGCGGTCAATCGTAGTACAAGCACCAATCTCAACGCGGTTACCGATACGCACTGAACCAAGCTGAGGAATTTTAATCCACTCGCCTTTGTCATTAGCGTAACCAAAGCCATCAGAGCCAATGACGGTACCCGATTGAACGAGACAGTCATCACCCAATGACACTTCATGGTAGATAGTGACATTAGCCCAAAGCTTGGTGTTATTCCCTAGCTTGGCGTTCTTACCGATAAAACAACCAGCGCCAACGCTTACGTTATCGCCGAGTTCTACGCCCGTTTCAATCACAGCATTAGCGCCGATTGTAACGTTCTCACCCATCTTAACGTCAGCGGCAATCACAGCACTTGGTGCAATATCGTCTGCCGGTGTTGGTGTGGTATCCATCGCTTGGACCACACGAGCAAATGCGACATAAGGGTCTGAAACCACTAGCGCACTTCCAACGCATTGATCTTTATGCTCAGCCTTTACCATAACAACGGTAGCTTGGCACTCAGAAAGGTGTTTTGCGTATTTTGGGTTAGACAAGAAGGTTACGTCACCTTCTTGTGCTTTATCCATTGGAGCAACACGGCTTACAACGAGAGACTCGTCACCAAACAGCTCACCCCCGGTAATTGTCGCCAATTCGGCTAATGTTAATGTCTTCATAACTTCTTATTTTAGAGCTTTAATTACGTCTTCAGAAATATTGTATTCTGGCTTGCCGTACTGCAAAGCAGAGATATCAATCACAAGATCGTAACCATTTTTGTCTGCGACTTTCTTAACTGCATCTTGAATCGTTTTGAAAAGCTTCGCTTTTTCTTCAGCTTCACGACGCGCACTTGCTTTTTCAAGTGCTTGTGCTTTCACTTTGTACTCGCTGTCTAGCTTCGCGATATCGATACGTAGCTTTTCAACTTCGTCTTGACCCAAAAGCTCGCCGTCACGTTGTAGCTTCTCAATCTTTGTTTTAGCTTGTGCTTGGATTGACTTCAGTTCATCAGCTTTGCTTTTGAAGTCTTTCTGCATTTTTTGTAGTACAACTTCACGTTGAGGAAGAGCTTGAAAAACTTGAGCTGTATTTACGTAAGCAATTTTCTGTGCAGCTTCTGCCGCATTTGCAAACATTGAAGAGCTCAGTACAAGAAGGCCAATCCCAGCCGCTTTGATCATTTTATTCAAAATATTTTCCTCTTTAGAAAGTTCTACCGATAGTGAATGTGAAGAACTCTTCATCATCGCCATCAAATTTCTTAATTGGTTTCGCTAGTGAGAAGACTAGTGGCCCCATTGGAGACATCCACTGCAACGCCGCACCGTAAGAAGAGCGGTAGTTGGTTGGATCTGAGTAATCGTAGTAGTAACGGTCACCATATTCCGCACCTGAATCGCGGTAGTCAAACTCCGTATCCCAAACACTTGCCATATCAAAGAAGATACTGGTACGAATTTGGTTTTGCACTTCTTCTGATGCAAATGGTGTTGGGACAATCAACTCAACACTTGCTAGCGCTACGGCGTTACCACCAACAGAGTCATCTGTTGCTGTATCTGCGCCATTGTTTGAACCAGATGTATCACGGTAAACCGCTTTAGGACCAACAGAGTTTGAGCCAAAGCCACGAAGCGATGTAAAGCCACCTGCGTAGTAGTTTTCGTAGAATGGGAACAAGTTATCGTTACCATCCGTTTGACCGTAACCATTACCGTAACCTAAGCGGCCACGGAACAAGAGGGTAAACTCGTGCTTTTTAGTCAATGGCACATACTGGCGAACATCGTACTGCATTTTGAAGTATTGAACGTCAGAGCCAGGTACGGTCATTTTATAGAATGCACGCTGATGGTTACCTGCCGTTGGGAAGTAACCACGGTTTAAGTTATTACGTGTCCAAGAGATATTGAAGTCGAAGTCGTTTGTGTTCAACGCCCCACTAGAATCAATGTTGTCTGCTTGTGCTCGTAAGAACTGCTCTACCTGCAAGTAAGGCGATAAGTTACCGATCTTGTTGTGCGTATAACCGACACCGAATTCAAAACGGTTCAACTCATCGAATGGGAAGCCCCACGTTAAGCTCGCGCCATAGCTTTCGTTGGTATAGTCAACGATATTGGCTTCTTTCGCTTCAAATTCGTTATAGAAAACCTTACCACCTAAGCTTACACCGTCTAAGTTCCAGTACGGATCACGGTAATCTAGACTGATGTTTTTCTGGTAGTCATTCATCATCGCATTGATACCAACACGGTTACCGCTACCAATAAAGTTATCTTGTTGCAGGCCAACCTGGAAGCTCACACCCGATTCTGTACCGTAGCCAACACCGAAGTTAACGCTACCAGAGTTCGCTTCTTTGACAGAGTAAACTAGGTCAACTTGATCATCACTACCAGGAACTCGAACCGTCTGTACTTCAACATTTTCAAAGTAGCCCAAACGATTTAGACGAGTTTTACCCGTTTCAATCGATTTCGAGTTCAACCAACTGCCTTCCATCTGACGCATTTCACGACGAAGGACTTCATCTTTGGTTGAGTTATTACCCGTGAAGCGAATATCACGAACATAAATTCGGTTACCCGGGTCTACGTTAACGACCAAAGAAACTTCTTGATTCTCGTCGTCAAACTCTGGAATGGTATTCACTTGAGGATAAGCATAACCAGACTCACCAAGCACACGCTTAATCCCTTCTTCCATTGAAGTAACCAACGAGCCGTTGTATGTCTCATTGTCTTCAAATGGCACAAGTCTTTCGAACGTCGCTTCCTCGCCAATCAAATCACCACGGAACTTCACGTTCTTAACGGTGTAAACCTCGCCCTCTTCTAGACCAAGAGTAATGTATACCCCTTTCTTGTCAGGAGAGATTGCAACTTGTGTCGAATCAACGTTAAATTTTAAGTAACCACGATCCAGGTAGAATGATTTGAGTGCTTCAATATCACCTGCAAGGACTTGCTTTTGATACTTTTCATCAGAAAGGAAATTCCACCACGGCACATCAACATTTAAGTTAAAGCGCGAAAGCAGTTCTTCATCACTGAACACTTCATTACCGATAAAGTTTATTTGCTGAATTTTTGCCGACACACCTTCAGTAAAGACAAACTTAAGGTCAGAACGATTACGTGGTAGTGGAGTAACCACCGCTTTTACTGTTGCGTTGTATTTACCTACGCTGTAGTAAAAGTCTTCTAAGCCTTTTTCAATGTTGCTTAGCGTGGTGCGGTCAAGCGCTTCACCTTCACGAACGCCAGACGCGTTCAGGTTTTCTTGTAGCTGCTCGTCCTTGATTGCTTTGTTACCTGAAAAAGAGATGCTTGCAATGGTAGGACGTTCTTTGACTTGAACCATCAGAACACCACCGTCACGCAACACTTTCACATCTTCAAAGTTACCAGATGCATACAGGGCGCGGATAATTTCTGCAACATCGCCTTGGCCAATGGTATCACCGACACGTACAGGCATTTTCAACAATGCAGCACCCAGTGCTACACGCTGCAATCCATCGATTTCAATATCTTGAACTACGAAGTTCTCTGCTCCATTTGCAGATACACTGGTCGCCAGTAAACTTGCAAATAGAATTCGCTTAATCGCCATACTTGTTCTAATTATTCCTTGCTACTGCTTTTGTCTCTGAACTATCACAGACGAGTAAAATCATTAAATAGCGCTAACGCCATGAGCGAGAAGATGATCGCACCACCAATTCTAAAGCCCATTTCCTGCACTTTCTCAGGAACAGGACGTCGAATGACTGCTTCAATTGCAAAAAACAACAAATGACCGCCATCCAACATTGGTAAAGGAACGAGATTAATAATACCTAGGTTAACACTAATTAGAGCGAGAAAACCTAAAAAGTAGACCAAACCATAATCTGCTGTCGCGCCTGCGCCTTTGGCTATTGATATTGGTCCACTCAGATTATTCAGACCAACGTCTCCAACAATCAGCTTCTTAAGCATGCTGATTGTCAAACCAATGACTTGGCCAGTTTTGTCTACTGCTTTACCTATTGACTCGAATACACCAAACTGAAGATCGAAGCGATAACTTTCTGGCCATTCTGCGACTTTAGGTGCAATACCTGCAAAACCAACGACTTCTTTGTTAGCTAGCTCACGGCTACCGGGCGTCAGCGTCAATGTTTGCTCATAACCCTGACGTAACACCGTCAATTCAAGCGGTGTATCAGGATTAGAACGAACCGCTTCAACCACTTGCTTCCATTCGGTTACGCGTTGTTGACCAATTGCGACAACCTCATCACCTGGAAGCACACCGGCTTTTTCCGCCGCTCCACCTTGCGAGACCTGCTCGATAACTCGATACACCTCCGGTGTATACGGAGCAAAACCTAACGACTGCATCGCTGACTGAGTTTCTGGGTCGAACTTCCACTCACGTAAATCGAGCGTTTTCGTTACTTCTGAACCAACTTCATTCGCTGACGTTAGTGTTACCGTCATCAAATCATCGCCAATATGAGAAATCAATCCCATATTTACTGATTCCCAATCCGGAGTTTTGATACCAGATATCGATTTAAGTTCCATTCCAGATTCAATTCCAGCTTCCGCAACAATCGAATTGGGCGTAACTTCACCAATTACAGGCTTAACAGCCGGGATACCAATTAGAAATACCAGCCAATAGGCAAAAATTGCGAAAAGAAAATTAAAGATGGGGCCAGCCGCAACAATAGAGGTTCGCTTCCATAACGGCTTCTTATCAAACGCTAGGTGCTTCTCATGTTCTGGCACCTCATCGACACGGCTATCAACCATTTTCACATAGCCGCCGAGAGGGATCATTGAGATGCTGTACTCCGTTCCGTCTTTGCCTACCTTACTCCAAATAGACTTGCCGAAACCGATTGAAAACTTTTCAACTTTAACGCCGCAACGGCGAGCAACCCAAAAATGCCCAAATTCGTGCACGGCAACAAGAATGCCCAGTGCGACGATAAAAGAAATGAGATTCCACAATATACCAGTCATCAGCTACGCTCGCGTATGGTTTCTAGGGCAATAGTTCGTGCCATTCTATCTAGCTCGAGCAAGCTTTCCAAGCTATTCGCATTCTCAGCCTTGCAGCTTGCGTTGATTTTATTCAACACAGACTCATTGATGCGAGCAATATCGGTAAAACCTAGTCTGTTGTTTAAAAATGCATCAACAGCGACTTCATTAGCTGCATTCAATGCCGTTGTTGCGTGTTGACCTTCATAACAAGCATCAATTGCGAGTTTTAAACATGGGTAACGAGCAAAGTCAGGCTGCAAAAACGTCAGCTCACCAACTTTCGTGAAGTCTAGCGGCTTAACCCCAGCTTCTACTCTTGACGGGTATGACATGGTGAGCGCAATTGGCGTCGCCATATCCGCTTCTCCCATTTGTGCCAAGACCGAACCATCACGATACTGAACCATAGAATGAATCACAGATTGAGGATGAATAACCACCTTCAGTTGTTCGCGAGCAGCATTAAATAGCCACTTAGCTTCGATATACTCAAGGCCTTTATTCATCATCGTGGCAGAATCAACAGAAATTTTTGGCCCCATCGACCAGTTTGGATGAGCGATCGCCTGAGCGGGTGTCACCTGCTCCAGTTCTGCGATGTCAGTGTAACGGAAAGGACCACCAGATCCAGTCAACAAAATATGAGAAATGCCATGTTCTTGTAAATTGCAACGACCTAGATTGGTTTGTACTTGCTGTGGTAAACATTGGAAAATGGCGTTGTGTTCACTGTCGACGGGAAGTAGCTCTGCGCCAAATTCTTCTACAGCATCAATAAATAGCTGGCCTGACATTACAAGTGCTTCTTTATTTGCCAACAAGACTCGCTTACCTGCTTTCACGGCAGCCATGGTAGGCAATAAGCCAGCGGCTCCTACAATAGCAGCCATTACACTGTCGACCTCGTCCAGCGAAGCAATATGGCATAGCGCATCAACACCACCTAGCACTTCGGTACCTGGCGAAACCGAGTGTAGCTCAGCTTGAAGTTGAGACGCCGCAGCTTTATCTGCCATGACCGCATACTTAGGTTGCCACTGACGACATAGACCGATCATCTTTTCAACGTTAGTGCTTGCCGCTAAGGCAACGACAGAAAACAGATCTGGGTTTTGTTCGACCACTTTAAGCGTGCTTGCACCAATTGATCCAGTAGCACCAAGAATCGTTAACTTTTGCATGTTGTAAGACCGTTAGAAAGCTCAGGAGCGACGACGCCGCTCCTGATAAATTAGAATACGTAGTAAAGAAGAGCAAAAACTGGGAATGCTGCGGTTAGGCTGTCGATACGATCTAGCACACCACCGTGCCCTGGGATAATGTTACTGCTGTCTTTAATGCCTGAGACACGTTTGAACATACTTTCAACCAGATCACCAAGCACTGAAATAACGACAGTAACCAGCGTAATCAGCACCATATGGACAGGGCTAGTGAACTGGATGTCGAACCAATCAGCAAATGCCCACGCTACGATTAATGCCGTGATAATGCCACCAATTAGCCCTTCAATGGTTTTATTGGGGCTTACATGAGGAGCCA
Organism: Vibrio sp. SCSIO 43097; assembly: GCF_023650755.1. NCBI lineage: Bacteria > Pseudomonadati > Pseudomonadota > Gammaproteobacteria > Vibrionales > Vibrionaceae > Vibrio > Vibrio sp. SCSIO 43097. The sequence continues at coordinate 875,343 of NZ_CP071840.1, read as the reverse complement.
TCTTACGTTTGCCTAAGCTTTTGCCTGCAAAGTAGGCGCCGCTATCTGCAGCCCATACCAAGAAACAAACGTACAACACAAGCTTTGCGCCGTGGTATGGATCTACAGTGATGTCATACGCTCTGAGAATAATCACACTCCAAAGGAATGGGATTAATGTCAGAAAACCAAATACATGACGTAAAACAAAATTACTTTGCCAAGATTTCGTCGTTTTGGGGTAAGTAATCGCCATTAAGCTAGCAATAATCCACCAAACAAAACCAATACCCAAGACGACATAATGAGGTGTCGTTAAGTGATTGAGGCTATATGCATCAGGCGAGATGTATAGAAAACTAAGTCCGGTAATAATGATTGCCGGCACAAGGGCAGCAATGCGAGAGTTGCTTCCTGTAAACTGAGTCCACTCCCAAAAACCTAATAGCGTTATTGCAGTTAAAGCGGCAATAAAGCCCATTAGCGGTAATTTAAAAATGCCTAAAATAACCAGGGGAGCTAAAATTAGTGCTGTTATTATTCTCTGTTTCAAACTAACTAGTCCTTATTGAGCTGCCATCAATGCCTTTATTTGTTCACCTGTACAGCCAAAACGACGTTCTCGGTTGATAAACCAAGTTACAGCTTCTACCAAACTGTCTTCATCGAATTCTGGCCAGTACTCTGGTGTAAAGTACATTTCTGCATAAGCCATTTGCCACAACATAAAGTTGCTGATTCGGCACTCTCCACTGGTGCGAATTAAAAGATCCACTTCCGGTAGGTCTGCCATGGTCAAATGTTCAGTGATTAGCTGCTCATTGATATCCTCTACACGAATTTCACCGTTACGTGCTTTTAGCGCTAACGTTTTAGCAGCTTCTGTGATGTCCCATTTACCGCCATAGTTGGCTGCAATGTTGATCACCATACCCGTGTTATCTGCCGTTAGGTTTTCTGCTTCTACAATTTTCTTTTGTAGACGCTCACTAAATCGACTGGTATCACCGATCACGCGCAACCGTAAGTTATTTTTGTGTAGTTTTTTTACTTCACTAGACAGGACCGTGATAAACAGTTCCATCAAAAGACCCACTTCTTCCTCCGGACGACGCCAGTTTTCACTACTAAAAGCAAACAGCGTCATGGCTCTAATGCCTAGTTTTGAAGCAGCAGCCACGGTCTTACGAACGGCACTAACGCCTTTTTTATGACCAAATACGCGAGGTTTTCCTTTGGACTTAGCCCAACGGCCATTACCGTCCATAATGATGGCAATATGCTTAGGAAGGGAATCAGAGAAGGCTTGAGAATTTTGCATAGGGAGTTAATTGAGTTCCATCAGTTGGATAGACTAACATAAAAAAACGCTGAGCTGTGAGCACAGCGTTTTCCAACAGTGATGTGTGTGGGAGTATTAAACTTCCATCAACTCTTTTTCTTTTGCAGCAAGAACTTCATCGATCTTCTTAACTGCAACGTCAGTTAGCTTTTGAATTTCGTCTTGTGCTTTACGGTCTTCATCTTCAGAGATTTCTTTATCTTTTAGAAGCGCTTTAAGATCGTTGTTTGCGTCACGACGGATGTTACGAACAGCAACACGACCACCTTCAGCTTCACCACGGACGATCTTAACTAGGTCTTTACGACGTTCTTCCGTTAGCGGTGGAAGTGGAACGCGGATGATAGTGCCAGCTGACATAGGGTTTAGACCAAGGTCAGACGTCATGATCGCTTTTTCTACTTTCGGCGTCAGCTCTTTATCAAAAACCGTGATTGCAAGTGTACGTGCATCTTCAGCAATAACGTTTGCTACTTGGTTTAGAGGTGTTGCTGCACCGTAGTATTCTACAGAAATACCAGATAGTAGGCTTGGGTGTGCACGACCTGTACGAATTTTAGAAAGGTTGTTCTTAAGCGCTTCAACGCTTTTATCCATGCGCTCTTGCGCGTCTTTTTTGATTTCGTTAATCACAGTTTCACCTTAAAAATGTCATCTTTCCTGAAGAAAGCCTAAAACGGTTGAGCAAAGCAAGCACCACCCTAACGCTTTGGAGTGGCACCTTAAGCCAAGCTTATTCGTTGATGAGCGTGCCTTCTGCTTCGCCCATAACCACGCGACGTAGTGCGCCTGGCTTGTTCATATTAAATACGCGGATTGGCATTTTGTGGTCACGAGCTAGCGTAAACGCCGCCAAGTCCATAACTTTCAGCTCTTTATCCAGAACTTCCGCATAAGATAGCTTATCATACAGCTCTGCGTCTGGGTTTGCTACAGGGTCAGCAGTAAATACACCATCAACTTTCGTCGCTTTTAGTACGACATCCGCTTCAATTTCGATACCACGTAAACAAGCAGCAGAATCCGTTGTAAAGAACGGGTTACCAGTACCAGCAGAGAAGATGACAACTCGGCCTTGGCGAAGCTCACGGATCGCATCAGCCCAATTATAGTCGTCACATACGCCTTTTAGAGGGATTGCAGACATAACGCGCGCATTTACGTATGCACGGTGAAGAGCATCACGCATCGCTAGGCCATTCATTACTGTAGCAAGCATACCCATGTGGTCACCAACTACGCGGTTCATACCAGCTTCAGCTAGGCCTGCACCACGGAACAAGTTACCGCCACCGATAACTACACCAACCTGAACACCCAGTTCAACCAGTTCTTTAACTTCTTGTGCCATACGATCAAGGACCGCAGGATCAATACCAAAACCGTCTTCACCTTGAAGAGCTTCACCACTCAGTTTTAATAGAATACGTTGATACGCTGGTTTAGGGTTCGTAGTCATGGAGTTTACCTTCCAAAGAGAGTTGTTGATTAACAGTCATGAATAGACACAACTTCAGTTATGGCTATTCATCACGGCTAATCGTTCACTGCTCATAAAAAGACCGCAGCCTTGGCTACGGTCTAATCTTTATACAGTCTCTAAGGATTAACCTTTTTGAGCTGCTGCAACTTCTTCAGCGAAGCTCATTTCTTCTTTCTTCTCGATACCTTCACCTACTTCTAGGCGAACGAACGTAGAAACTGAAGCGCCTTTTTCTTTCAGCATTTCGCCTACAGTTTTCTTAGGCTCCATGATGAAAGCTTGACCTGTTAGAGAGATCTCGCCAGTGAATTTCTTCATGCGGCCAACAACCATCTTCTCAGCGATTTCAGCAGGCTTGCCTTCGTTCATTGCGATTTCAACTTGAACCGCTTTCTCTTTTTCTACTACGTCAGCTGGTACGTCTTCTGGGTTAACGAACTCAGGCTTAGAAGCAGCAACGTGCATTGCAACGTGCTTAAGAGTTTCTGCGTCGCCTTCACCAGCAACAACAACACCGATTTTCTCACCGTGACGGTAAGAAGCGATTGCAGTGCCTTGAACGTATTCTACGCGACGGATAGTGATGTTTTCACCGATTTTAGCTACTAGAGCTACACGTGCGTCTTCGAATTGTGCTTGTAGTTCTTCAACAGAAGCTTTTGAAGCTAGAGCTGCAGCTGCAACTTCTTCTGCGAATGCAGTGAAGTTACCGTCTTTAGCAACGAAGTCAGTTTGGCAGTTAACTTCAAGAAGAACAGCAACGCCGTTTTCTTCTTTGATGATGATTGCGCCTTCAGCTGCAACGTTACCAGCTTTCTTAGCTGCTTTCGCTGCGCCAGATTTACGCATGTTTTCAATTGCTAGTTCGATGTCAGCGTTTGCTTCTACAAGCGCTTTCTTACATTCCATCATGCCAGCGCCAGTACGCTCGCGAAGTTCTTTAACTAGAGCAGCAGTTACAGTTGCCATTCTGTCTTCCTCGTTTGATTCGAAATAAGGTAAAAAACAGGGGCCTAACATTGTCGGCCCCCATTGCTAACTATAACTTAGTTTATGCTACACAAAGGTTTCACATAGACCAAGTGTGACACAGAGCCGCTATTATTCAGCTTCTACGAAACCGTCTTTTTCAGCAACTGCAGCTACGTCTTTGTTACGACCTTCAGATACTGCTGAAGCAGCAGCGTTCAGGTATAGCTGTACAGCGCGGATCGCGTCGTCGTTACCTGGGATTACGTAGTCAACGCCGTCTGGGTTAGAGTTAGTATCTACCACAGCGTATACTGGAATACCTAGGTTGTTAGCTTCTTTAATTGCAATGTGTTCGTGATCAGCGTCGATTACGAATAGAGCGTCTGGTAGGCCGCCCATGTCTTTGATACCACCAAGAGATTTCTCTAGCTTCTCCATTTCGCGAGTACGCATTAGAGCTTCTTTCTTAGTTAGTTTGTCAAAAGTACCGTCTTGAGATTGAGTCTCTAGTTCTTTTAGACGCTTGATAGACTGACGAACTGTTTTGTAGTTTGTAAGCATACCGCCTAACCAGCGGTTGTTTACGTAAAACTGGTTGCTTGCGATTGCAGCTTCTTTAACAGCTTCAGATGCAGCGCGCTTAGTACCTACGAATAGAACCTTACCTTTCTTCTCGCCAACTTTAGCTAGTTCAGCTAGAGCGTCGTTGAACATTGGTACAGTTTTTTCTAGGTTGATGATATGAACTTTGTTACGAGCGCCAAAGATGAATGGCTTCATTTTTGGGTTCCAGTAACGAGTCTGGTGACCGAAGTGAACACCAGCTTTTAGCATATCGCGCATTGATACAGTTGCCATTTTAAAATCCTCTATGGGGTTAGGCCTCCACATTCCCCATAACTCCGACCAAGCTTCTGCTCAGCACCCCGGAATATGTGACGGAATGTGTGTGATTTAAAGATAAAAGGTTATTCGGATGAAGCTTGCTTCGCCGCTTAACTTTGCTAAACGAAGAGAACAGTCCTCTATTCCGGCGCGCTTTATACCATATTTTAGCTCACTGTGGCTAGTAAAAATTATTTCTTCACCGAGCCACTTTCTCCTATTTATAAGCAAAACTTTAAACATATGATCGAATTAAGAATGATGCATATTCCTATCTAACTTGGGTTAACGCCCCGATGTCTGATAGAATGCGGCCATTCGCACGTTTACGTGCTTAGGAATAAGTAGAGAAAGCCAATGTCAATCAAGATTAAAACTGCTGAAGAAATAGAACGCATGCGCATTGCGGGCAAGCTAGCCGCAGAGATTCTAGAAATGATCGAACCACACATCAAAGTTGGTGTGACGACAGAAGAGTTAAACAAAATCTGTCATGAGTACGCTCTAGAAAAAGGCGCATACTCTGCTCCGCTTGATTACCATGGTTTCCCTAAGTCGATCTGTACTTCAATCAACCATATCGTATGCCACGGTATTCCAGCGGAAAAAGACGAAATCGGTAGCAACGGCCAAATGAAGCCGGCGGTACTAAAAGATGGTGACATCTTAAACGTTGATATTACCGTAATCGTTCCAAATGATGAGAATGCCGATCTGAGCGTGCGTCCTCAGGGTTACCATGGTGACACTTCTAAGATGTTCCTAGTCGGTGATGTTTCGCCTGCAAACAAACGTCTGTGCATGGTAGCTCAAGAAGCACTGTACGTTGGTATGCGTACCGTTAAGCCAGGTTCAACGGTTGGTGACATCGGTACAGCTATCGAGAAGTACATCAAAGAGAATAACAAGAACAATCCTCGCAACAAGTTTTCTATTGTGAAAGACTTCTGTGGCCACGGTATCGGCGATGAGTTCCATGAAGAACCACAAGTGGTTCATTACAAGAACAAAGACCGCCGCGTATTAAAAGAAGGCATGTGCTTTACTATTGAGCCGATGATTAACGCAGGTAAATTTGGTTGCTCTGTTGATGCACAAGATGACTGGACTGTTTACACGGGCGACGGCAAGAACTCTGCGCAATGGGAACATACCATTGTTGTAACAAAAGAAGGTTGTGAAGTACTGACGCTTCGTAGCGACGATACGATTCCTCGCCTAATGAAAAACGCGTAAAGCTGACGACCACTCGTTGTTTACTATATCCCTGCTTCGGCGGGGATATTTTTTATCTGCCGCAAATTTGTTAGATTGTTATTAGATTAGCTTGCACGGATGGCAAATATGACACTTCAGTCCCCTCTTTCCTTTTCCGATGAACAAATCAATATCGGTGAACTCAAACGAGAATTAGAGAAGTTTAGCTCTAATCAAAACCAAGAGTTTCTCAATCATCATCCGGTAACAAGCTTGGTTTTAGCCAGAGCTGAATATATGGATCTGCTTCTCAATCGTTTGTGGCAACATTTTGGTTTCAAGGATATTTACAACATTTCCCTGGTTGCCGTTGGTGGCTACGGACGCGGTGAGCTGCATCCACTCTCCGATATCGATATTTTGATTCTGTCGAACAATAAACTGCCAACCGCGTTAGAAGCAAAAATCAGCGAATTCATTACGCTGTTGTGGGATTTAAAACTCGAGGTCGGACACGCTGTTCGCACCGTTACTGAATGTGCTGAAATTGGTAAAGCCGATCTAACGGTCGCGACAAACCTGCAAGAAGCGCGACTGCTGTGTGGAAGCGAGGACACCTTTCAGGCACTGAAGAAAGTCGTGTTATCAGACTCCTTCTGGCCAAGTGAGACGTTTTACCGCGCTAAAATTCAAGAGCAGCGCGAACGCCATGCACGTTACCACGACACGACCTACAACTTAGAACCGGACATTAAATCAACCCCTGGCGGGCTACGCGATATTCATACATTAAGCTGGGTCGCTCGACGTCACTTTGGTGCGACTTCATTGTTGGAAATGAGCCGATACGGATTTTTAACTGACGCAGAATACCGAGAATTGGTTGAATGTCAGGACTTCCTTTGGCGAGTACGTTTCGCTCTGCACATGGAGCTTCGCCGCTATGACAACCGCTTGACCTTTGCTCATCAAGCACAAGTTGCGGAAAATCTAGGCTACGTCGGAGAAGGCAATCGAGGCGTAGAAATGATGATGAAAGAGTTCTACCGCACGCTTCGTCGTGTGGCAGAGCTCAATAAAATGCTACTCAAACTCTTTGACCAAGCGATCATTAATGGTGGGGCAACAGAAAGTGCCGAGATTCTCGATACGGACTTTCAACGTCGCGGTTCTTTAATTGAAGCGCGGAAACCCGCATTGTTCCAAGCTCGCCCAGAAACTATTCTGGATATGTTCTTACATATTGCTAACGACTCGACTATTGAAGGGGTGAGCCCACCAACGCTGCGTCAACTGCGCACCGCTCGCCGTCGGCTCAACAAGTTTTTGCACACCATTCCTGCTGCGCGTGAAAAGTTCATGGCGTTATGTCGTCACCCTAATGCTCTGCACAAAGCATTCAGTCTCATGCACCGATTAGGGGTTATGGCGGCCTATTTACCGCAATGGAGTCAGATTGTTGGTCAAATGCAGTTTGACTTATTCCATGCCTACACAGTTGATGAACACAGTATTCGCTTACTTAAACACATCAACACTTTTAGTGACCCAGAAAATCATGCGAAGCACCCTATTTGCTGTGACGTCTACCCTCGAATGCAAAAGAAAGAGCTGCTGATTATTGCCGCTATTTTCCACGATATCGGGAAAGGTCGTGGCGGCGATCACTCAATTATCGGTGAAGGAGAAGCATACGACTTCTGCATTGAGCATGGCTTATCGAAGCCCGAAGCCAAACTTGTCGCTTGGTTGGTAAGACATCATCTATTAATGTCTGTCACCGCACAGCGCCGAGACATTTATGATCCTGATGTCATTACCGAATTTGCCAAAAAAGTCAGAGACGAAGAATCTCTCGATTATCTTGTATGCCTGACAGTTGCAGATATTTGTGCAACCAACCCAGAACTTTGGAATGCTTGGAAACGAACTTTACTTGCGGAGCTGTATTACTCCACACAACGTGCTTTACGTAGAGGCCTAGAGAACCCTGTCGATGTGCGTGAGCGAATTCGCCACAATCAACAAATGGCCTCCGCAATGCTGCGCAAAGAGGGGTTTGCCGCGCGCGAAATTGAAGTATTGTGGCAACGCTTTAAAGCTGACTACTTCCTTCGTCATACTCATACGCAAATCGCGTGGCACTGTGAACACTTACTTCGCATGGAAGATCCGACTAAGCCTTTGGTATTGATCAGTAAAAAAGCCACTCGTGGCGGCACTGAGGTGTTTGTATATACGAAAGACCAGCCTGCTTTATTTGCGACGGTCGTGGCGGAGTTAGATAGGCGTAATTTTAATGTACACGACGCGCAAATCATGACCAGCAAAGATGGGCACGTGATTGATACCTTTATGGTACTCGATCAACATGGCGAAGCGATCGATGAGTCTCGTCACGCGGCGGTGATTAAACACCTCACCCATGTACTGGAGGCGGGCCGACCAACCAAGATTAAAACGCGCCGTACTCCGAACAAACTTCAGCACTTTAACGTGAAAACCAAAGTCGACTTCTTACCAACCAAAGGTAAAAAACACACTTTAATGGAGTTTGTCGCGCTAGACACACCAGGGCTGTTGGCCAAAGTAGGCCGTACGTTTGCTGATTTAAATATCAACCTTCACGGTGCAAAAATCACCACCATTGGTGAGCGAGCAGAAGACTTGTTTATTTTAACCAGTGATGCTGGGGGGAGGTTAAGTGAAGAACAGCAAGATGAGCTAAGAGAGAGATTGATCGAAAAGTTATCTGATGAGGTCGCAGCTTAGATCAAACCTGCCAACCTTTTCGGTTCAGGGCGAGAGCGATCTTGCCCACAAGTTAAGCATTTTGGCTAAATATCAGCTATCTAGCTCATACATAGGCTGCTACAGTTATATCAATATCAATTCGATGTAATAGAGGTAGCCTATGTATCCCCACCTCACTGGTTTGGGTATTCACGACCCTAAGCAGATTGAACGTTATTCCCTACGCCAAGAAGCACACAAAGACGTACTCAAGATCTATTTCCACAAGCAAAAAGGCGAACTGTTCGCTAAAAGCGTTAAATTCAAATACCCGCGCCAAATCAAAAATGTTCTTGTGGACAGTGGCAGTCACAAATATAAAGAAGTAACGGAAATCAACCGTAACCTCACATTAGTCATTGATGAACTGAATAAAATCACTAAGCCAACGAAACAACCTGAGGTTGATGTAAAAGAGAAAATTCTTTCAGACCTTCGTCATTTAGAAAAAGTCGTTTCGAGCAAGATCGCAGAGATCGAAGCGGATCTTGAAAAACTAAAGTAAAACGTTAAGTCTTAAATATTAAAAAGGGTTAGCATTGATGCTAACCCTTTTTATTTGTACTCAATCATTATCTAGATCTAACTGCGCCGATTATCGGTTCATCCCACTCAAATCGAGTAAACAATTGCTGCCAAGTTTCATCAAGATTGGCCGTCATGACAATCTCTTGATCGGTAAATGGATGGACAAACCGTAACTCTGAAGCATGCAGTAGCAAACGATGAGAATCAAACTCTGTGCGATACAGCTTGTTGTGCTTTCCATCCCCGTGCGTTGTATCACCCACGATCGGATGGCGTAGATGTGCCATATGACGACGAAGTTGGTGCTTACGCCCCGTTTTAGGTTTCATCTCAACTAAGCAATAACGCGTTGTAGGAAATTTACCCGTCGAATAGGGAACCTCCACTTTAGCCAACGGCTTATATTCCGTCACCGCTTCTTGCGCTTCTTTTTCTTGTGAAGCGAACTTATCCGCAATCTTGTCTAACTCGACTTTGAGCGCGTAATCCAAGACGCCCTCTTCCTCAATCCAACCACGTACTATTGCGTGGTATGTCTTTTCCATTTTATGTTCAGCAAACATCGGCATGACTTGTGATGCGACTTCACTCGACAACGCAAACACGAGCACACCAGATGTTGGACGATCCAGACGATGCAATGGGAACACATGCTGACCAATTTGGTCGCGCAAAGTTTGCATGACAAACTGAGTTTCGTGTTTATCTAACCAACTGCGATGCACTAACATGCCTGCAGGCTTGTTGACCGCTACAAAATATTCATCCTGATAAACGATCTCCAGCTCAAGTGGTTCTGAAGATCGCGTTAGTTCTTGTTCTAGCATTCGTTTACTTACACAGTTCGTCAATGGTTCGGATTGTAACGAGCAGCTCTGCGAACTGCGGTTCCTGCTTCCACGCTTCTGAAAAATAGGGCTCGAGAGAAAACCCTCTTGGCAGTGGTTGGTTATTTTTCACTAGTGCGTGCATTCTGGCTATAAAAATCCACTGCAACCATTCATGAGGATGCAACGTATCAATCGCAAATGGCTCCGCACTCTGTAAGGCTTGCTCTGAAGGCATAGTGTATTGCCACAATTTATGCTCTCTAAGCTGCGTTTCAAGTTGGTGAAGTAAGTCGACCAATTGAGTATTTGTTACCATTAATTCTATCTCGAACCTTGAATTAGCCGAGAATGATACCATTTCTTGTGAAAAGAACGTTAGGACGTCGTATTTAATGGAAAACATTCAAACCCTCACTCAACTGTTGAACAACAGCCACTGTGATTATCAAATCTTCGATCTTGGTCGCCGTATCAAAACCATCGCTAAAAAAGAGTTTACCGATGTAGAAAAAGGTCAAGCACCTTACCCATTTCCAATGCAGCGTAAAGCACACCTTGCCATCGCTTATTGGAATGAACAAAAGCAACCTTGGATTTGGTTTCTAAAGTTTGAATTGGACGAGCGTGGTTTGTTAAAGCAAGCGGATATCGGCAATTTCATTAAATACGTTGTAGAGGCTATGGGAACACGCCTCAATGATGATATCACTGAAGAGCAACAACAAAAGCTGTCTAACAACCCATACACTTTCAAACCTTCCGAAGATAAAATGGCCGTGTTTCATAGCCAGGTCCGCGCAAACCTCAATCTTCCTACCAGCCAATATTACGAGCATACCCAGCATTACTTCTCTGGAGGTTTAGGCTGGGATAATTGGCAAACTGTAGGTCTGCAAGGTATCACAGACATAGCCGCTCGCCTGGAAAAAGAGCAAAACGGGGTAATGATACGCAAAGCGTTGAACCACCTACCAAATGAGCCACTTTATGCACTATTAGGTGCGCTTGAGCATGTAGAGCTTCAAGAGCGTTTAGCAGAACGTATCGCGGAAAAGGCACAGCAAGAAATCGCAAGTAGCGAACCTGATCTCTTCCTACTTTCAGCACTTATCCGAGCCCTTGCTGGTGCACCAACAGAAGTCGCCTCTCCAGTATTAGATGCGATATTGCATAGCCCTCGTTTAAGCCATCAGGAGGTATTGATTGGTGTGGCGGGTCGCGCTTGGCACTTACTCGCCAATGAAGAGGTAGCAGAACGGTTTTTGCTGCGTTTAGCTCAAACCGGTAATCAAGCCCTATTTAATCAGTTATTTGCCGATTTAGTGATGCTGCCAGAGTTAAGAATGGTGTTATTGCCTTTGCTGCATTCAAACCCATCAGAGGAACTAGCAAATGCGCTAGTAAGCTTACAACAAACAACAAAAAGCTAAGAAAGGTTCAGGAATGATTGGTGATCTTTTAGCAATTTTAGGGCTCTGCTTTTTCTGTTACCTGTTTTGGCAACAGCGTCGCCAAGCCGAACTCGCAAAAGCGGCCATCACGCGTAAATGTGAGCAATTGGATCTCCAATTAATCAGCATCGCCTTTGGTGCCCATAAACTAAAAACGCCAGACGGAGTCTGGCGTTGGCATACGGTGTATCAATTTGAGTTTTCATCTCTTGGTGACGATTGCTACCAAGGAGAGTTAACCATGGTCGGTTTCAGGCCGCAGAACTTTCACCTACCACCGCATCGCTTGTAAATTCCATTTCAAAGTAAGGACCATATATATCCTTACTTTCTTTTGTTTCAACAAATCCCAGCTTTTTCAGTACTGCCATAGAAGCTTGATGATTGCTATTCACGTTAGCTTTCACCTTATTCAAGCCCAATTCACGGCACGCTTTGGGGAAAAATGCTTTTAGTGCTTCTGTTGCTAACCCTTTACCCCAATATGATTTATCAAAAATAAACCCTAATTCAGGTTCGGAATCGAGATTAGCAATGAACACGTGCCCCATATAGTCACGACTGGTGCTCTCTAGCACTGCCATACTATAAATGTTCTCATCATCCAGTATTTTCTCAAACATCTGTTTGGCAGACGCAACTGTATACGGACCATTCAATTCAGCACGGTTTTTCGCACAGCAATTCAGCATGACGAATTCTAGTTGCAACGACTCATTGTAGGGTAGAAGAAGCATTCTTCTGGTTACTATGGCCACATCTGTTCCTTGATTACAACAAACTTAATCTATCCGCAGATCACAAACTCGATGAGCTGAACATGCTCAATGATTGCGGGCATAACACCTTGTAGAGAAGCCGAAAGTTAAACCAACTGGTTGGAAAGGATATTGATCTGAGTTGTTTTTTATTAAGTGTTATTAGGAGTTTATATATTTTGTGATATTGATATCCCCAAGTAACATCGAGATGCTTAATTCAATGAGAACACTGGATATCGTTTTTATATAAGAAAGACCCCGACACATAAGTATCGGGGTCATGGTCTTACTCGCAGCAGTCCGGCTACTAAAAGTGCTCCATGCATCATCCATAATAGTGGCTGATTCCGTCAGCTTATTCCTTACGTCGCCGTCCTAGCGGTGTCCTTATCATCCTGACTGCTAACATTCCTCGTTAGCACACGTCACTTGTTCCTTGAGCGGTGTCCCTTGCATCTTCCTGATGCTGTCCATAACCTCAATCCTAGAGGGGTCCATTGTCTATCCTTAGTCATCAACATCCTATTGATGATCGTATCCTTACAATGTCCTACGCTCCATGCTTGATTAATCATCCTGACCAACCAAATCGTCTTCCTGACGATAACCAAATCCTTGGTGCTTTCCTGTTCCATGTCTGCTTCCTGCTGACAACTCTCAATTTACGCCTTTTCCAAAAATAGACAATCTATCCAAGATAAATATTTGGCTCTCACATTGGTTAACAAGTTGTTAAATCATTATTTATCATAAACTTAAGCTCTTTATTTTCTCTTTTTCCGCTTACGAAATCGTTTTCTCTCACAACCTATGTAAGAGATCTCTCACACTACACTCTCCAAAATGCCATTCGCCAAATCAGCGCACTCAACGTATGATGATAGATATATCGTTGTTAAGGATTAAAAATGTTAACTCAAGACGTTACTAAAGAATTAGAAACGGCAATGGAACAGTTGCAACAACAAGGAAAAGAGCCAACCGTAGCGTTAGTGAAAGCACGATTGAAAACGCCAGTTCCAATGCCAGCGTTAATCACCGCAATAAAAAGTTGGAAGAGTGCTCAACGCGTACCCAAGGTTGAAATCGCAGCACAGCACCACACCGATAATGATCGTCTTGAAGCCCTAGAACGCACCGTAAAAATGCTAGTCATTCGTATTGAAGAGTTAGAAGCGAAACTCAGTGAGAAATCATCATGAAGTTATGGGTAGATGCAGACGCGTGTCCGAAAGTTATTCGCGAAACCATTGTGCGTGCCGCCGAGCGTACGGGGATTGAATGTACGTTTGTCGCTAACCACGTTGTCCCTGTGCCGAAAAGAGACAACATCCACTCGCTACAAGTCCCTGCGGGATTTGACATCGCAGACAACGAAATCGTCAAGCGTGTAGAAGCCAACGATTTGGTGATCACGTCAGATATTCCGCTTGCAGATGAGGTTATCTCTAAAGGCGCTCAAGCCCTCAGTTCTCGTGGCGAGCTCTATACAAAAGACACCATCAAAGCTCGCCTAAATATCCGCGACTTTATGGAAACCATGCGTTCAAGCGGAATTCAGACAGGTGGGCCCGCCGCGCTTTCTCAAACCGATCGACGCGAATTTGCAAACCATTTGGATCGTATTTTGGCGAAATTTAAGAAGTAACCCTCACTCTATTCATATTGAGCCAGCAAATCAAAGCCTGGCTCATTCCTGAAAATTCATTCTCAGCATTGCACCCAAAGCGTGCTCTTACTCCCATTTGTTTTGTTCTGTTTATTTTTCATCTCGCTCGCCATAGCTTCAATATGCAACGTGGTTTATTTTGAACGACGTTTTTAATAAGTGTATAGAGAATAATGGGCTTTAACATCGTTTCCAGTGGAAGCTACCTGCCAACGAATCAATGGTCTGATCGAGAGATGGATCGCTTCCTAAAATTAGCGCCAGGGACCAGCCGAAATAAATTCGACGTTGAATATCGTCATGTAGCCAATACAAAAGAGACCGCTATTTACATGGCAGTGCAGGCAATAGAGCAGTGTTTAGGAAACACACATACCTTAAGCTCCGTTGATCTTCTTATCTACGCTAGCGGCACACACCACCAGTCTCTACCCTACGACGCCTCAGCGGTTCTCGCCGCGTTAGACGCTCCAACATGGCTAGAAAGCTTTGATTTGAACAGCACCTGTTTATCCTTTCTCTCTGCGCTTGATCTTGCCCAGAGTCTATTCTTAGCAAAACGATACCGTCGGATTCTTATTGTCACCAGCGAACTCGCCACTGGCATCACACTGAATCGAAATTTTACGCTCAAACCAGAAGTTGCAACGCTATTCGCAGACGGTGCCGCCGCATTTTTGCTCGAAGAACACAACGATGATGGATTGCTCACCAGTCACTTTGAAACGCATCATACCGGGTATTCATTTTGTCAAATTAAGGGCGGAGGTAGTCATATCAATCCGCATACCTCCGAGCATCAAGCCTATTTAAAAAGTTGCCAGTTTGAGATGGAGGGCAAAGCACTCTTTAAACATGTGCGTAAAGCCTTACCAGCGTTTCTAAAAAAAGGGTTTGACGCCTCTCCGGTAACACTCGGCGATATTGATTATTTTCTTCCTCATCAAGCCAGCGCGCATGGATTAAAAAAACTGCCTTCACTCACCGGGCTACCAACAGAGAAAACCGTTAATCACTTTTCGACTTTGGGAAACCAAGTCGCCGCCTCACTCCCAATTAACTTACACTGGCTGCGCAATCAGCCAGAAACCGCAGGAAAACATGTGTTATTAGCTGGCACCGCCGCAGGGTTGTCGCTAGGGATGGGAGTGCTAAAACTATGAAGATATTGGTCACTGGTGGCAGCGGGATGTTGGGTAGCGCAATTCTGAGAATGTTTCACCAGCAGCATGAACTGCATTTTATAGCACGAAATACAGTCATCGCTAAACAACTCGCCGAGCAATTCGATGTTATCCCACATATAGTCGATTTAAGAGACCACTCAGCAGTTCATGCGGTATGCCAAGGTATGGATGCAATCATCCATTGTGCCGCTCTCTCAAGCCCATGGGGAAAGTGGCAGGCGTTTTATCAAGCCAATGTAGATGCCACCAAAAACCTCGTCAATGCGGCTAATACGCATCAAATCTCGCGTTTTATCCATATTTCGTCCACCAGCGTCTACTTTGACCATCAAGACCGTTGGAATATTAGAGAAACCGACGCCATAGCTTCATACTGGTGTAATGATTACGCACACACAAAATATCTATCAGAAATTGAAGCCGTAAAAGGTCGAAGTAAAGCGATCATTTTAAGACCGCGTGGCATTTTTGGACCCAATGATCGCGCGATTATCCCAAGAGTGCTTAAGGCGATAAAAAACAACACTCTGCTTCTGCCATCGGGTAGAAATCCTGTGGTTGATCTGACCTATGTCGACAACGTTGCCCATGCAGCGATGCTCGCTTGCACTCAGGCAGACCGACTTCAGCATGGTGATGTGTTCAACATTTCCAACAACGAACCAATGCCAATTGAGACTGTTCTGCAAGCTTTATGTGAGGGGTTAAACCTAAAAGTAACGTTACAATCATTACCATACGGTGTGGTATCACCATTATTAAAGCTCAGTGAGCAAATACGAAGGCACTTACCACATCAGCCAGAACCAAGGCTCACCTCATACAGCGCAGGATTGTTTAACTATCATCAAACTCTGGATATCAGCAAGGCTAAACAAACACTGAATTACCAACCGCTTTTTTCAATTCAAGAAGGAATACAGCAGTATGCAAACTGGTCTAAAAATAAAAATCTTTGAGGCTGGACACTGCGTACACCCAGGCTTTGTTGTCAAACCAGGTTCTGGTATCAAGCCTAGAGCATTTCCGGCAGCCGTTGCGTTAATTCAGCACCCAACACAAGGCAACATCCTGTTTGACACGGGATATCACGAGCATTTTTTTAGCGCGACTCGCCCCTTCCCTGAACGTTTTTATGCTTGGACAACACCTTGTCGCTATAAAAAAGAACACGGAATTGTTGCGCAGTTAGCAAAAGAAAGTCTCAAACCTCATGATATTGAACACTTAGTACTTTCCCACTTCCATGCTGATCACATTGCTGCCGTGTCTGAGTTTTCCCACTCTCAATTGCATTGCCAACAAAAAGGGGTGGATGCAATTACTAAAAGTGGTCGAATTGGAGGCGTAAGAAAAGGATACCTAAAAGCTCTACTTCCTCCACAACTTGAATCTAACTTATTCATTCATAGTGACTTTTCTGTATCAATCAGCCAAATTCTTCCTCAGTGCCAAGGTGTTAATTTGCTCTGTAAAGACATGTTCGACGATGGATTTATTTATATGGTTAGCTTGCCAGGCCATGCAGCTGGCCAAGTGGGCTTGCTGGTTAAAAGAGACCAAGGTTGGCTGTTCTTACTCGCCGATGCATGCTGGTTAATCGAGAGCTTGAGTGAAAATATCGATCAACATTGGCTGGCGAACATGCTTTGCGATGATACAAAAGCCTATAAAAACACCCTCTCCGAGTTGAGAAGTTGCTACCAACAAACCCACCACTTTGTTCGCTTCGTGCCTTCACATTGTCAGGAAACTATCCAGCAGCTAATCAAAGAAGGATGGATGAAGTGAGAACGCTTATCTCAGAATTCTGGCGAACCCGCTACCGCCCCTTCGGCTCAAGGGAACAAGTCGAAACATGGCAGCAACAACACTTAACGCAACACTTGGATTGGGTATGCCGTCATTCACCGTATTACCGCTCACTTCAAGGTGCACCACTCAGTGATTTCCCTATCATGAATAAGCAAACCATGATGGAGAACCTCTCGGAGTTGAATACGAAAGGCTTAGATGCTGAACAGCTAATGCAACAAGCACTCGACGCAGAACAGTCACGCAACTTCGCCGCTTCGAAAGTTGGCGATGTTACTGTTGGGCTTTCTTCGGGCACATCAGGCATGCGCGGGTTGTTTCTTGCTGACAAACAGGAAACACAACTATGGGCTGGCAATATATTGGCTCGCCTGTTGCCCAACCTATGGCAAAAACACCGAATTGCTCTAGCCTTGCGCGCCAACAGCCCACTGTATAAATCCGTCGCGAAAGGGCCTGTAACATTTTTTTATGCCGATTTAACCAAACCTTACCAAGAATGGATAAAAGAGCTGGATGAGTTCCAACCCACGCTTTTGGTTGGTAGTGCGCAAGCTCTTCAGCTCTGCGCCCAGTTCAGCGGTCAATTTGGTCAACCCGCAATTCAACCACAGCGGATCATTTCTGGTGCAGAAGTCCTAACCGAGAGTGACCGTCACTTTATTTCTCAACGGTTCGACAGCGAACTCCATGAAGTCTATCAATGTACTGAAGGTTTTCTTGCATGTACGGATCAGCATGGACAAATGCGCTGGAATCAAGATGTTGTTTACATCGAAAAACATTGGCTGAATACCGAACGTACTCATTACAGCCCAATCATTACCGATTTTCGTCGTAAAACTCAGCCAATTATTCGTTATCAGCTCGACGATATTATTGAGAATAAACAGGATAATGGCGTATTTGAACCTCTTGGCGCAATTGCCGGACGATGTGGTGATCGCCTCACGCTAAACGCAAACCACGTCCCAGTGACGGTGTTACCAGATCTCATCTACCGCGCTATAACACTATCCGCCCAAAGTCGCGTGGATTACCGAATCACCCAAACAGGGTCACAAACCATTCAAATTGAAGCGGATGTTCACCTCCATCGGGTTATACATCAAGCCTTGATAAAGTTGTTTGACCAATTGCGGCTTGATCCTGTCAGATTTAGTTACCGCCCTGCGCCTATTTGGACGCCAATGAATAAACAACGACGTGTGGTGAACATATGCGGGTCTTAATCACCGGAGCCCGATCACCAGTTGCACTAGAGTGGGCAACCATGTGTATGCATCATGGACATGACGTAACTCTCACCGATTCGCTAAAAAAACCTCTAGGATCGTTTTTGCGAGGCATCGAGTCTTATATCCCCACCGCTTCGCCTCGATTTGCGTTTCCCACCTATCAACAACAGATCCTAAAAATCATTACTCAGATGCGTATTGATATAGTGATACCCACTTGTGAAGAAGTGTATTACTTGGCTCATGTTGCCAAACAATGCCCAGAAGTAGATTTTTTTCTGCCCAATGTGGGACTACTCAATGCCCTGCACAACAAGTTGACCGTCTTTGAACAGCTTCAAAGTTTGCCAGAAATCACACTTCCAAAAACTCGTTTGGTCGCTGATAAAAGTGAGATTGAAATTAATAAGAGAACCGTTCTAAAGCCCGTTTACTCTCGGTTTGGCGGGCAAGTCATAAGAGATGTGACGACTCAGTCTATTTCTGCCGCCACGATATCGCCCCTTTACCCTTGGGTTCAGCAACAAAAAATCCATGGGACTCCGGTGTGTAACTATGCCATTTTTGAACATGGTGACCTTAAAGCACACCAAGCTTATGTGCCGAAATACTGTGTAAACGGCTCGGCCGCCAGTGCTTTTCAGCCGATCTCGTGCGAACGACTAGATACATTTATCGCAGCTTTTGGTAAACGTCATACTTATCATGGGCAAGTGTCGTTTGACTTCATCAAATCACAAGATGAACTCTACGTGATTGAATGTAACCCAAGAGCCACCAGTGGTTTGCACCTACTCTCGTCTCGATGCAACCAACTGCTTCCTAATATGGAGTTTACCAGTCCTTCCAAGCAGCGATTGCATCATTTAGGTCCAATAACACTCATCGCTGAAGGCGGGTTATCCCTGTTCAAGGCTCGAACTTGGCAAGATTGGTGGTCTGGAGTGAATGTGATGCAACAGCATAACTTACCGGTCGGGAGCCAAATCCGGAGTATGTTTGAATTACTCCGGTTAGCTAGGCAGAACAAGACGAAGTGGAGCGACGCTTCTACCGTTGATATTGAGTGGAATGGAGAGGCATTGAACTCATGACACTTTCCTCTCAAGAATGGCATCAAACCTTTATCACTCTTATGCAGTCAAATCCTATTGATGAATGCACAGCAAGCTTTGGTTGCTACTATATCGATGATGTTGCCATTCCTTACTCCGTAACACCACAAATACCAAACAACTGTTATGCAGTCTCCCCTATGACACTGCTTAGTGGCTACGCCGAAGAAGAGCTTCACAAAGTCAAAAATGTGGCTGTTCGATGGGTATGTAAGTTACTTATTAATATGACTAAACCAATCTTATCATTGGCTGGATTGGATCAAGTCCAAACGCTCAACAATCAGTGCTTGTCCACCAATATGTATAGCGAACAATGGGCAGCCTTAAATCTCGATGAACTGCGTCGCGTCGCACTCGATCAATACCCCACCTTTCCCTTGGTGCTTCGCTCCCTCAACCAGCGTCAGCATTCACACTTAATTCAGCGATTGAAGCAGCCAAAATGGCAAAGCTTGGTAACACGACAAGTGTATTTACTTGATGATTGGCAAGCGTTCAGCTTCAACCGAGATTTAACGAAAGACTTCAAACTGCTTAATGATAAAGATTGGCAGTTTAGGCCACTGACCACTGATGAAGAGTTTCAGCGTGCCAAAGAGTTATATGACATGCTTTACCTTGATAAATACAGCCTCAATAACATCCAGTTTTCAACCCAATATTTAAAACAGGCGAGCCAGAACAAATTAGTAAAGTTAGTGGGACTGTTTTATCAAGAAGAGATGCTGGCTACGTTAGGCATTGTAGAAATTGATAATGATATGACTTGCCCAATTTTTGGCTACGATACCAATAAGCCACAACGCCTCGCATTGTATCGTCGAATATCGGCCTATACCATCCGCCACGCAATGATATTCCAGCGTCGTTTTAATATGAGCTCAGGTGCTCCGGCTTTTAAACGCAACAGAAAAGCCCGGCCAGAAATTGAATTTAGCTATGTTTATATTGCGCACTTACCTTGGTACAAACGCATAATTTGGAAAAGCTTATGCTGGCTCACTCAGCACTTTTATCGCCCTTTGTTGATGCGTTTTCAGCTATAAACCGACATCTATAATCAGGTAAGCCTGCGTACACAGTCTCAATCGATAAAAAAGCCTGCGACGTTCGCAGGCTTTTTATAATGGAGCTGTGTGAGGTAACCGTTTTCTACGGTGTGTAGTATGTTGCTGCGCCAGGGCCTACTGGTAAACCAAATACGAATACCCATAGGTAGAAGAGCACACTCCAACCTACAATGAAGCAGATTGAGTAAGGTAGCATGGTCGCGATCAGCGTACCGATACCTAAGTTCTTCATGTAACGAGTCGCTACGGCAAGAATCAAACCAAAGTAGCTCATCATTGGAGTAATGATGTTTGTCGTCGAGTCACCAATTCGGTAAGCAGCCTGAATCGTTTCCGGTGCATAACCAACAAGCATCAACATAGGAACAAAAATCGGAGCCGTTACTGCCCACTGTGCCGATGCCGAACCAATCATTAGGTTAATAAAGCCACACATCAGGATGAAGGCAAAGAACAACATTGGACCAGTTAAGCCAATTTCTTGCAGGAAGCTAGCGCCAGCAACCGCGAATACCTGACCGAAGTTAGTCCATTTAAAGAAAGCAACGAACTGAGCCGCAAAAAAAACTAATACAATGTACATGCCCATAGAAGACATAGATTTCGCCATTGCATCAATTACATCGCGATCCGTCTTCATCGTGCCAACAACTTTACCAAACACAAAGCCTGGAATAGCAAAGAACACAAAGATGAATGCCACGATACTTTTCAGGAATGGTGAACCTGCAATTGTACCTGCATCAGAACGTAGAATGCCGTCTTCTGGAACAACCGTCCAAGCAAGCAGCGCTGAAACAACCAGTACAGCAACACCTGCTAGTTTTAGGCCTTTCTTCTCAATGTCTGTTAAGCCACCCATTTTGTCGTTCGACAAATCTTCTGAGGCTTCTTCTTCACTGTATTTGCCAAGCTTTGGCTCAACAATTTTTTCAGTAACAAACGCACCTGTGATTGCAATGAAGAATGTCGACACAAACATGAAGTACC
Source organism: Vibrio sp. SCSIO 43097 (assembly GCF_023650755.1). Classification (NCBI taxonomy): domain Bacteria; kingdom Pseudomonadati; phylum Pseudomonadota; class Gammaproteobacteria; order Vibrionales; family Vibrionaceae; genus Vibrio; species Vibrio sp. SCSIO 43097. Next base: position 854,035 of record NZ_CP071840.1, on the reverse strand, counting down.
AGTTAACTTCTGGACCAACAGTGTAAGTTGGGTCAATCATTTGCGCCGCCGTTTCAGTAATGCCTGACAACAGCGGGTCAACCGTACCAATAAGTAGGTTTGCTGAGTAACCACCAGATACACCAGCGAACGCCGCAGCAAGACCGGCAAGTGGATGACGACCTAAAGAATGGAACAGCATTGCAGCCAGTGGAATAAGTACCACATAGCCAAGCTCTGATGCCGTATTTGAAATGATACCCGCGAAAACGACCGTCACTGTTACCATGCGTTGAGATGCACCCATTACTAAGCCACGCATTGCTGCAGATAGCAAGCCTGAGTATTCAGCAATAGCAACACCCAACATCGCAACCAATACCGTACCCAAAGGTGCAAAGCCGACAAAGTTTTTCACTAGATTGGTAACGATTAGTTCAAGGCCATCAGCGTTAAGCAAGCTAACGACATGAATCATGCCATCCGCGGCACGACCTTTTGCACCCTCAGGACGAGGATCAACTACGGAAACTTCGAAGTATCCTGCAATACCCGACATCACCAGAATGGCTAAACAGAAAATGGCAAATAGTGTGATCGGGTGGGGTAATAAGTTCCCCAAATATTCGACAGTATCCAAAAAGCGCGTAAACAGCGGCTTCTTAGGCGAGTTTTGTTTAATTGAATCAGATGAACTCATCTGTTCCCTCCTTGTTTTTATTCCTATGCAAATGTGACAAAAATGTCAAAAAGCGTGCGAAGGGTACTTGAGTAGAAGGTCAAATAAAAGCCCTAAATGTTACAAACTGTGACAAACAGAGGCATTTATAACCAACATTGAATAAAAATGTAGATATTTCATCCATGTAAGATAATTAAATCAACATTATCAATTAAACAAAACCATAAGTTAGATATATGCAGGTTGATTACTTTTGCACAGCTTTGAATCTCGGGTTCGTTTTACAAATGACATAAAGACGCCCTCTCCGTTTTACAATCTGGCAATCCGGATGACGACTTTTTGCACTTTTTAATGATTTTACTACCTTCATGATTTATTCCTTTTCGCTCTTAAATTGACCAAAACGACGGTTGAAGTTCGCAATGCGACCTTCGGTTTGTACAACGCGCTGTTTACCGGTGTAGTACGGGTGAGAAGCTGACGACACATCTAACGTAAAGTAAGGGTAAGTTTTGCCATCTTTCCATTCTATGGTTCTCTCCGTTTTCAACGTAGAACCAACGACAAAGTACTTATCTACACTGGTGTCGTGGAACACCACAGGACGATATTCAGGGTGGATTCCTGGTTTCATAATACTTTTCCTTTTAATTGAATTGTTATGTTATAACATTTTAATTAATAATCATTATCAACAAGAAAAGCAAGAGAAATTTGTGATACTTTTCATCTCAATGAATTCTTAAAGATGTCCACCATGTATTCCATCGAACCCATCGGCGTCATTGAGACACCGTACAAAGAAAAGTTTGCAGTTCCGCGCCAACCACGCTTAGTACCAGAGGCTAAAGCACGCGTAAAACTGTTAGGTGCAGCAAATAGCCCTGAAGCAGTGCGTGGGCTAGAACAGTTCTCTCACGTTTGGTTGTTGTTTCTATTTGATCAGAATCTGGAAGCTGGTTGGAAACCAACTGTACGTCCGCCACGATTAGGCGGCAATGAACGAATTGGTGTCTTTGCCTCGCGCTCGACTTTCCGTCCAAACGGAATCGGAATGTCAGCCGTTGAAGTGAAAGGAGTCACTAAGCAAGGCGATCAAATCTATCTTGATTTAGGCAGTGTAGATCTCGTGGATGGGACACCGATTGTGGATATTAAGCCTTATATTCCCTATTCGGATTCTATTTCGGAAGCACAAGGCGGATACGCAGACCAAGAACCAGAAAAGTCACAAGTCACCTTTTCTGCTCAAGCATTAGCAACGATAGAAAATCGACCCGATACTGACTATGTAAGATCAGTCATTGAACAAGTTCTGGCACAAGATCCTCGCCCTGCATATAAGAAAAACAAGCCGGACGACAAAGAATATGCGGTAAATTTGTTCGACTTGAACGTAAAGTTCACAGCAACAAGCAACTTAATAACGGTTACCGCTATTGAAAGCTTTTGACAAACGCAATTGGCTGATATTATAGACGGCTAACAAATTTCCCTTTAGGGAACTCCCATACTCCTGCTTATTCAAGCTTGAGTATCTAACTTAAATAAACGGATAAATTTAATGCGTACCAGTAATTATCTTCTTTCTACTCTGAAGGAGACTCCAAACGACGCAGAAGTAGTGAGCCACCAGCTCATGCTACGTGCAGGTATGATCCGTAAGCTGGCTTCAGGTTTATACACCTGGCTACCTACTGGTCTACGTGTACTGCGTAAAGTCGAAAACATCGTTCGTCAAGAAATCGACAATGCAGGCGCAGTCGAAACTTTGATGCCCGTTGTTCAGCCGTTTGAACTATGGGAAGAGACAGGCCGCAGCGAAAAGATGGGTCCTGAGCTACTTCGCTTTACTGACCGTCATGTTCGTCCGTTTGTACTTAGCCCAACCGCTGAAGAAGTGATCACTAGCCTTGTTCGCAATGAAGTGAGCTCTTACAAACAGCTTCCGCTAAACCTGTACCAAATCCAAACCAAATTCCGTGACGAACGTCGTCCACGCTTCGGTGTAATGCGTTCACGTGAATTCTCAATGATGGATGCGTACAGCTTTGACATTGATAAAGACGGCCTACAAAAGTCATACGACGCAATGCACGATGCTTACTGTAAAGCATTCGATCGCATGGGTCTGGATTACCGTCCTGTACTTGCAGATAGCGGTGCTATCGGTGGTAGCGGCTCTCAAGAGTTCCACGTACTGGCTGAAAGCGGCGAGGATATCATCGCATTTTCTAGCGAGTCAGATTACGCGGCAAACATTGAAAAAGCAGAAGCACTAGCTCCAGCCTCTGAGGCTGCGGCACCAACACAAGAAATGACGTTGGTTGATACGCCAAACGCGAAAACAATCGCTGAATTGGTTGAGCAGTTCGAACTACCAATTGAAAAAACAGTGAAAACACTGTTTGTGAAAGCATCTGACGAAGTTGATGCGCCAATCATCGCGCTTATTATTCGTGGTGATCATGAACTGAACGAAGTGAAAGCAGAAAACCTTCCTCAGGTTGCAGCTCCACTGGAAATGGCATCTGAAGAAGAAATTCGTGCGCTTATCGGTGCAGGCCCAGGTTCACTTGGCCCTGTTGGCCTTAAACTGCCGTTCATTGTTGACCGCAGCGTTGCGGTAATGAGCGACTTCGGTGCGGGCGCGAACATCGATGGCAAACACTACTTCGGTATTAACTGGGGTCGTGATGTAGAGCTTGGCCAAGTTGAAGACCTACGTAACGTTGTGGAAGGTGACCCAAGCCCATGTGGCAAGGGCATTATCCAGCTTAAGCGTGGTATCGAAGTTGGCCATATCTTCCAACTAGGTAACGCTTACTCCGCAGCGATGAACTGTGGTGTACTGGGTCCTGATGGTAAGAACGTCATCCTAGAAATGGGTTGTTACGGTATCGGTATCACTCGCGTAGTAGCGGCTGCTATTGAACAAAACCACGACAAATACGGCATCATCTGGCCAGATGCAATCGCACCATTCCAGGTAGCGATCGTTCCAATGAACATGCACAAGTCAGAAGAAGTGAAAGAAGCCGCTGAGAAATTGTACGCTGAGCTAACAGCAATGGGCATCGAAGTGCTATTTGACGACCGTAAAGAACGCCCAGGCGTAATGTTCTCTGACATGGAGCTTATTGGTGTACCGCATACCATTATTATCGGTGACCGCTCAATGAAAGAAGGCAACTTCGAATACAAGAACCGTGCTACTGGTGAGAAAACAGCAGTCGCAATGACTGACATTGTTGAGCACGTAAAAGCTCAACTAAAGTAAGCACTAGACGAGTTCGCATTTGAAGTAGTTTCAAATAGTTAAAAAGGGTTGGCTTCGGTCAGCCCTTTTTATTACAGCTCAACGCCCCCCTCCACCTTTTTCGAACTATTCACTTTGTTAATCTTTGGTTCAGCTTCTTGCTATTAAACTGATTTCATCATCTAAAGGAGGTCAGTTATGGATTTAAAAAGTCTTCTAAACCAAGCACTCAAATCAGATTTACTTAAGCAAGGTGCAGATGCATTGGGCAAACAAACCAACAACATCAAATCCTCATCAAATTCAAGTAGCCTAAAAACGCTAGGAGCAGGTGCTGTAGGCGGAGGCCTCATCGGTATGTTGATGGGCTCAAAGAAAAGTAAAAAAATGACTAAAAAAATAGGGTCAAGCGCATTAAAAGTCGGTGGCGCAGCTGCGCTTGGAGCCTTGGCCTACAAAGTGTATAACGACTGGCAAGCCAAGCAATCCGGTCAAGGTGTTCAAGAAACCTTTGACCCCGATGACAGTAAACACAGTGTCTTAATTTTAAAAGCAATGATTGGAGCTGCAAAAGCTGATGGTCACGTTGATGAAGAGGAAATGGCTCGCATTGAACAAGCTCTCGCGGATATGGGCGCAGATGAGCACGTTCGTCACCTCGTTCAGCAAGAGTTAAACAAACCGCTTGATCCTGCTGAAATTGCTAATCAGGCGACCTCTCCTCAACAAGCGTCAGAAATTTACCTAGCGTCTTTGATCGTCGCTGATGAACAAAACTTTATGGAAAAAGCGTATCTGCAAGAACTAGCAAAACAACTTCAACTTTCACCAGAAGTCACTCAGCAGTTAGAAGCACAAATGCAGTGATTAAATCTCGCTCAAGCAAACCTTCAACTTGAGCCAAAACAACTCTGTACTTTGAGTTTCAAATCCGCTGTGTGTATATTGAGATAAGTTATCATTTAGTGGAAAGAAAACATGCAAGTATACGGCTGTTGTGAACTGGTTCGTGAGCTTTATGCTCAGATTGGTAGTGGCGATCAAGCTTATATTCCCCAAGCAATTTCATGTGCAGTTAAAGCACTGAACGATGTTGCAGCGGATGAGTCCCTGCCTAAAGAAGTGCGTGAAAAAGCGGCATTTGCTGCGGCAAACCTACTGATTTCAGATTTTGAGGATAAGTAATGAATCTAGCGAACTTTGAATCCATGGATCCTGTCATGCTGATGAGCATTGTGAATATGAAGCTACGCGACGACTTCGGTGGTGACTTAGATAAACTGGTGGCTTTCTTCGATATCGAACGCACAGCACTGGAGACAAAACTGGCTTCTGCTGGTTTTGACTTTCTTCCAGAAGCAGGACAATTCCGTTAATCCACACCATGCTTGGCGGATAACCGAAACGAGAATAACCAATATGAAAAAGGGCTTGATGAGTTACCATCAAGCCCTTTTCTTTTATTCGATAGGCGTCTCGGTTAGCCAAATGAAGCCCAGATGACTGTCGCCACAAGAATTGGACATACAAACTTCACATACGCAGGCCATAACTTACCAAACCAACCTTGCGTAAACTCCGGGCAACCTTGCTCAAGCTCTTTGATTTTTGAGTTGCGATTCCATACCCAACCACCAAATAAGCAGAATAAGAGCGCAGCGGTTGGTTGTAGATACTGAGTAGCAACCGTCGCGACCATACCAAACAGAGCGCCAAAGTTATAAACAATCACCACACTGAACAAGGCAATGAGACCACCTAAAACCCAGCTCGTTGCGCTGCGCTTAGTATTGAAGCGCTCACTCACTAAAGCCACTGGACACTCTAACATTGAAATGGAGGACGTTAGCGCCGCAATCGTCAGCAATAAGAAGAACACAATAGAGAACAATTGACCAAGCAAACCTAAACTATCAAACATTAGTGGCAATACCGTAAACACTAACGTATCTGAGCTTAATAGAGAGCCATCTTCTGCATAGATTTGAACGCCCTTTTGCATTGCCACAAACATCGCTGGCATCACCACTAATCCTGCAATGAAAGCAACGGCAGTATCTACCATGGTCACGTTCATCGCCATCTTTGGTAGGTTTTCTTTCTTACTCAAGTAAGATCCGTAAATCAACATTGAGCAGCCACCGATCGTAAGCGAGAAGAAGCCCTGTCCCATTGCAGCAAGAATCAACTTGCGGTCCCATACCTTTTCAAAATCCGGCACTAGGTAATGTTTCAGACCTTCCATCGCACCGTTTTGCGTCATGATGTAAGCAAATAGCAGAGCAAACAGAACAAACAATGCTGGCATCAAACGTGTGGACCACTTCTCAATACCTTGTTTTACGCCACCTTGTACGATGAGAATCGTCAGTACATAAAAAGTAATGGTTCCGAACAAGTTACGTTCAACACTAAAGCCCTTTAGCCATTGAGTTGCAGCTTCTAACCCCATTAGATCTGTGATTGCACCCAGTAAAAAGCAGATCAACCAACCACCAACAATTGAATAAAACGCTAAGACAGCGCTTGGTACGCTTAAACCAATCCAACCCACAATGCCGCCGAGCTTTTTACCGGCAGGGTTATCTGTGATTGCACGCATACTGTCTACAGGGTTGGCTTGACCATGGCGACCAATCGCCATTTCAACCACCAGCATCGGAAATGCGACGATAAGAATCATCACCAAATAAACTAATAGGAAAGCACCGCCACCATTACTGGCTGCTTGAGTTGGGAAGCCCCAAATATTGCCAAGGCCAACTGCGGCACCTGCGGCAGCTAAGATGAACCCGAGACGAGAGCCAAAATGCTCGCGAGGCTGAGAAGAGGTTTGCTGTGTCATACTACTCACACAAAAATATCATTGAACTAGCTAACTAGTACACTATAGCAATATTCACTATTCAACAAGAGCACCTCGGTTAAATCCTCGACAGTTGAAACAATTTGTAGTCATTCAGCTTGTAAATTTTAACGTACATCTCATATTCATCGCTCAAAAGCCTCGCGACTGTTGTTCGTTTTACGTGGCTGAATTTTACCAATCCTTCTGCCGTGAAGTGAGCCGAAAAATAATGAGCTCTGGTGTAAGGGACGAACTGTTCCTCGTGATACTGTGTCGAAAAGCAGAATATTGTGCTTCGCTTTTTCCCCCTAATGTCTATTTATCAGCTAGTTATTACTCTGTTCTCATTTATACCCATGATTCAAGGAGAGGAAAATGAAGGTCACCCTACTTCACGGAGCGATGGTTGTAGCACTCAGCGCCAGCTACCAAGCTCAAGCCTATAACTGTCAAAGTCTACCCGACTGGGACAGCACTGCGACTTATACATCGGGCGCTTTAGTAAAAACGCAAGGAGCCGCTTATGAGGCTGCATATTGGACGCAAGGCAATGATCCCGTGACCAACTCAGGATCTTGGGAAGCATGGAAAGCGTTAGGGCAATGTGATGGTGGAAGCAACAATTTATCACCAACGGTGTCGTTCTCCTCTCCAATAAACAACGCACAAATTCCCGAAGGCAGTGCGATCACTTTGTTAGCCAACGCAGCTGACGAAGATGGCCAAATCACACAAATTGAGTTTGTTGCAGGCAACCAAACCGTTGCTGTGGTAGCTCAAGCACCATTCGAAGCTTCTTGGACAGCTATTGAAGGGATCTCGCAATTGACCGCAATTGCGACAGATAATGAGGGAGCTGTTAGCACCACGACGATTTCTATCCAAGTTCAACCACAAGTCGAATTACCGCCACCAAGCATTTCATTGACAAGCCCAGTAGGCACAGAAGTGCTTAATGTAGGCGATAACCTAACCGTAGCCGCTCAAGCTGACGATATTGATGGTGTGGTCACACAAGTTGAGTTCTTCGTAAACAATCAATCTGTCGCCATTGATACTAGCGCACCTTACGAATATCAATGGACCGCTAGTCCAGGTACATACTCGTTCAAAGCACAAGCGACTGATGATACAAACCTCGCAACGATGAGCCAAGAAGTAGCGCTGGTTATTAGTAATTCAGAAACCGGAACGGGCGGATGTCCAGATGCAGTACCTTATGTGGCAGGCACAAGTTATCAAGCTGGCGACCTGGTTTCTCACTTCAACCAAAAATATCGTTGTGATGTTGCTGGTTGGTGCTCCTCGGATGCGACATGGGCTTACGAGCCTGGTGAAGGGCTATACTGGCAAGATGCTTGGAGTGGCCTAGGTGCTTGTTCGACACCACCGCAAGTTACCATTACGGCACCAACGGATGGACAAGTCGTGCTCGCTGGCAGCAATAACGAAATCACGGCAAACGCAAGCGATGCTGATGGCACAGTCACGCAAGTTGAGTTTTTTGCGAACAACACCAGCTTAGGGGTCACCACTCAAGCGCCATATTCCGTTACTTGGAACGCCACACTTATTGGCGCTAACCAGCTTAAAGCCGTCGCAACCGATAATGATAACAACACGTCAGAGTCCCTGGTTGGTGTGGAAGTCAGCGATAAAGATTTGGTCGTCTCTCTGACTTCACCAAGCAGCGGTCAGACCACCGGATTAGGCAAAAGCCTCGCATTAAGCGCCGATGCAACGTCTTTAACTTCAGGCATTAAACACGTTGATTTCATGATCAACGGCTCTATTGTTGCAACCGATACCACGGCACCTTACACAGCCAACTGGACACCAACTGCACTTGGTAACTTTACAGTTAGCGCCCAAGCTGTGGATTTGTCAGGAAGCAATGCATTGTCTGACGCCGCAGCAATAACGGTGGTTGAGCAAGTAGATAAACGCCATAAACTCATCGGTTACTGGCACAATTTTGTAAATGGAGCGGGCTGTCCAATTCGTCTAGCAGATATGGCAGATGCTTGGGATGTGATTGATATTGCCTTTGCTGAAAATGATCGCAACAGTGATGGCACCGTGCACTTTAATCTATATTCAGGCGATATTTACAGCGATTGTCCAGCACTCGATCCAACACAATTCAAGCAGGACATGGCAGCGCTTCAAGCTAAAGGTAAGAAGTTTGTTCTCTCTCTTGGCGGCGCAGAAGGCACGATTACGCTGAATACCGACCAAGATGAAGCCAACTTTGTCTCTAGCCTAACAGGTCTTATCGCTGAGTGGGGCTTTGATGGTCTAGATGTGGATTTAGAGAGTGGTTCTAACTTAGTTCATGGCTCGCAAATTCAAGCTCGCCTTGGTCGTGCTTTGCTTCAAATAGAGCAAAACATGGGTGGCGATATGTACCTAACCATGGCGCCTGAGCACCCTTATGTTCAAGGCGGCTATGTGGCTTACAGCGGTATTTGGGGAGCTTACATTCCTGTGATAAACGAGACACGCAGCACGCTCGACTTGCTTCACGTCCAGTTATATAACAACGGCGGTTTGCCAAACCCATACCTGCCAGGCAGTGCACCAGAAGGCTCTGTGGATATGATGGTAGCGCAATCTAAAATGCTTATCGAAGGTTTTGAGTTGGCCGACGGCACTCAATTTGCACCATTGCGCGATGATCAAGTCGCAATCGGTTTACCTTCAGGTCCTAGCTCGGCAAATTCAGGGCAGGCTCCAACACAGAATATTATCAACGCACTAGATTGTTTAACCAAAGGCACTTCATGTGGCACCGTTAAACCAGCGTACCATTACCCGAATTATGCAGGGGTAATGACATGGTCTATCAACTGGGATCAGCATGATGGCTTTAACTTCTCAAAACCTGTCGGCGATAAACTCACCGAGATGAATACGCAATAAGCTATCAAAGAACAAGCGAGTAAAACGCAAATATCGTCTTGTTTCCATTACTTATTCAAGTATGTAAAAACGAAAAGAGAGCACAATCGTGCTCTCTTTCTTTATCTCATTGAGTTTTTTACTTTTTAATGAGTAATTAAATCGTAAATACTCGGTAATCTTTTAGCTCAGGGATTTTCTTCAACAGATCGTCTTCTTGTCCTGCCATGTCATCCAGCGAATCGCACAAGTCTTCTGCTTGTTGTTCTACCTCTTTCGAATGCTCAGCTAAACGCTCTTCTAATTTCGCGCTGAGTTCAGCCATACTCTCCGATAATGCAGTGAGGTTTATTCCCCCCTCTTCCTTCATTTTTTTCGATAAAGCATCCAACGAACTCGCTAAAAACTCTTTATTGAAGATCTCTTGTGCTTTTGCAAAGTCTTCAGTCCACCCTTGTGTCATGGACTCAAAACTTTCCGCTGGTAGAATGAAATCGCCATCTTTGTAGTAACGTGATTCAACATCAGCGAAAAAGTCCTGTACTGCGACTTTGACGTTATCAAACGCGCCAGGTGCGTCTAGGCTTTCCGCGACATCATCGATGATGTCATTTGCAAGCGCTAAACCATCACTCGCCAACTGCTTTGCTTGTGGAATATACGCGTTCATTTTTTCGCGATAGTCTTCAATTGCCGCTTTTTGGTCGGCATTGAGTTCAATTAACTCACCTTTGATGAATAGATTGTTATCTTCATCCACGACAGCTTTATCACCTGTCGTTTGGCGAATTTCCAAGCTTTGCCCATCCATACGGACTTCATTATTGATGTCCACACGACACTGCGCTGCATAACCAGTAGCACTGACCATCAGCAATGAGAGTGTAAAAAGCTTTTTCATGTCATTCTCTTTTATTTAACATTACTCGTGTTAAACATAACACTGAGTGATACATGAGATGTCAGCAAATCGTCACGACTTCGTAACAAGTTGTTTTATCTCCTATTTTTACGTCAACCTCATCACCTTCTTCTTTTCCGAACAACGCTCGACCCAGAGGAGATTTAGCTGTTAAGACAAAGACTTCCTGAGCCTGATATTGAACAGTCAAACCACCAGAGCAAGGGCCTACAAAGAAGTGCTTTTCGATCAAGTTCTCATCTGCGAGAACAACGTAAGCGCCAACACCAACAGGCGCATTCTTAAAGTCGCGAGTCACTAAAGAACGATATTGACGCAATTCCTCTTCACTATCTTGGATTCGCATGGCTTGTCCATGAGCAAGATACGCGGCTTCAAGTGCTAACGTATCGTACTTATGCTCGGGAACAGTTTCTTCATCTGTCGCGGCATCAATGGCTCGCTGAGCCGATGCATGGGCCACTTGAAGTTTTTCTTCCAGATGTTGGATGATAATTTGGACTAAGTCAGCTTTGTTCATACTTTTAGGACGCGCGTTTGGCACTCAGGGTGTGTTAATGTACCTAAGTTTACCATCAAAGAAAGGTTTCCCTATTATGCAAAGTGACTCGCTGCATCAAACACTTCAATCCGTATTTGGTTTTGGCTCATTACGCCAAGGTCAGCAACCCGTTATTGAAGCCGTTATGAATGGTTACTCTGCTGCGGCAATCTTTCCTACAGGCTCGGGGAAGTCACTCTGTTATCAACTACCTGCAACCATATTACCCAACCTTACGTTGGTGATCTCTCCGTTGTTGGCGTTAATGAAAGATCAACTGAGCTTTTTACAAAGTAAAGGAATCGCGGCCGCTTCTATCGATAGCAGTCAAAGTAGAGAAGAAGCACAAAAGGTCATGGCTGGCGTGAAAAATGGACAAATCAAAATCTTGATGATTTCTGTTGAGCGACTAAAAAATGAGCGTTTTCGTGAATTCATTCGCCAAGTACCGATTTCTTTGATGGTCATTGATGAAGCGCACTGTATTTCCGAATGGGGGCATAACTTTCGTCCAGACTATCTCAAACTACCGCAATATCAACGTGAACTGAACATCCCACAGTCTTTACTTCTCACCGCAACGGCAACGCCTGCAGTTATTGAAGACATGCAAAAAAAGTTCGATATTGCCAGTGAACATATTACCGTTACAGGCTTCTACCGCTCTAATCTGGATATCTCGGTCATCCCGTGTGAGGAAACAAAGAAACAAGAACAGCTCAGTGAGATCATCGCCTCTTCACCTAAGCTTCCGACCATCGTATACGTGACGCAGCAGCAAACAGCAGAACGAGTAGCAAAGTCATTAATCCATATTGGCATTAACGCTCACGCATACCACGCTGGCATGAAAAGCGACGTTCGTGAACAAATCCAACAGCAGTTCATGGATGGCCAAATTGACTGTATTGTTGCAACGATTGCATTTGGTATGGGGGTCGATAAATCTGATATTCGCCGCGTCATTCACTTCGACTTACCCAAATCAATCGAGAACTACGCACAAGAGATTGGACGTGCAGGCAGGGACGGGCAACGCTCTGAGTGCATTCTGCTAGGCAATACGTCCGGCTTAACGGTGTTGGAGAACTTTGTCTATGGTGACACACCAGAATTTACGTCAATTAACTATGTAGTCGAGCAAGCGAAAGAACATGCTCCACAATGGGAGGTAGTGCCACTGCGTTTGTCGCGTGAAAGTAATATCCGCCAATTGCCACTCAAAACCTTGTTGGTTTATTTGGAGCTACATAACGTCATTGAAGCAAAGTACAGTTACTTTGCGGAATATCGGTTTAAGTTTTTGCACGATCAGCAATTTATTGTGAATCAATTTCAAGGCGAGCGACGTCAATTTGTGGAGGTTATTTTCTCCTGCTCGCAAAAAGCCAAAGTATGGTGCCAAGTTGACCTAGAAGCGCTATGGATGAACTATCAATCGGAACGCAACCGAGTTGTCGCAGCGCTCGACTATTTTCACCAGAACGGCTGGATAGAACTAGAGAGCAAACAACTGACGGACGTGTACTCAGTTATGCCAACCAAACAGAGCTCGGATGTTTTAATCCAACAACTGTCTGAACTGTTCCAATCCAAAGAAAGCAAAGATATCGAAAGAATCCACACCATGCTGCACTTGTTCCAGTCCGAGCACTGTTTGAGCTCACAATTGGCGAACTACTTTGCGGATCACGATGCACCAAAGCAATGTGGTCACTGCTCCGTGTGTCGTGGTCACGTCGCCACATTCACAGCACCAGAACCTGAAGATATTGAACAATCTCAAGTATCGATATGGGCGCAGGAGTTTATTCAGCTTTCCCCATCGGCCATCAGTAATGATGCCGTTGCTCGCTTCTTGTGCGGAATCAGCACTCCTTTGATTAGCCAGCTAAAAGCCTCAAAGCTAGCAGGTTATGGTGCAATGGCAAACGTAAGTTTTGAGCAGGTATTAACGCAGGTAGAAACGGTAAGGGCCTAAAAAAAGCTCAATTGACGCGCTTGGTCTTCGGGCTTGAGCATCACGTTCAAGCCTAAAAGGCGAATTTCCCGTCCATTTTGGCGTTTAAGAATATCTCTTAGCAAGATCTTGAAGTCCTCAAGCTCTAATTGCGGATGGATGTGCTCAATTGTTGTCAGTTGAAAATCGGCAAATTTGACTTTAATACCTTGTTTAATAATCGACTTATCTGGGCTTGCACGCTCTAAACGTTTCTCGAGTTCAGGATAAAGTTTCTCCTCAATCACTTGCCAACATTCACCATAGGTTGCGATGTTCTGGCTGAATGTCCTTTCCACACCGACGGACTTTCTCTCGCGCTCAACAACGACTTCTCGATTATCAATTCCATGGCTTCGCTGCCATAAGGAGGCACCCTGACGACCAAACTGCCTCAACAACTCTCGATAGTCACTGTTTTTAATGTCCTCACATCGATAAAAACCGGCTTGGTGGAGCTTCTCAAGACTCACCTTCCCCACGCCAGGAATATTCTCTAACGGAAGACTATCGATAACCTCTTGGACTTTCTCTGGCGGAATCACAAACTGACCGTTGGGCTTGTTCATGTCTGACGCGACCTTGGCAAGAAACTTAATCGGAGCAATGCCCGCCGATGCCGTCAACCCAAGTTCACTCCAGATATCACGGCGAATTGACTCTGCGATCAACGTTGCGGAGCCACGGCAAGCTGTCGAGTCCGTGACATCGAGGTATGCTTCATCCAATGAGAGAGGTTCAATGATAGGCGTATAACGCTCAAAAATAGCACGAATCTGCTGAGAGACTTGCTTGTATACATGCATTCTACCGGGCACAACCAACAAATGAGGACAGAGTTGCAGCGCGCGCGCCGTTGACATTGCACTGCGAACACCATATTTACGCGCATCATAATTACAGGTGCTAATCACTCCACGCTGCTTTTCATGTCCGCCAACAGCGAGTGCAATGCCACGGTAACTGGGGTTATCTCTCATCTCTACGGCAGCATAAAAACAATCCATATCGACATGAATAATTTTTCTAATTCGATCTGACATAGCCATCAAAGCACTGTTCAAAAAAACAGTATAAATCAAATCTACCTGAAGAGAAATGGGCGTGTTTAAGCGAACGTCAATCTCGAAGCATTACGTCCAATTGATCGACCAATTCGGCCCAATCTGCATCTTCTTCGATGGCTTGTTTTAGAAAGTTCGCCTGTGACATCGTCCAAAAGCTAGCTTCATGTAAAGGCGCAGAATCTCTTTTGTGTCGATGTTGATTAATAAAATCTTTCATTTCTTGAGGAGAGCTACCGAGGCCCAGTTGTTGAAATAGCTCAGCCATACCATGTTGATGCATTTCCATACTACTTTCTCCCTACGTTAGCTAAACATAATTATATAACTAAGACAGGAATAATGATGTGATGTTAACGGATGCGTGTCAAACATTTGAGTAGTTGTTCTACTTTTGGTTGACATGTGTTTTTTGATGGCGATAAGTTTAATTTTAGTTATCATTGATTTTAAACAATTAATTTTGGGGACTGCGCTTGAGTAATAAGATTCTGGTTGTTGAAGATAGTCGTGCATTTAAAAACTTTCTTTGCCAAACAATAAGCCAAGTTGGTTATGAGGTCATCGCAGCGGAAAGCTACGCGGAGGCAAAGAACTTGTTATCTTCAGCACAGGACCTCTTCTGTGCGGTTTTAGACTATTGTTTACCGGATGCTCAAGATGGCGAGATTATTGACCTCGTTTTGGAACATGGTCATCGTGTCATTGTTTTAACGGCTCGATTTCAAGAAGACACTCGCGAAAAGATGCTTGCAAAAGGTGTCCTCGACTATATTTTGAAAGACAGCATGGCGTCCGTTTCCTATCTATTACCACTCCTCAAGCGACTAACCAACAATCAACAACACAAATGTTTAGTCGTTGATGATTCACACACCGTAAGAAGACACATTGCCCAACTTTTGGAGCATCAATATATTCAGACGTTGGAAGCTGACAATGGGCAAAAAGCCCTAGAGCTTGTCGAGCAAAATCCAGATATCACTCTCGTTTTAACCGACCATGATATGCCCGTTAAAGATGGCATTACTATGGTGCGTGAATTACGTCGGAAGTGGGATAAAAATCAATTAGCCATTCTCGGCTTGTCGGGTAGTAACTCTAAGACCATGACGGCTAGGTTTCTAAAAGCAGGGGCCAATGACTTTTTATACAAGCCATTTAATCAAGAAGAATTTTTTTGCCGTATTCACCAACTGTTAGATATCAAAGACGCAACATCTGAACTGTTTAAAATGGCCAATCAAGATGCGCTAACGGGCTTATGGAACCGCCGCTTTCTGTTTGAGCAACCCCATGTAGAAAACGCTCAAAGAAACATCGCGATGCTTGATATCGATTTCTTTAAGCAAGTAAATGATACACACGGACATGAGGGCGGCGATGCAGTGTTAGTCATGATAGCGAATATTCTAAAAATCTATTTTCCAAATGATATTGTCGCTAGGCTTGGTGGCGAGGAGTTTTGTATTCAAGCCAGTGGCGACTATGACGGCTTTCTAACACGCTTAGAACAAATGAGACAGCGCATAGAAAAAACGCCAATAACTTATTTGGACAAAAACATTCTTGTGACCGCGAGTATTGGTGTAAGCAACATCGAGGGGGAGCTGGAACAACAAATAAAAGTGGCGGATGAGCGACTTTACATGGCCAAAGAGAACGGACGTAACCAAATCATTTCTTCGTCCTAATGACTATCAGTGTGGTCTTGCTCTGTAACATGAGAGAAAGAAACAACAAAACACGGTATTGGGCTCTTTCTCGGACATCTGAGCTTTGGTTAGCTGCCTAAAAATAAAGCTCAGCAGAACGCTGAGCTTTATCACTTTCTTAGTACGATTAACCAATACTAAGCAATTCTATCTTTTTCCCACGCCGCCAATTTCTCAGCACGCGCAGCCTCGCGCGCTTCACGTTTTTTACGCGCATCGCAGGGTTCTGGACAATTACACACTTTTTCGATGCCAACTGCCCCTAAGCCACCACAGCTACCTTTCACGACTTTCTTTTGGAAAATGTATCCGACAGCCATTGCAGTGATTACCGCGACAAACACAGCAAAGGTAATTAGAAATGTATTCATAAAAACATGCTCACTTCTGTTGTTATTTCTTCATGAATGGCTTGTATGCTTCCGAAGCCAACTCTTTAAAACCATCTTCCGTTTTCACAATCATGAAAACAGGAATATTATTTTCGTTCGCAATTGCCATGCCTTTGTCTTCACCTAGCACCATAAGACCAGTTGCAAGACCATCAGCAGTCATCGACGATTTATCTAATACCGTTACAGACACCACTTTATGATGAATTGGTTTGCCTGTTCGTGGATTAATAATATGAGAGTATCTCACACCATTACTCTCAAAGTAATTACGATAGTCACCACTTGTTGCAATTGCCATGTCGCCTGGTTCAATAATTTCTTGAATTGAACGTTCATCAACGGTCGGTTTTTCAATTGCGATACGCCAAGGCACACCTTCACGATTGACACCTTTGAGACGCATTTCACCGCCAACTTCGACCATAAAGTTCTGTACCCCTTCAGATTGAAGGTAGTCAGCAACCACGTCAACCCCCCAACCTTTCGCAATCGTCGATAGGTCGACGTACAAGTTAGGAAGGTCTTTGGACAGTGTATTACCATCAACAGATAGGTGGTGAATACCGGTATTTGCTTTGCGAGCAGCGAGTTCTTCATCGGTTGGAACTACATCTGGACGAGCTTCTGGACCAAACCCCCACAGGTTAACTAGAGGGCCGACCGTCACATCCAATGCACCTAAAGTAAGACCGTTAAGGCGAATTGCTTCTTTCACTACCGTTGCAGTTTGTGTCGAAACTGTAAATGGCTCGCTCGTTTGATGCTGATTAAAACGACTTAACTCTGAGTCGTCACGATAGGTCGACATTTGGTCATTAACCTCTTCCAATAAGCGATCAATTTCTGTCTGCATCGCTTTTGGCGTTGGAATACCATCTTGCTCGATATACTTGATGTTGTAAGAAGTCCCCATGGTAGGGCCACTTAAATGAATTTGATCGGCAGGCTGCTCACAGCCAGCCAAAATCAATAGAGAAGCAAATGCAACAAGCCACTTTTTCACTTGTTAACTCCCAATGTTGTTGAATTGATATGGGAAATAGGATCAATCCTTTCAATCCGATTACCTATATCAACTGTTGAGTATCAGTTTTATGTCTATAAAAAATAATGGCTAGCTCTCTTGGAGAGCTAGCCATAGATTCAATCACTTGGAGGAATTAACCACCGAAGTCATCTAGTAGGATGTTTTCATCCTCTACACCTAGATCTTTTAGCATGCCGATTACAGCAGCGTTCATCATAGGTGGACCACACATGTAGTATTCACAGTCTTCTGGCGCTTCGTGATCACGTAGGTAGTTCTCGTAAAGAACGTTGTGAATAAAGCCAGTGTAACCATCCCAGTTATCTTCTGGAAGTGGATCAGACAGTGCACAGTGCCATACGAAGTTGTCATTCTCAGCTTGTAGCATATCGAAGTCTTCTACGTAGAACATTTCACGCTTAGAACGTGCGCCGTACCAGAAAGACATCTTACGCTTAGAGTGCAGACGCTTAAGTTGGTCGAAGATGTGTGAGCGCATTGGAGCCATACCAGCACCACCACCAACGAATACCATTTCTGCATCTGTATCTTTCGCAAAGAACTCACCAAATGGACCAGAAATAGTACACTTGTCGCCTTCTTTTAGAGACCAGATGTACGAAGACATGATGCCTGGTGGTACGTCTGGGTTGTTCGGCGGCGGAGTTGCGATACGAACGTTAAGCATGATGATACCGTGCTCTTCTGGGTAGTTAGCCATAGAGTATGCACGAATGGTCTCTTCATTAACTTTAGACTCGTAACGGAAAAGGTTGAACTTCTCCCAGTCTTCACGGTATTCCTCAGGAATATCGTAGTCTGCGTATTTCACGTGGTGAGCAGGAGCTTCAATCTGGATGTAACCACCAGCACGGAAAGGTACTGATTCGCCATCTGGAATTTGTAGCTTAAGCTCTTTGATGAATGTCGCTTTGTTATCGTTAGAGATAACAGTACATTCCCACTTCTTAACGCCGAAGATTTCTTCAGGAAGCTCGATATCCATGTCAGTTTTCATTGCAACCTGACACGCTAGACGCTCACCTTCACGCGCTTCACCTTTAGTAATATGGTCAAGCTCGGTTGGTAGGATGTCGCCACCACCTGATTTAACTTTTACGCGACACTGACCACATGAGCCACCGCCACCACAAGCAGAAGATACGAATACGCCAGCACCTGCTAGAGCACTCAGTAGCTTACCACCTGGTTGTGTAACGATCGCCAGAGAAGGGTCATCGTTCACAGAAATTGTAATGTCACCTGTTGGTACAAGCTTAGACTTAGCGAAAAGAATCACTAGTACTAGTGCTAGTACGATCAGAGTAAACATCACTACACCAAGAATAATGTCCATTGACTATTCCTTAATTGTTGCGGTTTACCCGACTTACAGTTGAACACCAGAGAAAGACATAAAGCCTAACGCCATAAGACCTACAGTGATAAATGTGATACCAAGACCACGTAGACCTGGAGGTACGTCAGAGTACTTCATCTTCTCACGGATACCTGCAAGAGCAACGATTGCTAGCATCCAGCCCACACCAGAGCCGAAACCGTAAACGATCGATTCAGCAAAGTTGTAGTCACGTTGTACCATGAAAGATACACCACCGAAGATTGCACAGTTTACTGTGATCAGCGGTAGGAAGATGCCTAGCGCGTTGTACAAAGGTGGGAAGAAACGGTCTAGGACCATCTCTAGAATCTGTACAAGTGCTGCAATTACACCGATAAAGGTGATGAAGTTTAGGAAGCTAAGGTCCACGCCCTCAACTAACGCGTTCTCTCTCAGAACTAGGTTGTATACCAGGTTGTTCACAGGAACAGCGATAGTCAGAACTACCACAACTGCAACACCTAGGCCGAAAGAGGTCTTAACCTTCTTAGATACGGCAAGGAAAGTACACATACCTAGGAAGAAAGACAGAGCCATGTTTTCGATGAAAATCGATTTAACTAACAGACTAATGTAATGTTCCATGACGTCCTTACTCCTTCGCTTCTACTTGTTCTGGTTTCAGAATACGGATTACCCAGATAAGGAAGCCGATTAGGAAGAATGCTGATGGTGCTAGTAGCATTAGGCCGTTAGGCTGGTACCAACCACCGTTGCTCACTAGAGGTAGAACTTCTAGACCAAATAGTTTGCCTGAGCCAAATAGCTCACGGAAGAAACCTACAGTGATAAGAACGAAGCCGTAACCTAGACCGTTACCAATACCGTCAATAAGAGATGGTACTGGCGCAGACTTCATTGCGAATGCTTCAGCACGACCCATTACGATACAGTTAGTGATAATCAGACCAACGAATACAGATAACTGTTTAGAGATATCGTATAGGTAAGCTTTTAGCACTTGGTCTACCACGATTACTAACGATGCGATGATTGCCATCTGAACGATGATACGCACACTGTTAGGAATGTGGTTACGGATCAATGAAACAGAGAAGTTAGACAACGCAGTTACAAATGTTACCGCTAGTGTCATTACAAAAGCTGTTTCTAGTTTAGTTGTTACTGCAAGAGCAGAACATACACCAAGAACTTGTAGCGCGATTGGGTTGTTATCCAACACTGGCGCTAGGATGCTCTTTTTAACGTTTTGTGCACTAGACATTAGTTAAGTTCTCCGTCACGAACTTTTGCTAGGAAAGGACCAAAGCCCATATCACCTAACCAGAAGTCAAATGTGTGTTGAACACCATTACTAGTGAGCGTCGCTCCTGATAGGCCATCAACACCGTGCTCAGAACCTTGCGGTGCGCCGCCTTTCACGACCTTAATCGCTGGCTGGTGATCTTCATTGTACAATTTCTTGCCAATGAATTGATCGCGCCATGAAGGGTTCTCTACTTCACCACCAAGTCCAGGAGTTTCACCTTGCTCGTAGTAAGTAATAGCAGACACAGTGTTACCATCAGTTTCAACGGCTACAAAGGCATACATCATCGACCATAGTCCTTTACCGTGCATAGGCAGGATAACTTTTTGGACTTCATCTTGATCTTTTACAAGGTACACCACTGCTGTATTCGCGCGACGACGGATATCAGCTACGTCTTCTTCTGGTGTCAATGCGATTGAACGTTCTGCATCTTTTGATGCTTCACGTTGATCGTACGTAGATGCATTACCCTCAGTAAAGTTACCTGTTTCAAGGTCTACTAGACGAGGTTCGATGTACTCAGCAAATAGCTCTGGTACTTTCTTACCGTTTGCGTCAATGCCTGCAACTTCAACGATCTTTGATTGCTTATCTAGGACAGCGTTAGCTTTTTGCTTATCACGCAGACCTACTGCTGCTGTTGATACGATGATTGAACAAACAAGGCTCAACCCGATAACAACACCCAGCGTCTTTTTAATGCTGTCGTTATTACTTGCCATAGCGTGCTAGTCTCCGCTTGATGTTCTTCTCAATCACTACATGGTCGAACAGAGGTGCGAATAGGTTCGCGAATAGAATCGCCAGCATCATACCTTCTGGGTACGCTGGGTTAACTACACGGATCATCACACACATTGCACCAATCAGGATGCCGTACCACCATTTACCTTTGCTAGTAAATGACGCTGATACTGGGTCCGTTGCCATGAAGAACATACCGAATGCAAAACCACCTAGAACTAGGTGCCAGTGCCATGGCATATTAAACATTGGATTAGTGTCAGAACCGATCACGTTAAACAGAGTCGATACTGCGATCATACCGATCATCACACCCGCAATGATGCGCCATGAAGCGATTCGCATGTAAACGATCATCGCTGCACCGATCATTAGAGCTAGAGTCGATACTTCACCAATAGAGCCAGGGATGTTACCGATGAACGCGTCCATCCAAGTGATAGGAGCGCCAGTTACTGTGTTAACTAGAGCACCGTTACCACCTTGAGCCCATTGGCTAAGAGCAGTTGCACCAGAGAAGCCGTCAGCTGCAGTCCATACTACGTCACCCGAAATTTGTGCTGGGTAAGCGAAGAATAGAAATGCACGACCTGCAAGTGCAGGGTTAAGGAAGTTACGACCTGTACCACCGAAGATCTCTTTTGCTACAACAACACCAAATGTGATACCTAGTGCCGCTTGCCATAGAGGTAGCGTTGGTGGAACGATAAGTGCGAATAAGATAGAAGTTACAAAGAAACCTTCGTTAACTTCGTGTTTACGCACCATACAGAACAACACTTCCCAGAAGCCACCAACAATAAATACTGTTGCGTAGATTGGCAGGAAGTAAGTCGCACCTAGTAGCATCTTACTGCCAACACCCGCTTCCGCACCGATAGTGCCGCCAAGCATTTCTGTTAGCCAGTAGTGCCAGTTACCTGCGATAACTGTCGCTAGTTGGTCACCAGCGTACATGTGGTTAAGTGCTGCAATAGCTTGGCCACCTGCGTTGTACATACCCCAGAACATTGCTGGGAATACCGCAAACCAAACCATGATCATGATACGTTTTAGGTCAACGCTATCACGAACGTGCGAGCTTTTATTTGTTACGATACCTGGGGTGTAAAAAACTGTTGCTACAGCTTCGTACAGGGCAAACCATTTTTCGTGTTTGCCACCAGGCTCAAAATGATGCTCGATGTCTTCAAGAAACTTTTTAAGAGCCATGAAAATTACCCTTCCTTCTCGATAGTATCTAGGCATTCACGAAGTAACGTACCGTACTCGTACTTACCTGGACATACAAAGGTACACAATGCTAGATCTTCTTCATCCAGTTCAAGCGCACCCAGTGCTTGAGCACTGTCTGTGTCGCCGGCACATAGATCACGAAGCAGCAAAGTAGGCTCCATATCTAGAGGCATTACGCGTTCGTAGTTGCCAATTGGAACCATTGAACGATCACTACCATTGGTCGTCGTTGTCATATTGAACAACTGACCTTTGAATACGTGACCAAGGAAAGAGCGAGTTACCGAGAACTTATTCTTACCAGGCATTGCCCAGCCAAATAGTTCTTTTTCACGGCCTTCACGTAATACAGAAACCTGTTGATGGTAACGGCCAAGGTATGCGTGTGGACCAGTTGCATGTGTACCTGTTAGTACTGAACCAGAGATCACACGAACTTCGCCAGGCATCAGCTCGTTATCTGTTAGGTCATCTAAGCTTGCACCCATTACGGTACGAACTAGACGAGGGTTATTCACAACTGGGCCAGCTAGAGACACAACACGATCTGTGCATAGCTCACCAGTTAGGAACAGCTTACCGAACGCGATAACGTCTTGGTAGTTGATGCTCCATGCCACATTCTCTGCATTTACTGGGTATAGGAAATGCATGTGGGTGCCAGCAAGACCTGCTGGGTGAGGGCCATCGAAGACGTGTTCTTCTACGTTAGACTGTGAAGAGCGTGGCAAGCTAGTGCCAGATTTACATACGTAAACCTTGCCTTCTGTCAGGGCTGAAAGAATGTCTAGACCAGCAATGAATGCTTCTTGTTGCTCATTAATGATCAACTCAGGCTTAGCTGCTAGTGGATTAGTATCCATTGCAGTTACGAAAATAGCCTTAGTAGAAGACTCGATTGCAGGAACCTTGCTAAACGGACGAGTACGTAAAGCGGTCCATAAGCCAGAGTCAACCAACTGAGTCTTGATCACTTCACGATCTAGACCTGAAAGTTGAGCGGCTTCGAACTTATCAAATGTCACCTGCTCTTCACCTGCCACTTCAATCACTACAGATTGAAGGACACGTTTAGCGCCACGGTTAACTTCGATCACTTTACCGGCTGCTGGTGCAGTAAATTTCACGCCTGGGTTCTTTTTATCTTCAAAAAGAACTTGCGCTTTTTTCACTTCATCACCAACGCGGACATGCATGGTAGGTCGCATGCCAACGTACTCTTCGCCAAGCAAGGCGACTTTTTTGATGGTCTTACCATCATTAATCACCTGGGATGGAGTTCCTGCGATAGGAAGATCCAAGCCCTTCTTTATTGTAATCATACGCACTTGCACTACTTTTATCGGGAAAAAGATTCTTTTGATTGCGTAACTTTTAGACACGACATCAGTGTCCGGTTTTGATGTTGTTTTAAACATCAAAATCGCAACATCCTATTAAAAATCTCGTCACAAGGAATACGCGAGATTTATCAGGTGCCGTAGTCTAGCATTTTTTAGGAACTTGATGCCATGATCAATCATTAGAATAGAGGGGTTATTTCGGTAGAATCAGGTCTAAAAGGTCAAAGAATAGTCATAACTTTGACCCATCGCACAAATGCCATATTCCATACATATCTTATGGAAAAGTGATATTCATCGCCTGAAATATTCTGCAATTTCCATTCATTTGTTGAAACACTGTTAACACATTTTTTAACCAGAATTTGTGCCACGTTAACGTCCCTAAAGAATGTAAAACGAAAAAAGATGGCCTTAAGCCACCTTTCTCTGCACCTTTATATCTTGCGTTTTTAGTGACCGCCACCCATACACATCGGGCTATCAGGGGCGCCATCTTGTTCACGCTTCCACTCTTCATCAGTGTATGTATGAATAGCTAATGCATGAATGTGGTTATCCAGTTCATCTGCCAAAATTTGATGAACTTGACGATGGCGCCCAATCAAACGCTGTCCCGCGAACGAATCACTCACAACAATCACTTTGAAATGACTCTCTGAGCCTGGTGGCACATTATGCATGTAGCTCTCATTAATGACTTTGAGATAGCTGGGTTGCAGCTCACTGTGTAGTTTCTTCTCTATGATTTCTTGGATCATATTCGTTCCTCATTGATGCGAATTCCATAAGTATATACCTAAGTAAAGCAGACATGCATCACTCAAACGTCACTCTCATTATTGACGCACTTTGTAGACATATTGTCTCAAGGCGCTTGACTCCACGAACATGTCTAAAGAGCAGCCATCACTGAACTCGTAAAATTTGACAGCTTTTTGTATCTCGACACGTCATCATTTGCGACAATAACACTTAATTTCTAAATCAACTTACATTTAGCTATGAAAACCGAACTGAACCTTCACGAGCGAAGCTTAACACTTCATCGTTTCCCAAAACGTAGTAACGAAACGCTACAAGCGTGGGATGCCGGTGATGAGTATCTTATTAATCATGTTGAAGAGCTTGCTTTGCCAGACAATCAAAACATCCTCGTGATTAATGACAGCTTTGGTGCCCTCTCCTGCTGGTTTTCGGAAAAGCACCATGTAACGCTAATGAGTGATTCATTCATCTCACATAAAGGTGCACAGCAAAATCTCGAGCAAAACCAGTGCAATAAAGTAGCGTTTGCCACCACGATGGACCTCGTTCCTGCCAATATTGATCTCGTCTTGCTGCAACTGCCCAAAAGTAACCGCCATCTAGTGTGGATACTAAGCCAATTAAGAAAGGCGCTACCGGCTTCCTGCCCCGTCATTGCAGTCAATAAAGCGAAAGACATTCATACTTCGACGCTAAAACTGTTTGAAAAATACTTAGGCGAAACAAAAACATCTTTGGCCTGGAAAAAGCACAGATTGGTGTTTTCTCAAGCAACAGTTGAGCCTCCGATTGAAGTAATGCCTTTCACGACTTGGCGCGTTGATGGCGAAGATATCGAACTCAAGAACATGCCAAATGTCTATTCAGGAGAAAGTTTAGATTTAGGTGCACGCTTTATGCTGCAGCACCTGCCTCAAGACCCTTCGATAGACAATGTCATCGACCTCGGCTGCGGCAATGGTGTTTTGTCTGTTAAATTTGGTCAGTTGAATCCAAATACTCGGCTAACATGTGTTGATGAAAGCTTTATGGCGCTTGAGTCGGCAAAACAGAACCTACTCGACAACCTTGGTGAAAATAGAGACATACAGTGCATAGCGAACAATTGCTTGGACGGTTTTAAACACAGCAGCAGCTCTATGGTTATGTGTAATCCACCGTTTCATCAACAACAGGCAATCACCGATCATATTGCTTGGCAAATGTTCTGCGATGCTAAACAAGTATTAAGTGAAAATGGCCGTTTACTGGTTATCGGAAATCGTCACCTCGGGTACGACGCAAAACTCAAACGTCTGTTTGGCGATAAAAATGTGAAACTTATCGCTTCCAACAATAAGTTTGTGATTTTACAGGCTACAAAAAATCCTGCTAAATTAAGCGCAAAATAAGCTTTAGCAAAATAGTTAAAAGGAATAATAAAATGAGAAAATTGGTACTTGCGGCTTCGGTTGCGTTGCTTGCTGCGTGTTCAGCCCCTCAACAACCTCAGCTGAACCTGATGCCAGAAAGCACATTGAGCACCAATCCAATTGTTCAAGGCAAGACTTACAGTTTGACCAGCAAAGATGTACGTGCAGCGCAGTACGTGGCGTTGGTGGATAACGGCCGTTCGAACATTCTTCCTCTTCATGCTAAACAGAATTTACGTATTGCGTTAGAAGAAGCATTAGAGAAGCAATTCTCATCTCAAGGTTTCCATGCGGATCTAAACAGCAATAACGCGATTGAATTGAGCGTTCAAGAAGCGTTGGTCAACGTGAAGCATTCGGTGATGGAAAATGAGATGGATGCTAAAGTTGTGCTGGAAATCACAGCAGAGACACCTGAGGGCAAGCTAGTCAAAACTTATACAGGTACAGCAAAGCGATCTGGCACATTGAGTGCTTCTGATGCCGATATTGAAGAGACATTGAATGATGTGGTGACATTGACGCTTAAAGAGATTGCCAATGACCCTGAGCTTCGTCAATACATGCAGGAGCGTTTCTAATGTTACGCAAAGCGATTCTGTCCTTAGCACTACTCAGCTGCAGCGTTTGGGCTGGACCAAAAGTAGCGTTTGAAACAACACTTGGTTCATTTACGGTTGAGTTAAACGAAGAGAAAGCACCTATCACTGTCGCTAATTTTCTAAAATATGTAGAAGATGGGAGCTACGAGGGTACTATTTTTCATCGTATTATCCCAGGCTTCATGGCACAAGGTGGCGGCTTTAACCAAGATATGCAGATGGTGAAAACATACGCGCCAATCAAAAACGAAGGAAATAATGGTCTAAACAATGACCGTGCTACCATCGCCATGGCACGAACCAATGCACCAAACTCTGCAACTCGTCAGTTTTTCGTCAACTTAGTCGACAATGACTTTCTCAACTATGGCGCTCGACCACCAGGTTATGCTGTATTTGGTGAGGTTACTGAGGGGTTCGACGTTATCCAGAAAATGGCTCAGCAGCCGACCACGACGGTAGGCCGAATGCGTGATGTACCAGAGACGCAAATCGTCATCACCAAAGCTACACTACTTAAATAGCCAAAACGATAAGCCCTTTGAATAATCGAAGGGCTTTCTCTTTCAACGGCTTCATTTTATTGGATTGATTTATGTCTTCATTACCTTCCATCACTTGGTTGGAAACGGTAAAAAGTTACCTCGATAAACGACTCATGTGGGTTTTCATGCTGGGCTGCTCTAGCGGCTTTCCGTGGGTTCTTATCGGTTCAAACATGTCAGGTTGGCTAAAAGATGCCGGCTTGACCCTCTCCGCAATTGGCTATTTTGGTAGCGTTTTTGCGGTCTATGCGATCAACTTTCTGTGGGCACCTCTGGTTGACCGCGTGAAGCTGCCAGTCCTCTTTAGACTGCTGGGGCAAAGACGTAGCTGGATTTTCTTTTGTCAAAGTATCGTACTCGTCGCTACCCTATTTATTGCCGGTGTTAATCCAGCGGAAAACTTGGTGTTTGCGTCACTACTCGCCTTGTGTATTGCAACGGCTTCAGCGACACAAGACATCGCAATTGATGCTTTTCGTATTGATACTTTCCCAAAGTCAGAAGAGTCTAAACTGCCTCAAGCTTCTGCAATGGCGGTCATTGGCTGGTGGACAGGTTATTCACTACCGGGTTATTTAGCGTTTGTTAATGCTGACAGTGTCGGTTGGAATGGTGTGTATTACGGGATGGCGGTGATAGTCGGCATTCTAATGGTCTTTACGATTTTAGTCGGTGAACCTAAGACTCAACGCGAACAACTTCAGTCTGCCGCTGAACAACGCCACAAAGAAGTGGTTGGTTCGAAAGTCGTAGCTTGGTTTACCGTGACTGTTGTGGAACCTTTCCTTGATTTCTTTAATCGCAATGGTGTCCGTGTCGCGATTACTCTGTTGCTGTTCGTTTTCCTATTTAAAATTGGCGAAGCGTTTTTGGGCAGGATGTCGATCGCGTTCTACAAAGATATTGGTTTTAGCAATGAACAAATTGGCTATTACTCCAAACTGATTGGTTGGGGAGCCACCATCTTCTTTACTTTTGTCGGAAGCATGTTCAACGTTAGGTTTGGTATTGTACGTGGATTAATGATCGGTGGTATTGCTATGTCTGCCAGTAACTTGATGTTTGCTTGGATTGCTTCGGTAGGCCCAAACGAGCACTTGTACTTAGCCACGATTATTGTCGATAACTTTACGACTGCTTTCTCAACTGTCGCTTTTGTTTCATTTTTGACGATTCTAACCGGACAAGCATTTTCGGCAACTCAGTATGCGTTGCTTGCTTCTCTAGGAAACTTCGGACGGACGACTCTTGCTTCTTTCAGTGGCGAGCTAGTGGATTATCTTAATGATTGGAGCACATTCTTCGTGCTTACCGCTGTCATGGTCGTGCCAAGCTTGATTATGTTGTACTCGCTACGACATTACTTTGATGCTCTATTGGAAAAAGCACGTCACAAGCATTAACGAAACATATAAAAAACCACCGAATTCGGTGGTTTTTGTTTTGCGAGATATAAGATAAGAGGTCTATGGGTATAACCCTTTACCAAACATATTAAATATACGTGCCACGCCTTGAGTAAAGATCATCGGCTCAGTCAATACGGTTAAACACAAGCAGTCTTCTCCGGCCTTAGTGTAAGGGCTGTGCTTCACTGATGCGTCTCTAATCATCAAATCGCCCTCTTCATATTGGCCATCCTCGTCACTAAATCCGCCATGCAGGATCAATGTAGACTCCTGGCCTTTGTGCGTATGTTGAGGAATTTGCACATCTTCCCCGATGTACATTAAGCTGACACGAGCGTCTTCCCCTAGGTCAATCTGAGCACTAAAAACCTTGCCTCCGTAACTTCTCCATGACCCTACGAGGTCAGAGAAACGCGCTAAGGTTTTAGGAAGAGCGAAACTTTTTCCTGCGACATTAACAGCAGCAGAGTCGCGGATCACGATATTATCAGTCGCTGGCTCCGCATTGATGATGTCATTAAACATGTCGTCAAATTCAGAAACATACTCAGAAGGTATGTCACTTACGATGTTCGCTTGACTTGCTTCGACTTGGTTCACATAAGCTCGGCACTTGGTGCATGTTTCTAAATGGGTTGCGACCACAAGACCAGAAACCGCATCAATGCTTCCCGAAGCGTATGCTTCTAACAAGCTGTTATCTGGGTGTTTGTTCATAGTTGCTCCGTATGCATTGAATGCCTTAGCTTTTCTACTGCAAGCCTCAGCCTGGATTTTACAGTACCGAGGGGTATATCAAATAATTCCGCGACCTGTTGATGAGGTAGCTCTTCAAGATATACCGCTTGTAAAACATCTCTCTGGTTTTTCGGTAAAATATCTAAAAACTTAACCACCTGTTCTTTCAACATATCTTGTTCTGGTGAATAGTGATCAACAAGATCAGGTGGATAATACTCTGACGGCCAAATGTCATCAGAATGAATGTGTAATTCCTTACCTTTCTGTTTTCTCAGCAAATCAAAACAAAGGTTTCGAATTATGGTATATATCCAAGTCGATAACGCGCTCTTTTCACCATCATAGAGGTGCGCTTTCTGCCAAACTGTCGCCATGGTCTCTTGCACCATCTCCATAGCAACTTGCTCATTACCAACATGTTTGTAAGCGAATTGCTTCAGCTTGGGTGCGTAAAAACGGAATACAAAAGCGAACGCATCTTTGTCTCGAGCCTTCACTTTATCCATGTAATCGTTCCAATCACTGCGCCCCAGTTTTTTCGGGCTATCACTCATCATAATCGGCCTTAATTTGTGGGAGGAGTCTCCTCCTCCCATTCGTCCTAATCGGTCACGTCATCGACCAACAAGTTGAAACCACCGTTGTTCCCATCATCAATGGCAACGACTTGGTACACAACACCGTTCATTACATTGACTGGTGCTGAGTCAACCGCAACAATACTTGGGTTACCAGCCACTGTTACCGTTACATAATATGTACCTTCAGCGACATATAATCCTTGTACGCTATTTTTATACGCAAAATTAGCAATAGTTGGATCACTTCCATCTATTCCTGCACTCGTAGTGAGGTAAATATCCACCATTTCCGCTATAGGATTAGCCGCAGCGTGTGTCACATTCAATGTCGCGCTAGTCGCCACAGCGCGTCTCATATCTTCAACAACCAGAGCTTCGATATCAATCGCTGGGCTAACAACACCGACTGCATAAACACTGTAATCCATTCCACCTGCAACCATTAACCCGTCAACATCTATGATCGGATTGGTTGTTGTGCCATCCACGTAAACGTCAATATCGTAAGCGCCAGCAGCAAGATCCAAATAACCACGAATCTCTTTGAACGCTAAGTCGGCAAGAGGAGCGAAGGCCGCCCCGTTAACGTTAACATCGACGACTGGCGCTCCATCGACAAGGTGTCCGACTCTTACTTCAGCTTGGCTGCCCATATCTTCAATTATAGAAGAGCCCGAACCGTCCAACACCAAGAGTTTGACAGGTGACGTGCTATTCGAATCTCCTGTGCCGATAGCGGCAATCGTCAAGTTGGAATTAGCCGCAAGAGGTACTGTGCCGGAGTCAAAAGCAACGCTGTCTCCTACGGCAAGTCGAACTTGATACTCACCAGCTGGGATGTTCAATACGTCGGTAGAAGCTTTGTAAGCAAGGTTAGTTATTGGAGTCGCGCTAGCAAGAGCAACACCTGGCTCAGTGACATAAAGATCAACAGCAGGAACGCCTGAAGCTGCATGAACAACTTGAACATCTAAACTATTGGCATCAGCCATTGAATCGGAGCTGCGAGTCACAACTAAAGGCTCAACTGGGTTTGGCGAACCATCGGCATCGCCAACAACGAACACGTTATAATTGAGGTCGGAATCAAGATCTAGTTCTGTTTTAGGTATTACGGTCGCGGTTTCATTACCTGGGAGCTGAACATCGACCTGAATCGAATTCATCCCCTCTCGCAATTTAACGTAGCCAGATCCCACACCATAATCAACATTCGTTAATGATGGTTTATCGTTGATCCACACATTTGCGAGCGGCGCATCAGAAGACGCGTGCACTGCTTGTAAATTAGAATACTCGATAGTGTCACTGTCGGAGCCACACGCCGCCAGTCCTAATGTCGCAACAATAGTTAGCGCAGCTTTATTAAATCCTTTCATATCCTTGCCTCTTTGTTAGTCGGGGCTTCTATGGCTTCTGTCAGAAATTGCAACGCAGGAATACAGTCCTCTGCGCCGACTAGCTGTTCGAACAGATTGCAGTCTAGGGGTAGTAACTCAAGCCAACGCTGAGTAACCCAAGCAGAGTCATCGTAAAAACGATGCTGGTAGAGGCTTCCAAGTTGAGGAAACTCTTCATAAACATGGGATAACTGCTGGCTTAAAAAGAAGAAATCTGGTGAGTTGTCTAGATGTTGCCAATTGTCTAACCATTCAACCTCTGCATGACGTAAGCCATCCGCATCTGCACGGACGCGTTTGACAACAAAGCGTTGCTCACCAGCAACTGTAATACCAAGAAGGCCATCACTGAGTGTTTCAAAATCAACGATCCTGACCAAAGTTCCGATAGATGAAACGTTACCCACGTCTTTAGGGTCACCTTCACTTCCTACTAGGCAAACTCCAAAGCCCACATTTTGTAGGCTGCATTCCTTTACCATTCGCTTATATCGTGGCTCAAAAATGCGCAGATTCATTTTACCTTCAGGGAGTACAACTGAAGTGAGTGGGAATAACATGACTTCTTTCATTCAAACGTCCTCTTTGATTCACGGATACATACGAATCCCTTATCACTCCGATCACTAACGATTTATGTTGGTTAATCGACTGGCTTAAAAAGTCATAAAATCGCTTACGCAAACGATCCAAATCACATATTTATTGCAATCAAATGCAACAAACAAAAAGTTCCGTAAATAAAGATAATTTCGTGACGCAACTCACCAAAAACGTTCAATTTTGCACCCTTTATCACTTTCATTTGGGATTTTTATCGCTATTATTCCCGCCAATTGGAAAGCGCAGCATAGATTGCGTGTTCTGAATCATTACAAACATAGAGAGTCCCCTTATGCGTAAATCACTTTTAGCTCTTAGCCTTCTAGCGGCTACTTCAGCTCCAGTTATGGCGGCAGATTACTCTGACGGCGATATCCACAAAAACGATTACAAGTGGATGCAGTTCAACTACATGTACTCAATTGATGAAATGCCACGAGTTAAAGGCGCTGACGACAACGCTCACGATTACCTAGAAATGGAATTTGGCGGTCGCTCTGGTATTTTCGACCTATACGGTTACGTAGACGTATTTAACCTAGCGACTAAAGATAACCAAGATAAGTCAATTGAGAACGGCGCTCCTGACAAGATGTTCATGAAATTTGCACCACGTATGTCTCTAGATGCCGTAACTGGTAAAGACCTATCTTTCGGTCCAGTTCAAGAGCTATACATTGCATCTCTAATGGAATGGGGCGGTAACAACGGTGGTGTAAACAACCAGAAAATCGGTTTAGGTTCTGATGTAATGGTTCCTTGGTTAGGTAAAATCGGCCTAAACCTGTACAGCACTTACGATGGCAACAACAAAGGTTGGAACGGTTTCCAAATCTCGACTAACTGGTTCAAACCATTCTACTTCTTCGACAATGGTTCATTCATTTCTTACCAAGGTTACATTGATTACCAATTCGGTATGGATGATGATGCTGGTAACAAATTTGGTACTACCGCGTCAAACGGTGGTGCAATGTTCAACGGCATTTACTGGCACTCAGATCGCTTCGCGGTTGGTTACGGCCTGAAAGCATACAAAGAAGTATATGGCGTAAAAGACGGTCTACAAGTCGCTCCAGGTGTTGAGCTAGAATCGACTGGTGTAAGCCACTACCTAGCTGTAACTTACAAGTTCTAATTGAACCACTAAGTTTGCTCAAAAATGGCGCCTTTCGGCGCCATTTTTATTTGCTTTCCTTTTTTCCCTCATTATCCTTGCAGCAAACCTTTTTAATGAGAGCGTTTGGTGAATATCCTTATCCTCGGTCCAGGTGCGGTGGGCTCACTCTGGGCAACAAAATTTAAGCTTGCCGGGCACAATGTTTCATTGTGGGGAAGAAGTTCTGAAAGCCAACAATCACTTCAGTTGGATGACACTCCCGCAATCGTATTCAGTAATCAAGATATTTCCTCCGTAAATCAAGCGGATCTCATTTTGATCACGGTAAAAGCTTGGCAAGTGGAAGACGCCATTCAGCCTTTGCTCCCTCATATCAATACAGACACGATTATCATGCTGATGCACAATGGTATGGGTACTGCCTCTGCCGTGGAGAAGGTTGTGCCAAACAATCCGATAGTGCTCGCAACAACGACGCACGGCGCATACAAACCAGATAACCAACACGTATTGCATACCGGTCACGGAACAACGCAAGCGGGTGGTTATAATGACAAAGGAATGCAGTGCACTTTTCTGCAAGATGTTATGCATAATGCCCTTCCAGAGGTCATTTGGAATCCACACATCCAATCTGCGTTATGGACTAAGTTAGCAATTAACTGCGCGATTAACCCACTGACTGCGATTCAGCAGTGTAAGAATGGTGAGCTTGCGCAGCCCGAGTTTAAGATACAACTCGAAAGCATCACTCAAGAACTGGTTGAAGTAATGAGTAAAGAAGGTATTGCTATCGAGTTTCGCTCTCTTTTCGATACGGTAATGCAAGTGGTGAACGCCACAGCTGAGAACTATTCTTCAATGAGACAAGACGTATTCCATCAGCGTCGAACGGAAATTGATTTTATAACCGGATACCTGTTAAAGGCTGCCGAGAAACATCGCATCAATACGCCTGAGAATTTAAAACTTTACCAACGCATCAAACAAATAGAACAAAGCTGGACAGAACAATGAGTAAGAAAATCTTAGTGCCAATCGCTCCGGGCACCGAAGAAATGGAAGCCGTCACCGTTATCGACATGATGGTTCGCGCGGGTTATGACGTTACGGTAGCGAGTGCTGCTTTTGATGGCTCATTGACGATGAAAGCTTCTCGCGGAGTCACACTAACAGCCGATTGTAAACTGGTCGATATCGCTGATGATGAGTTTGACGCCATAGCGCTTTCTGGTGGTGTTGGTGGTGCAGAAATTTTTCGTGATAGTACGGTGATGATAGAAATCCTTAAGCAGCACATCTACGAGGGAAAATTGGTCGCAGCTATCTGCGCAGCACCGGCGTTGGTATTGCAACACCATGATCTTTTCCCACAATCACTGATGACCTGTCACCCGAGCTTTCAGTCACATATCCCGGAAGAGAAGTGGCGCAGCAAACGCGTGACCTTTGATATCAACCACAACCTGATCACCAGTCAAGGTCCGGGCACTGCTTTAGAGTTCGCAATGGAAGTAATCATTCAACTCTCAGGTAAAAAACACGCATGGTCAGTTGCTGAACCAATGATCCCTCTGCCTACTCTGCATTACCATAAGCTTGGTGAAGAATAATGTTTGACGTAAATGCTGTACGTGAGCAATTTCCCGCTCTAAATCAATCCGTCAACGATACGCCCTTAGTGTATCTAGATAGCGCAGCGACAACGCAAAAACCGCAATGTGTGATTGATGTCATCAGTCATTACTACAGTGCGCAAAATGCCAATGTTCACCGTGGTAGTCATAGTTTAACGGCTAATGCCACCAGCCAATTTGAAGCGGCACGAGAACGAGTGGCAAACTTTATTGGTGCAAACAGCTCTAAAGAGATCATTTGGACACGGGGCGCAACCGAAGCACTGAACTTAATTGCTCAAACCTACGCCCGTAGCACGTTACAACCAGGTGATGAGATCTTGATTAGCGAGATGGAGCACCACGCCAACATCGTGCCCTGGCAAATCGTGGCAGAGCAAACGGGTGCTAAAGTCATTAAAGTTCCGATGACATCAGATTGCCAGTTCGACATCAGTGCATTTGAGGCGCTTCTGTCTGACCGCTGTAAAATTGTTGCTTGCGCGCAAATAACCAACGTAACAGGCACACGCCAACCTATAGAAAAAATCACTGAACTGGCGCACAACGTTGGCGCGGTTATTGTAGTTGATGGCGCGCAAGGCATCGTACATGAGCAACTTGATTTATCGGCATCAGATATCGATTTCTACGTTTTCTCAGGTCACAAACTTTATGCACCAGCAGGCATTGGGGTTTTATACGGCAAGCTTGAACTTTTGGAAGCCATGCCACCATGGCACGGCGGCGGTAAAATGGTTGAACGCGTTTCTTTCGAAAAAACGACGTTTTCTGCACTTCCTGGAAAATTTGAAGCGGGCACACCAAACGTTGCGGGCGCGATTGCTCTAGCGAAAGCCATTGAGTGGTACCAAGGTTTTGACCATCACGAAGTAGAGACTCATCTCCATGCGCTTCAGGATAAGGCCTACCAAGCACTAAGCGCTTTGGATGACATCCATATTCTAGGCTATCAACCGAATGCCTCTGTACTGACCTTCGTAATGGACGGCGTTCATCACCAAGATATTGCGACGCTGCTCGATCAACAAGGCATTGCGGTACGAGCAGGACACCACTGCGCTCACCCATTGATGGATGCGCTAAATGTGAAAGGCACGGTACGCGTCTCTTTTGGTATTTATAACACGACGAGCGATGTGGAAAGACTCATCGCCGCCGTAGAAAAAGCCGTCGACATGCTATAACGCCAACGGTTTGATTTGGAGTAACCAACAAGGTTACTCCATCTGCCTATCCAGAGTCGCCACGCAATTTCTGCCATTTCTTTTCGCAGCATAAAGCGCTTTATCTGCATGCGCATACAAACGTTTGGTGGTTTCATTTCTGCCTATTTCCACCACGCCTACACTCACCGTGACCGGAATTTCAATCTTTTCAAATTCGAACTGACAATTTTGAATGTGGGAACGTACTTCCTCTCCTACCTCTTTCGCCGCCGACAGAGAAGTTTCTGGCAAAATAATCGCAAACTCCTCCCCTCCGACTCTTGCAAAAATTTCGTCTTTGACGAGTAAGTGAGAAACCAAATCAGCTAAGGTCTCTAAGACATAATCCCCCGCATCATGACCACGTTTATCATTGATGACTTTAAAAAAGTCCAAATCAAACAATAACAACGCGGAGTGATAATCTGGAGCTTGGGATTTAATAACTTCTTCTGTGAGCTTTTCGAAAAAAACACGTCGATTGTAGATGTTGGTAAGAGCATCAATTTGGCTTTGATGGCGAAGAAGGGTTTCAACTCGGTGGCGATTGGAGATGTTGCGTGTAAGAATAAGGACAACGCGACGACCCCGGTATTTTATAGCGAGTGGGCAGATCTTGCCTTCGTAGTATAGGTCGCCTCTTGGTCCACTGTTGGCATCTATTCCCTGAATGCTGTCGGCGCACATCTTGTACTCGATCGTCACAATACTGTCTTGTTTCAGTGATCGACTGATCTGCTCGATAAACCAGTCGGCTTTATCTTTTTCAAGTACACCGTGAAGTGTCTTACCTATCAAATTACTTCCATCGTGATAGGCTTTTTTATCTGTTCCTCCAAAAACATCAATATAGATACCATCTTCACTCAGAATAAAAGTGGGGTCTGGCATTCCGGATAACACGTCTTGCGCATGTTCCAAGGTGAATTGCATATAGGGAGGTTCCTAGCATTTGTATCTAAGTAACCCAATCGCTTCCAAGTGTGTTTCCACATTGGGGAATAGGAGCGGATGGGGCATATGTCTATTATCTAATATAGACAAATTTTAAATACAATTGAGTTTATAAAAACCAAGTGGGCAATATAATGAACCAGGATCAATAGAATGGTTAATTAACGCTAAAATAGTCGACCATTTGCATACTTTTTATCCATATGCAAAAAATATCTCAACTCAGATACAAAAAACGCCAAACAGTTAGGCTATTCGGCGTTTTTTAAGAGTTGGGAAAATGACTCGTTACACGGCGATTTGCTTAATCTGCTCTACAATAGCTTTCAAGCCATTACCACGTGACGGGCTTAAATGGGAGACAAGCCCCAGCTGATCAAAATAAGCATCAATATCAAATGCTTGAATTTGATCGGCCGTTTTACCGTCATAAGCAGCCATTACCAAGGCAATCAATCCACGGACGATACGCGCATCGGAGTCCGCACAAAAATGCCAAACGCCATCTTGCTCTTTGCTCACTAACCACACCAAGCTTTCACAACCCGAAACGGTAACTTGTTCTGATTTCAGCTCTTCTGGCATTTGTGGCAGCTTTTTACCCCACTGAATAACCTGACGGTAACGATCTTCCCAGCCTTGAAATTGCTGCATAGTCGCTACAATGTCTTCGCTGGTGATATCTGTACCAAATGGAGAAACGGGAAAATCTGTCATGATGCGCTCTTCTTCTAGTTTACTTCTTATATTTTGAAATCAACTTCTCAACGATTCGCGATACCGCGACAAAGCCAAACGTTGCAGTTACAACAGTCGCCGCACCAAAACCGCTAGCACAATCCATACGTTTTGGGCCTTCCGCTGTCGACTTCACACCACACACTGAACCGTCTGCTTGAGGATACTTCAGCTGCTCGGTTGAAAACACGCAATCAATACCAAACTTACGAGCCGGATTCTTAGGGAAGTTATGATGACGACGCAAGGTGTCTTTGATTTTCTTCGCTAGAGGATCTTGGATCGTTTTCGTTAAATCAGCGACCATGATCTGCGTGGGGTCAACCTGACCACCAGCGCCCCCCGTGGTGATCACTTTGATCTTGTTGCTGCGGCAATACGCCAACAAAGACGCCTTCGCTTTTACGCTGTCAATCGCATCTAGCACGTAATCAAACTCTTTGCTTAAGTACTCATGTTGATTGTCTGGCGTGATGAAATCATCAATCAGATTGACTTTACACTCTGGGTTGATCAATTTGACACGCTCGGCCATAACTTCAATTTTGCTTTGGCCAACGGTGCCCGTCATCGCATGAATTTGGCGGTTAATATTCGTGACACAAACATCGTCCATATCAATCAGAGTCAACTCACCGATCCCCGTACGAGCCAGCGCTTCCACCGCCCATGAACCTACGCCACCAATACCAATCACACAAACGTGTGCAGCGCGAAGAATGTCTACTTCACTGTTGCCATAAAGACGACGAGTGCCGCCAAAGCGTTGATTGTAGCTGTCAGATGCTGGGGTATCGAGTTCACGCATATTGAAGTCCAGATGATCGATAGAAAAACAAAGAGTGCGATTTATACGCACTCTTTGATGAAATGTCTAGATAAGAGAGAGTTCCTCTTTCTTGGGTCGCTATTGTAGCTTTTCTGGCGGTAAAGCCCAAGGCGCTTGAGTTGGTGAGTTTTCCAGCCCAAGTTTCCAAACTCGACCAAAATGCTTGTAGTGCCCTGCTTCCGTTCCTGCTCTCGCACCAATGCCATGATACAGATCCAAATGGTTCTGTTTTACAGCACCACCAGTGTCTAAAACGATCAGCATTCGCAGTTGATGCGCACCACTCCACGTACCATCGGCATTCAGCAGTGGCACTTCCGCCAAGATTGGAGTCCCCATTGGTAAGATAGAACGGTCACCCGCGACCGCGGCCATTGGCAACAAAGGAATACCAGCCGATCCCGTTACTGGCGCTTCCGCTTTTGGCGCAAAGAAGACGTAAGAAGGGTTTTGCTCCAACAACTCGCGTACTGTTGCGTCGTCGTTGTCCATTACCCATTCTTTAATCGCTTTGAGAGACATTTTTTCACGCGGCACTTCACCACGTTCAATCAAAATGCGGCCAATACTAACGTAAGCTTTATTATTTTTCCCTGCGTACGCGAAATACTCCAACGTATCATCATCTTCAAAATGCACATAGCCACTGCCCTGCACTTCCATCATAAACGGGTCAATACGGTTAGGTGCATAACCTAGCACTAAACCTTGGCCATCTAATGCCCCGTTGTAGATCTCCGCGCGAGTCGGACAATCTGATGAGCAGTTTGGCTTGCCATAAACTGGGTACTTAAAAATGTCGTTTGGTGTATGACGCAGTTCCATCACGGGAGAAAAGTATCCGGTAAACAGCACATTACCTTTTTTATCACCACCACCCAATTGCGCGGCTTGAATGCCAAACGCACTCAACGCACTGGTATCTCCGCTCTGTTGCGCCCACTCACTTAATCGTTGATATAGCGGTTGGTATATCTTCGCCATGGATGGTGACTTTATCACCACTTGCTCAGCTTGCTTGTTAAATTCAGTAAAATCGCGTGGTTTGTTAGACTCAACCACATCCACTTGATTGAGGATCTGAGGAAACTCACCATCAAGATATTGCTGAGCACGATCATTTTGTTGAGCACAGCCAAAGAGTAGGCTCAAAGAGATAATAGGAAGGAGTTTTTTTAACACGTGTCTTTTCCGTAAAAGAGAATAGCAAAAGAATGGCAAACAAATGCATACGGTGCAATTGAAAAGCAACGACAAAATGTTTCAACGCTAAGCCAATCCGTTTACTCGTTGTGAATTCATTCAGTTAATGCAACATGATAGCAGCGGAAGAATTACGGAATTGTCCGGATTATGTTTGAAAGTAAGATTTACTGATTGAGAGATGAAATTGTGATCATCCATGTGACTCACAGACGCAAGAGATCTCTGCTTAACAGACAAAGATAAAAACGACTATCTTACCGCAATCCTTGCACGCCCCTCTAAACGGAATACAGGTAGATAATGTGCATTGGCATTCAGCTTCATTTCTGCATGCTGCTTACCAACAAAATTGAAGTGCCGCTCATTTGAACCCACTCGATACGAAAACGAATCCCCATCGAATTCAAAACTGGTCGCCACTGTAGAACCATTTACGGTAACACCGCGCTCACTCAACACAAATTCTTCACGAGCATAAGGCGCAACATCTTGCTCAACCCAGCGACCATAAATTGTCGATTTGGGAATGGGCGGATTAATGGTTCGAGTAATCAAATCACTATACAGCATGCACACGACAACGGTTCCAACTATCGCTATAAGCATGAGAGAACGCTCTAGCCACTTACGAAGCATTGATTTAGATGACGTTTTTGACAGATTTGAAGCAGTGATCGCAGCATTCTTATTAACAGCAGAAGACATGAGGTTCACGTATTGAGGAAAGACGCACCCATTGTAACCTTCCCTTTTAACGGGACCAAGAACCTACCTCAATATGTTTGTGCTTTATTCCAAAATTTCACCTTGCCACCAAGTGAATAAAAAGGCATTATTTTAACATAATTAAACAAGGGAATGGCTGTAGTGAAAATTCGTAGTACTGCTCTCGTAAAAGGATTCCGTCAATCAACACCTTATGTCAATGCTCACCGCGGAAAAACCATGGTGATCATGCTGGGCGGAGAAGCCGTCGCACACAAAAATTTTGGCAATATTATTAATGATATCGCACTCATGCACAGCCTCGGAATCAAAGTCGTGGTGGTGTATGGTGCACGTCCTCAAATTAATCAGCTGCTAGAAAAACAAGACCTCACTACGCCTTACCACAAAAATATCCGCATTACGGATGAATCGGCTTTATCTGTTGTTATGCAAGCTGCCGGACAACTTCAACTTGCGATTACTGCGCGCCTATCAATGAGCCTCAACAACACCCCGATGGCAGGCACCCAGCTCAATGTCGTTAGCGGAAACTACATCATTGCTCAGCCACTCGGCGTTGATGATGGTGTGGACTATTGCCATAGTGGACGCATTCGCCGCATTGACACCGACGCGATTAATCGCACGCTCGACCAAGGCTCTATTGTGCTACTTGGCCCCATTGCTAGCTCTGTGACTGGCGAGTGTTTTAACTTACTTTCTGAGGAAGTCGCGACACAACTGGCGATAAAGCTGGGTGCGGATAAGCTGATTGGTTTTTGCTCCGAACAAGGTGTCATTGATGACAACGGCAATGCTGTCGCCGAATTACTGCCAATTGAGGCGGAGCATGTCATCAAAACGCTCTCTGAAAATACGTCTCCTGATCTAGATTACAACACAGGAACACTGCGCTTTCTTAAAGGCTCTATTGCCGCTTGCCGTGCCGGAGTACCTCGTAGCCACTTGATCAGTTATAAAGTAGATGGCGCCTTAATTCAGGAGTTGTTCTCTTTCGACGGCATCGGAACCCAAGTTGTTATGGCGAGTGCTGAACAAGTGAGGCAAGCTAATATTGACGATATTGGCGGTATCTTAGACCTCATTCGCCCGTTAGAAGAACAAGGTGTACTGGTTAGGCGCTCTCGAGAGCAGCTAGAGCAAGAGATTGGAAAATTTACCATCATCGAAAAAGACGGCTTGATTATTGGCTGTGCTGCCCTTTACCCATACCCAGAAGAGCGTAAAGCTGAGATGGCTTGCGTAGCGATTCACCCTGACTATCGTGATGGAAACCGAGGTTTGTTACTGCTCAACTACATGAAACATCGTTCTAAATCCGAAACCATTGATCAGATTTTTGTCCTCACGACACACAGTTTGCATTGGTTTAGAGAGCAAGGTTTTTACGAAGTCAGTGTCGACTATTTGCCTGGAGCCAAACAAGGGTTATATAACTTCCAGCGTAAGTCCAAAATCTTAGCGTTAGATTTATAGCTTAACCTTAAATCAGGGAGCGAAACTTAACGTTCCACTATACCAACTAACCTCAAAGGGCAGGATTTAGTTCATTAACGCTCAACCCTGCACATCGAGCTTGTTTAGGAACGAGTTTGTTTAGGAGTAAGGCCACACATAACCCCTACTCCGGACTAGCGGGTCATCATGTAAACCCAACTTAGATATGCGCAAACCATTGCTTGATTTTTGTTCCAATTTTATCTTTTAAATATACATTTGGTTGGCTATACTCTGCTCGCTAGTGATTGGTTTTTAACCAATACGAATGGATCTAGGTGATGTAATGTAGCCTTCACCCTAAAATACTGGGCAATTGAAAAACTAGTTAGCTCCGTATTGCACACCAAGGACAGTTGTTAATCTGACTTTAAATAAGCCGAGACGAGCACTGTTATGAGAACAATCATTTGTAATTCGCTTCAAAGCTTCTGGGATATGGCTGACAATCAGTTTTTAGAAGGCCTAGACGTCCACTGTGTTTTCCCCGTAAATGACGCTATCCGAGATTTTATTCTTGCTTATCAACAGCAATACAAAATACGCAGCGTGTCTTTTACCAATGCGTTTGCAAAACATGCATAAAAGAAGACCGAGCCATAAGCTCGGTCTTCTTTTACGTACGTAATCAATTCAAAACAAAATCATAGCTAACAAAGATGCAAAAATAGTGACTACGATAAAGATTAAAATAGTCCAGTACACTAGCCCAATACTTATGAACCACTTTGGGCAAACTCTACGAATATCTGTTAGCTTTCTTTTTTTGGCCAACTTAGGAAATGCAACTGCGGCAACAAGAGCTAATCCATGTATTAAGGCCCCAAAGTGAAATCCAGAAACTAAAGCAAGCTCAATATCTGTATAGTGCTCACTAGTATACGCATAGTGCTTTACTTTTTGCGGCGTGATAACAATAAGCAAAATACCTACTATCAGGTACCAAAAAACTAACAAAGCACCTGCAACAAAAAATGTAATAAAAGAAACTTCTAATAACTGCAAACTTCACCGACCTTCTATTCCAGCTCTCAAGTAATAGACATCCAAACCACCATTGAGGCTAAAGTGATCATAGCTAGCAGCAATAAAACGCTTATATAAATACGGCAAAGTCCGATGAATAGACCGGAGCAAACTTGATGAATATCAGCAAAGCCCCTTCTCCTCGCTAAAGTTGGTAAAGCGACCGCCGCTACTAAGCCTACACCATGTACTAAAGCACCAAAGTGAAAACCCGAGACTAAAGCTAACTCTACTTCTGAATAATGTTTCGGATTAAAAGCAAACCGCTTCACCTTTGGCGGTATAAAAAATATAAAAATTGCTCCGATAATAACGAACCATAAAAACGCTACTCCTCCGGCGATAAAGAAGGTTAGAAAGGACGAGTCGAGCAAAGTCATATTCAGTTGCCTTTTATATGCGAATGAGAAAGGAGAAATATACCTTTAAGGAAGAACCTTACTCAATAGCAATCCATTTTTCATGAAAACGAAATGGCGGATATAAGACCCGCCACAAAGAATCATCTTCGAAAATGTCACAATCACAAGTAAAAACTAATTCGTAAGCCGCTGTACTAATCCACTCGCACGAGTCGTTTTCACCTTAATGCCTCGCTTCAGAACATTGAGCTCGGCATAAAGAGCTAAACGCTTTTTCGCGCGGGTAATGCCTGTGTAAATCAACTCACGGGTTAATATCGGACTAAAGTCTGGTGGTAAAATCATCATGGTGTAATCAAATTCACTGCCTTGCGATTTATGGATAGTCATGGCGTAAGCCGTTTCATGTTCAGGTACTCGGCTTGGCAAGACCGATTTCACACTGCCGTCAGGTAACTCGAAAAAGACTTTCAAACGCGGTTCTTCTTCACTGTCATCTCGCATGCAAATACCAATATCACCGTTATACAAACCTAAACCGTGATCATTACGCGTAACCATGACGGGTCTGCCGTGATACCAAATTTCATCCTGAACCTGAATGAACTTGCGCGCCGCGAGCGCTTTCTCGATGCGTTGGTTTAACCCAGCCACACCGAAGTCACCTTCACGGATCGCGCACAGCAGTCGGCATTGGTTGAAGGTATCTAACACCGCTTTGGCTTTGTGCGTTAGCGACTCTGGCTCTCC
This sequence comes from Vibrio sp. SCSIO 43097, assembly GCF_023650755.1. Lineage (NCBI taxonomy): Bacteria > Pseudomonadati > Pseudomonadota > Gammaproteobacteria > Vibrionales > Vibrionaceae > Vibrio > Vibrio sp. SCSIO 43097. The sequence continues at coordinate 810,585 of NZ_CP071840.1, read as the reverse complement.
GGTTTTAGGATCAGTTTCCTGTTGTCCAATGCGTTTGAGGTAACGACCGTATTCCTGCACCAACGTCTGCATCATTTGATTGTAATGTTGACTACTTAGTGCGAAATGTTCGATATCGGAAAAGTCACGCGCCAAGACGTTATCTACGCTCGCAGCAGAACCTGAGTTAACCGCTTTTGCCAACTGACCAATGCCTGAGCGAGCGTCAAATCGGTAGCTCTTTTGCAGCATACATAAGCTATCGGCAATGCTGGAGGCACTGTTCCCCGTATGGGCTAAAATATCGAAACCCGTCAGTTTTGCGATGGCTGACGCCTGCTCTTTGCCATAACCCAATGCATGGAACGAACAGATATCACCCAACACTGCCCCTGCTTCAACTGAGGCAAGTTGGTCTTTATCACCTAACAAAATCAGCCGCGCATGTTTCGGTAAGGCATCGACCACTTTGTACATCATTGGTAAATCGACCATCGACGCTTCGTCGATAACCAAAATATCCAAATGCAGTGGATTTTGCTTGTTGTGACGAAATTCTGCGCTATTAGGAATCGCGCCCAGCAACCTATGTAAGGTACTCGATTCAGTCGGAATTTTAGCTTTTAGCTCCGGAGAAACTGGCAGTTCTTGCACTGCTTTACCAATGGACTCGGTTAATCGCGCCGCCGCTTTCCCCGTCGGGGCCACCAGCTTGATGGTTAGATTTTTCTCGTGCGTCGCCTGTTCAATCAAAGCGGCAAGCAATTTGGTTACCGTCGTCGTTTTACCCGTACCTGGGCCACCAGAAATCACAGCAAATCGACGAGTTAACGCAACCGCCGCCGCGACTTTTTGCCAGTTCACGCAAGCCGAGAGTGGCACGATTTCATCCAGTGCTTGCAACTCCTGAACCTTGCGCGCATTGCTAAGCACGGCATCAATCGCGGGCCAATCCAGCGATTCGCTTGCGACCACGTCAAGGTGGTCACACACCAATTGCTGGCGCAACACTTGGTTGCTGCTTCCCACTTCTACTGCTTTGCCTAACGCGTTAAACAGAAAATGGTATTGGCGCGCAAATAGATGGTTGAGCAACTCGGATAATCGCGCAAACTCTTGTGGTTGCAAGTTAACTGCGGCGCCCAACTGATTAAGCTTTTCCGCCAGTGTCACTTCATAATGCCAATAGCGGTGCAGATACAGACGCTCGCCATCGAACATCAGCGGCAAGGCTTCTCCTTGCGCGCCGACCACGGTGGAATTTTGTAATACTTGAATCCAGTCTATACCTTGAAGCTGAGTATTAAGCGCCAATGCCGACTCACCAAACAGCCCTAACTTACTAGCCAAATCCGTAGATTGCCCTTGTGCATCGAACAGAGGCAGACAGATATGTCCTTTGCCGAGCTCACTACTGACAACACCCGCGATAAACGCCAATGCTTGACTGTCCGACTGTTCATCATGCGTTTGAGAATCAATAAAACAGGCGAATTGGTAGTCGAGCTGACGAATAGCACCTTTGTGCGCCAAGCGTTCCAACACTGCCAATAGGCTATCTTGGTCAGAATGAAGATTGTGATTTGTCGTCATTAAAGTAGCTCCATCTGCCCGGCTTGAGTTGAGCGCGTTTCAAGTACTTGACCATCAATCAAACGATCCATCTCTTGTAAGAAGTCTAAGGTTGGTTTCGCAGCAAAAATGCCGTGGTCACTCTGCCCATCCATGCCGCGTAAGAACAAGTAATACACACCACCGAAGTGCTGCTCGTATTGATAATTCGCCAATCGGCTGCGTAGGAAACGATGCAGTGCTAACGCATAAATCTGGTACTGCAAATCGTAGCGGTGATCAGCCATCGCCGATTTCAGAGCCTCACCATGGTAGTGCGTCACATCGTCGCCAAGATGATTCGATTTCCAGTCAAGCACGTAGTATTTACCTTGATGTTCAAACACCAAGTCGATAAAACCTTTGAGCATGCCTTGCACGGTTTGGAAACCTAAATCCCCCGCTTTCGCCGACAACGGATCGTGACGTTGAATGACTCGGTTTAACGCTGGTGCAGACAACACTTCAATCGGCAACAAAAATTCCATCTCCACCAAACGTTGCGACGGTGCTTTTTGATTCAGCAGCAAAGACTTACCATCCAACGGCGTAGCGAGTACGGTATCAATCAGTTGCTGTAAAATGGGCAACCACTCTTCATCGAGCTGTTCGCTTTCCATCAAGCCAAGGATGATTTGTGTATTCTCTTCCGTCGTGGCTAGCTGAGTAAATTCAATTTCCTCAAACAGGCTGTGCAGGAACGTACCCGGACGCGCACCACGAGGGAAGGTAAAAATAGAACGCTCTGGCTCCAGTAAATCCGCTTCGTCTTGTTCTTCAGATGAGTCGATATCAAAACCCGTAATCTCAATCGTGGCATCATGCTCGGCGTGATGAGAGCCTTGCTTGACCAAGCCAGAATAACTGGTGATGCGCCAGTTTCTGTCGATAGGGTTTTGCAGCTCTTTCGCGCTAAGATCTTGTATTTCTTCTTGTGGCGCTACGTACTTGTCTTCGAGTTGCTGCGGCGGATCGGCCACAACGACACAATCAAGCTCGTCTTGTTGCTTTGTTAAACCTTGGTGCAAATCGTTGATGCCACCTTCTTGACCATTCTGAATCAAATAGCCAATCGCACTGCGGTGTACGCCAGTTGGCTCTTTGGTCGAACGGCCATTGCGCAAAGGTGAGGCTCCAATAAAACACGCATACACAGCTCGCGTTAGTGCCACGTATATCAAGCGTAAGTCTTCCGCCAAACGCTCTTTATCCGCTTGCTTCATGGACGCATCGTTGCCTGTGATATCCAGTACCGTGCGGTCATTGGCTGCATCGTAATATTTGGCTTCGCTGGCTTCTCGATAGCTGAACACAAACGGCAGAAATACGAGCTCATACTCCAAGCCTTTTGATTTGTGAATAGTTACGATCTGCACTAAGTTACGTTCCGATTCTAAACGTTGGATTTGGTCATCACTGCCACCCAAACCGTTTTCCGCATCACTGATAGACTGAGCGAGCCAACGCAGCAGACCGTGGTCGCTATCCAGTTCATTACTGGCTTGTTGAAGCAGTTCACCGATGTGCATTAAATCGGTAAGTACTCGCTCACCATTCTCACCCTGTGAACTCGCACCTTCTTCTAGTAATCGCTCGGCAATATGGCGTTTGCTGATCACCGCGCGCAACATCGGCAGCACACCACGTTGAACCCAAAGTTTGCGATATTCTTTGAATTCGTTTACGGCGTTTTCCCACACAATTTCATCGTTATTAAGTGCATCCAAACTTGCTGCGTCGAGGGCAAACAGCTCAGAAGCAAGACTTGCACGCAGCGCACGGTCATTTTCTGGCGTCAGCACCGCTTGCAGCAGACGCTGTAGATCCTGCGCCACCGAACTGGTAAACACACTGTCTCGGTTAGACAGGTACACGCTGGCAATGCCTTGATCAGCCAACGCTTGTTTGATCATTCGACCTTCACTACCTGTTCGAACCAACACTGCGATATCGCCCGCTTGAACCGCTTTCTGTTTTTCGCCATTCACCAGACACGCTTGCCCCTGTTGAGCCTGCGTCAAAATGGTTTGGATTTGGCTTGCGGTCGCCTCTGCCATTCGAGTCAAATACTCGCCTTTTGGTAGCGGTTTATCGTCCGCTTCTTGCAACCAATAAGTCAGCGCCGGTTGCTTTTGGCCACCCATAGTCCAAATGCGTTTTTCGGCATTAGGACTGTACTTAACGGGTAAGAACGGGATGTCCGAATCATAGATAAATGGACTGTCTGGTAAAGCAAATACTTGGTTTACCGCCTGCACCATATCTGCGCTAGAACGCCAGTTGGTTCCTAACGTGTAGTGGGCACTTACTTGGTTACGCGCTTTGATATAAGTGAAAATGTCTGCGCCACGAAAGCCATAAATCGCCTGCTTGGGGTCCCCGATCATAAACAAACCACATTCCGGGTTGTTCAGATAAATACGGCTGAAAATACTGTATTGAAGCGGGTCGGTATCTTGGAACTCGTCAATCATTGCGACAGGATACAAAGTACGAATACGCGCCGCTAAAAGCTCGCTTTCGTCCGTATCGATAGAAGCAGAAAGTTGCGTCAGCAAATCATCGAAAGAGAGCCACTGTTTTTGATTTTTCGCGTTGGCCAGCATCACACGACAATGCTCAACCGCATGAGCAAGCAGTGGCGCTTTTAAGCTGATTGGATTGGCAAGAAATGTTTCAATGGCTTCAAATACCGCATGCTGCGGCGCACTGCCTTTCGGTGTTTTTTCCAACAAGACGTTTTGCGCGAATTTCTCCAGCTTGTCTGGATAATCGTAACCTGTGGTTTCCGTTGCCGCCCAAGCATTCACCGCCTCCAACCACGTCGGCAGAGACTTTTTGGTGTAGCTGCGTTTGTTAATATCTGAATCTGAAATCAGCGTGAAGAAGTCATCTTGGCTTTCTCGCCACTGTGCTTTTAATTCATCAATTTTTTTCAGATTTTCAGTATGAAGATCAGCCAAACTGCCTTTCATTGCAGGAACAGAAAGGATTAACGGCGCACCGGTTAAGTAATTGCTGATGTCAGACAACAACGCAGATGGAGAGCTCCATAGCTGGCGAATTTCCCCAGCCAAGGTAAATGGCAACGGGTAGAAATTGCGGCGCCAGTAATCGGCTACAACTTGCGCTTTTAGGTGACTTTCATCGGTCACAAACTCGTTATTAAATCGGCTGCCAGATTCAAACGCATTTTGCGTTAGCATACGTTGGCAAAAACCGTGAATGGTGTAGACCGCCGCCTCGTCCATCTGACGCTCTGCCTGCAATAAAATTTCTGCGGCTTGCTTGTGATCGTCAAACTCATTAAGCAAAGGTTGGATCACCGGGTCGGAACTCTGTCCACGCGCAAACGCGATTCGCGCATCATGGATTCTTGCCCTGATACGATCGCGCAATTCCACAGTTGCCGCTTCGGTAAAGGTTACAACCAGAATTTGGTCGACCGTAAGCGGTACGCGATGTCGAGTTTCCGCGCTGCCGTGACGAAGCAAAAGGCGCAGATATAAACCTGCAATAGTGAAGGTTTTACCTGTACCTGCTGATGCCTCGATTAACCTCGCACCATGCAGAGGAAACGTCATCGGTTCTAGTGGCGTTGGTTGAGGTTGCTCTGTGCGGTCTAATGTATGTAGAGGACACTCTGCACCTGACATTTGATCCATAACGCTGAATCTCTCCGGATTATTTACTAGGACGTATCACCTAATAAATGTGATCTATAGTTAAAAATTCTATTAATATGTTTAACAAGTTGGATAATTTAGAGCTTTGTGAGATCTTTCTCACGGTTATCCATAAGACGTACCGTTAGTATGCGCCCCACGAGATAAGCCAAACCTTTTGGCGGCACAACTCAAATGAATTAAACAAAAGTATCATGGTCCCTCTGACCTTGTGGCCGTACAGCGAACGCCCTACAAAAAATAATGATTTTCTGGCGGCCACCCTACTCTTCCTTCTCTTTATCCAACTGTCTTTATTACGCTTTTACGTCATCAGCGTCTTGAACCGCTAAGCGCGCACCTTGCAAAACTAATGCTGTCAGCAAACGAACTTCTGAGGCCAACTCATCATTCCAAGCAGGCCAAATTCGAGAGATGTACGCATTATTGCCTTCGCCCGGGCTCATGAAGCCATCATTGAATGCGTCAGCCATTTTCTTCAAAGATTTCTCTTCGTCATCTACCCACTGACCGCGACTAAAGCCCGCTTCAACACAAGCCAACGCCGTTTTCGGGAAATAAGGCAAAGGCTTAGTCATGCCTTCGAAGAATAAGCGAACTAATTCAGTCAGTAGCTGTTTGGCATACTGAGCATCGGCAATTTCTGGGTAGATCAAATGCAGCGCGCCTTCTTTACGATCGTAACCAATGATGTGGGTTTTCTTAGCATGACCCGACGCCGACATGGCAAGGTGATCGATCCACGCAGCAACGTAATCCTGCGAGCGAATCTTACCGCTTCGATAGCGAATCAAACCGGATTGGTAGCATTGAGTTAGCCAACCTGTTAGGCGAACGTTTTTCTCTTCGCCTTCATTTCGCTCAAACAAGGAATCAAACGTCAGGTCGATTTCCAAATCGTCTTGAGGCGCACCAGATAAAAACGCCAGTTTATCCACCAGCTCTTCCGCCTGAACTCGGTTGGTTTCAAATTCGATATCACCAAACGCCCCCACCGGCAGTTTGCCTTGCGCGCGCTGTTGACTCATAAAGTGTTTAAGCACCTCTGTTTTTTTCTCTGGCTGCATCAATGTCGTTTCAAGCAAGATTTCTAACAGCTCATCACGCATTTGATAGCTTTCCAAACCACCTAAAACAAAGGGTTCGTCGTCTTCCATCACCGGTAGCGGCGGTTCAAAGATTACTTTTAAACGACGATTGAAAAAATACTGCACTGGTAAACGCCAGAAACGTTGCAACTCGACTAAGTCGAGCTCAAGCGGGAACGTCGCTCCCAACAGATAGTCGTCTAATGCCCGATTAAAATCACGACGGACATAGCCTTGCGATTGACTGCTTTGAGTCAATGCCGCTGGAATCCACTCTTTCGCGTAGCTGGCGTGCATGCCTTGGAACGCACTTGGGCTAAACGGCACCATGGCGTGGGTATTCACCAACGCATTTAATAAGTTGTCGCCAGACTCATCAACAGGCAACGCTTCATCACCACTTAAACAATAGTTTTGGTGGCAGTATTCCATCAGCTCAGAAACCAGAACCGAAGGCACTCGCTCGGTATTGTCTTGGATTGAACGGCCAACATAACTGATGTAGAGCGTTTGCTGTGCAGACAACATCGCTTCGAGGAATAGATAACGGTCATCATCTCGGCGCGAACGGTCGCCCGGTTTGGTTCTTCCTGTCATCAAGTCAAAGCCTTCTGGCGGCATGGAGCGTGGGTACACGCCGTCATTCATCCCCAGTAGACAAACGGTTCTAAACGGAATAGAGCGCATCGGCATCAGGGTACAAAAGTTCACTTGACCAGCAAGGAAGCGCTGGCTGACTCGTGTGCCAGATAATTTGTTTTGAAGGTATTGGCTGATGATCGACGGAGATAACGCATCATCAAATGCGGCATCAGCTAATTGCTCTTTGAGTTGGCTGAGCGTATCGCGAATGGATTTGAGCGCCATTTCGCCTTCTAACTCAACTGAGAAGAAGTCATCCAGCAGTGAAACCAAAGTCTCTCGCCAACCATCAATAGTCTGAACATGAGAAAGTTTGCTTCGATAAGTGCTAATTTGTTGGATAAAGTGTGCCAACTTGCCCGCCAGCTCTGCGCCCATGCCTTGCACTTCGTTGTACGGAGACAAACTGCCTTGCTCGGTTTCAAACAAACCTGCGGATTCTGGCATCGCGTAGCCAAGCAACATGCGTTGAATACCAAATTGCCATGTGTTTTGACGGGTTTCCGGCAGTTCAAATTCGCGTCCGGTATTGGCATCCAATCCCCAGCGAATCCCCGATTCCTCAACCCATTGTTTGGCTTGTAAAAAATCATCTTCGCTGAGTTCAAAACGCTTTAATATCGCCGGAGTTTCCAGAAGTTCGAGTAGTTCTGATGCCAAACAGCGCGTATTGGGTAAGTTCACCAACTGCATAAATGCGGCCAGAATTGGGCTCTCTTGATCGGCGGTTCGGTCAGAAATCGAATAGGGAATAAAACGCTCACCCGGCGCGTTACCAAAGACCGCCTGAATCGCAGGGCTGTAAGCGTTGATGTCCGCGACCATCACGATAATATCGCGCGGTTTTAACGTTGGGTCAGCATCGAACATCGCCAACAGTTGATCATGCAGCACTTCCACTTCGCGCATCGGGCTGTGACAAGCGTGTAGGCTCAGTGATTTATCACCCAAGCTAACCACTTGTTTGTGATGACTGTTTTCAATCTGTTGATCATCTTGATGTTCTTCAAGATTGAGAATATCCGCTTGCAATTGATGGAGCAGACTGTCGCGCTCAACATCAACAAAGGCTTCGATTTCATGAGATTCCAGCTGAGACAACAGATACATATTGTCGCGCCCGAGTTTACCCATGGATGCCAACAGACTGTTTCCGACCACATCGGTGTGCAGCTCATCGATCACATTATCTTCCAGTGATCCTTTCAGTTGCTCAGTTTCACCTTGCACTTCCGAGTGATCGTCCTGCCACACAACGTGCTGACGATGTTTCGCCGCCAAACGAGCCAGATATTTGCGATCTCGAACTTCACCCCAGTAATAACGACACGGGTTGGTGAACATCAGATGCACGTCGATGTGTTCACCAATTGCTTTTAGCGCATCCATATAGCGAGGCGGCAACGAAGAAATGCCAAAAACAAACAAACGCTTGGGTAAATGGTCAAAATTGCCGTTAAAACTCTCTAACGTGTCGATAAAGTGCTCATAAAGGTTGGCACGGTGATATGGAGACTGTCCTAATGACACAGTGTGATCATACAACGCTTGCCATAAGATCGGCTGCCACGGATGCTCATCTTCCAGCTCTGGCACACTCTGCCCTGCTTCCCAACTTGCGATCCACTCCGGACGATACACCAAGTAACCATCGAAAATATCGGCAATTTTCTCAGCCAGTTGATACAGCTTAGAGTGATCACTGTCATCTTTGAGGTACTGCGCTAACGGCGAAAACACGTCTTGGTTGAGAAGCCCCGGCAGCAGATGCATCAACTTCCAAGTCATCGCTTCTTTGTTAAACGCACTGCGTTTTGGCACGTCTGGCAACACCTGCGTAAACATTTCCCAAATGAAGGTAGCTGGAAGCGGAAAATCAATGTTCGCGGCAACACCAAACTCTTTGGCCAATTCCATTTTTAGCCACTGGGACATGCCCGGACTTTGAACCAGAATTTGTTCTTTTTCGAACGGGTTTTCCAGCGGACTGATTCGAATCAGTTCGACAAGGAGTGATTTAAGAACGTCAACTTGGTTGGAGTGATAAACAGTAAACAAATTGGGAATACCGAGCGCCGATTGAAACTGTTAGCTAGCTTAGCACAGCCCCATTTAAACCCGCAGTGATCTCGCGTTCGGAAAAAACAAAAGGTTATATATCACTCAAATAGAGTATGAATCTTCTGAATTTTCACATGTCAATCAAGTCTGACACTTCCATACAAAATGTGACATTCGTCGCAACTATTCCATAATAAAAAACACTGTTTTATACTCTTGCTACCTATAATTTATAAATATATAAAAAGTATGTTTCGCAAACTGTCTTCCAACAGCGCTTGGCTGATTGCTTTTTTTGCTTGCTTTACAGTGTACCTGTCGATCGCTTGTTATCCTTTTGTGTTGTCTAACAATCAGAATGAACCACTAACCTTGTTGCAAGGTTACTATTTGGTTTCGACTCAATATGGCTGGCTGGGCTTGATCGCTCTTCCATTTATGTTGTTGAGTTTATTGCTCTCTTTTCTACCGACTCGAGCATTCAAAGGCATCGTGATCGCTATCGCGATCTGTCTATTGATTATGTTTAAAGTCGATATCCTCGTTTTTCAGCAATACAAACTTCACATCAACGCTCTATTAATCCGTATGTTTTTCGAAGGTGGTGATGATGTCTTCGATATTTCGTGGATGAGTTGGCTAATCTTCATCAGTGAAATTGCCGTTCTGGTGATCGGGCTCGCTTGTACCGTTTGGGTAAGTAATCAACTGGCACAAAGCCGAGCTAAGTTCGTTTTGATCAGCGTCTGGTTTGCTGTATTGCTTAGCACGCAGATGATTCATGCGTACAAAAACGCACTTTACGACGATGAAGTCAGTCAGTTTTCGAATAACTGGCCACTTTACTACCCGCTGACGGCTCGTAAATTTATTTACAAACACGACCTAGTGGATGAGAACATTGCATCGAAGAACCGCGTAGAGTTAACCAACATTGAACGTAGCTCACTCAACTACCCGCTTGCGCCGATTCAAGTGCAAAGCAAAGAGAAACAGCCCAATGTTTTGTTTATCTTGGTTGACGCGTGGCGCTACAGTGATGCGACGCCGGAAGTCATGCCAAATGTCAGCAAGTTCGCCGAAAAAACGGTGAATTTCACACAACATATGAGCGGCGGCAACTCAACTCAAGCGGGTATTTTCAGCCTGTTTTACAGCTTGCCAGCGACCTACTGGGAAAGCTTTTACGCAAGTCAACGCTCTCCTGTGTTTATGGATACGCTGCAAGCAGAAGGCTACCGCATGGGCATTTTTGGCTCAGCACCGCTCACCAGCCCGCCACTTTCTCGCACGGTATTCAAAAAAGTGTCGGACTTGACCCTGAAACAAACTGGGGAAACAGCTGTCGAGCGCGATCAGCAGATAACAGACAAGTTCATCGAGTTCCAAAAGCAGGACAGCGACAAGCCGTACTTTGGTTTTCTGTTCTACGATGCCGCCCACGGCACGGTGTTTCCTGAACCTGAATTTGCGAAATTCAAACCATACTGGGAACGCGTTGACCACATTTTGCTCAACAACGATTTTGACGCTTCGCTTTACCACAATCGATACAAGAACTCGTTGTACTACATCGACAGCTTGATTGGTGATGTGCTGAAAAACGTCGACTTAGACAACACCATTGTGGTGATTTCATCAGATCATGGTGAAGAGTTTAATGACCATAAGATGAACTATTGGGGCCACACGGGTAATTACAGTGACGTTCAAGTGCATGTGCCTCTTTACGTGTACATGCCAAATCGTCAGCCAGAGCAAGTTGATTACCGCACGACCCATTTTGACGTCGTGCCAACCATGATGAATACGCTGTTTGACGTTCAAGGCACAACGAGTTCATACAGCGTTGGTCATAACTTGTTTGATAGCTCTGCCTCTCGCGATTGGTATATTGCAGGCAGCTACTACAACTATGCATTGGTCGGCAAAGAACTGATGCTTGTGGTCAACCCTGGCGGGCACTCTCAGCAACTGAATCGCCAGTTAAAAGTCGAGAAAGAACAGAAAGTTCCTGTCGATATTATTCGTCATTCTCTGGATGAGATGTCGCGATTTTACAAAAAAGGCTAGCGTCCAACATCGACGCCGATTGAAATAAAAAAGCCTCTTGGTTGTAAGACCAAGAGGCTTTTTCCTATCTGCTATTTAAGCGTGATGAGCGTGCATCAAGCGTGGCTGAATCAACAAGTTGTTGATGTATTGTAAGGCCACATAAGAGACAACAAATGTTGCCACAATCAACTCAAGGCCAGCTAAGCCTCGCACTTGTTGAACATAGTGCGCAGCCAATCCTTGCAACTCCATCCAATTCGCCATTTTAAACAGCGCCGTCGCACCGATCACCATCGGGAAGGTAAACGCTGCATAGCCAGGGCTGAATGGCAGTCTAAGCAATTTAAAGAACGCGAGATATATGATGGCTGTCATCAATACCGCGATACCAAATAGCATAGCGATGATCACTGGTGATGGTGTCGCAGTGACCGTTAAGTACCCTGCCAATGATAGACTTGCTGGCGCTGCCATGATTGCCATTGTTGGTTTCGCTGCATCCGGAATTTCATGGGTGAACATGAAACGGTAAATCATCATCGGCAACATGATCGCGTACGCCACCATACCAAACATCAATGCACCTTGTGCCACTGGTGCTAGCATCGGGTTGCCAGAGAAAGACACATCCGCAACGATGATACCCACAGGCGGTACAAACCAACTAGGAACCATGTGGTGCAATTCAAAATCTTTGGCGCGATGGTAAACAAAGCTCACCAAGAATACGATGTGCAAAACCACCGCAATCAGCCAAAGCGCATCGCCAGCTAATGGGTAAAAATGGCCGAGAGAGTTCGATACCACCATAGTGCCCATCGCAAATGTCGGAACCACGCTGCCCACAACCGGATGAGCAAGATCTTGTCTCAATAGATGATTATGTAGCAAAAACTTGGTTGCCAATATAGCCAACAATATGCTCGCGATACCCGCACTAATCCACTGTCCGTAGCCATGTAATTCGGCGAAGTTTTCCCAACTCCAGCCCAAGCTTGCAATACCAAGAGCCAAACCCGCCATTGGAGTTGGCGCTCCCATTACTTTTGCTTTTGTTCTTTGAATCATGAAGACCTCAACCAGACTCACTCTTGATGGGACGTATAATACGCTTGCACTTCGTTCCGATATATCTAATTATTTAAAACAAACGTTCAGAATTACTTAACGGTGGAGTATGGCAAGTCACATTTCTCTTAAACAACTGAAAGTGTTTACGACGATCACGCAGCACAAAACGCTCACAGCAGCTTCTGATAGTCTCTTTTTATCGAAAGCCGCAGTGAGCATGGCACTCTCAGAATTAGAAAAACAGATCGGCCATCACTTGTTTGATCGTGTTAATAACCGACTGATTTTGAACCAAGAAGGTCAAAAACTGCTACCACTGGCGGATGAGTTACTCAACCGAGCCAAAGACATCGAGAGCATTTTCGATGGTGACCAAGCGCTATCGGGCCAACTTCGCATTGGTGCCAGCGACACCATTGGCAACCAAGTCGCGCCCTATTTGCTTAGCGAATTTCGTCAGCAAACGAACCATCGTTCTCAAAGCCTGTTCATTTCTAACTCCGCACAAATCTGCGACATGCTGACCGATTACGAGTTAGACATAGCCCTCATTGAGGGCAAAACACTTCACCCTGAATTGCAGTCTACCCAGTTTAGCGAAGATGAAATGTGCGTGATTTGCGCGCCCGATTACCCAGCCGCGCACGAAGGGCCAGTAAACTTAACCGAGCTAGAAAACAGTGAATGGATATTGCGAGAGGCAGGGTCCGGTTCACGCGAATTTTTTATGCGCGTTGTCGCGCCGCGCTTGGAACATTGGCATGAAGCTTTTCAGCTCAATACCACCGAAGCGTTGATCAACTCAGTATCGGCAGGGTTAGGCTTGGGCTGCTTGTCACGTTTGTCTGCAGAACCTGCTATTCGTGACGGCCGCGTAAAACTGCTCGACATGCCTTTAGATATGAAGCGCCGCTTCTGGTTACTGGTTCATAAAGAGAAATATCAAAGCCCATTGCTCAGAACGTTTATCGAATTTTGCCAAGATTGGGAGCGACCAACAAACCTTCCTTTGGGGAATAAATCCGCAAAGTGAAACCAAGATAGTTTAAATGCTAGTCAGTTAGTTGTACGTGTCTCTCATTCTGAGGCTTGTCGCTAGACTTGATTGGTCAAAAACTGTATAAAAAGCCAGTATCAATACACCAAATTAGGGGACCAACCATGGCTGTAATCGTCAAGTACGTGGTAGAACGCAATGGAGAAGAGAAAATGACTTTTACCTCTAAAGCGGAAGCTGACGCATACGACAAAATGCTGGATATGGCAGACGAGTTATTCTCACTGCTGGGTAAAAGTGAACTTCTAGAAGACGAAGGTAAGCAAGAAGATCTTGCAATGTTCCTTGCGCAAAACAAAGAAGAAGTGCTTTACGCTCTGGGTGCAAAACGTAAACCTGCACCAAAAAAAGCAAAGAAGCTTGAAGCTGTTGAAGAAGATAGCGAACAAGAAGACGCTGCATAAGCCTCTCATTTGTTTAGAAAAAACGTCGCATTATGCGGCGTTTTTTTATTCCTGAAGTTAAACACTCTCTACTTCATAAAAACTAACCCCGGTAAACTCGTTTTTAGTCACTAGATTTAAAAAGCTATTGTCGGTATTTGAAGTATAGATGCTTATTGGAGAACCACTTAATTTGAAGAGCCTCGGGGTTGAAACTTTAGCACGATCAATAACAAAACGCTTATATGGTCTAGTTCTATGAACTCTGCCATTTGGCTTGTAGTTTATCTCGCACAGTTCAGTATGTAATGCATCCAATTTAGAAGTCACATTAAGTGCATACCAAATGGAGTTATCCACATTTACAGGTAGGAATTCACAACAATCTCCGAGCGTATCTTTGAACAAGCTAGCAATATCATGGCGAACTACGTACGTACAGCTACCCCAGGCAGCAATCATTGGTTTTATTAAGTCATCGGAATCATCATGCCGGAGCCAATCAAGTGTCAATGGTTGCCAAGTTGATATTTTTGAAGCTCCATCGAATATTGGTAAAACTTCATTATTCACGTCGTCTAAACCCAATAGGCTCGTGTGCTCTAGATATAAATATTTATCCACATCTGGCTGAATACCAAATACCTTAGTAAAAGTTTGTTTTTTAAACTGCAATTTCATTCGCCCTTATTTTTCTGGTTATTGGAAACATGCCCATTTTCAAGTCGTCTCCAATATCCTCTAAAACCTCAACGATATCTTCTCTATCTGCATCCTGAGCAATCGTATTTTCAAGTAAATGTTCAACGTTCAAATAGTAAAATGAAGTATGGATACAGGAGTGAGAATAAGCTTCAACCATTTGCGAATGGGGCACATGTTTATTCCATCTTGGTAAAAATACACCATTTTCCGCACTATCTATATCGATTCGAAATGCTGATAGCCTCATTCTGGACTTTGCAGCTCTAATGTCTTTCCATGATACAATATGATGAGCAGCTACATTCTTAGGACGACATTGCCCTGTTTTTTTAAGGATGTTTTTGGCCAAGCGATAACTATGGGCCTTATTATGCTCCCACCTTATATGTTGATTAAGTAAAAGATCATCTTTGGATATCACCCCTCTCTTATACTTAATAGAATCTATCACTGAACCTGCATAAAATATTTGAAATTGCGAAGCTTGCTTGGAAGCGAATAACTTATCACCAGTCACATTAAACAAATCTCTTTCCAGCTCAGACGTTGTAACCGTAACGACTTTTTTACCCATACTGATCTCATTGAAAATGCTTAAAAACGTAGATCAACCTTAATATGAATCAATATGAATATAAAGAATTATTTATCTCAAAACCGAGCCGCCTCAAGCTTGCGCCAAATTTATTTGAACTTATACGACACCTTGTTCTAAACAATTAAAAACATACCTCTGTATCTCGAAAGAACTCGCCAGAATAGGAAAACGCCCTTTCTTTCTAGAGCCGAGACAAGAAACTGCCTTCTATCGTTTCAGCAAAACTCCCCCAATAGACCACCTCGTAGCCACATTTCTCATCAGACAAACATATCTCTAAAAAGACAAAAGGTATCCATCTACGGACTTTCTCCATTTCCCCTCTTTAAACTCCCCAACACTCTCTTTATGATGACTGACAACTTAATTATTTCTTGTCAGTGAACAGACGAGACACAAGACTCAACACATGGAGATCAACTATGGCTTTCTTCTCTCTAGCCTTTGGTACGGCAACTAAAAACCGCGACGGCAAAATCATCGAAGCGTTTTTCCCAAACCCAGTTCTTAACCCAAGCGAAGCGCTTGTTAACGCACTAGCAGCAGTAGCAGGTTACGAGCAAGGCAACCAAGCTATCGAGATCTCTGCAGCACAAAGCGCAGAACTGGCAGCAGCATTTGAAGCAAACGGCGATGCGGCAAACGCATCTTTCGCAGCAAAAGCAGCAGAATCAGCACAACCACTTGTACTGGTTATCCTTGCAACTGACGAACAACCACAAAGCGTTGCTGAAGGCTTCCTAAAGCTTCAACTTATCTCTAACCGCCTAGTTCAACCACACGGCACGGTACTAGACGGCATCTTCGGTCTACTGCACAACATCGCATGGACTAACGAAGGTCCAATCGATCTACCTGAACTAGCAGAGCGTCAAATCGAAGCTCGCCTAGCGGGTCGTGCACTAAGCGTAGATTGCGTAGACAAGTTCCCTAAAATGGTGGACTACGTGGTACCAACTGGCGTTCGTATCGCTGATACTTCTCGCGTACGTCTTGGCGCACACGTTGGCGAAGGCACAACAGTAATGCACGAAGGCTTCATCAACTTCAACGCGGGTACAACAGGCGTAAGCATGGTTGAAGGTCGTATCTCTGCTGGCGTAGTGGTTGGTAACGGCTCTGACATCGGCGGCGGCGCATCTATCATGGGTACGCTATCTGGCGGCGGTAAAGTTGTGGTTTCTATCGGTGAAAACTCGCTACTAGGCGCGAACGCAGGTCTTGGTTTCCCAATGGGTGACCGTTGTACTATCGAATCAGGTCTGTACGTAACTGCTGGTTCTAAAGTACGCATGCTAGATTCTGACGGTCAAGAAGTCGAAGTGGTGAAAGCACGCGATCTTGCTGGAGTTTCTGACCTACTGTTCCGTCGTAACTCTGTAACAGGTCAAATCGAATGTCTTGCTAACAAGAGCGCGGTTGAACTGAACAGCGAACTGCATAAAAACAACTAATAAATAGTTAAGAAAAATCCCCCAGCAGGAAACTGTTGGGGGATTTTTTAGCTTAAAGAAAAATGCGTGATTACTGATTTAAAAAGCTGACCGCTTTATCTGGGAAATCAGTAAACAAACCATCCACTTTTACTTGGTTGTAGTACACATCCATCATGCCTTCAAAGCTGTCAGTGTACGCTGGAATGCGTCCTGGATCGGCGCGGAACGTGTATGGATGCACTTGCAAGCCAGCGTCTTTTGCAGCCTTCATCAACGGCTTGATGATGATATTGTCTTTGGTTGACTTATCATCCACCAGCATCGGCTTCCAAGGTCCAATTCCTTCCGCGTAACTCGCTACTTTCTTCATTCCGTCGGCTTCGAACATCCAGTCATAACTGTATGGTGTTGCCTTGTCGCCTTTGTACACCATAGTTTCGTTCCAGTCCGTGTAAGCCATAAGCTGAACGAGCTTTAAGTCCATGTCCATTGCAGGCATGAGTTCACTGTTGATGCGTTGAAGTTCATTCGCATCAAAACACTGAAGGTAGACTTTGTCGTCTTGAGAGCCGTAACCGTACTGCTTCAAGACTTTAAGTACTGCTTTAGAAATGTCCTTATCTTCATGACGATGGAACCAAGGCGCTTTAATTTCTGGGTAAATACCGATGTCATAACCCAGCGTTTTGTTTAAGCCTTGGATCAGCTCAATCTCTTCAGCAAACGTCGGCACGGTGAAATCAGATTTCCACATAGGGAATCGGGTTGGATAGCCCGCTACTTTGTTGCCTTTGTCATCGATATTAAAGCCTTCAGTTACTCGCAAGGATTTGATTTCCGCCAGAGTGAAATCAATCGCATAATAACGACCATCTTTACGTGCACGATCAGGAAAACGCTCCGCAACATCCGTTACGCGATCGAGATAATGGTCATGCAACACGACCAACTGGTCATCTTTCGTCATTACCACATCTTGCTCTATGTAGTCAGGTTTCATTGCGTAAGCAAGTGCTTTGGCTTCTAGCGTGTGCTCAGGCAAGTAGCCCGATGCACCACGATGCGCAATGACAAGCGGCTTCGCAATCGCACCAGCAGAGAGGCTAAGTGCTAAAAAAGTAAGACATACTGACTTTGTTTTCATTGTTATTTCCTTGATAAAGCGAAGAGGCAGTATTCCACTGCCTCTTTAAATAAATATTACGCTAGCGCTTCCTTCTCGCGCTCTTTTTGCTCGTGGTGCGCACGTTCACCTAAGAAGGCGTACATCAAACACACGATAGAAGTAATACAAGAACCCACTAAGATGATAAAGCCACCATCCCAGCCAAAGTGGTCTACGGTGTAGCCCAAAATCGCGTTTGCGGCAACTGCCCCACCCAGGTATCCAAACAAACCAGTAAGACCAGCGGCAGTACCTGCGGCTTTCTTCGGAGCGAGTTCAAGTGCGTACAAACCGATCAGCATAACCGGACCATAGATTAGGAAGCCAATTGCAATAAGCGCCATCATATCTACTGTTGGGTTGCCTGCAGGGTTAAACCAATAAACCATCACTGCAACTGTCACTAACACCATAAATAAGATACCAGCAGGTGCACGACGACCTTTGAACAATTTGTCAGAGATCCAACCACACAATAGTGTTCCTGGAATGCCAGCCCATTCGTATAAGAAATAAGCCCATGACGATTTATCTACCGAGAAATCCTTCGCTTCTTTTAGGTAAACAGGTGCCCAGTCCAGTACGCCGTAACGAATTAGGTAAACAAATGCGTTTGCAATTGCAATCGACCAAAGAAGTTTGTTGTTGAAGACGTATTTGAAGAAGATTTCCTTCGCTGTCATTTCTTGTTCATGGGACTTGTCATAGTCATCTGGGTAATCGTCTTTGTATTCTTCAATAGGAGGCAGACCACAAGACTGAGGGGTATCGCGAACCGTCATCCAAACAAACACAGCAACCAACGTGGCGAAAAATGCAGGAACATAAAATGCAGTGCGCCAATCATCATTAAATGCCCACAGGCCAAGAATAAATAGTGGACCAATCAAACCGCCACCCACGTTGTGCGCCACGTTCCAAACCGAAACGATCTCACCACGCTCTTTACGTGACCACCAGTGCACCATGGTTCGGCCACAAGCAGGCCACCCCATCCCTTGGAACCAACCGTTTAAGAAAAGCAAAATGAACATCGCAGTGACGCTACCAGTCGCCCATGGCATAAAGCCAAAGCAAAACATCACTAATGCAGACATCAATAGGCCGCCACTAAGGAAATAGCGAGGGTTGGAGCGGTCTGAAACGCTGCCCATTAGAAACTTAGAGAGACCATATGCAATGGAAACAGCTGCCAAGGCGACACCTAAGTCTCCGCGGCTAAAGCCTTGCTCGATAAGATAAGGCATCGCCAAACTGAAGTTTTTACGAACTAGATAGTAACCGGCGTAGCCAACAAAGATACCGATAAAGAGTTGCCAACGGAGGCGAGAGTAGGTGCTATCGATGCTGCCAGGGGACAGACGATCAATGTGCGCCTTAGGTTTGAATATTCCAAACATAGGAACCTCATTATTTTGTATGCGATGGTAAAAACACAAAAGGAGCGAACGAAACAAAATAAATATTCGTTCGAAAGTTCATGAATTGTATGGAGTTAGGATTTTATTTCTGTGACAAATGTTGCACATGGATTAAATATAAGTAAATACAGTAAATTATATGAGCATTAATTAGATCATCGTTCAACTTTACTCAAGATTCGTTAATATGAAACTGATGTTCAAACCTCTCACTTGAGCATTCCAATTCGAAACCTTTGAAACAAAGGCTCGAATTAGAACATAAACTAACCGTAAAAAGGGCGATTTACGCCTGCCCTACTCGCTCCGAACCAACTAATAACTAAAAAGCTGAAAAACGATCACGTTTAGCATCAAACGAAATAAAAAAAACAATTTTTATTTGAATACAAGCCGAAGCAATGATTCACAAACACAAGACATTAACAGCGTTTATTCTCTTCTCAACTCATCCTATTGGTACCAATGGGATGACGATTTTTTCTAAAAGTCCAAACATGACAGCGTATTTTTTATATCACTGCTATCCCTTGATACATTTGACATTCCGCTACTCCTTTAGGGTGAATTGCTACACAAGTTCTGTGCAATAAGTCTCCAAGCACGTAGCAGCTTCACAAAACTCCTCTTACCAGTTGTGCATTCTTTTTCACATCGGTAATTTGAGCGCTCTCAACACTGGCCTCGTGACAAATAAATTATTTTCGTTGTGTTCTTTTCCGGTTAAAAGATGCGCCATTTAACAAAAACGAAGACTTTGATTAACAAATTTATGCTCAAACGCTCATTTTTAACGCTCGTTTGTTTTCGCAAACGTTTATATATGCACAATAGTATCGTGCTAGACAGGCAAAAATGATCAAAGGACTTTTAACATGACAACGAACAAACACCCCTCTCTGCTTGGAGAATGTTTGGCCGAGTTTATCGGTACAGGACTACTTATTTTCTTCGGCGTAGGCTGTGTTGCAGCCTTAGTTCTAACAGGCGCATCATTTGGACAATGGGAAATCAGTATTGTATGGGGCTTCGGTGTCGCCATCGCTATTTACTGTACGGCTGGCGTCTCTGGTGCACACATCA
The DNA here is from genome assembly GCF_023650755.1 of Vibrio sp. SCSIO 43097. Taxonomy (NCBI): domain Bacteria; kingdom Pseudomonadati; phylum Pseudomonadota; class Gammaproteobacteria; order Vibrionales; family Vibrionaceae; genus Vibrio; species Vibrio sp. SCSIO 43097. The sequence goes on along the minus strand of NZ_CP071840.1, from coordinate 790,544 downwards.
ACCCTGCCGTTACCATCGCACTTGCTATGTTCCATGGTTTTGATAAGGCGAAAGTGGTGCCATACATTATCGCTCAAATGCTTGGGGCATTCTGTTCTGCTGCATTGGTATACAGCTTATACAGCAACCTTTTCACCGACTACGAAATCGCTCATAACTTCGTTCGCAGCAGCCAAGATGCACTAGCAACTGCTGGTATCTTCTCAACCTATCCGCATGCCTCCCTCTCTTTCTTTGGTGCTTTTGCTGTGGAATTCGTTATCACTGCTGTGCTGATGTTTGCGATTCTGGCTCTGGGCGATGAAAATAACGGCGCGGTACGTGGCGCAATGAACCCTCTATTGATCGGTATTTTGATTGCCGTCATCGGTGGTTCACTTGGCCCACTAACAGGCTTTGCGATGAACCCTGCTCGTGACTTTGGACCGAAGCTGTTCGCTTACTTCGCAGGTTGGGATTACGCTCTGACAGGTGCTCAAGACATTCCTTACTTTATCGTGCCTTTACTTGCTCCGATTGCAGGTGCGTGTTTTGGTGGTTGGTTGTATCCAAAAGCGATTGCAGCTTACCTTCCACAACAAGGCCACGGTTGTACGATTCCAAACCAATGTGAGACGGAAGAAGAAACAGAAGAAGCTAGAGCTTAAAACTGACGTAACTCGAACATTTACTAAAATATAAATAACGAAACAAAAGGATTCTTACCATGACTGAGCAAAAATACATTGTTGCCCTAGACCAAGGTACAACAAGCTCTCGCGCAGTGATTCTTGATCATGATGCGAACATCGTAAGCGTCGCGCAACGCGAATTTACTCAGATTTATCCAGAAGCTGGTTGGGTTGAACATGATCCAATGGAGATCTGGGCAACACAAAGCTCTACCTTAGTAGAAGCTCTAGCTAAGTCTGGTATCCGTAGCGACCAATTAGCGGCTATCGGTATTACTAACCAGCGTGAAACGACCATCGTCTGGAATAAAGAAACAGGTAAACCCGTTTACAATGCGATCGTATGGCAATGTCGCCGTACTGCTGATATCTGTGAAGATTTAAAAGCACGCGGTCTCGAAAACTATGTACGTGACAACACTGGTTTGGTGCTTGACCCTTACTTCTCAGGTACCAAAGTTAAATGGATTCTGGACAATGTTGAAGGCGCACGAGAAGACGCAGAAGCAGGTAAGCTGTTGTTTGGTACTGTCGATACTTGGTTAGTTTGGAAGATGACTCAAGGTCGCGTTCACGTAACCGACTACACTAACGCATCGCGTACCATGCTGTTTAACATCAACGATCTATGTTGGGATCAAAAAATGTTAGATGAGCTTGGCATCCCAGCATCTATGATGCCAGAAGTGAAGCGCTCATCGGAAATTTACGGTAAAACCAACATCGGTGGTAAAGGCGGTACTCGTATTCCTATTTCTGGAATCGCAGGTGACCAACAAGCGGCGCTTTACGGCCAAATGTGTGTTGAAGCGGGTCAAGCGAAAAACACTTACGGTACGGGTTGTTTCTTGCTAATGAATACGGGCCAAGAAAAAGTCACTTCGACACATGGTCTTCTAACAACTTTGGCTTGTGGTCCTGCAGGCGAACCAGCTTATGCACTTGAAGGTGCCGTATTCATGGGTGGAGCTTCTATCCAATGGCTACGCGATGAATTGAAAATCCTAAACGGTGCAGAAGACTCTGAATACTTCGCGACAAAAGTGGATACATCAAACGGCGTTTATGTCGTGCCTGCATTTACTGGTTTAGGCGCTCCATACTGGGATGCCTACGCACGTGGCACGATTGTCGGCCTTACTCGCGGTGTGAATTCAAACCATATCATCCGTGCAACATTGGAAGGCATCGCTTATCAAACTCGTGACGTACTGGATGCGATGCAAGCTGACTCAGGCATTAAGCTTGCGAACCTTCGCGTCGATGGTGGTGCAGTAGCGAACAACTTCCTCATGCAATTCCAATCCGATGTATTGAACACAGAAGTACACCGCCCTCAAGTAACTGAGGTTACCGCTCTTGGTGCAGCCTACCTTGCCGGCCTTGCAGTTGGTTACTGGGATAACATTGATGAGTTGCAGAATAAAGCGGTACTTGATCGCACCTTTGAGCCACACGATGATGAAGAAAAACGCAATCGTCGTTACAAGGGCTGGAAACGTGCAGTGAAATGTGCACAAACCTGGTCTGAACTTCACGACGAAGAAGATTAATCTCATCTCCATAAGAAAAAAAGAGCGCCATTTGTGCGCTCTTTTTGCGCTTTATCCCCGATTCCTGAACTCGCTTACTTCTCACAACGAGCAAATTCGAGCACAATAGAGCTTCGAATTTGAAGCATTGGCCGTTACCAATGCACAAGGGAGTGGTAAGTGAAGCAAATACCTCGACACCAGCAGATTGTTGAGCTGGTGAAAAAACAAGGCTATGTCAGCACGGATGAGTTGGTAGAAAGATTCAATGTCAGCCCACAAACCATCCGACGCGATCTCAATGAACTCGCCGATGACAACAAAATTCGTCGTTATCACGGTGGAGCCACTATTCCTCTCAGTTCTGAAAACACATCTTACAACACGCGTAAAGCGCTCAACTTCAATGAAAAAGATGTCATTGCAGACGAGGTAGTCAAACACATTCCAGATGGTGCCACACTATTCATCGATATCGGCACCACACCAGAAGCAGTTGCGCGAGCGCTCAATAAAAATCATAAACAGTTGCGTGTTGTCACCAACAACATCAATGTTGCGACCATTCTTTTCCCTAACCCTGAAATCAAAGTCATCTTAGCGGGTGGAGAAGTCCGCAGCAGAGACGGCGGTATTGTTGGCGAGGCTACCCTCGATTTCGTTAAACAGTTCCGTCTCGACTTTGGTATTCTCGGCATTAGCGGTATCGACTTCGATGGCTCGCTATTAGACTTTGATTACCACGAAGTCCGGGTCAAACAAGCGATCATTGACAATAGCCGTAGTGTATTTCTTGCCGTAGACCACACCAAGTTCGGGCGCAATGCTATGGTGAAACTAGGCAATATTGCACAGCTCAACATGATCTTTACCAATAAGCAGCCACCAGAAGAAATCTTGTCAATTTTGAAGGAAGCTTCTATCCCACTTGAAGTGGTTGAAGCTAACGAATCAAACTCCGAAAACGAGTAACGTCAATCGTATAATTCCCCCTCAAATGACCTCTGTCTTAATTAGACAGAGGTTTTTTTGTGTCTAAATCACACAAAACGCTCACAAACGAAAATAATAGATGATCACAAACGAAACCTGAGCTAGGATTGCATTATGTTCTAAAATGCTCGTTCGCTCACCAAGAGGTCAAATTTATGAGTATACAAAATAATGCTTCCACTACTAGCTCATCCACTACCTTAGACTTGATCGTAATCGGTGGCGGCATTAACGGAGCTGGTATTGCAGCAGACGCAGCTGGCCGAGGTTTGAGTGTTGGCTTATACGAAGCAAATGACTTCGCATCTGCGACTTCTTCAGCAAGTTCTAAACTGATACACGGCGGTTTACGCTACCTTGAACACTACGAGTTTCGTTTAGTTTCGGAAGCGCTCGCAGAGCGTGAGGTTATTCTTCGTAAGGCACCACACGTCGCACTACCAATGCGTTTCCGTTTACCGCATCGCCCATTCCTACGCCCAGCTTGGATGATTCGTTGTGGCCTTTTCCTTTACGATAACTTGGGTAAACGTACGACGCTGCAAGGCAGTAAAACCGTCAACCTTGCGAAATCTGGCTTGCTAAAACCAGAAATGAAAACGGGTTTCGAATACTCTGACTGTTGGGTTGATGATGCACGTTTAGTATTACTGAACGTTCTTGCGGCTCGCGAAAACCATGCTGAAGTGCGTAACTACTGCCGCGTGGAAAAAGCACACCGTGAAGGTGGTATCTGGCATGTTACTATTCACGATGTGATGACAGACCAACGTTTCGAACGTAAAGCGAAAGCGTTAGTCAATGCTGCGGGGCCTTGGGTAAAACAGTTCTTTGATGATGGATTAGAGCAAGCCTCTCCTCGTAACATTCGCTTAATCAAAGGCTCGCACATCGTTGTTCCTCGTATCCACAACGAACCGCAAGCCTACATTCTTCAAAACAAAGACAATCGCATCGTATTTATGATTCCTTACTTAGATAAGTTCTCAATCATTGGTACAACAGATGTGGAATACAAAGGTGACCCACGTGAAGTGTCGATCTCAGATGACGAAGTCGATTACCTCATTGATATCGTAAACCAACACTTTGTCCACCAGTTGACTCGCGAAGATGTAGTTTGGACATACAGCGGTGTTCGTCCTTTATGTGACGATGAATCTGACTCTCCGCAAGCAATCACACGAGACTACACGCTAGAGCTCGATGCGGAATACGACCATGCACCTCTGCTTTCTGTTTTTGGTGGTAAGTTAACGACCTACCGTAAGTTAGGTGAAGCAGCAATGAAGAAACTTGCTCCGTTCCTACCTGAAATGGGTAAAGACTGGACGGCCAACCAAACCCTTCCTGGTGGTAACTTCAGCTGTAGTCGTGAACAATTAGCTAAGCAAATTCACGCTAAATACACTTGGGCGCCAGAAGCATTGATTCTTCGTTATGTCACACAGTTTGGTACCCAAACCTGGAACTTAATGGAAGGCACAACAAGTGAAGCTGACTTAGGACAAACGTTCTCGGCACAAGCAGGTGGTGTTTACCAACGTGAGATCGATTACTTAATGAACCATGAAATGGCAATGACCGATGAAGACATTTTATGGCGCCGTACTAAGCTTGGTCTTTACATGAACGAGGAAGAAAAACAGGCCTTAACGGACTATTTAAAGAAAAAGCTACAACAGAAAGTGGTTAATCTTTCTCAAGTTGGCTAACAGCTCCCCTCCCTCCTTCCCCCACAATAAAGCCTGCTTAGTTGCAGGCTTTTTGTTTTGTTGTTTAAGCACAACACCTTGGTGCGCTCCACTCGATTGCAAATAAGAACAACTATTCATAGACATTTGGCGTTAAATACAATCATACTCATTTGAAAAATAATGCATCAATGACTTCAGAGTACCGTACTCAGAGTATTGCCTCTGTATGGCAATGCAATTCTCGCGAAAGAAGTATCTTGAGGTTATTTTGGTATCGGCTCAAACAAGGAAAAGAAAATGGGTTTTATGATTGAACATTGGGACTTCTCAACCCCAGAAGCAACTCAACAATCCACCACGGCAGAGCAAATTCAAGCTAAGCATTGGTACCATTGCGAACGGCTGCATCCTGATATTCGTGGTTGGCTGGAGCAGAACCAAGTGCCTCGTGCAACGGTTGATCATCTATTAGCCGACGAAAGCCGACCATCTTTCCATCCTTTAGATGACGAGAACTTCATGTTGATTTTACGAGGCGTCAATATGAACGGCAATGCATCACCAGAAGATATGCTTAGTATTCGAATTCTCTACTTTCAAGGCGCACTCATTTCAACTCGTAAAATTCCATCACGCGCGATCATGGAGATTCGCCAAGCATTAGCGGAACACAAAGGCCCAAAAAGTCTTGCCAGTTTACTTCATCAGATCATTGAAGGATTAAACAGTAAAATAGACATTTACCTTGATACAATTGAAGAAACACTAAACCAGTTCGACGTGAATGATGAGTCGACGTACAAACATATGGCGACTCAAAAAGCACTGATTTCTATCAAGCGTTTTATTCGCCCTCAGCAGTACGCTATCCGTGATCTTGTGGAGTCAGAATCAGAATTGATTGCTTTGAGACCTCATCAATATCGCTTCGCACACAATAATATTACGCGCATAAATGAAACACTTGAGTTTTATCTTGGAGAAGTGGCGCTTTTCCAAGAAGAGATCAAACATCATCGTGATGAGAAAACCAATAAAAACAGTTACCTGTTTACTTTGGTAGCAACGATTTTTCTACCAACCAGCTTCTTAACAGGTTTACTCGGTATCAATGTTGGTGGAATGCCAGGCGTGGATTCCACCATGGCATTCACCTGGTTCTGCATCGCCTTAATTGTCATTTTTGGTCTAGAGTGGTGGCTATTTAAACGCTTGGGACTCACGAATAAAGCGGACGACGAAGACGAATAAACACTAAACCTATAAAGAACAAAAACCAAAAGAGGAGCACGCGGCTCCTCTTTTCTCTACTCACATTAGAATCTTATCCGGGGTGACCATCCACACGAGGGGTCACAAGCATCACACCAAAGCGCCACACAAATAGCCCAAACGCAACAATCCATAATCCGCCGCTGATATCAATCCACAGTATCATGTTCGCTGGATCAAAGATCACGGCGAAACTGCGAACCAAAGCTGCCGCGGTAATCGCTGCAAACGCAAGGCTCATGTTTGGCCCTTTGTAGATCATGCGACCAGTATGTCCCATCGTCACCCGTGTAATCATCGCTAAAATCAAACCGCCTAACGCACCTATCGCAAACAGGTGAATGAGGTTATGGCTGGCAAATGCATCTCCCCAGACGCCTCGCAAAATTAAGCTTAGTGGTAAACACAAATACGCAGCATGCAGCGACCACACTAAAGGCTCGCTCAGGGTTAACCAAGGTTTCCAGCGAACGAAACGCACCAACTGAGCAACACCTGCAAATAGCATCAAAGGACTACCTAGTTCTGCAAACGTCACAGGGAAAAAGCTCAGCACAAATAGCATTACCAATGGCAAGTTCGCGAACCACTCTAACCAAGCCAATGGTTGCGCTTTTTCGAAATTAAATCGACGCGCAGTAAAAAATGGAATCACACGTCCGCCCATCACTGACAACAGCAAGGTAAACCACCACAGCATTGCTTGCCACACCGCTGAAGAGCTAAACGGCGGCATACCTTTTATCGTTGCGTAGCTTGCAAAGTTCGCAAAGATGGCTAAAAGAAACAGTGGAACGAAAAACAAATTACGCCAACCTTTGGCTCGATACACACGAATGCCCACCTCATAGGCGACAAACAGTAAAAATACCGCTTCGATACTGCTGGTTAACCATAACGGTGCTTGTGTCCAAAGCAATATGCGGGGCACTAACCACAAGCCAAATAAAGCCAGAAGCATGTAATGCTTGGTACCATTAATGCCAGTCCAGTTTTGTACCGCGGTCAGTACAAAGCCAACTACAATGGCCATCGAAAAACCGAACAACATTTCATGTACGTGCCACCACAATGCAGGCACGGCTAATGCGTTTGGCTGTCCGCCTTGGAACATCCACACCCACAACGCAATCGCAACAATGGCGTAAATCGACCCAAACAGAAAAAACGGCCGAAAGCCTAATCGCAGCCATGCGGGGATTTTTTCTTCTACTTTTTTATCGGTGATATTCAGCATTATCTTGCCCTCAAGCGTCTCTCGATGCTGGTTAACTCAACTACATATTGATGCTACCATAAACATGTATAAAAAATACATGTTTATAATTAAGATTATACTTAAGAGGTAAAGTTGTGCTTCAGATGCGGGTTAGGTATAAACATGAGAGGCACAACTATCAGTTAAGGGATGCAACGACAATGTACATATTTGGCTATGGCAGTTTGATTAATTCTGCGTCACGTAAATTAACCGGACAAACGGGAGAAGCCATTCCCGTCATAGCACATGGGTTGGTTCGCTACTGGGGGAAGATTGACGACAGCTACAGCCTCTCTCCATTAGTGGTGAACCAAGGCGATGGACAGGTTAATGGCGTTTTACTCGAAGTGAATAAAGAAGCGCTCGCAGAATTCGACCGCCGTGAGCGAGGTTATCATCGTATTCAACTTCAGCCAGATCAAATCGAAACAGATGCGAGTTTTAACCAAGAACATGACATTTGGGTTTACGTAAAAGACGAGCCACTACCACCATGCGCAAAGAGCCCAATCATGCAAAGTTATGTTGATACCGTGCTGGCAGGTTGCTTGGAAGTTTCCCACGCGTTTGCAGAGCATTTTGTGCGTCACACCATTGGCTGGCAACACGCGAAAGAAAATGACCGCCATCAACCCAAATATGGCAACCTTGCAGGCGTACAAGATCACCATTATGAGTTGATTGATAATCTGATCAAAAAAGGAGCTTAACGGCTCCTTTTTAGTATCTATATTTTTGCTTACACGATCTTAAAACTTGTAATCAACACCAACGTACAGGCTGTCAAAATCAAAATCTTCGCTGCCACCGTTTTCGGCATCAATACTTACCGAAGAAGCACGGTAGCCACCAGATACAACCAAACCTGAAGCGAACTCATAACCAGCCTCAACACCGTAGTTAAAGCCTACATCACGACCATCATCGGTAACAGTGCTAGATGATTTCACTTCATAAGAAACACTCATTACACCAAGGCCAGCAATCGCACCAACATAGAAGCCTGTACCTGCAAATTGGTATTTAGGCTTCGCATTGAAATTGAACGCAGAAGCATCAACACTAAATTTAACCGGCCACCCCATGTAAGAAAATGTTTCTTCAAAGTCGCCAAAGTATATGTACTCACCTTCAAAAGCTAGTTTGAAGTTTTCTGAATATTGCAGCTCTTTACCTACAGCAAGGCTAAGACCTGTCGCAGAAAAATCTTTTGACAAGCTTTTAACTTTAAGATCTGAATTTACCAAATCAGCACCAACATACCAGTTACCTTTTGCTTGAACTGATGCTGAAGCAACCACTGCACCTAAAGCCAATAATGGCAATACTTTTTTCATTATAATTTCCTAATTTTTCATACTGTTAGACAGCTTTTAAAAGCGCGGTGATTATAAATAGAGTTGAATACTTTCCTATTGATTTATTTATAAAATGAGACACAAAACATAAACATGAACAATAAAACGTTTGCTTGTTTAAACTCTAAACAGCTCGACTTCTATTAAGTACTAGAGTTACCACAAGTAGCAAGTCTCCAAACCAGTCGCGTTTTTCAGTATTTTTACAGCAATATAATCCTTACGTTTACGGCTTTATTTATTACTCAATAGAGTCTATTTCATGAAAACAAGTTGGCTTGATATGATGATTTAAAGTGTTTAGGACTGTCTTACTAAAGGTTTGTGCATCTCTAAGTAGCTGTTTAAAATAGTCAGATTATTGAGCTCACACTTGGGCAGTGAGCAGTGCCGACGGGAAATTTACATGGCAAAGCTAAAAGATATCGCCATTGAAGCGGGCGTCTCACTTGCAACCGTATCGCGGGTTTTGAACAACGACCCAACGTTGAGCGTTAAAGAAGAAACCAAATACCGCATTTTGGAAATTGCAGAAAAACTGGAGTACCGCACCAGTAGCTCGAAGAAAGGCATCAAAGAAGCTAAGCAAAAACATCACTTTTTAGCCTTATATAACTACAAACAAGAAACAGAGGTGAATGACCCTTACTACTTATCAATTCGTCATGGGATTGAAACGCAATGCGACAATTTAGGTATTACGCTAACCAATTGCTATAACAGTGAAATTGATGTTGAAACGAAAAAGATAACAGGTGTCCTTTTAGTCGGAAATGTCGACCAAAAGGTAGTAGATAAATTACCTAAACGTCTAGCCGATAGCATCTGCTACATAAACTTTTCAGATCCAACCTGCCCTTATGATTGCGTTGATGTCGACCTTATTCGAATCAGTAGGCAAGTGGTTGATTTCTTTGTACAACGAGGCTACCGCCGCATCGGTTATATTGGCGGTCAAAACAAGCCCGACGCAGCTGACACTCGTGAAAATGTGTTTTTGGACTATGGCTATCTAAAAGGCGTGGTCGCAGAACAAGATATACACTATTGTGCCTGCTCTAGTTTGTCCGGTTATAACTTAGCGAAAGAGATGCTAGCCAAAGGTGACTTCCCGAAAGCAGTATTCATTGATTCAGACTCCATCGCGATTGGCATAGTACGTGCAATCCATGAATTTGGCTTAAAGATACCAGAGGATATTACGCTGATTAGTATGAATGATATTCCTACTGCTCGCTTTACCTTTCCGCCGTTGTCTACAATTCGTATTCACTCTGAGTTGATGGGAACTCAGGGAGTGAACTTACTAGTGGAAAAATACCGAGATGGACGCTTACTCCCTCTTCATGTATACGTTCAAACAGAGCTTAAACTACGTGGTACAACTCAATGATACCTTTTCCATTAATCCCTTTTATGAATTAAATCTGGAACATCCCCCCTAACCCAAGATATTCATTTTGCACAATCAGTACTGTTTCGGCGTAACGCCGATAACTCAGCGGGTAGTAAGAAGTTCAACAACAAATCACTCTAAGCACCATGAGTGCCCCAAATGTTTATCATTTAGAGGTGATGGTCGAAGAAACCAACTCGCGTAGCCAAATGCCTTTGTCTTCATTGTTTCGGCTGGAATGCCACAGCATGGCAATATCAAAATCCGCAACGGCGATCGGCGGCTTAACAGTAATGAGATCGTCCGAAAAGCCCTCCGCCAACGCCATTTTTTCTGGCACGATGGCAATGAGATCGCGCTTTTTCAATAGATGCCGAATAGTGAGAAAGTTGCGCGACGCCACGGTGACTTTGCGGCTCAAGCCATGTTCTGCGAGCTTTTGGTCTACTTGTGTCTTTAAGCTCCCATCGGGACTTACCAGAGCTTGCTCGATGTTCGCGAACGCTTCCAGAGACAGCTGTGTTTCCCCTTTCAACACCTGTTTATCACACATGCATACGTGTTTTTCGGTGTACAAGTACAAGCTCTCAAAGTTGTCATCCAACACCGGCATGCTGCCAATAATGACATCGAGCTTTTCGTGCTCAGTTAATGCCACGTAGTTGCTACGATTGACGTTAATAAAACTGATCTGCGCCTCTGGGGCGCGCTGGCGTATTTCGTCATAAAGCCGAGGAGCAAAGATAAACTCGGCATAATCCGTTAACCCGATGCGACATACACCCGCGTAATTTTCAGGTTGGAAGGCAGACTTAGTGAGCAAGTCTTTGGCGATAGAATCCAACAAGTGATGCACAGTTGGCGCGATGTGGTGAGCGTGCTCGGTGGGCTCCATATTGTGCCCTTTTCGCTCAAAAAGCGGGTCGTCAAACAACAACCTTAAACGAGACAAACTATGACTCATCGCCGACTGGCTAACGTAACTTTTCTCTGCCGCGACGCTAACGCTTCGATAGCGATACAAGTAGGAAAACGTCACCAATAAGTTCAAGTCAATGTTGCGCCACTGAATGTCCTCTTTCACTCCAACATCCTCATCCCATTTCATTCATAGATGAAATTAAAATCATCAATTTGAGTCATTTTAGAGCATTCGATAAATTAGCAACAATGCTTTTTAGATAAACAGGCTCGACATGTTCACCATATTCAAAACTTTTTTCTGGCTGGGTTGGTTCAGCTTCGGCGGCCCGGCGGCTCATATTGGTTATTTTCGCCAAACCTTTGTTGAGAAACTGAAATGGCTTGATGACAGCGAGTACGCGCAAATTGTCGCACTCAGTCAGTTTTTGCCGGGACCGGGCTCAAGCCAAGTTGGCTTTGCTTTAGGTTATAAACGCGGCGGTTTAGGTGGCGCATGCGCAGCATTTGTCGGATTCACTCTTCCTTCGGTGATCATCATGTTGGCGCTGGCGATGGTGAGCAGCCAAATCACCGACACCGCAGTGTTCCAAAACATCGTTCACGGCCTAAAACTGCTCGCAGTCGTCGTCGTGGCGGATGCGACTTGGGGCATGTACAAAAACTTCTGCCAAAGTAAACTGACCGCGGGTTTGTGCGTCGCGACTGCGATTGCGTTGCTGGTGGCACCAAGCATCATGACGCAAATGTTCGTGTTGATCGCAGCAGGTTTTGTCGGTACGCGATATCTGAAGAAAGACTCCGCGTCATCAGCCGAGCCGTTTAAACCGTCTATCGCGCCATTGGCTCTATTTGCGGTGCTTTTACTCGGCTTACCATTAGTGGCTCATACGTTACCTTTGCTTGGGCTGTTTAGTGATTTTTTCCAAGCTGGTAGTTTAGTGTTTGGTGGCGGTCATGTGGTGCTGCCGCTTCTGCAAAACATTGTTGGCGACCAGCTCAGCCAAGATGCATTTTTAACAGGCTACGCCGCTGCACAAGCTGTACCGGGGCCAATGTTCACCTTTGCGACTTTTATCGGTTATGAGCTTTCGGATACGCCAATTTTAGGCGCTCTGATCGCAACGCTTGGCGTATTCCTCCCAGGGTTTCTTTTACTGCTTGGCGTTCTTAAAAACTGGCAAGCACTGGCAGGCAAACCGCTGGTCTCCGGCGCCATCAACGGTGTAAATGCCTCGGTAGTAGGGTTGCTACTCGCGGCACTTTACCAGCCAGTATTTAGCAGCGCAGTTGTTGCTCCCATCGACATGGCGTTAGTGATTGCGGGTTTCTATCTACACAAAAAGCTCAACCTTTCGGTACTATGGATGATCGTGTTTTTTGTGGCAGCAGGCCTTGTCACGGGCATGATGTAGCCTGCTGATACGCCAACTATTGAATCTAGATAAACCACGGGCACTCAAATACGAGTGCCCTTGCTTAGATTAGATAGTGAAAACGGAACAGACCCCGATAAAAAGAGCATCACAAATTATGACTTAACTTCTCTCGGTTAAGCCATTGTTCATTCTTACCAACTTAACTGCATCATGACGAGAATGGACATCGAGTTTTTTGTACAACTTGTATATATGGCTTTTCACTGTACTTTCAGATAAAAAAAGTCTTGAAGCAATTTGTTGATTTGAAATGCCGTACACAAGTAGCTCTAGAATCTGTTTTTCTCTGCATGTTAACTCATCATGCTGCTGTTCTTCGGACAAATTTGCATGCCGATAATTGAGGACTAACTTCTCTAGGTACATTCTTGGTAGCCACAACCCACCTTTCAGTACGTATTCCGCGCCATCACATATATGTGTCACTGATGCACTTCGGAGCAAAATTCCTTTTAACAACTTCCAATGCAGTAAGTCCGTTTGTACTTTTTCACAAGGGACGTTGTGAAGCATAAAGGACCACCCAAATAGATCAAAATCTGGTAACTTTCCTTGTACTTCAAGCTGACGCATAAAATCGTAATCAATAAACATCAAATCGATACTGAGTGAGTGACTTCTGAACACCACTTCATCTGGTTGCATTATCTTTACATCGACATCATGAATGGAAGACAGCTGTTTTTTTATTAAGTTACTTTGTAAATTACTCTCAGCTAGCAGTATCAAGTGCTTCTTTTCCATAGTCCCACCACATTAACTTACCTGTTTCACCAACCCCCGTTAGAAAATTAATTGGGGATAGCAAAGAGAATTTATCTTCATTTTAAGTAGAAAATATAGCACTTCAGAATGATATCGCATTGCTTTTCAGCACCGAAAAAGACTTAAAAAGTATGAACCTGTTGTGTTTTTATCCATACTTTTCAACCTGTGTTAGCATAAGGATATGATTTATAATATTAAATAATAAAGATAATAATTGGATAAAATACCATTTATAAAAAATGGATGACTGCTCCGCTCAGTGCAATAGAACGAATTACTTCTTTATATTGGCTTCATTTCATACTTGATGAGTACTTAAAGTAAATACAAAAAATAACATTATGATTATGTTATTTTTTTCTTTAACACCTTAAAGAGACGCACCTAAATACTCCCTTCCAGCCTGAATCATTCTCAATAATGAGAACAGCTTTCACTGATCCTTTCTTATAATTTCATCGCTTCCCACAACATTTGAAGGAAGCAGCAAGAAGTTAAGTGCAGTCATTTTTAATCAGGAATAACAGGAAATGGAGTAATCGTTATGACTCTAAACAAAACAGGGCTTGCTTTAGCAATGTCAGCAATTTTATTTAGTGGCTCTCTAATCGCGAATGAGATCGATGATGGAGACGACAACATGCAATGGACTGACAGCGCTAATACCGATATCGGTTTATCTGGCAGCTTCAATGATAACAGTGACAATAGCGCATCTCTCGGTGTTGGTGATAGCTTCAACGACAACAGCGATAATAGTGCGTCACTAGGTATTGGTCATAGCTTCAACGACAACAGCGACACTGACAACAGTGCAACTCTTGGTGTTGATGACAGCTTTAATAACAACAGCGACAACTCAAACTCGAGCACTAACACAGCTCAAAGCCACAACGACAATAGTACGTCTAACGCTAACGACAACAGTACCAGTGCTGATCTTGATGTGAGCCTAAATAGTGATAGTAGTGATTCAAGTACTAACACAAATAGAAGCCACAACGACAACAGCGACTCTAGTACTACTGTAAGACGTAGCAACAACGACAACAGTGACTCTAGTATCAACAGTAGCTTTAACGATAACAGCGATAATCGTAATCAAAGCGACAACCGTAACCAGAGTGATAACCGTAGCTACGCTGATTCAAGCACAACAAACTCGAACAGCTTTAACGACAATAGTAACTATCAAAGTGACTCGAGCTCAACAAATGTTGATAGCTTCAATCAAGTCCATATGGATACAGATATGGTTGTTGCGAGCTCAAGCCTAATGGGTGGTGTTACAGGTGCATCAGTTATTTATGCAACTAACGCGGATGATACTCGAGTTCGAGTTGAAAACATGAACACCCTTGGTGGTCTTGGTGGTGCAGCTGGTATTACTACCGTTGGTCAGAATGCTGGTTCAAATTCACTTGTACAACAATCTGTTACAACTAATGCAAGTGTGTTTACTGGGGGTGAGTAACCGACTAGTAGGAGAAAGCGATGCGTTTGGCAATCTGTACTTTGAGTATGATAGTTGCCTGCACTGCACTCGCTGATGACATTGCATTATCTGGCGGAGAAGTTAGCTTGGATATCATGAATGAATCAAGAGGTGGACAAAATGTTGAACTCGACTTGGTTTATGCAGAATCAGATATCAATGGTATTTCGTCAGATAATGTCGCGTCAAACACCGTGAGTGGTAACAATATACTATCAAGTGGAGCGTTCGCAGACAGTTCTGGTATATCCAACGTAATTCAGAACAGCGGAAACAACGTTTTAATCCAGAACTCTACCGTCGTTAACCTGACACTCAAGTAAACAATATGAAAGTATTAAATAACTTAATTTGGCTGATGCTCGTTTATTCAGCATCAGCCATTTCATTAGAACTGCTACCTTACCGAGCACATTACTCTGTTCCTGTTAAAAGCTACAAAGAAATAGTGTTCGGTGATGTTTTTCGCCAACAGTATGACTTCAGCTGTGGCTCTGCCGCCCTGGCTTCTCTTCTCACTTTTCATTATGCAACAGAGTCATCTGAACAAGATATCTTCAAAAGCATGTTTGAAAAAGGTGATAAAGAAAAAATCAAAGAGAAAGGTTTTTCTTTGTTGGATATGAAGTTTTACTTGGATTCCATAGGGTTACGTTCTGACGGCTTTCAAGTAGGACTGGAGAAAATTAAAGAAGTCGGCGTCCCTGGGATTACTCTCGTTAATTTCGACGGGTATATGCATTTTGTTGTCATCAGAGGTATAAACAATCACTCAGTTATTCTAGGAGACCCTTCTAGAGGAACCATGATAATGAAACTGGATGAGTTTGAAAAATATTACCAAGGAATTGTGTTACTGGTCCGTAACGAAGCGGAAATGGGACGGTCTAGCTTTATAACCAATGATAATTTCACCGTATATCAAAGATCACCATTAAAAACAGGAGTGTCTAGAGATTCCTTAGGGGTATTTAGCATTACTCTCCCAGTTTCCGGTGAAAATTAATATAACATTGTTTTAAATAACTTTAAGAACTTAACAACCTGAAAGGCCTACATTATGAACTACAATAAATTTTTGTTAGTGCTTTGTATGCTAATACCTCATTTTAATGTGAATGCTAAAGATGTTGGCCTGAAAGAACTTACTCCTCTTTCAAATTTATCTTTAGAAGAATATCGAGGTGGTTTCCAAATTACGGACGAGTATATTATTAATATTGGATTAAGCATTACTACGACTATAAATGGCGATGATATTTTGAACACAAATATTGCCAACTTAGTAATTGAAAATGGTAATTTAAAAAACATTAGCGCAAATAGTGAAAATCAAAGTGGAGATGTTTTCAACCAGGGTATTGTTAACATCATACAATTTGGTGAAGGCAATATTATTGGAGATGATTCTATAGATTCACCCAAAATGCCTTCGTCTCAAAATCCTAATATAATAAGTTCAGACTTTATAAATTCAAGTATTATCAATATTATTCAAAACACGAAAGATAACAGTATTATTGGACTTAGCACGCTCGTAGACATTGATGCTCAAGTAAATGGGGTAATACGGGAAATCAAAGCAAACCAACAATTAGAAGACGCCTTATTGAACCACCTTCAATGAGCATTTCCATTTTTATCTGAAAAATTGTCACGTTAAGCTTCTTTGATATTAGAAACGACTGATATCTATGATTACATACCAAAAGAAAGTTCGATATATCAATCGGCCACCATCATTTTAAGAATATATACCTACTTTATCCAATATAATCCAATCAATTTATAATGCGAACACTAGGCGCTAACGATAAATTAGGCCCAAGACTCAAGGGCCTAATATCCATTTTACAAATTAAAAGGTACTCGTACTGTTAATTGAAAGTCGGGAGTATCTTCTGTAAGACCAGCTTGAGCACTAACATTGATAGATGAGCGTTCACTAAAGGCATAGTTTATACCAAAAGTTAATGCATCTAATTGAAGCAACTTAGCATCATCTGCCGATCTGCCATTTACTTTGCTTTTTAAAATAGTTTTATGGCTAAGTCCTAAAGAGAATGAAAGATCAGGATTCACCGCAAACCCCATTCCCCCTGAAAGAGAAATAGTGTCTCCAAGTTCAACATCAGCTTTTGTGTCGCCAACTGTAACAGTATCCTCTAAGTTATAAATATAACTTAGACTAGCGAACAAGACCGCAGGATCAACAGGGTGAATAAGAGATAAATTAGGCTCAAAACTCCAAAAACCCGAACCTGTAGGGACATCACTAAATGAGTTGCTTCCATCTTCAATAGAAACATCATAAGGCGATCGTCCTGTATCCGACTTTACTCTAAGGCCACCTACCCAGTATGGCGCAGACTCAAAGTTAAACTGGTGCCTCAATGCGAACTCTACATCACCAAGCCCTCCGCCATCCACCGTTGTGTTTACTACTTCACTGTTTGAACCATCTTGAATGGGGCGCGTAGAAACTTGGTCATTACGATACACATACGGCACTCTAACTTCTAACTCTGTGGCGTTTGTTAAACCGTACCGAGCAGTTAATCCAACGGTTACTGTAGTCCTATCCGAATCACTCACTTCAATTCGCCCAACAATCAGAGTTGGTAAGACTGTATACCCAACAACAGATACTTTGTTTGAAGAGTTTTGTGTATAGCTTAAAGACGAATCAAATGACCATTTACCTTTAGGTGTGAGAACGCCTGGGCGCTCAATAACATCACCAACCGTTTGGGCACGCTGAGGAATATCATCTCCTTCAGCACCATATGCATTCCCCGCAATGAATAAACTACAAAGATAGGTACCCAGTAAAGTCTTCCGTAACATCACATCTTTCCTTTTGCTGATGATCGTACCCAAGTAATCTCAGGCAATAGCTTGAGGTGAAGCTCCTAACTTTCCAAAGTAAGATTAGTATAGCTACTTCAAAACCACGACATACCTTTAAGTTTGGCGCTTTGAAGAAATTAGGAGACATTTATACTTATCTTCAACACTAAGCCACTAGTTAATAAATAATTAGGATAGATTCTATGTTTTCGCAATATTATTAATAAAATAAATTGCTTACCTGTGCTCTTAGTATGAAGTCGGTATGACATAACAGCTGAAAAGCCTGTTCTCTTTTGCGTAGCATCAATCACATTGCTTTTTAGATCGAGTCGCTCCGACTTCAACCATAACTAACGCTATCTTCCCCACATATTTCATCAAAATGCATTCCCGTGTCGCGATTTAACATGCTAAAGTTAACAATGCGTTAACAATTATAAATACAATGAGAAGACATGGAGTCACTTAAAATGAATCAGCCGAATCTAAATAGCGCTGCTGGTTGCGCTCTCCCACCACCAAATGAAATGATCCTCAAATGGGCTCAAGAGCGTCCAAATGAGGTCTACCTAAAACAAATTATTAACCGACAGTTTGTTGAGTACACATTCTCTGATGTTGCAGATCAAGCCTTAAAACTTGTCAGCGCACTACGCTCGCTTGGTGTAAAGCCTGGCGACAAAGTCGCGTTAGTATCTAAAAACTGTGCAGAATGGTTTATTTGCGATCTTGCTATGATGCTTGGTGACTATGTCAGTGTGCCAATCTTTCCTACCGCCGGTGCAGACACCATCGAATACTGTGTGACTCATAGTGAAAGTAAAGCGATCATTGGCGGAAAACTCGATGATCCCAAAGCAACTCAGCAAGTCATTGATGCTATGCCTGAACTCATTAGCATCGCTCTACCTTATGACACGGCACCAAAGTGTAAGCACGAATACCAAGCGCTCATTGCAGATGCAATGCCAAGTGAAGAGCGTCCGCAGCATTACGATGACAAGCTAATGTCGTTGGTGTATACCTCAGGTACATCAGGGTTACCGAAAGGCGCGATGCTAACTTACGGCGCATTCAGTTGGTCTGTTCAGCAACTGATCAATCATATTGGTATCCAAGAAAACGACCGATTGTTCTCTTATTTACCGCTCGCTCATATTACAGAGCGTGTTTATATCTTCGGTTCATCGATTATGGGTGGCGTGCCAACAGCATTTCCAGAGTCACTGGACACTTTTATCGAAGATGTGAAGATGCACCGACCAACTCTGTTTATCTCCGTCCCACGATTATGGACGCTATTCCAGCAACGTATTCAAGACAAACTTCCACAGAAGAAGCTCAATATTCTGTTGAAAATCCCATTCGTCAATTCTTTGATCAAGAAAAAGCTAGCAGATGGTCTAGGTTTAGATCAGGCTCGAGTATTAGGCTGTGGCTCTGCACCTGTCTCGCCAGCGCTGTTGGAATGGTACCACTCAGTGGGCCTTGATATCACAGAGGCTTGGGGGATGACGGAATCATTTGCCTACAGCACGCTCAACTACCCATTTAGAGCTGACAAAATTGGTAGTGTCGGTAATGCAGGGCCAGGCATTGAGTTAAAAATCGCAGCCGATGATGAAATCATGGTGCGTGGCAAAGGGCTATTTTCTGGCTACTACAAAAATGATATTGCCACCCAAGAGTCTTTTGATTCAGAGGGCTGGCTACACACAGGCGATATCGGCGCTATCGACTCAGATGGTTATCTAACGATTCAAGGCCGTAAAAAAGATAACTTCAAAACCGCCAAAGGTAAATTTGTCTCTCCGGTTCCTATCGAGAAAAAGCTTTTCGAGTACAGTCGCGTAGAGATGATGTGTCTCATCGGTTTAGGGCTACCCGCTCCGATTCTTTTGGTTGTGCCACATGACTTCCCTAACTTTGATCGAGAGCGATACGCACGTACCACACGTAAAGTTATTGCCAGGATGAATCAAGAACTCGCCTCTCATGAGCAAATCAAAGGTGTGTTAATGATTAAAGAACCTTGGAGTATAGAAAATGGCGTACTGACGCCAACGCTTAAAATTAAACGTCATGTGCTCGAACAAAAGTATCATGAGATAGGCCACAATTGGCCAAAAGATGAATTGGTCGTGTGGGAAGAAGACTTGTAATTTTGCTTGCACTCCTCAACACCATTGGGGAGTGCAACTTAACTTTGAGCTTGAATCAAACTCATAGACTACTCTCTCCAGAATGGCTTACTCACTTCACAACTAATCTCCCTTTCACCTAATCCAATATCGTCCCAAAGGTGCTTTGGTAACTCTCTCAAGTGACGACGTGTCTTATAGTTCCTTCTCCAAGCCGCCAGTTTAGAATAAATTAACTGTAACCCGCTCTGATGGGCAGTAGGTATAGTACGCTCACAAGTGTGTGTCATGTTTTCCATTTCAAAGATCCCTATACAATGTTGACCACTTAATAATCAGCGACTACGCTGATAACCTCAAACGATAGAATCTGCCATAGAGTTAAGGAAAACTAATGTGAAAGATCGAATGCCTCCCTTACAAAGCTTGTATTACTTTTTCGTTGCAGCAAAGGAAGGAAGCTTTAAAACGGCAGCAAAAGAACTGTTTGTTACGCCAGCGGCCATTAGTCAGCAAATTCGTCATTTAGAAGAGTTCTTAGGCACGGACCTATTTGTTCGTCAGCACAGAAAAATCGTGCTCACACCAGAGGGAGAGCTACTGTTTAGTCAGGCAGAAAGAGGGTTTGCTCATTTGCAGCAAGGGGGAAGATTAGTCAATCAAGATCCAAACCCGAACCACCTTTCGATATCAACACTCCCCTCTTTCGCTCATCATTGGTTAGTCCCGAAAATTACGGCTTTTCGTCAGCGTCACCCTGATATCGCCTTGCTATTAGAACCAACCAATGATTTGGTGTCTTTTCAAGATAGCCAGATAGATTTATGTGTTCGTTACGGTTTAGGAAAGTACCCCAATTTAGAATCACAATGGCTAATGGACGAAGCTTTTTATCCAGCTTGTCATCCGGTGTACCAGAAAGAGCACGGGATCTATAACATCGAGGATTTAAGCAAAGCTGAGCTGATTGAAGATGTTTGGCCTGATCTTGATTGGAATATGTGGTTAGCAACCTTGGGTCACTGCGCAGCAAAGCCTACCTTAAAATACAGTGGATCACATCTCGTGCTTGAGGCTGCACTATCACTTCAAGGCGTGGCATTAGTAAAACACAGTTTAGCTCATCAATATTTTCGTTCTGGCAAATTGGTCCGAATTGGAGATATCGCTATCAAGCCCAACTTTGCGTATTACTTGTGTGCGCCAAAAGGCTACTTAAAAAGACCTAAAGCTCAATTGTTTGCGCAATGGTTGAAGGAAGAAATAGAAATATTTGAAAAGTCAGTGGTACCAGACTTTAAGACCATTGACCTAAAAGGCAACAGTACTAGAACGGCATCATAACAATCGTCAAAACAAACGCTAAATAGGAATAAAACAAACACGCTCTGCGTATAAGACTGCTAAATACAAAAAGCCCCGCACTAAGCGGGGCTTTCAAGTTATAGAGTTAACTTAAGAATTACTTCTTAGCGTTACGCTCTTTAACGTCAGCAATTACTTGCTCTGCAACGTTTGTTGGACATGGTGCGTAGTGTGAGAACTCCATAGAGAACTGACCACGACCAGAAGTCATAGTACGTAGAGTACCGATGTAACCAAACATTTCTGATAGAGGTACATCACCCTTGATACGTACGCCAGTAGACGCTGCTTGTTGGTCTTTGATCATACCACGACGACGGTTAAGGTCACCGATTACGTCACCAACGTGATCTTCTGGAGTGAACACGTCAACTTTCATGATTGGCTCAAGAAGTTGCGCGCCAGCTTTAGGCATAGACTGACGGAATGCACCTTTCGCTGCGATTTCGTAAGCGATAGCTGAAGAGTCAACTGCGTGGAAACCACCGTCGAATAGTTCAACTTCAACGTCTAGAGTAGGGAAGCCAGCTAGAACACCGTGCTCCATCATTGACGCAAAGCCTTTCTCAACTGCAGGCCAGAATTCTTTAGGTACGTTACCACCAACAACTGTTGATTTGAACGTGAAGCCAGAGTTTGGCTCACCTGGTTTGATGCGGTAATCGATCTTACCGAACTGACCAGAACCACCAGACTGTTTCTTGTGCGTGTAGCTATCTTCGATTGCTTGAGTGATAGTTTCACGGTAAGCAACCTGTGGAGCACCAACTTCTAGCTCAACGCCGTAAGTACGCTTAAGGATATCTACCTTAATGTCTAGGTGAAGTTCACCCATACCTTTCAGGATAGTTTCGCCTGAATCTTCATCAGTCTCAACTTGGAATGATGGATCTTCTGCAACCATTTTACCGATCGCGATACCCATCTTCTCAGAACCGCCTTTATCTTTAGGCTTAACTGCGATAGAGATTACTGGATCTGGGAAGATCATTGGCTCAAGAGTACATTCGTGCTTAGGATCACATAGAGTGTGACCAGTTTGAACGTTCTTCATACCAACTACAGCGATGATGTCACCAGCTTGTGCTGAATCGATCTCGTTACGCTCGTCCGCGTGCATCTCAACCATACGGCCGATACGCTCTGTTTTACCAGTTGCAGAGTTAAGGATTGTATCACCTTTCTTCATCTTACCAGAGTAGATGCGGATAAAGGTTAGAGCACCGAAGCGGTCATCCATAATCTTAAATGCAAGAGCACGTAGTGGCTCGTCTGCAGATACAGTCGCAACTTCACCAGTTGGCTCACCAGTCTCTGAATCAGTTAGAGGCTGTGGATCAACTTCTGTTGGAGATGGTAGGTAATCAATTACCGCGTCAAGAATAAGTTGGATACCTTTGTTCTTGTACGCTGAACCACAGTAAGTTGGGAAGAATGCTAGATCACGAGTACCTTTACGGATACAACGTTTGATGTCTTCTAGAGATGGCTCTTCGCCTTCTTCTAGGTAAGCCATCATTAGATCTTCGTCTTGCTCTAGAGCAGTTTCGATTAGCATTTCACGGTATTCAGCAGCTTTCTCTACCATGTCTGCTGGAATATCTTGAACTTCGTAGTTCTCTGGTTGGCCAGACTCATCCCATACGTAAGCTTGTTGGCTTAGTACGTCTACAACACCTACGAAATCTTCTTCGATACCGATAGGTAGAGTCATAACTAGAGGTGTAGCACCTAGTACGTTCTGTACTTGATCTACAACTTTGTAGAAATCTGCGC
This sequence comes from Vibrio sp. SCSIO 43097, assembly GCF_023650755.1. Lineage (NCBI taxonomy): Bacteria > Pseudomonadati > Pseudomonadota > Gammaproteobacteria > Vibrionales > Vibrionaceae > Vibrio > Vibrio sp. SCSIO 43097. The sequence continues at coordinate 767,606 of NZ_CP071840.1, read as the reverse complement.
CCATACGGTCTAGTTTGTTAACGAAGATCAGACGTGATACGTGTGATTCGTCAGCGTAACGCCAGTTAGTTTCTGACTGAGGCTCAACACCACCAGAACCACAGAATACACCGATACCACCGTCAAGTACTTTTAGAGAACGGTAAACTTCGATAGTGAAGTCAACGTGTCCAGGAGTATCGATGATGTTTAGACGGTGATCGTTCCAGAAACAAGTTGTTGCTGCAGACTGGATTGTGATACCACGCTCAGCTTCCTGCTCCATGAAGTCAGTAGTAGTTGAACCGTCGTGAGTGTCACCGATCTTATGGATCTTACCAGTTAGCTTTAGGATACGCTCTGTAGAGGTAGTTTTACCCGCGTCTACGTGAGCAAAAATACCAATGTTTCTGTATTTTGATAAATCAGTCATTGTCTTACTCTGTTAATAAGGTATAAAGTGCGCGCAGAGTATATCACATTCTGTCAATACTGATACCCTTGCGTGCGGATGGAAGAAAAAAAATTTTAACGTGAAATTTCCGTCCCCAAAGCATAGTCAAACACAGCAATTTATGTACTTTATTCGCATTTTATTGAGGACGAATAGAACAGTTTGTGATTGCACAAATACCATTCTTATGAGCATTACAGCTCGTCAAAAGCCTCTATAGCTTCCGACAATTTCTTAACGCCGTGAATTTGCATGCCAGGGGTGCCACCTTTCGGCATGTTGGCTGCTGGCACGATGGCTTTCTTGAAACCATGTTTGAACGCTTCATTCAAACGCTCTTGCCCACTTGGCACTGGACGGATTTCGCCCGCAAGCCCTACCTCACCAAAAATCACCACATCTTTAGGGAGTGGACGGTCACGAAAACTCGATAAAAGCGCCATAACTAAAGCAAGATCAGCGCTCGTCTCCGTCACCTTAACACCGCCAACCACATTAACAAAGACATCTTGGTCTGCCATTTGTAAGCCACCATGCTTATGCAACACAGCGAGCAAAAGTGATAGGCGGTTCTGCTCCAAGCCGACCGCAACACGACGAGGGTTGGCTAACTGCGAGTAATCCACCAGCGCTTGAATCTCTACTAGCAGAGGGCGCGTGCCTTCCCAAACCACCATGACGGAAGAGCCTGATGTTTCTTCTTCACCACGAGAAAGGAAGATCGCTGATGGGTTACTCACTTCTTTCAATCCTTGGCCTGTCATTGCAAAGACACCAAGCTCATTCACAGCGCCAAAACGGTTTTTATGACTACGCAAAGTGCGGAATCGGCTATCCGTTCCACCATCGAGTAGTACCGAACAGTCGATAATGTGTTCAAGAACTTTGGGGCCCGCAAGGGTACCATCTTTTGTTACGTGACCAACAATAAATACCGCAACATTATTCTGTTTTGCGTATCGTGTCAGAGCCGTCGCAGATTCACGTACCTGAGCAACACTGCCAGGCGACGATTGAACATCAGAAACGTGCATCACCTGAATCGAGTCTATTACCATTATACGAGGCTGCTCTTTTTCGGCGATTTGGCAAATTTTGTCGACGTTCGTTTCCGATAGCATTTTTAAATGATCTTTCGGCAAGCCCAATCGGGAAGCACGCATTGCCACCTGCTGTAATGACTCTTCACCGGTTACGTAAAGCGTTGGCATTTGCGCAGATAAACTACACATGGTTTGCAACAGAAGGGTTGATTTACCTGCACCAGGGTTACCACCAATCAAAATTGCGGCACCTGGCACAACACCACCACCCAACACGCGGTCAAGCTCTTTAAACCCACTGGTGAAGCGAGGTACTTCTTGCAGATCAATTTCGGATAGCGTTTGAACCGTAGCTTCTGTTGCGGAACCAGCGTAGCCGCTTAAGCGTTCATTGCGAGCAACGGTTGGCGATGCTGCGATACGTACTTCTGTTATCGTATTCCATGCACCACATGCGTTACACTGCCCCTGCCAACGGGGAAAGTCCGCGCCACAATCATTACAAACATACGCTCGTTTTGCTTTCGCCATGATGCCTCAATTTTTTCTACAAATGTGACTAAGCACAGCCAAGTCAGACCTGAACTGAAATGAACTATTGATATACTTAAGTATTACTTCGCTTAGCCGATACAATTTAAAGTAACGACATACTCTAACAGAAATAATGCAGCAATCTGAAATTCTCTCGCTCGCAGAACGACTCATTCCCGTTTACGGTACGAATGACTTTGACTTTGTCCTTGGCCAACTGACCGAGGAAGAGCCGCCTTCGGCCAAAATTTTGGTTAAAATGGAACTTAACCGCTTAATGGCTCCATGCAAAAAAAGCATTGATTTGCGAGGTCGCGTTCAAGGCGAATGTCGCGAGTATATTTTGGATGGCATTCCACATTGGTTGGATGATGTTGCTTTCAACGCTTACCATAAAAACATCAAAAAGTTTGGCTGCTACACGGAAGGAATGTGGGAAGCATTGGTCAACACGCGAAATAACTTTCGCGTAATGAGCAAGCGCCTTACTCAGCAAAAAACGCAATCGTTAACGGATCCTAAAAGCCCGTTCTTAGCAGAACCCGTTCACCTAGGCTACGATTTAAAGCGCCAAGAAAAACGCTTGAAAGTCCAATCTCAAGTTGAAATTTGCCGTTCTAAAGGACAGCTTCTTCATGGATTAAGCATTGATTTATCTAGCTCTGGCGCAAAGTTTAAAGTCCCTAGCGCATTTAAATATAACCTTGGGGAAATTATTCAGGTCACGTTTACTGAATTTGCCAGCAAATCTAACGTTGCAGGTATAGAGAAACCGCTTGCATACCGCATACTCGCGGTTGATGACTGTTACGAAAATGACTCAGTTCGATACCTCAGAACCATACGCTTAACTGATACCAATGTCGTCACCAGAGTGATAGATGAAGCGCTCAACAGTGCTGTTAAAAGGGCTCGTCACGACAATCAAGACAAGATTATTCGAGCTCGAACTCGCGGTTATGAGCACATCGCACTAAAGCACACCAGCAGCTTGCCTCTATTCTTTGATGGTAGTGACCTAAAATTAGCAATGTTAACGCCAAACAATCAAAAGCTTTGGCAATACTGGCACGATGAGAGAAACCAGCAAATGTTTGGTTCCTTATTCAACGAGCAACGCATCGCGTCACTCATTAAGCCTGGTGTTAAAGGAACAACCAATGTCCTTTATTCATTTACTCACGAGCACGAGAATCGAACCTATTTCTATTCGATGTTTCGCCCTGAAGCAACTCGCGAACAGCGCCAGCTATTTTGGCATTTAGGTGGCAAACGAGAGAGTTGGCGCGCCTTTAGAATTTCAATCTTTGAACTATCAGAGCAAGAACAGGAAGACCTAGCAGCATTCTCTCCAGAGTTGGCAGAAACGTCTCAATCACTGACTCATATTGGTATTTTGCAAGAAATTGCTGACGAAAAGTCAGGGCAGGATTACCTGCTAACTGAAAAGCCGCGCTTACCCGCTAATACATTAAACGCGTTTCGCCATCCGAGAAGAGTTATCGGCAATCCAAAGGGCATTTATTTTGATGCAAAGTCTCGTCGTAAAGAGCCTCGTTATCGTTTTAAAACACCTTTAGAGTTGTACTCAGGACAAACTAGAACCGGCGGTTGTACTGTTGACCTTTCCAAACGAGGACTCGGAATTAGGCTAAGTGAGCCCACGATGTTACGTTCTGGGCAAGAGGTAAGAATCAACTTTCGAGAATTACAACTCTACGACAAAAAATTGCCGTTAATGTCGGTGCCATATCGAGTAATTCGTGTAAGCCCAGATGGTTGTAGCGTGCAGCTAGTTATTGATGAAAGCAGCCAAACCATGAAGGTAATCGCTTTTTTCAACAGCATTATCGAGCACAATCAAGACAAGCTAATCCCGCAAAAAGAGACGCTACCAAGTAATGCTCTACTTGAAAGGCTGCACTGCATGTTGCTCTCGCGTACGCTGAGCACGCCCATTTTTATCAGTAAGAGTACGTCATCTTCAATAAAAACCCCCGTTATCGGGGTGAACTTGCCGCTACCTAAACACATTGAGCTTTTTGCCCGTCTTGGGCATGATCAACTGTTGTCACTTGAACCTATCTTTAAAGGCCGGACAAGCACATTAATCGCAGAGCCAATAAAACGTGTAGAAGGTGCTCAAGCCAGACATCAGGATATCTACATAAGCGCCGCAAAAGTAGGCAATAAAATTACAGGCATTGAGTCAAAGCTTCATCAAGAGTTCAACAGCGTAAAAGAGCGGATTCAATTTATAAAGAAAGCGCGAATGATGGGTGACTTTTACGTGATTCGCCTTTCTACTGCGCCAATTTTCGATCCGATGACATCATTACTGCAACAAGATTTAAGTGACTTAACCCAATTTGGTGTACATCAAGCAAGCAAGTTAGAAAAAGAGTTGACGGCGCTCGTTGGTTACAGTGAATTTGAAGACATTACTGAAGAGGTAGTAATTAGATTGGAGTTAACCGAGTAAATTCAAAGTCATACCAAATTGAAAAAAAACACCGCCTTTCTGGCGGTGTTTTTGAATGGATGGTTAAGGTTTAGCTTTCCAGCTGACCTTTTGCTGCTTCACCAATGCGCCAGATAAAATACAGAGCACACCGCCCAACCCTGCAAAGCGAATCGCTGATTGCGCTTGAGCTTCCACTTTTGGTTTTGCGTGATACGCAATCCCTAATCCTGCCACCGACATCATCACAAGATCATTAGCGCCATCACCGACAGCAACCGTGTTGTGCTGCTCAATTTCATATTCATCCGCCAGTTCCACTAGAATGTCAGACTTCATCTGCGCCGTTACCACATCACCAAGTACGTTACCCGTGAGTTTGCCGTCAATAATTTCTAATTGATTGGAGCGAGCAAAATCTAAGTCGACTTTATCTTTGATGTAATCAGAGAAGTAAGTAAAACCACCGGAAGCAATCGCTGTTTTCCAGCCCAAGGCTTTCAACGTCGCAATTAGCGCTTCAAAGTCCGGCATGAATGGTAACTGGGAACGAACTTGTTCAAGAATTGATTCATCGGCACCTTTGAGCTTACCAACTCGCTGACGTAAACTTTGCTCAAAATCCAGCTCACCTTGCATGGCACGTTCAGTGACTTCAGCGACTTCATCCCCTACTCCTGCCAGTTTCGCGATTTCATCAATACACTCTATCTGGATCGCCGTTGAATCCATATCAAATACAATCAACCCTTGGGTTGATAGATCGGGCACTTCATTAAGCGAGGCGTAATCTAGGTTGAGACTTTGTAAGATCGTTTCATGTTGAGGAGTCAACTCTCCGGCCATCAGGGCTACTTCATATTGGCCAACTTTCCACGTTTCTAGTATCGGGTTGTAAAAGCCGGTGAAGAAATCAATGTCTTCGAAGTGACTTGGCGAAAGGTACTCAGCAAATACGATCCAGTTTGCTTTTGCTTTATCTAATTGGGAGGCAAATCGAGTCTCGGGTAATCGTTTTAAAAGTGTCGTATGTTTTCTGATAGGCAAGCTTTTTGACGCGTCCATGTATATAATCCCTTATGACTTTGCTAAAACGTTACCTCAACAAACTAAAAAGGCAAGTCTTTGTTTTATTTTAAATGGATGAGTAAAGAGCATGAGTGAATCTTTGTTCTCAGTAAGGAATGCCCTAAGAATTCTGGCACTAATCCTACTGTGTGTGATGTTGTTTATCACAATAAAAAACAGTGTTGTGATCAGTAAGGGTAATGAGAAAATTCAAGCACAACAGCTTGAAACACTCACCAAAGTTTTGATTTCACAGGCGTCTCTTTCTGCCAGTGAGATGATTTTAACTAAAGATCAAGAACGATTACTTCAGCTAACAAACCAGCTAGCACAAGACCGTTTAGTGTTTGATGCAACAATCTACGATGCACAGGGTGTACGTTTAGCGTCTAGTGAAGAGGCATTATCGGTACGCGAAGTTCTTGGCCTAGATACGCCTTTGGCAACAGCTTCCATTGGTCGCCAGCAGTTGGTTGAACCAGTTTTTGCAGATGGTGCGCTTATCGGTTTTGTTCGCGTGACCTTTGAGACGGGCCGGGTGACGGCTATTTCTGACCACCACTATCGCAAGAGCGATCGTTATATGTACATGATGGTCTTAATGAGCTTTGTCTGTGGTATGTTGTTCATCTTGATTTTACGTCGACAACCGATACGTCGTAAAAAAGCGCCAAACCTGCTGCTAACCAAGTAACTAGGTAGCGCTAACAACTCATATAAAAACAGCCCGCAATGTGCGGGCTGTTTTTTTAGCTCTTGAGAGCGAAAAATAGAATGACTCTTCGTCGCTTACTCTTCGTCACCAAGCAATACTGAATCTAGTGCGATTAGCATCATGTCGTTGAATGTCGTTTGACGCTCGTCAGATGTAGTCTGTTCGCCAGTCTTGATATGATCAGAAACCGTACAGATTGTCAGAGCTTTTGCACCGTATTCTGCCGCAACACCGTAAATACCAGCAGCTTCCATTTCAACACCAACAATGCCGTACTTGTCCATTACATCGAACATTTCTGGATCTGGCGTGTAGAAAAGCTCTGCTGAGAATAGGTTACCAACTTTAACGTCAATACCGCGAGCTTTTGCAGCGTCTTCTGCCGCACGAACCATGTTGTAGTCTGCGATTGCCGCGAAGTCATGACCTTTAAAGCGGATACGGTTCACTTTAGAGTCAGTACATGCACCCATGCCGATCACAACATCACGCACTTTGATGTCTTCATTCACTGCGCCACAGCTGCCAACACGGATGATTTTCTTCACGCCGAAGTCTTTGATTAGTTCAGTCGCGTAAATCGAGCATGATGGGATACCCATACCATGGCCCATGACCGAGATCTTACGGCCTTTGTATGTGCCTGTGTAACCAAACATATTACGAACGTCACACACTTGAACGACATCTTCAAGGAAAGTCTCTGCGATGTATTTTGCACGTAGTGGATCGCCAGGCATCAGTACGACGTCTGCAAATGCACCCATTTCAGCATTGATATGTGGAGTTGCCATTTTCTTTTCCTTAACCTTTCTCTAGCGCTCCGCGCTTAAGGCGATATAAGCCAGAGTATTCTCATTTCCGACAAGCAGCATTTACATACTGCAAACATAAAACTAGGAGCAATCAAGCTCCTAGTTTTCAAAAACCTAACTAATTATAGGAAGTTCTTACCGTAATCCATTGGAGAAGTACCGAAGTAACTTGCCAATGTTTGACCGATATCTGCGAATGTTTCGCGGCGGCCAAGAGAACCAGCTGGTACTTTTTGACCATAAACCAATACTGGGATGTGCTCACGAGTATGGTCAGTACCTGGCCATGTTGGGTCACAGCCGTGGTCTGCCGTTAGGATAAGAACATCGTCTTCTTCCATAATCTCTAGCACTTCATTGATACGACCATCGAAGTACTCAAGTGCCGCTGCGTAACCCGCTACGTCACGACGGTGACCGTAAGCTGAGTCGAAGTCTACAAAGTTAGTGAATACGATCGTGTTGTCGCCCGCTTCTTTGATTTGCTCTAGCGTTGCTTCGAACAATGCAGGGATACCTGTCGCTTTCACTTTCTTAGTGATGCCGCAGTTTGCGTAGATATCAGCAATCTTACCAATAGAAACCACGTTGCCTTGCTTCTCTTCAACAAGTTTCTGTAGAACCGTTGCTGATGGTGGCTCAACAGAAAGGTCACGACGGTTACCTGTACGCTCAAATTGACCTTTACCAGCACCAACGAATGGGCGCGCGATAACACGACCAATGTTGTAATCTTCTAGCTCTTCACGTGCGATTTGGCAAAGCTCTAGTAGACGGTCTAGACCGAAAGTCTCTTCGTGACATGCGATTTGGAATACAGAGTCAGCAGACGTGTAGAAGATTGGTTTGCCAGTCTTCATGTGCTCTTCACCAAGATCGTCAAGAACTTGAGTACCAGACGCGTGACAGTTACCTAGGAAACCGTCAAGACCTGCACGCTCAAGAATGCGGTCAGTCAATTCTTTCGGGAAGCTGTTTGCTTTGTCAGTGAAGTAACCCCAGTCAAACAGAACAGGCACACCTGCGATTTCCCAGTGACCAGACGGCGTGTCTTTACCTGAAGAAAGCTCTGCTGCATGACCGTATGCACCAATGATTTCAGCGTCTGCGTCTAGTCCAGGTGCGAAGCGACCTGTCGATTCTTTATGCGCCATTGCCAAACCAAGTTTCGATAGATTTGGAAGGCGAAGTGCACCTTGGCGATTGTCGTTATCTGCTAAGCCTTTGTCACATTGGTCAGCGATGTGACCTAGTGTGTCTGAACCTACATCACCAAATTCTTTAGCATCGGCAGTTGCACCGATACCGAATGAGTCTAGTACTAAAATAAATGCTCTTTTCATTGCTCGTTCCTTAGGCCCACTCGGCTTTTTATTATGGTTGAGTAGGCCTTGTGTAATTACTTGTTCTATTAGATATCTTCTGCACGAATTTGGCGGTAAACCTCTGGAGTTGGTGTGTATTCACCACCTACTTTGATTGCACTGCGCAGTGCTTTTGCCGCTTCTTCCCATTGCTCTTCAGTGCGAGCGTGGATGACCGCAAGAGGTTTATCACTGTCTGCGACCTCACCTAGGCGGATGAACTCGTCGAAACCAACTGCGTAGTCGATTTCATCAGTAGCAACACGACGACCACCACCCATAGCAACCACAGCCATGCCGATAGCACGTGTATCCATTGCAGAGACAATGCCCGTTTCTGTTGCGTAAACTGGCTTAATGATTGCTGCTTTTTCTAAGTAGTTGTCGTAGTTTTCTACGAAGTCCGCAGGGCCGCCTAAACCGGCAACCATCTTGCCGAAGCACTCAGCCGCTTTGCCGTTATCCAGCACTTCCATCAGTTTTGCGCGTGCGTCTTCTGTGTTCTCAGCAAGCTTGCCAAGTACTAACATTTCAGCACATGAAGCCATGGTCACTTCAAGTAGACGAGGATTACGGTATTCACCCGTTAAGAAACGAACCGCTTCACGAACTTCCACTGCGTTACCCGCTGAAGACGCCAATACTTGGTTCATGTCCGTAAGAATTGCCGTAGTTTTAGTGCCAGCACCGTTTGCTACCGCAACGATTGATTTTGCTAGCTCTTCAGACGCTTCGTAAGTTGGCATAAATGCACCTGAACCCACTTTTACGTCCATCACTAGCGATTCCAGACCCGCCGCCAGTTTCTTAGAAAGGATCGACGCCGTAATCAGGGAGATATTGTCTACCGTTGCGGTAATATCACGAGTCGCGTAAACACGCTTATCCGCAGGAGCAAGGTCACCAGTTTGACCGATGATCGCCACACCAGCGTCTTTGGTTACTTGACCAAAAACATCGTTGCTCGGCGTAATGTTGTAACCAGGGATAGATTCAAGTTTATCCAGCGTACCGCCTGTATGACCAAGACCGCGGCCAGAGATCATAGGTACGAAACCGCCACACGCTGCCACCATTGGGCCAAGCATTAAAGAAGTTACGTCACCCACACCACCGGTTGAGTGTTTGTCGACAATTGGACCACCGAAGTTCATGTGGCTCCAGTCGATAACCATGCCCGAATCACGCATTGCACACGTTAAGGCGATGCGCTCATCCATGGTCATTTCATTAAAGAAAATCGTCATAGCAAACGCCGCAATCTGACCTTCAGATACCGTGTTGTTCGCTACGCCTTGAATAAAGAAGTTGATTTCGTCTGCGGTAAGTACTTCACCGTCACGTTTTTTACGAATGATTTCTTGTGGTAAATACATTAGTGCCTCCCAAGCTCTTTTGAGCCATGGTTGTAGTAGGATAGAAGAGGTTTGGTAGCACCCGTTTAGGTGCTACCGTTCAGACGTATTATTGGAATTAGTACGCTGTTGGATCAGCGACGTCGTCCGATACTTCTAATGTATTTAGTAGGTTGGTTAGCAGGCTAGACGCACCAAAACGGTAGTGACGAGCATCAACCCAGTTGTCACCTAGGATTTCGTCAGCCATTGCTAGGTATGCTGCTGCGTCTTCAGCAGTGCGCACACCACCTGCTGGTTTGAAACCAACAGTTTCTGCAACACCCATGTCGCGAATAACTTCAAGCATCATGCGAGCGTATTCTGGTGTTGCGTTTACTGGCACTTTACCAGTTGAAGTTTTAATGAAGTCAGCACCTGCTTCAATACAGATTTGAGATGCTTTCTTGATTAGTGCTTCTTCTTTTAGTTCACCTGTTTCGATGATCACTTTAAGAAGAATGTCACCACAAGCTTCTTTACATTGCTTAACTAGTTCGAAGCCTACTTTCTCATCACCCGCCATTAGCGCGCGGTAAGGAAAAACTACGTCAACTTCGTCTGCACCGTAAGCAACCGCCGCTTTTGTTTCAGCAACTGCGATTTCAATGTCGTCGTTACCATGTGGGAAGTTCGTTACTGTTGCAATACGAACCTCTGGCGTACCTTGCTCACGAAGTGTCTTCTTAGCAATAGGAATAAAGCGAGGGTAAATACAAATTGCAGCTGTGTTGCCTACTGCTGTTTTCGCGTCATGACATAGTGAGATCACTTTTGCATCAGTGTCATCGTCATTCAACGTAGTTAGGTCCATAAGTTTAAGTGCACGTAGCGCTGCTGCTTTTAAATCGCTCATTTCTATCTCCGATCAATATTCAAAAAATTCACTACTCAGCCTTACATCACGTCTTTAACTATAATCAACAAGTCGAGACAATGTGAGTAAATGGCTAAACAGTCTATTAATGAACGGACTTGGTTCCCTGAAGACTCGGCATATACAGCGAAAATTTATCATATGCCAATTGCTATCCTTGTCACCGCACAGTACCAGTTTGGCCTATGGCACAACAATCTATGATTGCGGTGTCTTTAATATCACATCACAAAGCAAAACGCCTATTAGATCTGATATTGCAGGGCAATTCATTTGCCCATCGATTATGTAATATTCATTACGTGATTAAGAATCAAGCTTAACCACTATCCTGTGATTAATACATTATAGAGTTTCACCGCAAAACTGTAGCACCAAATAGAGCGCAAACGGTTTGTATCTCAAAATTTCCTAGCCCCTATTCCATTGACTGCGTAATACCTCGACTAAGGCAAACACCCGATGAAATTTTGGAGCCCGAAAAACGAAAAATGCCCCGCAGCAATCTCTTGCTACAGGGCATGATGTAAAACGGCGTCTATATATTAAGAACCGATTCTAATTATAGTGCTGCAAGGCTTAAGCAGAAGCCTGCAATTGTCGCTGCCATAAGGTTAGACAACGTACCTGCAAGAACTGCTTTAACACCCATGCGAGCGATGTCACTACGACGGTTTGGTGCAAGGCTACCTAGACCACCAAGTAGAATCGCGATAGAAGAAAGGTTCGCGAAACCACATAGTGCGAATGAGATGATAGCTGTTGTCTTCTCAGACATTACTTCACCAGTTGCCGCGATTACTTGAGCGTTTTCACCTAGATATGGTGTGAAGTTCAAGTAAGCAACGAATTCGTTCACTACGATTTTCTGACCGATGAATGAACCAGCTGTTACAGCTTCTGCCCATGGAACACCGATTAGGAATGCTAGTGGAGAAAACGCGTAACCTAGGATTAGCTCTAGTGTTAGTTCTGGCATGCCGAACCAACCACCGATGCCACCTAGCATACCGTTGATTAGCGCGATTAGACCAACGAATGCGATTAGCATTGCACCTACGTTAAGCGCAAGTTGTAGACCAGAAGCCGCACCGCCCGCAGCTGCGTCGATTACGTTAACTGGTTTGTCGTCACCGCCGTCCATCGCTTCTTCGATACTTTCGTGAGGCTGGTCAGTCTCTGGGTGAAGGATTTTAGCGAACAGTAGACCACCTGGTGCTGCCATGAATGATGCCGCAACTAGGTACTCTAGTGGAACACCCATAGATGCGTAACCAGCTAGTACACCACCAGCAACAGAAGCTAGACCACCACACATTACCGCGAATAGCTCTGATTGAGTCATTTTTGGAACGAATGGGCGAACAACTAGAGGTGCCTCAGTTTGACCTACGAAAATGTTAGCTGCCGCTGACATTGATTCCGCACGAGAAGTGCCTAGCGCTTTTTGTAGTGCGCCACCAAGAATCTTGATAACCCATTGCATAACGCCAATGTAGTAAAGAACTGAAATCAGTGCAGAGAAGAAGATCAGTGTAGGAAGAACACGGAATGCGAAGATGAAACCGCCGCCGCCGAATACTTCGAACATCTTGTCAGAAACAAGACCACCGAACAGGAATGATGAACCATCGTTACCGTAGTTGATAACGTTAGAAACACCTGAAGAGAAACCGTTTAGTAGATCACGGCCCCAAGGTACATACAGAACAAATGCACCTAATGCGAATTGGATAGCGAATGCGCCACCCACAGTTCTAAAGTTGATAGCTTTTCGGTTGTTAGAAAATGCCACTGCAATCGCAAGAAGCACTACCATACCGATTAGGCTCATAAACAGGCTCATAGTTTATGACTTCCTTATAAGTTATTTATTGGCGTGTTACAAAATGGAGCTATAAAGCGGGGGCAATTATACTCATGCAGAATCAATTAAAGTAATGCCAGCCTCACACTTTCCTATAAGATTCATGATTGATTCAACCAGCTTTGTGAGTTAATTCACAATAAGCAGGAAAACGTTTTCGATTTCAAACCACATCTTTAGATTTTATTCACATATCGAGAAAGCAAAATTGCTATTTTTCCACAGTTGAGAGGCAATCGATTGCTTTCGGCCGTTATGCAACTCTACGAGCTCATTAAAGACGTGAATGAGTTTGGCTGGGTGATTTGACTCCCCTTGATATCCAAGTATAGGCATATCTGGTGCGTCTGTTTCGATTACTAGGTTTTCGAGTGGTAATTTTTGAATTGCGTCGCGTGTTTTCTTGGCTCTTGGGTAGGTAATCGTTCCTCCTACACCGATAAAAAAACCTAATTTGACCCACTCCATGGCTTGCTGATAACTCCCAGAAAAAGCGTGTAGCACACCACCTCTAGGGAGATTCGCCGCTTTCACCATTTGAATGAGGCGATTGTGCGCTTTTCGGCTATGTAAAATAACTGGGAGTTCGAAGCGTCTAGCCAGCTCAAATTGAACTTCAAGTATCTTTTCTTGCAACTGTGGATCAACATCAATGGTAAAATCTAAACCACACTCTCCTATTGCCACGCACTGCTGCCCTTTTTGATTTAGATAGCCTTCTAGCTCTGTAAGGTGCTGCTCAACGTTATCTTCAAGAAAATACGGATGAAAGCCGAGCGCATAATACAAATTGGCATGTTGCTCTGCCAAAGTTTGAATACGAGCCCAGTTTTGCGGACCGACGGAAGGAATCAAAATTCTTGCGACGCCTTGCGTTTGAGCAAGCTCAAGTTGATGTGCAAAGTCATCTTGAAACACATCAAAATCAAAGTGGCAGTGCGTATCAAAGAGCTTCATCTTGACGCTTTTTATCTGTATCTGCGGGCAGAAAATCAGAGGATGGTTGGGCTTCACTCTTCTCTTCAGTTTGATGGGCTGGGTCTTTTCGATATGGGACACAACTGCGTTTCTGATCGGGAGTTAACCCCATCTCTTTACACCAGTTGTCGTAACGCTTTAGCCCACGTTTAAACCAATTCATATCTTATCCTTATATAAAAACGCCCTTGGCTAAGTTTATAGCCAAGGGCGTTTTAAAATCTAGTTTGCGTTAAGGCTTACCCTAACCGCGCAAATTAGTGCTCACGCGTCGCACGGAAATCAACGTCAGGGAAACGCTCTTTCGCCAAGTTTAAGTTAACCATTGTTGGGGCGATATACGTTAGGTTATCACCACCATCCAATGCTAAGTTCGCTTGATTCTTGCGTTGGAACTCATCCAGTTTCTTCGCATCACCACACTCAACCCAACGAGCAGTTGCAACGTTAATGCCTTCATAAATCGCTTCAACGTTATACTCAGATTTCAAACGAGCCACAACAACATCGAACTGAAGTACACCAACGGCACCAACGATCAGATCGTTGTTCTGTAGAGGACGGAATACCTGTACCGCACCTTCTTCTGATAGCTGAACCAAACCTTTGAGAAGCTGCTTCTGCTTTAATGGATCTTTCAGGCGAATACGACGGAATAGTTCCGGAGCGAAGTTCGGAATACCAGAGAACTTCAGTGATTCACCTTGCGTAAAGGTATCACCAATCTGAATAGTGCCGTGGTTGTGTAGACCAATGATGTCACCGGCGTAAGCGTGTTCTGCACGTGCACGGTCACCAGCCATAAAGGTTACTGCATCAGAGATACTCACTTGCTTGCCAAGACGAACGTGGTTCATCTTCATACCTTGCGTGTAAGTGCCCGATACAATACGCATGAATGCGATACGGTCGCGGTGTTTTGGGTCCATATTCGCTTGGATCTTAAATACGAAACCAGAGAACTTCTCTTCAGTCGCTTCAACTTCACGTTCAACCGCTTGACGAGTTTTCGGCGCTGGAGCCCATTCAGTTAGACCGTCTAGCATATGATCCACACCAAAGTTACCTAATGCAGTACCGAAGTAAACTGGCGTCAGGTCACCTGTTAAGAACATTTCCAAATCAAACTCAGGGCAAGCACCCATGACAAGCTCAAGCTCTTCTCGAACACTTTCCGCAAGGCCTGCACCAACTTTTTCATCAAGCTCTGGGTTATCGAGACCTTTGATGATTCGAACTTCTTGAATCTCATGACCGTGACCTGATTCGTATAAAATCGTTTCATCACGGTGAATGTGGTAAACACCTTTAAACTCTTTACCACAGCCGATTGGCCATGTGATTGGCGCACACATCATGCCCAATTCGTTTTCTACTTCATCCAATACTTCCATTGGATCACGAACGTCACGGTCAAGTTTGTTCATGAAGGTTACGATTGGCGTGTCACGTAGACGTGTAACTTCCATTAGTTTACGAGTACGGTCCTCAACACCTTTCGCCGCATCGATAACCATCAAACACGAGTCTACTGCCGTTAACGTACGGTATGTATCTTCCGAGAAGTCTTCGTGTCCAGGCGTATCAAGTAGGTTTACCAGACAGTCATTGTAAGGGAACTGCATTACAGAAGTGGTTACCGAGATACCACGTTCTTTTTCCATTTCCATCCAGTCTGATTTTGCGTGCTGTGCGTTACCACGACCTTTAACCGTACCTGCTTTTTGGATCGCGTTTCCGAATAAAAGGACTTTTTCAGTAATGGTGGTTTTACCCGCATCCGGGTGAGAAATAATAGCGAACGTTCTGCGCTTAGACACTTCGCCTAAAAAAAGGGGATTTGACATTAGTTAATCTTCTAAATTACTTTCATGCTCACAAAATAGGCAAGCATATCTACTATTCGATATTGTGCGGTATTCTCGCTTATTATCGCTGTGCTAGCAAACTGGAAAGACATGAACTGAATTTACTCGGCTCACCAGCCTTTACCTGCAACTAACAAGGGAAAGCCAGCTCCACACAAAGAGATGTAAAAATTCAAAAAATTATTATTACATATTCAAAAGCCTCGAATCCGGATACGCATTTAAAGCATAAGTGTTGATGAGGTAATTAGTAACGGCCTAAAACTAACTCAAAAATAAGTAACTCATGATAATGGCGTCTTCCTTACCATTTCCCGATTTAGCTGGGTAATAGTTGTAACGACGGTCCACTTCATTAAAACCTGCTTGCTCATAAATATGGATAGCTGGGTGATTACTTTCACGCACTTCTAACCAAGCACTCTCTGCTTTGGCTTGTTCACAGTGTTCAATAAACGCGTCCAGCAATTTTTGCCCTAGCCCTCTGCCCTGTTGAGAAGGCGCTACTGCAATATTTAATAGTGTCACTTCTCCAACAATATTCTGTCCATAGAAGTAACCAACCACTTGAGAGCCTTCCAGCATCACATGATGGCAAGCACCGCGACTGGATAAGTCACGAACCAAAGATTCGGCCCAAGGGTGAGAATGTGCTTGCTGCTCGATTTGCCAAACTTGGTCGAGGTGCTCTGCACGCATCGGCGTAATTTCAATTGTCACGCATTAGCTCCGTTAAGAGTACGAACAGATTTGTTGCCACAATGCGCGGCGCTGTTCGTTATTACCATCAATATCTTGTAATAGTGGCGAGGTCAGGTGCTTTGCCTTGATGCTTTGATCAGCCTCACAGCCTGCAAACCACACCCACTCTAGCTGATGTTCACCCAGCATGGATAAGCGCTCAGGCTCTAGGTGTAGCGCATCATCAAGCGTGAGCTTAATGCTTTTTAATACGCGCTCAAACATCAATGCCGTCTCGTTTTCTGGACATATTGGCGATACCAATAGGAGTTTACATGAACTTTGCAAATCCAATAATGGCGATTGATAGCCTTCCAGTCTTTCAGGGTGCACCAGCTCCCATGTGCTGATCCCCATTTCACGTAAATACTGTTTCTCGTTAATTGACATTTTCCGTCACCTATTTGAACGAGGGCAATCCTATCAAATTATCGCGATTATACCTAAAGGACTTCAAGGAACACCTGAACACAATGAGATGATTTGGATATTCCTGAACATAGCGTTTTGCCAACAGCCACACATTGGGTATGACATATGAGGTACATTATGAAATTCTTAAATACGCTACTACTTTGCACACTGGTAGCCGCCACCAGCATGAGTGTTTTTGCTAATAACAGCGATGAGTGGGAGCTGATTGCAACGAAAACCGTTAACTTTCATACAGAAACAGATACCGTGACACCAAATAGCCTATTCCGAAACCGAAGCTTCAGTAAAATAAAACTAAAATGTGTGCAAGGAACGGTAGACATTAATGGTTTAAAAGTCGTCATGACAGATGGTAGTGAGAAAAAGCTTTCCTCTATGGGCGTACTAACAAGCGGATTGTCGACTCGTGCCTGGAGCCTTCCAGGTACAAAAGAAGCCAAGCTAAAACAGATTGAAATGACTTACAGTAGCTGGGGAAGCACAAAACTCAGCCTGCTAGGGGTAAGTAAAAAAGCGAAAATAGAGGTCTGGGGCAAAAAGAAAAGTAACCAGTCATCCTAACCTCCCTATCTCAGTTTTCAGTGAATAAGAAAGAAGCCCACTTAGTCGTGGGCTTCTTTCATTTACAGTTCAGAGAACTCTGGCGCATAGTCTATGCATCCGGAGCGTCCAGCACATTGACCTTCGACCAACTCTGCGACTCGAAATGCACCTTTAGGGACATCCCAAGCACATTCAAAGCCCATCTCGTCGCATGATTGAAAACCCTGGCGCGCGTAATAATCAGGATCGCCCAACACCACACACACTGGGTAGCCAAAATCACGCAGTGAATCAAAACCTTCTTTGATCAACTCTGCAGCGATGCCTTGGCGACGGTAATCTTCATGAACAGCTAATGGCGCTAGCCCTTGCCATGACAAATCTTCACCATTTAAGGTCACAGGGCTAAATAAAGCATGGCCTATCACCTCTCCCTCATCTGTACACGCGACTAAGGAAAGCGTGAATTTGCTGTTTTCGCGCAAACGCATCACAAGCTCAGCTTCAGCTTCCGTCGGGAAGGCGTGTTTCAATAAGCGGTCAATGGTAAGAATGTCCGCTGGGGCTTCAGTTCGAAT
Organism: Vibrio sp. SCSIO 43097; assembly: GCF_023650755.1. Lineage (NCBI taxonomy): Bacteria > Pseudomonadati > Pseudomonadota > Gammaproteobacteria > Vibrionales > Vibrionaceae > Vibrio > Vibrio sp. SCSIO 43097. The sequence goes on along the minus strand of NZ_CP071840.1, from coordinate 749,892 downwards.
AAGCATTCGCTACTCCGGTTGGTTGTGCAGGCGCTTGAACTCCTTTCTGAACAAAATCAGCCAATTGATTCAAAGCGACTTGCATTGCTTTCGGTAACTGCTCTAAGTCGACACTGTCCATTAAGTTTTTCACTTCTAAGCCAAGCTCAGTATCACCTTCAATTGAAAGGCGACGTTGGAAGAACAGTGTGTCAGGGTCTTCTTTACGACCAGCAATCAGTACTAGGTCGTTTAGATTACCACTAAAACTCACATCTTCCTGAACTGGTTTTTCAGCTACCACCAATTTTTCGTCTTGATAGCTGATGTACCATGCTAAGTTCAAGTCTTTAATCGCAACTTTTAACCACTTGTCTTCAAGGAACTCAAAGTCACCATCTTCCAAGGCTTCTTTAAACACCATTTTTAGCCCTTCCAGCAACGCTTTTTGCTGAATTGGCTGTGGTAATAACTGGACTGGAGAACGCAAAATATTAGCTGCGTTCTTTACTAGTTGACTGCGAATCTTGTTTAACACGTTCATTATCCGTTACTTTGTCATTAGGTTGCTTATATTAAGCAATCGTGGCGATGAGATTACTGTTATGTATCAATAAAGTGCTTATTTTAGATTGGTGGTTTATTGCTCACTAACGCTTCTTTTTTTGAACTTACGTGTATTATTGATGCGAACAGGTGGATAAACACTTTTACAACCGTATTTTCAAAGTTATAGTTATCTGAGCGTATCCATGTGATTGTCGACTGCACAGCTAAAACCGCGAGCCCTTTAATGGCAAGTAACACTTTAGCTTGGTGGTAGACCGCCGCAGGCTTATCAGGGTGTCGCTTTTTATACACGGACGAATAATCTGGCTCATTGGAGATCGGTAATACCCTAATGCCTTCCCAGCAATTAAAACATTGGTTTGCCACGCTAACCTCAAATAGCCCTTTCTTCTTTGCCATTCTTGATAAAAAACACAATTATCGAATGGTAAGTGACCGTTACTGCGATATCGCAGGTTTAAGTCATGAGGAAATCGTCGGCTTAAACGATTGCCAAGTGCTGGGTGAGCAGTTTTATAAGAAGCTTGCACCATACTATCAGCGCGCGTTCAAAGGGGCACATGTCGAAGCCGAAATCACGCTCGATGAAACCGACCTTGAAACCAGTCTTCACTTTAGTCTTTCGCCAGTTTTTGAAGGTAACGACATTCGCTTTGTTGTTTTTCACGCTGTCGATACTTCAGAAAAGCAGATACTCGTTCGCTCCTTAGAAGAGTCCGAAAGTAAGTTTGCGAAGTTAACACAACTGCTACCAGACGGCTTACTGCTTATCGAAGATGATATTGTCATCTCTGCGAACCCCGCATCAGCGCGCCTTCTCGGACTTAACTCTCCTCATGAATTGTTGGGCGAAGAGCTAAGTCGTTTATTCATCGATGAAAACAGTAAAAAGGTATTTAGTCATCGATTGAGTACATTAATTTCTGACAAACCTTTTGTCTGCTTAACCAGCGCAAGATGCGGCTTTGAACGGAAAGTTCAGCTACACGCGGATTCCACGGCGATATTAGGTAGCGAATCTCAAATTATCCTAATCCAAGATGCTGATGATGCGCCCAAAAACCTGTCTTCTGCATCGAATGAAGACATACACATTGACTCGCTCACCAAACTCTACAACCGCTTTGGCTTCACCAAACGTTTGGAACAGCTGATCAAAAAGCAAACACCGCTTCTGGTGTTCTATTTGGATATCGATAACTTCAAAAACATTAATGACTCACTTGGTCACCATATTGGCGATAAAGTGATTCAAGAGGTGTCGGCCCGTCTTAAACGGTTACTACCAAACCAAGCGATTATTGGTCATTTGGGTGGCGATGAGTTTGGCGTCATTCTGCCGGAGCCAGAAAATACCCGCATGGCTGAAATTTTGTCCGATCGCATTATCTCGTTGATCAACCAACCTTTCGACTTGCACCACTTCAGCAAACGCCTTGCCTGTTCAATTGGTAGCGTTCGATACCCTGAAGACGGACAAGATGCGCGAATCCTACTACAAAATGCCGATACTGCGATGTATGAAGCCAAAGATCGTGGTAGAAATCGTCTGATCAAATTTAACGATCAAATGAACAAAGAAGCGCGTATGCGTTTGTGGCTTGAAATCGAACTGCAAAAAGCATTGCAGCAGAACGGTTTGGAAGTGTGGTATCAACCTAAGGTTAACGCGCGAGACTTCAGTATCAACGGCGCAGAAGCGCTCGTTCGTTGGAAGCATCCAGTTGAAGGGTACATTAGTCCTGGCTCATTCATTCCTGTCGCCGAGCGCGCTGGGTTAATCGAACACCTTGGACGTGTCGTGATGCGTGATGTTTTCAATACGGTAAAACGTTGGAAACAACAGGGCATACTGCCAGGCCGTGTCGCCATTAACCTCTCTCCCGAGCAATTTGGCAACCCACAGCTGATCGACTTTATGGAAAAGTTGCTTCGCACTACCGAGCTTGATCCAAGCTGCATTACCTTCGAGCTAACCGAAAGTGCCGTGATGAGTGATAGCGAACATACACTGCAAATGTTGAATGCGATTAAAAAGCTTGGCTTCGCTCTCTCTATCGATGACTTTGGTACCGGCTACTCTTCTCTTTCCTACTTAGCGCGTTTCCCTATTGACGAGCTAAAAATCGACCGCGCTTTTATTAATGATATCGACACACTACCGAAACAAGTCACTGTGATTGAAAACATCATTAATCTGGGTAAGTCGCTCGACTTAACTGTCGTTGCCGAGGGGGTGGAAACCCACCAGCAAGCTACTTTGCTCTCTAACCTTCAATGTAATGCGATTCAAGGATTCCATTTTTATCGCCCGCAGCCAAAACATGAAATTGAAGAGCTGTTTGTACAGAATCGTCGTCACAAGAACTAACCCCGACCCGATACCCTTACTCGCAAGGGGTAAATATCGACTTTATTGAGCTAAACCTAACTTAGGTCAATTTCGCTATTCATAATTCTTCATAAAATGCGGACACCTTTTTATTCTCAATGATTGTGAGCATATGGAACTCTTGTGTCCCGCGGGTAACCTGCCTGCGTTAAAAACTGCGATTGATTGCGGTGCCGATGCCGTCTACATTGGTTTCAAAGATGATACCAACGCCCGTCACTTTGCTGGCCTCAACTTTAACGGCAAAAAGTTAGAAAAAGCGGTGCAATACGTTCATGACCGCAATAAAAAAATTCATGTCGCGTTGAATACCTTCGCTCATCCCAATGGCTTCGAGCGCTGGACGAACGCAGTAGACAATGCAGCGGCACTGGGTGTAGACGCGCTGATTGTTGCAGACATTGCAGTGCTGGAGTACGCGGCTCGCAAATATCCCGATCTAGAACTACACCTTTCAGTGCAAGCATCAGCGACCAACGTCGCAGCCATTGATTTTTACAAACAAAACTTCAACGTAAAACGGGTAGTGCTACCCCGCGTTTTATCGATTCATCAGGTCAAACAGCTCTCACGCAACATCACTAGCGATGTCGAGTTAGAAGTCTTTGCTTTTGGTAGCCTTTGCATCATGTCTGAAGGTCGCTGCTACCTATCGTCATACATGACAGGCGAGTCTCCAAACACTGTGGGAGCATGCTCTCCAGCTAAGTACGTTCGCTGGCAAGAAACAGAAAATGGTCTGGAATCCCGCCTTAACGACATTTTGATCGATCGCTACAGCACCGGTGAAAATGCGGGCTACCCTACCTTGTGTAAAGGCCGTTTCGAAGCAGAAATCGAAGGCGAGAAAAAACGCTACCACGCACTGGAAGAACCAACCAGTTTGAACACCCTCTCTATGCTGCCAGAACTATTTGCTGCAAATGTGGCGTCTGTAAAAATTGAAGGTCGCCAACGTAGCCCAGCTTACGTAGAACAAGTCACTCGAACATGGCGAGCCGCGATTGACCGTTACCAAGCAAACCCAGAAGCTTATCAAGTCGAAGCGGCTTGGGATGCCGCATTGGCAAACGTGTCTGAAGGTACGCAGACCACACTTGGTGCTTATCACCGCAAATGGCAGTAGAGGTTAAGATGGATAATTCAATGAAATACGCGCTTGGCCCGCTGTTGTACTTCTGGCCAAAACAAGACATCGAAGCGTTTTATGAACAAGCGAAATCAAGCTCCGCGGACATCATCTATCTTGGGGAAACCGTATGCTCAAAACGTCGAGAAATGAAGCCTTCGCATTGGCTTGAAATAGCAAAAGAGCTGTCTGCAGCTGGCAAGCAAGTGGTGCTATCAACAATGGCACTACTAGAAGCTCCGAGTGAAGTAAACATAATGAAGAAGTACATCGACAACGGTGACTTCGCGATTGAAGCAAATGACGTATCTGCTGTTCAATTGGCATCAGAGCATAAAGTGCCTTTCGTCGTTGGTCCTGCAATCAATACTTATAACGCACACACGCTCAACTTATTTTTGAAGCAAGGTATGATGCGTTGGTGCATGCCTGTCGAGCTCTCTCGCGAATGGTTAAACGATACTTTAGTTCAGTGTGACGAGCTTGGTATTCGTAACAAGTTTGAAGTTGAGGTATTTAGCCACGGTTATTTGCCTTTAGCGTATTCCGCTCGCTGTTTCACAGCCCGAGCTGAAAACCGAGCGAAAGACGATTGCGAAACCTGCTGTATCAAATACCCTACGGGTATCCAGGTCAGCAGCCAAGAAGGGCAAGAAGTCTTTAACCTTAACGGCATTCAAACACAGTCAGGGTATTGCTACAACCTCATCAATGACTTACCAAGTATGAAAGGGCTGGTTGATGTGGTCCGGTTAAGCCCTCTTGGTATGGACATTTTTTCAGAGTTAGAGCGTTTTCGCTCAAACGAATACGGCGATAATCCTGAAAAGCTCGAAAGCCGCCAATGCAATGGCTATTGGCATCAACTAGCGGGCTTAGAAGTAAAAACCATTTAATCCTTAAAGATAAAAGCGAGGCCTAGCCTCGCTTTTATCTGTTAGCTTTTGTTAGCAGGCTTGCACCCTTGGTTCGACAGAACTCTCATTAAGCAGCTTTTTCACATCTCGCCACAACATACTGATCACGACCAAACTCAATGCAATGTTAGACAATGGGAAAGCTAACCAAATACCTGTCACGCCGAAAAGTTTCGGCATAATGAATAAGAATGGCAACTGGACCAGCATGTTGCCTAGTGTTACAAACATAGCTTTGCTGCCTTTGTTTACTGATTGATAGTACGCGGCCGCCACAACTAAAAAACCATCTAAGAACAACGCAAACATGTGTAAACGAATCCCGATCACGGTGCTATCAATCAACTGTTGGTCAGCATTATTAAACACCGCAACCAGTTCGTACGGGAAAAGGTTCATCAAAACAACGAACGCCACCCCACCAAGCACAGATGTCCCCATCGCGACCTTTAATAACTTTCTGATGTTCTCCTGATTACGTGCACCGTGGTTGAAGCTCACTAAAGGCTGCATACCATTCGCAATTCCTTCGGCTATCAGATAGTAAACCGTCACGATGTACCCCAAAATGGCGTACGCTCCGATCAACATTGCACTTCCGTATTGAGCAAATAACGCGTTGTGCAGTGCCACCATCACAGAGCCGTAGGCGTACATAAAGAAACTTGATGTACCTATCATGATAATCTTTGGTGCAGCATCAACCTGAACTTTGAAGTCGCGGATACGAAGGCGTAATGTTGCTTTTGAAGTAAAGAAGTAACCAATACCGAGCACAGTGACCACTAATTGTGCAAGTGCAGTGGCAATAGCGGCTCCGGTTAACTCCCACTCCAACCAAGCAATAAATACGTAGTCTAATACAATGTTAATAACGGCACCGATGACCATCAAAATCGTTGCTAAGTTCGGGCTGTCGTCATTGCGTAATAAAAACGGAACTGCGATAGAACCCAACGTGAATACGCACGCGACTATCAGAATATGCAAATATTGCAGCGCAAGTTCAAACACTCGCCCTTCCGCACCTTGCCAGCGAATAAATTCATCCGAAAACAAGAACAATATTGTAGCAACGACCGGCATCAATGCCGCTAACAACGTCAATCCGGTCGTTAGTATTCGCTTAGCGCCTTCATGATCGTTCTCTCCTTGCTTGATCGAAGTCAGCGCGCCAGTCCCCACCCCAATCATCATTCCTATACCGAGGATCGAACCGATAATAGGCCACGCAACATTGATCCCAGCTAATCCGTCAGCGCCAACATAACGGCCAATAAAAATGCCATCAACTATTTGATACAAACCGTTTACGAGCATTGCTGCGACGGTTGGAATCGTATATTTCCAAAACTGTCTATAAATTGAGTTTTGCATGACTGTCACCAGTAGTTAGCAAAGCTAACCATTTAATTAGCAAGACTAACTAAATGGTTAAATTAAATAAAAGAAAGATGAAACAACAAAAACTAAACCATACAGCTGAGGCCTTTGCTTTAGTTTAAAATGACTTATTACTCAATGCTTTATTCAATAAAGCTTGTAACTGTTCAGCTTCTTGCTGATTTAATTGTTGCATCATTTGTTCAGAGATATCTTTGTAAACCACCTGTTCCAAAGACATTTTTTCTGCGACTTCTTCTGTAAGCAACACACGCTTAGCACGAGCATCCTCATTACATGCGATGCGTTTCACCAAACCCTTTTTTTCCAGACGCACAACCATTGTCGACGCGGAAGGCTTAGTCACTTGCAGCTCTTCTGCAAGATCGGTTATTCGCACACCCTCAGGGTAAACCTGAATCACACGTAAATAATCGAACTCATTAAAGCTTAGATGTGATAATGGATCTTCTTTGGCATAGACACGCCAAGCTTTGGCGCAAAAACGCTCTAAATCAATCAAGCTTTCTTCTAATGCCATAAAGCCACCACCACTTAGTTAGCAAGACTAACTAATTTAAATGAGTCACTCATCAAGTTCAATCATAAAAAAAGCCGCTCTCATCGAGCGGCTCTAAATCATTCAATTTCCAGCTTCTTGGCAGCCTTTAACTTGGCCAATCTATCTTGCTGTAATTGATCGTAAATTTGCGCCAGCTCCAAGAAAGAATAGCGATGCTCAACATAATCGTAAACGTTGAACGAAATCGCGAGCTTATAAAGTGAGATGGCACTTGCGATATCACCTTCAAGCTGATTACGCTTTCCAAGGTAGAAATACGTTTCCGTCAATCGTTCAGCTAGGCGATAGTTCTCTCTCGTTCCATCCATAATTGCTTTAAGCGCGTCTTCGTCCGAGACGTCTCGTAGCATGATGGCAACAAGAACCCATCCCCACTCTTCACTACGATCTCGTAAATAACGCTGTTGAAGATTGGCTTTTGCTTGCTCTGGATTTTGCTCAGCTTCGATGATGTACAGCCATAATGAACGAAAAGGATCCGTTGGCATTTCTTGATAATGCTTGGTCATATCTTCTAAAGCGAGATCGATTCGGCCACCATAATACAGTGCAATCGCACGGTTGCGCTCAGCATAGGTATTATCAGGAGCCAACTCTATGGTCGAGTCAAACGCTTCATATGCCGCATCAAACTCTCCTACTTGGGTAAAGTATACTCCCAAAAGATTGAAGATGTCCGGCTGAGCAGGATTCAACTGCAAAGACTGGTTAAAGTCCAAACGGGCAAGATCACGCAAACCAACGCTGTCGTAGTAGCTACCGCGCTCATAATGCATTTTAGCGCGCACTTCATCACTAAGGTCGGGACGTTGTAGCAACTGCGAGAGACGCGCGATTTGTACTTCTTGTTGAACACTAGGCTGAAGTGGCACCGCCATCGGTGGATATAACCACTTTTGTGCTGATTGTTGAGAAGTATTTGCACAACCGGTCAGCGCGATAGCAACACATAAAATTGCGGTTTGAAACCATTTCACTAATTGATACTCCTGTTTGGACCGCTCAAGATTTGTTTCTCTTAATGCAATATAGGCGATAACCTCGTTTGAGGTTAATACATCGAAACAAACCAAAAAAGGGGAGCGAAAATGCTCCCCTTTTATAACATGCTTTCAGGCCCTTAATCTAATAAAAGGCTGAAAGTCTCATTTTGTCTTACTCGTCTTTAGCAGCCGGTGCTTCAGCAGCAGCTTCTTCAGCTGGCTTTTCTACCGCTTCTTTCATGCTTAGACGTACACGGCCTTGGCGGTCGATTTCAAGAACTTTAACTTGAACTTCTTGACCTTCAGCTAGGTAGTCAGACACTTTCTCTACGCGTTTTTCTGCGATTTGAGAAATGTGTACAAGACCATCTTTGCCTGGAAGAACCGTTACGAATGCACCGAAGTCCGCTAGACGTGCAACTTTACCTGTGTAGATACGGCCCACTTCAACTTCAGCAGTGATCTCTTCGATACGGCGGATAGCTTCTTTCGCAGCAGTGCCTTCAGTTGCCGCAATCTTGATAGTACCGTCGTCTTCGATTTCGATAGTTGTACCAGTCTCTTCAGTTAGAGCACGGATAACTGCACCACCTTTACCGATAACGTCTTTGATCTTCTCAGCGCTGATCTTCATCGTGTGAATACGCGGAGCAAATTCAGAGATGTCTTCACGAGCACCAGAGATAGCTTCATCCATTACAGATAGGATGTGCTTACGTGCGCCTTGAGCTTGGTTAAGCGCAATTTGCATGATTTCTTTAGTGATGCCTTCGATCTTGATGTCCATTTGAAGTGCAGTGATACCAGTGTTAGTACCTGCTACTTTAAAGTCCATGTCACCTAGATGGTCTTCATCGCCAAGGATGTCAGAAAGTACAACGAAATCGTCACCTTCTTTAACAAGACCCATTGCGATACCAGCAACAGATGCTTTGATTGGTACACCTGCGTCCATAAGCGCAAGAGAAGTACCACATACTGAAGCCATTGAAGATGAACCGTTAGATTCAGTGATTTCCGATACAACACGTACTGTGTATGGGAACTCATCAACAGAAGGCATTACTGCAGCAATACCACGCTTTGCCAGTTTACCGTGGCCGATTTCACGACGCTTAGGAGAACCTACAAAACCAGTTTCACCTACACAGTATGGAGGGAAGTTGTAGTGCAGTAGGAAGTGATCTTTACGCTCACCAGTTAGCTCATCGATGATTTGAGCATCACGCTGAGTACCTAGCGTTGCAGTAACGATCGCCTGAGTTTCACCTCGAGTGAATAGCGCGCTACCGTGAGTACGAGGAAGAACACCAGTACGTACATCTAGTGCACGAACCATGTCTTTTTCACGGCCATCGATACGAGGGTTACCTGCAATAATACGGCTACGTACTACTGTCTTCTCTAGATCATGGAAGATAGTGTGGATTTCTTTTGTATCTGCTTCAGGATCTTCAGCAAGAAGAACTTCATTTACTTCCGCAGCGATCTCATGGATGCGGTCGTAACGAGCCATTTTCTCAGTAATTTGGTAAGCTTCAACAAGTTTAGCTTCTGCTAGATCAGCAATCTTATTTTTAAGCGCTGTGTTCTCTTCAGGAGCAACCCAATCCCAAGCAGGAGTTGCAACTTCTGCTTTGAATTCGTTGATAGCTTGAATAGCAACTTGTTGTTGGTCATGACCATAAACAACCGCCGCTAGCATTTCTTCTTCAGTTAGGTTGTCCGCTTCTGACTCAACCATCAGTACTGCTGACTCTGTACCTGCAACAACAAGGTCAAGCTTAGAAGTTTCTAGTTCAGTTTGGCTAGGGTTAAGTACAAGCTGACCATCGATATGACCAACACGCGCCGCACCGATAGGGCCGTTGAATGGAATGCCAGAGATAGCAAGAGCAGCAGAAGTACCGATCATTGTAACGATATCTGGCTGAACATCTGGGTTTACAGACATTACTGTCGCGATAACCTGAACTTCGTTTTTAAACGCGTCTGGGAATAGCGGACGGATTGGACGGTCGATTAGACGAGCTGTTAGCGTTTCGCCTTCAGAAGGACGACCTTCACGTTTGAAGAAGCCGCCTGGGATTTTACCCGCAGCGTAAGTACGCTCTTGGTAGTTAACCGTTAGTGGGAAGAAGTCTTGACCTGCAACGGCTTCTTTTTTACCTACAACAGATACGAATACAGACGTATCATCCATTGTGACCATAACTGCTGCTGTAGCTTGACGTGCAATAACGCCAGTTTCTAAAGTAACTGTGTGGTTACCGTACTGGAACGTTTTAACAACTGGTTTTTCGAACATTGTTATTCCTTGTTTCTAATCTTCCTTTAGTGCTTAAAGAAATCTTAGATGTGTTAATTGACACTCAAGGCATTACGAATCGCGACTAGTAAAAAGAAACTCGGAAATTCCTTTTGAATAGTCGCGACCTTTTGGTCGACGTGGTTGACTGTAATGCTATGAGCTTTTGAGAAAACCTCTTACAAGGTTTAGCCGCCAGTATTATAACGGCATAAGTCTAATTTGGCTAAATTTAGGCAACAAAAAAGGGGCATAAAGCCCCTTTTTAGACAAACTGCTATGCAGTCGCTGATTAGCGACGTAGGCCTAGACGTTTGATTAGGTCTTGGTAGCGAGCTAGGTTTTTACCTTTTAGGTAATCTAGAAGCTTACGACGACGAGAAACCATGCGTAGAAGACCACGACGGCTGTGGTGATCGCCTTTGTGCGCTTTGAAGTGACCTTGTAGGTGGTTGATAGAAGCTGTAAGTAGAGCTACTTGAACTTCTGGTGAACCAGTGTCGCCTTCGCCTTGTGCGTATTCTGCAACGATTGCTGCTTTAGTTTCTGCATTCAGAGACATAATTCTCTCCTAATAAGAGTAGGTTTAAAGTTGTAGCAGCCAATCTCTGATTCAGCCGCTACGCGAAGCGCGGATTATAGGGAAATTTCCTATCTCGTGCAATATAAAAATACCGACACTCAGGTCGGTATTTTCAATCATTTACTTGGATGTAACGTCATCTCGGAACACGACCAATCGCTTAGGAGCGATTTTGCCATCTTCGTTCATTTCGCCAACGCCAATAAACAAGCGTTCTTCACCCATAGTAAGGCGAAGTGAGCCCTCAGTCGGAGCACCAAATACTTGAACGGGCTGCCCATGTTGGACCATATTCGCCAGTTCAGGCACCAAGTTGACTTCTGGTAAGTCTTCTACCGCTGTATCCATTGGCAAAAGCAGTGGGTCCAGTAGTTCTCGAGGCGCTCGTTCCTCGCGGTGAGCTTGCTCTAGCAACTCATTTAGTTGCTCGAGTGTTACCATATTCTCGTAAGGGTATTTAGCAACACCAGTACGACGAAGCATAGTTACGTGCGCACCACAACCTAACATTTCGCCCAGATCATCAACGATAGTACGAATATAGGTACCTTTAGAGCAGTGCACTTCCATCTCTACTTCATCGCCTTCAAAACGGTGAAGAACAATCTCATATACCGTGATCTTACGAGATTCACGCGGAACTTCGATGCCTTTACGAGCGTATTCATACAAGGGTTTACCTTGATACTTCAACGCAGAGAACATGGAAGGCACTTGATCAGATTCACCACGGAACTGATCGATGCACGCCTCTAGCTTGTCTAACGTAACATCGACTGGACGAGTCTCTACAACTTCACCATCCGAGTCAGACGTATTGGTACGTTCACCCAGCTTTGCGATCACACGGTAGCGTTTATCAGAATCAAGAAGAAACTGAGAAAATTTTGTCGCTTCACCCAAGCAAATTGGCAGCATGCCTGTCGCTAATGGGTCCAAGGCTCCAGTGTGGCCTGCTTTCTCAGCAAAGTAGATTCGCTTTACTTTTTGCAGTGCATCATTGGAAGAGATACCTGTTGGTTTGTCCAACAGTATAACGCCATTAATTGGACGACCTTTACGACGACGAGCCATTATTCTTCGTCCTCACGACCAGAATCTTTTTGCTTTTGTTTGTCTGAACTAACGACTTCAGACACTAGGTTAGACATACGCATACCTTCAACAAGCGTATTGTCATAGTGGAAGCGGATTTCTGGCGTTAAACGTAGACGAATACGCTTACCTAACATCATGCGAATGTGCACTTCGTGCTCACGTAGCGCTGCTAGACATGATTCTGGTGTTTGCTCACCCACACACAGGAAGGTCACAAATACTTTTGCGTAAGCTAGGTCACGAGAGACTTCTACGTCTGAGATCGTCACCATGCCAAGGCGAGAGTCACGAACTTCACGTTGAAGGATCATCGCTAGTTCTTTTTGCAGCTGCTGTGCAACGCGCTGCGTGCGGCTAAATTCTTTTGACATATCTTTACTCTTATATAGAAAGAATGGGGGGTTGGTCAAAGCCAGCCCCCCATGGTGTATTCAACAACCAATTACTACTTATCTTTCAAAGACAATATTAGTAATTTTAGTCAATTAGTCTAGAGTACGTTTAATTTCAACGATTTCGAAGACTTCGATTTGGTCACCAACGCGAACATCATTGTAGTTCTTAACGCCGATACCACATTCGTAGCCATTCTTAACTTCTTGAACGTCATCTTTGAAACGACGTAGTGACTCTAGTTCACCTTCGTAAATAACAACGTTATCACGTAGTACACGGATTGGGTTGTTACGCTTGATCACACCTTCTGTAACCATACAACCAGCGATAGCGCCCAGTTTCGGTGACTTAAACACGTCACGAACTTCAGCAAGACCAATGATCTCTTGCTTGAATTCTGGAGCAAGCATACCGCCCATTGCTTGTTTCACTTCGTCAATCAATTGGTAAATGATTGAGTAGTAACGTAAGTCAACAGCTGCGGCTTCAACAGCACGACGAGCAGAAGCATCTGCTCGAACGTTAAAGCCAAGGATGATTGCGTTTGAAGCTTCCGCTAGTACTACGTCAGTTTCAGTAATACCACCAACACCAGAACCAACGATGTTCACTTTAACTTCGTCTGTAGATAGCTTAACTAGTGAGTCTGCGATTGCTTCTACAGAACCTTGAACGTCTGCTTTAAGTACAACGTTAAGTTCAGCAACTTCACCAGCAGTCATGTTAGAGAACATGTTCTCTAGTTTAGATTTCTGCTGACGAGCAAGTTTCACTTCACGGAACTTACCAGCACGGTAGTTAGCTACTTCACGCGCTTTACGCTCGTCACGAACTACTGTTGCTTCATCACCTGAAGATGGTACACCTGAAAGACCTAGGATCTCTACAGGGATAGATGGGCCAGCCGAAGTAATTTCTTTACCTAGCTCATCACGCATTGCACGAACACGGCCGTATTCTTGACCACAAAGAACGATGTCGCCTTTGTTTAGTGTACCTGATTGAACAAGTACTGTTGCAACTGGACCACGACCTTTATCTAGACGAGATTCAACAACAACACCAGATGCCATGCCTTCAGCTACAGCTGTAAGTTCAAGAACTTCAGACTGAAGAAGGATTGCTTCTAGAAGACCATCGATGTTTGTACCCTGTTTAGCAGAGATGTGAACGAACATGTTCTCACCGCCCCACTCTTCAGGAATAACGTCGTATTGAGCAAGCTCGTTCTTAACGTTATCTGGGTTCGCGTCTTCTTTATCGATCTTGTTCACAGCAACAATTAGAGGAACGCCTGCCGCTTTCGCGTGCTGAATCGCTTCTACTGTTTGTGGCATTACGCCATCGTCTGCTGCAACTACAAGAACAACGATATCTGTTGCTTGAGCACCACGAGCACGCATTGCAGTAAACGCTGCGTGTCCAGGAGTATCAAGGAACGTGATCATGCCGTTGTCTGTTTCAACGTGGTACGCACCAATGTGCTGAGTAATACCACCCGCTTCGCCAGAAGCAACGTGTGTGCGACGGATGTAGTCAAGTGTTGACGTTTTACCGTGGTCAACGTGACCCATGATAGTAACAACTGGAGCACGTGGAACTGCTTCCGCGTTAGTGTCACGGTCAGATAGTACCGCTTCTTCCAGTTCGTTCTCTTTACGAAGAACTACTTTATGGCCCATTTCTTCAGCAACAAGTTGTGCTGTTTCTTGGTCGATCACTTGGTTGATAGTCGCCATAGCGCCCATCTTCATCATTACTTTGATAACTTCTGTCGCTTTAACCGACATCTTGTTAGCGAGTTCTGATAGAACGATCGTTTCGCCAATTACAACGTCTTGCTTAGCAACCGTTGCTGACTTATCAAACCCGTGCTGCATTGAAGTCGGCTTAGCAAGTTTGCCCTTACGACCTCTACCGCCACGTTGGTTGTTACGGCCACCGCGAGCTTGGTCGTCTTTACCCGAAGCTGCTTTTTTCTTCTTACGACGACCGCCTTCTACTTTGCGATCTGCTTCATCTTCGGCTTCACGTGCGTATTGTGAAGTCGTTACATGGTAATCTGTATCTTCCATATCACCCTTTTTCTCTTCTGCAGCAGACCAACGCTCTTTATTCTTTTCAGCCAATTCGCGAGCTTCTTCAAGCTTGCGCTGACTTTCCTCTTCAGCCTTACGCTTAGCTTCTTCTTCCTGACGACGTTTAAGCTCGTCGGCCTCTTTTCGCGCTGCTTCTTGCTTAATTTTCTCTTCAGCATCACGCTTTGCTTTTTCTTCAGCATTACGTTGTGCATTCGTATCTACGTCTCGCTTCGCTTTTTCTTCAGCTTCACGTTTCGCTTTTTCTTCCGCTTCACGTTTTGCAGCTTCTTCAGCTTCACGTTTTGCAGCTTCTTCAGCTTCACGTTTTGCAGCTTCTTCTGCTGCACGTTTTGCTGCTTCTTCTGCTTCACGTTGTGCTGCTTCTTCAGCTTCACGTTTCGCTTCATCTTCAATTGTGCTGCGCTTCACGTATGTACGTTTTTTGCGCACCTCAACCTGAACATTCTTACTCTTACCACCACCCGCGTTCACACTAAGTGTACTACGAGTTTTACGCTGAAGCGTAAGGCGAGTCGGCTCTGAATCACCTGATTTATCACCGTGTTCTTTCTTTAAATGAGAGAGAAGCTTCTGCTTCTCTTCATCAGTAACATTGTCAGAGCTCGCCTTTTTAATGCCAGCGTCAGCAAGTTGTTCAATCAAGCGGTCGACTGGCGTACCAATCTCATCACTCAGTGCTTTAACTGTTAATTGTGTCATGCCGCTTCCTCCTTGCCGAAAATTATGCTTCTTCGCCGAACCAACAGATGTTACGTGCGGCCATAATTAGCTCACCTGCACGTTCTTCGGTCAGGCCTTCGATACCTTCTAAATCGTCAATACCTTGGTCAGCAAGATCTTCCAGTGTCGCTACACCTTTCGCTGCCAATTTAAATGCCATCTCACGCTCAAGACCTTCAAGTGCAAGTAGGTCCTCAGCTGGTTCTAGACCTTCAAAAGACTCTTCTTGTGCTAGTGCGATCGTCGTTAGTGCATCTTTTGCACGTCCACGAAGCTCTTCGATTAGTTCTTCATTCAAACCATCGATTTCTAGTAGCTCGTTAACTGGCACGTATGCGATTTCTTCTAGCGTTGAGAAACCTTCTTCAACAAGAAGTTGAGCGAAGTCTTCTTCAATATCTAGGTACTTCATGAAGTTTTCAATAGATGCTTGTGATTCTTCAGCGTGTTTCTTCTGAAGATCAGCAACTGTCATAACATTCAGTTCCCAACCGGTTAGTTGAGATGCTAGACGCACGTTTTGACCGTTACGACCAATAGCTTGCGCTAGGTTGTCAGCTTCAACTGCGATGTCCATTGAGTGTGCATCCTCATCAACGATGATAGAAGCAACATCAGCTGGCGCCATTGCGTTGATAACGAATTGAGCTGGGTTATCATCCCAAAGCACAATATCGATACGCTCACCACCAAGTTCGCCAGAAACAGCTTGTACACGTGCACCACGCATACCAACACACGCACCTACAGGGTCGATACGTTTGTCATTTGTTTTGACAGCGATCTTAGCGCGAGAACCAGGATCACGTGCTGCGCCTTTCAACTCGATAATATCTTCTGCGATTTCAGGCACTTCAACACGGAACAGTTCTGCCAACATTTCTGGCTTAGAACGAGTGATGAACAATTGGAAACCACGTGCTTCAGGCGCGACTTTGTAAAGAAGGCCACGTACGCGGTCGCCTGGACGGAAGTTTTCACGAGGAAGTTGGTCATCACGCAGGATTACCGCTTCAGCGTTATTACCAAGATCAAGCACGATTGTGTCACGGTTTACTTTTTTCACGACACCAGTGATTAGATCACCTTCATTATCGATGAACTGTTCAACGATTTGTGCGCGCTCAGCTTCACGAACTTTTTGAACGATAACTTGCTTAGCAGTTTGAGTCGTAATACGGTCAAACGTTACTGATTCGATTTCGTCTTCTACGTAGTCGCCAAGCTCGATTGAGTCATCTTCGTATTGCGCTGCTTCTAGTGAGATCTCTTTTGTAGGGTTCTCAACGTCATCAACAACTAACCAACGGCGGTAAGTTACAAACTCACCGGTTTTACGGTCAATGGCAACACGTACGTCGATTTCGATTTCGTATTTTTTCTTTGTAGAAGTTGCTAGAGCAATCTCAAGAGCCTCAAAGATACGCTCACGAGGTACCGCTTTTTCGTTCGATACCGCTTCTGCTACCGCTAAAATTTCTTTACTCATTGTATTTAGCCTCTAAGCTTAAACTTTTTTAGGGAACTAAAATTTAGGGATCAGGTTAGCTTTGGAAATGTTACTTAGAGCAAACTCTTCTTGCTGACCGTCTACAGTAATTGTCACTGTTTCGCCATCAACACCGTGGATAATACCTTTCCACTTACGACGGTTTGCTACAGCCATTTTCAATACGATGCTGACCTCGTGACCAATAAATTGCTCGTAATGTGCTGCTTTAAAAAGTGGTCTTTCTAAACCTGGAGAAGACACTTCTAGGCTGTAAGCAACAGAAATTGGATCTTCAACGTCTAAAACTGCACTAACTTGGTGGCTAACTTCTGCACAGTCGTCTACGTTAATACCATTTTCATGGTCAATGTAGATACGTAACGTTGAGTGCGCGCCTGCACGAATGAATTCTAATCCAACTAACTCATAACCTGATGCCGCTACTGGCGCGTCAAGCATTTCAGTAAGTTGTCTTTCTAAACCAGTCATTTAACCACTCCAGAAACAAAAAAAGGGCTCAGAGCCCAATCAAAAAACCAAGCAGTATCTGAGCTATTTCAAAAAGCTCAGATAACAAAAAAACCCCGATAGTCGGGGTTTTATGCTGCTGGACCCTGATACGTTAAGAATAGCCAACAATTGCTTTTCTTAACTCGTAGTGTGGTTAGCACTACGCAAACTTGCCAATCTACGATTTCCTTTTAAAGAAAGAGATTGGTTGCGGGGGCCGGATTTGAACCGACGACCTTCGGGTTATGAGCCCGACGAGCTACCAAGCTGCTCCACCCCGCGTCCGACTTGCTGAGCATTATACTCGCAAACAAGTGATTTACAAGTTTGTAAATACATGGTGCCGAGAGAGGGACTCGAACCCTCACACCTAAGGCACTAGCACCTCATGCTAGCGTGTCTACCAATTTCACCATCTCGGCATCAAAACCTTACAGCTTATTGAGGAATTTCATCACCCGCAGGGGCAGGAACTTCACTCGCTGCATCCTTAACTTGTTCGACAACTGGTTGACCTAACGTTGGGTCTACCCATTGTGATTCAGTCTGGTGCGTAGACATACGACCAAGTAACAAGCTAACGATAAAGAATACGGTTGCTAAAATAGCAGTTGTTCGGGTTAAGAAATTACCTGAGCCGCCAGCACCAAACACTGTGTTTGAAGCACCAGCACCGAACGAGGCTCCCATATCTGCGCCTTTACCTTGTTGAATCAACACAAGGCCAATCACACCAAGCGCTGCCAACAGGTAAATCACAAGTAGAACTGAAAACATTTTTTCCACCTATGTTCCAAATTGTTGAGCCAGCGCCGTTCAAAAGAACAAATCATAATGAACAAGGCTAGCGACCTCCTAACGGGAGGCGGAGCAATACTAGCGAAAGCCAGTAACGCTGACAAGGGAAAATTAGTAAAAAATCAATGCCAATGCGTTAAGCGCTCAAAAAAAGGGCAAAAGATGCCCTTTTCATTCAAGACATGCTTTAACGCAATGATTAACAACTTGCTTTAACAGCCTCAGCGATTTTCAATGCTGAGTGTTGAACTAGTTCACCATCTTCGCCTTCCACCATAACGCGGATCAAAGGCTCAGTGCCAGACTTACGCAGCAGTACACGCCCTTTATCACCAAGTGTCGCCTCTACTTCAGCGACAGCGTTTAATACAGCTGTAGCTTCAAGAGGGTTACTTTCTCCTGAGAAACGGACATTTTCTAAAACCTGAGGATATAATGTCATTCCTTGCGATAGTTCATATAAAGACATATCGCTGCCAATTACAGAAGCAAGTACTTGAAGTGCAGCAACAATCGCATCGCCGGTTGTGACTTTATCTAATAAGATCACATGGCCTGAGTTTTCAGCACCAATTTTCCAACCTTTTTCTAGCAGTTGCTCCATGACATAACGGTCACCAACAGCAGCACGTACAAACGGAATGCCTAGCTGCTTTAAACCATTTTCCATACCCAAGTTAGTCATTAGTGTACCAACAACACCACCCTTTAGCTCACCACGACGAAGTGCATCACGAGCGATGATATAAGCAATTTGGTCACCATCAACTTTGTTACCTAGGTGGTCGACCATAATGATGCGGTCACCATCACCATCAAATGCGAGACCAAGATGCGCTTGCTCTTCAACAACACGCTGTTGAAGAGCTCGTACGTCTGTTGCGCCCACTTTTTCATTAATGTTGATGCCGTTAGGCTCTACGCCCATAGCGATAACTTCTGCCCCAAGTTCTTTGAAAACATTTGGAGCGATGTGGTACGTTGCACCGTGCGCACAGTCTACTACGATCTTAAAGTTCGCAAGGCTCAACTCAGATGGGAAAGTACTCTTACAGAATTCGATGTAACGACCAGCTGCATCATTTAGGCGGGTTGCTTTACCAAGCTCAGCAGACTCCACACATTCAATTTCTTTATCTAACTCAGCTTCGATCGCCAATTCGATATCGTCAGGTAGCTTAGTACCCTCAGAAGAAAAGAATTTAATGCCGTTGTCGTAATATGGGTTATGTGATGCAGAAATCACAATACCAGCCTCGGCACGGAAAGTCTGAGTTAAATATGCCACAGCTGGAGTTGGCATGGGACCAGTAAATGTTGCTTTAAGTCCCGCAGCTGCAAGGCCAGCCTCTAGTGCAGATTCAAGCATATAACCTGAAATACGTGTATCTTTACCTATGATAACTTTCTTTGTGCCTTGTTTCGCTAGTACACGACCAGCAGCCCAGCCAAGCTTAAGTACGAAGTCTGGAGTGATTGGGTATTGTCCTACTTTACCGCGCACACCGTCAGTACCAAAGTAACGTCTTTCATTCGACATAAACTTTCCTTTATTATTTTTAAATATTGTTTTTCGTCATCTCAACAACTTTCATTGCTTCGATTGTCTCTTCAAAGTCATGCACGCGAATGATCTGCGCGCCTTTCATCGCGGCAATCGTAGCACAAACAACACTTGCGTTCGTACACTCTGCTGCTGGCTTGTCTAACAGTTTGAAGATCATGGATTTACGAGACATGCCAGCCAAAATAGGCAGGCCGAATTCATGAAACTTTTCAAGATGAGCAAGCATATGATAATTGTGTTCGATTGTTTTGCCAAAGCCAAACCCAGGATCGAGAATCAGTTGAGATTTATCAATCCCTGCAGCTTCACACGCCGCGATACGTTCTTCTAGAAAAGCCGACACGTCCCCCATTAAATCATCATAATGAGGGTCAACTTGCATGGTCCTAGGTTGACCTTTCATATGCATCAGACAAATTGGAAGGTTTGCTTCTGCTGCGACTTCCAGAGCGCCTGGCTCTTGCAGCGAACGGATGTCATTGATCAAATCAGCCCCAGCATCAATTGCTTGACGCATCACTTCTGCTTTACTGGTGTCAACGGAAATCCACACATCATACTTTTCACGAATGGCTTTGATTACTGGGACAACACGCCTAAGCTCTTCTTCCAAAGACACATCCGGTGCACCAGGCCTTGTCGATTCACCACCAACATCAACAATACTTACACCAGCCTTTATCATTTTATCAACTTGAGCAAGAGCAAGTTCAATTGAGTTGTATTTACCGCCATCCGAAAAGGAATCCGGTGTCACATTTAGAATGGCCATGACATTTGGACGCGAAAGGTCCAAAGATTTGTTATTTGCTGTAATCATCATCATAAACACAAAAACCCCGAGATAACTCGGGGTTTAATATTATCGATACTCTTTATTCAGAGTCTTTCTTTTCAGGCGCTTCGTTAGAAGTTGTTTCAGAAGAGCTAGGCTGTTCTACATCTTTCGCAGTCTCCGTTGCTTCTTCTTTAACTTCTTGCTTTGCTTGAGGCTTGTCGCTGTCTTCTGGTTTGCTTGCTGAGTTATCACTCCAGCCCGCAGGCTCACGAATTTCAGCTTTGCGCTCCATTAAGTCATCAATCTGGCGAGCATCAATGGTTTCATACTTCATCAGCGCATCTTTCATCGCATGCATGATATCCATGTTCTCTTGAAGAATCTTCTTCGCACGATCGTAGTTGCGGTCAATGATCTGACGAACTTCGTCATCAATCAACTTCGCTGTATCGTCAGACACATGTTTAGTCTGAGTTACACTACGCCCTAAGAACACTTCGCCTTCATCTTCTGCATACAGCAGAGGGCCAAGCTTTTCAGAGAAACCCCATTGAGTAACCATCTTACGAGCAATATCTGTTGCGCGCTCGATATCATTAGAAGCACCGGTTGATACTTTGTCAGCACCGTAGATAAGTTCTTCTGCTAAACGACCACCGTACAAGCTAGAAATCATTGACTCTAGGTGTTGGCGAGACATACTCACGCGGTCCTGCTCTGGAAGGTACATTGTTACACCCAACGCACGACCACGTGGAATGATAGACACTTTGTACACTGGATCGTGTTCAGGAACCAAGCGACCAACAATCGCGTGACCCGCTTCGTGGTATGCTGTTGACTCTTTCACTTCCTCAGACATCACCATTGAACGGCGCTCAGCACCCATCATGATTTTGTCTTTCGCCAGTTCAAACTCAACCATAGAAACGTTGCGCTTGTTACCGCGCGCAGCAAACAGTGCAGCTTCGTTAACTAAGTTTGCTAGGTCAGCACCAGAGAAGCCTGGAGTACCACGTGCGATGAGAGAAGGCTCTACATCACCCGCTAGAGGGACCTTACGCATGTGAACTTTTAGGATCTGTTCACGGCCACGTACATCTGGAAGACCAACTACCACTTGACGGTCAAAACGACCAGGACGCAGTAGCGCAGGGTCTAGCACGTCCGGACGGTTAGTCGCAGCGATAACGATAATACCTTCGTTACCTTCGAAACCATCCATCTCAACGAGCATTTGGTTTAGTGTTTGTTCACGTTCATCATGACCACCACCAACACCTGCGCCACGTTGACGACCTACCGCATCGATCTCATCGATAAAGATGATACAAGGTGCAGCTTTCTTTGCTTGTTCAAACATGTCACGCACACGAGATGCACCAACACCAACGAACATTTCTACGAAATCAGAACCAGAGATAGTAAAGAATGGTACTTTCGCCTCACCGGCAATGGCTTTCGCTAGAAGCGTTTTACCCGTACCAGGAGGACCAACCATTAGAACACCCGTTGGAATCTTACCGCCCAGTTTTTGGAAGCGGCTTGGATCGCGTAGGTAGTCCACCAGTTCTTTCACGTCTTCTTTTGCTTCGTCACAACCAGCAACGTCAGCAAAAGTTGTCTTGATTTGTTCTTCGCTCATCATTCGAGCTTTACTCTTACCAAAAGACATGGCGCCTTTACCACCGCCGCCTTGCATTTGACGCATGAAGAAAATCCATACACCAATTAGTAAGATCATTGGGAACCAAGAGATGAAGATAGTACCAAGCAAGCTTTGCTCTTCTGGAGGCGTGCCTTGTACTTTCACGTTTTGGTTAATTAGGTCATCTAGAAGCTTTTGGTCATACACTGGCATGTAAGTGACCATTTTGGCACCGCCGCCACGACGAACAAAGCTAATTTCACCGTCTTTAAAAGTTGCTTCTTGAATCTGGCCTTGGCCAACTTCCTGTACAAACGTGGTGTAATCCACGGTTCTGCCATTGCTTTCTCCAGGGCCAAAGCTCTGGAATACCGACATCAATACGACGGCGATAACAAGCCACAGAATTAAATTTTTTGCCATGTCACTCAAGGTGTAAGCCTCTCGATAACTAATTGTAATTAAAGGTAGGGTACTACAGTTCATTAACTGTAGCTATAGTGTTAACACGCTCTCAAGAGAGCAAAATGGTTAACCTTTGTAACCAGTGGCTACGACGAAGACCTCTCGAGAGCGAGCTCGCGATGAGTCTGGTTTTCTAATTTTTACGGCTTTAAACATGTCTCGGACTTCTTTCACATACTGATCGAAGCCTTCCCCTTGGAAAACCTTTACGACAAAGCTACCATTAGGCGCTAGAACTTGTCGACACATATCTAAAGCTAATTCAACTAAATACATAGCGCGAGGTTGATCAACAGAATTGTTTCCCGCGATGTTAGGCGCCATATCAGACATTACTACGTCTACCATGGAAGGTTGGATCCTTTCTAGCAAAGCTTCCAATACCGCATCATCACGAAAGTCGCCTTGTAAAAAGCTAACGCCAGCAATCGGGTCCATAGGAAGCAAGTCACACGCGATGATCTGACCACTGTCCCCTACTATCTTAGCAGCATATTGAGACCATCCGCCCGGCGCAGCCCCCAAGTCGACGACTGTCATTCCAGGCTTTAACAATTTATCTTTCGTTTGAATCTCATCGATCTTGAAATAAGCACGTGAGCGGTAGCCTTTTTTTCGGGCTTCATTCGCGTATTTATCATCAAAGTGTTCTTTCAACCAACGACCAGAACTAGCCGAATGTTTTTGTTTACTCATTTTAATCCCAACAAGGCACAAATTGGAGCTATTGTTTTAATAGGCGCTACCTATTACTCAATAAATTATAGTCTTCAGCAATAGATGGCGTTAAAATAGCTTTTTTCAACCCTTATTTTAAAGAAAATTGGCCGCGTAATGAACCTAAGCACCAAACAAAAGCAGCACCTTAAAGGCCTAGCTCACAGTTTAAAACCTGTTGTGCTAATGGGCGCAAATGGACTTACAGAAGCCGTGCTAGCAGAAATTGAAATCGCTCTTAACCATCACGAACTTATCAAAGTAAAAGTTGCTTCGGAAGATCGTGAAACAAAACAGCTAATCATCGACGCTATCGTACGTGAGACGGGCGCTGAAAAAGTTCAGACTATTGGTAAAGTGCTTGTGCTATATCGCCAGTCTGAAGAGCGTAAAATCGAAATCCCTCGTAAGTAACTCTACTTACGTTGCTGAAGAAAAAAGGTCGCCTGAGGCGACCTTTTTGCGTTTTATCAGAGTAGTAATGCTACTCCAAACGACTTAGATATATTCTACTCGGTCAATTTCGAAGTCTTTCGCGCCACCTGGAGTTTGAATAGCAACTTCATCGCCTTCCATCTTACCAATCAGGCCACGAGCAATAGGTGAGCTCACTGAAATGCGACCTGCTTTGATATCGGCTTCGTCATCACCAACGATTTGGTACGTTTTTTCTTCTTCGGTGTCGATATCAATCAAGGTTACGGTTGAACCAAAAATAACTTTACCCGTGTTCTCCATCTTCGTTACATCAATAACTTGAGCAACTGACAGTTTGTATTCAATGTCACGGATTTGTGCTTCACAAATGCCCTGCTCTTCACGAGCGGCGTGATATTCAGCATTCTCTTTTAAATCACCTAGCTCACGAGCTTCAGCAATTGCCTCTGAGATCTGAGGACGTAGTTTAAGTAGACGATCGAGTTCTGCACGTAGCTTTTGCTCGCCACGTAGTGTCATTGGAACTTTTTCCATTTTATAACCTCAAGCCCAAATGGGTCTTTGGACAAAAAAAGCCCACCCTGTCATAGGACTGGGTAGTGCGCTTAAAGATGTATTTCGTTTAGTGTAAACAAACTCCCGGACGAAATCATCTTAATTCGAAAGACAGCAAGACTATGCCTTTTCGGCATAATGATATAACTCACTTTTAGAGCGGTTCTAGGGCGAATCACCTTCTCAATTTATTGAAAAACAACACTGTTCATTACACCAAAAACCTCAAAAAAGATAAAAACTAATCAATGTCAGGCCAATGTCATTGCCAATAATTTCAATCAAAAACAGTAATTTAAATAAAAACAACGCACAATTGAACAGTGTTCATCAGTGGGATTTATATCATTTTACTAACTCATACGGAAACTTTAGCAGTAAAACATGTCCAGCGAGTTGTTAGATCAATGGCTTACAAGTGCGAACTATATCGCTCAATTAGCCAATTTTGGACCAACAACTTGTGAGAGATCACCTCTCCCCCATACAACAATGATTATGGACAGCTAACTAGGACAAATAAGATGAAAAAGACTCTAATTGCTCTTTCTGTATCTGCAGCAGCTATGGCAACTGGCGTAAACGCAGCTGAACTTTACAACCAAGACGGTACTTCTCTAGAAATGGGCGGCCGTGCTGAAGCACGTCTATCTATGAAAGATGGCGACGCTCAAGACAAATCTCGCATCCGTCTAAACTTCCTTGGTAAACAAGAAATCAATGACAACCTATACGGTGTTGGTTTCTGGGAAGGTGAATTTGAGACTGCTCAAAACGGTACTGTAGACGGCGACGACAAGAGCGATCTAGAAACTCGTCTTGCTTACGCTGGTCTTGGCGGTGCTTACGGTGAGTTCGCATACGGTAAAACTGAAGGTGCACTAGGCGTTATCACTGACTTCACAGATATCATGGCTTACCACGGTAACTCTGCAGCAGACAAACTAGCTGTATCAGACCGTACAGACAACATGATGGCTTACAAAGGCCAGTTTGAAAACCTAAGCGTAAAAGCAAGCTACCGCTTCGCTGATCGTATGGAAAACAAAAACACTGGTGAGTACTACGACAACAAACAAGACGGTTACTCTCTATCTGCAATCTACGCTCTAGCTGACACTGGTCTTGAGCTAGGTGCTGGTTACGCAGATCAAGACAAAGCTAACGAGTACATGCTAGCTGCATCTTACACAATGTCTGATCTTTACTTCGCTGGTGTATTCACTGACGGCGAGAAAATGGAAGATTCAAACAACAGTAACACAGTTGATTACACTGGTTACGAGCTAGCGGGTGCTTACACTCTAGGCCAAACAGTATTTACAACATCATACAACAATGCAGAAACTAACAACGAAACTTCTGCAAACAACTTCGCTGTTGATGCTTCTTACTACTTCAAGCCTAACTTCCGTGGTTACATTTCTTACAACTTCAACCTGATTGATGCAGGTGACAAGTTTGGTTCAACTGACACGAGCAAAACAGTTGCAACTAAGATCGATGCTGAAGACGAGCTAGCTCTAGGTCTACGTTACGACTTCTAATTCCGGTCTTTGACTAGAATATCGAATGCCCGCTTTAAGCGGGCATTTTTTATACTTAATTTTAAGCAGCGCGCCTTTCTCTCGTGTCTCATTCATGAAGACATTTGAAGCATTTCTTTAGTTACCTAGCATATTGAAAGGACTTGCGTATACTCAATCACATAACTCACCTTAGAAAGTATCATTATGCGTTTACGTTGGCCCTTGCTCATATTCTCTTCATTACTTTCTGCTTTTTCACAAGCGTACCCTCATCAAGAAGTGCTGCCTGAAGGCGCCCGCATCAGTTTAGTTGCGGAAAAACTCAGTGAAAATGCTGAGCTTGACGGTGTTCATCCTACCGAACAACTGTTCCCACCAGCGAGTACATTAAAAATCGTCACCGCATTAGCCGCAAAGCTAGAACTGGGTGATAATTTCCGGTTTCGAACCAAGCTGGAAACGTCGAACTCAGATGCAGTGATTTACTTTGTCGGCGACCCAACACTCCAAACCAACGACTTAAAATCACTTCTCACTCTAGCTAAGAAAAATGGCTTAAAACGGATTAACGGTGACCTATGGCTCGATAACAGCGCATTCACTGGTTATAACCGTGCGGTGGGCTGGCCGTGGGATATCTTGGGAGTTTGCTACAGCGCTCCGGCATCGACCATCACACTCAATAACAACTGTGTACAAGCCTCTATCTATACACAAAAAGATGGTGGAACGCGGGTCTACGTACCAGAGCATCAACCTATTCGTGTCACAAGTACCGTAGAAACAGTTTCTAAAACCATTAAGAAAAGTCGTCATTGTGACTTAGGTTTAGTTGCAAATCCCGATAACAACTACAAGCTAACAGGGTGCTTGGTTGAAAGAGACAAACCATTGCCACTGAAATTTGCGGTTCAAGACCCTGAGCGTTACACCAGTCAAAGGTTGGCGACTTTGCTCAAGGAGCTCAACATTGGGGTATCAGGAAAGATTAGGGTCGGTACGGCGCCAGAAAAGCAGCGAAAGCTCATCGCAATGCATCAATCAAAGGCCTTACCAGACATTCTTGAAGATATGCTCAAAAACTCTGACAACTTGATTGCCGACACATTAACCAAAACACTTGGTGCTAAATTTTTCGTTCAGCCAGGCAGTTTTACTAACGGTACAGAAGCGATCAAGCAGATCATTTTCGCCAACACTGGTATTGATATTCGTAATGCGCGCCTAGAAGACGGCTCAGGACTTTCGCGAAATAACCGGATCTCCGCGACCAAGATGGCTGAAATGCTGCGCTATATTTGGAAGCATGAAAACGAACTCAAATTGATTGCCATCATGCCGAAATCAGGTGAATCCGGCACATTAAAGTACCGACAAAGTATGCGAAAACTTCCAATTAAAGGACAGCTGATAGCGAAAAGTGGCTCTATCTACGGGACTTACAATATGGCTGGATATGGCTTGGATAAAAATGGTCAACCTAACACCATTTTTGTTCAGTTTGTTTCAGACTACTTCCCAGAAAAACGGGACGACAACACACCTGTCATCGCCCCGATTACACATTTTGAGCAGCTTTTTTACAATGACATTGTGAACTTTAGTCAGGCAATACCTAAGAAATAGTTCACCACGTTAAAGTAAATCCACATTCCTGAAATATCGACGATAGACGCAAGAACTGGACTCACCAATACGGCTGGGTCCAACTTGCAAGCTCGTGCAATAATTGGCAACAGCCCGCCCAATGTTGTAGAAATGGTGACTTGAATGAACAGCGCAACTGCTATTGCCAGTGCGATATCGGTCAGTTCAAAGCCTCCTGTTGATTGTCCTGCACTAAATAACATAATGCGTCCAATCATCACGATAGCGATCGCTAGCGCAATAAATAGAGCGACTCGGCTCTCTTTCCACAAAACTTCTAACCATTGGCGTTTTTTTAACTCTCCAGTAGCAAGAGCACGAATCACTAAAGTTGCTGCTTGTGTTCCTGTGTTACCACCAGCAGCTGCAATCACTGGCATGTACACTGCAAGTAAAACAAGCTGACTAAGGGTGTCCTCATACTGAGCAATGATCAAGCCTGACACTATCCCTAAAAGAGCCAGTGCAATGATCCACCCAATACGCTGCTTCACGTGCCCCAAAACACTAGTCGATAAATAACCATCAGGTGTATCAACTTCAGACATATGCAGACCTAATTGGTGAGCATAATGACGTGCGCGTTTGTCATGGCCTGCTTGCTCAAGTTGAGCAATAAGACTATTCACATAGCCGACAGAGCAATGCTGTAAAATACCTACAGCCTCATCAATCGGCATAACCGTAAGCAAATGGACTTGTTGCTCTTGCTCGTACTGCAAGAATGCATTGCGAGCTGCACCAATTTCTACTTCAGAAAAGTTTGGTGTTGTTTCAATAAAAGTGTTGTTCATTACCGTCATGGCGAATCTCCCGATTGGCATTGGTAACGACCATCGACAAAGCATGAAAAGCCACTCTTGCACGCTAAAAGTCAGACAACAAATAAGATGCACAGAGAAAACCAATGCGAATGCACTGTCTATTCAGAATGTATGAAGGAAATAACGAGAAAAAAATTAGAAAAGATGCCTCACCACTTAGGTAAGGCGGAGATCGCCAATACCGAAGCGGGTTATTTCGCTCCCTTAATCTTACTCACCCAACGACTGGGAGGATGGTCGGTATTGTTCATGTAAATCTCCGATAGCGCTGCCATTATTGGCAGCGCAAGTATAGTAGCAAAGTTCATCAGGTATGGAAGTTTTACTTTGCCGTTTTTGCTAAATTTTCATACAAAAAAAGCGCCCTTCGGACGCTTTCATTTGCAGTCATTATGGATTACTGAATAGTAATACGAGCAAATTTACGTTTGCCTACTTGGAACACGTAAGTACCCGCTTCTGGAGCAAATTTGCTGTCCGCAATTTTTTCACCATCAATCTTCACAGCGCCCTGCTTAACCATGCGCATCGCATCTGACGATGATGGACATAAACCTGCTTCTTTCAACAGATTACTCACTGGGCGACCTGCGTCAAAGTCAAACTCTGGCATTTCATCAGGAATTTGGTTCTTCGCAAAACGGTTTACGAATTCTTGCTCTGCTGCATCGGCATCGGCTTCACTGTGGAAACGAGCAATAATTTCTTTTGCTAGCAATACTTTGATGTCACGAGGGTTTTTGCCCGCTTCTACATCAGCTTTGAATTGAGCAATCTCTTCCAGAGGACGGAAAGAGAGCAGCTCGTAGTAGCTCCACATTAAGTCATCAGAAATAGACATGATTTTACCAAACATTTCGCTTGGCGCTTCGCTGATACCGATGTAGTTGTTTGCTGACTTAGACATCTTCTTCTCGCCATCAAGGCCCACTAGAAGCGGCATCATCAGTACAACCTGAGGTTTTTGACCGTGAGACTTTTGCAGTTCACGACCCATTAGAAGGTTGAACTTCTGGTCTGTACCACCTAATTCAACATCCGTTTCCATTGCTACTGAGTCCCAACCTTGTAGAAGTGGGTACATGAACTCATGAATAGCAATTGGCTGACCACCCGCGTAACGCTTTTTAAAGTCGTCACGCTCTAGCATACGAGCAACGGTTTGGTTTGCCGCAAGGCGAATCATACCTTCTGCGCCCAATTCAGACAGCCACTCAGAGTTAAACTGAATTTTAGTCTTTGCAGGATCGAGAATTTTGAACACTTGCTCTTTGTACGTTTCAGCGTTACGCAATACGTCTTCGCGACTTAGCGGTGGACGAGTTGTGTTTTTACCTGTCGGGTCACCAACCATTGCAGTGAAGTCACCGATTAGGAACGTCACTTCATGACCTAGTTCTTGGAACAAGCGAAGCTTATTGAAAATAACCGTATGACCTAGGTGAATGTCAGGTGCTGTTGGATCAGCGCCCAATTTAATACGTAGAGGACGGTCTTCTTTTAGTTTTGCGATTAGCTCTTCTTCTGGAATCAGCTCTTCAACACCGCGCTTAATCTCGGCTAGTGCAGCTTCAATGCTCGCCATTCTTGTTCACTCCCACAGATTTGGCAAAAATATAATAGCTGAACATATTACTTGAATAGCGATGCATTTTGAAACACGTTAGACTAGGTAGTTGTCACTTTTTCCGTTTAATTTAGCAATCAAGTACCTCATGCATTCGATTTTTGTCCGACTTCCACTCTTGCACAAAGTATTGATCGGTTTTTTTAGTGCGCTGATTATCTTCGCGCTCTTCTTTTTACCTGATCCGCAAGACCTAGACCCGCAGCAGAGCCGATTAAAAGTTGGTCAACATTATCCTGTGCCAGTTTCCCTCGAACTCAGTGCACTAAATAGTTCATCGCCTGCGGTTCCCGCCGTGCTGCGCTGGGAGACATACAAGGTAAAAAATGGCGAGAGTGCTGCCATCTTATTTAGTCGCGTAGGGCTTTCTGCTCGTCTATTACATGAACTGGTGTCATCAGACAAAGAAGTGGAAAAACAGTTAACTCGGCTTCGACCTGGTGACCGATTGCAATTTGGTTTTGACGAAAATAACGACTTGGTGCAGCTAAGAAGAACACTAAGCGCGTTCGAGACTTTTCGTATCACATTAAAAGACGGCAAGTACGTTTCTGAAGTTGATAAAAAAGAAGTCGACTTCCAGTACAACTACGCTGAAGCCACCATCAAATCAAACTTTTGGAATGCAGGAATATCTTCTGGATTAAATGGTAACCAAATCATGGAACTGGCTGGCATATTTGGTTGGGACATCGACTTTGCTTTAGATATTCGTAAAAACGACAGCTTCCGAGTACTTTACCAAGAGGAAGTGGTAGAAGGTGAAGTAATCGGCCGTGGAAAAATCATTGCTGCGATCTTTAAAAACCAAGGCGATACCTTTACCGCAATATTGGATCAGAAAAGTGGCAAGTATTACGACGAAAATGGGCGTGCAATGAAAAAAGCATTCTTACGCGCGCCGTTGGACTTCCGTCGAGTTTCGTCTAATTTCAACCCACGCCGCTTACATCCAGTGACGGGACGCGTTCGTCCTCATAGAGGCACGGACTATGCGGCACCAGTGGGCACCCCGATTTGGGCGGCTGGTGATGGCGTTGTTCAAAAATCGTCTTACAACAAATTTAATGGTAACTACGTTTTCATTAAACATAGCAATACTTACATTACCAAGTACCTGCACTTAACCAAACGTACTGTACGAGCTGGTCAACGCGTTAAGCAAGGCCAAACCATTGGTACGCTTGGCGGAACTGGCCGTGTAACTGGCCCTCACCTGCACTATGAGTTCCTTGTGAATGGTGTCCATAAAAACCCGCGCACGGTGAATTTGCCACAATCTAAATCCCTGACAGGCAAAGCGAGACAAACTTTCATGGCAAACGCGAAAATTAGCATGGACAAGCTTGAACGCTACAGCAAACTGCTAGCAATGAAGTAAGCCAGGTATTGAAAAGGGCAGCGAAGCTGCCCTTTTTGTTTTGTCGATATCATCACGATAAAGCTTACTGTTCGGAGTGATGCTCTCTCCCGAGCATAAGCAAACACGGTGTCAGAACTAACGTTAGCAAAGTCGCAAACGCCAAACCACCCGCGACAGCGGTCGCAAGCTGAGACCACCATTGAGTGCTTGGTGCGCCAAACTCCACTTTCTGATTAACTAAGTCGATGTTCATTTCTAACACCATTGGCAATAAGCCTAATATGGTGGTCACCGTCGTAAGTAAAACGGGTCTTAAACGCTGCACACCCGTACGCAAAATAGCCTCAGATTTTTCTAAGCCACGTTTACGCATCTGATTATAAGTATCGATTAAAACAATATTGTTGTTTACCACGATACCAGCCAACGCAATCACTCCAATTCCCGACATAATGATGCCAAATGGCTTTTGGAAAATAAGTAACCCGGCGAAGACACCAACGGTAGAAAACAGCACTGCACTAAGGATTAAGAAAGCTTGATAAAAGCTATTAAACTGCGTAATTAAAATCAAAGCCATCACACCAAGCGCGACAATAAAAGCATTTTGCAAGAATGCTGATGAGTTTTCCTGCTCTTCATTTTGACCCCGAATCTTATATTCAATGCCTTCCGGTAAGTCGAGCTGTTCCATTCCAGCGGCAATCTTAGGTAACTCAAGCGCCAAATTGTAACCTTCCACCATATCCGCTTTAATATTGATAACTCGATGACTGTCGACCCGACGAATAGTGTCTTGCTTATGATCTGGTTTGATTTGAGCAAAATTCGTAATCGGTACCAGACCAGCTGCCGTTTTCACTCTCAGTTGATCAAATCGACCTATGTCGCGCTTATCTTGCGGATAGCGCACCAAAATATCGACTTCTTCATCCGCATCATCGGGCAAATAATCGCCTATTTTCAAGCCGTTCGTAACAAACTGGACGGTATTCCCGACTAAAGTAGCATCCGCTGCAAAGCGAGAGGCGTCATCTCGCTGGATATCAATTTGCCAATCAATCCCTTCCTTATTAGTGGTATCACTCAAGTTGGTCAGTGCAGGATTACCATCAGCCCAATGTCGTACTTTTTTGGCTGCTTCATCTAACGCACTAACACTCAAATTTCGTGATGACACTTCAATCACGAGATCATGCTCGACAGGCGGTCCTGCGTCCGGGAATTTATACTCAAGTTCAACACCATAAAAGCGGTCTGTCGTCTCTTTTAGTTCCTCAATAATGGTTTTCACTTTGCGTCGATACTGCCAATCCACAGGCGTTATTTGAATCTGGCCAATCTCGTCCCCATTATCGCTCGATCCTGTGCGCGTGTAGACACTTTCAAACTCGTCATGACCGAGCATCACCTTCTCGATTTCGCGCATAACAACATCTTTTTCGTGAATAGACAGGTCACCATAAGAACGAACTTTAACGGTAAAAAAGGCAGGGTCCACCTCAGGGAAAAACTCTGCACCCAAGCCAGCTTTGTTGTAAGTGAAGCCGACACCTGCCGCTAGCAGTATCGCGCTGAGTAAGACCTTCCATGGATGACGAATCGCTACCGACAGAGTCTGGTAATAAAGCTTGGTAATGCCTGTCGCTTTTTCAAAGTTGCCGTTATGCAGCTCAACCATTTCTCGCTGAGCTTTCTGATTGACTACTTGAGGCTTGCCAATGATCCCACCGATGACAGGAACGAACAATAAAGCCATCATCAGAGAAGCGGCCAAAGTAGCAATTAAAGTAAGTGGTAAGTACTTCATGAACTCACCAGTGATGTCTGGCCAGAAAAGTAACGGAGCAAACGCAGCCAATGTGGTTGCTGTGGATGCGGTAATAGGCCAGGCCATTCGCTTTGCGGCATCTCGATAGGCTTCTTTACGTGGCGTTCCTTCTTGCATGCGCCGATCTGCAAACTCTGTCACCACAATGGCACCATCCACCAACATGCCTACTGCCATAATTAAAGCAAACAGTACGACGATATTGACCGTCAGCCCAAATACCGATAACACCAACAACCCAGTCAAGAACGATCCTGGAATAGAAATCCCCACGAGAAGCGCGGTCCTAACCCCCAATATGGCAATAATGACGATAACTACGAGGATAATTGCGGATAAGATATTGTTTTGTAGATCACTGAGCATCAATTTGACATCGTCGGATTGATCCCAAGTGTATTTAACTTGCAAATTGTCGGGCCACTCGGCGCGCTTCTGTCCCTGAGCCAGTACTTCTTTTACCAGCTCAACCGTTTCAATGATGTTTTCCCCTGCCCGTTTTTTTACGTCCAAAACGATGGCAGATTCGCCATCTAAACGAGCAAAACTTTCAGGATCGCGAAATGCACGCCGTACTGTCGCCACATCGCCAAAAGTGATCACCTCTTTTCCATTCACCTTGATAGGTAGTTCAAGCACATCTTTCAGTGAATCAAAAACCGATGGGACTTTTACCGAAAAGCGTCCATACCCAGTATCGACAAACCCCGCAGCCACAACTCGGTTATTCAAGGCAATTAAATTATAGATATCCGCTTGATCGAGACCGTAGCTTTCCATCAATAGCGGATCGACAACTATCTCCACGATGTCTTCGCGATCTCCTGCGATTTCAACCTCAAGAATCTGACGGAAACTTTCCAAACGATCACGTAACGTTCTGGCAATCTGAACAATGGTTCGCTCTGGTACGGTGCCATAGAGCACAACGGTCAAAACAGGCTCTTCAGATGCAAACGTGACTTCGTTTACCGTTGGCTCATCACTGTCCTCTGGTAACTTTGGCTTCGCAAGATCAACCGCATCACGCACATCTGCCATCGCTTTATCAAGATCCACTCCGACACTAAATTCCAGCGTCACCGAAGCATGACCTTCTGATGCCACAGAGGTCATCTCTTTTACGCCTTCAATAGAGCGCAACTCTTGCTCTATTGGCCGAACTAATAAACGCTCGGCATCGACAGGAGAAATGCCTTGATGCCCAACAGAAACGTAGATAATAGGAATGGTAATATCAGGGCTCGATTCCTTGGGGATTGTGACGTAAGTAATGACACCTGCAATTAATATCATCACCAACAATGTCAGCATAGTGCGAGCGCGAGATAACGCAGCATCAATCAGAGTGTACATAGGTGCTCCTTACTGCTCATTAGCCGCTTCAATAACTACGTCATCAACTTTATTGGCCAGTACTTGATCACCATCTCGCACAAAACCTTGTCCCAGCACGATAATGTCTACACGCTCTCCTAACCCAGAGAGCCACACACCATCATCCTCGGCCTTAACGAGTTGAATTGGAACAAACTCAACATGCTCATTACGCAGTGTCTTGACACCTAAGTTACCTTCTTCATCTAGTGCTAACATGGCAGCCGTAATCTTTACTGCCAACACTTCACTCAAAGGCAGCTGTACTTCTGCGCTCATACCAGCAGGAATTCTTGCGTCTTGATTATCAATTTCGATTTCAATTGGAAACGTATTAGTAGAAGCAGAAGAAACACGTCCAATGTAGCGCACACGACCTTGATGATGCTGTTGGTTAATGGTTCTTACGTCGGCTTCTAGGCCTTCCTTAAGATATTGTATATGCCGTTCACTGACATCGGCTTCAATCACTAAAGTATCCAAATCAATGACCGTCGCAATAGGATCGCCAATCCCGACAAAATCACCTAACTCAACAAAGTGATGATCTACGATGCCATCAAATGGCGCTTTAACCTCAGTATTTCTTAAAGCCGTTTGCACGTTACTCAAATTCGCACGTGCATCTACCAACGCTGCTTGCGCTGTCGCAAATGCAACCTCACCTTGCAGTCCGCGACTTTTTAGCGATTTAGCTGCATTAAACTCTTTCTCTTTAACCAACAGCATCGCCTGGGCCCGTTTAAGTTGAATGCCAAGGTCGCGCTTATCGATGTTTGCGATCACTTGTCCCTGTTTGACCGCTTGGCCTTTCTTTATGTTAAGACTGACTATTTTACCGGCAACTTCGGCGCCAAGACGCGCTTGACGATTGGGCGCTGTTCGTCCATACAATTCAATGGTTTTACTGGTAGGTTCGGCAAGAAAAGTATCAAACATCACCTTTGCAAGTGGTGTTGTGTTCGTGGATGTTGAAGAGTTAGGATGATCATCTTGTGCTTTGAGTTGGCCGATGGTTAGCCATGCAACAAGAAGTAAGACGAGGATAAGAGATACTAGCCAAGGGCGCTCGACAATTCGGCGCCCAAAAGAAAGTCCAGACATATAAAGTCCTTTTTATTATTTCTCTGCATATCTGCGAGCGTGCGCTTTACGTGACATCCTTCTACATAAAGCACAGGCAGCCATTAGCTGCCTGTTAGGTGTTAATTACACACTGAACGATGCACCACAACCACATGTTGTCGTTGCATTTGGATTATTTACGAAGAAGCGCGCTCCTTCCAACCCTTCTGTGTAGTCAACAATACCGCCAACGAGATATTGCAGACTCATAGGGTCTACAACCAGTGTTACACCACTGTTTACGATTGTCGTATCGCCTTCGTTTACATTTTCATCAAAAGTAAAGCCGTATTGGAAGCCGCTGCAGCCGCCGCCAGTAATGTATACGCGCAGTTTCAATGCTGGGTTTTCTTCTTCAGCAATCAATGCTTTAACGCGAGATGCTGCTGCGTCAGAAAAAGATAATGGTACGTTTACTTCGCTCACGAAGACCTCTCTCACTCGTGTAATGCGTCAAGCCTGAAGCAAGACGTCAAATTTGTGCTAATTGAGACGATTATCCAATACCTGACAAACTCGTTCAAGTATTCGCCGCCGATTCTTTATAACAGATGCGGATATATAAGATTACACTGCGAAACAACACATAAATTAAGCAAAACGTTTCTAACTTGATTATAGCTAGGTACAATGCGCTCCACTTGGTCCGAGCAATCAAAAGAGGATAACCCCATGACCAAATCATCAGAGCTGTATCAAAAAGCTCAGCAAACCATCCCTGGCGGTGTCAATTCACCAGTTCGTGCATTCAACGGCGTTGGCGGCTCTCCGCTATTTATCGAACGAGCAGACGGTCCACTGATTTTTGATGCCGATGGTAAAGCGTATATTGATTACGTTGGCTCTTGGGGTCCAATGATTCTTGGTCACAACCACGCGGTTATCCGCGAAGCAGTAATTGATGCAGCGCAACGCGGTCTTAGCTTCGGTGCGCCAACAGAACTTGAAATCGCGATGGCAGAATTAGTTTCTGAGCTTGTTCCATCAATGGAGCAAATCCGCATGGTAAGTTCTGGTACTGAAGCTACGATGAGCGCGATTCGCCTTGCACGTGGCTTCACCGGTCGCGACAAGATCATGAAATTTGAAGGTTGTTACCACGGCCACGCTGACAGCTTGCTAGTAAAAGCAGGTTCTGGTGCACTAACTCTAGGTCAGCCAAGCTCTCCTGGCGTTCCTGCAGATTTTGCTAAGCACACGCTAACAGCAACATTCAACGACCTAGATTCTGTACGCGAGCTATTTGCTGCTAACAAAGGCGAAATTGCTTGTATCATCGTTGAGCCAGTAGCAGGCAACATGAACTGTATTCCACCAGTGGAAGGCTTCCACGAAGGGCTACGTGAAATCTGTGATCAAGAAGGCGCGCTACTAATTTTTGATGAAGTAATGACAGGCTTCCGTGTTGCTCTAGGCGGCGCGCAAGCACACTACAACATCAAACCCGACCTAACGACACTGGGTAAAGTGATTGGTGGCGGTATGCCAGTAGGTGCTTTCGGTGGCCGTAAAGAAGTGATGCAATACGTTGCACCTACAGGCCCAGTTTACCAAGCTGGTACCCTTTCCGGTAACCCTGTCGCAATGGCAGCAGGCTACGCATGTTTGAACCTTCTAAAAGAAGAAGGCAACGAAAAGCGCCTAGCTTCTAAAACGAAACAACTTGCTGAAGGTTTTAAGTCTCTAGCAGAAAAACACGGTATTCCGCTAGTTGTTAACCAAGTGGGCGGTATGTTCGGCTTCTTCTTCACTGACCAAGAAAAAGTAACTTGCTACGAAGACGTAACGAAGTGCGATATAGAACGCTTCAAGCGTTTCTTCCACTTAATGCTAAAACACGGTGTCTACCTTGCGCCATCTGCGTTTGAAGCGAGCTTTACTTCACTCGCTCATGGTTCAAAAGAGATTGATGCCACACTAGAAGCTGCTGACCGCTGTTTTGCTGTTCTTGCAGAAGAAGCGAAATAATCGCTAAAAACGGCGATAACGCATTTAGAAAAGGACCGTAACGGTCCTTTTTTATTGCCAATTCAAAATAACCAATATCGCTAATACCCCAACGACAATGCCAAACCACGGTATTCGCTTAGCTTTTTTCTCGGTTTGACACTTTTTATCACCGTTGCAACAACCCATAGCTCATCTCTTGATTGATAACCGACTGATTTGTAGTCATTATAGCAAGGTACATCGCCCTGCTCTAATTCGGCATTGTCATAAGCTTGAAAGAGTTAAGAGTGCAAAGTAATAAAGGTTACACGCCATCATTGAAGGCATAAACCGTAAACGTCACCTGTAAGTTGGACTAATACCATGCCAAATAATGTAAAAATAACGTCGAGTCACCGAGTACTAATGGTTGCTTTACTCGCCGCTGCTTTTGCTTGCTACTTATTGGTTGAGCCATATATCAATTCCATTGTGATGGCTTTTATCATTTCTTTGCTCATGTTTCCGATACACGAATGGTTTGAGCAGAAAATTCCCAAGCACCCAAATATGGCAGCACTGCTGTCATGTGTCGTCTTGACGTTTATTATTGTTATCCCGCTTTTATTTGTGTTTGCAGCCATTGTTCAGCAAGGCTCTGTTTTCTCACAAAATACATATAATTGGGTTACCAATGGTGGCATCCAAGATATATTCCAACATCCTTTCGTTATCAAAGGCTTAGCGATTGTTAATGAGTACTTACCTTTTGATAAAATCGAGCCCAAAGCCATTGCTGAGAAAATTGGTCAATTTGCTACATCGTTTGGCTCTAACTTAGTTGCTATCAGCGCAAAGATTTTAGGAGACGCAACCAACTTCCTAATGAACTTCTTCCTGATGCTGTTTGTGCTGTTTTTTCTGCTTCGTGACCACGACAAAATTATCTCTGCGATTCGTCATATCCTGCCACTCTCACGTAGCCAAGAAGACCGCATATTGACAGAGATAGAGCAAGTTTCTAAATCAGCCGTGATGGGCTCATTCATGACAGCGATTGCTCAAGGTTTGGCTGGCGGCATCGGTATGTGGCTAGCTGGCTTCCCTGGGCTATTTTGGGGAACGATGATGGGCTTTGCATCATTCATTCCAGTGGTAGGAACCGCGCTAATCTGGATTCCTGCAGCAGCGTACTTGTTCTTAACAGGCGATATGACTTGGGCTATCTTCTTGACGGTGTGGAGTGTAGTCGTCGTTGGCTCTATAGATAACCTATTGCGTCCGTTGCTAATGCAAGGCAGCGCCGGCATGAATACCCTTATGATTTTCTTCTCATTACTGGGTGGTCTGCATCTGTTTGGTTTGATTGGTCTTATCTACGGCCCACTTATTTTTGCCGTGACCATGGTACTGTTTAATATCTACGAGGAAGAATTCAAAGACTTCCTTAACCAACAAGACAACAGCTAGTCACCGCTTAATCACTTCAAGCTTGGGGCAGATTGTGCGAAAATCTGCCCCAAATTATTTCTGATGAACCAAATTTATGTCTGCTTATATCGCTCCTAGCCAAATAGCTCAGCGCCAACTTGAATACTTCAATGGAAAACACGTTTTAGTCGCTGGTGAAGTTGAAGACCTATTTCCTCTTGAGTTAGTGGCTCATTGTGAGTCTGTTGAAGTGTTTACTTCCAACTATAGCTACTACCGCCAAATTCAAACCTCTGACAAAGTGAAAAGTCATTTTGGCTCTGTGTTTGATGTTGAAACAAAAGCAGACATGGTCCTTTTATACTGGCCAAAAGCAAAAGCCGAAGCAGAATACTTGCTGGCGATGTTGATGGCGAAACTGGGCATTAACACCGAAATCGTCATCGTTGGTGAAAACCGCTCCGGCATCAAGAGCATCGAGAAGATGTTCCAAGAATACGGCCCTGTGAACAAGTACGACTCTGCTCGTCGCTGCTCATTTTACTGGGGTAATTGCCTCAATGAACCAAAACCTTTCAACCAAGCAGATTGGTTTAAGTCTTACACTGTTACACTCGGTGAGCAGTCGCTAGCGGTTAAGAGCCTACCTGGCGTATTCAGCCATGGCGAGTTCGACTTAGGTAGCCGATTGCTGCTTGAAACCTTACCTAAGCTGTCGGGCAAAGTGCTCGACTTTGGTTGTGGTGCAGGTGTG
This sequence comes from Vibrio sp. SCSIO 43097, assembly GCF_023650755.1. Taxonomy (NCBI): domain Bacteria; kingdom Pseudomonadati; phylum Pseudomonadota; class Gammaproteobacteria; order Vibrionales; family Vibrionaceae; genus Vibrio; species Vibrio sp. SCSIO 43097. The sequence goes on along the minus strand of NZ_CP071840.1, from coordinate 710,344 downwards.
CTCGGTGCGTTTATGGCGAAAGCGAATCCAGAGATCGCGATTGAGATGTGTGACATTAATGCTTATGCGATCACTTCTAGCCAAGCCACATTAGAAGCGAATGGTTTATCCGGACGCGTATTTGCATCAGATATATACTCGGATACCGCAAAAGACTACCGCTTTATTATCAGCAACCCGCCATTCCACAGTGGTTTAGACACAAATTACAACGCAGCGGAAACCTTGTTGGGTCAGGCACCACAATATCTAACCAAAGACGGCGAAATGGTGATTGTCGCGAATAGCTTCTTAAAATACCCACCAATTATCGAGCGGGCGTTTAATAATTGCGAGACGCTAAATAAGACCAATAAATTTTCTATCTACTACGCGAAAAAATCATAACTTCCCCCCGCGCAGGCACAAACCTGCGCGATTTTTTCTCATAAATTCAACACTCATAAGAAAAACTGCGTCACCCTGCACGCTTTACAACTAACTTTCTTGTCAAAGAAAAAAAACTCGTTAATTTTGTTAATTCTATCTAGTTGAACATCTTATCCGTTTTTAACGAGAACCTCGGCAGCGAAGTATGTTTTAGAACTGCCCATTATGAGTTGTAATCTTATCCATGTTTAAATTCTACAAAAAACAGAAATTTAAGCGCCTTCAGAGTACACTGATGACCGCATTTCTGGTGCTCAGTATCACACCTCTTACCATTACTGCGATCTTTTTCTTGCAGTCCCACAGTAAAGATCTGCAAGAACAAAGCACCTCACACTTACTGTCTGTTCGAGATACAAAACAGCAGCAAATCATCGACTACTTTGAGGCACGAGAAACCGAAGTCATGGGCTTTGTGCGCTCAGAGTTGGCTTACGCCAGTGGTGGCCGATTCTACGGTCTCGTCAATGCTTTTAGTCGTTTAGGCAATGATATTGAAGAGTCTCGTAAAAACGCCCAACAGCGCTACATCGAGGGCAGCGGAGACCAAATCAAAACCTCAACGTTACCCGAGTCATCCAACTATGTAGGAAGTGAACGTTACCGGCTTTTACATAAACGCTATCATTGGGCCTACTTAGAGCTCCTCAAGCGCTCTGATTTTAATGACATTTTGCTGGTAGACATCAATGGTAACGTCACCTACTCGATCAACAAAGACGATAACTACGGGACGAACTTGTTATCAGGCCCCTACAAAGACTCGGCACTTGGCAAAACTTTCAAGCGTCTCGCCGATGATGTGACTGAACGTCGAAAAGTAAACGAAGACTACACTCCTGTGATTGTGTCTGACTTCGAGCTGGAAGGGGGGAAATCAGTCGCTTGGCTAGGTGCACCAATTGTTCAGCAAGGTTATCTACACAGCTATGCCATGTTCCGCTTGCCAAATAATGGCATCACTAAGTTAGCCGCAGACGCCAACCGAGAGTCATCAATTAACACCTTGCTGGTTGGAAATGATCACCAACCTCGCACAATTAACACGAAACAAGACGACATTAAGAACAGTTTAGAAGTGATCGATAAAGCACTCTCTGGTGCATTTGGTGTCGGCACTTACACAAACGGTTTAGGTGAAGAGATCATCGCGGCTTATGCACCGATTGAAACTCGTGGTGTGATTTGGGCGCTCGTCGTACAGTTACCAGAAAACGAAGCTTTCGCTCGTATACATCAACTCGAAAAACTATTCGTTATCGCTATGTTGATCGCCATTATCCTTGTGGTGATCGCTTCTCACTATTTATCAAACTTTATCACTTCTCCGTTGCTGAAATTGACTTGGGTTGCCGAAAAGGTCTCTGCAGGGGATCTTGATGACACGTCTTTTAATACGGTTCGTAAAGATGAAATTGGTCGGCTTGCGTTAAGCTTTGAACGAATGCAACGCTCTATTCGAGAGAAGATTCAAACCATTAAGAAGCAAAATGAAGAACTAGAAAGCAACATACAGATCATTCAGAAACAGAATGAAGAACTGCAATTGGCCGATAAATTAAAAGATGAGTTCTTAGCCACGACTTCTCATGAACTTCGTACACCGTTACACGGCATGGTCGGGATTGCTGAAACCTTAGCGTCCGGCGCCAATGGCGCGATCCCCGCTAGCCAGAAATATCAGCTTGATATCATCATTAAAAGTGGTCAGCGTCTCGCTAATCTAGTCGATGACTTGTTGGATTATCATAAAATGCGTTATGGAAGCATGGATATCCAGAAATCAGCAGTGAGTTTGGGCAGTGCAACACGATTGGTTTTAGAGCTTTCTAGCCATTTACTTGGAAGTAAAACCATCCGCATCATCAACCAAGTCCCAGCGGATTTAAAAGCAGTGTCAGCTGACCCGCAACGCCTTGAACAAGTGCTATATAACCTGATTGGCAATGCGATTAAATACACCTCAGAAGGTAAAATTGTTATCTCCGCTAATGTGGTAGATGATCATGTACGCGTACAAGTCGTGGATACTGGACAAGGAATTCCCGCAGAACAACTTGAACATATTTTTGAACCACTTATCCAAGCAGGGCAAGACGCGAGCCGTTATCGTCAAGGTGCAGGACTTGGGCTCTCCATTAGCCGTCAATTGATCGAATTAATGGGAGGCTCGTTATACGTCAGTAGCCAACCAATGGTCGGAACTACCTTCAGTTTCACTTTACCGCTCGCCAGTGAAGAAGAAATCCAAGCAACCCAGACTCTAGCTGCGCACGGGCACTTCCAAATTCCTGAAGTTAATGTAGAGAACAGTGAAGACTTATCACTTCCAGAGAACCCAGACGGCCCGTTACTGTATGTTGCTGACGATGAACCAGTAAACTTACGCGTGCTTGAAAGCTTTTTACGTTTAGAGGGCTATCGTGTGCGTACTGTCTCCGATGGGCCAGAAACGTTAGCGCTCGTCGAGCAAGAGAAGCCGGAACTTCTGTTATTGGATATCATGATGCCAGGCATGAGCGGCTACCAAGTTTGTAGTGAACTACGTGAAACCTATGATCATGCCGAGTTGCCAATCATTATGCTCACCGCACTCAGTCAAACAGAAGATCGTGTAAGAGGTTTTGAGGCAGGAGCCAACGACTATTTATCGAAACCATTTAATAAACAAGAGTTGGCGGCACGTATCCAAGCGCATTTAACGGCAAGTAAAGCAGAAATGCGCCATATGGAAAACAAAGTGCTAGAGTCTGAACTTAGACAGCGTGCAGTCGTTGAAGCAAGCTTACTTGAGACTCAAGGTCGTTTGTTGGAACAGCTAGAATCGGCTCCTGAAGCTATCATCTGTCTACGTGAAGACAAGCGTATTCGCTTTGCTAACGAAGCTGCTTGTAAGCTATTCAAGCGCAGCTTAGAACAGCTAAAGCGTTCATCTGCTGATGAGCTGATTGCCCCTAAATATCTGACCGTCAAACAACCTCATTACTGTGGCAAGATTGATATCTATATTGAAGATATTCGTCAGAACATCGAAGCAGACATTCTTAAGCTCCCTGAAGGTTCAGGGTTAGATATCATGTACATCTTTAATGTCGGCGGTGGAGCCAGTGCCGCTCGCATACATAATCTAGAAACCGCCGTAGAAGTGCTTTCAAGTTATGCATTTGATGGTGACAAAGACCAATTGCAAAAGCTAAAAGAGCTTGGCGGAGAATTTACGCGCCTTGCAGACAAAGCGCTCGGTAATAAAAAAGACAAGCAAGAACTTATGCGAGAAGTTCTAGTAGACGCAATGACACATGCTTTAGAGTATTGGGAATCTGTAACGGGTGAAAGTAAGTTCGCATTTGCAGAGCAAAGTGGCTTGTGGCGCGTTTATCTAGACCGTAGTACTTTGCAAACACGCACTTTAGATAAATACATGCGTATAGAAACATTACCCAAAACACCACGTTGGAGAACGGTGCTAAGCTCGATAGAGTTCATTCTCGAACACTGCAAAGAACAGAGCCCCGAGAGAGCATACATAGAAGTACAACGAGATAAACTACAGCGACTATTGACCAGCTAATATTTATCAAAAAAACTAGCCTAGCGTGCATGCTGGGCTTTTTTGTTATTCGAGTATTCCCTTCCTAGAGATAAAAGAGACCGCCTCTTCCTACCCCATTAACATATTTCCAATAACGAACATTCGGTTAGACATCGCTATCTATTGTTGGTCTTCAAAACGTACGATCTTATCCATTTAACTGGCCTTAATTAGGTAAGTTCGAGCAACCAAAAAACTTCATTCATACAATAAAAAAAGGACGACAAACGGAAGAAAACTGTCGATAAAAAAGGCCATTTTTCAGATAACAAGCGGATTTTGACGAACTATTGATAGAGATTGCGAACTTAATCACAACAGAACGGCAGATTAATTTTTAGCTGATTAATTAACACCATTTCTGCATGTGAGCGAGATCTCCGAACCTAGAAACCAAGCAAGAAACGTATATTTTAAATGGATCACCAGGTTAGTAATCACCAACACTCATTATTAACAAGGATATAAACTGCGACGCATATCAACGTTTATTTTTTGTCCCTCTACTGGTTAAAATTAGCCAAAATAACGTTTATAACGGAGAGCTCAGAGATTTTAACGTTTTTAACGGGAATCAAGTTTGATTATTTTATGGATAAGGTGTTTTCTTACTCCTGCCTAAGGCCTACAGGCCACTCTTGGCGAAACTCAATGTTGTAATGAGTAAGGCATGTACAAGAGGTAGGTCTTAGAGAGTGTTTATCAATTGATGACATTCAATTCCATTTAGTGAAATGAAAGCAAATAGTAAGGAACAGCTATGCTTGCCAATATTAAAAAAACAGCACTAGCAACAGCAATTATTGCAACGGCTACTACAGGTTTTGCATCGGTAGCTACTGCGGCTGAACGCAGTGAACTGACTATCCACCCTAAAGAGTTTACAACTTTCGTTCGTAACTTTAACCCTTTCTTGGGTGCAACTAACCTGCACACAACAACCGACTTTATTTACGAGCCGCTCGTTGTTTTTAACGAAATGCACGGTAACACGCCTGTATTTCGTCTAGCAGAAAACTTTACCATGGCTGATGACCTGATGAGCGTAACCTTCGATATCCGTAAGGGCGTAAAATGGTCTGATGGCAAAGCGTTTACCGCTGATGATGTTGTTTACTCTTTCAACCTAGTTAAAGAGAAGCCAGAGCTAGACCAATCTGGTATCAACTCTTGGGTGACTGGCGTAGAAAAAGTTAACGACTACCAAGTTAAATTCCGTCTAAGCGAAGCAAACTCAAACGTTCCTTACGAAATTGCGAAAGTACCAGTCGTACCTAAGCACGTATGGAGCAAAGTAAAAGATCCAGCAACATTCACAAACGAAAATCCAGTAGGCAGTGGTCCATTTACTGAAATCGACACTTTCACACCGCAGCTATATATCCAGTGTGAGAACCCGAATTATTGGGATGCTGACAACCTAGATGTAGATTGTCTGCGTGTGCCACAAATCGCGAACAACGACCAATTCTTGGGCAAAATCGTTAACGGCGAAATGGACTGGACGTCTTCATTCGTACCAGACATCGACCGTACGTACGCTGCAGCAAGTCCGAATCACCACTACTGGTACCCACCAGCGGGTACTCAAGCATTTGTAGTGAACTTCAAAAACCCAGACGCTGCGAAAAACGAAGCACTAACTAACGTTGACTTCCGTCGTGCGTTCTCTATGGCGCTAGACCGTCAAACTATCATTGATATCGCTTTCTACGGCGGCGGTACAGTGAACGACTTCGCATCTGGCCTTGGCTACGCATTCGAAGCTTGGTCTGATGAAGAGACGCACAACAAGTACAAAGGCTACAACACATACAACGCGGAAGGTGCGAAAAAGCTTCTAGCTAAAGCTGGCTTCAAAGATGTAAACAAAGATGGCTTTGTGGATACACCATCTGGCAAGTCTTTCGAGCTTCTAATTCAATCACCAAACGGTTGGACTGACTTCAACAACACAGTACAACTAGCCGTTGAGCAACTAGCAGAAGTGGGCATTAAAGCTCGTGCTCGTACACCGGACTTCTCGGTATACAACCAAGCAATGCTAGAAGGTACTTACGACGTTGCTTACACCAACTACTTCCACGGTGCAGATCCACACTTGTACTGGGATAGTGGCTACAACTCGAAGCTACAAGCTGGTGATGGCATGCCTCGCTTTGCCATGCACTTCTACAAGAACGATAAGCTAGACGGTCTTCTTAACAGCTTCTACAAGACAGCAGATAAGCAAGAACAGCTAGAGATCGCTCATGGCATTCAGAAGATCATTGCTCAGGACCAAGTAACTATTCCTGTGCTATCTGGCGCGTACATGTACCAATACAACACAACTCGCTTCACTGGTTGGTGGAACGAAGAAAACCCTAAGGGCCGTCCAAACATTTGGGCAGGTATCCCAGAGCGTCTACTTCACGTACTGGACCTAAAACCAGTTAAATAAGTAGAAGTTCATTTCAAGCGGCATGCATCCCGTGTGCCGCCTATAAAAATCCCTTGTTAACGAAACCAATATGTGGCGCTCGTCGTCAGGGGATTTTTCGCTCTAAATTTCGCTAGGAGCGACCTGAAACCAGAAACAGGGAAAAAATCTGGGTGAGTAAGGTGTGAGTTATGGGTTATTTTTTAAGACGTTTGTCGTTCTATCTTGTCGCGCTCTTAGTTGCAGCGACGTTAAACTTTATTATTCCGCGAGCAATGCCTGGTGACCCAGTTACCATGATGTTTGCTAATGCTTCAGTACAGGTGACTCCAGAACGAATCGCAGCAATGAAAGAACTGCTCGGTTTCGTTGATGGGCCAATTTACATTCAGTACTTCTCGTACATTAAAAACATTCTAAGTTGGGAATTGGGCACCTCAATCCAGTTCTACCCACTTTCAGTTAATTCTTTACTAGGTAGTGCATTTGGCTGGTCACTATTTCTAGCTGGTACTGCGGTTGTACTTTCTTTCTCCATCGCTTCTGTCCTAGGTATTTTTGCCGCCTGGAAGCGCGGTAGTAAGTACGATGCATTCGTAACGCCTGGCACATTGATCATTCAAGCTATTCCACAAATGGTTATCGCAATGTTAGCGCTGTTTACCTTTGCGATTGGCCTGAAATGGTTCCCATCTGGCTATGCTTACACGCCAGGTACTATTCCTGATTGGACAAGCTGGGAGTTCATCAAGAACGTGGGTTACCACGCTGTACTACCTCTATTCTGTGCAACCATCGTTCAAATTGGTGGCTTCCTAGTTAACATGCGTAACAACATGATCAACCTTCTCGCCGAAGACTATATCACGATGGCTAAAGGTAAAGGGCTGAGTGAAAACCGCGTCGTCTTTAATTACGCCGCACGTAACGCACTACTTCCAAGTGTTACCGCACTGTCTATGTCTTTAGGTATGGCCATTGGAGGTCAATTAATCATCGAGATGATTTTCAACTACCCAGGCCTAGGTACTGTTCTATTGAACGCAATTCACGCTCGTGACTACCAAGTACTTCAAGGTCAGTTAATTATCATGACGATGTTCATGCTGTGCTTCAACTTAATGGCTGACATGCTGTACATGATTCTAGACCCTCGCCTACGTACGGGAGGCAAATAATCATGAAAGAACTATTCAAACTTATTTTAGGTAACGCATTTGCTCGCATTGGTCTTGGCATTGTTACGCTGTTCGTGTTCGTTGCGATTGCCGCTCCTTTACTTACAAAGCATGCGCCAGACAAGCGAACCGGTAACCCACACGAATACCCAAGCTTTGTTGTAAAACAGGCACAAAACAATCCTGATGGTTGGGTCGCTAAAAACCTAGCAGACGATCGTCGTACGCTGATTATGTCTAAAAAGGCCGACCACGTATTAGGTACTAGCCGAATGGGTCGCGATATCTGGTCGCAGGTGGCTTACGGTGCACGAGTATCACTGGGTGTAGGCTTTGGTGCTGGCATCATCGTGTGTTTCTTAGCAACAGTCATTGGTATATCGGCAGGTTACTTCGGCGGTAAAGTGGATGACATATTGAGTGCCGCAATGAACATCATGTTAGTAATTCCGCAGTATCCATTGCTATTCGTGCTGGCGGCCTTTATCGGTGAAGCAGGCCCACTCACCATTGCCTTGATTATCGCTGGTACTTCTTGGGCATGGGGTGCACGTGTTGTCCGCTCTCAAACTATGGCACTACGCGAGAAAGAGTTCGTTAAAGCTGCCGAAGTATTGGGAGAGTCTTCATTCCGCATCATCTTCGTTGAGATTTTACCAAACCTTATCCCGATTGTCGGTGCGAGCTTCATTGGCTCAGTAATGCTGGCGATCAACACTGAAGCGGTCATTTCGTTCCTAGGTTTGGGTGATGCCAACACGATCAGTTGGGGCATCATGCTTTACAACGTGCAAACCTCATCAGCCATGCTGATTGGCGCATGGTGGGAAGTCCTAGCACCGTGTATTGCCCTAACACTACTGGTTACTGGTCTTGCTCTGTTGAACTTTGCCGTTGACGAAATTGCGAACCCTCAACTTCGTTCTCACAAAGGCATGAAACGCTGGAAAAAACTAGCAGCAAAAGACAAGAAAGAGCGTGAGCCTGAACTGGCACCACAAAATGCACTATGGAGCGGAGATAAATAATCATGACTGCACCACTAATTTCCATCCGTAACCTATGCGTAGACTACATCACAGACGCGGGCGATGTCCGCGCCTGTAACAACGTGAGCTTCGACATTGCACCAGGTGAAGTATTCGGTCTGGCTGGTGAATCTGGCTGTGGTAAGTCCACTGTTGCCTTCTCACTAATGCGCCTTCATAAGCCACCAGCGTTTATCACAGGTGGTGAGGTTATCTTCAACGGTGAAGATATCCTTCAGTACAGCGATGATCGCATGCAAGCGTTCCGCTGGAGTGAAATGTCGATGGTATTCCAGAGTGCGATGAACGCTTTGAACCCTGTTCTAACCATGGAAGAGCAGTTCTGTGACGTCATCATGCGTCATACTAATATGACTCGCGCTCAAGCAAAAACACGCGCTGAAGGTCTGCTGGAAATCGTTGATATCCACCCTAGCCGATTGAGTGATTACCCGCACCAGTTCTCTGGTGGTATGCGTCAACGTCTAGTAATCGCAATCGCTTTGGCTCTGAACCCAAAAATGATCATCATGGACGAACCGACTACCGCATTGGATGTAGTGGTTCAACGTGAAATTCTACAAAAAATTTACGCGCTTAAAGAAGAGTTTGGTTTCTCAATTCTGTTCATCACACATGACTTGTCATTGATGGTCGAGTTCTCGGATCGTATCGGCATCATGTACTCAGGTGAGTTGATTGAAGTCGCGCCTTCTAAGCAAATTCTGGAAAGTCCTTACCACCCTTACACCAAAGGTTTGGGTAGCTCTTTCCCTCCACTAACTGGACCAAAGACCAAATTGACTGGTATTCCAGGTAACCCGTTGAACTTGCTAGAAGTACCACGGGGCTGCCGCTTCCAAGCTCGTTGCGATCGCGTACATGAAGCATGTACACGTGTACCAACCCAATTACGTCAAATTGAACCAGGTCGCCTCTCAAATTGCCATTTGTACGGCGACACCATTGCTCAAGCTAAGGTTTAACAACAAAAAAACGTTAGCTAAGAACAAAAATTACACTGGAGAGAATTATGAGCAAACAATTCGGCGAACTGCTGATTGAGGGTAAAAATGTCGTTAAGGACTTCCCTTTAAACAGTAACTCAATCAAACAATCTAAGATGCGCGCAATCAACGACGTCTCTTTCAAAATGTACAAGAGCCGCGGCTTGTCAGTGGTAGGTGAATCTGGTTCAGGTAAGTCTACTACTGCAAAAATGATTGCAAAAATGTACGCACCAACCGATGGCATCATTGAATACAAAGGTCGTGATATCCAAGACATCACCTCTCGTCACGATTTAATGACCTACCGTGAAGGTGTACAAATGGTGTGGCAAGACCCGTTTGGCTCGCTAAACCCAACGCACAATATCTTCCACCATATTGCGCGCCCGCTGCTGATTCATAAGAAAGTAGCACCGGGCAACAAGAAAGAACAGGAAGAGCGTGTGTACGACCTACTTGAACAAGTTGGTCTTATTCCACCAAAAGAAACGGCGCAAAAGTTCCCGCACCAGCTATCTGGCGGTCAGCGTCAACGTGTAAACCTAGCTCGTAACATCGCAGTTGGTGCTGAAGTGGTATTGGCGGATGAGCCAACATCGATGCTCGATGTATCAATCCGTGCCGGTGTTCTGAACTTGATGGAAGAGATGAAGTTCGAGAAACAAATGTCTCTGCTTTACATCACTCACGACATCGCAACAGCGCGTTACATTGCTGAAGATCTCGCGGTCATGTACGTAGGTCACATGGTTGAATGGGGCGATACTGAAGAAATCATTCACGATCCTCAACACCCATATACGCAACTGTTGGTATCTGCGGTTCCAGATCCATCGAAGTCTATTCACGAGAAACTGAAAGGCAACAAAGGGGAAATCCCACTTTGGACACCAGAATCTGTCGGCTGTCCATTTGCTGGACGTTGTGTACACGCTACCGACAAATGTCGCGAACGACTACCGGGCGTCACTCAACTGTCCGACAACCACTTTGTCCGCTGTTACTTATTTGAAGATTAATCATAACGAGGGTCAGGTTCAGCCTGACCCATTCCTGTTTTTATCGTTTCCCGGAGACATTGAATGCTGCTACTGACTAACCACATTGGTTATGAACGTCTGGGCCCAAAGAAAGCCATTATCCAGACCGAACAACCACACTTGTCTTCTTACACTGCTCAATTGATTTGTGCCACTAGCGAGCAAACCGTGGCAACTTTTGCGGTTGAAGAACAAGGTAAAGTGGCGAACTGGCATCAGGGCTATTTCTACCTCATCGACTTTTCCTCTTTCACAACGTCAGGTGACTATTTCTTGCAAGTAGAAGATACGCGCTCTTCCTCTTTCATCGTTGGCGAACACATTCTGTTGGATCAAACTTTGTCAGATGTGATCCACTACTTCAAATCGCAACGTTGCGGCGGGATCTTCGATAAACAAGATCGACAACTTCCAGTACTAAACTCCAATAAAAAGGTTGATGTACACGGCGGCTGGTACGACGCATCAGGAGACGTTAGCAAGTATTTAAGTCACCTTTCATACGCGAATTATTTGAATCCTCAACAAACCCCAATGGTGGTTTGGAACATCCTAAAAGGGGTTTCATTGCTTGAAGGAAGCGAAGACATTGCAGCTTTCACACGTACACGTCTGATTGAAGAAGCCCTGTTCGGTGCAGACTTTCTTGTGCGTATGCAAAACGAAAAAGGCTTTTTCTACATGACGGTCTTTGACAAGTGGAGCAAAGATACTGCGCAACGCGAGATTTGCGCGTACGAAACTCAACTTGGTCACAAATTTGACGACTATCAAGCAGGCTTTCGACAAGGTGGCGGTGTCGCCATTGCAGCGCTAGCGGCAGCGTCGCGTTTAAGTGTTCACGGTGAATACGATCAACAAAAATACCGCAACGCTGCCGAAAATGGTTACTGGCACTTAAAAGAGCACAATACGCAGTACCTCAATGATGGGGAAGAAAACATTATCGACGAATACTGTGCGCTACTGGCTTGTGTAGAACTGTTTAAAGCAACCAAAGAAACTCGCTACTTGGAAGAGAGCCGTTTGTGGGCGCAACGTTTAGTTGCACGCCAAATGAGCGACGAGCAGATTCAACACTTTTGGTCAGCAAACCAAGACGGCAGCCGTCCATATTTTCACGCAGCCGAAGCTGGTCTACCAGTTATTGCCCTATGCGAATATCTACCAATTGAAGACGACTCAGCACGAGCGGAATCGGTAAAACGTATCGTCAACCTAGCGTGTGAGTTTGAGATCACAATATCGAATAAAGTGATCAACCCATTCGGTTACCCTCGCCAATATGTTAAAGGCGTAAATGAGTCAAAACGCGAGGCATTTTTTGTCGCACACAACAATGAATCCGGCTATTGGTGGCAAGGCGAGAATGCTCGACTGGGCTCACTCGCGACCATGGCGTACCTTGCTCAACCGCATATAGCGTCGCAAGAAGTACAGCAACAACTTTCTGTGTTTGCTCAAGATGCATTGAACTGGGTTGTAGGCTTAAACCCATACGACATGTGCATGCTAGATGGCCATGGTCGTAACAACCCTGATTACCTCCCTCAATATGGTTTCTTCAACGCAAAAGGTGGCGTGTGTAACGGAATCACTGGCGGCTTTGAAGACGAGGAAGACATTGCATTTAACCCACCAGCACAAAAAGAAGACGTGTTACAAAACTGGCGCTGGGGCGAACAATGGATCCCGCATGGCGCTTGGTACTTACTCGCGATAATGAGTCAAGCTCAGCATGTTTCTCAGTTGGCGACCTCTAAAAATATGAAGGAAGAATAATCATGGGAATGTATTTTGTCGGTATCGATGGTGGCGGCACGTCATGTCGAGCCAGGATTAAAGATTCACAAGGTAATTTTCTTGGCGAGGCCAAAAGCGGCAGTGCCAACATCATGCTAGGTGCTGAAATAGCAATGGCTTCGATTCTTGAATCCATCACTTCGGCTACCGAGCAAGGCGGTCTAACACAACAAGATTTCGCGTCGATGCACGTCGGCTTAGCCCTTGCTGGCGCAGAGCACAAAGCATCTTGGCAAGCCTTCATGTCTCTTCCTCATCCATTTGCCAGTATAACTCTGAATACCGATGCTTACGGTGCGTGCGTTGGTGCGCACAATGGCGAAGATGGCGCAATCATGATTGCGGGAACCGGTTCTTGTGGCATCTACCTTAACGGATTGGAGCAACATGTTGTCGGTGGTCGTGAGTTCCCTATTTCGGATCAAGGTGGCGGCGCAGCGATGGGGCTACGCCTAGTTCAGCAAGTTTTGTTAGCTGAAGATGGCATCAGAGAAAAAACGCCCCTAGCACAACACGTTATGACGCATTTCGAAAATGAGGTCGACAACGTGGTGGCGTGGTCAAAACAGGCGCTTCCTCGTGATTATGGGCAGTTTTCTCCGGCTATTTTCCAACATGCGGAACAAGGCGATGCACTGGCCATTGAAATGCTGAAGCAAACCGCAGCGGATATAGAAATGTTTCTCGTGGCATTAAACAAGCGCGGCGCAACACGTATTTGTTTAATGGGCAGCATAGCTGAACGCATTGTACGTTGGCTTTCACCACCAGTTCAGCAATGGATTGTTGAGCCACAGTTTGACGCGATTGAAGGCGCAATTATGTTTGCTGGCAAACCAGAACATAACCTTTACTCGCTCAGTGCGGCGTAGGAGTAGATATGGAATATCGTGTTGATCTCGTAGTCCTTTCTGAGCAGAAACAAAACTGCCGCTTTGGCCTCACCTTTCATAACTTGAGCGACCAAGACCTAAACATCTGGAGCTTAACTTTCGCTTTCGATCGTTACATTCTTCCAGACAGCGTTTCAAATGGTCAACTGACTCAAATTGGTAGTTTTTGCACACTTAAGCCAGAAGGGGTGGTACTGGCTGCCAACCATCACTATTACTGTGAATTCAGTATTGGTTCGAACCCATTCCGTTATTACTCGGATGGCTTTAACGAAGCGATGATCAACTTTGTCGTTGATGGAAACCCACAGCGCGCACAAGTGGATGTCACGCCTATCGTATTAGCTTCACCATACCGTGAACGCAGTGAGATTCCTGCAAGTTTAACCCATGCACAGCCCTTGCTGCCAAAACCAAACCATATTGAGGTCAGCGATCACTATTTTAGCTTTGATCATCATGCTGGCGTCGCGGTTTATTCAAGCCTGGCCAATTCAGCTAAAGAATGGCTACTTGATGAGCTTAAGCGCATTCACCAATTTGAGTTCGCATCAGACAATGGCAGTCAGATCATCTTCAAAGGCAACCCAACCTTGGATGAAGGCGCTTACAAACTGAAAGTAGCCGAAGAGTCAATCAAAATTGAAGCAGGATCTTCGTCTGGTTTTACCCATGCTTGTGCAACGTTATTACAACTAATCAAAGTTGGCGATCAACCTAACTCAATGGAAGTAGTTTGCTGTTCAATCAAGGACAGGCCACGTTTTCGTTACCGCGGTATGATGCTGGATTGTGCTCGTCATTTTCACTCCGTTGAGCAAGTCAAACGCTTGATCAACCAACTGGCTCATTACAAGTTCAATACGTTCCATTGGCATCTTACCGACGATGAGGGTTGGCGAATTGAAATCAAATCACTGCCTCAACTGACCGATATTGGTGCTTGGCGCGGATTGGATGAGATCAATGAACCACAGTACACGCACTTTGATGAACGTTACGGCGGCTTCTACACACAAGAAGACATCAAAGACGTTATCGAATTTGCATCGCAACGCGGCATCACCATCATTCCTGAAATTGATGTACCTGGTCATTGCCGAGCCGCCATCAAGTCGTTACCACACCTATTGGTAGAAGCGGAAGATACCACCGAATACCGCAGTATTCAGCATTACAACGACAACGTCATTAACCCTGCTCTGCCGGGGAGTTATGAATTTATCGACAAAGTGCTAGAAGAGGTCTCTGCGCTTTTTCCTGCGCCTTACGTTCATATTGGTGCCGACGAAGTACCTAACGGCGTATGGTCAAAAAGCCCAGCATGCCAAGCACTAATGGAACAACTGGGTTACAGCGACTACAAAGATTTGCAAGGACACTTCTTGCGTTATGCCGAAGACAAACTTCGTAAATTGGGCAAACGCATGCTGGGCTGGGAAGAAGCTCAACACGGCGACAAAGTCAGTAAAGATACGGTGATCTACTCATGGCTAAGCGAAGAAGCGGCATTGAACTGTGCTCGCCAAGGCTTTGATGTGGTGCTGCAACCAGCACAAACCACTTACCTAGATATGACCCAAGACTACGCACCTGAAGAACCGGGCGTGGACTGGGCAAACCCACTGCCACTAGAAAAAGCTTACAACTACGAGCCGCTCGCTGAAGTGCCTGCTGACGACCCAATACGTAAGCGCATTTGGGGCATTCAAACAGCATTATGGTGCGAAATTATCAATAACCAACCTCGCATGGACTACATGATCTTCCCTCGTTTAACTGCAATGGCAGAAGCATGTTGGACAGACAAACAACACCGAGATTGGACCGACTATTTATCACGCTTGAAAGGCCATCTACCTCTGCTTGATTTGCAGGGAGTGAATTACCGTAAACCGTGGAAGTAATACAAAACTGATGTCGAAACATCACGCTTGAAGAGTTTTTAAATTTTGGCTGCTGATGCAGCTTCGTAAAAAGGAAAGACACAAATGAAATACGGCTATTTCGATAACGAGAATCGCGAATACGTCATCACTCGCCCTGACGTACCAGCACCATGGACCAACTACCTAGGTACTGAGAAGTTCTGTACGGTTATCTCGCACAACGCGGGTGGCTACTCGTTCTACAACTCTCCAGAATACAACCGTGTTACTAAATTCCGTCCAAATGCGACATTCGATCGCCCAGGACACTACGTTTACTTGCGTGATGATGAGACAGGTGATTACTGGTCAATCTCTTGGCAACCAGTTGCGAAGAGCCTAGACGAAGCAAACTACGAAGTTCGTCACGGCTTGTCTTACTCTAAGTTCAAATGTGAATACAGCGGTATTACCGCAACAAAAACTCTGTTCGTGCCAAAAGGCGAAGACGCTGAAATCTGGGATGTAGTGATTAAAAACACCTCTGACAAACCACGTACGATCAGTGCATTCTCATTTGTTGAGTTCTCATTCAGCCACATTCAATCTGATAATCAAAACCATCAGATGTCTCTGTACTCGGCAGGTACGGCTTACAACGAAGGCGTGATCGAGTACGACCTGTACTACAACACCAACGATTTCGAAGGCTTCTACTACCTAGCTTCAACATTTGACCCAGATTCATACGACGGTCAACGTGACAGCTTCCTTGGCCTATACCGTGACGAAGCAAACCCGCTAGCGGTAGAACAAGGCAAGTGTTTCAACACAGCACAAACGTGTTACAACCACTGTGGCTCTCTGCACAAGCAATTCACTATCCAGCCGGGTGAAGAAGTTCGCTTTGCTTACATTCTAGGTATCGGTAAAGGCAATGGTGACCGTCTACGTGCTAAGTACCAAGACCTTGCAGAAGTCGACAATGCATTTGCGGGTATCAAAGCACACTGGGATGAACGCTGTGGCAAGTTCCAAGTGAAATCACCAAACGAAGGTCTAGATACCATGATCAACGCTTGGACACTGTACCAAGCAGAAACTTGTGTGGTGTGGTCTCGCTTTGCTTCATTCATCGAAGTGGGTGGTCGTACTGGTCTTGGTTACCGCGATACAGCGCAAGATGCGATCTCAGTCCCTCACGCTAACCCTGCAATGACGCGCAAACGTATCGTTGACCTACTGCGCGGCCAAGTAAAAGCGGGCTACGGTCTACACCTATTTGATCCAGATTGGTTCGATCCAGAAAAAGCTGACGTTAAACCATCGAAATCCCCAACCGTGGTTCCAACACCGTCTGATGAAGACAAGATTCACGGCATCGAAGACACCTGCTCTGATGACCACCTATGGCTAGTTCCAACCATCTGTAAGTACGTGATGGAAACCGGTGAGCACAGCTTCTTTGACGAAGTGATCCCTTACGCCGACGGTGGCGATGCAACGGTTTATGACCACATGAAAGCCGCGCTAGACTTCTCGGCTGAATACGTAGGTCAAACCGGTATCTGTAAAGGTCTGCGTGCAGACTGGAACGACTGTCTGAACCTAGGTGGTGGCGAATCTTCAATGGTGTCGTTCCTACATTTCTGGGCACTGCAGGAGTTCATCGACCTAGCGAAATACCTAGGTAAGGAAGCCGACGTTGAAAAATACACGGTGATGGCAGCAAACGTTCGTGAAGCGTGTGAAACCCACCTTTGGGATGACGAAGGCGGTTGGTACATCCGTGGTCTGACGAAGAATGGCGACAAGATCGGTACTGCGCAACAAGCGGAAGGCCGAGTACACCTAGAGTCAAACACACTTGCGGTACTTTCTGGTGCGGTATCTCAAGAGCGTGGCGAAAAAGCGATGGACGCTGTCGATGAGAACCTGTTCTCTGAATACGGCCTTCACCTAAACTCACCATCTTTTGCAACACCGAATGATGATATCGGCTTCGTAACTCGTGTTTACCAAGGCGTAAAAGAGAACGGTGCGATCTTCTCACATCCAAACCCATGGGCTTGGGTAGCTGAAGCGAAACTGGGTCGTGGTGATCGTGCAATGAAGTTCTACGATGCGCTAAACCCATACAACCAGAACGACATCATCGAAAAACGTATTGCAGAACCATACTCATACGTTCAGTTCATCATGGGTCGAGACCACCAAGACCACGGTCGTGCAAACCACCCATGGTTAACAGGTACGTCAGGCTGGGCTTACTTCGCTGTTACCAACTTTATCCTTGGTGTGCGTACAGGCTTCGATGGCCTAACTATCGATCCATGTATCCCAACGAACTGGCCTGGTTTCGAAGTGACTCGTCAATGGCTAGGTGCAACGTACAACATCAAAGTAGTTAACCCAGACTCAGTAAGCAAAGGCGTTAAGTCGATTACTGTGAACGGTGAAGCAGTGAATGGTGCCTCTGTCCCAGTTCAAGCGGAAGGTTCAGTAAACGAAGTTATCGTTACTCTAGGTTAATCATCTTTTGGAGGAGTCCTTCTCCCCTTTTGATTTATCCGGTGCATTTATGTTTTACAAGTGCATCGGTTCGCTAGCAAAGATTTAAGAGGCGGTGGGATGCCGCTCTTATCGAGGATCGAATCATGATCAAATTTGGTACAGGCGGTTGGCGTGCATTTATCGGTGAGGAGTTCACTAAAGATAACGTACGCTTGGTTGCCCAAGCAGTTGCAAACATCACGAATAACGAATCGGTTGCTGATCGCGGTTTTGTGATTGGCTATGACCGTCGTTTTCTTTCCGATAAAGCAGGTCGTTGGTTCGCTGAAGTTCTAGCAGCAAACGGCATTGTGGTCAGCTTTATCGACAAATTTGTCCCAACACCTATCGTAATGTTTAAAGCGAAAGAAATGGGCTGCGCA
The DNA here is from genome assembly GCF_023650755.1 of Vibrio sp. SCSIO 43097. Taxonomy (NCBI): domain Bacteria; kingdom Pseudomonadati; phylum Pseudomonadota; class Gammaproteobacteria; order Vibrionales; family Vibrionaceae; genus Vibrio; species Vibrio sp. SCSIO 43097. The sequence goes on along the minus strand of NZ_CP071840.1, from coordinate 692,145 downwards.
TACTCGGCATGTATTACCGCATCACACAACCCTGCCGATTACAACGGCATTAAAGTCTTCATTGAAGGCGGTCGTGACGCAGATGAAATCATCACCCAAAAAATCGAATCACAAATAGACGCGCTCACTGCGCAAGATGTAAAAAGCGTCGACTTTGAACAAGCGGTTGAAGATAAGCTGATTGAAATCATCAATCCGATGAACGAATTCGTTGACTCAATCATCGACTTTATCGACATCGAAGCGATCAAGAAGGCGAATTTACGTGTTTTGATCGACCCAATGTTTGGTGTCGCGAAAAACGCACTGCAAACCGTATTAATCAACGGCCGCTGTGACGTTGATGTGATTAACGATGGCAAAAACCCAGATTTCGGTGGGTTAATGCCTTCGCCAAGCGCTGCAACACTCTACCGTTTGATGCACCTAGTGAAAGAGCAAGGTTACGATATTGGCATCGGTACTGATGGCGATGCGGACCGTCTTGGTATTATCGACGAAAAAGGTAACTTCATTCATCCAAATGAAGTGCTACTGCTGCTTTACTACTACCTACTTGAATACAAAGGCTGGAAAGGCTCCGTGGTACGTAACATCGCAACCACCCACCTTCTCGATAAAGTCGCCGAAGATCATGGCGAGAAATGCTTTGAGGTTCCTGTAGGCTTTAAGCACATCAGCTCCCAAATGGAAGCGGATGACTCACTGATTGGCGGGGAAAGCTCTGGTGGCCTAACCATTCGCGGCCACATCAAAGGTAAAGACGGCGTATTCGCATCAAGCCTATTGGTAGAAATGATTTCAGTAACCGGCAAGAAGCTGTCTGAGTTGCTGGATGAAATCTATGGCAAGTACGGCTATGCCTACATGGCAGAAGGCGATTGCAAGTTCAAACCAGCGCAAAAAGACGTACTGTTCAACAAGATTTATGTTGAAAAGCAGTTGCCTGAGTTTGAGTTTGAAATCGAAAAAGTCAGCTACGAAGATGGTGCGAAAGTCTACTTCAAAAACGGCGGTTGGATCATCGCTCGCTTCTCTGGTACTGAGCCACTGCTACGAATTTTTGCAGAGATGCAAGATAAGGACACTGCGGAACGTGTTCTTCAACAGTTTAAAGACTTCTTGTCTTTATAACTGAACCTTGTGCCCGCTTCGAGCACTATGATGAGAGTCGACGCTGTCTGAAAAGGCGCTCATCAACAGGAGAAGAGCACTTGCCCGGCCCCACTGCCGGGCTTTTTTATTGTATGTTGGAAAGTCGTAAACGAGATAGCAAAGATACTCAGGACCGTTAAGCAAATGCCAGGACGCCTTGCGTTTCAATTTTCACCGCGACGGACTCACCTATATTTAATGCTTGCGAAGCTGTAGCTAACAAACGGTCACCATTCGCGTTAATCACATAACGGCAGTGATCACCCATAAAATGCTGTTCCAATACGGTTACCGAACTATCTTCATCGGATTGAATTTGCACATGCTGCGGTCTTAGCAGTAAAGAGCACTCCGCCTGTACTGGAATATCTTGTTGAGCCGTGGCTTCAACCACGCCCAAGTGGGTTTCATATTCTGAATTCGAAACTCGTTTAGCAGCAAGGTAACTGCCACCACCTAAGAAATCAGCGACAAATTTACTTGAAGGTTGGTAGTAAAGCTCAGATGCTGTGCCATATTGCTCGATGACTCCATTGTTCATCACTGCCATTTTATCGGCGAAAGCAAAAGCCTCTTCACGGCTATGCGTAACAAAAATGGCAGTCACACCTTGGGCCTTAAAAATCTTACGGATCTCACTTATCAACTCATGGCGAACTTGCGTATCAATATTAGAAAACGGTTCATCCAGTAACAGTAAGTCTGGGCTGTAAGCTAATGAGCGAGCAATCGCAACACGCTGCTGCTGTCCACCAGACAATTGATGAGGATAACGATCGCCATAACCTTGAAGGTGCACGAGTTCTAACATTTCTTGAACTTTGGCATTTTTCTCTTTTGTCGAGCACTGCTTTAAGCCAAAGGCAATGTTTTGCTCCACCGTCAAGTGAGGAAAAAGTGCGTAATCTTGGAAAATCATCCCTATGTTACGCTGTTCTGGCGGCAACCAGTTTTCCCCATCATCAATTGTGACGCAATTTAGACTCATTTCGCCTGACGTTAACGGCAATAATCCCGCAACGGCCTTTAATAGTGTTGTTTTCCCACAACCACTTGCTCCTAGCAAACAGACAATCTGCCCTTGTTCTACCTCAAGAGACAATGATTCGAGTACGGTTTGATCGTCATATTGGCACGTTAGGTTTTTAATTGATAATGCACAGCTCATCAGTGATTTTGCTCCAGTGAACGGTTAACAACAACAAGCGGGATCAACCCAACAAGAACCAACAGAACCGCTGGCAAAGCGGCCAATTCTAAATGCTCATCCGAGGCGAAGTTATAAACGTATGTGGCTAGTGTTTCAAAGTTAAACGGACGAAGTAACAAAGCCGCATTAAGCTCTTTCATCGACTCGATAAACACTAATAAAGCCGCAATCAGTGCACCGCGCTTAACCAGCGGAAAGTGCACGCGCCACAGCATGACATTGGGCTTACAACCCATAGTGCGCGATGCCATATCTAACGACGGAGAAATTTTATTTAAATTACTTTCGATACTCCCAATCGCCACCGCTGAAAAGCGCACAACCATGGCAAAAACCAGGGCGAACATGGAGCCAGAAAAAATAAGTCCCGGTCTTCCCCACTCCATGGCTTTAGCAACGTCGTTGACACGATGATCCATAAACAGCACAGCGACCATCACACCGATGGCTAGTACCGTTCCTGGTACTGCATAGCCCATAGAAGAAAGACGCATAAATGCCAAGCTTTCTCGTTTACCATTGACTCGATGGGTAAAGTTAACGATCAGTGCGACAGCAACACCAATAATCGCAGCAATAACAGACACAACTAAGCTATTCCATGCGTATTCACGAAACTCTGAGGTCCAACTCTGCGCAAAATAAGTGATCGCATAATCAATCAGCTGTAGTAGCGGCAAAATAAACGCGACCGAAACCAAGCCCCAGCACCAAACTAGTGCGGTCCACTTTTTCCAGCCCGTCAACTCGTAACGAAAATCTTCGTGACTGTTAAATTGGCTTTGAAAAAGCTTTTGTTTACGGCGGCTGTATCGTTCGGCACTAAGAAGCAGTACTACAATGACGAGCATCATGGCAGAAATCTTGGCTGCCGCATTAAGATTAGAGTACCCCAACCAAGTATCGTAGACCGCTGTGGTTAACGTATTCACCGCGAAGTAACTTACCGTACCAAAGTCACCGATGGTCTCCATTGCGACCAATGATAAACCCACTGCGATAGAGGGTCTTACTAACGGCATCGAGATGCGCCAAAAGCTTTCCCATGGAGAGCACTTGAGCAAACGCGCGCTTTGCAATAAAGAGACATTTTGCTCCATAAACGCAGCCCGGCACAATAAATACACGTAAGGATACAACACCAAAGCTAACACAAAGGTCGCGCCAGGCAACGTACGAATGTCAGGGAACCAATACTCGCCAGGTCCCCATCCGGTTACATCACGCAAAAAGATTTGAATTGGACCAGCAAAATCAAACCAATCCGTAAAAATATAACCAATGATATAACCTGGCATCGCAAGAGGTAGCACCAATGCCCACTGCAACCATTTTTCGGTCGGCAGTTTACACATGGCCATTATCCAAGCGCTTGGAATACCAAGAATTAAGGACAGCACCATTACGCCAACAGTTAGCGCAACCGTGTTAAAAATATAAGTCGGCATGACCGTTGCCATTAAATGAGCAAACAAATCATCCGTTTCACCAATCGCGGTGTAGAAGATCGCTAAGATCGGCAAAACCAGTAGCAGAGTTATTACCCCACTACTGGTTTTCCATAAAGAGTGTTTATCTTTCATCGCCTAATTACTGCAAGGCTGTATGAAATACAAATGCTGTTGCAAATACATCTCATATCCTTTAATCAAATGGGGGTACTGTTATACCCCCACAAGGAATTAAAGGTCAAATTTCACTTCGTCTAATAGCTTAATTGCCGCTTCGTGGTTGGCTGCAATATCGTCTAGAGAAAGCTTGTCTGCTTTAAAGTCACCCCAAGATTCCACAAGCTCAGAACGCTTCACGCCTTCTTTAACTGGGTACTCATAGTTAACTTCTGCGTACATTTGCTGCGCTTTGTCACCCGTTAGGAATTCCATTAGCTTCACAGCATTGTCTTTGTTTGGAGAGTACTTCGCCATCGCCATACCAGAGATATTCACGTGAGTGCCTGTAGTCTCTTGGTTAGGGAAGTTGATGTAAACTGCATCAGCCCAAGCCTTTTGCTCTTTGTCGTTAACCATTTTACCTAGGTAGTAGCTGTTACCCAGAGAAACATCACATAGGCCTTCTTTGATCGCTTTAACTTGTGCACGGTCGTTGCCTTGTGGTTTGCGAGCAAGGTTTGCTTTCACGCCTTCCAACCACTCTTTGGTTTCTGCTTCGCCATTGTGAGCAATCATTGCTGAAACTAGAGAAACGTTGTACGGGTGCTTACCGCTACGAGTACAAATTTTACCTTTGAACTCTGGCTTAGCTAAGTCTGCGTAGTTGAAATCTGCGCCTAGTTTACCTACGCGATCACGTGATGAATAAACGCTACGAGAACGTAGAGTTAGAGCAAACCACTCATTCTCTTTATCTTGGTATTGAGCAGGTACGTTTTCTTCAATGATTTTGCTATCGACTTTCTGAACTAAACCTTTGTTTGTCAGTTCAGCTAGACGGCTGATGTCTGTCGTAAGAATAACGTCAGCAGGGCTGTACTCACCTTCTTGAGCTAGCTTTTCTGCTAAGCCTTTTTTAGCAAATTTTACGTTTACTTTGATGCCAGTTTCTTTAGTGAACTCATTGAACATAGGTTCAACTAGGAAAGGTTGACGGTAAGAGTAGACGTTCACTTCTTCAGCAGCCATTGCTGTTGGAGCTAGAGTAGCGCAAGTTAGTGCTGAAAGAGTTAGCAGTTTTTTCATTGTTTAATCCTTTACCATGCTAATGATAACGTTTATCAGTTGCGTTATTATATGTATGTTCAATAAGAAGACAATGACGAATATTAAAAAACCTGCTCATCGGAGCAGGTTTTATTGTGTTAAGTGTGTAACCATTTATTACAAGCTAATGATTATTTCACCGTAACAAACTCTGGGTAAGCACCAACACCACAATCATGCATGTCCATACCTTCCATTTCTTCATCTTCTGTAACGCGAATCCCGACGGTTGCTTTCAAGATTGCCCACACAACTAGGCTGGCACCAAATACCCAAGCAAAGATAACTACGGCACCTAAAAGCTGAGCACCAAACGTTGCATCACCGTTGCTCAGTGGCACTACCATTAGGCCGAAGAAACCACACACACCATGAACTGAGATAGCACCTACTGGATCGTCAATTTTAAGTTTATCTAGAGCAATGATACTGAATACTACTAGTGCACCCGACACCGCACCAATCGCAACCGCGTACAGTGGTGATGGCGATAGAGGGTCTGCAGTGATGGCAACCAAGCCAGCTAGCGCGCCATTGAGAATCATCGTTAAATCGGCTTTACCCCAAGTAGTTTTACAAACGAATAGCGCCGCAATTGCACCGGCAGCCGCTGCTGCGTTAGTGTTTAGAAAGATCTGACCTACCGCTGTAGCATTCTCAAAATCTGAAACCATCAACTGAGAACCACCGTTAAATCCAAACCAGCCAAACCAAAGGATAAAAGTACCCAACGTTGCCAAAGGCATGTTAGAACCTGGAATCGGATAAATTTCACCATTTTTACCGTACTTACCCTTACGCGCGCCAAGCAGTAACACACCAGCTAGAGCAGCAGAAGCACCTGCCATATGTACGATACCAGAACCCGCAAAGTCACTAAATCCAGCTTCTGCTAGGAAGCCTCCACCCCATGTCCAGTAACCTTCCATTGGATAGATAAACGCAGTTAAAATCGCAGAGAAAATCAAGAAAGACCAAAGCTTCATGCGCTCAGCTACCGCACCAGAAACGACGGACATGGCAGTTGCAACGAAGACAACTTGGAAGAAGAAGTCAGACTCTAAAGAGTGGTCGGCCCCTTCACCTTGAGTACCAATTAACGTACCAAATGAAGGTAACCAGCCTCCTTCTCCATTATCGACATACATGATGTTATAACCGACAATCAGAAACATCGTACATGCGATGGCGTACAAACAGATGTTCTTCGTAAGAATTTCTGTTGTGTTTTTAGAGCGCACAAGGCCAGCCTCTAGCATCGCAAAGCCTGCTGCCATCCACATTACCAACGCACCGGAAATGAGGAAGAAAAAGGTGTCAAGTGCGTAACGTAACTCGGTTACTGTTGTTGCTAATTCCATAATAAGTATCTCCAATCCTTTGAATTCTTAAAGTGCTTCTGCGTCCATTTCGCCAGTTCGGATACGCACCGCTTGGTTCAGATCGTAAACAAAAATTTTACCGTCGCCGATTTTTCCGGTTTGCGCAGCTTTTGTAATTGCTTCAACAACACGATCTACATTGTCTGCGTGAGTCGCGATTTCAATTTTCACCTTTGGTAGGAAATCAACTTGATACTCTGCACCGCGGTACAATTCCGTATGACCTTTTTGACGACCGAACCCTTTAACTTCTGATACTGTCATCCCTTCGATACCGACATCAGCCAATGCTTCTCGTACATCGTCTAATTTAAACGGCTTAATAATGGCATTGATTATTTTCATTGAGTTATCTCCGAAGCTTTCATCCTGAAACACTTCTTATAATCCAATCTACGTGCCAAGTTTTTAAGTCATTGAATAATAAAAGCTAACCTCAATTTACATATCTATAAACAAAAAGAGCGCACCATATCGGTGCGCCCTTTTCACAAATTTAAAGCAACGGCAGAGAAGTTACCCAAAACTGTGCATTAAATGTTCAAAAAGTCTTTCCATTGTTCGATAAGTGTCATGAAATCCTCTATCCCACAACTTGCTGTACTTTCTGCATTGTAGAAGTCGAACTCACTTTCCATCTCGACATCATATTCATGGGCTAATGCGTTTTCTTGTACAAGAACTTCGTCGCCCTGAATCATCAAGCTAATTTCCGTGCCTGTTAGGTTATGCTCCTGAGAAGGCGCTGAAAATGACCGCTCAATTAGCTTTTCAACCTGTGCAATCTTCATCGGATCTTTGCCAATTTCTTCTTGCAACCAGCGCCCTACAATCTCATGTCCCATGCTACATTTTACGTAGTACTCGCCCATCAACGTGTTACGAATGAATTCAAATTCCACCGAGATTGCCTATTTCGTATCAATTTGGTGCGAGTATAGCGAATTGCTCCCATAAAAAAAGCACCTCATATGAGGTGCTTTCGAATTGTGCATTTCTGATTATGCCGGTTCTTGGAAGATCACTTCGTCCGCTTTCTTGGTGTATTGATCCATTTTATGGAAGTTCAAGTAGCGGTACGTATCCGTTGCCGTAGCGTCGATTTGCTTCGCGTATTCTAGGTATTCTTCTTTGGTTGGAATCTTACCTAGGATTGCACCTACTGCAGCTAGCTCAGCTGACGATAGGTAAACATTCGCACCAGTACCCAGACGGTTCGGGAAGTTACGCGTTGAAGTCGACATTACTGTTGATTTATCTGCAACACGTGCTTGGTTACCCATACAAAGTGAACACCCTGGCGTTTCAATACGCACCCCTGCACGTCCGAAGATACCGTAGTAGCCTTCTTCAATCAGTTGGTCTTTATCCATCTTTGTTGGTGGCGCTACCCAAAGGCGCGTCGCTAACTGGCCATTGAACTTATCAAGCAATTTACCTGCTGCGCGGAAGTGACCGATGTTCGTCATACAAGAACCGATGAACACTTCATCAATCGCTGTGCCTTGTACTTCAGACAACAAACGAGCGTCATCTGGGTCATTCGGTGCACATAGTACTGGCTCATTAATTTCAGCCATATCGATTTCAATCACATGTGCGTATTCAGCGTCTTTATCTGCTTGCATCAGCTCAGGGTTTGCTAGCCACTCTTGCATTGCAGTAATGCGGCGCTCGATAGTACGGCGATCACCGTAGCCTTCAGAGATCATCCACTTCAGCATCACGATGTTAGAGTTTAAGTACTCTTCGATCGACTCTTGAGACAATTTCACAGTACAACCTGCCGCCGAACGCTCTGCAGATGCATCAGAAAGCTCAAATGCTTGCTCAACCGTTAGCGTTTCTAAGCCTTCAATCTCAAGGATACGGCCAGAAAATTCGTTGATCTTGCCCGCTTTTTCTACCGTTAGTAGACCTTGCTGAATCGCGTAGTAAGGAATGGCATGAACAAGATCACGCAGTGTGATACCCGGTTGCATTTCACCTTTAAAACGAACCAAGATTGACTCTGGCATGTCTAGCGGCATAACGCCTGTCGCAGCTGCAAAGGCAACCAAGCCCGAGCCAGCTGGGAATGAAATACCCAGAGGGAAACGAGTATGTGAGTCACCACCCGTACCGACAGTATCCGGCAGCAGCATACGGTTTAGCCATGAGTGGATAATACCGTCACCAGGACGAAGAGATACACCACCGCGGTTCATAATAAAGTCCGGAAGTGTATGGTGAGTGTTAACGTCTACTGGTTTTGGATAAGCCGATGTGTGACAGAAAGACTGCATGACAAGATCAGCAGAGAAGCCGAGACACGCCAAGTCTTTAAGTTCATCACGAGTCATAGGGCCTGTAGTATCTTGCGAACCTACTGTCGTCATTTTCGGCTCACAGTAGGTTCCAGGACGGATGCCTTCTACGCCACATGCTTTACCAACCATTTTCTGTGCAAGCGTGTAGCCTTTACCAGAATCTGCGATTTCACCAGGTTTGCGGAATACGTCCGAAGGCTCAAGACCTAGAGACTGGCGCGCTTTGTCTGTCAAACCACGACCGATGATCAATGGGATACGACCACCAGCACGAACTTCATCAATCAGTACTTCTGTTTTTAGCGAGAACTCAGCTAGAACCTCACCAGTTTCGTGGTTGCAAACTTTACCTTCATATGGGTAAACATCGATAACATCGCCCATGTTGAGCTTAGTTACGTCAACTTCGATTGGTAGTGCGCCAGCATCTTCCATTGTGTTAAAGAAGATAGGGGCAATTTTGCCACCAAGCACATACCCACCAGCTCGTTTGTTTGGAACGTAAGGGATATCATCACCCATAAACCAAAGCACTGAGTTGGTTGCAGATTTACGTGAAGAGCCAGTACCAACAACATCACCAACGTAAACCAATTGATGGCCTTTGTCTTTTAACTCTTCAATTTGCTTGATCGGGCCAATAGTACCCGGTTGATCAGGGTTTATTCCTTCACGCTCGTTTTTAAGCATCGCCAGTGCGTGTACTGGGATATCAGGGCGAGACCAAGCGTCAGGTGCAGGTGAAAGGTCATCCGTGTTCGTTTCACCTGTTACTTTAAATACGGTTAGAGTGACTTTTTCTTCAAGCTTAGGCTTAGAAAGGAACCACTCAGCATCAGCCCATGATTGAAGTACTTTCTGTGCATGCGCATTGCCTGCTTTTGCTTTCTCTTCGACGTCATAGAAAGCATCAAACATCAGCAGCGTATGAGACAGCGCTTTTACTGCGATCTCTGCCAGTGCTTCATCATCCAATAGCTCAACTAGCGGTTCGATGTTGTAACCACCTTGCATAGTGCCTAGCAGTTCAGCCGCTTTTTCACGACTCACTAATGGTGATTTAACTTCACCTTTTGCTACTGCTGTTAGGAACCCCGCTTTTACATAAGCAGCTTCATCAACACCTGGAGGGATACGGTTTTCAAGTAGGTCAAGAATGACTTCTTCTTCACCTTGCGGGGGATTTTTCAGAAGTTCTACAAGTCCAGCAACTTGTTCTGCGTCTAGCGGTTTAGGAACAACTCCTTCAGCAGCACGCTCTTCGACGTGTTTACGGTAGGCTTCAAGCACGACTTTTTCCTCTCATTGCGGTTCCTCCTCTATTATTACTATTGTTAAAGTAAAGGAGTGAACATCCTTGGAAACTTGGCTCTCCATTGCCCTTGTTTTCATTCAATTATGATTGAGAAACAGCGCCGTAGAGGCCAAACTGTGGGCAAAATAATAGCAAATTTAACCTTAAATTAAAATCTTATCATTTTGACCAACATAGCAACTTACGACTAAAGTTCTGCTAATTTTGACCAAATATGCCAAGTTTTTGCTTTCTCATACCCGATTAATTAAACGATGTTCCTACGATCAAATACACAGCATCCAAATCTTGCTCGGTACGACCGTATGCCAACATTATTGGTCCTATTGGTGAGTCAACACCAAAGAAGATGGAGCCAGCATTGTAAAGCGGCGCTTCGTTTAGTTTCAGATCATTATCAGACCAAACGCCGCCATATTCGACCGATGCGCCCAGGTAGACTGGAGCTTCAAACAATCCGAAATCATTATCAAACCACTTATATCGGTACACCAAACTGCTGAAAAATAAGTTCTGTCCGATCAGGCTATTTCTTGGGATTCCAGATAGGCTTAAAAAGCCGCCCAACTCTCTGGGATCAAGCGGTAAAGATGAGTTTTTACTCTCTACAAAACTATATTCAGCATGTCCGACTAAAGTATGACGCTGATGACTCACTGCACCTTTAAATCGTGCAGAGATTTCATAAACGGTATCTTCAATAATTTTGTCAGTCTCTAAAAGGCTAACGCCCTGAGGACTTTGATCATGAGACACTAAATATTCGAGATCGACTAAAAGTCCACGAGTCGGAAATGCGAAATCATCAAGTGTATCTAGACGATAATTGGCAAACAGGCCACGACGTTCAAAATCCAATTTACCAGCAGAAGCCAAAGTAGAAAGCTCAATATCTCCGGTAGAGTAGCGAGCGCCAAATCGAAGTTCTTGCCACAATGTGGGTTGGATACCTATCGCTAACTCTGTTGTAAAATCATCGTAAGTGACCGGAAAAAAATCATTTACTGACTCTAAATCTGGTGCTTGAGGCTCTGTTAAAGGTAAGTTTCGGCTCTCACTGCCATAGGAAATACGCCCCGATACAAAAAGTTCTTGGCTAGATAAAACAGGAGAATACAACTCAGCTTCAATCAGCTTATCCGTGCCCATTTCTACGTTGAACGCCAACTCCGCGCCATGAGAGTTCAAGTTGGTAAAGTTGGTTGATATCCCTATGCCGTACTGGCTATCTGTATCGAAGTCATCTTCAAGAAAAAATCGGAAGTTGAGATAATTAGGCCCCCACGACTTCTCGTTAACATCAAAAACCAACAATGTCTCACCATCAACCTCTTCAAAGTGATAAGTGATGAGCTCGAACCGATCTAACGCGTAGAGGTTTTCAACGGCTTTCTCAATTTCGGCCGTTGAAATACGACGTCCGGTTTCTAATTCAATACGATTCGTCAACAACACATCGCTGTAGTGCGTGTTATTAACAATCACTATGTCATCAACCACACGCTGATCGCCATAAATCAAAGTTTTACGAACTTCTTGTTTGCGATCGATGTATTTTTGATAGTCCGCATTGGACAAGCGCACCCCTTTCAGCTTGTCTTTTAACTGCTTGGTAATATCGTACCCAGCTTGAAAAGCCCAAGGCATTTTGTCGAACTCGACAGTTTCCATGGTGCCCACATTGGGACGAATATAGATATCTTGAGGTTCAAGCTCGTCCACTTGCTGTTGTGTACTACGACGAACGAGATAGTTAGAGAGTTGGTCCGCGACAGTAAACAGCCCCGTAAATTCATCTTCGGTTTTGTAATCGGTGCTAATATCGACGGCAATAACGACATCAGCCCCCATGGCGCGAGCCACATCGACAGGCATGTTATTGACGACGCCGCCATCAACAAGCATATGGCCATTGAGCTTATAAGGAGGAAGCGCTCCTGGTACAGACATGCTAGCCATCATTGCATCAACAAGGTAACCATTGCCCAGTACGACTTCTTCTAGGGCAAGAATATCTGTCGCAACAGAACGATAGGGAATGGCAAGATCATCAAAAGAATCGAATCGCCCTAAGTTCCCTGTAGTCTCACGCAATACTCGCAACATGTTCTGGCCTTGCACCACACCCGTTGGTGCTCGTACCTCACCGAATCTTAAGCCGAGGTCGGTATTAATTTGATAGCGGTCTTCATACTCTTTGTCACGAACTCGACGTTGGCTACGGTCAACACGATCTCGATAACCGCTGCCCCAATCGACGGTGTAGATAAAACTCTCGATTTCATCAGCACTCATCCCCGTGGCATAAAGCCCACCCACATAGGCGCCCATACTGGTACCAGTCACAATATCGACAGGGATCTGCATTTCTTCCAATGCTTTTAAAACCCCAATATGTGCCGCACCTTTCGCTCCGCCACCAGCGAGCACAACCGCCACCTTTGGTCGAGGTTCCAAGTCATCCGTTTTTGTTAGAGAGTTTGCGAGGGAAACAGAAGGAGTGATCATCAAAAAGGTACTAACCCAAAGCGCAAAGTTGCGAACCGATGGGCTTGATAACAGCTTTTTGAACATTCACTTCTTCCTTTATTGAATATCTGATCAAGTAGGGCGTGCTAGCAGTACTGTACTAACACGCCCTAATATGTACTAAGAATTAATCAGATAAACAAGCTAATGTTGTTGATTTGGCGATGCTACCAATCAAATATGCTATTTAACCAGTTTGATTTCTTCTCACACTGTTGCTTTATCTGACCAGTTTTATCCCAAACCGGCAGTTTGTAATCACTACGGCAGTTCATTTCTAAACCTCCATCTGATGTCGGCTTGAACCCTAATGTGGTGATTTCTCTTGGCCATGGGAGCTCTAAACGCTCAGGAATACGCTGCTTCAAGTACTCTGCGTATACTCGTAATGCACCACTCGACCCCGTTAGATTCACGGGTTTATTATCGTCACGGCCTAGCCAAATTGTCGTCACCTCACGACCATCAACACCGACAAACCAACTATCGCGGTTATCATTACTGGTACCCGTTTTTCCTGCCAATGCAGCCCAACCAAACTGGCTTTGTAAGAAGCGGCCAGTGCCTTGAGCAACCCCTTGTTTCATCGCGTAGGTCGTTAGCCATGCTGCTTGTTCATCCACGGCTCTTGATGAACGAGGCAAGGATTGATACAGCACATTACCTTCCATATCCATGACTGAGCGCAGAGCGGTCAGTTTTGCACGCTTACCTGAATTCGTCAGAGTCTGATACATCTGTGCGACTTCGAATGGCGTCAAAGAAAACGAACCCAAAAACATCGAAGGCACTGGGCGAATTTCGTCTTTGTTCACGCCCAAACGCTCTAAAGTATTGGATACTTCAGGAATGCCAAGTGCCATACCTAAGCGCACGGTTGGTACGTTAAGTGATTTCGCTAAAGCAATGTAAAGTGGCACATCACCACGATATTTTCTATCGTAGTTGCGCGGCGTCCACACGTTACCTTTACTGCTCTTCAGACTTAACGGCGTGTCGTGTAGCGTCGTGCCTAGGTTGTATTTATCCGGTTGTTCTAGAGCCGTTAAGTAAATCGCTGGTTTCACTAAAGAGCCAATTGGACGACTGGCATTGAGCGCGCGGTTAAAGCCTTCATAACCGACACGTTTACCACCAACCATCGCACGGATTTCACCACTATGGCGATCAACGGCCACAGCAGCGGCTTCTAACTCTTTACCACCCCGTTTAGCTAGTTCTGGGATCTTTTTCGCGATAGCTTGTTCCATTTTGCTTTGCGATACTGGGTCCAGAGACGTAAATACGCGCAGTCCGGTCTCTGCCTTAAATCGCTCCCCAACTTTTTCTTTTAATTCAATACTCAATTGTTGGAAATAAGCTGGCTGACGGCTCGCAATACGTGGCTTGCTTTGCGTATCGAGTGGACGACTTACAGCTTGTTCATACTGCTCTGAAGTCAACATGTTTTGCTGCATTAACAGGCGCAGAACGAGATCACGACGCTCTTTCGTTCTCTCAGGGTAACGAATTGGGTTGTAGTAAGACGGTCCTTTTACCATCCCAACTAACATCGCCAGTTGATCGATTCGCAACTCCTGAATTGGCTGCCCAAAATAGTAACGCGACGCCAAGCCAAACCCGTGGATCGCTTCACCTCCACTTTGACCTAGGTACACTTCGTTTAGGTAGGCTTCCAAGATACGATCTTTGCTGTAACGGTAATCCAAAATTAGCGCGATATACGCTTCTCGAACTTTACGCCACAGTGTTTTATCACGAGCCAAAAACAGGTTTTTTGCCAATTGCTGAGTCAGCGTACTACCACCTTGAACAGTACGACCCGCCTTAATGTTCGCAACCAATGCACGTGCAATCGCGAGCGGTGACACCCCGTCATGTTGATAAAAATCCCGGTCTTCGGTCGCAAGCAGTGCATCCACCAAAATTTCAGGGAACTGATCACGACGTAAGAAAAGGCGCTGTTCATCACGGTCTTTCTCCAGCATGCCCAACATCTTCGGTTCTAGGCGCAAGTAACCAAGGTCTCCTCGAGATTCTAAAGACTGAATACGTTGCAAGCCGGAATCAGAGAAATGCAGCATAATGTGACGATCCGGCTCGGGACCATCGGCAAACTCGAATGGACGACGAATCAATTCAATCCGAGTGGATGAAGAGGAATATTCGCCTGGGTAACGAGGTTGACTCACTTTACGGTAATTCAACACATCTAGCTCGTTGCGCAGCTCTTGGATAGTGATATTCTCACCAGGACTTAGATTCAAGATACGGGCATAAACCACTGTTGGCAGCTCAAATAGCTGACCTTCAAAGCGTTCTTTCACCACACTATCTAAGTAAATCCCAACAAACAGCAAAACAGCGGCAAGTGCAACGCCAGCTTTCCAGCTAAACGACCACAGAACTTTCAACCACGAACGTTTCTCGTTAGTCGGCTTTTTACTCGGCGTACGTCGAGTCTGTTTTGCGGTTCCTTTATTGGTTGTACTTTTCTTCGCTGGCGCTTTTTTGGCGCTAGGCTTCTTGCTGTCAGTCATTATTCAATTGTCTTTTTGTTTTCGTTGTTGCTACATGATTGGCAGGATCATCTGGCCAAACGTGTTTTGGGTAGCGCCCTTTCATCTCTTTTTGAACGTCTTTGTAGCTTCCGTTCCAGAAAGCCGCCAAGTCCGACGTTACTTGCAATGGACGTTGTGCCGGTGAAAGCAGTTCAAGCACCAAACGCTTGCGGCTAAGAGCCACCGTTGGGGAACCACTCTCCCCAAATACTTCTTGCATACGCACCGATAATATCGGCTCGTGGCCATATTGGTAACGGATACGCTTCTTTGAACCTGTGGGCAGTTGGTAATGCTCAGGTAACCATTCATCCAGTTGTTGATTGAGTGGCCAACCTAATCGAGCATTAAGCGCTTCGACCAAGTTTATCTTGCTCAGGTCTTTAACCGAGCTGACAGACGTCATGTATGGCTCTAACCACTCCTCTAATGAATCCAGCAAACTGGCTTCATCAAACATTGGCCATGACTGCTCAGGTAACCATTCCACCGCACAACGAATCCGAGCCAACAAGCTCTCCGCTGCCGGTGTCCAGTTTAGACTCTGTAAGCCCTGGCGGCGGACATACGTGAGTAAAGCTTGTGTCATTTTTTCTTTGCCAGGGCTTGGCAACGGCTCGCGTTCAACGACCAGCAGACCGAGTTTTGTTTGTCGCTCAGCTATTAGACGGCCTCTTTTTTCATCCCAGTCCACTACTTCTTCAGACGAAAATAGCGTATCAAAGGTCGTTCGCAATATATTGACATCCAATTCACATGCCGAATGAATTTGACTTGAGTTAGAATGAGAACGCATTAAGTCAACGGCAACCAAATACTCACACCCACCTAGCATGTCTTCCTGACGACATTCTGCACCATGACCATTAGCCAAAGTAAATCGCCCAAATTGATTTGTGCGCTGCTGCGCAATGCGATCTGGAAATGCCAAACTTAACACCAGCGGTAATGCATCTTCATCCACGCCTTTCAGGTCAAATACCGTATCCAATTTGTACGCTAGAGATTGAGCACGCTTGAACAACATCGACTTTTTTGGATGAGTACCAACAAGCCAACGATGCAAGCTATGAGCGATATTGGTAACATTTCTCTCTGGCTCTTCAATCAGTGCGACCGCCGCCAAAGCAGCATTTAACATCTTATCACTGTAAGATTGCGCTTTAATTAGCATCGCAGCCGCACGAGGCTCAACGCCTAGTTCATGCGCCTGTTTTCCTTCGGACGTTAATTGCCCTTTTTCCGTCAGTAGTCCCAATGACACCAATAGCTGCTTCGCTTGTTCCAATGACGCATTAGCGGGAACATCAAGCCACTTTAGATCGTGGATATCACTCGCTCCCCAAAAGGCAAGCTCCATAACTAAACTAGCTAAATCGGAATGCAAAATTTCGGGTTGGGGAACCAGCGGTTGCTGCTTGAACTGGTTTTCAGAATAAAGACGAACACAAATGCCCTCTTCTATTCGTCCCGCTCGTCCTGCACGCTGAATCGCTGAAGACTGTGCAATGCGTGTTTGCTCTAAGCGTGTTAAAGCGTTTTTCAAATCAAAGCGGGCAATACGCTCTAACCCAGAATCAACGACGAGGCGAATGCCTTCAATCGTTAGTGAAGTTTCTGCAATGTTGGTCGCTAGAACGACTTTACGCTTACCTTGTTCTGCTGGCGTAATCGCTTTTTGTTGATCTGCAAAGCTCAGTTGACCATAAAGTGGGCATACGTCGATATCATCCGCTAAATGAGACAACCGCTCTTCAACTTGTTTTATGGCACCAACACCCGGTAGGAAAGCCAACAAAGATCCGGACTCTTTGTTCATAAGACTTTCTATTGTTTTTGCCATACTCGTAGGTAAATGCTCGTTCACACCTAACGGCTGGTAACTCATTGCCACATCAAAGATCCGCCCTTCAGATTCAATGTAACTGGCTTCTGGCAACAGCGATTGTAATGCTTGTTGATCAAGCGTTGCTGACATTACCACCAGCTTGAGATCGTCTCGCAATGCCTCTTGAACTTCTAAACTGAATGCCAAAGCGGTATCGGCATGAATGCTGCGTTCATGAAACTCATCAAAGATCAGTAGATCAACCCCATCCAACTCCGGGTCTGTTTGGATCATCCGAGTCATAATCCCTTCGGTTACGATCTCCAGCTGCGTTGCTGAGCTTACCTTTGCCTCACCACGGACTCGATAACCCACGCGTTGACCTACTTGCTCTCCCAATTGCTCAGCAAGATAACGGGCAATGTTACGCGCCGCGAGTCGTCTTGGCTCAAGCATGATGATTTTTCCATCAACCGAATGATTTAAGAGTAACTGCAAAGGGAAGTAAGTCGACTTACCGGCACCAGGCGCCGCTTTTAAGATCACTTGATGTTGATTTTTGACCGCCGTCAGCAACTCAGGAATCACGGCTTCAATCGGCAATTGTGACAAAGGAAATACCTTATGGTGTAATGGTGGCAACATTGTACATAAAAAATTTTTTGTCTAAATAAGCAAATGCATTTCACACCCGCTTTAGAGTCCGCCACTCTACTCAAACGCTATAAACGCTTTCTTGCCGATATCGAGCTCGATACTGGTGAAATCCGTACAATCCACTGCGCAAATACAGGTGCAATGACGGGTTGTGCAACACCCGGAAACAAAGTTTGGTTTTCTACTTCCGACAACCCGAAACGAAAATACCCCAATAGTTGGGAGTTGAGTGAGACCGAACAAGGCCACCGTATTTGTATCAACACCGCGCGTGCCAATCAATTAGCCGTAGAGGCTATTGAAAATAATGTCATTTCAGAGCTTTATGGTTATGACACACTTCAAACTGAGGTGAAATACGGTAATGAAAATAGCCGAATTGATATCTTGCTCAGCGCAGACGACAAGCCAAAGTGCTATATAGAAGTGAAAAGCGTCACTCTTCTTGATGAGACCGACTCTACTGGACAAGGATACTTCCCAGATGCGGTCACGACTCGGGGACAAAAACACCTGAGAGAGCTCACAGAAATGGCACAAAATGGAAGTAGGGCCATACTTTTATTCACTGTTTTACATTCAGGTATTGAAAAAGTATCCGCGGCGCACCATATAGACGCGAAATATTCACTATTACTCAAACAAGCACAAGACGCTGGAGTGGAAGTTCTCTGCTACAAAGCTGAACTGAGCGATACTGGAATGAAGCTGATTTCCGCTATTGATTTTATCAATTAAGAGAAAAAATGATGTCGTCTTCACATTGACGATAACTTTGCGATTCAGTATTTGCTTGCACCGCCTCTTTTTGCTATAGATACCCGCCTTAAATTGACTGCGTAGCAGTTGACTAGGTGTAAGTAGGAGATGCTGTATGCCAGAATCAAAGAAGAAAACGATAGGCATCCTAGCCATTGCCGGCGTGGAGCCATATCAGGAAAAACCTGGTGAAGAGTACATGTCACCAGAGCAGGTTGAACACTTTACGAAAATCTTAACAGCTTGGCGCGACCAGCTAAGAGCTGAAGTGGATCGTACTGTTCACCACATGCAGGACGAAGCAGCAAACTTCCCAGATCCAGTTGACCGCGCCTCTCAAGAGGAAGAGTTCAGCCTAGAACTGCGTAACCGTGACCGCGAACGCCGTTTGATCAAGAAGATTGAAAAGACTTTGGATAAAATCAAAGAAGACGATTTTGGCTTCTGTGAGTCTTGTGGCGTAGAGATTGGCGTTCGCCGTCTTGAAGCACGTCCAACCGCTGACCTTTGTATTGACTGTAAAACACTTGCAGAAATCAAAGAGAAGCAAATGCAAGGTTAATCACCCAGCATTATGATTGTTGAAGGGAGCTCAGGCTCCCTTTTTGTTTTGGCTATCTTCGCACCCTATTTGTTTACTAAATTCGAGATACACGCATGACACGCTATGTAGGTCGATTCGCCCCATCTCCTTCAGGTCCACTGCATTTTGGTTCACTGATTGCCGCTCTTGGCAGTTATTTTCAAGCGAAAGCACAAAACGGAGCTTGGTTAGTACGTATTGAGGACTTAGACCCACCAAGAGAAATGCCAGGTGCAGCGCAACTTATCCTAGAGGCACTCAAGGCCTATCAGCTGCATTGGGATGGAGAAGTGGTATACCAGAGCGAACGTCACGACCTTTACCAAGCTCAAATAAACAAATGGCTCGAAAATGGAGAAGCCTATTATTGCCAATGTACTCGTAAGCAAATTAAAGAGCATGGCGGTTTTTATCCTGGCACTTGCCGCGATAAAAACTTGAAAGAAGGCGCGATTCGCCTAAAAATGACCAAGCCTGTCGCTCATTTCCTCGACCAAAAGCGGGGAACCATTACTATTCCAGAGCAACTCGTTAATGAAGATTTCATTATTAAACGTCGAGATGGATTATTTGCTTATAATCTTGCGGTAGTATTGGACGACATCGACCAAGGCGTCACAGAAGTCGTGCGAGGTGCAGACTTAATCGAGCCGACAGGGCGTCAAATTAGCCTGTACCAAATACTTGGTCAGCCTGAAGTTAGCTACTTGCATTTACCATTGGCGATGGACAACAACGGCAATAAATTGTCGAAACAAAATCACGCGACGGCTATTGATATAGATACACCAAAACCTACTCTATTGCGCGCCATGACATTTTTAGGTTTCGAGATACCTGAAACCGTAAGGGCGGCCAACATAGAAGATATTCTTCGTTGGGGCTGCGAAAACTGGCGGTTGGAACAGCTTCCAGCAGAGATCGAGATCACACCGTGATTCTCAAATGGCATTGTGTAGGCTATCATTAGCCGCAAATTAGGCCCTAGAGGCGTATAAAACTAACCAAAGCAAGATTGGATTAAACCCAGTTATTGCCAGATGCACATGAATACAAACGACTATACACCAAGCGAACCTGCCACAATTCCAGAGCTCGCTCTCAATGTAATAACTCGTGAAGAGCACAACATTTCGCGTAAGCAGATCAGTGATAATGCGCTGAAGGTACTGTACCGCCTAAATGGTGCTGGTTTCGATGCTTTTCTTGTGGGTGGCGGGGTTCGAGACTTACTGCTTGGACAAAAACCAAAAGATTTTGACATTGCGACCAACGCAACGCCGGAACAGATCAAACAGCTATTTCGTAACTGCCGTTTGATTGGTCGCCGCTTCCGCTTGGCTCATATTATGTTTGGCCGAGACATCATTGAGGTTGCGACATTCCGTGGTCACCACCAAGAGCAAAAGAATAAGAGCATTTCTCAGCAATCAAAAGAGGGTATGCTGCTGCGTGACAACGTCTACGGCACCATCGATGAAGATGCTGAGCGCCGTGATTTCACGATTAACTCGATGTACTACAACATCGCAGATTACTCGATTCACGACTACGCACGTGGTATTGAAGATTTAGAAGATCGCCTAATTCGACTTATTGGTGATCCAGAAACACGCTACCGTGAAGACCCTGTGCGCATGCTGCGTGCGGTTCGTTTCGCGGTAAAACTAGACTTTGATATTGAAGAAGACACCGCAGCGCCAATCGAACACATGGCACCGTTGCTCGGTGACATTCCGTCAGCGCGTCTTTTTGAAGAGTCACTCAAATTATTGCAATCCGGTCATGGCTTAGAAACCTACCACCTACTGCGTGAGTACAACCTATTCCAGCAACTATTCCCGACGATTGCAGCGCACTTTACAGAAGATTACTCCTCTCACACTGAGCAGATGTTGGATCTTGTCCTAGATTCTACCGACATGCGCATCGAAGATGGGAAACGCATCAATCCAGCATTTATGTTTGCTGCAATGCTGTGGTACCCACTGTGTGCGAAAGCCGATGAACTGATGGAAGAGCGCAACTTAGGCCATTACGACGCCATTATGGAAGCGAGCAACATCATTCTTGACGAGCAAGTTCGCACAATTGCCATTCCAAGACGCCACACCGCAACCATTCGCGAGATTTGGCAGTTACAGCTTCGTCTTCCACGACGTAACGGTAAACGCGCATTCCGTCTTATGGAGCTCAATAAATTTAGAGCTGGCTTTGATTTTCTTGAAATGCGCGGTGAAATTGAAGGTGGTGACACTCAGAAGCTTGCCAAGTGGTGGGAAACTTTTCAAAATGCAGGCCGAGAAATGCGTCAAGCAATGGCTGCCGACTTAGACGGTCAATCACCGAAAACAGGCCAGCGCCGCCGTAAAACTTATCGCAAGAAAAAGAGTAAGCCCAAATCATGATTACAGCGTACATTGCGGTAGGCAGTAACTTGGCTGATCCTGTCAGCCAAGCGAAGCAAGCGATTGAAGCATTAAAAACGCTGCCTAAATCAGAGTTTGTTCAAGCTTCTTCGCTATACAGCAGCACGCCAATGGGGCCACAAAACCAACCGGATTACATCAATGCGGTTGTGTCTATTAACACCAGTTTGACGCCTATTGAATTGCTCAATTGCACACAAGCTATAGAGCAAGAACAAGGGCGTGTCCGTAAAGACGAACGCTGGGGACCAAGAACCTTGGACCTCGACATTGTGCTTTATGGCAATGAGGTGATTAATTCCGAGAGGCTGATCGTTCCTCATTATGGAATGAAAGAGCGTGAATTCGTACTCTACCCTCTTGCGGAAATTGCACCAAGTTTACAACTCCCTGATGGGACCGAGGTCTCTAAACTACTGGAACAAGTAGATAGAAACGGCCTCAGTATCTGGCAGTCATAGCCAACTCCTAGTAAGGATAAAACCATGAAAAAAATGACCATCAACGACCTAATCAAGTGGAAGCAAGAAGGTCGTAAATTTGCTACTTCAACCGCTTATGATGCGAGCTTTGCCCAACTGTTTGAAAGCCAAGAAATGCCAGTACTTCTTGTCGGTGATTCTCTAGGTATGGTTTTGCAAGGTCACAACGATACTCTACCAGTAACGGTCGATGATATCGCTTACCATACTCGTTGCGTACGCGCTGGTAGCCCAAATTGTTTGTTGATGGCAGACATGCCATTCATGAGCTACACCACCCCAGAGCAAGCTTGCGAAAATGCGGCTAAACTGATGCGTGCTGGTGCCAATATGGTAAAAATTGAAGGTGGTGACTGGCTTTTCGACACGGTGAAAATGCTCACTGAACGATCAGTTCCAGTTTGTGCTCATCTTGGTTTAACTCCTCAAGCTGTTAATATTTTTGGTGGTTACAAAATCCAAGGTCGCGATCAAGAAAAAGCAGACCGCATGGTAAAAGACGCATTAGCGCTGCAAGAAGCAGGCGCTCAAATCGTCTTACTAGAATGCGTACCAGCTGAGCTTGCTGAACGTATTACGCAAGTGCTTGACGTTCCTGTTATCGGTATTGGTGCAGGTAACGTAACAGATGGTCAAATTCTCGTAATGCATGATATGTTTGGTATTTCTGCCAACTACATGCCGAAATTCTCCAAAAACTTTCTTGCTGAAACAGGTGATATGCGCAAAGCCGTTACTAAATACATTGAAGATGTAGCCAACGGTGTATTCCCAGACGACGCTCATACCATTGCCTAGAGGATAAATGCATGCAAACTTTTGCGGAAATCTCAGCAGTTCGTGAACACCTTAAAACCTTTAAACGTGAAGGTCGTAAAGTGGCGTTTGTCCCTACCATGGGCAACCTTCACGAAGGCCACTTAACTTTAGTGCGTAAAGCACGCGAATACGCTGATATCGTTGTCGTAAGCATCTTTGTTAATCCGATGCAGTTTGATCGTGCAGACGATTTAAATAATTACCCACGCACGCTAGAGGAAGACTTAAGCAAGTTAACCTCTGAAGGGGTCGATGTGGTATTTACGCCAACACCAGAAGTTATCTACCCAGAAGGTCTGGATAAGCAAACCTTCGTCGATGTCCCTGGCCTATCAACAATTCTCGAAGGCGCGTCTCGACCAGGTCATTTCCGTGGCGTGACGACGATTGTGAATAAGCTGTTTAACATCGTACAACCGGATGTCGCGTGCTTCGGCGAGAAGGACTTCCAACAACTTGCTGTTATCCGCAAGATGGTTGATGACCTAGCAATGGACATTGAAATCATCGGTGTACCAACCGTACGTGAAATGGACGGTTTAGCAATGAGTTCACGCAATGGCTTGCTTACGCTGGACGAGCGTCAACGTGCTCCTGTACTTGCTCGTACAATGCGTTGGATCAGTAGTGCCATTCGCGGTGGCCGCGATGACTACGCATCGATCATCGAAGATGCAAGCGACCAACTTCGAGCTGCAGGTCTGCACCCTGATGAGATCTTCATTCGTGATGCTCGTACATTACAAGTGATCACACCAGAAACGACACAAGCTGTCATTCTGATGTCTGCGTTCCTAGGCAAAGCTCGTCTTATCGATAACCAAACGGTAGATATGGTTGTCGAAGCGAAGGAAGAAGCTGAATCTAACAATACAAACTCAGAGAGCGCAGAGTAAGCTCTGAGTCATAAAAGTAAAAAGGTCGACTCTTAGTCGACCTTTTTTATACTCTACGTATAGACGCAATCTAACCCTTCAGGGCGAGTTTTAAACCGCTTGTGCAGCCACATCCACGCTGGAATATCACGTTTTATCATTTTCTCAAGCTCTTGGTTCAAGATGCTTGCCGCTTTAACCGCATTACGTCTCTCGAAACGCTCGCTAATGTCTTTTCCAATGTACAGCGTGTAATGGTGATTTTTACTCACTGTAACGCCAGATATAACCGCGCACTTTGTTGCATCAATGAGAACACTAGACCCGACGGTACTCGCCGCTTGTTCAACAGCAAAAAACGGCGCAAAAACAGAATGGCTAACGCCATAATCATGGTCGGGCAAATACCAAAGTCGATGACCATTCTTCAGAACTTTGAGCATTGATTTCACGTCTTTTCGATCAATCATTTGATGTCCAAAACGAGTTCGACCTCGATGTTGAATAAACTCATAAGCAGGATTCGAATTTGGGCGATAAACGCCATAACCTTGGGCAAACTGGCTAAAAATACGAGCGGTTATCTCCAAGTTTAAATGGTGACTGCACACCACCAACACACCACGTCCATTATTTTCCTCAGCGAGTAAACGATCTTTTCCAACAATAGAGGTTATCCGACGTATCCGCCAATCTGGCCAAAACCAAGCGATACCGGTTTCGATGATCGCCATTCCAGTATATTGAAAGTTTTTTCGTACTACGTCCTTACATTGCCAATCCGTAAAATCAGGGAAACACAGCTGGAGATTACGCAGAGCGATCTTGTGTCGGCGCTTCATTACATGCATCGCAATACAGCCGATGCTTCTACCTAAGATTCGCAATACTACGTATGGCAGTACATTAACAAGAATCGCTAAAGATCCAAATGCCAGCCATACAGACCAATATTTGGGCTTAAGTAACTGATAGGAGAAAGGCGGCGGCGGGACAATATTCATAGGATCACTCATTTATTACAAATGATTGAAACCTACCATGATAAAAACCGAAAAATTGTATGGGTATGTATTGTTATGCACGCGAAAGAGCAGCGTGAATCGCCGCTCTTTGCTTTATGAGAATGGCTTAGCTTCTTAGCCCAATCCCTTTGGTTACTAGATAATGCGCAATGGCATACAGTGCAACAACAAACACTGCAAGTACACTAAATGAAGTGACAATGCCCACATCCGAGACACCTAAAAAGCCGTAGCGGAACGCATTCACCATGTAGACGATTGGGTTGATCTTAGAAACGCCTTGCCAAAATTCAGGCAGCAGACTGATCGAATAAAAGACTCCTCCCAAGTAAGTTAAAGGAGTCAATACAAACGTAGGGATGATCGAAATATCATCAAACGTTTTTGCGTAAACCGCATTGATCAAGCCACCGAGAGCAAATACCACCGACGTCATGAAGACAGTCGCGACAATAATGCCCCAGTGCTCCACTTGCAAATCAACGAACAAAAGTGACACACAAGTAACAATTGCACCGACCAACAAACCTCGAGTCACGCCGCCCATCACATAGCCAGCAATAATCACATAGTTTGGTACCGGTGCCACCAGCAGTTCTTCAATATTCTTCTGTAGCTTTGCACTAAAGAATGACGACGCCACGTTCGAGTATGAGTTAGTGATCACCGACATCATGATCAAACCTGGAACAATGTACTCCATGTAACTAAAGCCGCTCATCTCACCAATTCGAGAGCCAATAAGATTGCCGAAAATGATGAAGTACAACGTCATCGTAATGGCTGGCGGCACTAAGGTTTGCACCCAAATACGTGTAAAACGAGTGACTTCTTTGCTCAGCAAGCTGCGAAATGCCGTCCAATATAAACCGTACATTTAATTACTCCCCTCTCTTACAATGCTGACAAACAACTCTTCAAGTCGGTTGGCTTTGTTACGCATTGAGAGAACTTTAATGCCATGCTCTGTTAACTGACTGAATACCGAATTCAATCCTTGGCTCTTATCTAGTTCTATCTCTAAAGAGCCATCAACAATACTTTGTCGATTAACACCTTCAAGCTCAGGCACCTCGACTTCTGACTCAATATCCAAGATAAATGTCTCGACGCTTAGCTTACCTAGTAACGCCTTCATGGTGGTATTTTCAATCAGCTCACCACGATTAATAATGCCGATATTTCGACACAGCATCTCCGCTTCTTCTAGGTAGTGTGTCGTTAAAATAATCGTAATTCCTTGCTCTTGGTTGATCTCTTTCAGAAACCCCCACATTGAGCGGCGTAGTTCAATATCCACTCCAGCCGTTGGTTCATCTAAAATGAGTAATTGCGGCTCGTGCATCAAAGCTCTTGCGATCATTAAACGACGCTTCATCCCACCGGATAGGTTACGAGCACGCTCTTGGCGTTTTTCCCATAAATCCAATTTTTTCAGGTATTTTTCTGCTCTTTCTTTGGCTAATACTTTAGACACACCGTAATAGCCAGCTTGCTGCATCACAATTTGCTCAACGGTTTCAAACTGGTTGAAGTTGAACTCCTGTGGCACCAAGCCTAAATTCTGCTTGGCCAATTCGAGGTCGGTATCAATGTCATAACCGAAAACTTTCGTCGTTCCGGAGGTTTTATTCACTAAGGAGGAAATGATGCCAATCGTGGTCGATTTTCCTGCACCATTGGGACCCAGAAGCGCGTAGAAGTCACCCTTTTTCACTTGGAGACTTATACCTTTTAACGCCTCAAAGCCACCTGCATACGTCTTGCGCAATTGTTCAATTTCTAATGCGTACATAAGGTCTTGATTGCCGTTTGTTTGTGATTACTAATACCGACTCATATTTAGCAGCGGTTTACTACAAAATCGCCTTGGGTATCGTACTGGAGGTCCATCAGTTTATCGTTGAATAACGATGATTACAAATAAACCTTTCGATAATATTGGAAATATAACCCTTACCTCGTAAAGGTTATCTCTAAGTAAGACAAAATAGAGCATAAAAAAACGCAACAGGAAACTGTTGCGTTTTTAACTGTCAGAATGATTACGCCGTTATGCGCTGATACTGGTCTGCCTCAACATGTGCCACCGCCGCATTCAATGCTTCGTAACGGAATTGGTACATATTTTCATCCGGGACAAGGTCAATCACATGGAATTTCTCTAGCTGTTCTCGTGTTCGCTCATTCGGGCATAATAAATACACGGCACAATTGGCATCGAGAGCATCCTTAATCGCATTCTCTAACGCCAAACCGACGGTTACATCAATCATTGGTACATCCGTAAGATCGAGAATCATCACGTCATAGTCCGAAATACTAGAGTGCTGACGTGAAATGGCTTTAGAAACACTAAAGATCATCGGACCGGAAAGATAAAAGAACAGCACTTTACCATTAGCACGATCCAACAAACCACGCTCGCTGTCAGTCAGCGGCACATCATCTTCATCCGCGTCGCTGATCGCTTTTACTTGTCGCGCCTGCTCTCGGCTCAAACGCTCGATGATGATAATGTTCGAGATAAAGACGCCTAAACCCACCGCAACGATAAGATCAACGAATACTGTAAGCAACATAACGCCATACATCACCGCCATTCCGGAAAAGCTTACCTTATGTGCCCTCTGAATAAAGCTCCAGTCTAGGATGTTAAAGCCAACATACACCGCAATGCCTGCTAACACAGCCATCGGGATTGGCTCTGTTAGCCCACCAGCAACCAGTACAACCAACGCCAACATTAGTGCGCGAATCACACCAGATAATGGCGAACGAGCCCCAACTTGGATATTCGTTACCGTCCCCATGGTAGCTCCCGCCCCCGGCAGCGCACCAAACAAGCCAGAGATCATGTTAGCTAACCCTTGACCTCGCAGCTCTTTATCTGAGTCGTGTTCTTTACGAGTTAATGAGTCACCGATAACCGCCGTTAACAAAGTATCAATACAACCTAACGTGCCGAGCACTAATGCATCAATGACCATCTCGACAAACATATCTGTGTCAATATAAGGGGCGACGAGAGAAGGTAACCCAGCAGGAATTTCACCGATACGACGAATATCTTCTGTATCAAAGAGAATCACAGACAATAAAGTCACCGCGACCAATGCCACGAGCTGTGCAGGAACGTATTTACGATATTGCTTAGGGAAGAAAAAAAGAATCCCCAAAGTCAGTAGTCCCAAAAACAACTCACTGAACTTAAGGTTAGAAATGGTCTCCGGCAAAGCAGATAACGTTCCGAGTACTCCCCCTGAAGGCGCAGCATGCCCCATCAAAGGCGATAACTGCAGAATGATAAGAATCACACCTATGCCAGACATAAACCCAGAAATAACGCTGTAAGGCATCAAGGTAACGTATTTACCCAGTTTTAACGTCCCCAATAGGATTTGGAACGCTCCAGCCATCATGACAACCGTGAAAGTCATAGCCATGCCCGTTTCTGGGTATTTCGCCATCATACTGGTTAATACTGCGGTCATGATTACCGTCATTGGCCCTGTCGGTTCTGATATTAACGTATTAGAACCACCAAATAACGAGGCAAACAAACCGACCATTATTGCCCCCCAAAGGCCGGCCTCAGCACCGGCTCCGGATGCAACACCAAACGCTAACGCCAGAGGGAGAGAGATAATCGCCGTGGTTACCCCGCCAAATACATCCCCTTTGAAATTGATATCTTCAAAACGACTACCGAACACTGCTGATTTTCCCTGCATTCAATTTTAAAAAGTAAAATATCACTACTTTAACGAGCTAGGCGAAAATTTAAACCATAAATAGATTAAGGCTAAATTCACACCACAAATAGTTTCACCAGATTTTACTTTTTTCTTAATGAAAACTAGTCAGATGAGTCCTATCTGACGAATATTTAACGAGATCGAAATTGTAACATTGTGTATAGTTACAACACTGATCGCTTGCATGTGCACACAAACAGCGGCAGCGATTTTGTCTTTTAAGGGAAGTAGTTTGCAAAATGCCGGAAATAAAACAGTTATTTGAAAACAATTCGAAATGGTCTCAAGAGATCAAATCTGATCGACCTGAATACTTCGCAAAACTCGCAGAGGGTCAAAAGCCTGATTTTCTTTGGATTGGCTGCTCTGATAGCCGCGTTCCTGCCGAGCGACTAACCGGACTATACTCAGGTGAACTCTTTGTTCATCGGAATGTTGCAAACCAAGTTATCCATACTGATCTCAACTGTCTATCGGTCGTCCAGTACGCCGTAGACGTGCTTAAGGTGAAACACATCATTGTCTGTGGACACTATGGATGTGGTGGCGTAAACGCAGCCATTGATAACCCTAAGCTAGGTCTTATTAATAATTGGCTGTTACATATCAGAGATATCTATTTCAAACACCGCACTTACCTAGATCAAATGCCGCAACAAGATCGAGCGGATAAACTAGGCGAGCTTAATGTTGCAGAACAAGTGTACAACTTGGGTAACTCAACAATCCTGCAAAACGCTTGGGAGCGTGGGCAAGATGTTGAAATTCATGGTGTGGTATACGGAATTGAAGATGGTCGCTTAGAGTACTTAGGCATTCGTTCTAACTCTAAGGAAACCGTAGAAGCGTCTTACCAGAAAGCTCTTTCGACGATTCTAAATACAGACAACAAGCTGCTTTGTCGCTAAGTCATATCTAAAAGTTGAACAAAAAACGCCCATCTTGATTGGGCGTTTTTTTATTTTTAATGCTGAACTCAATGATTATTCTTGAGGTACAACTTTACCGATGTATGGTAAGTGGCGGTATTTCTGCGCGTAATCAATACCCACCCCAACGACAAATTCATCTGGAATTTCGAAACCAATCCAATCCACAGGAACATTCACTTCACGACGAGATGGCTTATCTAGGAGCGTACAAATAGCGATAGACTTCGGCTCACGTAGCGAAAGAATCTCACGGATTTTATTTAGTGTGTTACCAGTGTCAATGATGTCTTCAACAAGCAGAATGTCTTTACCTTTGATGTCATCATCCAAATCTTTCAAGATACGAACGTCACGTGAGCTTTCCATCGTATTGCCGTAGCTTGACGCAGTCATAAAATCAACTTGGTGAGTCAGTTCGATAGCACGTGCCAAGTCTGCCATAAATACAAATGAGCCTCGCAATAAGCCTACCAACACAAGATCTTCACTACCTTGATAACGCTCTGTAATTTGTTTGCCTAATTCACGAACTCGCTCCTGAACTTCTTGCTCAGAAATCATGACTTCTATTGTATGTTTCATACTGTGCTCAATCTAAATTTGTGGGTTGAGGTAAGTCGCACGCAAACGATCACCTAATCTTACGGCGTGTAGTGTATCACCACGTTCATTGGGTTGAAAGTCGCATCCTGTTGCCAAAAAATCTTGGAAGAAGGTCTTAGTTTTATAAAGTTCATAGCTAAATTTATCAATAATAATGACATTACTGTATATAAATTGTTCTACAGATGTTGACCTTGTGCATATGCACCATTACACTCATCACTGCTTTAAGCAACTATTAAAATAATCAATTAGGGGGTTACCCCCAATATCAACTCAAATGGCAAGGAAAATGGATATGGACTCAATTGCAAAGAGACCTAGAACTAGGCTTTCTCCAATTAAGCGTAAGCAACAGTTAATGGAAATCGCATTGGAAGTATTTGCGCGCCGCGGCATCGGTCGTGGTGGTCACGCAGATATCGCAGAAATTGCTCAAGTTTCTGTGGCGACTGTTTTTAACTACTTCCCTACACGCGAAGACTTGGTGGATGAAGTTCTCAATCACGTCGTACGTCAGTTCTCAAACTTCCTATCTGATAACATAGACCTAGACTTACACGCACGTGAAAACATCGCCAATATTACTAATGCGATGATCGAGCTTGTCAGCCAAGACTGTCACTGGCTAAAAGTATGGTTCGAGTGGAGTGCTTCAACACGTGACGAAGTATGGCCATTGTTTGTTTCAACTAACCGCACTAACCAGCTGCTAGTACAAAACATGTTCATTAAAGCAATTGAACGCGGTGAGGTGTGTGACCAGCACGATTCAGAACACTTGGCAAACCTGTTCCACGGTATTTGTTACTCACTGTTTGTCCAAGCGAACCGCGCTAAAGGTGAAGCGGAACTGAAACATCTAGTGAATTCATACTTAGATATGCTTTGCATTTACAACCGTGAACACTAAAGCTTAACTCGTGATATATGTCAGCCCACCGTTTGGTGGGCTTTTTATTGTCTACTGTCAGATCAGCACACATTTATATTTCTATATAACAAGCATAAAAAAACCGCTGCACTGCAGCGGCTTCTATCATTCAGTCAGAAAAAGCTTACTTCTTCTTAACTGCTTTTTTGTTTGGCAGGTCAGTGATTGAACCTTCAAATACTTCAGCAGCTAGACCTACAGACTCGTGTAGAGTTGGGTGAGCGTGGATAGTCAGAGCGATATCTTCTGCATCACAGCCCATCTCAATTGCAAGGCCGATTTCACCAAGTAGTTCACCACCGTTAGTACCAACGATAGCACCACCGATTACGCGGTGAGTTTCTTTGTCGAAGATTAGCTTAGTCATACCGTCTGCGCAGTCAGATGCGATTGCACGACCTGATGCTGCCCATGGGAATGTTGCTACTTCGTACTTGATGCCTTCTTCTTTCGCTTCTTTTTCAGTCTTACCAACCCAAGCCACTTCTGGCTCAGTGTACGCAATTGAAGGGATAACTTTAGGGTCGAAGTAGTGCTTCTTACCAGAGATAACTTCAGCAGCTACGTGACCTTCATGCACACCTTTGTGAGCAAGCATTGGTTGACCAACGATATCACCGATCGCGAAGATGTGAGGAACGTTAGTACGCATTTGCTTATCAACGTTGATGAAGCCGCGCTCGTCAATTTCTAGACCCGCTTTTTCACCGTCGATTAGCTTACCATTTGGTACACGACCGATAGCAACTAGAACCGCATCGTAACGCTCAGCTTCAGCTGGTGCTTTCTTGCCTTCCATTGAAACGTAGATACCGTCTTCTTTTGCTTCAACTGCTGTTACTTTCGTTTCTAGCATTAGCTTGAACTTGTCTTTGATACGCTTAGTAAATACTTTAACGATATCTTTGTCTGCTGCAGGAATTACCTGGTCAAACATTTCAACAACTTCAACTTTAGAACCTAGAGAGTGGTAAACCGTACCCATTTCTAGACCGATGATACCACCGCCCATGATAAGCAGTTTTTCTGGCACTTCTTTTAGTTCAAGAGCGTCAGTAGAGTCCCAAATACGTGGGTCTTCATGCGGGATAAATGGCAGTTTGATTGGACGAGAACCAGCCGCAACGATTGCGTTGTCAAAGTTAACAACTGTTGGCTCACCTTCGCCTTCTACAAGGATAGAGTTAGGGCCAGTGAACTTACCGTAACCGTTAACTACTGTTACGTTACGCATCTTAGCCATACCGCTTAGGCCGCCAGTTAGTTGGTTAACAACTTTTTCTTTCCAGATGCGGATTTTGCTGATGTCTGTTTGAGGCTCACCGAACACAACGCCGTGGTCAGCCATCGCTTTCGCTTCTTCAATTACTTTAGAAACGTGAAGCAGTGCTTTAGATGGGATACAACCCACGTTCAGACATACACCGCCAAGCGTGCTGTAACGTTCAACTAGTACAGTTTCAAGACCTAAGTCCGCACAACGGAATGCAGCGGAGTAACCAGCAGGACCAGAACCAAGTACAACAACTTGGGCTTTAATTTCTTTGCTCATTTTGACCTCTTGTAGTCATTATCCCTAACAGGCTGAGTGGGTATCGATTTTTTATGTTTAAGAGAGATTTGTTTTAAACAGTTATTTTCAGACCGCTAACAGTTTACAGAGATGTTAATGGTGTGAAAAGTAAATCAATTTAGCCTGTGAGCTAGACAACAATTCGATTGTGAAAACCCTGAACGAAGCAAGGCTGATAACCAAATTGTCGGTAATTATGATTAGCAGAGGCGGCTAAGTTGCCGCCTCTCATTCATCTAATTTCTATTACAGAACTAGACGACGAATGTCAGATAGACATGAGTTTAGGTAAGTGATGAAGCGCGCACCTTCAGCACCATCGATCACACGGTGGTCGTATGATAGAGACAGTGGAAGTTGTAGACGCGGTTCGAACTCTTTACCGTTCCATACCGGTTTCATTTCTGACTTAGACACACCTAGGATACCAACTTCTGGTGCGTTTACGATTGGAGTAAACGCCGTACCGCCGATACCGCCTAGGCTAGAGATAGTGAAACAGCCACCTTGCATGTCAGCCGCAGTTAGCTTACCTGCACGTGCTTTCTTAGAAACCGCCATTAGCTCTTCAGATAGCTCGTAGATGCCTTTCTTGTTCACGTCTTTAAATACAGGAACAACTAGACCGTTTGGTGTATCTACCGCGATACCAACATTCACGTATTTCTTCAGAATTAGGCTCTCACCGTCTTCTGATAGAGAAGAGTTGAACGCTGGGAACGCTTCAAGCGCTTTAGCTACCGCTTTCATGATGAACACAAGTGGTGTGATCTTCATTCCAGTGTCTTTCTTCGCTTCAATCGCGTTTTGCTCTTTACGGAATGCTTCAAGAGCCGTGATGTCTGCGTTATCCCACTGTGTAACGTGCGGGATCATTACCCAGTTACGGTGTAGGTTTGCGCCAGAGATCTTCTTAATGCGAGATAGCGGTTGAACTTCTGTCTCACCAAACTTGCTGAAGTCCACTTTTGGCCATGGTAGTAGACCAAGAGCTGCGCCGTCGCCTTTGCCAGATGCTGCTGCACCTGCGCCAGACTCAAGACGCTTAAGTGCATCTTTCACGTAAGCTTGAACGTCTTCTTTTAGGATACGGCTCTTACGACCAGAACCTTTAACCTTAGAAAGATTAACGCCAAATTCACGCGCTAGACGACGAACAACTGGAGACGCGTGAGCGTACTCATCGTTTTCTTTGAAATCGCCAGTCGCTGCTGGAGCTGCTGCCGCTGGAGCTTCTGCTTTAGGAGCTGGAGCTGCAGGTGCTGCCGCTTGAGCTGGAGCTGCTGCAGGAGCAGGTGCTGCGCCCGCCACTTCGAATACCATGATTAGTGAGCCAGTAGACACTTTGTCGCCAGCTGCAATCTTGATTTCTTTAACTGTGCCAGCGAATGGTGCAGGAACTTCCATAGAAGCTTTGTCACCTTCAACAGTGATTAGAGATTGCTCTTCTTCCACTGTGTCGCCAACCGCAACCATGATCTCAGTAACTTCAACTTCGTCGCCGCCGATATCTGGAACGTTCACTTCTTTTGCCGCAGACGCTGCTGGAGCTGCTGCCGCAGGAGCTTCAGCTGCCGCTGGTGCTGGTGCTGCTGGAGCTTCAGCTGCCGCTGGTGCTGGTGCTGCTGGAGCGCCTGAACCTGCTGTTTCGAATACCATGATAAGTGAGCCAGTCGATACTTTATCGCCTGCTGCAACTTTGATCTCTTTTAGAGTACCTGCGAATGGCGCTGGAACTTCCATAGAAGCTTTGTCGCCTTCAACTGTTAGAAGAGATTGCTCTTCTTCGATGCTGTCGCCAACGGCAACCATGATTTCAGTAACTTCTACTTCATCACCACCGATGTCTGGTACGTGAACTTCTTTTAGTTCTGCCGCTGCTGCTGGAGCTGGAGCTGCTGCTGGAGCTGCTTCTGCCGCAGGAGCAGGTGCAGCGTCAGCTGCACCCTCGGCTTCGAAAATCATGATTAGAGAACCAGTAGAAACCTTGTCGCCTTCTGCAACTTTGATTTCTTTAACGATACCCGCTTGAGAAGCAGGAACTTCCATAGAAGCTTTATCGCCTTCAACTGTGATCAGAGATTGCTCTTCTTCAACCTTGTCGCCAACGCTTACAAGAATCTCAGTAACTTCAACCTCATCCGCACCGATGTCTGGTACATTAATTTCGATTGCCATTTCTTATCTACCTTCTTAATTAAGCGTATAGCGGGTTTGTTTTCTCTGTGTCGATGTCGAATTTCTTAATTGCTTCTGCAACTACAGATTTCTCAACTTCGCCACGTTTCGCTAGTTCAGTTAGCGCTGCTACTACTACGTAACCTGCGTTCACTTCGAAGTGACGACGTAGGTTTTCACGGCTGTCTGAACGACCGAAGCCATCAGTACCAAGAACTTTGAAAGACTCAGCAGGAATGTATGCACGAACCTGCTCTGCGTAGTTCTTCATGTAGTCAGTTGCTGCGATAGCAGGTTCAGTACCCATTACTGTTTGGATGTAAGGTACTTTCGCTTCCGCTTCTGGGTGAAGCATGTTGAAACGCTCTGCATCTTGGCCATCGCGAGTTAGTTCGTTGAATGACGTTACAGAGTAAACATCAGAAGCAACACCGTAATCTTCGCTTAGGATTTGAGCTGCTTTACGTACTTCATTCATGATAGTACCAGAGCTCATTAGCTGAACTTTCGCTTTGTCGCCCGTGTAAGTTTCTAGCTTGTAGATACCTTTACGGATGCCTTCTTCAGCGCCTTCTGGCATTGCTGGCATTGCGTAGTTTTCGTTCATTAGCGTTAGGTAGTAGAACACGTTTTCTTGTTCTGGACCGTACATGCGACGGATACCGTCTTGCATGATTACTGCTACTTCGTACGCGAATGTTGGGTCGTAAGAAATACAGTTAGGAACCGTACCCGCCAAAATGTGCGAGTGGCCGTCTTCGTGCTGTAGACCTTCACCATTCAACGTTGTACGACCCGCAGTTGCACCTAGTAGGAAACCACGTGCTTGTTGGTCACCAGCCATCCACGCCATGTCGCCAACACGTTGGAAGCCGAACATTGAGTAGTAGATGTAGAACGGGATCATTGGTAGGTCGTTTGTCGAGTATGAAGTCGCAGCAGCAACCCATGAAGACATAGCACCTAGCTCGTTGATACCTTCTTGTAGAACCTGACCTGAAGTCGCTTCTTTGTAGTAAGAAACAACGCCACGGTCTTCTGGTGTGTAAGTTTGACCGTGCGGGTTGTAGATACCGATTTGACGGAACAGACCTTCCATACCGAATGTACGTGCTTCGTCAGCAATGATAGGAACGATGTTCTTACCAATGTTCTTGTTCTTAAGTAGAACGTTTAGCGCACGTACGAATGCCATAGTAGAAGAGATATCACGCTTCTGTTCTTC
Source organism: Vibrio sp. SCSIO 43097 (assembly GCF_023650755.1). Lineage (NCBI taxonomy): Bacteria > Pseudomonadati > Pseudomonadota > Gammaproteobacteria > Vibrionales > Vibrionaceae > Vibrio > Vibrio sp. SCSIO 43097. Next base: position 656,307 of record NZ_CP071840.1, on the reverse strand, counting down.
TAGTAGTGGCTTGAATTCTTCTAGCTCAGGAACGATGAATTCTTGAGTGAATTTTGGTAGACGCTGTGGCGTGTAGCCGTGTAGCGCTTTACGACGAGCGTGTAGGTATTCGTACTCTTTTGAACCTTCTTCAAGTTTCAGGTACGGAAGTTCTTTCACTGCTTCGTCAGTTAGGATGTCTTGAAGACCTAGACGGTCACGTAGGTGTAGTACGTGAGTCATGTCCATCTTCTTAACTTGGTGCGCGATGTTCTTACCTTCAGCCGCTTCACCCATGCCGTAACCTTTAACAGTCTTAGCTAGGATTACTGTTGGACGACCTTTAGTTTCTGCCGCGTTTTTGTATGCCGCGTATAGCTTAGAAGACTCGTGACCACCACGCTTAAGTGCGAAGATTTCGTCATCAGTCATGTCAGCAACAAGTGCAGCTGTCTCTGGGTACTTACCAAAGAAGTGCTCACGTACGTACGCGCCATCTTTTGATTTGAATGTTTGGTAGTCGCCGTCGATCGTTTCATTCATAAGCTGTAGAAGCTTACCAGTCGTATCTTTAGCTAGTAGTGAATCCCAGTTGTTACCCCAGATTACCTTCACTACGTTCCAACCAGCACCTTTGAACAGACCTTCAAGTTCTTGAATGATCTTACCGTTACCCATTACAGGGCCATCTAGACGCTGTAGGTTACAGTTGATTAGGAAGCATAGGTTGTCTAGTTTCTCACGCGCAGCGAAAGAGATAGCACCACGTGATTCTGGCTCATCCATCTCACCGTCACCTAGGAACGCGTAAACGCGCTGCTCTGAAGTATCTTTAAGACCACGGCCTTCTAGGTACTTAAGGAAACGAGCTTGGTAGATAGAAGCGATTGGACCTAGACCCATCGATACTGTCGGGAACTGCCAGAATTCAGGCATCAATTTAGGGTGCGGGTATGAAGGAATACCTTTGCCGTCTACTTCTTGACGGAAGTTGTCTAGCTGCTCTTCAGTTAGACGACCTTCAACGAATGCACGTGAGTAGATACCTGGTGAAATGTGACCTTGGTAGTAAACTAGGTCGCCACCATCCTTCTCGTTTGGTGCACGGAAGAAGTGGTTGAAACATGTCTCGTAGAACGCAGCAGAAGACTGGAAAGACGCCATGTGGCCGCCTAGCTCTAGGTCTTTCTTAGATGCACGTAGAACGATCATGATAGCGTTCCAACGAATAATTGAGCGAATACGACGCTCAAGTGTTGTGTCACCTGGGTATGCTGGTTCTTGGTCTGCAGGAATCGTGTTGATGTAGTTAGTTGTGATACCTGTTGGCATATCAACACCGTCTAGACGTGCTTTATCTAGAACTTGCTCTAATAGGAATTGAGCACGCTCTAGACCTTCTTCACGTACAACTGACTCAAGCGCTTGTAGCCATTCTTGAGTTTCCAGTGCATCTACGTCATGCTTCATATCAGACATGGCGATCTATCCTTCTGTTGGTTGGATCTACTTATTTAAGTAACGCTCTTACGAGTCATTACCCTGCTGAATTCGACGTAGAGAACGCTCTCGTCGAGACTCTTCTCGAGTCAAATCCAACAATGTTTCTTCGATGTAAGCCAAGTGCGAGTGGGACATTTCTCGCGCCTTTTCAGGCTGACCAGAAACAATCGCATCCACGATATTGGCTCGGTGTTTACTGACTTTCTCGACCGCTTCTGGGCGGCGACGTAGTAATTTAAAATTTTGTAGAATATTTTGCTCAAGCAAAGGTGCTAAGCTTCGAACAATGTGCAACAAAACCACGTTGTGCGCGGCTTCTGTCAAAGCGATCAAAAATTGCATTACTTCCGCAGATTCAGCTTCGATATCGTTGTTTGCTTGCTCTTGGCTAATGCGCTCAAGGCAACCTTGAATACGCGCAAAATCTTCTTCGGTACCACGTAAAGCTGCAAAGTAGGCTGAAATTCCTTCCATCGCATGACGAGACTCAAGCACATCAAGCTGGGTTTCAGAATGACTAGACAACAAATTCAACAAGGGATCTGAAAAGCTCTTCCAGATATTCTCACTTACGAATGTTCCGCCACCTTGGCGACGAGTCAACAAACGCTTCGCTTCCAAGCGTTGAATGGCTTCTCGGACTGAAGGACGAGACACATCGAACTGTTTTGCCAGTTCACGCTCTGGAGGCAGTTGTTGCCCCGGAGACAATGTTCCTTCCACTATCAACCTTTCTAACTCTTGTTCTATAACATCAGAGAGTTTTGGCTGACGAATCCTTTGATAAGCCATAATTTATTGTTCTTCTACTCTTGCAGGTAATTGGTAATACCAATTTTAAGTTGGTGCAGAAATTAACATAATTAAAACGCCACTGTCCAGCCGAAAATTGACCTAAATCATAGAACGAGCTTACTTCCAACACTCTGATAACAATCGACTGTTAAAACAGCAATAGAATTGGTATGACCAATTACATAAAGCATACAAATGGGAAGTCGACGTGCTAGCAGTTTTGGAAAAGAAACACAGAAAATGACAAAATTATCAGTCTATTTATTCACCAAAACGGCATGTACGAGCGTAAAAGTGTAGTTAACTTTTAACAATCATTAATATTTCTGGTATCAAAAAAAGGCATACCTGATCGTATGCCTTATTTATTTCGCTTTTTTGAATTTACACTTTCGCTACAAATCAACGCTGTATAAGCAGTCTATATTTCACCCAATCAAAGCTTAGACCAGGATCGCTTTTTCTCAAGGGCGCAATATATTGATGACCGGTAATTCGTGGCGGGGTGATTTGAGGATAAGACTGCATAATCACCTCAGTAATCTCTGCAAGTGATTGATATTGCGCTTCTGTGTAGGCAGTAAATTCTGTCCCTTCAAGCTCGATACCAATGGAATAGTCATTACAACGCTCCCTGCCCGCGAAACTGGATTGACCGGCATGCCATGCTCTATCAAGAAAAGAAACAAATTGAACAACCTCGCCGTTTCTTTTAATCAAGCAATGTGCAGAAACGCCCATTTTGTGAATAACTTCAAAAAATGGATGTTCATTTGGGTCTAGCTTGCCAGTGAAGAAGTCCTCTATATATGGTCCACCAAACTGCCCAGGAGGCAAACTGATGTTGTGTACCACCAGCAGAGAGATGTCGTTTATATCAGAGCGGGCATCAAAAAATGGTGACGGAACATGCTTTGCCTGTGTCAGCCAGCCATTCTCGATAATTGGGCGCATATCAACCTCTCTACTTTGCAAATTAACTGCTGAAATTATTGACACCGGAGAGTATCATTCGTTGCCATCTCCCTTTCAAGACAAGATTTGCGATGAAGAACACACACAACATTCAAGAACGCCTAGAATACCTTAAACAACAACTCCCTTTAGAGATCACTCGCTCTGTCGCTGATACCTTAAAAGAAGATCTAGGTGGCAGTGTCGACGTAGATAACGACATTACTGCATCTTTGATCCCTGCCGAGGCGGTTAATACCGCAACGATTATTACTCGTGAGCATGGTGTGTTCTGTGGTCAAGCATGGGCTGATGAAGTTTTTAAACAGCTCGGTGGCAAGGTCAGTATTGAATGGCACGTAAAGGACGGCGATAAAGTCGAGCCTAACCAAACCCTTTGCACGCTGACAGGCCCTGCTCGTGACTTGTTAACTGGTGAGCGTAACGCAATGAACTTCATCCAAACGCTGTCTGGCTGCGCAACAGTTACCGCAGAGTACGCTGAAAAAATCGCGCATACTGAGTGTCGTCTACTCGACACACGTAAAACCATTCCTGGTCTGCGTAGCGCACTAAAATACGCCGTGACGTGTGGTGGTGGCTTTAACCATCGCATCGGCGTGTTCGACGCTTACCTCATTAAAGAAAACCACATTATTGCTTGTGGTGGCATCACCCAAGCCATCCAAAAAGCGAAAGAGCTTAACCCAAGCAAACCGGTAGAAGTAGAAACGGAAAGCTTAGAAGAGTTGAAGCAAGCGATAGAGGCTGGTGCCGACATCATCATGCTCGATAACTTCACAAAAGAAATGATGCGTGAAGCCGTAGCGATTAACGCAGGTCGTGCCGCTTTAGAGAACTCCGGCAACATTACGCTAGAGACCATCGCAGAATACGCAGAAACCGGTGTCGATTACATTTCGGTAGGCGCGTTGACTAAGCATTTAAAAGCGATGGATCTTTCGATGCGCTTCAAATAATAAAAGCAACAAATCTGAAATTACTTCAACTAACTCAGTGAGTTGTGAGTAATTCATCATTTAAAAGGGCCAATTGGCCCTTTCTTTTTATCCACTAAAAAAATAGTACTACTCGCAAAACTCTGCATGCGAGATGCAACTTTTCACCAAAGAGTTTTATCTCACTCGAGAGCCCATCCCTTCCCCATTTTCAACCTTTATGAAGTCTCCATAATCCTTCGCTAATGCAAGGGCATTATTTATTTCATTAAGAAGGAAAGAAAATGAAACACAGTAAACAGAAAAAACAGCAAGGCTTTACGTTAATTGAATTGATGATTGTGGTAGCAATTATTGGTGTGTTATCAGCAGTCGCAATCCCTGCATATAAAGACTATGTCGCAAAGTCAGCTGTAACCTCTGCTGTGGGTACTTTAAAGTCATTACTTACTAATGCTGATTTATATACTCAGAACAACACCACAGCTACTTCCGACTTAGGAGACATCGGTGGGAACGCTACTATGAACGCCCTTGGCAATATTACCGCATCAATTGAAGGTGCTGGAGCAGCCTCAAACGCAAAATCTACACTCAAATTTGTATTTAATACTGGCAATGCTGCAGCAGGTGACATCGAATATGCTAGGACACCAAACACACCCTGGGGCTGTACAAATAATACTAACCCAAAAGTATCTATTGATAGCTGCCCATAATGCAAACCAACCTCTCCACGATTCTTCGTCAAAAAGGACTATTGGCTTTTTCCCAAGAAGAATCGTTGCTTGAGCAAGTCAAAGCTTCTGGCATTTCGATGCCGGAAGCTTTGCTCAGTTCAGGGTTATTTACATCACGCGAACTCACTGAACATTTAAATTCTATTTTTGGATTAAATCAGCCCGAGTTATCTCAGTACGAGTACGCCTCGCTTTGTCAGCAACTTGGCCTTAGGGAATTAATCACACGGCATAACGCACTCCCACTCCAGCGTACACCTTCAACGTTATTATTAGCCGTTGCCGACCCCACGAACCAACAAGCAGAAGACGATTTCCGCTTTGCCACTGGTTTACAGATTGAATTGGTGTTGGCGGATTTTCGTCAACTCAGCGCGGCAATTCGACGCTTATATGGTCGTTCATTGAGTCATGAGAAGTCCGGGTTAAAAGAGATCAACCAAGAAGAGTTAGCCAATCTGGTTGATGTGGGCGCAGATGAAATCGACAACATTGAAGACTTGAGCCAAGATGAGTCTCCTGTTAGCCGTTACATCAACCAAATTCTGTTGGACGCTGTGCGCAAAGGCGCATCCGATATCCACTTTGAGCCTTATGAAAAGATGTACCGTGTGCGCCTACGCTGTGATGGCATCTTAATTGAAACACAGCAGCCACCAAGCCACTTAAGTCGCCGCTTATCCGCTCGTATCAAAATCCTCTCTAAACTTGATATTGCAGAGCGACGTTTACCACAAGATGGGCGTATTAAGCTCAAGTTGAATCAAGACACCGCAATTGATATGCGTGTATCCACGCTACCGACTCTATTCGGAGAGAAAATTGTACTACGACTGCTCGACAGCAGCTCTGCGTCATTGGATATCGACAAGCTTGGTTATAGCGAACAACAAAAACAATTGTACTTGGATGCGCTGCGTCGCCCACAAGGCATGATTCTGATGACAGGCCCAACCGGGAGCGGAAAAACCGTTTCTCTGTACACTGGGCTGAGTATCCTCAATAAGCCAGAAATCAACATTTCCACGGCAGAAGACCCAGTAGAAATTAACTTATCGGGCATTAACCAAGTTCAAGTTCAGCCTAAGATTGGTTTTGGTTTTGCCGAAGCCCTGCGCTCTTTCTTACGTCAAGACCCGGATGTGGTAATGGTCGGTGAGATTCGTGACTTAGACACCGCCGAAATCGCTATAAAAGCATCGCAAACCGGTCACTTAGTACTTTCAACCTTACATACCAATTCTGCGGCTGAAACGGTTATTCGTTTATCAAACATGGGCGTAGAAAGCTTTAACTTGGCCTCATCTCTTAATTTGATTATTGCCCAGCGCTTGGCCCGTAAACTGTGCTCGCACTGTAAACAATCACAAGAGCTTACCGTTCAGCTACAACATCTTGGAATTCAAGCAAGCGACAACATTTTTAAAGCCAATCCCGATGGATGTAATGAGTGTACCCATGGTTATTCCGGCCGAACGGGAATTTATGAAGTGATGCGCTTTGATGAATTTCTTTCCGAAGCGCTTATTAAAGGCGCCTCAGTACATGAACTAGAAAAACTCGCCATCGCAAATGGTATGAGCACGTTACAAATGTCGGGCATAGAAAAACTCAAACAAGGGATCACAAGTTTTAGTGAACTACAGCGCGTACTTTATTTTTAATCCTTTAATCAGCAGTCACCTCTATGAAAAGCACTACACCACAACTTAAAAACTTCCGCTGGAAAGGCATCAACAGTTCTGGCAAAAAGACGTCTGGACAAACCCTCGCGATGACAGAAATTGAAGTACGCGAGCGTCTAGACGCACAGCACATCAAGATCAAGAAGTTAAAGAAAAGCAGTATCTCGTTTCTCACTAAACTCAGCCATCGCGTGAAAGGCAGAGACATCACGGTGTTTACCCGTCAGATTTCGACGATGTTGATAACCGGTGTACCCTTAGTTCAGGCTTTAAAATTGGTCTCAGAAAATCATAAAAAAGCAGAGATGAAATCCATTTTGATGAGCGTGACACGCGCCGTTGAAGCGGGGACGCCCATGTCAAAAGCCATGCGCACTGCAAGTGAACACTTTGACCCACTCTATACCGATCTTATCGCCACAGGTGAGCAATCCGGTAACTTAGCAGAAGTGTTCGAGCGCTTAGCCACCTACCGAGAAAAAAATGAACAACTCCGTGCGAAAGTGATCAAAGCACTGATTTACCCAGCGATGGTAGTGCTAGTAGCGTTAGGCGTGTCGTTTATCATGCTCACCAAAGTCATTCCCGAGTTTGAAAAAATGTTTGTTGGTTTTGGTGCTGACTTACCGTGGTTTACCAGGCAAGTATTAGATCTTTCCGCCTGGACACAAAACTGGAGTCCGTTTATCGCACTAGGCTCCATTAGTTTATTCATTTCGGCGAGAATCCTCTCTAAGCGTTCAGATTCTTTTCGCTTAATGCTCAACCGCTCTGTGCTTAAATTTCCTGTCCTGGGCCCTGTATTATCAAAAGCCGCTATCGCCAAATTTAGTCGAACACTCGCCACAAGCTTTACAGCGGGCATTCCAATTCTAACCAGTTTAAAAACTACATCAAAAACATCAGGAAACTTGCACTATCAACTCGCCATAGAAGAAGTTTACCGTGATACCGCCGCAGGTATGCCAATGTATGTAGCCATGCGCAACTGTAATGTGTTCCCTGAATTGGTGTTACAAATGGTTATGATCGGTGAAGAGTCTGGTCGACTTGACGATATGCTCAATAAAGTTGCAACAATCTACGAGTTTGAAGTCGACAACACCGTCGACAACCTTAGTAAAATTCTAGAGCCACTAATTATCGTTTTTTTAGGTATCGTTGTTGGCGGATTAGTGACAGCAATGTACTTGCCAATCTTTAACTTAATGAGTGTATTGGGCTAGAATGAGCTGTTAACTCCTTTAAAACAGCATCTTGCTGATTTCACTCATCGCTCAAGAGACAAATATGGAAGTATTCCAGTACTACCCTTGGCTATTCGTTGTGTTTGCCACCATCTTCGGTCTTATCGTGGGTAGCTTCCTCAATGTGGTTATTTATCGACTACCTAAAATCATGGAACTAGAATGGCGACGCGAATGTGCCGAGTCATTTCCTGAATACAAAATAGAACCTCCTAAAGAAGTGCTGACCTTGAGCGTCCCACGCTCCTCCTGCCAGAAATGCGCAACACCGATACGTATTCGCGACAACATTCCTGTGATTAGCTGGCTGCTTTTAAAAGGCAAATGTCACAACTGTCAGACAACCATTAGCACACGCTATCCACTGATTGAACTGCTCACTGCATTCTGCTCAGGCTTTGTCGCTTACCACTTTGGTTTTAGTTACTTTACCGTTGCACTACTCTTTTTCACTTTTATCTTAATCGCTGCAACATTTATCGATCTCGATACTATGTTGTTACCTGACCAATTAACATTACCATTAACTTGGGCTGGCATTGCCTTAGCATTAGTCGAAATAAGTCCTGTTACTCTACAAGATTCTGTCATTGGTGCTATTGCTGGTTACCTATGTCTCTGGTCCGTTTACTGGGGCTTTAAGCTACTTACTGGTAAAGAAGGAATGGGATATGGTGATTTTAAACTACTAGCAGCACTAGGGGCTTGGCTGGGCTGGCAGTCACTGCCGATGATCATTCTACTTTCTTCTGTGGTTGGCATCGTATTTGGCATCATTCAACTACGCTTGCAAAAGCAGGGAATTGAAAAAGCTTTCCCTTTCGGTCCTTACTTAGCAATTGCTGGTTGGATAAGCTTAATTTGGGGCGAGCAGATTTTAAACTGGTACTTTACTTCAGTTCTAGGAGTGTAAATGGCTTTGGTTATTGGTTTAACAGGTGGTATCGCTAGTGGAAAAACAACCGTCGCGAATCTGTTCAAACAACAATTTAAAATCGATATCGTTGATGCCGACATTGTAGCAAGAGAAGTTGTCGAACCAGGTACTCCCGGCCTAAACGCGATTATTGAACACTTTGGTCACGATATCGTTCGTGAAGACCAAACTTTAGATCGCGCAAAGCTGAGAGAAAAAATCTTTTCGAATTCAGATGAAAAAGCATGGCTCAACGCACTGTTGCACCCGATAATTCGTGAAAAGATGATCGAAGATTTGCAGCAAGTCACTTCAGAGTATGCGTTACTTGTGGTGCCGTTGCTCGTAGAAAACAAGCTAGATAGTTTGTGTGATCGCGTTCTTGTCGTCGATGTAGAACCGAATACACAGATATCTCGCACGATGAAACGAGACAATGTGAGTGAAGATCAAGTTCGCGCCATCCTTGCCTCTCAAGCATCAAGAGAGCAAAGGCTCGCGCTTGCAGACGATGTGGTTAAGAATAATCCAAGTGACCCTGATCTTTTGCTTCAAATCACAGATTTGCACGAAAAGTACCTAGCCATGTGTAAGAAAAATCTGCGAAAATAGGAACGAAACTCACAAAGGCTTATGTCGATGACCACGCACAAATTTGAACATCCGTTAAATGAGAAAACTCGTATTTATCTAAGAGTGGAGTCTCTGCTGCGTCAGGCTCACTTGGCCTCTGGGTTTAGCGAAAATCATCAGTATCAACTGTTTTTCCGTGCGTTATTCGATATGGTTGAGATCTTCGAACAGATCCAGTTGAAAAGTGAACTGGCTAAAGATCTTGAGAAGCAACGGCTGTCGTACCGCCATTGGCTAAATGTTGATGGCGTCGATCAAGACGCATTAAATACCCTACTACAAGAGATAGATGTCGTTCATAGCCAACTGATGGGTGCAGAACGTTTTGGCCAAGCATTAAAAGAAGATCGCTTCCTAAGCTCTATCCGTCAACGCTTTAATCTACCGGGTGGTTCATGCTGTTTTGATCTGCCAGCATTACACTACTGGCTTCATCTACCTATTGAACGTAAAAAGCGTGATGCACAACAGTGGCAAGCAAGCTTAAAGCCCTTATCTGATGCGCTTTCGTTATGGTTAAAGCTCACTAGAGAGACCGGACATTTCAAAGCTCAAATCGGTCGTGCAGGTTTCTTCCAAAGTGACGCTGATGAAGCCAACATTCTAAGACTTCACATCCCAATGGAATATGGCGTGTATCCTATGATTTCAGGCCATAAAAACCGCTTTGCGATCAAGTTCATGTCGTTTGAAAACGGTCAAGCGTGCACACAAGATATTGAATTTGAACTTGCTGTGTGCAGCTAAGACGACACTTAGCCTCGCCTCCATAATCTAAAATTCAACGCTTTATTGCGCTTATATTTGATAAAATTTCGTAGCAGCAATAGCGCGTTGAATAAGCCATCTTTAATTCGTTTAGGTATACTACCCTTTAACACCAATTAGTAATGGGACGCTCAACTATGTCTAAAGTTACCATCGTTCAATGTCCACAATGTGGCGCCGACGTAGAATGGGGAGAACAAAGTCCTCATCGCCCTTTCTGCAGTAAACAATGCCAAATGATTGATTTTGGTGAATGGGCAGATGAAGAAAACACCATCCCAGGCGCACCCGATATGTCCGATAGTGATGGCTGGTCTGAAGACCAGTATTAAATTGAGACCTAGGGTAAAGGAATACCCTAGGTTCCTTCTTGGGGAACCTGAATCACGCTCCGTCGTCGCTGTCCAGAATGACGAATTTGAACCTCGGTGCTATATAATCTTTGACCATCATTTTCCGTCATTCCGAGTAGCCATAGCGACATCAGGAATCTACTCACAGTAAGGATGAAGCTAACAACTTAAACACTTGCATGCTCGACTAGTAGATTCTGAATCACGCTCCTTCGTCGCTGTCCAGAATGACGAATTTTAACCACGGTACTCTATAATCTTTGACCATCATTTCCTGTCATTCCGAGGAGCCATAGCGGCATCAGGAATCTACGCATAGCAAGGATGAAGCTAACAACGTAAACAATTGCATGCTCGACTAGTAGATTCTGAATCACGCTCCTTCGTCGCTGTCCAGAATGACGAATTTTAACCACGGTACTCTGTAATCTTTGACCATCATTTCCTGTCATTCCGAGGAGCCATAGCGACATTAAGAATCTACTAACAGCAAGGATGAAGCTAACAACTTAAACACTTACATTCTCAACTAGTAGATTCTGAATCACGCTCCTTCGTCGCTGTCCAGAATGACGAATTTTAACCACGGTACTCTGTAATCTTTGACCATCATTACCTGTCATTCCGAGGAGCCATAGCGGCATCAGGAATCTACGCATAGCAAGGATGAAGCTAACAACGTAAACAATTGCATGCTCGACTAGTAGATTCTGAATCACGCTCCTTCGTCGCTGTCCAGAATGACGAATTTTAACCACGGTACTCTGTAATCTTTGACCATCATTTCCTGTCATTCCGAGGAGCCATAGCGACATTAAGAATCTACTAACAGCAAGGATGAAGCTAACAACTTAAACACTTACATTCTCAACTAGTAGATTCTGAATCACGCTCCTTCGTCGCTGTCCAGAATGACGAATTTTAACCACGGTACTCTGTAATCTTTGACCATCATTACCTGTCATTCCGAGGAGCCATAGCGACATTAAGAATCTACTAACAGCAAGGATGAAGCTAACAACTTAAACACTTACATTCTCAACTAGTAGATTCTGAATCACGCTCCTTCGTCGCTATCCAGAATGACGAATTTTAACCACAGTACCCAGTAATATTTGATCATTGTTTCCCGTCATTCCGAGGAGCCATAGCGACATCAGGAATCTATTCACAACAAGACAGAGGCGTGGAGTGTACGTCAGTGCATGAGCATCGACAGTGCAGGTCGGGTGAAAAGAAACGAGCAAGCTAATTACACAAATAAAAAAACGGAGCCCTAAAAGGACTCCGTTTAAGATGAGAACGCTAGTTATAGCATTACTTCTTAGCAAGTTTCTCTTTGATACGAGCAGACTTACCAGAACGCTCACGTAGGTAGTACAACTTGGCACGACGTACTGCACCACGGCGTTTAACTTCGATGCTATCAACGATTGGAGAGTGTGTTTGGAACGTACGCTCAACACCTTCACCGTTAGAGATCTTACGTACAGTGAAAGCAGAGTGTAGACCACGGTTACGGATTGCGATTACAACGCCTTCGAAAGCCTGTAGACGCTCACGGTCACCTTCTTTTACCTTAACTTGAACTACAACAGTGTCACCTGGTGCAAATTTAGGTAGGTCTGATTTCATTTGCTCTTCTTCAAGAGCTTTGATGATGTTACTCATTTTTTAAATTCCTAGAATAAACTGATACTAAATAAATTAGGTTACTTTGCGTTATGTTCTTTAATGGCTTTATGCTCATTAACAAACTCAGCAAGTAATTGTTCCTGTTCGTCAGTCAGAGCTAGGTTTTCCAGGAGCTCTGGTCTTCTTAGCCAAGTACGGCCCAACGACTGCTTGAGTCGCCATTGACGAATGTCCTTGTGATTGCCTGACATCAGTACAGCTGGTACCTCTTTGTCATCCAATACTTCTGGACGCGTATAGTGAGGGCAATCTAACAAGCCATTTGCAAAAGAGTCTTCTTCTGCTGACGCGAAATCCCCTAGTACACCCGGAACAAACCGAGAGACAGAGTCGATTAACGTCATGGCTGGTATCTCACCACCCGTCATCACAAAATCACCAATCGACCATTCTTCGTCGACTTCAGATTGAATGATGCGCTCATCTACCCCTTCATAACGACCACAAATCAGAAGCAAGTTCTCATTCGTTGCCAGTTCTTCCACTCCTTTCTGGTCGAGCTTGCGACCTTGAGGAGAAAGGTAGATGACTTTCGTCTTGCCCGGTGAGGCTGCTTTCGCGGTATAAATGGCATCGCGCAAAGGCTGAACCATCATTAACATACCAGGGCCACCACCGTAAGGTCGGTCATCGACTGTGCGATGTTTGTCGTGAGTGAAATCTCTAGGATTCCAAGTCTCAATCGACAAAAGACCTTTTTTAACCGCTTGACCTGTTACTCCAAAATCAGTAACAGAACGGAACATTTCTGGAAAAAGGCTAATAACGCCAACCCACATGTTTATCTCGCTCTGTAATTTTGGAGATTAGAATCCAGGATCCCAGTCAACTTCGATCCGTTGAGCTTCGCGATCAACATTAATGATCACTTGCTCTTCAAGGAACGGGATTAATCGTTCCTTCTGCCCGAAAGCATCTTTAAGATTTGCTTTAACAACCAGAACATCGTTTGAGCCAGTTTCTAGCATGTCAGTAACGACACCTAGATCGTAACCTTTAGTAGTTACAACTTGCATCCCAAACAATTCGCGCCAGTAGAACTCATCTTCTGACAATTCAGGAAGTACCGCAGGGTCAATAGCAATTTCAAAGTTCGTCATTAGATGCGCGTCTTCACGAACATCCATGCCTTCCAGCTTAGCCACCATACCTTTGTTATGGCGCTTCCAGCTTTCTACTTTGTACTCAACCCACTTGCCCTTTTGGTTAATGTACCAAGGGCTGTAATCGAAAATGCTTTCAGCATTGTCTGTGTAGGAAAAAACTTTAAGCCAACCACGAATGCCGTAAGTAGCACCAAACTTGCCTACAACAATCTTTTCGTTGCTCATTGTTTCTTTACCTTTCATCGACATAAACTAGTTTCTACTTTTCAAGTAAAAAATTAAGCCGCTTTTTGAGCGTCTTTAACTAGCTTAGCAACACGGTCAGATACTGACGCGCCTTGACCAACCCAGTGGTTAACGCGGTCTAGGTCTAGACGTAGACCTTCTTCTTGACCTTTAGCAGTTGGGTTGAAGAAACCAACTTTCTCGATGAAACGGCCAGTTGCAGCGTTGCGGCTGTCCGCTACTACGATTTGATAAAATGGACGCTTTTTAGCGCCGTGACGTGCCAAACGAATGGTTACCATGTCGTCCTCTTTGCTTTCTCAAAAATAAAATTAACCCCAAAAACCATTCAAGAAATTAAACAGTTTGGGGTCTCGTGCCAAAATAAAGCTCCGGAATTTTACTCTTCTCCCGGAGCAATGCAAGGAGTTTAGTTACTTTTTCACCAACATAAATTGAATTTAAAGTTTGTGACGTACCTAACACCCTGAATCTATGCGTGATCGATTAATTAACGACCAAATGGGTTGAAGCCACCGCCACCACCCATGCCGCCCATCATGCCTTGCATGTTGCGCATCATGCCTTTCATGCCACCTTTTTGCATCTTTTTCATCATTTTCTGCATTTGGGTGAACTGTTTTAGTAAGCGGTTTACATCTTGAACCTGCACACCAGAACCAGCCGCGATACGCTTCTTGCGCGAGCCCTTGATAATTTCTGGGCGTTGACGTTCTTTCATTGTCATGGAGCTGATGATCGCTTCCATCTGTTTGAACATCTTGTCATCGACTTTGTCTTTTACATTGTCTGGTAGCTGGGACATTCCTGGAAGCTTATCCATCATCCCCATCATGCCGCCCATGTTTTGCATCTGGCCTAGCTGTTCACGGAAATCTTCAAGGTCGAAACCTTTCTTCTCTTTGAACTTCTTCGCTAACTTTTCTGCCTTTTCTTGGTCAACGTTGCGTTGTAGGTCTTCAATCAAAGACAAAACGTCACCCATGCCAAGAATACGTGAAGCAACACGATCTGGGTGGAACGGTTCTAGCGCGTCAGTTTTTTCACCGACACCCAAGAATTTGATTGGCTTGCCCGTGACATGGCGTACTGAAAGTGCCGCACCACCACGAGCATCACCATCAACCTTAGTTAGAACTACACCGGTAAGAGGTAGCGCATCGCCAAAGGCTTTTGCTGTATTTGCTGCGTCTTGACCCGTCATGGCGTCAACAACAAATAGCGTTTCTACTGGGTTGATAGCTGCGTGAAGATCTTTGATCTCCCCCATCATCTCTTCATCAATTGCCAAACGACCTGCGGTATCGACAATCAATACGTCGTAGAATTTTTTCTTCGCATGGTCAATCGCTGCATTGGCGATATCAATAGGCTTTTGGTCTGGTGATGATGGGAAGAAGTCAACACCGATGTCTGATGCCAGTGTTTCAAGCTGCTTGATTGCCGCAGGACGGTAAACGTCGGCAGACACAACCAAAACTTTCTTCTTGTCACGTTCTTTTAGAAGCTTAGATAACTTACCTACCGATGTGGTTTTACCCGCACCTTGTAGACCAGCCATAAGAAGCACAGCAGGTGGTTGAGCAGCAAGGTTTAGCGCCTCATTCGACTCACCCATTACGGCTTCAAGTTCTGTTTGAACGATCTTGATAAATTCCTGACCTGGAGTCAGAGATTTAGAAACTTCTACGCCCACCGCTTTTTCTTTAACGCGGTTCACAAATTCACGAACGACCGGAAGCGCAACGTCAGCTTCAAGTAGAGCCATTCGGACTTCACGTAGGGTTTCTTTAATGTTGTCTTCGGTCAGACGACCTTTACCACTGATATTTTTCAGCGTTTTGGATAATCGATCCGTTAAATTCTCAAACATCTTTGTCTCTTCGCTAAAATGGCGATTAATTAGTGTGAGTATACATTAGCCAAGGTCTGAGTCATACCCGTACCGCTGTCCTATTCTTGTCTCTATTTATATATGGTGCGGTAACTTATTAATTTCAATATCTCATCTCTCACGATTGATGTCGGATATAACGTAGCCCCAAAGTGTAATGCAAGGTATAATTTCTCCATCGTGCACAATAATATTTAGGATTCATGGATAGCTTAATAGCCATCGCGGCCGCCATACTTTATGTCTTGGCGATTGCGACCATCATACCCGGACTCTCACAACAGTCAGGAATCAAAGCAAAAACAGTGTTTGCTAGTGCTGCCTGTGCGCTTGTTTTTCATGCGTGGATTTTGAGTGATCTGATCTTTGATGGTTCAGGTCAAAACCTGAGTATTCTCAACGTGGCTTCTTTGATCAGTTTTATTATTTCTCTGGTCATGAGCCTTGCTATGTTGAAAAACCGACTGTGGTTTTTATTGCCTGTCGTTTATAGCTTTGCTGCCATCAATTTATCTGCTGCCACATTTTTGCCAAGCACGTTTATAAAGCACCTAGAGAATGACCCTAAGCTACTCATTCATATTTCATTTGCGCTCTTCTCATACGCGACTTTAACTATCGGGGCACTATATGCGCTTCAGTTGGCTTGGCTGGATCACAAACTGAAAGCAAAAAAATCTTTGGCGATTAACCCAAACCTGCCGCCTCTATTAATGGTGGAGCGTCAACTCTTCAAAATTATTTTGATCGGTAACTTATTGTTAACTGCCACGCTCATTACTGGCTTTGTCTTTGTGCAGGATATGTTTGCCCAAGGTAAGGCACATAAGGGCATTCTTTCTTTCATCGCTTGGGTGGTGTACTCAATACTGCTTTGGGGTCACTATCAAAAAGGCTGGCGTGGTAGAAAAGTCACATGGTTCGCTGTTGCAGGAGCAACACTGTTAACTCTGGCATATTTTGGCAGTCGCTTTGTAAAAGAAATCATCTTGAATTAAGGAGCTCTAGGGCTCCTATCCTTTATATTTTAGGCTAGATAAAATACAGTACGCCTTAACTCTTTGACTTAACGGACTTACTCAACCGTTATATAACCCAATACTTACAAGGAACAGCAACGTTTTGGACGACATCTCTACGGGTATCTTGTTTGCGCTACTCGCGTGTCTTATCGTCATATCAGGTTACTTTTCCGGTTCAGAAACAGGGATGATGTCTCTGAATCGTTATCGCTTAAAACACTTAGCCAAAAACGGGCATAAGGGTGCTAAGCGAGTCGAAAGACTATTAGACCGTCCAGATCGTTTGATTGGTCTTATTCTTATCGGCAACAACCTCGTTAATATTCTCGCGTCCGCGATCGCGACCATTATTGGTATGCGTTTGTATGGTGATTTAGGTGTCGCTATCGCAACCGGTGCACTAACTATGGTTGTATTGGTTTTTGCCGAGGTTACCCCTAAAACAATTGCAGCGCTTTACCCTGAACGTGTGTCCTACGCGAGCAGTATATTATTGACCATACTGATGAAGTTACTGTCGCCTTTAGTGATGCTTGTTAACTTTATTACGAATGGCTTTATCCGCTTACTTGGTGTAAGAGCGGATCACTCAGCAGAAGATCATCTTAGCTCCGATGAGCTGCGTACGGTAGTAAATGAAGCTGGCGGTTTGATCCCTCGCCGACACCAAGACATGCTGGTGTCTATTTTGGATCTTGAGCACGTCACCGTGAACGACATTATGGTCCCACGCAATGAAATTACTGGTATCGATATTAACGACGACTGGAAATCCATTGTTCGTCAACTAACCCACTCACCACATGGGCGCATAGTTTTCTATCGTGACCAAATTGATGAAGTGGTTGGCATGCTGCGCTTGCGTGAAGCTTATCGTCTGATGTTGGAAAAGAACGAATTCAACAAAGAAACGCTATTACGTGCTGCTGATGAGGTCTATTACATCCCAGAAGGCACACCACTGAACGTGCAAATGTTGAAATTCCAACGCAACAAGCAACGTATCGGTCTGATCGTGGATGAGTACGGTGATATCATCGGTCTAATTACTCTTGAAGATATTCTGGAAGAGATCATTGGTGAGTTCACGACGTCAATTTCTCCAAGCCTCTCTGATGAAATCAGTCCTCAAGGTGACGGAAGCTTTCTTATTGAAGGCAGCACCAATATCCGAGATATTAACAAAGGCCTGAAATGGGATTTACCAACGGATGGCCCAAGAACGTTAAACGGTCTTATTTTGGAGCACCTGGAAGATATTCCTGAGAGCCATCTAAGTGTGAGAGTAGCGGGTCACCCAATGGAACTTGTTGAGATTGAAGAGAACCGAATCAAGCTCGTTCGTGTTTATCCGAAGAAGAAAAAATCGACATCCAAATAACCAAAAGAAAAGCCTGACTCATGTCAGGCTTTTTACTTATTGGGGCAATATGCTTCTTAATGAGCACCTAGTCGATGCGCAACTCTTTTAACATCGACTCAGGCAAAGCAAGTTCATCATTTTTGTTCACCGAAACACCAGCATCCAAAATGTTCTTTGCGATCTGTTGTGCTTCTTTTAAAGAGTGCATTGCTGCCGTGCCGCATTGGTATTCGTTAAGTTCAGGGATCTTATTCTGACTTTCTACCTTCAGCACGTCTTCCATTGCTGCAATCCAAGCATCTGCGACTTGCTGCTCTGATGGTGTGCCAATCAGGCTCATGTAAAAACCTGTGCGGCAACCCATAGGCGAAATATCGATGATCTCAACAGAATCACCGTTTAGGTGATTACGCATAAAGCCTGCATAAAGGTGCTCTAGGGTGTGAATACCTTTTTCAGAAAGAATGTCTTTGTTTGGCGCAGTAAAGCGTAAGTCGAAAACAGTAATCGTATCCCCTTTTGGGGTCTGCATGGTTTTCGCCACTCGTACAGCGGGTGCATTCATACGAGTGTGGTCCACGGTAAAACTATCGAGTAAAGGCATTACATCTCTCCTGATTGTAACTCCAGTACCTTTCGGTAATGGATAAATGTCATTCATCCCTACAGCACATGAACAGACTGTGGGCTAAAAGAACCAGCTGCTGTTGTCTTCTAATTCCTGACGACATTGCTTCAGCTGCCAGCCATAAGTTTTCGCTGTTTGTTCAACACGTCGAGCGACTTTGATTAAACTAGGCTTTCGATTATAAGTACCTCGCTTATACCCACCTCGCCCTTCATGATAAGCCAGATACTGGTTATAGGGATCCCATAATGAAATCCCTAGCTGACGCCGTGTTTCATGAGTGTACCAACCGACAAACATCATAGAATCATCGAAGTTGGTACGAGAGCCACCCTGACCTGTCGCATCTTGGAAGTCTTCCCAAGCAGGGTCTTGAGCTTGAGCGTAACCATACGCACTGCTGACTCGTCCCCAAGGAATAAACCCTAGCAAATAATCTTTAGGTGGTTTTGCATCGTGCCGAAAGCTGCTTTCTTGTTTAATGATGGCCATAGCGACATGAATAGGGGTACCCCATTCATCTTCCATATCTTTGGCATCATCGTACCAACCGGATTTCTCTCGGAATATCTCGCATAAGTTATTCTGCTGCTTTGGCGGTGCCGTAGCACAACCTGCAAGTAACACGCTTCCAAGTACCGCTACTACTAACGACTTAATGTTCAACCCCACCAATCCTTAGTTAGTCATTACTGCTTCAGGTAAGCAAAGTAATCTTCCAAAAAATCATCAAAAGAAAGCATGTCACTCTGCTCTGCTTGCTTTTGTTTTTCCACGGACGACGCAACTTCCGTTTCCATCGTATCTTGTGAATAGTACTGATAACCGTGAGCTAGGTTTTCATCACGGTACTTCATACCAAGAGTACAACCGACTTTACCTAGCCCACCCAGCTCTTTCGTTAGCTCTAATAGTTGACCAGAGATCGTTAGTTCTGGGTTATCAATCCATGTCTCGAGTTGATTACACACATCTTGGTATGCACTGCCACCAGCGGTCATATCCATTTGCTGTGCTATTTGACGTAACTCGACGAAAACTCGGTGTGCCCAATCTTGTAGAGATAGACGTTCACCTTGACAACCAATTTGCAGCATTAGACCTTTTTCACGGCCAGAAACAATGACTTTATTCCAGTTATCGCGCCAACACTCTAATTCACAGTTATCCATAGGGTCTGAGTCTGACAAGGCCGCCCAGGTAAGGAAGAGATCCAAGAATCGTACTTGATCTTCATTTAAGCCCACTGCGCTGAATGGGTTAACATCTAGAGAACGAACTTCAATGTATTCGACACCACCGCGTCGTAACGCATCTGAAGGCTTCTCACCACTTTTCGATACACGTTTTGGACGAATCGGAGCGTACAGTTCATTCTCAATTTGTAAGATATTGGAATTAAGCTGGCGGTATTCACCATCCACTTTTACCCCAATTTTCGCAAACTCTTCTGATGGGTGGCGAATCGCATCACTCAAACCATCGAGGTATTGGTCAATGCTGTTAAAACCAATTTTCAGCACACTTTGCGCACTATTGGTATAGCCAAGATCGCTCAAACGCAAAGACGTCGACTTCGGCAAATATAATGTCCCGCCAATCTTCTCGAATGGCAGATCGGTTTCACGACCTTGAATAAAAGAGCCACATAACGCTGGTGATGCACCAAAGAAGTAGGGAATCATCCAGCCAAAGCGGTAGTAATTACGGATCAACGCAAAGTACGTATCAGACTTAGCATCTTGGCGGGCTTGTTCATCTTGCTCGCCATAGAGCGCATCCCAAAATGTTTCAGGAAACGAGAAGTTAAAGTGGACACCTGAAATAATTTGCATCAGGCTGCCATAACGACGCTTTAGGCCTTCTCGGTACAACGTTTTCATTTTCGCTGCATTCGAAGAGCCATACTGGGCTAACTGAATATCATCCTCTGAGCCTACGTAGCAAGGCATTGATAGTGGCCACATTTTCTCTTCACCCATTTTGGTTTGAGTGAAATGATGGATATCTTTCAGCTGTGCCATCAGTTCTGGAATTTCATGTGACACAGGCGTAATGAACTCTAACAATGATTCCGAAAAATCCGTTGTGATCCATTGATTTGTGAACGCAGAGCCTAACCCTTCAGGATGAGGAGTTGTAGCTAGATGTCCATCCTGACGATAGCGCAAAGTTTCTCGCTCAACACCGCGTCCAAACTGCTTAAATACTTCGGGGTTTGATGCAACTTTTTTTAGTCGCGCAGCAAAATCAGTCAAAATGAGGTTCGCTTATATTGGGAGCAGGACACTTGTTACATAACACAAGTGTAAGCTAAGTTATTGATAGTTAATGCATCTAGATAAATAACCCACGAAAAGTTGCTTATCTAGATGAATAGCGGAGAAACGTTTCTCCGCTATTAAATGTGTACTCTATCGAATGATTTCAAGCTCTTCTACGTCTTTCCCCAACTTTTCTAATTGAGGACGCAACGATTTAGCATCACCAACGACGATAATTTGATAGTCATTTGGATCAAACCATTTCTGAGCCAGCGCATTCAACGTCTGCTTATCGACTTTTTCTACGATAGCGTTTCTTTGCTGCAAGTAATCATGATCGAGGTTGTACTTAAGAATATCACTGATGAGCTCCGCTTTTTGTGTTGGCGTTTCATATTTCAGTGCATCTTTTTGACCGACCGCTTGACGCATAAATTTCATCTCTTCATCAGTAATACCTGACTGCGAGTATTCATTTAGCTCATTTTCCATCTCAATGATCGAAGCAACCGTTGCATCCGCTCGTACTTGCGCGGTGAAAACCACCGAGCCTGTTTCTGGATTGCCAGAGAAATATCCGTAAGCACCGTATGTGTAACCCTTGTCTTCACGTAGATTTTGGTTAATGCGGCTATTGAAGTTCCCAGCTAAGTTGAAGTTTGCCAGTTGGCTTAGGTAAAAATCGCCCGTTGCGTCGTAAGGCATACCTTGACGAACCATCATGACCACACTTTGCGGCGCTCCTGGTTTATCAACAAGATGGATCTTTTGCTCACCTAATGCAGCAATGCTTTGCGGTGCATACAATGGCGCAGCTTCATCTTGCCAGTTTTTCCAGAACGTCAGTTGCTGCTCAATTTCCTGTTTATTGATGTCACCAACAACGACGATTTGCGCACTTTGTGGCGTGTAATGCTTCGAGTAGAATTCACGGACATCATCCAACGTTAATGCACTGACACCTGCTTGCGTGCCGTCTTTTGGTCGAGCAAAAACCGAATCCCCATAGAGCACCTGGCGACTCGCTTGTGACGCCATCCAACTTGG
Source organism: Vibrio sp. SCSIO 43097 (assembly GCF_023650755.1). Lineage (NCBI taxonomy): Bacteria > Pseudomonadati > Pseudomonadota > Gammaproteobacteria > Vibrionales > Vibrionaceae > Vibrio > Vibrio sp. SCSIO 43097. The sequence goes on along the minus strand of NZ_CP071840.1, from coordinate 634,510 downwards.
ATTTTGGTGCTCATATACCAGGCCTTCTAGCGCTTGCATTTTTACACGCTCGAAATCATCTTGATTAAATGCAGGAGACAGCAACATCTCTTCGACAATTTTTAACGTCGGCTCTAAGTTCTTTTCTAGAGCAGAAACACTGATGTTTGTTGTATAACCTGTGGCATTAACAGAGATAACACTACCCAGTTTATCAAGCTCAGCTTGAATCTCTTCGACACTGCGTTTCGTTGTACCTTCTTGCAACATCGCAGCGGTCAATTGGGCAAGACCTTCTTTACCCTTTTCAACAAAACGTGTCCCGGCAGGTAGACTAAATTGCATCATCACCGTCGGCGTTTCATCGCTAACTGCACCAAGCAGCTCCGAGCCATTCTTGAAATGTAACTCGTACAGCTCTGGCATCGTCGCTTTCACTGGTTCTCCTACTGGCGGTTGCACTGAGCGATCGAAGTTATCGGTCGCACGACGATACGCCAATTGGTCATCGGAAATTTTTTCATATTCTGGCAGCGTACGCTTTGGCGTCACAAAGGTCGCAGGTTTTACGACAAGGTCTGTTTTTCCTTTTGGGACCACGCTTAGGGTCACTTTGTTCTTACCTTGGATAAAGTCCGTATACGCTTTTTCTACCGAAGTCGGCGTAACTGCACGGATTTGCTCAAGCTGTTGCTCAAGACGATCAGGATCGCCGAAAAATGTCTCGTTGGAAGCCAACTGAGTCACTTTACCTTTAACGCTTTCTAGCGCAAAAATAGCATCCGCTTCCGCTTTACCCTTCAACTGCTCAAGGCGATCCTCTGTCACGCCTTTTTCCGCAAACTGATTCAGTGATTGTAAAAGCTCGTCGTACAGTTTTGATAGGTCGCCTTTGTCTCCAGAATCACCCATTGCGTAAACGTAAAAGTTACACGCCAGTTCAGCACAGTCATGGAATGAACCAGCATCGACCGCTTTTTGAGTCTTCACTAGGTCTTGATAGAGCACGCTGTTGGTACCGCCACCCAATACTTCTGATAACGTGTCGAGAGACGCTTGGCTTTCTTCGCCGTTGTAGGTTGTTGGCCACGCGATCATCACCATAGGTTGTTGAATACGATCTTCTAGCGTGATGTATTTGTCTTCTTGCAGTTTTGCAGGTTGTTTCGGCGCATTTTCAACCTCAGGACCACGAGGAATCGAACCGAAGTACTTATTTACCCACTCTAGAGTTTGTTCAACGTCTAAGTCACCACCGATCGTGATAGTCGCATTGTTTGGGCCATACCAACGCAAGAAAAACGCTTTGAGGTCGTTCACATCAACACGATCAAGATCTTCAACATAACCAATGGTTTGCCACGAATACGGATGACCTTCAGGATATAGCGCTTCGGACATGCGCTCCCAAATTAAGCCATAAGGACGATTATCGTAACGCTGAGCTCGCTCATTTTTTACAGTCGAACGCTGAATTTCAAATTTGCGTTGAGAAACCGCATCCAACAAAAAGCCCATACGGTCAGACTCTAACCACAGCATTTTCTCGAGCTGGTTAGCAGGGACAGTTTCAAAGTAGTTAGTACGATCGCGGTTTGTTGTACCATTTAACGTGCCGCCAGCCTCTGTGATGATTCTGAAGTGCTCTTGGTCACCAACGTTCTCTGAACCTTGGAACATCATGTGCTCAAAGAAATGCGCAAAACCAGACTTACCCACTTCTTCACGAGCTGAACCAACATGGTAAGTCACATCCACATGGACCAATGGGTCAGAATCTTCAGGAGCTAAGATCACCGTTAAACCATTATCGAGTTTATACTTTTGGTATGGAATCTTAACTTTGCCTTCTTCAGCTTTCGATGACTCAACGAAAGTTACCCCTTTCGGCAGTGATGAAACTGGCGTATTTGATGCACAGCCCGTGATCACCAACAGTGAACACGCGCCAACCCAAAACATCTTCATGTACTTTCCTTAAAATAATCCGAGATAGATGGCCGCAAGTAAGCTATACCTAGCAGCCTTTCCTAAAAATATTAAAATCACGCAAGGCAGAAACTTCATTCTTAGCCACCCTGCGGCTAAACACAGCGGGTCTCCTATTACAGGTAACCAGCTAAAAAATAACCCCCAATAGCCATACTTAGAGAGCCACTTTAATGCGGTATGACCGTGCTTTTCCTCTTGTGCTTTGTTGGGAATCCACAAGCCAAGCCAATAATTTGTTAAGCCACCAAGCGTATTACCGATAGTAGCGACCATAACAATTGAAGAAACGGAGTATTGATTTAATGAGAGAGTGGCAACTAAGCCCGCCTCAGAACCACCAGGCAACAACGTGGCACTGAGAAAACCGGTCATGAAAAGCACCCATAATGCTGAATCTGAAAACCAAAGCGCTAAACTTTCAAAACTCGTGTTAAATGCTTCTAGCATGTCATATCAAGCAACACCTTGCCTCTGGTTCTTCCTGATTCGACCTGCTGGTGAGCACCAATGACATCACTCATAGGATAAACCTGTTGAATTTCAGTCTTCAGTAAGCCAACGCCGACCATGTACAACAAGGTATCTAACTGCGCAGGATCTGGTTCAACCAACATGCCACTAGCCTCAAAGCCTAGGAGTTTGGCTTTTTCACAAATCAGCTCAGCTGTGATGGTTGGAACGGTGATGACTCTCGCATTGTCTTTCAAGCATTTAAGCGCATCTAACGCAGAATCTCCGCCTACTAAATCAATCAAAACATCAACATCTTCCACACGTTCTGACACTGGTGCAAATTGATAGTTCACTGCATGAGCACCGAGCGTCGCAAGGTAGTCTAGATTTCGTTCACTGCAGGTTGTAAAGACTTCCGCTTTCGTCGCGATCGCAATTTGTACCGCGAGGTGTCCAACACCACCGGCTCCAGCGAGGATAAGTACGCGATCGTTTTCCGTCACATTAGCCTTACTGAGAGCTTGTGCCGCAGTTTGTCCCGCCAACGGTAATGCAGCAGCTGCCTCTAAAGTGACAGAGCTAGGAACATGACTTAACTCAGTTTCTGGAACACATATGTATTGACTGTATCCACCGCCTCGAACTGGGAAACCAATAAATCCAGCCACCTCATCACCTTCATTAAAGCGTGATGCCCCCTCTCCACAAGACATCACTTTTCCTGAGATGTCGTAACCTGGCACCCAAGGTAAATTATCCTTATTCTGCGCTGCCGCCCAACCGAGCCCAGCTCGAGTTTTGACATCAATAGGATTTACGCCTGAAAAAGCGACTTTTACTAAGACTTCACCAGGCTGTGGTGATGGTGTAGAAGCATGTTGAATCGCGAGTACGTTGGCATCACCAAACTCAGTGATAACGATCTGTTTGTGTTCCATAAACCATTCCCTGCAAGAAAACAAAAAGGGATGCGAAAGCATCCCTTTGACTATAAACCATTTTGTTAACCTAAGTTAATCGTGATTTTGTAAATTGGTTGATCATTCCATTTTCAATAATGTCTAACCAACAAGTGCTAACAATATACCAGCCGCAACGGCTGAACCCAGCACACCAGCAACGTTTGGTCCCATCGCATGCATTAACAAGAAGTTTTGCGGGTTAGCTTGTAAACCAACTTTGTTTACGACTCGCGCGGCCATTGGTACCGCAGAAACGCCAGCCGCACCAATAAGTGGGTTGATGTCTTCTTTCGAGAACTTGTTAAGCAGTTTCGCCATCAGGACGCCCGCACCAGTACCGATACTAAATGCAACTGCGCCTAACCCCAAGATACCTAACGTTTCTAGGTTCAAGAACTGCTCAGCTTGCAGCTTAGAACCAACACCAAGACCTAAAAAGATAGTCACTATGTTGATCAATTCATTTTGAGCAGTTTTCGATAAACGATCGACCACACCAGCTTCACGCATCAAGTTACCCAAACAGAACATACCAACCAATGGCGTAGCTGAAGGTAAGAACAGAATCGTCATCAGTAATACAGCAAGCGGGAAGATGACTTTCTCCCATTTACCAACATGACGAAGCTGAGCCATCTTAATTTGACGCTCTTCCTTGGTTGTCAGTGCTTTCATGATTGGTGGCTGGATAATCGGCACCAATGCCATATAGCTGTATGCCGCGACTGCAATCGCACCTAGCAGATCTGGAGAGAGCTTACTCGCTAAGAAAATCGCTGTCGGCCCATCAGCACCACCGATGATCGCGATAGACGAAGCATCTGCCATGGAGAACTCCATGCCAGGTACATAGTTGAGCAAAATAGCGCCAAACAGTGTTGCAAAAATACCAAACTGCGCAGCCGCACCTAACCACAACGTTTTTGGGTTTGCGATCAAAGCACCAAAGTCGGTCATCGCGCCCACACCCATGAAGATCAATAGCGGGAACACACCCGATTCAATCCCAATGTAGTAAACGTAGTAGAGCAAGCCACCAGGCTCAGTAAAGCCAGCATTTGGAATATTCGCCAAAATAGCACCGAAACCAATCGGCAATAACAGTAAAGGTTCAAATCCTTTTTTAATTGCCAAAAACAGCAAAGTACAACCAACCAGCATCATACAGATTTGGCCGAACTCGAAGTTAGCGATCCCTGTTTCTGCCCAAAGGGTTAACAATCCGTCCATGATACTCCCTTACGCTAGGCTCAACAGAGGCGCACCTACTGTGACAGCATCGCCTTCTTTAACGTTCAGCTCTTGAACCACACCACCACGCGCCGCTCGTACTTCAGTTTCCATTTTCATCGCTTCAAGGATGAGCAATACATCGCCTTCAGCTACCTCAGCACCAGGCTGAACATTCACTTTGAAGATGTTACCTGCAAGAGGAGCAGGCACCGCTTCAGCTGAAGCATTAGAAGGTGTGCTAGGTGTAGCCGATTTTGCCGGTGCATTAGAAGGAGCAACAGATGTCAGTTCACCTTGAGGGCCAACTTCCACCTCATACACCTGCCCGTCAACACGTACACTATAAGTTTCTACACCACCAGTTGCTGGTTGAGCTGCAGGTACAGCAGGCTTCGCAGCTTCTAGCGTTGGTGCTGGCTCAAATGCTTCTGGGTTTTCACGATTCTTAAGGAACTTAAGCCCAACTTGAGGGAAAAGTGCATAAGTGAGTACGTCATCAACACGCTCACTTGCTAGCTTAATGCCTTCTGATTTCGCTTTCTCCATCAGATCAACCGTAAGCGTCTCCATTTCAGGCTCAAGTAAATCGGCAGGACGACAGCTAATTGGCTCTTTACCATCAAGCACTTTCGCTTGCAGTTCTGCATTTAACTCGGCTGGCGCTTGACCGTACTCACCTTTCAATAGGCCAGCGGTTTCCTTGGTAATACTCTTATAGCGCTCGCCAGTAAGAACGTTAATCACCGCTTGCGTACCGACGATCTGTGAAGTTGGAGTCACCAATGGAATGAAACCAAGATCTTTACGTACACGAGGGATCTCTTCTAATACTTCATCAATGCGATCCGCAGCGCCCTGCTCTTTCAACTGGCCTTCCATATTGGTCAACATACCACCAGGCACTTGGGCAATCAGGATGCGTGAATCGACTCCTTTTAACTGGCCTTCCCACTTCGCATACTTCTTACGTACCTCACGGAAATATGCGGCGATAGGTTCCAGTTGCTCGAGTTTCAAATTGGTATCTCGCTCGGTGCCTTCTAGCATAGCGACTACCGTTTCAGTCGGTGTATGGCCGTAGGTACAACTCATTGAAGAAATCGCAGTATCAAGAATATCAATACCGGCTTCTACTGCTTTTACCGCTGTTGCTGTAGACAGCCCCGTTGTTGCATGACAATGAAGTGCCAATGGCACATCACAAGACGCTTTGATACGCGTGATAAGCTCTTCCGCTTCATAAGGCTTAAGTAAGCCAGACATATCTTTAATACACAGCGAATGACAACCTAAATCCTCTAGGCGTTTTGCCAAGTCAACCCAAGTGTCTGCGTTATGCACTGGGCTCGTTGTGTAAGACAACGTACCTTGAGCATGCGCACCAACATCAACCGTTGCTTTCACGGCTTTCTGGAAGTTTCGCACGTCATTCATTGCATCAAAAATACGGAATACATCCATGCCGTTAGCATGCGCGCGTTCAACAAACTTTTCTACTACGTCGTCGGCATAATGGCGGTATCCTAAAAGGTTTTGACCACGCAGTAGCATTTGCATTGGTGTATTAGGCATCGCTTTTTTTAGTTCACGTAAACGCTCCCAAGGGTCTTCCCCTAAGAATCGAATACAAGAATCAAATGTTGCACCACCCCAAGTCTCTAGAGACCAGTAACCAACCTTATCCAACTCAGCTGCGATAGGCAGCATATCCTCAATACGCATACGCGTAGCAAATAGTGATTGATGGGCATCACGAAGGACCACATCAGTAATAGCTAGTGGTTTAGACATGCTCTTAAACTCCTTTTTAATCCTAGTTCGGCTACTTCGCGAATGAGGCGCGATGTTTATGAATCGCAGCCGAGATCGCCGCCACTACTTGTGGACTAACAGCTGAAGAGGTTGATTGAATATTAGTGTTTGTTTTTGGTGCTGCGATCGGCTCTGGTACTTCTTCTGGTACCAATTTCGACATTAACCGAACGAGATAAACAAGAATAGTGAGGAAAATAAATACGACCGCCATCCCCGTTAGCATCAGGGTGGCCGCATCTACTAGCAGGCTTCCTATATTAGTCATGTTGCTTCCTTTCTTTGTCATCCTGACAACGTGCAGGACTTTAATAGTGTCAAATCCCGACCCATGGATTATCTCGATTGGTTAAATTTTGTCAATTTTGTTTAAGGAAGGTTTGTAGTAATCCTGATAAATGATTATTTATTCACTACCCAGATCACAGTTCATGACAAAATAATCACTTCAAATCGCTATCACCTTACGAACAGAGTAAAGGAGGACATAAATAAAAACTGCGATTTAGATTTCAAAATCAAATCGGGACTCACGAAGTAAAAACCAACAAAAACAAAAAGATGAACAAAATTAACAATCAATAAACAAATAACAAACAAAGTGACTACATGAGAGTAATTGAAATGAAAAATGGAAGTCAGTGTATAGGAGGGATAATCAGGATGATTTCACACGATGCGACAGAAGCTTGATAGCAAATTGCTTAGATACGCACATATTCGCTTTTAAAAAAGAGGAACATAGGCTCTAGTGATCCTACGCCATATTCCAGATGTCTAGATACAAAAAAGCCTCGCAATTGCGAGGCTTTTTCAATAAGTGGCGCGTCCTGGAGGATTCGAACCTCCGACCGCCTGGTTCGTAGCCAGGTACTCTATCCAGCTGAGCTAAGGACGCGCAGTTTTCGATATCGAATTTCATCAATATCAGGGCATTACCCTTTAATAAGTGGCGCGTCCTGGAGGATTCGAACCTCCGACCGCCTGGTTCGTAGCCAGGTACTCTATCCAGCTGAGCTAAGGACGCGCAGTTTTCGATATCGACTTTCGTCAACATCAGGGCATTACCCTTTAATAAGTGGCGCGTCCTGGAGGATTCGAACCTCCGACCGCCTGGTTCGTAGCCAGGTACTCTATCCAGCTGAGCTAAGGACGCGCAGTTTTCGATATCGACTTTCGTCAACATCAGGGCATTACCCTTTAATAAGTGGCGCGTCCTGGAGGATTCGAACCTCCGACCGCCTGGTTCGTAGCCAGGTACTCTATCCAGCTGAGCTAAGGACGCGCAAGTTTTCGATATCGACTTTCGTAAACATCAGGGCATTACCCTTTAATAAGTGGCGCGTCCTGGAGGATTCGAACCTCCGACCGCCTGGTTCGTAGCCAGGTACTCTATCCAGCTGAGCTAAGGACGCGCAGTTTTCGATATCGAATTTCATCAACATCAGGGCATTACCCTTTAATAAGTGGCGCGTTCTGGAGGATTCGAACCTCCGACCGCCTGGTTCGTAGCCAGGTACTCTATCCAGCTGAGCTAAGGACGCGCAATAATCTTATTTTACTTTGTATAACCCGTTTATCAAACGAATTATTAAATAGTGGCGCGTCCTGGAGGATTCGAACCTCCGACCGCCTGGTTCGTAGCCAGGTACTCTATCCAGCTGAGCTAAGGACGCGCAGATCTTCTTGCTAAGAAGTTGTGAAGTAAATCACATTCATTTCTTACGAAACAAAAAAAAGGCCATCGGGCCAGTCAATGAATGGCGGTGAAGGAGGGATTCGAACCCTCGATACGGGATAAACCGTATACTCCCTTAGCAGGGGAGCGCCTTCAGCCTCTCGGCCACCTCACCGTTTTCATTGTTATATCTCAAAAGAGATATGGCGCGTCCTGGAGGATTCGAACCTCCGACCGCCTGGTTCGTAGCCAGGTACTCTATCCAGCTGAGCTAAGGACGCACTTTTTGTTGATAAATCAACGTTGCAAGAATGGCGGTGAAGGAGGGATTCGAACCCTCGATACGGGATAAACCGTATACTCCCTTAGCAGGGGAGCGCCTTCAGCCTCTCGGCCACCTCACCGTCTTGCGGAGGCACATATTACGTTTTACCGAAAATATGTCAAACACTTTCTTTGAAAAAATCTACGAAACTGGCTTAACCGTTGCTGATTTAATCAAAGTGACTATTAAACGAACTTTATCACTCTATTATGATGAAAAAAAGAGAGTCTTCTCTGAAAAAAAGACATTTATTTTCAAATAACTTTCTGAAGTTCGAATCAATATTATTGATGAATTCACAGCCATACTCAACACAATAGTTTCTGCAAATTTTCAAAAACAGTAAAAACTAAAAAGGCCAACCCTTCGGTTAGCCTTTTTCATTCAAACTAAGCTCTGTAAACAGGAGCGACTTAGTAGTTACCTGAAGCAACGTTGCCATTGCCTTTTTCAGCTTGAATGCGCATGTAGATTTCTTCACGGTGAACTGAAACCTCTTTCGGAGCGTTAACGCCGATACGCACTTGGTTACCTTTAACACCTAGTACAGTTACAGTCACTTCATCACCAATCATCAGTGTTTCGCCTACGCGGCGAGTCAAAATTAGCATTCTTTGCTCCTTGAGTAATCTCTAAATTTTCTTGCTACAAAGCTATTATCCAACAAAAGTTATATTTTCGTAAACTACCTTGTTAGCGAAAATCAGCCTAAAAAGGCATGTTTTTGTTGAATGTTTAATGCTTCACTAGACGTAATGTAAGCATCATGCAGAATGTTTGCTGCTGTATCCACACATTCGGGTGCTAAAACTAGCATCATAGTGAGTGCATTCGTTGCGCTGAAATTGATCTCAATATCTCGCTTTGCCAACAAATCGCATGCGTGCTCTACCATTCCATTGGCCTCAAGCCCCACTGCGGTCAACAGGCTTACCACTTCACTATTACGGATTTTGTCGCTGAACACCAGATCGAACTTGGCACATGCATCTTGTTTTATCATGATACCTGCCCGTTCTGTTTCCTCGATCACATTCCAAATGTCGATACCCAACATCTGACATTGTTTTGTAGCACTAGATAAATGTTCTTTATCGACTTCGATTATGGCAAGGTCACGTTGAATGGCTATACCAGAGACGGCTTGATTGCCTAACTCCCCCTTTACCAGACTGCCTTCATTAACATCAAATGTCGAAAGCACGCGCAGTGGCACATTATTCTTCCATGCAAATTGCACTGAAGGTAAATGTAATACTTTCGCGCCTCGGCTTGCCATCGCTTCCATGGAAGGAAAATCGATAACCGCCAATTTTCGCGCGTTTTTCACTACACGTGGGTCACAAGTATAAATACCATCAACGTCGGTAAAGATTTGACACTCATCAGCGCGCAATGCGCCTGCCAGTGCCACTGCGCTCGTATCTGAGCCACCTCGACCTAATGTGGTGATATCCCCGTTCTCATTCACACCTTGAAAGCCTGCAACAATCACGATTTGGTCTTGCTCAAGCAATCCCAGAATTGTCTTAGTATCAATGTGTTTAATCGTTGCGTCATTGTGTTGATTATCCGTCACAATATTCGCCTGTGCTCCGGTAAGCGAGCGTGCAGCATGACCCAATTTATTGAGTGTCATTGCTAACAGTGCCATTGACACTTGCTCACCAGCAGAGAGCAAAACATCAAGTTCTCGAGCTGTAGGCACGCTATCTATCTGTTTAGCGAGGTCCATCAGTCTGTTTGTTTCGCCTGACATTGCAGACACGACAACAACAACTTGATTGCCATCATTTTTCGCCTTAATGATGTGTTCAGCAACTTGGTGGATTCTTTCAATTGAACCCACTGAGGTTCCGCCAAACTTTTGCACGATAAGGGGCTTTTTCACCAGTCTTCACCTTCCCAAGACCGAAGTCTCTTTAGAACTGCTTACATCGTCAGTATTTCCTTTTAGAAAAATTATATAAGCAGTAGTTACAACAAAAACCAAATAGCCTAAATGACTCGGTTAACTTTTGGTCAATTAAACCACTTGGCTGCTAAAAAAAATTACGCTCAATCAAAGAAACTTGATTGAGCGTAATTTTAGTAGTTAAAAGCTTATAAGCGCTCTTCTAACCAAGGCTGAACTGTTTTAATTGCCTCTGGTAGTGCGGCTACATCAGTACCACCAGCTTGAGCCATGTCAGGACGACCACCGCCCTTACCACCGACTTGCTCAGCAATCATCTTAACTAGATCACCAGCTTTTACTTTACCAGTTAGATCTTTAGTCACACCAGCAATCAGGCCAACCTTGTCACCTGTTACGTTAGCAAGCAGTACGACACCAGACCCCATTTGGTTCTTGATGTCATCAACCATAGTACGTAGGTTCTTGCTGTCAGCGCCTTCAAGAGCTGCGACTAGAACTTTTGTACCATTGACTTCAACCGCTTTGCCCATGATGTTAGCGCTTTCTGCTGCCGCCATCTTATCTTTTAGCTTCTGCACTTCTTTCTCTAGCGCTTTTGCTTTCTGTGCAGATTCTGCCAGTTTCTCTTCATACTTCGCGTTTTGAGCTTCAATCGCGTCTAATGCAGCCTCGCCTGTTACCGCCTCAATACGTCGAATACCTGCAGCAATGCCGCTTTCTGAAGTGATTTTGAATAGGCCAATATCACCTGTGCTTGATGCGTGAATACCACCGCAAAGCTCTGTCGAGAAGTCACCCATAGACAGTACGCGTACTTCGTCATCGTACTTCTCGCCGAATAGAGCCATTGCGCCTTTCTTCTTAGCTGACTCAATGTCCATCACGTTGGTTTCAATCGTGTGGTTGCGACGAATTTGCGCGTTAACTAGACGCTCAACTTCTTTCAGTTCTGCTGCAGTTACGGCTTCTAGATGCGAGAAGTCGAAACGTAGGTTGTCTGCCTTCACCAATGAGCCTTTCTGCGTTACGTGCTCACCTAAAACTTGGCGTAGTGCTGCGTGTAGCAAGTGCGTTGCTGAGTGGTTTAGAGAGATAGCTGCGCGACGCTCTGCGTCAACGATAGTTGCTACTTCATCACCTTTCGCTAGAACGCCTTCTGCCATTACACCGTGGTGCGCGATTGCGTTACCTAGTTTTTGAGTGTCCTCAACGTGGAATACACCAGACTCAGTACGGATTTCACCAGCGTCACCACACTGACCGCCTGACTCTGCGTAGAATGGCGTTTCACCAAGTACGATGATTGCTTTGTCGCCCGCAGATAGTGAATCTACTTCGTTGCCTTCAACGAACATCGCAGCTACAGAGCTAGAGCCTTTAGTAGCTGTGTAACCACAGAATTCTGTTTGCGTATCAACTTTGATTGCTGCGTTGTAGTCAGTACCAAAGTTACCCGCTTCACGCGCACGTTGACGCTGCTCTTCCATCGCTTTCTCGAAACCTTCTTCGTCGATTGCGAATTCACGCTCACGTGCTACGTCGTTAGTTAAGTCAGCTGGGAAGCCGTAAGTATCGTAAAGTTTAAATACGGTTTCGCCGTCCAGTACTTTACCGTCTAGGTTATCTAGTGCTTCGTTTAGAATCGCCATACCGCGCTCAAGTGTACGACCAAAGTTTTCTTCTTCGATACGCAGTACTTTTTCAACCACAGCTTGTTGACGCTTCAGCTCTTCACCAGCCGTACCCATGATGTCAGCTAGAACGCCAACCAACTTGTGGAAGAATGCACCTTGTGCGCCCAGCTTGTTACCGTGACGAACTGCACGACGGATGATACGGCGTAATACGTAACCACGACCTTCGTTTGAAGGCATAACGCCATCCACGATCAGGAATGAACATGAACGGATGTGGTCAGCGATAACGCGTAGTGATTGGTTTGATAGGTCTTCGTAACCGATCACTTCTGCTGCTGCTTTGATAAGAGCTTGGAACACATCGATTTCGTAGTTTGAGTGAACGCCCTGCATGATTGCAGAGATACGCTCGATACCCATACCAGTATCTACCGATGGTTTTGGTAGCGGTTCCATAGTGCCGTCTGCGTGACGGTTGAACTGCATGAATACGTTGTTCCAGATCTCGATGAAACGGTCACCATCTTCTTCAGGCGTGCCAGGACGGCCACCCCAGATGTGCTCACCGTGATCGTAGAAGATTTCAGTACATGGACCACAAGGGCCAGTGTCGCCCATTTGCCAGAAGTTATCAGACTCATACGGCTTGCCGCCTTCTTTATCACCAATGCGAACAATACGATCAGCGGGCACGCCAACTTTCTTGTTCCAGATGTCAAACGCTTCGTCATCGGTTTCGTAAACAGTTACCAATAAACGATCCGCTGGCAGTTTAAGAACTTCGGTTAGGAATTCCCAAGCAAAGGAGATCGCATCTTCTTTGAAGTAATCGCCAAAGCTGAAGTTGCCTAACATTTCAAAGAATGTGTGGTGACGAGCAGTGAAGCCAACATTTTCTAGGTCGTTATGTTTACCACCTGCACGTACGCAACGCTGAGCCGTAGTCGCTCGAGTGTAGGCTCGTTTTTCTAAGCCTAAGAAACAATCTTTAAATTGGTTCATACCTGCGTTTGTGAACAGCAGGGTTGGGTCGTTATGTGGAACTAACGATGAACTTTCTACGATTTGGTGTCCTTTGCTCTCAAAGAACTTGAGGAACGCGTTACGAACCTCATCAGTGCTCATGTACATGCAGCTCTTCCTGAAAATAGTCGAGTTAGAATTTTGCCGTATTGTAGATCATGCAAACAGCTGAGACTAGTTTTCTTGAGGAAAAGAGGGAGTAGGAGAAAAAATTTGAAGCAAAACAAAAATCAGTGCGAACGACTGACCGTTAATCTTCGTCCTCAAAGCTCAGCGCGTAGCTGATTTGGTCAAAACTGTAGCCACGATATTGCAGAAAACGAACTTGTTTTGCGTACTCTTTTTGGTCTTTGGCTTTAATACCTTTGAATTTCTTTTCTGCCGCCTGTTTAGCCAGTTCAAACCAATCTTGCGGCTCTTCAGCCATAGCTTGCTCAATCACCGATTCCGCAACACGCTTCTGGTTTAACTCTTGACGAATTCGACGCTCTCCATGTCCTTTGTATACATGCTGTCTAATTTGACTCTTCGCGTAACGTAAATCATCTAAATAGTTATGGTCTAGGCAAAAATTAATTGCGATGTCGATGTCTGATTCTTCATAGCCCTTCATCGATAATTTTTGGTAAAGCTCATACTGACCATGATCGCGACGGCTAAGCAATTGGATAGCTGCCTCTTTGCTCGATAATGTTGGCGCCTGGCGTTTTTGGTACATGATGATCCTAAAAGTATTTTTGCTGTACAGGCTCTCAATGGCCTTTGTGATAATTCGATTTTTGATTTCAATAGATACAACAAAGCCCCGCATTGCAGGGCTTTGTCATTTATTAATCTATGAGAGATTAAAACTCTTCAGCTTGCTCTGGCGCTTCACCAGCTTCAGGCGCTTCCGCAAGTGCTGGCGCTAGCAACATTTCACGCAGTTTTGTATCGATAGTTTTAGCCACTTCAGGATGCTCACGCAGGTAGTTACACGCATTCGCTTTACCTTGACCAATCTTATCGCCATTGTAGCTATACCAAGCACCGGCTTTTTCAACTAACTTGTGCTTCACACCTAGATCGACAAGTTCACCTTCGCGGTTAAAGCCTTGGCCGTACATGATTTGTGTGTTTGCTTCTTTAAATGGTGCTGCAATCTTATTCTTAACAACTTTGATGCGCGTTTCGTTACCTACGACTTCGTCACCTTCTTTGATTGCGCCAGTACGACGGATATCTAGACGAACAGAAGCGTAGAACTTAAGTGCGTTACCACCTGTTGTTGTTTCTGGGTTACCAAACATCACACCAATCTTCATACGGATTTGGTTGATGAAGATACACATACAGTTAGACTGCTTTAGGTTACCCGTTAGCTTACGCATTGCTTGAGAAAGCATACGTGCTTGCAGACCCATGTGGCTATCGCCCATTTCGCCTTCGATTTCTGCTTTCGGTGTTAGCGCTGCAACAGAGTCGACAACCATAACATCGATAGCACCAGAACGTGCAAGTGCGTCACAGATCTCTAGCGCTTGCTCACCTGTGTCTGGCTGAGAAACCAGCAATGCATCGATATCTACGCCAAGTTTCTTCGCGTATACAGGATCTAGAGCGTGCTCTGCATCGATAAACGCACACGTTTTGCCTTCACGTTGCGCAGCAGCAATAAGCTCAAGGGTTAATGTTGTTTTACCTGAAGATTCTGGGCCGTAGATTTCTACGATACGACCCATTGGTAGACCACCAGCACCCAAAGCGATATCAAGAGAAAGAGAACCCGTTGAGATGGTTTCTACGTCCATTGCGCGGTTATCACCAAGGCGCATGATAGAGCCTTTACCGAATTGCTTTTCAATTTGACCTAGCGCAGCGGCGAGCGCTTTCTGTTTGTTCTCGTCCATTACTTTCTCCGATTTATTCATCTTCTTTGGGCGACGAATAGTAATTCATTTTTCTTAAGCAGAAGAACTGCTCAGCAATGAAAGTTATTATACTGTTGATTCATACAGTGTCCATACCTGTATGAAAAAAATTTGGCTGACCTAAAGTCGTGATTTGCTCTAGCCCTTATCAATGCTGGGCTAAAACAATTTAAGAAATTCTAGAGTAGATGTTGATACAATTGAGTCAGCGCATGCTCGACCGCTTTTTTGCGAACTTCTGCACGGTCACCAGTAAAATGCATGGTTTCGACTTGCTGCCAACTTTGGTTATCAGCAAAAGCAAAGCAGACCATGCCGACTGGTTTCTCTTCACTGCCACCACCCGGCCCTGCAATACCACTGATGGACACACCGATGGTCGCATTGGAGTTTTTAATTGCACCCTGCACCATTTCAATCACAACTGGCTCACTCACTGCACCATGCGCTTCTAACGTTGAAGCTTGCACACCAAGCATCTCCATTTTCGCTTCATTACTGTAGGTGACAAACGCACGGTCAAGCCACGCTGAACTACCAGCAATGTCAGTAATGGCGGTTGCAACACCACCACCAGTGCATGATTCTGCGGTCGTTAAAAGATGCCCGTGTTTAGCCAATAATGCGCCTAAATCGGCACTCAATTTTGTTGTTTTTTCCATAGCCAAAATGCCCTTTGTCTCTTTTTACTTGATAGGGATTCACGTATCCTAAGCCGCTACGGAAATAAACAAAAGAACTTACCTGTGAAAGCTGAACAAAAACACACTCCGATGATGCAGCAATACCTCAAGCTAAAAGCTGAGAACCCAGAGATTTTGCTGTTCTACCGCATGGGCGATTTCTACGAACTCTTTTACGATGATGCCAAGCGAGCTTCTCAGCTTCTTGATATTTCATTGACCAAACGTGGTGCGTCTGCAGGTGAACCTATCCCAATGGCGGGTGTGCCATTTCACGCCGTAGAGGGCTACCTGGCAAAACTTGTTCAGCTTGGTGAGTCTGTGGCGATCTGTGAACAGATTGGCGATCCGGCCACCAGCAAGGGCCCAGTAGAACGTAAAGTTGTGCGTATCGTGACACCAGGTACAGTGACGGATGAGGCGCTGCTTTCTGAGCGTGTCGATAACTTAATCGCAGCAATTTACCATCACAACGGTAAGTTCGGTTATGCGACGCTGGATGTCACCTCTGGTCGCTTCCAACTGACAGAACCAGAAACTGAAGAAGCGATGACAGCCGAGCTTCAACGTACCGCACCACGTGAGCTACTGTTCCCAGAAGATTTTGAACCTGTACATTTAATGGCGAGCCGCAATGGTAACCGTCGTCGCCCAGTCTGGGAGTTTGAGCTTGATACGGCTAAGCAACAACTCAATCAACAATTTGGCACAAAAGATCTGGTTGGTTTTGGTGTAGAACATGCGTCCTTAGGGTTATGTGCTGCTGGTTGTTTGATCCAGTACGTAAAAGATACTCAACGTACGGCTTTACCTCATATTCGCTCTTTAACGTTTGATCATCAGGATCAATCCGTCATCCTTGATGCTGCTACCCGACGTAATCTGGAAATTACTCAAAATCTAGCAGGCGGAACCGATAACACGCTCGCTGCAGTACTCGACCATTGTGCAACTCCGATGGGCAGCCGAATGCTGAAGCGTTGGTTGCATCAGCCTATGCGTTGCATTGAAACGTTAAACAATCGCCTTGATGCGATTGGTGAGATTAAAGAACAAGCTCTGTTTGCTGATCTTCAACCAACGTTAAAGCAAATTGGTGATATTGAACGTATCTTAGCGCGCCTTGCATTACGCTCTGCTCGCCCTCGCGATATGGCTAGACTTCGCAATGCCATGCAACAGCTACCAGAGCTAGAATCTGTCACCGCTTCTTTGACCCATCCGTACCTAACGAAATTGGCGAAGTATGCAGCTCCGATTGACGAAGTATGTGACCTGTTAGAGCGCGCGATTAAAGAAAATCCGCCGGTTGTTATTCGTGATGGTGGCGTCATCGCTGAAGGCTACAATGCGGAGCTCGATGAATGGCGAAAATTGGCAGACGGTGCAACAGAATATCTTGAGCAGCTTGAGCGAGATGAGCGTGAACGACACGGTATCGATACGCTTAAAGTAGGCTACAACAACGTTCATGGCTTCTTTATCCAAGTAAGCCGTGGCCAGAGCCATTTGGTTCCACCGCATTATGTACGTCGCCAAACACTCAAAAACGCTGAACGCTACATCATCCCAGAGCTTAAGGAACACGAAGACAAAGTACTTAACTCGAAATCTAAAGCGTTAGCACTTGAGAAACAGTTGTGGGAAGAACTGTTTGATCTATTGATGCCAAACCTTGAGAAGCTGCAAAACCTAGCTTCTGCCCTGTCTCAACTGGATGTATTACAAAACCTAGCAGAGCGTGCAGATTCGTTAGATTACTGCCGCCCAACGCTTGTGAAAGACGCAGGAATTCACATTCAAGCTGGTCGTCATCCAGTCGTAGAACAAGTAACAACAGAGCCGTTCATCGCGAACCCAATTGAGCTTAACCCAGCCCGTAAGATGTTGATCATCACCGGTCCAAACATGGGTGGTAAATCAACCTACATGCGTCAAACTGCGCTGATTGCATTGATGGCACATATCGGCTCTTATGTACCGGCAGAATCCGCACAGATTGGTTCTTTAGATCGTATATTTACTCGTATTGGTGCGTCAGATGATCTTGCATCTGGCCGCTCGACCTTCATGGTAGAAATGACCGAAACAGCCAATATTCTTCACAACGCAACTAAGAACAGTTTGGTGCTAATGGATGAAATCGGACGCGGTACTAGTACTTACGACGGTCTCTCTTTAGCTTGGGCAAGTGCGGAATGGCTCGCAACACAAATTGGTGCGATGACCCTATTTGCAACTCACTACTTCGAATTAACAGAGTTACCGAACCAACTGCCAAGCTTAGCGAACGTTCACTTGGATGCCGTAGAACATGGAGACAGCATTGCCTTTATGCACGCAGTTCAAGAAGGTGCGGCAAGTAAGTCTTACGGCTTGGCTGTTGCGGGCTTAGCTGGCGTACCAAAAACGGTCATCAAAAATGCGCGTAACAAGCTATCTCAGCTAGAGCAACTGGGGCAAAACAGTGACACACCGCGTCCAAGTGCAGTAGATGTGGCTAACCAGTTGAGCCTGATTCCAGAGCCTAGCGAGGTCGAACAAGCTCTGTCAGGTATTGATCCTGACGACTTAACGCCACGCCAAGCTCTTGAAGAGCTGTATCGCTTGAAAAGGATGCTGTAAATAGACTCACACCAAGGAGCAAAAAAGAAAAAAGGCTATGGGGAACCATAGCCTTTTGTGTATCTAGTGAAATACGGATTATTTAATCGTCTTCTACGTTAAACAAGTTTTCCATATTCAAACCTTGTTTGATTAGGACTTCACGAAGACGACGTAAACCTTCCACTTGTATTTGACGTACTCGCTCACGTGTCAGACCAATCTCTCGACCAACTTCTTCCAGCGTCGAAGGCTCATAGCCTAGTAGGCCGAAGCGTCGTGCAAGCACTTCTTTCTGTTTCGGATTCAACTCTTCTAACCAATGAATCAACGATGATTTGATGTCGTCATCTTGAGTCGAAACTTCTGGATCAGAGTTGTTTGCATCAGGAATAATATCCAGCAGCGCTTTCTCACCGTCACCACCGATTGGCGTGTCGACAGAGCTAATACGCTCATTAAGGCGTAACATTTTGCTTACGTCTTCGACTGGAATATCTAATTGAGCAGCAATTTCCTCTGCGGTCGGTTCGTGATCGAGCTTTTGAGAAAGTTCACGCGCAGTACGCAGATAAATGTTCAGCTCTTTCACTACATGGATAGGTAGACGGATCGTGCGAGTTTGGTTCATCAACGCTCGCTCTATCGTTTGTCGGATCCACCACGTTGCGTAAGTAGAGAAACGGAAACCACGTTCTGGGTCGAATTTTTCGACCGCTCGGATCAAGCCGAGGTTACCTTCTTCAATCAGATCAAGTAGTGCTAGACCACGGTTACTGTATCGACGAGAAATCTTAACAACCAAACGTAGGTTACTTTCGATCATACGTTTGCGTGCCGCTTCGTCGCCACGTAGGGCGCGTCTTGCGTAAAGCACTTCTTCTTCGGCAGTAAGTAAAGGTGAGAAGCCAATTTCGCCCAAATACAACTGAGTTGCATCTAAGCTTTTACTGCTCGCGTCAAATTCTTCACGCGCAGTCGCTTTGCTTTCTGTGGATGATGATCTTTCGAGTTCGTTATCAATGGTCTTCACTGACGCATTGTCAAATGCAAACTCTTCAACTTTGGTTACTGTGTTGCTGATACTCATAACGCCTCCCCCTGGCGAGTTAGCAAGACATGACAACTCAATATGTCGCTAAATGATGTCGCAAGTTGTTTTTCAAAGTTTTAAGGCAAATAGCGTTTTGGATTCACTGATTTACCTTGATAGCGAATTTCAAAGTGTAGTTTGACCGACTTTGCACCTGAACTACCCATGGTGGCGATTTTTTGTCCGCTTTTTACGCTTTGTCCTTCTGTGACCAGCAGTTTGTCATTATGTGCGTATGCGCTTAAATAATTGTCGTTATGCTTTACTATAATTAAGTTGCCATAACCTCGTAGCGCATTGCCTGAATAAACGACTGTGCCGGCTGCGGTTGAAACGATAGGTTGACCACGCTGTCCTGCGATGTCGATACCTTTATTTCCCTGTTCTCCCGCCGAAAAGTTCTTGATTACTATCCCTTTTGTTGGCCACAACCACTTTGAGACTTTATCACTCTTTGCTGTGGTAGTTGGCGCTTTTTGCTTCACTTTTTGGTTATCTTTTGAACCAACATACTCCTTTGTTTTCGATTGTTCAACCTTCTTTGGAGGCTGTTTTTGTACGACTTTAGGCTTAGTCTCTGTAGGTTTTTGACTAGAGTTTTTACTCGAAGGTTTGGGTTTAGAGGCTGTTGATGTTTTCGTCACTGGAGCTGGGGGTGTCGTAACAACAGGAGCCACAACGGGTTCAACTTTTTGACCATATTTAGGGGCGACATATTTCGGAGCCCAAAGTTTTAGCCTCTGTCCTGGGTAGATAGTGTAAGGCTGAGTTAACTCATTGTAACGAACAAGATCATTTACATCTTTATCTGTGACATAAGCTATGAAGTAAAGTGTATCGCCTTTTTTTACCTCATAATAACTCCCTCTGTAACTCCCTCTTTCAAGGCTTGAATAGTCTTTTTTTAGGCTAGAGACAGGTGCAGGGGAATGCGCTGCACAACCAACTAGTCCTGCAGCAAACACAAAGCTAATACCAATATGACGTAGTAACTTATTCACCTATCCCTAACCCTTAAGCTAAATCACCCGCAACCAGAGGTACGAACCGAACCATTTCTACAACGGTAGAGAGATATTCGTCTCCCTTACGCTCTATTTTTAATAACTGTTGTTCCGTATCTCCAACAGGAATGACCATTTTGCCGCCATCTCTTAATTGTGAGAGAAGAGCTTGGGGAATCACTTCAGCGGCAGCGGTAACAATAATAGCATCGAAAGGACCTCGCGCTTCCCAGCCCTGCCACCCATCAGCATGCTTAGTTGAAACATTGTAGATATCCAATTGCTTCAGGCGACGCTTTGCTTCCCATTGCAACGATTTAATTCGCTCAACGGAGTATACATGATCAACAATTTGCGCCAGTACCGCGGTTTGATAACCCGATCCCGTTCCGATTTCCAGAACACGACTCGCCGGTTCTAGCTCAAGCAACTCGGTCATACGAGCAACGATATAAGGCTGAGAAATAGTTTGTCCCTGACCAATTGGTAACGCATTGTTATCATAGGCTTGGTGCATCATCGCTTGAGAAACAAAGCTTTCTCGTGGCAAGCGTTGGATAGCATCCAGAACTCTTTGGTCTTTGATGCCACTGGAGATAAGAAACGCTATCAACCTGTCAGCATGTGGGTTACTCATTACTTCTCTTCCTTTAACCAACTATCCATAGCACGCAGCGACTCGTGAGCGGTGAGATCAACTTGCAGAGGCGTCATTGAAACTCGGCCATGCTCAATTGCATAAAAGTCCGTGCCCTCTCCTGCATCTTGCTCCTTTCCTGGTGGGCCTAACCAATAAATGTCATGGCCTCTCGGATCTTTCTGCTTGATCATATTCTCTGCGTGATGACGTGCACCTAAACGCGTAACTTCAATTTCACCTAAATTCTCTGATGGTAAGTCAGGCACGTTTACGTTCAGTAGACGATTCGTTGGAATCGGCGACGCTAAATGCTGTTGTACAATTTGACGTGCAATTTTAGCGGCGGATTCGAAATGTCGCTTACCCACTAGAGAAAAAGCCACCGACTGAACGCCAAGGAAATGACCTTCCATGGCGGCTGCTACTGTTCCAGAATAAAGAACATCATCACCCAAATTAGCGCCATGGTTGATTCCTGACAGAACAAGATCAGGCAAATCATCTTTCATTAGCTCATTCAGCGCGAAATGCACACAATCCGTGGGCGTGCCTTGCACTGAGTAGATATTTGGGGCAATTTCAGTCACGCGTAATGGTTGTTCTAATGTGAGTGAATTCGAAGCACCTGAACGATTTCGATCAGGTGCGACAATGGTCACTTCAGCGATATCTCTCAACTCATCAGCGAGGGCATGAATCCCTTGAGCATGAACACCATCATCATTGCTGATTAAGACCCTTAAGGGCTTCGGGTTTCGTGAATCCTGTTCCATTAGTATTCTCTTTCTACTTCAACCTCATTAACTAACTCACGAACAATAGAGGTCGCAAAAGATCCCGCATCCAGTGAGAAAGTCAGCGTAATGTTGTTACCTTCAACCGTCCAAGCTAAATCTTTTGGCTTCAGCGCAATATCGCGACGATCGTGGCGCATGCGATTACCACGAATCAGCGCCATGAGGTCAGGCTCTTCGTCTAAAAACGGTTGCTCTAATGCCAGAGCCTCGGCTTGAGTAGGCAGTGCATTATCGCCAGCAAGCGCAGCGGTAATTGCCGCTTCACCTTGTGCAAATTGTACTTGCAAATCAGTGATGTTGTTTGCATCAATCAACTGAGTGCCAGAATTCGTCTGTGCAATGTCACCATCAATGAACTTATCAAACACACCATTCTCTAGACGAGCTGAAACGATGCGGTTGAAAATCCACGAACGAGCCGCTGATAAATACATGCTGCGCTTGTTTTGATTGCGGGTACGAACGTTTTCGCGTCCCCATCGACGTGCTTCTTCAAGGTTGTTACCATCGTTACCAAAACGCTGACTACCAAAGTAGTTTGGCACGCCAACTTGTTTCACTTTTTCAAGACGTTGCTCTACATCCGCTATATCTGTCACTTCAGACAAAGTAACCACGAACTCGTTCCCTACTAGGTCACCAGGACGCAGTTTTTTATTGTGACGATCTGTTGCAAGGATTTCGATACTTGGGTATTGAGACAAAAACGCTGAAAAATCTGGCGTTTCACCTTTTGGT
Source organism: Vibrio sp. SCSIO 43097 (assembly GCF_023650755.1). Classification (NCBI taxonomy): domain Bacteria; kingdom Pseudomonadati; phylum Pseudomonadota; class Gammaproteobacteria; order Vibrionales; family Vibrionaceae; genus Vibrio; species Vibrio sp. SCSIO 43097. Next base: position 612,029 of record NZ_CP071840.1, on the reverse strand, counting down.
AAATGGACACTTAACCACTGTTCCGTCACCGCATGACGGTCTTTAAGACCCGCCCAGCTAACGTCTTTCGACTTAACACCACAGGCTTTTGCTAACTCGTTAGCAACGAAGCTGGTGTTCTCGCCCTTTTTACGGATACGAACCATTAAGTGCTCGCCTTCGCCCGTAAAGGCAAAACCTAAATCTTCGCGAACCTGAAAATGCTCTGGCTGCGCTTTAATTTTTGCCGATGCAACTGGCTTACCCGTTAGGTAAGCCAATGAAGATAAAATGTCTGACATGATGTGTTTCCGCTGATATCACAGCTTAGGGGAGCAAATTGCTAGTTATTGCTTAAACAGAAGTACAACGGCTTCCGTTGCAATGCCTTCTTTGCGTCCAGTAAAACCGAGACGTTCTGTCGTCGTCGCTTTTACGTTGATGTTACTAATGTCGGTTTCTAGGTCTTCGGCAATTGCCGCACACATTGCGTCAATGTGTGGTGCCATTTTAGGCGCTTGTGCCATGATGGTTACATCAGCATTGCCAAGACGGTAGCCTTGCTCTTTGACTCGACGGTAAACGTCTTTCAGTAATTCACGACTGTTTGCGCCTTTCCATTTATCATCCGTATCTGGGAAATGACGACCAATATCGCCGGCAGCAATCGCGCCCAGCAGAGCATCCGTTAACGCATGCAACGCTACATCGCCGTCTGAGTGTGCAATCAAACCTTGCTCATAAGGGATTGCTACACCACCAATAATGACTGGGCCTTCACCACCGAATTTATGTACATCGAAACCATGACCAATTCGAATCATTTTCTATCCTTTCTTTATTCGCCGCGCTCACGGCTTAGATAAAACTCGGCTAACGCGAGATCTTCTGGCTGAGTGATTTTTATATTGTTCGCATTCCCTTGAACTAAGGCTGGCTTCTCGCCTAACCATTCCAAAGCCGAGGCTTCATCGGTAATGGTTACACCCTGTTCTAATGCGTCAGCCAGTGCTTGAGTAAGCTGCTGAGTTTTAAACATTTGTGGAGTAAGTGCATGCCACAATGCTTCTCTATCTACCGTATGATCGATATCTTGTACTGCGTTTGCTCGCTTCATTGTATCTCTCACAGGAGATGCGAGAATGCCACCCGTTGAGTGGGCGCAGCAAACATCAATCAAACGGTCAATGTCGGATGTTAATACACATGGCCTCGCAGCGTCGTGGACTAATACCCACTCGCTTTCCAGATGCTCATTGACATAGTTTAGCCCTGATAACACAGAGTCTGCTCTTTCTTTACCACCAGCTACACGAATCACATCTGGGTGCTTAGCAATGGACAATTCTGGGTAATATGGGTCGCCGTCAGTAACGGCAACGACAACCTTAGAAATATTTGGGTGAGAAAGCAGTTTCTCTACGGTATGTTCCAGTACCGCTTTACCTTCGATCAATAAATATTGCTTAGGGCGATCTGCCTTCATTCTGCTCCCTACACCAGCAGCTGGCACAATTGCGATATGCGATGAGTTCATATCCAACATTTTAATGGTTTTCCTCACCTATAATGCGGTAAAAAGTCTCGCCATCTTTAACTAAACCGAGCTCATGACGCGCACGTTCTTCAATCGCATCAAGACCTTGCCTTAAGTCATCAATCTCAGCGAACATTTCATTGTTGCGAGCTTGTAGCTTGCTGTTCACTTGTTGCTGAACTTCAATTTCATCTTTTACTGTGTAGTAGTCAGACACTCCGTTTTTACCAAACCATAGAGTGTATTGAAGCAAGCCAAACAGTAGCGTAAGGGCTATAACAAAGATTCGCATATCGCTGCTAACATTCTGTACCGGAAGGAATTAGATAAGGAGACATATATAGCATAAATGCGAGGTTGCCTCTAGGGGAGAAAGGGAGACTCACACGCTCCTTACAAGAAATAAGCAGCAAAATGAAACAAAGAGACTTCTCTACTCTCTCCTTCCTCGTTCTATGGAATCACAAATGAACGTAAGCGAAAGACATCAAAAAGCAAAGCCTGTTCTCATATGTCAGATACAAAAACACCCCGCCAAAGCAGGGTGTTTCAAAAGCTTTAAGTTAAGCGGTTAATTCAATTAAGAATTAAGCTTGACCTTTAACTTCTTTAAGACCGTTGAAAGGAGCGCGATCACCTAGTGCTTCCTCGATACGGATTAGCTGGTTGTACTTAGCAACACGGTCAGAACGGCTCATAGAACCAGTTTTGATTTGACCTGCTGCTGTACCTACCGCTAGGTCAGCGATAGTTGCATCTTCAGTTTCGCCAGAACGGTGAGAGATTACTGCTGTGTAACCTGCGTCTTTAGCCATCTTGATTGCAGCTAGAGTCTCAGTTAGAGAACCGATTTGGTTGAACTTGATAAGGATAGAGTTAGCTACGCCTTTCTCGATACCTTCAGCAAGGATCTTAGTGTTAGTAACGAATAGATCGTCACCTACTAGTTGAAGCTTGTCACCTAGTAGTTCTGTTTGGTGCTTGAAGCCATCCCAGTCAGACTCGTCTAGACCGTCTTCGATAGAAACGATTGGGAATTGGTTAGCTAGCTCAGCTAGGTAGTGGTTGAACTCTTCAGAAGTGAAAGTTTTACCTTCGCCTTTCATGTTGTAGATGCCAGCTTCTTTGTCGAAGAACTCAGATGCAGCACAGTCCATAGCTAGAGTAACGTCTTTACCTAGTTCGTAACCAGCAGCTGCAACAGCTTCTGCGATAACTTCTAGAGCTTCAGCGTTAGATTTAAGGTTAGGAGCGAAACCACCTTCATCACCAACTGCAGTGCTGTAGCCTTTAGACTTAAGAACTTTAGCTAGGTTGTGGAATACTTCTGCACCGATACGTAGACCTTCTTTAAGAGTCTTAGCGCCAACTGGTTGGATCATGAACTCTTGGATGTCAACGTTGTTGTCTGCGTGCTCACCACCGTTGATGATGTTCATCATTGGTAGAGGCATAGAGAACTGACCTGCAGTGCCGTTTAGCTCAGCGATGTGCTCGTATAGAGGCATGCCTTTCGCAGCAGCAGCAGCTTTAGCGTTTGCTAGAGAAACAGCTAGGATAGCGTTAGCACCGAATTTAGATTTGTTTTCAGTGCCGTCTAGTTCGATCATTACTGCGTCGATTGCAGCTTGGTCTTTAGCGTCTTTGCCAACTAGAGCTTCAGCGATTGGGCCGTTTACAGCTTCAACTGCTTTAAGAACACCTTTACCTAGGAAACGTGCTTTGTCACCGTCACGTAGCTCAAGAGCTTCGCGAGAACCAGTAGATGCGCCAGATGGAGCTGCCGCCATACCTACGAAACCGCCTTCTAGGTGTACTTCAGCTTCTACAGTTGGGTTACCACGTGAGTCGATGATTTCACGACCTAGAACTTTAACGATCTTAGACATTAATGTTTCCTCTCGTTTCAAATATAAATGTCAATCTTAAAGGGCAGCAGCACAACCTTCGCCGCCGCCCGTATCCTTTTACTTCTCGAATTCGCCGCGTGCGTTTTGGCCCGCAGCCTTAACAAAACCTGCAAACAATGGATGTCCATCGCGAGGAGTCGAGGTGAATTCTGGGTGGAACTGAGCCGCTACAAACCATGGGTGAGCTGGGTTCTCAATCATTTCCACTAACTTCTTGTCCGCAGATAGACCTGATACTTTTAGGCCTGCTTTTTCGATTTGCGGACGAAGCACGTTATTCACTTCGTAACGGTGACGGTGACGTTCATGGATCGTCGCGCTACCGTACAGTTCACGAGCTTTAGTCCCTTTCTCTAGGTGACACAGCTGTGAACCAAGACGCATCGTACCGCCTAGGTCAGACTTTTCAGTACGCTCTTCTACGCTACCTGATTCGTCTACCCACTCTGTGATCAAACCTACCACAGGGTACTTAGTCTCTTTGTCAAATTCTGTTGAATGTGCACCTTCCATACCCGCAACGTTACGCGCGTATTCGATTAGTGCAACTTGCATACCCAAACAAATACCCAGGTAAGGCACGTTATTTTCACGTGCATATTGAGCCGCACGGATCTTGCCTTCAATACCACGATCGCCGAAGCCACCTGGTACTAGGATTGCGTCCAAACCTTCTAGAAGTTCAACGCCTTTTGTTTCGATATCTTGTGAGTCTACATACTTAATTGTGACGCTTAGGCGGTTTTTCAAGCCAGCGTGTTTAAGCGCTTCGTTCACAGATTTGTATGCATCTGGTAATTCAATGTATTTACCAACCATACCGATGGTTACTTCACCAGTAGGATTTGCTTCTTCGTAGATAACCTGTTCCCATTCAGAAAGGTCTGCTTCCGGAGCAGTAATACCAAAGCGAGCACACACAAGGTCATCTAGACCTTGAGATTTAATCAACTGAGGGATCTTGTAGATAGAGTCTACATCCTTCATTGAAATTACTGCTTTTTCTGGAACATTACAGAACAGTGCGATTTTTTTACGCTCATTCGCAGGAATAACGCGATCGCTACGGCAAACTAGGATATCTGGCTGAATACCGATAGATAGAAGTTCTTTTACAGAGTGTTGCGTCGGCTTAGTTTTCACTTCGCCCGCTGCCGCTAGGTAAGGAACAAGTGTTAGGTGCATGAACATTGCGCGCTCACGGCCTAGCTCAACAGCTAGCTGACGAATCGCTTCCATAAATGGTAGTGATTCGATATCACCAACAGTACCGCCAACTTCAACGATAGCCACATCATGGCCTTCAGAACCTGCAATAACGCGATCTTTGATTGCGTTAGTGATATGAGGGATAACTTGAATAGTTGCGCCTAGGTAGTCACCACGACGTTCTTTACGAAGTACGTCGGCATAAACACGACCTGCAGTGAAGTTGTTACGCTTGGTCATCTTGGTACGGATAAAACGCTCGTAGTGACCAAGGTCAAGGTCAGTCTCTGCGCCATCTTCTGTAACGAACACTTCACCGTGCTGAGTAGGGCTCATTGTGCCCGGGTCAACGTTGATGTAAGGGTCAAGCTTCATCATAGTCACTTTAAGACCACGAGCTTCTAGAATAGCCGCAAGAGATGCTGCTGCAATACCTTTACCTAGAGAGGATACAACCCCGCCAGTAACAAAAATGTAATTTGTCGTCATGTTTAACCTGAAATTGGTTGAATGAGGGAAATGGAGTGCTTCTGGACGGGAGATAAATATACCAGAAGCTCCTTACCGCCACAACGTGAAATCTATCACACCGTAATTTTTTATTTTTTGCTTCAAATCAAAGTGAGCAAAGACAAACCAAAGTCCGTTTTCGTGTAACCAAACAAGCTGACCTTATATTATGTATTCTGCCAGTTTACCTCTGCCTCGATTCTTCTTGTTTTACTTCATCCCAAAAATGGTCAAGTTCTGATAAAGAACAATCTGTAAGTACTTTGCCTGACTGCTGGACCTTGCCTTCAACTTGTTTAAAACGTCGCGCAAACTTTACGTTTGCTTTTCCTAGCGCGACTTCTGGGTTTTTATCAAGGTGGCGAGCCAAATTGACAGTCGCAAATAGCAAATCACCGAGCTCCAACTCAACTTTCTCTTCATCGGGCTGAACTTGCAGTGCCTCTTCCATGACTTCGTCAATTTCTTCTCGTACTTTATCGACAACCGGGCCAAGTGAATCCCAATCAAACCCAAATTTTGCACATTTTTTCTGAATTTTTGTAGCACGAGAAAGTGCAGGTAAAGAGTTTGGTATTGAGTCTAGGATACTTTCTTCCGCTTTGCCTACTAGGGCTTTTTCTTTTGCTTTTTCCGCTTCCCAGTTCGCGTTAATTTCCTCGTCAGATTCAAACTCAACATCTGAAAAAACGTGCGGGTGGCGACGAGTCAGTTTTTCGTTCACGGTTTCGACGACATCCGAAAAGTCAAACAGCTCTTGCTCTTTCGCTAGTTGACTGTAAAAAATCACCTGAAACAACAAATCCCCTAGCTCTTCTTTTAGATTGGGCCAATCTCGATTTTGAATCGCGTCCACCACTTCGTAGGTTTCTTCTATAGTATGCGGAACGATGGTGTCAAAGGTTTGTTTTAAGTCCCAAGGGCAACCATTTTCTGGGTCACGCAGCTTCGCCATGATTTGTTCTAACTGTTCAATTGGATGACTCATTTTTTGTTCCTTTAAACCTTTCTATTAAAGAAAAAGGTGAGCAGCCAAAACCACTCACCTTCTACATTATATTTTCTCAGCAGCTTTCACTAAGTAATTGTTACTTTGACAAGGCAACAAATTTTCGCGACTCCTGAGCATAGCTCGTCTATGTGATGCCCCTGAGCCGGCGCGTCGGAATAAGTGCAGCTAACGCAGATAAAAAGCCAAATATGACGCAAGTGTAACTCTGTAAATAGTTGAAGTTGTAGCTAGGCGACAAACAAACGAGACTCCATCACATGGTTCACCATGTGATGGAGCGAGTGCGTGCAGTCAACAACGCTACAACGATAACTATGACGAGAGTTTTAGCCGAGGCGTTTCACCGTCATGACATCCTTGATCTGTTCCACACGTTTCGAAACCCGCGAAAGCACCTCAATATTGGTGACTTCTAGGTCAAAGTCCATGATGGCAAGTTGACGTCTGTAGTCGACTCGGTTCTTCATACTGGTCACTTTGATCTTTTCGTTGGCGAACAGTGTCGTAATGTCTTTGAGTAGACCACCTCGCTCCATCGCTTCAACACGCACGGTGAGGATGTATGACCCCACAAAGCCGCTGCCCCAGACTGTATCGATGATGCGCTCTGGCGCATGATGGCGCAGTTCTTCTAGCTGTTCACAGTCACTACGGTGTACTGAAATCCCACGACCTTGCGTTATGTAACCAGAGATATCGTCACCTGGAATTGGTTGACAGCAACGTGCTAGATGTGTCATTAGGTTATCGACGCCTTCTACTACAACTGCGTCTTTTTTCGGTCGGCTTTGCGCGGGTGATTTATGCTCAGCTTCTTGCAGTTTTTCCAGTGCTTGCTGATCTTCTTCCTCTGCCGTTGGCTTGTTAACTAACGCGTTGATATGGTTAATTATTTGGTTGATACGCAAATCACCGCTACCTACACCAACATACAATTCATCTGGTGTTTTGACGTTAAACCGCTTGAGGGCGTAATGCTCTGCATCTTTTAACGTTGCGCCAATTTTGGCTAACTCATGCTCAAGGATTTCACGACCTGCTTCAAGGTTCTTCTCACGGCTTTGTTTTCGGAACCAGGCGTTAATTTTGGCACGCGCACGACCAGAATGAACGAAGCCTAATGATGGGTTTAACCAGTCACGTGATGGGTTAGGTTCTTTCTGAGTGATAATCTCGACTTGGTCACCCATATGTAATTTATGCGTGAACGGCACAATACGACCTCCGACTTTGGCACCGATACAACGGTGTCCCACTTCGGAGTGAATGTGATAGGCAAAATCTAGCGGCGTTGCCCCCATTGGCAAATCGACAACATCACCACGTGGTGTAAAGGCATAAACACGGTCATCAAAGACTTGGCTACGTAACTCATCGAGCATTTCGCCAGAGTCAGACATTTCTTCTTGCCAATCCAGTAGCTTACGCAGCCACGTGATCTTCTCATCATAACCGCTTCGGCTGCTTGCCCCTTCTTTATATTTCCAGTGCGCTGCAACACCCAGTTCCGACTCTTCATGCATTTGCTTGGTACGAATCTGGATCTCGATGGTTTTGCCTTCTGGCCCTAGAATTACTGTATGGATCGATTGATAACCGTTTGGTTTAGGGTTAGCAACGTAGTCATCAAACTCGCTCGGTAGGTGCTTGTATTTGGTGTGAACTACACCCAAAGCCGCGTAACAGTCTTGCAGTTTGTCTGCGATGATACGTACTGCTCGAACATCAAACAGCTCATCGAATGCCAAACTCTTCTTCTGCATTTTTCGCCAAATGCTGTAGATGTGCTTAGGTCGACCACTCACTTCGGCATTGATGCCCGACACTTCCATTTCGTGCGTGAGGTCTTCAACAAAGTCTTTGATGTACTGTTCACGAACGATGCGTCGCTCAGAAAGCTGTTTGGCAATTTGTTTGTAAGTTTCCGGTTGTTGGTAGCGGAAAGCGTAATCTTCAATTTCCCATTTCAGCTGACCGATGCCTAATCGGTTTGCTAGCGGCGCATAGATGTTGGCACACTCTTTTGCCGCCGCACGTCGAACTTCATCAGGCGCTTTTTTAACTTCAATAAGGTTACAAATTCGCTCCGCAAGCTTGATAACCACGCAGCGGAAGTCATCCACCATGGCAAGCAGCATGCGGCGTACGTTATCTACCTGAGATGACGCTGCACTGCCTTCCATGTTGACGTTGAGTTGGCCAATAGCAGCCATTTCTTCAACGCCGTCGATTAATTTTATGATTTCTTTGCTGTATTTCTCTTCCAGAATTTCTCTGTTAAAAGCACCACTTGAAACCAAAGGAAACAGTTGAGCAGCCACTAAAGTGGCTTGATCCATAGACAAGGTGATCAAAATTTCGATCATTTCTCGTCCACGCCACAACAACAGTTCTGCTTGCTCGTTATCAGCTAATACTGTCTGGCAATCTCGATATACTTCGATTAAGCGTGAGGCTGTGTTTTTCTCTTGTCCTAGGCTAGCCACCCAGTTTTCGAGTTCAAACTGTTCATCTTGGTTTAAATGCGCGCTTCTTACCGCAACCATCTCATCATCCTAATTATTATATTCGTGTGGTTTGACTAACACCGTCCAGGTTAGTTCTTTTTACCGCGCGTACACGCTGGCTTTATGACCACCCACCACAAATAAGGGGTCAAAGTCCTAAAGTTAGGACTTTTCAAACAATGCCATCGATTCTAGATGACTGGTATGAGGGAACATGTCCAGCATACCTAATTTCGTTAATTTATAGCCTTGCTCTATCAAGCTTTGACTATCCCTAGCAAGGGTAGCAGGATTACAAGAAACATAAACTACACGCTGTGCGCCAAGCTCAGAAACTTGATCGATGATCCCACTCGCTCCCGCGCGTGCTGGGTCTAATAATACTTTATCAAACCGCTCTGCGGCCCAGGCTTGGCCTTCAAAATCTTGCTCAAGGTTAGCGTGATAAAATTGCGCGTTATTGATTTGGTTCAAAGATGCATTGTTTGTGGCTTTTTCTACCATCTCTGCAACACCCTCTACTCCAACCACGTACTTAGCTAATTTCGCAACTGGTAAACTAAAGTTGCCTAAACCACAGAACAAATCTAACACTCGGTCACTCTTTTGTGGGTCTAACCACTCAACCGCTTGTTTGACCATTTGTTGGTTTACACCTTGGTTTACTTGAATAAAGTTATTTGGTGCAAAAGGGATTTTCACTCCAACTTCTTGATAAAAAGGCATATCGCCTTCGATAAGGTCTAATTGTTCTGTCGATGGCATTAAGTACAACGATGCGCCATGACGTTTTGCCAACTCCGTTAGAGATTGAGTTTCACTCGTTGTCAGAGCGCTCAAGTGGCGCAGCGTAATACACGGCCCATTATCACCAAGTACCAGCTCTACATGACCCAATTGTTCAGGCTTTTTGAACGCTTTTAGCGCTGAGTAAATCTCTGGCAGCAAAACATTCAGTTCCGGTGCCAGCACTGGGCAATCGGTCACTTGCGCAATTTGCTTACTCTGCTTTTTACGGAAACCAAAATGTAGCTGACGTGTTTTTTTATCAACAAACAAGCTCACTCTCGCACGGCGACGGTAGGCCTGCGAATATCCCAATAACGGGGCATCTAGTTCAATATCACTGCCTGAAAATTTTCGCATTAGCTGACGCAACGTTTGCTGTTTGTACGTCAATTGTTGGTCATAATCTAAATGCTGCAAATCACAGCCACCGCACTCATGATAATGTGGGCAAAATGGCTCCACACGAGCTTCACTCGGCTTAAGGATTTTAATCAACTTACCGCGAGCGTATTTGCTCTTTTCTTCCACCAATTGAGTGACCACCTCCTCACCCGGCAGTGCTCCATCAATAAACAATGGCTTCTTTTTGAGGTAAGCAATGCCTGCACCGTGGTGATCTAAACGCTCTACTTGCACTGCTTGGTGCCGAGTATTGAGTTGGGTTTTCTTTTTCGGTTGAAAGATGCGTGCCATGCTCTATGCCTGATTTATATGTAATTGCTCTTCGGCTTCACTATTCTTGATTGCAGCCGTTGTGTGATTCGAGTGACTTGATTATGCTTACCGTTTATTCGGTGACGTCACTTCTTTGCTCAAGGCTTTATCGTGCGCTTGAGAAATAATGCGTTATTTTCCCATATCCAGACTCCGATGTAATTAGATAACATGACCAGATATGGCTTACGAGCACGTGTAATTACACTAACTCTCGCTCCCACTCTCATTATTGGTTTATTACTGAGCGGCTTTTTCTCATTTAACCGCTACCAAGACCTTGAGAAACAAGTTATCACCACTGGTAACAGCATTATTGAGCCGCTGGCGATTGCCAGTGAAACTCATCTACTATCAGAAAGCCGTGAGGCGGTACGTCGCTTGATAAGCTACGCGCACCGCAAAAACTCCAAACTGGTTCGTAGTATCGCGGTATTTGATGAACATCATGAGCTCTTTGTGACCTCTAACTTTCATCCTAATTTTGAAGCCTTGATGTTTCCCAAAGATAAACCGATCCCGCAACTGGGTAATTCGGAAATCTACGAAAACTCACTGATATTGCGTGTCCCCATTTTGTCAGAAGGTCACTACTTAGCGGAGTTGTCGAACGAAAGCCAAGGCACAAAAGCGATTGGTTACATCGCCGTCGAGTTAGATCTCTCCTCCTTGAGGCTGCAACAGTATCAAGAAGTCTTCTCTGCTTTTTTAGTTCTGGTTCTCGGTCTTGGCTTAGCAAGTGTGTTTGCTTCACGTCTAATGCACGATGTGACCCAACCTATCACCCACATGAAGAATGTCGTTGACCGAATTCGCCGTGGTCATCTGGATGTGCGTATCGAAGGCAAAATGCACGGTGAGTTAGACCAGCTAAAAAATGGCATCAACGCCATGGCGGTATCGTTATCAGAATATCACGTGGAGATGCAGCACAGTATAGACCAAGCCACATCCGACTTACGTGAAACGCTTGAGCAGCTAGAAATTCAGAACGTTGAGCTGGATATCGCGAAGAAACGCGCGCAAGAAGCGGCCAGGGTTAAGTCAGAGTTCTTGGCGAACATGTCGCACGAGCTGCGTACTCCGCTCAATGGGGTGATTGGCTTTACTCGTCAAATGCTTAAAACGCAGCTTTCTAACAGCCAAACGGATTACCTACAGACGATTGAGAAGTCGGCGAACAACCTGCTGAATATCATCAATGACATTCTCGACTTCTCGAAACTTGAAGCGGGTAAGCTGGCGCTGGAAAATATTCCTTTTGATTTCCGAGAAAGTTTAGAAGAGGTAATTAACCTACAAGCCACAAGTGCACATGAGAAAGGGTTAGAAATCACCCTAAAAGTGGACCCTAAAATTCCACCAGGTTTAGTTGGGGATCCACTACGTATCCAGCAAATTTTGACGAACTTAGTAGGTAACTCAATCAAGTTTACCGAGCGAGGCAACATTGATGTTAGCGTAGAAATGCGCTCTCAATCAGGAGACTCCGTCGAACTACAATTCATGGTGCGTGATACCGGTATTGGTATCTCTGAGCGTCAGCAAGCGCAGTTGTTCCAAGCCTTTAGCCAAGCGGATGCCAGTATTTCACGTCGTTACGGTGGTACTGGCCTTGGTCTGGTTATCACTCAGAAACTGGTGAGCCAGATGGGCGGCGAAATCAGTTTAACCAGCCGTCTACACCAAGGTTCAACCTTCTGGTTTACGGTGCGCTTGCACTCAACCGAGATGCCAATGAGCGAACTGATTGAAGTGGAACTTCTGACTGGGAAGCAGTTACTGCTGATTGAACCAAACATGCAAGCCGCATCCGTAACCCAACAGATTCTAAGTCAGGAGGGTATTTTAGTAACCTACCGCTCTTCGCTACCAAACAACGAAGAACAATATGATTATGTATTGTTGAATTTAGCGGCCAACCAGACTCACGATGCGGAAGTTATTACACCTTGGATAGAACAAGCGAAACGTATGGCTCCGAGTGTTCTCCTAGGGACACCGAGTACCGAATTGGCGCTTGCGGACCAAATAATGACAGAGCATCACGTCCAGTGCCTGACGAAGCCATTGTCTCGCCGTAAGTTGCTACAAAGCCTGATTAGCGAACATGTAGAATCGCCACCGGTATTAAGCGCTCCAATTACGCCAAGCGAAGGGGACCGTTTACCTCTGACTGTACTAGCAGTGGATGACAACCCTGCAAACTTGAAGCTGATCTCTGCACTGCTCCGCGAACGAGTAGAAACCGTCACCGCCTGTAGCAATGGCCAGCAAGCGGTGAACCTGGCGACAGAGAAAAAGTACGATTTAATCTTCATGGATATCCAAATGCCACAAATGGATGGTGTGACCGCTTGTAAGCACATTAAAGAGTTGGAGCTAAATAAAGACACGCCAGTGATTGCGGTAACGGCGCATGCCATGGCTGGGGAACGAGACCGCTTGCTCTCGGCAGGAATGGATGACTACTTGACCAAACCTATTGAAGAGCATGTGCTACAACAGGTTTTGGTTCACTGGAACCCAAATGCTTGTACAGAGAGCATTGGCAAAGTCGCCCCTTCATACGTTGATGAACCTGAAGGAAGCGTACCGCAATCCGTTTCTTCGCCTCAGCAGGATGTGATTATTGATTGGCAAGCAGCCTTGAAACAGAGCGCGAATAAAGAGGATCTCGCCAAAGATATGCTGCGCATGTTGATTGAGTTCATCCCTGAAGTAGAAGCAGTCGTTGACCAAGCACTGGAGCAAGAAGATATCTCTCGTGACGACCTAACTCATGTCATCCATAAGCTGCACGGCAGTAGTTCATATTGTGGCGTTCCAAGGCTGAAATCACTCTGTGCGACGCTTGAACAAGCACTGCGCTCAGGGATCAGTCTTGAGGAAGTTGAGCCTGAAATGTTCGAGCTGCAAGATGAAATGATTAAAGTAACAACAACCGCAAAGTTATACCTTGAACAGTGATCTATTGAAGAGAAACAAAAGCCAGAGCAAATGCTCTGGCTTTTTAGTATTTTGTTTAAGACTTACAAGCTAGGATTCAAAAATGACCGTCGCCACAGCGTAATGACGCTCATCGGAAATGGACAGGTGAATGTGGTTAACGCCCATCGCATCCGCTATTTGCTTGGCTGTGCCCGCCAATGCGAGCACTGGTTTTCCAAGCTCATCGTTCGAGATGGAAAAGTCGTGAAACGTGACCCCTTTTGCGATCCCTGTTCCCAATGCTTTTGAGGCCGCTTCTTTAACTGCAAAGCGCTTAGCAAGATAACGACCTTGCAGCTTAAGCTGTGAGAATTTGGCCATTTCGTCTTCTGAAAGAATCCGCTGAGCAAAAGGTTCACCACTACGAGCTAACGCTTTTTCAATACGCTCAATTTCTGCAATGTCGGTCCCTAACCCTATAATCGCCATCTAGATAGCCCTATGACTGGCGAGCCTCAATCATCAGTGCTTTCATGTCAGCAACCGCTTTATTTAAACCATCAAATACTGCGCGACCAATGATTGAATGACCAATGTTGAGTTCGTAAATTTCTGGTAATGCAGCAATTGGTGCGACATTGTGATAAGTCAGGCCATGCCCGGCATTAACAATAATACCTAGGTCATGTGCATAACTCGCACCAGCAGCAATCTTCTTCAGTTCAGCTTGCTGTTCGTCTTCTGTCGTCGCATCTGCATAGTGGCCAGTATGTAGCTCAATAAACGGAGCGCCACACTTTTTCGCAGCTTCAATCTGTTGACGGTCAGCATCAATAAAGAGCGAAACTTTAATGCCGGCATCTGTCAGCTTTTTCGTCGCAGCTTTAATTTTTTCAAGCTGCCCTACAACATCTAAGCCACCTTCCGTCGTCAGTTCTTCACGCTTTTCAGGCACTAGACACACAAACTCTGGTTTAGTTTGCAGCGCAATCTCAACCATTTCGTCCGTCACTGCCATCTCTAGATTCATACGCGTTTGAATGGTTTCACGCAGAATACGTACATCACGATCCAAAATATGGCGACGGTCTTCACGTAAGTGGATAGTGATACCGTCCGCGCCTGCACGCTCAGCAATTTCAGCAGCGTGAACAGGATCTGGGTATTTTGTACCACGTGCATTACGTAGAGTGGCAATATGGTCGATATTGACGCCTAAATAAATTGAGCTCATTTTCCGTTACTCCGTGCTCTGGGGGTCTGAATGAAAAATTCACGACTTTTTAAAGGTTTGCCGCCAAGATACGGCTTTAAGGCTATACGTGTAAAGCGTTTTGCCGCTTTTAGCTGCTCTTTAGTGACGAACCGCCGCTCACTGATAGCAATCAGTTCATTCCCTAAAAACGTGAGGTTATCGCGCCTAACCGAAGCAATAAACCCTTTCTGTTCCCGGTAACGATAGGTCATTTCTGGATCGACGGGCTCGCCGGTACCTGCACAATGCAAAAAATCCACGCCATACCCCATCGCAGACAGCAAGGCTAACTCAAAACGACGCAGTGCAGGCTCAGGGTTCTCGTTGTGCGCCAACTCGGTTAACGCATGCAAATAATCATGAAATAGTGCTGGCATCGGCACTTCAGCCATCAAAATACGGCCAATCAGTTCATTGACGTACATGGCTGAGTAGAGATTAATGCCCGTTAACGGCAAACCTAGACTTATCGGCTCGGCTTGACGCAAAGTTTTCATTGAGCCTTTCCCCGACCATTTAAGTAATAGCGGGGTAAAAGGTTGCAATGCGCCTTTTAAGTTCGAACGCTTACTGCGCGCGCCTTTGGCCATTAAAGTCATTCGGCCATATTCCTCACTAAATACATCAAGGATTAAGCTCGATTCACTGTAAGGGCGTCGGTGCAATACAAAACAGCGCTGTAAACCTTCGGAAGACAGATTACTCATCTAAGTCATTGTGCCTAAAAAGTGTGAAATAAAAAATAAGGAGCCGAGCGGCTCCTTATTTTAATCGATACTGATTTTTCATCGATGTTGGAGCGAAGCACCTTCGCAGCCAAGATTATAAATCGTCTATATAACCCAACGATCGCAACGCTCGTTCGTCGTCTGCCCAGCCAGATTTCACTTTTACCCAAGTTTCTAGGTAAACCTTACGACCGAACAATTCTTCCATATCTAAACGCGCTTCGCGACCAATGGTTTTAATCTTCTCGCCGCCTTTGCCAATCACCATTTTCTTCTGGCCATTACGCTCAACAAGAATCAAGGCATTGATGTGGAAACCGTCGGTTTCTGGGTTGTAATCAAAACGTTCAATCTCAACCGTTACTGAGTATGGCAGCTCTTCACCAGTAAAGCGCATCAGCTTTTCACGCACAATCTCAGACGCCATAAAACGCTGAGAACGGTCAGTCACGTATTCTTCTGGGAAGTGATGCGTTGCTTTAGGTAGGTGATTACGCACGTGCTTACGCAGTACGTCAATGTTCTTACCTTGCTTGGCAGAGATTGGCACAACATCCACGAAGTCCATCTTCTTAGACATCTCCGCCATGTGTAGCATCACGTCGTTACGATCTTGTACGTTGTCGACTTTGTTTACACAAAGCACAACTGGGAAGTTCGATTTTTGAAGTTTGGTCAGCACCATCTCATCATCTTTAGTCCAATGCGTACCATCGACTAAGAAGAACACAAGGTTTACATCACTCAATGACGAGTTAGCTGCACGGTTCATCAAACGGTTAATCGCACGCTTTTCTTCAATGTGAAGTCCAGGCGTGTCAACGTAAATCGCTTGGTAATCGCCGTCCGTATCCACACCCATAATACGGTGGCGTGTCGTTTGCGGCTTACGAGAGGTGATCGAAATCTTCTGACCCAAAATCTTGTTCAAAAGTGTCGACTTACCTACGTTTGGGCGACCAACAATCGCAATAAAGCCACAGTGTTGGTTTTCTGGCGAGCTTGGCTCACCCTGTGATGCGAAAAACGCATCGATATCGAATTCGTTATCAGCCATTTGTTAATTGCTCAAGTGCTGTTTCAGCAGCCGCTTGTTCTGCCTTGCGGCGGCTGGTGCCTTTACCGATTACAGGCTTATCCACACCTGCTACTTCGCACTCAACCGTGAACTCTTGGTTGTGCGCTTCACCTTTAATATTAGTCACTGTGTAGACAGGCAGCGGTTTTCTTCTGCCTTGTAGGAACTCTTGTAGGCGAGTTTTCGGATCTTTTTGTGAAACGCCTGGTTTAATGGCTTCAAGGCGTGACTGATACCAACTCAGTACAATGCCTCGCACAACTT
The DNA here is from genome assembly GCF_023650755.1 of Vibrio sp. SCSIO 43097. NCBI lineage: Bacteria > Pseudomonadati > Pseudomonadota > Gammaproteobacteria > Vibrionales > Vibrionaceae > Vibrio > Vibrio sp. SCSIO 43097. Next base: position 595,606 of record NZ_CP071840.1, on the reverse strand, counting down.
CAAGATCACTGTCTAGGTAAATTGCGCCAATAATGGCTTCAACCGCATCGGCTAAAATAGAGTCTCGGCGAAAACCGCCACTCTTCAATTCACCTGGACCTAATTTTAAATAATCTCCTAGATCGAATTCACGACCCAGTTCCGCCAATGTATGTCCGCGAACCAAAGTAGCACGCATGCGGCTCATGTCACCTTCGTTCACTTTTGGGAAACGATGGTACAGATCATCAGCGATGACAAAACTTAAAATTGAATCGCCCAGAAACTCAAGACGTTCATTGTGCTTACTGTTGGCGCTGCGGTGCGTCAGCGCCAAATTGATAAGCCCGGCATCTTGAAACTGGTAGCCGAGCTTTCTCTCTAGTTTATCAATTGGAGAATTCATACTCTCTCGATATTTGAATGGTTAGTGAATGCCACCGATGCGGTTAAAACGCACACCAGTTGGAATCCATGAAGGTAGAACACTATCTGCGCCACGATCAAACTCGAAGCTGATCCAGATCGCGACAGCTTTACCGACTAAGTTTGCTTCTGGAACAAAGCCCCAGTAACGGCTGTCAGCACTGTTGTCACGGTTATCACCCATCACAAAATACTGACCTTGTGGTACAACCCACTCTGTCGTGCCGCTACGTGGGAAATATTGCTCCACGCGGTTACGCACAAGAGGGTTAACCAAAATATTGTGCTCAACGTTACCCAATTTTTCATCCAGTTGGATCATTGGGATACCGTTCGAGCTAAACTGACTTTCTTCAACATTGCTCAGTTTAACTGGCTTACATGCCGATTCGCCTTGGCTTTGCACGCAAAGCTGCTTATCACTTGAATAACGCACGATATCACCAGGTAAACCAACTACACGCTTAATGTAGTCCACACTTGGTTGTGGTGGGTATTTGAATACCACGATATCACCACGCTCAGGCTTACCAGTTTCCACTAGCTGAGTACGCCATACTGGGTCTTTTAGACCGTACGCGTACTTCTCAACTAAAATAAAATCGCCAACCAGCAAGGTAGGCATCATTGAGCCTGATGGGATTTGAAATGGTTCGTAGATAAAAGAACGTAATACTAAAACGAACGCGATCACAGGAAAAATAGAGACGCTATTTTCAACCCACCAAGGCTGACGCTCAACTTTTTGCAAGGTCACTGCATCCAAACCATTAGACGTCTGAGCTTGAATCTCAGCCAGTTTTTCCTGACGCTTTTTCGCGAAAACCAGCTTTTCCAATAGCCAAACCACGCCAGTTACCAAAGTCGCAATAACCAACATCAGTGAGAATGTATTCGCCATTAAATTCCCTTATCTAAAAATACGAAAGTGAAAGAGCCGAAACCCTTTCACTTATTTTAATATCTAACGTCTTAAGACCGACAAGTGTGAGACAAAGTTCAACTTTAGTCTTTACCTACGTGAAGGATGGCTAGGAACGCTTCTTGAGGCAGCTCAACGTTACCGATCTGCTTCATGCGTTTCTTACCTTCTTTCTGTTTCTTCAGAAGTTTTTTCTTACGACTTACGTCACCTCCGTAACATTTCGCAATAACGTTCTTACGCAACTGTTTTACCGTTGAACGAGCGATAATGTGGTTACCAATTGCCGCTTGGATTGCGATATCAAACATTTGGCGAGGGATGAATTCTTTCATCTTCTCTACCAACTGACGACCGCGAGTCTGAGACTGATCTTTGTGTGTGATCATCGCCAATGCATCAACAGTGTCACCGTTAAGAAGAACGTCTACACGTACCATGTTCGAAGCTTCAAAACGCTGGAAGTTGTAATCCAAAGATGCGTAACCGCGTGATGTTGATTTCAGACGATCGAAGAAATCCAGTACCACTTCAGCCATTGGAATATCGTAAGTCACAGCGACTTGGTTACCGTGGTAAACCATATCAACTTGACTGCCTCGCTTTTCAACACACAGGGTGATTACATTACCTAGGTACTCTGAAGGCACAAGGATATTACAACGCGCAATCGGTTCACGAATTTCTTCAATATCATTGATCGCTGGTAGTTTTGCTGGGCTATCAACATACAGCAGATCGCCATCCGTCTTCTCAACTTCGTAAACTACCGTTGGTGCTGTGGTAATAAGATCCAAGTCGTATTCACGCTCTAGACGCTCTTGGATGATTTCCATATGTAGCATGCCAAGGAAACCACAACGGAAACCAAAGCCTAGTGCTGCAGAGTTTTCTGGCTCGTAGAATAGCGATGCGTCGTTTAGGCTTAGTTTGCCTAGTGCGTCGCGGAAGTTCTCGTAATCGTCAGAAGATACAGGGAACAGACCTGCGTAAACCTGAGGTTTAACTTTCTTAAAGCCTGGTAGCGGTTTATCACAACCATTCTTCGCTAGAGTCAGCGTATCACCAACAGGGGCACCAAGAATGTCTTTGATACCACAAACAACCCAACCTACTTCACCAGTACGAAGGATATCGGTATCTACTTGTTTTGGCGTAAAGATACCAAGACGATCTACACCCCAAACTTGGCCCGTACTCATCACTTTGATCTTATCGTTCTTCTTCAGTTCGCCGTTTTTAATACGCACTAAAGAAACAACGCCAAGGTAGTTATCAAACCATGAGTCAATGATCAGCGCTTGTAGTGGCGCATCTGGATCACCTTCCGGTGCTGGAATCGCTGACACAATGTTCTCTAGAACGTCATCAACACCGATGCCTGTCTTCGCAGAACAGCGGGTTGCTTCCATTGCATCGATACCAACGATTTCTTCAATTTCTTCCGCTACACGCTCAGGATCAGCTGCAGGTAGGTCAATCTTGTTTAAGATTGGCACAACCTCTAGATCCATTTCGATCGCGGTGTAACAGTTAGCCAGTGTTTGAGCCTCAACACCTTGACCCGCATCCACAACCAATAGCGCACCTTCACAAGCCGCTAGAGAACGTGATACTTCATATGCAAAGTCAACGTGCCCCGGAGTATCGATGAAGTTCAGCTGATACGTCTCACCGTCTTTAGCGGTGTAGTTTAGCGTCACACTCTGAGATTTGATGGTGATGCCACGCTCACGTTCAAGATCCATTGAATCCAGAACCTGTGCGGCCATTTCACGATCGGTTAACCCGCCACAAACTTGGATTAGACGGTCTGATAGGGTCGACTTACCATGGTCGATGTGGGCGATAATCGAAAAGTTACGAATGTGCTTCATAGATTTAGGGTGACTAACTCTTTACAAATAGGGACAGTAAGAAACGCCATCTACTGACGGCATTTCAATCAAGTTGGCAGATTCTACCGAATTTCGTTAACGGGCGCACGTAATTTAAAGTACATACCCAAATAACCTTTAGTGGAGGGGGACAGCACTTACTGGATTGGCTCTCCAAGTACCCGAACGAGGGTAACTTGGCGCTTGGATTCATCTTCTAACGGACGAGAAACACGTTTTGCGATCCACATTCCACCAGCGGCAAACAATACCGATGCCAATATGATGATGCCTTCCCCGCCGGCTGTCAGCGGCGCTAACAGGAAGTGACCAAACATCGCACCGATAATCAAACCAAACAATGGCAGTAAATAAACCGCCATTGCTGATTTTATTAGGCTCGACTCAGGAAAACCAATCTCAACGACTTGACCTATTTTCACCGATTTATCCGTGCGCAGGTGCCAAGATAAACTCTTGTTACCAATGGCTTTAGTAACAACGCCCGTTCCACAGCTTTTCTGTGAAGAGCAACTACTGCAACTGGTCTGCTGTTCGCAACTTAAATCAATTTCGAATTGCTTGCCGCGACGATGCACGTCTGTCACGGTAGCCAACGCGGTCATCATTGTTATTTACTCTTTGTTACATTAAATGTGACAGATTGGGCGATACGCTGTGCTGTGGTCGGTGGAATGTCTCCTACAACAGAGATTTCATGTTGACCGCTCACAAAACTGTGTAGCGTTCTTCTGCCTTGGCGAACCAACTGCCCTTTTAACGAATGCTCATCCTTGTTTGCTACGTAAACAGAGAAGCTAAACAGACCATCAGAATACAGCTGGCTCTCCACCATTTGGTTAGTAACGGCCATACGATAGCGGTTGAGCTCGTTCGGCTCGAAACCCTCAGGGATCCAACCAACCTGCCAATTACTGGTCCCAATATCGCCTTTTGGCATGGTGAGAACAGCAGGTAATTGAACATCTTGCAGGCCACTCATTAACTCTGCGATTTTTGGGTTTACCGTGTAAGAAATAGTGCGATATTGTTCAAGCATTTCACCATCGCGGTCCACAAGGTCGGCACGTAACGGCAATTTACTCTTTTCATCGATCCATAGTACGTATGAATAGCGCAGACCGTCTTTAGGAACAATACGCAGCACTTGTGTTGCCACACCAGCTTCACGAGCTCTGCCCACTTTTACATAGTCGTAATACAAGTTTAGCTCATCGATATTGGTGTTGAGCATAGGCATAGTCGGAGCGACCATTTTACCTGACTCGATGGTGAACGGTTCTAAACCCGTTTCGATATAACTTACTTCAGTTCCGCGACGAATCACTTCACGCACAGGGCCACTTAAGTAGACAAGATGAGCATATTGATCGTCACCATGCGTGGCATGACGATACAGCAACGGCTCAATGCTGTTCTTTTTGATAAGGATATAAGAGAGTTCGTAACTTAAATTCTTACTCGCCTCGCTCATTTGATGCAATAAAGCCTCCGCTGGCTTATCACCAGCAAAGGCTTGAGAAGACATCATACTGAACAGAGCGCAAGCGCTGATCAGAAATTTTTTCATTCAATATCCGGATTCAGATTTGCATCTTGTTGAGATGCATCACTGTTAATTCGTAACTGCAATTCGTAGTCTCGCAGCATAGCATGAACACGCTTGCGCTGCTCTTGCATATTTGCCTCGCCTACAGAACGTTCTACAGACTCACGAGTCAAACTCACTGGTTCTGCGCTGCCAGCAAACGGAACCGTCTGCAATACAGGTAATTGATCTGTTTGCGGCGACATTGAATCGCTACCACCGTACTGCTGTACACCTAAAATAACAACAAGCGATACACATGCAGCAACAGCAACTTGACCAAACTGCGTCAACCAACCTGGCAACTGACGTTTTGCTTTTTGCGATTCTGGTTGCGACTCTTTTGGCGTATCCGCAATTGAGATAACATTTGCACTGTGCGAATCAAACGCACGGTGTGCAGGTTCATCTTCTAACGCTAACGCCACGCTTTCAGCAATATTCCACTCAGGTTTTGCTGGCGCTTCGCCTCGCATCACATCACCAATCAGGTGATAGTTCTGCCAAGCATCACGGCTCTCTTGGTCTTGCTCTAACTCTTGAATTAAAGCCTTATCGACCAATTCTCCATCCATGAGAGCTGAAAGTTTTTCTTTGTCAGCCATTATTTTCACCATAGTTATTACTTGTACTAGCGTTGCAAAAGAGGTCTGATTTTCTTTTCCACCGCCTCACGAGCACGGAAGATACGCGATCGTACCGTTCCTACCGGGCAATCCATCACTTCTGCAATTTCTTCATAACTCAAGCCATCGAGCTCTCGTAATGTCATTGCGGTTTTTAAATCTTCAGGTAAAGCTTCGATTGCACTGAACACCACCCGTTGCAATTCTTTGGACAACGTTAAGTTCTCAGGGTTCGATATTTCTTTAAGTGCACTACCTGTTTCGTAAAATTCAGCATCTTCAGCATCGACATCTGTCGCTGGAGGTCTACGCCCTTGAGCAACAATGTGATTTTTCGCAGTATTCACTGCAATGCGATACAGCCACGTATAAAACGCACTTTCCCCACGAAAGCTAGGGATAGCTCGGTAAGCTTTAATAAACGCTTCTTGTGCTACATCTGGTACATCGCCAGGATTACTAACGTATCTGGAAATAAGATTACATACCTTATTCTGGTACTTTGTTACCAACAGGTTGAATGCTTGCTTATCGCCATTCTGAACTCGCTCAATCAATACTTGATCGGTCAGCTGCTCGTTCATTCGAGCGGATACTCCTATTTGTTATGCCCCTACTCTTCTCAGATATGGGTACTAATTATGCAAAACGTAGTATTGACACCACTGCTTACTTGAGCACTATTGTGACCCTAACGTGAATGAGAAAGTTCCATGGTTTCTCAAGTTTTTTGTCATTGTTTTTTCACAATGTGATGTCTGTACCCAAATGACCACCGCTGCCTGACTTTAGTCTAAGTTTGACAAGCGAGCATCTTGGAGGGAAATGGGTATAATGAATGATCTCTGTCCCAGATTGTGCTGGGTCGGGCATGGAAAAGCAATGGCATTGACAAACTATTACTTTTCATTTGCATGGCTAATGGCTATCTGAACACCGCGTTACAAATTATAACTTAGGAAGCATGCTCATGCTCTGCATGAAAAAGAAGAGTGGCTCAGTCACCGCCGTAACACGGACGTCGATAGGTCTCCCAACTTAGCCCTTAGCGACAGATGTCGCGATAATGGAATGCACATGGTGTGCAAATAATACACAAGGTAACTTTGTTACCTTAGCTTGGGATTATAAAAGTTATATGAACACAAATCGTGAACATGAGTGTGATGTATTAGTGGTAGGGAGTGGCGCGGCAGGTTTGTCGTTGGCTTTGCGCGTTGCTAACCACTGTAAGGTGATGGTGCTGAGTAAAGGACCACGCAGCGAAGGGGCAACCTACTATGCTCAAGGCGGTATCGCTGCCGTATTTGATGAGTCAGACACCATTGATTCACACGTTGAAGACACGCAAATCGCCGGGGATGGTATTTGCGATGAGGAGACCGTAAGGTTCATTGCTGAGCATTCAAAAGAGTGTGTACAGTGGTTGATTGACGGTGGTGTCCCATTTGATCGTGAAGAAGATGACTCTGACGATGAACCTCGCTACCACTTAACTCGTGAAGGTGGTCATAGCCGTCGTCGTATTCTTCACGCGGCAGATGCGACAGGTATGGCGATGCAAACCTCCCTGCAAGATAACGCTCATAACCATCCAAACATTCATGTTCTCGAACGTCACAATGCTCTGGACTTAATCACCGAAGACAAAATTGGCGGTGATAAAAACAAAGTTATCGGTGCTTATATTTGGAACCGCAACGAAGAGCATGTCGAAACCGTGCGAGCCAAATTTGTGGTTCTCGCTACAGGTGGTGCTTCAAAGGTTTATCAATACACCTCTAACCCAGATGTGTCGTCTGGTGATGGTATTGCGATTGCTTGGCGTGCAGGGTGTCGTGTGGCGAATATGGAATTTAACCAGTTCCACCCTACGTGTTTATATCACCCAGAAGCACGTAACTTCTTGCTGACTGAAGCGTTGCGTGGCGAAGGTGCTTACCTGCGTCGTCCAGATGGCTCTCGCTTTATGCCGGATTTCGATGAACGTAAAGAGCTTGCTCCGCGTGACGTCGTGGCTCGTGCTATCGACTTCGAAATGAAGCGTTTAGGTGCCGACTGTATGTATCTCGACATCAGCCATAAGCCTGCTGACTTTATTACGAAACACTTCCCAACCATTTATTCACGTTTGATGGACTTGGGCATTGACATGACTAAAGAGCCAATCCCAATCGTACCTGCTGCACACTACACTTGTGGCGGTGTCATGGTGGATAGAAATGGCTGCACCGATCTGAAAAATTTGTATGCGATTGGTGAAGTTAGCTACACCGGGCTGCATGGTGCTAACCGCATGGCATCAAACTCACTTCTCGAATGCGTGGTTTATGCTTGGTCTGCGGCAAAAGATATTCTAAAACATCACACTAACGTTGAGCTACCTTCACAGGTGCCATGTTGGGATGAAAGCAAAGTAACCAATAGTGATGAAGAAGTGATTATTCAGCACAACTGGCACGAGCTTCGTCTGTTTATGTGGGACTACATGGGCATTGTGCGAACTGACAAGCGTTTAGAGCGCGCCTTACGCCGTATCCAACTGTTGCAACAAGAAACACACGAGTACTACAGCAATTTCCGAGTGTCGAACAACTTATTAGAACTGCGTAACCTTTTACAAGTAGCAGAGTTGATGGTTCGTTGTGCGATGCAGCGTAAAGAGAGTCGAGGTTTGCACTACACGCTTGACTATCCGAACCAACTGGAAAACAGCGGCCCAACGATTTTGGTTCCAGCTAAACAGCTTTAACTTTACCAAGTAAACTATTACATCAGCAGGGAGCATTAGCTCCCTGTTTCATTTCCCATTGGCGTAATACCAAAGATAATTGACGATACTGCTCATCGTCACAGCTATCACGCCAAATCGTAACACTACGGCCAGATTGCAATTGGAATGTTATCTTGAATGGTGATGCCGATGTATCAACTCGCTGTAAATGACCCTTTTCGGACTCAATATCTTCCGAGTATTCGCCACACTCAAGGGCATCAAACCTAACCGAGCCATCGCAGTGCACATACCAATGCCCATGACTTGTAGGTTGAACAAGACTTTGGTTTGAGAAAGCCTTCACAATCAGTAATAACAAATAAGTCGATAATACGAGCGGAATGCTAGAGAGGATAACAGCCCAAGTCATCAATAAGAAAAGTACAACATTGAAGACTCGGGCAGTCAGAGAGGGAGAAGCAGTAAAATTAACGAACTTTGCTGAGGTTATGGGCGACAATTTTATCAACCATTGCTGCATGACCTAAATTTTCGCTACGGCCATGCCCCATTACCCAAGTAAACAGATCAGGATCATCGCATTCAAGTAAAGAAACAAAGTCACGCTGCTCTTGTTCACTCAGAGTATCAAAGCACTCTTCAAAAAACGGCATAATTACTACGTCAAGCTCAAGCATGCCTCGACGACAAGCCCATTTAATACGCGCTTTTTCTTCCGGAGTGTACATTCACTATTCCTTCATAGATGTCTTGTTGTTAGTGCGGAGTGTAACAAGGGATGTGCTACGTCACTAGTGTGCGGGTCACAATACGATAGTGAAAGCAGACAAATGTTGATTCGTAAATCGCTCCCCTAGTATCTCAAGGTTATTTGGGTATAACATAGCGGAAAAATATCTTCAAAAGGCATTGTAATTATGGAATGGCAAACTCGTTTTTCAGCATTACCTCTCTCAACTCAAGACGCACTTCCAGAGTTATCTATCTCACTGCTGGATAACTTCGGCATGATCACCATGATCGGTGACGATAAAAAATCATACTTACAAGGTCAGGTTACCTGCGATGTTGTTTCTTTAGAACAAGACCAATCAACACTGGGCGCACATTGTGATGCAAAAGGAAAAGTGTGGAGCGTGTTCCGCCTTTTCCATCATCATGATGGCTACGGCATGATCCAACCAAAATCGGCGATTGACGTAGAACTTAGTGAAATAAAGAAATACGCTATTTTCTCTAAAGTAACGATTGAAGCTTCTGATGACGTTATCTTAGGCGTTGCTGGCGTCAAAGCCGACGAATTCATTTCAACAATGAGCAAGACAACTGGCAGCGTTCGCCCAGTTAACGGTGGCACAGCAGTACAAGTTGCCCAAGATCGCTGGTTACTGATATTAAGTGCGCCAGAAGCACAGCAAATCGTTGAAACTACCGACGCTGTCTTTACGACAAATGAGCTTTGGAATCGTTTCGATATTAAGGCAGGTTTACCATTTGTCTCTGCATCCGCGCAGAATGCTCACATTCCACAAGCACTTAACGTGCAAGCTTTAGGAGGCATAAGCTTCACAAAGGGCTGCTACACGGGACAAGAAACGGTAGCACGAGCGAAGTATCGCGGTACCAATAAACGTGCGATGTATATCGTAAAAGGTGCAACTTCTGCTCCATTCAGTGACGAACCAATTGAGCTCGAACGCAGCGTAGGTGAAAACTGGCGTTCAGTAGGTGCTTTATTAAATCACTACCAGTTCAGTGACAATCATGCGATTGGCCTGATCGTGCTGCCTAATAATCTCGATGAGGACACTCGTCTTCGTTTGGTTGCGCAACCAGAGTGTGAATGGACAATCGAATCACTGCCTTACAGTCTTGATGATGAGTAATACAATCCATACTCCTTTGATGCAATTTCTCACAGACCAACACATTCCGTTTCGTCTGTTACCGCATCAAAGACCAGCAACCACCATTGAGGATGCCGCGCACCAACGCGGCATTCGCCCTTCTCAAATGGTGAAAGCAATCTTGCTACGAGACATGGGTAATCAATATGCACTCGCCTGTGCGCCAGGTGATCGTAGCGTTGATCCCAAAAAAGTGCGCTCGTTACTGAAATGTCGCCGGATGACTTGTGTTGATCAAGCCGACGTTGAGTCCATCACTGGTTACAAAATTGGTACTGTCACTCCTCTGTTACTCAAACGTCATATGCCAATCGTGTTCGACCCTAGCTTACTAGAAGAACAGGAAGTCACGATCAGCAGTGGCGATCGAATGGCTGGGCTGGCGCTTTCTATTCAAGATCTTATCCAATTGTGCCAGCCGACCGTAGCTGAGATCTGTCGTTAATCGTCTAAAAACAATGTAATGACATGTAGTGTTTCTATCACTGCGTGATCTCGCTCATATCTACAAAAATAGACATGAGAATTTTTAATCACATATAAAACATAAATAGTCACAAAGATAAAACTCGTATATGCTGAATTTGTTGGTTAAGTTTCAAACAAGCACTTAACCGATATAAAGTGAGTCAGCTAGCTGAGTGACAGCATTCATGCAGTTAGTTATCCACTTTTGTGTAATGCATCTGTGACTATTCGCCCGCTGAAGCGGGCTTTTTTTTACGTGGAACTTTTTCTCTTTCATTTCCTCTAATCGTTAGAACGTAAAGTGTGTTGCGCGAGGCACGACCTTAATAGAAACAACTAGCAAACAACCGTTTTCGTTCTATTCTTAATTCTGTAACAAAACTATTGCTTAATGCGTCACGTAAAAAGGAGTGTATTGGCGTAAGGATTCCTTTAGAGAGGTTATTTTTGGGGTAATCCTCACGCTATTTAAGAGATGACACTGTCAAATTGTCTAAGACAACACAATTCTCTGACGCAACACCCTACATCTGTATTTAATACTATTGCTGTCACAATAATTTTCGCGTCCAGAACGTAGAATACCTAGGCTAGGTTAGATAAAAGGAAAGTAAATATGAGACTGTTTAAGCGCTATACACCAAGTATGATTGCTAAACATATAAGTCGTCTTTTTAAAGGAAGAATTTATATTTACGGGGTCGGTAGATTCGAGTTTGATAACGGTAAGTTAATACTGCCGGAGAAAGCAGAGCAACGCCATTTCCGAGCGGTCAAAGAGATCAATCAAGAAATAATGAAACTCCGATGCGCATATGCTTAGCAAAATGTTGATAAAACAAAGGCTGGATTAACCAGCCTTTTGTGTATTTGAAGTTCGCTTTGCACTTACTGACGCGCCAGATCCGGCAAGTGTCCCTTTAAACCAAGCGCGCGCTTCATGATCTCATCTTTCGCTCCCGGCAGTTGCCCCGCTAAACTTAAGCCAATGCCACGAACGAGCTTCTTAGCTGGGTTCTCGCCAGAGAACAAATCTCGAAACCCTTGCATAGTAGCGATCATCTTTGCCGCTTCCGCTTTTCGCCAACGCTCGTAGCTTCTTAGGTTGCGTTTACTACCGATATCTTGTCCCTGCTTCCAAAGTGCTAACACCTCTTGAGCAAGACTGGCCGCATCTAATAAACCTAAATTCACACCCTGCCCCGCTAATGGATGAATGGTATGAGCTGCATCACCAACCAGCGCGACTCGCTCGACAACAAAATCTCGCGCATAGCGCATTTTCAAAGGAAACGCAGCACGCTCTCCCACTACTTCACATAGACCAAGTCGAGCATCAAACTCACTCGTCAACGCTTTATTGAAATCATGTTCACTCATTGCCACTAACTGCTCTGCTCGATTTGGCTCCGTGGACCAAACAATAGAGCACATATCTGGTTGCGACATTGGCAAAAATGCCAACGGTCCGTGAGGAGTAAATATCTGGCGCGCAATGCTGTTGTGTGGCATGGCAGTTTTGACATTCGCGACCAAAGCATGATGACCATAGTCCCAATGCGTTAATGGAATATCCATTTGATGGCGAAGCCACGAATTCGCCCCATCGGCTCCGACCACTAATTTAGCGGTCATGGCTTGGCCATTATCGAGCGTCAGCCAGCTTTCTTGCTCACCGACCGCGAGAGTCGCGCAACGTGCAGGCATAAACATAGTGACGTTATCGAGCTTTTGGACTTGTTCAAGCAGTGCAAGTTGAATCACACGATTCTCAACAATATGCCCTAAATCAGGTTGTGCCATACTTTGTGCATTAAATTCAATGCTGGCAAAGCTATCTTGTTCCCATACTTCCATGCCATGGTAAGGTGAAGCTCGGCGCTGTTCTATGCCCTGCCAAGCACCAAGTTTACGCAAAATCGTCTCACTAGAGCGGCTCAACGCAGACACACGAACATCGGGTAATTCTTTCAACGAATCATCTGGCACTTTACCTTCAATAATGGCGACACGCAGATCACTGTCTTTGAACGCGGCAGCAAGTGCCAACCCAACCATCCCTCCGCCGATGATGGCGATATCTACACTTTGCATCATTGCTTTTTATTACCTAATTCAGTGCGGCCGTTCATCGTTTTACCAAGCCAAGTGTATGGCGTAGTAGCGGCTGCTTAAAAATAGAAAGGTTATCCATCGCTGCTAAGGCAGTATTTCGGCCAATTCGCATCGCGGGTAAATCATTTGAAAAAACATGCACTAAGGCACTGGTTAGCCAAATAGTTTCGCTTCGATCTGCTTCTCTACGTTGACTAAAGCGCATCAGGCCTTGATAAAGACCCACATCCTCACTTTGCTGCACAATTTCTTCTGCTAGTGAGACTACATCGCGAATACCGAGATTAAAGCCTTGTCCAGCTATCGGGTGCAGCGTTTGCGCCGCATTTCCAACAATCGCAAAGCGATGTGAAATATTTTGCTTTCGATGGCGAAGAAGCAATGGGTAACTTGCACGGCGCCCCACTTTTTTCATCGCGCCTAAACGCCAACCAAAATCGTTCTGTAAACGCTGGAGAAATGCTTGATCAGATAACTCAAGAACGGCTTGGGCTTCTTCAGGGTGCAAACACCAAACTAAGGACATTCGATTGTCACTCATTGGCAATAAAGCAACAGGGCCATTCTCAGTAAAACGTTCAAAGGCTCTACCTTGATGAGGTTCTTGAGTCACAATATTGGCAATGACAGCCACTTGTTCAAAATCTTGCTCAGAAAGTTCTAGACCAATTTTCTGACAACAGGTCGAAACAGCACCATCTGCAGCCACCAGCAGTTTTGCTTCAAGTTGCTCACCACTTTTCAACGTCACATGGGTACAGTTTTGCTCGCGCTCGATATCGGTAACGGAGTCAGGACAAAACAGCGTAATTGACTCGCTGCTGTCTAATAATTCTTGATATACACGCCCAACATCGGCTAATTCTACAACATACCCTAGAGCTTCAACCCCAACCTCTTGCTTGGTAATCTCCGTCATCCCAGCATGAGAACGGTCAGAAACGTGGATATGTTCAATGGGTGTGACAAACGGTTCTACTGACGTCCAGAGCTGTAGTTGACGCAACAGATTGACAGTACCGTAAGACAATGCGATTGAGCGAGAGTCAAAACCAGGGTGCATATCTGATTGTGCTTTAAAAGGCTCAACGACGGCAATGCGGAGCTTTCCCTGAGACAAATGGTCAATCGCCAATGCTAACGTTGCACCAGCCATGGCACCACCAGCAATGACTACATCATATTGCTTCATACTAACCTCTGGACGGTCTACGATTAGTGAATAGTAGGTTTTTTGTCGCTGCTTTCAGGACGAACACCAAATTCAGCATGGATCGTTAGTACGCAAGCTTTGATGTGCTCAATCACTTGCTCTAGCAATTGCGCTTGTTCACCAAGATCGTCATCTTCATCGATGCCTAATTTGGCAATCTCTTCTAGGTCAGCCAGTGCTTCTTTAGCGTCATCAGATGCTTTATTAAGCGCAACGCCTGCTAGACCTAGCCCAGAAATAAAGTGGTTTACAAAGTCGGACACACTGTCGACTAATGCGAATAAGCCTTCTTCGCCCGGCTCATCTGGCAATAATAAAGACAGCTCCATCGACGTGCCAGTTAGTTCATTGACAGTAACAGTGAATACGCTTTGAGCAAAAGCTAGTGCGGTAGAAGGCCAACCCATACCATCATTGGTGTAGTCAAACAGAATAGGCTGCCAAGTTTGATCATTGATCGCCAATCCACCACTTAACATGCCGACAAATAAGCCATGTAACTCCGCCGGTGTTACTGCTAGGCTTGCAGATTGCAGTTCAGCAGCAATAGATTGGTATTCAGGAAGGGTGATTTCACTCATAACTTGGCTCATTCTTGCGTAATAATGTATTGGTATATCCTACCATCAAGGTTAGTGGTCTGAAACGGCTATCAAATTCAATTTTGGACAGCATTTGTTCAATTTGCCCAATTCCTGTGTGATCTCGTCATCATTTCTCTTTCTGTGATGGGAAATGCTTGAATCTTAATAGCGGTTTTCCTATAGTTTGCTCCTCGGTAGTTGTATGAAGCAACACCTTAGATAGCGCGAATATAGAGTTTATTCATCATGAGCAATCAAGCGATCGACGTTGAAATATTAGGCAAACTTACACGAGTGAATTGTCCGACAGGACAAGAAGAGTCTCTTGTTGCAGCGGCAAAAGATCTGGATCGCCGATTGAAAGAAATGAGCGAACGTACTAAGGTAACCAATGAAATCCAACTGCTGACCTTTGCTGCATTGAATATTTGCTATGAGTTGCACACCAAGTCATACGAATCCAATGGTCAACAGCAAGAAATTACTGAGCGAATGGAAAAGCTCACCGCGTCTTTAGAGAACGCACTAAGCAAAGTTACGCAAGGACAGCAGTAAATACAAAATTTACCCTGGGGTGTGCGTCAGCAGGATTTAAGTCCCTGAGCCGATAAGCAATACCTAAGGGTTAGTATTTGGTAACTATTGAGCAAGCTCGGCATGCACCGAGAAGCCTACGGTTGTCATTGCTGATCCGCCTTGAACCAGCTGGTTCAAGGGCCACAATCCTCAACGGCACCCTGGGGTATTCTCTCTATGTCAGACCTCTCTCGACAAGACTTCCGCAAACTGATTCGTGAAAAGCGCAACGCTCTGTGCAGTGATACGCAATACCAAGCGGGAATCGACCTTATTACTCAATTTTCCCAACTTCCTGAAATCGATCAGGCGCAACATATTGCCATCTACCTTTCTGCAGACGGTGAGCTTGATACTAAACCGCTCATTGAATGGTTATGGCAACAGGGAAAATCGGTTTATCTGCCCGTCATCCATCCCTTTTCTAAAGGTCAGTTACTGTTTCTTCAGTATGTAAGTGATGAACAGCTCGTCTACAACAAGTACGGCATCTTAGAGCCCAAGCTCGATATCAGACACCTCAAACCCGTTCGCCAGCTTGATTTAATCTGCACGCCTTTAGTTGGGTTCGACAGTATCGGACACCGCTTAGGCATGGGCGGAGGGTACTACGATCGTACTCTGTCACGTTGGTTTATAACTGGAGAGGGAGCTAAACCTGTTGGTATCGCTCATGACTGCCAACATGTAGAACGCTTACCAATTGAAAGCTGGGACATTCCATTACCTAAGATCGTGACCCCAAGCCAAATATGGCAATGGGAAAGTGACAAGTAAGCCGCTATAATCACGCCCGCAAACGTTAACGAACATCTATTCAGGAGATTGGCATGACTCAAGATGAAATGAAAAAAGCGGCTGGTTGGGCAGCACTAAAATATGTTGAGAAAGGCAGCATTGTCGGTGTTGGTACTGGCTCTACCGTGAATCACTTCATCGATGCACTAGGCACTATCAAAGATGATATTAAAGGTGCAGTGTCTAGCTCTGTCGCTTCAACTGAGCGCCTTAAAGAGCTTGGTATTGAAGTATACGAGTGTAACGATGTAATGAAGCTGGATGTGTATGTTGATGGCGCAGATGAGATCAACCCAGCACGTGAAATGATCAAAGGCGGCGGCGCGGCTCTGACTCGTGAGAAAATTGTCGCAGCAATCTCTGATAAGTTCGTATGTATCGTTGACGGCACTAAAGCAGTTGACGTACTTGGCCAGTTCCCATTGCCTGTTGAAGTAATCCCAATGGCACGCTCTTACGTGGCTCGTGAATTGGTAAAACTAGGTGGTGATCCAGCTTACCGTGAAGGCGTTGTGACTGACAACGGCAACGTGATTCTGGATGTGCACAATATGCAAATTACCAACCCGAAAGAAATGGAAGACAAAATAAACGGCATCGCTGGTGTCGTGACTGTGGGTCTTTTCGCTCATCGTGGTGCAGACGTAGTGATCACTGGCACACCAGAAGGTGCAAAAATTGAAGAATAAATAACAGCCCAAAATGAACCTATCTGGTTCACTTTTCTGTTATTTCATTACATACGGTGCTGCAAGGCACCGTTTTTTATTCCTTTCTATAAGAAAATTATCTCTTATTCCGTAATTTTCTTACCCAAAGCAATTTTTTTTTGTTACTTTATTGAACAGAAGACGCACAGGGAAACGTTTGTCTTCCTACAAAACTGTTAATTATCCCCTTTTTAATAGTTTTGCCCAATGTGCGCCACATTAGCCCACCTTTCCATTTTAAGGACGAGAAAAAATGGCCAAAGTTTCACTGGAAAAAGAAAAGATTAAGATCCTCTTGTTAGAGGGACTCCACCCTTCTTCAGTTGAAGTTCTTCAAGCAGCTGGTTATACCAACATTGAATACCATAAAGGTTCCCTTCCGGAAGAAGAACTAATTGAAGCGGTAAAAGACGTGCACTTCATTGGTATCCGCTCCCGTACGAACCTATCCGAAGAGGTAATCAATGCGGCGAACAAGCTGGTTGCAATTGGCTGTTTTTGTATTGGTACTAACCAAGTAAACCTAGATGCAGCAGCAAAACGCGGTATTCCTGTCTTTAATGCACCATTCTCTAACACTCGAAGCGTGGCAGAGCTTGTACTTGGGCAAATCCTTTTACTAGTGCGTGGTATTCCTGAAAAGAATGCACTTGCACATCGCGGTATTTGGAAGAAAAGTGCAGACAACTCTTACGAAGCTCGTGGTAAGTGCCTTGGCATTATCGGATACGGTCACATTGGTACGCAGCTTGGTATTATTGCCGAAAACTTAGGTATGCGCGTTTACTACTACGATATTGAGAACAAACTGTCCCTTGGTAATGCGACGCAAGTACATACCATGAGTGAACTATTGAACAAATGTGATGTGATTTCTTTGCACGTTCCCGAAACACCGGAAACGAAAAACATGATGGGTGAAGCTGAATTTGCTCGAATGAAACCAGGTTCCATCTTTATCAACGCTGCACGTGGCACCGTTGTGGATATTCCTGCACTTTGCCATAGCTTAGAAGCTGGTCACCTTGCCGGAGCTGCAATTGATGTATTCCCAACTGAACCAAAAACAAATGCTGACCCGTTCGAGTCTCCTTTACAAAAATTCGATAACGTCATTCTCACTCCACACGTTGGTGGTTCAACGCAAGAAGCACAAGAGAATATCGGCTTAGAAGTGGCGGGCAAACTGGCTAAGTACTCTGATAACGGCTCGACACTTTCAAGCGTAAACTTCCCTGAAGTGTCATTGCCAGAACACAGTGGTGAGTGCTCTCGTCTGCTTCATATCCATAAGAACCGTCCTGGTATTCTAACTCAGATCAACACCATCTTTGCTGAAGAAGGCATTAACATTGCCGCGCAGTACCTACAAACAGCCGCTGAAATAGGCTACGTAGTGATCGACGTTGAAACTGAACGAGCAGAAGAAGCTCTAACAAAGCTCAAAAACATTGAAGGCACAATCCGTGCTCGTATCCTGCATTAAACTGTGAAATAGAAATGACAAAGGCAGGGGTTGTAACTCCCTGCCTTTTGCTTTTTACTGTTTGCTAAGCCTTACTTTAGCTTATAAATGACATCGACTTGATCGCGAATGATCATGGTTGAATCTTGGTAGCTATTCGCTCCTTCTTTACTATCCATCGCCATTGAACGCATTAACACAGGCTGAACGTGCATCTGTCTGTAATTGATCTGCCATACATCGCCCAACTTTTTCTCAAAACCAATCGCTAATGACCCTGCTTTTTCTCTTGCGTCCTTAATCGCAGCCATTCGTGCCTTTTGCTGATACTCGGCTTGGTTGCTTACCTTAAGTTGAATATTATCAACCTGATTAATTCCCGCTTCTAACGCCATATCTAGGTATTGGTTAAGGTTTTTCAGATCCGTCACCGTGACATCAATACTGCGAGATGCTCGATACCCAACAAGTTCTGCTTTTCCTGATTTAGGGTAATGGTACTGAGGAGCAAGGTATAAATTCGAGCTAGTAATATTGTCTTTTGACAAGCCGGCATCCGATAAGCTTTTTAGAAACTCTTCAACGGTTTTATCTACGGACAATTTCGCTTGTTCGGCCGTCATTGTCGTATCGACTACTTTTACAGAAAACGTAGCCATATCAGGTGTGGCCGTCACTTCGCCATACCCCGTTGTCGTAACATGAGCAAACTCTGGCGTATTCGCCAAAACTGAAGCACTGGTAAGGCTGAGTGCTGAAGCCAGCAAAAATGAATACAATTTCATTCAATAAATCCATCCATACAAAATTAAGTACTTAATCTCAGATTCCAACATCACTATCATGGCTGAGAAAGCGTGTGGTTTCATAATAGAAACTTCCGCCGATTATCCAAGCACCCATAGTGACTTCTAACACAACTTTGACTATGTAACATTGGCGTAATTTTTAAACAAAACACACTTAAGTTAACGATATGCAGCTCTGACGAACTTATTGAGGTAGATGCTGCTGCGCATACCCCACTATCGCATGTGAGATTTCTTGTAGTACCCCAGTTTCTAACTGCCAGTGGTGCCAATAAATCCGATGGGACATTAAAAAACCTGGAGTCACATCAACCAACACACCTCTGTCTAATTCGTCGGTAATTTGCAAGCGGGGGATCAAGCAATAAGCTACACCAGCTAACGCCACTTTTAGAAACGCTTCAGAACTACTGATGTTGTGATGAATAACGCTGTCAGGATTGACGTTAAAGTGCTCGGTAAGAAATGTTTTATGTAGATCATCATATTGGTCATATGAAACGGCCGGTGCTTTTGCCAATGTCTGATTATTTACGCCTTTAGAAAAATAACGCTGATAGAACTCTGGGCTCGCGACACAAACATAATCGATGCGACCTAAATAGTCTGCTCTGCATCCGGGGATTGGCTGGGACTCCAAGCTGATCGCTCCTGTCACTTCGCCACTTTTGAGTTTTTCAATAGAGCGGTATTCACCATAGATAGTCAGTTTTAGTTCAACTTGACGCTGCTTCATAACATTTTGCAGCGCTGGCAGTAGCCATGTTGCAAGGCTATCTGCATTAGTCGCTAAAGAGAGTTGCACAGGTCGCGTACTGGTATCATTTTTTAGTTCGGGGAGAATTTCATGCTCTAGCAAGCGTACTCGCCGATAAAGACCCAACAATTTTTTACCAATTGGCGTTGGCTTAGGTGGCTGGCTTCGAATTAAAACAGGCTGCGCGAGAAACTTCTCTAACTGCTTGATACGTTGAGAAATGGCGGATTGAGAAACAAATAAATGCTCGGCAGCACGCTCAAAGCTACCCTGATAAACTATAGCGTCTAATGCCTCAATCCATTTGTAATCTAACCCTCGCATACCTTTCCTCTCACTCTTGATCAAACGCCTCCCGTTAAATTAGTCTATCTAATGTAAGATTAAAATCATTAATTATACTTATTTAGATAAACGCTTTATCTTTCCCTTTTCTGTAAATGTATTTGTTATTTTGAAGTGAGGTGAAGTGTGAGCTTGTGGGTTCTATTGCAAGGTTTTGGTTTAGGAGCATCAATGATCATTCCGATCGGCGCGCAAAATGCGTATGTTTTGAATCAAGGCATAAAGCGTAACCACCACCTAACAACCGCCACTATTTGTAGCGTGCTAGATATGATTTTCATCTCTCTAGGTATTTTTGGTGGTGGTGCAATTCTGTCTCAAAATGAAATCTTACTGACGTCGGTGACACTTGGTGGTATTGCTTTCTTGAGCTTCTATGGACTGCTCTCACTAAAAAGTGCTTTTAAGCCAGAGAGTGAATCGGAATCAAAAGGGGAGATCGTAGCTCGAGGTCGTCGAACGGTTATTCTAGGTGCGTTAGCCGTCACTGTGCTTAATCCGCACTTATATTTAGATACAGTCGTTATTCTAGGTTCGATCGGTGGACAATTTGAAGGCCATGATCGCATTGCTTTTGCACTAGGTACGATTATGGCTTCCTTTGTTTGGTTCTACACTTTATCGATAGGAGCCGCCAAACTAGGTCCAACACTCTCTAAACCAAAAGTGAAAAAAACCATCGACATTGCAATCGCAATGATGATGTTCACAATAGCGTATATCTTAGCGAGTGAGCTTATTGATAAGTATTGGTAATCATAAGGTAGTAAGGCAGCAAAGACATGGAGTCACTAAAACGTATTTATAACAACAATAGAGAGCGATTCAACGCGCTCTCTATTCCTTTTCGGGAATGGCAGCACGAAGCCATCTTAGACTTTGAGACAGATATACGCATTGCGAGAGAGCTTGGTTGGACGGGTACGCATACCAAAAGCCTCTTTTTAACACTCAAAGGACAAGGTTACGCAGTTTATCTGACAGATAAGGACTCGCGCCTCGATGCCAAGCAGATTAAAGCGATTACAGGTAAACGTCCCTCTATTTGTAATGACGATGAAATGGTCGAAGTGTTAGGTTGCGTACCCGGCGCGGTTTGCCCAATAGGCTTACCGGAATACATCACTATCATTGTTGATACCAATCTCTATCAACATCAAGAGTTGCTCTATACGCCTGGCTTACCTGAGTTCACATTTGGATTTGCAGGTAAACATCTAAAACGCCTCTTACTTGCTGGTCATCACACCCTTTACGAAGTATAAAAAAGCGAGGCCTATTGGCCTCGCTTTTGAATATCGACTGCTTTTGATTAAGCGTCGACTTTGTTCAGGTGAACATCCATTTGTGGGAATGGAATCTCGATACCATTTTCATCCAATGCTTCTTTAATACCTTGCATTGCATCAAAGTATACGCCCCAGTAATCTGCAGTTTTCACCCATGGACGAACCACAAAGTTAACTGAAGAGTCTGCTAACGTAAGTACACCAATTGTGATATCTGGGTCTTTCAAGATACGTGGATCTTTCTCTAGCGTCTCACGAATCACTTTCTTCGTTAGTTTAAGGTCTGCTTTGTATGAAACACCAATCACTAGGTCGACACGTCGTGTCGCATGGCGAGAGTAGTTAGTAATGGCACCGCCGATAACTGAAGAGTTAGGCACAACAACCATTTTGTTGTCTGGTGTTTTTAGAACTGTTTGGAAGATTTGAATTGCTTCAACACTACCCGCTACACCACCGATTTCTACGTAGTCGCCTGATTTGAATGGACGGAACGCAACAATAAGTACGCCTGCTGCAAAGTTTGATAGTGAACCTTGTAGTGCAAGACCAACAGCAAGACCTGCCGCACCAATCACAGCAACAACAGAAGCGGTTTGAACTCCTAATCGACCAAGAGCCGCGATTAGCACGATTACAAATAGCAAGTAACGAACAAGACCGTGAATAAATTCAACGACGGCCTTATCCATGTTTTTCTTTTCTAGTACTTTAGAAACACTACCAGCGACTGCCTTAACGATAAGATTACCGATAAACAGAATAAGCACCGCAGAGATAATGTTCACACCGTACTGAACCAGTAGATCTGAATTGTTTGTCAGCCAAGTTTCAGCCTGAGTTAGACCATCCGTTAAAGTGGTATCGATACCCACCGATTCACCTGCCATAATTCTTATCCTCAAAAATAAAGAGATATAAATCCAATTGCCGTTAATTTATGAACCTTGTTTTTTAAAGGCTCTTTTCTAAAACAACATCCCTATTGCTCCACTGAACAGTGTCAGATTTTTGGCACAATATCCCAACTCTGACTTTTTTCAAAGTCAGAGTTTCGCAAAGATATGCAAAACAAGACTTTATCAGAGCTTTCTGACACTGACTTGTTACAGGTTACGCAATGCACTCTGATTTCGCCACTCTTAAGACTGATATTCCCATGTTTTCTTTAAAAAAAACGTTAAAGGTGAGATATCTCACTAGCAAATACAACCTAACGCATAAAAATATCGGGAGAAAGCAGAGGGGAAGAAAATGATAGATATAAAAAAAACCCGCTCAAAGAGCGGGTTTTTAAGTAACTTAATCAGTAACGATTATAGTACGTCAACTGCGTTAAGGTCAGCAAATGCTTGCTCTAGACGAGTAACCATTGAAGCTTGGCCTGCACGTAGCCATACGCGTGGATCGTAGTACTTCTTGTTTGGTGCATCTTCACCAGTTGGGTTACCGATCTGACCTTGTAGGTAATCGTGGTTTTCAGCTTCGAACTTACGGATACCATCCCAAGTAGCCCACTGTGTATCAGTATCGATGTTCATTTTGATTACACCGTAGCCGATAGATTCACGGATTTCTTCTAGAGAAGAACCTGAACCACCGTGGAATACGAAGTTTAGAGAGTTCGTTGGAAGACCGAATTTCTCAGAAACGTGCGCTTGAGAATCACGTAGGATAGTTGGAGTTAGTACAACGTTACCTGGCTTGTATACGCCGTGTACGTTACCGAAAGATGCTGCGATAGTGAAACGGTGGCTGATTGCGCTTAGTTTCTCGTATGCGTATGCAACGTCTTCTGGAGAAGTGTATAGTTCAGACGCATCCATATCAGAGTTGTCAACACCGTCTTCTTCACCACCAGTACAACCTAGTTCGATTTCTAGAGTCATGTTCATTTTAGCCATGCGCTCTAGGTACTTAGCAGAAATTTCGATGTTCTCTTCTAGAGACTCTTCAGAAAGGTCGATCATGTGAGAAGAGAATAGTGGCTTACCAGTTTGCGCGAAGTACTCTTCACCAGCGTCTAGTAGACCGTCGATCCAAGGAAGTAGTTTCTTAGCTGCGTGGTCAGTGTGTAGGATTACTGGAACACCGTAAGCTTCAGCTACAGCGTGAACGTATTTCGCACCAGCAACAGCACCTAGGATTTGAGCTTCTTGACCTTCAAGTTTTAGACCTTTACCAGCAAAGAAAGCAGCGCCACCGTTAGAGAACTGAACGATAACTGGAGCTTTAACTTTTGCAGCTGCTTCAAGTACTGCGTTTACAGAGTCAGTACCCACACAGTTTACTGCTGGAAGTGCAAAGCTGTTTTCTTTTGCAACTTCAAATACTTTCTGAACGTCATCGCCAGAGATAACACCTGGTTTTACGAAGTCGAAGATCTTAGACATGGATGTAATCCTATTTATCTGTCGTTTTTAAACAAAACTTGTTAAGTTGAAAATCTTGCAAACGTTTGCTCACAACTGAGGTTATTCTAGCAGAGTTCCTCACACGTTGCAGCAAACAAGAAAGCGGGAGAATCACTCCCCCGCTTTGCTTTAATTACTTAGCGCGTGCTTCTAGCATTTCTACTGCTGGAAGAACTTTACCTTCTACGAACTCAAGGAAAGCGCCGCCGCCAGTAGAGATGTAAGATACATCCGCTTTGATACCGAACTTGTCGATAGCCGCTAGCGTGTCACCACCACCAGCAACAGAGAAGCCTTCAGAAGCTGCGATAGCTTCAGAGATACCTTTAGTACCTGCTTCGAAGTTCTTGAATTCGAATACGCCTACTGGACCATTCCATAGGATAGTCTTAGCGTTTTTAAGGATTTCAGCTAGTTCAGCAGTTGAATCTGGACCAAGGTCGAAGATCATGTCGTCGTCTTGTACTTCAGAAACGTGCTTAATTTCAGCTTCTGCGTTCTCGTCGAATGCTTTCGCACATGCAACGTCTGTTGCTACTGGAATTGCACACTCGTCCATTAGCTTCTTAGCTGTTTCAACTAGGTCTGCTTCGTATAGAGACTTACCAACGTTGTGGCCAGCAGCTGCGATGAATGTGTTAGCAATACCACCACCAACAACGAGTTGGTCAGCGATTTTAGATAGAGACTCAAGAACAGTTAGCTTAGTAGAAACTTTTGAACCACCTACGATAGCAACCATTGGACGAGCTGGCTTGTCCATTGCTTTGCCTAGCGCTTCTAGTTCGTTCGCTAGTAGAGGACCAGCACATGCTACGTCTGCGTGCATACCAACGCCGTGAGTAGATGCTTGAGCACGGTGAGCCGTACCGAATGCGTCCATTACGAATACGTCACATAGTGCTGCGTATTTCTTAGATAGCTCTTCGTCGTTTTTCTTTTCGCCTTTGTTGAAGCGAACGTTTTCAAGAACAACAAGTTCACCCGCATTTAGCTCTAGGCCATCTAGGTAGTCTTTTGCTAGCTTCACTTCGCAATCTAGTGCGTCGTTTAGGTAATTAACAACTGGTTGTAGAGAGAACTCTTCAGCGTATTCACCTTCAGTTGGGCGACCTAGGTGAGACGTAACCATTACTTTAGCGCCTGCTTCTAGGCAGTGCTTAATAGTTGGAAGAGATGCGATGATACGTGCATCCGAAGTTACTTTACCGTCTTTTACTGGCACGTTTAGGTCAGCACGGATAAATACACGTTTACCTGCAAGATCCAGGTCAGTCATCTTGATTACAGACATGATGTGTCCTCTCAAATATTTAATAATTAAAGTTTTTGAAAACTCGGCAACCCTGCCAAGCCTGTTAATTCTTCAAACTGGTTATAGATATGGAGATATTATGGATTTATTTCAAGGCTTGAAATAAAAATTCTCCATCACTTCTTCGTCATTACTGTTCCACTTGCGAAGAAGCTTGCATTGCTAAGGCAGTATCCAGCATCCGGTTAGCAAAGCCCCATTCGTTGTCGCACCAAACGAGCATTTTTACGAGTTGCCCGTTACTCACTCTAGTCTGGCTTCCATCCACAATCGCACTATGGGGGTCGTGGTTAAAGTCGATGGAAACGAGTGGCGATTCAGTATAGTCAACAATGTTACGTAATGTACACTGAGATGCGTTAACAATGGTTTGATTTACGTCATTAACTTTCACATTTGTACTAATTGTGACACTTAAATCCATTGCAGTGACGTTAACCGTTGGAACACGAACAGAAATTGCTTCGAATTTGTTGGAAAATTTCGGGAAGATTCTTTCAATCCCCTTATGCAACTTAGTGTCCACCGGAATAATAGATTGGCTTGCAGCGCGGGTACGGCGTAAGTCGTTATGATACGCATCAATTACTTGTTGATCGTTCATGGACGAATGAATTGTGGTAATGGTGCCAGACTCTATGCCGAAGGCTTCGTCTAATACTTTAATGATGGGAACGATACAGTTGGTGGTGCAAGAACCATTGGAGACAACACGGTGCTCGTCTTTCAGAGTTTCGTGGTTCACGCCATAGATAATCGTATTATCTAGGTCGTTTGCGCCCGGGTGCGAAAACAGTACTTTCTTCGCGCCAGCTTCTATATGCGCTTGCCCATCCGCTTGCGAACCAAATACACCAGTGCAATCCAAGACGATATCAACTTCTAAATCACGCCAAGGAAGTAATTCGATTTCGGAGAGGTGGAGAATGCGAATTGAATCATATTCACCGCTGTCATGATGAACATGCAAATGTTCTTGGTCATGGGAAATTTTTTTACCAAAGCGACCATGACTGGTGTCATATTGCAGTAGGTGTGCCATCGCCTCTGGCTGTGCTAGTTCGTTAACCGCCACAACCTTGATCTGCTGGTGTTTTCCACTTTCATACACCGCTCGCAGAACATTACGACCTATACGTCCAAATCCATTGATCGCAACCTTTAGCATTTATCCTTCGCCCTACCAAAAATTTCGTGTCACAGATACTACCTGATCAGGCTGACAAACGCACCTGTTGAATCACAGTAAAGCAGGATTAAAAAAGGTCGAGACTATACTCGACCTTATTACAACGATAGATAATTAAAATGCGACGTCTAAACCTAACCAGTAGCGACGACCATCTTCAATATATCCGTATTCTTCGTAACTGATTTCCTCGTCCAGCAAGTTATAGATAGCGCCTTTAATACGAGTATTGTCGGTTAACTGGTATGTCACACCGGCGTCCACAAAGGTATAAGCTGGTTCTACAATACTGTTTCTTGATGGGCCAGTAACCGGATCCATTTCTTTACCTCGGTACGTGACTTTCGCCCAGCTCTCTAGATCTGTTGTCGTTTGCCAAGTCACATCCACATTAAACAGATGCTTTGGTAACTGCTGCAGCGGCATGCCTTTGTATTCACCTGTTTTTTGCTCTGAGTCGGTAAATGTGTAGCTCGAGCTAAGGTAAATGGTTTCCGTTAACGGCGATGCTAAAGTCGCTTCAATACCTTGTGTGACGGCTTCATCCACGTTAATACGGTACGTTGGATCTGCGCCCCATTGGTTTGGACCATCAGTACAGATAGTGTCTGGACAAACAACACGTGTGATCTTGTCTTTGAATTCGTTATGGAACGCTGTCAAAGAGACATCTAAGCCAGAATCACCTTGATACAAGACGCTGATTTCTTTGTTTAGCGACGTTTCAGGGTCAAGATCTGGGTTACCGTAGATATTACCGCCACCACTGACTTGCGCCCAGCCAGGAGTAATTTCACGTAATTGTGGAGAACGGAAACCTGTTGCCACACCGCCTTTCACCGTCCAAGACGGATCAACTCGCCATACACCGTAAACACGCGGACTAAAGTGCGCGCCATAGTTTTCGTCATGATCTAGACGACCACCAAGCGTAACGCTAAACGGATCAGCGATTCTCCATTCATCTTCAATGAAAACAGCCCACTGCGTATTCGATGTTTCAGTCTTCGATGACGCTTTGTTGGAGGTGAAATCCTCAAGCTCTGCATGAGTGGCGTCCACACCCGTCGTCAACGTATGGTTTCCGATACCAGTCACCAAGCTCGATTTGAACGTGGTGTTGGTGATCGTCATCTCACGAGATTTGTTCTCGCTCTCTTCTCGCTGTAAGTAAGTATCTGAAATGCCAATCGAATCCCAATCACCGTTGTGGCTTACCGTTACGTAATTACGACGATATTCATTCAGTGAATCTTCACACCCTCCACGACACCCAGTGGTCGGCACTGAAAGGCCCACATTGCCACGACGACTTTGTGCCGACGTGCCACCTTCTAATTGTACCGAGTGGCGCTCATTAATCTGGTAAGTCAGTTTTGAAGAGATACTCTGCATATCTTTATCTTCATAACCGTATTCGATGTCATCTTCTTCTCTGGTTGTGTACTGACCATATACTTGGAGAGATAAATTTTCAGCCAACGGACCATTAACGAAAAAGTTCGCGCTCTGCTCTCCACCTGAGCGGCTATTCTCTTGTAGTACCGTGCCCAGTTGAACATTACCCGTCCACTCTAACGCATCTTTTCGTGTGATGACGTTAATCACGCCACCAATCGCATCAGAACCGTAAAGCGTCGACATTGGGCCGCGAATAACTTCGATTCGCTCAATCGCTTGAAGAGGAGGTAACCAACCTTGTTCGATACCAGGACCGTCACTATTTGGACGAGTTTCACGCGTGCTTTGACGTTTACCATCGACCAGTATCAAAGTGTATTTAGAACCCATACCACGGATACTAATGTCGGTGGTATCACCACCACCTGTCACGACAACACCTGGCACACTTTTTAGTGCATCAGTCACATCGCGGTAATAACGAGAGTCCAACTCCTCACGTGAAATCACACTAATACTTGCAGGCGCGTCCGCTTGAGATTGCTCGTAGCTTGATGCAGTTACAACCACTGTTTCCATTTTAGAAACTGCATCATTGGCAAAAACATGAGGGACACTGACGAAGGCTAAAATACCAGTTGCGGTAATAACTGGCAGTCTAAGAGTAGACATCTACATCTCCATAATTGATAATGATTATTATTTTCGAAAGTGAATTATTCACAAATAGAATGAGATGTATAGTGAGAGTTATGGAACGGTTCTTTCCATTTATGGAACTCGTACATAACGCAGTAAGGAGTAAAAGAAATATGCACGACTTAGCATCAATTAGAGCCTTTGATGCGCTCAATCAGCATAAAAGTTTGACAGCCGCTGCTAAAGCCCTTAATCAGCCAAAATCAACGCTAAGTCGTCGCTTGGCACAATTAGAAGAAGACTTCGGTCAGGCTCTAACCGCCAGACAAGGTAATCGATTAGTTCTGACAAGAGCTGGAGAGATCTTTGCCCACTACAGCCGCCAGATTCTTGAGTTAAGCGAAGAGAGTTATGATGCACTGCAAGGTTTAACGAACCAAGTTTCAGGGCCACTGCATATTGTTTGTCACACTGCCTTAGTTAGAAGCTGGCTCGGCGGCGTACTCAATCGTTTTCTTGCTGATAATCCCGATGTTAGAGTTCAACTTACCAGTGACTTTTCTGAGGCGCATCATGACCCAGATTTGTTCATCTGGCTCGGTGAACGTAAAGAGCTAGACTGGCGAAAAGAAGTGCTGGGGGTATTTCGCTATACGCCTTTTGCCTCTCCAAATTATCTAAAACAACATGGGCCTATACCGCACCCCAAAGAACTTGAAGCACATCCATGGATCGATTTTGGTTCAGTGCAAGAAAATGGATTGATGCTAGCACACCCTCAACACGGTGAGTTCTTTTTAGAACCCTTTGTTAGTCGGTTATACAGCGACAACATAGCAATGCAAATAGACAGTATCGCGAATGGTCATGGTATTGGACTGCTGCCGACTTGGACAGCATGCGGCTATGAGAAACATCACCCAGGGCGAATCACACCTTGCTTAGAAGGTTGGCTTTCTGAGCCTATTTCCATTAACTGCTATACACCAGCAGGACGACCACCACTGCGCTTATCCGTACTTTTAGACTGCATTCACCAAAGCATTCCACAAGGTTGGAAAACCTGACAAAAATAAAAAGGCCATCATAATGATGGCCTTTCTAACTTTAGCGTTTAACAATCGTCGTTTACGTTCGACTGTTTAGACGGTCCTGCAATTACGCTAGCAATTCTTTAGCTGTGTTCACTACGTTTTCAGTCGTGAAGCCAAACATCTCGAATAGCTGACCAGCAGGTGCTGATTCACCGAATGTTGTCATACCGATGATGCGACCGTCGAAGCCTACGTACTTGTACCAGAAATCCGCAATGCCCGCTTCAATAGCGATACGTGCCGTTACGTCTGATGGCAGTACAGATTCACGGTAAGCAGCGTCTTGTTTATCGAATGCATCTGTTGATGGCATTGAAACAACGCGTACTTTCTTGCCTTCTGAAGTTAGTTGCTCAGCGGCTTTCACTGCAAGCTCAACCTCAGAACCTGTTGCGATAAGGATTAGCTCAGGCTTACCTTCGCTATCTTTCAGGATGTAAGCACCTTTCGCGATGTCTGCGACTTGTTCAGCAGTACGCTCTTGTTGCGCTAGGTTTTGACGAGAGAAGATAAGTGCAGTTGGTGCATCTTTACGTTCAATCGCTAGTTTCCATGCAACTGCAGACTCAACTTGGTCACATGGGCGCCATGTGCTCATGTTTGGAGTTACACGTAGAGACGCCATTTGCTCAACAGGTTGGTGAGTTGGGCCATCTTCGCCAAGACCGATCGAATCATGCGTGTAAACTTGGATGTTCTGAATTTTCATCAGCGCAGCCATACGCATTGCGTTACGAGCGTATTCCATGAACATTAGGAATGTTGCGCCGTAAGGAACGAAACCACCGTGCAATGCGATACCGTTGATGATAGCAGTCATACCGAATTCGCGTACACCGTAGTGGATGTAGTTGCCAGAGAAGTCCTCCGTTTCTAGAGACTTAGAACCAGACCACATGGTCAGGTTAGAAGGCGCTAGGTCAGCAGAACCACCCATAAACTCAGGAAGCATTTGACCAAACGCTTCTAGTGCATTTTGCGATGCTTTACGTGATGCAATGTTCGCTGGGTTTGCTTGAAGATCGGCAATGATTTGGTTCGCTTTTTCTTCCCATTGTGCAGGAAGTTCGCCGTTTAGACGACGTTTAAGCTCTGCCGCTTCAGCAGGGTAAGCTGCAGCGTATGCTTCGAATTTTTCATTCCAAGCTGCTTCTTTCGCGGCGCCCGCTTCTTTTGCATCCCACTCAGCGTAAACATCTGCCGGGATCTCAAATGGGCCGTACTCCCAACCTAGGTATTCGCGAGCCGCTTGGATTTCATCGTGACCTAGTGGTGCACCGTGACAGTCGTGCGAACCAGACTTGTTAGGAGAACCGAAACCGATAATTGTTTTGGTACAGATAAGCGTAGGACGTGGGTCCGCTTTTGCTGCTTCAATTGCTGCGTTGATCGCGTCTGAGTCGTGACCATCGACTGCTGGGATTACATGCCAGCCGTACGCTTCAAAACGCTTAGGTGTATCGTCAGAGAACCAACCATCAACGTGACCGTCGATAGAGATGCCGTTGTCATCCCAGAATGCAATCAGCTTGCCTAGACCAAGAGTACCTGCAAGAGAGCATGCTTCATGCGAGATGCCTTCCATTAGACAGCCGTCACCCATGAACACATACGTAAAGTGGTCAACGATATCGTGACCTTCTTTGTTGAACTGTGCCGCTAGTGCTTTCTCTGCGATCGCCATACCAACAGCGTTAGTGATGCCTTGACCTAGAGGACCCGTTGTTGTCTCGATACCAGGCGCGTAGCCGTACTCTGGGTGACCTGGGGTTTTTGAGTGCAATTGACGGAAGTTTTTCAGATCGTCAATAGATAGCTCGTAACCGCTTAAGTGCAGTAGAGAGTAAATAAGCATTGACCCATGACCGTTTGACAGCACAAAGCGATCGCGGTCGGCCCACTCTGGGTTTGAAGGGTTATGGTTTAGGTGAGAGCGCCAAAGAACTTCAGCGATATCAGCCATACCCATTGGTGCGCCTGGGTGGCCTGAGTTAGCTTGTTGAACACCATCCATGCTTAGAGCACGAATTGCATTGGCAAGATGTTTACGAGACGACATGTCTGCTCCTGAGTACATTAAGCGAAACGAAAAGTAGGTCATAATTCTCTCAAAGCCCTGTTGGGTGTGCAAACGTTTTCCAGTCCAAAACCTCACAAATATTGCACCTTTCGCGCCAAATCGTTCGAAGTTCTTAAAATTATCAATAAATCAGGCAAACGTTTGGTTATAACAAAAACCAAAAAAGAGCTTGTAATTCGAGCAATCAAATTTAGAATAGACGTCTAGATGTAGATACACCTACAAAAATTAGTATTAATTTGCGCTGGAGAGTTTATCATTCCCCAGTTTTAAACCAGATATAGTGGAGCTAACATGGCTAAGCACCTGTTTACTTCTGAGTCAGTATCAGAAGGTCATCCAGATAAAATTGCAGACCAGATTTCTGATGCGGTTCTTGACGCGATTCTAGAGCAAGATCCAAAGGCTCGTGTTGCATGTGAGACTTACGTTAAAACCGGTATGGTAATGGTGGGTGGTGAAATCACGACTTCAGCATGGGTAGACATCGAAGAGTTAACTCGTGAAACCGTTCGTGAAATCGGCTACGTACATTCAGATATGGGCTTTGACGCAGATTCTTGTGCGGTACTAAACACAATCGGTAAACAGTCGCCAGATATCAACCAAGGTGTTGATAAAGCTGACCCTAAAGAACAAGGTGCAGGCGACCAAGGCATCATGTTTGGTTACGCTTGTAACGAAACTGAAGTACTAATGCCAGCGCCAATTACTTACTCTCACCGTCTTGTTCAAAAGCAAGCAGAAGTTCGTAAAAACGGCACACTACCTTGGTTGCGTCCTGATGCAAAATCTCAGGTAACATTCCAATACGATCAAGGTAACATCGTTGGTATCGACGCGGTTGTTCTTTCAACTCAACACTGTGACTCAATCTCAACTTCAGACCTGCGTGAAGCGGTAATGGAAGAGATCATTAAGCCAGTGCTACCTTCTGAGTGGATCAACAAAGAAACAAACTTCTTCATTAACCCAACCGGTCGCTTCGTAATCGGTGGGCCTATGGGTGACTGTGGCCTAACTGGTCGTAAGATCATCGTAGATACCTACGGCGGCGCAGCTCGTCACGGTGGCGGTGCGTTTTCTGGTAAAGATCCATCAAAAGTTGACCGTAGTGCAGCATACGCAGCACGCTACGTAGCGAAAAACATCGTAGCGGCAGGCATGGCTGACCGTTGTGAGATCCAACTTTCTTACGCAATCGGTGTTGCTGATCCAACGTCTATCATGGTGGAAACGTTCGGTACTGAGAAAGTATCTCACGACATCATCATTGAAGCGGTTCGTCAATTCTTCGACCTACGTCCATACGGTCTACAAGAAATGCTTAACCTTCTTCAACCTATCTACAAGAAGACAGCGGCTTACGGTCACTTCGGTCGTGAAGAATTCCCGTGGGAAGCAACAGACAAAGCTGCACTTCTACGCGATTTCGCTGGCATCAAATAATCAAGCCAAGCAAGAATCAATCAAGCCCTCGCCTATGGTGGGGGCTTTTTATTTTCAGCAACTTTTATCTAGTCATTTCGACTCATACCGCCCTGCGCCACAAAGCAGTCCTGTTTCTCCCTCATTTTTATACCGAATAAATTTTAAGCAATTATTTGTAAATTATCCCATCTCCGCCAATAGTTAAAATATTGTTAATTCCAATTTAAATAGAGACGTCGGATGCTGGCGACTGTGGAAGCAACACTTAAGTAAAGACATGAGTCAGGCATCTTTATGGCCGATACCAAACTAAGCCAATGCTCAGATGTAAACTTGAAAAAGTCGCTTCAAGTTTGACTGAACAAAAACCGCTGTCAGTTGGTATAAGCGGATAATGTGGGAATAAATCAAGGAGGAGTTATGCCTCGAACTGTTAATCCATCGGACTTCCACAACAAGCGAAAGGAAGTGCCAGACAACGAATACGCCAGAACCATACCGTGCAATACGGTCAATCTTTCTGCACCTTTTCATTGGCTAGCATTAGGTCTGCATGATTTCGTGCGAATGCCACTTATTAGTGCTTTCTATGGCATCTGTTTTATGGCAGCTGCGATAGGCATTGTTTTGCTCGTACAGTGGCAAGGCACACACTTGGTCGTCATGCCCAGTTTGATTGTTTACATGTTAATCGGTCCGTTTCTCGCGCTGGGCTTGTATGATGCCAGTTGGGAGAGAGAGCGCGGACACAAAGCAAGCTTGTTCCATTCAATGAAAGCGATCGGTCGTAACTCAACATCTCAATGGGCGTTCGCCGTGTTACTCGCAGTGTGTATGATATTTTGGATGCGCATTGCCGCTCTACTTCATGCGCTCTACCCTTCTGTTCAAGGGGCACCTTTAAGTGAGTTCCTACCCTTCCTTGTCATCGGCTCTTTAGTTGGCTTTGTTTTGGCTTGTGTGGTGTTTAGCATTTCAGCCTTTTCTATTCCGCTCATGATGGAGCGTCGCGTAGACATGATGACCGCTGTATTTACCAGCTTTAATGCAGTGAAATCCAACATTCCAGCAATGATTGTTTGGGCAGCGATCATCTGTGGCGGTATTCTTATCGGCTTTGCGACCTACGGGATCGGAATGTTGTTTACCATGCCAATTCTAGGCTACGGTACATGGCACGCTTACCATGCCACCATCAAGAAAAAACACACACCATAATTAACTGATGCTATGATCTGGCCCTCGCAAATGCGGGGGCTTTTTTATTTGATTTATCGAGGTGAATTGTGGATATAGAACTCAGCTATAAAGCCAAGCAAGTGATGGCGGGCTGTATCGCGATGGCGGAACAAGCTTTCAAACGTTCTTTCCCGATTCCAACAATCACCTTCGACGTCCGTGGGAAAGCGGCAGGAAAAGCCTACCTTCAATTAAATCAAGTACGCCTAAACCCTGTTTTATTTCGCGAAAACACCCAAGCATTCTTAGATGAAGTCATTCCTCATGAAGTAGCACACCTGATTACTTATCAGGTTTACGGGCGAGTTAGGCCTCACGGTAAAGAATGGAAAGGCGTCATGGAAGCCGTATTTAACGTACCAGCCAAAACCACTCACAGCTTTGAAGTAAAATCCGTTCAAGGTAAAACCTTTGAGTATCGTTGTGGTTGTATGGCCTACCCTCTATCGATTCGCCGTCATAATAAAGTGCTGCGCAAAGAGGCGACGTACTCTTGTCAAAAATGCCGCCAACCACTTAACTTCACCGGCATTCAATTATCGTAGCCCTTACCTCATAGTGTTACTTGCGTTCCCAAAATAAAGATCGAGTTGATCAAAACCTTCCCTTCGCCACTTATTGTTAACTTACTCATCACTAAAGCTATTTTATGCGTGTTATCATGAATAAAGTCATACTTTATAAAGACTTTTATCATGAAATACTTACTCTCTCTGTTGCTTATCGCGCTTTCTAGCACTGCGATTGCCGCGCCACCGAGCTCATTCTCTGCAGCCAAACGTGAGGCGGTCAAAATTTATCAAGACCACCCAACAAGCTTCTACTGTGGCTGTAACATTCAATGGCAAGGCAAGAAAGGCTTACCCGATTTAGCCTCTTGCGGTTACCAAGTCCGTAAACAAGAAAAACGGGCTGCACGAATCGAATGGGAGCACATTGTTCCTGCGTGGCAATTTGGCCACCAGCGTCAATGCTGGCAAGATGGCGGACGTAAAAACTGTAAGAAAAAAGACAAAACTTTTCGTTTGATGGAAGCAGACTTGCACAACCTAACTCCTGCTATTGGTGAAGTAAACGGTGACCGTTCGAACTACAACTTCAGCCAATGGAACGGTATGGATGGCGTGAGTTATGGTCGCTGTGAGATGCAAGTGAACTTTAAGCAGCGTAAAGTCATGCCACCAGACCGTGCGCGTGGTTCAATTGCTCGTACCTATCTATACATGAGCAAAGAGTACGGTTTCAAACTGTCGAAGCAGCAAACGCAATTAATGAGTGCTTGGAACAAAACCTATCCTGCCGATAAATGGGAATGTGAGCGTGACGAGCGCATTGCAAAAGTACAGGGCAATCACAACCCATTTGTTCAAGAAGCCTGCCGCGCACTGTAACCTCCGACCTCGAAGCGTTTCAATTACTGATATTGAAACGCTTCTTGCCCCTTGTTTTTTCGGTGCAAAGCATCCATGTTAGGGTTTAAGTTTATTCTCTTGCTGGAAATCTCATGCGTACCCCTCGAATTTATCATCCAGAAACCATTCATCAACTTGGCTCACTTGCTTTAAGTGACGACGCAGCAGGCCATATCGGTCGTGTTTTGCGCATGAAAGAAGGCCAAGACGTTCTCCTTTTTGACGGCAGTGGCGCAGAGTTCCCAGCGGTTATCAGTGAAGTCAGCAAGAAATCAGTTTTGGTTAACATCACCGAGCGCGTAGAAAACAGTATTGAATCCCCTTTAGATCTGCACCTTGGTCAAGTCATTTCACGTGGCGATAAGATGGAGTTCACCATCCAAAAGTCTGTTGAACTTGGCGTCAATACCATCACTCCTCTGATTTCTGAACGTTGTGGTGTCAAGCTTGACCAAAAGCGTTTTGAGAAAAAACTCGCGCAATGGCAGAAAATCGCCATCAGTGCCTGTGAGCAATGTGGGCGTAATGTCGTGCCCGAAATTCGTCCAATTATGAGCTTGGAAGAGTGGTGTAAAGAAGAGTACGATGGTTTAAAGCTTAACCTTCACCCTCGTGCTAAATACTCAATCAACACTTTGCCAACCCCGGTTGAAAAAGTGCGCCTACTGATCGGTCCTGAAGGCGGTTTATCGTCTGAAGAAATCGAGATGACTCGAGAATACCAATTTGAAGAAACGCTACTCGGCCCTCGCGTTCTGCGTACCGAAACAGCGGCTCTGACAGCAATTACAGCCTTACAAGTTCGTTTCGGCGATCTTGGTTAAACGGAGAAAAATAATGATCAAACTCGGTATCGTAATGGACCCAATCTCGTCCATTAACATCAAAAAAGACTCTAGCTTTGCCATGATGCTTGAAGCGCAACGACGCGGCTATGAAATCCACTACATGGAAATGAATGATCTGCATCTCGATCAAGGCGTTGCCATTGCAGATACTAAAGTGGTAGAACTAAAAGAAGATCCAAACGGTTGGTACGAGTTCAAATCAGAGCAAACTATCGAACTGTCTGAGCTAGACGCGGTGCTAATGCGTAAAGATCCTCCGTTTGATACTGAATACATCTACGCGACTTACATCCTTGAGCGTGCAGAAGAACAAGGTGCACTGATCGTTAACAAGCCTCAAAGCTTACGTGATTGTAACGAAAAGCTGTTTACAGCATGGTTCCCAGAGCTGACACCTACAACGATCGTGACGCGAAAAGCAGAGAAAATTAAAGAATTTCGTGAAAAACATGGTGATGTCATCCTGAAACCACTTGATGGTATGGGTGGCGCGTCCATCTTCCGTGTAAAAGAAAACGATCCAAACGTCTCTGTGATCATCGAGACATTGACTAACCACGGTCAAAACTACGCAATGGCACAAACCTTCGTGCCAGACATCAGCAACGGTGACAAACGTATCCTAGTGGTAGATGGCGAACCTATGCCTTACTGTCTAGCACGCATTCCTGCTAAAGGCGAAACGCGCGGCAACCTAGCCGCTGGTGGTACTGGTGAAGCTCGTCCGCTAAGCGAAACCGACCTCAAAATTGCGCAAACCGTTGCTCCGACACTGAAAGAAAAAGGCCTTATCTTTGTTGGCCTTGACGTAATTGGCGACAAGCTAACAGAAATCAACGTCACCAGCCCAACCTGTATTCGCGAAATTGAAGCAGCTTTTGATATCTCAATCACAGGCAAGCTGATGGATGCGATTGAGCGTCGAGTAAAAGGCGAATAACTCAAACTGTATTACAGTTAATAGAGAGCATAGTACATTAACTTAAGCAAACTCATGCACATACCTAGATGTAAATTGTATGATGTTTGCTTAAGGGCATTTACGAGAGTTAAGGGTCAGTATGAGTATGAATCTCACAAATCACTTTTTGGTTGCCATGCCTGGGATGAAAGATCCGTACTTTCAAAACAGCGTGATCTACGTTTGTGAGCACAACGAAGACGGCGCTATGGGGCTGATGATCAATGCTCCTGTTGATATCACCGTCGGCAACATGCTCAAGCAGGTGGAAGTTCAGCCAGTACACCCGCGCCTATTTGAAGCCAGTCTAGATAGACCAGTTTATAATGGCGGCCCAATCTCGGAAGATCGTGGCTTTATTTTGCATAAACCCAAAGATTACTACGAGTCCAGCGTCCAAATGACCGATGACCTCGCGGTAACCACTTCGCGTGATATTCTGTCGGTGTTAGGAACAGAAGCAGAACCAAGTGATTACTTAGTGGCACTTGGCTACTCCGGTTGGAGTGCAGGCCAATTAGAAAGTGAGCTGGTCGAAAACTCTTGGCTCACCATTGAAGCGACGCCTGAAATTATCTTTAATACACCAATCAACGAGCGTTGGAAGAAAGCGGTCGAAAAGCTGGGTATCGACCCAAGTCACCTTTCAGCAGACTCTGGACATGCTTAGTCCAAATATACAGTTACATTAGATAGAGACACCTTATGTCACGCACAATTATGGCTTTTGACTTTGGAACCAAAAGCATTGGTAGCGCTATTGGCCAAGAAATTACTGGTACAGCTTCCCCATTAAAAGCCTTTAAAGCCAATGACGGTATTCCAAACTGGGACGATATCGAAAAGCAAATCAAAGAGTGGCAACCAGATTTGCTAGTGGTCGGTTTACCGACCGATCTGCATGGTAAAGACCTTGAGACCATAACCCCTCGTGCACGAAAATTTGCTAAGCGTCTGCAAGGCCGATACGGATTGCCTGTTGAGCTGCATGATGAGCGTTTATCTACTGCAGAAGCTCGTGCGGAGTTGTTCAGCATGGGCGGCTACAAAGCCCTATCGAAAGGTAATGTTGACTGCCAGTCAGCGGTGGTGATTCTAGAAAGCTGGTTTGAAGCCCTTTGGGGTGAGTAAACACTTCAAGCACAATGAAAAAAGGTTGGCTTCTGCCAACCTTTTTTGTTTCTGGATTGGATTAATCCATATCGATCTTAACGTTTGCCAAACTGCCCGTAGAGAATGCTTCACCACGCTGCGTTTTCAACATCAGGCGCAGATCATTCGCTGAGTCGGCACTATGTAGTGCATCCTCTTCGCTGATCTTACCTTGCATCACTAACTTATAAAGAGATTGATCGAACGTCAGCATACCAAACTCATTTGAGCGAGCCATGGTTGACTTCAACTCATGTAAATCTCCGCGACGAATCAAATCCGACACACGTGGACTATTTAGCAAGATCTCAAATACACCATGACGTCCCTGCCCATTTTTATCTCGGATCAGCTGCTGACCAACCACGCCTTTTAGGTTCATCGACAAATCGAACAAGAATTGTTCTTTTTGATCTTTCGGTACCAAGTGAAGAATGCGCTCTAAAGCTTGGTTTGCATTGTTGGCGTGCAACGTTGCCATACACAGGTGACCCGTTTCGGCGAAGGTCATCGCGTATTCCATTGTTTCACGGCTACGGATCTCACCAATCAAAATCATATCTGGTGCTTGGCGCAGCGAGTTTTTAAGCGCAACTTCATAGCTTTCCGTATCTAACCCAACTTCACGTTGAGTCACGATACAGCGCTTGTGTTCATGCACGAACTCGATCGGATCTTCGACCGTCAAAATGTGCCCGGTTTTATTGCTGTTTCGATAGCCTGTCATCGCCGCCATGGTGGTCGATTTACCCGATCCAGTAGCACCGACCACCAGCACCAAACCACGCTTAGCTATCGCCAAATCTTGCAACACTAACGGTAACTTTAACTGCTCAAAAGTAGGAATATTAGTTTCAATACGACGAATCACTGCGCCTGGTAACTCGCGTTGAAAAAAGGCACTCACACGGAAGCGACCACAATCTCTCACAATGGCAAAATTCGACTCGCGACTTTTACGAAATTCCTGACGCCGATCTGGTTCCATAGCGCTGTCGAGTAATGCAGCCACATCACTCTCGGTGAGTTTTTCCCCTTGCGGACGCAATTCGCCATCCACACGAAATAGAATTGGCGCTCCAACCGTGATGTAAAGATCCGACGCTTTCAGCGCCAACATGCCTTCGAGAAATTTATCTAGATCCATCTTCCGTATTCACCATTATCTGTATGAACGTTACGAGAATTGCTGCACTTCTAATCCGATCTTACTATCGACCTCTTCACGAGCAACCATGCCTTGCGCCATTAACTGACGAGCATTTTGCTCCATGGTTTGCATGCCGTGAGCCGCACCTGTTTGAATGATCGAATACATCTGCGCGACTTTGTCTTCGCGGATCAAGTTACGAATCGCAGGCGTTGCCATCATAATTTCATGGCATGCAATACGGCCACCACCGTTACGCTTCAGAAGCTTTTGCGCGATAACCGAACGAAGGGACTCAGATAGCATCGAGCGAACCATATCTTTATCACTACCAGGAAACACATCGATAATACGGTCAATGGTTTTTGCCGCCGAGCTGGTGTGCAACGTCCCGAAAACAAGGTGACCGGTTTCAGCCGCTGTCAGCGCTAGACTGATGGTTTCTTTGTCACGCATCTCACCGACTAGAATCACATCCGGGTCTTCGCGCAATGCACTACGCAAAGCATTTTGGAAACTATGGGTGTCACGGTGAACTTCACGCTGGTTGATCAAACATTTATTGTTGTTGTGAACAAATTCAATCGGATCTTCAATTGTGAGTACGTGCTTGTTGTGATTACGGTTAATGTAGTCAACAATGGCTGCTAAGGTCGTCGATTTACCTGAACCTGTTGGGCCAGTGACCAGAACTAAGCCTTTTTCAGCGTTCGCAATTTTTTTGAAGATCTCTGGCGCTTCTAGCTCTTCCAGAGTTGGAATGCTACTTGGAATGGTACGGAATACTGCCGCACAACCGCGAGATTGGTTGAAAGCGTTGACACGGAAACGGCCAACGTTATGCAACTCAAAAGAGAAATCGACTTCGAGTTTTTCTTCGAACTCACTGCGTTGGGCATCGTTCATGATTTCGAAAACCAAACGATGCACTTCTTGGTGTGTAAACGCTGGAATGCCTAGTTTTCTCACATCCCCATCAATACGAACCATTGGTGGGACACCTGCAGAAAGATGTAGATCCGAGGCATTATGTTTTACACTAAAATCCAGTAACTCAGTGATATCCATTTAAAATCCTTAAGTCTAAAGTACAGCTATGAGTAGTATTCAACAAAATATTGAACATATCACCTCTCAAATTCGATATGACGAGCAAAAATGTGGTCGAACTCCAGAGTCAGTGCAACTTCTAGCGGTAAGCAAAACTAAACCTGTCGAGGCAATTCTCGAAGCCTACCAAGCGGGACAAACCGCCTTTGGTGAAAACTACGTTCAAGAGGGCGTCAGTAAAGTTCAGCACTTTGCCGAGCATTATCCAGATAATCGAATCGAATGGCACTTCATTGGCCCGATTCAATCGAATAAATCGCGACTTGTTGCTGAACATTTCGATTGGGTTCACACCATCGATCGAACCAAGATTGCTCAACGCCTGAATGATCAGCGGCCAAGCGAACTTAAACCGCTACAAGTTCTGCTTCAGGTTAACACCAGTGGTGAGGCATCTAAGTCTGGTGTCACTGAAGCGGAAGTATTCGAGCTGGCAGAGTTGATTTCTCGCCTACCCAACCTCACTTTAAGAGGGTTGATGTCGATCCCTGCCAACGTGTCTGACTACGAATCACAACTCCGTGAATTTCAGAAGTTGGCTACGTTGAAGCAAACACTCGAAGCACAGTTCCCAGAAATCGATACATTATCAATGGGAATGAGTGGTGATATGACCGCTGCAATCGAAGCTGGTAGTACAATGGTTCGTATTGGAACCGCTATTTTCGGCGCTCGAGACTACAGCTAAATCAAAAAAACGCTCACTCGCGACATAAGTTACGTCGCCAAAAGTTAGAGCGTAAATGCGCAATCATCTTACTCGCCAATAGGAGCAGTAAGTAACAGCGGCGCCATTATACACCTGAGCGCACAATAAATTCTAAATATCATGATGGAAATCAGACAAATGGAACATAAGAAAATCGCCTTCATTGGTGCTGGCAACATGGTGAGAGCCATTGTTTCCGGCTTGGTTGCTAACGGATACCCAGCGCAAAACATTACCGCGACGGCTCCTTCAGAGGCTCGTCGCCTTCTGCTAGAACAAGATTTTGGCATCCGTACCACCAGCGATAACATCCAAGCTGCGACCGAGGCGGATGTGGTGGTATTGTCTGTAAAACCGCAAATGATGGCGGATGTCTGTAAACCACTGCAATCGATCGATTTCACTAATAAACTGGTGATTTCTATTGCCGCAGGCATCAACTGTTCACGATTGGATGATATGCTAGCCACCAAATTGAACTTGGTTCGTGTTATGCCAAATACGCCATCACAACTTGGGTTGGGTATGAGTGGGTTGTTCGCACCAACTCATGTAACCGAGCACGACAAAGCTTTTGCCGCAGAGTTAATGGAAGCGGTCGGTAAAGTATGTTGGGTTGAGCAAGAGTCTGGCATCAATAATGTGATTGCCGCAGCGGGCAGTGCTCCAGCATACTTCTTCCTGTTTATGGAAGCGATGCAAGCAGAAGCGATTGCGCAAGGCTTTGATAAAGAGACCGCTCGACTATTGGTTCAGCAAGCGGCACTGGGCGCGGCCAGTATGGTGGTTAGCAACCCAGAAACTGAGCTATCAACCCTGCGTGAGAACGTAACTTCGAAAGGTGGGACAACGGCAGAAGCACTGCGTACATTCAACGAACATCAACTTTCAGATATTGTCGCTAAAGCCATGCAAGCTGCTGTGGCTCGCGCGGAAGAAATGGAAAAACTGTTTTAATTATTTGGATGAACTCCGTTTAGTATCATCCATCACTTGTTAAGGGTACCTTATGAATTCAATGAGTTTTCTCATCTCAACCCTATTTGACCTGTACATCATGGTCGTAATTTTGCGAATTTGGTTGCAAGCTGCGCGCGCAGACTTCTATAACCCATTCTCGCAATTCATAGTAAAAGCGACTCAGCCGGTCATTGGTCCATTGCGCCGCGTTATCCCTTCCGTGGGGAATATTGACCTAGCAACCGTGTTGTTTGCCTACGTGTTGTGTGTGCTTAAATTTGTCGTGCTTATCCTAATAGCTTCGAACGGTTCCGTCTCTTTCAGCGCTGACTTCTTATTCTTGGGCTTATTATCATTAATCAAAGCCGCAGGTGGCCTATTGTTCTGGGTACTATTGATCCGTGCAATTTTGAGCTGGGTAAGCCAAGGCCGCAGCCCTATCGAGTACGTA
This sequence comes from Vibrio sp. SCSIO 43097, assembly GCF_023650755.1. Taxonomy (NCBI): domain Bacteria; kingdom Pseudomonadati; phylum Pseudomonadota; class Gammaproteobacteria; order Vibrionales; family Vibrionaceae; genus Vibrio; species Vibrio sp. SCSIO 43097. The sequence goes on along the minus strand of NZ_CP071840.1, from coordinate 552,839 downwards.
TTCCATCAACTGACCGAGCCAATGTGCGCTCCAATCCGTCGTATTCTTCCGGCTATTGGTGGTCTTGATTTAAGCGTACTGGTGTTATTTATCGGCTTGCAGTTCGCGAACTTCTTAATGGGCGATATCATTGGTCCAATTTGGTTCCAGCTATAATGTCAGCTGCAGTTTGGCAAGATGGTGAGGACATCATCCTGAAGCTCTATATTCAACCTAAAGCTAGCCGCGATAAAATCGTTGGCTTGCATGGTGAAGAGCTAAAAATCGCCATTACTGCTCCACCTGTCGATGGCAAAGCTAATGCACACCTAACTAAGTTCTTAGCCAAGCAGTTTAAAATCGCTAAGGGCTTGGTTAACATAGAAAAAGGTGAATTAGGACGGCACAAACAAATTCGGATAGAATCGCCTACCCAGATACCGACAGAAATTAAAGCCATCTTATGATGGCTTTTTATTTACGATTTTGTACCACACTTACTAATACCAACGACTGAGTACGCATTTTTTACCCCCTGACCAAGGTAAAATTGCAGCTATGGTTGTTTTATAACAAGTGCTTTGAGGAAGTAACAATGAGCAAATGGATTACCGCATTACTGATTAGCCTGTTGTCGTTACCAAGCTTCGCCGATCAGTTTAAAAATATGAAAGATATCGAAGTACACTATGTAGCGTTTAACTCAACATTCCTAACACCCAAAGTCGCACGTAGCTACGATATCAAACGTAATGGATACCTCGCTGTGGTTAATATTAGCGTGTTAGATAGAGCTTCATTGGGTAAGCCAGCATTAGAAGCAAAAATTGCTGGACGCGCGAAGAACCTTATCGGCCAAACTCAGACCTTGACCTTTCGTGAAGTCAAAGAAGGCAATGCGATATACTATTTAGCCGAACTGCCAATTACCCACGAAGAAACTTTTACTTTCGATATTGACGTAAAAGCTGGAAACAAAGGCTCAGGTAAGCTTAAATTCACCCAGAAGTTTTATGTTGAAGAGTAATTGGGTTGTGATGTTCCAAAAGCTTTTGGATCTAAGCAGGCTAAAAACCACTTATTAGTTAAAGAATATCTAGAGGAGAACGATTTGTTCTCCTCTATCACTATTAAAAGAGATTCCCATGAAAAAAATTGTGCTAGCAACTGGTAACCAAGGCAAAGTTCGTGAAATGGCAGATTTATTGTCTGACTTCGGCTTTGAAGTATTAGCGCAAAGTGAATTCAATGTATCGGAAGTAGCTGAAACGGGTACAACTTTCATTGAAAACGCAATCATTAAAGCTCGCCATGCCGCACAAGAAACAGGGCTTCCTGCCATTGCAGACGACTCTGGATTAGAAGTCGATTTCTTAAAAGGCGCTCCGGGCATTTACTCTGCACGTTACGCAGGCGAGAGCGCATCTGATCAAGAGAATCTAGAAAAATTGCTAGCGGCAATGGAAGGCGTACCAGAAGCAGAGCGTACAGCACGTTTCCACTGCGTATTAGTCCTCATGCGTCACGAGAACGACCCAACGCCTATCGTCTGTCACGGTAAATGGGAAGGCCGAATTCTAACTGAAGCACACGGTGAAAATGGCTTTGGCTACGACCCAATCTTCTTTGTTCCTGAAGACAACTGTGCGTCAGCCGAACTTGAACCTGCACGTAAGAAACAACTGTCTCACCGCGGTAAAGCGCTCAAGTCGTTGTTTGCTCAACTGTCTGAGCAAGTGTCTCAGTAATCACGAGCGAATTAGACCATGTTAACGCCCCCAGCACTCAGCTTGTATGTACACATCCCTTGGTGTGTGCAAAAGTGCCCGTATTGCGACTTTAACTCTCACGCGCTCAAAACCGAGATTCCAGAAGAAGAGTACATCAGTGCCCTTTTAGAAGATTTGGATACCGACATTGAGAAATACCGACTTAACGAAGCGCCACGTCCACTGCATTCAATCTTCATTGGTGGTGGTACGCCGAGTTTGATTTCGGCAGAAGGCATCGAGCGTCTACTTAAGGGCATTGAAGCGCGTATTCCGTTCAAGCCTGAAATCGAAATAACCATGGAAGCGAACCCAGGCACCATCGAAGCAGAGCGTTTTGTTGGCTACCGTAAAGCCGGGGTAACGCGTATCTCTATCGGCGTGCAAAGCTTTGAGCAACAAAAGCTTGAGCGTTTGGGGCGTATTCACGGCCAAGACGAAGCCGTCAACGCTGCTCATCTGGCGCACCAAATCGGTTTGAACAGCTTTAACCTCGATCTCATGCACGGCTTACCTGATCAAAGCATCGAACAAGCCTTGGCAGATTTGGACAAAGCGATTGAGTTGGCACCGCCGCACTTGTCTTGGTATCAGCTGACCATCGAACCAAACACCATGTTCTACTACAAGCCACCAACGCTACCTGACGATGATGACTTGTGGGATATTTTCGAGCTCGGACACCAAAAACTTGCAGCCGCGGGTTATGTGCAATATGAAATCTCCGGTTACAGTAAGCCGGGCTATCAGTGTCAGCACAACCTCAACTACTGGCGCTTTGGTGATTACCTTGGTATCGGTTGTGGCTCTCATGGCAAACTCAGTTTTACCGACGGACGTATTATTCGAACGACAAAGGTAAAACACCCGCGAGGCTATTTAGCGGCTTATCAAAATATGGTCAAACCTTATCTGCATACGGAACATGTCGTCGCGGATGAAGATCGTCCATTCGAGTTCTTTATGAACCGATTCCGCTTAATTGAAGCCTGTCCGAAGCAAGATTACGTGGACACCACGGGCTTACCGCTTAGTACGATTCAAGAAACCATCAACTGGGCGATAGAAATGGGCTACCTGAGTGAAACGCCTACCCACTGGCAAATTACTGAAAAAGGGAAGCTCTTCCTTAATGATTTGCTCGAAGCCTTTATGGCCGAAGAAAGCGAAGAGTAACGCAACCCCAAAACAAAAAAAGCCTCTCAATTGAGAGGCTTTTTATTTAGAAACTGTGTGCCGTCCTAAATAAGGTTGACACATTTCCAACCTTAGAAAATTGAACGGCCAATTCGCTCTGAGAGCAGCTCAAGCGCCTTAGTACCAGCAAGCGAGTTACCTGAAGGATCAAGCTCTGGAGACCATACTGAAATGGTCATTTCACCAGGTACTACCGCGATAATGCCACCACCAACACCAGACTTACCAGGCATTCCAACGCGATAAGCAAACTCGCCCGCGCCATCATACAAGCCACACGTTGCTAACAGTGCATTAAGTTGTTTGGTTTGCACAGGAGAAACTACAGGCTTACCCGTTTGTACCGATGTGCCCTTGTTTGCTAAATAGCTAAACGTTTTAGCCAAATCGACGCAACTCATCTTCAGCGCACAAGCGTGGAAGTAATTTTGTAGTACTGGAATCACTTCATTTTCGAAGTTGCCAAACGAACGCATGAGATATGCAATCGCCGCATTACGATCACCATGCATCATTTCGGATGCCGCAACGACTTTGTCATACACAATATGGGTATCACCAGAAAGCTGACGCACAAACTCCAACAGGCGCTGACGAGGCGCAGATAAGCGAGTTTGTAACAAATCCGCCACTACTATCGCTCCAGCATTTATAAATGGATTACGAGGAATACCTTGCTCCATTTCTAGCTGGATTAGCGAATTAAATGCCTGCCCCGAAGGCTCTTTTCCCACTCGAGACCAAATTTCTTCTTGCTTGTACAAGCACATCGCTAACGTCAAGCTCAATGCTTTTGAAATAGATTGGATAGAGAAAGGTTCATCGGCATCACCCGCCTTAATAACCTCACCTTCGTTGGTGTATACCGCAATACCTAACTTGTTGCTGGGTACTTTTGCCAGAGCAGGAATGTAATCAGCCACTTTACCTTGGCCGATTAAAGGGCGTACTTCCGCCAAAATATCTGTCAAAATTTCCACTGTCGGTTTCATTCTCTACCTTCTATTTACAAGAGAACTCGTTGAGCTCAGAGGTAAAAAAAGCCAACGTGTCGTTGGCTTTTCCATAGGGTTCGTTCGACTCAAGTCGATTATGGTTTTACTGCCACAATAATATTGCGGTTGATAGATTGATCAACACGGTGAAGATAACCGATGTAAGGCTCTTCTGAAAGTACCTTCCAACCTTGCTCTTCAAATAATGCCGCGACATCTTTCCATTTCAATGTAAATTCATTGAAAGACAACACCACTGAACCTTGTTTTTTCAATACCACTTTCCATGCAGGCAGAGCCTCTTTTAAAAGCTCTAGTGGACTGCGGTTCAGTTTGCTGTCCTTGGCATTTTTGCTGCCGTGCTGCACGCCATAAGGCAAGTCAGACACCATCACATCAACTGAGTTCTTTTTCACGACTTGATCAGCGATACGAGTATCAGCCGAATATAGCTTCATAAACTGAAGATGGCCTTGGTTGTAATCTTCTTTATTTGCTGCAGCTTCAACCACGAAACCATCCGCCACTTTCTTGCCACCCGCAGTGCGCTTTTCTTTGCTCACTTTGTGCTTAAAGCGGCCATTCTTCATGAACTTAACAATAAAGGTCTGGATCTCTTGCACCCACTTGGCGTTGATCTCAACCCCTACCACGTTCAAACCGTGGATCAAGCCTTCAAATAAGGTTGTACCTTTACCACACATTGGATCCATTAAGGTCAGTTGTTCACTTCCCGTATTGGACGCACTAATGCCGATATTCACCATCAAACGGGTAAACTGCTCGTTTGTTTTCCCGGTGTAGCGCAAAATCTGGCTCATACTTTCCGGGAAAGTGTTAAATACGGGCGCTTGAACTGGTCGAAGTAAACCATCTTCGCGCACTTCAAATAGCGCATAGTAAATCGAAGAGGCTGCGATTCTTCGCGCCTGCTCATCGGTTAGCGCTTCCTGACAAGAAAACACCAACGCAGCAGGTAAGCCAACGTCTTTACTACCAATTTCTGTCACATCCACGCCTTGTGAAGCTAAAATTGCTTTTAGCTCAGAACAGGCAATGGTCATTGCGCTATCAAAGTAAATTCGGTTATGACCCGGATTCGCTAATATCGCGTAATGGTACATCCCATGAACTCCTCTGGTTACGCAATACGCTTATATTTGATATCCCAAACACCGTGACCAAGACGGTGACCACGAGCTTCAAACTTCGTTAGCGGGCGATCGTCTGGACGAGGAACGAAATCACCATCTTTGGCAATGTTTTCGAAACCTGGCGCTTGGTTCATCACTTCAATCATGTGCTCTGCGTAGTTTTCCCAGTCGGTCGCCATGTGGAAAATACCTTCATTAGGGATAAGCTTCTCACGCACCATTTCCGCAAAACCTAATTGAACAATACGACGCTTGTGGTGACGCTTCTTATGCCAAGGGTCTGGGAAGAACAATTGCAGTGTCGATAAGCTGCCATTTGGGATCATGTGTTCGAATACTTCTACCGCATCGTGACACATTACACGCAGGTTAGTAATTCCCGCTTCGCGAGCATCGGCAAGACAAGCACCAACGCCTGGGCTATGAACTTCGATACCGATGAAGTTTTTCTCTGGCGCGTTCTTTGCCATTTCAACCAATGAAGCACCCATACCAAAACCGATCTCAAGCACTACTGGGTTATCGTTGCCAAACACCTCTTTCCAATCGAGAAGTTCAGCTTTGAAGTCAATACCCATCGTAGGCCAGCATTCATTCATCGCGCTCTCTTGACCTTTAGTCAAACGCCCTTCACGGCGTACAAAGCTGCGGATTTTGCGGATCAGCTTTCCGTCTTCGTTGTATTCGTTAGTGGTTACTTCACTCATTGATTTTGCCTGCACATTGATTAATCAAAGCGGGGATTATCCAAAGAATTTACTTAGGTGCAAGTATTTGTTGAGCTCTTGGTCTATGGCAACCCAAAAGCAACGAAACACCTCTTTATATCCCTACTGTTTATCCGTTGTACTTCTTGCCCATTATGTGGTGCAATTTTGCACCTAACCAATAATAGAATACAGAGCAAGTCGTGACACCTTTCGCCAGTGCCATCCTAGAATGGTATGACGCATATGGAAGAAAAGATCTTCCGTGGCAACAAAATAAGACCGCATACAGTGTCTGGTTGTCTGAAATTATGCTTCAGCAAACTCAGGTCACTACGGTTATTCCGTATTACCAACGTTTCTTGGAGCGCTTTCCAACCGTAATCGATCTTGCCAATGCTGAGCAAGATGAAGTCCTACACCTTTGGACTGGCTTAGGGTATTACGCCCGAGCCCGTAACCTTCACAAAGCAGCACAAGAGGTCGCCTCTACATACAATGGTGAGTTTCCTCTTGATATAGAGAAAATGAACGCCCTACCGGGGATTGGTCGCTCTACTGCTGCCGCCATTTTATCGTCTGTGTATAAACAACCACACGCGATTCTTGATGGTAACGTGAAGCGCACCCTATCCCGCTGTTTCGCAGTTGCAGGATGGCCAGGACAAAAAAAGGTTGAAAACCAGCTGTGGGAAATTGCCGAAACGCATACCCCACAAACGGATGTAGATAAGTATAACCAGGCAATGATGGACATGGGCGCAATGGTCTGCACTCGCAGCAAACCCAAATGTAGCCTCTGCCCTGTTGCTGACCTGTGTGTGGCAAAACAACAAGGTAATGTGCTCGACTACCCGGGCAAAAAACCGAAGAAAGATAAACCAATCAAGCAAACTCGTTTCGTGATGCTTCACCACAACACCGAAAATGGTCATGAGGTGTGGTTGGAGCAAAGACCACAAACAGGCATTTGGGGTGGCTTATTCTGCTTCCCACAAACCGAACATGTGGATGCAGAAAGCGACATTGAATTGCTACTGGATCAACGCGGCATTCAAGCCAGCAATATCAAACAGAAGCAAACACTGATTACCTTTCGTCATACATTCAGCCATTACCACCTAGATATCACGCCAATTTTGATTGATTTATCAAAGCAACCGGACGTGATAATGGAAGGCAACAAAGGTCTTTGGTATAACTTATCTAAACCTGAAGAAGTCGGTTTAGCCGCGCCAGTAAAACTATTGCTGGAAACGCTACCCCACGAACTTCGTTAATTGAATACAAGGAGTCATTATGAGCCGCACTGTATTTTGTGCTCGACTAAAGAAAGAAGGCGAAGGTCTAGACTTTCAACTTTACCCTGGTGAACTAGGTAAACGCATTTTCGACAACATCTCGAAAGAAGCGTGGGCTCAGTGGCAACACAAACAAACCATGTTGATCAACGAGAAGAAACTCAACATGATGGATCCAGAACACCGCAAACTGATCGAAACAGAAATGGTAAATTTCCTCTTTGAAGGAAAAGACGTTCATATCGAAGGTTACACACCGCCGAGCGAATAAAGTCGCTTGAGTTAAACAATGACATCACAACCATTTGTGGTGTCATTTTTCTATTACCTTCAATAACTCTGATACTTATGAAAAAAATTGTCTTTATCGCTGCCGCACTTTTAATGGCAGGCTGTAGCCGTGAATTCGTCGAAAAGATTTATGACGTCAACTACGAGCCAACAAACCGTTTTGCCAATAACTTAGCTGAGCTACCAGGACAATTTGAAAAAGATACTGCGGCGCTAGATGCCTTAATCAATAGCTTTTCAGGCAATATTCAAAAGCGCTGGGGTAAAAAAGAAATCAAGTACGCTGGCAAGAGTAATTACGTTAAGTACATCGATAACTACCTTAGCCGCGCCGAGGTCGACTTTCGCAAAGGCGTGATCACGATAGAGACCGTATCACCGACCGAGCCCCAAAAACACCTAAAAGACGCGATTGTCACCACCTTATTAACACCAGACGATCCCGCGCACGTCGACTTATTCTCCTCTAAAGGTATCACGTTAGAGGGGCAACCATTCCTGTATAAACAAGTTGTCGACCAAGACAATAAGCCAATTCAATGGTCTTGGCGGGCAAACCGATTTGCGGAATACCTCATCGCAAATAAAATAAAAACCAAAAATGTAGATTTCAAGAAAGCGTATTACGTCGAAATTCCCATGGTTGAAGACCACTTTTCAACTCGCAGCTACCAATACGCCGATATCGTGCGTCGAGCTTCCAAGAAATACGACATTCCAGAAGACTTGATATACGCCATTATTAAAACCGAGAGCAGTTTCAACCCATACGCGGTAAGTTGGGCAAATGCGTATGGCCTAATGCAAGTTGTACCTAAAACAGCGGGACGAGATGTGTTCAAACTCGTGAAAAAGCGCTCGGGCCAACCAAGCCCTGAATATTTGTTTAATCCAGAAAACAACATAGATACCGGTACTGCGTATTTCTATATCTTAAAAAATCGTTATTTAAGAGAAGTCCGCCACCCTACCTCTCTCGAGTACAGCATGATTTCAGCTTACAATGGCGGTACTGGAGGAGTTTTAAACACATTTCATCGCAGTGATCGCAAACGCGCAATGCAAGATCTTAATTCATTGCAACCCAACCAAGTTTATTGGGCGTTAACCAAGAAACACCCGAACGCAGAAGCGCGTCGCTACCTAGAAAAAGTTACAAATTTCAAAAAGGAATTTAACTCGAAGCAAACTTTGTAGTGACAGTTGAATAAAAAGCGTTCGAACAACCACTTTTTTGAAATTATTTAAAAAAAGTGGTTGACGCAACGCGGGAAAATCCGTTTAATAGCGCTCCGTTGCCCGGATAGCTCAGTCGGTAGAGCAGAGGATTGAAAATCCTCGTGTCGGTGGTTCGATTCCGCCTCCGGGCACCACAATTTGATTTGTTGGTGTCTTAACGAAATGTTATAACACGGACAAAAGCACAAAGAATAAAGTGTGCCGACTTAGCTCAGTAGGTAGAGCAACTGACTTGTAATCAGTAGGTCACCAGTTCGATTCCGGTAGTCGGCACCATTCTTTTGCCTCGATAGCTCAGTCGGTAGAGCAGAGGATTGAAAATCCTCGTGTCGGTGGTTCGATTCCGCCTCGAGGCACCATATTTGGTGCACTTGCTTCATAAGCAAGACACAAAAAAGAATAGTTCCTCCTTAGCTCAGTTGGTAGAGCGACGGACTGTTAATCCGCAGGTCGCTGGTTCGAGCCCAGCAGGAGGAGCCAATTTCTAGAATCTTACTTAAGTGAGATTTTAAAAACTGAAGAGATAATCTCTTCTAGAAAGAATACAGTGTGCCGACTTAGCTCAGTAGGTAGAGCAACTGACTTGTAATCAGTAGGTCACCAGTTCGATTCCGGTAGTCGGCACCATTCTTTTGCCTCGATAGCTCAGTCGGTAGAGCAGAGGATTGAAAATCCTCGTGTCGGTGGTTCGATTCCGCCTCGAGGCACCATATCTGGTGCACTTGCTTCATAAGCAAGACACAAAAAAGAATAATTCCTCCTTAGCTCAGTTGGTAGAGCGACGGACTGTTAATCCGCAGGTCGCTGGTTCGAGCCCAGCAGGAGGAGCCATATTAGAAGAAGCCGCATCACTTGATGCGGCTTTTTTGTATCTGCTTTATACGTCATTTCTCACTTTCCCATTTATCTGCACTTCATTTCTAAACATCAGCGAACATTAAATCCTTTCTTCAAAAACACTTATTTCACGCTAAAAATTTAATCCTCATCGTAATTTCAATACGCATTAGTATCCGAGCATATTTATCTTCACTAAGATGCCCGAGTTATTACATTTCTTCTTTTAGCTATGCCTTGCATAGTGATAACACTTTATTTGTGAGCTAAATATGAAACTAAAAACTCAAGCCTATTTATTATCTGCGATCATATTGCTAGCTCTCCTAGCTCTGACCGCAACGGGCTTATGGACACTTCGCGTCGCAAGTAACCTTGATAACAAAGCTCGAGTTACTGAGCTATTTAAAAGTGCGTACAGCATACTTACCGAAGTAGAAAAGATGGCTATCGAAGGCAAAATGCCGGAAGACGAAGCGAAAGCATTAGCCACTCGCCTACTTCGTAACAATATCTACAAAGACAACGAATACGTTTATGTCGCAGATGAAAATATGATGTTCATCGCCGCACCACTAGACCCTCAACTGCACGGAACCAGCTTCCATGACTTTAGAGATGGCAGTGGTAATAGCGTAGGCCAACTCATTCTAGATGTATTGGGGCACAAAACAGGTCAGATCATTGAATATACCTGGAGCCAAAAACAAGCTGATGGCAGCATTGAAGAAAAACACTCGATAGCAGAAAAAACACCACACTGGGGCTGGGTTGTCGGTACAGGTATTGGCTTTAATGAAGTTAACGCACGTTTTTGGTCGACAGCACAATGGCAGCTTGTGCTGTGTCTGATTATCGCGGGAAGTATTCTAAGTGGCCTGATCATTTCGATTCGCAAAATGCTTCATCTACTTGGTGGAGAGCCTAACGACGTGCGTAAAGCAGTTCAAGCTGTCGCTCAAGGAGACATTCAGACCAGTTTTGATACTGTGGCACCGAGAGGAAGTATCTATCGTGCCGTGCAAGATATGAGTCAATCACTAGCTACCATGGTGACAAACCTAGAGAAGTCTATGCATGCACTGCGCGCAGAGTTGTCTGCCGTAGAAGCTCGATCAAATACGATTGCCGATCTTACCGTATCTCAGCAGCAATCAACGGCGATGATTGCCACTGCGATGACTGAAATGGCATCTTCAGCCAACCATGTTGCCAATTCAGCAAGCGACACCGCAAACAATACGGACGAGGCTGACAAACAAAGCCAACATACTCAGAAACTCATTCATAACACGGTTGAAAACATTCAAGGTTTAGCTTCTCAATTAAATACTGCGAGTAAAGCGGTCGCCGATCTAGATCAGGATGTAAATAATATTGTAAAAGTGCTCGATGTGATTGGTGATATTGCAGAGCAAACAAACCTATTGGCACTCAATGCAGCCATTGAAGCAGCACGTGCTGGAGAACAAGGCCGAGGCTTCGCAGTCGTTGCTGATGAGGTACGCAACCTAGCAGGACGCACACAAGACAGCACAAAAGAGATTCAGTATATGATCTCCAATCTGCAAGAAGGCTCTCGCAATGCCATTCACAGAATGGAAATATGTGCAGAAACCAGTGAAAGCACTGTTACAGAGTCTAAGAATGCCTCTGAAGCTCTACAGCAAATTGTAACGGCGTTAGAATCTATCACCACAATGAGCCAGCAGATCGCTACTGCTGCCGCTGAGCAGATGCAGGTTAGCGATGATATTGCGCTACGCATAAACCTTATCGAGGAAAGCGGAGGCCAACTCAACTCTGTCGTAACCGAGAGCCAATCAAGTACTCAAAGTTTAGCTTCACTAGCGAATGAGCTAGAAGGTTGGGTAAACAAGTTCTCAGTAAAGCACTAGTTTAAAGTCAATTGTTCAATAAAAAGCACGTTTTCAGACGTGCTTTTTTGTTTTTATCGCCTTTATTTTGCAAGTGAACACACTATCAATGTTAAAACATCGCTTAAAGCATGGCGCATTGCTGCTAAAAACGCATAAAAACAGCCCACTCCGAGCACAAATTCATCAAACGATATTTTATTTTAATTTTATTGTTGACCTGAAAGCCGAAAAGCCTTTTAATACACCTCGTCGCCCGGATAGCTCAGTCGGTAGAGCAGAGGATTGAAAATCCTCGTGTCGGTGGTTCGATTCCGCCTCCGGGCACCACAATTTATTAATTGTTGGTGCTTAGCACGAACAATGTTAAAGAATAAAATGTGCCGACTTAGCTCAGTAGGTAGAGCAACTGACTTGTAATCAGTAGGTCACCAGTTCGATTCCGGTAGTCGGCACCATTTATTCTCTTAAAAAGACAATTCCTCCTTAGCTCAGTTGGTAGAGCGACGGACTGTTAATCCGCAGGTCGCTGGTTCGAGCCCAGCAGGAGGAGCCAATTTTCATTATTAAGTTAATAACTTATTAATGACATTGTGCCGACTTAGCTCAGTAGGTAGAGCAACTGACTTGTAATCAGTAGGTCACCAGTTCGATTCCGGTAGTCGGCACCACTTATTAAAATTTGTTCCTCCTTAGCTCAGTTGGTAGAGCGACGGACTGTTAATCCGCAGGTCGCTGGTTCGAGCCCAGCAGGAGGAGCCATATTAGAAGAAGCCGCATCACTTGATGCGGCTTTTTTGTATTAGTTTAAAGCTAAGCTCTCTCCTACCCCATAACGAAATAACATAAGCGCTTTGATTATTAAAAACCGCTTACCGCAAGCTAACTATCGACTCACTAAGTAACCAGAAAATATTAACCACAAACGCGCGTGGCAAATGGTATGCCTTTCAACTAAAAAAAAGCTAGGTAAAAACCTAGCTTTTTAATTCAATCGGCCATCTCTGAAATCAGCTTAAACCACCAAGACAAATATACTTTGTCTCCAGATATTCATCGAGTCCTTGCTTAGCACCTTCCCGTCCAACACCCGACTCTTTAACTCCACCAAATGGAGCCACTTCAGTAGAGATGATCCCTTCATTCACTCCAACCATACCGTACTCTAAACCTTCACTAAAAGTCACAATACGCTTCAAGCTATTCGTATAGAAATAGCAAGCCAAACCATATTCTGTATCGTTAGCCATTTCGAGAACTTGAACATCATTTTCAAAGGTAACAATAGGCAACACAGGCCCGAATAGCTCTTGCTGAACAATCGACATATTCTGCGTCACACTATCCAAAAGAACGGGCTCCATAAAGCGACCTGGCCGTCTCTGTGGAGAGTTAGCAATAGAGGCTCCTTCTTGTACAGCTTGATCGATCACCGCCTCTAGTCGATGCTTAGAGGCCATCGTAATAACAGGACCTAATGTGACACCTTTCTCTAAACCATTGCCAAGCTTTAATTTGCTTAACTTCGACAATACTTTATCAATAAAAGCTTGTTTTACATTTTTATGAACATATAACCGATTGGTACAAACACATGTTTGCCCTGCATTACGGAACTTCGACGCGACAAGCCCTTCCGCAGCCGCATCTACGTCTGCATCTTCAAACACGATGAAAGGCGCATTACCACCCAACTCCATCGACACCGCCTTGACTGAATCACTGGCTTGCTTCATCAAAATTTTCCCGACTCGCGTAGACCCCGTAAAAGAGATCTTCTGAATCCTAGGATCAGTACTTAGTACTTGACCAAACTCAGCAGCCTGCTCCGACACCATGACAGAAAGCAGTTCTTTAGGGATACCAGCCTGATAAGCTAACTCAACAACAGCAATTGCAGTGAGAGGGGTAAGCTCTGATGGCTTGATCAACATGCCACAACCTGCCGCTAGGGCTGGTGCTGCTTTTCTTGTAATCATCGCAATAGGGAAGTTCCAAGGTGTAATTGCAGCGCATACTCCCACAGGCTGGCGAATTGCAGATAGACGTCTATCTGTCGTGGGGGCAGGAATAACTTCGCCATAAGCACGTTTTGCTTCTTCTGAGAACCACTCGACAAAAGAGGCACCATACATCACTTCCCCTTTGCTCTCAGCTAAAGGTTTACCCTGCTCTAAGGTAATAATCGTGGCTATGTCTTCTGCATTATCAAGAAGTAGTTGATACCACCCCCTCAAACGACGAGAGCGCTCTTTGGCACTTAATTTAGCCCAACGGACTTGCTCCGTTTTGCACTGACCAATGAGATCATCTAACTCATCAAGAGTACTAGGCTTTAACCGAATTAACTCTTGCTCAGTTGCAGGGTTGATGACCACAATTCCCTCTTCGGAAGACCATTGCTTAAATACAGATTTCAGCGTTTCATTTTTTATTTGTTGCATCATCAAACATACTCCTCAAGAACTCCTCTTAGGTTAATCGCTACTAGCAAGTTCAGCAAAGAAAACAAAGTTTTCTAAAAGGCATTAATTTTCGGAAGACTTAGATCTCTTCCTCACTATATTTCGGGAAATTGCGTAATCCACGCAACGACGGTCCCGCTCTAAACATGGAAGCAATGAATGTTTGAGAAATAAGATGTAGAAAATTATTGTTTAAGAGAGACGCTAACAAAACACGCAGTACGGAAGACTATTCATTCTATTACGGTTGAGGGCGAGTGTTATAAAGACTCATTGTTCAAATGGCCAATCTTTCAACGAGGACAGGATACAAACTCGGAGTAATTGGAAGTGCAGGCAGCAGGCTCATCTTCCTGAGAAACTCATGTGCCAAAAGGGTAAAGAAAGTCGTATTGTCTCGCCTTCAATGTGTAAATGCATTTCTCGGGGACACGACCAAACGAAAAAGCCCCAGTCTTTCGACTAGGGCTTAATATAAGTGGCGGAGTGGACGGGACTCGAACCCGCGACCCCCGGCGTGACAGGCCGGTATTCTAACCAACTGAACTACCACTCCGCAGTGGTATCACTCGCTTGTAATCAGCAAGTGTCCGCTTTTGTCTTCACTTTTCGAAAAAGCGAAAATAAAACTAAAGCCTGGCGATGTCCTACTCTCACATGGGGAAGCCCCACACTACCATCGGCGCTATTTCGTTTCACTTCTGAGTTCGGCATGGAAATCAGGTGGGTCCAAAATGCTATGGTCGCCAAGCAAAATTCTTTACATTTTGTTTTAGGCTTTAATTTAAAACATAAAACAAACAATAAATGGTGCTGATACCCAGAATCGAACTGGGGACCTCATCCTTACCAAGGATGCGCTCTACCGACTGAGCCATATCAGCACATTATTTGTGTCCGTGAGGACTAAAAAAGCCCGCTTTTACAAACGGGCTCTCTTAACTTTTGTCTTCGCCTTTTTAAAAAGGAAAAAACTAAATTTAAAGCCTGGCGATGTCCTACTCTCACATGGGGAAGCCCCACACTACCATCGGCGCTATTTCGTTTCACTTCTGAGTTCGGCATGGAAATCAGGTGGGTCCAAAACGCTATGGTCGCCAAGCAAATTCTTTAATCTGGAAAGCTGTTTTTTTAATTCTCGTTCTTACACATTCAATGTTCTTACATTGAGTCCATCAAAACCCCTTGGGTGTTGTATGGTTAAGCCTCACGGGCAATTAGTACAGGTTAGCTCAACGCCTCACAACGCTTACACACCCTGCCTATCAACGTCGTAGTCTACGACAACCCTTTAGGATACTTAAAGTATCAGGGAGAACTCATCTCAAGGCTCGCTTCCCGCTTAGATGCTTTCAGCGGTTATCGATCCCGAACTTAGCTACCGGGCAATGCGTCTGGCGACACAACCCGAACACCAGAGGTTCGTCCACTCCGGTCCTCTCGTACTAGGAGCAGCCCCTTTCAATTCTCCAACGCCCACGGCAGATAGGGACCGAACTGTCTCACGACGTTCTAAACCCAGCTCGCGTACCACTTTAAATGGCGAACAGCCATACCCTTGGGACCGACTTCAGCCCCAGGATGTGATGAGCCGACATCGAGGTGCCAAACACCGCCGTCGATATGAACTCTTGGGCGGTATCAGCCTGTTATCCCCGGAGTACCTTTTATCCGTTGAGCGATGGCCCTTCCATTCAGAACCACCGGATCACTATGACCTGCTTTCGCACCTGCTCGAATTGTCATTCTCGCAGTCAAGCGGGCTTATGCCATTGCACTAACCTCACGATGTCCAACCGTGATTAGCCCACCTTCGTGCTCCTCCGTTACGCTTTGGGAGGAGACCGCCCCAGTCAAACTACCCACCAGGCACTGTCCGCAACCCCGATAAGGGGTCGACGTTAGAACATCAACACTACAAGGGTGGTATTTCAAGGACGGCTCCACGCAATCTAGCGACTGCGCTTCAAAGCCTCCCACCTATCCTACACATGTAGGGTCAATGTTCAGTGCCAAGCTGTAGTAAAGGTTCACGGGGTCTTTCCGTCTAGCCGCGGGTACACTGCATCTTCACAGCGATTTCAATTTCACTGAGTCTCGGGTGGAGACAGCGTGGCCATCATTACGCCATTCGTGCAGGTCGGAACTTACCCGACAAGGAATTTCGCTACCTTAGGACCGTTATAGTTACGGCCGCCGTTTACCGGGGCTTCGATCAAGAGCTTCGACCGAAGTCTAACCCCATCAATTAACCTTCCGGCACCGGGCAGGCGTCACACCGTATACGTCATCTTGCGATTTTGCACAGTGCTGTGTTTTTAATAAACAGTTGCAGCCACCTGGTATCTGCGACTCTCAATAGCTCCATCCGCGAGGGACTTCACCGTCGAGAGCGTACCTTCTCCCGAAGTTACGGTACCATTTTGCCTAGTTCCTTCACCCGAGTTCTCTCAAGCGCCTTGGTATTCTCTACCCGACCACCTGTGTCGGTTTGGGGTACGATTCCTTACAATCTGAAGCTTAGAGGCTTTTCCTGGAAGCATGGCATCAATGACTTCACATCCGTAGATGCTCGACGTCGTGTCTCAGCCTTAAGAAGAGCCGGATTTACCTAACTCTCAAGCCTACGCACTTGAACCTGGACAACCGTCGCCAGGCCCACCTAGCCTTCTCCGTCCCCCCATCGCAATTGTAAGAAGTACGGGAATATTAACCCGTTTCCCATCGACTACGCCTTTCGGCCTCGCCTTAGGGGTCGACTTACCCTGCCCCGATTAACGTTGGACAGGAACCCTTGGTCTTCCGGCGAGGAGGTTTTTCACCCCCTTTATCGTTACTCATATCAGCATTCGCACTTCTGATACGTCCAGCATGCGTTACCACACACCTTCAACCGCTTACAGAACGCTCCCCTACCCAATGCACTAAAGTGCATTGCCGCAGCTTCGGTTTACTACTTAGCCCCGTTACATCTTCCGCGCAGGCCGACTCGACCAGTGAGCTATTACGCTTTCTTTAAATGATGGCTGCTTCTAAGCCAACATCCTGGCTGTCTGAGCCTTCCCACATCGTTTCCCACTTAGTAGTAATTTGGGACCTTAGCTGGCGGTCTGGGTTGTTTCCCTCTCCACGACGGACGTTAGCACCCGCCGTGTGTCTCCCGGATAGTACTTACTGGTATTCGGAGTTTGCAAAGGGTTGGTAAGTCGGGATGACCCCCTAGCCTTAACAGTGCTCTACCCCCAGTAGTATTCGTCCGAGGCGCTACCTAAATAGCTTTCGGGGAGAACCAGCTATCTCCAGGTTTGATTGGCCTTTCACCCCTAGCCACAAGTCATCCGCTAATTTTTCAACATTAGTCGGTTCGGTCCTCCAGTTGATGTTACTCAACCTTCAACCTGCCCATGGCTAGATCACCTGGTTTCGGGTCTATATCCAGAGACTGAACGCCCAGTTAAGACTCGGTTTCCCTACGGCTCCCCTAGATGGTTAACCTTGCCACTGAATATAAGTCGCTGACCCATTATACAAAAGGTACGCAGTCACAGGACAAGCCTGCTCCTACTGCTTGTACGTACACGGTTTCAGGTTCTATTTCACTCCCCTCACAGGGGTTCTTTTCGCCTTTCCCTCACGGTACTGGTTCACTATCGGTCAGTCAGTAGTATTTAGCCTTGGAGGATGGTCCCCCCATATTCAGACAGGATATCACGTGTCCCGCCCTACTCGATTTCACTGAACACACGTCGTCAACTACGGGACTATCACCCTGTATCGTCGGCCTTTCCAGGCTGTTCGTCTAACGCGTGTAAAGCTTAAGGGCTAATCCAATTTCGCTCGCCGCTACTTTCGGAATCTCGGTTGATTTCTTTTCCTCGGGGTACTTAGATGTTTCAGTTCCCCCGGTTCGCCCTGTTGAGCTATGTATTCACTCAACAGTAATACCTTATGGTATTGGGTTTCCCCATTCGGAAATCCCAGACTCAAGTGGTTTTTACTACCTAATCTGGGCTTATCGCAAGTTAATACGTCCTTCATCGCCTCTGACTGCCAAGGCATCCACCGTGTACGCTTAGTCACTTAACCATACAACCCGAAGGAGTTTCGAGTTGATGTTCAAATCACCAAAGTTGTCTCTCATTATTTGAATGAGCGAGAGACATATCGATTTTGCCGGACTCAATTTCGAATAATCACTGTAAAAGTGACATTCCCAAGAACACTTGAATGTGTTTTTTGGTGTTTGTCATAAAGACAAACATTGAGAACTTTACAAACAATCTTAAAGATTGTTTTGTCAGCTTTCCAAATTGTTAAAGAGCTAGATTTTCTGATGAAAACCATTTTTAAAGATTCTTTTTCAAGAACACTTAAAGATGGTGGAGCTATGCGGGATCGAACCGCAGACCTCCTGCGTGCAAGGCAGGCGCTCTCCCAGCTGAGCTATAGCCCCATCAAGGTGTCGATACTGTCGCCAATTCCTTGGGAAAGAAATTGGTGGGTCTGAGTGGACTCGAACCACCGACCTCTCGCTTATCAGGCGAACGCTCTAACCACCTGAGCTACAGACCCAGTATCGTCTCTTTACTTTATAAACCGTATCAATCTGTGTGGACACTCATCGTGAATAATCATCGTATAAGGAGGTGATCCAGCGCCAGGTTCCCCTAGCGCTACCTTGTTACGACTTCACCCCAGTCATGAACCACAAAGTGGTAAGCGTCCCCCCGAAGGTTAAACTACCTACTTCTTTTGCAGCCCACTCCCATGGTGTGACGGGCGGTGTGTACAAGGCCCGGGAACGTATTCACCGTGGCATTCTGATCCACGATTACTAGCGATTCCGACTTCATGGAGTCGAGTTGCAGACTCCAATCCGGACTACGACGCACTTTTTGGGATTCGCTCACTTTCGCAAGTTGGCCGCCCTCTGTATGCGCCATTGTAGCACGTGTGTAGCCCTACTCGTAAGGGCCATGATGACTTGACGTCGTCCCCACCTTCCTCCGGTTTATCACCGGCAGTCTCCCTGGAGTTCCCGACATTACTCGCTGGCAAACAAGGATAAGGGTTGCGCTCGTTGCGGGACTTAACCCAACATTTCACAACACGAGCTGACGACAGCCATGCAGCACCTGTCTCAGAGTTCCCGAAGGCACCAATCCATCTCTGGAAAGTTCTCTGGATGTCAAGAGTAGGTAAGGTTCTTCGCGTTGCATCGAATTAAACCACATGCTCCACCGCTTGTGCGGGCCCCCGTCAATTCATTTGAGTTTTAATCTTGCGACCGTACTCCCCAGGCGGTCTACTTAACGCGTTAGCTCCGAAAGCCACGGCTCAAGGCCACAACCTCCAAGTAGACATCGTTTACGGCGTGGACTACCAGGGTATCTAATCCTGTTTGCTCCCCACGCTTTCGCATCTGAGTGTCAGTATCTGTCCAGGGGGCCGCCTTCGCCACCGGTATTCCTTCAGATCTCTACGCATTTCACCGCTACACCTGAAATTCTACCCCCCTCTACAGTACTCTAGTCTGCCAGTTTCAAATGCTATTCCGAGGTTGAGCCCCGGGCTTTCACATCTGACTTAACAAACCACCTGCATGCGCTTTACGCCCAGTAATTCCGATTAACGCTCGCACCCTCCGTATTACCGCGGCTGCTGGCACGGAGTTAGCCGGTGCTTCTTCTGTCGCTAACGTCAAGTAATGCAGCTATTAACTACACCACCTTCCTCACGACTGAAAGTGCTTTACAACCCGAAGGCCTTCTTCACACACGCGGCATGGCTGCATCAGGCTTGCGCCCATTGTGCAATATTCCCCACTGCTGCCTCCCGTAGGAGTCTGGACCGTGTCTCAGTTCCAGTGTGGCTGATCATCCTCTCAGACCAGCTAGGGATCGTCGCCTTGGTGAGCCCTTACCTCACCAACTAGCTAATCCCACCTAGGCATATCCTGACGCGAGAGGCCCGAAGGTCCCCCTCTTTGGCCCGTAGGCATCATGCGGTATTAGCCATCGTTTCCAATGGTTATCCCCCACATCAGGGCAATTTCCTAGGCATTACTCACCCGTCCGCCGCTCGACGCCGTTATCGTTCCCCGAAGGTTCAGATAACTCGTTTCCGCTCGACTTGCATGTGTTAGGCCTGCCGCCAGCGTTCAATCTGAGCCATGATCAAACTCTTCAATTTAAGATTTTGTCGGCTCAATGAATACTGAACATTCCTTTCGCTAATAAATAGCAGAAGTAATGTTTGAATTGACTGTGCTCTTATTGGTTTTTACTTTTGAAAAAGTAAAACAAAACAGCTCAAGGCTGCTTCCCAATTCGAATGGTCACTTCGTTTCATTGAAACCTAATTTGATACCGAGGTATCTAATTGGATTATCATCAACGAGTGCCCACACAGATTGATAGGTCTATATTGTTAAAGAGCTTGCTTTGCGAGAAGTTTTTCTCTCAAAGCGGAGGTGCATTCTAGCGATTTAGTTGTTAGTGTCAAACACTTTTTTAAACTAATTTTTTGTAGAAGCTTTTTACCTCTTCGACCCTGCTAAAGCCTTGTGGCGTCTGCCGTGTCGATGGATGCGCATTATAGGGAGAAGATTTTCTTTGGCAATACTAAAAGTGCATTTTTTCTAAAAAAACATGCCAAATGGATACTTTCCATCCAACCCTAAAATTACCCAGAAATAACACTCAGGATTTATACAATTTACCCACAAAAAGCTGTGGATAACTACTCATCACTATCAAAGAAATAAGAAATACGCGAACGCGGATTTAGATACTCTTTTACTTTATCCGGTAATTTTGACGGATGAATCGCGTTAACTATCTTTATATCTTTTGAGGCAAGATCAATGATTGGCGCTTGCGTCCTTGGTACTGATGGATCGTAAACCAAGACATTCGGGAATAATAGATGCGATGCATTCACTGAGATAACCAGGCCGACCATATTATTAGAAAGCTGAACTACGGTACCCGGAGGAAACACGCCCATAAACTTAATTAGGATGTTCAGGTTCTCTTCTTTATATAGGTGTTTACAGTTCTTATATAAATGAGAGAGTGCGGTATAAGGAATCTTTTGATCTGAGACTATCGGTGTATGACACAAGTTATCAAACGCATTGGCTACAGCAATAATTTGAGCAAACTCGTTGATCTCATCTCCTTTCAGGCCTTTAGGATAACCAGACCCATCTCTTAGCTCATGGTGCTGCGCAATCACAATTCTCGCGACTTCGGGAAAAGCCTCGATTTGACTCGCAAGATCGACGCCATATTTAGTGTGCAACTTTAAGTAGTTGGTTTCTGGCTCTGTTAGAGGTAGTTGCTTTCTTAATATTGCAGTCGGGATTTTTATTTTCCCGATATCATGGAATAGTGCGGAGAAGGAAAGCTCTTTCAACTGTGCTGCTGAGTACCCTTTAGCACGGCCAATCATCATCGAGATAACAGCCACGTTCAATGAGTGGAAATAAATATCTTCAAACTCATTTTTTCCGTTCATCAGGTGTAACGTAACATTATCATCGCACATTAACTTCTCGACGATATCTTCAATAAGAAGCTTTGCTTCATCAACTGCTGCTGTCGGACGGTTACGGATTTTAGTCATGACTGAACGCATACGTGCCAGAGAGCGCTCAAACTCTTTTTCACACTGAATCACGCGTCGACGGTATGCACTTAACTTTTCTATGCGGTTCTGTTTTTCTTGCCACATTTTTTGAGTTTCATGATCTAACGACGCTTCATTTGTTACTCTGTCAGCTTGTCTTTGATCAACAGGGAGTGGAACGGCATCGCTTTGCTCTGGATTAAAGTAAACGAACTTTACGCCGAGGTGGCGGATCATCTCGACTTGCTCTTGGTCTTTAATCTTAAAGCTATTGAGTAGAAAGGGGTGATCGTTCCACTTTAGCGGAAGACGGATATGTAATCCGGGTTGAATACGATCGACCGTTAGTTTAATGGCTGCCACTTATTCACTACTGATTTATATTTCTTAAGAGAGTTAGAATACTAGTAAATTTTGTGAATAAATTCATCAGTAACTATCAAAACATCAAACCGTTATTTCTAAGCGACTCACTTAATTAGATAGAAGTAAGCTACTTTAAGGAGCGATCTGCTTTGCGTATTTTAAGCTTGGCCTCGAACACTGGCTTGTCTATTACTTCTTGATCTTTGACTAGCCCCATTAACGTTTGTACCGCTACACGGGCCATGTCACTGATAGGAAAGTGCACTGCTGATACTGTAGGGTAAAGACTTTCACAAAGATCAACACTGTCAAAGCTAGTTAATGAGATTTGCTCTGGTACAGAAATACTGTGCTCGTGTAAGTACTGCATTGCGCCAACCGTCATTTCTTCACTGCACGAAAAGACAGCCGTCACATCAGGGTGTCGTTGTAAAATTGCAGCCATTGCATCATAACCACTTTGCCGACCATAATTCCCTTCTTCACACCAGCTTTCATCAATATCTATACCAGCATCCTTCATTGCATCAATATACCCAAGCTTTCTCAATACACTGTTATGACGTTGGGATGGACCGGCAATACAAGCAATCTTTCGATGACCACCAGCTAAAAGGTGCTCAACGGCAATACGGCTTGCATGATGATGGTTAAAGGTAACACAACGCTCTTCTATTCCTTCCACGTAGCGATCCAGGAGAACGAAAGGTGTAGGCTGTTTAGCTAGTTCACGTAAGTCATCATCTGACAAATAACGACTATGAAGTACATAGCCGTCACAACGTAAATCATTAAAACGCTGAATTGCCTCTTTTTCACCTTGTGCAGAATGATGGCCTTGAGCTGTAATCAAAAACTTCTTATGAATATCCAGCTCGGTCTGAACCTGCTCCATCATCTCGCCAAAGAAGCCCCCCGTATAGTAAGTCACCAATAACCCAACCATATTACTGGATGAGGTTGCGAGTGAACGAGCAATTGCACTGGGACGATAATTCAATTGCGCCATAGCTTGCTCTACTTTTTTTCGAGTTTCCTCGCGAAATTTCCCCTCTCCATTAATAATTCGAGAAACGGTAGAGCGATTTACACCGGCGAGTTCGGCTACATCTTTAATCCTTGCCATAATGCTATTGGGTCCAACTGCAATTGTTATTAAATATTCGTTTGTGTAGAACGGCTGCCAGCAATTCGTAAGGTGCTATAGGGGGCGAAGCTGGCAGCCTTTAATCATACACCGACCATTTGATTGGTAGAAACAAGCTCAGAGTAATCCGTGACAGTTATACCATGATGAGCTAACTGTTCTTTTAAAATGGGAGAGGTAAGAACTTGTAACTCTAGCTCTCGCTGAAGCGCATAGCCACTCTTTAAGATAAGCGCCTGATCGGCCTCTGCCGGGTGGCACATCACCTCAACCAAGTCATAGTCAGCTTTTAAGCTCAATAGATGTGCCATTAAGCCATCCAAGCTCACTTTTTGATCATAAAACTCATCAGTAAAGATATACCTGATTGTCATCGATTCTTGACACAAGCCAGTGCCCCGCAGTGGCACTCGGTATTCATTCGCTACTTCTTTAATAACGGGCAAAATTTGAGGGTGAGTATGCGCGTGATGATGGCTATCTAAGTGGCTTAGCTCTAACCCAAGCGATAAAAAATGTTCCACCTGAGCTTTTGCTTCATCATAAACGACCTGAGTTTCGAAGTCCTGCTTACTCCAAAGTTCGTCATAGTTAATAAAGTGCGCTCGGCCGTTGGTCAAGTTAGGATGCTTCGTTATAGGCACACCTGCTGTAAACCTAAGATGAACGCCAATTTTCAAGTCTGGATTATGGCGAGCTAGTTCTAAGGCATGTTGCTCAGCATCCATACCCACCATCATGGTGGTTGAATGAACCACACCTTGCTGGTGAGCTTTAACGATGCCGCTATTTACACCTCTCGTTAAACCAAAATCATCAGCATTAAAAATGACTTTCATTGGCGTCCTTCCTTAGTACTACAACGTCGTTAGTTTAAATTGAGGTAAATACGGAGCGTTCACCGCTAGGATATCATCCAGGATTGACTTGGCGCGGCCAATGTCAGGCACCAATGGGTTATTGGTTAATGCCATAAGCGCCTTGTCATAATTACCTTCGACAGCAGCTTCTATTGTTAGCTGCTCATACGCTTTAACTTGATAGAGTAATCCTTTGATATTGTTTGACAACTCGCCAACCGCAAGAGGTTTCGCCCCCCAGCTACCAATCACCGCACTACATTCAATCACAGCATCGTCAGGTAGGCCGTTGATCGCTCCATTATTTAAAACGTTAACAACATGAATACTATTACGATTGTTATAAATTGAATCAACTAGGTTCAGTGATGCATCAGAATAATAAGCACCACCCCGCTCCTCTAACTCTTTCGGCTTATGATCGAGGGTAGGATCTTGATAGAGCTTAAATAGCGCATTTTCTGTTTCCATTACCTGCTCAGCACGAGTGCCTTTTTCATCGGCACTTTGTTTCTCTTCAGCAAGCATGGCATCAGTTTGGTAGAAGTAGCGATGATAAGGACATGGTATCGCCCCCAGTGCTTTTAGAAATGCAGGATCCCACGGCTCTTCCCAGATATTCTTCATACTGAAGTTGGCACCATCACCGACTTTCTCTAATACCGTTTGAGTAATATCTTCCCCATTGAGCCATGCTTTGTGTACCCACACGAGATGGTTTAACCCAGCAAACTCAAGTTGTAGCTCTTTTGGCTCGCACTCCATCATTTCTGCAATCATCATTTCCATTGAAACGGGCACATTGCACAAACCAATACTCTTTACTTTGGTGTACTTACTGACCGCTTCGGAAACTAAACCCGCTGGGTTGGTGAAATTGAGCATCCATGCGTTTGGAGCCAACTCTTCAATGTCTTTACAGATATCAAGAATGACCGGAATGGTTCGCAGTGCTTTAGCAAAACCACCAGGGCCCGTTGTTTCTTGGCCGATGACGTCGTACTTGATTGGGATTCGCTCATCGTTAGCGCGTGCAGCAAGGCCACCAACACGAAACTGCGTCATCACAAAATCCGCATCTTTTATCGCAGCACGGCGATCGAAACCGGCTTTTATCTCAATTTTTGCTCCGGCTTTATCGACCATTCGCTGAGCCAATCCTTTGATGATCTCAAGCTTCTCAGCTCCTGAATCAATGTCCACAAAATGGATTTTCTTAACGGGTAAATATTCTAAGCGCTTAATAACCCCTTCAACCAATTCCGGGGTATAGCTACTACCACCGCCAATAATGGCAAGTTTGATCGCCTCTCTAGACATTTTCATCCCCCTTTACTTGTTCGAGATTTTTTTGTTCAGTGCGACGATTTCTACAGCCATCTCTTGAGCCAAAATCGTAGTCATCAGGTGATCTTGAGCATGCACCATCACTAACGTCATCGGGACTTTCCCTTCTCCCTGATCTTCTTCAATAAGCTGAGTCTGTATTAAGTGGGCTTTATTAATGCACTCTCTTGCTTGAGAGAGCTTCTCGTCAGCCGCTTCAAAATCTTGTTCTCGAGATAAACGCAATGCCTCGTAGCTTAAACTTCTGGCTTCACCAGCATTGCAAATGATCTCCATCACAACCAATTCTTGTTCCATCATTTTCTCTCCGAAAATCGGGCCGCGGTAATTGCGGCCCATTAAGCACAGTTAAGCAGTAACGCCTTCGCCTGACGGCTGCGTGTCACCTTTAGTTTCCTTCGTCGTTGGTAGTTCTTGCTCCAACATTTGCTTCTCAAACATTTTGAAGAATGGGAAGTAGATGATTAGATCAAGAATCAATAAACCAATGACGAGCAATACTGGCGCAAAGGTCCAACCGCTACCCCACGAAGCACCTATCAGTGCCGGTGTTGTCCAAGGTGTTGTAGCGACACCCATACCCACAAAGCCGACATGCACAGCAAAATACGCAATCGTAGCGTTGATGACTGGAGCGAAGACGAACGGGATAAACAAGGTCGGGTTCATCACAACTGGGCTACCGAAGATCACTGGTTCGTTGATTTGGAAAAAGCCAGGCACCGCACTCATTCGACCAATGCTCTTAAGGTGAACAGAACGGCTAAACGACATCAGCATAACAAGAGCAAGTGTTGCACCAGAGCCGCCAATAAAGATGTAAAAATCCCAGAACGGTTGAGTAAATACGTTTGGAATCGGTTCACCTGCAACAAAGGCTTCAATGTTGGCACCAATGTTGGTCAAAAAGATTGGAGAAAGCAGTCCAACAACAATTGCAGCACCATGAATACCCGCAAACCAAAGCAGCTGGCAAAGCAATAAAGCGCCAATAATGGCAGGCAATGAGTTAGACGCACTAATTAGCGGTTTAAAGATAGCCATAACAGCATCTGGAATCAGCATGTCGTACTGGGTTTGTACGAAAAGGCTAAGTGGATATAAGGTAATGAATATCGCTAAGACTGGTAGCAATACTTCAAATGATCGCGCAATCGCCGGTGGCACCTGCTCTGGCATGCGAATCGTAATATTGTGCTTTTTCATAAAACGGTAGAGCTCCACCGAGAAAAATGCACACATCACTGCGGTGAAGATCCCGGTTCCGCCCATGTGAGACATAGACAACGCGCCATCTTTAGCTGGGGCCGCAATGAGTAAAAAAGACATTAGTGACAATACAGCACTCGTGATCCCATCCATCTTGTAAGCCTTCGCTAAACTATAAGCAACGCCCAGCGAAACAAAAATGGTCATGATCCCCATCGACATGTTGTAGGGCATCATTATGGTATCAAAATGTGTAGTGGCGAAATCGAGCCAAATTCGACCAAAAGTAAAGGTTGTATCTTCGGCAAATGGGGGGAATGCAAAAATCAAAATGAAACTACCAACAATAATAAACGGCATTGCGACAATAAAACCGTCTCTCATTGCGCGAACATGGGGCTGATTCCCCACTTTAGCTGCTATAGGGGCTATATGCTTTTCGACTGCGCCTATAATTGCGTCATAAAGCTTCATAGAATCCATCCTTATTTTAGGCAAAAGAATCCC
The DNA here is from genome assembly GCF_023650755.1 of Vibrio sp. SCSIO 43097. Taxonomy (NCBI): domain Bacteria; kingdom Pseudomonadati; phylum Pseudomonadota; class Gammaproteobacteria; order Vibrionales; family Vibrionaceae; genus Vibrio; species Vibrio sp. SCSIO 43097. Next base: position 525,960 of record NZ_CP071840.1, on the reverse strand, counting down.
GCATCAAATATTTATATTTGATGTACAGTTATCTTTTTTAATTTAAAACTATGGTTTAGTTAATTAATTCTAATGCTTGCTCTAGTACTTCCTCTCCCTTCATCATTCCATAATGCTGAGGAGAAATCGCGTCAATGTTTTTACCATGCTCTTGCGCCGTTTTTCTTAGCTCTTCTAGCTGAAAACGTACTTGAGGCCCGAGAAGACAAACATCGTACTCTTTAATTGCATCTTCAAATGCATTCACTGACATCGCATCAATTTTGCATTCAATTCCTTTACTTTCAGCAGCTTGCTCCATTTTCTTAACAAGCATACTGGTTGACATCCCTGCGCTACAGCATAAAAGGATCTTTTTCATAGCCTTACTCCCGTTGTGTAAATTTCAACCTGTAAAAACTGTAGCAAAAATAACCAAGACAAAAAAGCGCAACCGGTTGCATTATTCGTGAACACAATCCCAATTTAGAAAATACCACCTATTTTTTTGTAATTATTTAGGTCTAGGATAAAAGTCATAAAATAATTTAAGACATCACATTAAGTTTCAAATTATCAATATTTTACTACTGACAACGTCGTTATTAATTTCTTAAAAGGAATAGAGAATGAAATTTAATAAATTGGCTATTGCAGCGCTTGTAAGTGCCGCACTATCACAGCACTCATTTGCTCAAACCGACTCTAAAGGCACCATTTATCTAACGTTTGATGATGGACCAATCAATGCATCTATTGACGTTATTCAAGTACTTAACCAGGAAGATATCAAAGCGACGTTTTACTTTAATGCTTGGCATTTAGATGGAATTGGTGATGAGAATGAAGACCGTTCGCTAGAAGCCTTAAAGCTCGCATTAGACACTGGTCATATTGTCGCGAACCATAGTTACGATCATATGGTTCATAATTGCGTTGATGAGTTTGGACCGAACAGTGCTGCGGAGTGTAATGCGACCGGGGACCACCAGCTTAACTCGTATCAAGACCCTGTTTACGATGCCTCAATGTTTACGGAAAACTTATCTGTGTTAGCAAAGTATTTGCCGAACATTACAAGCTACCCGAACTACAAGGCAACAGAGTTTGCTAGACTGCCCTACACCAACGGTTGGCGCGTGACGAAAGACTTCACAGCAGATGGGTTATGTGCCACGTCTGATGACCTGAAACCTTGGGAACCAGGATATGTATGCGATACATCCAACCCATCCAACAGTGTAAAAGCAGCTATCGAGGTTCAAAATATCCTAGCGAATAACGGCTATCAAACTCACGGTTGGGATGTGGACTGGGCACCTGAAAATTGGGGCATTGAAATGCCAGCAAACAGCCTTACAGAAGCAGAAGCATTTCTTGGATATGTGGATTCCGCGTTAAACACTTGTGCACCAACAACGATTAACCCGATCAACTCCAAAGCTCAAGAGTTCCCATGTGGTACACCTTTACACGCCGATAAAGTTATCGTTTTAACTCACGAGTTCCTATTTGAAGATGGTAAGCGTGGCATGGGGGCAACGCAAAACTTACCTAAGCTCGCTAAGTTTATACAGTTAGCAAAACAAGCGGGTTATGACTTCGACACAATGGATAACTACACACCGAACTGGCAAGTTGGTCATAACTACGACGCTGGCGATTACGTCTTACACCTAGGTACTGTATACCAGGCTGTAACAAACCATACTGCACAACAAGATTGGGCACCGTCTCCAACCTCTAGCCTCTGGACAAATGCAGACCCAGCCACTAACTGGACTCAGAATGTTTCCTATAAACAAGGTGATGTGGTGACTTATCAAGGTTTGCGTTATCTAGTTGATGTACCGCACGTGTCCCAAGCAGACTGGACTCCGAACACTCAAAATACCTTGTTCACAGCTCTATAGGCTGTTCCTACTATCACCATGTAGTAGTTTGCGCGAGGCATACCCCTCGCGCTTTTTTGTTTTGAAGATCCAGATACAACAAAGCCCCGACTTTCATCGAGGCTCTGTCTTAAAATATGGTACCGGTGGACGGAGTTGATTGGACTGGCATTCCTGCCGTCACCGCGAAGGCAACGCTAACTTCCTTTTGATATTTACGAGCACCTAAAACGACGAAAGGCCGCTATAAAAGCGACCTTTCTGATATGGTACCGGTGGGCGGACTTGAACCGCCACGCCCGAAGGCAACGGATTTTGAATCCGTCGTGTATACCAATTTCACCACACCGGCATCTTTGGGCTATTGCCCTTTGATGGTTGGCATTATACGTAAGCTTTTGACCTGCGCAAGCAGAAATACCTTAAATAACTATCGTTTGCTGATAATTTCGCCACAAAGTGTGACAAAGCTGTACTCATAAGAAACGTACGCTCCATTTTCTACTACTCTTCCAGATGAAAGTGAGTATACGAAACTCTTTTTAAATTCTATTCACTGTAATATCAGAAACATAACCATTCCCAATGCTCGACAACGCATTATGGAGCATCTCTGCGGCATCTTCTGCTTGCATGAAGTAACTCGTGTCCATCGTATTGCCGCTTGTTTTCCAGAATTCCGTATCCATTCCACCAGGATAAACCGCGATAATTTTCATAGGTTTTCCTTTTAGCTCCAAACGAACCGACTCAATTAATCCTTTGACGGCCCATTTCACTGCACAATACGTAGACTCTTGCGCTTTAGGTTGTTGCGCGGCTGTGGACATGATCATGACCACTTTTATTGGATGATCTTTGTAACGCTTTACTAACTCTCTTAACACATGAATCGCAGAATTCAGGTTGTTATCAATCAACTTTTGAATCTCTTTCGGCTCCTGCTCTTCCAGTAAGCCAAAATAACCACTTCCTGCACTATGAATGACCATTTCAGGCGGCTGTTTCATCCCATCAAAGAGCTGTTTCACACCTTGATGTAATGAGAGGTTGCAAGCTTGATAGCCGACGTTATGAGAGAGTTGTTTTGCTAGTGCGGATAGTTTTTCTGTATTTCTTCCTATTACATACGTCTCTTTGCCTTCCGCATCATAACGCTTTGCTAGTTCCGCCCCTAAGCCGCTACTTGCACCTGTAATTACAATCATGCGCTACCTCTTTTCAATCACATACTTTTAATTCATCTATCAATTAAGGTAACAGAATCGTGGTAATTCACACCTCAAGAGCACCATTCTTTGAAGCAAGCAGCTTTCTTACTTTCGTGATGCATGAAATATCAAGCAGAACGACGGGCATTTAACCTATGCTTAAGCAAGAATAACTTTCTGAATTTTCTATCGACTTTCTAGTGAGAACTGAATAGGAGCAAAGAATGACTGGGTCAAAATGGCAGTGGTTACTGAAACAGATGACACGAAAACTGTGGGTCCGGACGTCACTCTACGCATTACTAGCTGTTGCTACCGCCTTAATGTCGATTGTTTTAAACCAGTTCATTACTCTGCCCCCTGCCATCAACGTCAGCAAGGATTTGTTGAACAACATATTAAATATCCTCGCAACCTCCATGCTTGCAGTGACTACATTCTCTCTCAATATTATGGTCTCAGCGTACAGTGCCGCTAGTGCAGGGGTAACGCCGCGAGCGACAAAACTGTTGATGGAAGACAGCACAACACAAAATGCCTTAGCAACCTTTCTTGGCTCTTTTCTATTTAGTTTGGTAGGAATTATCGCGCTAGGTATTGGGGCCTATCATCAACAAGCACAAATTTATCTATTCATCGTGACTATCGCCGTAATCGTGATGATCATACTCACTCTGTTACGTTGGATTCAGCACCTTTCCGTACTAGGAAGGGTCAGTGAAACCACTTCATACGTAGAGCAAGCCTTGTTAGATGCGATAAGAAAACGGGGTAAAGAGCGCTGGCTAGGTGCTCACCCGTGGAGCCACCCAGAACATAAACCCAGAGGAAGTAAACCTATTTTGAGCCAAGAAATTGGCTACTTACAGCATGTTGATATGCATCATCTCGATAGTATTGCTGAAGCAAACCAATGCACCATCTATCTTGAGCGACAACCGGGAAGTTTTGTGTACGTAGGTCAACCATTGGCTTGGGTTTGTGGAGAGTTGCCAGACGAAAGCGAAGTAACGGCAGCCTTCACGATTCGAACGGAGCGTTCATATGATCAGGACCCTCGCTTTGGTTTAGTCGTTATGGCGGAAATCGCCTCACGAGCACTATCTCCGGCTGTAAATGATAATGGCACCGCGATTGACGTTCTTGGGCGTTCTGTACGAGCACTTTCATTATGGGGAGACCTACTCAGCGAGCCGCCTACCAAAACTCGATACCCTAGACTATTTGTGCCCGCATTAAGCTGGCAGGATTTGTTCGATGATGTCTTTTTGCCGATAGCACACGATGGTGCAGCGCAACTCCAAATACAGATTCGCCTACAAAAGGCCTTGCTAGCTCTCTCTAGTATGCACCCTAAGTTATTTTTGTCACCAGCAATCAAGCTGTCAGAAAAAGCTTTAGAGCTTTCATTAAGCCAACATTATACCGAAGATGAGAAACACCAACTCTCTCAGCTATCTAATCTGGTCACAGACCAAAAAGCCAATGGTTAAGAGAGTCGAATTCAGTTGAAACATATTGCTGCACGGCCTCGTGTATCATGACATGTGCTGATAACGTAGGGCAGAAAAGTCTCTTCGTTTATACACAATTAAAGACTCTGTGCGTTAGGTCTCTTTTCTCTTGGTGAGGGAATCTATATTCTGACGCACAATTTTTAAGGTAAGTGATGGAATAATGACAACGTCTACAACTCTTCCACCTGCTGGTCTCTTTCGTCGACTTGCAGCGTTGATTTACGACACATTGATTATTATCGCAATTGAAATGATGGCCGCTGGTATTGTTATGGCCGTTGTGTTTGCACTAAATGCAGCAGGATTGTTGAGCTATGGCGAGTACGCAGATGCCGCAGATATGCTCGGAAAGCACCCTGTATTGAGCCCTCTATTTACACTTTATCTTGCGGGTGTGTGGATATATTTCTTTGTGTTCTTCTGGACGCGAGCAGGACAAACTCTTGGGATGCGCGCTTGGAAACTTCGAGTTCGCAATGCCAAAGACGGAGCACCAATTACGGTAACTCAAGCTCTGATTCGTATTTCGACATCTGGCTTTGGCTTGGCAAATTTGACTGTACCGATTGATCCGAAGAGACGTGGTTTCCACGACATTTGGGCCAAAACAGAGGTTGTTGTATTACCCAAGGCAAACTAACTTGTCTAGGAACACAAAAAAGGAAGGCGTAATGCCTTCCTTTTACATTTGGTTCGGTAAAACTTGGTTTATTCGATGATGCTTCAGTTATAGCTTTCTTCGTAGTAGTGCAATCGCAATAGCTAAGAACACCAAACTCGGGGCCAAAGCACCAAACACTGGGGATATGCCATACACCAAGCTTAATGGGCCAAAGAACTCACTGGATATGTAAAAAGTAAACCCGGCAACCACGCCCGACAATACCCTTGCCCCCATGGTCACGCTTCTGAGTGGACCGAAAACAAAAGATAGCGCCATTAACATCATCACAGCAATTGAAAGCGGCTGAGTCAACTTACGCCAAAACGCCAACTCATAGCGAGATGCATCTTGTTCCGATGCTTTTAGGTAAGTCACATAATCATACAAACCGCTCAGTGACAGTTCTTCTGGCTTCACGGTCACCACAGCTAGCTTATCCGGTGCCAAAGAGGTGTGCCACTCCATCTGTTCGATGTCTTGCTTTGAAATTACGTTTTCATTTTCCATGTCCGTAATTTGTACGTAGCGCATCAGCCAGTTGTTATCTTGTTGGTAGTCGACTTCTTCGGCGAAAATAACTTTTTGTAGATTCTTATCATCATCAAAACGCCACATATTTAAAGCATAAAGCTTGTCGTCTTCGACTTTACCTATAAAGATAAAGTCGTTTGCGTCACGAGCCCACACACCTGAGCGCACAGACACAATGCTACCACCTGATATCGCAAACGCACGTAAGTCACGGGCCATCTTCTGGGCCTCAGGAGCGCCCCATTGACCTAACGCCATAACAACAATCATGAGCGGGACGGCCGTTTTGAGTACCGATAACCCGATATCCAGCTTAGAGAAACCAGCAGCTTGCATCACCACCAGCTCAGAGCTTGAAGCCAACATACCTAAGCCGATAAGGGCACCGAGTAATGCCGCCATTGGAAAGAACATTTCGATATCACGCGGCACACTGAGTAACACAAAGTACAACGCATGAGTGAGGTCGTACACACCTCGCCCTACTTTACGTAGCTGTTCTACATATTTGATGATGCCCGATAAGCCAACAAACGTCGCTAAAACCAAGGCAGTGGTAGAGATGATGGTTCTACCGATGTAAAGGTCTAAGATTTTGAACACAGCTTACGCGAGCCTCTTCTTGCGGAATTTGTCTTTTATTCGTCTAGCAGCAACGCTATCCATCATATTCGCCATGATAGCAACAATCAGCAACATCGCATTGATTGGCCACATACCAATAGCAGCCGGGATGTCACCATCTTCTAATGCAGATTTGGTTGCACTGATCGCCAAGAAATACGCTAGGTAGATCAGGATCGCAGGCCCCATTTTGGCAAACCGTCCCTGACGCGGATTCACCGCAGACAAAGGAATAACGAGCATTGTTAAGAGTGGAATGCACACAAATAACGAAATTCGCCATTGTAGCTCCGCTTGCGCCTCTGGATCTGGGTGACCTATCAAGTCAACCGTTGGGTATGCTTCCCAGTCTCGCCCTTTCTTTTTGACCTCACGTTGGCCGATAACACCTTCGTATTCATCGAATTTCGTGATCATATATTCAACGCGAGTAGGCACACCTTCATAACGCGTACCTTCTTTCATAGTGATGATCTGACGACCGTCCGAAAGCTCTTTTACTTCACCAGAAGATGAGAACATCACACTCGGTAACACTGAATCTCGAGGGCGCATCTGCGCAACAAAAACGTTGCTCAAGGTATTGTCTTTAATGTCATCGATGAACACAACCGATGAACCGTCTGGTGTACCTTGGAACTGACCTTTTTTAAGTAGGTCAACGCTGTTTTCTGACGCTACCTGCTCATAAAGCTGCTCAACGCGGTCTTGAGACCACGGCGATAGCCACAACGCATTGAAAGCCGCCACCGCTGAAGTAATCAACGCTAGGTATAAGGCCGCTTGAACCAAGAATTTATTACCAATACCTGTCGCGTTCATTACGACAATTTCGCTCTCTGCATACAGACGACCAAATGTGATCAATATGCCGATATACAGACTTAAAGGCAGCATTAACAGACCCATTGCTGGCATGTTCAAACCAACAATCGAGAAAATCAATCCAGCAGGAATATCCCCATCAGAAGCATCAGCAAGAACACTTATGAATTTCTGGCTTACAAACACCAAAAAAAGTACGAAAAAAATCGCAAATTGGCTCTTGAGTGTTTCGCGGATCAAATATCTAACAATAATCACGCTGAAATTACCTATACAAAACTTGTTTTTTTGGTCGAATCACTATAGTTTCCCGTTGAACCATTTATTTTTTTAAAAATTATAAACTAGATGTTAGTCGCTTAATCAGCTCTGCATGTAAGCCTGGAGCTAAAATTCAACAAGTAAGCGATCATTATCTAACATTTAGAGCAATTTGTCTTCAGGATGTAGGAGTACGCATGGAGTTCAGTGTAAAAAGTGGCAGTCCAGAGAAACAACGTAGCGCATGTATCGTTGTTGGTGTGTTTGAACCACGTCGCCTTTCTCCAGTAGCCGAACAACTTGATAAAATCAGTGACGGTTACATCAGTTCACTACTTCGCCGTGGTGATCTAGAGGGTAAACCTGGTCAGATGCTGCTACTGCATCAAGTACCAGGTGTTTTGTCAGAGCGCGTTTTACTTGTCGGTTGCGGCAAAGAGCGTGAACTTGGCGAGCGCCAGTACAAGGAAATCATTCAAAAGACGATCAGCACACTTAACGAGACAGGCTCAATGGAAGCGGTATGTTTCCTAACTGAACTGCATGTTAAGGGTCGTGATACATACTGGAAAGTGCGCCAGGCTGTAGAAGCGACTAAAGATGGTCTATACACATTTAATCAATTCAAGAGCGTGAAACCTGAGACTCGCCGCCCACTGCGCAAGCTTGTTTTCAACGTACCAACGCGTCGTGAATTGAACTTGGGTGAAAAAGCAATCACTCATGGTCTTGCTATCGCATCAGGTGTCAAAGCCTCAAAAGACCTTGGCAACATGCCGCCAAACGTAGCTAATCCAGCTTACCTTGCTTCTCAAGCTCGTCGTCTAGCGGACGATTACGAAACCGTAACCACCAAAATCATTGGTGAGCAAGAGATGGAAAAACTGGGTATGACCTCTTACCTAGCAGTAGGCCGTGGTTCTAAAAACGAATCTATGATGTCTATCATCGAGTACAAAGGTAACCCTGACTCAGATGCAAAACCGATTGTGCTCGTAGGTAAAGGTCTAACCTTCGACTCAGGCGGTATCTCTCTAAAGCCGGGCGAAGGTATGGATGAGATGAAGTACGACATGTGTGGTGCGGCATCGGTATTCGGTACAATGAAAGCGCTAGCGAAGCTAAACCTACCAATCAACGTTATTGGTGTTCTAGCGGGCTGTGAAAACATGCCTGGCAGCAACGCTTACCGTCCAGGTGACATCCTAACGACCATGTCTGGTCAAACTGTAGAAGTTCTGAACACGGATGCTGAAGGCCGTCTTGTTCTTTGTGACGCACTGACTTACGTAGAGCGTTTCGAACCAGACTGCGTGGTTGACGTTGCAACGCTAACTGGTGCTTGTGTTATCGCACTAGGCCACCATATCAGCGGCGTAATCTCTAACCACAACCCTCTTTCTCATGAGCTAGTAAACGCTTCTGAGCAAGCGAGTGACCGTGCATGGCGTCTACCAATGGCAGACGAGTACCACGAACAGTTGAAAAGCCCGTTTGCGGATATGGCAAACATTGGTGGTCGCCCTGGTGGCACAATTACTGCGGGTTGCTTCTTATCTAAGTTCGCGAAGAAGTACAACTGGGCACACGTCGATATCGCAGGTACCGCGTGGAAATCAGGCGTAGCGAAAGGCTCAACGGGCCGTCCTGTCTCAATGCTTGTCCAATTCCTTTTGAACCGCAGCGGCCAAGAGACAGAAGAGTAATTTCTGAACAACATCTAAAAGGGCCGCAAGGCCCTTTTTTATTATCCTAATTTTCTAAAATGAAAGTGGGACTTAAGATGGTCTTAGGAAGAGACCCAAGGCAAGTGAGAGAATGATGCAAACTGCAACCTTCTACATCATTAACGAAGAGAGCCCGCAAGCAACGGTGGCTGGCTTTGAAGAATACATCGTGTTTTTGGCTCAGCACTTTGCTCGCCAAGGCGCTAAAGTGTATTTAAACTGTCAAGACAAGCCACACGCCGAGCAGCTCGCTGAAGCCTTTTGGCAAGTTGATGCAGACAAGTTCATGGCACATAACCTCGTAGGCGAGGGACCGAAATACGCGACCAATATTGAAATCGGCCATGAAGGTGTAAAACCTAATTGGAACCGTCAGCTGGTAATTAATTTGGCGGAAAATGAGACAACCTTTGCGAACAAGTTTGCTCAAGTGGTAGACTTCGTGCCCTGCGAAGAAAAAGCTAAACAACTCGCAAGAGAAAGATATAAAATTTACCGTCAAGCAGGTTACCAGCTGCAAACGATCGAAATTCAATATCCTTAACGGTCAATCCTTATAGTTAAGGCGATCTTGTTAAGATCCCTCACTTATAAAGATTGACTAAGATTCAACCATCAACGTATCCATTAAAAGAGCGCTATGGAAAAGACATACAACCCAACTTCAATCGAACAAGCTCTGTATCAGACTTGGGAAGAGAAAGGCTACTTTAAGCCACACGGTGACACTACTAAAGAATCATACAGCATCATGATCCCGCCACCGAACGTCACTGGTAGCCTACACATGGGCCACGCGTTCCAAGATACGATCATGGATACGCTTATCCGTTGTGAACGTATGAAGGGTAAAAACACCCTTTGGCAAGTAGGTACTGACCACGCTGGTATCGCAACTCAGATGGTTGTTGAGCGTAAGATCGCTGCAGAAGAAGGCAAAACAAAACACGATTACGGTCGTGAAGCTTTCATCGACAAAATCTGGGAATGGAAAGGCGAATCTGGCGGCACTATCACTAAGCAGCTTCGTCGTCTTGGCGCATCTGTAGACTGGGATCGTGAACGCTTCACGATGGACGATGGTCTATCTAACGCCGTTCAAGAAGTGTTCGTACGTCTATACGAAGACGATCTAATCTACCGCGGTAAGCGTCTAGTTAACTGGGATCCAAAGCTACACACCGCGATTTCAGATCTAGAAGTAGAGAACAAAGACACTAAAGGCAACATGTGGCACTTCCGCTACCCACTAGCAGATGGCGCAAAAACAGCGGATGGCAAAGACTACATCGTTGTTGCAACGACTCGTCCAGAGACCGTGCTAGGCGATACAGGTGTTGCAGTTAACCCAGAAGATCCACGTTACAAAGATCTTATCGGTAAAGAAATCATCCTTCCTATCGTTGATCGTCGCATCCCAATCGTGGGCGATGAGCACGCAGATATGGAAAAAGGTACTGGCTGTGTGAAAATCACACCTGCGCACGACTTCAACGACTACGAAGTAGGTAAGCGCCACCAGCTACCAATGATCAACATTCTGACTTTCGACGCGAACATCCGCGACTCAGCAGAAGTATTCAACACTAACGGCGAAGCAAGCGAAGCTTACAGCACTGAACTACCAGCTAAATACCACGGTATGGAGCGTTTTGCCGCTCGTAAAGCTATCGTTGCTGAATTCGACGAGCTAGGTCTACTTGAAGAAGTGAAAGATCACGATCTACAAGTTCCTTACGGCGACCGTGGTGGCGTGGTTATCGAACCAATGCTAACTGACCAATGGTACGTGCGTACTGCGCCTCTAGCGAAAACTGCAGTTGAAGCAGTAGAAAACGGCGACATCCAATTTGTTCCTAAGCAGTACGAAAACATGTACTTCTCTTGGATGCGTGACGTTCAAGACTGGTGTATCTCTCGTCAGCTATGGTGGGGTCACCGCATCCCAGCTTGGTACGACAACCAAGGTAATGTTTACGTAGGTCGCACTGAAGAAGAAGTTCGTAAGAACAACAACCTAGAGTCAGTCATTGAACTGCACCAAGACGAAGACGTACTGGATACGTGGTTCTCTTCTGCACTATGGACATTCGGTACTCAAGGTTGGCCAGAGCAAACTGACGACCTGAAAGTATTCCACCCTTCAGACGTTCTAGTAACTGGTTTCGACATCATCTTCTTCTGGGTTGCGCGCATGATCATGATGACCATGCACTTCGTGAAAGACGAAAACGGCAAACCACAAGTACCATTTAAGACGGTTTACGTTACTGGTCTAATCCGTGATGAAAACGGCGACAAGATGTCTAAGTCGAAAGGTAACGTCCTTGATCCAATCGACATGATCGATGGTATCGACCTAGAGTCTCTCGTAGAGAAGCGTTGTGGCAACATGATGCAGCCTCAACTAGCGAAGAAGATCGAGAAGAACACTCGTAAGACGTTTGAAAACGGTATCGAAGCATACGGTACAGACGCACTGCGTTTCACTCTTGCAGCAATGGCATCGACAGGTCGTGATATCAACTGGGATATGAAGCGTCTTGAGGGTTACCGTAACTTCTGTAACAAGCTATGGAACGCAAGCCGTTACGTAATGATGAACACAGAAGAGCAAGATTGTGGCTTCAACGGTGGTGAGATTGAATACTCACTAGCAGACAAGTGGATCGAGTCTCAGTTTGAACTAGCAGCGAAAGCGTTCAACAACCATATCGACAACTTCCGTCTAGATATGGCTGCGAACACGCTTTACGAATTCATCTGGAACCAATTCTGTGACTGGTACCTAGAGCTTACTAAGCCAGTTCTATGGAAAGGTACTGAAGCACAACAGCGTGGTACTCGTCGTACATTAATCACGGTTCTTGAGAAGACTCTACGTCTAGCTCACCCAGTGATTCCTTACATCACTGAAACTATCTGGCAAAGCATCAAGCCATTAGTTGAAGGTGTAGAAGGCGAGACAATCATGCTACAAACACTTCCTCAATTCGACGAAGCAAACTTCAACCAAGAAGCGCTAGATGATATCGAATGGGTGAAGGCGTTCATTACCAGCATCCGTAACCTACGTGCTGAATACGACATCAACCCTGGTAAGCCGCTTGACGTTATGCTGAAAGCAGCAAATGCAGAAGATGCCTCTCGTCTAGAAGCAAGCAAGCAAGTACTGATGTCACTAGCGAAGCTAGAAGCAGTACGCGTGCTTGAAACTGGCGAACAAACTCCTGCATGTGCGACAGCACTGGTTGGTAAGTCTGAGTTGATGATCCCAATGGCAGGTCTGATCGACAAAGATGCTGAGCTTGCTCGTCTAGATGGCGAAATCAAGAAGACTCACGGCGAAATCAAGCGTATCGAAGGCAAACTAGGTAACGAAGGCTTCGTAGCGAAAGCACCTGAAGCAGTTGTTGCTAAAGAGCGTGAGAAGCTTGAAGGCTACAAAGAGACACTAGCTAAGCTAGAAGAGCAGAAGACAACGATCGCTGCGCTTTAAGCCTCAGTGAAAGAGAAGAATTAACACTTCTCACTTTTGGTTCAAAGGTTGGTCATCATGGCCAACCTTTTTTGTATACATTTCACCAAAACCATCATCAATAGCTTCCCCCTATCACAACAATACTCATTACCCATTAGCATTAATGAGAATTATTATCGATAATGAACTCATCGAAACAAACACGATTGAGTAATTATCATGAAAAAGACACTAACTTTCGCAGCACTGCATTTTACTATCGCATTTAGTGTCGCTTACGTACTCACAGGCGACATTCTAATTGGTAGTTTAATTGCCATGATTGAGCCTTCAGTGAACACCGTAGCCTTCTACTTTCATGAAAAGGCATGGGCAAAAGTCCCAGCACTTAAAGCTCGTCAGTGGATGACCAAATTAAAAACCGCAAGCTTTGCGACCGTGCACTTCAGCGTCGCTTTTACCGTGGTTTACTTACTAACAGGTGATGCATTTGTCGGCGGCGTAATGGCGATGCTAGAGCCGAGTTTGAACACGGTGGCTTACTACTTCCACGAGAAAGTATGGATGCGTAAATCATCAGAAAAAGCTCCAGCACCGCAGTTTTGTTTACATCACCACGCTTAAACATGGAGGCTCACTACGTCTCCTAACGAGAAAAATGACATTTACCATTGACAAGGTTGCGCACCGCAATTAATTTAATTGCGGTGCGCAACTTTATTTTTAGAGGTAAGTGATAATGAACGCTCGTCAACTTCGACACTACTCCCGTCAAGCCGTCCGATTGCTTGGTATGCTTGATAAACAATGCGGCGATGTCGCTCTCACTCCAGTGCAAGCGCACGCATTGGGTGAAATCCAATTGCAGCCATTGACCATCAATCAGCTGGCACAGCAGCTTAATGTCGACAAGTCCAACGCGAGCCGAACCGTTACTGGTTTGATTAAATTAGGTTTGGTCGAGAGCATCGAAAACCCAAAAGACAAACGTAGTCAACTCGTAGCGATTACAGAGCAAGGCCAACAGGCGTTATCACAACTGGACCAACAGCAAAACCACTTCTTTGAACAACTGCTTACCCAACTCGATGACAGCGAGCAAGAGCAACTCAAACTTGGTCTAGAGACTTACCTAAAAGGGCTAACAAAAGTGTGTCAGTCTGAGGAATACGTTCTTCGGCCTCTTACTAAAGCAGACAACCCGCAAGTCGCAGATGTGATTCGTAAAGTCTCTGCAGAATACGGCTTAACCGCAGACAAAGGTTATGGTGTGGCCGATCCAACGCTTGATGATATGTATTCGGTTTACAATCAATGCGGGGCCGCCTATTGGGTCATTGAACATCGCGGAGAGATCGTTGGTGGCGGTGGCTTTGCCCCTTTAGCTGGCGAGCCAAATGTGTGTGAACTACAAAAGATGTACTTCTTACCTCAAACACGAGGACACGGTTTAGCCAAACGCATCGTCGCATTGAGCTTACAATTGGCGGAACAATTTGGGTATCAGCAGTGCTATTTAGAGACAACTGAATGTCTGAGAGAAGCGGTAAGCTTGTATGAAAAGCTAGGCTTTGAGCATCTCGATGCCCCGCTTGGACAAACAGGGCATGATGCATGTGAAGTCGTAATGCTTAAGATGCTGTAATAGATAATATTATTAGAAGTTAAAGCACAACATGGGTAACACAAAGCTCCTGGCTCAAGGCAACAGTGAAGTTTTGGTGCTGCCCATCCAACTCAACAGACAATTGGTAGAGATCACTTGGATCAGGATCAGTAAGATCGGCATACTTTGGCGCTTCGATCTGGAATAAAGCGCTCGCATGCTCCGCTCGGACATCAATAGGAATATGGTAAGTCATACCATTAAACTTAACCGATGCAGAGACCAGACCCGGCGCAAAAGTTTGATAGTACAAGTCTACTTTAAACTCGCAACCACCACCGTGGTGCCAAATCTGCTCGGTTGCCACGCGGTCTAAACGTACATTGCGAATGAACTGCAGATACGGTTCTTGCCATACCCCTAAGCGCTCATCACTTTTTTTATATTCATGATCGGACAGAGAGCACAGCTCAGGTTTATCTTCATCAAACAGAAGATCCTCTTCTTCCTCTAAGAACAAGATTTCAAAGCGGTTACGCCCCATTTGCATGAACGGACGAATGTCTTTCTTGTAGACATTTTGAGAACCGTCACAGTCGAACAATGCTACTCCGTTCAAACGCACTTCTGCATGGTAATCCACACCACCCAACACCATTTCTACCGCTGGGAATGCCATCATGGATTCGTCCACTTCAATGTCATGCATCAGGTGCCACTCTTGCTGACGAATTGCTTCTTCTGTCAGTTCAGCTGGCAATACCTGACTCAAAGGAGCAGGGAAAGTAATGTCATCCTGTGGGATAGAAAGGTCCGTCAGTGGAGAGACTTGCCATAAACCGGCGAGTGAGAGTTGCATATACACCTTGAGCTAGATCAATTTTCACGCATTATAGGGAGAAATCCCCTATAAACTCAATGTGAATTATTTATCGCCTCCACATTCGTCAGTTTTTCAAGGAATAAAAAAACCAGCGTTAAACGCTGGTTTTTCCAAAAGTAGTGAGCTTTGATTACTCGTCGTCTTCATCTTCTTCAGGGTAAAGCGCATCTTCGCCTTCGTAGTACGTACCCCAACCGTCATAGATGATGTCGTATTTTTCTGCCAAGTGAATCAATTTTTCAACTTGCGCATCAATCGCTTCTGCGTCTAGTGCGGACTCCATAGTCGCATCACAGCAAAGCAACTTGTTACCATCTTCATCTTCAGTTTCTTCTGCTTCAAGAACTTCAAAGCCCATCTTGAATGCTTCAACTACCGCTTTTTCTAGCGTGTCAAAATCTTCTGCAAACAGGTGGTGCTCAATTTCGTATAGCGAATCTGGATCGCTGCCATCTTCTAGCAATGCTGCAATGATATCGCGAGTCTCTTCCTTTTGAATCTCAATTAATTCTTCTACTGATAGATATTCATCTTCGTGAGACATGTTTTGGCTCCAGATTAGTTACTTGATGGAAACACAATACCCGATACTGAGTATGCTGATCCGGTGAAATATGGCATGGATTGCGATGAAAAGCCACAAACAAACATCATACCACTGCGATTCTTATCGGTTATTTGAATCTAAATATTAAACCGACCACACAAAGAAACAAAAAATTAACAAAGAATGGCATTTTTTAATATTCAGAACATCCTAATTGACACTTAATGTGGTTATTTTCTCTTTCTATGCGTGTTTATGATGCTTTCTTGAATACACTCACGTGTAAAACGAAGAAGCATAACGAATAAATTCACTTTAATAATGCATAATTTAGAATAAAAATGCACGTTTTATGCACTGTGCGTGTATTCTTTCTCAACGGGAAAATTAGAATAAAAACGCACGCACTCTAATTTTAGTAAAATAGCATTTATATCTAATAATAAATTTCATAAGAATCAAAATAAAAATAAAAAACTCACAAAACCAGAAACACCAGAATATAAACAAAGCTTGATAACTTGCATCTTTCTAGGAAGCTTGTCATAACTAATGGCTGGAAAATTTGTAAGGATACAAAATGAGCAAGCTGTACGTTGGATCAGAAGTTGGTCAACTTCGACGAGTTCTATTAAATCGCCCTGAACGCGCCCTAACCCACTTAACTCCGTCAAACTGTCATGAGTTGCTATTTGATGACGTTCTTGCTGTAGAAGCGGCAGGTGAAGAGCACGATGCATTCGCACGTACGCTGCGCGAGCAAGACGTTGAAGTGCTTCTCCTCCACGATTTACTGGTCGAAACCCTCGCTGTTCCAGAAGCAAAACAATGGCTGCTGAACACTCAGATTTCTGACTTTCGCTACGGGCCAACATTTGCGCGAGACCTACGCCAATACTTTTCAGAAATGGATGATGAACATCTTGCCTGCATCTTTTTAGGTGGCTTAGCATACTCAGAGCTACCGATCTCCTCATCTTCTATGCTGCCAAAAATGAAGCGTCCTCTCGACTTTGTTATTGAGCCACTGCCTAATCACCTCTTTACTCGTGATACCTCATGTTGGGTTTATGGCGGCGTTTCTCTTAACCCGATGATGATGCCTGCACGCCAACGTGAAACAAACCACCTACGTGCGATTTATCGTTGGCACCCAATTTTTGCTGGCCAAGATTTTATCAAATACTTCGGTGACGATGATCTGCATTATGATAATGCTAATGTCGAAGGCGGTGATGTGTTGGTTATTGGTAAAGGTGCAGTTCTGATCGGTATGTCTGAGCGTACGACCGCGCAAGGCGTAGAGAACCTTGCAGCGAGCCTATTTAAAGCAGGCCAAGCGACCGAAGTGATTGCAATTGATCTGCCTAAACACCGCTCATGTATGCATTTAGACACCGTGATGACCCATATGGATGTAGATACTTTCTCTGTCTACCCAGAGATCATGCGCAAAGATCTCGACACATGGCGCTTAACACCAAAAGGCAACGGTGAAATGCATGTTGAAGCCTCACATAACTATCTGCACGCGATTGAGTCCGCTCTTGGCTTAGATCAGCTGAAAATCATCACCACTGGTGGCGACAGCTATGAAGCGGAACGCGAACAATGGAATGATGCCAATAACGTTCTAACTGTAAAACCGGGCGTAGTAATTGGTTACGAACGCAACGTATACACCAACGAAAAATACGATAAAGCTGGCATCAAAGTACTGACAGTACCTGGTAACGAGCTTGGTCGTGGTCGCGGTGGCGCTCGCTGTATGAGCTGTCCAATAGAGCGAGACGATATATAACTTACTCGTCCCTTTACATTAGGTGAATCAAAACTAAGGTTGATGTGAATACATCAACCTTTTTTAGCTTTATTTGAAAATAATTATTCACAATAAAAGCATTTATATGTTTTAATGAATTCTATTAATCTAATCACATGTACTAAGGGACGAGCTATGGCTTTCAATTTACGTAACCGCAACTTTTTGAAGCTATTGGACTTCTCAACCAAAGAAATCCAGTTTTTGCTCGAACTGTCTGCAGAGCTGAAAAAAGCTAAATATGCAGGAACAGAGCAGAAGAAACTTCAAGGTAAAAACATCGCACTAATCTTTGAGAAATCTTCGACTCGTACCCGATGTGCGTTTGAAGTCGCTGCCTTTGACCAAGGTGCTCAAGTCTCTTACATCGGCCCTTCTGGCTCGCAGATCGGTCATAAGGAATCGATGAAAGACACCGCTCGTGTTCTTGGTCGTATGTACGACGGGATTGAATACCGAGGCTTTGGCCAATCCATTGTTGAAGAGCTTGGTACTTATGCTGGTGTTCCAGTGTGGAATGGTTTAACGGATGAGTTCCACCCAACCCAGATCCTTGCTGACTTCCTGACCATGCAAGAGCACGGCCGTGGTAAACAGCTGCATGAAATAACCTTCGCTTACCTAGGTGATGCGCGCAACAACATGGGTAACTCACTTATGGTGGGCGCAGCGAAAATGGGCATGGATATTCGCCTTGTCGCGCCAAAAGCGTTCTGGCCTGAAGAAGAGCTCGTGGCAACTTGTCAAACTATCGCGCAACAAACCGGTGCAAAAATCACGTTAACAGAAAGCGTTGAGGAAGGTGTGAAAGGTTGTGACTTCCTATACACCGACGTTTGGGTGTCTATGGGTGAGTCTGCCGAGGCATGGGATGAACGTGTAGCGTTAATGACACCTTATCAAATCAATATGGACGTGATTGAGCAAACGGGTAATCCACATGTGAAATTCATGCACTGCCTTCCAGCTTTCCACAATGATGAAACCACCGTCGGCAAAGAAGTCGCTGAAAAATACGGTATGAAAGGCCTTGAAGTAACAGAAGAGGTATTTGAATCGGAATACTCCATCGTATTCGACGAAGCTGAAAACCGTATGCATACCATCAAAGCCGTGATGGTTGCGACGCTAGGAAGCTAAACCAGTGCGCAAAAACAGCCGATAAAAACCATGATGTAATCGCTTGCGCTCACGAAAGTTAAGCGTATAATGCTCGGCAATTTGTCTGAGGATTAAGAAATGACCACGCTGATTGCTGACGTAAAAACGCGATTTGCTCTCGCTAAGCGACTACGCTTACGTGGTGTTATTTTCGTTAATTCTATTGAATTTTAAAACCTCCCCATTGGGGAGGTTTTTTTATGTCCAAAATTCCTTTCGGTTATTTGGATGTAGTCATCAATGTTATAGGGAAGAAGATCATGGCGAACTCGCTTTACCAGAAGCACATCATCTCTATTCCAGAGCTTTCACGCGAAGAACTGGAACTTATCGTAGAAACAGCAGGTAGCCTTAAAAAAGCACCTCGACCAGAACTGATTAAAAACAAAGTCGTTGCAAGTTGTTTCTTTGAACCATCAACACGTACACGTTTATCGTTTGAAACAGCGATTCAGCGCATTGGTGGTGACGTGATTGGCTTTGATAATGATGGTAATACCTCTCTGGCGAAGAAAGGCGAAACACTCGCAGATTCAGTACAAGTCATCTCTTCTTACGTCGATGCCTTTGTGATGCGTCATCCACAAGAAGGCGCCGCTCGCTTGGCATCTGAATTTTCAAATGGCGTGCCAGTGATCAACGCGGGCGACGGTGCAAACCAACACCCAACTCAAACGCTACTCGACTTATACACCATCGCGGAAACACAAGGGCGTCTAGACAACCTGAACGTCGCATTCGTAGGTGACCTAAAATATGGCCGCACAGTGCACTCACTGACTCAAGCCTTAGCAAAGTTTAACAACATCCGCTTCTTCTTTGTTGCACCAGATGCGCTGGCAATGCCAGATTACATCTGCGAAGAACTAGACGAAGCTGGCATTCAATATAGCCTACACACAGACATGGAAAGTGTGATTCCTGAACTGGATATTCTGTACATGACACGCGTACAGAAAGAACGCTTTGACGAATCGGAATACGCACATATTAAGTCGGCTTACATCCTAACGGCGGCACTACTAGAAGGCGCGCGTGAGAACTTGAAAGTACTGCACCCACTACCACGTGTGGATGAAATCACAACTGATGTTGATAAAACGCCTCATGCTTACTTCTTCCAGCAAGCTCAAAATGGCGTGTATGCTCGCCAAGCACTGCTGGCGCTTGTTCTAAACGAAACACTGTAATCGAGGGGAAAAATCATGGCTAAAGAAACTCAATTGCAGGTAGAAGCAATCAAAAATGGTACGGTCATCGACCACATCCCTGCGCAAATCGGTATCAAAGTATTAAGACTGTTCGATATGCACAATTCATCACAACGCGTAACGATTGGACTGAACTTGCCATCATCAGCACTCGGTCATAAAGATCTACTCAAAATCGAAAATGTGTTTATCAATGAAGAGCAAGCGAGCAAGCTAGCGTTGTATGCTCCTCACGCGACCGTGAATCAAATCGAGAATTATGAAGTGGTGAAAAAGCTAGCGTTAGAGCTTCCTGAGCGCATCAATGATGTATTTGAATGCCCGAATTCAAACTGTATTTCTCATAATGAACCAGTAGAAAGCAGCTTTAGCGTGTTCGAGAAGAAACAAGAAATCCGCCTAAAGTGTAAATACTGCGAGAAAGTGTTCTCACGCGAGATCGTAACCGAGCGATAAACACGCCGCACGACTAGGCTTTGATACGTTTAAAATACCCTGCAATGTCGGGGTATTTTGCTCTTTACCTACCGAGGGTTTAGAGGCAAACTGAGAATCTTTATTCCCTACAACTGATGGAAAAAATCAAATGACGAAAGTACTTCACACTGAGTCTGCACCAGCAGCAATCGGTCCTTACGTTCAAGGCGTAGATCTAGGTAACATGGTTCTTACTTCAGGCCAAATCCCAGTAAACCCAGCGACAGGTGAAGTGTCTGCTGATATCGCAGAACAAGCTCGTCAGTCTCTAGAAAACGTAAAGGCTGTAGTTGAATCTTCAGGTCTTAAAGTATCTGATATTGTAAAGCTAACGGTTTTTGTTAAAGACCTAAATGACTTTGGCACAGTGAACGAAGTTTACGGCAAGTTCTTTGATGAGCACGGCGTAGCAAACTACCCTGCACGCTCTTGTGTAGAAGTGGCTCGCCTACCAAAAGATGTTGGCATCGAGATTGAAGCAATCGCTGTTCGCAAATAATTGCACTTGCTGACAAACATAAAAAAACGGGTAGCTCAGGCTACCCGTTTTTTATTGTTTTCTCGTGATGATATCGCAGTAAAACTTAAGCAGCGTTGCGCTGTTTGACTTCTTCATCTAACGATTCAAGCTTCTCTTTCATCTGTTCACGACAGATATTCGCTAACTCGCGAATGCCCTCTTTACCATAGCCTTCAGTGCTGATTGGAGGTAGCATTTCAACAATCACATGACCATTGTTCCAACGGTTCAGCTTAATTTTATTCGTCGAGCTACATACGATAGGAATGATTGGCACACCTGCACCAATTGCCGCATGAAAAGCACCTGTTTTGAATGGCAGCAAACCACGCCCACGAGAACGCGTGCCTTCTGGGAACATCCACACCGAAACATCACTTTCTTTCATGCTGCTCACGACCTGATCGATAGTACCTTTTGCTTTAGAACGATTCGCTCGGTCAATCAGAATGTTACCCGTAAGCCAGTAAAGCTGACCAAACAGTGGCATCCAAGCCAAGCTCTTTTTACCTACTGTCACAACTTTCGGAGTCACAGCCGCAGAAACAGTAAACATGTCCCAGTTGTTCTGGTGGTTAGCAATGTAAACATGTTGGCCGCGTGAATACGCATCTTCAGGGATACGCAACTCTAACTTAATCCCAAACACACGAGACATCTTGGCAAACAAACGGCCAAAAGTGAAAACGTGCTTAGGGTTTCTAGGGCTTAATAGGCAGTAACCACAACCACCAATAAACATAACAATCGCAAAGATAGCGACAGCAAATACACGTAACAGTGCAATCATTCTTGTTCTCCAGGAACCGGCTTTTGCCAGATACAGCTATTAATATCTCTCTTTCCATAAAGGGAAAATATGGTCATGAGAGTGATATAAAAAAGCCGAAACTCAGGTTTCGGCTCTCTTGATATCCAAGTTACCTGCGGTGCAGTTTAACTTGCCTAGCTCACTCGCTCAATATTTGCGCCAAGTGCAGCCAGTTTATTTTCGATTTTGTCGTAACCACGGTCGATATGGTAAATACGATCAACGACGGTTTCGCCTTTAGCAATGCAACCTGCAATAACCAAACTAGCCGAAGCTCGTAGATCGGTTGCCATCACTTGCGCACCGCTGAGTGACTCAACATCACCACAGATAACCGTATTGCCTTCGATCTCAGCTTTAGCGCCCATACGCATGAGTTCTGGTACGTGCATAAAGCGGTTTTCAAAGATAGTCTCTGTGATCACGCCGCCACCTTTCGCCATCATATTCAGAAGCGTAAATTGAGCTTGCATATCCGTCGGAAAACCAGGATGTGGCGCAGTACGTACACTTACCGCTTTTAGCTCGCGGTCGGTCATATCAACGGAGATCCAATCTTCACCCGTTTCGACAAGCGCGCCAGCTTCTTCCAGCTTGGCGAGAACCGCTTCAAGCAAATGAGCATTAGTGTTGCGACATACCACTTTACCGCCAGATACTGCTGCTGCGACAAGGAATGTTCCCGTCTCAATACGGTCAGCAACCACGTTGTGTTTACAACCGCCTAGGCGCTCAACACCTTCAATCGTAATGGTATCTGTGCCAGCGCCAGAGATTTTTGCGCCAAGCTTATTTAGGAAATCAGCGGTATCGACGATTTCAGGCTCACGCGCAGCGTTATCTAGTGTTGTTGTGCCTTCCGCCAGCGCTGCGGCACACATGATGGTAATCGTCGCGCCTACGCTGACTTTATCCATCACGATGTGCGCGCCTTTTAGACGACCATCCACTTCTGCTTTCACATAACCATCTTCTAATGTAATGGTTGCGCCAAGCTGCTCTAAACCAGAAATATGTAGATCCACAGGACGAGCGCCAATAGCACAACCGCCTGGTAAAGAAACCTGACCTTGACCAAAGCGCGCCACCAAAGGACCCAAAGCCCAAATAGAAGCACGCATGGTTTTCACCAAGTCATAAGGCGCACAGTATTCTGTAATACTGCTTGGATCAACATGAACAGAGCCATTGCGGCTTACTTTCGCGCCTAAACGCTTAAGCAATTCCATGGTTGTATCGATATCACGAAGGTGTGGTACGTTTGCCACTTCTACTGGCTCTTCCGCCAAGATAGACGCAAATAAAATCGGCAGTGCTGCGTTTTTTGCACCTGAAATGGTCACTTCACCAACTAGTGGTTTATCTGACCCAATAACTCGAAACTTTTCCATCAATAAACCTTAAAGCGACATCAATTTCTTATCACGAGCCCACTCTTCTGGTGTGAACGCTTTGATTGATAATGCGTGAATGTCGTTACGCTGGATGTATTCCATCAGAGGAGCATAAATTAGCTGCTGCTTCTTAACGCGGCTCATTCCATCGAAACAAGCATCAACAGCAACCACTTCATAGTGGCTACCTTCACCTTTCACATGCACTTCTTGAAGGTTTAGTGCTTCTTCTAATAACTGTTGTACTTTTGCGCTATCCACAATTTACCCCTGATAATTCTGTATGTGTTTGGCCACTAAAGATTCAACATTGCTCAGTTGAAACAAAGTGCGCAGTTGCGCCGGCACGAAACTGAGCATTATATGACAGTTTTGCTTTTTTGCATGCTCTAATAAGTGGATTAACATCACCATTCCTGCAGAGTCGACGCGCTCTATCTCTTTTAGCGAGCATTCCAGCTCCGATTGAGCAGGTTGCCATTGCTGTGCATACGCCCACAATGAAGGCACTGTATCTCTATCAAGTGCCCCTGTTAGCTTAAGAATGTTTTGATCCAATTGCCACTGAGCGGGAGTCTGGGCCATTATTTCTTAGCCTCGAAGCGGATCGGTTCTGCGGCCAATTTTTCTAGGTCTTTAGCAACAGATAGAATACCTTCTTGACGAATTTTACTGTTCCATTCGGATTGTTTACTAGAAAGCAAACTAATGCCCTCTGCAATCATATCGAATGCTTCCCACTCACCAGACTGGTTGTCTTTACGCAGTTTAAACTCAAGTTTGATGTTTGGACGCGGAGTATCGATGATATCAACTTTAATGCTTGTAATACGCTTAGAGTCATCAATGCTAGGCTCAGGACCAAACTCAATTTTTTGGTCAGAGTATTGCGTCAACACTTGTGCATAAGACGCAATCAGGTACGCACGAAATGCATCGATAAACTCAAGTACATCTTCACGCTTAGCACCTTTTAAGTTTGGACCAAGAAGTTTTAACCCTGCATAGCGGTAGTTGACGTAAGGCATTAGCTCTTCTTCAACGATCACTTTAAGTAAATTTGGATCTTGTTTGATTTTCGGCTGTTCGGCTTTCAATCTTTCGAACGTGACTTCAGCTACCTGCTTCATCATCTTATAAGGTTCAGTTTTATCCACCTCTGCTGCTGTTGCTCCAAAGACGCTAAACACAGCACAAACTGAAAGTAGTAATCTCGCTAACATAGTTATTCCTTACTTGAGTCGTCTGAACCACCTACGCTGTATAGTACTTGACCAATTAAGTCTTCAAGCACAAGCGCCGATTTGGTGTCTTCGATGGTATCACCATCCACCAGCATGACTTCATCATCAAAAACGAAGCCAGGTACTAAACCAATGTATTGCTCACCAATCAGGCCAGATGTCAAAATTTGTACGCTCGACGTTTCTGGGAACTGATTGTATTTGCTATTGATAGATAGTGTTACAACTGGCAATAAGTTGTCTGGGTTAAGCGAAATACTACTTACTCGACCAATCACAACGCCCCCCACTTTTACGGGCGAACGAACTTTTAAACTGCCAATATTATCGAACTCGGCTTTGAGGGTATAAGTATCACCAGAGCCAATGCTTTTTACGTCAGCAACTTGAAAAATCATCACAAGAATCGCGCAAATTCCCGCTAATACAAAGCTGCCAACCCATAATTCAGTTTTACGTGTTTGTTGCATGATTAATTCCCAAACATCAATGCGGTCAGTACAAAGTCTAATCCTAGTACTGCTAAAGAAGAATGCACAACAGTGCGCGTAGTTGCTCGGCTGATCCCTTCCGATGTTGGAATAGCATCATAACCGTTAAATAGAGCGACCCAAGTAACCGTAATTGCAAACGCAAAACATTTGATCATACTGTTACCAATGTCTTGTCCTAGCTCAACAGAGGACTGCATCGCTGACCAAAAACTGCCGTGATCAACGCCTTTCCAGTCAACACCAACAAGCTGAGCGCCCCAAATTCCCACAGCCATGAAAATCATAGCCAGTAAAGGCATTGAGATAACCCCAGCCCAAAACCGTGGTGCAATCACTCGTTTCAATGGGTCTACCGCCATCATTTCAAGGCTAGACAGTTGTTCCGTTGCTTTCATTAGACCTATCTCTGCGGTTAACGCAGAACCGGCACGACCAGCAAACAAAAGTGCAGTAACAACAGGTCCTAATTCACGGAGTAAAGAAAGCGCCACCATTTGCCCCAAACTGCCTTCTGCGCCGTAATCCACCAACACAACATAGCCTTGTAGACTCAAAACCATTCCAATGAACAGACCAGATACGACGATGATCGCCAGCGACTGAACACCAACAGAATAAAGTTGCTTAACAAGCAGAGGAAAGCTTCTGATCGGTTGTGGCTTAGAAAATAGCGCCCCAATCAACATGAAAGTCGCACGACCAAATGCTCCGCAAATAGAAAGCGTGCGTCGACCCAGCGAGGCGACAAAGTGAATGAAGTTATCGACCATCAAATAAGTCCTTTTCGATACTTTGAGAAGGGAAACGAAACGGTACAGGACCGTCGGCATCACCTTGTAAGAACTGCTGGACACGAGGATCAGAGTTTTGAGTCAGCTCTTCTGGCGTACCATAGGCGATGATTTTTCCATCGGCCATCAGGTATACCCAGTCAGCAATACTCATGACTTCAGGTACGTCGTGAGAAACCACAATAGAGGTCAAACCTAACGCTTGGTTTAGATTGCTAATTAGCTCAACCAAAACGCCCATAGTAATTGGGTCTTGCCCCACAAACGGCTCATCGTACATGATCAGGTCAGGGTCAAGTGCGATTGCACGAGCCAAAGCAGCGCGTCTTGCCATACCACCTGAAAGCTCACTCGGCATTAATTGCGCCGCGCCGCGCAGACCGACAGCTTCGAGCTTGAGTAACACCATGGTGCGAATCAAATCTTCCGATAAATCGGTATGCTCTCTCAATGGAAAGGCGACATTATCAAAAACATTCAAATCAGTGAATAAAGCCCCTGACTGGAACAACATGCTCATTTTCTTTCGAGCATGGTAGAGTTTTTTACGCGAGAGAGAGGGAATATTGTCGCCATCAAACCAGATCTCTCCTTGCTCGGGATACAACTGACCACCAATCAAACGCAGCAGTGTTGTTTTACCAATTCCCGATGGTCCCATAATGGCCGTCACTTTGCCTTCAGGAACATGCAGATCAATATCATCAAAGATCATGCGTTCTCCCCGTGAAAAAGTGAGGTTGTTCACGGTGACTAAATCGTTGTTCGACATATCATCTCTTCTACTGTAGGAGCGTTGCAACTCACGGAATCATCAAGCAGATACTCATCGGAGTTGAATTCTACGTTTAATAAAGTAACGTCGGTACATTTATTAGGCTGCAATCATAAGCACATTGGCGTTGAATTTAAAGCACTGTTCAATTAAATAAAGTCGAGTATATCCCTGCAATTTCTCATGGTTTATGACCTAATTAGCACGAAGTGTTTAAATCCTAGACCAGAATTGCTCATTTAAATGAGTGAGATTTACATACATTTTCGTTACTAACCTTTAATTTATTCTTCGTTTATCTTCCATTTTAGGCCGCAAAAGGTCAAAATTAGCGGTTATTCATTTTACTTATTTAATACTTAGGAATTCTCATGCTCGAAGCCGTTGCGTTGCTTATAGTCGGTCTTGTTTTGCTTGTTTGGAGTGCAGATAAACTTGTTTTTGGCTCTGCAGCGATAGCCCGCAACGTCGGCATTTCCCCGCTTGTCATCGGCATGACAATCCTTGCGATGGGCTCATCCGCCCCTGAGATGATGGTATCTGCAACCGCTGCTTGGGATGGCAAAACAGATACAGCGGTGGGTAACGTATTAGGCTCAAACATAGCGAACATTGCGTTAATCCTAGGTATTACAGCGCTGATCAAGCCTTTGTCGATTAGCTCCGCCGTCATCCGCCGAGAACTTCCACTCATGATAGCCGTAACCGTACTCGCTGGTATTCTGCTTTGGAATAGCCATCTCGGTTTTTATGAGGGTGTCTTATTGTTTGTACTCTTTGGGGCATTTTTATTTGCTATGTTGCAAATCAGCCGCAAAGAGCAAAAATCAGGTGATGTTTTTCTTGATGACCAAGAGTCAGAGATCCCTGAAGGCGTCAGTAACCCTAAAGCAATCATGTGGGTGGTTATTGGCTTGATACTGCTTCCTTTGGCAGCCAGCATGCTGGTTGATAACGCGGTAATTATTGCTAAACACTTTGGTATGAGCGACCTTGTTATCGGTCTAACTATTATCGCCATTGGCACTAGCCTGCCTGAACTGGCCGCATCACTTGCGGGAGTTTTAAAGGGTGAAGACGACATGGCTGTCGGTAACATTATCGGTTCGAATGTGTTTAACATTCTGGCGGTAATGGGGATTCCTGGCATCATTAATCCATCGGTGCTCAGTGAGTACGCGATGGGACGTGACTTCTGGGTCATGTTAGGCGTTTCATTGTTACTTGTCGCGATGTGTTTGGGTAAATCACGCAGTATTAACCGTATTGAAGGTGCCATCTTGTTTGTGTGCTTCTTAGGTTACCAAGTGTACTTATTCGCAAACATGACCGCTTAATTACCACGATCAATAAGTAGAGATCTGATATGTCCAATCAATTTGATTTTCGCGCTGCTGCTAAACAAGTTCTTGATATCGAAGTTGCTGCTCTGCAAGAGCTAGATACCTACTTTGATGATCAATTTGAAAAAGCGTGTGAACTTATCCTTTCCAACAACGGCAAAGTTGTCGTTATGGGTATTGGCAAGTCAGGCCATATTGGTAACAAGATTGCCGCCACTCTGGCAAGCACTGGGACTTCGGCGTTTTTCGTTCATCCAGGCGAAGCCGCACATGGTGACTTGGGTATGATTAGCCCTGGTGACATTGTGCTGGCAATTTCTAACTCTGGTGAATCAAACGAAATTCTGTCTCTATTTCCAGTATTAAAGCGCCTGAATATTAAGATCATCAGCATGACAGGTAAGCCAGAATCAAATATGGCCAAGCTGTCTGACTTACACCTGCAAATTACGGTACCTCAAGAAGCTTGTCCGTTAGGCCTGGCGCCAACTAGCAGTACGACTGCCACATTAGTGATGGGAGATGCATTAGCCGTAGCTCTGCTTCAAGCTCGTGGTTTTTCTGCCGAAGATTTTGCCCTATCTCACCCAGGTGGTGCACTGGGGAGAAAACTGCTACTTAAGTTGTCTGATATTATGCACTTTGGAGAAGCGTTACCTAAAGTTTCTCCTGACGCATTAATTCGCGATGCCCTGCTTGAAATTTCAGAAAAGGGGTTAGGCATGACAGCCATCGTCGATGAGCACGATGCTATGCTTGGTATATTCACCGATGGTGATTTACGTCGTACCTTAGACAAGCGTATCGATATTCATACGACGGCAATTGGCGAGGTCATGACGACAAACCCAACCACAGCACACCCTGATATGCTGGCGGTTGAAGGTTTGAACTTGATGCAGAATAAAAACATTAACGCTCTGATTTTATGTAAAGACGAAAAAATTGTGGGTGCACTGAACATGCACGATTTACTAAAAGCTGGCGTGATGTAATATCAGCACAAACATTTAAATCATTTATTAGACGAATAAAGGCAATGGTCAGGGAAGTACTGAGCTAAACGATAGGCCTTCATTATATGAGTTTTACTCGCCTTATTTATTTGCTCTTGATCTTCGTTGTAGCGTGGTGCGGTTATTACCTACTAACCCCTAAAGGCAACGACGCAATTCAAGTAGCACCAGATTCTGAACTGCCCATGTTCAGTGGTTCTGGATTAGAAAACATCACCTACGGTGAAGATGGTGTCCGCAGTTACATCATTCGCTCCACTAACTTAGACCATTATGCTAAGAGTGGAGATACTATTTTTAATAACCCGACTTTGATGGTTTACCGTGAAGGTAGCGTCATTGAATGGAAGGTGACTGCCACAAGAGCAGTGTTAGATGAAGACCAAGTTTTGACTTTATATGACAAAGTCTTAATGCAAAATCTTCTGCCTGGTGCGAGTTTTGATACCATGGCAACAGACAAATTGGTCATTAATCTAACCAATCGTGATTTTAAAGCTGACCAACAAGTGATGTTGGTTGGACCACAATTTGAAACTACTGGAGGCGCAATGCAAGGCAACTTAAAACAGCATACTGCGACTCTGACAGATGAAGTTCAAGGTCGATATGAAACCGTTACACCTTAGCCTACTGGCACTGGTATTGGCGGCGCCTCAAGCGCTGGCACTCAAGTCGGATACTCAACAGCCGGTTTACATAAACTCTGACACCCAACAGGTGGATATGAAGAGTAACCAGGTTGTTTTTGAAGGCGATGTATCTCTTAAGCAAGGGAGCATCAATATCGATGCTGATAGAATCGTGGTAACTCGCGATCCTAAAACCGAAGCAATTAAACAGATTCAAGCATTTGGTAAACCTGCGAAGTTTTCTCAGCTGATGGACGATGGTAAAACACTTAGTGGTCAAGCTACGGAGTTGGATTACCGTATTTCTACAGACGAACTGACCATGAAAGGTCAAGCGCAGCTGGCGCAAGACAACAACACCATCAAAGGTTCTTCGATTCGTTACCAAATTGGTAAACAAAAGCTAGTCGCAGATAGCTCTAAGGAAGAGCGCGTTACGACCATTTTGCAACCCAATCAGATAGAGAACTAATATGGCAGTACTGAGTGCGAAAAACTTGGCGAAAAGCTACAAAAAACGCAAAGTCGTCACTGATGTTAGCTTAGAAGTTGAATCTGGTCAGATTGTTGGGCTGCTCGGTCCAAACGGTGCGGGTAAAACCACCTCGTTTTACATGATTGTCGGCTTAGTACCTCGCGATGAAGGCACCATTACCATTGACGACAATGACATCAGTATTTTGCCGATGCATAGCCGTTCACGACTTGGCATTGGCTATCTTCCGCAAGAAGCGTCGATTTTCCGTAAGCTTTCAGTAGAAGATAACATCATGGCCGTACTTGAAACTCGTCAAGAAATGACGAGGGAAGAGCGCCAAGATAAACTGGAAGATTTGTTGGAAGAATTCCACATCCAGCACATCAGAACCAGTGCTGGTATGGCACTATCAGGGGGTGAGCGACGCAGGGTGGAAATCGCTCGAGCTTTAGCGGCCAACCCTCAGTTCATTTTATTGGATGAACCTTTCGCTGGTGTTGACCCAATTTCGGTTAATGACATCAAGAAAATCATTGAGCATCTGCGCGATCGTGGTCTCGGAGTGTTAATCACTGACCATAATGTACGTGAAACACTGGACGTATGTGAAAAAGCCTATATCGTGAGCCAAGGGCACCTAATTGCATCGGGAACTCCGGCAGAAGTTCTCAATAATGAACAGGTGAAACAAGTTTATCTCGGCGAACAATTCCGTCTATGATTATATTAGGAACGGTAAGATTCTGAGCATTACAAGGTAAGTAACACTGAATGAAACCTTCATTACAACTCAAGCTAGGTCAGCAGTTAGCCATGACGCCACAGTTGCAGCAAGCGATTCGCTTATTGCAATTGTCGACACTCGATCTTCAACAAGAAATCCAAGAAGCGTTGGACTCAAACCCATTATTGGAAGTTGAAGAAGGCCAAGACGAGCCTCTAGCAAACGGTGAAGATAAGTCAGCGGTCGAGGCTGCTGATAGCAACAGTGCTAGCGAACCAACAGAAATTGACGTTCCAGATAGCTCCGATGTGATAGAGAAATCAGAAATTAGCTCTGAACTTGAAATCGACACGACTTGGGATGACGTCTACAGCGCTAATACTGGTAGCACTGGCTTAGCTCTTGATGATGATATGCCCGTCTACCAAGGCGAAACCACTGAATCGTTACATGATTACCTCATGTGGCAGCTTGACCTAACACCATTCAGTGAAACCGACCGCACGATTGCATTAGCGATTATTGACGCTGTTGACGACTACGGCTATTTAACTTTGTCGCCTGAAGAGATTCATGAGAGCTTCGATAATGAAGAGATAGAGTTAGACGAAGTAGAAGCCGTTCGTAAACGCATTCAACAATTCGATCCTCTTGGAGTTGCATCACGTAACTTACAAGAATGTTTGTTACTGCAACTGACGACCTTCCCAGAAGACACGCCGTGGCTTGCTGAAGCCAAAATGATACTTGCGGATCATATTGATCACCTAGGCAACCGAGACTACAAGCTCGTCATCAAAGAGACTAAGCTGAAAGAAGCCGATCTTCGTGAAGTCTTAAAGCTTATCCAACAGTTAGATCCTCGTCCAGGTAGTCGCATCACTCCTGATGATACCGAGTACGTAATTCCAGACGTATCCGTTTTTAAAGACAATGGCAAATGGACCGTTTCTATAAACCCGGATAGCGTGCCAAAATTAAAAGTAAATCAACAATATGCTCAATTAGGCAAAGGTAATAGCGCGGATAGCCAGTACATCCGCAGCAATTTGCAAGAGGCAAAATGGTTAATTAAGAGCTTAGAGAGTAGAAACGAGACGCTACTCAAAGTTGCAAGATGTATTGTTGAACATCAACAAGATTTCTTCGAGTATGGTGAGGAAGCCATGAAGCCAATGGTACTCAATGATGTCGCTTTGGCTGTGGACATGCATGAATCCACGATTTCTCGTGTAACAACGCAAAAGTTTATGCATACACCACGTGGTATTTTTGAATTGAAGTACTTCTTCTCTAGCCATGTTAGTACTGACAACGGCGGAGAATGTTCGTCAACAGCAATTCGTGCACTCATTAAAAAACTGGTCGCAGCAGAGAATACTGCCAAACCACTGAGTGATAGCAAGATTGCTGCTCTTCTGGCTGACCAAGGGATTCAGGTCGCAAGACGTACGATAGCCAAATATCGCGAATCCTTGGGAATTGCCCCTTCAAGTCAGCGTAAACGCCTATTATAAGGCACTAACTGAAAAGGAAAGTCTATGCAAATCAATATTCAAGGCCATCACGTTGATCTTACCGATTCAATGCAAGACTATGTAAATTCTAAGTTTCAGAAGCTCGAAAGGTTCTTCGACCATATCAATCAAGTGCATGTTGTACTAAAAGTTGAAAAAATTACTCAAATCGCGGAAGCTACGCTTCACATAAATCAAGGCGAAATCCACGCATCAGCCGATGACGAAAATATGTATGCCGCGATCGATTCGCTGGTAGATAAATTGGTTCGCCAACTTAATAAGCACAAAGAAAAACTAAACAGTCATTAATCATGCAACTGAGCGAAATACTGTCATTGGACTGCACCAAAAGTGCGGTCCACTGCACGAGTAAAAAACGCGCCCTTGAAATGATCAGCCGTATCGTGGCTGATCAAACGGGCCAAGATTCTACCGAGCTGTTCGAATGCATGCTCAATAGAGAAAAAATGGGCAGTACCGGTATCGGAAACGGTATTGCGATCCCTCACGCGAGAATGCAATCAAGCGACAAGGCCATTGCTGTCTTACTGCAATGTGATGAAGCAATCGAATTTGATGCGATTGACAATCGACCTGTCGATCTTCTTTTTGCGCTCCTTGTACCAGAAGAACAGTGCAAAGAGCACCTCAAGACTCTATCCTCTATGGCAGAACGTCTGAGCGATAAGCAAGTATTAAAACTACTGCGTAATGCTCAGAGTGATGAAGAACTTTACGACATCATGATTCACCAATAAGCAGGACTAACTCCATGCGACTAATCGTTGTTAGCGGGCACTCAGGTGCCGGTAAAAGTATTGCGCTTCGTGTACTGGAAGACTTAGGTTACTACTGTGTTGATAACCTGCCAGTTAACTTGCTGGACGCATTTGTTCATTCTGTTGCTGACAGCAAACAGAATGTTGCAGTCAGCATTGATATTCGTAATATTCCTAAAAAGCTAAAAGAACTGACGAGTACACTAGAACAGTTAAAAACTGAGCTTGATGTGACCATGCTTTTCTTGGACGCCAATAAAGAAACGCTACTCAAACGCTACAGCGAAACACGCCGAATTCACCCGTTATCTTTAGGTGGCACCTCCCTCTCGCTCGATCAAGCCATCGAGCGTGAGAAACAAATTTTGACGCCACTCAAAGCGCATGCAGATCTGGTCCTAAATAGTAGTGGGCAGTCTTTGCATGAATTGAGTGAAACCGTGCGTATGCGCGTTGAAGGCAGAGATCGCAAAGGGCTCGTTATGGTATTTGAG
Organism: Vibrio sp. SCSIO 43097; assembly: GCF_023650755.1. Lineage (NCBI taxonomy): Bacteria > Pseudomonadati > Pseudomonadota > Gammaproteobacteria > Vibrionales > Vibrionaceae > Vibrio > Vibrio sp. SCSIO 43097. The sequence continues at coordinate 492,526 of NZ_CP071840.1, read as the reverse complement.
TCTTTTGGTTTTAAATACGGCCTGCCTTCCGATGCCGATTACGTATTTGACGTTCGCTTCTTACCTAACCCACATTGGGAACCAGCACTACGCCCGCTTACAGGTCTGGATGCTCCTATCGCCGCATTTTTAGAGCAACACCAATCGGTGTTAAGTTTGAAATATCAAATTGAAAGCTTTATAGAGAATTGGTTACCTCTGCTTGAGAAAAACAACCGCAGCTACCTGACCGTTGCAATCGGTTGTACTGGTGGTAAGCACCGCTCGGTGTACTTAACTCAGCAAATCGGTGAATACTTCGCCAACAAAGGACACCAAGTACAAATTCGCCATACCTCACTAGAGAAAAACGCTAAGGAGTAGCCGTGGAGTTAAGTCGTAAAGTATTGATTCAAAACCGCCTTGGCTTACATGCTCGTGCAGCAGTCAAACTGGTCGAACTGGCACAGAGCTTTGAAGCGGTCATCACCATCGACAATGAAGAAGACAAAACCGCCACAGCAGACAGCGTAATGGGCCTGTTAATGCTAGAGTCCGCTCAAGGACAATACGTCACGATCCACGCAACGGGTGGGCAAGCGGAAGAAGCACTGGATGCCGTTTGCCATTTGATCGAAGATAAATTTGATGAAGGCGAGTAGTTTACTCGCTTTTTTCTTACCTCCCATTATCTTTCTCTTCCCTGACCTAATAAATAAATTTGCTTAGTATCATAAGTTGTTATTAAAAGGCGCCTAGAATTAAGTTATTATTCAACGCATTGTAAATATCAGGAATTGGGAGGAATGAATGGCAGAGCAAATTGAATTCGACCAAGCTCACCAAGCCCTCCAAGAAGTCACAGAAGCGCTAGAAAATGGCCGCTTCGTCCATGTTCGTCGTCAATTACAGGACATGGAACCTGAGGATATCGCTCACCTTTTAGAAGCCTCCCCACGTAAGAGCCGTGAAGTTCTTTGGCAACTCACCGACCCTGAAGATTATGGTGAAATCCTTGACGAGCTGAACGAAGACGTCAAAGACAGCCTCGTATCCAAAATGGCACCAGAAGCGCTTGCAGAAGCGACAGAAGGCATGGATACCGATGACGTGGCTTACGTACTGCGTAGCTTGCCTGACAACCTGTCACGCGAAGTCCTGTCGCAAATGGACTCATCTGACCGCCTACGGGTCGAAACCGCCCTATCCTACCCAGAAGACACCGCGGGTGGACTGATGAACACCGACGTCATCACAATTCGTGGTGACGTAGATGTGGACGTAGTTTTGCGTTATCTACGTATGAAAGGCGAGCTTCCAGAAGCTACGGATGCCCTGTATGTGATCGATGAAGAGAGTAAGCTCATCGGTGAACTGCCGATCACGACGCTTATTACCACTCAGCCAGACGTAAAAATCATTGATGTAATGGAAGACGCGGACGAGGCCATCACCGTCGATACTAGCGACTCAGATGTTGCGAGTCTGTTCGAACGCCGTAATTGGGTATCTGCACCTGTTGTTGATGAAAACTTGCATTTGGTCGGTCGTATCACCATCGATGACGTGGTTGACGTTATTCGTGAAGACGCGGAACACTCGATGATGAGTATGGCGGGTATGGACGATGACGAAGATACTTTCGCGCCTGTTGTAAAATCAGCTCGCAAACGCAGTATCTGGCTTGGCGCTAACGTATTAGCCGCCCTTGCTGCTGCTTCCGTTTCTAACATGTTTGAGGCCACATTAGACCAAATGGCCGCCATTGCGGTATTGATGACGATTGTTCCGTCCATGGGTGGTGTCGCTGGTAACCAAACCGTCGCACTAGTGATTCGTGGTCTTGCTCTTGGTCATATCGGAGACTCAAACAAACGCGAACTGTTAATGAAAGAAGCCTCGATCGGCTTACTTAACGGCATCATGTGGGCGCTAATTATTGGTGGTATTGTTGTTGCTTGGAAAGGTAACTGGATGCTCGGAGGAATCATTTCCGCCGCCATGCTGACCAACTTATTGGTCGCAGGTATTGCCGGAGTAACGATTCCAATCCTATTGAAAAAAATGAACATCGATCCCGCTTTAGCTGGTGGTATGGCATTAACAACAGTGACGGATGTGATTGGTTTATCTGTCTTCTTAGGGCTTGCCACAATACTGATTACCTAACAGAAAAAACGAAAAAGCCTGATGAACACATCAGGCTTTTTTGATTCTGAATTGCTAGAAAAGCTTATTCACCCGCCACTTTCATGGTATCCAGTAGGATAGAGCCCGTTTGGATTTGTGAGCGCGTTTCAATATCACTACCAACCGCCACAATCTTGGTGAACATGTCTTTTAGATTACCTGCGATGGTAATTTCTGATACTGGGTATTGGATTTCACCATTCTCAACCCAGAAGCCTGCGGCACCGCGAGAGTAATCCCCCGTTACCACGTTCACACCTTGTCCCATGACTTCTGTCACTAGAAGACCAGTACCGAGCTCTTTAAGCATTTGTTCGAAGTTTTGGCCTGTCGACTTCACGTACCAGTTATGAATCCCACCAGCGTGACCTGTCGGCGTCATCTTCATTTTACGTGCGGCATAACTGGTTAACAGATAAGTTGCTAGCACACCGTCGGTAATGATCTCACGGTCTTGAGTGTACACACCTTCACTATCGAATGGACTTGATGCCAAACCACGCAATACATGCGGACGTTCTGAGATATTGAACCATTCAGGAAGCACTTGTTTGCCTAGATGGTCAAGTAAGAAAGAAGATTTTCGGTACAGGTTACCACCGCTGATCGCCATAACGAGATGGCCAATCAAGCCTGTCGCAACATCAGCCGCAAACATGATTGGGTATTGACCTGTTTTTAGACGCTGCGCATCTAGGCGGTTAACCGTATTCTCTGCCGCCTTACGACCCACCGTTTCTGGGGTCCATAAGTCATCACGATGACGTGCCACGGTGTAGCTGTAATCACGTTCCATCTCGCCGTTTTGACCAACGCCAATTACACAACAGCTAGTACTATGTCGGCTAGACGCATAACTAGCTAATAAGCCATGGCTATTGCCATACACTTTCACGCCGTAATGACTATCATAACTCGCGCCATCACTTTGTTTGATTGCACTATTATAATTTATCGCCTCTTTTTCTGCTGCAATCGCCACATTGGCAGCATAGTCTGGATCGGGTGCGTCAGGGTGGAAAAGATCAAGCTCAGGGATCTCTTGCACCATGTATTCTTTCGCTGCAGGGCCTGCAAATGGGTCTTCAGATGTGTAATGTGCAATATCTAGCGCCGCTATAACGGTTTGCTCGATTGCAGCTTCACTTAAATCAGACGTGGAAGCACTGCCTTTGCGTTGACCTCGGTAAACGGTAATGCCCAGCGCACCATCGCTGTTGAACTCGACATTTTCTACTTCACCCATACGAGTTGAAACACTTAAACCAGTGCTTTTAGTAATTGCGACTTCGGCGGCGTCAGATTTTGCCGATGCAAGCTTTAAGGCTCTTGCTACGGCTTGCTCTAGCTCGGTACGTTGCTCAGCAACCTGCTGTTTAATATCCATTGTCTTTCACATCTTGTCTTTGATGAACAATAGGATAACAAGAATTTCGCTTTCTCCCCATGATTCTTGTTAAAATAGTCATAATATTAATCAAAACACAGGCAACTGAAATGGCACGTAAGAATCAAAAAGCGCCATGGGAACCAGAAGAAGAGATCATCTGGGTAAGTAAATCCGAGATGAAGCGAGACATGGAAGAACTGCAAAAGCTAGGTGAGGAGCTTGTCGGCCTCAAACCTTCAGTTCTAGAAAAGTTTCCATTGAGCGAAGATTTGCGAGAAGCAATTGCTGACGCGCAACGCTTTAAAAATGAAGCGCGTCGTCGCCAATTGCAACGTATCGGCAAATTGATGCGTTACGAAGATCCAGAGCCAATCCAAGCCGCACTGGATAAAATTCGTAATAAGCACTCTCAATTAACGGCGGTATTCCACAAACTTGAAGCGTTGCGTGATCGCGTAGTGGAAGAAGGTGACAAAGCCATTGATGACGTAATGGAAATGTACCCAGAAGCGGATCGTCAGCGTCTACGCCAACTTGCTCGCCAAGCAGCGAAAGAGAAAAAAGCTGGGAAACCAGCAAAAGCGTACCGCGAAATCTTTCAGATCCTTAAAGGTCTAAACGAAGAAGAGTTTTAATTCGAGGGCTCACGCAATGAGCATTCGATTTAAACGCAAAAAGCAGACGTCAATGTCTGCTTTTTTTATCTTTGGTTTTACAGTCAGCGTTACACTAAGCGATTAACGCGGTCTCCGCGCTCGAAAGCGTTAATGTTCTCAATCAAGATTTCCGCTAAACGTTGGATAGATGAGTCGCTGCCCCATGCAACATGCGGTGTCAGTAACAAATTAGGTAAACTCATATTGGCAATCAGCGGATTGCTCTCATCAGCCGGTTCTTGTGTAAAAACATCAAAACCAGCCGCTGCAATTTCTTCCTGTTTTAAGGCATCCACCAGTGCGCTCTCATCCACCAAACCTCCACGCCCTGTATTAATCAAAATGGCGTTGGACTTCATTTGTTTCAACTCTGCTTGACCAATTAAATTCTGAGTATGATCGTTGAGCGGGCAATGCAAAGTCAGCGCATCGGAGCGTTTTAATACTTCCTCAAACGACACATAACCTGGTCTACATTCTGCCGCCCCTTTACGCTCAGAAAACAAGACGGTCATTCCTAACGCTTGAGCCAGATTCGCCGTCGCTTGCCCTAGTACCCCACTACCAACAACACCTAACGTGCTACCACCAATATCCCCGATTGGGTGCGTAAAAAAACAAAACTGCTGGTTACGCTGCCACTCACCTGCGGCAATATCTTGGTGGTACCCAAATAAATTTCGTCTTAAAGCGAATAACATTGCCATCACGTGCTCGGGCACCGAACGCGTCGCGTAACCACGTACATTAGCAACCGCAATACCATTATTAGCACAGTAGTTCACATCGACGTTGTTAAAACCAGTTGCGGCAACCGCGATCATCCGTAATTTTGGTAGTTGCTCTAATACATGTTGGTCAAGCACGACTTTATTGCTAATCACGATATCGGCATCTGCTAACCTTTCTATTACCTGCCCAGGCGCAGTTAGGTCGTACTCACGCCAGTGGTGCGGAAAGCCAGGTCGTGGGATCTCAATATGTTCTGGGATGGTCGCTCGGTCTAAAAATACGATGCTTGGCAAAGACATAACAACTCCTTGTTCACGGCTGAAAGACAGGATACATCAACCACAGTAACGAAATAGCCAAAAATAGCGAACTAGAAAGAACCGTTGTTGAGTGCAATTGGCATTAAGGGTGTGGCAACGTTTTATAATCAGGCAATGTACGCTCTGGCGAAAAATAGTTAAAGATCATCGCCTCGGCTTCAGAATAAAAGTCACAGGGTACAAAAATACTGCTCAGCTGACCCGTAGCTGGATGATAAAAACTTAGCTCCGCAGCGTGCAACTCTAAACGTTCTGAAAACTGATACGCCTCTTCGCTTGCATAAAACTCATCACCCACAATCGCATGACCAATCGCCATCAAATGCACGCGTAACTGATGCGATCGACCAGTAATGGGCAGTAGTCGCACAACGGTCGTATGGGTGCCATCAGGGTGCACTTCACGCTTCACTACTTGGAATAAAGTTTGAGATGGTTTGCCGTCGTCAAAACATACTTTTTGTCGTGGACGATTTGGCCAATCACAAATTAATGGAAGATCAATATTCCCTTCTTGCGGCTCAACATGCCCCCACACACGTGCGTAATACACCTTGTGAGTGAGGCGATATTGGAACTGCTTTTTTAATGCTCGCTCCGCGGGTTTGTTTTTCGCCAGCAACATCAACCCTGATGTCGACATATCCAAGCGATGCACAACTTGAATTTCCGGATGCAACTCTTTGAGGCGGCTCCACATGCTATCGTAATGCTCTGCAAGGCGACCAGGGACAGACAGCAGCCCTGATGGCTTATTCACTGCCAGAATGTCGTCATCCTCAAAAACGATATCGACCCAAGGATCGGTGGGAGGGGTATATTCAAGCATTGCCATGGGAGATCTCTACAAAATAAAAACGCCGCGATTATATACCCAAATAGCACCCAGATGCAGGATTCTGAAGAAAAGTTCAACCCAATAAAACAAAGTCAATCCTTTAGCATAAAAACTAAAAATAGCACGTTGTAAATTTAGTTTGACAACAAGACGCATAACTGAATAGAGTGCTAGATGCACACAGCATGATATTCGCAAAGAATACTTAAAATAAATACACCAAAACACAGCATTTAAAAGACATTACCGTTGCGCAGTATAGGGCGAGCGCTCAGCTTGTCATGTACTGCGGTATGTATCTCTTTAGAAAGATACATAAGATAAAAAGGACAATAAGCAATGGACTCCGCCGTTATAGATAAACCCCAATCCAAACTTTCCTTATTTTTTCGTTCGCTAGGCCCCGGCATATTAATGGCATCTGCTGCGGTCGGTGGCTCTCACCTCGTCGCATCAACCAAGGCTGGTGCGATTTATGGTTGGCAATTGGCTGCACTGATTCTGCTCGTAAACCTGTTTAAATACCCTTTTTTCCGAGCGGGCGTACAGTACACCATGGGGACAGGGCTCACCTTGGTTGAGGGCTACGCGAAATTAGGTCGGCCTTATCTATGGCTATTTCTATTTCTGAGCGTGGTATCGGCCGTCATCAATACCGCCGCTTTGTTAATGTTTAGCGCTAGCTTGCTGGGCTACTTCATTCCGTTTTCACTATCAATGGCATCACTCAGCATCATTGTGATTGTTACCTGCCTGCTCATATTATTTGCTGGCCATTACAAAGCGCTCGATACGCTATCTAAAGTGATCATGTCGGTGTTAACCATCGCGACTTTACTCGCTGTTTCTATCGCCTTTGGTAACCCTGTTGAACAAGTGGCCAACTTCGAGCCGCCGTCACCTTGGTCTATTGCGGCTATTGGTTTTATCGTTGTGACAATGGGGTGGATGCCTGCACCGATAGAGATCTCCTGTTTAACCTCAGCGTGGCTAAAACGCCAATCAAGCCAGCAAGAAGTAACATACCGCTCTGCTCTATTTGACTTTAATGTCGGTTATATTGGCACGGCGTTTCTTGCCATTATCTTTGTATCGCTAGGCTCTTTGATGCTTTATGGATCTGGCGTTGCGCTTGAAAGCTCTGGCGTTGGCTTCTCCCACCAATTGGTTGGCTTATATGCGGCAACGATTGGCGAATGGTCTCGTTACTTGATCGCGGTAATTGCGTTTTTCTGTATCTTTGGCAGCACGATTACCGTTATTGATGGCTACTCGCGCGTTATTTCGGATTCTCAACGCCTACTGCGCTCGCAACCAGACACTAACCCTAAAACCACTTCAGCGATCATGCTGGTAGTCTCCTTACTTGCATTAGGTATTGTGGTTTTCTGGGCTTCTGCGTTATTGCCTATGCTGAACTTTGCGATGATTCTCGCCTTTATGACCACGCCATTCTTTGCTCTGCTAAATTACACCTTAGTGAGCAAAACTGAGTTACCTGAGCCTTTGGCTGTTGGACCTAAACTAAAGTGGTTGTCGATTGCAGGCCTGATTTACTTGTTTGGCTTCTTGGCTGTATTTATCTGGTGGAAGTGGTTGATGTAAATGAGATAGCTATCAGTGATTAATGCATTCCGCATAAAGAAACTAAACCGTAAATAAAGAAAAAGGTCTTCAACTGAAGACCTTTTTTAATGAGCAATAAATACTTACTTAGTTGTGGCTCACCACAATCAAACGCAGCGAGTCGAGCTGAACCTGAGCTTGGTTGATATAACCAGTAAGCTCTTTAATTTGTGCGTCGATAGCTTCAATTTCTTCGTCACGAATATTTGGGTTCACCGCTTTCAGTGCTTGCAAACGCTCAAGTTCTGCATTCAAACTATGCTGCATATCTTGATGAGCTTGCTTGCGTACTTCTTCGACCTTCTCTTCAATAAGAACATCACCAGCTTCAATTAAGCGGTGTACGTCTTTCTGTACCGACGTAACCAACTTGCTACCTAAGTGACGGTTTACAGGGCTGAGCTGGCGGTTAAAGCTTTCAAACTCCACTTGAGCAGACAAATCATTACCACGCGAGTCCATCATTAAACGGATTGGCGTTTTCGGTAAGAAGCGCGCGATACCACTGCGTTTTGGCGCTTGCGCATCTACCGCGTAAATCAACTCAAGAAGAATAGTCCCGACTGGTAACGCTTTGTTTTTCAATAGAGATACCGCAGACGTCCCCACCCCTTCACTCATAAGAAGATCGATACCACCCTGGATCATTGGGTGTTCCCAACTGATAAAGTGCATATCTTCACGAGATAACGCTGTATCACGATCAAACGTGATCGTCGCTCCTTCGTATGGCAGACCTGGGTAGCTTGGCACCATCATGTGCTCAGATGGGGTCACAATCAGGGCGTTTTCACCTTTATCGTCTTGATTCAGGCCAATCGTGTCAAAAAGAGAAAGTGCGAAGGTGACCAGATTGGTATCGCCGTCAGTTGATTCAATTTTCTCAACGATTTGTTGTGCTTTTTCCCCGCCATTCGAATGCATTTCTAATAGGCGATCACGGCCTTGCTCCAATTGGGATTTCAGCTCTTTATTCATTTTTGCTGACGCTTCAATGATCTCATCTAGCGTGCTGGTATCACCAGAGGCAAGAATTTCAATCAGATCATCGGAGTACTTATCGTAAACAGCACGGCCTGTTGGGCAGGTTTCCGCAAAAGCGTTCAGGCCTTCATCGAACCAACGTGCTAGGATCGCTTGCGATGTGCCTTTCAGGTAAGGAACATGAATGTCGATATCGCGATTTTGACCGATACGGTCCAAACGACCAATACGTTGCTCAAGCAAGTCTGGGTTGAATGGCAAGTCGAACATGACAAGTTGGTTGGCAAACTGGAAGTTACGACCTTCAGAGCCGATTTCGCTACAGATAAGAACTTGTGCTCCACCTTCTTCTTGCGCAAAGTAAGCCGCCGCTTTATCACGTTCAAGAATCGACATACCTTCGTGGAAAACGGTGGCGCGGATACCTTCACGCTCACGCAGTGCTTGCTCCAATTGCAGTGCGGTACTCGCACGAGAAGCAATCACGAGGATTTTCTCGCTGCGCTTCTCTTTTACTTTTTCAAGCAACCAATTCACACGCGAGTCAAACTGCCACCAGCTCGCGTCATCGCCTTCAAATTCTTGGAAAATTTCTTCCGGGTAAAGGTTCTTCATCGCACGTGCTTCAGAACTCATCTTACCGCCAATCATTCCAGCAACACGCATTGATGTAGTGTATTGCGGTGGAATATCCATTGGCATCAGATGCACGTTACGCGTAGGGAAGCCTTTGATGGCCGCGCGCGTGTTACGGAACAAAACACGCCCTGTACCATGACGATCCATCAAGTTATCGATCAGCTCTTGGCGTGCCGACGCTTTAGCTTCTTCGTCCGCTTCACTTTCAATAATACGGAAAAGTGGTTCTACGTCTTGTTCAGACAACAACTCAGTGATCTGGTTTTTTGCTTCATTAGGTAGCTTTTCACCGGAAAAGAGTGAAGTAATCGCATCTGCTACGGGCGCGTATTGCTCTTCTTCCTCAACGAATGCTTCGTAATCATAGAAGCGGTCTGGATCCAACAAACGCAGACGAGCAAAGTGACTCTCACGACCAAGCTGCTCTGGCGTTGCAGTCAGTAGCAACACACCAGGAGTACGTTCAGCCAAGCCTTCTACCACTTGGTATTCGCGACTTGGTTTGTCTTGACTCCACTCTAGGTGGTGCGCTTCATCGACAACCAGTAGGTCCCATTCACCTTCCAGTGCTTGTTCAAAACGCTTGCGGCTCTTGCGTAGGAAATCCAAAGAACACAGCACATATTGCTGAGTATCAAATGGGTTTTCTGCATCCGCAAACGCTTCGATACAGCGCTCTTCGTCAAAGATAGAGAAATGCAGATTGAAACGACGCATCATCTCAACCAGCCATTGATGCTGCAGTGTTTCAGGCACCACAATCAAAATGCGTTCGGCACGACCAGACAGAACTTGTTGGTGGATGATCATGCCCGCTTCGATGGTTTTACCCAAACCTACCTCATCCGCCAATAAGACGCGTGGCGCGTGACGACGGCCAACTTCGTGCGCGATGTAAAGCTGATGAGGGATCAAACCTGCACGCATACCACATAGGCCACGCATTGGGCTCTTATGCTGCTCAAACTGGTTGGTTAGCGCACGGTAACGCAGAACAAAGTTGTCCATACGGTCGATTTGACCGGCGTACAACTTATCTTGAGGTTTGTTAAAACGAATTTGGTTGCTAAGGAAAATCTCACGCAGAACAACAGCGGTTTCTTGCGTGTCTTCACGAGTACCGAAATAGGTGTAAAGACCTTCATCTTCCAGTACTTCTTCTACTTTTAGAGACCAACCTTCTTGGCAATCGATGACATCCCCAACATTAAAGGTGACTCGGGTAACAGGTGCATCGTTACGTGCGTAAACTCGGTTTTCCTCTGACGCTGCAAACATCAATGTCACAGTACGAGCATCCATTGCTACAACGGTACCTAAACCTAAATCGCTTTCCGTATCGCTAATCCAGCGCTGCCCCAAAGCAAATGTCATGAATTGACTACCTCGTTATTAGTTCTTGATTCGTATTTCTTGTTGGTCTACTCATGCCCGTAGGCATGGATAATAGTTTAGATCTGATTCTGGCTTCTGCTATGCCGATAGCATTCGTCATTCCAGTATGAACTGAGTATTTTTTAAGCCAGCTCAACATGATAAATCGGACGTAGCCTATACGCAGAAAAAGGTCGCTAATCTTACTTGAAGCTGTGATTTAGGTCACGCCGAAACCGCACCAAGCAGAAACTTTTTTTCCCAAACTCTAAATGCAATCAAATTGTAAAATACTCATGCCAATTATTAAGTTGTAGAACGTAAATATTACGTATACTTCTAATGAGGGGCGTTTAAAACCATTGCATATGATTTAAGCGCGTTAGTACACGATTAGGATCAACACGGGTTTGCAGTAAGTTGTCTTGCTACTCGGTTGCACACTAGCCGACATCAGCCCGACAACCTCTATTGCAAGCAATCAGAGTTAGGTCACTTCACACCTATTTGGAAACGACCTAACAACTCGCATGCAGAGCCGTACTACGGCAAGGAGACGCTATGGGCGATACCGATCGGAAACTGTTTGTACTCGATACCAACATTCTTCTTCATGAACCCTTTGCCATCTTCTCTTTCCAAGAACACGATGTCGTTATCCCCATGACCGTGTTGGAAGAACTCGACCGAATCAAAGACAGTAAGCGCGACGTTGCAAGAGATGCGCGCGTGGCTATTCGCACCTTGGAAGATTTGTTTAAAGAAGCAACGCCAGATGAAATCTCTGAAGGCATTCCTGTTTCTAAAGACAACCCCGACCAAGGTACTATTTCCATTTTGGCGGATTTTGAACTGCAGGAAACCGTCAAAGCCTTCGCCGACAAAGCCGGTGACAACCGTATTCTCAACGCGGTGCTTTATCTGCAAAATAAACGTGCACCACGTGAAGTGGTACTGATCACGAAAGACATCAACATGCGTCTGCGAGCCAAAGGGGCTGGTGTACGCTTTGTTGAGGACTATAGAACCGACCAACTGATTGACGACATTCAATACCTAACCAAAGGCTTTCAATTGCGTGAAGGTGATTTCTGGAGCGGTATTGAGGAAGTAGAAAGCTATGCACTGGGCGGAAAAACTTACCACAAACTCAGTCGCGAACCCTTCGACCCAACCTTTATCAACCAATACGTTATTGATGAAGACAGTGACTTTGCTGGTCGCGTAGAAACCATCAATGAAGACAAGCTAACGCTTCTCGACCTGAGCCGCGAACGCCTAATGCATCGCAAGGCTTGGGACATCACACCTAAAAATATCTACCAGGGAATGGCGTTAGATGCCTTACTCGATCCAGAAATTGACTTGGTGATTCTAACGGGTGCGGCGGGTAGTGGTAAGACATTACTGGCAATGGCAGCAGCATTGGAGCAAACCATTGAAAAAAGCATGTTCGATAAAATTATCGTAACACGTAACACGCCAGATATCGGTGAATCCATCGGCTTCTTACCCGGCTCCGAAGAGGAGAAAATGATGCCGTGGTTAGCGGCGGTGACCGATACCTTGGAAGCACTACATAAACACGATCACTGCACTGAAGGCTCATTGAAGTACATCTGCGATAAAGCCAACATTCAATTTAAATCGATCAACTTTATGCGTGGCCGTTCGATTCAAAATGCGTTTGTACTGCTTGATGAGTGTCAAAACCTCACTGCATCACAAATCAAAACCATCATTACCCGCTGTGGTGAAGGAACCAAAATCGTCTGCTCCGGTAACTTGGCGCAGATTGACTCTCATTACCTCACCCCAGTGACATCAGGATTGACGTACATGGTTGAGCGCTTCAAGAACTTTGAAGGCAGCGCAAATATTCACCTCAACGGCGTGGTTCGTAGCCGCTTGGCGGAATTTGCTGAAGAAAACCTGTAATTGACACCGACTCACAAAGCAAAAGAGCGCTCTAATGAGCGCTCTTTTTATAACGATTCAACTGAGTTACTCAGTGCCACCCACTGTCAGTGAGTCCAGTTTCAAGGTCGGCTGACCAACACCAACTGGCACACTTTGACCTGCTTTACCACATACGCCAACGCCCTTGTCGATACTTAGGTCGTTACCGACCATAGAGACTTGCTGCATTGCTTCGATACCTGAGCCAATCAACGTCGCACCTTTAACAGGGCGCGTAATTTTACCGTTTTCAATCAAGTACGCTTCCGATGCAGAGAACACAAACTTACCCGAAGTAATGTCCACCTGGCCGCCACCAAAGTTTGGCGCATACAACCCTTTCTCGACCGTCGAGATGATTTCTTCTGGCGTATGTTCACCTGGAAGCATGTAGGTGTTGGTCATACGAGGCATTGGCAAGTGTGCATACGATTCACGACGACCGTTACCCGTTGGATTTACACCCATTAGCCGCGCGTTTAGCTTGTCTTGCATATAGCCTTTCAGCACACCATTCTCGATAAGCGTGTTGTACTGACCGTTTACCCCTTCATCATCCACATTCAGTGAACCACGAAGGTCTTTTAACGTGCCGTCATCTACGATGGTACACAGTGAAGACGTCACTTGTTGACCCATTTTTCCAGAGAACACTGACGACTCTTTGCGGTTAAAGTCACCTTCTAGTCCATGACCTACCGCTTCGTGTAGCAACACGCCAGGCCAGCCAGAACCCAATACCACTGGCATCATGCCTGCTGGTGCTGCTTCTGCTTCAAGGTTGATTAACGCCATGCGAATCGCTTCGTCTGCATAATGGAAAGCTTGTTTCACACCATTGCTTTCCGTTAAAAAGAAATCGTAACCGAAACGGCCGCCGCCACCAGCGCTACCGCGTTCACGTCGTTCGCCTTTTTGTGCGAGCACGCTAATAGACAAACGCACCAAAGGACGAATATCGCCTGCATAAGTACCGTCTGTTGCCGCAACAAGCATCTGCTCATGCACACCGCTGATGCTGATCGAGACCTCTTTAATCAATGGCTCTTTAGTGCGGATGTAAGCATCTAGAGATTTGAGCAATTCTGTTTTTTGCTGCTTTTCCCATTCAGCTAGTGGATTCACAGCGGCGTAGTACGCTTGGTTTTCGGTGCGTTTAAACGCTTGGACTTTACCATTCTGCCCTTGCTGAGCAATACCGCGCGCCGCCATTGCACTCTGCTTCAGGCCTTCAGGCTGGATTTGATCAGAGTAGGCAAAGCCGGTTTTCTCGCCAGTTACTGCACGGACACCAACACCACAATCAATGTTAAAAGAGCCATCTTTGATGATGCTGTCTTCTAGAACCAGAGACTCATGCCAGCTGGACTGAAAGTAAATGTCCGCATAATCGATCTGGCGCGTCGCAATGCTGGCAAGCGTGTCAGCAATGTCTTGTTCTGTCAGACCATTTGGGGCAAGGAGTGCCTGTTCTATTTGGTTTGTGCTCATAGTTAGCTCTTTTATTTCCGTCTCAATTCATTTTGAAAGCGACTGTGTTGAGTCAGCGGCATATTCTGCCTTACTTGTTGGCTTTGTGACAAATCTATCTCAGTCACCAATAAACCTACTTCATCCTGAAGCTGTTTATGGATACGTCCCCAAGGGTCAACGACCATTGAGTGTCCCCATGTTTTTCGTCCACATGGATGCGTTCCAGTTTGTCCGCTTGCCAAAATCCAACATTGTGTCTCAATCGCTCTAGATCGCAATAATACTTCCCAGTGAGCTTGCCCCGTCACAGCGGTAAACGCAGCGGGCACCACAATGATATCCGCCCCTTCTTGACGCAATACTTTATAAAGTTCTGGGAAACGTAAATCATAACAAATACTCAATCCAACACTGCCGATATCAGTTTCCGCAACGACTATTTGATTACCCGCCATAAACGTATCCGACTCACGATAACTACCATAACCATCGGCTACGTCGACATCAAACATATGCAGTTTGTCATAGTGAGCAATGCATTTACCGTGCGGCGGAAATACCAGTGTTGTGGTGGTGACACCTTTTGCGGTTTGAATGGGCATGCTTCCGACAATTAGCGTTAACTGGTTCTTTCTAGCGATTTCACAGAGCCGCTGTTGAATCATGCCACTGCCAAGTGGCTCTGCATGTTGATGATAAGCTTCGCGACTGGAAAATAGCACTGTATTTTCAGGAGTAAGAACAAGTTTGGCACCTTGCTTGCTCGCTAAAGCACACTGTTTTTCAATGAAGTCCAAATTCGCGTTAATATCCGGACCCGAAGTCATTTGAATAATGCCAACACGCTCCATGTGTTTCCTCCCTATTCCATTATATTCGGTGAGTTATTTGGCCTGTTCACGCAGTTTTTCTGGCAGCTTGTATTCACCTTTACTTCGCGAAATTTCTTTCACCGTTGGTGAATCTAGTGGGCCTTTCACTTCATAATTGACTTGAGTGAAGACCTCAACCACCGGAGATATCACCGTAGAGATGGCCAAGACATACAAAGCAGTTTGAGGCGCAACGGCAAACGCGGTCAGCATTGGTAGGCCTGATGTGATGTCTGGTGTGAATTTCACTTCCGCATCAACCATTCTGCTGTTCATATTAGCGATGCCGCGGATTTGCATTTCCCCTGCTAACGCATCCATTACGATATCATTGGTGATAAACACACCGTCTTGGATTTTGCCGGTTCCCGTGATCGAGTTGAATGCCATGCCTTTATCGAATACGTCGGTAAAGTCGAGCTGCATCTTACGGATGATAGAATCCAAGCTAAACAAGCCTAACAAGCGTGCCGCACCACTAACTTCACTGATCACGCCTTTACCAAATTCCGTTGAGACGTTTCCTTGCAAGGTTTGTGTCTTCATTGACCAAGGTGCGCCGTCCCATTCCATATTGGCATTGATCTCAAATGGTGCTTGTTGAATGCCTGATGTAATACCAAAGCGCTCCATAAGATCGGTGTTGTTATCACCTTTCATTTTCATGGTTAAGTTGGAATGACTACTCTCTTTCGTCAGGTCCCACCAACCACTCATATCAATGCGGTTTTTGCCGCTACTAAAGGTGATATTTTTCCACTCCAAGCGGTTCTCGCGACGCTGCAAATCAACATTAACTTTGCCCACTTTGTAACCTTGCAGCCAAAAATCATCGATGTTCAAAGTTAAGTTTGGCATCTCTGCGTGAAACTTGCGGTCAAAATTGGTAATCAAAGGTGCGTTTTGATCTTCACTCGCAAAGATTGAACTGCGCTCTTTGGTCATCTCTTCAAACCCTGGGATGTACAGATGCAAGTGCTCTAGAGAGACCGATAGAACATAGGGTTTCAGATAGTTAGCTTTCCCTTTAACCTCTTGACTGTCCACCTCGAGTTGCCAACTCAAATTTTTCTTGCTTGCTGAAAAATCCACATCATGAAACTCAATCCCACCGAGCTGTAAGTTTGGCGTTTCAACTTCAATGCGTGTCGGCAATGGAATGGTCGGCGTTTTCATGCTTGCCAAAACAGACGATGAAGGCTTGCTCTCAGAGACCTGCGCAAGCTCCGCCCATTGGTCTAAATTCAGTTCTTCGACACGCACCGAAGCATCGTGCCCGACAATAGGACTAATCCGGAAGCCACCTTTGCCAACCATTAAATGAGTCGCAGTCAGAACCGGGACATCGCCAGCGATATCTATCTCAGTTTGATACTTCACATTTGGGATCTGTAGTCGTGCTGAAATACTCTCTTGGTTGCCGGATGCTTGCAGTTTCGCTTGCCCAGACTCACCAATTTTTTTCGCTAAAGGATAAGGATATTGACTAGCCAGACGATTTAGCTGCGCCAGCACTTCAAGCTGATAAGTGAAACCAACATCATTGAGTTGCAAGTCAATATCCATTTGCCACGGCGCATGGCCAGAAACAAGGTTTAACCAACGCTCACCGACATAGGGTTTGAGCGGCTCGACATCCCAATCTCCTAGTGTATTAATTGTCACGTTGTAGCCTTGCTCCGCACTCTCTCCATGGAAATCAAGAGAGATAGGCTGTTGTAATAATTCGGCCGACAAACCCGATGTGGTAACCACATCATTGTCGAAGGTGATACGCCCTGTGGCGTTTTCAAGCGTCATTGGCGGCGCTTCAATATCAACACGATTTTCTGTTAAATCTGAATAACCCCAAGCGCGAGACTCTTTCTCAAAATCAAACGGTATATTGAGTTGAAACTCAGAGTAAACGGGACCACTCACTTGCAGCGCTGTCAATGCGGCACCGACTGAATCCACTAATGGCGTCGCCATCATGTAGTCACGGACTTCATTACCCGGCGCGCTTGCTTTCGCTTCAATCTCGATGTGTCCACCTTCTGCCAACTCAGGGATTCGCCCAGTGATACGCTTAGCATGAACGCCATTTAGTGTGGCTGATTTTGAATCCAAATACATGGCATCATTTTCAAACAGCAAGTCTAGCTGCAAATCCGTGATGGTTGGCCATGCCGTATCAAAGCTAAATTTCGCGTCTTTTAATCCAACCCAAGCTTGGAACATGCCATTATGTTCTTTGTAAGGAAAATCACCTAACTCGCCATACCACAACAATTTCGCTGTATTCACTTTTCCGCCCTGAATCGCGGTCGAAAGATAGTCGGTCAAGTCTTGTCCAAGTGCCAGAGTCGGTAGATAGCGCCATGTTTCACCCGCGTTGTAGAGATCCGCTTCGGCATAGAACGATAAAAATGGGCTTTGTTCTTTTGGAAAATCAAGACGGAATGCCCCCAAGACTTGAAGATCAGGCGTTGCTGCCGTCACTTTATCCGCCCACAAACGCCAACCCGCATCATCTTGCTGCCAGATAATATCGACTTCACCTTGTTTGATATTCAGCGGAGCTTGGAATACATCGCCGTACGGAAAGACATCATCAATGACGGTGACTTTTGCTTTAGCTTGATTCACATCCCCCGATACGCTGCCCTGTACGTGATGAAACCCGGGTAGGAGCTCCCATTGTGTCATCGCGAGTTCATCCAGTTCAGCCGAGTAGCGTAAGGTGTCTAAACCGCCGTTCATTGACAATCGGACATCTTCGACCCGACCTTTCGGTGCTAGTTTGTTAATAAGGTCACTGGTCGACTCTGACTCTGGAGCCAACTTGATGAGCGGAATGAGTGCTTCGATGTCGATTTGAGAGAGATTGAGCATCCAGCCGTTTGGTTGCCAATCAAACGCGACGTCTAGCTCTGGCCAAGGGGTGTTGTCGGTTCTGATCTGAAGTGAGTGGCCATTTACTTTCCAGCCTTGTCTATCTGGTCGAAGATTGAAAATTCCAGACTCAATAAACAGCTCATGATGTCCATCTTCATTCCACACCAACTCGGAAGGCAGTAATTCAACATAAGCATCATGCGGTTGGCTATGTTTGAGCGTTAGCCAAGTATTTAAGCTGACTTTACCCGACTCTGCTCCTGACTCTTCTTGCATGTAAGTGGTCAGCCAAGGTGTGACCGAGACATCTTGAGCACTCACGTAAAACTCACCAGATACATCGCGCAACGAGCCATGATCTTTAAAGTTAGCGCTTACTAACAATGAGTTCAGGCGAACATCGGCAATGCTAACCGTGCCCTCGGCTACGTGACGCTTCCCTTGATTACTCCAACGAAGCTGCTCAATATCTAAACGGCGAGTTTCACCTGACACAGACTTATACCAAATCCGTGAATCGCTAATAGTGAAGTCTTCGAACTGACGTAAAAGAAGTGAGTCGAGTTGGTCAATGAGTTTCACTTCGCTCTTATCCACTTCAGGCTTCGGATCTTGACGATGAGAAGTCGGCAGAATGTCTACCGTGTGAATGTCTAAAGCGAGGTTATGAATGGTAAGGTCTGCAACTACAGGTTTAAGTTGAAAAAGAGATTGAATAAGGTCGAACTCAATTTGGACTTCTTCAACAGCGAAGCGTGCATCTTGCACGTTTGGTAGATTTGCCTCTAAACCCAGTAACGCGATTGAGGGATGATTATTGCGCCACGTCCCTGCGACATTGGCAATAGAAACGTCAAAACCTGTGCCTTGCTTGACCCAGGTTTTGATCTCATCTTGGAAATGGTTAAGTTGCGGCAATGTGACGCGCAGCGTGGTCACTAATATGGCTAATAACACCAATACAGTAACTAAACTCCACGCACAAAAACGCCCAAAACGGTTAACACCAGAATTCACAAATGTTCCAAATTACATCATTACGACGTCAAACTGTTCCTGAATGTACAGGGGTTCAGCCTGAACTCGCACTTGCTTGCCAATAAATACTTCGAGCTCAGCCAACGCATGAGACTCATCGCCCAATAGCGCTTCAGCAACAAACGGCGATGCGTACACGACAAAATTATCGGCGTCGTAAGCACGGTTCACACGAGTAATCTCGCGTAATATCTCAAAGCATACGGTTTCGACCGTTTTCACGCTGCCACGGCCTTCACAAGTAGGACAGCCAGAACACAAGATATGTTCAATACTTTCTCGCGTGCGCTTACGCGTCATTTCAACTAAGCCAAGCTGGGTAAAGCCGTTGATGTTGGTTTTTACTCGGTCTTTCGCCAGCGCCGTTTCCAGTGAGGTAAGTACTCGCTGACGATGCTCTTCGGATGCCATATCGATAAAATCAATAATGATGATACCGCCGAGGTTACGTAAACGTAGCTGACGCGCAATAGCTTGCGTTGCCTCTATATTGGTATTGAAGATAGTCTCTTCGAGATTACGACGACCAACAAATGCACCCGTGTTGATATCGATGGTGGTCATGGCTTCGGTTTGATCGATGATCAAATAGCCGCCCGATTTTAGCTCGACCTTGCGCTCTAAAGAACGCTGAATTTCGTTTTCGGTGTCGTACATGTCAAAGATTGGCTTGTCACCTTCGTAAAGCTCAAGCTTATCTGTTAACTCCGGTACATACTCAGAAGTGAATTCTTTCAGGTTTTCATATTCAAGGCGGGAGTCGACCATGATCTTATCAAGCTCTGTGCCAACAAAGTCACGCAGAATGCGTTGAGCTAAGCCGAGTTCACCGTAAAGTGTTGAACGCGTTTTGTATTTTGAGCGACGCTCCATGACTTTTAGCCACAAACGCTTTAGAAATGCCGCATCTTGAGAGAGCTCTTTTTCATCAGCGCCTTCTGCCGCGGTACGAATGATAAAACCACCGTGCTCATCGCAGTAATGGTTCACCACCTTTTTCAAACGCTCACGTTCTTTCTCACTTTCAATACGCTGCGAAACACCGACATGGCTGGCCCCCGGCATAAAAACAAGATAACGCGAAGGTAAGGTGATATCCGTCGTTAAACGCGCACCTTTCGTGCCGAGCGGATCTTTGACCACTTGAACAACAATGTCTTGTCCCTGGCGTACCAGCTCAGAGATATCACGGACTTGAAACTGCTGTTTTTCGTTTTCTGCCACACATTCGGTATGGGGAACAATATCTGACGCATGTAAAAACGCCGCTTTATCTAAACCAATGTCGACGAAAGCTGCCTGCATGCCTGGTAACACTCGGCTTACTTTGCCTTTGTATATATTGCCCACAATACCGCGACGCGATTCGCGCTCGATATGTATTTCTTGTAGTACTCCACCTTCAATCATGGCCACACGAGTTTCACTCGGGGTCACGTTAAGCAGCAATTCTGCACTCATGTGCACACCTCAAAACAATTATAAAAATTCTTGAATTAGCTGATCGGTTTCGAACAAAGGTAAGCCTACTACAGCGTGATAACTGCCTTCGATTCGGGTGACAAATCGCCCTCCGAGTCCCTGAATACCATAACTTCCAGCTTTATCGCATGGCTCTCCTGACTGCCAATATTGTTCGATTTCTTCGTGAGTCAGTGGTTTGAACCACACGTCAGTGGTAACGACCACTGAATGTTGTTGTTCCGATGATACAACGCTCACCGCAGTCATCACTTGATGACGACGACCCGATAAGTCAGTAAGCATACGCTTTGAATCTTCAAAACTTTTTGGTTTTTCTAGCACACGGTCATCGCATACTACGACCGTATCAGAGCCCAATACAACGGAATCAGGCTTAGCCAACGCTAAGCCTGCCTGAGCTTTTTCCAAAGAAAGACGCAACACGTAATCTCGTGCTTGCTCATGAGCCTGTTTGGCTTCCTCAATATCAGGCAATACGATCTCAAAATCATAACCCAGTTGAGCAAGCAGCTCTTTTCTTCTCGGAGAACCCGATGCGAGAACGAGAGATAAGCTTTTCTTCACCGCTTTACCTTACGTGCCATGCACGACGAACTCGTCGCATTAATAAAAACATCCATGGCCAAAGTATACAGTTTATTGCCGCCGTCCACAGAGATAATGGATTAAATACTACGTCCTGGTTCAAATATTCCCCACAGAATATCAAAACTTCCAATAACGCAGTAAAAAAGGCAATTAAAATCGACTGTTGCCACAATGCCATGTTGCGAATCAACAGGAAATTCAGCGCCACAAGGTAGATAACGATCGACATCATCATGCCACGAATTCCAAGCGTTGAGCCGATCAAGATATCCCACAATAAGCCCAACACTAGCGCAGTTCCGACGTTCACTCGGTGCGGTAGTGCCAACACCCAATAACACGTGACAAGGAACAACCATGACGGACGTAACACATCTAACACACCTGGCCATGGAATGGTTTGCAGTACCAGCGCAACGAAGAAACTGACGCCAATCACCATTCGGCTACTCAATACATTATTGGCCATCGGTTACCTCTTGTTCTTGCTCTAACCCTTCATCTACATTGGACCGCAGTACTTTGTGTTGACGGTCTTCATTCGGCCAAATCAGCAGTAGGTAGCGTAAGCGATCAAACTCCACAACCGGCTCAGCCTTGATTGAGGCGAACTCTTGACGCGTATCGTGATCCACATTGGTAACCGTCGCGACTGGATATCCTTCAGGGTAAATACCACCTAAACCGGATGTCACCAATAAATCACCAACCTGAATATCTGTGCTGGTTGGAATGTGCTCCAGTTGGATTTCATCCATTTCACCATTGCCCGATGCGATCACTCGGATATCATTGCGGATCACCTGGACAGGAATTGCATTTTTCGCGTCCGTTAGCAGCAGAACACGTGCGTTGTGCGCTGCGACAAACGTGACCTGACCAACGATGCCTTTCTCATTGATAACAGGCTGACCAACGTAAACACCATCAATACGGCCTTTATCGATCACCACTTGATGACGATAAGGTGAAGTATCAACCGCCATTACTTCTGTCACGACTTTCTTTTCATCACGGACAAATGAAGATCCTAACAACTTACGTAAGCGTTGGTTTTCTTCTTTATATTGGTCGAGCAAGATAAGCTCGCTTTTCAGGCGTAGCACTTCTCGCTTTAAGCTGCGATTGCCTTCAACCAATGCCTGATGAGAATTAAAACGTTCAAATACGCCATCGAACATACTACGAGGCAAATTCGCTGCGTACTGAATCGGTGCAACCATACTGTTTAGTAGGTATCGAACGTTGGAAAACGTATCTAGACGACTATCGGCCAGCATTAAGCTCGCCGACACGATGACAGCAAAAAACAGACGTAATTGCAGAGACGGACCTCTGCCGAAAATCGGTTTCATCTTGTTTTTGACCTGATTGCTTCCATGATTATTGAGCCTTACTTGGCAACCTAAAAATACTTAACTAAATACTTTTAGGTATGGAGCATGTTTGAATTACAGAGAGAGCAGAAATGAAGGTGAAGCCCGACATGAGCTTCACCTAAACCTTTATTCTTCAGAGAACAGATCGCCACCGTGCATGTCGATCATTTCTAGTGCTTTACCGCCACCACGCGCAACACACGTTAGTGGATCTTCCGCGATAACCACAGGAATACCAGTTTCTTCCATTAGTAGACGGTCTAGGTCTTTAAGTAGTGCACCACCACCGGTTAGTACCATACCGTTTTCAGAAATGTCTGAAGCAAGCTCTGGTGGACACTGTTCTAGTGCAACCATGACTGCTGATACGATGCCAGATAGCGGCTCTTGAAGCGCTTCTAGGATCTCGTTTGAGTTCAAGCTAAAGCTGCGTGGCACACCCTCCGCAAGGTTACGACCGCGAACTTCAATCTCTTGAACTTCATCACCAGGGTAAGCAGAACCGATTTCGTGTTTGATCTTTTCAGCCGTTGCTTCACCAATCAAGCTGCCGTAGTTACGACGTACGTAGTTGATCACCGCTTCATCAAAGCGGTCACCACCGATACGTACAGACGATGAGTAAACCACACCGTTTAGAGAGATAACGGCAACTTCAGTTGTACCACCACCGATATCGACCACCATTGAACCTGTCGGCTCTGATACGCGTAAACCAGCACCAATTGCCGCCGCCATTGGCTCGTCGATTAGGTAAACTTCACGCGCACCAGCACCAAGTGCTGATTCACGAATTGCGCGACGCTCAACTTGGGTAGAACCACAAGGAACACAAACAAGAACACGTGGGCTTGGCTTTAGGATGCTGTTATCGTGCACTTGCTTGATAAAGTGCTGAAGCATTTTTTCGGTTACGTAGAAGTCAGCGATTACGCCGTCTTTCATTGGGCGAATAGCGGAAATGTTGCCAGGTGTACGACCAAGCATCTGTTTTGCTGCGTGACCGACTGCAGCAACGCTTTTTGCAGAACCTACACGATCTTGACGAATAGCAACTACAGAAGGTTCATCAAGGACAATTCCTTGCCCTTTTACGTAAATTAGAGTGTTGGCTGTACCTAAATCGATAGATAGATCGTTAGAAAACATGCCACGAAGTTTCTTAAACATACTCTTCGCTCATCCTGCAAAAATATAGAAGACAAAAATTGCTCTAAATGTACCAATGCCTCGCTGTCACAGCAAGGTATTGGTACACAAACATGAGCAGAAAGCCTCAATTTCTTGCAGTTTCCTAACTTAAGGGCAAAAACCTAAGTTGTTACTGTCCGGTTAACCCTGGCTCACCACGGTAAATCACGCGATCGTTACCACGGTGAATACCGAAGGTGACGACGGAGGATGGGTCTTCATCTCCTTTCCCTCTCCAGTTATATTGGAGCCAAGGTTGACTCATGTAGCTACTTCCACAAGTAACATAATCAGTTTCCAACGTTTGCGGAGATGTCGTACTAGTATCATCCATTCTCAGCCAGAAGCGTAATTGTTGGCGTATTGAGCTACTATAATCTTCGGAATATGGAGTAGCATAAAGTTCGTCGTTGACACCTGAATCAACTGTCTTTGTTACTCCATTCAACGAACCGTCTGAACCAGAAGCTTCAGACCACACCTCTTGATAACAAACATAGTCTTCATCAGAAGAATAATCAGAAGCAGAGTCATCAGTATTAGTG
Source organism: Vibrio sp. SCSIO 43097 (assembly GCF_023650755.1). NCBI lineage: Bacteria > Pseudomonadati > Pseudomonadota > Gammaproteobacteria > Vibrionales > Vibrionaceae > Vibrio > Vibrio sp. SCSIO 43097. The sequence continues at coordinate 468,391 of NZ_CP071840.1, read as the reverse complement.
ATAAAGCGAGAACCATTCCAGTATTCTGTACGCAGAGGAATATTGATGGTACTGACAGAAGTACCACCGACATCATCCATTGCCATTCGGCCATAGCGAATATCTGGTTGAGTTGGAAAAGACTTACCAATATCGTCATTTAATTCGAGGTTGGTATCTTCTGAAGTAAGAAAGTCGACATCATCCACTTTATCTGCCACTAGTAATCCAAATCCATTTGTAAATGGCCCATCTGCTTCAGTCGTTAACGGAGAACTATTGGTTTCTGATTTATTAAATTGGAAAGACTGGTTTGATACTGACAGCTGTGATCCTGACCATGAGTCACTGCCATCCCAGTAGTTTAGATAATAATTTTCCACCCGATCGCTAATGTCTTCGTTATCATCCGTGTCCACAGCCAGCAGTTGGACATCAGCAATTAAATCAGAGCTGAAACTACTGTAATTGGTAGTAGCTTCGCCATCCATATTTTGTGCTTCGACCACAAAGTCATAACTGATAGGCTGACTCATGTACATGAAGCCATCATGGTCAGACGCATAATCCCAGTTATTGCTTACTAAGCTCAACCAGGCAGGATAAAAACGTCCGATATCACGATAGCCGGGGTTAACATTCATACCCAAATAATTTGCCTGAGTATCTGCGGTTACTTTCAATACCCCTACTTCGCTCCATGAAAGCCTACTGTACAACAGATAGGTATTATTGGTTCCCGCGCTATTGCTATAGACCAAAGTGCCAGAAAGAGAACCATCATCTCCACCATCAGGCTCAGCGACTGAATGCGTCAATCCGACCGTTGATGTGATCGCACTACCCGCAATAAAGAAATTCTGAGTGACGGGTGAACTACAATAGCCGGATATTTCTATTTCTGTTGTTCCATCTTCGGGATCACTGTCATCACCATCTGACACCCAGCGCAATGGACGGACAGAGAGTTCAAAAGAGTTCCCTGCTGCGGTAAATGCTGCACTACTGGAATCCGTAATACTGCCATCCATATTCGTATCATCCGGAGAACAAATCGCAAATGTCCAAGGACGTGAATAGACGGTGAACTGGCCTTTTAGTGTCTTCGTATTTCCGTCACCTTCAATCGGACAATCATCACCACTACAAGTGAAGTTATCATCAGTCAGAGTAACTAACATTTCACCTGAATCTTCCAGAGTTAAACCTTTAGAAGATTTTCCACTGGAAAATGATGGGGAGTAAGTTAAAGAGCCAACAGCACCTGATGCAGGGCGTACCCATTGATATGAAACATCCGGCTTACCGTCATAGTCAATATCGTCAACTTCATTATCGTCATTGCATGCCTGAGCCTTTACTTCAACCTCTTTCAGCTTTCCTGCGATTACATACTGGTCGTCAGCTGAAAATTTAAATGGCACAAACTTGAAAGTTGATGTCTGCGTTTTTGATGAGTCATTGTCCACTGTAACTTTTAACGTATATTCTTCATCAAGATCAATACTACTTTGATCTTTAACGCTCACTTGCAGTTTCAACTTACCAAGTTTCGAAGACACATTGCTTGTCGTAAAGCTAGGATAAGAGCCAGTACCAGTGCTTTCTACAACATCTATAGAAAAATTATCTGCATCAGGGTAAACCTGCACAGTAACGCCAGTGCTTTCCGCATAGCCATTGTTCTTGGTTTCTATTGCAAAACTAGGTTGTTCTGTTCCGCACATCAACGCATATTGTGCTGCTGGTGATAGCGTTACTTCATAATCATCTGAAGGTGTAAAACAGTGGTTGTCTGTAGCAATGATACTTGCCGAGTTATCCATCGAAATACTTCGAGCAGTAACCGCACCATAAACTACTGCATTGTTTTTTAACTCTACACTTGCTTCTGTATAGAGCAGTCCTGTCAATTCAGCACTGTTATCAAGAGTAATTTTATCGTTACCATGACCAATGATTATCAGCTCGGCTTTTCCGACTGTATAAAATTTCGCATTGTTTTTCAGCTCCAGCTTTTTCACATGAATTTGCACTTTTTGTGAGTCTGGAATATTTATTTGTGCGCTGTTATCAACCTTTAGCTCTTCTATCCAGTAAGTTCCCGTTTTAAATGTAACTTTAGCATTGTTTTTCACTTCTAGTTTTTCCAGTACCTCATAACTAGAAAATGTTTTACTCTCCTGATGATCGACAACAACCTCTTTAGAGCTAGTCTTAAAACTCTCTAATTCCAACCGTTTAATCATCAGTCCTTCATTACCAAAACAACCTTCATCGTCACATGATGCATTATTTTCTAAAGTAATTTTCGACTGAGGAAAACCAACGTAACGCTTACCGTTCACATAAGGGGCCCCTGAAATCCGAGCATTATTTTTCATCTTTAGAAGCGCATTAGAATTGCCAGTCCAAGTTTGAACTGGAGATGGAAACAACTCACAAATTTCACTTGTAGGAGGCTTATCGAATAAGAAGTATGAAAACGGCTCAACAACGTGACCACGTTCAGCATCTCTATCCATATCTTCTTCATTAATCAAAGCAACGCTGGTTTTAGTCACAGAACAACGCCTTAGCCAACCACCGTTATTACCATTTCGAGTACGCTTAGACGCCAATAAAACCGGAGCAGATTTGAAGCCAGTAACCGGGAAGTAGCTAAGCTGCTTACAGCCCTCAGTAACTGGTTTAATGACATTATCATTCAGAGCGCTAAGCGTATTACGGGTTGAACCATTACCTAGCCAAAATTTTCGCCCTTGAGTAAAACCTTCACCATAGCCTGCCACAAACGCCACTTCTTCAGGTTGATCAAGTACCGCATTTTTTGTCACTTCAGAGCGGTCAATGATTAATGAAAAGCCTGTACGAGTAGGATCTAGAGCGATCGTATTTAGCCAAAGTGGTTGGCTACCAACCATATTGTTTCGAGTTTGAATTTGAACCAAAACACCTGGTGGCTTTGAAAAAGCAGTGTTCAAACCAAAGTTAATAAAATTAACCTGCTTGCTGATGTTATTTGTCCCATCAGGCTTATTAGAAAATGTATGTTTAGAGCTCACTTTGCCTGCAACAAGCATGGCACCACTATCAAACTTAATAACGCCTGGTTCCATTACCAAGTAGTCAATATCATTCATAGGTGCATCAACATAAGTTATTCTCTCGCCAGTGTTTTTACATTGCCATTTATCGTTTTTACGATTGTATTTTAGATAGCGGCAAGCGGCTCTGTGAGGAGGTAATAACTGCTTTATTGTTGCTTTGGATGAACTGATAGACCAGATTTTCAAATCTGAAGGGTATTCTGTGGTCTTGCTATCAAAGTTAGAGCGACTCGCATCGATCGTCGGCATAACAAAAACCAGAGGAGGTTGTGAGTAAGAATTCTGAAACTCGATGTCACAAGTCACACTTGGCCCTGCTACAGTACATTTATCTGCTGGCACAGTGCCAAATTCAAACTGAGGGTTGTTATTTACTGCAGCAAAACTGATTGACGAAAAAAGGAAAAGAGCTACCGTAAGTAACGATGTTATTATTTTTTTCATTGTATTTTACTCCCTTACCCAAACTTCTTGCTGACGTTGAACTTTAGACACTCCAGAACCACAAACAGCCACACTTTTAACCACATATAGCTCCACTTCTTTACCAGGAAAGTCACCTGGTAGCTTACCTGCCTTCTGACATTCAATCGTTGTCACTTTGCATGCCTGATCGAACAAGCCGCTGTCGGGCTTAACGCTTTCTGCCTCGATAGCATCGCAACGGGTTGCAACAGCAGCAGATTCATCTAAAGGGAAAAACTGAGTTAACACCCAGTCATTACTCGATTGAGCAGTAAACCATGCCTTTGTACCCAAAAACTCACGCGTTAAACCACTTTGATTAGACCAAGTCACTTTCATTAGTGACGCAGCCAAATACCCCATTACGATAATGACAAAGAGCGTCACAATTAACACATTGCCTTTTTGCTTATTATGGAACATTCAGCACCTGCACATCTTGTTGGTACACACTACTTTCACCGGACTGTTTAAACACGAACCTCAGATGCACGAGCCCGCCTCGATGAAGCAATTTATCGTCATATTTGAAATAACTCTGAGATTGATCATCAACATAAATAAGATTGTCGGCAATTATTTCGCCGTTACGCTGTATCTGTGGGCCTACAAAGCAATATTTCACTGACTTAGATGGATCATAGAGATAGTGTCGATTAGAAACGGAGCGACTGGTTACTAAACTAGCGCCATCAATAATCTTATATGCTTTATCCGAATCTGGAGAAAGCGCTCCAACATCAACACTATGAGTGGATGAGGTTAAATCACTTAGCCGTGTTGGGTTAATCACCATTTTCAAGCCACTATCAAGCTCGGGAGCATTGTCACCAAAAAAGCCAACCACAAACTGTATATCATTTCCAGAAATCGCATAAAAACCAGAATGCTCTATCGGCATAAACATCAGGCAGTTTTTTTCACTCTCATCAATAAAAAAGCTATTCGGCACCGCATGACGAATTTCTCGAGACATTTTCTCAATAACGAACTGAGCCTGAGTTTGTAGTTTCTGCCTATCGATAGTGTCGGCATAGCCCTTTGCTCCTAACTGCAAATAGCCAGCAATTCCGAGCATGATAAAACTACCAACCACAATAGTGATGACCATTTCTATTAAAGTGAAACCACGATTTTTCATTAGTAGTTTCCCCTTATCGCAGACAGTGTTAAAGGCTGTGTTTGTCCGGCGTAAATAGTCATAGTGACTCGTTTATAAGCCGTGATCTCTTCCAGTGAAGGATTATTTACACCCGTACCGTCTGATTCAACGTATTGCACTTTCACTTCTACTCGAAAGTTCTTGTAATCACTTTCCATAGACGTACCAAGAACGTTACTCAGCTCATATAACGGCGTAGAGTTACATTTAGCCTTTGTGCTTTTCGTATACCAGCAACCGATATAGTCATCGACATCATTAAAACTAGCTGGGTTTGATTCATCGCTATCTGCCCCAAGACTTGTGGAACAATCCTTACCATCAAGGACAGTCTCACCACAGCGGACTAAACCACCATCAAAGTCGCTGTTTTCATCGAAGCCTCGCGCCAATATCTGAGACATGAAACCTTGGCCTAATGCGGCCGCGCGGGTTTGATAATGAGGGATGGCGGAATCTCGAATTTGAGGGACAAGAAAAGAAGTAAACGCCACCATCGCAATGCCCATTAAAACAATCGCGATGATCATTTCTATCAAAGTCATGCCACTAGATTTCTTCATGAGCATGTACCTTTAGAAACATAACCTTGAGAATTTATTTCAACTTGGCAGCGGCTTCGACCGTGCTTATCTTCAATTAAGATGTTTACAGCACCACTTACAGGATTGCCGAGAAGGTTAAAATTAATTGTATTTGCGGCGCCGCTGATAACGGAAAACCTTGCGGACTTATCGATAACCACGTCACTACGAGCATCTCGTGCACTGCCTGCTAGTGCACAGGCAGCAACCGAACCAACACATGAGCTAGAAACTTGTAAACGAAAGTTGTTATCAGGACTTGTAGCATTCGACTGCATACGATTCACCTGCACTTGGCGAATCACAGAAATCACGCGTTCTTGTAATGCATATGCAGACAAACTGCCTGAGCCCATAAAACGGCTGGCTGCAAAAAGTGAAAGGATAGAGAGGAGAACAATCACGAGGATTAACTCCATTAACGTGAACCCTAATGCAGAGCTGCGAATTTTCATAACCCAACCTTAGGCTTAGAACAAGCGAAATAAGTATACGATGAAATTATGAGATTAATGATAGGTTTGTAACTTTTCGATTCGAAGTGTGAACAGACGAACAAACAACCAATGTCTAGTTATTTTGCCCTTTTGAACGGCCAATCTCTTCTTCAATTCGATCGTAAGTTTCTTTGTTGCTTAGCGTCTCAGAAACATGCTCGGCGGTTTGCTTAGTATGCTCCCACTTAGCTTCATAAGTTTCTGGTTCAAAGCTGATAAATCTTGGTAATACCACATAACCGATCACACCTAAGATAATCAGCACAACCACAAACTCTATTGCACTAAGACCTAATGATTTACGCATATGAACTATTCCGAGATTAATCAAAGCAAAGAGATAAAGGCCAGACTAGCTGGCCTTTTTAATACAATTGAATTAGCAGCCTGTAGACACCGCTTTTAGTTTATATTCGCTGCCCACAGCTGAAGAAGTAGCTTCATCATACTGAACGTAGCAATTTGTTGTTGCAATGTCTGAAGCTTTATTACTGTTTTCACCTTGTTCAAAATTTCCATCCACAAAAGTAAATAGAACGCTAGAACCACCTGAAACAGAGTACGCCCAATCTTCATTAAGACCTTGGACTGCGTCAAACAATCCTGTGCTATCTACCGAAGGGTAACCATATTCAGTTGTAATATTATTTGATAATTTTTGACCTGCCTTTGCCTCTTTACCTTCAATAGCAGCCTTGCCATATACAATACCAGCGCCGCCATCAATAGCACCTTTCAAACCTTGTAGTGCAGATGCGCGAGCATCTGATTGTAGGTTAAGGAAACGTGGTGCTGCAGTTACCGCTAAAATACCTAGGATTACAATTACCACTACCAATTCGATAAGGGTGAAACCACCTTGTCTTTTCATTGTTTACTCTCTCTATGTAAGCATGCAGTACAACTGCAAAGTTTTGTTTAGGTCACGCGACCATTTTGGATATTGTCAAAACGGTTTGGGGCAGCAACGTTCACTAAAACTGACCGTGAAGTGGATACTGTATCTACCGCTTGAGCAGAATGACGATTCGCCATTATTCAGTTCATGCTGCAATGAGAAAAACACATTATTGTTTACCCACTATTACAGCCTGTTACTTATGGTTATGATTGCATTATACCGACTTTCATTACCAATTATAGTGCTTAGGTGTCAAAAAAATCACTCCGCCGATATTTCGACGTCTATTTTCAGTTGATTAGCAGTTGAGATAACTACAATCGACTGACCATTTTCATAAGTGTATTGACAGACATAACGATCAGTTTTGATGGCTCCACTGATATCTATTAACTTGTTGGTCATTATTTTACGTTGGGGGTAATGCACCGCTAGCCAATAACCACAATCTAATACACCTTGCTGAGTAAAGGGAGACACTAACCCGCCCTCAGTCATAGTAAGGTTTAAGCCATCCATCAGCATATGTTCTGGCTCGCCTTGTACTAGCCAAGCTTGACGATAACGCTGAACACTATCTTGCATCCAAACTCTCGCTAACTTCGCTCCAGTTACTTGTGCTTGCTCGGTCACAGGACGTAATTTGACCGCCAAACCCACCGCCATAATCGTAGCAATAACCCCAAATACAATAAGCGTTGCTCGGCTTTGATTTTCAACCACCTATTAGCCGCCTTTGATGATGTCGAGCATTCCCCACATTGGTAGGAAGATACCCAATGCCAGCACCATGACCATGCCTGCTACAATCACCAAAAGTAATGGTTCTATTCTTGCGGTCAGTGTTTTTAGATCGTAATCAACTTCTCGATCGTAAAAATCCGACACTTCCAGCAGCAACTCATCAATACGACCAGTTTCTTCCCCTACTGCAATCATCTGAATCACCAAAGGGGTAAAGATTTTACTGTTGATAGCAGTCACTGAGATGGTGCTACCCGCTTCAATCGCGGATTTCATCTCAAGAATTCGATTTTCTAAAAAGCGGTTCCCCAGGGCTTCCCCGGCTAAAGCTAAAGACTGGTTAAGTGGAACGCCTGATTTCAGCATCAACGAGAAGGTTCTAGCAAAACGAGAAAGCTGCGCACGATTAACGATATCGCCTACAATTGGCAGCCGAAGCCGAAACTTATCGAACTTCTCCCGACCATCAGCCGTCGCCACCCACGCTCTGAACACCGTAAACGCGCCAATCATTGCTACAACCAGCAACACCCAATAATTAACAAAGAAATTAGAAGTCGCGATCAAAATACGCGTCGGCAATGGTAGCTCAACCCCAAAGCGCGTGAACATCGATGCAAACTCAGGGATCACCAAGATATTCAATACAAACATGGCGATGGTGATAAAGATAATGACAAACGTTGGATAACGCATCGCCGCTTTAATGCGTTTGCGAGTCTCAAGTTCCTGTTCGTAGTAATTCGCCAGTTGCAATAGCGCTTGGTCAAGCCGACCCGTATTCTCACCGACGTTGATCATAGAAACGAACAGTGGGCTGAATACTTTACTGTGTTGCTGCATCGCAGAAGACAAACCTCGGCCATTACTCAGTTCAGAAACGACATCTTCTAGCGCCTCTTTGAGCTGTTTGTTTTCGCAATTTTGCAACAAGCCACGCATAGAGCGCAGCAAAGGTACGCCAGCTTTAGTCAAACTAAACAACTGACGAGAGAAAAGAATAATTACTTCCAACGGAATAGCAGGCACAAACAGCTTAGATAAGCTCACTTGGCTTTTTGCCGACTCTTTCTCTAAACGTACATTGAGCGGGATGACCCCTTTGTTCATCAATGCTTCCGCCGCAGCTTCTGAGTTCACTGCTTCGATTTTGCCGTTAGTGGATGAGCCGTCTAGCGTGCGGCCTTGATAACGAAAAGTTGGCATTCACTTACCTATATGAAAATGGGATCAGTCTTACCAGAAGCATCACCCTCACCTAGGGTCATCACTTCGTCCAAACTGACGGTGCCTTGTAGCGCCAGTTCCATTGCAGAAGCAAGCAGTGGCTTATAGTTTTCTGAGCGGCGCGCGGCTTGCGCAAAGCCAACCGCATCATTAGCGCGCAATTTATCCATCATCTCTTGCTCAAGTTCGAGCATTTCAAACACACCGATTCGGCCTCGATAACCAGTCAAGTTACAGTTTTGGCAACCTGCGCCTTTATAAAAAATGGTGCTAACTTGATTTGGGAAACGCCCAGCTAACCACTGCTGGCGAGACTCATCTAAGTGGTCTTCTGTTTTACAATCTGGGCAAACTCGGCGCACAAGACGCTGCGCCACCACGGCTCTGACCGCACTAGCAACCAAGTAACCCGGCGCCCCCATATCGATCATGCGTAACGCACTGTCGACAGCATCGTTGGTGTGGAGAGTGCTCAATACTAAATGCCCCGTTAGTGCAGCTCGCAGACCAATTTCTACCGTCTCTTGATCACGCATCTCACCAACAAGAATTATGTCTGGGTCTTGACGTAAAAAGGTTCTAAGAACACGCGAGAAAGTTAGATCGATCTTACTGTTAACCTGTACCTGAGTGATGCGAGGCAGACGATATTCAACCGGGTCCTCTGCTGTAATGATCTTTTTCCCAGGTTCGTTGAGCTCACTCAATGCGCCGTAAAGCGTGGTGGTTTTACCTGAACCTGTCGGCCCGGTAACCAAAATCATGCCGTGCGGACGCGCCAACTGTCGACGTAAGCGAGCAAGCAAGTCTGGCGGCAAGCCCGACTCTTCTAACGGACGCAAACCAGCGGACTGGTTAAGCAGACGCATTACCACAGATTCTCCGTACTGCGTTGGTAACGTCGACATACGAATATCAATTGATTGGCCACGAACTTTGATATTGAATCGGCCATCTTGTGGCAAGCGCTTTTCAGAAATATCTAGGTGTGCCATCAACTTCAGTCGAAGAACCAAAGCCGATGCAATGTTCACTTCATTTAAGAGCGTTTCATGCAATACGCCATCAATACGCTGGCGCAAACGCAATACTTGATCGTCTGGCTCAATATGAATATCCGAAGCTCCAACCTGTACCGCATCTTCAAACATGGAATTAACCAGCTTTACAACGGTAACCTCTTCACTATCGGCTTCATCAATACCGTAATCAAAGCTTTGTACATCTTTATGCTCTTCATGCAGCTGCTCAGCAAAGGAGGCGATCTCTTTAGTACGGCGGTAATAGCGGTCAAAGCTTGAAATGAGCTGACGCTCTGAAGCCACAATGAACTCAAGGTTGTATTGGCCCAACAAGTTCATCAATGATTCTTGGATGAACAAATCCGCTGGGTCGCTCATAGCAACGCGCAGTGTGTCCCCATTTCGAGCAACGACCATCGCACGTAAGCGACGTGCGTGTACCTCAGGTAGAATCTGCACGGCTTCGGCATCCACAGGTGCACGACCAAGATCGATCAGTGGCAAACCAAGCTGCTGAGACAAGAAGTCCAACATTTGCTTTTCGGTAATAAAGCCAAGGTCAATTAACGCATCCCCTAGCTTCTGCCCGGTACTGCGTTGTGCGTTTAGTGCTTGCTGGATTTGTTCTTCAGAGACGATACCTTCCTCTACCAGAAGGTCGCCCAAGCGTTTTCTCAACTGAATTTTCATTGTGCGCTCTCCAACTCTTTCAAGATGCTCAAACGGTCACGGATAAATGCTTGCGATTGATTCGAAATGCCAACTTTACCCAGAGCTTGGTTGTAAGAGTTGATCGCGGTAGTAAAAGCCAGGGCACGCTCTTGTTGAATAGCTAAACCTAACCACCAGCGCGCGTTTTCCGGTTCACGCTGAGTGAGGAGTTGATAGCTCTCAAGCGCAATGTCATTTTGCTTGTGTTTTTGTGCCAATGCCGCACGCATCGCCAAGTAATCTCGACTTGGTACTGGAGGCAAATGAACAAGCGGGCTCAGCGCCGCTTCAGGTTGATTAGCTTTCACTAACAACTTAGACAAGGCCAAGCGGAGTACTTGATTGTTCGTATCTAGGTTGATGCCTTCTTGAATAATCTCATATGCTTTACGCGTGTCACCTTTACCAAAGTACAACGCTGATAACTTTTGACGCGTGTCTGCATTCATTGGCTCATAACGCAACGCCTCGGCATAAGCCGATAACGCCGTTTGCATATCGTTAGCATCGAGTGCCTTTTCCGCTCGACTAACTGCCTTAAGAGAAAGCTGACGATGTGTAAGCTCAACCTGCTCAATACGCATTGAGCTGTTTTCTGATGTCGTGTGGGTTACGGGATCGTATTGTTCCTCGCTCGACATCGTTGCTAACTGCGCGAGTAAAACTGCCTCTTCAGAGGCGGTATTTATCTCAGATCTTGGCGTGAACCTATCAGTCTCTTGCATGTGAGGCTGTTGCGCTACCGGCTGTGTGGCTGGTTTGGTGTAAACCACTTGAGTTGTATCGGGCGTCATTTTACTCGTTGGCGAGTGAGTGCGCTCCGATGAAACAATTGGTGAGACATTCACAGACGACAGTGGCATAGCGTCGGTTTGAAACTGTGATAGCTCGCCTGAAGGAACAGGACCGCGAGAGACCGCCCAGCTACCAACCGCAAGGCTTAACGAAAAACCGGCGACAAGCCAAAGCCAAGGTTTACTGCGTGAGACACTTGGAATCTCCGCACGAGTAAGCTCTGACGGCGATGTTTTTTCAGCAAGTTCTGATAATGCTTTATTGATGGCACTCAAGGTTGACTCCATCCCCAAAATACGGGTGTTTTAAACTTAGGTTTACGGGCATCAAACGTATCGTGCATAGCGGCGTAAACGTGATGATTTTTCAATAGTGTGCAACGCTCATTAAATGCAGCAAGCAACGACTTGTGGCTAATTTGGTTTATCAAGCGCGGAATCCCCATGGATGAACGCCAAATCGCTTTTTTCTGTTCAATAGAAAAAATGTGTGCCCCATTACCTGCTTTATCTAAACGATTATTGATGTAAGCCACGCCTTCATCGATAGAGAGAGGACGTAACTGGCAGCTAAACGTAATGCGTTGACGAAACTGCCTTAGCTCATGGTTAGCCAATCTTTCATCCAACTCAGGTTGTCCGAATAACACCAATTGAATGAGCTTATCTTGTTCCGTTTCTAGGTTGCCAAATAGACGCAATGTTTCTAAAGCTTGTGGGGAAAGAGCTTGCGCTTCATCAACGATCAAGACGGTTTTCTTTCCCAAGGAGTGTACTTGAATCAAGTGCTCTTGAATGAGGGAAACGATACGCAGCGGATCATCGTTCTCGATACCCAACTCTCTGGCGACAGCAAACTGCAACTGTTCCCCATTCAACACTGGATTGGGTAAGTAAATAAGCTCAACTTCAGATTCAATCTGCTCGATCAGCTTACGGCATACCATGGTTTTTCCAGTGCCGACTTCTCCCGTCACCTTAATCACCCCTTCTCCCATTTGCACGGCAGCTAGGATGGTTTGGATCGCCTCATAGTGAGGGACTAACCCCAAGAACATTTCTGCATTTGGGGTTAACGAAAAAGGCTGAACTCGGAATCCAAAGTGTGACAAGTACATACTCGAATCACAAACCTTTTGAAAAACAGAACCTTTCCCAGCGCTTATTGCGCATCTGGGAACCACTCTTGCAGCAGCTCACGAGAGCGCTCTAGCTCTTTCTGCCAAGAGTTCACGCCAACTACGGTCGGTTTTAGCAAGATGACCAATTCTGTTTTCTCAGTTACGTTATTTACGTTGCGGAACAAATGCCCCAGTGCTGGTACATCGCCCAAAAATGGGACTTTAGAAACAAGCTCACGATTTTGCTGTTTCATCAACCCGCCGATAACCACAACATCGCCATCTTTAGCACGAATAACCGAGTCTGATTCACGAATAGAGCTTTTCGCTAATGGCAGTTGGATGTTTTGGAAATCTCCGCCCAAGTTCAATTGCTTCACTTCTTCCGTGACTTCAATAACTGCGGGGTGAACATGCAGGAACACATTGCCTTTGTTATCAATTTGCGGAGTCACATCGAGGGAAATACCCGAGAAGAATGGCGTCAGTTCTACTTCAGGAACTGCATTTGAGTTTTCACCGTTGCCTGCATTGCTCGATAGCTCGGTAACAAAGTACTCATCGGTACCCACTTTGATGACAGATTTTTGGTTGTTGGCAGCGGTAATACGAGGGCTCGAAAGGACGTTCAAGTCACCTTGCGTAGACATAAAGCTCAACACGGCATTGAAGTTACCATCCGAAATAGTCACGTTGGTTTGACCGCCCAATAGCGTGCCAATCGCATCCAATGGTGGTAATGCCGATTCAGGGCGGTTGACTACGATACTACCCGAGTTACCAATTGACGCCGATAAGTTTGACCAGTTGATGCCTTGTTGGTAGCCATCATTCAACGTCACTTCTAGGATTTTAGCTTCAAGAATGACCTGGCGCTGCATGCGCTCCTGCGATACACCTAAGAACTCGCGTACTTCGCGAATATCATCTGGAAATGCTCGAACCGTAATAACTCCCGCTTGTGGCGTTACAACCACACTTTGCCCTTTGCCTGAACCAATTAGATTCGCAACGGCTTGCTGCAGCATCGGCCAGAAGTCACTTTCAGTGATGGTTTCGATGCGTGTACCGCCCGTAGATGTGGTCGAGCTATCGTTGTTGTTTCCATTGTTAGAGTCTGACGAGTCAGAACTGTCTGAGCTACTACCAGAATTAGACGTACCAGCCGAGGTTACAGAGCCCGTAACAATGCTGGTTAATGAGCGACCAGAACGCTTGAACTGCAGGTAATCGACTGGAATGGTCACCGTACGCATACCTGCTGGGTAGATTTGAATAACTTTGCCAGACTTCACCACGTCATAGCCATACATATTCTGTACGACATTCAGAACTTCATCCAATGTCACATCTGACAAGTTGACGGTGATATTACCTTGTACCGATGGGTGAATCGCCACACTGTACTCTGTGCCTTTCACTAATGAGGCGAAAAAACTTCTTGCATCGACCGCATTCGCTTGAATACGAAAACGCTTCGAGGTGCCTTGCTCTGATGCAACGTTCGAGTCTAAATTTGGCATCAAGTCTGCCTCAACAGAAGAAGGGATTTCTTCCAATGTGCGGCTGTTCGCTTGATTGATCGATTCATTGAGCGCTTCTTTAACTTCCACTGGATTCCGATGACCCATTGAACATCCCATTAAAGAAGCAATCGCTATTCCTACAACTAATTTGCGCATATCTGATCGGGCTCTGGTTATTATTGTTTTACGTTTAAATCAAAAAGCTCTAGGTCCCACTGACGGTTACCACGCTTTAAAGTTACAAATTCACTATTAATGCTCGCGACGCGATAACCCTTAAATAGCTCGCCTTTTTCGACAAGTTTGTTATCCATAATCGCGATACAATCAGTACTTGGCTTACACACAATACTGTTGAGCTTAGGCAGTCGATACCGTTTAACTTTTGGTTTCGCTGACGTTTCAACCGCTGGTTTTTCCCAACCAAGTGGGGCCGTTGGGTCTTGGTTTGCCCAAGCGGTTCCTGCCGCTGCCATAACAAGCAATGAGATGATGAGTTTGTTAACCACCAATAAACTCCTCTCTAGATCCTAGTGTGTAGACTTCTAACACAAGCTTCGCTTTCGGGTACTCTTCGACTTTATAACTAAAGCTGCGCCAGTAATAACTCGCAGGAAGGCTCTCCAATTTATTCAGATAATTAGCAATAGAAAAATAGTCACCAGTCAGTTCCATACGAACAGGATGCACGTAGTAACCAGAGTATTGCGATGCTTCTTTATCTTCCGTTATTGGCTCAGATGGCAAGGTTTGCAGAGATAAAAGGTGAATGCCACTTTGCTGCTCCAACACATTTTCAAGCAGCTCAGCCATTTGCGAAGGTGTAATAAGATGCTCGATGATCTCCGCTAATTGCATCGAAAGATGCTGACTCTCAGCTAACAGATTAGATATCGCGCGATCAATCTCAGCATTTGGATCTTTCTTAAGTTGCGCCTGAATACGTAGCGTATCGATTTCAATCTTTTGATTGGCTTGCTTTAAATTACTTAGTTGCCTCTCATTACTGATGATCTCGTTAAGCTTTGGCTCCAATACCAGCGTAAAGAGCAACATGATCACGACAACTAAACCGCACAATGCAGTGAGCACTTTTTCACGCGTACTCATTTCGCCAAAGCGCCCTTCTAATGAGAGCCAGAATTCGTTCATTTCTCTTTATCCTCGCGCGTTTTTAGTTCAAACGTCACAATATCCTTATCATTTCGACCTATTTTGACGTCGTCAAACGTTCGGCCAACCAAGCTAATTTCATTTTTAAATTGGCTGACCCAATTTGGCACTGAGCTCGGTTTTTTCGCTAGTCCCTTCAGGTCTAAGGTATGGGTATTGATTCGAATTTCGGACAAAGAAATTTCTTGGTTTCCTAGCTTCGCTAATGATTGCATCACGCCAGAGTAACCCGTGCGTTGCGAGTCATCGTATTTCCCGACAGCTTTAAGCGAGTCTCGCTTCGCCTTGACTTCACGCTCTAAGCGGGCTTTAGCTGCCAGCTTATTATTGTCAGGTTGATGCTTACGTAGCTTGACTTGATAACGTTCAAGCTCTGACTTCATGATATCGCCTTTACTTTTTACAATAGCAATCTCATCTTCCAAACCGCTGCTCTGCCAAGTGACATAACCGTAAGAAAATAGAATTGCAGCCGCCGCAACGCCCCAAGATAACGCGATATTTTTTAGCGTCAGGAGCTCTTTTTTCGGCTTTAAGTAATCGGGATATAAGTTGACGCGTCGAGTATTTGAAGTAGCCGCAGTGTCAGCCAAAACATGTCCTGATAGCTCATGTTCTGGTGGTAATAACGGTGAAACCTTAGTACTTAAACGATAGTTCAGAGCCTGAACAAGCTCGCTCTCATCCTCTTCATCACAGCACACTTTCAATTGATGTAATTGCACGTGGCGTAACTGAGATGAAAGATAGTCAATCGAACGTTGCAGTTCTAACGACAGACTGTCCATCTGTAAATCGCTAGACGGAACCCCCGTTAACGGTGGCGTCACACTGCGAATAGAGCGGTGGAACGCAATAGTATTTTCAACAAAAGCGCTTATACGGAAATGACCACGCACACTGCGTTGTAATAATAGGAAGTTTCCTAGTTCACCCGCAGTCTCTCCCCAAATATCGTCTTCAGGAAGAATGGCTTCTAATGGTAACTGGGCTCGGCTGGCCAGTAACACAATCTTATCCAATATTTTTCGCGATAAGACGTATGCTTGCACTTTGGTTGAATTCGGTAACTCGACCGCATCGGCAATAATGTCGATGGCGCGCTCAGAGATCAGTTCTTTCAACAAAAACGGTAATGCGGCTGGCCATTCTTGACGCGGCATGACCGGTTTGTCGATTTGGTACATCTGGTAATAGTTATGAGAAAGAACAACCGTTAATGAATCATACGCACTCGCTGCAACGCTCAATGCTTGCTCAACAGCTTTTTCCCAATTGGACTCAGAAATATCAAATTGGTATGGACGACTACTTTTGATTGAAGATGATAAATAAACGGCGTCTGGCTGAATAACCAAAAAGCAGGAGCGACCACCACTAGATGATCGCTTAAGCTTGTCGAATAGTGCTTTGAAATCCATGATTATTATCTTTATTTTTTCCGCCAGCGATTTCGTCTTCCCAATTTAACTTGGGATTCTGATTGAGAATTCGGCAACGCTTGGGGACGAGGAAGAAACTGCTGCTCCGCAGAAAAGTAACGCCCTTGCCCACCATAAACCCCGAGCTCAACTAATGTGTTGAGCTCGTTCTGATTCTCAATTCCCACTGCTATAATTTTAGTTTTACTGTTTGCCGCCGCACCTAGCATACTGCGGACAAATAGCTGGTTTTCATGTCGTTGGTCGATTTTTGCTACTAAACTGCGATGAAGTTTTAGGTAACGAATGTCCACTTCTTTTAAATAGTGAGTGCTGACGATGGTACGCCCAGCCTGCCCAACCATTAAGTGGCACCCCAAACCGGCCAGCATTTTAGCGACTGGTCGCATAAAGTCTAAGTGTCTTACAAATTGTGCTTCAACAAACTCAAAACTGAGACACTTTCTCTGCTCACGTGACAACTGTAAGAGTTCATCACGAAACCATTTAAAGTACTCTCGGTTAGAAAATGGCGTTACATTCAAATTGAGCGCATACGATCTTGAGTTATCAAAATTATCCTTAAACTCTCTTAAGAATTTATTAATAACTGACTTATCCATTTGCGCTTCATAACCAACCTGTCTGATCGCAGAAATGAACCGAGACGCTTTAACAATCCCATTCTCAGGATCGCGAATCCGACATGTTAACTCTTCATATAATGATTTTTTATGCGTCGCGTCACTTATTGGATGCACAGATTGTGCGTAGAGTATCACACTTTCAGGTGTAAGTGCTGTGTCAAATAACGTTCTCCATCTCACACTTCCGCGAGCTTCTTCATCGTGGTTCCATTTTTTGAAGCGACTCCAATTATTGTTATTTTGTAGTTGCGCACTACGCAAAGCAGTCTCGGCTTCATCAATGATTTGGCTGTGTCGCTCACCTTCTTTATAAGTGGTGATGCCAATATGGCACCAGTTGTCTGGATCAAGTGGCTCTGGCGGCATTAACTTTTCTAACTGGCGAATGCATTGCGAGGCGAGGTTAGCCACATCTTTCGCACTTTGGTGCGGTAGAAAAAGCGCAAAATCAGCATCGTAATAACGGGAAAATACAACATCTGGGTATCGTTGAACTAAATTGGACAATAAACTCCCAACTTCAACAATAAACTCATCCGTAATTTGCTTATCTTGCTCTTCTTCAACCAGTTTCCAGTCTTGAATACGAACTAGCAACACGGCGCCGCGAGCCCCACTTTCTAGTAACGCCGATTCCAACTTGCTATCAAATAACACTCGGTTAGCGGTACCGGTTAGCTTATCAAGGAAGGTTTGAGTTCGAATAAAGGTATCAAATCGGCTTCGCTCTTGACGCGCATCTTGTAACTCTTCGATTAATACATCGAGCGCTTCACTGGCGGTGTAAGGCCATTCTTTTTTGTCACCTTTGGCATACTGCTCCACCCTACCAGCCAGGATCATTCTGCCTCGCTCTTCGAGCATTTCGGAGCCTTCTAATTGTTCCTTAAGCCATGCCACGCCGCGCATTAAGCAGAAGATGATCAATATAACGGCAAGCGTGATCGACCAAAGCGCCTGCATTGAGTAGCTGTAACCTAAGTAAGGGGGAATTGCTTTAAAGTGAATCGTGTAATCTTGATTGTGAGTCAACTGGTACTCAGCCTCAAACAAGACTGACGCTTCCATTTGATGAGAAGTATCTTTGAAGCGATAAACAACGGCGTTGTTGGTCGACAACGTCATTTCGACAATATTGGAAGCCTGCAGCATTTTCGGCATCCAGCGCTGCATAGAATAAGCGGCGTCAGGATCTTCCATCTCCTTGTCGACCACCTCTACGATCCCTTCTAAATAATGGGTGAGATATTCCTGCCCAAGACGTTTAAAAGAGAGGGTGCCACCGACAAACAAGATAAACATGGCGCAGATAACGATCATGGTGACGAAGGCCACCAGCCGTGTGCTTAACTTAAGAGTTGGGGTATACCTCATGAATACCAAATTCCTTTTTTATTCATCATATACCTTATTGAAATATTTATACTTGATAAGAGTTCATCAAACAATCGGATTAGTCTGATAGTGAGAGGCTGGAGCATAAAGAAAATCACACTCATTGATAAGTTTTATTGTTACGCCTAACCTTGCCAAGATAAGCCTGTGAGATCATTAGATTGCGACAATAAAAAAGGCCGCGATATTCGCGGCCTTTTCGATTCAAGCATAAGCAGAATTTAGAACGGGATATCGTCGTCAAAATCCATTGGTGGCTCATTGTACTGCTGCTGTGATTGCTGCGGAGCCTGTTGTTGTGGTTGCTGTTGCTGAGGCGCATTGTACTGCTGCTGAGCTGGCTGTTGAGGCTGACCCCATCCACCTTGTTGCTGCTGTTGACCGCCCATAGGTGCGCCGCCACCTTGAGCACGACCGCCAAGCATTTGCATCACACCATTGAAGCCTTGAACAACGACTTCAGTTGAGTAGCGATCTTGACCACTTTGATCTTGCCATTTGCGAGTTTGCAGTTGCCCTTCAATGTAGACTTGAGAGCCTTTACGCAAGTACTCACCTGCTACTTCCGCAAGTTTGCCGAACAACACAACACGGTGCCATTCCGTTTTTTCGCGCTGTTCGCCAGTCGCTTTATCACGCCATGAATCAGAAGTCGCAATAGTAATGTTTGCTACTGCACCGCCATTCGGCATGTAACGAATTTCAGGGTCGTTACCTAGATTCCCCACCAAAATAACTTTGTTAATTCCACGGCTGGCCATGATGTGCTCCGTTTCACTCTGGATATATAAAATTTTAGCGCATTAGAATAGCACGCTTTAATGTTTTGATTAAAGTCTAATACCATTGTGATCTATTGAGTCACCCTCTAGAACCCAAATCGTATTTCAACTTACGTGTGTAGCATTTTTGATTCGCGTTGCAGACATCGTTTCGTGAAGCTTTGAATTCGAACGCATTTATTCAGTAAAGCGATGGTTATGGCCTCTCTTTAATGCCAGTTTATGGCTTCTATTGAACCCAGGGAGATTGGAACACGTGAGAAAGTCGGCTTACGCAAGAAAGCTATTTCTGATCAGTATGGAAGATAATGCGCAAAAAAAAGTGGCGGCACTCGAAAAGTACATTGATATGAGCATCCCGGTGATTTCAACCGAAGCACTCATGGAAGCCAAGCCACAACACCGTAATAAAATTCTACTGATAGACTTCAGTGAACATAAATCACTTGTTCAATCGATCAAAAACTTGCCTCTTGTATGGAAAAACTTTGAAACCGTTGTCTTCAACGTGCCTAAAAGACTAACCACAGATGAACTTCTTTCATTTGGTCAATTAAAAGGTGTGTTTTATTCTGAAGATACGCTAGAGCAAATTGGAGAAGGGTTAAAAGGCATTGTTAACGGTCAAAACTGGCTGCCGCGTAATGTAACCAGTCAACTTTTACACTATTACCGCAATGTCATTAATACTCATACTGCACCAGCTACGGTAGACCTAACCATTCGTGAGCTACAAGTACTGCGTTGCCTACAAGCTGGCGCCTCGAACAGTCAGATGGCCGAAGAGTTATTCGTCAGTGAATTCACCATCAAATCGCACTTGTATCAGATATTCAAAAAGCTATCCGTAAAGAACCGAGTACAGGCAATCGCCTGGGCAGACCAAAACTTAATGTCGTGATGCAATGTTAGCGGCTCTGATAACTGAAATGACGAGTCGCTCATCTTTTTTCCGCACCGAGTCTCACATTTTTTCCTACTTTATTCATGATTCATTGATACCTCTCGTGTTAAAGTTATGCGCAGATTCTTGATAAAAACGAGATAGGATATTCCCCCAATGATAAAAAAATGTCTGTTCCCTGCTGCAGGCTATGGCACACGCTTCCTACCGGCAACGAAATCTATGCCAAAAGAGATGATGCCAGTCGTGAACAAACCGCTTATTGAATACGGTGTCGAAGAAGCAATCCAAGCTGGTATGAACGGCATGTGTATTGTGACAGGTCGTGGCAAGCACTCGATCATGGACCACTTTGATAAGAACTACGAACTGGAACATCAGATTAGCGGTACCAACAAAGAAGAGCTGTTGGTAGATATCCGTGAAATCATTGAATCTGCAAACTTCACTTATATACGTCAACGCGAAATGAAAGGCTTGGGCCACGCGATTCTAACTGGACGAGAATTGGTAGGCGATGAGCCATTTGCTGTTGTTCTTGCTGATGACCTTTGTGTGAACGAGCAAGAGGGCGTACTGGCTCAGATGGTGGCACTATTTAAGCAGTTCCGCTGTTCTATCGTTGCAGTGCAAGAAGTACCAGCCGAAGAAACACACAAATACGGCGTTATCTCTGGTGAAATGATCAAAGACGACATCTACCGCGTAGACGACATGGTAGAAAAACCAGAGAAAGGCACGGCGCCTAGCAACCTTGCTATCATTGGCCGCTACATCCTGACTCCCGATATTTTTGAACTGATCGAAAACACCGAACCTGGTAAAGGTGGTGAAATTCAAATCACTGACGCGCTGCTGAAGCAAGCAAAAGCGGGCTGTGTGTTGGCTTACAAATTCAAGGGTAAACGCTTTGACTGTGGTAGCGTTGAAGGTTACATCGAAGCAACTAACTATTGTTTTGAAAACCTGTATCTAAAAGATGAAAAAACCTCTGAGCTAGGTAAGCACGCAACACAAAAAGCAGTATAAAGCATCGTCTTAGTACGAAATTACTGTATCGAAAGCCCAGCACAACGCTGGGCTTTTTACTTTACTGTTTTTTTATCCAGTAATTTTCTTTGCACATTTCTCACACTATGTAATACTTGCCCCACTTGGTTATACATAGAGCAAAAACGATGGATAAAATAGAAGTTCGCGGTGCCCGAACCCATAACCTTAAAGACATTAATCTTACAATCCCTCGCGATAAACTGATTGTCATTACTGGACTAAGTGGCTCCGGTAAATCCTCTCTCGCTTTCGATACATTGTATGCAGAAGGCCAACGACGCTACGTAGAGTCTCTCTCTGCCTACGCTCGTCAGTTTTTGTCTCTGATGGAAAAACCCGATGTCGACCACATTGAAGGGTTATCACCTGCGATTTCTATTGAACAGAAATCTACTTCTCATAACCCGCGTTCAACCGTCGGTACAATTACCGAAGTCTACGACTACTTACGTCTATTGTATGCTCGTGTGGGCGAACCCCGCTGTCCAACGCATCATGCCCCTCTTGCCGCGCAAACCATCAGCCAAATGGTGGACAAAGTCCTAGAGATGCCGGAAGGCAGCAAAATGATGCTATTGGCGCCTATTGTCAAAGAACGTAAAGGTGAGCATGTTAAAACGCTTGAGAACTTAGCGGCTCAAGGCTTTATTCGTGCGCGTATTGATGGAGAAACTTGCGATCTTTCCGATCCTCCAACCCTTGAACTACATAAAAAGCACACCATTGAAGTTGTGGTAGACCGCTTTAAAGTTCGTCCAGACTTACAACAGCGCTTGGCCGAATCTTTCGAGACAACACTCGAATTATCAGGCGGAATTGCGGTTGTCGCGCCAATGGATGGCGACGGTGAAGAGATTATTTTCTCCGCCAACTTCGCTTGTCCACAATGTGGTTACAGCATGCAAGAGTTAGAGCCGCGACTTTTCTCATTCAACAACCCTGCTGGTGCATGTGGCACTTGTGATGGTTTGGGTGTTCAACAATACTTCGATCCAAGTCGAGTCATTCAAGATGATTCATTAAGCTTGGCACAAGGTGCGATTCGCGGTTGGGATCAAAAGAACTACTACTACTTCCAAATGCTCACCTCATTGGCCGATCATTATGGTTTTGACCTCCATGCCCCTTTTAATTCTCTGCCAAAGAAAACGCAAGATGTCATTCTAAAGGGCTCAGGTCGTACTGAGATTGAGTTTAAATACATCAACGATCGTGGCGATATTCGCGTTAAGCGTCATCCATTCGAAGGTATTCTGAATACCCTAGAACGTCGCTATCGTGATACAGAATCCAACTCTGTCCGTGAAGAGCTTGCGAAATACATCTCCACTAAATCTTGTTCAAGCTGTGGCGGTACTCGTCTACGCCTTGAAGCACGTAACGTGTTTATTGCTGATACGACACTACCTGAGATTGTTGAACTCAGCATTGCTGATGCATTGGAATTCTTCCATTCCTTGAAACTGGAAGGTCAACGCGCCCAAATCGCTGAAAAAGTGATGAAGGAAATCAACGACCGCCTGCAATTCTTAGTTAATGTCGGTTTGAACTACCTAAACTTATCACGCAGTGCGGAAACCTTATCAGGCGGTGAAGCTCAACGTATTCGTTTAGCAAGCCAAATTGGTGCAGGTCTTGTTGGTGTGATGTATGTTCTGGATGAACCGTCGATTGGCCTCCACCAGCGTGATAATGAACGACTCCTAAAAACACTGACTCATTTGCGCGATTTAGGTAATACCGTACTTGTGGTAGAACACGATGAAGATGCGATTCGCTGTGCAGATCATGTCATAGATATTGGTCCTGGTGCTGGCGTACATGGTGGTAATGTTGTTGCGGAAGGCACCATGGAAGAGATAGTCGCGAATCCGAATTCTCTGACAGGTCAGTACTTAAGTGGTGTTAAAGAAATCGCAGTACCGAAAGATCGCACGCCGCGAGATCCGAAAAAAACGGTTGAGCTATTAGGCGCAACAGGTAATAACCTTAAAAACGTTAACCTTTCAATTCCTGTTGGGTTATTCAGCTGTATTACAGGAGTATCTGGCTCAGGTAAATCAACGCTGATTAATGATACTTTCTTTAAAATTGCGCATACCCAACTTAACGGAGCGACAACGGCTCAGCCTTCACCTTATAAATCGATTAAAGGTCTAGAGCACTTCGATAAAGTCATCGATATCGATCAAAGCCCAATTGGCCGTACACCTCGCTCTAACCCTGCAACCTATACGGGGATCTTTACACCAATCCGTGAACTGTTTGCAGGCACACAGGAGTCGCGTTCTCGCGGTTACAAACCGGGCCGTTTTAGTTTTAACGTACGCGGTGGTCGTTGTGAGGCCTGTCAGGGTGACGGTGTTATCAAAGTAGAAATGCACTTCCTACCAGATGTTTATGTGCCATGTGATGTGTGTAAAGGTAAACGCTACAACCGTGAAACGCTCGAAGTACGTTACAAAGGTAAAACTATTGATGAAGTGCTAGAAATGACGGTCGAAGATGCACGCACCTTCTTCGATCCAGTTCCTGCCATCGCTCGCAAACTACAAACACTGATGGATGTGGGTTTGTCGTACATACGATTGGGTCAAGCGGCAACAACACTCTCCGGTGGTGAAGCACAGCGTGTGAAACTGGCGCGAGAGCTATCCAAACGTGATACAGGAAAAACCTTGTACATTTTGGATGAACCAACAACCGGCCTTCACTTCCATGATATCCAGCAGTTGCTCACTGTACTGCACAGACTTCGCGACCACGGAAATACTGTCGTGGTGATCGAGCATAACCTGGACGTCATTAAGACTGCGGACTGGATTATCGATCTTGGTCCTGAAGGGGGTCAGGGTGGCGGCGAGATAATCGCTCAAGGCACTCCGGAAGATGTGTCGCAAATCGAGGGTTCGCACACAGCTCACTTCCTTAAGCCTATGTTGAAGTAGAAAAAACAGGTAAAGTATCGAGACCAGCAAGTGCTGGTCTTTTTTCATTCAAAACAACGCAATAACTATGGCTACTATACATGTAAGTGGAACAAAGCTTTCTCCCGAAAAAGTACAGGTTCCCCTCAATCGCAAGTTTCTCATTGCCTTGGCAACACTATTTGTGTTGGCAATGCACTTTTTCATGCCCAACCCCGGCGGTTCGGGGCTTTCGCTTTCGTTCAATGCGACAACTTGGATTGCTTTTAGCTTTGCATTAGGCATTGGGTGTTACCAACTTGCGAATAATCGAGTACTACGTTACTCAAAACTAACCATCGGCTTGTTCATTAGTACTCTTATCATGACGGTGCCCATTCTGTACCCAAATGCGAATAGCAGTTTGGCAGCCAATAAGCTCATTGGCCTGTGGTGTGGTGTCCTGTTCTTTATTGTCTTACAACAATTTCATTTCAGTAATAAACATCGCCAACGCCTATTATGGTTCATTGTCCTTGCGGTTGTTATCGAAGCCATTTTTGGTTTGACACAATATCTGTATCTCAAACCAGGCAATCCGTTTGGTTACGACACGGTGGCCAATCGTCCTTATGGTATTTTCCAACAGCCCAATGTAATGGCCAGCTTTCTTGCGACAGGGTTGGTGATTGCCAGCTATTTACTTGCACGTCAGCCCTACAAATACGATCGTAAGTTAAGCGATGTTTACCTTCTCTATGCCGTACCAGTTTTAACTTTACCACTAATTGTGGCGTTGGCTTCACGCACTGGTTGGTTAGCCTCGGTCATCGCCGTGTTGTTGGTCATTCCATACATGTACCGCTTTGCAACCAAAGGGCGCTTTATCCGCTGGGTTGTGTCACTTGTAAGTGGGCTCTTACTCTCAGTCGTTGTCATGCATCTTGCCTTTCCTGATGGAGGTGGGTTAGCCGCAGAAAAAGTAAATATGGAGTCTCCTCGAGCGTATACTTTTCCACAAACATTAGACATGGTGATTGAAAAGCCTTTTACTGGTTATGGATATGGCAAGTTTGAATCTGAGTACATGCTGTATACGGCTCGTCAACATGCCCTAAATGAGAATTACCCAGCTGGTTTGCCAGCCATGGATCATCCGCATAATGAGCTACTTTACTGGGGAGTAGAAGGTGGCTTGCTGCCAATACTCGGCATCTTCTTAGCGATGGCACTGGTACTGTATCGAATCTATCAAGCCAAACGCGGAACTCGTCTTGCGTTGCTGGCCTTGTTTATACCTATCGTATTGCACTCGCAACTGGAATACCCTTTCTACCACTCTCTCGTGCATTGGTTGATCTTCGTTATCCTACTGTACTGGGTCGATCAGCGCGTCTCTCGTTATCGACAAGTCGGCTTTAGTAATGTAACCAAAAGCTTGCTGCGTGTTTTTAGTTTGGTACTTCCCGTTGCGTTTACGTTTTACATGGTAAGCGCATTACATACGAACTATGTATTGACGAAGTTTGAGACCACTAGACCAACTAACCCTGATATTCTGAATCAAGTCAGTAACCCTGTAGTTTGGAAAGACAGATTTGATTGGGATGTCTATAGCACGTTTTTAAACCTTGGGCTGTACCAACAAGACGCAACCTTGATCAAGCCTTATATCGATTGGTCGCTAAAAATCATCAAAGATAAGCCTCGCCCTGCATTTTATAATAATTTGATTTTGGCCTACCAAGGCTTAGATGACTCAAGTAAAGCGGAGCAAATTAGAGCTGAAGCGCAGTTTTTGTTCCCGAAGATTGATTTCAGTGACGTCAATTACCAACCACCTTCTCAAGCAATCTCTGCCTCACCAGCCCCCACTTCAGGAGCTGAGTAATAAATACCAAAAAGCGAAGGGATGACCTTCGCTTTTCTTTATCTCATTACTGTATGATTTTATTCAGTGAGTGACTCTTCTAACGCTTTTAAGCACAGCGCAACGTTTTCAGATCGAGCGCCGTAACCCATTAAGCCAATACGCCACGCTTTACCAGCTAATGCCCCAAGGCCTGCACCAATTTCTAGGTTATAGGTTTCTAGCAAGTGAGCACGAACTTTTGCTTCATCAATTCCTTCAGGCACGTAAATCGCATTTAATTGTGGCAACCGATGGGCTTCGTCCACAACAAATTCAAAGCCTAACTTTTGTAAGCCATTTTTGAGTTTTTCATGCATCAGTTGGTGACGAGCCCAAGCGTTTTCTAATCCTTCATTTTTCAGTATCAATAAAGCTTCATGAAGCGCATACAAGCTATTAACTGGCGCCGTATGATGGTAACTACGCTTGCCTTCTCCACTCCAATACCCCAAAACTAAACTCTGATCGAGGAACCAACTCTGTACTGGTGTTGTTCTTGCTTGAATCTTTTCAATCGCGGCAGTAGAAAACGTCACTGGTGAGAGCCCTGGTACACATGACAAACATTTTTGACTGCCAGAGTAAACCGCATCCAGTTGCCATTCATCCACTTTTAACGGCACACCACCAAGCGATGTCACCGCATCAACAATAGATAATGCATTATGCTGTTTCGCCAGCTTACCCAATGCTTGAGCATCACTGACTGCACCAGTTGAGGTTTCCGCATGCACAAAAGCAAGAATTTTTGTATCTGGGTGCTGTTCGAGTGCTTGCTCGACTTTATCAATGGAAACAGGCGTCCCCCATTCATCATCGACGATAACAACTTCGCCACCAGCACGGACGACATTTTCGCGCATGCGTTCACCAAATACACCGTTACGGCAGACGATCACTTTGTCGCCTTTCTCGATCAAGTTTACAAAGCAGGTTTCCATCCCTGCGCTACCAGGCGCTGAAACCGCAATAGTGAACTCATTGTCAGTTTGAAAGGCATACTTCAATAGCTGCTTGAGCTCATCCATCATACCGATAAACAGAGGATCAAGGTGACCTACCGTAGGACGGCTTAGTGCTTGTAACACTTGAGGATAAATATCAGAAGGACCAGGTCCCATTAAAATACGGTGAGGCGGAATAAAGCTTTGGATCGACATGTCAGCTCCTTGATTATCTTTTATCCTGAGCATTCTAAAAGTTCTATTCAATAACATGGCTCAGGTGTAGGGTTCTTCACCCTAATAGATTTTTCCTCTATCAGCAATTAGCCGTAAGTATGGAGGTCAAACCAGTGTCACAAAATCGTTAATAAAAAACACCATAACGGTTGAAATATTGATTGACATTAAGGCCTCAAAACCGTTCAATGTTTGAGCTTTATGTAGAAGAGGAGCGCTACCCAGGTAGATGATTTGTGGAACCGCAATTCCAACACCAATCATTGAGGGGGAGTAGTGCCGAGGTAAGTCAAAGTTGCAGGATTTGACTTGTCGGTTGAATTGGGCTGAATCCCATCAACTGTCATCAGCGCAGTCTGATGAAGGGCTTCTGAGGGTAAATTTTTCAAATAGCATTCTAAATACCTCTCTTTTTGCTCTGTTCCTTTTCTCACTAAACATTGGATGTACAATTTTTTAGGAAGTCGTGGGAGAACGCAGTGAGCGCATTTAACGTAGCTAAATTCGGTGGAACCAGTGTTGCCAACTTTGAGGCAATGAGTCGTTGCGCCACCATTATCGAAAACAATCCAAATACTCGCCTGGTCGTGAGCAGCGCTTGCTCTGGCGTCACCAACCTATTGGTAGAACTCGCCAACGGTGTTCAGGATCAAACGCACCGTACTGAGCTGCTGCAAAATCTGGCCAACATTCATGACGCCATTTTAACTCAGCTCGAAGACAGCACGAAAACTGCTGCCGAGGTGTATGGCATATTAGATACCGTAACCAGCCTGGCCGAGGCTGCATCTATCCAAGCTAGTGCGAAGTTAACCGATCATTTAGTCGCATGTGGCGAACTCATGTCGACGCATATTCTAACTCAGTTAATGTGTGAGCGAGGCATTCAAGCTGTGCGCTTTGATATCCGCGATGTGCTGCGTACTGATGACAACTTTGGTCGCGCAGAGCCAAACATTGAAGCAATTTCGACGCTTGCGCAAGATAAACTCGTACCACTTTGCCAACAATCCGTTGTTGTTACTCAAGGCTTCATAGGATCTGACGAAGCCGGTAATACAACAACACTAGGTCGAGGAGGCAGCGATTACAGCGCCGCCTTAATTGCTGAGAGCGTCAAAGCGGCAGGGTTAGAAATCTGGACTGATGTTCCGGGCATCTACACAACAGACCCGCGAATTGCGCCAAAAGCCTCACCAATTCCTGAGATCAGCTTTAGTGAAGCTTCAGAAATGGCTAACTTTGGCGCTAAAATCCTTCACCCTTCTACGCTAGTACCTGCATTGCGCCACGACATTCCGGTATTTGTGGGGTCATCGAAAGAGCCTGAAAAAGGGGGAACTTGGATTCGCCACCAAGTCGAAAGCTCACCGTTATTCCGTGCGCTAGCTTTGCGTTGTAACCAAACCATGGTAACGCTACGCAGCGCCAATATGTTCCACGCATACGGTTTCTTAGCAAAGGTCTTTGAGATCCTTGCAAAGCATAAGATCTCTGTCGATTTGATCACGACATCTGAAATCAGTGTATCGTTAACACTTGATCAAACTGATACATCTGGCGGAGCACCACAGCTGCCGCAAGCTGCACGAGAGGAGTTAGAAGAGTTATGTAAGGTAGAAGTTGAACATGACCTATGCCTCGTTGCTCTCATTGGTAACAACATGAGTGAGAGTAAAGGCTACGCGAAACAGGTTTTTGGCACGCTAGAAGATTTTAACCTACGCATGATTTGTTATGGCGCTAGCCCTCACAACTTATGCTTCTTGCTCCATGAATCGGTATCGAAACAAGCCATACAAAAACTCCACACGGAGTTGTTTGAGAAGTAAGTTCAACTCAATAAAACAAAGGGCTGCGTATCTGCAGCCCTTTGTTGTTTCATTAGTTGTTATATTTGGACGAGGTAAACATCAATTTAACCATTAATGTTTGGCCCTAACCATTTTTCAGCCTCGATCCTATCCCACCCCTTACGATCGGCGTAACTCTCTAGCTGATCTTCTTGGATCTGTGCGATCGCAAAGTAACGTGAGTCAGGATGAGAGAAGTACCAACCAGATACTGACGCACCCGGATACATTGCATAGCTGGAGGTTAGAGTCATGCCAATATTCTCTTCCACATTAAGTAGCTCCCAAAGCGGTCCTTTTTCAGTATGCTCAGGGCACGCTGGATAACCTGGTGCAGGGCGAATACCTTGGTATTTTTCACGAATGAGATCATCGTTAGATAAATCTTCATCCGCAGCATAACCCCAAATTTCTTTACGGACACGCTCATGCAAATACTCAGCAAACGCTTCGGCTAGGCGATCCGCCACCGCTTGAATCATAATTGCGTTGTAATCATCTCCCTGTGCTTTGTATTCATCAGCAAGCTCTCGTTCACCAATACCACCAGTGACAGCAAATGCCCCTATCCAATCATGCTTACCCGACTCTTTAGGTGCGATGTAGTCGGATAAACAATAGTTGAATCCTTTTGGTTTCTCGGTCTGTTGTCGCAAGTTACGTAATACTTTCACAACGTCGGTACGAGTTTCATCAGCATAAACTTCAATGTCGTCCCCCACGCTAGCAGCAGGGAATAAGCCACACATTCCACGCGCTTTTAACAGACCTTCTCGCTCAACTCGATCAAGTATCTCGTTGGCATCTTCGAATAAACGTTTTGCTTCTTCACCAACTTCTTCATGTTGGAAAATTGTTGGATACTTACCCACAAGTGACCAAGTCATAAAGAATGGTGTCCAATCGATGTATTGACGTAATATAGCCACATCAAAATCATCGAAGATATGAATGCCAGGCTTAACAGGCACTGGAGGGGTGTAAGCTTCCCAATCGATAGCAACTTTATTCGCTCGAGCCGCTTCTAATGTCACTGGTTTGGTTCTCGGTTTCTTTCGATTATGTTGATCACGTACTCGTTCGTAATCAGCTTCAAGTTTTTCAACAAATTCAGGGCGACGTTCATCTGACAGAAGAGAAGTACATACGCCCACTGCACGTGAGGCGTTGTTCACGTAAACCACTGGATGCTTGTAATTTTGCTCAATCTTAACTGCTGTATGGGCTTTTGACGTTGTTGCGCCACCGATGAGAAGAGGTAAGTTAAAGTCGAGACGCTCCATCTCTTTGGCAACATGCACCATTTCGTCTAATGAAGGCGTGATCAACCCTGATAAACCAATAATATCGACGTTTTCTTCTTGCGCTACTTTTAAGATCTTTTCGCAAGGAACCATGACACCAAGATCGATAATTTCGTAGTTATTGCACTGCAATACAACGCCTACGATATTTTTCCCGATATCATGTACATCACCTTTGACCGTCGCTAGCAAAATCTTACCGTTTGTTTGTCCCACCTGCTTTTCTGCATTGATGTAGGGCTCCAGATGCGCGACTGCTTGCTTCATCACTCGGGCAGATTTTACGACCTGAGGAAGGAACATTTTACCTTCACCAAACAAGTCTCCGACGACGTTCATCCCATCCATTAGTGGGCCTTCAATCACCTCTAATGGCTTTGAAGCGTTGACACGAGCCTCTTCGGTATCATCAACGATGAACTCAGTTATTCCTTTCACTAACGCGTGCTCTAAGCGCTTTTCAACAGGCCAAGTTCTCCACTCAAGTGCAGAGGCATCCTCCTCTTTACCTACCCCTTTGCCTGCATATTCCGCCGCGATATCTAACAATCTCTCAGTGGCGTCATCACGACGATTAAGAACGACATCTTCCACAGCCTCACGCAATTTTTCAGGCACGTTATCGTAGATTTCTAACTGACCCGCATTCACAATCCCCATATCCATACCATTTTTAAAACAGTGGTAGAGGAACACCGCGTGAATCGCTTCACGTACATAGTTATTGCCACGGAAAGAGAATGAGACGTTAGAAACACCACCCGAGATCATCGCGTGTGGTAAATCACGTTTGATATCGCCAACGGCTTCAATGAAATCCACCGCGTAGTTATTATGCTCCTCGATCCCCGTAGCAATGGCAAAAATGTTTGGGTCAAAAATGATGTCTTCTGGTGGAAAGCCCACTTCATCAACAAGAATTCGGTAAGCGTTGGTACAAATTTCTACTTTGCGCTCACGTGTATCTGCTTGCCCAATCTCATCAAACGCCATCACAATCACAGCCGCACCGTAACGGCGGATCAACTTAGCTTGTTCAACGAATTTCTCTTTGCCTTCTTTGAGAGAGATCGAGTTAACAATGCCTTTTCCTTGGATGCACTTAAGACCGGCTTCAATAACCTCCCACTTGGAAGAGTCAACCATGATTGGTACTTTTGAGATTTCAGGTTCTGACGCACAAAGGTTTAAAAAGCGAACCATACAAGCTTGTGCATCCAACATGCCTTCATCCATGTTGATATCGATAATTTGAGCGCCATTTTCAACTTGTTGACGAGCCACATCGAGCGCTTCATCGTACAGTTCTTCTTTAATCAAGCGCTTAAAACGCGCAGAACCGGTTACATTCGTACGCTCACCGACATTGATAAATAAAGAGTCTTTATCAATCGCGAGTGGCTCTAGGCCAGACAAGCGACAAGCAACGGGAAGTTCAGGTAATTGACGAGGGGCGATATTTTCAACCGCGAGTGCCATTTGGCGAATGTGCTCAGGAGTTGTACCACAACACCCACCAATCAAGTTTAAAAAGCCACTTTGAGCCCACTCTTTAACATGCTTAGCCATATCTTCTGGCGACAAATCGTATTCGCCGAATGCATTCGGAAGCCCAGCATTTGGGTGAGCGGAAACAAAAGATTCTGATATACGAGAGAGCTCTTCAACATAAGGACGCAGCTCATCTGGACCAAGTGCACAGTTCAAACCAAACGAAATCGGTTTAACATGACGTAATGAGTTGTAAAACGCTTCTGTGGTTTGACCGGATAATGTCCGACCGGAAGCATCAGTAATAGTCCCCGAGATCATCACAGGTAACTCAATACTCATCTCTTCAAACACACTTTCAACAGCAAATGAACAAGCCTTAGCGTTAAGCGTATCGAAGATGGTCTCGATAAGAATAAGGTCTGAACCACCTTTAATAAGCGCTCGAGTCGATTCAGAGTAAGCCTCAACTAACTCGTCGAAAGAAACATTTCGATATCCGGGGTCATTTACATCAGGAGAAATAGAACAAGTTCGGTTTGTCGGCCCTAAAACCCCTGCGACATAACGTGGTTTATCGGGTGTTTTTGCGGTCCATTCGTCTGCAACTTCACGTGCAAGCTTGGCAGCTGCAAAGTTAATTTCTTCACTTAGGCTTTCCATCTCGTAGTCAGCCATCGCAATGGTTGTTGCGTTAAAAGTGTTGGTCTCAAGAATATCTGCACCCGCTTCTAAATATGCAGCGTGAATTTCCTTGATAAGTTGAGGCTGACTTAGAACCAACAGGTCGTTGTTACCTTTTAGATCACAATGCCAATCCGCAAAGCGCGTTCCTCGATAGTCTTGCTCTTCAAGTTTGTACCCTTGAATCATGGTTCCCATACCACCATCAATCAAAAGAATACGTTGCTTCAATTGAGCTTCAATCTGTTGTCTTACGTTACTTCCCACAGTACAGCCTCATTCCTTTAGTTATCTTTCCATCCTATCACACAAACTTCAGGAGTCTAGACGTCTAAACGTGGAATTAATGATTATTTTATCTCCTTCTTAACTTACAAAATAATCACGAAAAAATGTTTGCTATTTAAGCAGCATCAGCCGAGAATTCCATTCATAAAATGTTACAAATAGAGAGCTCTATGTCGGTCTATCATACTTTATGTTTTCTATCCGCAGCTGCGATGCTAATTGCTTTTGTAAACAGCAAGATAGGAAAGATGCAAACCACCATTGCGATTACTGCAGGTTCAATGGTGCTTTCACTTCTAATCTTAATTGCGGGTCAAAACAACTGGTTCCATCTCACCGAAATTGCGACGGAGACAGTCACAAGGATTAACTTCGAAGATTTCTTGCTCAAAGGCATTCTTGGCTTCTTACTATTTGCTGGTGGACTAGGCATCAAACTCCCGAACCTTAAAGATCAAAAGTGGGAGATCACTGTTTTAGCCCTTGGAGCCACACTGTTTTCCACGTTCTTTATTGGATTTGCGCTGTATGGGTTTTGTCAGTTAATTGGCATCCAATTTGATTTGGTCTACTGCTTACTATTTGGTGCTCTAATATCGCCAACTGACCCAATCGCTGTATTGGCTATTGTGAAAAAACTAGATGCTCCTAAACGTATCTCCACTCAGATTGAAGGAGAATCGCTCTTCAATGATGGCTTCGGTTTGGTTATCTTCGTCACTCTATTTACGATTGCATTTGGCACTGAGGCACCAACTGTAGGTAGTGTCACCTTACTCTTCATCCAAGAAGCTATCGGTGGTATCACATATGGTTTCGTCCTCGGTTTGCTATTCCACTACTTGATCAGTGCCACCGATGATCACTCAATGGAATTGTTACTTACCATTGGTGTCCCAACGGCAGGTTACGCATTTGCTGAATACATCCATGTATCAGGCCCACTCGCAATGGTTGTATCCGGTATTATGATTGGCAACTGGACACGCTTTATTGGCTTTTCAAAAGAGAGTGAAGATCACCTTGACCATTTTTGGGAGCTTGTTGATGAATTCTTGAATGGCGTGTTATTCCTACTGATCGGTATGTCGATGCTGCTATTTGAATTCCACAAAGAAGACTGGATCATGATGGCTATTTCAGTCCCTCTTGTACTAGCAGCTCGCTATCTAAGTGTATTTCTTTCTTACATAGGCTTTAAACGTTACAGAAAATATAATCCATGGTCAGTGCGTATTTTGACGTGGGGCGGTTTACGCGGGGGCCTTGCATTGGCAATGGCACTTTCCATTCCATCTGGTATTTGGGTGATTCAAGATAAGTTAATCGATGTAAAAGAGATTATTCTTGTGATGACCTACTCCGTCGTTGTTTTCTCTATCCTCATTCAAGGCTCAACAATCACCCCAATGATTGAAAAAGCAAAAGCTGAAGAGAAGAAGATGGAAGAGGACAACCAAGCAATAACCACTCCAGAGCATACGGAGCCAGTGGACTCTTAAAGACACGTAACTTAATAAATAAAAAGCAGCTACCTAGCTGCTTTTTTCATAACTAATTTTCAGACTTCCCTTCAAGAACGAAGGCTCCTTATTCTTTGATATACCATCAAATATACGAAGAATCGCTACGCTACATTTTCATAGATACTAACTATTGCCGATAGATAGTATTCATAGACGAGTCTTTTAATTTACCCATTTTCATCTGTATCACTTCTCTTCCCTTGGCAATATAGGCTCCTCGCAAACATCAAAGCTAAACTTCCACAATACTTAGCAATGAGCGAGTTTGTATTTTTATGAGAAAGAGACATTTAGGGTGATTGCGTTCAGAACCCAAACGGGTTAGAAACCTCACCGAGATAAAACTGAGCTGGCACCCAGGTAGCAAAGCCTTAACGGAAGTTTAAATCCCTCCCTCTTGAACTCAGTGAGACTAAACTTGTATTCAAAGTCCTCCTGTTTTCAAATTAGAAACAAGCGACACTTCAAACAATTAAACTCTGTCACATAACTAGATTTTCTAATATCGAATAAAAGGAGCTTTGGTTAGAGCTTGGTATCGGAATAAGACTAAGGCACAGAGTTACGTGCTAGCTCGTTCACAACGGTATTAAAACCATGTGAAGAGGGTAGTGTAACTCCAGATGCAAGGTTTCAATATGAAAGTGGATTTAAGGTAAGTCGGGGAACTAAAACGAAAAAGCCTCAGTCTTTCGACTGAGGCTTAATCTTAATATAAGTGGCGGAGTGGACGGGACTCGAACCCGCGACCCCCGGCGTGACAGGCCGGTATTCTAACCAACTGAACTACCACTCCGCAGTGGTATCACTCGCTTTGATAAGCAAGTGTCCGCTTTTGTCTTCACTTTTCGAAAAAGTGAAAATAAAACTAAAGCCTGGCGATGTCCTACTCTTACATGGGGAAGCCCCACACTACCATCGGCGCTATTTCGTTTCACTTCTGAGTTCGGCATGGAAATCAGGTGGGTCCAAAACGCTATGGTCGCCAAGCAAATTCTTTAATCTGGAAAGCTGTTTTTTTAATTCTCGTTCTTACACATTCAATGTTCTTACATTGAGTCCATCAAA
The DNA here is from genome assembly GCF_023650755.1 of Vibrio sp. SCSIO 43097. Classification (NCBI taxonomy): domain Bacteria; kingdom Pseudomonadati; phylum Pseudomonadota; class Gammaproteobacteria; order Vibrionales; family Vibrionaceae; genus Vibrio; species Vibrio sp. SCSIO 43097. The sequence continues at coordinate 432,960 of NZ_CP071840.1, read as the reverse complement.
ACCCCTTGGGTGTTGTATGGTTAAGCCTCACGGGCAATTAGTACAGGTTAGCTCAACGCCTCACAACGCTTACACACCCTGCCTATCAACGTCGTAGTCTACGACAACCCTTTAGGATACTTAAAGTATCAGGGAGAACTCATCTCAAGGCTCGCTTCCCGCTTAGATGCTTTCAGCGGTTATCGATCCCGAACTTAGCTACCGGGCAATGCGTCTGGCGACACAACCCGAACACCAGAGGTTCGTCCACTCCGGTCCTCTCGTACTAGGAGCAGCCCCTTTCAATTCTCCAACGCCCACGGCAGATAGGGACCGAACTGTCTCACGACGTTCTAAACCCAGCTCGCGTACCACTTTAAATGGCGAACAGCCATACCCTTGGGACCGACTTCAGCCCCAGGATGTGATGAGCCGACATCGAGGTGCCAAACACCGCCGTCGATATGAACTCTTGGGCGGTATCAGCCTGTTATCCCCGGAGTACCTTTTATCCGTTGAGCGATGGCCCTTCCATTCAGAACCACCGGATCACTATGACCTGCTTTCGCACCTGCTCGAATTGTCATTCTCGCAGTCAAGCGGGCTTATGCCATTGCACTAACCTCACGATGTCCAACCGTGATTAGCCCACCTTCGTGCTCCTCCGTTACGCTTTGGGAGGAGACCGCCCCAGTCAAACTACCCACCAGGCACTGTCCGCAACCCCGATGAGGGGTCGACGTTAGAACATCAACACTACAAGGGTGGTATTTCAAGGACGGCTCCACGCAATCTAGCGACTGCGCTTCAAAGCCTCCCACCTATCCTACACATGTAGGGTCAATGTTCAGTGCCAAGCTGTAGTAAAGGTTCACGGGGTCTTTCCGTCTAGCCGCGGGTACACTGCATCTTCACAGCGATTTCAATTTCACTGAGTCTCGGGTGGAGACAGCGTGGCCATCATTACGCCATTCGTGCAGGTCGGAACTTACCCGACAAGGAATTTCGCTACCTTAGGACCGTTATAGTTACGGCCGCCGTTTACCGGGGCTTCGATCAAGAGCTTCGACCGAAGTCTAACCCCATCAATTAACCTTCCGGCACCGGGCAGGCGTCACACCGTATACGTCATCTTGCGATTTTGCACAGTGCTGTGTTTTTAATAAACAGTTGCAGCCACCTGGTATCTGCGACTCTCAATAGCTCCATCCGCGAGGGACTTCACCGTCGAGAGCGTACCTTCTCCCGAAGTTACGGTACCATTTTGCCTAGTTCCTTCACCCGAGTTCTCTCAAGCGCCTTGGTATTCTCTACCCGACCACCTGTGTCGGTTTGGGGTACGATTCCTTACAATCTGAAGCTTAGAGGCTTTTCCTGGAAGCATGGCATCAATGACTTCACATCCGTAGATGCTCGACGTCGTGTCTCAGCCTTAAGAGAAACCGGATTTACCTAATTTCTCAGCCTACGCACTTGAACCTGGACAACCGTCGCCAGGCCCACCTAGCCTTCTCCGTCCCCCCATCGCAATTGTAAGAAGTACGGGAATATTAACCCGTTTCCCATCGACTACGCCTTTCGGCCTCGCCTTAGGGGTCGACTTACCCTGCCCCGATTAACGTTGGACAGGAACCCTTGGTCTTCCGGCGAGGAGGTTTTTCACCCCCTTTATCGTTACTCATGTCAGCATTCGCACTTCTGATACGTCCAGCATGCGTTACCACACACCTTCAACCGCTTACAGAACGCTCCCCTACCCAATATACAAAAGTATATTGCCGCAGCTTCGGTTTACTACTTAGCCCCGTTACATCTTCCGCGCAGGCCGACTCGACCAGTGAGCTATTACGCTTTCTTTAAATGATGGCTGCTTCTAAGCCAACATCCTGGCTGTCTGAGCCTTCCCACATCGTTTCCCACTTAGTAGTAATTTGGGACCTTAGCTGGCGGTCTGGGTTGTTTCCCTCTCCACGACGGACGTTAGCACCCGCCGTGTGTCTCCCGGATAGTACTTACTGGTATTCGGAGTTTGCAAAGGGTTGGTAAGTCGGGATGACCCCCTAGCCTTAACAGTGCTCTACCCCCAGTAGTATTCGTCCGAGGCGCTACCTAAATAGCTTTCGGGGAGAACCAGCTATCTCCAGGTTTGATTGGCCTTTCACCCCTAGCCACAAGTCATCCGCTAATTTTTCAACATTAGTCGGTTCGGTCCTCCAGTTGATGTTACTCAACCTTCAACCTGCCCATGGCTAGATCACCTGGTTTCGGGTCTATATCCAGAGACTGAACGCCCAGTTAAGACTCGGTTTCCCTACGGCTCCCCTAGATGGTTAACCTTGCCACTGAATATAAGTCGCTGACCCATTATACAAAAGGTACGCAGTCACAGGACAAGCCTGCTCCTACTGCTTGTACGTACACGGTTTCAGGTTCTATTTCACTCCCCTCACAGGGGTTCTTTTCGCCTTTCCCTCACGGTACTGGTTCACTATCGGTCAGTCAGTAGTATTTAGCCTTGGAGGATGGTCCCCCCATATTCAGACAGGATATCACGTGTCCCGCCCTACTCGATTTCACTGAACACACGTCGTCAACTACGGGACTATCACCCTGTATCGTCGGCCTTTCCAGGCTGTTCGTCTAACGCGTGTAAAGCTTAAGGGCTAGTCCAATTTCGCTCGCCGCTACTTTCGGAATCTCGGTTGATTTCTTTTCCTCGGGGTACTTAGATGTTTCAGTTCCCCCGGTTCGCCCTGTTGAGCTATGTATTCACTCAACAGTAATACCTTATGGTATTGGGTTTCCCCATTCGGAAATCCCAGACTCAAATGGTTTTTACTACCTAATCTGGGCTTATCGCAAGTTAATACGTCCTTCATCGCCTCTGACTGCCAAGGCATCCACCGTGTACGCTTAGTCACTTAACCATACAACCCGAAGGAGTTTCGAGTTGATAATCAAATCACCAAAGTTGTCTCTCATTATTTGAATGAGCGAGAGACATTCGATTTTGCCGGACTCAATTTCGAATAATCACTGTAAAAGTGATATTCCCAAGAACACTTGAATGTGTTTTTTGGTGTTTGTCATAAAGACAAACATTGAGAACTTTACAAACAACAATAAATTGTTGTTTTGTCAGCTTTCCAAATTGTTAAAGAGCTAGATTTTCTGATGAAAACCATTTTTAAAGATTCTTTTTCAAGAACACTTAAAGATGGTGGAGCTATGCGGGATCGAACCGCAGACCTCCTGCGTGCAAGGCAGGCGCTCTCCCAGCTGAGCTATAGCCCCATCAAGGTGTCGATACTGTCGCCAATTCCTTGGGAAAGAAATTGGTGGGTCTGAGTGGACTCGAACCACCGACCTCTCGCTTATCAGGCGAACGCTCTAACCACCTGAGCTACAGACCCAGTATCGTCTCTTTAATTCATAAACCGTATCAATCTGTGTGAACACTCATCGCAATAATCATCGTTTAAGGAGGTGATCCAGCGCCAGGTTCCCCTAGCGCTACCTTGTTACGACTTCACCCCAGTCATGAACCACAAAGTGGTAAGCGTCCCCCCGAAGGTTAAACTACCTACTTCTTTTGCAGCCCACTCCCATGGTGTGACGGGCGGTGTGTACAAGGCCCGGGAACGTATTCACCGTGGCATTCTGATCCACGATTACTAGCGATTCCGACTTCATGGAGTCGAGTTGCAGACTCCAATCCGGACTACGACGCACTTTTTGGGATTCGCTCACTTTCGCAAGTTGGCCGCCCTCTGTATGCGCCATTGTAGCACGTGTGTAGCCCTACTCGTAAGGGCCATGATGACTTGACGTCGTCCCCACCTTCCTCCGGTTTATCACCGGCAGTCTCCCTGGAGTTCCCGACATTACTCGCTGGCAAACAAGGATAAGGGTTGCGCTCGTTGCGGGACTTAACCCAACATTTCACAACACGAGCTGACGACAGCCATGCAGCACCTGTCTCAGAGTTCCCGAAGGCACCAATCCATCTCTGGAAAGTTCTCTGGATGTCAAGAGTAGGTAAGGTTCTTCGCGTTGCATCGAATTAAACCACATGCTCCACCGCTTGTGCGGGCCCCCGTCAATTCATTTGAGTTTTAATCTTGCGACCGTACTCCCCAGGCGGTCTACTTAACGCGTTAGCTCCGAAAGCCACGGCTCAAGGCCACAACCTCCAAGTAGACATCGTTTACGGCGTGGACTACCAGGGTATCTAATCCTGTTTGCTCCCCACGCTTTCGCATCTGAGTGTCAGTATCTGTCCAGGGGGCCGCCTTCGCCACCGGTATTCCTTCAGATCTCTACGCATTTCACCGCTACACCTGAAATTCTACCCCCCTCTACAGTACTCTAGTCTGCCAGTTTCAAATGCAATTCCGAGGTTGAGCCCCGGGCTTTCACATCTGACTTAACAAACCACCTGCATGCGCTTTACGCCCAGTAATTCCGATTAACGCTCGCACCCTCCGTATTACCGCGGCTGCTGGCACGGAGTTAGCCGGTGCTTCTTCTGTCGCTAACGTCAAATAATGCAGCTATTAACTACACTACCTTCCTCACGACTGAAAGTGCTTTACAACCCGAAGGCCTTCTTCACACACGCGGCATGGCTGCATCAGGCTTGCGCCCATTGTGCAATATTCCCCACTGCTGCCTCCCGTAGGAGTCTGGACCGTGTCTCAGTTCCAGTGTGGCTGATCATCCTCTCAGACCAGCTAGGGATCGTCGCCTTGGTGAGCCCTTACCTCACCAACTAGCTAATCCCACCTAGGCATATCCTGACGCGAGAGGCCCGAAGGTCCCCCTCTTTGGCCCGTAGGCATTATGCGGTATTAGCCATCGTTTCCAATGGTTATCCCCCACATCAGGGCAATTTCCTAGGCATTACTCACCCGTCCGCCGCTCGACGCCGTTATCGTTCCCCGAAGGTTCAGATAACTCGTTTCCGCTCGACTTGCATGTGTTAGGCCTGCCGCCAGCGTTCAATCTGAGCCATGATCAAACTCTTCAATTTAAGATTTTGTTCGGCTCAATGAATACTGAACATTACATAAGTAATGTTTGAATTGACTGTGCTGAATCTTTCGATTCAATGGTCACTTCGTTTCATTGAAACCTAATTTGATACCGAAGTATCGAATTGGATTATCATCAACGAGTGCCCACACAGATTGATAGGTCTATATTGTTAAAGAGCTTGGCTTTCAGTGCCTTAGCACTTAAGCGAGGTGCGTATAATACGCTTTCCACTTTGAAAGTCAACATAAAACTCTAAAATAATTTAGAACTTTATGGTGACTTGCTTAAATCTTAAGCAAGTGCGAAATAAAGCCTGGCGATGTTCTACTCTCACATGGGGAAGCCCCACACTACCATCGACGCTAATTCGTTTCACTTCTGAGTTCGGAATGGAAATCAGGTGGGTCCAAATCGCTATGGTCGCCAAGCAAATTCTTTAATTCGGAAAACTGTTTTAAGTTCTATTTACACATTCAATGTTCTTACATTGAGTCCATCAAAACCCCTTGGGTGTTGTATGGTTAAGCCTCACGGGCAATTAGTACAGGTTAGCTCAACGCCTCACAACGCTTACACACCCTGCCTATCAACGTCGTAGTCTACGACAACCCTTTAGGATACTTAAAGTATCAGGGAGAACTCATCTCAAGGCTCGCTTCCCGCTTAGATGCTTTCAGCGGTTATCGATCCCGAACTTAGCTACCGGGCAATGCGTCTGGCGACACAACCCGAACACCAGAGGTTCGTCCACTCCGGTCCTCTCGTACTAGGAGCAGCCCCTTTCAATTCTCCAACGCCCACGGCAGATAGGGACCGAACTGTCTCACGACGTTCTAAACCCAGCTCGCGTACCACTTTAAATGGCGAACAGCCATACCCTTGGGACCGACTTCAGCCCCAGGATGTGATGAGCCGACATCGAGGTGCCAAACACCGCCGTCGATATGAACTCTTGGGCGGTATCAGCCTGTTATCCCCGGAGTACCTTTTATCCGTTGAGCGATGGCCCTTCCATTCAGAACCACCGGATCACTATGACCTGCTTTCGCACCTGCTCGAATTGTCATTCTCGCAGTCAAGCGGGCTTATGCCATTGCACTAACCTCACGATGTCCAACCGTGATTAGCCCACCTTCGTGCTCCTCCGTTACGCTTTGGGAGGAGACCGCCCCAGTCAAACTACCCACCAGGCACTGTCCGCAACCCCGATAAGGGGTCGACGTTAGAACATCAACACTACAAGGGTGGTATTTCAAGGACGGCTCCACGCAATCTAGCGACTGCGCTTCAAAGCCTCCCACCTATCCTACACATGTAGGGTCAATGTTCAGTGCCAAGCTGTAGTAAAGGTTCACGGGGTCTTTCCGTCTAGCCGCGGGTACACTGCATCTTCACAGCGATTTCAATTTCACTGAGTCTCGGGTGGAGACAGCGTGGCCATCATTACGCCATTCGTGCAGGTCGGAACTTACCCGACAAGGAATTTCGCTACCTTAGGACCGTTATAGTTACGGCCGCCGTTTACCGGGGCTTCGATCAAGAGCTTCGACCGAAGTCTAACCCCATCAATTAACCTTCCGGCACCGGGCAGGCGTCACACCGTATACGTCATCTTGCGATTTTGCACAGTGCTGTGTTTTTAATAAACAGTTGCAGCCACCTGGTATCTGCGACTCTCAATAGCTCCATCCGCGAGGGACTTCACCGTCGAGAGCGTACCTTCTCCCGAAGTTACGGTACCATTTTGCCTAGTTCCTTCACCCGAGTTCTCTCAAGCGCCTTGGTATTCTCTACCCGACCACCTGTGTCGGTTTGGGGTACGATTCCTTACAATCTGAAGCTTAGAGGCTTTTCCTGGAAGCATGGCATCAATGACTTCACATCCGTAGATGCTCGACGTCGTGTCTCAGCCTTAAGAGAAACCGGATTTACCTAATTTCTCAGCCTACGCACTTGAACCTGGACAACCGTCGCCAGGCCCACCTAGCCTTCTCCGTCCCCCCATCGCAATTGTAAGAAGTACGGGAATATTAACCCGTTTCCCATCGACTACGCCTTTCGGCCTCGCCTTAGGGGTCGACTTACCCTGCCCCGATTAACGTTGGACAGGAACCCTTGGTCTTCCGGCGAGGAGGTTTTTCACCCCCTTTATCGTTACTCATGTCAGCATTCGCACTTCTGATACGTCCAGCATGCGTTACCACACACCTTCAACCGCTTACAGAACGCTCCCCTACCCAATATACAAAAGTATATTGCCGCAGCTTCGGTTTACTACTTAGCCCCGTTACATCTTCCGCGCAGGCCGACTCGACCAGTGAGCTATTACGCTTTCTTTAAATGATGGCTGCTTCTAAGCCAACATCCTGGCTGTCTGAGCCTTCCCACATCGTTTCCCACTTAGTAGTAATTTGGGACCTTAGCTGGCGGTCTGGGTTGTTTCCCTCTCCACGACGGACGTTAGCACCCGCCGTGTGTCTCCCGGATAGTACTTACTGGTATTCGGAGTTTGCAAAGGGTTGGTAAGTCGGGATGACCCCCTAGCCTTAACAGTGCTCTACCCCCAGTAGTATTCGTCCGAGGCGCTACCTAAATAGCTTTCGGGGAGAACCAGCTATCTCCAGGTTTGATTGGCCTTTCACCCCTAGCCACAAGTCATCCGCTAATTTTTCAACATTAGTCGGTTCGGTCCTCCAGTTGATGTTACTCAACCTTCAACCTGCCCATGGCTAGATCACCTGGTTTCGGGTCTATATCCAGAGACTGAACGCCCAGTTAAGACTCGGTTTCCCTACGGCTCCCCTAGATGGTTAACCTTGCCACTGAATATAAGTCGCTGACCCATTATACAAAAGGTACGCAGTCACAGGACAAGCCTGCTCCTACTGCTTGTACGTACACGGTTTCAGGTTCTATTTCACTCCCCTCACAGGGGTTCTTTTCGCCTTTCCCTCACGGTACTGGTTCACTATCGGTCAGTCAGTAGTATTTAGCCTTGGAGGATGGTCCCCCCATATTCAGACAGGATATCACGTGTCCCGCCCTACTCGATTTCACTGAACACACGTCGTCAACTACGGGACTATCACCCTGTATCGTCGGCCTTTCCAGGCTGTTCGTCTAACGCGTGTAAAGCTTAAGGGCTAGTCCAATTTCGCTCGCCGCTACTTTCGGAATCTCGGTTGATTTCTTTTCCTCGGGGTACTTAGATGTTTCAGTTCCCCCGGTTCGCCCTGTTGAGCTATGTATTCACTCAACAGTAATACCTTATGGTATTGGGTTTCCCCATTCGGAAATCCCAGACTCAAGTGGTTTTTACTACCTAATCTGGGCTTATCGCAAGTTAATACGTCCTTCATCGCCTCTGACTGCCAAGGCATCCACCGTGTACGCTTAGTCACTTAACCATACAACCCGAAGGAGTTTCGAGTTGATAATCAAATCACCAAAGTTGTCTCTCATTATTTGAATGAGCGAGAGACATATCGATTTTGCCGGACTCAATTTCGAATAATCACTTAAAAGTGATATTCCCAAGAACACTTGAATGTGTTTTTTGGTGTTTGTCTTAAAGACAAACATTGAGAACTTTACAAACAACAATAAATTGTTGTTTTGTCAGCTTTCCAAATTGTTAAAGAGCTAATCACTTCTTATGAAGTAACCATTTTTAAAAACTCTCAAGAGAGAATGTTTAAAGATGGTATCCCGTAGGGGAGTCGAACCCCTGTTACCGCCGTGAAAGGGCGGTGTCCTAGGCCTCTAGACGAACGGGACACTAAGTGAACATCTTGGGGGATGTTCTATCTCTTAAACTTTATAAACCGTATCAATCTGTGTGAACACTCATCGCAATAATCATCGTATAAGGAGGTGATCCAGCGCCAGGTTCCCCTAGCGCTACCTTGTTACGACTTCACCCCAGTCATGAACCACAAAGTGGTAAGCGTCCCCCCGAAGGTTAAACTACCTACTTCTTTTGCAGCCCACTCCCATGGTGTGACGGGCGGTGTGTACAAGGCCCGGGAACGTATTCACCGTGGCATTCTGATCCACGATTACTAGCGATTCCGACTTCATGGAGTCGAGTTGCAGACTCCAATCCGGACTACGACGCACTTTTTGGGATTCGCTCACTTTCGCAAGTTGGCCGCCCTCTGTATGCGCCATTGTAGCACGTGTGTAGCCCTACTCGTAAGGGCCATGATGACTTGACGTCGTCCCCACCTTCCTCCGGTTTATCACCGGCAGTCTCCCTGGAGTTCCCGACATTACTCGCTGGCAAACAAGGATAAGGGTTGCGCTCGTTGCGGGACTTAACCCAACATTTCACAACACGAGCTGACGACAGCCATGCAGCACCTGTCTCAGAGTTCCCGAAGGCACCAATCCATCTCTGGAAAGTTCTCTGGATGTCAAGAGTAGGTAAGGTTCTTCGCGTTGCATCGAATTAAACCACATGCTCCACCGCTTGTGCGGGCCCCCGTCAATTCATTTGAGTTTTAATCTTGCGACCGTACTCCCCAGGCGGTCTACTTAACGCGTTAGCTCCGAAAGCCACGGCTCAAGGCCACAACCTCCAAGTAGACATCGTTTACGGCGTGGACTACCAGGGTATCTAATCCTGTTTGCTCCCCACGCTTTCGCATCTGAGTGTCAGTATCTGTCCAGGGGGCCGCCTTCGCCACCGGTATTCCTTCAGATCTCTACGCATTTCACCGCTACACCTGAAATTCTACCCCCCTCTACAGTACTCTAGTCTGCCAGTTTCAAATGCTATTCCGAGGTTGAGCCCCGGGCTTTCACATCTGACTTAACAAACCACCTGCATGCGCTTTACGCCCAGTAATTCCGATTAACGCTCGCACCCTCCGTATTACCGCGGCTGCTGGCACGGAGTTAGCCGGTGCTTCTTCTGTCGCTAACGTCAAATAATGCAGCTATTAACTACACTACCTTCCTCACGACTGAAAGTGCTTTACAACCCGAAGGCCTTCTTCACACACGCGGCATGGCTGCATCAGGCTTGCGCCCATTGTGCAATATTCCCCACTGCTGCCTCCCGTAGGAGTCTGGACCGTGTCTCAGTTCCAGTGTGGCTGATCATCCTCTCAGACCAGCTAGGGATCGTCGCCTTGGTGAGCCCTTACCTCACCAACTAGCTAATCCCACCTAGGCATATCCTGACGCGAGAGGCCCGAAGGTCCCCCTCTTTGGCCCGTAGGCATCATGCGGTATTAGCCATCGTTTCCAATGGTTATCCCCCACATCAGGGCAATTTCCTAGGCATTACTCACCCGTCCGCCGCTCGACGCCGTTATCGTTCCCCGAAGGTTCAGATAACTCGTTTCCGCTCGACTTGCATGTGTTAGGCCTGCCGCCAGCGTTCAATCTGAGCCATGATCAAACTCTTCAATTTAAGATTTTGTTGGCTCAATGAATACTGAACATTACATAAGTAATGTTTGAATTGACTGTGCTGAATCTTTCGATTCAATGGTCACTTCGTTTCATTGAAACCTAATTTGATACCGAGGTATCTAATTGGATTATCATCAACGAGTGCCCACACAGATTGATAGGTCTATATTGTTAAAGAGCAACTCTTCTTTGTGATTGACATCACTTGGGAAGAGGCGGCCATTCTAGCGAGATAATTTATTGTGTCAAACACTTTCTTCAAATTATTTCGTTTTTCTTTTCAGCCTTATCAACTTCGCTTAACCCCTTGTGAGGCCTTGCCCTGTCGACGAGGAGGCATTATAGAGATCGCGCTCACATTGGCAAGTGTTATTTTTCAAAAATTGCAAAAACAATGGTTAAACGATGAGTTTTCGATCAAACCTTTATTTATTCAACTTTACCCCAAACTCTCACACAACTTATCCACAGAATTGTTCTTTGAGACGTGTTTTTCAAGTACCATAAATAAAGAAAGCTGCTTTATTGCAGCTATCTTTATTAAACTTAACCTAAACTCTATTTAAAGAGCATTATGGCTATATGCCAGACCCATCTTGTTCAGAGCCATCATCTTCGTGTAGGCCACATTCTCGCTTTAAGCCAAAGAATCGAGTTTCTTCCTCTGACATTCCCGGCTCCCATTTACGAGTAGTATGTGTATCACCAACTGAAAGGTAACCTTCATCCCACAATGGGTGGTATTTAAGGCCGTGTTGTTCTAAGTAGTAATGAACGTCTTTATTAGTCCAATCAATTACTGGTAGAAATTTAAACACACCGTTCTGAATTGATAGAATCGGTAAACCTGCACGAGATTTACTTTGCTCTCGACGCAGTCCAGAGAACCACGTTCCAACATTAAGCTCTTTTAACGCTCGACGCATCGGCTCAACTTTATTGAGCTTGTTGTATTTTTCAATTCCCTCTACGCCTTGCTCCCATAATTTTCCATATCGAGCTTCTTGCCAATTCGCACTTTCCTTGGCTCGATAAACTTTTAAATTTAGGTTGAGAGCATCTGTCAGCTCATCGATAAATCGGTACGTCTCAGCAAACAGGTAACCAGTATCGGTTAGAATGACGGGGATGTCCGCTTTGGCGCGAGTAACTAAATGAAGCATAACCGCGGCTTGAATACCAAAACTAGAAGAAACCGCGAACTCGCCTTCTAGATTATCTAAAGCCCACGCTACTCTCTCTTGTGCTGAAAGCTTTTCGAGCTCGACATTAATTTGAGCAAGACGGAGGATTTGCTCCGTCTTTGTTAATGTCAGTAACTCTGTGAGCTCCAGCTTGGATGCTACAGAATCAAGCATGAAAGTCCCTCTTTGATACGAGCACTTCTTGGATAATGCCAGCACGAATAGTGAAATCGCCAAAGGCTTCGCCTTCTTCACGCTCTTTCGACCATCGAGCCACCAGCAGATCAATCTCTTCTAAGATTTGCTTATCCGTGATGTTCTCTTTATACATTTTTGGTACTCGAGTACCGGCACGGTTACCACCTAGGTGCAAGTTGTAACGACCCGGCGCTTTGCCAACTAGACCAATTTCAGCCAACATTGCGCGACCACAACCATTTGGACACCCAGTTACACGCAAAATGATGTTGTCATTTTCTGGTAGGTTGTGCTTATCCAGAATCCCCTCAACATCAGTAACAAACTGAGGAAGGAAACGTTCAGCTTCTGCCATCGCTAGCGGACAAGTTGGAAAAGCAACACAAGCCATTGAGTTCTTACGCTGTTCACTTACGCCGTCGTCCATTAAGCCATGTTCACGAGCGATCTTTTCAATCTTCGCTTTTTCGTTTTTAGGTACACCCGCAACAATTAGGTTTTGGTTTGCTGTCATGCGGAAATCGCCTTTGTGGATTTTGGCAATTTCAGCAACACCCGTCTTAAGTGGTTTACCTGGAAAGTCTAATAAGCGACCATTTTCGATGAAAAGCGCTAAATGATATTTACCATCAATTCCTTCTACCCAGCCAATACGGTCACCACGTTCTGTGAATTCATATGGACGGCTTTGCTCAAACTTAACACCAGCACGTTTCTCGACTTCCGCTTTAAAGACATCGCTACCTACACGATCCAATGTGTATTTGGTTTTTGCGTTCTTACGGTTTGAACGGTTACCCCAGTCGCGCTGAGTTGTTACTACAGCTGCGGCAACATCAAGTGTCTTGTCCAGCGGAATAAAGCCAAAGTCGTCAGCGCGGCGCGGATAAGTTGATGTATCGCCATGCGTCATCGCTAAGCCGCCGCCGACCAGGACGTTAAAGCCTACCAGCTTACCGTTATCTGCAATCGCTACGAAGTTGAGATCGTTAGCGTGTACATCTACGTCATTTTGCGGTGGGATAACCACTGTAGTTTTAAACTTACGTGGTAAGTAGTTCTTGCCTAGAATCGGTTCGTCTTCTTCCGTGCTTTCTACTTTTTCACCGTCTAGCCAAATCTCTGCATAAGCGCGCGTCTTTGGTAATAGATGCTCACTGATCTTCTTCGCCCATTCGTAAGCTTCTTGGTGTAACTCTGACTCCACTGGGTTAGTGGTACACAACACGTTACGGTTTACATCACCCGCGGTTGCAATCGAATCAATGCCAATACTGTTGAGCGTTTGATGCATCAACTTAATATTCGGTTTTAATACCCCATGAAACTGGAACGTTTGGCGAGTCGTCAGACGAATACTTCCATATAAAGAGTGCTCCGTTGCGAACTTGTCGATCGCTAACCATTGCGTTGGCGTGATGATGCCTCCAGGCATACGAGCACGAAGCATCACATTATGTAATGGTTCCAGTTTTTGCTTTGTGCGTTCATTACGGATATCACGATCGTCTTGTTGATACATACCGTGGAAACGAATTAACTGGAAGTTGTCGGCAGTAAAGCCACCTGTAATAGGGTCCTGTAAATCTTGCTCAATAGTGCCACGTAATAAGTTGCTTTCTCGCTTCAGGCGCTCGTTATCAGATAGCGGCCCTAACTCTTCACCTAATACAACCTGCTTATTATTGTCCGTAGAAAAAGTCATTAGTAAACATCCCTCTGATAACGTTTCGCTTTACGTAGGTCATTAATAAATTGTTCTGCATCGTCACGCGGCATCTTGCCTTCTTGTTCAGCAACGATAACCAATGCGTCGTGCACATCTTTTGCCATACGCGTTGCATCACCGCAGACATAGATATAAGCGCCTTCTTGGATCCACTGCCACACTTGAGCTGCGTTTTCTAAGATGCGATGTTGTACGTAAACCTTTTCTACTTGGTCACGACTAAAGGCAACATCCAATCGGCTTAGTACTCCTGACTTGAGATACTTTTGCCATTCCACTTGGTACAAGAAGTCTTGAGTGAACGTGCGATCACCAAAGAACAACCAGTTTTTGCCTTCAGCATCGCGGTTTTCACGTTCCTGAATAAAGCTACGGAATGGTGCGATCCCTGTGCCAGGACCAACCATGATAATTGGAGTACTATCATCTTCCGGCAGTTTAAAGTTGTTGTTATGCTCAACAAATACTTTAACTTCATCTCCCTCTTCGAGACGCTGAGCTAAGAAACTAGACGCACCACCATATCGTTTTTCGTCGTTTTGTTCGTACTCAACCAAAGCAACCGTTAGGTGTACTTCTTCATCGACCTCTTCTTGGCTTGATGCAATAGAGTAAAGGCGTGGAGTAAGACGACGAAGCAAACCAATCAACTCATCTGCGGTTAACTTGGTTTTCTTTTCTGCCAGTACATCAACGATTTGAGTATTTGCAGAGTACTCGCGAAGCTTATCTTTATCTTCAACTAACTTTTGTAGCTTCTTGCTACCGGATAACTCGGCAAACTTTGTGATGAGCTGCGGGTTAGATGTTGTGATTTCATATTTACTCACGAGAGCACTGTGGATTGACAAGCTTTCACCATCAACGTCAACAGTCTCAACCCCAGACAAACCGACCTTACCAAGAATGGCATTTGCAAGTTCCGAGCTATTTTCAAACCACACACCTAGTGCATCACCTGGCTGATACGTTAAGCCCGAGCCTTCTAAGTCGATTTCTATATGACGAACGTCTTTTCCAGAGTCACGGCCCGTGATTTTTTGACTGGTCAGTAACGTCGCAGTGTACGGATTTTGTTTATTGTAAGGAGAGTGCGCAGTCGCAGCTTGACCCACAGGAAGTTGAACCACATCCGCTTCAGAGCCAGAAGAAAGTGTATCTTTTACCTTGTCTAACGCATTCTTACGCCATTCAGTTGCGGGGGCTTCATAATCCACATCGCAATCAAGACGCTCGATAAATGGAGTCGCGCCTAGCTTTGATAGGTAAGTGTCGAAGTCTTTACCGGTCTGACAGAAGAACTCGTAGCTAGAATCTCCCAATGCAATAACACCATATTGCAGGTTTGGCAGCTTAGGAGCCTTCTTCGATTGCAAAAACTCATGTAGCTCAATGGCATTGTCTGGCGCTTCGCCTTCGCCGTTAGTCGATGCCACAATAATGACATGCGTTTCTTTGGCTAAGTTTTTACCTTTGTAATCGCTTGCATCAAAAAGTTCGACTGCAATTCCTTCTGCTTTTGCTTCCTGTTCCAGAGCTTCAGCAACACCTTTAGCATTGCCCGTTTGGGAAGCAAAAATAATACTCAACTTACCTGCTGGCTTCGCTGATACGGCTGCCGTTGCTTGTGCAATTGGCGTTACCGCTGTGTTTGGTTGATTTTGAGCTAATCCCCAAAAATACCCACTGACCCAAGCAAGTTGCTGTGAAGACAACTCAGAGACAGTTTGTTGGAGTGAGCTAATTTGTTGGTCATTCAGAGGGCTTGCGATTGGAGGATTTCCTCCTTGCCCATTATTATCTTCAGACACATTCTTGTGAGAATACTCATTCTTTTGAAAAGACATTATCACGACATCCCTATTCATTGCGTGACGATAGAGTACCCACTCTCCTTAATAACAAGAAAGAATAGAAGTGAATGTTTTATAACTTTTTGGAAGTAAGAACGGCTTACTTTTTGCTCATCGATCTTCAATGCGGACTTGTTGAAAGCCTACTGCCATTGCCGATTTTGACGCAGTATCCAAATCTTCATAAAGACATTCTTCGCCGTGACTGTCCGTTAGAAAAACAAAACCACCGCGCGCATGTCTGAACTCTACAACCCAACCACCCTCTTGGATTGCAGGCTCAATAATCGCTTCGATAAGCTGATTTTCACGGAATAGATGTCTTAGTTCATTTATTGTCATCGCTATCCCTGTTTTAACTTTCACATTGCTCCTAGGTAAGCATGGTCTAAGTCAGCCAAATAGGGAGAAATTTCGATTAGATATAATGAAGTGATATAAAAAAACGCCGCTTATAAAGCGACGTTTTAAGTAAATCGAATATCTAACATGGCTGAGTTTAGAACGCGTATTCCGCACTCACAAAGAAGCCGTTAGCAAAAATAAACTCTTTCCCTAGATCCGACATGAATTTATCGGACTCTAAATCAATCACACGGTAACCTCCACGAAAAGCCAGTCGAGCTTTTTCGAGCGGTACATTGTATTGAACACCTGCCATGAAATCGGTGCTTTTGATACCTTTGTTGTCACCAAAGTTTATCTCACCAATCACATCAAAGTTTGTATCCGGAACTTGAATTTCTGCGTAACCATACCAAGCCCAAATCAGCTCATCAAATTCTTCTACACGCCTGCTTGAGCCAGCATCAATGTATTTAGTGTCACTTAAATTACTAAACGTGAGACCCGCATCAAAGTGCAATAAATCATGCTCTAGAACGTGGTAATACAAGGTTAAATCGAGCTTATCGAACCCCATGTAATCCGCATCAACACTTGAGTAACGAAGGCGCGCATTAGGGACGTATTTAACATCATGTTCAATCGCCGCGTAAAAAGTGCCTGCGGTACTGCTATCTCGTCTCACTTCATTAACTTTAGTGTCGGCAGCCCATACCTCTGCGCCGACTTTTGTCGATACAGAGTACTCTGCAAAAACAGGAAAAGATACTGCCAACGATAATGCCGTTAAAGCGATGTTCGCTTTATTTGTCATGTAGTATTTACTCCGAGATAGCTGATATTCACGTAGAGGACGTGAGAGGAAATATACCATATTCTCACGCCTCTCCATCAACTAAATGATGTTACTCATTATTTATAGCGGGGCTGAGCGACGTAATTCTTGAAGAACCAAATACCCAATGCAATCACGATTAACCATGGTAATAGTTTAAGTACCGCTCCAACCATTCCCAGTAAAAACATCACAACTAACGCAATACCAGTTGCTGCGAATACGGTCATCATTGTGATACCCGTAACCAACAAGGTCGCCGCAAAGACTAAAATAAAGATTAGCTCCAACATAATCACTTCTCCATTTGTTTTCAATAAACAGAGCAGTTTCCATACCAACTTACAGAAACGAAGTTAAGATTATGATTTTTAATAAAAAAACAAAGCCAGAGGCATTTCTGCACTCTGGCTTTATCATTCTTTAGTTGGTAATTTTAGCCATTCACTGGCGAATTTTACACATTCAATTCTTTTGGAATCTTAGCTAGCGCGTCTTGCAATACTTCTAGACCAGAACCTGGTTTGTGCGCATTTTCACTGATATGACGACGCCATTGACGAGCACCGGGCATGCTTTGGAACAAACCTAACATGTGGCGGGTAATATGACCAAGGTACGCACCTTTCGCTAATTGCGCTTCAATGTATGGATACATCTCTTCAACAATTTCGCTGCGTTTCTTCACTGGAGCATTAGAGCCAAACAACTCTTGATCTACCGATGCCAGTAAATATGGGCTTTGGTATGCTTCACGACCAATCATCACACCGTCAAGATGCTGAAGATGTGCTTTTGCTTCTTCTAATGATTTCACGCCACCGTTAATCGCAATCGTTAGGTGTGAGAAGTCTTGCTTCAATTGGTAAGCGCGTGGGTAATCCAATGGTGGGATCTCACGGTTTTCTTTTGGGCTTAGACCACTTAACCATGCTTTACGTGCGTGGATAGTGAACTGCTCACAGCCACCCTTTTCTGAAACAATAGAAACGAAATCCGTTAGGAATTCGTAAGAGTCTTGATCATCAATACCAATGCGAGTCTTGACTGTTACAGGGATATCGACCACGTCTTTCATTGCTGCGACACAATCCGCAACTAACTGCGGTTCAGCCATTAGGCAAGCACCAAATCGACCGTTTTGTACGCGGTCAGATGGACACCCCACATTTAGGTTAATCTCATCGTAGCCACGCTCTTGCGCTAGCTTGGCACACGTAGCCAAATCTGCTGGGTTTGAACCACCAAGTTGAAGGGCTAACGGATGCTCTTCTTCGTTATAAGCCAGGAAATCTCCTTTTCCATGAATGATCGCACCTGTCGTCACCATTTCAGTGTACAACAGGGTTTCTTTGGTCATTAAGCGATGGAAGTAGCGACAATGACGATCAGTCCAATCTAACATTGGGGCAACCGAAAAACGAGAAGGTGAAAAACTCATAATTAAAACCTTAAAAATCAACAATATAGAAATATGTCATATGTATTTTGCAATGACCTATTTCTGCATATTTTGTCCGGTTTTAACTTAAAAAGTCCCTAAAGGGATCAATTTGGGGACTTTTAGGGACACGAAAAGCAGAAATCTTCATGCGAATTTGGGTCGGGGATTATACAGCCAAGGTCACATTTCGCAAAATCTGTACCGCCACCATTGCAAGAGTCTTTGCCACAACCTGACCAGAGGAAATTAATGTGGCAACGATTAGTATTGAAAAAGTAGCAAGTAAACAGGGGACTCGATACAAAGCACGGGTGAGAGAAGCAAGAAATGGCAAACGTCTGTTCGAAAAATCTAAGACATTCGGCAAAAAAGCGGATGCAAGTAAATGGGCAAAGCAGTTAGCTAAAGAGCTACGAGAAGATGGCATCCCCTCACTTGAATCTAGTTCGAAAGAAATTTTGATTGGCGATTTAATCACGCTCTACCTTGAAGATCCCATTGCCTCACGAGATCTAGGGCGCTCTAAATCCGCAGTCTTAAGGCGGCTACGTTCTTATGACATCGCGCTTGTTCCCGCACACCTGTTGACAGCTACACACCTAGTGCAACATTGTCGAGTAAGACTTGCAGAGCCAACTGCGCCGACACCACAGACGGTTTATCAGGACATCACTTACTTGCGCAGCGTGATCAACGTGGCTGGGCCAATGTTTGGCTACAACGCTAACGTACACGCACACAACGAAGCAATACCTACCTTAATTAAATATCGCCTCATTGGTCGCAGTGAGAAACGAGATCGACGCCCAACGTCAGTTGAATTGAACTTAGCAGAACAAGGGCTTAGAAAACGAGAAAGTCACCGCGCCTCATCCATACCACTGGTCGATATTTTCCACATGTCACTTTCTACTTGTATGCGCCTTGGAGAAATTACACGGATCAGATGGGAAGACTTTGATGAGAACGCAGGTACAGTAATCATTCGAGACCGTAAAGACCCTCGTAAAAAAAAGGGAAATCACTGCACTATCCCTCTATTCAGTGATGCCATTGAAATCATAAAACGTCAGCCAAAAATTGATTCGTGCATTTTTCCCTACAAATCAACTTCGATTGGTGCTGCTTGGCAGAGAATGTGTCATGAACAAGGTATTGATGACCTCCATTACCATGACTTACGAGCTGAAGGAGCGTGCAGGCTGTTTGAACGAGGACTCAACATCGTTGAAATATCACGTATTACAGGGCATCGCGACATCAACGTTTTGAATAACATTTATCTGCGGTTGAGTGTTGAGGATATTCACCAACGCATCAACTAGCAAACGAGTGGCTCTGTCATGATTGAAGAGCCACATCCATTGTTACATATCGTTACATTTTCAAAGGCATGATTTGTTTTTTGACGAAAAGGAGCGGAATCATGGACTCAAAATTTCTAACTAATTGATAAATAGATCCCATCTAGAAAAACCAATAACCCCATGCACTAATATAAATAAAAGTATTTTACAATCAACAACTTAAAACAAAACACCATCGTATTTACAATCAAATCCAAACCATTACTATCGACTCAAACCAGTTAAAAAAGAGTCCAAAAATGGCAACAATTAGTATCGAGCCACAACATCTCAAATCCGGCATGTCTTACAAGGTCAGAGCAAGATCAGGCAAAAAAGACCCTATTAAATTTTCCATGTCTCGCACATTTAAAAAACAGTCACAAGCTGCGCGATTTGCCAAAAACATCTCAGCGCAATTTAAGGAGAAGGATTTTAGTTTTCTTCATTCAAGGCCTACTGTGCTTGCTGTTAGCGATGCCCTAACCCAATTTCAATCTTATGTGTCAGCGGATGAAGAAATGGCCTCCAAATACAACAAAAATATCTCAACCGTCATTAAGCGTTTTATTAACTCTTCATTAGCAGATCTGCCAATCGATTTGATTACACCTAGGGATATCATTCACTCAATGAGAGAGATTCAGGAAACTTATCAACTTTCACCCTCAACCCTAGGCTTCTATCTAAGCGCACTATCCACGGCGTTTTATGATGCGAACACACTATTAGGATTCAATTTCAATACAGATGCACTGCGAGATGCGAGACCGACGTTAAAAAGGCATGGATTGATAAGCCGGAGTCGTCCTCGCAATCGTGTGTTATCACTAGAGGAATTGACTAAAATTACTGAATACTATGACAAAATGGAATTAAGGGGGCGTTCATCAATCCCGATGATAGATATCATGTGGTTTGCTTTATATGTCTGCCTCCGACAAGGTGAAATTTGTCAGAAGTTAAAATGGCAGGACTACAATGAAACGACACATATCCTGACTGTCGATAAGCGAAAAGATCCAACAGATAATAAAAACAAAATAACTAAAATCACGCTCAATGCTGCCACCATTGCCATCATCAAAAAGATGCCAAAAGGAAGGCCAACTGATCCGATTTTTCCATTCAATCCAAAATCAGTGAGCACGTCATGGACGAAAGCAATGAAAGCGCTCGGTATTGATGGCCTACATTTTCGCGACCTACGAGCAACTGGCTCGTCTGAACTATACAAGCACGGCATGGACCTTTATGGCGTGTCCAAACTCGCAGGGCATAGCTCGGCTGAGATGCAACTCACACATTACCTGCGTAGTATCCCTGTTGTTTTGCCAGAAGATCACATCAAGCTCAATTAGAGATTAATGTTCGCTGTGTCATTGAATGTCAGGAAGTAAAGGTTAGCGATGAAACATATTGAAGATTTAATTTTTGAGGCGAGCCTCTGGACACTGAACTTCCATAATCAATATAAGATTGTTGGTAAGCCGCACCCTGATGCATTGATTTATCGTGGCTTTATTGATTATTACTTGGAGGGTAAACGTGTAAAACTGGTAGTTAATAAAGAGAACTACGACTCTTTCTTGTGCAAGATGCAGCATCACGAAAAAGCGATTGATTTTGCTAAAAATTGCCTAACGATTGATGACAAGGATGTATAAAAATCACTCTAGCAGTCACCTTTGTTCAACTTCAAGACAGCCTCCATAGAAAAAACCATAAAAAACAATATATTGCTGTTTTCAATCTTGTATTAAAAGATATTTAGTTGCATAATTAAATTATATAAGTTTCTGATTTTTATTAAAAACAATGACAAAAAACACTAATCGAGAACACCCAATTGTAAAACTACTGCGTTTGATTCTTTCACTGCTGGCTTTAGCTGTTTTGACATATATAACTCTTGAATTATTTGCTAACAGTTGGTGTCGAGCGGCCTTCGGTACTAGTATTGATGAAAATTCAAGCTGGGAATTGAAAGCTTGCGCTAAGTACTATTGGGATATCGACTTAGAAAATCGAGACGGTTGGTAAATCAACTCTAAAAACCCGATTTCAAGCAACGTTCAAACTGCTTAAAAGAAAAATAAACGGAGATACCCATGTCAGATGATTACATTTCAATAAAAGACCGAATGAAAAGCTTTGCGGTTGGTTTAGGCGTCATGATGGTCATTGCCTTCTTACTTCTGAAGAGCGGTGATTTGATCGGATACCTAGCAGAGTACTACGACTTGTAAGAAAAAGAAGAACAACGAGCCTCCATTAATATGGGGGCTTTTTTATGGAGACGATTTCAACGGGTATGGTCATTAAATGATTGAATTTTCTTTCTTTACTATTTATAGTCCTTTACAGCCCTCTCAGGCTAATGGTGCGTTTGCTGTAAACTGAGATCATTTTTAAGTACTTCATTTAATATTGCTACGACTAGATGCTGGTCATTGGCAAACCAACAAAATCAAACGCGGTGTGTCAAAAAATCCAGCATGATATCGAGGCAGTATGAACGTTAATGCTTATTCTCAATTTTCAGAACTCACTCCAGTACAGTTGCTTTCAGTTTTTAAAGATGAGTATAGAACCATCGCCAAAGACAATCGCACGTTATCTCTTAATCAAGGCTACCAAGCCTTAGCAAAGCACGCACAGTGCAATAGCCTTGAAGCGATGAAGAGTCAGTCGATTATTCTTATTAAAGTCAGCGAATTTATTAACGCGTTGATCGCTTGTGGCTTACCTGTTTCAAAAACCACTAATACCGCAAGGTTTGAAAGGCTACTAAAATGCGATGTGCTTTGCCCGCCTTTGAGCGGAGGCCTTTGTGTCGCAATTACTAATGATGGTTTAGTCCTTGAAACACCTTATCTAAGCAATCCTACTCCGTACATTGCTGGCTCTGAGATTTGTCATTTGCAAATCGATATGGTTGATGGAGCTTGGCTTAGCAATGACGATTGGGTCAGTTTTGTGAACAACTTAGAAGATAATTTGGATTTAGATGATGATATTCAGCAACAAGCTAGTGAACACTGGAGCGAAGTACATGCTGAAGAAAATGAACTAATCCTAGCCCCCACTCCCGACTATGAAGAGATGGCGACTTGGTCTGAAGGTCGGTTTAGGCAGTTTGTTCTAAAACACTCTCTATATACACATGTAGATACTGTATACAACTTCTTCGACGAAGAACGCAAAAGGCAATTAGCTTAACCCTAGAAAAAAGGCTTCGTCCCTTAAATAAACGAAGCCTTTCCGGCTATCCTAGATAAATACCCTAAGAAACATCTTGATAACGGGTACCTCGTTTACGATTACTTCACCCCACTCAAAATATAGAAGATAACCCGCGCAAATTGTTTTGTTCTGGTCAGGCAATAACGTTTTAGATCAGGTAATTATTGCCTGTCCCCTCAACAATCCTTGTCATCTTTTCTAGTGGCTTTATTTTTGATTTAAAGCTGAAAATAAGAAAGCACTGCGACAATGGTTAGTGGAACCCTTCAACAAAAGTTTCTGCGAAGCGTTTTAACCGCTCGGCAATACGAGGAATAATAGTCCGGCGGGATCGGAACGTCATTTTCTCTGTGGTCAGCTTGGCAATATCATCCGATTTGAGGTCGTCGACTTTCAAGCCCTGCTCGATATCAAGAATAATTTCTTTAAACTTATTGCCATCAAGCTTTTCTTCCTCTGCGAGTTGACGCATTTCTTTTTGCTTCTGCTCTTCGATGTACTCATCAAATTCAGCTCCTTGCACTAAGCCTTGCATGCTCTTCTCGATAAAACCTTCGATGAGAGAACGCTTACTGTACAGAGTTGGCTCAGTCGCTAGCAAGTTAGCGATGACTTGACGCTTTTTGTCTTTTGCTTCTTCACAAGACTCTTCAAGCATCGTCATCAGCAAATGACGAATGTAACCAACGTTGACTTCATCTCGTTGGAGCAGTTCAAGCTCAAAGTCGATGTCCGCAAGGATAGATTCTTTCTCCGCAGGGCCTTTCTTGATTTCACGGGCCAAATCGCTGTATTTAGAGGCGTAGTCGACGAACTCTTGCTCAGAAATGCCAAGCGTTTCAATATCGAAGTCGCTGAATGTCTCTAGTTGGTTCTTTAAGCGCATTAAGATACGGAACTGCTTGATGAAACCTGCTTGCATGTCCTCGTCAGGCAAGTCATCGACACTTTGCACATCAGGAGTAATTGCTTTCAACGCTTCAAGTGCTTTAGTGAAGTCCTCAGTCAAACCGTTAAGGTCTGGAACTTCGATATGCTCTGTAGGCTTCTTATTCGAGAATAGCGTAAACGCCTCATCTGCTTGCGGTTTGAGGTTGCGGTAACACATAACGTTGCCATGCGACTTCACCGTGCCATTTAAGCGATTAGTACGGGAGAACGCTTGTACTAAGCCGTGGTACTTAAGGTTTTTGTCGACATAAATGGTATTCAATCCGGGAGCATCAAAACCCGTAAGGAACATATTCACTACTAGAAGGATATCTACTTCGCCGTTCTTCGTGCGGTTAGAGAGATCTTTGTAGTAGTTGTAGAAGCTGTCGGTATCTTTGGTCGAATAGCTCGTACCAAACTGCTGGTTGTAGTCTTCGATGTAAGCGTCCAACTTGTCTCGGCTATGCACTTTGGCGTTCGCTTCTGCCAAGCCTTTAACATTGACCTCGCCTTCGAACTCTTCTTCCTCATTCACACCGTAGCTGAAGATGGTGCCGATATTGAGCTTATGCTTGCCCTCTTCTTTGAGGACTTTGAAAGTATCATAGTAAGTGATGAGATCAGGCACGCTTGCCACACACAGCATGGCGTTAAACTTGCGTTTAGTCTTATGAGCGTGAATGCCAATGATGTGCTCACAGACTTGTTTAATGCGCTTTGGAGAGCTAAAGAACTCGGCGACATCGATACTGCTCACATCGACATCCATGCCGTCATTTTTATGTTTCAGCTTACCATAATACTCAATTGCAAACGGTAGCACGTTGTCATCTTTGATAGCGTCAACAATCACATAGCTATGGAGACGCTCACCAAATAGGTCTTTTGTGGTTCGCTTCTGCGTCCCTTTACCTTCCATTTTTTTAGCGGTCGCATTGTCGGCAAAGATAGGCGTGCCCGTAAAACCAAACAACTGTGCTTTCTCGAAGAAATCAACGATGTTTTGGTGTGTTTCACCAAACTGGCTGCGGTGGCATTCATCAAAGATAAAGACCACACGTTCTTGGCGAAGGTGTTCAACCTGCCCTTTGAAACGAGGCTTAGTGATCAGGTTATTAAGCTTTTGAATCGTAGTGATGGTGAGCTTGTTGATGCGATTGACTTTAGTACTGTAGATAGGCGCATACTCTGCGACTTGTGGCAACTCTTCACTATCGTTGGCACTACTATCTTGGGAGTTTAGGGCTTTTTTAGGTACAGGTCGTGAGCCGAGGAACTGATTCAGAAGGCTTTTGGTGTCACCCGTGCTGTCGACACTACCTCTCAAAAATGCATCAAACTCTTTGGCAGTTTGGTAATCGAGGTCTTTACGATCAACTACAAAGACCACTCTATCGATCTCTTCCAACGTAGAGAGGATCTGAGCCGTTTTGAAGCTAGTCAGCGTCTTGCCACTGCCTGTGGTGTGCCAAATGTAACCGTGATTATTATTGGTCTTAACCTGATTAACGATCGCTTCTACCGCATAGAATTGGTAGGGGCGCAGCACCATCAAAAACTTACCTGACTCATTCTGTACGATGTAACGACTCAGCATCTTAGTCAGGTGTGGTTGATTTAAAAAAGCATTCGCAAATTGAGGGAGCGAGTTAATCTTGTTGTTTTCAACATCCGTCCAGTGGAAGGTCTGCTTAAACGAAAGCTCACGGTTGTTAGAGAAGTATTTGGTGTTGACGCCGTTAGATATAACAAACAACTGCACGTAATTGAACAGCCCACCTTGAGCACCATAAGTATGCTTGTCGTAACGTTTGATCTGATTGAAGGCTTCTGCCAGCTCAATACCTCGGCGTTTTAGTTCAATTTGAATTAGCGGTAAACCATTCACCAAGATAGTGACGTCGTAGCGGTTCTCGTACGTCCCTTGAATAGTGATCTGGTTAGTCACTTGGAAGAAGTTTTTCTTCGCATCATCAAATAACAGAGTCAGGTAATCGGTGGTACCATCTTCACGAGTAACATCCACCTTGCCTTTCAAACGCTTGGATTTATCGAAGATGTTGCCCTTTTCAAGCTTAATGAGCACACTTTCAAACTCACGCTCGGTGAGCGTTATGCCATTGGCTTTCTCAAGTTGAGTCTTGAGGTTTGCTTTTAGCGCATCAGCATTGCCAATATCGACAGGTTTGAAATCGGCAGCGACAAGCTGATCGATTAGCTCTTTTTCAAGTTGTGCTTCTGATTGTGTGCTCATAATTATTCTTTTTATAAATCCAACTAACGTTATTTCTGTACCATTTAACAAAGCGATTGGGACGAGTACAAGGCAGCGAGTTTATGAGACCCTCTGAGCATAGTGCGCTATGTGATGAGGGCGAATAAACGCAGCTAACGCCGTAATCGTTCCAATCGAGCAGTTAAATTAAACGAACATTTGCTGTAATAACCCCTTCTTCCACTCTTTGGCTTTTTCAAGCTCTGAGTTGGCTAAGTCAATCTTCTGATCGATAGCGGAGAGGAAATTAGCAATTTTCTTTTGCTCCCCAATACTTGGGACAAGTAGCTTAACTTTGTAGAAGTCTTTCTCACCAATGTTCAACAAGCCATCCATACGAGCCGACGATGAGATCATTTTGCGCAATTGTCTATCTAACACATGGTTCAAGAATAGTTGCTGATAAAACTCAGGTATCCCCGAAGTCAATTTGAAAGTTCTATATACAAATGGTACCAGTGCTTCATCTTCACGCATCATATAAATACAACCGTATTTAAATGTCTTGGAATTGCCTCTGTTGTATGAAAACTCACCTTTCTTTATATGAGTGTACCTGTCAAGGCTTGAACCAGCGATAACTTGACTGAAACGTTCTTTTTGATCTAGAAAACCCTGACTTGCAGAAATAGTCATTACCTTAGATACAGTATCAGTTGCTTTTCTCTTAACAGGTTTAGTGAAGTCACCCAACTTCACCTCTTCCCAATCAGGAAACTCGCTACCGTCATCTGCTTTAAAGCGCAGTGTCGGTGGGATAAAGTTTAGCTGACCATCTTGCACTTCCCATTTCCCATTGAACAACTGTTGCATCACACCTTTTTTATACTCGGTGAGCTTGTCTTTCTTTTCGGTGAGTAGTGCGATTTTCTCATCGACCTTTGACAAGAACGAAGCGATTTTTTGTTGTTCTGGGAGGGCGGGATAGTAATGAGTGAGCTTTTTAATTTCCTTTAAAGAAAAGAATGGTTGGGCACCACCAGAAGTCAATTTATGAAAAAGTTTAGCTGTCTCTTTTCTCTGGACTTGTTCAAGAAAGTATGGCTCTGCTATATCTCTATCTGGCTTCACTAGAGCAACATTCTTCATACTGAACTCGTATTCAACAGTATTAATCGCACAAGTAGCAGTACCTGCTCCAATATTTACGATTAGCAAGTCTCCCTTTTCAGGGTTACACCGTTTATAAATTACTTCGTGTACTTCAGTAGAAACATAATAACAATTGTCAAAATCTATGAATCCATCTTTTACATGGATCGCTGTCACATATGGCACGCCACTAGAAGTCGGTTTTGGTGTATCGTGAGTACCATCAGTCACCTTAGTAGCCACTTCAGATATAGATTTTCTACTCCAAAAGCCTTCAAACTCACTAAACCTAAGCTTAGGCACATTCATTTCTTCAGTCATAACGTACCTACCTTATTCTTTACCTGAAAGAAAGGGGGCCTGATGCTTAGCTGAGAGCAGAAATCAGCAATATCAGCATCCACTGAGTGCATCTTTGTTTCTAGATCCGCAAGGTCAGACGCCACTTCATCCAAATCGACAGGCTCTTCGTCTTCAAAGGTGTCTACATAGCGAGGAATATTAAGGTTGTAGTCGTTCTCTTCGATTTCGCTGAGCTTGGCGACGTGAGCAAACTTATCGACAGATTCACGCTTGCTGTAGGCTTCAATAATACGTTCAACGTCTTCATCACGAAGGTAGTTTTGCGCTTTGCCTTTTTCGAAGTGACTAGAAGCGTCGATAAACAGAACGTTACCATCGTTTTTGCGGTTCTTTTTAAACACCAAGATACAAGTCGGGATACCTGTACCGAAGAAGATACCCGCAGGCAAGCCAATCACGGCATCTAGGTAGTTCTTTTTCTCGATAAGGTGCTTACGGATGTGACCTTCTGCCGCACCACGGAATAGAATGCCGTGAGGAACAACGACCGCTAGCGTACCCGTTTCATTCAGTTGGTGGATCATGTGTAGAACAAAAGCAAAATCGGCTTTCGATTTAGGCGCAAGCTTACCGTAGTCGGCGAAGCGTTCACTGTTTAGGTGAAGCTCGCTAGCACTCCAGTTCGCTGAAAACGGAGGGTTTGCCACAACCGCATCAAAACGTTGCTCTAGGTGCATTGGGTGCTCTAGGGTGTCATCGTTTTTGATATCAAACTTATCGTAACGCACACCGTGCATCAGCATGTTCATACGAGCAAGGTTATAAGTGCTTGGGTTTTGCTCCTGACCACAAAACTCTAGGTTATGGCTACCCACTTCACGAGCAACACGCAGTAGCAATGAGCCAGAACCACAGGTCGGGTCGTATACCGATTTCACATTGCCATCAAGGCTAACAAGCTTAGCGAGGATCTTACTGACCTGCTGCGGGGTATAGAACTCACCTGCCTTTTTACCTGCACCAGAGGCAAATTGACCGATAAGGTATTCGTAGGCATCGCCAAGCAAATCAATCTCGGTATTCTCTAGGTGGAAGTCTATGTTATCTAGATGAACCAAAACCTGACTGATTAGCTTGTTGCGTGCGTCTGGGTTTTTACCCAGCTTGCTTGAGTTAAGGTCTAACTCTTCAAACAAACCATTGAAGTCATCGGCAGAATCTGCCGCTGTGGTAGATTGCTCAATATCAGCAAGAGTGCGATCAAGCTCATCGATAATAAACTCTTGTTTCTTACCACTCTCCGCAAGGCTTGAGAAAAGCTGCTTAGGCGCAATAAAGTAGCCAAGGTTTTCAACACACTCTTCACGTAGGTCATTGAGTAATTCTTTATCATCAGCACCAACAAAGGTAATGCCATCTTCAGCAAGAAGTTCATCACAGTAGCGGTTTAACTTGTCAGATAGGTACTTGTAAAAGATAAGCCCAAGAATGTAGTCACGAAAATCGTCCGCAGACATGTTGCCACGGAGTGTATTGGCAATGTTCCAAAGCTGGGTTTTTAATGCGCGTTGGTGTTGTTCAACCATTGTTTTGATAAGTCTCTAAAAATAGTGCGGCCATTCTAACAAAAAACACTGTGAAGTCAGCGTTACACCCCACGTATTGCGTATAAATTCTTGCTCAGATAATTACCAGCACTCAACTCGCCTCAGTGAATACAACCAATAATCGCCATACAACGCATTTTTAGCTCCATTTTCGCTATCTATCCACCGTTTTACATGTTTACGCCTAGGTTACTCATTTAGTGGGTGAAAATGAGGGCTTTCTGATGTTTGTGCTTTTTTCCATTTCAAAACCCAAGTTGCTACCTACATCGGTTGATGTTCCATTTTCAATTTTAAGTTCAAAACAAGCATGTACTCTTACATGCACTAATATGAAAGAAAGTATTTTACAATCAATAAGTTATGACAAATTAACTTTGACGTTTAAATTTAAATGAGTAATATAAATTTAAGCACGGGCACACATCGGCGATAGCCGATAACCAATCTCAAAAACAATTAAATGAACCGTTAATAGAACGTAAATTCAACATTAAAGCTTCGGTGGGAACACCTCCTGAAACCGAAAGTTTCAGTATGTACTCTAGATCGTAATTAATCGTAAAAGATAAAAGATCCTATAGAGAGTGACTGAAGCCTTGTCAGTGAAGGCTTTCAAACATGCACATTGACAGTGTATGGGAATTTATTCTGATGTCATTGACAGAGAATGGGCATTTTACGACACAGGTTGGGAAATTTAATGACATCTTTTGGGAATTTTAGAAAGGACATATTGGAAGTAATGGCAATCAAAAAAAACAATGAGCAAACAGTGGTAAAGAAAGTGGAATTGCCAGAAGTAGACTCATTTGAATTGAGAACGACTCAGAAGTATGAATCTAAAAAGGTCATCTCACCGACAAACTTCAAACTTAAAAATGAGTGGGTTTTTGCTGATTATAATTTATCCGCCTCAGCACTGAGGTTGCTCTACTTCTCAGCAGCGCACTTTGATGACGAAGTGTTTTATGCTGATAAAGAAGTGCGTAAAAAAAAAGGAAAATTCAGTAAAGTAAGCCAAAAAATCCATTCAACTATTTATAAAAAAAGTGATTCAAGAACTATTTTAATTCCCGCTACCGTTCTAATGAAGGCGATCCGAGGCAGTCGCAGTCAAGTAAAATCGAATAACTATAAACAGCTAAATGATGCCATCCTTGAACTTAACTCAGCTAAGGTCACACTGAACTCGAAAAAATACGGTAAGTCGACATCAAAAACGATTCCAATTTTTGACAAAGTTGAGATGTTTAGACTACACGAAGTTGGAATCAGTAAGAAAATTTTTGTCAAGCTGACTTTTAGTATCAAGTTCATGCCTTTAGTAATTGCTTGCTCTGCTTTTACGACTGTTTCATTCGATACCATAACAAACTTAAGTAGCTCTTATGCGATGCGTTACTACCACTGGTGCCTTTATGAACTCAAAAAAGGAGCATCTGGAAGGTTCTCTGTTTCTGTTAGTGAAATCCGAAAGCGTTTCAAGATTGCTGATGACGAGTTTCGACATCACTTTGACTCCCGATTGATTCAAAAGCCCATTGATGACGTGATGGCGAATACAGATCTTGAGATATACATAGAAGAATTGCAGCGAGCAAGCAAAACAAAACGTCGAGCAAGGATTGAGGTAGCTAGCTTCAATGTAACTCGACTACCCGAGGGGATTTAATCTAATTGATCACTTTAAGTTCAAACCATCCCCCATATTCAAAGCAACTGAAGTTGCCGATGCTGATGCATTGGCAACGATGAAAGAGATAAAGAAAATTGCTTGCTGCCATGCAGTTTAAATTCCCATCAAAGTTGTTATCCTTATAACAAAACACTTATGGAAAACATTCCTTTCTCTAGAAAAAATAATCCTTTCTCATATGAAGCTCTTGATAATGAAGCTAAAGAAAAATACCACAATCTGAGAGTTGAGGATTTGGTGATTGAACACTGCATCGAAACAGGATTCATTACATCAACCGACGTCACCAACAAGACAAGGAAGTTCTTAGTTCTCAAAGAGGCTATAGAAACGACTCTTAATGCATTCAAATTGGTTGATGACTTCGATGACACGAATATCACTATAGACAACCTTGACGCTTGTATCGAGTACAAAAAGAAGCTAAAACGGCGTGTCATAAAGGTAATATCGGATAAGTTACTGGCTGGTTTACCTAACTTCCGGCGCTAGAAATTAATTAACTTATTATAACCCTATACGTTGCATGACGTTTTGACTCTAACGTTAGTGCAACGCATCACATTGATGAGAAGATAAGATGCGCGATGTAGTATCCACAGAGCTGCTTTCAGTATTAGTACAAACTGAGCGATTGAAAGGACAGGGGTACATGATCATGTTTATCAGTGCGTTTTCCGCAACGTTGTCGTATTCGATATTTCCTTTTTTGAATGAATTTTGGTGGTCAAGAGTGATCACAGGCTTGCTTTCAGGTGTGGCTGCGTTCTGTATTTCTGCCCTGTTTTTCACTATTTGGCTGGTTGAGTGGCGCACCGATAAAGCTTTGGCTCGCTTGCAGCCATCAACCAAAGACATTGAAAAGCTATTAAGCACGGGGGTGATTTTCTCATCAGAGCAACGCCGTTCATTTGAACGCTACTTAAAGACGCTAAATTGCTAGTGAGTTACCGCTCTAACGGTGTCATCAAGATGATGCTCTTTGAAAATGTATACATAAAACAAAACCCACATTTGTGTGGGTCTAAAAAGCGAGTTCCAGTTCTTACACATTTTGATTAAGAACTTTGATAGCAATACGCAACTCATCAGCGTTGGCATCAAGCTTTTTAGCCAAGCTCAACAAATTATTTCCATCGAGTTTAGTACACCAACCCAAGCATTCGTGCTTGGTCATTTTTTCCATCTCAAGCATTTTCTCTTCTGCGTAGGCTGTGCCGACATTGTCAGCTAGAACCTCATAAATTGCATTTGCTACATAAATAATTTCTCATTTATTTACCTTGTGAACGTGGTTACCAATTTTTAATAGTTAGCATTCTTGGTGCTGAACCAGTTTATTCTTTTGCTTGCGGCTTTGGGCAGCTTTCTTCGCACCATCTTTTCGATTCTTGGCTTTCTCTTTTTCAAAACGTTGTTTGATGTTATCAAACTTATCCGTCACTGCTGCCATCGAATCTAATGTCGCGTAATCAACCCAACCATACTTGAAAGAACATCCATAACCAATCTCTAAGTAACCCCGTTCAAATAGTTTTTTCCGTTCTGACTTCGAACAATTTAATAATCTCTCAACGTCACATGGGTGAACAGACAAGTAATACCGAGCAGCTTTACTCATAGCTTTGGCAACGTCCTTGCTTTTCGCCGCTTTCAGGATGGCTTCAATCATGTGTTCTTGCTTGCTCATCGCCAATACTGATACATGCATTATTCCTGCATCAACCAGATTCTTTGCAATGTATTTAACTTTGAAAAACGAGGCACTTTTCAGTATCGATGACAGTAGTGCTTTGAAGGTTATTAATTTCATATTTCTCATCTTAATATTTCGGCAAACTGAATGCCGTCCAATACCGTGATGATAGCTCGTCATTTTCATCCGTCAACGTGAAATCTTCATAATAAAAACAAATAAATCAATAACTTACACTAACATAAAAGCAAGTATGAAACATTTCCAACTCCTAAAAAAACATGCGTTTAATAAAATTGAAAACTGACTTTACTTAGTAATTCAGTCTAGTTTTTCATCGAAAAAAACAACCAAGAAGTGAGATGAGCATCACATTTATAGCATGCGTAAATATGTGTTAACTACTTGGCTTCTGACCTACAAATAGCAAAAAGCACCTGTTGTTAATCAGATCTTGGTTGAAGGGCACTAATTGTGACTTGGTTGCCGCCACGCTTAAATCTGTGCAACGGCTCTAGCGTGCTTCGTGTCACTCCTCTTTCTTTAAGTATTCGGTCAAGGCGATCACAGTTGAGTTGAGTTGCTTGATAGATGTTTCCAAGCTCTCGCGCCTCTGCTTCTCTTCGGTTAATGCATCCTGCAAGAGATTTAATTGCCTCTCTAAGCTGTGTGAGGACTTCAGATACCCATGTTGAAGGGCTTTTAGATTGGTCAGTATGGTCGTTAGCATATTGGTTTATTGGTTTTTTATTCTTCTCTTCAATGGCTTTGTGATCTGGCAGTACAACTGAGTCGGGTTGTCTTGCGACCTGACTATTTGATGGCAAGGTTGATATGGATTGATTTCGTATTCTAGTGTCAGATATCGTCCCAATATCACTCCTAATAGTAATACCATCAGACTCAATAGCATGGGGAACAGCCAATGCTGACGGCGCTGCCTTGCTAGGTGCAAGTTGATAGATTTTTCGACGTTGGCGAGCGAGGTGCCGATTTCGCTGTTGAAGTTGTTGTTTGTTTTCTTTAATTCGTTCGTGACGCTGGCGTGCAAAGCTCGCAGTTCTTTCTGCCTGTTTTGCTGCACTGTTTTCAATGCCTTTGTAAGATTTGCCATAGAGTTCGCCTTTGAGGCGTATCGGTTTTGGGTATCCGCCTGCTGTAAAAGAGATGGATGATTTAGTATTACGTGTTACGCTGATGCCCTCGATGTCATTCAGTGCACCAATGACATCTTGTTGGTTGTTTAAGGTTCCACCTACTGCAAGATCAAATAGATAATCATCTATTTGTGCCATCAGCTCACGCCTTGGCCTCGGGTTATCCCCCCATGTAAAGGTTCTAGCCTTAGCTGGATCATTGGGATCGGTAAAGCCAAAAGTGTCGTTAGCAATGCTTTTCCATGCATCAATACGAGCCATATCCCGACTATGTACATAAGGAGTTAATGCTTTTCCTGTGGTCAGCTCCATATTCACGATGTGGAAGTTCAATTCCAATCGACCTTTGTCCCGATGCTCAATCCAAACAATATCGTATTGCTCTGATGTCAATCCGGTCAGCAATGTTCGTTCAAATGACGCCATTAGTTGCTGCTTTTGATGTACCGGAATATCCGACTCTTCAAAGCTCAAGCAACCATACGTAAAAGATTTTGAAAATCGGCTTGCACGCTTGAGCCATTCTCTTGTGACGTCTGGATTTCCTGAGAGCAATACAGGTTTTACTTTGCGCCGTTTAGTACCACCTTCCAAATACTTAAGACCGTTCGCTACTGCTGAATGATCGCCTTTGAAAAATTTCACGATCATGATGTCGGTTTGATCAAGCTACTTAGTAGAGTATTCATTTGAACAAGTTGGGCTTGCACCGCCACTGTATCAACCAAAGAGCCTGCTTTATTTACAGTATTTATATAACGAGCGATTTGGTTAATGTTGTTGCCAATTCGCGCTACCTGTCGCACTAGTGCCGGATCTTGTTTCAATTCTTTATAGACGGTTCGGTGAGGATTGGTGTCGGGTTCAAGAGCGATGGTGCGCAGCCAATCCGAAACATTACCATTGGCATGAGCAAAAATTTGAAATTTTTCTTCTTTGGAAACTCGTAACTGAATGCACTCAGTTCTTTTTATTTTTCCGCTGTGGTTCATCACGTTGGGTTTTGTTTTTGATGCTGCGAGGCAGCTTTAGGGAGGGGATTAAAGGGGTAGGAACGCACCTCTTTGCCAGCGATTTGAGAATGTAAGGAACGTCATGAC
This sequence comes from Vibrio sp. SCSIO 43097, assembly GCF_023650755.1. Classification (NCBI taxonomy): domain Bacteria; kingdom Pseudomonadati; phylum Pseudomonadota; class Gammaproteobacteria; order Vibrionales; family Vibrionaceae; genus Vibrio; species Vibrio sp. SCSIO 43097. Next base: position 398,481 of record NZ_CP071840.1, on the reverse strand, counting down.
AAATCTATGCTGGCTAGAAAATCACCTCTTTAAAAACATAATACTTTAATGTAGTAAGTACAAATTGAAAGGCAAAGGGAGGATAGCCATAAGACCCCGTAGGGTCTTTACTAATGCTCATGCTAACAGCTTCATAAACGAGCTATGGGCGGCAAATTCATTGTTGTTGCTTTCTTCTAATGCATCTTCAGTGACAGCATGAATAGCGTCAAGCGTCTCAAAGTTTTTAACTAAAGTGTCCTCATCAACATTCAGATTTGTGTCGGCTAAGGCGACTAAATACTCGCCCGAGTCCTGATTTTCAAAAATTGACAGAGAGAAGCCGTTAATGCTTGTGCTGAAAACATCCTCTACATACAAGTGATCTTCACCGTTGATAACAATTGTTTTTTCATCACGCTTGATTGCTAAAATCCCTTTCATTGCATACTTAACCCAGCTTGGATACTTGCCTGCTCGCTTCCACTTGATCGCCTCTTGTTGGGTGATACCCATACGCTCACAAAATTCATCTTGACTAATATCTAGTGCTTTTAGGCTGTCATCAAATTCTGTGGCTTTAATAAAATACCCAATGCGTTTTTGAATATCACAAAGAACATCATCTGCAACGTCACCAGCGTCTAACTCGTCACCGCCTCTTTTTGACGCATACACGTCAATTGCATCACGTAGATCGGAGCCGTAATCATCATCGCTATCAATCTCACATTGACCTTCATCATTCATAGTCACGTAGATTGTGTGATCTATACCAAGAATAGAGATTTGAGTCTCAAGCTGACCATGCTCCTGTGAATCTGCACCATGGACTGCAAGCGTTTCGATGATCTCTTGCGTTACAGCCTCTGCGCTGATGCCGCCTATTTCGATTACTGTGTCTTGATTAGTAATTTGTTCTTTCATGATCGGTTCCGTTTAAGTTCATATATTTTATCGGCTCTCGCACTTCACGAGTACAACACGGTTAAACCCTGTTTAATGCCTGAGCATTTAATGTCTTCTCGAGCCATTGGTTCTTTTCCATATTTTCTCGTTCTCTAGACGTTGGCGTTCGATAAATTTAACCAAGTCGTCAAAGCTAACAAACCAAGGCGACTTCTGTGAGTTGCCCAAACGGACAACAGGAAACGGTAAGTCTTGCTGAGCAGCTTTTCGTTTGATGGTGGTTGCTGCCATACCGAACAATGATCCGGCAACGTCAACAACGGGGATAAAGGGCTGATGATTGAACTGTTGAGCTAAAAGCGATCTTGTGGTCGGTTCAGAACGTGATGTCATTGTTCTCTTCTATTAACGGCTAACGAATACTTAAGTCATAATGTTACAAGCATTAGAAAGGAATAGAAGTATGGCAAAATACTAGCACACAACCATTAAGAAGCTGTTTAATAAGAACAATATGAATTTTCGAGGATAATTTTTTTTTCAAAACACTCAACAAATGTGACTAAAGTCTCCATTCTTCTTGTTATGGCTAATTATTCAAAAGCAATGCTTTCCAAAACGAAGGTGACGTTACGATTTAGACGTTGAGGCTCAAAAACAGAACGCTGATAATTGCAAATTTATTGATGGGGAATACAATGGAGATCTGAAGGCAAAGACGAATGCAAGGCGATAACTTTCTACCCCTATTTTCCCCTTCTTTTTCACACGATGACTCAAGTTGCTGATTTTAAAAGGTTAAAGTCTGTTATCAGTCCAATCTAACATTGGTGCTACGGAGAGCCTGCAAGAATGAGTCATGATATAAACACCCGTTTTTATGTTGCCAAGGTCGAGCGCAGCAGTACGCTCAAAAAATAAGTCGGGTATTGTATACCCAAGCACCTCTGGGTGCTAGTTTCAGCGAGAATGATTTGGTTGGCTGACTAGCCAAGTGCTTAGGAATACGCAGAAGTAATACGAATCTGTCATTCGTTGATTCATTCTGTGATGATTATTCCGCCTTCACACCACCACCGACTTGCTTTAATTCATGATTTTCGTTTTGATAGTGGGTAAAATGAAGCATTTCTAAACGAACTTCGTATAGAAATGATTTATCATAGAGCACGTCCGATAGTTATGGTGAAAGGTTTGAACCCAACAATCATTGAACAAATTGAAAGTATCTGCGCAGAGCGTGGAGTACGACTGACTCCGCAACGCCGACGCGTATTTGAACTCATTTGTTCTAATCGCCGCGCCTCAAGTGCGTATGAGCTATTGGAGCAACTAAAAGAGAGTGAGCCTCAGGCTAAGCCGCCCACTGTTTATCGAGCATTAGATTTTCTCCTAGAGCAAGGCTTCATCCACCGAGTGGAATCGACAAATAGCTTTATTACTTGTTGTTCTTTCAATACTCAGCAGCACTTTTTCCAATTACTAATTTGCGATAAATGTGGTGATGTCGTTGAACTCGAAGATGAGACGCTGATATCCTTGTTAGCCGAAAACGCCGAGAAGCATGGATTCAAACTGACCAACCAAGTTATTGAAACTCATGGTGAATGCCAGGCCTGTTCCTCCGAGACGAAAGAAAAAGTATAGAAGAACGTTATGCGCGCTGAATTTGTAAACCCGTTTTTAGCTTCTTTAATGAACGTGCTAAAAACTATGGCTTCTCTTGAGCTGAAGCCACAAAAACCGCGAATCAAAAAAGATGAGATCGCACGAGGTGACGTTTCTGGTCTGATTGGTATGGTAGGCCCACAAACTCGTGGTTCAATGTCGATCACCTTTGATGAAGCACTCGCCCTAGAAATCATGCAGAACATGCTTGGTGAACGTCCAAATGGGCTCAATGAAGAAGTGACCGATATGGTGGGTGAGATCACCAACATGGTTACTGGTGGTGCGAAACGCATTCTGGCGGAAAGTGGTTTTGACTTTGATATGGCAACACCGGTTGTGGTTTCGGGCCGAGGTCATACGATTCGCCACAAGTGTGAAGGCTCAATTATTATCATGCCTTTCTCTTCCCAATGGGGAAATGCCTTTATCGAAATTTGCTTCGAATAAAAGAGAAAAAATAGGTTGGCACTGGCCAACCTATTTTGTTTTTGCCTCAGGCAATAAAAAGGTCAGCATTTGCTGACCTTTTCTTTATCTATTCAAACATTAAGCTTTGAACGCTTTAAATGCGTTGATTAGACCATTTGTTGAGCTGTCATGCGAGCTGATTTGAGACTCGTCTGCAAGCTCAGGTAGGATTTGGTTAGCCAGTTGTTTACCTAGCTCCACGCCCCACTGGTCAAAACTGAAGATATTCCAGATAACACCTTGTACGAAAATTTTGTGTTCGTACATTGCGATCAAGTTACCTAGCGTACGAGGCGTGATTTGCTTCACTAGAATAGAGTTTGTTGGACGGTTACCTTCAAACACTTTGAATGGCGCAATCGCTGCCACTTCTTCAGCATTCTTACCTACTTTCACCAACTCTTCTTTCACGGTTTCTTCATTTTTACCAAACGCTAGAGCTTCAGTTTGCGCGAAGAAGTTAGACATCAGTTTTTGGTGATGATCGCTAGCTGGGTTGTGGCTAATTGCAGGTGCAATGAAGTCACATGGGATAAGCTTAGTACCTTGGTGAATTAGCTGGTAGAACGCGTGCTGACCGTTGGTACCTGGTTCACCCCAAATGATTGGGCCAGTTTGGTAAGTTACAGCATTGCCGTCACGGTCAACGTATTTACCGTTTGATTCCATGTTACCTTGCTGGAAGTACGCCGCGAAACGGTGCATGTACTGATCGTAAGGCAGAATAGCTTCTGATTCCGCACCGTGGAAGTTGTTGTACCAAATACCGATAAGCGCAAGGATCACAGGGATGTTGCTTTCTAGATCTGTTGATACAAAGTGCTTGTCCATCTCGTGAGCGCCATCAAGCAGCTCAACGAAGTTGTCGAAACCTACTGCTAGTGCAATTGATAGACCGATCGCAGACCATAGTGAGTAACGGCCACCAACCCAGTCCCAGAATTCAAACATGTTCGCTGTATCGATACCAAATTCAGACACGGCTGTCGCGTTTGTTGAAAGCGCAGCAAAGTGCTTAGCCACATGAGCCTGATCACCCGCCGATTCTAGGAACCAATCACGAGCAGTGTGCGCGTTAGTCATGGTTTCTTGTGTTGTAAACGTCTTAGACGCGATCAAGAATAACGTCGTTTCTGGGTTAACTTTCTTCAACGTTTCAACGATGTGTGTACCATCAACGTTAGATACGAAGTGAAGGTTTAGATGATTTTTGTATGGCGCTAGAGCTTCCGTCACCATGTAAGGGCCAAGGTCAGAACCGCCGATACCGATGTTCACAATATCGGTAATTGCTTTGCCTGTGTAACCTTTCCATTCACCGCCGATAACGCGCTCAGTGAATGATTTCATTTTTTCTAGAACCGCGTTCACTGCTGGCATTACGTCTTCGCCATCTACCATAACTGGAGTATTAGCGCGGTTACGTAGTGCAGTGTGAAGAACAGCGCGACCTTCTGTTTGGTTGATCGCTTCACCACTGAACATCGCTTCAATTGCAGATTTCAGCTCGGTCTCTTTCGCAAGAGCAAACAGGTGCTTCAGAGTTTCCTCATTGATGAGGTTCTTTGAGTAATCGACTAGGATGTCTGAGCCGAAACGTGCAGAGTATTTGTCGAAACGCGCTGCGTCTTGAGCAAACAGCTCTTTAAGATCCATATCTTGTGCAGATTCGAAATGCGCCGTTAGCGCTTTCCAAGCTTGTGTTTGCGTTGGATTGATATTTTTCAACATGGTCTTTATCCCGATGTTACAGTAGGTTCCATTCCTTACAGTCTAGCGAAAACTGTGGAATCCCCGATTTAGCAAATAGAATATAAATTAGATGTTTGGGCAAATTGCCACAAAACAAGTCTTTGTAATTTTTTTTCAGGCGCCAATTATGACCGAGAGCTTTTACACTCACATTGAGTTAGGTCACGTTCCCTGCCCTGAAATTGAACATTCATTTACGATGACAAGAATCATATCATTTACTAATGACAGGCTCTAATTGGAATAGGATAGACGCCAATTTATAAATTTCCAAAGGAACACGTATGTGGGCACAAAAAACACTGCAATTAAAAGCGAGAAGCCGCGGTTTTCACCTGATAACTGATGAAATTGAACAACAATTACCACAAATAAACGAACTTTCAGTAGGTTTATTACACTTATTTATTCAGCACACCTCCGCCAGTTTGACCTTAAATGAGAATGCTGATCCAACCGTGCGTATGGACATGGAAGCGCACTTCAATAAGTTTGTGCCAGAGCGTGCTCCTTATTATCAGCACACCTATGAAGGTGACGACGACATGCCGGCACATATTAAAGCATCACTGCTTGGCAGTAGTGTGACGGTACCAATCCAAAATGGTCGATTAGCTTTAGGAACATGGCAAGGTATTTACTTGGGTGAGCATCGAGACTTTGGTGGCGGCCGCCGCGTTATTGCTACGATTAACGGTGAGTAGATAAAACAAAGGCTAACCTTGGGTTAGCCTTTCGTTGTTTATTTGGAGTATTCCATCTCGACGCGAGGCGTTAGCTTAGTCACGAGTTCATACGCAATCGTACCAATGTGACCCGCCACTTCTTCTACTGGGAGCTCTTTCCCCCAAAGAATCGCTTCGTCGCTGACTTTATCCGTTGCGTCTGGTCCCAAATCGACCGTCAGCATATCCATGGAAACTCGACCTGCAATAGGTACTTTACGGCCATTAACCCACACCGGCGTACCGTTTGGAGCACTTCTTGGGTAACCGTCGCCATACCCTACAGCGATGACCCCAACTTTTGTATCTCGCTCACTGGTCCAAATACCACCATAGCCAACACTTTCGCCCTTCTTCACTTCACGTACCGCAATAAGGTGGGATTTAAGTGTCATGACAGGCTGATACCCAAGATCTTGCGCCGTTTTGTCATCGAATGGCGACACACCATACATGATAATACCCGGACGAACCCAATCTAAATGGCTTTGAGGCCATGCCAATAACCCCGCAGATGCCGCCAGTGAACGTTCCCCTTGGCAACCAGAAGTCAACGATTTAAACAGCTCAATCTGTTGTGGGGTAATATCGCTATCCAGCTCATCTGCACAGCCAAAGTGGCTCATGTAACGCAACGGTTTCGCTACATTTGGACACTCCTTCAGCCGCGTTACAAACTCGTCATATTGTTCAGGACGAACCCCAAGGCGGTGCATGCCACTGTCAATCTTCAGCCACACGACAACCGGAGTTTCAAGGTCTGCTTGCTCCAAGGCGATAAGCTGCTCTTCACAGTGCACCACAGTTTGGATGTTGTTCGTCACAAGAACAGGTAAGTCACCAGGAGAGTAAAAACCTTCTAGCAATAGAATCGGCTTTACTACTCCACAAGCGCGCAGTTGCAATGCTTCTTCAATACGAGCCACACCAAACGCATCCGCATGGTTAGCATGTTTTGCGACATGACGTAATCCGTGACCATAACCATTGGCCTTGACGACAGCCATCACTTTACTTTGTGGCGCTTGAGCTTTTACGCGCTGTAAGTTGTGCTGCAACGCAGACAAATCAATGCACGCCTTGGCCGCTTTCATATAGCTCATGGGATTACTCATCATCAATATCGAATGCAGGACCCGCGTAGTTGTCGAAACGCGAATGTTGACCTTGGAAAGTGAGGCGAACAGAGCCGATAGGACCATTACGCTGTTTACCAATAATGATTTCGGCCGTACCTTTGTACGGACTATCTGGGTGATAAACCTCATCACGGTAGATGAACATGATCAAGTCGGCATCCTGCTCGATGGAACCGGATTCACGCAAGTCCGAGTTTACTGGTCGTTTATCCGCACGTTGCTCTAGGGAACGGTTTAGCTGCGACAGTGCCACAACAGGCACATTTAGCTCTTTTGCCAGCGCCTTAAGAGAGCGAGAGATCTCAGCAATCTCAAGAGTACGGTTATCGGTTAACGAAGGCACGCGCATCAACTGAAGGTAGTCAACCATGATCATCGACAGACCGCCATGTTCACGAGCGATACGGCGAGCGCGCGAACGCACTTCGGTCGGAGTTAGACCAGAGCTATCATCAATGTACATATTCTTCTTCTGCATCAGGATACCCATAGTAGAAGAAATACGCGCCCAATCTTCGTCATCTAGCTGACCCGTACGGATCTTGGTTTGGTCAACACGAGACAAAGAGGCCAACATACGCATCATCAACTGTTCAGCTGGCATCTCTAACGAGAAAATAAGTACGGGCTTTTCTTGTTGCATGGCCGCATTTTCACACAAGTTCATCGCAAAGGTCGTTTTACCCATCGATGGACGCGCTGCGACAATCACCAAATCAGAGCCTTGCAAACCTGCGGTTTTCTTATTGAGATCGGTGAAACCGGTATCGACCCCCGTAACACCATCTTGTGGCGTTTTATACAACAACTCGATACGTTCTAACGTCTTTTCGAGGATGTTGTCGACGTTTTGTGGTCCTTCGTTTTCACTAGTTCGAGACTCGGCGATAGCAAAAACTTTACTCTCCGCCATGTCTATTAAATCTTCAGAACTGCGACCTTGAGGGTCATAGCCCGCGTCCGCAATTTCATTCGCGACACCAATAAGGCCACGAACAATCGCACGCTCAGCGACAATATCAGCATACGCATTGATGTTAGCTGCACTTGGCGTATTCTTCGCCAAGTCAGCGAGGTAAGCAAAACCGCCTACATCTTCTAACAACTCGTGACGCTCTAGATATTCCGATAAAGTAATAAGATCGAGAGGTTTACCCGCTTCAAGAATGGTTTTTACACCTTCAAAAATCAGGCGGTGTGGACGACTATAGAAATCACTGCTCACAACACGTTCGGCAACGGTGTCCCAACGTTCATTATCCAGTAAAAGACCACCAATTACTGATTGCTCGGCTTCTAGTGAGTGAGGTGGCACTTTGATTGCGTCGACCTGACTGTCTGAAGGTTTGCGATTTCTGTTTTCCGCCATGACTTTGCTCGATAACTACTATTGACCCACGATTATAACCTTAACCTAACTGAGATGCTTCCCCGAAGCGACAATTACTTGTTAAGAAATCATCATGTGAACCACCCAGGTAATAGCCTGGTTCTTCCGCCTAGCTCTAATAAAAATTAACCTACCATTGACCCAACCAAATATCTGTATCAGTATCATGCCCCTCCTTTTTGATTACGTTCGAGGTTGATGTGTCCCGATACTGGTTACTTAGCTTTAGCCTACTGTGCGCTAGTGCATCGTATGCTGACGAATCAGTACAGCCAGAGCAAAATATTGATGTACCCGACCCACTAAAAACCGAGGTGGAGTTCGGCTATCAAGCTCACACAGGTAACACGGACTCTCGTTCCCTGAATGCTCGTTTGAGTGCTGAATATACGTCAGGTCGACACCGTTCTAATGGTGAATGGAAGTACTACAACTTGTACAAAGACGGTGAAGAAGACAAACGCTCATCCACCTACTCCCTACAGAGTGACTACAAGTTAGGCCCTAAGACATATTTGTATGGCAGCTTTAAAGGGGTGGATTCTCGCTACAGTGCTTATTTTAAAGACTATACGTTGTCAGGTGGTTTGGGTTACCAGTTCTCCTACACTGAGAACTTCATTTTAGAGGTAGAAGTAGGCCCTGGTTTTCGCTATCAAGAGCCAAACTTAGACGAAATAGATGATGACGATATTGTCTTTCCCGATATCGTTAGAGAAGGCATTTTTCGAGGAAATATCAACACAACTTGGCATGCGTTGGATAATTTAAGTTTCGCAGCTGATATTACGTTGGTAACAGGTAGAAGTAACACACGTACTGATAGTGAACTCAGTGTAACCAATGATATTACTGAAGATATCGCACTGAAACTGGCGCACTCTCGTCAGTATCACGATAAAGTGCCTGAAGGCTTAAGCAAAGCGGACAGCGTATTTTCCGTTAATTTACTTTTCGCTTTTTAACCCTTTTTCTCTCAGTTTTAGAAATAAAAAAAGCACCTCCGAGGAGGTGCTTTTTAGTATTTCGTCTTGATACTGAATTACTCAGCAGCAACAACTTGTAGGTTAACTGTCGCGAAAACTTCAGAGTGAAGTTGAACGCTGATCTCGAACTCACCAGTGTTACGTAGAGCACCTTCAGGAAGGCGAACTTCGCTCTTAGCAACTTCAACGCCTGCAGCTGTGATAGCGTCAGCGATGTCACGAGTACCGATAGAACCGAATAGTTTGCCTTCGTCACCAGCTTTAGAAGCGATAACTACCGCTTCTAGAGCGTTAACTTTCTCTGCGCGAGCTTCTGCAGCAGCTAGTTGCTCAGCAACTTTAGCTTCTAGTTCAGCACGACGAGCTTCAAACATTTCAACGTTAGCTTTAGTTGCCATAACTGCTTTACCTTGTGGGATAAGGAAGTTACGAGCGTAGCCAGATTTAACGTTTGCAGTATCGCCAAGACCACCTAGGTTACCAATTTTATCAAGTAGAATAACTTGCATTGCTTAATCCTCTTTCTTAATAAAATGAACCGATTACTGATGCTTGTCAGTGTACGGTAGTAGAGCTAGGTAGCGTGAACGCTTGATAGCACGTGCTAGTTGACGCTGGTACTTAGCGCTTGTACCAGTGATACGGCTAGGTACGATTTTACCAGCTTCAGTGATGTAGTTTTTAAGAGTTGCTACGTCTTTGTAATCAATCTCTTGTACGCCTTCTGCAGTGAAACGGCAGAATTTACGACGACGGAAGAAACGAGCCATGGGCTATCTCCTGATCTTAAATTTGAGTAATGTTGTCGGCGTGTAACACTAATTTTCCCACGCCATTTCGGCCGGTTTGATAAGTGACAAAACCACTTACCTTAATGTTACTGCCTTGAACTAAATTCTGAGTTAGTGCTTGTGACCCAAGCCCGCTGACGACTACCGGCATACGACAATAAACTTGTCGAGGTAAGTCAGCTTCGATAATAGTAGAGCGATGCTCCAGCCAAAACCGACAGTGTTCAATGCCACCAGGGCTTTTACTACGAATGGGCGGTTTGGCAATGGTGCCGCTCAGCTCCATTCGATTGGCCATAAGAAAACTTACTCAGCAGCTTCTGACTTAGCTTCAGGCTTAGCTTCAGAACGCTCTTCACGACGTGGAGCACGCTCTTCTTTTTGCTTAAGCATGATAGATTGCTCAGTGATCGCTGCTTTAGTACGCATGATCATGTTACGTAGAACTGCATCGTTGAAACGGAAAGCAGTTTCTAGCTCATCAATTACAGCTTGGTCAGCTTCAACGTTCATAAGAACGTAGTGAGCTTTGTGAAGCTTGTTGATTGGGTAAGCCAGTTGACGACGGCCCCAGTCTTCTAGACGGTGGATTTTACCGCCAGCTTCAGTGATTGAACCAGTGTAACGCTCGATCATGCCAGCAACTTGCTCGCTTTGATCTGGGTGCACCATGAATACGATTTCGTAATGACGCATTGGTTGCTCCTTACGGATTATTCAGCTTCCACAAATGGCTCAGTCGTCCAGAGGAAGCAAGGAACTAAAGATAATTGACTGAGTTTAAGGAGCACGAATAGTACAGAAAGGGCGTAAAATAGGCAAGTGATTATTTGCTCAGCGCAGTGGATATTTAATTTCTTCTAATACTAGAAAACACAAAGGCTGCCAACAAGCTGGCAGCCTTTAAAATCAGCGTGTTATTGCGCTGGCTTATCGGTGCTTATTTAACTTCAGCCAGTTCAGCGCGCATTTGATCGATCACTTGTTTGTAATCTGGCTCACCGAAAATCGCCGAGCCTGCAACAAACATGTCTGCGCCCGCTTCTGCAATTTCACGAATGTTGTCAACCTTCACACCGCCATCGATTTCTAAGCGGATATCACGACCAGACTCGTCAATCATCTTACGAACGGCACGCAGTTTATCTAGTGTATGAGGAATGAATGATTGACCACCAAAACCAGGGTTTACCGACATCAGTAGAATCATGTCGACTTTATCCATAATAAATTCAAGACTTGCAAGTGGCGTTGCTGGGTTTAGTACCACACCAGCCTGACAGCCGTGCTCTTTAATTAACTGCAGTGTACGGTCTACATGATCAGAAGCTTCTACATGGAACGTAATCATCGACGCACCCGCTTTTGCGAAATCAGGAATAATACGGTCAACGGGTTTCACCATTAGGTGAACATCGATTGGCGCTGTGATGCCATAATCGCGTAGTGCTTTACACACAGGCGCACCAAAAGTCAGGTTTGGTACATAGTGGTTATCCATAACGTCGAAATGCACCACATCCGCACCCGCTGCGAGTACTTTTTCTACATCTTCACCGAGACGAGCAAAATCTGCCGATAAAATGGATGGAGCAATAAGAAAATCTTTCATACCTGACCTCAGTAGTAATGAGCAAACAATCTGCGCGCAATTCTACCGAAGCCAGTGGGGAGATCCACTATTTAGATATAATAGTGTGAGAATTAAGAGTTTGATTTATCCATGTCTGGGGCATGAAAAAGCGCAAGTAGCTCATCAACTTTATTACGACCGTTACCATTACGGCTAATGGTACGCTTTACTTTTACCACATTAAGATCCGCACCGTGATACAACCGACGTGTCAAGGTAGTGTCGTGGTTAGAAATCAACACAGGAATGCCACGTTCAGTCGCTGTTCTTTCAGCAATGTCGGCTAATGCAGCTTGGTCGTCCAACGTGAAACCATTACCTGCGTATGAGGTGAAATTTGCCGTATTTGAAAGCGGCGCATAAGGTGGATCGCAATACACGACGCTCCCTTTGCGCGCACGACGAAATGTTTCAGGATAACCTTCACAAACGAACGTAGCTTTTTTGGCTTTTTCTGCAAAAAACTCCAGTTCCGCCTCAGGGAAATACGGTTTTTTGTAAGAGCCAAACGGTACATTGAAGCCACCTTTTTTGTTGTAACGGCATAGGCCATTAAAACCAAAGCGGTTCATGTACAAAAACGCTAAAGAGCGGTACATCACGTCATCGGTTTTATTAAATTCAGCGCGAATGTGTAGGTAGGCTTCTTTGCGGTTGTTCTCAGCGACAAACCAACGCTTCGCTTCAGAGATATACTCTTCAGGGCGTTCTTTCAGCAGGTTGTACAGATTGATCAAATCTGGATTGATATCTGCAAGTAGATAATGGTCATAATCGGTATTCAGGAACACTGAGCCCGCACCAACAAAAGGTTCAACTAGCTTTCGAGCCGGCGGCAAATGACGTTGGATGTCTTCAACCAGTCCGTATTTTCCTCCAGCCCATTTAAGAAAGGCTCGTTGCTTTTTCATCTACTGCTCTATCTATCGACCAAAAATTAAGGCTGCGGAATGTAACATATTTTTCAGGGAAGCTCAGGTTTATTTCACTCGTTCAATTTCACGGTGAACCTGACGGAGTGATTTTGCCCAAGGACTCACCGACTTAACCGAATCTGGCAAGCTTGCGACGGCATCACGAGCCATTTGAATTGTCGGATAATCTTGATATGTGATGATATACCACTCGGTGTCATTACGAACGGTAGGATAAATTCGCACTTGATTATTCAGTTGATGCTCATTGAGAAAGGATTGTACATCTTCCATTGAGGTCATAGCTGCGAGTTGTAAAGTATAAGCTCTTGGCGATAGCGCTTTTAGTTCTTCACGAGCAAATGAAAACTTCACAACAGGTTGGTTTGCCTCACCCTCTTCTGACTGAGCAGGTGCTTGCGTCATATCTTGATTCGGTTTTACGACTTTAATCAAAGGGGAGCTAGTTTCATCGGCGGTTTCTGTCTTCTCAGTACCTACGACATCATCAATCGCTTTTGTGTCTGCTGAATCAGCTTTACCTTCAAGCAATGCATCGACCACATTCGACTCAATCACCACTCTTTGTTGATTGTCATCACTGCCTACGCTCGCTACTTCTTCTGTCACAGCTGGCGGTAATGAATCAGAATCATCAACCGCACCAGACTTATCAAGACTGCTAGAGCCATCGGTTACAGGTTGCAGTGAAGACTGCGCTGCACTGACTCCTGACTCTTCAAAAGTTGGAATAGCCGTTTGCTCTAAACTGCCAGCAATTTGCTGCGCTTTATCATCAGGACTTGGTTGACTAAGCATCCACCAATAGCCACCAGCAGCAAGCAACAGTAAGACTAATACCACCAACGCAATATTCAGGGGTGAACCGACAATCGAGCGGATAATGATCCTTTTTTCCACTTTCATCTCTCCTAACGCCATGATGTCACCCGGTACTGGGTCGACTTTTTTAAATGCATCTCGAACCCGTTTCTCAGACTCATCATCGACGTAGCGCGCAACAAGTGACTCAAAGAAACGACGAGCTTCCACTTCGGACAACATATCAATATCAAGCTCAACAGGCTTTATCTCTTGTCCATAACTGAGACGTGCTAGCAAACCGTCTAAACGTCCAGACTGTGTAAACAGTAAGACATTGATGGTCCAATTTGGCTTATGGTGCGCCTCTAAGACCAGCATCCAAAGCTCAGAGATAAGTGTCTCACTCAATAAATGCGCATCATCTACAACAATTGCAATGTCACACGCCTCATCACCTAAAAGCCTTTCAAGGCTATCAAGTAAAGGCTCTTGCTGATTAAACAATGCGTCTGAAACCAGTTGACTCAAAATAAGGACGCGATGCTGCACATCGTCTTGATTAGAATGACAAAGTAACAAACATTGATTCTTGTTACTGGCACCCACTTCAAGGTATCGCTGCGCTAACCAAGATTTCCCGTACCCATCATGACCATTAATCGCAATTAGATTGGAACCAAAGTTAGTCAGTAGACCTAATCTATCAAGCAACTCGATTTGAGAATCTAATTCCAGTACGTGAGCAACACTCATCTAATAACCTTAATACACTACAAGAATGACGCCCAAAGGCGCCATTACAAGGTTAAATATCGCGACCGAAGTCTATTGCCTGTTTGAGTACGTCTTGTGTCGTATCAGCAATTACCTCGGCAGTGCCAATGCCTGTAGGCAAAACCAATCGTAATTGACCAGAGAGGACTTTCTTATCTCGCATCATGTGCTTGATGAAGTCATCGAAATTCATACTGTCTGGAGTATGCACAGGCAGTTTTGCACGACGCAAAATCGCAACAATACGCTCAAATTGCTCTTCCGAGATCAGACCGCGTAGATGCGACGTTTTGGCCGCCATAACAGTGCCGGAAGATACCGCTTCACCATGCAGCCAATTGCCATAGCCAAGTTCCGCTTCAATCGCATGACCAAAGGTGTGACCTAAGTTAAGCAAAGCACGGATGCCCGACTCTTTCTCATCCTGAGCCACCACTTCCGCTTTTATTTCACAGCAACGTGCGATCGCATAAGTTAGTGCTTCTTCATCCAACGCATACAAGCGCTCAAGATTGTCTTCTAACCATACAAAAAAATCTGCATCGTAAATAATGCCGTACTTAATGACTTCGGCGATACCCGCAGCGAACTCACGTTCAGGCAACGTCGACAGGCAGTTGGTATCAATGATCACTGCTTTAGGTTGGTAAAACGCGCCTATCATGTTCTTACCCAACGGATGGTTAACCGCGGTTTTTCCACCAACCGAAGAGTCCACTTGGGATAGTAATGTGGTCGGTATTTGAATAAAGTCGACCCCACGCTGGTAACAGGCAGACGCAAAACCCACAAGATCGCCAATAACACCACCACCTAACGCGATGATCACAACATCACGAGCATAACTCCCTTCCAGTAAGAAGTTCATTACTTGATTAAATACATCCAAGTTTTTGTACTGTTCACCGTCAGGCAATTCTAACAAGGATGCACTACAACCGAGCTGCTCGAGTTGCTTTAAAATTTTGTCTGCATACAAAGGTGCCACTGTGACATTACTGATCACAACAACTTTTTGTTTTGCATTTTTGTTTGAGAGAACTTGAGAGAGGTACGCCGGGTCCTCAAATAACCCGGCGCCAATAGAGATTGGGTAGCTACGCTCAGCTAGGTTGACCGTAATCCGTTCCATCGGTTTGCTCCAATTAAAAAAAAGATAAAGACTTATCTCTCTTCTAGCATTTTTACGATCTGGTTGGCTACCACTTTTGCACTTTGATCGTCAGTGCGAACAGTGTAATCCGCTACTTCTTCATATAAAGGATTACGTTCTTCAGCTAATTGCTCCAGTACTTCGCGAGGGTTATCCGTTTGAAGTAAAGGACGCTTCTTGTCGCGGTTTGTACGCGCAAGTTGCTTTTCAATCGTCGTTTCTAAGTAAACAACAACACCACGTGCCGAAAGACGATTGCGGTTTTCTTTGCTCTTAACAGAGCCACCGCCAGTCGCAAGCACGATGCCTTGCTCTTGTGTTAGGTCTTCAAGTACCGCTTCTTCACGCTTGCGGAAGCCTTCTTCACCTTCTACATCAAAAACCCAAGAGATGTCTGCACCAGTGCGTTCTTCGATCACTGTATCGGAGTCAACAAACTCCATATGCAGTTGCTGTGCTAGATGTCTACCAATTGTACTTTTGCCGGCGCCCATTGGGCCAACAAGGAAAATATTACGTTTCTCAGCCATGTTTAGCAGTAATTTACAACATTGATTCAATAAGATCGCCACAAGAAAACACAGCTAAACTGCTGTTCTACAAGGCTTGTGGCACCAGTTCCTCACAGATAATTCGTGATAAGACCCGAAATTATCCAAGCATGGTGCCACTATTGCAACTTTATTTTTGATTTAATCAGTTTTTCCCGAGACAGAACTACTGAATCACCACCTTAGGCGTGACGAAAATTAACAGCTCACTTTTGCCAACATTTTCATAGCTTCGACGAAAAAGCGCACCTAATAGCGGCAGATCGCCCAACAAAGGCACTTTGTCCACCGAGTTAGTAATGCTGTGCTGAAAAATACCACCAAGAACGACCGTTTCACCATTATTCACTAACACTTGCGTCCCGATACGTTGAGTATCAATCGCAACAGCTTCACCAGTGCCTGTCTTCACGACTTGTCCAGGTCTATCTTGCGTGACACTTAAATCCAACACTAAGCGGTTATCCGGTGTGATTTGCGGGGTCACCTTCAAACTTAATACCGCCTTTTTGAACGTCACCGTCGTTGCACCACTTGATGATGACTCTAGGTAAGGAATCTCTGTACCTTGTTCGATATAGGCTGGTTTCTTATTGGTAGTGATCAAACGTGGGCTCGAGATAATCTCAGCTTTAGACTCTTGTTGCAGCGCAGAAAGTTCCAAATCAAGTAGTGTGTCTGATCCTAACTTCGCAACTTGGAAAGCAAGACTGGTCGCATTCGGGCTGGTTGCAGCTAAGTTTACATTTAGGAAGTCATCGATCCCCACTCCATCACCGTCACCACCGTCGTCGCCCCCTTCTCCATTATAAAGACCGATCGTGGCGAGGTTGTTCTCAATAGAACCGCCCACTGTATTACTGCCATTAATAGATGTAAAACCCCAACGAATCCCTAACTCGTCCATGTTACCTTCATTGATGGTCACAATACGCGCCTCAATTTGAACCTGTTTAACTGGAATATCCAAAGACTCAATAATTTCTCGAATCACCTCGATGTTTTCAGGTAACTCTCTAATCAATAACGAGTTAGTTCGCTCATCAATGGTCATACTGCCGCGCTCTGACAGCATGCTGATATTTCCTTCTCCATTGATCATCTCCGCAATATCTGATGCTTTAGCAAAATTAACTTTGATGATTTCAGATGAAAGCTCTCCCATTTCTTCCGTCAATTTTTGTTTTTCTAACTGCTGCTTCTCACGCAAGTCCAACTCATCAGTCGGAGCAACTAAAATCACGTTGCCATCAACACGCTTATCTAACCCCTTAACTTGCAAAATAATATCCAGCACTTGCTGCCAAGGGACACCATCAAGACGAAGCGTGAGGTTGCCTTCTACAGAGTCGGAGACAACCAAATTGAATTGGTTGTAATCAGCAATAAGCTGCAAGACGTTTCGCACAGGAATATCTTGGAAGTTAATCGAAATAAGCTTACCTTCTCTTTCTAAAATGCTTTTATCTGGGGCTTTCTCATTGGGTTTGATCTTCGCTACTTTGATTTCCAAAAAACGCCCCGTTAAACGGTAATCATGCATGTATTCTTCATTGATGTGCGCAACCAAGCGCGTAGTTGAGGTATAGCGAAACACTTCTACGCTCTCAACCACAGTCGAAAAGTCTTTCACGTCTAGGAGATACAATTGCTCGTCTTTTACTGAAGTGTTAAGCAAATCGATACTTAACCCTTCCTGTACACGCTTGATATCTACAATCGCGGCCGGTGACGCCAATTCGACGACAATCACGGCGTCTTTATCTTTATTAGTTCGAAAGTCGATACTTTTTAGGGCATTGGACGAAACTTCTTCAGCTGCCGCTAAAGGGGCTAAAAATACAAACAACCATAAGGAGAAGAGCCCAGTAAGTATCCTTGGTGTACGTGTTAATCCTTGTCTCATTTTCATTACTCAATATCAAAAATAAATGGGGCTATCTCAAAGCCAACTTAACTTTACGTTTTTGCCAACATCCTAAGCCGTCGGGCAACGTTTCATTAATCAACAAGTAGGAGTGGCTGACATGGGTCACTTTGCCATTATTGCGTCCGAGGTATTGACCCGGCTTAACTTTATAGACGGTGCCATTGGGAGCCTGAACAAGGCCAGAAACCGTGTTATCCATGCCCATGACACCTTTCAAACGTAATTGGCTTAATGGGAATTTTTCTAATTTACCAGTTCGCCTTCTTGAGGGCGGTTGCCAACAATCTTTTCTTGCAACTGGCTGAGTCGCGATAGTGGCTTCTTTGGGTAATTCAAAGGGTGCACGCTGTACTTCCGGTGCGTACGTGACTGCAACATATTTGTCTGCGGGCTTAAGCTTCTCGACCTCTCGACGCGCCTGTGTTTCCACTCCTCGAATAAAATCCGTCAATGATTCATCATTCGCCTGGCAACCCATCAATAGAGAACCCATCAGTACCAGCAACAAAGACTTACTTGTCATTTTTCGTCTCCTCCGGCTTAAACTGATAGGTGTTAGCGCGCACCCGAAAGTGCAGGGTTTCACTCTCTTGGCTGACACGTTGCCAAGTCACATCTTTAAACGTGATGATTCGAGGTAGCGTCGCTATCGCCTGAGAAAAATGGCCGATGTCATGAAAGTCGCCCGTTAACTCTATGTTTAAAGGAAGACGATAAAGGAAGTGCTCTGATTGTTTTTCGCCCCAGTCGATTCGGGTGAAAGTCAGCTTATTGTCGATGCCAAGCTCATTCACTGAAGCGAGCATTGTAGCCAGCTCTTTTTGCGCAGGCAGTTGTTGCAGTAATAACTCGTAACGAGTGGTAAGTTCATCCAATTGAGATTGAAGCTGAGGCAACGCTGCCACTTTGTTCGCTTTGATCTTCAATGCCACCTTGAGTGTCTGCTCCTGCTGGATCAAGTGATTCAACTGTTCTTCTTTCGGTTTAAGGTAAAACCAATAACCTAAGCCTTGAATCGCCATGATCAGAAGCGCGATTACTACAATCTGGGGCAACAATGGCCACTCGGCCATTTCATCTATTTCGAGATCCTGCCAATCAACCACGTTGAGCCTCCAATTTCTTCTCCGTTACTTTGAACATGAAAGACACTTTGAATGTTTGAAACTCTTTCCCAAAACGGGCTTTGCCGTGAACGATGGAATGCATTTCTACGTCGTTCAACTTGGCCGAGCGCTCCATGTTGTCCAGCATCGTGGCAAGTTTTGGAGTGCTATCTGAGATCCCAGAGATCTCAATTTCCAGATCATTCATTTTGATCTTGTCGACATATACACCTTCAGGGATAACGGCAGGCATTAAGTTCATGAACTCGGTCGTTTTGTTTCGTCCGTTTTGTAAACCTTCAACGACCTTTAGACGTTCGAGGATTTTGCTGTGCTCTTGCTCTGCAATTTTCATTGCTTCAATACGCTGGTCGAGTTCGGCAATGTAGTGAGTGAGGTAATCGAGCCGATCCTGTTGTTGATCTTGTTGGTACTCAAAAAACTTTCCAATACCCCACTGGATGCCAACAGCGACCAACATGCCTAATGCGACCAAACTGATGAAACGACGTCGGTGCTCTTCTCTTTGATTCTCTCGCCAAGGAAGTAAATTAATGCGATAAAGCACGGGCGCCTCCTAGCCAATGAATGCCACGAACGGCCAGTCCGGCTGCTGTTGAGAAATGCTGCCAATCCACAGCACGACGCTTACGCTTAGACACCTTCATCTCAAATAGCCCTAGCGGATTTAGCAATTCACACTCTAACGACAATTGTTGAGACAACTCCTCTGCGAGCATGGGAGTGGAGGCCCCTTCCCCTGATAACCAGATACCCTTGATGTTTTGTGAGCCATTGATTGAGGTATAGAGCTGCATCTGGCGCTTTACTCGCTCTATGATTTGACGGTTAAACAGCTCTGTTTTCTCCTGAGCATCATCGGACAGAAAATCGACTGGAGAAGCGCTGTTTGCTCCGCGTGTGCCGTAAGCAAACTCTTTGTGAAACAGTTCACCTTGTTCGGTAAACATGGTGAAGGAGCTCGATAAGGTGCCAATATCGAGTAAGCAGTATTTGTTTTTGTCAGGAAAGCGATCGGCGGTGAGCTTCCAGATATGACCAAGGCTTTGCGAATGCACGTCCACTAAAACAGGTTTTAGTCCGGACTTTTGTAATGCATCGACTCGGCCTTCTACCACATCTTTTCTTGTCGCAAACACTTGATAGCTATCACTGCCACTCTGCCCGCCCTCAGCGCGAAGACGAACGAAGTCTAAACTCAGCTCTTCGACAGGGAATGGCGATTGATGAGAAAAGGCTTGTATCACTGCAAACTCAACTTCACTCTCTTCAAGATTTTGTTCTATTTGCAGTTTCTTGCTAATTACCGAGTTATCAGGAACTGAGATCGCAACTTTTTTAGCGCCAAAAGGCAGTTCTTTTTTTATCTGCTTGAGGGTCTTTACAATTTCTTGATGATTTATGGTGTTATTTTCAGCGACAATACCTTCCTTTAGTAATATTTCTTTGTAACCCAACAGAGCGTAATTGTTGCCTGTGGGTTTAAGTACTACGGCTTTGAGGCTGTTATGGCCTATATCGATGCCGGTAACGATTAGCTTATCCATCTCTTACTCTCGCTCCGAAATTTCTTCGTGCAAAGGTTGTTATTAGCATCCAAATAAGAGTTAATATCTCTTATGTGCTAAATTTTTGACCTAAGAGTACAAGGGTTTGCCGTTACACAGCCTCAACCAATCAGGGATTCTCCGGTGAAGTTCATAAAGCGTTTATTATTTTTAACATTGATTTGCATAATTCTTGGAGTCACCACAATATTTGGCTTCTATCAGTACGTGAAGCCTGAATTGCCAGATGTTGCAACTCTAAAAGACGTTGAATTACAAACACCTATGAAGGTGTTTAGTCAAGACGGGAAGCTGATCGCACAGTTCGGTGAAAAGCGTCGTATTCCTGTTACTTATGACGAAATTCCTCAAGACTTAATTCACGCGCTCATCGCAACCGAAGATAGCCGTTTCTACGAGCATCCTGGTATCGACCCTATCGGCATCACTCGTGCAGCTGTTGTTGTTGCGGTTTCAGGCTCGGCTAAACAGGGTGCAAGTACGATTACGCAACAGCTAGCTCGTAACTTCTTCTTATCTAATGAGAAGAAGATCATGCGTAAGATTAAAGAGATTTTTATTGCTATCCATATTGAGCAGCTTTTAAGTAAGCAAGAAATCATGGAGCTTTATGTCAATAAAATCTTCCTTGGTTACCGCTCATATGGCTTTGGTGCTGCCGCTCAAGTGTATTTTGGCAAGAGCCTTGATGAATTGACGTTAAGTGAGATTGCAACACTCGCTGGTATGCCAAAAGCGCCATCAACCATGAACCCAATTTACTCTCTTGAGCGCGCAACAAAACGCCGTAACGTTGTATTAATGCGAATGCTTGATGAGAAATACATTACACAAGAGCAGTATGACGAAGCACGCAATGAACCTATTGTGGCGCGTTATCATAGCGCTGAAATTGAGCTTTCAGCGCCTTACGTAGCAGAGTTGGCTCGTGCATGGGCAGTAAAAGAGTACGGTGAAGAAGAAGCTTACACCTCTGGCTTGAATATCTACATGACTGTGGATTCTAAACTGCAAGATGCTGCAAATACGTCTGCGGTAAATAACCTCTTGTCATACGATGAACGTCATGGCTACCGTGGTGCAGAAAGTGTGCTTTGGAAAGAAGGGGAAGCAGCCTGGGGCAATGAGCAAATAGAAAAGCACCTGAAGAAACAGCCAACTTATGGTGACCTTTACCCTGCGGTTGTGACGAAAGTCGATGATAAGACGGCGCAAGTATGGGTTAAGAACCATGAAGAGCAAACCATCCCTTGGACTGGAATGCACTGGGCGCGTAAGTACATTACCGATAACCGCCAAGGCTCAACACCAAAGTCAGCGCATGATGTGCTAGCGACAGGTCAACAAGTTTGGGTTCGCGAAGTAAGTGAAACCGATGAAGATGACAACACAACACTGAGCTGGAAACTGAGCCAAGTGCCGACAGCAAACACCGCGTTTGTTGCGATGAACCCAGAAAATGGCGCGATATTGTCGCTGGTTGGTGGTTTCAACTTTGTTCACAGCAAGTTTAACCGTGCAACCATGTCAGTGCGTCAGGTTGGTTCAAGTATCAAGCCTTTCATCTACTCGGCAGCAATTGACAAAGGACTGACTCTAGCCACTTTGATTAACGATGCGCCGATTAACAAGTGGGATGCAGGTTCTGGTTCAGCTTGGCGACCAAAAAACTCACCACCGACTTATGGTGGTCCAACGCGTCTTCGCCTCGGCTTAGCTCAATCAAAAAACGTCATGGCAGTACGTACACTCCGTGAAGTTGGCCTCGAGGAGACACGTCAGTACCTTACTCGTTTCGGTTTTGATATTAACCAAGTACCACGCTCTGAGACCATCGCACTCGGAGCTGGCAGCTTAACACCAATGAAAGTGGCACAAGGTTACTCTGTGTTTGCAAACGGTGGTTATTACGTTGAACCATTCTATGTAGAACGCGTGGAAGATGCATTCGGTGAAGTACTGTTTAAAGCCAATCCAAAGAGTGTTTGTCATAAGGATTGTCCACAAATGAGCGAGCAGCCAGAAAATCGCTACGCTGATGAATTTGGCGAACAAGACGTCGCAATTGACGGCCTTGCAACAGACAATGCCCTTGAAAATGATGAACCTCAATATGCACCGCAAGTTATCTCCGAACAGAATGCATTCTTAATGCGTGAGATGATGTACAGCAACATTTGGGGTGGCGGTAACTGGCGTGAAGGCACAGGTTGGAATGGTACAGGCTGGCGCGCGCAAAAACTTGGTCGTCGTGATATCGGGGGTAAAACGGGTACAACGAATGATTCCAAGGATGCTTGGTACAATGGCTATGGACCTGGTGTCGTTGCGATAGCTTGGGTTGGCTTTGATGATCACTCACGTGCACTTGGCCGCACCACTGTTAACAGCAACCTAGGGCAAGGCCAAATTTCTGGTGCCGAGTCGGGTGCGAAAACCGCAGAGCCTGCTTGGATTGACTTCATGCGTGTTGCGCTAGAAGGGACGCCGGAGCAAGGTAAAAATATTCCAGAGGATATTATTCGAGTTCGTATTGATCGCAACAGCGGTATGCTAACGCACAAGGTAGATAGCACATCAATGTTCGAATACTTTGAAAAAGGCACGGAGCCTACCGAATACGCTGGCGACCGTTTAGAAGATAGTATTTACTCTTCAGGCTCTGGCGCAGAAGAACTGTTCTAAATCACAAAAGCACAAGGGAGAGCATCAAGCTCTCCCTTTTTTATGTCTGCTTCTTATGCTGCAGCATTCAATGATGGATAAGAAGCCAACACCTCTTTAATCTTCGCTGCTAAAGCTTCAAACCTAGCTCGTAATGGTGAGCCCGGACGATATACGAGAACGATATTACGCGAGGGTGTTGGGTTAACAGCTGGTACGTAGCATACGCCATCTTTTTGCTTCTCATTAGGGATAGAAAGCTGAGGCAATAACGTAATCCCCGCACCGGCAGCAACCATATTGCGTAACGTCTCCAAGCTGGTGGCTTTAAAACGCTCATCGTCTTTTGCACCAGCGGCAAAACAAAAACCTAACGCTTGATCTCGCAGACAGTGGCCGTCTCCCAACGCTAAAACGGTTTTACCATTCAGCTCCAACATATCAACATGGTCGAGAGAGGCCCACTCGTGGTCACATGGCACTGCGACACTTAATGGCTCTTGATACACTTCGATCTCTTTAAATGGCGCAGTTTCATCAACCGAAGCTAAAACTAAGCAATCTAGTTTGCCTTCTTCCAATTGACGCACTAATTGATGTGTTTGAGCTTCGTGCAGAAATAGCTCCAGCTCAGGAAATGCTTCTTTTATCTGCGGCAGAATTTTGGGTAGTAGATAAGGCCCAACCGTCGGGATGAAACCAATATGCATCGGTCCAGTCATGGCTCCGCTTTGACCGCTTGCCATATCTCTGAAGGTTTTCACTTCACTTAAGATGCGTTTAGCCTGCTCCACCAGCTGTAACCCTGAATCGGTAAACAAAACACGTCGGCTGCTTCGCTCTAAAAGCGTGGTCCCGAGTTCGTCCTCTAGTTTACGAATTTGCCCACTCAATGTTGGCTGGCTAACAAAACATGCCTCTGCCGCTTTGCGAAAGTGCTTATGTTCCGCAAGTGCAACTAAGTACTCAAAATCTCGAATATTCATACTTCACGCTTCGCTTCTTTAACAATAGCTAATACCTATCAAAACCATAACACCAAACGATTAGAGCTATCAAAGGATTTTTACAATAATGGGCTCAACAAAACGAAACAGAGCGACGAAAAACGCTAAGCTCTATACGCATAATTTAAAATAGTTAAAGGAAATCATTATGTTTGTATCTAAAGAAGGTCAACAAGTCCCTCAAGTTACTTTTCCAGTTCGTCAAGGTGACTCTTGGGTGAATGTAACGACCGATGAGCTATTTAAAGGTAAGACCGTTATCGTATTTAGCTTACCGGGTGCATTTACTCCAACCTGTTCATCAAGCCATCTACCTCGTTACAACGAATTGTTCCCTGTATTTAAAGAGCACGGAGTGGATGAGATTATTTGTATCTCGGTCAATGATACGTTCGTGATGAATGCATGGAAACAAGACCAAGAAGCAGAAAACATTACCTTCATCCCGGATGGTAATGGTGAATTCACCGATGGCATGGGTATGTTAGTGGATAAAAACGACATCGGCTTTGGCAAACGTTCATGGCGTTACAGCATGTTAGTAAAAGATGGTGTAGTGGAAAAAATGTTCATTGAGCCAAACGAACCAGGCGACCCATTCAAGGTGTCAGACGCAGATACGATGCTGAACTACATAGCGCCTGACTACAAAACGCAAGAATCCATCACGGTGTTCACTAAACCAGGCTGCCCTTTCTGTATGAAAGCGAAACAAAATCTGATTGACCACGGTCTTCAATATGAAGAAGTGATTCTGGGTAAAGACGCAACAACAGTTAGTCTACGAGCTATATCTGGTCGCACGACTGTTCCACAAGTCTTTATCGGTGGCAAGCATATCGGCGGTAGCGAAGAGCTAGAAGCGTATCTAGGCTAAGCTGTCCATAGCCTACACCCTCGGTCTCCGGTGCCTTTTGGCTCGGAGGCCAACCCTAAACCACTTCTTCTACTAGTCTAGATAAGTAGTCATCTGCCACTAAGGTGACTACTTATCCAGATTCAACTATCCAATTCACTCTCCAAGCTCAATGTAGCTAGCTTGGCTTAAAACAAAAGCGAGAGTTCACGATGAAACAAGTAAATGTCGACGTAGCGATTATTGGTGGCGGTACGGCTGGTCTTGGTGCTTATCGAGCAGCAAAAGCTCATACCAACAGCGTGGTAATGATTGAGGGCGGTCCCTACGGAACAACCTGTGCTCGTGTCGGATGCATGCCGTCTAAGCTGTTAATTGCGGCAGCAGAAAGTGTTCATCAAATCGAAAAAGCACCTGGATTTGGGATACACCCGCAAGGTGAAGTACGAATTAACGGACGAGAAGTTATGGATCGTGTAAAGCGCGAACGCGATCGTTTTGTTGGCTTTGTGCTTGAAAGTGTCGATGATATTCCCGCTGAAGACAAACTATCGGGCTACGCGAAGTTTGCCGATGACCACACTCTCATCATAGATGATCATACTCAGGTCACCGCACAGCGCATTGTTATTGCGACAGGATCTCGTCCAGCATATCCGGCAGCTTGGAATGAACTGGGTGATCGCCTAGTGATTAACGATGATGTATTTGACTGGGATGACTTACCAGAGTCCGTTGCAGTATTTGGCCCAGGAGTCATCGGCCTTGAATTGGGTCAGGCTTTACACCGCCTAGGAGTAAACGTGAAGCTCTTTGGCCTTGGAGGACAAGTGGGCCCACTGACAGACCCAGAGGTGATGGCGTATGCAGATAAAGCCTTTAAGGAAGAGTTCTACCTAGATGCAGATGTAAAAGTCGAAAGCATGAAACGCATTGCTTCGTCAGACAATGACGGCGAAGACAAGGTCGAAATCCAATTCATCAACCATGATGGTGAATTAGAAACTTTCGTTGTCGATTACGTATTGGCCGCAACGGGTCGTCGTCCAAACGTCGATAAGCTGGCGATCGAGAACACCAATGTGGCTCTCGATGAACGTGGCGTACCAACGGCGGATCACTACACATTGCAAACTTCGGTAGAGAGCATCTTCATCGCAGGTGATGCAAGTAACCAAATTCCACTGCTGCACGAAGCCGCTGACCAAGGCCGTATTGCTGGAGACAACGCAGGCCGTTTCCCAGATATTCGTGCGGGTCTGCGTCGCTCACCAATTTCAGCCGTGTTCTCCGACCCTCAAATTGCTATGGTTGGAGAAACATATAAACAACTAGAAACACGTCTAGGCACATGTGGATGTTTCGCAACCGGTGAAGTCTCGTTTGAAAATCAAGGACGTTCGCGCGTCATGCTTCGTAATAAAGGCATTCTGCATGTCTACGGAGAGCAAGGCACTGGACGTTTTTTAGGTGCAGAAATGATGGGCCCGAATGCAGAGCATCTTGCGCACCTTTTAGCGTGGGCGCACCAAAATAGGATGACGATTTCTGAGATGTTAGATATGCCCTTCTATCACCCAGTGATTGAAGAAGGCGTCCGCACCGCTCTACGTGATTTGAATGCAAAACTACACTTAGGGCCAGAAATAGTGAAACATTGTCTTGACTGCGGCCCAGGCTGCTAACGCTTTCAGGCTTCTATCTAAATATAAAGCAAAGCCTCGTCATCAACGAGGCTTTGCTTTACTACTTTGGCGCAATGAAATCTCTCTTACGCTGCCATCATTGCATAGCGGCTGACCATACAAATCGCGACAACACCGATCATAAAGAACCCACCAGCGATACTCAGCGCAAGTTTCAACTCTGTCGACATCATTATATTTCCTGTTAAAGACTGACAGCGCACCATACATCAATTACGTGCCACAAAGCTTTTACAAAGCTAACTTTCCATTTTTGGTTGTGTCATGGCGATCTAAGCCCGTGTAAGAAACGCTTTCCACCATTTAGTTAGATATATAATCTGAAGCAACACTAATGGTTTGGAAAACACTATGACTTGTCGCCGCTGCGAAGAACATTGGTTTTGGAAAAAACTTGGACGTTGCCAACGATGCTTGGATCAATTGACGGTACTTTCTGTACTGTGTTGGATTGTATGGTGGTTTACGCTCAAAGATGATCCACAAAGCATCGAGTCGATCGCTTTGATCTTTGCCGGCTTCGCTTTCAACGTTTTGTTGTTTTTACACTTATGGATGCGTTTTGTCATCTTGCCTTGGCAGCGTCGACGGGGACAAAAAAAGGCGAATAAAAAAGAGAAAAGTGACAGATAGAAAAAAGCCCCAAAACCAATGTCAGTTCTGGGGCTCTCTTAGATTCTTCTAAGAAAAAGCAGTGGTACTTTAATAGACCGGGCTTCCTCTCAAAGGTTCCAAATTTTTTCGATTTTTTTAGCGAATACTGATGTAAGTAAACAGGAAAATGACTATGTCATTGAATGCTAATAAAATCACTCCACAACTTCAGTTCATGCCACATGCGTTTTTTGGATCACTTGCTCCATTAAATTGATCTCAAGCGCTACCTCATCACATGCATGTTGACGTGGGCACTGATCGCAATCTTTCAGAACTTTCTCCGGCAGTAATGACTTCGATGTCGGTAAAAAGCTTTGCTTCATAAAGAACTCAGGCGTTCGCGTTAGAACAAAGACTTTCTTGATCGCCATCTGGCGCGCTTTCTCAACCAAATAGTTCACAATCGCACTGCCCTGCCCTTGGCCTTGCCAGCCCGCTTCGATACCAAGAGAGCGTATTTCAGCCAACCCTGAGTCATACACATATAGAGAAGCGCAACCCGTCACTTCACCATGATGCTCAGCCACCGCGAAAGAGCCAATATCTCTCACGAGCTCATTACGAGAGCGCGGAAGATTCTCACCAAGGTTCGCCCAGTAAGCAACCATACCTTCCAACGTTTCAATGTCCGTCAAACGTGCAGGACGCACTTTCACCGCCGAGCTGTCACGCTGGCTCAGGCGCTTATCCGCTTGTTCTACCGCGTAAGCGACCTGGTGAGGCGAAACACCCCCCAAAGCACAACGCTTTTCCAAACACGAATCGATAGTCAGAATGTCATACACATCATCTTCAATCACCTCAGAGAAGGCTTTTAGCTCTTGCAGAGACAATTCTTCCAGCGCACAGCCTTTAGCAATAGCACCAACGACCGCGACACCGACGATGTGGTGAGCTTCACGGAATGGGATGCCTTTCGCCACTAGGTAATCAGCCAACTCAGTCGAGTTTGCGTAACCTTGTTTCGCCGCTTCTAGTGTGCGCTCGCCATTCACTTTAATACCGTCAAAACACAGAGCTGCCATTTCCATGCAGTCGTTCCATGTATCTAAAGCGTCAAACAACCCTTCTTTATCTTCCTGCATGTCTTTGTTGTACGCCAATGGCAAGGCTTTAACTGTCATCATCATGCTCGATAATGCGCCATAGACACGCCCTGTCTTACCACGGATCAACTCAAGTGCATCTGGGTTTTTCTTCTGTGGCATTAATGACGAACCAGATGTCACCGTATCCGCTAACTCAATGAAGTTTGACTCGCCTGAATTGTAGAAGATCATATCTTCTGCAAGACGAGAAAGGTGAAGCATAGAAATCGACGCCACCGACATCAGTTCCATCACATGATCACGATCTGAAACCGAATCGAGTGAATTACGCGTAGCACGGTGGAAACCGAGATTATGTGCTAATTGTTCGCGATCAATCGGATAAGCCGTTCCCGCTAACGCACCCGAGCCAAGTGGACAAGTGTCGAGACGCTGTAAGGCATCATTCAGACGAGAGTAGTCACGCTCGAACATTTCAACATAAGCCAAGCACCAGTGAGCAAAGGTTACAGGTTGAGCACGCTGAAGATGAGTATAGCCTGGCAATACGGTGCCTTGGTGCTGTTTAGCAACATGGACCATTTGTGCTTGTAGGCGATCTAAAGCAATCAATAATTGCTGACCTTGCTGACGACACCAAAGTTTCAAGTCTGTGGCGACTTGGTCATTCCGAGAACGCCCAGTGTGGAGTTTTTTACCTAAATCTCCCACTTTACTGATTAGCTGCTGTTCAACCCAAGAGTGGATATCTTCTGCATCAGAGCGAAGAATTTGGTGAGGGTCTTCCATCACTTCTAACTTCAGCTCATTTAAAGCAAGTTCCAGTTTCTGCTGTTCTTCTGCCGATAGCACATCAACAGAAAGCAGAGCTTTAGACCATGCGATTGAACCTACGATGTCTTGCTCAGCCAATCGGTAGTCAAAACGCAACGAATCATTGAACTCTTTAAATCTGGTGTCTGCCGCTTGGGTAAATCTTCCGCCCCATAATGCCATTGCGTCTCTCCTGATGACTATTGCTTACTCTAACGTTCTCGAATGAGTAGTAACCAATTTGATGGTCATTTGCTCACTTTTTCTTATGGGTCAACGTTACGGCAATTTCGATAAAAAATAAAGTATAAATTCAATATTTTTACATATATATTCAAACTAACTTTAGATACCCGCTTTTAGAAACCAAAAGACCCGCCTATAAATGGCGGGTCTTTATTCAATCCGAGATGGATGTTAAGGGATTATTTCTTCTGGCTGTTCAATGCACGAATACGGCTTGATAGCGAGTAAAGACGGATAAACCCACCTGCATGGCTTTGGTCGTAAACTTCATCTTCACCAAAAGTCGCGAACTCTTCTGAATACAAGCTGTTGTCAGAACGTTTTTGCGTCACTGTCGCTTGACCTTTGTAGAGCTTAACAACCACTTCACCGTTAACGTCTTGCGCTAGCTCTTCTGAAGCGGCAAGGATCGATTTACATAGTGGCGTAAACCAACGGCCATCGTATACAAGGTGAGACGCTTTTAGACCTAGCTCCTCACGGAATTCGAATGATGATTTGTCTAGCACAAGCTGCTCTACAGCACGCAGCGCTTCCATCATGATGGTGCCTCCCGGTGTTTCATAACAACCACGAGACTTCATCCCAACAAGACGGTTTTCCACGATATCGATACGGCCAACACCGTGCTTAGCGCCCTTCTCGTTTAGGTAAACCAGTGCGTTGTATGGTGTCATCACTTCACCATCAACTTCGACCACTTCACCTTTTTCTACTTTCAGCGTGACGTATTCCGCTTCATTTGGCGCTTGCTCTGGGTCGACAGTCCACACCCAGCAGTCTTCGTTTGGTGCGTTCCACGTATCTTCTAAAACGCCGCCTTCCGTCGAAATGTGCCATGCGTTTGCATCACGTGAATAGATCTTAGTAAGAGACGCAGAGCAAGGAATATTACGCTCAGCTAGGTAATCCAAACACTCTTCACGGCTCACTAGGTCCCACTCACGCCAAGGTGCAATCACTTGTAAGTCCGGTGCTAGTGCTGCGAATGCGCCTTCAAAACGTACTTGGTCGTTACCTTTACCTGTACAGCCATGACACAGAGCGTCCGCGCCCACTTTACGTGCCACTTCAACCTGCGCTTTGGCAATGATTGGACGCGCCATTGATGTACCTAGCAGGTACTTACCTTCGTAGTACGCGCCGGTTTTTAGCGTTGGGTAAATGTAGTCTGCGACCATTTCTTCTTTCAAGTCAGCGATGTAGCACTCAGAAGCACCAGAGGCTTTTGCTTTCGCTTCAATGCCTTCTAGCTCTTCGGCACCTTGACCAACATCGGCAACGAAAGCCACTACTTCACAGTCGTAGTTCTCTTTTAGCCACGGGATAATTACTGAAGTATCTAGACCGCCTGAGTATGCGACTACCACTTTATTTACGTTCACTTTGCTCATGTTTTTTCTCCAAACTTAACTGGCGCTGCGCTCGGCGGTCAGTGCCAACTACGACTTCCTAATATTGAATTCTTTTGCTGATGCTTATTGAGGCAAGAATTGAGTACCAATACTTTCACCAGCGAATAACTGTGCTAATTTTTCTGGGTAACGCCAGGTCGCGACTTCAATTGGACGGCCAAGATCATTGGCGGCCTCCAAAGCGGCTTTAACTTTGACGATCATGCCATCGGTGATCACATGTCCATCGATCAACGAGTTAGCTTGCTGCTCTGACAGGGTTTTGATCAAATGGCCTTTTCCATCTAATACACCACTCACGTCTGATAACAGGACTAACTCCGCATCTAATGCGCCCGCAACCGCGACTGCTGCTTGATCAGCATTCACATTCATCATCTGGCCATCTTTGGTTAAACCAATTGAACTGATGATCGGCAGTGCACCTGTGTTTAGCACCGCTTGTAATAGTGCTGAGTCACCCGGTGATGCTTTGCCTACCGCGCCGAGTTCTGGGTCAAGTTCTTCAACAAGACACAAACCACCATCCGCAAGGCTAAGGCCCACAGCGTTAAGACCGTCCGCAATCGCTTGACCTTGAAGTAACTTATTCGCAGTGCCTGCAAGCGCGCCTGCAATCACAGGAATTTGATCGTAAGGCGTTACGCGTAAACCGTTTTTCTTTACGGTTTCAAGCTGAAGCTTTGCCATCAACTCATCAACTAGGTAGCCACCGCCATGAACGATGGCGATTTGTCGCTGTGCCGATTTTTGGTAAGCCGCAATGGCACCAAACAGTTGGCTTAAGGTTTGAGTGCATGATAGAGCTGCACCACCTAGCTTAATGACTAAAGGAGCTTGATTGGTTTGCGTCATCGCATTTCCCTCTTTCAACGACTACAGCAACGCTGTCAGTTCTGGGTAACCGTAATGAATATTGAGACATTGCATCGCTTGACTCGATGCACCTTTAAGTAGGTTGTCGATAGCTGAAATCACAATGATGTGTTCGCCTTGTACCTTCCAGCCGATATCGCAGAAAGGGGTATTTTCGACATCCTGAATACGTGGAATACCGTCGCCTTTAAGACGCACCGCAGGCTTGCCTTGATAAGCTTGTTCAAACGCCTGTGCCACTTGTGCTTCTGTCACACCTTGCGCAAGCTTCATGGTGATAGTGGCAAGAATGCCGCGTTTAAAGTTGCCGAGGTGCGGAGTAAAAATCACATCGCAACCCAAGTGCTGAGCAATCTCTGGCTGGTGACGATGGTTAAATACACCATAAGGTTGCAAGCTCACTTCACAGAAGCTGTTAACCATGGAGGCTTTACGCCCTGCACCAGATACACCACTGGTTGCGTTGATCACTGGCCATTGGTTGGTATCAAGCAACGCATGTTCTAATAAAGGTTTGATTGCAAGCTGTGAAGCGGTTGGGTAGCAACCTGCTACTGCAATCAAAGGAGTGGTTTTTATTGATTCTTGGTTCCACTCTGCTAAGCCGTATGCTGCTTTATCTAACCAGTTGTTATGTTGATGTGCGAAGCCATAAAAAGTGTCGTAAAAGCCTTCACTTTTCACACGGAATGCACCCGATAAATCGAATACCTGACAGCCTGTCTCCAAGAAAGTTGGGGCTAAATCATGGCTGACTTCGTGAGCCGTTGCCAAAAACACCACGTCCGATTCTTGAGCGATTTGCAGTGGATCCGTTAGTGGTAAAACTGGCATATCAATGATGCCCGCTAGCTTACCGTGTAGCTGCGCGATGCTCTTTCCCGCATCAACACTGTTGGCGGAAACGTATAAACCTGATAGCGTGAGTTGTGGGTGTTTATTAACCATTAACGCTAACTCTGCGCCGGTGTAACCGCTGGCTCCAATAATCGTGGTTTTTAGCATTGTGTGACATCCATATACTTAAAGGCTCAAATGACTATTCATATTTAATTTTTGCTTTATTTTGATTTTTTATTCATTAAATATGATTTAATATGTGTTTTACATTTTTGTGGTCTGTCTGTCAACAGGAGATTTGAAGAATCCATGCAATTACCAACTTTTCTAGAGGTCTATGAAGGACTCATCAGCACCTCTTCTATCAGCTCCACGGATCCGAGCTGGGATCAGGGCAATGCAAAAGTCATCGAAAAACTCGCATCTTGGTTTAAAGATCTGGGTTTTAGCGTTGAAGTGATCGAAGTCGAGCCAGGCAAGCACAATATGATCGCACGTATGGGAGAGGGAGAAGGTGGCCTTTTACTTGCTGGCCATAGTGATACCGTGCCATTCGATCAAGGGCGATGGAATTTTGATCCGCATAAACTGACGGAAAAAGACAACCGCTTCTACGGTTTAGGCACAGCAGACATGAAAGGCTTTTTCGCCTTTATTTATGAAGCAGTGAAGAAAGTCGATTGGAGCAAGCAGAGCAAACCACTTTACGTATTAGCCACTTGTGACGAAGAGACCACCATGTTGGGCGCGCGACATTTCACAGCAAACGCCCCATTTAAGCCGGATTACTGCATCATTGGTGAACCCACCAGCCTTGTACCAATTCGAGGTCATAAAGGGCATGTGGCAAATGCCATTCGCGTAACAGGCAAGTCCGGTCACTCATCGGACCCAGCGCTTGGCGTTAACGCTATTGAGATCATGCATGAAGTCATGTTCGCCATGATGCAACTGCGTGACAAATTGATTAAAGAATATCACCATCCGGGTTTTGCCATTCCAAGCCCAACCCTAAATCTTGGACACATTCATGGTGGTGACAGCGCTAACCGTATTTGTGGTTGCTGCGAACTGCATTACGACGTGCGTCCTCTTCCCGGCATTAGCCTTGATGGTTTAGAGAACATGTTGCGCGGAGCATTAAAAGAAGTCGAAGCGAAATGGCCTGGGAGACTGGAGATTATTCCATTGCATGAGCCTATTCCGGGTTACGAATGCCAACATGACCACCCATTTATTGGTGGTGTTGAAGAGATCTGCCAAACCAGTTCAGAAACCGTGAACTACTGTACTGAAGCACCATTTCTACAGCAGTTGTGTCCAACCTTGGTGCTCGGCCCTGGGTCAATCGACCAAGCCCATCAACCGGATGAGTTTCTATCCTTCGACTTTATCGACCCCACAATTGATGTGCTTTCAAAGGCGATGGTCAAGTACTGCTGTTAATACGCGTTTAAGCTCAAAAGTCTGTGCAGCTCGATTGAGCTGCATCTTTTTATCTTCACAATTTAGCGCTAGTCTTAACACTTATTTAACTTGTTATTTTGTAATTAATTTTCACTTCTTACTCTATGGCTGCCGTAAATTTGCTCTAAATCAGGAGACAGCGGAATAATTGCAAACTTAGTCTGCTTTATTTGACTATAACTGGTGCTTTTCGCTAGATTGGAGTCTTAACAAGGACAATGGATGTAGTTTTTTTACGAGGCAGGACGACAATGAACGAGAAATACGCCGCACTCAAAAGTAATGTGCGCATGTTAGGCCACTTATTGGGTAACACCATTCGCGATGCCCATGGCGAAGAAATCTTCGAGAAAGTGGAAACCATTCGTAAATTATCCAAATCAGCTCAAGCAGGGAATCAAGCAGACAGGGACAGCTTGATCGAAGAAATCAAACATCTACCTGATGAGCAGCTAACGCCCGTTACTCGCGCGTTTAACCAATTTCTAAACCTCACCAATATCGCTGAGCAATACCACACGATTTCACGCCATTGTGAAGAGCACATTTGTGAACCAGACGCGATTAACTCGCTGTTTTCTAAACTGGTACAAAACGATGTGAGCAAACTGGACACTGCCCAAGCGGTTCGTGATCTAAATATTGAATTGGTATTGACGGCTCACCCAACAGAAATTACGCGCCGTACGATGATCAACAAACTGGTCAAGATAAACGAGTGCTTATCAAAGTTGGAGCTAAGCGATCTTTCTTCTAAAGAGCGCAGAAAAACCGAACGCCGCCTAGAGCAACTGATTGCCCAAGGCTGGCATTCAGACGTGATTCGACAACAACGCCCTACTCCGTTGGATGAAGCAAAGTGGGGCTTTGCGGTCGTTGAAAACTCGCTATGGGAAGCGGTACCGGACTTCCTACGTGAGATGAATGACCGTCTAAAATCTTACCTTGGAGAAGGTTTACCCATTGATGCTCGCCCAGTGCACTTCTCCTCTTGGATGGGCGGTGACCGTGACGGTAACCCGTTTGTTACTCACAACGTTACGCGTGAAGTCTTACTATTGTCTCGTTGGAAAGCCGCCGATCTTTATCTCAATGACATCAACGAGTTGATCAGCGAGCTGTCAATGACAGTTTCAAACGATCAAGTCCGTGAACTTGCTGGCGAAGATCAGCACGAACCATACCGTGCGATCCTGAAGCAATTACGCACTCTGCTCAATGAAACCAAAGATATTCTCGATGCTAAGATCCACGGTCAAAAGCTGGCTGTTAAAGCACCACTGCAAAAAGTCGAGCAACTTTGGGAACCGCTGTATGCCTGCTACCAGTCACTAAACGAATGTGGCATGGGTGTAATAGCCAACGGCTCACTACTGGATACACTACGCCGCGTAAAAGCATTTGGTATCCATCTTGTACGTCTTGATATCCGCCAGGAGAGCACGCGTCACTCAGACGTCTTGTCTGAACTGACTCGCTACTTAGGTATTGGTGATTACGAACAATGGAGTGAGCAAGATAAGATTGCTTTTCTAACTAACGAGCTGGCATCTAAACGTCCGCTTCTCCCTCGTGATTGGGAACCGTCTGAACCCGTCAAAGAGGTTTTGGATACCTGCAAGATTGTTGCAGCACAACCGCGTGAAGCGTTTGGCGCTTACGTTATTTCAATGGCACGTACCGCCTCTGACGTACTAGCCGTTCATCTACTGCTACAAGAAGCTGGTTGCCCTTACCGCATGGATGTGTGTCCTCTGTTCGAAACGCTAGACGATTTGAACAACGCGGAATCGGTCATCAAGCAGCTTATGGGGATTGACCTTTACCGTGGTTTTATCCAAAACCACCAGATGGTCATGATTGGTTACTCTGACTCAGCGAAAGATGCAGGTGTTATGTCTGCAGGTTGGGCTCAGTATCATGCGATGGAATCGTTAGTTAAAGTGGCTGAAGAAGAAGGCGTTGAGCTAACTCTATTCCATGGTCGTGGGGGCACAGTCGGTCGCGGTGGCGCACCTGCGCATGCTGCGCTTTTGTCGCAACCACCAAAAAGCTTGAAAGGCGGTTTACGTGTAACAGAGCAAGGCGAGATGATCCGCTTTAAACTGGGTCTCCCAGATGTCGCAGTAAACAGCTTTAACCTATACGCAAGTGCGATTCTGGAAGCCAACTTGTTACCGCCACCGGAGCCAAAACAAGAATGGCGCGACTTGATGGAAGTGCTATCAGAAGTAAGCTGTGAGTCTTACCGAAATGTGGTTCGTGGCGAGCCAGATTTCGTGCCTTACTTCCGCCAAGCAACACCAGAACTCGAACTCGGTAAGTTGCCACTTGGTTCTCGTCCTGCAAAACGCAACCCTAAGGGCGGAGTAGAAAGCTTACGTGCAATCCCGTGGATCTTCTCATGGAGTCAAAACCGTTTGGTACTTCCTGCATGGCTAGGCGCAGGTGAAGCGATTCAATACTCGATCGATAAAGGCCACCAAGCATTGCTCGAAGAGATGTGCCGCGAATGGCCGTTTTTCTCTACTCGTCTCGGCATGCTAGAGATGGTGTACTCGAAGTGTAATATTGATATCTCTCGCTACTACGATGAGCGATTGGTGGATGAGTCGCTCCGTCCACTCGGTGAAAAACTTCGTGCTCAGCTTCAAGAAGACATCAAAGCGGTACTGAATGTAGAGAACAATGAAAACTTGATGCAGCATGACCCTTGGGGACTCGAGTCGATTCGCTTACGCAATATCTACGTTGAGCCATTGAATATGCTACAGGCAGAGCTACTATACCGCACGCGTCAAACCGAAGAAGCTTCTGCAAACTTGGAAGAAGCGTTGATGGTGACGATTGCTGGTATTGCTGCTGGTATGCGCAACACAGGCTAATCGTTTCATTTTTAATAAAAAGCTGGGCAAATGCTCAGCTTTTTTTTATCACAGGATAATCGCACCAAAACAAAGGCAGTTAAATATACCACTATAGACCCAAAAAATACCAAAATAAAAGAATAAAAAACCACAAGTTAACACTATTGATTATTATGTTAGTTTTTTAGGGTAATTTTGTCCTACTATTCCACTTCATGCTTATTATTTATATACTACTTGCCTGCTGAGAGCTCATAAATCCAATCATACCTGCTCCAGCCTTGATGGGACTCCCCATCTCTCTAGGTGATAAACGGCTTTAAGGTGACAGGACCAACATTGTTGGTGCTACTTATACATTAAAAAACTCAAGTGCCAGTAAGAGCGCAGCTGAAAGTATAAGTAGCTTGTTTACAAGTTTATTGACCATTTGGATTGAAGACATGTCATTACCACACGTAATCTTAACTGTTCTTAGCACTCGCGACGCAACCGGTTACGATATCACTAAAGAATTCTCTGCTAGCATCGGTTACTTCTGGAAAGCAAGCCACCAACAGGTGTACCGTGAACTCAACAAAATGGCTGAGAAAGAACTGGTTACTTGCGTATTAGAACCCCAAGAAGGCAAACCAGACCGCAAGGTTTACTCCATTACAGACGCTGGTCGCAGCGCTTTAGGAGAGTGGTTTGATCAACCAACTGCACACCCAACAGTTCGTGATGAGTTTTCAGCGAAATTGATGGCATGTGCCGTTCAACCAGCGGCTCCATTCCGTGACCAACTCGCCGAGCTAGTTGAAGAGTCTCGCAAACTGGTTTCTCACTACAAAGAAATTGAAGCGGCTTACTACGCAACGCCGTCAACTTTAGATAAACAAGCTCGCCTAGAACGTCTAACGCTTCGCCGTAACCTACTGTTACGTGAAACTTGGATCACTTGGGCAGAAGAAGTTCTAACTGAACTTGAAGTGATTGGTTAAACTCCTTTTGCTTTGATAAAACGAAAAAGGCTTGCCACTTGGCAAGCCTTTTATCTTTTTGAAACTAGGTTTACGCACCGACTACTGCGCGAGGACGAACACCCAACGTATGGCATAACGCGTAAGTCATCTCTGCACGGTTTAGTGTGTAGAAGTGAAAATCCTTAACCCCTTCACGACTCAGTACACGCACCATATCAATAGCTTGGCTAGCTCCTACAAGCTGGCGAGTCACCGGATCATCATCCAAGCCATCGAATTGTTTGCTCATCCATCCTGGTACTTTCACATTGTTCTGTGCCGCAAAGCGAGAAGCTTGCTTAAAGTTCGATACAGGCAAAATTCCTGGCACAATTTCTACGTCAATTCCTGCTGCGACACAACGGTCACGGAATCGCAGGTAAGACTCAACGTCAAAAAAGAACTGAGTAATAGCACGGTTTGCACCTGCATCTACCTTACGTTTTAGGTTCAATAAGTCAGACTGAGCGCTTTTAGCTTCAGGGTGAACCTCAGGGAATGCAGCAACGGAGATATCGAAATCGTGGCGTGATTTCAGCAGCTCAACCAAATCCGAGGCATACATATCAGGCGCACCGCCACCTGGAGGAATATCACCACGCAGAGCGACGATATTTTCAATACCATTGTTCCAATAATCATCGGCAATATTAATCAACTCTTCACGAGTCGCATCAATACAAGTGAGATGGGGAGCGGCAACCAATCCGGTTGTTGCTTTAATTTCTTTAATGATGGAGTGTGTTCTGTCACGCTCGCCGGAGTTCGCACCGTAAGTCACAGAAACAAATTTAGGTTGAAGCGTTTTAAGACGGTGCACTGAATTCCAAAGTGTTTCTTCCATCTTAGCGCTGCTTGGCGGAAAAAACTCAAACGATACATTGATGTTATCTGATAACTCAGCAATATTCTGGTTCAAGGCGTCGATATGGCCTGCGTGCGTATATCCCATCTTACTCTCCCTGCGGCACTCCGCCACGAAAACAAATCCTTAAAATCGACGTTTAGACGTCTATATGTCTACAGAATGTATTGAATACGATTTAATGTCAACCTTGTAATTATGAATTTTTCTCAAGTTAATAATGAAGATAGTTCAAGTTTCTACTTGAGCATCATCTCGCCATTTTGCACGGGTTATGACTTCAGTATGGCACTGATAGGGGAATAAAAAACCCTGGATTAATTCCAGGGTTTTTAGGTCAATCGCAACTTTAAAATAAACCAGCCAATCGGTTGAGGTCGGATTGAATAGCGCCGGCTGTCACTTCTCTGCCTGCGCCTGGTCCTCGAATGACCAGAGGGTTATCTTTGTACCACTTGCTCTCTATGGCAAAAATGTTATCGCATGGCAATAAGTTGGCGAGCGCGTGCTCACGAGATAACGCTTCGACTCCCACCGTTGCTTTACCATTTTTTTCTAAACGCGCCACATAGCGAAGCACTTGATCGTTTCTCTGTGCTTTTGTCAGACGCTCTTGAAGTATTTCACTCAACAACGCTCCATTATCGAAGAAATCATCTAAGCTCAGTTCTCTTAATTCTTCTGGCACCAAAGACTCAACTTTAACGCTGTCTGGTTCAATATCTAGGCCCGATTCTCGAGCCAAGATGACTAACTTACGCATTACATCGGAGCCATCTAAATCAGAACGAGGGTCAGGTTCGGTTAAACCTTGCTGCCAAGCAAGATCGACTAAATCATTAAATGGCACAGAACCATCAAACTGTTGGAACAGCCATGATAACGTCCCCGAGAAAATCCCCGATAGAGCAACGATTTCATCCCCACTTTCACGAAGATCTCGCACGGTATGGTTTATCGGTAACCCAGCACCAACCGTTGCGTTGTATAGCCAATGACGACCAATTTTAGCGAATGCATCTTGAACCTGATGGTAGTACTGACTATCTGCGGAACCGGCCACTTTGTTAGCGGAAATCAAATGAATGCCTTGCTGTGCGATTTCTACGTAGCGCTGAGCTAACTCTTTACTCGCGGTAACATCAAGCACGACGGCTTCATCATAGCTTTTAAGCGCTCCCAAACGTGCCAGCCAATCCCCATTGTTGGCTATGCTTTCATCATCAAATCGTTCAGCAACACTCGCCGCCTCAATACCTTGCTCATCGAACCAATAGGTTTGGCTATCCACAACCGCGACAAGATCAAAGCTCATACCATGACGTTTTTCGAGCTCACTTTTTTGCGTCGCAAATAAATTTAACCAACTAGAACCAATATTACCCTTGCCACATAAAGCCACTGCCACGCGTTTTTGCGCTTGGAACAACTGGCTATGAATCGTTTGAACCAACGCCTCGGTATCAGTACGGCGCAAAACAGCGACTAGGCTCAGCCCTGAGTCTGTTTCAGAGATAAATTCTACCGGAGAGTGCTTTAGCTTCTGATAAAAGCCAAAGCAATGATTGGCGTTTTTCGTAACGCCTGCACCTACCGCAGCTAAGAGCGAGTAACCTTCTTTTAGCTTAATTTCTGCCTCTACCGCAAGCTCTTGCAAGTGTTTCAATGCACCACCGGCGATTTCTGCGGTGTAAGCCAAGCGTAGCGTATGCTGATCGGATTGAGCTTCAAATGCCAGTGGCTCTAATTGCGCGCGCTGCAACGCTTGTAATACATCACTCTGTGTTTTTTCGAAGTCGTGCCCATGCATGAAAGACAACTGCACCAATAAAACATCATCCAGTGAAGTAATAATTTTAGCGCCACGACCAGATGCCAATACACGCTCAATACGAGTAGAACCCGACTCTGGCAGATAGCTACACTTGAGATTAAGGTCCATGGTACTTTGCGCCACAGGCTGAAGCGTACGACTGTGTAGCACTGGGGCAGCTAAGCGAGCAAGTTCACTGGCTTCATCCAATCGAAGTAACGGTAATAAACAAGCGTCAGACACCAAACGTGGATCGGCACTATAGACACCAGCAACATCACTCCAAATCGTGACAGTACTGACTTCAGCAAGCGCGCCTATGACCGTTGCAGAATAGTCAGAGCCGTTACGACCAAGTAGAATGGTTTCTCCTGCCTCGTTCTGAGCCATAAAGCCAGTAATTACCACACGTTTATGGTTATGCTGCGCGAGGATCTCTTTAATTAAAGGGTATGAACGAGCACGATCAACCTCTGGTTGAGTTCCCGCTTCTGCACGTAAAAACGCTCGTGCATCTTGTGCAACCGCAGGGATAGAACGTTGAGATAATAACGCGGCCAATAGGCGAGCAGACCATACTTCTCCGTGCCCCAGTACCGCGGCTTTTTGCGCATTAGTGAGTGGTGCAGTCAGCTCCGAGAGAGTACTGAACTCATCATGTAATAAAGCTAACAGCTCTTCTTTTGTTTCACTCTCCAACAAGCTTTCTATTAGCTCAGTTTGAAACTGTCTTAAGCTTTGAAGCGCTTCATGCGCAATTCGGCCATCTTTATTTAACCCTTCCAAAAACTCAATCAAGCGGTTAGTGGTTTTTCCTGCAGCAGAGACGACCACCAGATCATTTTCTGTCGAATACTCCTTGAGAATACCCACAACGCGTAAGTAGCATTCTGGGTTTGCTAAGCTACTGCCACCAAACTTATGCAGCTGACGTTGTACAGTCATTGTTATCGTCTCCTATTACTGGGTAGCTTTAGCGAACGCTTGTTCTAAATCTGTGATGAGGTCTTGTACATCTTCCAAACCGACAGACAAACGCAATAGTTGATGAGAGACCCCAGCCTCCGCCAGCGCCTCCTCACCCATTGCACGGTGCGTCATGGATGCTGGGTGGCAAATCAAACTTTCTACACCACCTAATGACTCTGCTAATGAAAACAGTTGGAGCTCTTTCACAAACACCTTTAACTGCTCAAACGAACCAGCAAACTCAAAACTCAACATAGAGCCAAAGCCCGTTTGCTGCTTTTTAGCAATGTCGTGACCTGGATGTTCCGGCAGGCTTGGATGATAGATAGTTTTAACTAACGCTTGTTTCTGTAGGTAAGCCAGTACCTGCTGTGAGCTCTCTTCATGTACTCTCATACGAGCAGCAAGCGTACGAATACCTCGCAGTGTCATGTAACTATCGAAAGGTGTGCCCGTTGCACCAATACAATTACCCCACCATGCAAGCTCTTCTGCATGCGCTTCTGTGTTGGTGATGATTACCCCACCAATTACGTCCGAATGACCGTTGATGTACTTTGTTGTGGAGTGGATAACAAAATCCGCACCTAACTCTAAAGGTTTTTGGTACACGGGTGTCAAAAAGGTATTGTCCACCGCAACTAACGCGCCGATTTGTTTCGCTTTTTCACAAGTAGCTGCAATATCCACTACGCGAACCAGAGGGTTTGACGGAGTTTCTAGCAAAATGAGTTTTGGTTTTTGTGCCAATGCAGCATCTAAAGCCTGTTCGTCTGATTGATCGACAAACTGAACCTTAAAATCGCCTTTGTTAGCTCGGGTATTAAAAAGACGATAGGTACCACCATAACAATCGTGAGGAGCAATAATGAGATCATCTGGGCCGAGAAAAGCGGAAACCCATAAATTTAATGCCGACGTACCGCAGTTAGTAACAACCGCTCCTTTTCCAGACTCAAGTTCAGATAGCGCACTTTCCAACAGTCCGCGGTTTGGATTACCAGATCGTGTGTAATCATACTTGGGCACTTCACCAAAAGCAGGAAAACCATAGTTAGTGGAAAGATAAATAGGTGGAACGACAGCATGATATTGGCTGTCTGATTCAATACCAGTGCGTACTGCAATGGTCGCAGGTTTGCGAGTGCTCATGGGTGTATCCTTTCACGGGTAATGACTTCTAAATAGGAATGCGCTATATCTAATGAGTAACATAAAGTGATCAACACGCTTCCTTTGCTGTTATGTTCACTTTACTCGTCAAAAAATGAGACGTCAACACTTCTAGACGTCTATATGTCTTTGCTTATGGCGGTAAATGCAGCTAAAATCAGCACCTAAATTATTTTTAACCGATTACATAAATGAAGGTGTGCAATGGCTGACTGGAATGGCGAATACATTAGCCCATATGCAGAGCACGGCAAAAAAAGCGAACAAGTAAAAAAAATTACCGTCTCTATCCCGCTAAAAGTTTTAAAGGTGCTAACTGATGAGCGTACTCGCCGTCAGATCAATAACTTACGCCATGCAACCAATAGTGAATTGCTATGCGAGGCATTTTTGCACGCGTACACAGGTCAGCCACTTCCGACAGATGAAGACCTTCGTAAAGACCGTCCTGATGATATTCCAACAGAAGTAAAAGCGCTGATGACGGAAATGGGCATCGAATTTGAG
The DNA here is from genome assembly GCF_023650755.1 of Vibrio sp. SCSIO 43097. NCBI lineage: Bacteria > Pseudomonadati > Pseudomonadota > Gammaproteobacteria > Vibrionales > Vibrionaceae > Vibrio > Vibrio sp. SCSIO 43097. Next base: position 355,402 of record NZ_CP071840.1, on the reverse strand, counting down.
TCATTCGACGAAGAATAAAAAAGCCTGATAAGAGGTTTCAGGTAATAACTCTTGCCTCGAGCCAAATGAATGACATAAAAAATGGGACGCAATAGCGTCCCATTTTTGTGTATCACATCTGAAAGATATATTACTCTGCCATGTAGTTTTCAGGCATCTCGATACGAGCTACACCTGAATTAACCGCCGCCTGAGCAACCGCTTTTGCAACACGTGGTAGCAAACGTGAATCCATTGGTTTTGGAATAATATAGTCCGCACCAAACTCTAGCTTATCAACACCTGCAGCCTTCAATACGGCTTCAGGTACAGGCTCTTTTGCTAGCTCACGAATCGCCTCAACGGCTGCAAGTTTCATTTCATCATTGATTTCACTTGCACGCACATCAAGAGCACCGCGGAAAATGAATGGGAAACACAATACGTTGTTAACTTGGTTAGGATAATCACTACGGCCAGTACCCATGATCAAGTCATCACGAACTGCGTGAGCAAGTTCCGGCTTGATTTCAGGATCCGGGTTAGAACATGCGAATACGATTGGCTTATCTGCCATCAACTTCAACGCTTCCGCTGGCAATAGGTTTGGACCAGATACACCTAGGAACAGATCTGCACCTTCAATCACGTCTTCTAGTGTGCGCTTATCTGTATTGTTCGCAAATAGCTGCTTATATTCATTAAGATCATCACGACGAGTGTGAATCACACCTTTGCGATCTAGCATGTAGATTTTTTCGCGCATTGCGCCGCATTTGATCAGAAGCTCCATACACGCTACAGCGGCAGCGCCGGCGCCAAGACAAACAATTGTTGAATCTTCAAGTTTCTTACCTTGAAGTTCGATTGCATTCAGCATACCCGCTGCCGTTACAATAGCAGTACCATGTTGATCATCGTGGAATACTGGTACATCACAACGTTCAATCAGACGCTTTTCAATCTCAAAACAGTCTGGTGCTTTAATATCTTCAAGGTTGATACCGCCAAAAGTGTCTGCAATGCTCGCAACAGTATCAACAAATTCATCGATCGTGCGGTGCTTAACTTCAATATCAATAGAGTCAAGACCTGCAAAACGCTTAAACAGTAACGCTTTACCTTCCATCACTGGCTTAGATGCAAGTGGACCTAGGTTACCTAGACCTAGAATAGCGGTACCGTTAGAAATAACAGCAACCATGTTCCCTTTTGCAGTGTACTTGTACACGTTATCCGGGTTTTGTGCGATTTCACGCACTGGCTCTGCAACACCAGGGCTGTAAGCAAGGGCAAGATCACCCGCCGTTTCCGCAGGCTTTGTCAGTTCGACAGCAATCTTTCCTGGAGTTGGATAAGCATGGTAATCCAATGCTTTTTGGCGATGTTCTTCTTCTGGAGTGGCTGCTTGGTGGTTGTCTTCAGACATGGACGTTTCTCTTTTTTATTTTTAGGTAAGGGGGCATAAATTCTATCGGATAGAAATCAAACTTCATAGGCAAGATTGCGAGCAATATCCTTAAAAAGCCGATAATAAAAGAGATTAGACCAGATAACGGGGTTAAGCACCTGATTTTCGAGTCAGGTGCTCTTTCTTCTTACTATTATTGGAGTATGCAAACTCAGAAAGTATCGTTACTCTTCGTCCACGTATTGCGCTTGGAGATAATTCTCAATACCAGACATTTCAATCAAGCCAAGTTGCGTCTCTAGCCAATCAACATGTTCTTCTTCATCTTCAAGAATATCTTGGAAGAGATCTCGAGACACATAATCTCGAATGTCTTCAGCGTAGGCAATCGCATCTTTTAAATCTGGAATAGCCGCCATTTCAAGCTTTAAATCACACTCGAGCATTTCCTTGGTATCTTCACCAATCATCAACTTACCTAAATCTTGTAGGTTCGGTAGGCCTTCAAGGAACAAAATACGCTCAATTAGATGATCGGCATGCTTCATCTCATCGATAGATTCGTGATATTCCTTGTCTGCTAGGTGCTTTAAGCCCCAGTCTTTATACATTCGGGCGTGAAGAAAATACTGATTAATAGCGACGAGCTCGTTACCGAGCACTTTATTGAGATGTTGAATGATGATTGGATCGCCTTTCATGACAAAACCCTCCTCTTTGGCTTCATTTAAATGTAGAAGCAAATGAGAAGGTGTCAAAATGTAAGGCAAATAATTACTGCATACTTACAGCAATTAGCTGGCTTGTTTAAATTCCGTGTAACTAGTTTCCGCTAAAATTTCCTTGGCCTGTCTGATGCACTTACCACATTGGCTGCCCAATGCCGTGCACTTTTTGATTCCTTTAATATCTGTTACGCCTTCATCTATCGCCAACTTCCTAATTTTTTTGTCGGAGACACCATGGCAAAGACAAACGTACATACTCAAAAAACCTATAAAACTAATCTGTGACAAACAATATAAACAAGAATAGTTCTTGTTACCAGTCGCATTATGGTGTCCGCTCAGAATATTTGGTTATAACGATTTTACCGCTGCAGGAAAAGATCAAAGGGTTAAGAGGGGTGAGTAAAAGCGTTAAGAAAAAAAGCCGGTAAAACTCTGTTTTTAAATCGAAAAAGTGACGTCTTTTATTTCAACACTTATAACTAAATGTAATCTAGAAATGAAAAAGGGAAGCCTAAGCTTCCCTTTTCGATGCGCTTTCTTCAAAAAGAAGAACAGTGCAAGATTTCGTTTAATTCGTTATGAATTAGTCGAAGATCTTAGCAACAACACCAGCACCTACTGTACGGCCACCTTCACGGATCGCGAAACGTAGACCTTCGTCCATTGCGATTGGTGCGATTAGCTCTACAGTCATCTGTACGTTGTCGCCTGGCATTACCATTTCTACGCCGTCTGGTAGCTGGATGTCACCAGTTACGTCAGTTGTACGGAAGTAGAACTGTGGACGGTAGCCTTTGAAGAATGGAGTGTGACGACCACCTTCATCTTTAGACAGTACGTATACTTCTGATTCGAACTTAGTGTGTGGAGTGATTGAACCAGGCTTAGCTAGTACTTGACCACGTTCAACTTCGTCACGCTTAGTACCACGTAGAAGTGCACCAACGTTCTCACCTGCACGGCCTTCGTCTAGAAGCTTACGGAACATCTCAACACCAGTACATGTAGTTGTAGTAGTGTCTTTGATACCTACGATAGCAACTTCGTCACCTACAGTTAGGATACCACGCTCGATACGGCCAGTTACTACTGTACCACGACCTTGGATTGAGAATACGTCTTCGATAGGCATTAGGAATGGCTGATCTACCGCACGCTCTGGCTCAGGGATGTAAGTATCTAGAGCTTCTGCTAGTTCAACGATTTTCGCTTCCCACTGCTCTTCGCCGTTTAGTGCGCCTAGTGCAGAACCTTGGATAACTGGTAGGTCATCACCTGGGAAATCGTATTCAGATAGAAGTTCACGAACTTCCATTTCTACTAGTTCTAGTAGCTCTTCATCGTCAACCATGTCACATTTGTTCATGAATACGATGATGTATGGGATACCAACCTGACGGCCTAGTAGGATGTGCTCACGAGTTTGTGGCATTGGGCCATCTGTCGCAGCAACAACTAGGATACCACCGTCCATCTGTGCAGCACCAGTGATCATGTTTTTAACATAGTCAGCGTGTCCTGGACAGTCAACGTGTGCGTAGTGGCGTGATGGAGTGTCGTACTCAACGTGAGAAGTTGCGATTGTGATACCGCGCTCACGCTCTTCTGGAGCGTTATCGATAGATGCGAAGTCTTTAGCTACACCGCCGTAAACTTTAGCAAGAGTAGTACAGATAGCTGCAGTTAGAGTTGTTTTACCGTGGTCAACGTGGCCGATAGTACCAACGTTAACGTGCGGTTTCGTACGTTCAAATTTTTCTTTAGACACGATCGTGTTCCTTCCTAGTTATGATTCGTCGTGATCATTATTGATCGACGACGCGCCAGAAATTGTTATTTTATGCGCCAACGCCCGTTAGCGCAATATTTGGACGCCCTGATCTCGCAAAAAGTCGTAAACTTTTTGCAGTTCAATCGTCAATTAGTAACCACGCTCTGCAATAATTTTATCTGCGAAGTTTTTCGGCACTTCAGCGTACTCGTGAAACTCCATAGAGTAAGACGCACGGCCTTGAGTTGCAGAACGTAGATCAGTTGCGTAACCGAACATTTCGGATAGTGGTACTTGAGCACGGATGATCTTAAGACCAGCCACACCTTCGTCCATGCCTTCAATGATACCGCGACGACGGTTTAGGTCACCAACAACGTCACCCATCCAGTCTTCCGGAGTGGTTACTTCGACATTCATCATAGGTTCTAGAATCACAGGTTGTGCTTCTAGTGCACCTTTCTTGAATGCCATCGAGCCAGCGATCTTAAACGCCATCTCGCTTGAGTCTACATCGTGGTAAGAACCATCAAATAGTGTAGCTTTAATATCTAGTACAGGGTAACCCGCTAGAACACCACTATTCATTTGCTCTTCGATACCTTTCGATACCGAGCTGATGTATTCCTTAGGAATCACACCGCCCACGATTTCGTCTACGAATACGAAACCTTCACCAGGCTCAGAAGGCTCAAGTTTGACCCAAACATGACCGTATTGACCACGACCACCTGATTGACGAACAAACTTACCTTCAACTTCCGCTTTACCACGAATGGTTTCACGGTAAGCAACCTGAGGTTTACCAACGTTACAATCAACGCTGAATTCACGCTTCATACGATCAACGATAATGTCTAGGTGAAGTTCACCCATACCTGAGATCAGAGTCTGACCTGATTCGTCGTCCGTTTCCACGCGGAATGATGGATCTTCCGCTGCTAGTTTACCTAGCGCGATAGCCATTTTCTCTTGGTCTGCCTTAGAACGAGGCTCTACAGCAATCTGAATAACTGGTTCAGGGAACTCCATGCGTTCTAGAATCACTTTGTGGTTCTGATCACACAGTGTGTCACCTGTTGTTACGTCTTTCAGACCGATAGCAGCTGCAATATCACCAGCGCGAACTTCTTTCACTTCTTCACGCTTATTCGCATGCATCTGAACGATACGACCGAAACGCTCTTTCTTCTCTTTTACTGAGTTGTAAACAGCGTCACCCGAGTTTACAACACCGGAGTAAACACGCATGAAAGTTAACGTGCCCACGAATGGGTCAGTCGCAATCTTAAACGCTAGCGCAGAGAAAGGTTCGTTGTCGTCAGCATGACGCTCAACTTCATTTTCTCTTTCGTCGACACCTTTAATTGCAGGTACGTCAACTGGCGATGGCAAGAACTCAACTACTGCATCCAGTACCGCTTGAACACCTTTGTTCTTAAACGCACTACCACAAGTAGCCAGTACGATTTCGTTATTTAGTGTGCGAGTACGTAAAGCTTGTTTGAGCTCAGCTTCAGTCAATTCACCTTCTTCAAGGTACTTGTCCATCAGCTCTTCGCTAGCTTCAGCAGCGGATTCAACCATGTGGTTGCGCCACTCTTCAGCAAGTTCAATCATGTCAGCTGGGATGTCTTCGTAAGTAAACGAAGTGCCTTGATCGGCATCATTCCAGTTGATCATTTTCATCTTGATAAGGTCGATGACACCTCTGAACTCATCTTCCGCACCAACGTTCAGCTGGATTGGAACAGGAGTCGCACCAAGACGATTCTTAATTTGGTTCACAACGCGTAGGAAGTCTGCGCCCGCACGGTCCATCTTGTTTACAAATACCAAACGTGGAACGTGGTATTTGTCTGCTTGACGCCATACAGTTTCAGACTGAGGTTCAACACCAGATGAGCCACAGAACACAACCACAGCACCATCAAGTACACGAAGAGAACGCTCTACTTCGATAGTAAAGTCAACGTGTCCAGGGGTATCAATGATGTTTACGCGATGCTCAGGGAACTGTGCTTCCATACCACGCCAGAATGTAGTAGTCGCAGCGGATGTGATAGTGATACCACGCTCCTGCTCCTGCTCCATCCAGTCCATGGTTGCTGCACCATCGTGAACTTCGCCGATTTTGTGAGAAAGGCCAGTGTAGAACAGAATACGCTCAGTTGTGGTTGTTTTTCCTGCATCTACGTGAGCACAGATACCGATATTACGGTATAGCTCAATAGGAGTTTTACGAGCCACGATTGTATCCTCTTACTAAGGTGTACCTTAGAGTATAGAAAAGTGCTGCGAGAGAACCTCGCAGCACAGAAGGTATTACCAACGGTAATGAGCGAACGCTTTGTTTGCGTCAGCCATGCGGTGAACGTCTTCACGTTTCTTAACCGCAGTACCTTTGTTCTCAGACGCGTCTAGCATTTCAGCAGCTAGGCGTTGAGCCATAGATTTTTCACCACGCTTGCGCGCAGCTTCAACCAACCAACGCATAGCAAGTGCGTTACGGCGAACCGGACGTACTTCTACAGGTACTTGGTAAGTTGAACCACCAACACGGCGAGATTTAACCTCTACCGCTGGGCGAACGTTTTCAAGAGCTTCTTCAAAAATAGCTAAGTGGTCTTTACCAGACTTTTCAGCCATAGCATCTAGTGCAGTGTAAACGATTTTCTCTGCAGTAGATTTTTTACCGTCAACCATTAGGATGTTAACGAATTTTGCCAGCAATTCAGATTTGAATTTTGGATCTGGAAGGATCTTACGCTGACCAATGACGCGACGACGTGGCATGGATTTATCTCCGTTGTCTTCTTCAGGTTTTATCCAAAACTTTTCAGTTTTTTCAAAAAATTAAAAATAATTTAGTGTTTGGCCTTACTTAACGGAATCCATTAAGACTTAGGACGCTTCACACCGTACTTAGAACGACCTTGTTTACGGTCATTTACGCCAGCACAGTCTAGTGCGCCGCGAACAGTGTGGTAACGCACACCTGGAAGGTCTTTAACACGACCACCACGGATTAGAACAACTGAGTGCTCTTGAAGGTTGTGACCTTCACCGCCGATGTACGATGTAACTTCGAAGCCGTTTGTCAGACGTACACGACAAACTTTACGAAGTGCTGAGTTAGGTTTTTTAGGTGTAGTAGTGTAAACACGAGTACATACACCACGTTTTTGTGGGCACGCTTCTAGTGCAGGCACGTTGCTTTTAACAACTTGCTTTGCACGTGGCTTACGTACCAACTGGTTAATAGTTGCCATTAACTAGCTCCTGATTTACTTGAAAGTAAGCTTTGTGAAAAATCTATCCCCAACTGCCAATGCAGTTAGGGACGCAAAATTCTATGCAGCAGTGAGAGGTGTGTCAAGAAATATACGGATCTTTTTTGTTCAATTAGAACAATTCATCCGTAAAGCTTTGTCGACAGCAAATCTTGTTCAATCCCAAGTTAGGGATTTATCCTGTTTTGCTGTTAGTTCAACGAAGCCTGAGTAATTCACAATCGTCAGCGATGGACTGATACGATTTGCAATACCGCGAGCTTGCGCATCGCTCTCTAACACAAATACGCTGCGATTTTTTAGATGGGAAAATGCTTTATGTTGCGAGTTAGCAGCGTACACTGCATCTTCTATAAGTAAGATGTCATCCTGTTCACTGCATAAAGGCATAGCGTCTTCTAGAGCAGAGACTGTTTTTATGATGTGTAACATAACTTCCTCAAAAAGACAGTAGCTTGCCAGCGTGTTGTAACTTAGCTTTGAGCTGTTCTGAGCTTAACGCTTGGGCTTCAATGACTAAATCCGCTTGCGCCAAACCTCGCTGGGTTAACGACTCTGAACACACAAAGACTTGTTCGATGTCGTATAAATCGAAAAGCTTTAACATCGGCGCGTAATCTTTACTCAAAATATTGTTGGGGTCTTGCCCGAGTAGAAGCTGGTATACCCCGTCACCCATGAAAATGACGCTGATATCTTCACAGTAAGCCGACGCGGCTAACAGTGCATCCACACCTTCACGACCAGCTGCACAGCCATGTGGCGCACTACGAAATAGATAAGTTAACTGACTCAAAACTGTACCACTCTGTCTTGGGTTAACATCGCTTCAGCTAGGCTACCTAAGCCTGCTTGTTCAAAACCATCGGCTAGATTGTTCTGAACCAAACCATGTTGATTCGCTTCTTCTTCACTTACAATCCCGCGACGCAAAGCGGCCGCGACACAAGTTTCTAGGCGAACACCATGCTCTTTAGCCAAAGACTGCCACGCCTTATTGAGATCAAATTCATCGTTGGCTGGCACACTCAAAGCAGTACCATTAGTCACACCATCTTGATAAAAGAAGACGCTCACTAGCTGATGGCCTTGCTCTATCACCGCTTTGGCGAACTGATAAGCACTGCGCGCTGACTGGCTGCCATAAACGGGACCATTCACCACTAACGTGTAAGTCAGTTTACTCACCTTTCATCATCCTCGGTTTTACGTTGACGAATGTACAAGTAAACGGTGTGTTTTGAAATATTAAGGCGATCCGCGACACGGTTGATGGCATCTTTAATATCGAAGATACCTTTGTCGTACAACTCCATCACGATCTGGCGATTTTTGGTGTTGTTAGACACGGATTTATCCGCATTGATCTCTTCGATGGTGCGTTCAACAGTTTGGTCCACCAGCTCTTCTACGTCACTAGCAAAGTTGACCGAGGAAGCCGCTTCTTTCGCTTCTTGCGTCGGCATGAAAGACTGAAGGACTTGCGAGAAAGGCGCATCCAAGTTGACGTTGATACACAACAAACCAATCACGCGATTTTCGCCATTACGAATGGCGACAGTAATCGACTTCATCAACACGCCACCTTTTGCACGGGTAAAGTACGAACGTGAGAAGTTGCGCTCCGAGCCTTCGATGTCTTTTAGCATCTTAAGCGCTAAATCAGTGATTGGTGAGCCGACTTGGCGCCCCGTGTTTTCACCGTTAGCGATTTTAATTGCAGAGGTATTTAAGTCTTCTAGAGAGTGAAGAACGATTTCACAAAATGGACCTATCAGGCTGGCGATACCATCCACGACCGCCTCATAAGATCTTAAAATGATTTTGTCGTGCTCGGTAAACGGCATCACGTTAACGGATTCCATTTCGAGCAACATCTCCGCGTTTATTGTTTCTGTAGTTGTCATAAGCCTTCGAGCGAAAAATCAACAAATTGGTGTAAGTTTATCAGAAAATTTGAAAAGCAACCTAGCAAACTCACCAACTAGTGACCTAGAACAAAAAAGGCCCGTTAAACGGACCTTTTTCAATAACTTATCGCAGCTTATTGTTATTGCTCTGCGTTGTCGTTCTCAACTTTTAGCAGCTCAACTTCAAATACTAGCGTTGAGTTAGCAGGAATGCTTGGTGTGTCTTGGTCACCGTATGCTAGCTCTGGCGGGATAACGAATTTGAATTTAGAACCCACAGGCATTAGCTGAACACCCTCTGTCCAACCTGGGATTACACGGTTAAGTGGGAACGTTGCAGGTTCACCACGATCGTATGAGCTGTCGAACTGAGTACCGTCGATCAGAGTACCTTTGTAGTGTACTTGAACCGTATCAGTGTCTTTTGGCTTCTCACCTTCAGCTGGTGTCATTACTTGGTATAGAAGACCTGTATCTGTCTTCACTACGCCTTCTTGCTTCTCAAACTCAGCACGGAAATCATCGCCAGCTTTTTTCGCTTCAGCTGCTTTCTCAGCCGCTTGTGCTTGCATCTTTTCTGCAACACGCTTGTCTAGAGATTCTAGTGCTGCACGTGTTTCTTCTTCATTCAATTCAGCATTGCCTTTGAAGACGTCTTCGATACCTTTTAGTACCAAATCTTTGTTAAGATTAATGCCGATTTCGCTTGGCTTGTCGATGCTTGTGCTTAGGTAGTTAGCAAATGAAACACCGATTGCGTATGCCGCTTTGTCGTCGTCGGTTTTAAAGTGAACCGCTTTGCCGGTTTCTGCTTGAACTTGTTCTGCTTGAGGTGCGGTTTCTGTTTTAGTTTCTTCTTTCTGACAACCTACCGCTAGCATAACTGTTGCAGCAAGTAGCGACACTTTTAAAACTGATTTCATTAAATTCTCCCAATAATGGCTCTGCCATTGGTTGTTGTGCACAAATCTTCTATGAGACTAGTGAAGACAATCGTTATACCAATATACTAGCTATATGTCTTAAGACACAAACCGGATTATTAGATGTGATGCAAAGAATTTTTCATTTATTCCTATATTTAATTGTCATCACCACGTTAAATGGTTGCTTTTTCGCCGAGCGTGAAGTGCAGCGTTGGCCGATAGAACCTCAAGGTGCGACGAGCTTCGCACTTAGCAGAGATGGACGGTTTGCTCTGCTCTATTCTCAACAACGTCATTTGATGTTGTGGGACCTAGAGCAAAATGAACAACTAGCCAATCTGGGTGAACTCGATGCCGATGCCAATGTGGTTTCCCATATCCGCATATCTGACAATGGTCGCTACGCAATTACAGCAAGCCAAATGAACTTCGCAGTTTGGGACCTAGGCTGGACGCAATCCGAAGGCCTTTGGTCTATCTCTGATGCGCTCATTCGCGACGTTGATATCACCAGTAATGGTGAACAAGTTCTGCTTGGGTTATCCAACGGTAAAGCAATTTATGTCAACTTAGTCACCGGGCGTCGCATGGAGTTCCTTGCGCATCGTGAAAAAGTCAATTCCGTGGCCATTTCTCCTAATGGGCGCTTCGCCCTAACCGGAGGTAATGACTATAAAGCGTATCTGTGGGACACCGAAACCGGACAAGTACTACGAACCTTCGAACATGAACAACGAATTGTTCGCGTGGCCCTGCAAAGAGATGGAAAATTAGCAATGACATCTGATGGCGGAAACCAAGCGATTGTTTGGGATTTAAAAACTGGACAAGAAGTCACACAGTTGAGCAGTTGGTCACGCCAATTAATTTTCTCTACCGCACGATTTTCTGACGACGGGACTCAACTAGTCACAGGAAGCCCTTCTGGCCGTGTGTCAATATGGGATACTCAAACCGGAAAACGAATGAGTGGATTTGAAGTGGAGCCCAAAAAAGACACTCGCCCTCCCCGTGCGGTCGTGTATGATGCAGCCTTTGATTCAAAACAACGCGTAATTACTGCTACTTCAGCAGGTATTGCCCAAGCTTGGCAGTTAGAGAACGGATCATGACAGAAAAAATCATTCAGCAATTGGAAGCACGCATTAATGACTTAGAATGTCAGCTTGCGTTCCAAGAACAGACTATTGAAGATCTGAACGGCGCTTTATCGCAGCAACAACTGCAAATTACCAAGATGCTCGATCAGATGAAATATGTGGTAGGTAAAGTAAAAAATATGGACTCGTCGAATTTAGCCGATCCGTCAGAAGAAACCCCACCACCGCATTATTAAAATGCAGGCTCAAATAGCATAAAGCCCAGAACATGTTCTGGGCTTTGTTGTATTAATTACTTAAGAAGGTACTCAAGAGGAAGCTATTCGTCGGCGTAGATTTTAACGCTCAGCTCGCCTTGCGTATTAATGCCTGCTCGGTACATGCCAGAACTGTTCATCGCAAAGTGCATCTCACCTTTAGCATCAATGGCAATCAAACCGCCCTCTCCGCCCATCTGTTTGAGATCACCTTGGATAATGTGTTCACAAGCCGTATGAATATCTTCTTGTAAGTAACGCATACGTGCTGCAACGTCTTCCGCAACACGTTTACGAATAAAGAACTCACCGACACCCGTAGTGGAAACTGCCACAACGCCATTTTCGGCCACCGTACCACAACCAATCAGAGCCGAATCTCCGACTCGGTTGTATTTCTTATTCGTCACGCCACCCGTACTGGTGGCAGCGGCTAAGTTGCCTTGTTGGTCCAATGCCACCGCACCAACCGTACCGTGCTTACGGTCATCTGGGTAACGAGATTCCGACAAAGCAAACAGTCCTTTCTCACGCATAGACAGCAACTGCTCATAACGGCGATCAGTAAAGAAGTAATCTTGCTCGGTGTACTCATGGCCTTGCTCAAAAGCAAACGTCTCTGCGCCCTCACCCACCAACAACACATGATTGCTGTTTCGCATCACGTCACGAGCGAGTTCAATTGGGTTTCTGATATGACGAACACCTGCGACCGCACCTGCTGCAAGGTTTCGCCCATCCATCACAGAAGCGTCCATTTCAACCATTTCGTTGTTGGTCAGCACTGAGCCTTTACCCGCATTAAAGTTAGGAGAGTCTTCCAATACTTTCACTGCCGCTACGACTGCATCTAAGGCTTCACCGCCCGTTTCTAGAATTTGATGTCCCGCTTTTACCGCAGCTTCTAAATCCGCCAAGATGGATTGTTGCAGCTCATCGCTCATCTGTTCACGCAAGATGGTGCCTGCACCGCCATGAATGGCAATCGAGAAAGGTTTCGTCATCGCTTTGTCCAACTGTTATTCCTTGTATGGTTGGCACTACACCTTAGATAAACAAAAAGCGCAAGTTGAAACTCAACTTGCGCTTTTCAAAGCTTTGCTAGATAAGATTATCTAGTGAAGGAGCTTATGATTAGTGAGAACCACAGCTACCGCCGCCACAGCAGCCGCCTTCTTCTTCGTGATCGTGGTCATGATCGTGACCACCACAACAGCCACCACCTTGGTGGATGTGACCGTGTTCGATCTCTTCTGCTGTTGCTTCACGTGTAGACATAACTTCTACTTCGAAAGTTAGTGTTTGACCAGCTAACATATGGTTACCGTCAACAACCACTTCGTTGCCGTCAACTTCTGTTACTTCAACAGGGATTGGACCTTGGTCAGTGTCAGCTAGGAAGCGCATGCCCACTTCGATTTGCTCAACGCCTTGGAACACGTCCGCAGGAACGCGCTGTACTAGCGCATCGTTGTGCTCACCGTAAGCTTCTTCAGGAGCTACCGTAACTGAGAACTTGTCGCCAGCCACTTTACCTTCAAGTTCTTTTTCAAGACCTGTGATTAGGTTGTTGTGACCGTGAAGGTAATCTAGGGGTGCTTCTGCTGTTGATTGATCAACAACGACACCGTCTTCCATCATTACTTTGTATGCAAGGCTTGCAACAACGTTCTTTTCAATTTTCATACTAACTCCAGGGAGATTAATTGACTTAACCTGAATGGGGTTAAGTACTGAGATATCTGGGTGTATTATGGGGATCAATTATCGAAGTTCAATTACTCCGGCTTAAAAATTCCGATCATTTCCTGATCTGAGTGTTTATTTTTCTCTACAGATTGTGGTTTACGCTGCTCTGTAAACTCACACTCGACACACTCAACTAATTCGATGTTATTTTCAATCCACCAGCGCAGGGTATCTTGCTGGCTGCAATTTGGGCAGCTAGCGCCGGCAATAAAACGTTTCTTGATTTTCACGCTATTTCCTTAGCTTGAGTCTTGGCTCAAGTACTACTTCCAATGATTAGGTGACTGATGGTCGCTCTCCATTTCACGACCAAATATTTCTTCTAGCTCTTTGCGGGCCTCTTTCGCCCTTTGAGCTAATTTCTTATCTTCATTGTGTTGAGGCAATAAGTCCTTAAGCATAGCATTATCCAACTTGCGAAAATGTGCTTCTGCCCGCTTTGCTTGATAAGGATGCATACCCAGTTCTACGAGCGCTTGGCGACCGAGATCTAGCGCCCCTAAAAATGTTTCACGAGAGTAATTCTCTACACCATGACTCATTAACTGGTAAGCCTCGACACGGCTTCTTGCTCGAGCTAACAACTTAAGTTTCGGGAAGTGCACGCGACAAATGTCCACGATGGCCATCACCTCATCAGGTGAATCAGTACAAATAACCAATGCTTCCGCTTTATCAGCGCCAGCTGCCCTCAATAGGTCAATTTGTGTAGCATCGCCATAAAACACTTTGTAACCATACTTACGTAATAGGTGGATTTGGCTGGCATCACTTTCTAATACTGTCACTTTGATTTTATTGGCATACATTAAACGTCCGACGACCTGACCGAAACGTCCAAAGCCTGCAATGATAACGCGTGGTCGGCGATCCACGACTTTCGTGGTCATGCCCTCTTCTTCTTGATTCAGGGTATGAGCAAACCACTTCTTTTGTCCCATCAGCAAAAGAGGAGTCGTCACCATGGATAGACTGACCACCACCAACAGAAACGCCACTTGCTCTTTGGACAAAATGCCCTCTTGGCTCGCCGCGGTAAATATGACAAAGGCAAACTCACCGCCTTGGCTCAAAATTGCAGCCATACGGCTTCTCGCTTTGGCTCCGACACGGGCAGCTCTCGCCAATGCATACAAAACCAAACCCTTAACCACGACCAAAGCCACCACCGCACCGAGAATCTCTAAAGGGTGTAATGCCAATAACCCCAAGTTTACCGCCATGCCCACCGCAATAAAGAATAACCCCAACAACAGACCTTTAAATGGCTCGATAGCGATTTCCAGCTCATGGCGATACTCACTCTCTGCAAGCAAAACGCCTGCTAAAAAAGTCCCCAATGCCATCGAAAGGCCGAGCTTTTGCATCACGACCGAAATGCCAAGCACGACTAAAAGTGCAGCAACGGTAAAGAGCTCACGAACGCCGCTCATCACGACAAAACGAAATAGCGGACGTAGTAAAAAGTGACCACCAATCAACAGTGCTACCACACTGCCTAAAATAGTGAAGACATCCAACCAACTTCCACCACTATGCCCGCCTGCTAGCAAGGGCAACATCGCCAGCATCGGGATCACTGCAATATCTTGAAAGAGCAGCACCGCAAAACCAGATTGCCCCGTTTCGGTACCATTAAGCCCTTGCTCTTCAATGACTTTAAGCGCAATCGCCGTCGAGGACAGCGCCAACCCCATCCCGATCACCAAACTCACTTGCATGCTTACGCCAAACATACTGACGACACTACCAATCACGGCGGTCGTGACCACAACCTGCGCACCGCCTAAACCTAAAATCGGCCCTCGCATCTGCCACAATTTTTTAGGGTTTAATTCCAGCCCTATCAAAAACAGTAACAACACAACCCCAAGCTCGGCAAAATGCAAAATGGCATCAACGTCGCTAATTAAGCCAAGCCCCCATGGGCCAATCAACACACCAGCGAGTAAATAACCTAAAACCGAGCCAAGCCCAAGGCGCTGAGCAATCGGCACCGCAATAACCGCAGCCGAAAGAAAGACCACACTGCTTTGAAGAAACTCACTGGTGATCGCCATACTGACCTCCTCGATCTGCCGCTTGCCAGTTTTCAAGTGGGTTACTCAGCCATCCACGGTATAACTCGGCATGTTCGTAGCGTTCAATATCCGAAACATTTCTTGACCAATACAACACCAGAGGTTCAATCCAGTGCATTTGGCATAGAGCTGCCGTCAGTTCAAACGGTTGCAAGATTTGCTCAAGTGGGTATTTGTTGTACCCCTTCGCACTGAAGGCTTCTTCTTTACCACCTGTTGTAATGACACTGCGCCAGTATTTTCCTTCTAGCGCCGCACCTCCGCCAAACGCAAAGCCTTTACCTAACACTCGGTCTAGCCACTCTTTTAACAGGGCTGGACATGAATACATATAAAGTGGGTGGTGAAATACAATCACATCGTGAGCGAGTAACAACTCATGTTCGTAATTCACATCAATAAAGAAATCAGGATAAACACCGTAAAGATCGTGCACAGTGACGTGATCAAGCGACTGAGCTTTTTTTATCATCACTTGATTGGCAATCGAGTTATGTGGCTCTGGATGAGCATAAATGACCAGAACTTTTGGGAGAATAGACGGTGCAACAGCCAAATGGTCGTCCTTGTGGTTATTTTTATCCGTTATCAAATTGTTATACTTTTTTGTACAGCATAATGCAATTAAAGCGAATCAATCGACTTTTCCGGCCAATACCCCTACTATTCACCGCTAGATATATACCCAAGTGGCTTTAAAAACGATTGAAACCACTTCGCTATGTAACCAAGCAACGCGCACTGCGCAAAGTGAATGAAAACTTTATGATTACCTTCTCTGATATTCAGTTACTGCGTGGCGGTAAACCTCTTTTAGACCAAGCTTCTGCGACTATTCACCCTGGCGATAAAGTCGGTCTTGTGGGCAAAAACGGCTGCGGTAAATCAACGCTGTTTGCCCTACTGAAAGATGAACTGTCAATTGATGCTGGCTCATTTAGCCAGCCTCAACACTGGGAGTTGGCCTGGGTCGCACAGGAAACGCCTGCGCTAGAGCGCACTGCACTGGAATACGTCATTGATGGTGATCGCGAATACCGCGCTCTCGAAAAGCAGTTAGCAGAAGCAGAAACGCAGGACAACGGAACCCTAGTTGCCGAGATACACGGTAAAATTGAAACCATTGGTGGTTACAGCATTCGCGCTCGCGCGGCAGAACTGCTCGATGGTTTAGGGTTCAGCCAAGAGCAAATGAGTTGGAGTTTGACCCAATTCTCGGGTGGTTGGCGTATGCGTCTTAACTTGGCTCAAGCGCTATTGTGTCGTTCTGATCTACTGCTACTCGACGAACCAACCAACCACTTGGATTTGGACGCGGTAATGTGGTTAGAGCGTTGGCTACAAAACTACCCTGGCACGCTGATTCTGATCTCGCACGACCGAGACTTCCTTGATCCAATTGTTGGTCGCATCATTCACATCGAGAATCAGCAGCTGAACGAATACACGGGTAACTACTCGTCATTCGAAAACCAACGCGCACAAAAGATGGTGTTACAACAAGCGATGTTTGAAAAGCAACAGAAGCAGATGTCGCACATGCAAAGCTACATCGACCGCTTCCGTTATAAAGCATCAAAAGCACGCCAAGCCCAAAGCCGTATCAAAGCTTTGGAGCGCATGGAAAAAGTACTGCCAGCTCAATTCGATAACCCATTTAGCTTCCAATTCCGTGAGCCAGCTGCGCTGCCAAACCCAATCATGATGATGGATGAAGTATCTGCAGGTTACGGTGACAACCTCATCTTAGAGAAGATCCGCTTGAACTTGGTTCCTGGCAGTCGTATTGGTCTACTCGGCCGTAATGGTGCGGGTAAATCGACCTTAATCAAGCTGCTCTCTGGTGAACTTAACGCGCAAGGTGGTGACCTAACTTACTCACAAGGCGTGAAAATTGGTTACTTCGCTCAGCACCAGTTAGAAACGCTTCATCCTGAAGAAACGCCGCTGCAACACATGATGCAAATCGCACCCGATCAAACCGAACAGCAGCTACGTGATTACCTAGGTAGCTTTGGCTTCCAAGGTGACAAAGCACTAGAAAAAGTTGCGCCGTTTTCTGGTGGCGAAAAAGCCCGTTTGGTATTGGCTTTAATTGTGTGGCAAAAGCCAAACCTGTTGCTACTTGATGAACCGACCAACCACTTAGACTTGGACATGCGTCAGGCATTGACGATGGCACTGCAAACATTCGAAGGTGCGATGGTGATTGTTTCGCACGACCGCTATTTACTGCGCGCTACGACCGATGACTTGTATTTAGTGCATGATAGACAAGTTGCTCCGTTCGACGGTGATTTAAATGACTATTATAAATGGTTAACCGAACAACAAAGAGCGGAACGCAAAGAAGCGCAGGCTGCGCAGCCAAGCAAAGATACGGCCAACAGCGCAGCTGCGAAGAAAGAGCAAAAACGTCGCGATGCAGAGTTTCGAAAACAGACAGCGCCAATTCGCAAAACGCTGACACAACTAGAAAATAAAATGGATAAGTTAGGTGCTGCACTGGCCGAAGCTGAAGAACAATTGGCGGACAACTCACTGTATGCGGCCGAAAATAAAGCTAAACTTAACCAAGTGCTGGCACTTCAAGCTTCTAGTAAGGCTGAGCTCGAAGAAATTGAAATGGAATGGATGTCTGCTCAAGAAACATTGGAGCAGATGGAGCTAGAGTTTAATCAATGAGTAATCAACACGCTGAATACACACTCACCCTAGAACACCTTTGGCAGTTTAGTCTGCAATTTTATGGTGTGCGAGAAGTGAAAGAGGCGTGTTTATCATTACAGAACAATTATCACGGTAACGTGAACCTACTCCTGCTGCTCAGATGGCTCGATGAGCAGCAACTCATTTTCCAAGAAAAAGACTGGCCCTTGGTGCAAGACTGTCTAGGTAGAAGCGAAACTTTACTTCACTCCTTTCGCGACCTTCGTCGCCACCTTAAGTCTCAAGTCAATGACGCTTTGTATCGTGAGACCTTGCAGTTTGAGCTGCAACTAGAAAAGCAGCAACAAGCGGATTTGGTGGACTGCATTAACTCACTTGCACTACTCAAAAATGATGGTGACCCACTGACGTTGAGATACTGTCGTCAACTCGGTGGGGAGCATTTGCAGCAAGCCTTTGCTATTCCGGTGCCAAACATTCAACCACCAAAACGCCCATAAATCTGTAGAATACCTATAATCTTTATAAAGGATTATATTAATAAGTTCTTCAACGGACACCGAAGGACCGCATAAGAGCAGTTAGGTATGACACAATTTTTCGCAGCCGCCGGGATCAAAAACCCGCATCTCCAAACGCTTTTGCCGCGTTTTATTCGCAAAAAAGCGTTGTTTACGCCGATTTGGCAAACCCTCGATACATCCGATGGCGACTTTCTCGATCTCGCGTGGAGCGAGGACCCAACCCAAGAGCCTGCACAAAAAAAGCCGATTTTTGTTTTATTTCATGGGTTAGAGGGGTGCTTCTATAGCCCTTATGCCAATGGGTTAATGAATGCATTTGCTCAATCTGGATGGCTGTCGGTGATGATGCATTTTCGTGGCTGCAGCGGTAAACCAAACAAAAAAGCACGAGCTTACCACTCGGGTGAAGTGACGGATGCTCGTTACTTCCTAGAGCACCTTGAACAACGTTTTCCTGATAACCCCAAAGTTGCGGTTGGTATTTCTCTTGGCGGTAACATGTTGGCGAATTATTTAGCCCAATATAAAGACCACCCTATTTTGAATGCAGCGACTATTATCTCAGCGCCTTTAGACCTAGCGGCGTGTGCAAACCGTATTGAACAAGGCTTTTCAAAAGTGTATCGCCGTTACCTGCTTTCTTCACTGAAACGTAACGCGTTACAAAAGCATCATCTACTGCATGGTGAGCTTGCGCTGTCCTACAACTCAATAAAACGTGTCACACGGCTGTATGAATTCGATGATTTGATTACCGCACCATTGCATGGCTTTAAAGACGCACAAGATTATTACGACCAATGCTCTGGCTTAAGTAAACTACAGCAAATCACGCTACCCACACTGATCATCCATGCCAAAGACGATCCGTTCATGACCGATGATGTGATACCGAAGTTTGTTCTGCCAGATAATATTGATTACCGTCTCTTTGAGCACGGTGGCCATGTTGGCTTCCTGACAGGAACAGCGTTAAAACCTAAGTTTTGGTTGGAGGAAGCGCTGCCCGCGTATTACGAAAGTATCGCCGCAGATTACCTTTCTGCTGTATCCAAGCAACGAACGCAGTAAACTAGCCGCTCATCATAAAAGTTAGAGGTATTTATGATCATTCCATGGCAAGACATTGCGCCGGAAACATTGGAAAACTTAATTCGTGAATTCGTCTTACGCGAAGGAACGGATTACGGAACCGTCGAGGTTTCTTTGCATGACAAAATTGATCAAGTTAAAGCTCAATTGGAAAAAGGTGAAGCGGTTATCGTGTTCTCTGAGCTACACGAAACCGTCGATATTCAGCATAAAACAAAATTTTAGACCCTTCACATTTTACCGTATCCCACTCGATGACAAGGTATTGTTACGTGCTATAGTGGGATATCGACCGTGCAGTAGTAACTCTACTGCACATTACAGGTAAGTAATTTTCGACAAGGTTTGTCATGTCAGCTAAACACCCAATTATTGCGGTTACTGGTTCGTCCGGTGCCGGCACGACCACTACATCTGAAGCCTTCCGTAAAATGTTCAATATGATGAACGTTAAACCCGCATGGGTTGAAGGCGATAGCTTCCATCGCTTTACTCGCCCAGAAATGGACATCGAAATCCGCAAAGCCCGCGAGCAAGGTCGACACATTAGCTACTTTGGCCCACAAGCTAATGACTTCCCGGGATTAGAAGAGTTTTTCCGTAAGTTCGGGCATGACGGCACTGGCAGCGTGCGCCGTTATCTGCACACGTTTGACGAAGCGGTTCCCTACAATCAAATGCCAGGCACGTTTACACCGTGGCAAGACTTACCCGAAAACAGCGACGTTCTGTTTTATGAAGGGTTACATGGTGGCGTGGTCGATGGCGATGTTAATGTTGCTCAACATGTGGATTTCTTAATTGGCATGGTGCCGATTGTGAACTTAGAGTGGATACAAAAATTCGTACGCGACACTCGCGATCGCGGCCATTCGCGTGAAGCGGTAATGGACTCAATCGTGCGATCCATGGACGATTACCTCAACTATATCACTCCGCAGTTTTCTCGTACTCACATCAACTTCCAGCGCGTACCGACCGTTGATACTTCCAACCCACTTAATGCAAAAGGCATCCCTAGTTTGGATGAGAGTTTTGTGGTGATTCGCCTACGCGGTATCAAGAATGTCGACTTCCCATATCTGCTGGCCATGATTGATGGCTCATTCATGTCACGCCACAACACGATTGTCGTACCCGGCGGTAAGATGAGCTTTGCAATGGAGCTCATAGTTCGGCCTATCCTACAACAGCTCATCGAAACAGGGAAAATTGGCTAAAAACCTGCCTGCGAAGATGTTTACTTTTCATACCGTGATCATGTGCACAGTTTTGCTTACAAAATCTCAATCATGGCACGATTAAAATCAAGAAATCGTTTTCGAAAAAGGATACTATTTCTTACCGAAACACAAGAGAGCTTGCAGCATATAAAAAGTGCTCTTATTCTAGTAGGCCTAATTCAGGCTTAGCTAAAATATGGATAGCGCAAGCGTACCCTGCAGAGGAAGTGAGATATTATGGTTCTAGGTAAACCTCAAACCGACCCAACATTAGAGTGGTTTCTTTCACACTGTCATATTCATAAGTACCCTTCAAAGAGCACGCTAATTCACGCGGGCGAAAAGGCAGAAACTTTGTACTACATCGTTAAAGGTTCTGTTGCGGTTCTTATCAAAGACGAAGAAGGTAAGGAGATGATCCTTTCTTACCTAAACCAAGGAGACTTTATTGGTGAACTTGGTCTATTCGAGGAAGACCAAGAGCGCACAGCTTGGGTTCGTGCTAAATCTCCTTGTGAAGTTGCTGAAATTTCTTTCAAGAAGTTCCGTCAGCTTATCCAAGTAAACCCAGACATCCTAATGCGTCTTTCTGCGCAGATGGCTCGTCGTCTTCAAGTAACTAGCCAAAAAGTGGGTGACCTGGCGTTCCTAGACGTAACTGGTCGTATCGCTCAGACGCTTCTGAACCTTGCAAAACAACCAGACGCAATGACTCACCCAGACGGCATGCAAATCAAGATCACTCGTCAAGAAATCGGTCAAATTGTTGGCTGTTCTCGTGAGACAGTAGGTCGTATTTTGAAGATGCTAGAAGAGCAGAACCTAATCTCTGCTCACGGTAAAACCATCGTGGTTTACGGTACTCGTTAATCTCAAACTAGAGTGACACGAACAAAATTATAAAAGCCACCAATGGAAACATTGGTGGCTTTTTATTTGCTCATGACCAAATGAGATAGGGTGCAGCGAACACTAATGAGTAAGCTTAACAGGTTAACCCTAAAACTTAGCTATTCGTACTTTCAAAGATTTTGTCAGCTGAAGCGGCCACGAAACCTGGGTACAAATCACCATTTTCCATCGGATAGCGCTTAGCAAATTCATAAAACCCGCCAGGGATAATTTCAGTGCCTTCGCTAAAACGAACCGCTACTTTATCTGCCATGGTCGATGACTGCTCTAGCAACACCTCAGGAGTGCCCTTCACTTCACCACCATTTTCATTAATGGTAAACCCAGCGGTACGCAGATGATCGTTTACCTGCTTCACTTCTTCATATTCATTGAGCTGGTTAACGCTCACCGTGAAGTGGTTTGCTCCGTAACCATGCGCCGCAAGCCAAGATGCGTACTCACTTTCTTTAGCCAACGTTTGGTAATCAGCAAAGCTTAAATCCCACAAGCGTCCACCATGTAAGAATGCGCTATCATTCAGCTTGTCAGCATCGACTTGTGCCACCAAATTTTTCACAATCTCTTGTAGCTCAGACGAGCACTCTTCAACTTTTAGCTCACTAATAAAGACTTTAGGTTGCTTCGGATCTGGGTGCTCATAGTGCTTAGCAACCAGCTTTTTGCTTTCGAAAACGTAATCACCACACGCCTTGTAACCAATAGCTACAAATGGCTTAGCTAGAGTTTCAATACCAAGAGGCGCGATATTGAAGGTACGTAAAGCTATATGATCATTAATCAGAGGCTCATCTTCTTGAAGCAGCTGATGCACTTTAGCAGCCGAAGGGCAAAGACGTTGAATGTAATCTTGCCATAGCGATTCAAATAACACATCGGGCGTCATAACGACTCCTTGTTACGAGATGTAGAGTTTAAAGGTAAGCGGAAGTTGGCTGCTCGTTCACAACAAAAGTTGTCCAGAATAATGAACGAGCAACCATCAACCTGTGACGGTAAATGCCAGTCAGTCAACACGCTTTTCCGAGTCTTTGCTCACTTTTCGTGTTCTGCCAACGATCACTACAACCCATACCTAAATGATGCGCCGGCAAGGTGAGCCGCAATGCATAGTTGCGACTCTATTATTAAAACTTATAGCGCTACACCTGGACTCAATGTTGCAGGCAAGACAGTCTCTTGACCTTCCATTGATGCCATTGGGTACGCACAGTAATCTGCTGCGTAGTAAGCGCTTGGGCGCAAGTTACCCGACGCCCCCGGACCACCAAATGGCGCATCACCGCTTGCACCAGTGAGCTGGCGGTTACGGTTCACGATACCTGCACGAATGTGGTCAACGAAGTATTCCCATTCTTGGTCGTCGGTTGAGACCAAACCAGCAGATAAGCCAAAGCGCGTATCGTTTGCTAGCGCCACGGCTTTGTCTAACCCTTCGTAACGCACCACTTGCAGAAGTGGGCCGAAGTATTCTTCATCTGGTAACTCAGCAATGTTCGTTACATCAATGATGCCAGGAGAAACAAACGCCGCCTCTCCTGCTTTCGCTTCAATCAAGCTTTCACCGCCAAGAGACTGTAGATTAGCTTGTGCATCAAGAATAAACTTGGCTGCCGCGACCGAAATTTGCGGTCCCATAAATGGCGCAGGTTCTGCAAATGGTTGGTCTACGCGAATATTGCGTGTCGCTTCAACGAGCTTGGTGATAAGCGCATCGCCTTTTTCACCCAATGGCACATACAAACGACGAGCACACGTACAACGCTGCCCAGCACTGATAAACGCTGACTGGATGATGGTATAAACCGTGGCATCCAAATCACCATATTTATCAGAGATCACCATCGGGTTATTACCACCCATTTCTAGTGCGAGCATCTTGCCCGGTTGACCCGCAAATTGACGGTGTAATACATGCCCCGTATTTGCGCTACCCGTAAACAGTACGCCATCGATGCCTTTTGCGTCAGCGAGCGCGATACCAGTTTCTTTCGCGCCTTGAACAAGGTTAATCACGCCTTTCGGTAGACCGGCTTCTTCCCATAGCTTCATTGCCAATTCACCCGTCCATGGCGTTTGCTCAGACGGTTTGAAGACTACCGTGTTACCAGCCAGTAGCGCAGGCACAATGTGACCATTTGGTAGGTGGCCTGGGAAGTTGTAAGGACCAAACACCGCCATCACGCCCAATGGGCGGTGGCGCAATACGATTTGGTTGCCTGCTGCTTCACGGCTCGCCTCACCAGTGCGGTCATGATAAGCGCGAATCGAAATGGCAATTTTACCTGCCATGGCTGCAGCTTCAGTGCGCGTTTCCCAAATTGGCTTACCAGTTTCTTTGGCAATGACTTCGGCGATTTTTTCGCTGTTCTCTTTTACTTTCTCCGCAAAAGCCAACACGATTGCCTCACGCTCTGAAAATGGGCGCTTTTTCCAGTCAATAAACGCTTCACGCGCTGCAGATACCGCCTGGTTCACCTGCTCTGCCGTTGCACCTTTGCCTTGCCAGATCACTTCTTGGTTGTACGGCGACAGAGACGTAAATGCTTCACCCTGACCTTGTACCCATTCACCTGCAATCCAATGTGTCATTGTTTCTATCCTTAAATTCTGTCGTCTGTTACTGCGGAAGAAGGCGAACGAAATCCCCTTCTTCAACCGAAAGTGCATCCGCAACGTCTGGTGCAATCATCACGCTTTGTGTTTCTGCGTCATACGCCGCTTTAGTGACTGTCGCACGGAAGTTCTCGAAAGATGAATTACACATCAAGAAGTCTTGTGTGCTGGAATGTTCAGAGATTTTGACTTGCGCACGGAATGAATGACGTACCGACTCAATATTACGCAGATCACACTCAACCGTTGGACCACCGTCGAAGATGTCGACGTAGCCTCGGTTGGTAAAACCTTCACGCTCAAGCAGCTTCAGCGCTGGACGCGTGTTGTCATGTACTTGACCAATCACGGCTTGCGCTTCTGGGCTGAGCAGATTGATGTAAATAGGCAGTTTCGGCATCAAGTCGGCGATAAAGCCTTTCTTGCCGATACCTGTTAGGTAATCTGCAAGCGTGAAATCGATAGAGAAGAAATGCTCTTGGAGCCATTGCCAGAATGGTGAATTACCCTCGTCGTCTGAAACGCCACGCATCTCCGCAAAGATCGTTTCAGAGAAACGCTCTGGGTGCTCTGCCATCATTAGGAAACGACACTTCGACATTAGACGACCATTCAGACCTTGGCGGAATTTCTCACGCAAGAACAAGGTACAAATTTCGCTGTTACCCGTGTAGTTATTACCAAAAGTAAGCAGTTTAACGACGTTGTTAACGCCAAGCTTTGGCGACGAGTGCACAACTTTACTAATGTGATATGAGTAAAATGGGACATCCCAGCCGATAGATGCTTCGATTCCGGTGGTACCCGCAACCTCACCCGTTTCAGAGTCAAAGCCAACCATCAGGTAGCCTTCATCGCCTGGTTCTGCCACATCTGGCTTACCAAAGCTGTACTCTGAATGTTTGATTCGATTGGTTAACAGTTCTTCGTTAACCGGTAGAGATGTAAATCCGTGACCAGACTCCACCGCACAAGTGTGCAGTGCGTCGTAATCCGACATCGCGATAGGGCGAACTACTAGCATCAATACTCCCTCCAGATGCAAGAAGATCCTAACTATATTGTAGGAACAATTCCCCCATCAGAGATCCTTGACGGGGGTGTCTGCGTTGACGTTTAAACTGATATCGCGCTTAAACTAAAGTCGCAATCGCTTTATCCAGTTTCGCCAAGCCTTCTTCAATTTCTTGTTGTGTGATAACGAGTGATGGTGTGAAACGTACGACATTGGCACCCGCAACCAATACCATGAGACCTTGTTTACCTGCAGCAACTAGCACGTCACGCGCACGGCCTTGCCATTCTTCATTTAGTGCAGCGCCAAGTAATAGGCCTTGACCGCGCACTTCTGAGAAGATGTTGTACTTCGCATTGATCTTCTCTAGACCTTCACGGAACATTGCTTCGCGTTCTAGCACGCCAGCCAACACCTCTGGCTTAGTAACTTCATTTACAACCGCTTCTGCAACCGCACACGCTAGTGGGTTACCGCCATATGTAGAACCGTGAGTGCCCACTTTCATGTGCTCTGCCAATTTTGCTGTCGTTAGCATTGCACCGATCGGGAAACCGCCACCAAGTGATTTCGCAGTACTTAGAATATCTGGCGTGATACCTAAACCTTGGTAAGCGTAGAAGTTACCTGTTCGGCCATTACCAGTTTGCACTTCATCGAAGATCAGTAAGGCGTTGTGTTTGTCACACAGCTCGCGAACCGCTTGAGCGAACTCAGGCGTTGGTGGCACGATGCCGCCTTCACCTTGTAGTGGCTCCATCATGACCGCACAAGTACGATCAGACATGTGTGCTTGTAAAGCTTCGATATCGTTGTAAGGAAGGTGTGTCACGTCGCCTGGCTTAGGACCGAAACCGTCAGAGTATGCCGCTTGGCCACCAACCGTTACGGTAAAGAATGTACGACCGTGGAAACCTTGTTTGAATGCAATGATTTCAGATTTCTCAGTGCCATGAACGTCTGCTGCATAACGACGTGCCAGCTTCAAAGCGGCTTCGTTTGCTTCTGCGCCAGAGTTAGCAAAGAACACTCGCTCAGCAAAACTCACTTCTGTTAGCTTTTTCGCCAGACGAAGGGCTGGTTCGTTCGTCATAACGTTACTTAAGTGCCAAAGCTTGTTAGCTTGCTCTGTTAGTGCGTTTACCATTACTGGATGACAATGGCCAAGACAGCTCACTGCAATACCACCAGCAAAGTCGATGTATTCATTACCTTCCTGATCCCAAACACGTGAACCTTCACCTTTAACAGGGATCATTTCCATCGGGTTATAGCAAGGTACCATTACCTCATCGAATAAACCGCGCTCTACTTTAATTTCCGTTGTCATTGCACATTCCTTCTTGATACCGCATGCGTAGCAGATAAGCGAATTTAACCGGCTCTCTTTGCCAGCAAATAATGTTTTGCATTTAAGCTATTGCGGCATTGTATTTACATTTAATTAACCATTTCAATAGTGATTTATTCTTTTCGTTCTCGAAAGTAACTTCCATTAATCACTGCTTATGACTATTTATGCATCAAGAAAGTAAAATAGAGAAGGGATTTTTTATAAATGTTATGTAATACAGGGGATAGAAGGTTTAAAAAGACATGAATAGACAAAGAGACTCGAGAGAATCGCATAGTTTTGCAATCCGCTCACCTCAGCAAAAAGATGAATGATTTGTTAAGAAAAGTGATCGCGATCAGATCGCTTTGCGTGCTAAAAAGTTCGCAAGCAACTCGTGACCTTGCTCAGTTTTGATTGATTCTGGGTGGAACTGCACCGCATCAATTGGCAAGGTTTTATGTTGGTAACCCATTATTTCATCCATGCTTCCGTCAGGCAGTTCTGTCCATGCAGTCAGTTCAAACACGTCGGGTAAAGTACCGTTTTTCACCACAAGAGAGTGATAACGGGTTACCGTGAGTGGGTTATTCAGATTTTTAAACACACTACGACCGTTGTGACGAATTGGTGAGGTCTTACCGTGCATCACTTGTCGTGCACGTACCACTTCGCCCCCAAACACTTGCGCTATCGCTTGATGGCCAAGACAAACACCCAATATTGGAAGCTTACCAGCGAAGTGTTCTATCGCTTTCAGTGAAATACCTGCTTCGTTCGGCGTACATGGCCCTGGCGAGATCACCAAATGAGTTGGGTTGAGCGCCTCAATGCCTTGGATATCGATTTCATCGTTACGCACCACCTTTACGTCTGCACCAAGCTCGCAGAAGTATTGGTAAAGGTTGTAGGTAAAAGAGTCGTAGTTATCGATGATCAACAACATAAAGGGTCGGTTGCTCCAATCCGTTTTGGCAATGCTTACGTAGTGAATCGCCACGTTCGTGACAATCAAGGGCGGTATTTTGCTATACCAAGCAAGAAAGGCAAGTTTTTGCTGAATAAAAAGGCCAGCATAGGCTGGCCTTTGGTCTTTACAGCTATTTAGGAACTGTTTGTCAGAAAGTAAATTCGCTTAGCGGCGACGACGGAATAAGCCGAGACCTAGCAGCGCAAATAGCGCGCCAAAACCAAACGAACCACCATCTGAATCCTTCGACCCTTCTGTTCCAGTTTCAGTTTGCGTCATTGAAACATCACGAACAGAGCTAAACTTCACGATATTACCTGTCGAGTCAGTCACTTTCTCTTCTAACTGATAATTACCTTGCTCTGGCGTTTGTTCAAACTCAATATTCACGCTACGCGCATCAATATCAGCTTGAACTAAGGTTTGGCTAGCCGAGTAAGCTTTCGTATCGCTGCTTGCCGCAGCCGCTTGTGTGGATGGCGTTAAGTTCACCGTAACAATATCACCTACAACCGCCGTTGGTGGTAAACGGACATCGACGGCTAAGTTGTCACCTGCTTTCGGTAAATCGATGTCATCATCTGGTAAATCAATCGCGATGATCACTGGATCGTGGTCAGAGGCAGAGAACGCATCTTTGTACTTCGGCATATCACCTGTGTACTTGCTGCTGTATTCGAACAAGTTACTCTCTAGTGAGTTGATGTGCCAATCTTCAATTGCTACCACTTTTTGCGCTAGGCTACTGCTTGCCAATGCGTGGTCCAAATTACCCAGCTCGCCCGAATAGGTGTAAGAAAACGTATCAGTGCCGTGCAGCAACGTGTTTAAGTTGTGCAGACCGTAACCTTTTTCAATTTTGGTCTTCTCTACTTGAAGTTCACCATCACCAATGGTTGTGTAAGCAGCAGTATAAATGTCACGGCCGTATTTCTCTTTCGAGTAATCAGTCAGTGTCAGAAGTGGGTCTTCCATGCCATAAGCATTGAGGTCGCCCATGAGCAATACATCGCCTTTCACCTCTTTCAACGCTTCACCCACTGCGTGCGCAGCAGAAACGCGGAAGTTGTTACAGTTGCCTTGCAGATCCTCTGGCTCAGAATCTTCTACACCAGCAATCCACTCTTCAATACACTCAGAGCCTTTCGACTTAAAGTGGTTTACGACAATAGACAAATCTTCACCCGTCTCTTTCACCGTAAAGGTCTGAAGTAGACTGTGGCGTTGGTACTTATCGTAAGCAGGGTTACTTTCTGTGCCCTCTTTACGAGTAATTGTGTTTTCTGCAATGTGCTGCTCTGGCGTGATGATCACTTTTGCAGCGTCTTTTGGCGTTACTGCGTTAGCACGATATAAAATCGCCACCATGATCGCATCACTGCCAAAGTATTCGTCTTGGTATTTGTCTTGCTCTTCGATTTCGACATACGTGTAATGATCTTCAGCGTCATCAATCTCAGCATTTAGGGCATCAACTAAGTTTTGGATAGCACTGCCATCACCAAAGCCGTTGTTTTCCACTTCCATCAAACCAATAACGTCTGCGTCCATCTTGTTCATCGCCGCAACGATTTTCGCTTGCTGGATCAGGAATTCGTCTAGATTAGTCGCACCACGGTTTTGTCCGGTTGGGTTTTCATGACCACTGTCAGCCACGGAGTTGAAGTAGTTCAGTACGTTGAAGCTTGCAATACGCAAATCTGAGTCCGCAATCGCTGGGGCATCTTTACGAGCCACGTCGAAGCCTTCACCTGAAGTCACGAAGTTGGTGTTATCAACTTCATTGGTCGCAATCAGGCGGTATTCGTTGTAGCTGTAAGCCACGACGCCCTGCAGACCCTCTACTCGCGAACCAAGGCGAATGTGCTGCTCAGAAGAGCCATCTTGGTCTGCATCTTTTGCAAAATCTGGGTAGTAAGGGATTTGGCCGTTTGGTGCTTTGCCATCAGATTCTAGGTATACGCGGTTCGCTGCGTTGTCTTTTGCTAGCTCAAAGGCTGCATCGCTCTCTGCTGCGTGCAATTGAGTCGGCTTAAACAATGGCGCTTCATGAGACAACATCATGTTGTTACGACGTGAATCGTAGTCGTAAGAGAAGTTGCGAGTTACAAACAAGTCACTTGCCGAAGTTAGTTCAACTTGCATGCCTTCATGACGCTCTAGCGCATCACGTAGTGTTTCACCTTCTTTGATAACAAGATCGGTAACTCGAGGAATATCCGATGTGCCTGTTTTCACATAGCTGTTAGCATCAGAAGCTAGCTGAGTATTGCTGTAGTACTCTTGAACTTTACCTTTCACACAAACAACGTCACCAGCTTTCAGCGCCATGTCTGCCGCGTCAGTATGAATGAACAAACCTTCTGAGGTCTTGTCGTTGTTGTCGCTTTCTAATGCTTGTAGGTAGAAACCTTTGGTTAGGCCAGTGGTAACAGCAGTCACGACACCAGTTACGAAATGATCTTCGTCAGTAATGTATGGGTAACCATCAATGAATGGAGACGTATCGCCTTCACCTTGAATATCTTGGATGGTAGTGAAGTTAGGTTGCTGACCGTCGACTTCACAAGCGAATGGTGCTGGTGGCTCAGTCGCATTTAGCTCACCAAGGCCGTCAATGTTGTCTTTCTCAAATGCCGTCCACTGAGATGCATCATAAGTAGCAGAAGGGGTTAGTGCATCACTGTTACGAACTAATGTGGTGTCTTTACCAAAATCTACGTCACCCATCACACCGATGATGTCGTGCACTTCACCATCTTTAAGCAGTGCGATCGGGTCGTCACCGTTAAAGTTCGCAACGCTTTTATCTGTGATATCCGAGACAGCTTTGATGGTATCGCTCGCGTCACCATGCGCCAGTACATACACTTGGTTAGCTTGTAGCGTCACTTGGCTAAGGTCGAATGTGCTACCCCAAGTACCACCACCGTTTGATGATTTCGCCAACTCGTAGCCAGTGAGTGTCACCGCAGTATCACCCGTATTAGCGATCTCTACCGCTTTATTATAAGCGCCGCCTTCTACGTATTGGGAAATAATAATCTCTGCGTTCGCGTTTGCACTAAGTGCACTGGCGATGGTTAATGCGAGTATTGAGGGTTTGATTAACGTGTCCATTGTCGTACCTGATATTTATGTAAATGCAAACTTAGCTCTGATTAGAGCCTGCCATTTGCGTCTACTATCAGGTTTATTTATGAAATAAATAAGAATGAGTAATTAAAGCCGTGAAATGAATCACATGTGAATATAAGAAAATATGCCAGAGCATCCCATTCAAACATTTTTTGTAATAAATACAGAGCGCTATTGATAAACAAGTCAGAATTTAGATTGATTACTCAGTTTACTTTTTCACTTCATGTTAAGGAGTAGAAAATACATCACTTGTTGAGTGGCTTATTAACCCAACCGTTCCTATTACAAATAAAAAATATAATTAGTCACTAATTTAGAATGCTTTAATTTTCACTTGCATCACTGTTCAAGCCCAAGAATCTATTACTCGCTTCGCTCTCTCTTATACAGGCCCCTCATACTTCAAAGTTTTCATGATTTATTCAATAACTTTTCATTACTCACTAGCTAAAAACATACACAAAAGATATAACACCTGCGCGAGACAATAAGATCTCATTAGCTGTAAACCCAGGAACGACAAATGAAAAAAATTCAACGCAGTGTGCTAGCTCTCTCCCTACTTGGCTTGATAGCGGGGTGTCAGTTGACCGCCAGTGAGCCACTTCAACCTACGGCGAATCAAGACATCATCGAATCAGCCAAAAATGAACTGGATGGTATTGAAGAGCTAGAAGTCAGTGACGAGGGTGTTATTACCTTTACTCAGCGTCTAAGAACGCCAGGAACCTACTGGATTCCAGCGAGAATTAAAGAACTCAGCTACGATATATCATGCGTACAGCTTAGTTACTTCATTGATAGAGGCATGGTTGTGAAGTCTGCCTTTCTAGGGGCTCGAGGACGTGTTGAATATTACGACATGGAACGCTGTATGAAAGACACACCATTTCAGTAATACAGGCATAAAAAAAGCCCCACCAAAGTGGAGCTTTTTCGTATTCGTTCTTAGCAACTATGGGCGAGCTACAAAACCTACTGCTTCGTATGCTTTCTTAAGCGTTTCAGCCGCTCGTGCCGAGGCTTTCTCAGCGCCTTGCTGCATTACCTCGTCCATGTAAGCACGATCAGCGCGAATACGGTGATATTCTGCTTGAATTGGCTCAAGCATTGCTACAACTGCCTCACCAACATCTTTCTTAAATGGGCCATACATTTCTACGCCTTGGTACTTCGCTTCAATCTCTTCGAAGCTCATGCCTGTCGCCGCGGAGTACAGACCCATTAGGTTAGCAATGCCCGCCTTGTTCTCGATATCATGACGGATACTTGGTGGCGTTTCGGTATCGGTTTGCGCTTTGTTGATCTTCTTAAGGATCGACTTAGGCTCTTCCAGCAGCGTGATAACGTTCTTACGGTTGTCATCAGATTTAGACATCTTCTTCGTTGCATCTTGAAGGCTCATTACACGCGCATTTACTGTCGGAATGTAAGGCTCTGGAACTTGGAAGATTGGCTGCTCTGGCGAGTAAATATTGTTGAAACGCGTTGCGATATCGCGCGCTAATTCTAGATGTTGCTTCTGGTCACTGCCTACAGGTACTTGGTGTGCACCGTAAAGCAAAATGTCAGCCGCCATCAACACCGGGTAGTCAAATAGACCGACGTTTACGTCATTCGCGTAACGTGCCGATTTGTCTTTAAACTGAGTCATACGGCTCAGCTCACCCATTTGAGTGTAGCAGTTAAGAAGCCAACCTAATTGAGCATGCTCTGGTACATGTGACTGAACAAATAGCGTGCTCTTCTTCGGGTCAACACCAACTGCCAGACAAATTGCCAGTGCGTCTAGAGTTGCTTCATGCAGCGCTTTAGGGTCCTGACGAACCGTAATCGCGTGAAGGTCTACCACACAATATTGGCAATCATAATCGTCTTGCATCTGCTGCCATTGACGTAGAGCACCCAAGTAGTTACCGATACTTAGTTCACCTGAAGGTTGAACACCACTCAATACAATGGGTTTGCTCATTAGAATGATTCCTTTGACTTCTTAATCTAATTAAATGAAAAAAACCGTGCAGTAATAGGTGCACGGTTTACTCAGTGTACTCATTAACGAGTATTTTGGAAGCTCTTTTGTAGCCGTTATGCAGAAACCGCTACAACGTCCAATAATTCTGCCAAACTGTCAGCGACGAAATCTGGATTTGATGCTGAAATAGGTTCACCGTGGTTGTAACCATATGTCAGACCAAATGAGGCACAGCCTGCATTCTTTGCTGCGAGAATATCGTTTTTCGAGTCGCCAACCATCAGCATTTCACTTGGTTGGATTTGGTGCTTTTCCATTAGCCAGTTCAATGCTACTGGGTTTGGTTTTTTCTCTGGGAATGCATCACCGCCAAGGACATCAACGAAGTATTTTGCGATGTCGTGCTTTTCCAAAACGTCAGGCACAAACTTTGAAGGTTTGTTGGTCACCAACGCCATAACAAAGCCCGCTTTGTGCAGCTCTGCTAGTGTCTCTTTTACCGTTGGGTAAAGATGACTTAGCTTGTGACCGCTTTGCTCGTAGTAATCATCAAACAATACACGCGCTTTAGCACGAAGCTCTTCACTCAGCTCCGGGTTGATGGTCAGGCTTTGGCTTAATGAGCGACCAATAAGCACGTCTGCGCCGTTACCCACATAATCACGAACTTGTTCTTCTGAAACCGATGGAAAGCCAAGCGCCTGTACCGCTTGGTCTGCCGCGACAGCTAGATCTGGCACGCTATCAAGCAAAGTACCATCTAGATCGAAGGCGATGAATTTAATGTCTTGTTGAGTCATAACTTCCCTGAGGATTTTTATTTATAAATAGGTGAAAACGACAAAGGATGGCACCCCATCCTTTGTTTTTATCATTATGTCTGATTCTACAGTAACTGTTTGTTTCGTCGTTACTTTGCAGCAATACGCTGACGAACTGCCTCAAACAAACAGATGCCGGATGCCACAGATACGTTCAAGCTTGAAACGCTACCAGCCATTGGGATCTTAATCAAATCGTCGCAGGTTTCACGAGTCAGACGACGCATACCATCACCTTCTGCCCCCATTACGATAGCAAGGGGTCCAGTCAGTTTTGCTTGGTAGATGTCGTGCGTTGCTTCGCCCGCAGTACCAACAAACCAGATGCCTTTCTCTTGCAATGTACGCATAGTACGAGCCAAGTTAGTCACTCGGATCAATGGCACGACTTCAGCTGCACCACAAGCCACTTTGCTTACGGTTGCGTTCATCGGTGCAGAACGATCTTTCGGTACGATGATCGCCGCAGCACCTGCCGCATCTGCGTTACGTAAACACGCACCAAGATTGTGTGGATCGGTCACTCCGTCTAACACTAATAGCAGTGGTGATTCGTGCTGCGCCAGGATGTCATCTATATCGTTCTCATTCAGCTGCTTCGCTGGTTTCACACGAGCGATGATGCCTTGGTGATTTGCACCGCGCGCTTTGTCATCCAAGGTTTTACGTGTCATCTGCTGAATAAAAACACCACAAACCTGAAGATCATTTAGGATTGGCATTAGGCGATCATCTTGACGACCTTTTAAAACGTACGCCTCGATAAAACGCTCTGGTTCGCGCTCCAATACCGCCTTCACTGCGTGAATGCCGTAGATAAATTCGTTACTCATTGTTTAACCTGTTGTTCTGGTCGTATTGCCTGCGCCAACCAAGTTTGAACTAAGTTGGCGCTTCAACCTACTGCGCTTCTTTTTTAGTGCGCTTGGTTTTCTTCGGCTTACTGTGCGGCTTCTTTTTACGTGCTTTTTTCACTTTAGGCTTCTCGTTGCCTTCAGCGTCACCACGTTTTGGGCCATTACGCTTACTCGTTGCGCCCGTTTCTTCTGGGCGTTTAGTTGGCTCTATCGCAGGAACTGCACGAGCCGCGCCACCTTCCTTCGATGAAGAGCGAGTCGCAGCGCGTTTTTTATCTTTCGCTTTGCGTTTTGCTTCCGCTGCGCGTTTCTTCGCAGTCTTACCTTCGCCGCGTAGCTTACGACTTGTTTCGACCAATTCAAAGTCAATTTGCTTATCATCGAGGTTAACAGCCAGTACTTTTACTTTTACTGCATCACCTAAGCGGTAGATGTTACCGAAACTTTCACCAATAAGTCGTTGACCAATCGGGTCAAATTGATAGTAGTCGTTCGCAAGGGTAGAAATATGTACCAAACCATCGATGTGCAAATCCGTTAAACGTACAAAGAAGCCAAAGCTAGTGACATTAGCAATAACACCGTCTAGTTCGTCACCGACGTGGTCTTGCATATATTCACACTTCAGCCAATCCGCAACATCACGTGTTGCATCATCAGCACGGCGCTCTGTCATCGAACATTGTTCGCCGTAAAAATCCATGTCGTCAAACGAGTAATGATAGCCACCTGTTGGTGTCCAGCGATCTTGATTACGACCTTCTTCTTTAGCAATCAGATACTTGATTGCACGGTGAAGTAACAAGTCAGGGTAACGACGAATTGGCGACGTAAAGTGTGCATAGCGTTTCAATGCCAACCCAAAGTGCCCCGCGTTATCTGCGTTGTATACCGCTTGCTTCATTGAGCGTAGCAGCATGGTCTGAATCAACTCTTGATCTTGACGCCCGGAGATTTGACGTGCGAGATCAGCATAGTCCGTTGGTGAAGGCTCTAAACCACCTTTTAGCTCAAGACCAAGTTCACTTAAGAAGTCACGGAAACCTTGCAGACGTAATTCACCTGGAGATTCGTGGATACGATAAAGCGCGGGCTCTTTCGTTTTTTCTACCAGCGATGCCGAAGCAATGTTGGCTAAAATCATACATTCTTCGATGATCTTATGCGCGTCATTACGAATTACTGGCTCAATGCTTTCGATTTTACGTTCCGCATTGAAAATAAATTTGGTTTCAACGGTTTCAAATTCGATTGCACCGCGTTGATCTCGTGCTTCTTTCAGCACTTTGTACATCTTGTGCAACTCTTCTAGATGAGAAACAAGCGGCTGGTAGCGCTCACGTAGTTCTTCATCCCCTTCTAGAATCGCGCTCACTTTGCTATATGTGAGACGAGCGTGCGAGTTCATCACCGCCTCGTAATGCTTGTAACCAGACAGCTTACCTGTATCGGAAATGGTCATTTCGCACACCATACACAAGCGATCTACTTGCGGGTTAAGCGAACATAGACCGTTCGACAGTACTTCTGGCAACATTGGCACAACTTGCGAAGGGAAATATACTGAGTTACCACGATTGATCGCTTCTTTGTCCAACGCAGAGTCAGGACGAACGTAGTAACTGACGTCAGCAATCGCTACCCATAAACGCCAACCACCTTCTTTGTTCTTTTCACAGTAAACGGCATCATCAAAGTCTCGTGCGTCTTCGCCGTCAATGGTCACTAGTGGCAAATCACGTAGATCCACACGACCAACTTTCGCTTCTTCTGGTACTTCTTCGCCTAAGTTTTCGATTTGTTTATCGACGGCTTCTGGCCATTCGTGAGGGATTTGGTGTGTACGAATCGCAATTTGTGTTTCCATACCTGGTGCCATGTTTTCACCAAGGACTTCAACCACTTTACCCATCATGCCGCGTGAGCGTGAGCCACGATCAGTAATTTCAATTACGACTACGTTACCCATGCGTGCACCCGCTTTGTGCTCATTTGGGATCAGGATATCTTGGCTGATACGCGAGTCATCTGGGACAACATAGGAGTATCCATATTCAAGGAAGAAACGACCAACGATTTGATCATTGCGCTCCTCTAGCACACGCACCAAACGTCCTTCACGGCGGCCGCGCTTGCTGTTGTCTGTCGGTTGCACTAAGACAAAATCACCGTGGATGATGTTCTTCATCTGATGGTGCGGTAACAGAATATCATCATCCTTGCCGACGCTGCCTTCTGGACGTACCCAACCATGGCCATCACGATGACCAATCACGTAACCTTTCACCATTTCAAGTTTTTCAGGCAATGCATAGCACTGACGGCGGGTAAACACCAGTTGGCCATCTCGCTCCATCGCACGTAGCCGACGACGCAACCCTTCGTATTGCTCTTCGCCCTCAAGCTTTAGTGCCTCAAACAAGTCGTTACGATTCATTGGAACGCCCGCTTGCTCTAGAAACTCGATGATAAACTCTCGGCTTGGAATTGGATTTTCGTAATTTTTGGATTCACGCTCTGCAAAAGGATCGTTTGGAATATTGTCTGACATAGGCACGCCTATCTAGCAAGGAAGGTATATGGCTAGTATATCTGAGTCTCTCGATAAGCTACAGAATTGCTTTGAAAAAAGAATGATCGAGATCGACTCTAGGCATGCAAATGAGTTAAGGACGAGCCAGCAAGATCAAAAGTTCAGAATTGTCACTGAGCAAGGATTCAATCGTGCAGTCATCCAACTCCGCCAGAAAGGCACTTTTTGCTTTCGCCAATTTATCTTTGAGGCGGCAAGCAGGGGTAATATGGCAAAAATCCACACCACAGTTGACTAAATCTAACGGCTCTAAATCGCGCACAACACCACCGACTGTGATTTCAGACGCTGGCTTCATCAGCCGGATACCACCGTTTTTTCCGCGCACGGTATGGACATAACCCAACTGCCCTAACCGATTGATAACTTTAACCATATGGTTGCGCGACACACCAAATAAATCCGTCACTTCGGTAATGCTGGTTAACTCATCTTCCGGCAACGAAGCCAAGAAAATTAAGGTTCTCAACGCATAATCAGTGAAACTAGTTAACTGCATATTCTCTCCCAAAGTGCGACTCAATAACCCGCTGGTGATGCTAAAACCCCAAACTTGAGCTATCGATAAAAGTGTAAATCTTTTCTTGATCGAAAGATACATTTGAGATACAACTTTAAACATGCATTATAAATACAACTTAAAGTAGGAAGCCCTTATGCTCAGCAATCAAACTATCGAGATCGTCAAAGCGACCGCACCACTCATCGCCGAAACAGGACCAAAACTGACCGCGCACTTTTACGAGCGTATGTTTACTCATAACCCTGAGTTGAAAGATATTTTTAACATGAGTAACCAGCGTAACGGCGATCAGCGTGAAGCATTATTCAACGCTATCTGTGCCTATGCTGCCAATATTGAAAATTTGCCAGCTCTGCTTGGCGCAGTAGAGAAAATTGCGCATAAGCACACGAGCTTTTTGATCACAGAAGATCAGTACCAAATCGTTGGTAAGCATTTACTTGCGACAATCGATGAGCTTTTTAATCCAGGTCAAGAAGTGTTGGATGCTTGGGCTGAGGCTTACGGCGTACTTGCGAATGTATTTATTCAGCGCGAAGAACAAATTTACCAACAAAATGAAGCTTTGGAAGGCGGCTGGCGCGGTCTACGCGAATTTGAATTAGTCGATAAAAAGATTGAGAGCGAACACATTTGCAGCTTTGTGTTCAAGCCAACCGATGGCCAAAAAGTGGCGCCGTATAAACCGGGACAATACCTTGGCATCTACATCAACAGTGACCAGTTAGAAAACCAAGAAATTCGCCAATATAGCCTGTCTTCTGCGGTCCAAGAGAACACCTACCGTATCTCAGTAAAACGTGAAGAAGGCGGAAAAGTGTCGAACTACCTGCACGATAGCCTGAACATTGGCGAAAAAGTGCAGCTTGCGGCCCCTGCCGGTGATTTCTTTATGGATGCCGAACCACAAACACCCGTTGTTCTAATTTCTGCTGGTGTGGGACTTACTCCAACGCTGTCAATGCTAGAAAGTCTCTCAGCACATCAAGCACCTGTAACTTGGGTTCATGCAACAGAAAATGGCCAACAGCATGCTTTCAAGCAACACGTAAACCAACTCGTTGCAGAAAAAGAAAATATGAACGCGTTCGTTTGGTATAACCAACCAACGGCAGAAGACAAGCTAGGCGAAGACTTCCACTTCACGGGCTTTGTCAATCTGTATGAAATTGAAGCTGCATTAAAGCAAGATAACGTGCAGGTATACTTCTGTGGTCCTGTAGGATTTATGCAGCACGTAGCGAAACAGCTATTAGAACTTGGCGTACCAGAAGAGCAATTCCATTACGAATGCTTCGGTCCACACAAAGTGGTTTAAGC
Organism: Vibrio sp. SCSIO 43097; assembly: GCF_023650755.1. Taxonomy (NCBI): domain Bacteria; kingdom Pseudomonadati; phylum Pseudomonadota; class Gammaproteobacteria; order Vibrionales; family Vibrionaceae; genus Vibrio; species Vibrio sp. SCSIO 43097. The sequence continues at coordinate 316,609 of NZ_CP071840.1, read as the reverse complement.
GCTACCAACTATCGGGAAAACAACAAAGCCCACGTGACGTGGGCTTTGTTGTATGAAGTTGTTTGCAATATTGAAGCGTTACCAAAAGGTGTCTCGCCGTTTAGCTCGAGCAATAACGTTTTGTGGCATGCGCTGTTCAAGGCCGTTTCTCAATACAGTTATGCGCTTATGCTGCCGCTTATCTGCTGTGACAGAGTTATATAGCCAACGATACGCATCTTCGTAATCGAGTGGACTGCCATAATCACGTAAAAGCAACTCGGCCAGATGAATACGCGCGTTTAGGTTTCCCATTGACGCAGCTTCTCGCAAATATGGAATTGCACGTTCTTTATCTTGCTGTACTAAAGTGCCACGCGAATAGTATCGGCCAATCTGCTCTAGTGCAGCTGGTAACCCCTGATGCGCTGCATTTTCGATGTAGTAAAGACCCAGTTCGACATCTTGCTCGACACACACCCCCCAAGCCAACATATCTCCGTACAGAAATTCATAAGCGGGTAAGTTAATTCGAGTCGCACGAGCTACGATATCCTCCACCAGCTGGCAGTTATCAGCGCGCACACGTTGTAAGTGCTTATTTTGCTCAATAAGCTTTATCAGCTCTGCTTCGGTATAGATCGGAACTGGTGCCCCCACATCAGCAACATTGGCTTTCACTGTGGTAGCAACCAAGGTCAACAACAGTGAAGCAGCCACTGTTCGTAACTTCATAAACGTACCCTTAAGGTATCTAAGAAACCAAAGATCGGTGAAGGATCTCCTCTGCTTGATAACCTTATCGGCAAAAAACAGCTAAGCTTTAGACAATTTTTGCCTCTGATTTAGGCTCAGCGGCAAAAGCTTGCCATATGAGAGTCACGCTGTTTTTGTTCAGATACAAAAAAGCCGACCAGAAGGTCGGCTTTTGCAATCTTTAACGGCTATCAATTAAGCTTCGAATGGGTGAACTTTGATGATAGTTTCGTTACGGTCAGGACCTGTAGAGATGATGTCTACTGGAACGCCAGTTAGCTCTTCAATACGCTTGATGTAGTCAAGAGCGGCTTGTGGTAGAGCATCTAGTGACTTAGCACCAAATGTGTTCTCAGACCAACCAGGCATTGTTTCGTAGATTGGCGTTGCTTTTTCGAATGCTTCAGCAGCCATCGGAGAAACTTCTAGCACAGAGCCATCTTCCATCTTGTAACCAGTACAGATTTTTAGCTCTTCTAGACCATCTAGTACGTCTAGTTTAGTTAGACAGAAACCAGATACAGAGTTGATTTGGATTGCACGACGCATAGCAACAGCATCGAACCAACCTGTACGACGTAGACGACCAGTTGTCGCACCGAACTCGTGGCCAACTTCACCTAAGTGCTTACCAATTGGATCTTGCTTATCTAAACCGTCGTATAGTTCAGTCGGGAATGGACCAGCACCAACGCGAGTACAGTACGCTTTTGCGATACCCAAGATGTAACCGATGTGACGAGGACCAAAACCAGAACCTGCAGCAACACCACCAGCAGTCGTGTTAGAAGACGTTACGTACGGGTAAGTACCGTGGTCGATATCAAGTAGTGTACCTTGTGCACCTTCGAACATGATCTTGTCGCCGCGCTTACGTGCTGCGTCTAGTTCGTCAGTTACGTCGATAACCATTGACGTTAGTAGTTCAGCGTAGCCTTTAGCTTGCTCAAGTACTTCTTCGTAGCTTACTGGCTCCGCTTTGTAGAAGTTAACTAGTTGGAAGTTATGGAACTCCATGACTTCTTTTAGCTTCTCTGCGAAAGTCGCCATATCGAATAGGTCGCCAACGCGTAGACCGCGACGAGCAACTTTATCTTCGTATGCTGGACCGATACCACGACCAGTAGTACCGATAGCTTTTTTACCGCGAGCGATTTCGCGAGCTTGGTCCATTGCAACGTGGTAAGGAAGAATTAGCGGACATGCTTCAGAAATGAAAAGACGCTCGCGTACTGGAATACCGCGCTCTTCAAGAGGCTTCATTTCTTTAAGTAGAGCTTCAGGTGATAGTACAACACCGTTACCGATAACACATTTTACGTTATCGCGAAGGATACCTGATGGAATTAAGTGAAGAACGGTTTTTTCACCGTCAATTACGAGAGTGTGACCTGCGTTGTGACCGCCTTGGTAGCGTACCACGTATTTTGCATCTTCAGTTAAAAGGTCTACGATTTTACCTTTACCTTCGTCACCCCATTGGGTGCCTAGAACGACTACGTTATTTCCCATCTTTCCAAGTCTGATTGCTAGTTAAAAATGGATTCTAGCACCGAATCACGCTTCTTGCAGTCATTTTTTGTTCACAGAGTTGCTACCAGAATGTCATCTTGCCGCTTTGTTCATTTTGAAATCAGCATATCACTGATAGTATTTAGCTTTCTCTATTCGACTGGAAAGCGCTATGTCTGAATCCATATGGTTGGCGATTGGGCTCGTCTTGATCGTGGAAGGCATTGGGCCACTGATTGCTCCTAACGGTTGGCGGAATATGGTGGCTCAATTAAGTGAACAACCCAACAATCAGCTACGACGCATCGGTGGTTGCCTAGTAGTTGCTGGAGCCGTAATCGCCATCATGATGAGCTAGCACTTAGCATCAGATACAAAAAAGGCTCCCTAAGGAGCCTTTTATTTCAATGAGAAGCGGAGATTATTTCTCCATGCTGCCCTTCGACTGGTTCATGTATTGGAAGAACTCACTCTTCGGATCAAGCACCAGAATATCGCTCTTAGAGCTGAAGGACTTCTCATACGCACGTAGCGAGCGTAGGAAGCTAAAGAACTCAGGGTCTTTGTTGTACGCTTCAGCATAAATCTTCGCAGCTTCAGCATCCGCCTCACCTCGTGTCACACGCGCAGTTTTATCAGCTTCAGCTAGAATAGTTGCTACTTCTAGTTCTGCTTGAGCACGAATAACTTCCGCTTTTTCACGACCTTGAGAACGGTGCTTACGAGCAACGGACTCACGCTCCGCACGCATACGACGGTAGATAGACTCACTGATTTCATCAGGCAGGTTGATTTTCTTCATTCGGAAATCAACGACACGAACACCCAAGTCTTTCATTGCGCTTTCACGCGTGTCTTTCAATACTTCAGACATGATTAGGTCGCGTTCACCATCAATCTCAAGCGCCTCACGAGCCGCTTCAGTTGCGACAACATCGGCACTTGCGTCTTCTGGTAGCACATCATCGTTACGTGGACCAGATACGATCTGTTTGATTTCACGAGCACCGATTTCAGAACGAAGCACGTCCGTCACTTTACGCTCAAGTAGTGCCTCTGCCGTTAGCGAGTTACCACCGCCAGTCGCGAGGTAGTAGCGACCAAAATCTTCAATACGCCACTTCACGTAGGTATCAATGATAACGTCTTTTTTCTCAGACGTTACGAAACGGTCTGCACGGCCATCCATTGTTTGGATACGTGCATCAAGTTGTTTCACACGGTCAAACAAAGGCATCTTGAAATGCAGACCAGGCTCGTAAATTCGAGTGATGTCGTTGTTGTCTTTCAAGACACGACCAAATCGAACCACGATACCGCGCTCACCTTCAGGAATCACAAACAAAGACATCAACATTAATGCCAGTGCGATTACCAGTACAGGGATCATTAACTTACGCATTCTTAGTATCTCCCTTGACGTGAACCTGTTGAACGAGACTGCGAGTTCGAAGTGTCTTCTTGTGTACGATCAGACTCAAGTTGAATTTGATCATAGGTTGAAGATGACTTCGATTTACGTTTGGTATCTGCTTTGCCCTCTTGTCCCGCCAACTTATCAATTGGAAGGTAAAGAAGATTGCCGCTTGATTCCGAGTCAATCAACACTTTCGAAGTGCTTGAGTACACCTCTTCCATTGCGTCAATGTACAGACGATCACGCGTTACACCAGGCGCTGCTTGGTATTCTGGTAGTAGTTTTTCGAACTGTGCTACCTGACCAAGAGCCTCGTTAGTGACACGCTCATTGTAACCTTGTGCTTCTTTCTTCAAACGCTCTGCACGACCCGTTGCCTTAGGCAAGATTTCGTTCTTGTATGCTTCAGCTTCACGAATGAAACGCTCTTCATCCTCACGTGCTGCGATTGCATCATCAAACGCATCTTTCACTTGCTCTGGTGGACGAGCAGACTGGAAGTTCACATCAACAAGTACCAGACCCATATCATAGCTATCAATGATTTGGTTCAGTGTTTCTTGCGTAGTTTGACGAATTTGCTGACGACCACTGGTTAGAATGCTATCCATCAATGAGTCACCAATTACTGCACGTAGTGCAGAATCCGTTGCTTGACGCAAGCTGTCGTCTGCATTGGTTACACGGTACAAGTATTTGTATGGGTCAGTCACTCGGTACTGAACATCCATCGCAACTGTTACAACGTTTTCATCTTTAGTCAGCATTAGACCAGATGCACGTAGTGAACGAATCGCTTGTACGTTTACCGCTTCGTACTCATCAATAAAGCGAGGACGCCAGTTAAGACCTGGGTCTACGATACGATCGTATTTACCTAAACGCAGTACAACACCACGCTCTGCTTCACCGATGGTGTAAAAACCAGCGAAGAACCAAACTGCAACAGCAATCAGAGCAATCACGCCAAAGCCAATTGCACTACCACCACCGCCGCCGATTGGAGAACCACCGCCGCCTTTTTTACCAAACTTGCCGCCCAGCTTTTGACTCAGTTTGTTGAACACTTCATCTAAATCTGGCGGACCTTGATCTCGGCCACCAGGACGCTGGCCACCACGATTATTATTACCCCAAGGGTCATTATCGCGGCCATTGTTGCCGTTGTTATTTCCAGGCTCATTCCACGCCATTAGAAAGCTCCATCATTTGATATGACGTTATACTGTAGCAGTCCTTTAAGTGACTATAAAGCCAGTCAAAACTGCCCCTTCTCTTTTTTCAAGTCTAGACCAATCTACTTGCTGCATTCGAATATCGATCAACAAGTTACCATCCTGGTCATATTCCTCACGTTGAATACACTTCATTTGGAAGAAGGTACTACGGAATCGTCCTTGATACTGTGGAGGAATTCGCAACTGATGCTCGACCATTTGTGACGCCAGACGTTCCGTCAGCGCCTCAAACAGGACATCAATGCCCAACCCATCCATTGCTGAAACCCAAACTGCGCGAGGTACGCCTTCCTCGTCTCGTTCTATACGTGGTTTCTGCGAATCTAGATTGTCGATTTTGTTCATGACAACCAGAGTCGGCACTTCATGCGCGTCGATCTCTTCTAGTACTTCATGAACAGCTTGAATATTCTCACGAAAACGCTCATCACTGGCATCAACAACATGTAACAAAATGTCAGCTTCTTGCGTTTCCTGCAAGGTTGCCTTGAAGGCCGCAACCAAGTCGTGTGGCAAATGTCGAATAAAACCAACCGTGTCTGCCAAGATGGCAGGACCAACATCTGCTAACTCTATCTTACGTAAAGTCGGGTCCAAAGTAGCAAATAATTGATCAGCCGCGTACACGCCAGCTTCTGTAATACGGTTGAAGAGTGTCGACTTACCCGCGTTGGTGTAACCCACAAGTGAAACCGTTGGGATTTCAGCTCGATTTCGGGCGCGGCGCCCTTGTTCACGCTGCTTCGCTACTTTGTCTAAGCGTCGCAGGATGGCTTTGATTCTGTCACGCAATAAGCGACGGTCGGTTTCCAGCTGGGTTTCACCCGGGCCACGTAAACCGATACCACCTTTCTGCCTTTCAAGGTGCGTCCAACCACGAATCAAACGAGTAGAGATATGACGAAGTTGAGCCAGCTCTACCTGTAGCTTACCTTCGTGTGTTCGAGCTCGTTGAGCAAAGATATCGAGAATAAGACCAGTGCGGTCGAGAACTCGACATTGGCACAGTGCTTCGAGGTTACGTTCTTGGGCAGGAGAGAGGGCGTGATTAAAAATCACAATTTCGGCACCCGTTGATTGTACCGCTGTAGCAATCTCTTGGGCCTTACCCTCTCCGACATAGTATTTCGGGTGTGGGGATTGACGACTACCAGTTACCACTTGTAGCGCCTCTACCCCAGCAGAAGAAACCAGCATTTCGAACTCAGCCAGATCTTCCCATTCACCTTCTTGCGTGAAGTTGATATGAACAAGTACGGCTCGCTCACCGGATTCATAACGGTCAAACAAGCAATCAACTCCTTATTTTAAAAATACTCGATGAAGAATTAATCTTCTGATTTCTCTTGTGGACGCTCACCTTGTGGACGTTCACCGCTGTGATGGCTCACTGGACGAGCCGGCACAACTGTTGAGATCGCGTGCTTGTACACCATTTGGTTAACAGTATTCTTCAGCAGGATCACAAATTGATCGAATGATTCGATCTGACCTTGTAGTTTAATACCATTCACAAGGTAGATAGATACCGGGATACGCTCACGACGTAGCGCGTTTAGAAATGGGTCTTGTAGAGATTGCCCCTTAGCCATTTTTATTTTCCTTATTTAATTTGTAGTTGTAATTATTTAGCTAGTGGTGCAATGCAAAAGATACGGCTTTTGCATCTGAGCTAAACGAATCAAAAATGCACTCTAAGTAATTAGCAGCATAGTATAAAAACCGCCAACAACAGATCCTTTGAGAGTGCGTTCACGCAAAAACGATCACATTATACACAGCTATGTCAATCAGATGCTATTGCTTCCGACATCGTTTCTAATGCCTGTTCAATGTTCTCGCTATCCAACCAAGTTAAATCATCCCAGCTGCGTAACCAGGTGATTTGACGCTTGGCCAATTGACGAGTCGCGCATACGCCACGAAATACCGCTTCGTCACGTGTACACTCCCCATCTAAATACTCCCACATCTGTCGGTAACCGACGCATCGTATGGAAGGAAGATCGGGGTGAAGATCTTTTCGCGAATGTAACGCTTTCATTTCTTCTTCAAAGCCCGCTTCCATCATCTTCTCGAAACGGAGTTCAATCCGACGGTGAAGTTCTGCCCTATCCTTGGGAGCTATTGCAAACTGCTTGACTCGGTATGGTAGGCTTTCACCTTTCGTTTGAGTCAATTCAGTCAAAGTTTTACCTGAAATGCGAAAAACTTCCAATGCCCGAGATAAACGTTGGGGATCATTGGGATGGATTCTCGCGGCTGACACAGGATCAACCTCTTTGAGTTCATCGTGCAACACTGACCAACCTTTAGTCAATGCCTCTTGTTCAATTTGCTGACGAATTTCAGGATTTGCAGCAGGAAGTGGTGATAAACCTTCAAGTAACGCCTTGTAATACAGCATTGTTCCACCCACAAGAAGTGGAATTTTTCCTTCTGCAACAATATCATCCATCGCTTTCAATGCATCTCGACGAAAGTCGGCGACAGAGTAAGATTCACTTGGATCCAAAATATCTATCAAGCGATGAGGCGCCAAACTTAACTCTTTTTCATCCGGTTTCGCCGTACCGATATCCATCCCTTTGTAGATCAAAGCAGAATCAACACTGATGATCTCAATCGGAAATTTTTGACGAAGACGAATCGCCAGCTCAGTTTTGCCTGATGCAGTTGGCCCCATTAAAAATAGCGCCAAAGGTAGTTTATCTGTCATGGTTTTAATTTGGCTATCGTGGCAGAGAAATCAACAGCGGATACGAATTTTGTATCTTCTAATGGCAATTGACCATGTCTTAGCTGTTCAAGTTCCGCAATAATTTGAATGGCTTCAGAAAAAGTATAGTGACTCTTCACTGTCGTGACCTGTAATGCGAGCCAATCTATCAACTCAGACAGCATCTGAGCCGCTGCTATACCTTCGTTCACACAAGATTGCGCGTAAGATAACAGATCTGGTACTAAATTTTGTAAGTTTTGTTGACGCAGCGGAGCTGGAACGCCCATCACCATTAAGGCGTGCTCGTTTCTCGCTTTCAATTGAATACCAAGCAATGCCAAATCTTGTTGATAATCTTGGGCCAGTCTCACTAATTCGGCCTCTAACTTAATAGATAGAGGAACAAGCAGAGGTTGTGCCTTAAGTGCACCATCGCTTGGAGTGAGCTGGCCTTTTACACGATAAAATTCTGCTCTAGGTAACGAGACTAACGCCGCCCCACTGTCACTGCCCATCAAAACAAATTGTTCATCGACCACCATCAGCGCTTTGCCTAATGCAGTAATCGATGGCATTGATGTGTGCGAAGTTATCGTTTGGGGCGCTATTGGAGTGACTGCCTGAGCCTCAAACTCTGGCGTTTTCAACAGCTCGTGATAAGCGCGTACTTCTTGTTTAGTTGGCGCTGGTTCTACGTGGCGCTCTTTACTGTGACTTGGCTTTGGTGCGGGTTTGGATTCCACCCAATCATTACGTTTGAATGACTCCACTACGCGCGCCTCTCGCACGGAGGTTTCACTAGGACCGCTATTACGAGGCTTCACTTCATAATCACTGCGTCCAGGATAAGCCGGTGTACTCTCTATCGCTTGATAAACCCGTTCTGGTACTGGTGAAGATGCTGGCTCTTGTACTTTTTCAGGCTCTGGCGAATGCTCAATCTCTTCAGACTCAGTCGGTTCCACGCGATGAAATGCCGATTCATTCACCTGTGGTTTATCAATCACGGCGCTTTGTGAAAGTGCATCCGTCAAAGCTTGATAGATGAAATCATGCACCAAACGAGCTTGGTGGAAACGCACTTCATGCTTAGCAGGGTGAACATTCACATCTACTTGGTGCGGATCTAGCTCAATAAAGAGCACATACGCAGCAAACTGATCTGGCTTTAAGCTCATTTCATAGCTTTGACGAATCGCGTGATTGATTAATTTGTCACGCATCATTCGGCCATTCACATAGCAATATTGTAAATCGCTTTGCTGCCTTGCTCCCTCTGGTGTGGTAATCCACCCATGTAACTTTAACCCTTGATGCTCAAGCTCGATTCTGAGCATATGCCGCACAAACGCATTACCGCAGACAGCAGCAATACGCTTTTCGGTTTGAAGCTGATTTTTCGCCGCGCGATATTGACGGATGATCTTGCCGTTATGACGCACATTGATGGTGACATCAAAGCGGCTTAACGCAATGCGTTTCAATAACTCATCAATATGAGCAAATTCGGTTTTCTCCGTACGAAGAAACTTGCGACGCGCTGGAGTATTAAAAAATAAGTCCAACACCTCAACAGTCGTGCCAATCGGGTGCGCTGCTGGCTTAAGCTTCACCTGCATATCACGCCCTTCGGAGTAGGCACTCCAGGCTTCTTCTTGTGCCGCAGGACGCGACGTGAGCGTCAAACGCGAGACTGAGCTAATACTGGCTAACGCTTCACCGCGAAAACCTAGACTCATAATGGCTTCGAGATCATCTAAGGTATGTATCTTAGATGTCGCATGACGACTGAGCGCTAAGCCGAGTTCATCTTTCGCGATACCTTTTCCGTTATCACGAACACGAATCAGCTTTGCGCCTCCTTTCTCGATATCGATATCGATTCGAGTTGCGCCAGAATCAAGACTATTTTCAACCAGCTCTTTAATCACAGAAGCAGGTCTTTCGACCACTTCCCCTGCGGCGATTTGGTTTGCAAGTCTGGCTGGCAAAATTTTAATCGTCATAATGAGTTAGGAGCTCACCTACTTGTTTGGAATGATCAGGACTTGCCCAACCGCTAGCTGATCAGAGCGTAAGTTATTCGCTTTACGAATGCTCGATACGCTAACGCCGTATTTGGACGCTATTTTGCCAAGGAACTCACCCCGAGAAACCTTGTGCTTACGAATCGGTTTATCTTTTACCGCGACCGTTATCTTCAACTTTTGCCCTACCCACAAGGTATCTGACTTCAAGTTATTCTCTCGGCGGATATCTGAAACCTTCACTTTATAGTGATTCGCAATCTTACCTAAGAACTCACCAGACTTAACCTTGTGCGTAATGGTTTCTGTCTCAACAGTAATCGGTTTACTTGGCACTTTAATCGTACCAGCAGAAGGAATGTTGAGCTTCTGACCAATTGCCAAGCCTGTCGACTTCAAGTTGTTTGCCGACATCAGCGCTTTAGAGCTAAGCCCATATTTGTTCGCGATCACCGATAATGACTCGCCACGCTTTACAATATGTACCATTGGCTTCGCTGAAGGCGAGAACACCGTACCCTCTGGTGGGTTATCTTTTAAGTACTTGACGACCGCCTTAGTGATAGCCTGAGCTAACTTATCTTGGTGCGCTCGTTGAAACAGTAAACGCTCTTCTGTTGGGTTAGAAATAAAGCCCGTTTCCACTAGCACAGACGGAATCTGTGGAGAGCGTAAAACCGCAAGGCTGGTGTTGATCGGTTTGGTGTTATGCAGGTGCGCAACACGTCCCATCTCACCTAGGATTTCTGTTGCCAGTTTATAGCCTTCTTTTTGTGAATGACTAAACTGCAAGTCCAACAAAGTTTGGTTCACGTTACGATCTTTTGTCTTCGTGAAGAACGCATTACCCGAGCCGCCCAATAACTCAGACTGTTTCTCATGGTTCTCGACCCAACGAGCAATTTCGGTATTTGCACGACGAGTATTTAGTACGAAGACCGATCCACCGCGAGGCTTCGGTGAAGTAAACGCATCTGCGTGAATGGAAATCAGCAAGTGCGCATCATTTTCACGAGCAATCGCGACACGACGGTTTAAGTTTACAAAATAATCTCCCGTACGAGTCATGCGCGTTTTAATACCAGGAGTCGCATCGAGCTGAGCAGCAATTTTTCTTGAGATACTCAATACCGCATCTTTCTCGTACTTACGACGTGAAGGGCCAATAGAGCCAGGGTCTTCCCCACCGTGACCAGGGTCGATAACAATTAACACTTCTTGAGCTCGTTGAACTGAACTCATGTCTTTGCTGGCCGCCGCTGGCTTACTCGGTTTAGAGGTCGATGCCTTCTTACCGTGCGGTAAATCAATCACCAAGCGGTGACCATACTGCCCACCTGGTGTTGGGCTTAATTTAAATAATTCCGCTTGAACGCTCTTTTTTAGTTCAAACACCAAACGATAAGTGCCCTTCTCTGGAGGCGAGCTTTTTCGTACCAGTTTTAAAACAGGGCTATCCGTAACAGTAACAGGCAGTTTGGCCTGCATCGTCGTGCTTTTTAAATCCACGACAAGGCGATCCGGCCCTGATAAAGAGAAATAGGAATAGTCAGCTTCCGAGCCTAAATCGATGACAACACGTGTTTCATCAGGTGAAGGCCAAACTCGAAAACTCTTAACGACGTTAGCAAATGCTAAATTGGGGATGAGAAGGAGAAAAGTGGCGACAAACGTCGCCACTACTCTAAAATTTGAAAAACTCAACATAGCTCCAATCGACTGAGTAACTGCACACCATAATCATTATTAGCTGTTAGTTCGGCTACACGTTGCTCACCTTGGTAGCGAATGTTTACATCAAGATCCGGTTGTGGCAGTAAGCCATGCCCTTTTTCAGGCCATTCAACCAAGCAAATCGCATCGTCTGTGAAATAGTCTCGAATACCCATAAACTCAAGCTCTTCAGGATCCGCAAGACGATAAAGGTCGAAGTGATATACTTGCCACTGATCCAACTGGTACGGTTCGACTAGAGTATAAGTTGGACTTTTCACGTTACCTTGATGACCAAGAGCACGGACAAAACCACGACTAAAGGTTGTTTTACCTGCACCCAAATCACCATGCAGATAAATTGTGGTTTGCTGGGAACAAAGCTGAGCCAAAGCGGTGCCTAGTGCAACCGTTTCATGCTCATCTTTTAAATTGAATTGTTTCGTGCTCATTGATGCTTCTCTAACTAATGATCGTTGACTATATAAAAATCAAAAGAACAGGAATAGTAAACCGTGTTGGTTTTGAGAGACAAGCTTTCAAATGTCATATGTGCGAAAAAAGTATCCAATAAACGGTATCTTAATCATCTTAGTATCGACCTAGATTTAGAATATATGCAAATGACGTCAATAAGCAGTATTCACAACATCAAAAACGTACCTAACTGGGTAGCACCAAAGCCAGAGATCCGTTAAGATCCGCCCCCCTTTATTCCGGTGGTTAACATGAACTACGAACAACTCGCACAACAAATCAAAGTTTGGGGAAAAGAACTCGGCTTCCAAAAAGTTGGGATCTGCGACGTTGATCTGAGTGAACATGAAGCAGCACTACAAAAATGGCTTGATGCAGGCTATCACGGCTCAATGGATTGGATGGCTCGTCACGGTATGATGCGTGCTAGACCCCATGAGCTACTCCCGGGAACCGTTCGTGTTATCAGCGTCCGGATGGACTATCTGCCACCAGAGGCTCAATTCGCTTCGAACCTCGCGAATAAAAGTCATGCCTATATTAGCCGCTACGCACTAGGGCGCGATTATCACAAGCTCGTCAGAAAGCAGCTAAATAAGCTCGGCAAACTTATTGAACAAGAGGTTGGTCAATATGGTTACCGACCTTTCGTTGATTCCGCACCAATATTAGAGCGACCTCTCGCCCAAAAAGCGGGCTTAGGTTGGACCGGGAAACATTCCCTGATTTTAGATCAAGACTGTGGATCGTGGTTCTTTTTAGGTGAACTACTTATCGACTTACCACTACCCGTTGATGAGCCAAGCGTTGATCAGTGCGGTAAATGCAAAGCATGCATTACATCATGCCCAACACAAGCCATCGTTGAAGACAAAGTTGTCGATGCCAGGCGTTGTATCTCTTATCTCACCATCGAGTTCGGTGGCGTGATTCCTGAAGAGTTTCGAAAGCCAATGGGTAACCGCATTTATGGTTGTGACGACTGTCAATTGGTTTGCCCATGGAACCGCTACGCCGACATAACGGAGCAAGATGATTTCCACCGTCGTGACAGTTTCAAAAACCCTGACCTCGTCGACATGTTTAACTGGGATGAAGCGACTTTTCTAAAAAATATGGAAGGCTCCGCTATCCGTCGTATTGGTCATATACAGTGGCTACGTAACATCGCTGTCGCACTTGGTAATGCAGAATATAGTCAGCGAATCATAGATGCGCTGGAAAGTCGGCAAGGTGAAAATAAATTACTTGATGAGCACATTAAATGGGCTTTGACAGAGCAACTGAATCAACTCCCCACTGAGAGTAATTCATCTATAGAGACGAAAAAGCAACGCTTAATAAGGATAGTCGAGAAGGGACTGCCGAGAGACGCATAGAGCGTAGTCTATATGCAAGAGATTGAAAGTACTTTTGCATGTTCAATTCATGACCTTGTTCTCAATTTTGTAATGTGGAAAAAAATTTGAGATTCAAGAAAAACAAGCTAGCAGAAAAAAGTTAAACACAGCTCGGAGAAATGACTAGGATCAAAAAAATACCAGTTAATGATCGTATTTTAACGTACTCGATCCGACAAAAAACTTATTTTTTCTTTATATAACAAAGATTTAATTGATATTTCTTTGTTGTTTCCACTTCACTTTAGAGAAAAGATCTTTCTTCCCCATCATAAAAAGTCAAGCTAAAAACACTTTATCAACCAACTTATCCACAGAACGACGTATGTGGATAACTCTGTTAATTAAAGTAGATAAAACACGCGAAGCCTCATCATACTTGTACGTCAGCCGATTCATATCGTGTTTTAAACACAAACGAAATCGTCCGACATCATATGATGCGGATAAAAGTTTAGCTTTTGGGGATTCATGCTTCGCAGCATTATGAAAAGAGCGATGTGATTGGTTGCGAGAAGCAGGCGTTGAATCAAGCGGCGCATCCGTAGACGACTTAACAATTGTATACTAAATAAGTACTCAATCTATCGTCTTGTATTTGGTTGCGGGGGCCGGATTTGAACCGACGACCTTCGGGTTATGAGCCCGACGAGCTACCAAGCTGCTCCACCCCGCGTCCGAGTGCTTCATCTTCGTTGATGATGAAGGCTTTGCTTTCATTTATAAAAAGAAACTGGAGCGACACACGAGGTTCGAACTCGTGACCTCAACCTTGGCAAGGTTGCGCTCTACCAACTGAGCTAGTGTCGCCTTGTGTCACCGTTAAGCACGATAAAGGCTATATATTGGAGCGACACACGAGGTTCGAACTCGTGACCTCAACCTTGGCAAGGTTGCGCTCTACCAACTGAGCTAGTGTCGCATTTTGTCACCGTTGAGCACGATGAGGGCTATATATTGGAGCGACACACGAGGTTCGAACTCGTGACCTCAACCTTGGCAAGGTTGCGCTCTACCAACTGAGCTAGTGTCGCATATTAACAGCAGTCGCTATTAATGGAATTTGGTTGCGGGGGCCGGATTTGAACCGACGACCTTCGGGTTATGAGCCCGACGAGCTACCAAGCTGCTCCACCCCGCGTCCGTATTGTGTCACCGTTGAGTACCGTGAGAACTATATAACTGGAGCGACACACGAGGTTCGAACTCGTGACCTCAACCTTGGCAAGGTTGCGCTCTACCAACTGAGCTAGTGTCGCATTGGTTGCGGGGGCCGGATTTGAACCGACGACCTTCGGGTTATGAGCCCGACGAGCTACCAAGCTGCTCCACCCCGCGTCCGTATTGTGTCACCGTTGAGTACCGTGAGAACTATAAAACTGGAGCGACACACGAGGTTCGAACTCGTGACCTCAACCTTGGCAAGGTTGCGCTCTACCAACTGAGCTAGTGTCGCATTGGTTGCGGGGGCCGGATTTGAACCGACGACCTTCGGGTTATGAGCCCGACGAGCTACCAAGCTGCTCCACCCCGCGTCCGTATTGTGTCACCGTTGAGTACCGTGAGAACTATGAAACTGGAGCGACACACGAGGTTCGAACTCGTGACCTCAACCTTGGCAAGGTTGCGCTCTACCAACTGAGCTAGTGTCGCATTGGTTGCGGGGGCCGGATTTGAACCGACGACCTTCGGGTTATGAGCCCGACGAGCTACCAAGCTGCTCCACCCCGCGTCCGTATTGTGTCACCGTTGAGTACCGTGAGAACTATGAAACTGGAGCGACACACGAGGTTCGAACTCGTGACCTCAACCTTGGCAAGGTTGCGCTCTACCAACTGAGCTAGTGTCGCATCAACAACGTTTCCGCTGTTTAGGGCTGCGAATTATAAGAGCATTTTTTTGTGATGCAAGTCCTTCCTTCAAAAAAACTTTATTTTTTTACTGAACGACGAAAAAGCAATCAAAAGCGATATAAATTACAACAATTTGGATCGCAACCTTAACAGTTAAATCTTGAAAATAGTACCTCGATAGTACTTAAGTTCTGCGATGGACTCACGAATGTCGTCCAAGGCCAAATGTGTTCCCTGTTTTGTGAACCCATTTAGCACCTCAGGTTGCCAGCGACGTGCTAGTTCTTTAAGAGTACTAACGTCAACATATCGGTAATGGAAGAACTCTTCCAACTCAGGCATATGCTTGTATAAAAAGCGACGATCCTGCCCAATGCTGTTACCACATATTGGCGACGCCCCTTTTGGCACCCATTTTTCTAAAAATTCAATGGTTTGTGCGACTGCGTCTTGTTCTGAGATTTGACTGTTTCGAACGCGCTCCACCAAACCGCTTGCCGTATGCGTATTAGTACACCAGTCGTCCATTTTCGCCAGTTCTTCTTCCGGCTGATGAATCGCTAACACTGGACCTTCAGCCAAAATATTTAGTTCGCTATCCGTGACAATAGAAGCAATTTCGATGATTTTGTGCGTTTCAGGATCAAGCCCTGTCATCTCTAAATCAACCCAAATTAGGTTTTGATCGCTAAAGGACATGGTTACGCCGCCTATTTGTTTATCGATAAAAGAGGTACTATACCTCAAAATACGAGAAACACGATACTCATACACGGAGCCAAGAGTACGGCTCAACCATTTGAGTAAATTCACATAAAGTACAGAATTGTGGCAAAGAAGAAAAAGTTAACCAAAGGTCAGGTGCGACGCGTACGTAGCAACCAACAAAAGCGTTTGAAGAAGCAAGAAGATTCCATCCAGTGGGATGAAAACATGCTAGGCGCCAGCAAGCAAGGTCTCGTGATCACTCGTTTTGGTCAGCACGCGGACATTGAAGACCTTGAAACAGGCGAAATTCAACGCTGTAACCTCCGCCGTGGTATTGAGTCTCTAGTATCTGGCGATCGTGTTTTATGGCGCGAAGGATTGGAGTCTATGGCGGGCATCTCTGGTGTTGTTGAAGCGGTAGAACCTCGCTCTTCAGTGCTCACTCGTCCAGATTATTACGATGGCCTAAAACCCGTTGCAGCCAATATTGATCAAATGGTCATTGTCTCTTCGGTATTACCAGAGCTATCGCTAAATATTATTGACCGCTATCTCGTTGCATCAGAAACACTGAATATTGCGCCATTGTTGGTCTTAAATAAAGTCGACCTTCTAGAAGCCGATGATCGTGCAATGTATGAAGAATGGCTCAAAGAATATGAACGCATTGGCTATAAAGTGCTTCTGGTCAGCAAGAAGTCTGGAGAAGGCATTGCTGAACTAGAAACCCTGCTGCGTGACCGAATTAATATCTTTGTTGGTCAATCAGGCGTAGGGAAATCCAGCTTAGTCAACGCGTTAATGCCGGAACTAGAGAGCGAAGTGGAAGAAGGCGAAGTCTCTGAGAACTCTGGCTTGGGCCAACACACCACGACGGCTGCACGTTTATACCACATTCCAACGGGTGGCGATTTGATCGACTCACCTGGAGTACGTGAATTTGGTCTTTGGCATTTGGAAGCAGAAGAAGTAACAAAAGCATTCGTTGAATTTCGACCATATTTAGGCGGTTGCAAGTTCCGAGATTGTAAACACAATGATGACCCAGGCTGCCTTCTACGCGAAGCTGTCGAGAACGGGGAAATTAACGAAACTCGCTTTGAAAACTATCATCGCATTTTGGAAAGCATGGTTGAAAACAAAGCAAATCGTCAGTATTCACGTAATAAAAAAGCCGATCTGTAATTGAGTTAAGGCTGTAACTGTGTAAAAAGTCTTCACCTAATACTGACAAGCAAATTAAATTTCAGTAACATCACGCGCCCTAAAGCGCGAATCTAACAGAAGTATCGGAATTAAAGATGGACAAGTTTAAAGTTGGACTGCAGTACTGGATCCCACAACACGGCCTCACTCGCCTAATGGGTAAACTGGCTTCAGCAAAAGCTGGCGGTCTAACAACAGCAGTTATTCGTTGGTTTATCAAACAATACAATGTGAACATGGATGAGGCGAAGCACTCAGATCCTAAGCATTTTAAAACGTTCAACGAGTTTTTCGTTCGTGAGCTAAAAGAGGGCGCACGCCCAATTTCTGAAGGCGAAAACGTCATCACTCACCCAGCCGACGCTTGTGTTAGCCAATTTGGCCCTATTGAAGATGGTCAACTTATCCAAGCAAAAGGTCATCACTTCTCAGCACAAGAATTGCTGGGCGGTGACGCGAATTTAGCGGACGAATTTAAAGATGGTTCTTTTGCCACATTGTATCTATCTCCGCGCGATTACCACCGTGTACACATGCCATGTGACGGCACTCTGCGCCAAATGATTTACGTACCAGGTGACCTGTTCTCAGTAAACCCTCTGACAGCAGAAAACGTACCGAACCTATTTGCACGTAACGAGCGTGTGGTGTGTATCTTCGATACTGAGTTTGGTCCAATGGCACAGGTGCTTGTTGGTGCGACAATTGTTGGTAGCATTGAGCAAGTATGGGCTGGCACTATCACTCCGCCTCGTGGAAACACTGTCTACAAATGGGATTACCCAGCAGAGGGTGACAAGGCCGTGATCTTGAAAAAAGGCGAAGAGATGGGCCGCTTCAAACTGGGTTCTACTGTTATTAACCTGTTTGCCAAAGACGCGATTGAGTTTGACGCAAGCATGGAAAACGGTAAGCCAACCGTTATGGGCACACCTTACGCCTTGAAAAAATAAGTAAAACACCGTTAAAGAGCCCTTTATTAAGGGCTCTTTTTATTGATAAAAAGCAAAACTCCGTTCGAAATTTAGCCTCTATTTCTCAAACTCATACCTGCCTCTAAGACCCTCATTCCACAATCAATTATCCTGCGCTTAGAATGAATATTTAGAGGGGCAGCCAATGCCAAAGATGAGTGTAAACACGTTGGCGAAATTGCTGGTGTGCTTTTTAATTCCGCTCGGTGTTTTGATGATACCGATCGATGCTATTCCTATTGACGATCTCACTTTAATTCAGCATCGCCTGTTAGCTATTTTTCTTCTTGCTGCCCTACTTTGGGTTCTCGAGCCGGTTCCCGTTTTTGCTACGTCCATTCTTATTATCGCTCTTGAACTGATCATGATATCGGATAAAGGTTTGCATCTATTTCGCAATCCACCAGCGGGGCATGATTTAGGAGAGTTAATTGCTTACACCGATATTTTCTCGGCCTTCTCTTCACCGATCATTATTCTTTTTATGGGTGGTTTTGCTCTCGCGATTGCGGCTTCCAAATACGAGCTCGACAACAACCTCGCCCGAGTACTATTAAAACCATTCGGCACCCAACCTAAGTTCATCATGCTGGGCTTGATGTTAATTACCGCCGTTTTTTCAATGTTTATGTCCAATACTGCCACGACCGTGATGATGCTAGCCCTGCTTGGCCCCATCGTCGCTTCAGCACCTAAAGGGGATTTAGGGATTAAAGCACTGGTGTTGTGTATTCCAATTGCCGCGAATACAGGCGGCATTGCGACTCCGATAGGCACGCCACCTAATGCGATAGCGCTTCAATATCTCACTGGAGAAAACGCGATAGACTTCCTATCGTGGATGACAATGGGTCTACCATTTGTGTTGGTACAACTCACTGTAGCTTGGTTCTTGTTGCAAAAGCTGTTTCCGTCTAGCGAACCAGAAATGAAACTAAAGCTAGATGGTACATTCAAAAGGAGCTGGCGTGCGATCGTCGTCTACATCACTTTTGCACTAACCATTTTGCTTTGGATGACAACGAAAGTGCATGGCATGAATACATACGTTGTCGCGATTATCCCACTAGCAGTGTTCACCTTAACGGGCATTATGGGCAAAGAAGAACTCAAGCTGATTAACTGGGATGTTTTATGGCTAGTTGCCGGTGGTATAGCAATTGGCATTGCCTTAGACAAAACGGGCTTAGCCGAAGCATTAGCGCACGCCATTGATTACAGCCTGCTATCACCATTTGCCGTAGTTTTAGCCCTATCAGTAGTGTGTTGGTTAATGGCGAACTTTATGTCTAATACCGCAACAGCAAACTTATTGATGCCTATTGCTGCCGCTATTGGTACATCAATGCCAAGCCTTATTGCGGTTGGTGGCCTACAAGGTTTACTGGTTGTCGTCGCCTTCTCCGCATCACTTGGCATGATCTTACCGGTTTCCACACCACCAAACTCTTTGGCTTATTCAACAGGCCTCATCGAGAGCAAAGACATGGCGAAAGTGGGGCTGATTCTTGGTTTGATTGGTCTATTTATCGTGTATGGCGCAGTTCTGGTGCTGTTTTAATCGATAAGCTCCGTGACAGAGCTTGTTGTCATGGAGCTGTTCGCCAACTATTGCCCTTGCAGAGCCGCTTTTACATCCATTAAATTTCGTGCATATTAAGACTCCTCTACTCTACAAGGACGTCGACACATCATGGGTTACGAATGGCTTGCTTTATGCGCCGCTTTTCTGTGGGCAGTTTCTAGCCTAATTTCGGTCATTCCTGCACAACACCTAGGCGCATTTTCTTACAGCCGCTGGCGTATGGGCTGCACAGCCGTGATCTTATCAACAATGGCCTGGATAACTGGCGGCTGGTTAACGGTTTCTTGGGAACATGTAACGCCAATGATGGCCTCAGGACTGATTGGTATTTTTATTGGTGATACCGCTCTATTCGCGTGTTTGAATCGTATGGGGCCAAGACAGGCCGGGTTACTATTCTCTTGCCACGCCGTGTTCTCTGCCATCTTGGGCTACTTCTTATTTAGCGAAGTCATGACCACAATAGAACTACTGGGCGCATCATTGGTATTTAGCGGCGTGGTGATGGCGATATTCTTTGGCCGAAGAGGTCAAGTGAATAACGTCTTGGAAGACATTAAAGGTAACATCTGGGTAGGTATTGGACTTGGCTTAACCGCAGCAATGTGCCAAGCATTGGGCGGTATCATCGCCAAGCCAGTAATGCAAACCAGTATTGACCCAGTTGCGGCTTCTGCTATTCGAATGATCAGTGCCTTTTTCGCCCACAGCATGTTGTTAATTCTAGGGGTCAAAGTCGCTCGCTCGACGCAACACATTACTTGGCGCGTATTTGGTATTACTGCACTTAATGGTTTCTTGGCGATGGCCGTCGGCATGACGCTAATCTTATACGCACTGCAAGAAGGAAATGTAGGTATGGTTGCACTGCTATCTTCAACCACGCCAATTATGTTGCTACCACTGCTCTGGATTTACACGAAACGCCGACCAAACCGATTTGCATGGTTGGGCGCAGCCCTAGCTGTGATTGGTGCGGGCATATTGGTTCAGTAACCTTACAGACCAGCCCTTACTGCCAGATACAAAAAAGCCCGAGTTTAAACTCGGGCTTTTGTCATTCGGAGCCGTTAGTTAATCATTTAACTAGTACTTCACCCGTCATTTCTGCTGGGATTTCTAGACCAGCTAGAGAAAGCATGGTTGGTGCAAGGTCAGACAGTTTACCGCCTTCTTTGAATTCAACCGCTTTGTCACCTACATAGATTAGAGGTACTGGTAGGTTAGTGTGAGCAGTGTGGATGCCGCCAGTTTCAGGGTCGATCATCATTTCTGCGTTACCGTGGTCCGCAGTGATCAATAGTTGACCGCCAACTTCTTTGATTGCTTCAACCACTTTACCCACGCTTTCATCTAGAGCTTCGATTGCTTTCTCAGCCGCTTCATAAACGCCAGTGTGACCAACCATATCTGCATTCGGGTAGTTACAGATGATGGTATCGAACTTACCTGATTTGATAGCCGCAACCATCTTCTCTGTTAGTTCTGGAGAGCTCATTTCAGGCTGCATGTCGTACGTTGCAACTTTTGGAGAAGCAACCAACTGACGCTCTTCGCCTTCGAATTCGTTCTCAACACCACCGTTGAAGAAGAAAGTCACGTGTGCGTATTTCTCTGTTTCAGAGATACGTAGCTGAGTTTGACCTTGTTTAGATAGCCACTCACCGTAAGTGTTTTCTAGAGACGCAGGTGGGAATGCGATAGCTAGAGGGATATCAGCCGCGTATTGAGTCAGCATCACAAAGTTGATTGCTGGGAATACTGCACGCTCAAAGCCGTCAAACGCAGGAACGAATGCACGAGTGATTTGACGTGCACGGTCAGCACGGTAGTTCATGAAGATAACCGCATCGCCATCTTGCATGATTGCGTCTTCTTGACCTTCCGCTTTGATAGCTGTTGCTTTAACGAATTCGTCGTTTTCTTCACGAGCGTAAGCCGCTTCTAGACCTGCAACTGCCGTTTCTGCTGTGAACTCAGCTTTAGCTTGAGTTAGAAGATCGTAAGCAACTTGGACGCGATCCCAGTTGTTATCACGGTCCATTGCGTAGTAACGACCTACTAGAGAAGCAACGCGGCCTTTACCTAGTTTCGCAAATAGGTCTTGGAAACGTTGTAGTGAGTTTTCAGCACTACGTGGTGGTGTGTCACGGCCGTCTAGGAAGCAGTGTAGGTAGATTTTCTCTGCGCCACGCGCCGCTGCCATTTCAACTGCAGCGTAAATGTGGTCTTCGTGAGAGTGAACACCGCCTGGAGACATCAGGCCCATGATGTGTACTGCTTTTTCAGCTTTCACAGCAGAGTCGATTGCTTCAACTAGCGCAGGCGTTTGTTCGAACTCACCATCCGCAATTGATTTAGTGATACGAGTCAGGTCTTGGTATACAACGCGGCCTGCACCAATGTTAGTGTGACCAACTTCAGAGTTACCCATTTGACCATCAGGAAGGCCAACATCCATGCCTGAAGCAGAGATTAATGTGTGTGGGTTATTCGCAATCAGAGCATCCATTACTGGTGTTTTCGCATTCGCAATTGCGTTACTTGCTGTGTCTTCACGGTAACCGTAACCGTCAAGGATAACTAGAGCCAGTGGCTTCTTAGCTGACATAGTGATGACCTCATCAAATTTAAGTAACTTTTGGCGTAGGGCCTCGCTGCCCTATCTAACCTTGAAACAAAACTAGCGTAATTTTACTACACTTTTTAACCAAAACTGTAGGTTAAGATCAAATAATGTTTGCGATTTATTGTTGCTATCTTACAAGTTAAGCGAACAACGAGTCAGTGCCGACAAACGTGTTCCACAAGCATAGTCATTTCTAATACGCTTTGTACACCCCAGTCTAAGTTCGGTTTTCTTACGCTTCTCATTCTTATTTTTGCACTTGAAACAGTGCTAATTTAAAGCAACATCAAACAAGATGGGTTAATACCTATTGTTCTCTTTTCTCAGTAAAACAGAAGTCACTTAAACCGATAAGTCCAATAGGCCAAAGCAATCAAGCTACCAGAGCGAAATGTACGGATAGTAAGGGCATAAAGGGTTTATAGAGATCTCAATTATTCGTTAGAAAATTTTAACCCTCTCGCCTAAGAGCCGTAACCTCGCTATACTCCTGCTTTATTTTTCCGCCAACAGCGTAAGAGCTCAAGACATGCAAGAGTACATTGAATTTTTCCAACAGAACATGATTCTATCTTTGGTTTGGGTAGGTCTTCTTGTCGCCTTTATCATGAACATCGTGAAATCAGCGACAGCCGCATACAAAGAAATCAACGTAAACCAACTGACTCATCTTATGAACCGTGAAAACGGCGTTGTAGTGGATATCCGTACCAAAGACGAGTTCAAAAAAGGTCATATCACCGACTCACTTCACATTTTACCGTCAGACATCAAAGCGGGTAACTTGGGTAGCCTTGAAAACCACAAATCAGACCCAATCATTGTTGTATGTAAGACAGGACAGACCGCTCAAGAAAGCGCAAACCTACTAGTAAAAGCTGGCTTCGAAAACGTGAGCCTACTAAAAAATGGTTTGATTGCGTGGAACGAAGCGAACCTGCCGTTAGTTCGCGGTAAGAAGTAGGAACGTGGCAAGAACGAAAGTTCGCGTTTAAACGCGCTTTTACCAAGCCTCGCGGACAAAAAACTGAGCAAATTGAAAGCAGTTGGAGCACTAAGTTGTGACGCTTTGCACGTAATACACGCTTCATCTAGTCAAGGTAGATTGGCTCAGTTAGTCTCAGGACATACCAGTTTTCTGAGCTTAGACGTTTCTAGGCTCAACAAATATTGATTTAAGGATTAAAAAATGGCTGAAGCAGCACCTCAAGACGCACAACAAAACTTCGCAATTCAACGCATCTTCCTAAAAGACGTTTCTTTTGAAGCGCCGAACTCTCCAGTAATTTTCCAGAAAGAGTGGAACCCAGACGTTAAACTAGACCTAGACACTCAAAGCCGTGAGCTTGGTGAAGGCGTTTACGAAGTTGTTCTACGCCTAACCGTTACTGTGAAGAACGAAGAAGAGACTGCGTTCCTATGTGAAGTTCAACAAGGTGGTATCTTCACTGCTGAACAAATGGAAGCTGGTCAACTTGCACATTGCCTAGGCGCATTCTGCCCGAACATCCTATTCCCATACGCTCGTGAAACTATCTCAAGCCTAGTCGTTAAAGGTACGTTCCCTCAACTGAACCTAGCGCCAGTAAACTTTGACGCGCTATTCATGAACTACCTACAACAGCAAGCTCAACAAGGCGAAGCTGAAGCGTAATTCACGTTTTATAAGTGACGAATAGCCACAGTGCTGACGTCACCGACTCAAATAAAATGCACAGAGCGTCTACCATTCGATGCAATGTGCATTTTTTATTTCTGACAAAAGTTCCTAGTTCCTAATCGCCAGAAGGCGTAAAATTTGACGATTAGGAACTAGATTCTACTAGTAGCAAGACAATTAGGCGGTAGCATGACACAAGCAAATACAAACAATGCTTACGGTAAAGACATCGCAATGACTGTGATTGGCGCAGGCTCATACGGCACCTCTTTGGCAATCTCACTCGCTCGTAACGGCGCGAACGTTGTCCTTTGGGGACACGAGCCAGAGCACATGGCTCGCCTAGAAGCAGACCGAGCTAACCATGCCTTTTTACCAGGTGTTGATTTCCCTGAAAGCTTGATCATTGAATCGGATTTAGAAAAAGCCGTTCAAGCAAGCCGAGATTTGTTGGTTGTGGTTCCAAGCCATGTCTTTGGCATCGTGCTAAACAGCTGTAAACCATTCTTGCGCGAAGACTCTCGCATCTGTTGGGCAACCAAAGGGCTTGAACCTGAAACGGGGCGCCTGCTGAAAGACGTCGCTTATGACATTATCGGTGAAAACTACTCACTAGCAGTATTGTCTGGCCCAACGTTTGCGAAAGAGCTCGCAATGGGTATGCCGACTGCAATCTCTGTTGCGTCTCCAGATTCTGAATTTGTTGCGGATCTACAAGAAAAAATCCACTGTAGCAAAACCTTCCGCGTATATGCCAATAGTGACTTTATTGGTATGCAATTGGGTGGCGCTGTGAAAAACGTTATTGCGATTGGTGCGGGTATGTCTGATGGTATCGGTTTTGGCGCCAATGCCCGTACTGCATTAATTACTCGTGGCTTGGCTGAAATGAGTCGCCTTGGTGCTGCGCTGGGTGCACAGCCAGAAACCTTTATGGGCATGGCGGGTTTAGGCGATCTTGTCCTGACATGTACCGATAACCAATCACGTAACCGACGCTTTGGCTTGGCATTAGGCCAAGGTAAAGACGTTGATACGGCTCAAGAAGAAATTGGTCAAGTGGTTGAAGGTTACCGCAATACAAAAGAAGTATGGCTACTTTCTCAACGTATGGGTGTTGAGATGCCGATAGTTGATCAAATTTATCAAGTATTGTATCAAGGAAAAGATGCGCGCTTAGCAGCGCAAGATTTACTTGCTCGTGACAAAAAAGCCGAAGGAAAGTAGCAATCTACCGCCCTTTGCAGCTCATCTGAGAAAAATTGAAGTTGTCGGGTCACGGAAGAACCACTCTGGATATTGAGAATGAAACACTGCGAAAAACAAAAAGTCTGGAACAAAATTGTCTCAGAAGCCCGTGAAATGTCAGAACAAGAGCCTATGCTGGCGAGCTTCTATCATGCCACCATTATCAAGCATGAAAGTTTGTGTGCCGCTCTGAGTTATATTCTGGCTAACAAATTGAACACCGCTTCCATGCCAGCGATGGCTGTGCGTGAAGTGGTTGAAGAAGCCTTTGCGGCTGATCCAACCATCACTGACGGCGCGGCTTGTGATATTTGTGCCACGGTCAATCGCGACCCTGCTGTTTCAATGTACTCAATGCCCTTGCTGTACCTAAAAGGCTATCACGCCCTGCAAGGCTACCGAGTAGCAAACTGGCTGTGGAAGCAAGGTCGTCACGCTCTTGCGACTTACCTACAAAATCAGATTTCGGTAGCATGTCAGGTCGATATCCACCCTGCAGCGCGCATTGGTAGTGGTATCATGCTCGACCATGCAACAGGCATCGTGATTGGTGAAACTGCCGTGGTCGAAAACGACGTGTCTATACTGCAAGATGTCACCCTTGGTGGTACTGGTAAAGAGTGCGGTGATCGTCACCCGAAAATTCGCGAAGGCGTAATGATCGGCGCTGGTGCAAAGATTCTTGGCAATATCGAAGTCGGTGAAGGCGCGAAAATCGGATCTTGCTCTGTGGTATTGCAAGCCGTGCCTCCTCACACAACGGTGGCTGGCGTGCCTGCAAAAATCGTCGGACGTCCAAAAACAGACAAACCCTCTCTCGATATGGATCAAGGCTTTAACGGCAAGTCGCAAAGCTTTATCCATGGAGATGGTATTTAATCGTCAACAAACCTTTTTGACAACAACGTGGTAGGTAACTCTCAAGTGCGAAAACAAAATCACCCTGTTCTACGCTCGGCTATTTTATTAACTTGTGCTTTATCTGCCACTTATCCCATTACCTCCTCTGCTGTGAGTCAGCAAGAGCTCAAAGGCGTATCCAGTGAGATAAGCCGTCAGCGCAAATCGCTCTCTTCCCAAGAAAAGCAGCTCAATGAGTTACAGAAATCACTAAAAGATCAAGAGCTTGGTATTTCTAAGCTTGAGCGTGAAATACGACAAACCAAGTCTAACCTCGCACAAGCAGACAAAAACATAGAAAACCTGGAAGAGAAAATTGCCTTGCAAGAAGCACAGCGTCAAGAGCAAGAAGAAGAACTCAAACAGCTGCTGCAAACGTATTACGTAACCGAGCGAGCGAAGGCCAATGGTCACTTGTTAAATCAAGGTGTGGAAGAAGACCGCATGAGCCAATACTTCCAGCATTTAGCTAAAGCACGTGCTGAAGTGATTGATGCGATCACCAAAATAACCCAAGAATTAGCGCACAACAAAAACCAGCTCGAGCTAGAAAAAGAGCAAATCGAGACTCTGCTCAAGCAGCAATCCGAAAAACGTACAGCGCTAGCGAGTACACAATCCAAGCGTAAGCAAACCCTGAATAAAATTCAGAGCAGTATCAAGAATGACAAACGCTACTTAGCCGAGCTGCAACGCAACGAAACCCGTTTAAAAGCAGAGATCGCCAAAGCAGCGAAGCGTAATGCGGTGCCAATGGACGGACTCGGCAAACAGCGCGGTAAGTTGCCTTGGCCACTCAAAGGCAGTGTGTTACACAACTTTGGTACGCGACAAACTGGGCAGGTAAACTGGAAGGGTATGGTGTTGTCTGCCAACTATGGTCAACAAGTGAAAGCCGTTTATCCTGGTACTGTCGTATTTGCTGAGTATCTGCGCGGATACGGTTTAGTGGTACTGCTCGACCACGGAAAAGGTGACATGACCCTCTATGGTTACAACCAAGCGTTAACTAAAAAAGAAGGCGATCGAGTCACCGCCGGCGAAGTGATTGCTCTCGCGGGTGATACGGGTGGTCAAGACAGGCCATCGCTGTACTTTGAAATTCGTCGTAATAGTGAAGCGCAGAATCCGAAATCTTGGTTAAAACGCTGATTATCTGACTCATCGACTTATAATAAAAAAGGAGCCACTCGGCTCCTTTTTTGCATTCATATTTTGGAAAATGCTATGCGTAGTAGGTTTCTACCGCATCAATAAAAGCATGCACATCATCTTTGCTTAACGCGTTGATTCCTGCCGCCGCCTCTCGCCCCCCACCTGTCGGGAACTGACCACACACGGCCACGGCACCTTGTTTATTGTTTAACGGGGCACGAAGTGAAACCGTATAAGTCCCATCTGCATTTTCAGTAAGTACCGCATGCGCAGAGTCAGGGTTTTGGTTTGCCAGCCAGTTGCCATAAACACCACTGATTCGGCGTGATGCCGCCGTGTTTGGTAACTCAAACAACTTCAGCTTACCACTCTCATGCATGGCAGGCACTGCGAGAGCCGCCTCCATGTCTTGTTGGTAAGCCGATTGCAATTGGTAGTATGGCGAGGCCTTATCTTCAATAGCTTCAAATGGCGACGTGTACTTCAGCAAAGCTCGGTACAGCTCCGCAGGATGAAAGTGTAAATCTTCGACCTTCGATCCGTAGCCGTTGTAGTTAATTAAAGTACCCAGCTCTTTTAGCTGCTCTTTCTGTTGCTGCGACAAGCCCGCGTTATTCGCTAACTCATCGGCTTTAGCAATCATGTTATCGCCATAAGCCGCCGTAATCGCCCAGTCATGAAAACGCCCATCAAGCAACTTATCGACAATCAACGCCGTGCACATGTTGGCATCGAGATCGATGTGCGCATCCAAATTACCATGCTGAGGAATGTCGCCCGCTTTGTGATGATCGGCGTAAAAGACGTGCGCGCCTTGAGCCAAAGCTTGCTCTAGACCTGCCATGTTCTTTTCCATCGAAATGTCTAACACAGTCAGCTCATCACCCGCTTGCACGTCTACTTTTTCCACCAGCTTGATGTCGCGCTTTACACCGGTTATTAACTGGGCATCGACAGGATCAGCCAAACGCAATTGTAGAAGAGCAATGATGCCATCAGCATCACCATTAAAAATGTCGTAATTCATGGGGCGATAGTTCCTTTATCGAGAATCTTATCCCTGCAAGGGTTTTTAGCGTATGGGACTATTGTGCGTGGCATATTTGACAAGTCAACTCGAGCCACGACTCGAAAATGAGAGTGACTCTCGAAATATTAAGCAGTTTGACGTTTAACTGTGTAGATTGCTAACCGCATCTTCTAATAACAGTAGCTGCTCTAAGCCCTGCTCAGTTGCTAATGGCTTAACGACATTAAGCATCTGCAACATCCCTTGCTTCACCATTTGCTCGGTAATGTTGGTTTTTGAAGCCATCGCGGATTGATACGCCAACCAACTACACGCAATCAAGTGCAATGTACATACCAATGACTTCAACTGTTGTTGATCGACTTTCAACAGCTTCATCGTTACGAACTCTTGCATAATAGCAATGAGGTTCGCTTGCAGCTTCTCTTGCACATCGATGTACTGTTCGTGTAGCTGTTCATCTCGTGACAGGATTTCTGGTAAGTTTGCGTAGAAAAAGCGGTATTTCCACATCAAGGTAAAAATAGAGTCTAGGTAGCTCTTCAGCATAGTAAGGCTCTCTTGCGAACCTTGAATAGGGGTAAATCTTTCTAAAAGTTCTGCTGAATAAAGCGCAAAGATCTCACGAACGATTTCTTGCTTATTGCGGAAGTGGTAATACAGATTACCAGGGCTAATTTCGATGTGATCGGCAATGTGATTGGTGGTGATGTTGCGCTCACCATGTTGGTTGAACAACTCCAGTGCCGCGTAGACGATTTTGTCGCGCGTTTTCATTGTTATCGTGTTCCCTCTTCATTAACGAATCGAGTATAGCGACTTCACCAACCTAGGTCGATAGAGGCTCCAAATACGGTAACATAACAGACCAGTTAAGATGCCAGTTGAGTTGGCGACAAGGTCTAACCAAGAAGTTTGTCGCCCTACATACCCTTGCAACCACTCAATAACGGCGCTGAATAGCAAAATACTAATCGCCACCGCCCAACGTTGACGCCAACGCCACACACAAAAACAACCTAAAAACGCAAAGCCGCTATACGCCATAGCGTGCTGCATTTTGTCGAGATACGCGATATTGCCCCAGTCTTGCAGTTCACCTGAACTCAGAGATAAAAAAGCGATCAATATGGCGTAGCTAAAGATGACGAAACGTGCAGCCGTCAGGTTCATTGGACGTCCTTATGCAATTGGAAATGGAAAGGCCGTCACTTGATCAATGTGGTCACAGCCTAGCGCCAGCATGATCAAACGATCGATACCCAACGCGACCCCTGCACAATCTGGCAACCCTGCTTCCAGTGCAGAGATCAGATGATAATCGATCGGCTGTGGTTTTAAACCCATTTCGATACGCTTTGCGTTATCTTGTTCAAAGCGCGCTAATTGCTCTTTCGGGTTATCCAGTTCATGAAATCCGTTCGCCAGCTCTATCCCCTTAAAGTACACTTCAAAACGATCCGCGACGCGATGATCTTGAGGATTGATTTTCGCAAGCGCCGACTGTGATGCAGGGAAGTCGTACACAAAAGCCGGCACGTCCTGACCAATTTTGTTTTCTACTCCCACGCTAAATAGTAGTTGCAGCAGCGTATCGCGATCTTCTTCTGGCTCAGCAATGTCACTCAAACCCAGCTTGCTTGCCGCCGCTTTCAGCTCAGTCATCGAGCCTTCCAGTGGACACACACCCAACACATCAATGAAGGCTTGCTGATACGTCATGCGCTGCGCTGCGCCACACTTCAATACCAGCTGCAACAGGTCATCCATTTCATCCATCAATTTATGATGGTCAAAGCCAACGCGATACCACTCCAACATCGTGAATTCAGGGTTGTGGTAGCGACCATTCTCTTCATTACGAAATGCTTTGTTGATTTGATAAATACAACCGCTGCCCGCAGCCAAAAGGCGCTTCATATGGAATTCTGGGCTGGTCATAAAAAACAGCTTACTGCCATCGGCATAGCCTGGGCCAACAAACTCGGTTTGGAAAGTATGCAAATGGATGTCAGTCACGGTTGCGTGACTCATGGCTGGCGTATCGACTTCCATCACCTGTCGGTCAGCGAAGAATTGTCGAATCGACGCGATTAACGTCGCACGTTGACGAAGTTGGTCAATGGAAGCAGTAGGTTGCCAGTTGGTTTGCATAACAAGTCTCTCAAACTTTAATTCAGCGAGGAAAGTCTCATTCTACATGCTTTTTACTCTTCAAGAAGAGAGGAATATCCCTTCTTCTTTTTACTAATGTGCTCGCAAATTTGAGGCAAGCATTACTCGTGCCGCAGAACAAAAAACACTCAGTTAAAATCCTATTATCCATGCGGTTAATGTCACGCAACACGGGTTTAACATCCCTAATGTTAATGCTTGAGGGCCAAAACCTCGATGCCGTGATAGCAGTCACATAACCTATAAATTCTATGCCCTTAAGTGCATTACCGAAGCAAAAACCCAATTACATCAATTTTTCTGCCATGTGGCTCATCTACACTAACCCTACTACTTTTGGGGAGTTCTTTTTAAGGAGCGCCTCGTAATGACAATAACAAGCGGATTTCCGCAATCACACACTGGAGGATAACTGTGCAAATTATCACCACAGATATCGCAGTCATCGGCGCAGGCGGCGCTGGTCTTCGTACTGCTATTGCAGCGGCTGAAGCAAACCCAGACTTAGAAGTCGCTCTGATTTCTAAAGTTTATCCAATGCGCTCCCACACGGTCGCTGCAGAGGGTGGCTCAGCAGCAGTTATCAAGGATGAAGATAGCTTAGACAACCACTTCAACGACACTGTTGGCGGTGGTGACTGGCTATGTGAACAGGATGTTGTTGAATACTTTGTAGAGAACGCGACTCGCGAAATGATCCAAATGGAGCAATGGGGTTGCCCATGGAGTCGTAAAGAGAACGGTGAAGTCAACGTACGCCGCTTTGGTGGTATGAAGGTTGAACGTACTTGGTTCGCTGCAGACAAAACTGGCTTCCACATGCTTCATACGCTATTCCAGACATCAATGAAGTACAGCAACATCAAACGTTTTGATGAGTACTTTGTGGTGGATCTGCTTGTTGATGAAGGTGAAGTTCAAGGTCTGATTGCTATTCACATGTCTGAAGGCGAGCTTGTTACTATCAAAGCAAAATCTGTTGTTCTAGCAACAGGTGGCGCGGGCCGTGTTTACCACTGTAACACCAACGGCGGTATCGTAACGGGCGATGGTATGGCAATGGCTTACCGTCACGGCGTTCCTCTACGTGATATGGAATTCGTTCAATACCACCCAACCGGTCTTCCAGGCACAGGTATCCTGATGACGGAAGGTTGTCGTGGTGAAGGCGGTATCATCGTTAACAAGAATGGCTACCGTTACCTACAAGATTACGGCATGGGCCCTGAAACTCCAGTTGGCCAACCGAAGAACAAATACATGGAACTGGGTCCTCGTGACAAAGTTTCTCAAGCTTTCTGGCACGAACAACAGAAAGGCAACACCATCAAACACCCACTGGGTGACGTGGTGCACCTAGACCTTCGCCACCTTGGTGAAGAGTACCTACAAGAACGTCTACCGTTCATCTGTGAGCTAGCAAAAGCTTATGTAAACGTGGACCCTGCAAAAGAGCCAATTCCAATTCGTCCAACCGTTCACTACACGATGGGTGGTATTGAAACGGACGGCGGTTGTGAAACTCGCATTAAAGGCCTATTCGCGGTGGGTGAATGTGCGTCTGTTGGTCTTCACGGTGCAAACCGTCTAGGTTCTAACTCACTGGCTGAATTCGTAGTATTTGGCCGCGTAGCTGGTGAAAACGCAGTGAAACGTGCGGCAGAATTCAAAGGCTGGAACGACGCGGCAATTGACGCGCAAGTCAAAGCCGTTGAAGAACGCATCGCAAAACTGATGAACCAAGAAGGCGACGAAAACTGGGCAGAGATCCGCACAGAAATGGGTCACACCATGGAAGCGGGCTGTGGTATCTACCGCCAAGAAGATTTGATGCAAGCGACTATCGACAAAATCACTGAGTTGAAAGAACGCTACAAACGCATCAGCATCAAAGACAAAGGTAAAGTGTTCAACACAGACCTTCTATATGCAATCGAAGTGGGTTACGGCCTAGAAGTCGCAGAAGCGATG
Organism: Vibrio sp. SCSIO 43097; assembly: GCF_023650755.1. Taxonomy (NCBI): domain Bacteria; kingdom Pseudomonadati; phylum Pseudomonadota; class Gammaproteobacteria; order Vibrionales; family Vibrionaceae; genus Vibrio; species Vibrio sp. SCSIO 43097. The sequence continues at coordinate 284,274 of NZ_CP071840.1, read as the reverse complement.
GTTCACTCTGCGATTCTACGTAAAGAATCTCGCGGCGCGCACCAACGTCTAGACGATGGTTGTACAGAGCGTGATGACGTGAACTTCCTAAAACACTCACTTGCTTTCTACAAGCCAGAGTCAGCACCAAGTATCGATTACAGCAATGTGACCATCACTAAGTCACAACCAAAAGCTCGTCTATACGGTGAAGCAGCAGAAAAAGCAGCGGCTGAAGAGAAGAACGCAGAGGAGCAAGCATAATGTCAGCAAATCGCATTCAAAAAGTAGACATCCTGCGTTACGACCCAGAAAAAGATGCAGAACCATACAAGCAAACATTCGAAGTACCATTCGATGAAACCATGTCTGTGCTTGACGCACTTGGCTACATCAAAGATCACCTAGACAAAGATCTGTCTTACCGTTGGTCTTGCCGTATGGCGATCTGTGGTTCTTGCGGCATCATGGTGAACAACGTACCGAAACTTGCTTGTAAGAGCTTCCTACGTGACTACCCAGACGGTGTGACTATCGAGCCTCTAGCGAACTTCCCAATCGAGAAAGACTTGATTGTTGATATGACGCCATTCATCGAGCGCCTAGAAGCAATCAAACCATACATCATTGGTAACGATCGTAAACCAGAAGACGGTACGAACTTGCAAACGCCAGAACAGATGGCGAAATACAAGCAATTCGCTGGCTGTATCAACTGTGGTCTGTGCTATGCAGCATGTCCTCAGTTTGGTCTTAACCCAGAGTTCATCGGTCCTGCTGCACTAACGCTAGCCCACCGCTACAACCTAGACAGCCGTGACAACGGTAAAGATGAGCGCATGAAGCTTATCAACGGTGAAAACGGTGCTTGGGGTTGTACGTTTGTTGGTTACTGTTCTGAAGTTTGTCCGAAGAACGTTGACCCAGCAGCGGCAGTAAACCAAGGCAAAGTGGAGTCTTCTATGGACTTCGTGATTGCTATGTTGAAACCTGATGGTTCACCAAAGAAAGTGGAGGCATAAGGATGAGCAATCGTAAACCTTACGTTCGTGAAGTAAAACGCACTTGGTGGAAGAACCATCCTTTCTACCGCTTCTACATGCTACGCGAAGCTACGGTGCTTCCGTTAATCCTATTCACTCTGTTCCTAACTTTCGGTTTAGGTTGCTTGGTGAAAGGTCCTGAAGCATGGCAAGGTTGGTTGGCATTCATGGCGAACCCAATCGTAGTCGCAATCAACATCGTTGCACTACTCGGTAGCCTATTCCACGCTCAAACTTTCTTCAGCATGATGCCACAAGTAATGCCAATTCGTTTGAAAGGCAAACCAGTGGACAAGAAGATCATCGTATTGACTCAGTGGGCCGCTGTTGCGTTTATCTCACTGATCGTTCTCATCGTGGTGTAAGGAGCTGAGCAATGAAACCGAATTATAGTGTAAACACATCACCAAAACGTTCTGATGAGCCAATCTGGTGGGGTCTGTTTGGCGCAGGTGGTACTTGGTTCGCGATGATCACGCCAATCACGGTATTGGTGCTGGGCATCTTGGTCCCACTAGGCGTGATTGATGCAGAAGCGATGAGCTACGAGCGTGTCTCCGCATTCGCAACCAGCATCATCGGTGCGCTATTCATCATTGGCACGCTAGCATTGCCAATGTGGCATGCAATGCACCGTGTACACCACGGCATGCACGACCTTAAGTTCCACACTGGTGTGATTGGTAAAATTGCATGCTATGCATTTGCAGGCCTCATCACTGCACTAGCAGTTATCTTTATCTTCATGATTTAAGAGACTGACCAAAAAAGAAAAAGCTGGCTAAATGCCAGCTTTTTTATTGCTTTGGGTTACCTATGATCTTTTTGCTTTTTAAGCTTTTGACCACCCATGATCTTATTGCTGTGTGACCTTCTTTGTCTGGTCCATAAGACCCAGAGCACCAAAGCCAGTAATCACATCTAGGTTTGTTTTCAAGCCCGTTTCGTCACTTCCACCAATGTAATTTTGTGGCATCTGAACTTGGAAGTTTTGCAAATTGTTGTACAGCGAGTTCGCTACGTCTCGATTCAATTCTGCCAAGTAAACTTCACGGTTTGCTCCTAACGCCGCATACTTACCTTTAAGGACTTCAGATTCTGCGCGACCTTTCGCTAATATCGCTTTCGCTTCAAACTCAGCAGAAAGTGCGTTCGCTTTTTGAATCGCTAAGTTAGCCTCTGCGATAGCTAGCTCTTTCTCCTTCTCGACTTCAGCAAGTCGTTTGGTTTTTTCCACTTCAACGATTTCACGCTCTGCAATCTGACGTGCAACTTCCACTTCTTTTTGCTGAGCAATAATTGCGAGTTCTTTACCACGCTGAGCGTCTTGCACCTCACGTGTTCGTTGAATCTCTTTGCGTAACTGCTCGGTCTCTGCCTGTGCTTTCGACGTTTCTTGTTCCTGAATCGCGCGAATACGATCCGCCACTAAACGCTTTTTATCTGCCAATAGCTGATCTAATTGCTTTTCTGGCTGCGGGTCACCAATGGTCACCTGCGTCACTTGAATACCGTATTGTTGTAACGGATTGTCTTGACGAATCGGTTGCCCGGTTTTGTCTACGACAGGTACGGTTTTCCAAACCAGTTGATTGGTGCGCTGTAATTGGTTCGGATTAGCTTGATTCGCCCCAACAGGCGCAAGATCCAACTCTTCCACTTCAACCTGACGTCGCTCTGTTAGATAAATCCCCTCTCGTAACTGATCGCCAAGTTTCGATTTGAACTGGTTCAAACCACCTTGGAAAAACTCTTCACCCGTGTATTGGGTTGCGGTAATCACCGTTACGTTACGTGCGTTCTTTACAAGCAGCGCATCGATCAAGTTACTGTTGTTGCGGAACTCTTTATGCATCTTCTTCACCGCTTCAGGGTCATTACTGAGCTTAAAGCGGAATGTTACGGGGATCTGACCAATATAGGTGTCGGCAAATCGAACCTGAATCGCATCAAGACGTTGATAAAAATCTTCGCCCTTGCTGTTACCGAATGACACGGTGATCACTTGGTCATACTTGGTGATTTTGGACAGAAATGGCATGCGAAAATGAATGCCAGGTTCAGTAAACACATCCAACTCACCAGTAATATTATTCTGATGCACGTAGCTGTAACCCGCATCGGTCATCAGCACCGAGCTATTAATCGTTAAGCCTATTGCCAACAGCGGTACGCCAAATACGGCTGCTTTTAATCCTTTATGTAGTAACTGACGTCTTTCTTCCACCTTTAAACCCCTTCCTAAACCTCTGCTTTCCATTTTGTTCTCCTTTTTGGATTGTTACTGAGTTAAATCGATAAAAATCAGATTGCTATGCAACTCAGCGACAAGTACTAATGTATCAAAATGTTACATTAAGGAATAATCGACAGATTCATGGAATAAATAAGATTTTTACGAATAATACAAAATCATCAAAAATTTGCGGAGGATATCGATGTTTTACGCAGAGGGATTAAAAGAGAAGAATCACAGGCAATAAAAAAGGCCGCCGAAGCGACCTTTCTAACAATCATATAAAGTGCTTACTTCACACGACCTACGTATTCAGCAGTACGAGTATCTACGCGAATCACTTCACCAATTGAGATGAACAGAGGAACACGAACAACAGCGCCAGTTGATAGCGTCGCTGGTTTACCGCCAGTACCTTGAGTATCACCTTTCAGGCCTGGGTCTGTGTCTACAACTTCTAGCTCAACGAAGTTTGGTGGAGTAACAGTAATTGGGTTACCGTTCCAAAGAGTGATCATACAAGTGTTGTTTTCTACCAACCACTTAGCGTTTTCACCTACCGCTTTTGCATCCGCTGCGATCTGTTCAAACGTTTCACTGTTCATAAAGTGGTAGAATTCGCCGTCTGAATATAGATAATCTAGGTCGATATCCATTACGTCTGCCACTTCACAAGTGTCACCAGACTTGAATGTTTTCTCTAGCACTTTACCAGAAAGAAGTTTACGAATTTTAACACGGTTGAACGCTTGGCCTTTACCTGGTTTAACGTATTCGTTTTCCAGAATTACACAAGGCTCGTTATCAAGCATTAACTTAAGACCGCCTTTAAATTCATTGGTGCTAACTGTAGCCATTTTTTCCTCTTACATTCTTAGAGCTAAATTCAATGCCGCACATAATAACCCGAAAAGTCGAATCTGTTGAGCAAAACTGGCTCAAACAGTTGGCGAATGGGATCTCTGATCCTGCAAAATTGCTCGAAATACTGGAAATTGATCCTTCACCGTGGCAAGACGGGTTTGCCGCGCGCAAGCTGTTTGCACAGCGTGTACCGCAAAGTTTTGTCGATAGGATGGAGAAAGGCAACCCTAAAGACCCTCTTTTACGTCAGGTTTTACCACTGAGCGACGAATTTGAGGTGCATCCGGGTTACTCCAATGATCCATTGGAAGAGCAGGACAATGAAGTCCCTGGCCTGCTACACAAGTATCGCAACCGCGCCCTGATGATTGTCAAAGGTGGCTGCGCGGTAAATTGCCGTTACTGTTTTCGTCGTCACTTCCCTTATCAAGAGAACAAAAGCGGGAAACAAGCCTGGACCAAGTGCTTAGAGTACATGGCACAACAACCAGAGTTGAACGAAGTCATCTTCTCAGGTGGTGATCCATTAATGGCAAAAGACGATGAGATTCATTGGCTTTTAGAGCACATTGCTCACATTCCTCACATCAAACGTCTGCGTATTCATAGCCGTTTACCTGTGGTGATTCCTGCTCGAGTCACTGATGAACTATGCCAACTTCTGCAAGCATCAAGGTTACAAATCATCCTCGTCACTCACATCAACCATGCCAACGAAATCAATGACGAATTTGCTGAACAGATGTTCAAGCTCAAAAGAGCGGGCGTTACGCTTCTAAACCAAGGCGTTCTGCTGAAAGGCGTGAATGATTCGGTAGAAGCTCAAGTGGCGTTAAGTGAGGCCTTATTTGACGCGGGTATCTTGCCTTATTACCTCCACGTTCTTGATAAGGTGCAAGGCGCAGCGCACTACTTTATTTCGGACGAAGAAGCGAAAGCTATTATGCGCGGACTCATCACGCGTGTATCGGGTTATCTGGTACCAAAACTCACACGAGAAATTGGTGGTAGGCCAAGTAAAACGCCGTTGGATTTGCATTTAGAATAAGCTCTGACGCTCAATTAAATTTGTCGTCTAGATTGATTATTTTTGTTCGCTTTGCACGGTAAGTCTATGCATACTCCGCACTTTTGGAGGTCAAGATGCATACAGCATTCGAACAAATTTTCGATCTTGGCCCATTCAGTTGGCCTGCCCTACTATGCTGCGCCATTAATGGGCTCATGATCGGTATAGAGCGCCAAACTCATGGTAAACCGGTTGGCATTCGCACAGCAATATTAATTATTTCAGGCACCTACCTGTTTATGTCGATGGCAGTGTCGTTATCGCCAAATACACTTGATCAAGCACGAGTGCTTGGTCAAATCATTACTGGCGTCGGCTTCTTAGGCGCTGGCGTTATGATGACACTTGATGGAAAAATCCATGGCGTAACATCCGCGGCTGTAATATGGGTGCTAGCAGGTTTAGGTTTGATGATAGGTTTGGGTTATTTAACGCAGTCGGTGGTTATTACTCTCCTGACATTAACCGTGTTGTTAGGTGTGGATAAAGCAGAAAACCACATCAAAGCATTACGCCGCGGTGTTCATCAAAGAATTCAACAACGCAAAACTTCATCACGATTAATTAAATAGTTAACGCTCCGAGAAACTCGCTTCATCTCATCAGCAATTAAAGAGCCCTCGACGAACATCGAGGGCTTTCTGTATATAAAGATTCTGACTTTCTCAGGGATTACTTAGCAAAGTTGATGAGTGGGAAACACTTGAAGAAACCGTTATCCGCACAGTTCAGAAGACCAATTTGCACACCATCGATTTGATCGGTCATGTTGAAGAAACCAAACTGGAAATTAGACTTCTTAGAGATACTCGCTAAGCCCACATCCGCCATGGTGTAGCCTTCAGAATAGTTCACCGCGCTCCAGTTCAAGCCTTTTACGTTGTTCGTAATGTTAACAGCACCCAAGTTAACACCCGTCGTCTGACCTTGGTTCCAGTTAACTAAGCCTAAAGACGCGCCTTTCATTTCTTGATTTACTTTTGCTGCGCCAAAAAACAGACCGAAGTTCACACCTGTCGTACGATCCGTTTCTGACATACCAAGCAGTGAAAAGTCGACACCTTTAACCTCATTTACCTGCCCATGCAACACAGCTAAACGAACGCCACCTACTGAAGAATTAGAGGGTGCGTTTGTGTTATCGATAGTAGAGAACATCACAGGTGTACTGTCGGCAAAAGCAACAGGTGATGCGATAGCGGCTGCAACCGCCAATGACGTCATAAGCTTTTTCATTTTCATCTCCATGATGGGAAGCAACAATTTACAACATAGTGTAATGTTCAGATTTTGCTCTGTCCCCGTTCAAAAAGTGTTAGCAATAGGTCAGATTTAACCATCTGACTCAAAAGAAAAAATATTTCTCTTCGATTTTTTGCTTCTGAAATGGCGCTTTTTACGCTCAGAAATCTCATGATAAGCCACTCCAGAACGTCATGTTTCTCAGGTGACACGCATAAAAAAAGTCGAGGCATCTGCCTCGACTTTTAAAGGTTTGGTCGGTTATCTTTCCGCTATAAGGGCTCCCTTAGAGCGATGAGATAAGCTGGCTTACATCATGCCGCCCATACCGCCCATGCCACCCATGCCGCCCATGTCAGGCATCGCTGGCGCGTCTTTTTGCGGTAGGTCAGTAACCATCGCTTCAGTTGTGATCATCAGACCTGCAACCGATGCTGCGAATTGTAGTGCAGAACGAGTAACTTTAGTTGGATCTAGGATACCCATTTCTAGCATGTCGCCGTATTCGCCTGTTGCCGCGTTGTAGCCGTAGCTACCTTCACCCGCTTTCACGTTGTTCGCAACAACTGAGTCTTCCTCACCTGCGTTCTTCGTGATTTGACGGATTGGCGCTTCCATTGCACGTAGTGCAACGCGGATACCAACGTTTTGTTCTTCGTTGTCACCCGTTAGGTGAGCAATCTTAGATGCCGCGCGGATAAGTGCAACACCACCACCAGCAACAACACCTTCTTCAACCGCTGCGCGAGTTGCGGCTAGCGCATCTTCTACACGGTCTTTCTTCTCTTTCATTTCAACTTCAGTCGCAGCACCAACTTTGATTACTGCAACACCGCCAGCCAGTTTAGCAACGCGCTCTTGTAGTTTCTCTTTGTCGTAGTCTGAAGTTGCGTCTTCGATTTGTTGACGAATCTGAGCAACACGGCCAGAAATCATCTCTTCTTCACCGATACCATCGATGATAGTCGTGTTTTCTTTCGTGATAGAAACACGCTTCGCTTGACCTAGGTCTTCTAGTGCAACTTTTTCTAGCTCTAGACCGATCTCTTCAGAAATCACAGTACCGCCAGTTAGGATAGCGATGTCTTGTAGCATTGCTTTACGGCGGTCACCGAAGCCAGGTGCTTTTACAGCTGCAACTTTTACGATGCCACGCATGTTGTTCACAACCAATGTTGCTAGCGCTTCGCCTTCTACATCTTCTGCAATGATAAGCAGTGGACGAGATGCTTTCGCAACAGCTTCTAGCGTTGGAAGAAGCTCACGAATGTTTGAGATCTTCTTATCAACAAGAAGAATGAATGGGTTTTCTAGATCAACACTGCCTGATTCTTGGTTGTTGATGAAGTAAGGAGACAGGTAACCGCGGTCGAACTGCATACCTTCTACTACGTCTAACTCGTCTTGTAGCGCCTGACCTTCTTCAACCGTGATAACGCCATCACGACCCACACGCTCCATTGCTTCTGCAATGATATTACCTACGCTTGCGTCTGAGTTTGCAGAGATAGTACCAACCTGCGCGATCGCTTTTGTGTCGTTACATTCAACAGAAAGCTCTTTTAGTTGCTCAACTGCCGCTGCAACAGCTTTGTCGATACCGCGCTTAAGATCCATTGGGTTCATGCCCGCTGCGACTGCTTTTAGACCTTCGTTAACGATAGATTGCGCTAGTACCGTTGCTGTTGTTGTACCGTCACCCGCTGCGTCGTTTGCTTTAGACGCAACTTCTTTAACCATTTGTGCGCCCATGTTCTGGAATTTATCTTCCAGCTCGATTTCACGCGCTACTGATACACCATCTTTAGTGATAGTTGGTGCACCAAAAGATTTGTCTAGAACGACATTACGTCCTTTAGGACCCAGTGTTACTTTTACTGCGTCAGCCAGAACGTTTACACCTTCCAGCATTTTAACTCGTGCGTCATTACCAAATTTAACGTCTTTAGCAGCCATCTTTGATTTCCTTTCTAAAATTCTTTGTGTGTAATTTCGTAATTGAATCTGAGCAAAAAATTACTCAATGATTGCTATTATTCAACGATCGCCATGATGTCGTTTTCAGACATGACAAGCACTTCTTTACCGTCGATTTTTTCAGTTTTTGTACCGTAACCTTCAGCGAAGATAACGGTATCACCGACTTTAACGTCTAGTGGCAGTACGGTGCCGTTTTCTAGGATGCGGCCTTTACCCACAGCTAGAACAACACCGCGAGTCGATTTTTCTGCAGCAGAACCAGTCAGAACGATGCCACCAGCAGACTTAGATTCAACTTCTTTACGTTCAACGATAACTCGGTCATGTAATGGACGAATGTTCATCGGTCGTCTCTCCTGAAAATTTCCATGTTTATTTGATAATTGTCCTTAGGGACTGTAGCCCCAGACACGTGATCCCTATATAAGGGGTCGAAGCAGCGATCCCAAGGGGGTGGCACAAAATTTTTGTGACTTAGTTAAAATAACGAACAACTAGGCAACGGTTTGCGTTAGAAATGCTCACTCGCTCGGCATCTCGCTTTCTTGTATCCTTGCATTTTGCTCACCAGATAGTTGTCACACATGCAGGAAAATAACAAGCTGGAACCCCAAGCGACCGATAAGCATGGTTTGTTGACCGCACCCATTCCTGAAACGCTGCGGAAAATGACCGTACCCATGACCATGGGCATGATCGCAATTTTGATGTTTAACTTGGTGGACACGTTTTTCATCTCGTTGCTTGGCACTCAAGCGCTAGCAGCTATCAGCTATACCTTCCCTGTCACCTTTGCGGTTAACTGCATTACGATGGGGATTGGGATGGGACTATCGACCAATATTGGTCGCTTGCTTGGGCAAGGTCATGCACCACAAGCTGCACGGTTCACCACCCACGGTTTGTTATTAGCCGTGTTACTTGTGGCTATCGCGTCTTCTATTGGCTTTACCACCATTTCGCCATTGTTTCGTTTTCTTGGTGCGTCTGATGATCTCATCCCTCTTATTGAGCAGTATATGCAGGTCTGGTATCTCACCATTCCTCTGCTAGTGATCCCAATGGCGGGCAACAGTGCTATCCGAGCTACTGGCGACACAAAAACACCAGCAAAAGTAATGATGTTGGCTGGTTTGATTAATGGCATGCTCGATCCATTGTTGATTTTCGGTTATGGCCCTTTTCCGGAACTTGGCATTCAAGGCGCAGCCATAGCAAGTGCCTTTAGCTGGTTAGGTGCTTTGTGTGGCTCATTCTATGTGCTAATTAAACGGGAAAAATTGCTTGCTCAACCCCAATGGGCTTTGCTGAAACAAGACTGGCAACAGACACTAAAAATTGGTACCCCTGCAGCGCTATCAAACGCGATGAATCCGTTGTCCGGTGCCATTCTGATGATGCTGTTATCCAACCACGGTACAGCGGCGGTTGCTGCTTACGGCGCAGCGCAGCGTATTGAGTCTATATTGATTTTAGTATTGATGTCGCTGACCTCTGCCCTCACACCGTTTATGGCACAAAATTTAGGAGCCAAACAACCGCAACGAGCCTTTTCCGGTTTATTTATTAGCATGCGTTTTGCAGTGGTATTCCAAGGGTTTATCTTCTTGATGATGGTGCCACTGAGCATTCCTCTGGCTGCGCTGTTTTCTCAGGAAGATGCGGTGAAAAACCTGCTTTGGCATTATTTACTGGTGGTGCCATTTAGTTATGGCTTCCAAGGCATAGTGATGATGTTAGTCAGTGGTTTGAATGCGATGCACAAGCCATTGCGTGCATTCCAGTGGAGCTTTATGCGGCTGTTCATTTTTACCTTGCCATCGGCGTGGATCGGGAGCCAAATCTACAGTATTGAAGGCTTGTTTATCGGTATCGCGGTTGGGAATACGTTGGGTGGGCTACTGGGCTACTTGTTTGCGCTGCGCGAGCGAAAATTAACGCTCATAGAGCAGAGCAGCGTGTCTTAACACTCGTCTATCGCTAGTTTCTTTTTGTTGATTCTCAAATACAAAAAAACCGCGGAAAGCCGCGGTTTTGTTTATCTATTTCAAACTTGCTTAGAACAACTCTTCAGCAACTTTGTATAGATCGTTGCGTACTGGACGCTTCATGTTCTCGATTGCATCGATGATATCGTGGTGAACAAGTTGCTCTTTCACGATACCTACACAACGACCACCATGACCTTCGATCAATAGGTGAACAGCGTAGTTACCCATACGAGATGCTAGTACGCGGTCAAATGCAGTTGGACGACCACCACGTTGGATGTGACCAAGTACTGTTGCACGAGTTTCACGACCTGTCGCGGCTTCGATGTCACGTGCTAGTTCATTAGCATCCATCATTAGCTCAGTAAGCGCGATGATCGCGTGTTTCTTACCTTTAGCGATACCATCTTGGATGTTGCTGATCAGCTTGTCTTTGTCTAGACCAGTTTCCGGAGTGATGATGTATTCACAACCGCCCGCAATTGCAGACATCAGAGTCAAATCACCACAGTGACGGCCCATGATTTCTACAATTGAAATGCGTTGGTGAGATGAAGAAGTATCACGTAAACGGTCGATTGCATCGATAACGGTGTTTAGTGCACTTAGGTAGCCCACAGTGTAATCCGTACCTGCGATATCGTTGTCGATTGTGCCCGGAAGACCGATACATGGGTAACCCATTTCAGTCAGTTTCTTCGCACCCATGTACGAACCATCACCACCGATTACCACTAGTGCATCGATACCATGTTTTTTCAGGTTCTCAATCGCTTTTTCACGAACTTCCACTTGTTTAAATTCAGGGAAACGTGCAGAACCTAGGAACGTACCACCTTTGTTGATCACATCTGAAACGCTAGAACGATCTAGCTTCTCGATGCGGCCTTCGTATAGGCCTAGGTAGCCGTCGTACACACCGAATACTTCCAATCCTTCGGATAGTGCTGTACGTACTACGCCGCGTATCGCAGCGTTCATACCAGGTGCGTCACCGCCACTTGTTAAAACACCGATCTTCTTAATCATGCTCACCCTCGATCTTTGGCAATCAATTATTTAATTTTCTTTTAGGCCCCTTGTTACCAAGCAACCTGCATAATCCAGAACTGTGCGTTATGTTACATTTCCTCTACAGGATTACCAATGAAAACGCACTTTTTTATGTAACTTTTCTACTTATGTAAGAGTATTACAGTTTCTCTATGAAACTTTGTTGATTCATATCAGGATCACGAATCTTAATAAGTATTGATGGAAAGATAGTCAATAAGTACCTTTTTGTCGTCGGGCACTGATGGATTTTTCAAGCCTACCAATCTTGCGCTTTCTGCTCTTTCTCAGGTCCGAAAACGACAGACAATGGATCTTGATGGATCAATACGTCCGCATCAGGAAACAGAGCCAATAAATTATCTTCCACTTTATCAGCGATGTAATGCGCCTCAATTAATCGTAAGTTATCGTCTAGCTCTAAATGCAACTGTATAAAGCGCGTCGGTCCGGACATTCGCGTGCGTAACTGATGCACGCCCAATACCCCTTTTACGCTCAAACAAGCTTGGTTAATTTGCTCAAGTTCTTCATCGGGCAACTTTCTATCAAGTAAGGTTTGAATCGCTTCGCTGACCATTTTGAAAGCGCTATAAAGAATGAAGACACCAATACCAATCGCAAACACAGCATCCGCTTGAGTCACTCCAAAATAACTGAGCCCCAGAGCAACCATGATCGCAGCATTCATATACAAGTCAGTCTGATAATGCAGAGAATCCGCCGCTATTGCTTGGCTCCCCGTCACGCGAACCACATGTTTTTGGAACATCACCAAGCCAAGTGTGACCACAATCGCAAACAGCGATACATACACACCTAACTCCGGTGCGTGTAAAGCATGCGGGCGGAAAAATCGGTCAATCCCGTTAAGAATCAAAAATACTGCCGAGCCCGAAATAAACATTGCTTGGGCTAGGGCCGCTAAGGACTCAGCTTTACCATGTCCAAACGCATGTTCGCGGTCTGCCGGTTGTAAGGCGTAACGAACCACCACAAGATTCACAACCGAAGCCGCGATATCTAACATGGAGTCAATCAATGACGCCAATAAGCTCACTGAGCCGGTTACCCACCACGTGATGACTTTTACTATCAGAAGAAGCGTCGCCACAATGGTTGCAGTCCAAGCGGCGGTCGTAACTAAACGTGCGTATTGCTGTTTCATAATCAAAGAGTTAACTAAAACCATACGTTGAGTATATTGAATGACCATGAAATAACCAGATCAAAAAGAGGCAACCAATGGCTGCCTCTTTATATAACATCAATTCATGACTTAATTATTGCGCGACTTTTCCATGCGCTTGTGCATTCTGTCGCCACACTCTTGCATACGTTCATTTTGTAGCTCAACAAATTTCGCTTTCTGCTCAGGTGTTAATACGCTAAGCATTTGGTGCTTTCTTTCTAGCATTTGCACGCGACGTTCCGTTTGGCGCTCAACCATCTCTTTTGCTAATTCGCTAGCTTGAGCTTCATCAAAGTTATCCGCCAGCAAAAGCGATTGTACTTTTGCGTGATGCGCTTGACGCTCAGCCATACGTGCTTCTTTGCCATCAGCGAATTTTGCTTTCATTTCTGCTTTGTTTGCTTCACGCATTTCTTTTAGCTGATCTTTTTGTGCATCAGTCAGGTCTAGTTGACGCATGACACCTCGGTCCATACCCATGCCGCATTCGTCACGAGGGCCTTTATGATGGTTTTTACCACCGTAAGCGAATGCGCTTGCGGCGCCAAGAGTAAGAGGTAGAACAACAGCAGCTAACACAAGTTTTTTTGCAGACTTCATAATACGATTCCTTACACAGGTGAGTGGTTCTTCTGAGCTGTTCTCACAGCGCTTGAGTATAGAATACGACCCGCTAGGTAAAGCGACGTATAGGGAGCGTAAAGAATCGTAAAGAGTGATTTTTCTCCTCTTCGTTGCGCATCATTCCAATGTAATATTAGGCTATCGGTAACTTACTATAGGTGCCCCCATGGCAAACATTCTTTTAATCGATGACGATATCGAGCTAACTAGCTTATTAAAAGAAGTACTCAGTTTCGAAGGGTTTGACGTCAGCGAAGCAAATGACGGTGAAGCCGGCTTAGCCGCGATCAATGATAAGATTGATTTGATTTTGTTGGATGTCATGATGCCAAAACTCAATGGCATGGAAACGCTGAAACGCTTACGTGAAAATTGGGAAACTCCCGTCTTGATGCTGACCGCTAAAGGGGAAGAAATTGATCGCGTGATCGGCTTGGAACTGGGCGCGGATGATTATTTACCAAAACCTTTTAGTGACCGAGAGCTGCTAGCGCGAATCCGCGCGATTTTACGCCGCACTAGCAGCACACAAAAAAATACCAAAAACAGCGATTGCATTGAGTATCAAGAAATCCGCCTCTATCCCGGTAAGCAAGAAGCGTATTGTGAGCAACAGTTACTCGATCTCACAGCAACCGAGTTTGCGCTACTCACCCACTTCGTACAAAACCCAGGACAAGTGCTGACCAAAGAGACACTGAGCTTAGATGTGCTTGGTAAACGACTCGCTGCTTTTGATCGCGCTATCGATATGCATGTCTCGAACTTACGTAAAAAATTACCAGATCAAAGCAATGGCAAGCCGCGAATTAAAACCCTGCGTGGTCGTGGCTACATGCTGCTTGAGGAGGATTAATGCACCTATCACGCATCAAACTGCCAAACATCAATAGCCTGTATGGACGCATCTTTGCCATTTTTTGGTTCACCATGTTATTAGTATTGATAGCCGTGCTATCACTGCCACATTTGGACCCACGCAAAGCTCGCGATATTCCAGAAGAACACTACAAACGTATGGTAGAAACGCGTGACTCAATCCAACAAAAATACAGCCAGCAAACTGATTTAGGCCGCATACTTTTTCGTATCGAGGGCAACCGCCACGGCAAGCACGACCCTCGCCCACGAGTCTTTTTTTCTGACTACAGCGGTAATGTTCTTACGACAGAAAAACGCAGCAATTTTCAATTGCGTGCCATGCAAAACTTTGTCACCAGTATCGAAGATTACAATAATCCAAAGCAGAAGCTGTATGGTCGATACATGATTGCGGGCCCAATTCCTATCACTTTGGCAGGTTCCGATATCTTGATGTACGTGGGCTTCAAGTGGAATGAGCCACCACCTCTACTCCTGCGTCTGTTTGATCACCCATTCCAGCTCTTGCTTGCGGTCATGCTGGTTAGTACACCATTGCTGTTATGGCTTGCTTGGGCTTTGAGTCAGCCTGCACGTCGTCTTGAAGCCGCTGCTCAACGTGTGGCGAAAGGTGAATTTGTCACAGACCCAAATTTAGAAAAAGGTACGGCGGAATTTCGTCAAGCAGGCAGCAGCTTCAACCAGATGGTCGAAGCGGTTAATCAAATGATTTCAGGACAACAACGTTTGCTATCCGATATCTCTCACGAGCTGCGCTCACCTTTAACTCGTCTGCGCATGGCAAGCGCATTAGCGACGCGTAAACAAGGCGAAAGCCCAGAACTGACTCGTATCGATACCGAAGCGCAGCGCTTGGAACAGATGATCAGCGAACTATTAGAGCTTTCTCGCATGCAGGCGAACAGTCATATGACTCGCGAAACACAGCCACTAGAAAGTTTATGGGAAGAAATCATTAAAGATGCGCAGTTTGAAGCAGAGCAAATGGGCAAACAGCTACACTATTCAGAATTACCTAAGCGCAATATTTCCGGTAACCCTAAACTGCTGATGAGTGCGGTGGAAAATATCGTTCGTAACGCCATTTACTACGGAAAAGATGAGGTACAAATCGACATCAAAGCCGATGACGATACGCTTCGTATCACGGTTGACGATAATGGAGAAGGTGTACCAGAAGAGGAACTGGCCGCGATTTTTCGCCCGTTCTATCGCGTTTCCACGGCACGCGATCGCCACTCTGGCGGCACAGGTCTCGGCCTAACCATTACCGAAAGTGCCATTCGCCAGCACAGTGGCACGATCGCAGCCAGCCGAAGTCCTTTAGGCGGATTGCGTATGAGTATCACCTTACCGATCAATTGTTAGTCTCAATTTGATGAACTAACAATAATTCGCACCATATTTCTAGAGTGAGTGATTCACAGCCCCACCCTCACTTTAGAAATTGGTGAGGCTTCTTAGAATACCCTTACAAAGATCAAAGTTGATAATAATTATCGTTAGCATTAAAGTAAATTTTCCAATTAAGGAGGATTTACTATGTCACATACATTTCCCGCTCTGCCTTACCCGTACGATTCACTAGAGCCGTACATCGACGCGAAAACCATGGAAGTGCATTACAGCAAACACCACAAGACGTACTTTGATAAGTTTGTAAATGCCGTTGAAGGGAGCGAGCTCGAAACTCAGTCATTAGACGAGATCTTTGACAATATCTCTAAGCTCAGTCCAGCAGTACGTAATAATGGTGGCGGCTATTACAACCACATCATTTATTGGAATTGCATGTCACCAAACGGTGGCGGAGAGCCTCAAGGCGCGCTTGCTCAAGCAATTAACGATAAATTTGGTAGCTTTGCGCAATTTAAAGAGGCGTTTGCCCAAGCTGCCATCAATACCTTTGGGTCTGGCTTTGCATGGCTGATCGTAAAAGATGGTGAGATTCACATTACGTCCACCAGTAATCAAGACAACCCTCTGATGGATGTAGTGGATGTGCGCGGTGAACCAATCCTCGCATTAGACGTGTGGGAGCACGCGTATTACATCAGCTACCAAAACCGTCGCCCAGAATATATTGATGCGTGGTGGAACGTCGTCAACTGGCGAGCAGTTGAAGAAAACTATGCTCACGCTCTCTTATAAAGAGCATCGCTACTTACGGTATTAACATCCGCGCTAATGCCTGCTTTCATACCCAGGTCAATCTTGCTGAATCTCGCATATTTCGGTGACTTGGGTATATACTGCCCCTCTCTTTGACCAACTCTATTTCAATACCATGTTTGATATCGCTTTATACGAACCAGAAATCGCGCCGAACACCGGCAACATCATTCGACTATGCGCCAACTGCGGTGCAAACCTTCACTTAATTGAACCTCTGGGTTTCGATCTTGAAGAGAAAAAAGTCCGCCGCGCTGGTTTGGATTACCATGATTTAGCTCGCGTAACGCGTCATAAAAACTATCAAGCGTTCTTAGAATATTTAGAGAAAGAGAAGCAAGGTAACTACCGATTGTTTGCCTGCACCACCAAAACCACAGGTCACCACGTTGATGCACAATACCAAACGGGTGATGTTTTGATGTTTGGTCCAGAAACTCGTGGTTTGCCTGCTGAAATCATCGATAGCTTGCCAATGGAGCAGCGTATTCGCATTCCAATGATGCCAGATGCGCGCAGCCTAAACCTTTCGAATGCCGTTGCGATCATTGCTTTTGAAGCATGGCGTCAAATGGGCTTTGAAGGCGCATTGTAAGCAGCACGAATTCCAAATACAGAAAAGGGCGCTTGGTGCACCCTTTTATTTTCTTTACTGTCTAACTCAATCAGTTGAGCTTGTTGCGATCATCATCGTCTTTACGCTCGTATTCCCCTTCGAAGGTATTGCCATTATCTGACTGGGAATCAAATGGGTCACGACGGAACGGGTCTTGCTCAAATGGCCCCTGGTTAGAGAAACCACCTTGGAAGCCACCGCCATGCATGGTTTTCACCACCATTTTGCTCATCAAGTATTTAGCTATCGCGGCGCGTGGCGCAGGAAGCAACACCAACATACCAAGGGCATCGGTCATAAAGCCCGGGGTTAACAGTAGCACGCCAGCCACCGCTAGCATTACGCCTTCAAAAATTTGCTGGGCTGAAATTTCACCTTGTTCAAGACGCCCCTGTACTGACATCAGTGTTTGTATACCTTGGCTACGAACCAACGATGCACCAACAAATGCCGTGATTAAGACTAGTGCAATGGTCGGCCATAAACCTAAAAAGCCGCCCACCTGAATAAATAAGCCGATTTCAATGATCGGAACAAAAATAAACGCTAATAATAAGATAGGAAACACACGCCCTCCTTTGTTTAATTCAGTGTAATGGTAAAAGCAGACTAAGCTCAAACGAATCGTTGTAAAAAAGCGTGTTCATACTGGTCTCCTTCTCTTTTAGACAAAGTAGCGGGAGCGCGTTTCATTCAATTGCATACCGATTTTTTCGTGCTTTTAAAGTGCTAATTTCGAACTCTAAAAACTCATGTTTGTCGAGGAAAATCGAGTACCCATAAAGGGTTATTAATAACCCGTTCATACTTTGCAAATTATTGACTCATGAAAAACGAAAAAGGTGATCTAGTTACTATTTTTATGCGCTAGGTGCAGTATCATGTGCCACATAAGTCAGGACGGATTTTCCAGCCAAAAATTCTGATGAATGGATTCTAGATTGCAGAAATGGCTAATAAATAACTTTATTATCAGAATTATCATCTAAGGATCCTGCTATGGCTACCCTATCTGATGCTCCAAAAACAGCAAACCCAGCCACTCGTATTGAAGAAGATCTATTAGGTCAACGTCATGTCCCTGCAGATGCGTACTACGGTATTCATACGCTACGTGCGATCGAGAACTTCAACATCTCCAATATGACCATCTCTGACGTACCAGAATTTGTACGCGGCATGGTAATGACCAAAAAAGCAGCAGCGTTAGCAAACAAAGAACTTGGCGCTATTCCAAAAGACGTTGCAAACTACATCATCGAAGCGTGTGATTTGATCCTAGAAACTGGCAAGTGTATGGATCAGTTCCCATCAGACGTATTCCAAGGCGGTGCAGGCACTTCAGTTAACATGAACACGAACGAAGTGATCGCAAACGTCGCGCTTGAGTTGATGGGTAAAGAGAAAGGCCAATACGAATTTGTTAACCCAAATGACCATGTAAACAAGAGCCAATCAACCAACTGTGCGTACCCAACAGGTTTCCGTATTGCGGTATACAACAGCGTACACAAGCTAATGGAAGCAATTGAGTACCTAAAAGGCGCATTCGAACTTAAAGCCGTTGAGTTTAAAGATGTACTGAAAATGGGCCGTACTCAGCTTCAAGACGCGGTACCAATGACAGTTGGTCAAGAGTTCCATGCGTGGGCGGTAACACTAAACGAAGAGATTCGTGCTCTAGATTACACATCTAAACTCCTCCTAGAAATCAACCTAGGCGCAACCGCAATCGGTACTGGTCTAAATACACCAACTGGCTACCAAGCGCTTGCAGTAAAACACCTAGCGGAAGTAACAGGCCTTGATGTTGTTGCAGCAGAAGACCTGATCGAAGCAACGTCTGACTGTGGCGCATACGTAATGACTCACGGCGCGCTAAAACGCCTAGCAGTGAAACTATCGAAGATCTGTAACGACCTTCGTCTACTTTCTTCTGGTCCTCGTGCGGGTCTAAATGAATTGAACCTACCTGAAATGCAAGCAGGCTCTTCAATCATGCCAGCTAAAGTAAACCCAGTTATCCCAGAAGTAGTAAACCAAGTTTGCTTCAAAGTTCTCGGTAACGACAACACGGTTTCTTTCGCAGCAGAAGGCGGTCAGCTACAGCTAAACGTAATGGAACCTGTGATCGCACAAAGTGTGTTTGAGTCTATCTCTCTACTACACAATGCGTGTGTGAACCTACGCGATAAATGTATCGACGGCATCACTGTGAACAAAGAAGTTTGCGAAAACTACGTTTACAACTCTATCGGTATCGTCACTTACCTAAACCCATACATCGGCCACCACGAAGGTGACATCGTAGGTAAGATTTGTGCAGAAACTGGCAAGAGTGTTCGTGAAGTCGTGCTAGAGCGCGGTCTGCTTACAGCAGAGGAGCTTGATGAAATCTTGTCAGTAGAAAACTTCATGCATCCTACTTACAAAGCAAAACGTTACGAGTAATAACGAATCCGAAGGGGGCCACTCAGGCCCCTTTTTTAGGCTCTCATACGGTTAACCACATTTTTTATATGCTTTTATTGCCGCTAAGCCACTAGGTTCTCATTCTCTGAGCATTTACTCCTGTTCCTGAGTGTTCAAAAAATCAGAATCAAATAAAAAACTAAAGAGGTATCAATATGGTCATGGTCGAACTCTTCGTGGTTCTGCTCTTCATCTATTTGGGGGCAAGAATCGGTGGTATCGGCATTGGTTTTGCCGGTGGTGCTGGGGTCATTGCGTTGTCTTTGATCTTGGGCGTACCAACAAGCCAAGCTTACATTCCCGTTGACGTAATTTTGATCATCATGTCTGTAATCACCGCTATCGCAGCAATGCAAGTAGCTGGTGGTTTAGACTGGATGGTGCAAGTTGCTGAAAACTTTTTGCGCAAGCATCCTGAGCGCATCACCTTTTATGCGCCTATCGTAACTTACCTAATGACATTAATGGCGG
The DNA here is from genome assembly GCF_023650755.1 of Vibrio sp. SCSIO 43097. NCBI lineage: Bacteria > Pseudomonadati > Pseudomonadota > Gammaproteobacteria > Vibrionales > Vibrionaceae > Vibrio > Vibrio sp. SCSIO 43097. The sequence continues at coordinate 264,388 of NZ_CP071840.1, read as the reverse complement.
GTACTGGCCACACGGCATTCTCTACTTTGCCAGTGATTGCAGAAGTAGCGAAAGGCCAAGGCGTGCGCCCTTCTCGTCCACTGTCTATCGCGGTCGTGGCATCGCAAATCGCTATCACCGCATCACCAATCTCAGCGGCTGTTGTAGCGTTCGCGGCAATGCTGCACCCATTTGGCGTTGACTACCTAACACTACTAGCAATCTGTATCCCAACGACGTTCATCGCGTGCATGATCGGTGCGTTCGTGGCGAACTTCATGGGCTGTGAGCTAAAAGACGATGCTGAATACCAAGAGCGTCTAGAAAAAGGCTTAATCAAGCTAAATACAGAAGCAAAACGCGAAATCCTACCAACAGCGAAGAAAGCGACATTCATCTTCCTAGGCGCAATCGCATTTGTCGTGTGTTACGCAGCAGCAATTTCTGGCTCTGTTGGCCTTATCGAGAACCCTGCTCTAGGTCGTAACGAAGCTATCATGACGGTAATGCTAGCAGCTGCGGCAGCTATCGTAATGAGCTGTAAAATCGATGCTGGCAAAATCCCAGCCGCAGCAACATTCCGCTCTGGTATGACAGCGTGTGTGTGTGTTCTTGGTGTGGCATGGCTAGGTTCTACGTTCGTTAACGCGCACGTTGACGGCATCAAAGAAGTTGCGGGTGCGCTACTAGCAGACTACCCATGGATGCTAGCACTCGTTCTATTCTTCGCTTCAATGCTGCTTTACTCTCAAGGTGCAACCACGGTTGCGCTAATGCCAGCAGCACTTGCTATCGGTGTGGCACCACTTACCGCAGTTGCATCTTTCGCAGCAGTAAGTGCGCTATTCGTACTGCCAACTTACCCAACGCTACTTGCCGCGGTTGAGATGGACGACACGGGTTCAACTCGTATCGGTAAGTACGTATTCAACCACCCATTCTTTGTACCTGGTGTGGTAACCATCGCTTCTGCGGTAGCACTTGGCTTCGCATTCGGTGGTCTACTGATCTAGTAGAAACAGAGTCTTACTCGGGGAGCTTCGGCTCCCTTTTTTATTGCCTGTTGTCTTGATTTATGCTCAATAAATCTTCATTTTCATGAAACTTATTGACTCGCCTCCGGGTCTGATTGAGTTACACTAACGGCAATTATCTAAGATGAATTGACTCTTTTATGCGCGCATTACTTTCCGTTTTACTCTTAGGGCTCATTACCTTTTCCACTCCGTCTTTAGCTTTATTTGGCAAAGACCAGTTTAACAGTAGCCAGAACAACAGTTTTGGTAGCAGCAGCGACAGCTTTGTTCCGGTTGATCAGGCGTTTCCATTTAACTTCTACCAGCAAGATGACAAATTGATGCTCGATTGGCAGGTACGTGACGGGTACTACCTATATCAAGAGCGCTTGTCTGTAGCTGGTGAGAAAGTATCGCTAGGCGAACTGCAAATGGAAGACGGCACACCGCATAAAGATGAATTCTTTGGTGACGTGCATATCTATACTCAACCTCTCTTCGTTAATGTACCAATGCATGATTGGCAAGACGGTGCGCGCGTGGTGGTGCAATACCAAGGTTGTGCGAAAGCAGGCTTCTGTTACCCGCCAGAAACTCGCGTGATTCCTATCAACGCGTTTACTTCGTCGAACTCAGATTCAACAACGGCGACAACTGCATCAAAAGCAGAACAGGCACCAACAGCAACGCCACCAGCGGCGCAATCATCTACGTCTGGTGACACACCATCAGCGCCAGTAACACAGCAAGATAGCCTTGCAGCCAACCTTGCTGATAACTGGTGGACACCACTTCTGTTCTTGGCGCTTGGTGTGGGCTTGGCGTTTACACCTTGTGTGCTGCCGATGTACCCAATTCTGACCAGCATAGTGCTTGGCAGTGGCAAACTAAGCCAACGCCGCGCGCTAGGCTTGTCATTCGTCTACGTGCAAGGCATGGCGCTGACTTACACCCTACTCGGCCTTGTGGTGGCATCTGCAGGTATGCAGTTCCAAGCGGCAATGCAACACCCTTATGTGCTGATTGGTTTGAGCGTACTGTTCATCGCACTCGCTTTGTCTATGTTTGGTCTGTACTCATTGCAGCTACCAAGCAGCGTTCAAACGTGGTTAAACAACCTCAGCAACAAACAGCAAGGCGGCAGCAGTGCTGGCGTGTTTGCAATGGGGGCAATATCTGGCTTGGTGTGCTCACCATGTACCACGGCACCTCTATCTGGTGCGCTACTTTACGTGGCACAAAGCGGCGATTTGCTTACCGGTGGTATCGCGTTATACGCGCTGGCGATGGGCATGGGTATTCCGCTGATTCTTGTTGCGGTCTTCGGCAACAAACTGCTACCAAAAGCAGGTGGTTGGATGGACCGAGTGAAAACACTCTTCGGCTTTATTCTGCTTGCCGCACCTATCTTCTTACTAGAACGTATCATGCCAGAAATGTGGTCAACGATTCTGTGGTCAGCACTGGGTATTGCTGCTTTTGGTTGGCTATACCACATCAAAAACAGTCTAGAGTTTGGTGGCTGGAAACAAAGTGCCGTGGGCATAATCGCCGTCTTAGGTTTGCTAGCCTCAGCACAACCTATCTTAAATTACTGGTTTGGCAACAGCACAACACAAACTCAGCAAGCCACTGTTAGCTTTACTCGCATTGCTAACGTGGCGGAGCTTGAAGAACAACTGGCACTTGCGAAAGCGGCAGGTAAACCCGTCATGCTCGATTTCTACGCCGATTGGTGTGTAGCATGTAAAGAGTTTGAAAAGTACACCTTCCATGACCCAAGCGTCGAAGCCAAACTACAAGACTTCGTTCTTCTGCAAGCGGACGTGACCAAAAACCAAGTGCAAGACATCGAACTACTGAAGCACATGAGTGTGCTTGGTTTACCAACAATTGAGTTTTGGGATGCCAGTGGTGAACACGTTTCAAACGCTCGTTTGACGGGCTTTATGCAAGCCGAGCCTTTCTTAGAGCATATCAAGCAGTTCTGATAACCAGATATTCAAACGCCAGTGATGTCCACTGGCGTTTTTTATTGCTCAGATTTGAATAAGAACATTGCGTTTATATGCAATTTTCCTAATAAAAGTCGATTTGGTTCAGACTTTTAGCGAATAAATATTGTCCACTCTCTCAAAGCTGGACAATAATAAATTTAACGAAATAGTCAAAAGTGTTTAACGTCATGGATTCGACCTACACCATCATTATTGCAGATGATCACCCACTCTTCCGGAATGCCTTGTTTCAATCTATCCACATGGCTATTAGTGGTGCAAATTTGCTGGAAGCGGACTCACTCGACGCACTTCTGGCTTTGTTAGAACGAGAGGAAGAGCCAGATTTAGTGCTATTGGACCTCAAAATGCCAGGAGCAAATGGTATGTCTGGCTTGATTCATTTGCGAGCAGAGCATCCAGATTTACCTATCGTCGTCGTTTCAGCGAGTGAAGAGCCGGCGATCGTGACGCAGGTGAAAAGCCATGGTGCATTTGGTTTTATTCCCAAGTCCAGCGACATGCGCGAATTAGTGAACGCGCTCAATCAAGTGCTGAATGGCGACCCATACTTCCCTGAAGGGTTGATCACCAATAACGCGGCATGTAATGACTTAGCGGAAAAGATTGCTGCGCTAACACCGCAGCAATATAAAGTGTTGGGAATGTTGTCCGATGGCTTGCTGAACAAGCAAATCGCTTACGAATTGAATGTTTCAGAAGCCACCATAAAAGCGCACATGACAGCCATTTTCCGTAAGCTCGGTGTAAAGAACCGCACGCAAGCCGTGATTATGCTGACGGAAATGAGCGACTAGATTGACGTCTTATCGTCAGACTTACTTTTTTCGTTTGGCAATCGGATACCGACTTTAGTGACCTGCTGATCAACAACATCAGCGACGATCCAATGCAAACCTTGCCACTCGAAATGGTCTCCCAATACTGGCGTGCTACCTAATTGCTCTTCGACAAGGTTTCTCAAACTTTTATCCAGCGGTTCATCCCCCAGATTCAAACCATACATCACGGCAATATCGGCAAGCTTCACTTCAATATCGAGGAAGAAGTCACCGAAGAATCGCGCTAGCGACGCTTTCTCTGGGGCTTCACTAAACAGTAAGCTCAGTGCATCTAAATCCTTTTCTTGTGCTAATACACACAAGGTATCATCTTCCTCAAGACGCGTACTGCCGGATGGGTGCAATAGCTCTTTACTGCGAAATACAGCGGCGATACGCGTTCCTTCCGGCATCGAAAGACTACGTAATGGCTCACCAATGCACCATTTATCTGCTTTAAGTCTATAGATAAACAGCTCCCACTCACTGGTCGGGTAAATCTCTACACCCGTACGCGAAATTGGCTCAGGCTTAGAAGGTAGCTCGACCTTTGCAAGAGACATCGCCTTAGTCAACGTGCCCCCTTGTACTATCAAAGACACCATTACTACAAAGAATGCCAAATTGAAGTACAGTTGAGCATCTGGCAACCCTGCCATCATCGGAAATACCGCGAGGATGATAGGTACAGCGCCACGCAATCCTACCCAAGAGACAAACCACTTTTCACGTGGCGTGAAACTTTTGAATGGCAGTAAACCAATCCAAACTGAGATTGGTCGGGCAAACAAAATCATCCCGAAAGCAAGCGCAAGACCTGGCAACGCAATAGAGAGTAAATTGGATGGTGTAACCAACAAACCAAGCACCAAGAACATACCAATTTGAGCTAGCCACGTCATACCATCTAAAACATGAAGAATAGAATGGCGGCTGCGTGTTGGACGGTTACCTAATAAAAGACCAACAAGGTAAATCGACAAAATACCACTGCCACCCAAAGTGTTAGATAAAGCAAAAATAAGCAAGCCACCACTGACCGTTAAAATAGAATACAGCCCATCTGGTAATTGATTGCGATTGATAACTTTCCATAAGATCCAGCCACCAGCGAAGCCAAGTAACGCGCCGATACCAAACTGCTTAAGAAAACTGAACGCCAAAAAGCCCGCACTTAAATCTGCGCCAGGGTTCGCTAAAATAGCAATCAGAGTTACGGTCAGAAACACCGCCATTGGGTCATTGGTGCCGGATTCAATTTCCAGCGTTGAACCAACACGTTCGTTCAGGCTACGACCTTTGAGTAGAGAGAAGACCGCGGCAGCATCGGTGGAACCAACAATCGCACCAACCAATATGCCTTGCAATAAATCTAAGTCGAATAACCACGTTGCCATCAGCCCGGTCAAAATGGTGGTGATCGCAACGCCAAATGTCGCCAAAGAGACCGAGGGCCATAACGCAACCCTAAAGCTGGCGACCCGCGTTCTCATCCCACCATCAAGCAAAATGATGGCTAATGCGAGGTTACTAACCAAATAAGCGATGGAAAAGTTATCGAATAAAATGCCGCCTAAGCCGTCTTCCCCCGCCAGCATTCCAACGGCTAAAAATACCAAAAGAATTGGGATTCCCAACTTAGAAGACACTGGGCTTAAAAGAACGCTAAGTGCGATTAACAACGCACCTATTAGAAAAAAACTGTTAATGGTGTCTGCGTCCATTCTCACCCTCCCTTAATGAAAAACGATAATAATTGTGATGAGCAAGGCTACTTCGTTAATGAGGTAATGCCCTAATCTGCCTCCCCTTTACACCGTCTCAAAATGCGAGGTTGTACGAGAATGACTCAGTTATATTACTTTATTGTGCGTTAAAACGGTGATTTGATGCGAAAACTTTATGTAAATAAATTACTTGTGAGCTTTCTTATCTACGCCTTCTCTCATTAAGAGCCACAAGATCACCACCAATATTTACACAGCATCTCCAAGTTCAATGAAGAAAAGATTAATGGCCCGTCTTAATCATGCTTGTTTATCCAATCAACCTTTAGACCTTTGGCTAACTTAACAGTTTATTAACATAACATTTTACCCCTTTGTTCGCTGCAAGAGCCCATAATATGGGGATTCTTCATTTTTAACACCCCGACTAAAGTTGAAAAGAGTTATTGCCAACACCTTGCTAATGTACATATTGAAACATTTCATTAACAACAATACCAATCGTAAGGAGACGGCAATGGCATTTGAAAGCGAAGAAAGAGCCAAAGCCTATTGGGACAAAAACGTGAAGCTCATGATCGGCCTAATGGTCATCTGGTTCGTCGTGTCTTTCGGCTGCGGCATTTTATTTGTCGACGTACTAAATCAATTTCAACTGGGCGGTTACAAACTCGGTTTCTGGTTTGCTCAACAAGGCTCCATCTATGCCTTCCTAGGAATTATTTTCTATTACGCATGGAAGATGCGCCAAATTGACCGTGAATTCGGCGTGGACGAATAAGGAGTCACTCAGATGGATTTGAAAACTATTACCTACCTGGTCGTTGGCGCCACGTTCATCCTGTACATCGGGATTGCTATTTGGGCTCGCGCCGGGTCAACCAAAGAGTTTTATGTTGCTGGTGGCGGTGTAAACCCGATTGCAAATGGTATGGCAACCGCAGCCGATTGGATGTCCGCAGCGTCGTTTATCTCAATGGCAGGCTTAATTGCCTTCATGGGCTATGGCGGCTCAGTATTTCTCATGGGTTGGACTGGTGGTTACGTTCTGCTTGCGCTGTTGCTAGCACCTTACCTACGCAAATTTGGGAAGTTTACGGTGCCAGAGTTTGTTGGTGAACGCTTTTACTCCAATACCGCACGTATCGTAGCGGTTGTTTGTCTTATCATCGCATCAGTGACTTATGTTATCGGTCAGATGAAAGGCGTAGGTGTTGCGTTTGGTCGCTTCTTAGAAGTGGACTACTCCACTGGCCTATTAATTGGTATGTGTATCGTTTTCATGTACGCGGTTCTTGGCGGCATGAAAGGCATCACTTACACGCAGATTGCTCAATATTGCGTACTCATTCTTGCTTACACTATCCCTGCAATCTTTATCTCTCTGCAACTCACTGGTAACCCAATCCCACAAATTGGTCTGGGGAGTACCATGGCTGGTACCGATGTCTATCTACTCGATCGGCTTGACCAAGTGGTGACCGAACTCGGATTCAGTGAATACACGACCCAAGTACGTGGCGACACACTTAATATGTTTGTCTACACCATGTCACTGATGATTGGTACTGCCGGTCTACCACACGTAATTATCCGTTTCTTTACCGTGCCGAAGGTTCGCGACGCACGTACATCAGCAGGCTGGGCTCTGATCTTCATCGCAATCCTTTACACTACAGCACCAGCGGTATCAGCGATGGCTCGTCTCAACCTAATGAATACGGTAAATCCAGCTCCGGGTCAGCACCTAGCGTATGACGAGCGTCCTGCGTGGTTCAAAAACTGGGAAACAACTGGACTACTCGGTTTTGACGATAAAAATGGCGATGGCAATATCCAATACACTTCAGATGCGTCCACCAACGAACTGCGCGTTGATAACGACATCATGGTATTGGCTAACCCAGAGATCGCTAAACTACCAAACTGGGTGATTGCACTTGTGGCAGCAGGTGGTCTTGCAGCTGCACTATCTACCGCAGCAGGTTTACTACTCGCCATTTCTTCAGCTATTTCCCATGACTTAATCAAAGGGGTTATCAATCCGAACATATCCGAGAAAAAAGAGCTACTTGCTAGTCGAATATCAATGGCAGTAGCGATAGCAGCCGCAGGCTATCTCGGTTTAAATCCGCCTGGATTTGCCGCAGGTACGGTAGCACTCGCCTTTGGTCTTGCCGCTTCATCCATCTTCCCTGCATTGATGATGGGCATCTTCAGCAAGAGCATCAACAAAGAAGGCGCAATCGCCGGTATGATTGCGGGTATCAGTATTACGCTGTTCTACGTATTCCAACACAAAGGCATCCTTTTCGTTGCTGATTGGAAATATCTAGAAAGCTGGGGAACAAACTGGTTCCTAGGTATTGAGCCAAACGCGTTTGGTGCTATTGGCGCACTATTTAACTTCATCGTCGCATTCGCTGTATCCAAAGTAACAGCAGAAACGCCACAAGAAGTAAAAGACCTAGTCGAACACGTTCGCGTGCCAGTAGGTGCTGGTAGTGCAGTGGATCACTAAAAACTAATCAAAACCACAAAAGCCCCGTTTGGAACCAGCCGTCCGGGGCTTTTTTATTCTCACTTTTCAGTTACCATATTCGCAGTATGTCGTTGCAAGGAAGCCAAGATGTTCAAAAACAAGCACTTTATTCTCGCTCTACTGATTGCGCCAGTTCTCTCTTTGATCGCTTACTTCGGTACCGATATGGCCCTCAGCGAGAAACCCCACGCGGCGCAAGAAGGGGAAACTTACAAACTCGCGAGTAAGTCTAATTGTCGTTACACCAGTGGTCTGTGTGATATGGAAAATGGCGATTTTAAAGTGAAATTTCGCTCTGAAAAACTCACTAAAAATAACTTAGAATTGTCACTCAACGCCGCTTACCCACTAGAAGGGGTTAAAGTTTCTATTGTGAGTGACAAAGAGAAAAACGCTCAACCGATTGATATGAAGCCCGCCGATCAAGCAGGCCAAAGCTGGTACATCACCTTACCAAAGCCTGCATCTGCAGAAAGCTGGTTAAGAGTCGTCATTCAATCAGGCGGCACACTGTATTATGGTGAAACACAAACCGCATTTGTGAAGTACGAAACCTTATTTACTGAATAACGGCGACAAGCTAATTCACCGGTATTCAAACGACAGTGACTTAGTTTCACTCAGCATAAATGAATTCCTACTCAGCCGACGCCTTTGCGTCGGCTTTTGTTTCCGTAAGTCTTTCTTCAACAACCTCTTACTCTAAAAAGGGTTGCCAACTCACAAGTTAATTGATAATAATTATCATTACATTTAATGAGAGGTGGTTATGGACAACAAACGGGACATCTTTAACGCATTTTTTAAAGCCCAAGATAGATTCCTTCTCGCCGCACCACATGGCTTTGAGCCAGACGTGATTCATGACTATATTCATTGGGGAATGGTGTTGTCTTCCTGTTATGAACACGATGCCGATGAAGAAAATCTATTGTTGTGTGAGCTGTTTTTACGTCAGGTTTATTTCCATTTACTAGACGCAATTCAAGACTCAACTCGCAGTCGTATCTTCCGTCGTGTCTGTCTCGATTCTATCCATACGCCATTATTTTGCCTCAAACGCTATTACTACCAGTTTGAACAAGGCGACGTGAAATTTCTCGCACTACAACAACAATTACGCCTGATTCAAATCTCACTCGATTAACCAAAAGGATCCCTACCATGAGCACCGAATTCCGCATAGAAACTGACAGTATGGGCGAAGTAACGGTCCCTGCAGATGCTCTCTACCAAGCCCAGACTCAACGCGCCGTCGATAACTTCTCATTCAGTCAACATAAAATGCCATCTGGTTTTATCAAAGCGTTAGCACACATCAAGCAGACTGCGGCACTCACCAACGCACAGCTAGGGCTGCTTGAGGGAGATATTGCCAACGCGATTGCTGACGCAGCTCAAGCAATTATCGAAGGCAATCATATTGAGCAATTCCCAATTGACGTGTTCCAAACGGGATCAGGCACTAGCTCAAATATGAATGCGAATGAAGTGATTGCAACACTGGCCTCCCAGCATCTAGGCGGCACTGTCAGCCCTAATGATCACGTCAACATGGGGCAAAGCAGCAACGATGTGGTACCGACGGCCATTCAAGTTAGCGCAGCATTAGCCATTGAAAAACAGCTCTTCCCGGCACTGTCACACCTCAGCCAAACACTAGAGTCTAAACAGCAAGCATTGAAAGATGTTGTAAAAACCGGTCGCACCCACTTAATGGACGCGATGCCAATTACCTTTGCTCAAGAACTTGGCGGTTGGCAGTTCCAAATCGAGCACGCAAAACAAGCGATTGAACAAGCACTTCCTGCTGTAAAAGCCTTAGCCCAAGGTGGTACGGCGGTTGGAACGGGGATCAATGCCGATCCACGCTTTGCAGACTTATTCGCTAGCAACCTAACCCAGTCAACTCGTATTCAGTTCACGGCCAGTGATAACTTCTTTTTCAATTTAAGCAGTCAAGATGCGATCGTCGCTCTGTCGGGACAGCTCAAAACAGCAGCAGTTGCGATCATGAAGATCGCAAATGATCTTCGTTGGATGAATTCAGGCCCATTAGCTGGTTTAGGTGAGATTGAATTACAAGGCTTGCAACCGGGTTCTTCCATCATGCCTGGCAAAGTAAATCCTGTGATCCCAGAAGCCGCAGCTATGGCATCAGCGCAAGTCATTGGTAATGACACCACCATTACCGTCGCAGGCCAAACGGGCAACTTCCAGCTTAACGTCATGCTGCCAGTTATTGCTCATAACGTATTGGAGAGCATCGAGTTACTCTCTAACAGCGCAACCGCTTTAGCTGACAAAGCCATTGCGACGTTTGAAGTTCGCCAAGATAACTTGGATGTAGCACTCGCCAAAAACCCTATTTTGGTCACGGCTCTCAACCCTGTCATTGGTTACCTAAAAGCGGCAGAAGTCGCGAAAAAAGCCTACAAACAGGGACGCGCGATTATTGATGTCGCGGAAGAAGAAACTGATTTGGATAGAGCCACACTAGAGCGATTGCTTAATCCAGCCAAACTGACTCAAGGCGGCGTCGCAGAATAAGCGGCAAACTCAGCCTATCAACTAAGATTACAAACATCGAGACCTCCATTCGGAGGTCTCTTTTTATAGCGATTTTTCAAACACTCCAATCCTAAGCGACTCGATTGAGCACCGAACGCAGCTTAAGCGGCTTAACTGGCTTAGCAATAAAGCTGAACCCATTTGCTTTGATGCCATCAAGCATATCATCGGTACGATCTGCACTGATGATGACGCCTTCAAAGCTGTGGCCTAATCTCAGGCGGCATTGCTGTAGCACTTCTAAACCAGTACGACCATCATCAAGTCGGTAATCGGAGAAAATTACATCCGGAATCCAACCATCCTCAAGCGCTTGTAGACTTTCAACTAAATCAATCGCAACTCGTATATCGCAACCCCATCGGGAAAGTAAGTTTTCCATGCCGACTAGAATGTCAGGCTCATTATCGACACAAAGGATTCTCAGATGACCAAGTTCAGATTGCTTACTCATTGCCACGTGAACTGGATGAGGCTGAACATGATCAGCTTTATCTAGGGTGATGGAAAAAACACTGCCTTTTCCAACCCAAGAGCGCATCGAAATTTCATGCCCAAGTACCTGAGCAATTCCTTTCGAAATCGCCAAACCAAGTCCGAGACCTTGGTCGGAACGAACTTGAGTTCCGCGATTAAACTCTTCAAAAATCTCTTGCTGCTTCTCTTCTTCAATACCCACTCCATTATCCCATACATCAATACGCACTCGCCCTTTCACGCGGCGAACACCGAGTGCGACTTTGCCATTCGGGTTATAACGAAACGCATTGGTCAGGAAGTTTTGCACCACACGGCGCAGCAGTTTGGGATCCGACTTAACCATGAGTGAGGACGGAATCATGGTGAACTCTATGCCTTGCTGTTTGGCTAACGCACTAAACTCAGCATTCAAATTCGATAACACATCATTTAACGCAAAGCCATGCACGTTGACTTCCAACTTGCCCGATTCCAAACGCGAGATATCCAGCAAATCTCCAATTAAGTCTTCGGCAGCCTCTAAAGCACTTTCAATGTGTGCTGACAGCTTTTTGGCTTCGCTGTCTTTGGCGACTTCCGATAGTGAAGATGCAAATAGACGCGCCGCGTTGAGCGGTTGCATCAAGTCATGGCTTACTGCCGCCAAGAACCGTGATTTGGACTTCGATTCCAAATCCGAGCGCTGCGTCGCTTCCACCAGCTGCTTGTTAAGTTGTTCTAATTCTCGAGTCCGCAGACGTACCCTTTCTTCCAATGTCTCGTTGGCGTCTTTCAGTGCTTGCTCTGCATCACGGAATACGGTGATGTCGGTAAAGCTCATCACAAAGCCACCACCTGGCATTGGGTTACCTTGCACCTCTATCACGCGACCATCGGGACGAACCCGAGAAGAGGTGTGCCGAGTCCCTTGCTCAAGGTGATAAACACGGCGACGGACGTGGTCATCAGGGTCACCAGGGCCACACAACCCCTGCTCTGCATTGTGCCGAATCACATCCGCAATCGGTCGACCTACTTGAATCAGGCCTGGCGGAAATTCAAAGAGTTCTAAATAGCGTTGGTTCCACGCTACCAAGCGTAGTTGCTTATCGACGACCGCAATACCTTGTCCAATATGCTCAATCGCGCCTTGGAGTAAACCCCGACTAAAATCGTACAGTTCAGAGGCTTCATCGACGATAGTCGCCACCTCTTCAAGCTGCATGTTTCTTCCTTGCAGAGCGGAAGTAAGTACTAACTTAGCAGAAGATGCTCCAAATACCCCTGCTAGCACACGCTCCGTATGCCGAATCAGAGAAGATGGCGCTTGTTGATTCGGCATCAACTCTTCTCGTTGCTGGCTCCAGTAGGCTTGAAACGCCGCTTTAACTCGCGTTCGTCCTACAAATCTAGACGCTAGCATTTCCAGTTCTGCAACCGTAACGCGGCTCTGGTACAGACTCATATTTTCGCTTTCAGGCAGCGGTGTACCAACGAATGATGCCGATTGTAAGCGCTCACTTAGGCTTGGTCGGGTAGCCATAGAAACCACAACAAAACACACTGCATTAGCGACCACACTGAGGATCATCCCCCAATCTGAAATCGCGATATCAAAACTAGCCAATACCTCTGGTGGCGTAATCAACCAGATCAGGAAGTTATTACTGGCGTCTCCGGCAAGCATGTCTGTTTGGCTCATTAACGTAATCAACCAGGTAGCAAAACCCACCGCGAGGCCAACATACACACCTTTCTTATTCCCTTGACGCCAATACATACCGCCAACCAGCGCAGGAGCGAATTGCGTGATAGCCGCGAACGAGAGAAAGCCGATAGCAGACAGTGAATGAATAGTGTCCAACGCTTGATAGAAACACCACGCGCCAATCAACAAAACTAATATCAAACCACGGCGGATCCGCAGTAATAATTCAGAAAAATGGTGATGGTTACGCTGCGTCAGTCGCATGCGACGCAATAGCAATGGCATAACCAAGTCATTCGAGACCATGATCGCTAAGGCAATCGTCGATACGATAACCATGCCACTTGCCGCTGAAGTACCGCCTAGAAACGCAAGTAAGGCGATTTCACTCGCCCCTACCGACATCGGCACACTGATGACATAAGTATCAGGCGAAGCGCCACTCAAGAGACCTTGCCCTACCCACGCAATAGGTAAAACAAAAATCCCCATTAAGATCAGATAAATGGGGAACAACCAACGAGCCACGTGCAAATCTTGAGCACGTTCATTTTCCACAACCATCGTATGGAATTGTCGCGGAAGGCAAACGATCGCCAGCATCGTGAGTACAGTATGAATCAATATAGTCGGGATATTTGGTGACTGATACGTCTGTGCGGCAACATCAATTAAGCTCAAATTCTCGGTGTTCATCGCCAACCAAACAATGAAAACACCAACCACTAAAAAAGCCAGCAGTTTGATAATGGATTCGAAGGCAATTGCCATCATCATCCCACGATGGTGTTCCGTGTTATCAATGTGGCGGGTACCGAATAGCATCGTAAAAATCGCCAATGCGACCACAACAAACCACGACACGCTATCGTTTTGATAACCAAAATCAGTAGCCAGCTCCGGAGCAATGATTTCAAGCCCCATAGTGATACCACGCAGCTGTAAAGCGATGTACGGCAAAATTCCCGCAACCGCTATGAGCGTAACAACCACGGCCAAACCTTGGGATTTACCGTAGCGTGCTCCGATAAAGTCAGCAATCGACGTGATGTGTTCCCGTTTAGCAATCAAAATAAGCCGAGCTAAAACGCGCCATCCGATGGTAAACACTAAAATGGGAGCAATATAGATAGGCAAGAAAGACCAAGGATTACTGCTGGCCTGCCCGACCGTGCCGTAGAAGGTCCACGATGTACAGTACACCGCAATGGAAAGGCTATAAATCCAAGGCCGCCAGCGCGCTAGCCACCTTTTCTGAATGTCGCCGTACCACGCGATGATAAATAAAGCTCCCAAATACGCTAAAGAAACGGGAACCACCAGCCATCCTTGCATCCGATATCCTTTCTTGCCTTTCTTGCTACTTTTAAAGCAAGAGAATAAAAAAACCTCTCCATGAGGGAGAGGTTTCATTTAACACTGCTTTGATAACGGAGACAAAGCTTAGTTTTTAACCTTTGTTACATAAGTCTAATTCTGTGTTTCAAGTGGCTTGTCTGATACATCAACCACCTGATGTGGGTCTTGCGAATCAAGCTTGATGAACAGAGCCAATAACCCCATCGCGGCCATGCCCCAGAACACAAGCGATCCCCAGTGCTCATAACCCCAGCCACTCAATACGGTCATCAACGCGATAAATGCGCCCAACGGAATCGCGTTATACAACGCTTGCAACGCTACGATCTTATTTTCTTCGGAGTTTTGGATATATTGGATCGCGGCAATGTGTGCGGTAGCGAAAGTCACACCATGCAATAGTTGAACAACCACCAAAGCAATAATTGATGTTGTCGACGCCGTAATACCCCAACGCATCATTACACCAACGGCAGCAGCAATAAACAGCGCGCGTATTGACCAACCTACGAATAAGCGCTTACTCAATGCAAACACTGCCACTTCTGCGGCCACTCCTAAGCTCCACAAGTAGCCAATGACATCTTCCGAGTGACCAGCGGCCTTCCAGTGAATCGCACTAAAGCCGTAGTAAGCCGCATGACTGCCCTGAATTAGTGACACCAACACTAAGAATTTTAGTATCGGCTTGTCGGTCAAAAGAGCGGTCAGCTTTGGACGTTCTGCGCTTTGCCCACCGTGCGTTACAGGCATTGGGTTAGTCGGTCGCATAGCAAACAGCAACGAGATAAACACGCCGAACATCGCAGTGTACAAGATCATATCGGAGCCAAATTCAGCCACCAGGTAGCCCACTGCCGTCGAGCCTGCGATAAAGGCGATCGAACCCCATAGCCGCGTGCGGCCATAATCGAGCATTTTCAGGCGAGCGTAGTAATTTGCCATCGCGTCCGACAACGGAATAATCGGTCCACAACAAAGATTGAACAACACTGTCGCTAGTGCCATTAACCAAAAGCTACCACCCGTAAAAAAGTGAAATCCAACAAAAAGGAGGGCAGCGAAACTCAACCAACGTAAAGCAGGCATAAGATGTTCGACTTTGTGTACTCGTGGGGTGATCACGATATTGGCAACACAACGTGTCGCAAGGCCTAACCCGACCAGCAAACCGATATCTGTCGAAGATACGCCCTGATCCTTAAACCAAAGTGACCAAAATGGCAGATACACGCCATACGCAAAGAAGAATCCGAGAAAGTACTGGGAAATCCAGCCATACGGAGAAGGTTTCAACATTACTAATATCCTAAAACGGGAACACCAACGTTCGAGCCGGGAATTATGGATCGCCATGCGTATTATAAAAAGGGAAGAATAAGAAACTTATCGTTTCCTCGATGGAATACTAACTTTGCGACATTTGGCATCTTCAAGCGAAAACATCGTAATTTAGACCAAAGTCGTCTGGCTTCCGGTAAGAAATTTGTCAGACTTAGAGAGTGTTCCTTCCATCATTATTGGGTGTTCTCATGCCTGACAAATTTAACATGCAATCTCCACCGTTCGATCGCTTAACTGAAGCACAACAAACGCGACTGCGATCGTCTCTGGACGTCGCCTACTATCGAGCTCGAGATGTTATTTTATCCTGCGGACAGAAGAACCCCCACTTACATATTCTGATCAAAGGCGCGGTAGAAGAGCGCTCCAACGATCAACAGGAAGTGTTCGCACATTATGCCAACGACGATATGTTCGATGTACGCTCGTTACTTGAAGACAAGGTACGTCATCACTACATCGCGCTTGAGGACACGCTCTCTTACCTACTGCCGAAAGAAATTTTCCTTGCCCTTTACAACGAAAATGGCCAGTTTGCAGCCTATTTCGATAACAATTTATCGAAACGGCAAGAGCTCATCGAAGCGGCCCATCAACAGCAAAACTTAGCGGAGTTTATTCTCACTAAAGTTGACCGCAGCATTTATCACCCACCGATGATCCTTGAACCAAATACACCAATTAACGAGGTAACACGTTCCTTAAAAGAAAATGGGATTGACGCTGCATTGGTTCAACTCCATGGCGATGATCCACGATTGGAAAAATGGCCATCAGCCCACCCGTACGCAATAGTGACTCGTACTAATATGCTGCATTCTGTGATGATAGATGGTTGCGCGCTCGACACACCAGTGGGTGAGATCGCGAGCTTTCCTGTTTATCACGTTGATGATGGTGACTTTCTATTCAACGCCATGATCACAATGACCAGAAACAGAATGAAACGCCTCATGGTATGTGAAGGCAACAGAGCCGTTGGCATGCTGGATATGACCCAAATTCTTAGCGCGTTCTCAACCCACTCTCACGTGTTAACGCTCAGTATTGCTCGAGCAAGCAGCGTGGAAGAGCTCGCTTTGGCCTCAAACCGCCAACGTCAATTGGTCGAGAGCTTATTGAAAAACGGCATCCGCACTCGCTTCATCATGGAGCTGATCTCAGCCGTAAACGAGCAAATTATCGAGAAAGCGTTCGAGTTAGTAATACCACCAGCCTTGCACGACCATTGTTGCTTGATCGTACTCGGCTCTGAAGGCCGAGGAGAGCAAATTCTCAAAACCGATCAAGACAATGCCCTGATTATTCAAAATGGTCTGGAATGGCCTCATTGCGAACAAGTGATGCAATCCTTCACACACACCCTACAACAGCTCGGTTATCCACTTTGCCCTGGTAAAGTGATGGTTAACAACCCGAAATGGGTCAAAACACAGCAAGAATGGATAAGCACCCTAAACCACTGGATAGCTAAAGCCGAACCACAACAAATCATGGACTTAGCCATTTTCAGTGACGCCCATGCTGTTGCTGGGAATTGCGAGCTGCTGGCTCCAATTGCGGCGCATCTTCGTGACACAATGAAAGATCGCATGTTGATATTGTCTGACTTTACTCGCCCTGCCTTGCAGTTTTCGGTGCCCCTAACTCTATTTGGCAACGTAAAAAGTGCTAAAGACGGATTGGACATTAAACGCGGCGGTATTTTCCCAATTGTACACGGCATTCGCACCTTGTCTTTGGAATATGCCATTGAGGAGAAGAACACGTTTGAGCGCATTGAAGCTCTGAGAAATAAGCGCATCTTAGAATCTGAAACGGCAGATAATCTCAACGAAGCACTGAAATTGTTCTTTAAACTTCGTCTTAATCAGCAACTCAAAAAGCAAGAAGCGTTGAATAACATTGATATTAAACAACTGGATAGAACTGAGCGTGATTTGCTTCGCCACAGCTTACATGTGGTGAAGAAATTTAAGCAATTTTTAGGCTTCCATTATCAAATTCGTGATTAACCCTGATTTTCATAAATCACAGAGGCGTAGGCAATGAACTGGTTACAACGCAAATACTGGCACTACAAACTGAAAGGTTCGCCTTATCAGTCGCTGTTTTGCACGCCAGATAAAACAGAATACGTCTCTCTTGACTGCGAAACCACCAGCCTTGACCCAAATCGCGCCGAGCTGGTGACTATTGCAGCCACCAAGATCATCGACAACCGCATCATCACCAGTCAACCATTTGAAGCCCGCTTACGCGCGCCGCAATCGCTCGACTCAGGCTCGGTCAAGATCCATCGAATTCGCCACCAAGACTTAGTCGATGGCATCAGTGAAAAAGAGGCGCTGCTCGAGCTGCTCGACTTTATCGGCAACCGACCACTTGTGGGCTATCACATTCGTTACGATAAAAAGATCTTAGACCTTGCTTGTCTGCGGCAACTTGGCTTCCCACTTCCTAACCCACTTATCGAGGTCAGTCAGATTTATCACGATAAGTTGGAACGACATTTGCCGAATGCCTATTTCGACTTAAGTCTGGATGCCATTTGTAAACACCTCGAACTTCCTATCCAAGACAAACACGACGCCTTGCAAGACGCGATTTCTGCCGCTTTGGTCTTTGTCCGCTTAACGAAAGGCGATTTACCCAACCTAACCGCGCCGTATACATAAAAATCAGTTGACCTAGCTCCCAGAAATACTTTTGTTTCAGCGATTTCCCGGCGCTTCCATCACTCTCATCCTAAAGTCTAATTGTGGAAATACGCGCGGTGACTGACAGTTATAAGCACAACGTCGTCATTACCACGACCAAGTTATTTAGAACCAAAAAAACAGCCCTACAAAAATATATTCAAAATCTTATCTAGATTGGTGTAAGGCCGAGAAATAAGGCACAAGGAGAGAAGCCATGAGCGAAGCCCACGTTTATCCGGTAAAAGAAAATATTAAAACTCATACACACGCGGATAATGATACTTACTTAGCCATGTATCAGCAGTCGGTAACCGATCCAGAGGGCTTCTGGAGCGAGCACGGCAAAATCGTTGATTGGATCAAACCTTTCACCAAAGTAAAAAGCACTTCTTTCGACACTGGCCATGTTGATATTCGCTGGTTTGAAGATGGCACACTGAACGTCTCGGCTAACTGTATTGACCGTCATCTTGCAGAACACGGGGACGACGTCGCCATCATTTGGGAAGGCGATGATCCAGCCGACGACAAAACACTCACTTTCAACGAACTGCACAAAGAAGTGTGTAAATTCTCCAACGCATTGAAAGAGCAAGGCGTACGCAAGGGCGACGTGGTGTGTCTATACATGCCAATGGTGCCAGAAGCTGCAGTGGCTATGCTCGCTTGTACCCGTATTGGTGCGGTTCACACCGTAGTATTTGGCGGTTTCTCACCAGAAGCGCTATCCGGCCGTATCATCGACTCTGACGCTAAAGTCGTGATCACCGCAGACGAAGGCGTACGTGGCGGACGCGCTGTTCCACTGAAAAAGAACGTGGATGAAGCACTAACCAACCCAGACGTAAAAACCATCAATAAAGTCGTCGTGCTTAAACGTACAGGTGGTGATGTTGAATGGCATGAACACCGTGATGTTTGGTGGCACGAAGCAACAGCCAACGTTTCTGACGTTTGCCCACCAGAAGAGATGAAAGCCGAAGACCCGCTGTTCATCCTCTACACATCTGGCTCGACAGGTAAACCTAAAGGCGTACTACATACTACAGGCGGTTACCTCGTCTACGCGGCAATGACCTTTAAATATGTCTTCGATTATCAACCAGGAGAAACCTTCTGGTGTACCGCGGATGTGGGCTGGATTACAGGCCATACTTACCTAATTTATGGTCCACTAGCGAACGGGGCCAAAACCATTCTGTTTGAAGGTGTTCCAAACTACCCAAGCACGGCTCGTATGAGTGAAGTGGTTGATAAGCACCAAGTGAACATTCTCTACACTGCGCCAACCGCTATTCGTGCACTAATGGCAAAAGGTAACGAAGCGGTAGCAGGGACATCTCGTTCAAGCTTACGTGTGATGGGTTCAGTAGGTGAGCCTATCAACCCTGAAGCGTGGGAGTGGTACTACAAAACGATTGGTAACGAGAGCTCGCCTATCGTTGATACTTGGTGGCAAACAGAGACCGGCGGTATCTTAATTGCACCACTACCAGGCGCAACAGATTTAAAACCAGGCTCAGCAACTCGACCATTCTTCGGAGTCCAACCTGCACTGGTTGATAACATGGGCAACATCATTGAAGAAACCGCAGCAGAAGGTAACTTGGTGATCCTTGATTCATGGCCAGGTCAGATGCGTACTGTTTATGGCGACCACGAGCGCTTTGAACAGACCTACTTCTCAACCTTTAAGGGAATGTACTTTACTAGTGATGGGGCTCGTCGTGACGAAGACGGTTACTACTGGATCACGGGCCGTGTTGATGACGTACTAAACGTGTCGGGTCACCGCATGGGTACCGCTGAAATAGAATCGGCTCTTGTCGCACATCATAAAATTGCTGAGGCCGCTATTGTGGGCATTCCGCATGATATCAAAGGCCAAGCTATCTACGCTTACATTACCTTGAACGATGGTGAATTCCCGTCAGCAGAGCTACACAAAGAAGTGAAAGATTGGGTGCGTAAAGAAATTGGTCCAATTGCAACACCAGATGTACTGCACTGGACGGATTCCTTACCGAAGACTCGTTCTGGTAAGATCATGCGTCGAATCCTGCGTAAAATTGCAACGGGTGATACTAGCAACCTCGGAGACACATCAACGCTTGCCGATCCGAGCGTTGTAGATAAACTTATCGCAGAGAAAGCAGAATTGGCATAAATTCAACCAACTGTTTTAAAAGCACTTTAAAAACCGCCATCACTCATGGCGGTTTTTTGCTTTAGTGCACAAATTGGCCACACAAAAAATATGGCAATTATGTTGTTTTTGTTAACTTGGTTACAGAAACGAGAGTGGCTATTAGGAGATTAGACCAGTAAATTGCTGCTAATTGCTATGAATTAGCTATAATCTTGGTCGATTTTTTAAAATTTGCTCGGTTTTAACAAAAAAATCGTGCTGAACTATCGTATATTTGGGAATATAAACGTTCCACTCACGATAAGGGAAGATAGCAACACAATGTCTACAAAGTCACGGATTCTTGTTCTAAACGGACCAAATCTTAATCTATTGGGTCTGCGCGAACCGACACACTATGGTCACAGTACCTTAGCTCAAGTTGTGGATACTCTTACAGAGCAAGCCCATAACGCTGGGGTAGAACTGGAACACCTACAATCAAATCGTGAGTACGAACTGATTGAAGCCATTCACGCTGCCTATGGCAAGATTGACTTCATCATCATCAATCCAGCGGCTTTCACTCATACTAGTGTGGCGCTGCGAGATGCATTACTTGGCGTCGCCATCCCATTTATTGAGGTGCACTTATCAAATGTGCACGCACGTGAACCATTCCGTCATCACTCTTACCTGTCAGATAAAGCAGAGGGTGTGATTTGCGGTTTAGGCGCACAAGGTTATGAATTTGCTCTGTCTGCAGCGATCAATAAGCTACAGGCAAAGTAACCCTAACACTCTGCAACCCTACGAGGGTTGTCTTAATCACAAGATAAAAGAGAAAGAAAAGATGGATATTCGTAAAATCAAGAAGCTAATTGAGTTAGTTGAAGAGTCTGGCATTGCTGAGCTAGAGATCTCTGAAGGTGAAGAGTCAGTGCGCATCAGCCGTCATGGCACTGCTGCCCCTCAAGCACCAATTCACTACGCAGCAGCTCCAGCGGCGGCACCTGCTCCAGTAGCAGCGGCACCAGTAGCGGAAGCGCCAGCAGCAGAAGCTCCAGCAGCAACACCTGCAGGTCACCAAGTTCTTTCTCCAATGGTTGGTACTTTCTACCGCTCTCCAAGCCCAGACTCTAAAGCATTCGTAGAAGTGGGTCAGAAAGTAAATGCTGGCGATACTCTATGTATTGTTGAAGCAATGAAAATGATGAACCAAATCGAAGCGGACAAATCTGGCGTTGTTACAGCAATCCTAGCTGAAGACGGCCAACCAGTTGAATTCGACCAACCTCTTGTTGTAATCGAATAAGCGGGGCTTGCCTTATGCTAGACAAAGTAGTCATCGCGAACCGAGGTGAAATTGCACTTCGTATTCTTCGCGCTTGTAAAGAATTAGGTATTAAGACCGTCGCTGTTCACTCGACAGCTGACCGCGATCTTAAGCACGTACTGCTCGCAGACGAAACCGTATGTATCGGCCCTGCTCGTGGTATCGACAGCTACCTAAACATTCCACGCATCATTTCTGCAGCAGAAGTGACTGGTGCTGTTGCTATCCACCCAGGTTACGGCTTCCTGTCTGAGAACGCAGACTTCGCAGAGCAAGTTGAGCGCAGTGGCTTCATCTTCGTTGGTCCAAAGGCAGACACTATCCGCCTAATGGGCGATAAAGTATCTGCTATCAATGCAATGAAGAAAGCAGGCGTTCCTTGTGTACCGGGTTCTGACGGCCCTCTAGACAATGACGAAGAGAAAAACAAAGCATTTGCTAAGCGCATTGGTTACCCAGTAATCATCAAAGCATCTGGCGGCGGCGGCGGTCGTGGTATGCGTGTTGTTCGAGCAGAGAAAGACCTTATCCAAGCCATTGCAATGACACGTGCTGAAGCAAAAGCGGCGTTCAACAATGACATGGTTTACATGGAGAAATTCCTAGAAAACCCTCGTCACGTTGAAGTTCAGGTTATTGCTGACGGTCAAGGCGGCGCAATCCACCTTGGTGAGCGTGACTGTTCAATGCAACGCCGTCACCAAAAAGTAGTGGAAGAAGCTCCAGCACCTGGTATCACCGAAGAAATGCGTAAGTACATCGGTGAACGCTGTACTCGTGCATGTATCGAGATCGGTTACCGCGGCGCAGGTACGTTTGAATTCCTATACGAGAACGGTGAGTTCTACTTCATCGAAATGAACACTCGTATTCAGGTAGAGCACCCAGTAACAGAGATGGTTACTGGCATCGACCTAATCAAAGAACAGCTTCGTGTTGCAGCGGGTCAGCCTCTGTCATTCACTCAAGATGATATTAAGATCCGTGGCCATGCGATTGAGTGTCGTATCAACGCAGAAGACCCTGAGCGCTTCCTACCATCTCCGGGTAAGATCGAGCGTTTCCACGCTCCTGGCGGTATGGGTGTACGTTGGGAATCTCATATCTACACAGGCTACACAGTACCACCTCATTACGATTCAATGATTGGTAAACTGATCACTTACGGTGAGAACCGTGATGTAGCGATTGCACGTATGAAAAACGCACTGGGTGAGATGATCATCGAAGGCATCAAAACTAACGTGCCACTGCAATTCTCCATTATGAATGACGAAAACTTCCAACACGGTGGTGCAAACATCCACTACCTAGAGAAGAAGCTTGGCTTACAATAAGCCTAAGCAAACGTCTTAAAAAATGCCCACTCCCGTGGGCATTTTTGTTTTATATGTACGCAAAGGGCTCAACATATAAATCGGCTTATTTGGGTATATACTCAAACAAATCGTAGAGTTCTGGTAAACTCTGCGCCACTTCATTCACTTTAAGAGCAAAAACCAATGCCTTGGATTCAAATCAAACTCAACGCGACCAATGAAAACGCTGAGCAAATCGGCGATATGCTAATGGAAGAGACTGGCGCGCTGTCTGTTACATTCTTAGACGCGCAGGATACACCTGTATTCGAACCTCTACCTGGCGAAACTCGCTTATGGGGCGATACTGATATTCTGGCACTGTATGATGCAGAAGCAGACACTAACTTCATCATCGACCAAATTAAAGCGAGCAATATGCTGGCTGACAATTTTGCTTACAAAGTAGAACAGCTTGAAGATAAAGACTGGGAACGCGAATGGATGGAAAACTTCCACCCAATGAAATTTGGTGAACGCCTATGGATTTGCCCAAGCTGGCGCGACATTCCAGATCCTGACGCTGTTAATGTTATGTTGGATCCAGGCCTTGCATTCGGTACGGGTACTCACCCTACAACAGCACTTTGTCTTGAGTGGCTAGAAAGCATGGACTTAAGCGGTAAGACCGTTATCGACTTCGGTTGTGGCTCAGGTATTCTTGCGATCGCAGCGATCAAACTGGGCGCTGAAAAAGTGATAGGGATCGACATTGATCCTCAAGCCCTGCTTGCTTCAAAAGACAATGCTGAGCGTAATGGCGTTGCAGACAAACTAGAAGTTTACTTACCGCAAAATCAACCAGAAGGTCTCGTCGCTGACGTCGTTGTGGCCAACATCCTTGCGGGACCTTTACGTGAACTTGCACCTATCATCAAAGGACTAGTTAAGCCAAATGGCGACCTCGCTATGTCCGGCGTATTAGACACTCAAGCTGAAGATGTTGCGAACTATTACCGTGACGAGCTTCACATTGACCCGATTGTTGAGCAAAGTGAATGGTGTCGCATCTCTGGTCGTAAGCAAGGCTAGACAAGGTTTTCAGAGCTAATTGTTTGAAATTCATACAATTTACAAAAACAATTTGTAAATGCTCAAATATTAGTCTTTTCACGCAGTGAAAAAATGCGTAAAATGCGCGCCCTTGCTGGTACAGAACTGTGATGACGTTTTGAAAATCGGAAACTATCAACTTAAGAACAATCTAATCGTAGCCCCTATGGCTGGTGTAACGGATAGACCGTTTCGCGAGTTGTGTCTTCGCTATGGTGCGGGAATGGCCGTCAGTGAAATGATGTCTGCTAACCCAAAACTATGGGGAACGTCAAAGTCGAAACAGCGCATGGTACACGAGGGCGAATCGGGCATTCGCTCTGTACAGATTGCGGGTTCCGATCCACAGCTTATGGCGGACGCAGCTCAATTCAGTGTTGAGAACGGTGCACAAATCATCGACATCAACATGGGCTGCCCGGCAAAAAAAGTGAATAAGAAGCTAGCGGGCTCTGCTCTGCTTCAATACCCAAACATTATCGAAGAGATTTTGAAAGCGGTCGTGAATGCAGTGGACGTTCCTGTAACGTTAAAGACTCGAACTGGCTGGGATACAGACAACAAGAACTGTGTCCAGATCGCTAAATTAGCCGAAAACTGCGGCATACAAGCTCTTGCTCTGCATGGCAGAACGAAAGCATGTATGTACAAAGGTGAGGCCGAATATGACAGCATTAAAGCGGTAAAAGAGGCGATTTCAATTCCGGTTATCGCGAACGGTGATATCGATAGCCCGGAGAAAGCCAAATTTGTACTGGAGTACACCGGTGCGGACGCTTTAATGATTGGACGCCCTGCCCAGGGTCGTCCTTGGATTTTCCAGGAAATCCATCACTATTTGGAAAACGGCACCACAATGGAGGAACTTCCAACTGAGGAAGTGAAAACCATTATGCTTGGTCATGTAAATGCTCTGCATGAGTTTTATGGGGAGTTCTTAGGTCCACGTATCGCGCGCAAGCACGTTGGGTGGTACCTGAAAGAGCATGAACAGGCAAGTGAGTTTCGCCGTACCTTCAACGCTATCGACGCAGCTCCGCTGCAAATTGAGGCGTTAGAAGGTTATTTTGATAACGTTGCATCATAATTAAGAGAAGAGCTAGACCGAATATGTTCGAACAAAATCTGACTTCAGAAGCATTAACAGTAACTACAGTAACGTCACAAGACCAGATTACTCAGAAGCCTTTACGTGACTCTGTTAAAGCGTCTCTTAAAAACTACCTTGCTCAACTAAACGGCCAGGAAGTAACAGAACTATACGAATTAGTTCTAGCTGAAGTTGAACAGCCACTACTAGATACTATCATGCAGTACACTCGCGGTAACCAAACTCGCGCAGCAACTATGATGGGTATCAACCGCGGTACTCTTCGCAAGAAACTTAAGAAATACGGCATGAACTAAGACCGTTTTTCAAAAAGTATTTGGAACAAGCCGTTACCTTTTTAGGTAACGGCTTTTCTTTATCTACTAAAACACTACGAATAACGCTCACTTTGTTCAGTATTACCAACTGGCTTTAAGATAACTACTGCTGAGCCAAACAATAGGAAAGCCACGAAAGCGACCCATTCATTGCCTACAGAATACGCGAAGCCCGCCAAGGCAGACCAAATCGCGACACCAAAGTGCATCATACTCATTCCAAAAGACATTAACACACCTCGATATTCATCAGATAAGCTTGCGATATGTGCTTGTAATGCCGGAGAACCAACCCCTCCAGCAAGAGACCAGAGCACTAGAGCTGGAAGATAAGCGGTCACCGTACTCATCTCATTTGAGAACACCCATGCACTGCAAGGTATGCACACCATTAAAGCCACTCGCATAACGGCTCGAGAGCTACCAAGCCAGCGAGAAGCTCTCGCCACGCACATATTTCCAACCACACTCACGATCCCTAGAGCTGCATAAATAGCGCCCACCCAACCGAGCGCCAAATCGCTGGTATCTCGAATATGAAGGCCTATCAGGTTAAATACACCAATACCTCCCCCTAGACCTAAACACATCGCTAAAATCGCCCTCAACGCGCCAGGAACATGAATTACACCTGTTATAGGTGGCAGAGCATCTGACATTTTGGACTCATCATGCTGGTCATTCATGAACACTACGCTCATAGCACTGACAAGAAGAGCCGCAACGCCCAAAATAATAAAAGCGGCACGCCATGATAAAAGCTGGGTCAACAATGCTCCGATCGCAGGGCTAGTTATCATACCTAGCGTTAATCCCGCCTGAACCATCACAATTTTACGCATCGCTCTATTACCCTTCGCGTCTCCCGCTAACGCGAATGCAATTGGCAACATGCCTGCACTTGCAATACCAGTGATCACTCGAGTTGCAATAGCAAGTTCAAAATCATGAACTATGCCCGTCGTAATAGACGCAACCCCAAATACAAAGCAAGCAGGCACCATGATACGAATACGCCCAACTCGGTCTGATAAACGGCCCAAGTAAGGAGCGCAAATTGCTATGGCTAAACTATATGCCGTAATAAATAAGGTAACCTGACTCGGTTGAACACTTAAATCATTTCCGATGGGTTCAAGAATAGATCCAAGCATCAACTCATCAGCACCAACAAGAAAAGCAACGAGAAATAGGACCATGGACTGCATCATAGCTCCACCTCCTGTTCTGTTTCCGATTCAGCACAAGTGAGCAACGAAATATCTAACACTCTATCAGGCCAAGATTGCAAAAATGCCTTCTCATGAGATACCACAATCACGCTACCGGAAAAGCGCTGGAGAGCCTCTTTAAGCGCATTTTTACTGCTGCTATCCAAATGTGTTGTTGGTTCGTCCAACAGCAAAACATTGCATTTCTGAACCGATAAACAACACAGTTTCACCCGAGTTTGCTCACCACCGCTCAATGTATCTAAGTGGCGCTGCGTCTTATCCCCCGAGATCCCAAAGCGAGCTAATAGCTTGCGTGACTCTTTGCTTGAGATTGTTGGCGCACAAGAGCACAGCTCCTGTTCAGGCGTGTTCTGAGGATGGCGCCAAGACAAATCTTGAGAAAAATAACCAATCATTGCACCTTTTGCCAATACCACCTCACCAGAGAGTGGCTCGCTCTCCCCCATCAGGGTTTTAAGTAAGGTCGACTTACCCACGCCGTTAAAGCCAGCAACAACCAACTTTTCCCCGCGCGCTAACGTGATATCAAATACTGGAAGCAGAGGCTGCTGATAACCGATCATCAACGCTTTTGCCTCAACCACATTCGGTTGCTCAATGGGCTGGTAAGCAAAGTCAAACGTCGATACTTTCTCTACATTATTCAGTTGAATACGTTCGATTTTATCCAGTTTTTTCTTACGCCCTTTAGCAAGACTCGCGTTAACTCCTGCACCATTTTTGGCAATAAATTGCTCT
Source organism: Vibrio sp. SCSIO 43097 (assembly GCF_023650755.1). NCBI lineage: Bacteria > Pseudomonadati > Pseudomonadota > Gammaproteobacteria > Vibrionales > Vibrionaceae > Vibrio > Vibrio sp. SCSIO 43097. The sequence goes on along the minus strand of NZ_CP071840.1, from coordinate 236,866 downwards.
AGCTTTCGAATTTCACTTTGCTGAGCCTTATATTGCTTTTCTAATAAAGCACCGTCGTGCTGCTTTTGCTGCATTGCTTTGACATAAGTACCGCTGTATTTTCGAACCGTTTGATAATCAATATCACAAACACTGGTCGCTACTTGATTAAGGAAATCAATATCATGAGAAACCAGTAAAACTGTGCCAATGTAATCATTGAGAAACGTGACTAGCCATTCAATGTGCGGAGCATCAAGATAGTTTGTCGGCTCATCAAGAATTAACACATCGGGGTTGCGAAGTAACAACCTGCCTAAAAGGACTTTGTGCCTTTGACCGCCACTTAGCGAGACAAGCGGTGTATCTAAGCCAAATTGATAAATACCAAGACCTACAGCAACTCGTTCAATTTTGGTATTAATTGCATAGAAGTCTTCATCTTCTAAATATGCCTGTAGCCGAGCGACTTGGCTTAAAAGAGATGTAGAGTGAGACTCGGTCATCGCCTGATACAAAGTCCAAAGCTTCTGCTCGGCAGCGTATAAGTTCTCAAAAGCACTCTTTAAGCATTCATAAACCGTCAGCGCATTATCCATCTTAAAATGTTGCTCTAAATACCCCACCTCAAGGTTTGGTAACCAGTCAATGCAGCCCTTATCTGCAGATAATTCACCAATAAGCAGTTTTAATAAGGTGCTTTTTCCAACGCCATTCGCTCCAGTGATACCTATTTTCTCTCCCACGTTAATTCGAAATGTCGCGTTGTTATATAAACTCTTATCAGCGATCTGATAAGACAAATTTTTAACTTGTAAAATACTCATGCTTTTAACCAAATAAAAAGGGCCGGTGATCAATACCGGCCCTTATTTCAATACTGGATAATGCTTTGTAGCTGCTTAACAGATACAAAAAGGCCGATGATGAAATATCACCGGCCATCTCTTCTCTTTTATCAGGTGTACAGACGCCTGCGTATAACTTCAGCGAAGTTACTCACGCATAAAACACCTGATGAAGATTAATTTAAGACTCCGGGCAACACTTCATCGCGTTTTTTGCACGGAGTTCAGCCTTCTTACAAAGCTTTTAAACAAGAGATATAACATGATTTACTGTCGAAAAAATATTCGATGTGAAGCGTACACCTTTAGAATAAAAAGTACCAGATAATTATTAAAACTATCGTGACTTACACGAAGGTCCACAGAAAGAAGACTTTTCCTCAGTCAATGTGCCAGGTGAACTGCTTACTCAGCAAACACAGCTATGAAAGCACCTATACCGCTCACGTTATACGTACGTAGTGGTGGCTTTGAAGGTTGGAGAGGGTTAGAGGGAAGAAGTAGCGAATATACTTTAAGACACTGGCTTAAATAGGTCGACAAAACAAAATCCATGTTTGGAAAGTTTTAAATGCGCTGAGTTTATATTAATAAGCGCCTATGGCTAAATCAAAACATCTAAAGCAGAGAAATCTCCCCCGAAAATAACATAACCTAGTGAATAAATTTTCCAGGTAATAATAAAGGAAGCTTTGGTAAGTAAGCACAAGGGCTGAGAACTAGCGCTCGATACTAGGACCCGGTTCAGTAGAAACCACACAAAACTGAGTTCCACTTCACTCATAACAGGGCTTAGAAAGCATCGCCAGAGGGAAGCCGGCCTCTCGATGCAAGGTTTCAATACGAAAGTGGGTTTAAGGTAAGTCGGGGGAACCAAAACGAAAAAAGCCTCAGTCTTTCGACTGAGGCTTAATATAAGTGGCGGAGTGGACGGGACTCGAACCCGCGACCCCCGGCGTGACAGGCCGGTATTCTAACCAACTGAACTACCACTCCGCAGTGGTATGACTCGCTTTAATAAGCAAGTGTCCGCTTTTGTCTTCACTTTTCGAAAAAGTGAAAATAAAACTAAAGCCTGGCGATGTCCTACTCTCACATGGGGAAACCCCACACTACCATCGGCGCTATTTCGTTTCACTTCTGAGTTCGGCATGGAAATCAGGTGGGTCCAAAACGCTATGGTCGCCAAGCAAATTCTTTAATCTGGAAAGCTGTTTTTTAATTCTCGTTCTTACACATTCAACGTTCTTTCATTGAGTCCATCAAAACTCCTTGGGTGTTGTATGGTTAAGCCTCACGGGCAATTAGTACAGGTTAGCTCAACGCCTCACAACGCTTACACACCCTGCCTATCAACGTCGTAGTCTACGACAACCCTTTAGGATACTTAAAGTATCAGGGAGAACTCATCTCAAGGCTCGCTTCCCGCTTAGATGCTTTCAGCGGTTATCGATCCCGAACTTAGCTACCGGGCAATGCGTCTGGCGACACAACCCGAACACCAGAGGTTCGTCCACTCCGGTCCTCTCGTACTAGGAGCAGCCCCTTTCAATTCTCCAACGCCCACGGCAGATAGGGACCGAACTGTCTCACGACGTTCTAAACCCAGCTCGCGTACCACTTTAAATGGCGAACAGCCATACCCTTGGGACCGACTTCAGCCCCAGGATGTGATGAGCCGACATCGAGGTGCCAAACACCGCCGTCGATATGAACTCTTGGGCGGTATCAGCCTGTTATCCCCGGAGTACCTTTTATCCGTTGAGCGATGGCCCTTCCATTCAGAACCACCGGATCACTATGACCTGCTTTCGCACCTGCTCGAATTGTCATTCTCGCAGTCAAGCGGGCTTATGCCATTGCACTAACCTCACGATGTCCAACCGTGATTAGCCCACCTTCGTGCTCCTCCGTTACGCTTTGGGAGGAGACCGCCCCAGTCAAACTACCCACCAGGCACTGTCCGCAACCCCGATAAGGGGTCGACGTTAGAACATCAACACTACAAGGGTGGTATTTCAAGGACGGCTCCACGCAATCTAGCGACTGCGCTTCAAAGCCTCCCACCTATCCTACACATGTAGGGTCAATGTTCAGTGCCAAGCTGTAGTAAAGGTTCACGGGGTCTTTCCGTCTAGCCGCGGGTACACTGCATCTTCACAGCGATTTCAATTTCACTGAGTCTCGGGTGGAGACAGCGTGGCCATCATTACGCCATTCGTGCAGGTCGGAACTTACCCGACAAGGAATTTCGCTACCTTAGGACCGTTATAGTTACGGCCGCCGTTTACCGGGGCTTCGATCAAGAGCTTCGACCGAAGTCTAACCCCATCAATTAACCTTCCGGCACCGGGCAGGCGTCACACCGTATACGTCATCTTGCGATTTTGCACAGTGCTGTGTTTTTAATAAACAGTTGCAGCCACCTGGTATCTGCGACTCTCAATAGCTCCATCCGCAAGGGACTTCACCGTCGAGAGCGTACCTTCTCCCGAAGTTACGGTACCATTTTGCCTAGTTCCTTCACCCGAGTTCTCTCAAGCGCCTTGGTATTCTCTACCCGACCACCTGTGTCGGTTTGGGGTACGATTCCTTACAATCTGAAGCTTAGAGGCTTTTCCTGGAAGCATGGCATCAATGACTTCACATCCGTAGATGCTCGACGTCGTGTCTCAGCCTTAAGAGAAACCGGATTTACCTAATTTCTCAGCCTACGCACTTGAACCTGGACAACCGTCGCCAGGCCCACCTAGCCTTCTCCGTCCCCCCATCGCAATTGTAAGAAGTACGGGAATATTAACCCGTTTCCCATCGACTACGCCTTTCGGCCTCGCCTTAGGGGTCGACTTACCCTGCCCCGATTAACGTTGGACAGGAACCCTTGGTCTTCCGGCGAGGAGGTTTTTCACCCCCTTTATCGTTACTCATGTCAGCATTCGCACTTCTGATACGTCCAGCATGCGTTACCACACACCTTCAACCGCTTACAGAACGCTCCCCTACCCAATGCACTAAAGTGCATTGCCGCAGCTTCGGTTTACTACTTAGCCCCGTTACATCTTCCGCGCAGGCCGACTCGACCAGTGAGCTATTACGCTTTCTTTAAATGATGGCTGCTTCTAAGCCAACATCCTGGCTGTCTGAGCCTTCCCACATCGTTTCCCACTTAGTAGTAATTTGGGACCTTAGCTGGCGGTCTGGGTTGTTTCCCTCTCCACGACGGACGTTAGCACCCGCCGTGTGTCTCCCGGATAGTACTTACTGGTATTCGGAGTTTGCAAAGGGTTGGTAAGTCGGGATGACCCCCTAGCCTTAACAGTGCTCTACCCCCAGTAGTATTCGTCCGAGGCGCTACCTAAATAGCTTTCGGGGAGAACCAGCTATCTCCAGGTTTGATTGGCCTTTCACCCCTAGCCACAAGTCATCCGCTAATTTTTCAACATTAGTCGGTTCGGTCCTCCAGTTGATGTTACTCAACCTTCAACCTGCCCATGGCTAGATCACCTGGTTTCGGGTCTATATCCAGAGACTGAACGCCCAGTTAAGACTCGGTTTCCCTACGGCTCCCCTAGATGGTTAACCTTGCCACTGAATATAAGTCGCTGACCCATTATACAAAAGGTACGCAGTCACAGGACAAGCCTGCTCCTACTGCTTGTACGTACACGGTTTCAGGTTCTATTTCACTCCCCTCACAGGGGTTCTTTTCGCCTTTCCCTCACGGTACTGGTTCACTATCGGTCAGTCAGTAGTATTTAGCCTTGGAGGATGGTCCCCCCATATTCAGACAGGATATCACGTGTCCCGCCCTACTCGATTTCACTGAACACACGTCGTCAACTACGGGACTATCACCCTGTATCGTCAGCCTTTCCAGGCTGTTCGTCTAACGCGTGTAAAGCTTAAGGGCTAGTCCAATTTCGCTCGCCGCTACTTTCGGAATCTCGGTTGATTTCTTTTCCTCGGGGTACTTAGATGTTTCAGTTCCCCCGGTTCGCCCTGTTGAGCTATGTATTCACTCAACAGTAATACCTTATGGTATTGGGTTTCCCCATTCGGAAATCCCAGACTCAAATGGTTTTTACTACCTAATCTGGGCTTATCGCAAGTTAATACGTCCTTCATCGCCTCTGACTGCCAAGGCATCCACCGTGTACGCTTAGTCACTTAACCATACAACCCGAAGGAGTTTCGAGTTGACGTTCAAATCACCAAAGTTGTCTCTCATTATTTGAATGAGCGAGAGACATTCGATTTTGCCGGACTCATCTTTTTACCTTCATTTTTAGAAAAAATGAAAACAAAAAGCCAAGAACACTTGAATGTGTTTTTTGGTGTTTGTCTTAAAGACAAACATTGAGAACTTTACAAACAATCTTAAAGATTGTTTTGTCAGCTTTCCAAATTGTTAAAGAGCTAATCACTTCTAATGAAGTAACCATTTTTAAAAACTCTCAAGAGAGAATGTTTAAAGATGGTGGGCGATACCGGGCTCGAACCAGTGACCCCCTGCTTGTAAGGCAGGTGCTCTCCCAACTGAGCTAATCGCCCACATTAGTTTTACTTCTTAGTGGAAGAAGTTCCTCGAATGGTGGAGCTATGCGGGATCGAACCGCAGACCTCCTGCGTGCAAGGCAGGCGCTCTCCCAGCTGAGCTATAGCCCCATCGAGAAATGGTGGGTCGTGCAGGATTCGAACCTGCGACCAATTGATTAAAAGTCAACTGCTCTACCAACTGAGCTAACGACCCAATGGTATCCCGTAGGGGAGTCGAACCCCTGTTACCGCCGTGAAAGGGCGGTGTCCTAGGCCTCTAGACGAACGGGACACTAAGTGAACATCTTGGGGGATGTTCTATCTCTTAAACTTCATAAACCGTATCAATCTGTGTGAACACTCATCGCAATAATCATCGTATAAGGAGGTGATCCAGCGCCAGGTTCCCCTAGCGCTACCTTGTTACGACTTCACCCCAGTCATGAACCACAAAGTGGTAAGCGTCCCCCCGAAGGTTAAACTACCTACTTCTTTTGCAGCCCACTCCCATGGTGTGACGGGCGGTGTGTACAAGGCCCGGGAACGTATTCACCGTGGCATTCTGATCCACGATTACTAGCGATTCCGACTTCATGGAGTCGAGTTGCAGACTCCAATCCGGACTACGACGCACTTTTTGGGATTCGCTCACTTTCGCAAGTTGGCCGCCCTCTGTATGCGCCATTGTAGCACGTGTGTAGCCCTACTCGTAAGGGCCATGATGACTTGACGTCGTCCCCACCTTCCTCCGGTTTATCACCGGCAGTCTCCCTGGAGTTCCCGACATTACTCGCTGGCAAACAAGGATAAGGGTTGCGCTCGTTGCGGGACTTAACCCAACATTTCACAACACGAGCTGACGACAGCCATGCAGCACCTGTCTCAGAGTTCCCGAAGGCACCAATCCATCTCTGGAAAGTTCTCTGGATGTCAAGAGTAGGTAAGGTTCTTCGCGTTGCATCGAATTAAACCACATGCTCCACCGCTTGTGCGGGCCCCCGTCAATTCATTTGAGTTTTAATCTTGCGACCGTACTCCCCAGGCGGTCTACTTAACGCGTTAGCTCCGAAAGCCACGGCTCAAGGCCACAACCTCCAAGTAGACATCGTTTACGGCGTGGACTACCAGGGTATCTAATCCTGTTTGCTCCCCACGCTTTCGCATCTGAGTGTCAGTATCTGTCCAGGGGGCCGCCTTCGCCACCGGTATTCCTTCAGATCTCTACGCATTTCACCGCTACACCTGAAATTCTACCCCCCTCTACAGTACTCTAGTCTGCCAGTTTCAAATGCTATTCCGAGGTTGAGCCCCGGGCTTTCACATCTGACTTAACAAACCACCTGCATGCGCTTTACGCCCAGTAATTCCGATTAACGCTCGCACCCTCCGTATTACCGCGGCTGCTGGCACGGAGTTAGCCGGTGCTTCTTCTGTCGCTAACGTCAAATAATGCAGCTATTAACTACGCTACCTTCCTCACGACTGAAAGTGCTTTACAACCCGAAGGCCTTCTTCACACACGCGGCATGGCTGCATCAGGCTTGCGCCCATTGTGCAATATTCCCCACTGCTGCCTCCCGTAGGAGTCTGGACCGTGTCTCAGTTCCAGTGTGGCTGATCATCCTCTCAGACCAGCTAGGGATCGTCGCCTTGGTGAGCCCTTACCTCACCAACTAGCTAATCCCACCTAGGCATATCCTGACGCGAGAGGCCCGAAGGTCCCCCTCTTTGGCCCGTAGGCATCATGCGGTATTAGCCATCGTTTCCAATGGTTATCCCCCACATCAGGGCAATTTCCTAGGCATTACTCACCCGTCCGCCGCTCGACGCCGTTATCGTCCCCCGAAGGTTCAGATAACTCGTTTCCGCTCGACTTGCATGTGTTAGGCCTGCCGCCAGCGTTCAATCTGAGCCATGATCAAACTCTTCAATTTAAGATTTTGTTCGGCTCAATGAATACTGAACATTACATAAGTAATGTTTGAATTGACTGTGCTGAATCTTTCGATTCAATGGTCACTTCGTTTCATTGAAACCTAATTTGATACCGCTTTCCGTTAAGAAAGAAACATCTAATTGGATTATCATCAACGAGTGCCCACACAGATTGATAGGTCTATATTGTTAAAGAGCTTGGCTTTCAGTGCCTTAGCACTCAAGCGAGGTGCGTATAATACGCTTTCCACTTTGAAAGTCAACATAAAATTCTAAACTTTTGTTTAAAACCTTATGTTGACTCGTCTGTATTCAGACAAGTCGGAAATAAAGCCTGGCGATGTCCTACTCTCACATGGGGAAGCCCCACACTACCATCGGCGCTATTTCGTTTCACTTCTGAGTTCGGCATGGAAATCAGGTGGGTCCAAAACGCTATGGTCGCCAAGCAAATTCTTTAATCTGGAAAGCTGTTTTTTAATTCTCGTTCTTACACATTCAACGTTCTTTCATTGAGTCCATCAAAACCCCTTGGGTGTTGTATGGTTAAGCCTCACGGGCAATTAGTACAGGTTAGCTCAACGCCTCACAACGCTTACACACCCTGCCTATCAACGTCGTAGTCTACGACAACCCTTTAGGATACTTAAAGTATCAGGGAGAACTCATCTCAAGGCTCGCTTCCCGCTTAGATGCTTTCAGCGGTTATCGATCCCGAACTTAGCTACCGGGCAATGCGTCTGGCGACACAACCCGAACACCAGAGGTTCGTCCACTCCGGTCCTCTCGTACTAGGAGCAGCCCCTTTCAATTCTCCAACGCCCACGGCAGATAGGGACCGAACTGTCTCACGACGTTCTAAACCCAGCTCGCGTACCACTTTAAATGGCGAACAGCCATACCCTTGGGACCGACTTCAGCCCCAGGATGTGATGAGCCGACATCGAGGTGCCAAACACCGCCGTCGATATGAACTCTTGGGCGGTATCAGCCTGTTATCCCCGGAGTACCTTTTATCCGTTGAGCGATGGCCCTTCCATTCAGAACCACCGGATCACTATGACCTGCTTTCGCACCTGCTCGAATTGTCATTCTCGCAGTCAAGCGGGCTTATGCCATTGCACTAACCTCACGATGTCCAACCGTGATTAGCCCACCTTCGTGCTCCTCCGTTACGCTTTGGGAGGAGACCGCCCCAGTCAAACTACCCACCAGGCACTGTCCGCAACCCCGATAAGGGGTCGACGTTAGAACATCAACACTACAAGGGTGGTATTTCAAGGACGGCTCCACGCAATCTAGCGACTGCGCTTCAAAGCCTCCCACCTATCCTACACATGTAGGGTCAATGTTCAGTGCCAAGCTGTAGTAAAGGTTCACGGGGTCTTTCCGTCTAGCCGCGGGTACACTGCATCTTCACAGCGATTTCAATTTCACTGAGTCTCGGGTGGAGACAGCGTGGCCATCATTACGCCATTCGTGCAGGTCGGAACTTACCCGACAAGGAATTTCGCTACCTTAGGACCGTTATAGTTACGGCCGCCGTTTACCGGGGCTTCGATCAAGAGCTTCGACCGAAGTCTAACCCCATCAATTAACCTTCCGGCACCGGGCAGGCGTCACACCGTATACGTCATCTTGCGATTTTGCACAGTGCTGTGTTTTTAATAAACAGTTGCAGCCACCTGGTATCTGCGACTCTCAATAGCTCCATCCGCGAGGGACTTCACCGTCGAGAGCGTACCTTCTCCCGAAGTTACGGTACCATTTTGCCTAGTTCCTTCACCCGAGTTCTCTCAAGCGCCTTGGTATTCTCTACCCGACCACCTGTGTCGGTTTGGGGTACGATTCCTTACAATCTGAAGCTTAGAGGCTTTTCCTGGAAGCATGGCATCAATGACTTCACATCCGTAGATGCTCGACGTCGTGTCTCAGCCTTAAAGAGAGCCGGATTTACCTAACTCTCAAGCCTACGCACTTGAACCTGGACAACCGTCGCCAGGCCCACCTAGCCTTCTCCGTCCCCCCATCGCAATTGTAAGAAGTACGGGAATATTAACCCGTTTCCCATCGACTACGCCTTTCGGCCTCGCCTTAGGGGTCGACTTACCCTGCCCCGATTAACGTTGGACAGGAACCCTTGGTCTTCCGGCGAGGAGGTTTTTCACCCCCTTTATCGTTACTCATGTCAGCATTCGCACTTCTGATACGTCCAGCATGCGTTACCACACACCTTCAACCGCTTACAGAACGCTCCCCTACCCAATGCACTAAAGTGCATTGCCGCAGCTTCGGTTTACTACTTAGCCCCGTTACATCTTCCGCGCAGGCCGACTCGACCAGTGAGCTATTACGCTTTCTTTAAATGATGGCTGCTTCTAAGCCAACATCCTGGCTGTCTGAGCCTTCCCACATCGTTTCCCACTTAGTAGTAATTTGGGACCTTAGCTGGCGGTCTGGGTTGTTTCCCTCTCCACGACGGACGTTAGCACCCGCCGTGTGTCTCCCGGATAGTACTTACTGGTATTCGGAGTTTGCAAAGGGTTGGTAAGTCGGGATGACCCCCTAGCCTTAACAGTGCTCTACCCCCAGTAGTATTCGTCCGAGGCGCTACCTAAATAGCTTTCGGGGAGAACCAGCTATCTCCAGGTTTGATTGGCCTTTCACCCCTAGCCACAAGTCATCCGCTAATTTTTCAACATTAGTCGGTTCGGTCCTCCAGTTGATGTTACTCAACCTTCAACCTGCCCATGGCTAGATCACCTGGTTTCGGGTCTATATCCAGAGACTGAACGCCCAGTTAAGACTCGGTTTCCCTACGGCTCCCCTAGATGGTTAACCTTGCCACTGAATATAAGTCGCTGACCCATTATACAAAAGGTACGCAGTCACAGGACAAGCCTGCTCCTACTGCTTGTACGTACACGGTTTCAGGTTCTATTTCACTCCCCTCACAGGGGTTCTTTTCGCCTTTCCCTCACGGTACTGGTTCACTATCGGTCAGTCAGTAGTATTTAGCCTTGGAGGATGGTCCCCCCATATTCAGACAGGATATCACGTGTCCCGCCCTACTCGATTTCACTGAACACACGTCGTCAACTACGGGACTATCACCCTGTATCGTCAGCCTTTCCAGGCTGTTCGTCTAACGCGTGTAAAGCTTAAGGGCTAGTCCAATTTCGCTCGCCGCTACTTTCGGAATCTCGGTTGATTTCTTTTCCTCGGGGTACTTAGATGTTTCAGTTCCCCCGGTTCGCCCTGTTGAGCTATGTATTCACTCAACAGTAATACCTTATGGTATTGGGTTTCCCCATTCGGAAATCCCAGACTCAAATGGTTTTTACTACCTAATCTGGGCTTATCGCAAGTTAATACGTCCTTCATCGCCTCTGACTGCCAAGGCATCCACCGTGTACGCTTAGTCACTTAACCATACAACCCGAAGGAGTTTCGAGTTGATGAACAAGTCACCAAAGTTGTCTGCAATTTTTATACATGATGCAGACTCGATTTTGCCGGACTCAAATTCCAAGAACACTTGAATGTGTTATTTTGGTGTTTGTCATAAAGACAAACATTGAGAACTTTACAAACAACAATAAATTGTTGTTTTGTCAGCTTTCCAAATTGTTAAAGAGCTATGTTAGCTACAAGCTTGCGCTTGTGAACTATCAATCTGTGTGGACACTCATCGTGAGTAATCATCGTATAAGGAGGTGATCCAGCGCCAGGTTCCCCTAGCGCTACCTTGTTACGACTTCACCCCAGTCATGAACCACAAAGTGGTAAGCGTCCCCCCGAAGGTTAAACTACCTACTTCTTTTGCAGCCCACTCCCATGGTGTGACGGGCGGTGTGTACAAGGCCCGGGAACGTATTCACCGTGGCATTCTGATCCACGATTACTAGCGATTCCGACTTCATGGAGTCGAGTTGCAGACTCCAATCCGGACTACGACGCACTTTTTGGGATTCGCTCACTTTCGCAAGTTGGCCGCCCTCTGTATGCGCCATTGTAGCACGTGTGTAGCCCTACTCGTAAGGGCCATGATGACTTGACGTCGTCCCCACCTTCCTCCGGTTTATCACCGGCAGTCTCCCTGGAGTTCCCGACATTACTCGCTGGCAAACAAGGATAAGGGTTGCGCTCGTTGCGGGACTTAACCCAACATTTCACAACACGAGCTGACGACAGCCATGCAGCACCTGTCTCAGAGTTCCCGAAGGCACCAATCCATCTCTGGAAAGTTCTCTGGATGTCAAGAGTAGGTAAGGTTCTTCGCGTTGCATCGAATTAAACCACATGCTCCACCGCTTGTGCGGGCCCCCGTCAATTCATTTGAGTTTTAATCTTGCGACCGTACTCCCCAGGCGGTCTACTTAACGCGTTAGCTCCGAAAGCCACGGCTCAAGGCCACAACCTCCAAGTAGACATCGTTTACGGCGTGGACTACCAGGGTATCTAATCCTGTTTGCTCCCCACGCTTTCGCATCTGAGTGTCAGTATCTGTCCAGGGGGCCGCCTTCGCCACCGGTATTCCTTCAGATCTCTACGCATTTCACCGCTACACCTGAAATTCTACCCCCCTCTACAGTACTCTAGTCTGCCAGTTTCAAATGCTATTCCGAGGTTGAGCCCCGGGCTTTCACATCTGACTTAACAAACCACCTGCATGCGCTTTACGCCCAGTAATTCCGATTAACGCTCGCACCCTCCGTATTACCGCGGCTGCTGGCACGGAGTTAGCCGGTGCTTCTTCTGTCGCTAACGTCAAATAATGCAGCTATTAACTACGCTACCTTCCTCACGACTGAAAGTGCTTTACAACCCGAAGGCCTTCTTCACACACGCGGCATGGCTGCATCAGGCTTGCGCCCATTGTGCAATATTCCCCACTGCTGCCTCCCGTAGGAGTCTGGACCGTGTCTCAGTTCCAGTGTGGCTGATCATCCTCTCAGACCAGCTAGGGATCGTCGCCTTGGTGAGCCCTTACCTCACCAACTAGCTAATCCCACCTAGGCATATCCTGACGCGAGAGGCCCGAAGGTCCCCCTCTTTGGCCCGTAGGCATCATGCGGTATTAGCCATCGTTTCCAATGGTTATCCCCCACATCAGGGCAATTTCCTAGGCATTACTCACCCGTCCGCCGCTCGACGCCGTTATCGTCCCCCGAAGGTTCAGATAACTCGTTTCCGCTCGACTTGCATGTGTTAGGCCTGCCGCCAGCGTTCAATCTGAGCCATGATCAAACTCTTCAATTTAAGATTTTGTTCGGCTCAATGAATACTGAACATTACATAAGTAATGTTTGAATTGACTGTGCTGAATCTTTCGATTCAATGGTCACTTCGTTTCATTGAAACCTAATTTGATACCGCTTTCCGTTAAGAAAGAAACATCTAATTGGATTATCATCAACGAGTGCCCACACAGATTGATAGGTTCTTATTTTTAAAGAGCTTTTCTAACACTTTCAGCAACTTAGTTGCTCGTCGTTAGGGGTGCGTATCTTACTTCACACCGTGAGAGAGTCAAGCATTTTTTTCAAATTCTTTTTTCTCTCTTCCCGACTCGCTGTGTGACTTTCGTCTCACTCCGTGTCGGTGGATGCGCAGTATAGGGGGTTGAGAAATTAGCACAAGCGTTTTTTGCAAAAAAACTTTCAACCGAACAAATAACAAGCATTCTGCATAGATACTCAACGATCTTGTCTAATATTTCGGGTTGCAGAGGATCTTTTCATGATGAAACACCTGACTTCTGCATTAAAAGATCGCCGATTTCTTTGTGATTTCGGTTGCTGATCTTATCTCTCTTGGTTCTTTTTTCTCTTTCTACCTATATAAAAGATGAAAAAAAGAGCAGAACGATGACGAACTGCTCTTTTGGTCTTTGCTTTTTATTTGGGGTACTTCAGGTGAAGTCTTGGAAAAGTGTTTCTTCTGTATATAGAAGAAAAGATCAGAGCATCCTTGCCCTTCTCTTTACGACAGATTAGTTAGGGGTATATCTAAATGTCGTTATTGTTCGATGACGCATTGAGCTCGTAAGAGTGGAGCATGCTTGCATTCCCAATGGCGTCATCTTCGAGAGGAACTTAGTTCTTCAATACTTTTACGGTGTAGCTACCATCTTTTTGTTGGTATAGGCCGTGGATGTCGGTTTCGAAACCTGGGTAATGCGCACCGATCTCACAAAGCATCTCTAGGAAGTCCAGCACAAGGCGAGACTCTTGAGTCACCATTTCACCAGGAAGTACTAGTGGCACACCTGGAGGGTAAGGAAGGATCATGTTCGCACTTACGCGACCAACCATTTCTTCCAGTTTGATTTCTTCTACGTTACCGCGAAGCTCTTCTTGCCATGCTGCGTGTGGTGTTACTTTCATTTCTGGAAGAACATCGAACGCTTTGTACATTAGCTCTGGTAGGTTGTATTTCTTAGTTAGGTCATGAATTGCTTGTGCTAGTTCTTGAACGCGCATGCCTTCATAAAAGCTTGGATCTTCGTTGTATAGCGAAGGTAGGAAGCTCTTGATGGTTAGGTTCAAGTCGTAGCCACGTTTAAATTCAGTTAGACCGCGTAGCAATTGCATTGCTTTTGATTTGTCGATACCGATTGAGAATAGGAACAACAAGTTGTATGGACCTGTTTTCTCTACCACGATGCCGCGCTCGTCTAGGAATTTAGCCACCAGCGAAGCAGGAATACCTGATTCTTCTAGTTCGCCTTCTTTATTCATCCCTGGAGTCAGTAGCGTTACTTTGATTGGGTCAAGATACATGTGGTTATCATCCATGTTCTTGAAGCCGTGCCATGTGTCGCTAGGGTCTAGTTTCCAACATTCTGTGGTATCGATGTTTTCTGGTTGCCATACATCGAAGAACCAGCTGTCGCTTTCTGCTTCTAGACGTTTGATCTCTTTACGGAAGCGGATTGCGCGATCGATAGAGTCTTGCATCAACTTCTTACCAGTGTTGCCGCGCATCATTGCCGCTGCAGTTTCAGTAGAAGCAACAATGCCGTACTGAGGTGAAGTTGAAGTGTGCATCATGAATGCTTCGTTGAAAGATTCTTTATCAAAGTCGCCTTTCACGTGAATCATTGAAGCTTGTGAGAACGCTGCCAACAGTTTGTGTGTTGATTGTGTTTCGTAGAACACTTTGCCTGGCATCGCTTCACCACTCATACCACATTTACCTTCGTAAATTGGGTTGAAGTTAGTGTAAGGCACCCAAGCACTGTCGAAGTGGATGTGTTTACAATCTAGCGACTCTTTGATGAATTGTGTGTTGTACAACAGACCATCGTAAGTTGAGTTAGTCACTACTGCGTAAGTTGGTGCTGTTGCACCTGGTGTTTTTGCAACTTTCTCTGCAATGACATCACGGCTGAATTCGCTTTGTGGAATACCACCAAGGATGCCGTATGCGTTACGAGTTGGGCGGAAGTAGATTGGTGTCACGTCGCTCATCATCATTAGGTGAGTCAGAGATTTGTGACAGTTACGGTCAATCAGCACTGTGCTGCCCGCAGGCGCTGAGTACATGCCAACAATTTTGTTCGATGTAGACGTACCGTTCGTTACGATGTAAGAGCTGTCCGCATTGAATGTACGTGCGATGTATTCTTCTGCATCTTTATGTGGACCTGAGTGATCTAGTAGAGAACCTAACTCAGGCATTGAGATTGATACGTCCGCTTTAAATGTATTTGGACCATAAAAATCGTAGAAGATGCTACCAGCAGGGCTTTTCTGGAATGCAGTACCACCCATGTGACCTGGAGTACAGAAGGTGTATTTACCTTCTTCTACGTATTTGAATAGCGCTTTAGTGAATGGAGGCATGATGGCATCTTTGTATGCCTCTGTCGCTTGGTTGATTTTGATAGCGATGTCGTCAGCCATACCTAAAGCATACTCGAAGAAGCTCACGTTTAGACGTAGGTCTGTTAGTGAAATATCGAGAGTAGACTGTTCGTTAGCAAATGCGTGAACAGGCAGTTTTTCGTTGATTTGGCTAATACGTTCACATAGCTCTAGTGAGTATTTATCCCAGTCGAACAGCACACCGCAAATGCGTGGGTTCATCTCAATCATTTTGATCAAGTCTTTATCATCTATTGGGTAAACCACTTCGTAGCCCGCTTTCTCAAGAGCAGCGTGAAGTTGACGAACTGGCTCTTCTTTAAAGAACACACCCATGTGGTTCAAGATAGCGAATATATTCATTTGGACATCTCCAAGGCGAATGAGGGCGCTCTTTGCCATTTACAGGCAATGAGTAAGGTGAGCGCCGCGTGAATTTGGGTTTTATAGGCTGGCACCTTAGTGCCAGCGTTTTGGGGATTAGTTGCTTGCTTGGGCAGGCATGTCGTCAGCGTGCATTTTCACGTACTGAGCAAGACCTGCTTTTTTGCTGTAGAACATCAAGATAACTAGAGACACGATGAAGGTTGCTGTTAGCGTACCGCCCTCTGCACCTGCTAGTGCGATGAAGCAGAACAGACAAGCCACACCAGAGAACAGCATTACGAAGCCGTTGCGTGTTGTCATACCTTCGAAGCGAATCAAGTTAATGCTTGAGTAGAAGTAAGGCAGCATTGTTAGTAGAACCGCGTCAGTTGTTAGCTGGTTGAATAGGTCTGATGCGTGTGCTGTTTTAGAGCTGAAGAACATCAGTACAACCATCAGCGCAGTCATCTTGATTGACGCAAGGATTAGACCTTTCTTAGGCACACCGTTTTTGTCAGTTTCGCCGTAGATTTTAGGGAAGTTGCCGTCGTTTGCTGCGCGTTTACCTGCTTCACCTACTAGCATCATCCAAGAACCTAGCGAAGTGAAACATGCTAGCGCTGTGAATGCTGATACGAATGGTGCTGTCCAGCTACCGAATAGCTCAGTGGTTGCTAGTGCAAATGGCGCACCTGATGCCGCAACTTCTGACGCTGGGAACATACCGCTGATCATTTGAGTTGATAGGATGTAAATCACACCTGCGATACCAGTACCCAACATAGTTGCTAGAGGTACAGTACGTTTAGGGTTTTCTACCATACCAGTCGATACCGCTGCTGATTCCACACCTACGAATGACCATAGACAGATAAGAACCGCTGTTACTACCGCGTGGCTGTCAGTGCCTGCTGATACGTTCCAGTTTTGGCTGTAAAGCGCAGTATCGAAGTGCGTCCAACCAAATGCAGCTGTACCAACAACTGGGATAAGGATAAGAACTAGACCAAGCGTACATAGACGGCTTACCCAGCTACCACCAAGTAGGTTGACGAAAGTGAAGATCCATACCGATGCAATCGTCGCAATACCTGCTGGGATTGGGTTATTAAGCACAGGGAAGAATACTGAAAGGTAAGAAACACCTGTAATGGCAATAGCCAGGTTACCAATCCAGTTCGCGTGGTAATAAAGAACGCCCGTTTGGAAACCAAATACCGGAGACACTTCGCCAGCATAAGCGATTGGACCACCTTCTTGTGGGTTTTTGGTTGCCAGACGAGCGTAAACAAACGCCAGACTCAGTGCACCGACCAAACAGATCAGCCAACTGAAGATTGAAACAGAGCCTACAGAGGCAAGACTAGAAGGTAATAGTGCGATACCACTACCCATCATGTTACCGGCTACGACACCCGTACAGGCAATAAGGCCGATTTTTTTCGCATTCGATGACATAACATCTCCAAATCTATTCTACTCGAGTCAACATGACTCAAACTGAATGGTTATTAGCGAGATGCTATGAGGAAGAACCTGCTCGACCTCGCTAAATTTCGAAGTGAAGACTACGCCCAAAAATCGGGAAAAAAATAAACTTGGTGTTATCAATAAAATGATTAGTTCATCAACATCAAGTTGAGATAAACATGATAAACACAAAAATATAAAACTATATTATTCATGCGGTTATAAGAAAAACATCAAACCTTCTACCGATAGATAAACTCTCATCAACTCGTTGGTCATCGCGATAAAAGTTATCAACCTCTATCAACTTCCCCATCCCGAAGGGTTAATTCCCTGAAGTGTTGATTCCATAAATCTCTCCCTGATCGCGCTTTTTGACCCACATCAATATTCATCTCGCCTGCAAGAAAGCATCAAAATCATTCTCGCCACATAACTCAGCCAGACACTTCATACAATCAATAGAGATAGAGAAGCGGGTATGTATTCCCGTTGCAAGCTTGCGTTGTTAGCTCCTTCGTAAGTCATTGCCCCACCGCCTCACCCTTTTCACTTTTCGACAGCGACAAAAAAGCCCCTCACCGAAATGAGGGGCTAGCATTAGACTGACGTTGAGTCCGAGAGAATTAAAGCATTCGAACGACAGAAGGGTGAACGGCGCGATACATGGCGTAATCAATCGCCTTCATGTTACTTGGGAAGACCAAGTTTTCGCACAGCAGGTACGTCTCAACCGACGTATCAATATAGAAAGCTTCACTGTAAGACTCACTGGCTAAATCCAGATCACCATCCAATTCGGCGTGCTTACCGCGAATCACATAGGAAAGCACTGAATCACGTAACCTCAATGCCTGTCCGAGATGCCGCTTGGCTAACGCCATGTCACCAATGATGGTTTCGTGCAGTGCTAAAGCTTCATAAATTCGCGGTTGAATTGGCCCCACCATCATTTTCACATTAGTCTCTAGTGCTTCACTGAGCTGCTGCATTCGCCCTTTCTTCAACTCCTGTGAGAAATCAAGTGCCTTTTGTACATGGTAAGCAATCAACAACTCAGCTTGAACGTAAGCATTATCCGGCTCGATTTCTAAAATGTTTTCCATCAAGTCGATACCTTGGCGGAATTGTTTAGTATCAGAGACATTAAGGTAATGGTTAGCCTGAACAAACAACTCCAACGCGTCGGGATTCATTGGCATTCCCGCCACCAGCATCGTAGATTTCAATTTGGCATCCGATACTTTCAGCACTTGCATCAAATCCAACGACGCTTGTTGAAGCACTGTCTTTAAATGACTACTGGTTAACGCGTATTGACGACTAAACAACACTTTCTCAGATGAGTTATTGCGATATTCCACCTCTAAAAAGCTGCCACCGTCATTCTCACGAACTCTCACCACAACCGATTTACCAGGCACAATGCCAGAAGTAAACGACGCCTTCTTTAGCATGACTCGGTAATCACTGACTTGAGCAATGTCGGACATCAACTTTTGGGCGAATCCGTCTGCCAAATCGTAGCTTAATCCTTCATTCGTAAAATTATCTTGAAACTTGAACTCAATCAGATGGGTATCGATGGCTTGGGTAATACGCACTTCCGATTGCTTGTAGGTAAACACGCCCATCACTACGACCAACATACTGATCCAGATGAAGTTCATAATTCCCAATCGCCAAGGGCTGATTTTGTTTTTGCTCTGAGGTGCTTTTTTCTCTTTTGACATCTCGCAGACTGCGCGAGTTAGAGGACCGGCAGGAAAGGTAACGGCTGGTGCTATAGGTAGACAATCCTCTTCCGATTCTTCAACAGAAGGTGGGATCTCTTCATTTTGCCGACTTGTGACAAACTCTTCATGCGTCATAGTAACCACGTTCGCTACCAGCTTATAGCCACGCTTGGGCACCGTGATAACGTAGTTGGTATTTTCCTCTCGACCGTCACGTAGTAGCTTACGCAACTCAAAGATGGATTGAGTCACCACTTGATCGGTCACAATCGCTCCAGCCCAAACGTACTGAATCAATTCCTCGCGGTTGAACACCTCATTCGCATGCTCCGCTAAGAAGTGCAAAAGATTAATTAAGCGTGGCTCAACAGTAACTTCCCTATCTTGTCGATACAGCTTATTTTCATCAACGCTCAAAACCCAGTCATTGATTTGAAAATAGACTCCAACCATGTATGAAAACTCTCGTATCTACAGACAGCGTTACGCTAGGAATCAGACAATGGTCGATTCCTACAAGTAACTAAAGGCAAGATTATAGGTGGGAAAGCAGCGTGTACCTAGAAAAGCAAATCGCCAAAAATGCAAACTTAAGTTAAGTGATGCAAGAATGAGACTACTCAAGTGCGGCAAGGATAGAGCAATGTGTGGCGTCATCGTCTGTATGACCACAACAAGCATCATTAATCTTCTTTAACGCTCGGCGAATTTTCGTCAGCTCGTTAATTTTCCCATCAATCAGCTCTAACTTGGCAGAAGTAATGGCTTTTACCTCTGCACAGCTGTGTTCTGTCGCTTCTAACTTAATTTCTAACAGGTCTTTAATTTCATCCAGACTCAAGCCAAGATCTTTACCTTTGAGGATAAAGTGCACCTGCTTTTGATTCTCTTCATCATACAAGCGATAGCCTGACTCACTTCGTCCTGCGGGTTTTATTAGCGCGTTTTTCTCGTAGAAACGCAATGTATCGGCAGTCACACCACAACGTTTTGCCAGTTCACCTATCTGAAACATAACTTTCCCTATTAACTATCTCGTTACTTTTAAAGCTAAAGAACGACTTTTTTGCAATTATTTTTGAGATGCCAAACGATTGCGCGAGCTTTTTTGTAATAAATTGGTTAGAATACGCGCCATCAAATGTGGAGACTGTTTTCTAACCAGAAAACAGCCTGCAAAGGTCTTTACCAAAACTGGCCAATATTTTACCCCAAGAGGTAAAAACAAGTTCATTTTTGGCAAACATCTTTAACTCCGTGAATTTGAGGAAAATGGAAGCATGAATAACGCTCGTCCTATTCGCCGTGCGCTTATCAGCGTATCAGACAAAACAGGTATTGTTGAGTTTGCGCAAGCTCTTGCTGAGCGCGGTGTCGATATCCTATCTACTGGTGGTACAGCTCGCCTACTTGCCGAACAAGGCATCGCCGTAACCGAAGTCTCTGACTACACTGGTTTCCCAGAAATGATGGACGGCCGCGTTAAAACGCTTCACCCAAAAGTTCACGGTGGTGTGCTTGGTCGTCGTGGCCAAGATGATGACGTGATGGAAAAGCACGGCATCAACCCTATCGATATGGTTGTCGTAAACCTATACCCATTCGCAGAAACCGTTGCCAAAGAAGGCTGTACACTAGCCGACGCTGTTGAAAACATCGATATCGGCGGCCCAACAATGGTTCGTTCTGCAGCGAAAAACCACAAAGACGTGACTATCGTTGTTAATGCAGGTGATTACGGCCGCGTAATTACAGAGATGGACGCAAACGACAAATCTCTCACTCTCGAAACTCGTTTCGACCTAGCTATCGCAGCATTCGAGCACACAGCATCTTACGACGGCATGATCGCAAACTACTTCGGCACTATGGTTCCATCTTACGGTGAGAACAAAGACGGTGATGAAGAGAGCAAATTCCCTCGTACGTTCAACCAACAGTTCGAGAAGAAGCAAGACATGCGCTACGGTGAGAACAGCCACCAAGCAGCCGCATTCTACGTTGAAGCAAACCCACAAGAAGCATCCGTTTCTACTGCTCGCCAAATCCAAGGTAAAGCCCTTTCTTACAACAACATCGCAGACACGGACGCAGCGCTTGAATGTGTGAAAGAGTTCAACGAGCCAGCATGTGTAATCGTAAAACACGCAAACCCATGCGGTGTTGCTCTAGGTAAAGACATCCTAGAAGCGTACAACCGTGCTTACCAAACTGACCCAACATCTGCATTCGGTGGCATCATTGCATTCAACCAAGAGCTAGATGCTGAAACAGCAACCGCTATTGTTGAACGTCAATTCGTTGAGGTCATCATCGCTCCTTCCGTTTCTGCTGAAGCGATTGAAGTGGTTGCAGCGAAGAAGAACGTGCGTCTACTTGAATGTGGCGAATGGACAACGAAGACAACTGGCTTTGACGTGAAACGCGTGAATGGCGGTCTACTGGTTCAAGACCGTGACCAAGGCATGGTAAGCCTAGACGATCTAAAAGTGGTTTCTAAGCGCCAGCCAACAGAAGAAGAGCTGAAAGATGCACTGTTCTGCTGGAAAGTAGCGAAATACGTGAAATCTAACGCGATCGTTTACTCGAAAGGCGATATGACTATCGGTGTAGGCGCTGGCCAAATGAGCCGCGTTTACTCTGCGAAGATTGCAGGCATTAAAGCTGCAGACGAAGGTCTACAGGTTGAAGGTTGTGTAATGGCTTCAGATGCATTCTTCCCATTCCGTGACGGTATCGACGCGGCTGCAGAAGCGGGCATCAAGTGTGTGATCCAACCAGGTGGTTCTATGCGTGATGACGAAGTTATCGCAGCGGCAGACGAACACGGCATGGCGATGATCTTTACCGGTATGCGTCACTTCCGCCACTAATCCTCTCGTCTTCACTGGGACGATAACTGCGTTGACGGCGTTCACTTATCCTAATCACATAGCATACTATGCTCATAGGAATAAGTTCACTTGTCGCCTTGTCCTCGTCCCACTGAATTAGAGAGGCCATACTCAGGTCTTTGCGAAATATCTGAGTTTGAGCAAACGGTATTTATAAGATTAAGGATTTTCATATGCGAGTTTTAATCATTGGTTCAGGCGGTCGTGAACATGCGCTAGGTTGGAAAGCGGCACAAAACCCAAATGTTGAGACTATCTTCGTTGCACCAGGCAACGCAGGTACAGCACTAGAGCCAAAACTAGAGAACGTAAACATCGATGTAGAAGACATCGCTGGCCTTGTTGCTTTCGCCAAAGAGAAGGCGATTGAACTGACTATCGTTGGCCCAGAAGCACCATTGGTTATTGGTGTGGTTGATGCGTTCCGCGAAGCGGGCTTACCAATCTTTGGTCCTACCCAAGCCGCAGCGCAACTTGAAGGCTCTAAAGCGTTTACTAAAGACTTCCTTGCTCGTCACCAAATCCCAACGGGTGCCTACGCGAACTTCACTGAAATCGAGCCTGCACTGGCTTACGTGCGTGAGCAAGGTGCGCCGATTGTGGTGAAAGCCGACGGCCTTGCGGCTGGTAAAGGCGTGATTGTGGCAATGACGCTAGAAGAAGCCGAAGACGCAATCAAAGACATGCTAGCTGGTAACGCATTTGGTGATGCTGGTAGCCGTGTAGTTATCGAAGAGTTCCTAGATGGTGAAGAAGCAAGCTTCATCGTGATGGTCGATGGCGAGAACGTTCTGCCAATGGCCACCAGCCAAGATCACAAACGCGTAGGTGACAAAGATACAGGTCCTAACACTGGTGGCATGGGAGCATACTCTCCAGCTCCAGTGGTAACACAGGAAATCCACAACCGCATCATGGAAGAAGTGATTTACCCAACAGTACGTGGCATGGCCTCTGAAGGTAACCCTTACACTGGTTTCCTATACGCGGGTCTGATGATCGACAAAGACGGCACTCCGAAAGTAATCGAGTACAACTGCCGCTTCGGTGATCCTGAGACACAACCTATCATGATGCGCATGGAATCGGATCTTGTTGATCTGTGCCTAGCGGCAATCGACGAGAAACTGGATCAAGCGGAATCGAAGTGGGATCCACGAGCATCGATTGGTATCGTGTTAGCAGCCGGTGGTTACCCAGCTGCATACAACAAAGGCGACGTAATTTCGGGTCTGCCACAAGTTGAAATTGAAGGCGAAAAAGTCTTCCATGCAGGTACAGATAACAAAGATGGCGACATCGTGACAAACGGTGGTCGCGTTCTTTGTGCAACGGCACTTGGCAACAGCGTATCAAAAGCGCAGCAGCGTGCTTACGAGCTTGCAAAACAGATCCGTTGGGATGGCATGTTCCATCGCAACGATATCGGCTACCGTGCAATTGCACGTGAGCAAGACAAATAAAAACAACATAAGTTGGCTAAAAAACAAAAGGCGCACTCAGCGCCTTTTTTTATTGTTCTTGTTCGACAGAATTCGAAGCAATGTTTATTCAGAGATCAACTTTGGCCGAGAAACACAATCAAAGTCATCGTCATTGAGCATCAACAGTTCATCGACCATTGCTTTGTTTCGTGACTGCTTGCCGACAAAAGCCACATAACTGTCTACCGATGAGAGACGCTCGATAATAAATTTTGGCAGCGTCTGATTAAACTCGAGTGTCGAGAACACCTTACCTTTGCAGGTTTCAAACGATTGACCATTCCAATAACCTTGAATAAGGCTCTGATTGTTACGAGACTGCGCCTTAACCGATGCCACTACGTCATTCGCTTCTGCTTTGTAGCGCTCTAATTGGTCATGCTGGAGTGGTAAGACTTTACGGTTAACACGATATTGTTGGTAAACCGCTTCGCCATCTTTATTGAAACGGATGTGGATTTGAAAAGGCACCAACTCTTGTTTGGTATCAACTTGCTCGCCTTTTCGAATCAACTCTCGCAACTCACCTTCATCCCAGCGATAATCACTCTTGAACCAACCATTGTCCCCCATAGTCACATAATCAGCCGCCGTACTCACACGAGTGAGTTTCTCTGTCATCCAGTACAAGCTGCTAGCATCTCCCGCAACTTTACCACCAGAAAAATGCGTGAATTGTTCTAAATTAGGAGTTTCAACCGATGAACAGCCAAAAAGGGTAAGGCTAGATAGGAGAAGTGAAGTGAGTAGATGTTTTTTCATGAAATTGCACCGAGGCAGGATACCTCGGTGCATTCTAACTTAGTTTACTGATTCTTTCAGCGCTTTACCTGCTACGAATGCTGGTACGTTAGCTGCTGCGATTTGAATCTCGTCACCAGTCTTAGGGTTACGACCAGTACGTGCAGCGCGGTGGTTTACTTTGAATGTACCAAAACCAATTAGTTGAACTTGGTCACCCTCTTTAAGTGCGCCAGTTACGCCATCAAGAGTCGCTTCAAGAGCAGCTTTTGCTTGTGCTTTTGATAGGTCTGCTTTCTCTGCGATAAAGTCGATTAATTGGGTCTTGTTCATTAGGTTTCCCTTCTCATAGGTTATCGAATTCGTCTCACTCTAAAACATAAATGCCCCATCTGGCAAAGGTTTGTAAGCGATCTTTCGATTTTCTGACGTACTTTTAGCCATAATATGAGTAATAACTCACAATTTGTTACCACATACCCCCTGAAAACCCTTGCTTTCCAAGGTATTTGGACCAATTTATAAGTCACTTTTGCGGTTATAATAGCTGCAAATAACCACTATCAAACTACATTCAAGGGCAACTATGCTGCTGTTATCCATTTATATCTCTATTGCAATCGGCATTTCGTTTATCTGTTCGGTGCTGGAGGCGGTACTGCTGAGTATCAGTCCGAGCTACATTGCGCAGCTCAATCAACAGGGGCATCCCGCAGCTGGGCAATTGGCTAAGCTGAAATCAGATATCGACCGACCACTGGCATCTATTCTGACTTTAAACACCATCGCTCACACTATCGGCGCGGCCACTGCTGGTGCACAAGCTGCAGTTGTATTTGGTAGCGAAGCATTAGGTATCTTTTCGGCAGTGCTGACATTGGCGATCTTAGTGCTTTCAGAAATCGTACCGAAGACGATTGGCGCGACCTACTGGCGTCAGTTGGCACCCACTGCCGCGGTCGCATTGCGTTGGATGGTATGGGCGCTTACACCCTTTGTTTGGTTCTCAGAGCAAATCACCAAGCGTCTTGCTCGTAACCACGAAGCTCCAAAGATGCGTGATGAGCTGTCTGCAATGGCGATTCTGGCACGTGAAAGCGGTGAATTTGCCGAGGGTGAATCAAAAATCTTAAGCAACTTGCTTGGCATCCAAGATGTACCCGTAACGCAGGTTATGACGCCACGACCAGTAGTATTCCGTGTCGATGCCACAATGACCATCAATGAGTTCCTAGAAAAACACAAAGATACGCCTTTCTCACGCCCATTGGTTTACAGCGAACAGAAAGATAACATCATTGGTTTTGTGCATCGCCTTGAGTTGTTCAAACTACAACAATCAGGTTGTGGACAAAAACAGTTGGGAGCAATCATGCGCCCAATTCAAGTGGTGCTAAACAATACTACTTTACCTAAAGTATTCGACCAGATGATGACTCATCGCTTACAGCTGGCACTTGTTGTTGATGAATACGGTACCGTGCTAGGTTTGGTAACGTTGGAAGATATTTTTGAACACCTCGTAGGCGAGGAGATCATCGACGAAGCAGATAAAAGCACTGACATGCAGGAGCTGGCTTACCAACGCTGGGAAAGCTGGAAAGAAATGCACGGCGTAATCGAAAGCCGCGATGACGATGAAGAAGATAATGAGCCGGAGAAGCAGGATAAAGAGCCAGAAGCTCAAGAGCCACCGAAACCCGACTCGAAAGAATCGTAATCAGCATTAGGTATAACAGCTTAAACGCACAAACAAAAAAGGCATCCAGTTAGGATGCCTTTTTCTATTTATTCAACGATTAAAGTGCAATACCGATGTTGCTCACACCTTCTTCACGTATCTCTTCACGCAAATCTTTAATCAAGCTGATGTCACGTTCTATCGCTTCACGCAGCGGACGGAAGATAGCCCACTGGACGTCCCACTCTTCACATACGGCTTCGTTTTCTTTCTGGTTGTCGTTAGTGATTGGCTCTGCGCCTTGTGCTTGCTCTAGATCAGCAACGGTTTGTACCGACTGTTGACTCACTTTAAGCATTGAATCAAAAAGGTAGTCGCGATCCAATAGACCATGCAGTAACGTAGACAAACCCTGACACGCGTCCATCGCTGGGTAAACGCCGTAAAAATCGAACTCATCCGCACTTGGGAACAACTCTTCTAACTTCTCCAATTGACGTTCGAAGTTAATTTTCGCGTTCTTAACTGTCAAAATTTCCCATACACTATCAAGAATCGCTCGGTAAGCACGCGGGTCAGCAAATTCTGTATTCTCACAAAACATCGCATAGTTTGGATACATGCGTTCACACAGACACGCCATAAAGGTAATTTGTTGCCAAGGTTCTAGTTTTTCTAAACGAACCTGAAGAGGATTCTTAAGCATAGTCACTCAATCATTGAAGAAAAAAACAGCGAAAGTGTACTTGATTCATCACAGGGAAAAAAGTTAATGCCGCATTCAAATCAGATTTTCCTGCTCTCAGAGCATCGCGACACCTACAAAACGTTACTGGCAGAGAAAAATCTGCCCGATCTTTGTCTCACCGACCAACCAGAAGCCGCTCAGATCGTACTAGCGGATCCACCCTTACTATCACAAAGCTTAGACGAGTTTTCACAGCTTGAATGGGTGCAATCCACGTTTGCTGGTGTCAACGCCTTAACATCCCCTAGCCTTCGTCAGGACTATACTCTAACTAACGTTCGAGGCATCTTTGGTCCACTGATTGCTGAATATGTTTTGGGTTACAGTATTGCCCATTACCGCCACTTTGCCCGATACCACCAGCAGCAACAAAACAAACAATGGCAGCCTCACCTGTACACGTCATTAAAAAGTAAAACCATGGTAATTCTTGGTACCGGTAGCATTGGGGGCTATCTGGGCAACGCCGCTAAAGCAATGGGGATAAAAACTATCGGTATTAACCGCACAGGTATCCCTACTCCAGGCGGCGAGTTTCATCAGACCTTTCATATCAATGAACTAAGTAAGGCATTTGAGCAAGCCGACATCGTTGTGAATACTCTACCAAGTACACCTGAGACGCGACAGTTACTTAATCGTCAAACGCTCAGCCAACTAAACCAGGCGTTATTGTTTAACGTAGGTCGTGGCGACGTACTGGATGAGGCAGGGTTGCTCTTCGCTCTGAAAAACCGTTGGGTAGAACACGCCTTCTTAGATGTGTTTGAGCAAGAACCGTTGTCGGTAGAGCATCCATTTTGGAAACTACCGCAAGTCACCATCACTCCACACATTGCTGCGCTGAGTTTTCCCGAGCAAGTCATCGAGATTTTTGCTGACAACTATCTACGCTGGCGCGATGGGTTTTCATTAAATTATCAAGTGGATTTCGAAAAGGGTTACTAAGAATGTCGTTAGACGAGCTATTGCAGCAAGTGAGGGCCTGCCAGATCTGCGCGGATAACTTACCTTTGGGTGCAAACCCTGTCGTGCAAGCAGCAAAAGGGGCACGCATCCTAATCATCGGCCAGGCCCCTGGCACACGTGTACACAAAACCTCGATACCTTGGAATGACCCAAGTGGTGATCGATTACGCCAATGGCTCGATATCGACAAAGACGTTTTCTACGACCCAAATAAAATTGCCATTGTCCCAATGGGATTCTGTTATCCAGGCAAAGGGAACTCTGGTGATTTACCGCCTCGTAAAGAATGTGCGCCCACTTGGCATAAAAAGATTCTTGAGCAACTGCCCAATATAGAGCTCACTCTACTAATTGGTCAGTACTCGCAGCAGTACTATCTCACCAACAAACCAAAGACGCTCACGCAAACTGTTCAGCAATGGCAAGATTGGGAACCGGACTTTATCCCGCTCCCTCACCCATCCCCACGCAATACATTGTGGTTAAAGAAGAATCCTTGGTTTGAATCTGACGTCGTGCCATACCTTAAAAAACGCGTTCACTCGATGCTTTAGGTTACCCATGATCTAATTGCTTGTTTATCTGTACAAGAAAATTAGAACATAAAACCAGAAATCATAAGTATTTGTTTATATTAAACTTTAATGTCTAGTGTACAGCTAGAGTAGTAATTAGATCATAGTAGGCCAAATACTACTAGAGCTGTACAGCCTTGAGTCTCAGATAGAAAAACTGAATTTTAGGTAAAAAAATACCGGCACTGAATGCCGGCATTTGATTTCAAAAAGTCGAAGTTACTTGTGGTACGGCTTAGATAGCTCGTGTACCGCTTCCACAAATACGCCCGCGTTTTCTGGCGGCACATCCAAATGGATACCGTGACCTAGGTTGAACACATGACCAGTACCTGCATCACCAAAACCTTCTAGAATACCCGCGACTTCTTCACGGATACGCTCTGGTGAAGCGTAAAGCATTGATGGGTCCATGTTACCTTGCAGAGCCACTTTATCACCGATACGTGCTTTCGCGTCTGCAATGTTGATTGTCCAGTCTAGACCAACCGCATCACAGCCCGTTGCAGCGATTTGCTCAAGCCACATGCCGCCATTCTTAGTAAACAGTGTGACTGGCACGCGACGACCGTCGTTTTCACGAATCAGACCATCTACAATCTTGTGCATGTATTGCAGTGAGAACAGATTGTAATCACGAGGCGTTAGTACGCCACCCCATGTGTCAAATACCATTACCGATTGCGCACCCGCTTTAATTTGCGCGTTTAAGTACTCGATAACGCTGTCTGCCAGCTTATCTAGAAGTAGGTGCAGAGTTTGTGGTTCCGCGTACATCATCTTCTTTATCTTGGTAAACGCTTTAGAGCTACCACCTTCGATCATATACGTCGCAAGAGTCCAAGGACTACCAGAAAAACCAATCAGCGGCACTTCACCCTTCAGGTCTTTACGGATCTGGCGTACTGCGTTCATTACGTATTGCAGTTCACCTTCAGGATCTGGCAAACCAATTTTTTCCACGTCGGCTTTGCATGTAATTGGGTTATCAAAAACAGGCCCTTCACCCGCAGCAAAACGCAAACCAAGCCCCATTGCATCTGGAATCGTTAAGATGTCCGAGAATAAGATCGCGGCATCAAGAGGAAAACGGCGTAATGGTTGAAGTGTCACTTCGGATGCTAATTCTGCATTTCGACACAAAGACATGAAATCACCCGCTTCTGCACGAGTCGCTTTGTATTCTGGTAGGTAACGACCTGCCTGGCGCATCATCCATACTGGCGTGTAATCTACCGGCTCTTTTAAAAGCGCACGCAGATAACGATCATTTTTTAATTCAGTCATTCCGTAATTCCAACTGTTAGGCTTTCTGTGAAAGGGGGTATTCTATCACTGATTTAAGTCCAATAGCTGTGTGCTTTGCAACCTGGATCAAGTTATTAACTTTTAAATCAATGCTTAATTTGCACCCAATCGGTATCAGTGTTAAAAATTTGTTCGCTAGCGAAAACTACAATTATAAACTGAGTACTTAGTACTCAGCATCTCATAACGACATCTTACTTACCCCCTCCCTCTCGGAGGGTTTTTTTTATCTATTTATCAGATAATTAGTGTCTATATCTTTCAGCGTCTGCTCGATAAGTGCTCTTGCAATCGTTCCTTTAGGCGCAACAGGCGGCATCTCGTCGATACCAAACCATTGTGCATCAGACAGCTCAGTGTAGTCTGGACTTAACTCTCCCGATTCATAGTCAGCTAAAAACCCCATCATCATACTGGATGGGAAAGCCCAAGGCTGGCTGCCAAAGTAACGAATATTTTTAACGAGAATTCCCGTTTCTTCATGAATTTCTCGAGCCACGCACTCTTCTAAGGTCTCACCGACTTCAAGAAAACCCGCAATAACCGTATACATACCATTTCGATGCCTTGGATGTTGGGCTAATAAGATCTGATTTTCTTTACGTACAGCAACGATAATACACGGAAATATTCTAGGATAATGAAGGGTGCGACATTCACCACACTGCATGGCTAACTGGTTATTATTAAGAAAGTTCCTTCCTCCGCACTGTGGACAAAAGCGCAAACTTTGCGTCATGTGCCCATATTGCACAGCTTTACTTAACAACATAAATAATGGCTCAGGAAAATGCAGGCAGTCACGCAGGGATACTAAGGGTAGATCATGCTCTAAATCGGCCAAGTTAAGCCACAAGACGGGCGAACCAGAATACTCACCAATGGGTCTTGCACTCGTTACTGGCAGTGATAACTGCTCTGCAGACCCGAAAGGCACAGCACCATCCACCAGCCAAATTTCACTTCCTGCAACAACACACCAGTATGCATTTATCGCGCGGTTAACATCACCTTTTCTTAACATTACACCATCCCTTTGCTTGAAGTTCGTTCATTTTACTGGCAATCTAATTTCATACTAGAGTTTATCGTTAAGTAAATGTGCACTCTAAATTCTAGTAAGGACAAGAGTTTGTAATAACTTTACTAACTTTGCTTTGCAAAGGATACGTTCGCCGATGGGCGATCAGATCATGAGGGCATGGTCATGCTAAGAAAATTCAAACAAACACAAGACCAGTGGGGTGGCTCAAGTGATGTCATTGATCACTGGTTAGAGACACGACAATCCCTGATTGTTGAATATTGTAAGCTTGCAGCGCTGCAACCTTGTTCTAAAACCAATGTTATTGAACTCCCATCTCCTTCCGAACTGCAGGATTTCTGTCAGCACCTCGTTGATTACATCTCCGAAGGCCACTTTAAAATTTATGACATGGTTATGGACCGTTGGAAAGCAACCGGCTTTGTCGTGACTAATGAGATCAATCAAACCTATGGTCAAATTGTTCTAACGACTGAACCATTATTGAACTTTAACGATAAGTACTCAGAAGTGACTGAAGATGATGAATTAAATGATTTCGATTCTGATATGTGTCTCATTGGGGAAATTCTTGAGACTCGCTTTGAAGTCGAGGACTATCTGATACAGCAAATCGCAGAAAGCCTGTCTATGCCACCTGGAGCTTAGTATTTGCAAACATTCAGAAATAGAGTGAGAGAAAAGACTGACGATCATCGTCGGTCTTTTTTGTTTCTAGCTTTATCGAAAATCCCACCGGAAGAACAAAGTAGTATAAAAACTAAAAAGGCACCCGAAGGTGCCTTTTTCTTAAGCTTTTAACGATTACTCGTTATATGACTTACTCTTCAGAAGAGAAACCAGCGTTTAGAAGTGCCGCTAGGTTATCCGTTGCTTGCTCAGCAGAAGGACCATCTTGCGCTTCAGAACGTTTAGCTTGACGCTCTTGGTGGTATGCGAAACCAGTACCAGCTGGGATCAGACGACCAACAATTACGTTCTCTTTCAGACCACGTAGGTCATCACGCTTACCAGAAACCGCAGCTTCTGTTAGTACGCGAGTTGTCTCCTGGAACGATGCCGCAGAGATGAACGACTCAGTCGCTAGAGATGCTTTAGTAATACCTAGTAGTTCACGTTCGAAACGTGCAGGCTCTTTGCCTTCAGCTTCTAGGTTACGGTTAGCAATCTTAACTTGTGAGTACTCAATCTGTTCACCAGGTAGGAACTCAGAGTCACCAGAGTGAGTAATAGTACACTTACGCAGCATCTGACGAACGATAGTTTCAATGTGCTTATCGTTAATCTTAACGCCTTGTAGACGGTAAACTTCCTGTACTTCGTTAGCAATGTACTGCGTTACCGCGTGTACGCCACGTAGACGTAGGATGTCATGTGGAGACTCTGGACCATCTGCGATCACGTCACCACGTTCAACTTTTTCACCTTCGAATACGTTCAACTGACGATGCTTAGGAATCATCTCTTCGTAAGCTTCACCGCTTTCACGTGTGATCACTAGGCGACGTTTACCTTTCGTCTCTTTACCAAAGCTCACAGTACCTGTGTGCTCAGCAAGGATTGCAGGCTCTTTCGGCTTACGTGCTTCAAATAGGTCAGCAACTCGTGGAAGACCACCGGTGATATCTTTGTTACCGCCAGACTTCTGAGGAATACGTGCTAGTGTTGCACCAACACCTACTGCTGCGCCATCTTCGATGTTCACAATCGCTTTACCAGGTAGGAAGTAGTGAGCTGGCATATCAGTACCAGGGATCATTACATCGTTACCTTGCTCGTCAACAAGTTTGATAGCTGGAC
Organism: Vibrio sp. SCSIO 43097; assembly: GCF_023650755.1. NCBI lineage: Bacteria > Pseudomonadati > Pseudomonadota > Gammaproteobacteria > Vibrionales > Vibrionaceae > Vibrio > Vibrio sp. SCSIO 43097. The sequence continues at coordinate 204,880 of NZ_CP071840.1, read as the reverse complement.
GCATATCTTTACCTGCTGAAGGGCGAGCTGCTGGGTCAGTTACTTCGCTTGAAGATAGACCAGTTAGGTCATCCGTTTGACGAGATACTGTTACGCCGTCGATCATATCTACGAACTGGATGCGACCTGCTACCTCAGTAATGATAGGTAGTGTGTGCGCTTCCCAGTTTGCAACTGTTTCGCCAGCTTGAACTGTATCACCATCGCCTTTGCTTAGTAGCGTACCGTAAGGCAGTTTGTGTTTCTCTTTAGTACGACCAAACTCATCAACGATAGTTAACTCTGTCGCACGAGAAGTGATAACGATCTTACCGTCATCAGCCAATACAGATTTAGCGTTGTGTAGCTTGATAGAACCGTTGTTCTTAACTTGAACACTGTTCTCTGCCGCTGCTGTCGATGCCGCACCACCGATGTGGAACGTACGCATCGTTAGCTGTGTACCTGGCTCACCGATAGACTGAGCAGCAATAACACCCACTGCTTCACCTTGGTTCACTAGGTGACCACGTGCTAGGTCACGACCGTAACATTGTGCACAACAACCGAAGTCAGAATCACACGTTACTACAGAGCGCACTTTCATGCTGTCTACTGAGTTCTCTTCCATGATTTGACACCACTTCTCATCGATCAGGGTGTTACGTGGAATAAGAACGTCTTCAGTGCCAGGTTTTAGTACGTCTTCAGCAACAACACGACCAAGAGCAAGCTCAGAAAGTGCAACTTTAACATCACCACCCTCGATGTGAGGCATCATGTCGACACCTTCGTGAGTGCCACAGTCATGTTCAGTTACAACAACGTCTTGAGCAACGTCTACTAGACGACGAGTTAGGTAACCCGAGTTCGCTGTTTTCAGTGCCGTATCCGCAAGACCCTTACGAGCACCGTGCGTTGAGATAAAGTACTGAAGTACGTTTAGACCTTCTTTAAAGTTCGCTGTGATCGGCGTTTCGATGATTGAACCATCTGGACGCGCCATCAGACCACGCATACCCGCAAGCTGACGAATCTGTGCTGCAGAACCACGAGCGCCCGAGTCCGCCATCATATAGATGCTGTTGAATGACTCTTGCTGTTCCTCTTCACCGTCACGGTTAACTACCGTTTCAGATGAAAGGTTTTCCATCATTGCTTTCGCAACACGGTCGTTGGTCGATGCCCAGATATCGATAACTTTGTTGTAGCGTTCGCCCGCAGTAACAAGACCTGATTGGTACTGTTCCTGGATTTCACGTACTTCTTCTTCCGCTTCTGCGATTTCAGTGTACTTAGCTGCAGGTACAACCATATCGTCGATACCAACAGATACACCAGAAAGTGCCGCGTATGCGAAACCTGTGTACATGATTTGGTCAGCGAAGATTACTGTGTCTTTCAGACCTAGTTTACGGTACGCCTCGTTAAGTAGGTTAGAGATTTGCTTCTTACCTAGCTTTTGGTTAACGATGCTGTACGGTAGACCAGCTGGCACGATTTGCCATAGCATTGCACGACCAACAGTGGTGTCTACCATCTTGGTTTCTGTAGTGCTGTTGCCATCTTCGTCTACAACAGTTTCTGTAATACGTACTTTAACGCGTGCGTGAAGCTCAGCTTGTTTAGTGCGGTATGCTTTCTCAGCCTCTTCTGGGCCAGAAAGGTACATGCCTTCACCTTTCACGTTGATCTTTTCACGAGTCATGTAGTACAGACCCAATACAACGTCTTGAGAAGGTACGATGATCGGATCACCTGACGCTGGCGACAGAATGTTGTTTGTCGACATCATCAGAGTACGAGCTTCAAGCTGTGCCTCTAGAGTTAGAGGTACGTGAACCGCCATTTGGTCACCATCGAAGTCCGCGTTGTACGCTGCACAAACAAGTGGGTGTAGCTGAATCGCTTTACCTTCGATCAGTACTGGTTCGAACGCCTGGATACCTAGACGGTGAAGTGTCGGTGCACGGTTCAATAGTACTGGGTGTTCACGGATTACTTCGTCTAGGATATCCCAAACGACCGCTTCTTCACGCTCTACCATTTTCTTAGCAGCTTTGATTGTAGTCGCAAGACCACGAGTCTCTAGCTTGCTGTAGATAAATGGTTTGAATAGCTCAAGTGCCATCTTCTTAGGAAGACCACACTGGTGTAGACGAAGGTATGGACCTACTGTGATTACAGAACGGCCAGAGTAGTCTACACGTTTACCTAGAAGGTTCTGACGGAAACGACCTTGTTTACCCTTGATCATATCAGCAAGAGATTTCAGAGGACGCTTGTTAGAACCTGTGATCGCACGACCACGACGACCGTTATCTAGTAGCGCATCAACAGACTCTTGCAGCATACGTTTTTCGTTACGTACGATGATGTCCGGAGCAGCTAGCTCTAGAAGACGCTTCAAACGGTTGTTACGGTTGATCACACGACGGTATAGATCGTTAAGATCAGAAGTCGCAAAGCGACCGCCATCTAGAGGTACTAGAGGACGTAGATCTGGCGGAAGTACTGGAAGTACAGTTAGGATCATCCACTCAGGGTTGTTACCCGATGCGATGAACGCTTCTACCAGCTTAAGACGCTTAGTTACTTTCTTACGCTTAGTTTCAGAGTTTGTTGTCTCTAACTCTTCACGCATTTGTTCTGCTTCAGCGTGCATATCCATAGAACCTAGTAGGTCCTTGATAGCTTCCGCACCCATCTTAGCAGTGAACTCGTCGCCCCACTCTTCTAGACGATCTAGATACTCTTCTTCAGTAAGCATCTGACCTTTTTCTAGATCAGTCATACCAGGCTCTGTTACTACGTACATTTCGAAGTACAGAACGCGTTCGATATCACGTAGAGGGATATCCATTAGTAGACCGATACGAGACGGTAGCGATTTTAGGAACCAGATGTGAGCTACTGGTGAAGCCAGTTCAATGTGGCCCATACGGTCACGACGAACTTTAGTTTGTGTAACTTCTACACCACACTTCTCACAGATAACACCACGGTGCTTCAGGCGCTTGTACTTACCACAAAGACATTCGTAGTCTTTAACTGGACCAAAGATACGCGCACAGAACAGACCATCGCGTTCAGGTTTGAACGTACGATAGTTGATCGTTTCAGGTTTTTTAACTTCACCGAAAGACCATGAACGGATCATGTCTGGTGAAGATAGACCGATTTTGATTGCATCAAATTCTTCGGTCTTATGCTGTGCTTTTAGAAAGTTTAATAAGTCTTTCACAATCAGCTCCTGTAAGGAGTTAAAAGGAGCTCACTTGCTAAAGTGAGCACCTTCTTCCAAATAATCGCTTTGATTCTCTCGACTTTCATCAAGAGAGAAAAGGATTACTCTTCGTCTTCTAGCTCGATGTTGATACCTAGCGAGCGGATCTCTTTCAACAGTACGTTGAACGATTCTGGCATGCCAGGTTCCATGCTGTGGTTACCGTCTACGATGTTCTTGTACATCTTAGTACGGCCGTTAACGTCATCCGACTTAACCGTTAGCATTTCTTGTAGCGTGTAAGCAGCACCGTATGCTTCTAGTGCCCATACTTCCATCTCACCGAAACGCTGACCACCGAACTGAGCTTTACCACCTAGTGGCTGCTGAGTTACTAGGCTGTACGAACCAGTTGAACGAGCGTGCATCTTGTCATCAACAAGGTGGTTCAGTTTCAGCATGTACATGTAACCAACAGTTACAGGACGCTCAAACGCATCACCTGTGCGACCATCAAACAGTGTTAACTGACCTGATGTTGGTAGATCTGCTAGCTCAAGAAGTGCTTTGATTGACTCTTCTGGAGCGCCATCAAATACAGGAGTCGCGATTGGTAGACCGCCACGCAAGTTCTTGATCAGAGTACGTACTTCATCATCAGATAGAGAAGCAATGTCTACTTTCTGGCGAGTGTCGCCTAGATCGTAAACTTTTTGTAGGAACTCGCGGAATTTCGCTAGTTCTTGCTGCTCTTTAACCATCTGGTTGATCTTGTCACCGATACCTTTCGCTGCCAGACCTAAGTGTACTTCTAGGATCTGACCGATGTTCATACGCGAAGGTACACCCAGTGGGTTAAGTACGATGTCTACAGGCTGACCTTTCTCATCGTATGGCATGTCTTCAACAGGGTTGATCTTAGAGATTACACCCTTGTTACCGTGACGACCCGCCATCTTATCACCAGGCTGAATGCGACGTTTAACCGCTAGGTAAACCTTAACGATCTTCAGTACACCAGGTGCTAAATCATCACCTTGAGTGATCTTACGACGCTTAGTTTCGAACTTCTTATCGAAGTCGGCTTTTAGCTCATCCCACTGCTCAGCAAGTTGCTCAAGCTGAGTTTGTAGTGCGTCATCTTCTAGCGTTAGTTCTAGCCACTTCTTACGATCAGTTGTGTCTAGTTTCGCTTCAGAGTAACCGCCTTCAATCAATACAGCTTTAACACGGTTTAGAAGGCCGCCCTCAAGAATCTGGAATTCTTCAGTTAGGTCTTTCTTCGCTTCTTTAAGCTGCATCTGTTCGATTTCAAGCGCACGCTTGTCTTTCTCTACGCCATCGCGAGTAAAGACTTGAACGTCGATGATCGTACCTGATACAGAGTTAGGTACACGTAGTGAAGTATCTTTAACGTCAGATGCTTTTTCACCGAAGATTGCACGTAGTAGCTTCTCTTCAGGCGTTAGCTGAGTTTCACCTTTAGGTGTAACTTTACCAACTAGGATGTCGCCACCCTTAACTTCAGCACCGATGTAAACGATACCTGACTCGTCTAGTTTAGACAGAGCAGACTCACCTACGTTTGGAATATCCGCTGTGATCTCTTCAGAACCAAGCTTAGTATCACGCGCCACACAAGTCAGTTCTTGGATGTGGATAGTCGTGAAACGGTCTTCTTGAACTACGCGCTCAGATACTAAGATCGAGTCTTCGAAGTTGTAACCGTTCCAAGGCATGAACGCGATACGCATGTTTTGACCAAGCGCTAGTTCACCAAGGTCTGTTGAAGGACCATCAGCAAGAACGTCACCGCGTGATACAGGCTCACCTGGCATCACACATGGGCGCTGGTTAATACATGTGTTCTGGTTAGAACGTGTGTATTTAGTCAGGTTGTAGATGTCGATACCAGCTTCACCTGGTACTAGCTCTTCTTCGTTAACTTTAACAACGATACGAGAAGCATCTACTGACTGGATTACACCACCACGTTTAGCAACTGCAGTTACACCTGAGTCAACGGCTACGTTACGTTCAATACCAGTACCAACAAGCGGTTTGTCAGCTTTCAGTGTTGGAACTGCCTGACGTTGCATGTTCGCACCCATCAATGCACGGTTCGCATCATCGTGTTCTAGGAACGGGATAAGCGATGCAGCGATAGATACAACCTGGTTTGTCGCAACGTCCATGTACTGAGCGTGCTCACGAGGGTGTAGACCAGATTCACCTTTCTGACGAGCTGTGATCAGCTCATCTGCAAAAGTACCATCTTCGTTTAGCTTAGCGTTCGCCTGTGCGATAACGAATTGGCCTTCTTCGATTGCAGATAGGTAATCTACTTCGTCTGTTACTACGCCATCTACAACGCGACGGTATGGTGTCTCTAGGAAACCGTACTCGTTACAACGAGCAAACGCAGATAGAGAGTTGATCAGACCGATGTTTGGACCTTCAGGCGTTTCGATAGGACATAGACGACCGTAGTGAGTTACGTGTACGTCACGTACTTCGAAGCCAGCACGTTCACGAGTTAGACCGCCAGGACCCAATGCAGAAATACGACGCTTGTGCGTTACTTCTGATAGCGGGTTGTTTTGGTCCATGAACTGTGAAAGCTGTGAAGAGCCAAAGAATTCTTTAACTGCCGCAGAAATTGGCTTCGCGTTGATCAAGTCTTGAGGCATGATTGCGTCAAGATCGCCTAGGCTTAGACGCTCTTTAACTGCACGCTCAACACGTACTAGACCTACACGGAACTGGTTCTCAGCCATTTCGCCTACAGAACGGATACGACGGTTGCCTAGGTGGTCGATATCGTCCACTTCGCCCTTACCGTTACGGATCGCGATCAGCTTCTTCATCACTTCGATGATATCAGTTTCATCAAGTGTGCCTTGCTCTTGAGCATCTTCACGGCCGATAGAGCTGTTGAACTTCATACGACCAACAGTCGATAGATCGTAACGCTCTTCAGAGAAGAATAGGCTTTCGAATAGAGCTTCTGCAGCTTCTTTTGTTGGCGGCTCACCAGGGCGCATCATGCGGTAGATTTCTACCAATGCAGAAATACGATCAACCGTGCTGTCGATACGTAGTGTTTCTGACATGAATGGACCGTGGTCTAGATCGTTCGTGAATAGAACTTCTAGCGCTTTGTGGCCAGCCTGAGATAGGTTCGCTAGTGCTTCCAGGCTGATTTCCTGGTTAGCGTTAACAATGATCTCGCCTGTTGCTTCATTGATATAATCTTTTGATGCAACTTTACCTACGATGTACTCAACTGGTACTTCGATGTGATCAACACCATCTTTTTCTAGTTGGCGGATATGACGAGCTGTTACGCGACGACCTTGCTCAACGTAAACTTTACCATTTGCTTCGATGTCGAATGACGCAGTTTCACCACGTAGACGATCCGGAACCAACTCCATCAATAGAGTTTGGTCTTTCACTTCGAAGTTCACTTTCTCGAAGAAGATATCTAGGATTTCTTCTGTCGACTTACCTAGTGCTCGAAGGATGATCGATGCTGGTAGCTTACGACGGCGGTCGATACGAACGTATAAGTTATCCTTAGGATCAAACTCGAAATCAAGCCATGAACCACGGTAAGGAATAACACGTGCGTTGTATAAAACTTTACCTGAAGAGTGGGTCTTACCCTTATCGCTGTCGAAGAACACGCCTGGGCTTCGGTGCAGCTGGGATACGATAACCCTCTCGGTACCGTTGATTACGAAGGTACCATTGTCTGTCATGAGTGGAATTTCACCCATGTAGACTTCTTGTTCTTTAATGTCTTTTACAGTACCTGCTGGCGCGTCTTTATCAAAGATAACTAGGCGTAGTTTTACACGTAGTGGCTTTGAGTAAGTTACACCGCGGATTTGACATTCTTTAACGTCAAAAACTGGCTCACCAAGACGGTAGCTAACGTATTGCAGCTCAGAATTGCCGTTGTAGCTCTGAATCGGGAATACAGAACGGAAAGCGGCTTCAAGACCGTATTGACCTTCAGGATCCTGTTCGATAAATTTGTCGAACGAATCGAGCTGGATCGATAGCAGGTATGGAATGTCCAAAACTTGTGGACGAGTACCAAAGTCCTTACGGATGCGCTTTTTCTCGGTATAAGAGTAAACCATGGGGTTCCTCAGCTCGCTGATAAGTGACCCAAACTGTCCGCCCGCTCCTAGTTACTTAAGGGGGGTAAGGGACAGTGACTAATATAGCTGTTTACTGTAGTGACATTTCATTTCGTAAGAATGAAATGTTTTTTGCATGGATATCAGGCGCTTAAACAGCGGGAAAATTCGCCTATACCCTACAGCGCAAAAAGGCCGGTGGTTAAAAAACCACCAGCCAATTAGCCGTTAGGCTAAGAAACTATGCAATAATTACTTAACAGCAACAGTTGCACCAGCTTCTTCTAGCTGAGCTTTAAGAGCTTCAGCTTCTGCTTTCTCAACACCTTCTTTAAGAGGTGCTGGAGCGCCGTCTACTAGAGCTTTAGCTTCTTTAAGACCTAGGCCAGTTGCGCCACGTACTGCTTTGATTACAGCAACTTTGTTACCGCCAGCAGCTTCTAGGATTACGTCGAATTCAGTTTGCTCAGCAGCAGCTTCGCCTGCAGCAGCGCCGCCAGCTACAACAGCAGCAGCAGCAGAAACACCGAATTTCTCTTCCATTGCTTCGATTAGTTCAACAACTTGCATTACAGACATTTCTGCAACTGCGTCTAGGATTTGCTCGTTAGTAATAGACATAACAATTCTCTTTTAAGTCAACAATAAGTTTATTAAGCAACCAGTAAAAAGCAAGGCTTATGCCGCTGCTTCTTGTTTTTGATCGCGGATAGCTGCGATAGTACGCGCCAACTTGCCAGCCGAAGCTTCTTTCATGCACATCATTAGGCGTGCGATTGCTTCGTCGTAAGTTGGTAGTGTTGCTAGTACTTCAGCGTCAGTTAAAGCGCCTTCAAATGCAGCAGCTTTGATCTCGAAATCTTTGTTCTCTTTAGCGAAGTCTTTGAAAAGACGCGCTGCAGCACCTGGGTGCTCATTAGAGAATGCGATTAGAGTAGGACCAGTGAAAGTGTCAGTTAGACACTCGTACTCAGTACCTTCAACCGCACGACGAGCAAGAGTGTTACGAACAACTCTCATGTAAACGCCAGCTTCACGAGCTTGTTTACGTAGAGAAGTCATCGCGCCAACTTGAACGCCACGAGAATCAGCTACAACTGCAGAAAGTGCACCACTGGCAGCTTCGTTGACTTCAGCAACAATTGCTTTTTTGTCTTGAAGGTTTAAAGCCATCTTGGATTTACTCCTGGTTGTCGTTACACCACTCACTATCATCACGACAGTGAGAGCTATTGAGGTGCTTCCCCAGAAGAAAGTTAACTATATTACATAGAGCTTTCTGTCAGTTCGGGCACCATCTACGTAGGATAATTAAGTTTGCTTTTACACAAACACCTACGGTCTTGGACGGAGACTGGGTCTTAATTCATTTCGAACTAGGAGACAGTTCAAAGAACCAAAGTTCAGCCCCAACCACAAATATTAGGCGCAAAATTATACACTAATTTTGCGCCTAAGCAAATAAATTATGCTTGAGTGTTCAGGCTAGCCTGATCAACAGCAACACCAGCACCCATAGTAGTAGAGATGCTTACTTTCTTCAGGAAAGTACCTTTCGCTGAAGATGGCTTAGCTTTCTTCAGAGCAACTAGAAGTGCTTCTAGGTTCTCTTTGATCTGCTCAGCAGAGAAATTTGCTTTACCGATAGTAGTGTGGATGATGCCGTTTTTGTCGTTACGGTAACGAACCTGACCAGCTTTAGCGTTTTTAACTGCTTCAGCAACGTTAGGAGTTACAGTACCAACTTTAGGGTTTGGCATAAGACCGCGAGGACCTAGGATAGTACCTAGTTGACCTACAACGCGCATTGCATCTGGAGAAGCAACAACTACGTCAAAGTTCATTTCGCCTTTCTTAACTTGCTCAGCAAGATCTTCCATACCTACGATGTCTGCGCCAGCTTCTTTAGCTGCTTCAGCGTTAGCACCTTGAGTGAACACTGCAACGCGGATTTCGCGGCCAGTACCGTGAGGTAGTACAGTTGCACCACGTACGTTCTGGTCAGATTTACGAGCATCAATGCCTAGGTTAACAGCAACGTCTACAGACTCAACGAATTTAGCAGTCGCTAGTTCTTGAAGAAGAGCAACAGCTTCGTTGATTTCGTATTCTTTAGTTACGTCAACTTTTTCGCGGATTACGCGCATGCGCTTAGTTAGTTTTGCCATCTTATTAACCCTCTACCACTAGGCCCATTGAACGAGCAGTACCAGCGATAGAACGCTTCATCGCTTCGATGTCAGCACCAGTCATATCAGCAGCTTTAGTTTCTGCGATTTCTTGGATTTGAGCGTCAGTTACAGTACCAACTTTTTCAGTGTTTGGACGACCTGAACCAGACTTAACGCCAGCAGCTTTCTTAAGAAGAACAGCAGCAGGTGGAGTCTTAGTTACGAACGTGAAAGAACGGTCGCTGTATACTGTGATAACTACTGGAGTTGGTAGACCTTTCTCAATAGATTCTGTTTTTGCGTTGAACGCTTTACAGAATTCCATGATGTTCACACCGTGTTGACCTAGTGCAGGACCTACTGGTGGACTAGGGTTAGCCATACCAGCAGCAACTTGTAGCTTGATGTAAGCTTCAACTTTCTTAGCCATGATAATTCCTAAGTTTGGGTACAAACGCTAATCGCGGATCAGCTCCCCGTTTGTGTAAGAAACTTTTTACTTCACTTGAAGTAAAAAGGCGCGAAATTATAGTCATAATCCGCGCCTTATACAACCCTAAAAAGGTGATTTTTTATACTCTTTAACGAAGAGTCTTAGTCCAGCTTTTCAACCTGACCAAATTCAAGCTCAACTGGTGTCGCACGACCAAAGATCGATACAGACACTTTCAGGCGGCTCTTCTCGTAATCCACTTCTTCAACAGTACCGTTGAAGTCAGCAAATGGACCTTCGTTAACACGTACCACTTCACCCGCTTCGTACATTGTACGCGGACGAGGCGCTTCACTCGCTTTCTCAAGACGATTAAGAATCGCGTCAGCCTCTTTATCCGTGATAGGTGCCGGACGGTCTGAGGTACCACCAATGAAGCCCATGACACGCGGCACACTGCGTACTAGGTGCCATGATTCATCGTTCATAATCATCTGAACAAGGACGTAACCTGGGAAGAACTTACGCTCAGATTTGCGACGCTGACCCGCGCGCATTTCCACTACTTCTTCAGTAGGAACCAGTACTTCACCGAATAGCTCTTCCATGCCGTGCATTTTGATATGCTCGCGCAGAGATTGAGCTACACGACCTTCAAATCCAGAGAAGGCTTGAACCACATACCAGCGTTTTTTTGGAGCTTCACTCATGAATAAAAACCCTCTATACCCCAGTTGCTAGAGCTACTAGACGAACCATAATTCCGTCAATACCCCATAGCACTAGAGCCATTACAATACTTACAGCTAAAACGATCAGTGTTGTTTGCATGGTTTCTTGGCGAGTAGGCCAAACAACTTTACGTACTTCCATACGAGATTCTTTTGCAAAACTGATCGCTGCTTTACCTTTAGTCGTTGTTGCTGCAACGCCTAAGGCAGCTGCAATAAGAACAACAACGCCTGCAGCACGAACCACTACAGACATTTCACCATACAGGTAATTACCCACAACAGCGGCAGCTGCCAATACGAAAGCGGCTACCCACTTAAACGTATCTGCTGCGTTTGAGCTATCAGGAGTTTCAGCATTATTTGCTTTCATAAAACCAACCTGTTACAAGTCTTAATATAGACGACAACAACCCCGCTGTTGCAGGGCAAACTCCATATCGCTGAAAAAATCAGCGTACTCTTCTTAAGATTAAGCCTCTTTGCTTAATCTTGCTCTGCGCCCAACCCACTTCTGAACAAGAAAACAGCAAAAATAATGTTGAGTGCAGAAAAAGGGCATCAAATGATGCCCTTTTTGCTACTGGTTCGTCAAATCTAATTCAAGATTTTCCGAAAGCATCGCTAATTCGCTATGAATTAGTCGAAGATCTTAGCAACAACACCAGCACCTACTGTACGGCCACCTTCACGGATCGCGAAACGTAGACCTTCGTCCATTGCGATTGGTGCGATTAGCTCTACAGTCATCTGTACGTTGTCGCCTGGCATTACCATTTCTACGCCGTCTGGTAGCTGGATGTCACCAGTTACGTCAGTTGTACGGAAGTAGAACTGTGGACGGTAGCCTTTGAAGAATGGAGTGTGACGACCACCTTCATCTTTAGACAGTACGTATACTTCTGATTCGAACTTAGTGTGTGGAGTGATTGAACCAGGCTTAGCTAGTACTTGACCACGTTCAACTTCGTCACGCTTAGTACCACGTAGAAGTGCACCAACGTTCTCACCTGCACGGCCTTCGTCTAGAAGCTTACGGAACATCTCAACACCAGTACATGTAGTTGTAGTAGTGTCTTTGATACCTACGATAGCAACTTCGTCACCTACAGTTAGGATACCACGCTCGATACGGCCAGTTACTACTGTACCACGACCTTGGATTGAGAATACGTCTTCGATAGGCATTAGGAATGGCTGATCTACCGCACGCTCTGGCTCAGGGATGTAAGTATCTAGAGCTTCTGCTAGTTCAACGATTTTCGCTTCCCACTGCTCTTCGCCGTTTAGTGCGCCTAGTGCAGAACCTTGGATAACTGGTAGGTCATCACCTGGGAAATCGTATTCAGATAGAAGTTCACGAACTTCCATTTCTACTAGTTCTAGTAGCTCTTCATCGTCAACCATGTCACATTTGTTCATGAATACGATGATGTATGGGATACCAACCTGACGGCCTAGTAGGATGTGCTCACGAGTTTGTGGCATTGGGCCATCTGTCGCAGCAACAACTAGGATACCACCGTCCATCTGTGCAGCACCAGTGATCATGTTTTTAACATAGTCAGCGTGTCCTGGACAGTCAACGTGTGCGTAGTGGCGTGATGGAGTGTCGTACTCAACGTGAGAAGTTGCGATTGTGATACCGCGCTCACGCTCTTCTGGAGCGTTATCGATAGATGCGAAGTCTTTAGCTACACCGCCGTAAACTTTAGCAAGAGTAGTACAGATAGCTGCAGTTAGAGTTGTTTTACCGTGGTCAACGTGGCCGATAGTACCAACGTTAACGTGCGGTTTCGTACGTTCAAATTTTTCTTTAGACATGAGTGGTCCCTCTAGGTACGGATTTAGGTGGCCCAAATTGACCACGCAACCAAAAAAAGATAATTGGTAAATCTAATATCAAAAGGAAATAAACTTGAGAGCTGGTGCTGATAGGCAGACTCGAACTGCCGACCTCATCCTTACCAAGGATGCGCTCTACCACCTGAGCTATATCAGCACTCAAATTAGAGTGGAGCGGGCAGCGGGAATCGAACCCGCATCATCAGCTTGGAAGGCTGAGGTAATAGCCATTATACGATGCCCGCAACACGTAACTCTGAGAGCTATTTCCTAAAGAATATGGTGGAGGGGGACGGATTCGAACCATCGAAGGCAGTGCCGGCAGATTTACAGTCTGCTCCCTTTGGCCACTCGGGAACCCCTCCAAATTTTCAAGCCATTCAGACTACTAAAGGAAAGAATGGTGCCGACTACCGGAATCGAACTGGTGACCTACTGATTACAAGTCAGTTGCTCTACCTACTGAGCTAAGTCGGCATAAGTGGTGCGCATTCTATTGAATGATTTTCTAGGTTGCAATAGTAATTTGAAAAAAAATCATAAATTTCGATTTTTTAGATTCGTTTGCTGCAAATTCGTACAAACTTAGCTTTTTTAAAGCAAACTTCGACCTTTGTCGTTTGCTTTGAAGTTCGCTTGATGTATGTTCTTGCTTCTATTAAACCAAGGATAAAAGAGACCCATGAGTCCATTTTTGTCATTTGACCGTGCAAATTGGGCCGAGTTAAGAAACTCTGTACCGATGACACTTTCTGAAGACGACTTGACTGCGCTTCAGGGCATTAATGAAAACCTAACCATGGAGGAAGCGGTAGAGATCTACCTTCCTTTGTCTCGTCTTTTGAATCTGTATGTCCAAGCTCGTCAAAGCCGCAATTCCGTATTACAACAATTCTTAAATACAGAGGAACATGCTCCCCCTTTCGTAATTGGTATCGCTGGCAGTGTTGCTGTAGGCAAAAGTACGACTGCTCGTATTCTAACGGCATTGCTTTCTCGTTGGGAGAATCATCCCAAAGTCTCCTTGGTTACAACAGATGGCTTCCTATATCCGAAAAAAGTACTAGAAGAACGCGGTATCATGCATCGTAAAGGCTTCCCTGAATCCTATGATATCAAGCGTTTAGTCGAGTTCATGTCTGACGTAAAGGCAGGAAAGCCCGATCTTGAAGTACCCATCTACTCTCACATCACGTATGACATTACTGATGAACTAAGAAAAGTGGATAGACCGGATGTTCTTATTATTGAAGGTTTAAACGTTCTGCAAAGTGGAATGGACTATCCACATGACCCGCATCGTGTCTTCGTCTCTGACTTTTTAGATTTTTCAATTTATGTCGACGCAGAAACAGAGACCATTGAACATTGGTATGTAGAACGCTTTTTAAAGTTTCGCCAAGGGGCCTTTACGAAACCTGGATCTTATTTTAGCCACTACACACAACTCTCTGTCGATGACGCAAAGAAAAAAGCGAAGCAAATTTGGCATGATATTAATGGGCTCAATTTAGAATTGAATATTCTTCCAACTCGTGAGAGAGCCCACTTGATTCTACACAAAGGCGTTAACCACTTGGTTGATAAAGTCTCGTTGCGAAAGTAATCGAAGATTAGTCACTTTTACGCAACGAGATTTCACCACCAATATAAGTCTCTAGTCCTTGGGAGGTTTCAATTAATATTCCACCTTGATGATCGATGCCTCGAACGACGCCATATACCTCTCTAGGACCAATAAGCAGTTTGACCTGACGATTAAGGAAATTGTCTAACCGATTCCAACGTTCGATAAAGCCAGTAAGTCCTTTCATTTCATATTCGACAAGTGCGGAATTCCAATGCTTGATAAGTGTCATTGCTAGAACATTTCTATCGATCTTGAGACTCTGATTTACTTGGTTCAACGTGGTCCATGGCTGGTCAATCTCAGGCTGGTCGTCAGGCATTCCAATATTCAGGCCCATCCCAATCACTAGATGAGCAGCCCCACCGGCCTGACCCGACATTTCAACCAAGATTCCGGCCAGTTTTTTATCTTGATAATACAAGTCATTCGGCCACTTGAGTTTAACACCTTGCATGCCTACTTCTTCCAGAGCTTCCACTGCGGCAATCCCAATCACCAAGCTCAAGCCCATTGCCGCAGCCATTCCCGCATCCAGTCGCCAATACATAGAGAGATATAAGTTAGAGCCAAACGGTGAAACCCATTGTCTACCGCGGCGACCACGCCCTTGTGCTTGATATTCAGCAATACAAACACGGCCCTTTTCCGAATCCACGACTCTGTCGAGCAAATACTGGTTCGTTGAGTCAATCACAGGGACAAGTTCAACAAGTGACTCCGAGCTAGTGGTCAGGAGTGTCTCGTCTAACAACTGCAATGGTGAAGCTAATTGGTAACCACGCCCTTGCACTCGATAAATATCAATACCCCATTCACTAAGACCTTTAATGTGCTTAGCGATTGCCGCTCTGGAAACATTAAGATCGTCGCCCAACGCTTCTCCTGAATGAAACTCTCCATCACTTAATAACCTTAAAATATGAAGTTTCGTAGAGTGATCTTTTCTCATCTAGATGCCTCGATCTGAGTCAAATTCGTCTCCCCGGTACGATTGAGAAAGCGTACTTCATGCTCAAGTATGATTTGGTATTTATCCCATACCGTCTGCTTCACTAAAGAAGCAAGCGCGACAATGTCATCAGCACTACAATTATCCATGTTGGTCAAAACCAAAGCTTGCATAGGGTTGACCTGCGCACCGTGTACAGACTTCCCTTTTAATCCACACTGATCGATAAGCCAACCAGCAGCAATTTTCATTCCTCCAGAAGCTGGGTAGGCCACTACGTTAGGGTATTTTTTTGTGAGTCGATCATAGTGATCTTGCGTGATCACTGGGTTTTTAAAGAAACTACCTGCGTTACCTATCTTGGTTGGATCTGGCAGTTTTGCCTTTCGCACTTGGCATACTCGTTCGAAGATAGAAGCAGGGCTGAGTTGTTCTTCTGGGATACTTTGTAAAGGACCGTACTGGTTAATCGGCTGCCATTGCTTCGCCAACTTAAGCCCTAATGCGGTGATAAAGCACTTTCCGTGCAACGCATGTTTAAATATGGAATCCCTATAGGCAAACTCACAGTCTTGGGCGTGCATTCTTTTGTTTTCAAACGTAGTTAGATCAAGAACATCTACATAATCACAGATGTCTTTTAGCTCTAGGCCATACGCACCAATGTTCTGAATAGGAGCCGAGCCAGCACAACCTGGAATCAAAGCTAAGTTCTCGATCCCACCGATCCCCTGATTCACACACCAGGAAACCAATTCAGGCCAATCTTCACCACCGGCAATATGTAATAGGTAGTGCTCATCCGTTTCCGTGACTTCTTTACCCATGATTCGATTAACAATCACTAATCCCTCAAAATGTTCTGTAAAAAGAACATTACTTCCTTTACCTAAAAAAAGTTTCGGTAAATGGGTGAATCTTGGGTTTTGAAATAGCTCAATAACATCTTCAAGCGACTCAACGATAGCTAAATAGGAACACGATTGTTCAATTCCAAAAGTATGGTAAGCCTTTAGGCTCGCATTTGTTTTAATTTGCATAGTAGGTTTGCAACACCAGATAAGATTCTCTTAAACTGTCGACATTCTACATTAGTTATCTTTTAACCGCAGTGACAATACCAGACTCATTAATCATAGAAGTGTTAAATCCCATCAAGCTCCCCCTCATTAAGAAACTATACAAAGCGTATTACCCTGCGGGTCGAGCCAAAAAAGATGAATTGATCATTACAGCAAGCCATAAAGGTGAAATCATTGCGTTACTACGTTTAAAAAGTGTAGATAAAGTTCGTCTATTGACAGGAATGTTGGTCATTCCGAAAGTTAGGGGAACAGGGATTGGAAAAGAACTACTAACTCATTGTAAAAACAATGTTTTCACTGATGGCGATTATTGCTTCGCGTTTACACATCTCGAATCCTATTATTCCAAGCATGGATTCACAACAATTGATTGCTCTGAGCTACCACACCCGCTAAAAATGGCATTTCAACGTTATGTAGATAGCGGTAAAGATCTCATTCCAATGCAATTCATCTCTTCAACGACATCAAAACGCGTGCTTTTGTAGCCAGGTAAATCATATCTTTGATAAAATGGCAGGTTCGCAATATTGCACTAAACTAAGGTACTCATACCGATATGATAGTAAGTAGGAATCCATTCGAACAGTTGCCAAGTCTCGCTGTCAATCCGGAAGACTTTGATGTTCTGTATTCAGCAGAATCATTCAGAACCCGTCTTTTAGATGCTATCAGCAAAGCAACGTCGCGAATTTACCTAGTCGCTCTATATCTGGAAGATGATGAAGCTGGACGTGAAATTCTCACTGCGCTTTATGAAGCGAAACAGCGCAATCCTGGGTTGGACATCAATATCTGTGTCGACTGGCATCGAGCGCAGCGTGGCCTGATTGGTGCGGAGACATCTGAGGGTAATTCAGCGCTTTACAAAGCATATGCCAGCAAATACCAACACCCAATCCCTGTCTATGGCATACCAGTGCGTGGCAGAGAAGTTTTTGGGGTACTGCATTTAAAAGGCTTCATTGTCGATGATACTGTTATCTACAGTGGGGCGAGCTTAAATAACGTTTATCTCCATTATCATGAACGTTATCGATTTGATCGTTACCATGTGATTCGACATGAATCTTTAGCGAATTCAATGGTGCAATTCATTCAGGAAGAAATGATTGCTCACCCTGCCGTTAATGATCTTGCAGGAAAAGATAAGCCAGAAACCAAAGAAATTAAGTCGGCGATTCGCCAACTGAGGGCTTCTCTTGCTCAAGCCAATTATAAGTTTGAAGACCAAGCTGCAACAGAAGAAAGCGTAAAAGTCACTCCGTTAGTTGGGCTAGGCAAACGCCGTAATCTACTCAATCAACAGATTGTAAAGTTATTGGCAGCAGCCCAAGACGAAATTTTCATTTGTACGCCTTACTTTAACTTCCCTAAAGCACTTCATCGTGAAGTGAAACGAGCCATGAAGCGTGGTGTGAAAGTAACTATTGTTGTGGGTGATAAAACCGCCAACGACTTTTACATTGCACCTGAGGAAGACTTTAAAACCATTGGCGGACTTCCATATCTTTACGAAGTGAATTTGCGTCGCTTTGCGAAAGCCAATGAAGCGAATATCGCCGCACGTAAATTGTCAATTCACCTATGGAAGCATGACAATAACAGCTTCCACCTTAAGGGTATTTGGGTTGATAAACGCTATATGCTACTTACTGGGAATAACCTAAATCCACGTGCTTGGTCACTCGACCTAGAAAATGGGCTACTCATACAAGACAATTATGCGAAGCTCACTGAGAAGTTTGAAGACGAAGTTTCGCGTATTCTTGAGCATACTCACCTTATCTGTACTTATAAGCAATTAGAGAAAGTAGAAGACTATCCTATAGAGGTACAGCGACTGGTCAGAAAAATTACCCGCCTAAAGGCAGATGGTGTTTTAAAACGTATTCTTTAGACATCATTTCTCGCTCTAAAGTACGTCGAAATTTTTATACTAAGCCAACCGCTTTAGCAGTTGGCTTTTTCATATAATCCATTTGGAATACTTAACTATTTTCTAGTACCGCTAGTGAGCACATAACCACTTAGATCTAGAGCGACTCTCTTAATGGGTTTGAGCTTTGACGTTTGTGAGTATTCCGCATAGCTTACAGCCTCGAGCTAAGCTACCCCTCTCTGTTTTGGCGCTTCTTACCCCTTGGCGATATATTTTTTCTGAGACTCATCAAATGTTCAGCGTCGAAAATCATCACCTCGCTAATGAAGAGCTCCTTCAATCTTTCACCTTCCAATTTTTTTCAAGTCGTTTGATTTTTGAGCCAGGAGAGATTGGGGGTATATATGACGCTTTTCTGGATTATGCGCACAGTTCGTTTTTTCTTTCTCATCAAGATTCAAGCCGTTGAACGCCTTTGAATACCATAGATTACTTAGGTTTGTTTGTAGGTCATATTGTCTTTCCACAGCATCAACGGCCTATATTAATTAAAGCCTAGTGTGTAATCACGCAAAGTTCACTTAGTAGGGATTATGGGGAGTAGTCTAATTAGGTGTAAACACACTTCAGGGAAACGCCGCAGTAGAAACGAAAAAAGCCTCAGTCTTTCGACTGAGGCTTAATATAAGTGGCGGAGTGGACGGGACTCGAACCCGCGACCCCCGGCGTGACAGGCCGGTATTCTAACCAACTGAACTACCACTCCGCAGTGGTATCACTCGCTTTAATAAGCAAGCGTCCGCTTTTGTCTTCACTTTTCGAAAAAGTGAAAATAAAACTAAAGCCTGGCGATGTCCTACTCTCACATGGGGAAGCCCCACACTACCATCGGCGCTATTTCGTTTCACTTCTGAGTTCGGCATGGAAATCAGGTGGGTCCAAAACGCTATGGTCGCCAAGCAAATTCTTTAATCTGGAAAGCTGTTTTTTAATTCTCGTTCTTACACATTCAACGTTCTTTCATTGAGTCCATCAAAACCCCTTGGGTGTTGTATGGTTAAGCCTCACGGGCAATTAGTACAGGTTAGCTCAACGCCTCACAACGCTTACACACCCTGCCTATCAACGTCGTAGTCTACGACAACCCTTTAGGATACTTAAAGTATCAGGGAGAACTCATCTCAAGGCTCGCTTCCCGCTTAGATGCTTTCAGCGGTTATCGATCCCGAACTTAGCTACCGGGCAATGCGTCTGGCGACACAACCCGAACACCAGAGGTTCGTCCACTCCGGTCCTCTCGTACTAGGAGCAGCCCCTTTCAATTCTCCAACGCCCACGGCAGATAGGGACCGAACTGTCTCACGACGTTCTAAACCCAGCTCGCGTACCACTTTAAATGGCGAACAGCCATACCCTTGGGACCGACTTCAGCCCCAGGATGTGATGAGCCGACATCGAGGTGCCAAACACCGCCGTCGATATGAACTCTTGGGCGGTATCAGCCTGTTATCCCCGGAGTACCTTTTATCCGTTGAGCGATGGCCCTTCCATTCAGAACCACCGGATCACTATGACCTGCTTTCGCACCTGCTCGAATTGTCATTCTCGCAGTCAAGCGGGCTTATGCCATTGCACTAACCTCACGATGTCCAACCGTGATTAGCCCACCTTCGTGCTCCTCCGTTACGCTTTGGGAGGAGACCGCCCCAGTCAAACTACCCACCAGGCACTGTCCGCAACCCCGATGAGGGGTCGACGTTAGAACATCAACACTACAAGGGTGGTATTTCAAGGACGGCTCCACGCAATCTAGCGACTGCGCTTCAAAGCCTCCCACCTATCCTACACATGTAGGGTCAATGTTCAGTGCCAAGCTGTAGTAAAGGTTCACGGGGTCTTTCCGTCTAGCCGCGGGTACACTGCATCTTCACAGCGATTTCAATTTCACTGAGTCTCGGGTGGAGACAGCGTGGCCATCATTACGCCATTCGTGCAGGTCGGAACTTACCCGACAAGGAATTTCGCTACCTTAGGACCGTTATAGTTACGGCCGCCGTTTACCGGGGCTTCGATCAAGAGCTTCGACCGAAGTCTAACCCCATCAATTAACCTTCCGGCACCGGGCAGGCGTCACACCGTATACGTCATCTTGCGATTTTGCACAGTGCTGTGTTTTTAATAAACAGTTGCAGCCACCTGGTATCTGCGACTCTCAATAGCTCCATCCGCAAGGGACTTCACCGTCGAGAGCGTACCTTCTCCCGAAGTTACGGTACCATTTTGCCTAGTTCCTTCACCCGAGTTCTCTCAAGCGCCTTGGTATTCTCTACCCGACCACCTGTGTCGGTTTGGGGTACGATTCCTTACAATCTGAAGCTTAGAGGCTTTTCCTGGAAGCATGGCATCAATGACTTCACATCCGTAGATGCTCGACGTCGTGTCTCAGCTTTAAGAAGAGCCGGATTTACCTAACTCTTCAGCCTACGCACTTGAACCTGGACAACCGTCGCCAGGCCCACCTAGCCTTCTCCGTCCCCCCATCGCAATTGTAAGAAGTACGGGAATATTAACCCGTTTCCCATCGACTACGCCTTTCGGCCTCGCCTTAGGGGTCGACTTACCCTGCCCCGATTAACGTTGGACAGGAACCCTTGGTCTTCCGGCGAGGAGGTTTTTCACCCCCTTTATCGTTACTCATGTCAGCATTCGCACTTCTGATACGTCCAGCATGCGTTACCACACACCTTCAACCGCTTACAGAACGCTCCCCTACCCAATGCACTAAAGTGCATTGCCGCAGCTTCGGTTTACTACTTAGCCCCGTTACATCTTCCGCGCAGGCCGACTCGACCAGTGAGCTATTACGCTTTCTTTAAATGATGGCTGCTTCTAAGCCAACATCCTGGCTGTCTGAGCCTTCCCACATCGTTTCCCACTTAGTAGTAATTTGGGACCTTAGCTGGCGGTCTGGGTTGTTTCCCTCTCCACGACGGACGTTAGCACCCGCCGTGTGTCTCCCGGATAGTACTTACTGGTATTCGGAGTTTGCAAAGGGTTGGTAAGTCGGGATGACCCCCTAGCCTTAACAGTGCTCTACCCCCAGTAGTATTCGTCCGAGGCGCTACCTAAATAGCTTTCGGGGAGAACCAGCTATCTCCAGGTTTGATTGGCCTTTCACCCCTAGCCACAAGTCATCCGCTAATTTTTCAACATTAGTCGGTTCGGTCCTCCAGTTGATGTTACTCAACCTTCAACCTGCCCATGGCTAGATCACCTGGTTTCGGGTCTATATCCAGAGACTGAACGCCCAGTTAAGACTCGGTTTCCCTACGGCTCCCCTAGATGGTTAACCTTGCCACTGAATATAAGTCGCTGACCCATTATACAAAAGGTACGCAGTCACAGGACAAGCCTGCTCCTACTGCTTGTACGTACACGGTTTCAGGTTCTATTTCACTCCCCTCACAGGGGTTCTTTTCGCCTTTCCCTCACGGTACTGGTTCACTATCGGTCAGTCAGTAGTATTTAGCCTTGGAGGATGGTCCCCCCATATTCAGACAGGATATCACGTGTCCCGCCCTACTCGATTTCACTGAACACACGTCGTCAACTACGGGACTATCACCCTGTATCGTCAGCCTTTCCAGGCTGTTCGTCTAACGCGTGTAAAGCTTAAGGGCTAGTCCAATTTCGCTCGCCGCTACTTTCGGAATCTCGGTTGATTTCTTTTCCTCGGGGTACTTAGATGTTTCAGTTCCCCCGGTTCGCCCTGTTGAGCTATGTATTCACTCAACAGTAATACCTTATGGTATTGGGTTTCCCCATTCGGAAATCCCAGACTCAAATGGTTTTTACTACCTAATCTGGGCTTATCGCAAGTTAATACGTCCTTCATCGCCTCTGACTGCCAAGGCATCCACCGTGTACGCTTAGTCACTTAACCATACAACCCGAAGGAGTTTCGAGTTGATGTTCAAATCACCAAAGTTGTCTCTCATTATTTGAATGAGCGAGAGACATTCGATTTTGCCGGACTCATCTCTTTACCTTCATTTTTAGAAAAAATGAAAACAAAAAGCCAAGAACACTTGAATGTGTTTTTTGGTGTTTATCTTTCGATAAACATTGAGAACTTTACAAACAACAATAAATTGTTGTTTTGTCAGCTTTCCAAATTGTTAAAGAGCTAGATTTTCTTATGAAAACCATTTTTAAAGATTCTTTTTCAAGAACACTTAAAGATGGTGGAGCTATGCGGGATCGAACCGCAGACCTCCTGCGTGCAAGGCAGGCGCTCTCCCAGCTGAGCTATAGCCCCATCAAGGTGTCGATACTGTCGCCAATTCCTTGGGAAAGAAATTGGTGGGTCTGAGTGGACTCGAACCACCGACCTCTCGCTTATCAGGCGAACGCTCTAACCACCTGAGCTACAGACCCAGTATCGTCTCTTTACTTTATAAACCGTATCAATCTGTGTGAACACTCATCGCAATAATCATCGTATAAGGAGGTGATCCAGCGCCAGGTTCCCCTAGCGCTACCTTGTTACGACTTCACCCCAGTCATGAACCACAAAGTGGTAAGCGTCCCCCCGAAGGTTAAACTACCTACTTCTTTTGCAGCCCACTCCCATGGTGTGACGGGCGGTGTGTACAAGGCCCGGGAACGTATTCACCGTGGCATTCTGATCCACGATTACTAGCGATTCCGACTTCATGGAGTCGAGTTGCAGACTCCAATCCGGACTACGACGCACTTTTTGGGATTCGCTCACTTTCGCAAGTTGGCCGCCCTCTGTATGCGCCATTGTAGCACGTGTGTAGCCCTACTCGTAAGGGCCATGATGACTTGACGTCGTCCCCACCTTCCTCCGGTTTATCACCGGCAGTCTCCCTGGAGTTCCCGACATTACTCGCTGGCAAACAAGGATAAGGGTTGCGCTCGTTGCGGGACTTAACCCAACATTTCACAACACGAGCTGACGACAGCCATGCAGCACCTGTCTCAGAGTTCCCGAAGGCACCAATCCATCTCTGGAAAGTTCTCTGGATGTCAAGAGTAGGTAAGGTTCTTCGCGTTGCATCGAATTAAACCACATGCTCCACCGCTTGTGCGGGCCCCCGTCAATTCATTTGAGTTTTAATCTTGCGACCGTACTCCCCAGGCGGTCTACTTAACGCGTTAGCTCCGAAAGCCACGGCTCAAGGCCACAACCTCCAAGTAGACATCGTTTACGGCGTGGACTACCAGGGTATCTAATCCTGTTTGCTCCCCACGCTTTCGCATCTGAGTGTCAGTATCTGTCCAGGGGGCCGCCTTCGCCACCGGTATTCCTTCAGATCTCTACGCATTTCACCGCTACACCTGAAATTCTACCCCCCTCTACAGTACTCTAGTCTGCCAGTTTCAAATGCTATTCCGAGGTTGAGCCCCGGGCTTTCACATCTGACTTAACAAACCACCTGCATGCGCTTTACGCCCAGTAATTCCGATTAACGCTCGCACCCTCCGTATTACCGCGGCTGCTGGCACGGAGTTAGCCGGTGCTTCTTCTGTCGCTAACGTCAAACAACGCCGCTATTAACGACGCCGCCTTCCTCACGACTGAAAGTGCTTTACAACCCGAAGGCCTTCTTCACACACGCGGCATGGCTGCATCAGGCTTGCGCCCATTGTGCAATATTCCCCACTGCTGCCTCCCGTAGGAGTCTGGACCGTGTCTCAGTTCCAGTGTGGCTGATCATCCTCTCAGACCAGCTAGGGATCGTCGCCTTGGTGAGCCCTTACCTCACCAACTAGCTAATCCCACCTAGGCATATCCTGACGCGAGAGGCCCGAAGGTCCCCCTCTTTGGCCCGTAGGCATCATGCGGTATTAGCCATCGTTTCCAATGGTTATCCCCCACATCAGGGCAATTTCCTAGGCATTACTCACCCGTCCGCCGCTCGACGCCGTTATCGTTCCCCGAAGGTTCAGATAACTCGTTTCCGCTCGACTTGCATGTGTTAGGCCTGCCGCCAGCGTTCAATCTGAGCCATGATCAAACTCTTCAATTTAAGATTTTGTTCGGCTCAATGAATACTGAACATTACATAACGTAATGTTTGAATTGACTGTGCTGAATCTTTCGATTCAATGGTCACTTCGTATCATTGAAACCTAATTTGAAACCGAAGTTTCTAATTGGATTATCATCAACGAGTGCCCACACAGATTGATAGGTCTATATTGTTAAAGAGCTTGGCTTTCAGTGCCTTAGCACTCAAGCGAGGTGCGTATAATACGCTTTCCACTTTGAAAGTCAACATAAAATTCTAAACTTTTGTTTAAAACCTTATGTTGACTCGTCTGTATTCAGACAAGTCGGAAATAAAGCCTGGCGATGTCCTACTCTCACATGGGGAAGCCCCACACTACCATCGGCGCTATTTCGTTTCACTTCTGAGTTCGGCATGGAAATCAGGTGGGTCCAAAACGCTATGGTCGCCAAGCAAATTCTTTAATCTGGAAAGCTGTTTTTTAATTCTCGTTCTTACACATTCAACGTTCTTTCATTGAGTCCATCAAAACCCCTTGGGTGTTGTATGGTTAAGCCTCACGGGCAATTAGTACAGGTTAGCTCAACGCCTCACAACGCTTACACACCCTGCCTATCAACGTCGTAGTCTACGACAACCCTTTAGGATACTTAAAGTATCAGGGAGAACTCATCTCAAGGCTCGCTTCCCGCTTAGATGCTTTCAGCGGTTATCGATCCCGAACTTAGCTACCGGGCAATGCGTCTGGCGACACAACCCGAACACCAGAGGTTCGTCCACTCCGGTCCTCTCGTACTAGGAGCAGCCCCTTTCAATTCTCCAACGCCCACGGCAGATAGGGACCGAACTGTCTCACGACGTTCTAAACCCAGCTCGCGTACCACTTTAAATGGCGAACAGCCATACCCTTGGGACCGACTTCAGCCCCAGGATGTGATGAGCCGACATCGAGGTGCCAAACACCGCCGTCGATATGAACTCTTGGGCGGTATCAGCCTGTTATCCCCGGAGTACCTTTTATCCGTTGAGCGATGGCCCTTCCATTCAGAACCACCGGATCACTATGACCTGCTTTCGCACCTGCTCGAATTGTCATTCTCGCAGTCAAGCGGGCTTATGCCATTGCACTAACCTCACGATGTCCAACCGTGATTAGCCCACCTTCGTGCTCCTCCGTTACGCTTTGGGAGGAGACCGCCCCAGTCAAACTACCCACCAGGCACTGTCCGCAACCCCGATAAGGGGTCGACGTTAGAACATCAACACTACAAGGGTGGTATTTCAAGGACGGCTCCACGCAATCTAGCGACTGCGCTTCAAAGCCTCCCACCTATCCTACACATGTAGGGTCAATGTTCAGTGCCAAGCTGTAGTAAAGGTTCACGGGGTCTTTCCGTCTAGCCGCGGGTACACTGCATCTTCACAGCGATTTCAATTTCACTGAGTCTCGGGTGGAGACAGCGTGGCCATCATTACGCCATTCGTGCAGGTCGGAACTTACCCGACAAGGAATTTCGCTACCTTAGGACCGTTATAGTTACGGCCGCCGTTTACCGGGGCTTCGATCAAGAGCTTCGACCGAAGTCTAACCCCATCAATTAACCTTCCGGCACCGGGCAGGCGTCACACCGTATACGTCATCTTGCGATTTTGCACAGTGCTGTGTTTTTAATAAACAGTTGCAGCCACCTGGTATCTGCGACTCTCAATAGCTCCATCCGCGAGGGACTTCACCGTCGAGAGCGTACCTTCTCCCGAAGTTACGGTACCATTTTGCCTAGTTCCTTCACCCGAGTTCTCTCAAGCGCCTTGGTATTCTCTACCCGACCACCTGTGTCGGTTTGGGGTACGATTCCTTACAATCTGAAGCTTAGAGGCTTTTCCTGGAAGCATGGCATCAATGACTTCACATCCGTAGATGCTCGACGTCGTGTCTCAGCCTTAAAGAGAGCCGGATTTACCTAACTCTCAAGCCTACGCACTTGAACCTGGACAACCGTCGCCAGGCCCACCTAGCCTTCTCCGTCCCCCCATCGCAATTGTAAGAAGTACGGGAATATTAACCCGTTTCCCATCGACTACGCCTTTCGGCCTCGCCTTAGGGGTCGACTTACCCTGCCCCGATTAACGTTGGACAGGAACCCTTGGTCTTCCGGCGAGGAGGTTTTTCACCCCCTTTATCGTTACTCATGTCAGCATTC
Source organism: Vibrio sp. SCSIO 43097 (assembly GCF_023650755.1). Classification (NCBI taxonomy): domain Bacteria; kingdom Pseudomonadati; phylum Pseudomonadota; class Gammaproteobacteria; order Vibrionales; family Vibrionaceae; genus Vibrio; species Vibrio sp. SCSIO 43097. Next base: position 178,559 of record NZ_CP071840.1, on the reverse strand, counting down.
GCACTTCTGATACGTCCAGCATGCGTTACCACACACCTTCAACCGCTTACAGAACGCTCCCCTACCCAATATACAAAAGTATATTGCCGCAGCTTCGGTTTACTACTTAGCCCCGTTACATCTTCCGCGCAGGCCGACTCGACCAGTGAGCTATTACGCTTTCTTTAAATGATGGCTGCTTCTAAGCCAACATCCTGGCTGTCTGAGCCTTCCCACATCGTTTCCCACTTAGTAGTAATTTGGGACCTTAGCTGGCGGTCTGGGTTGTTTCCCTCTCCACGACGGACGTTAGCACCCGCCGTGTGTCTCCCGGATAGTACTTACTGGTATTCGGAGTTTGCAAAGGGTTGGTAAGTCGGGATGACCCCCTAGCCTTAACAGTGCTCTACCCCCAGTAGTATTCGTCCGAGGCGCTACCTAAATAGCTTTCGGGGAGAACCAGCTATCTCCAGGTTTGATTGGCCTTTCACCCCTAGCCACAAGTCATCCGCTAATTTTTCAACATTAGTCGGTTCGGTCCTCCAGTTGATGTTACTCAACCTTCAACCTGCCCATGGCTAGATCACCTGGTTTCGGGTCTATATCCAGAGACTGAACGCCCAGTTAAGACTCGGTTTCCCTACGGCTCCCCTAGATGGTTAACCTTGCCACTGAATATAAGTCGCTGACCCATTATACAAAAGGTACGCAGTCACAGGACAAGCCTGCTCCTACTGCTTGTACGTACACGGTTTCAGGTTCTATTTCACTCCCCTCACAGGGGTTCTTTTCGCCTTTCCCTCACGGTACTGGTTCACTATCGGTCAGTCAGTAGTATTTAGCCTTGGAGGATGGTCCCCCCATATTCAGACAGGATATCACGTGTCCCGCCCTACTCGATTTCACTGAACACACGTCGTCAACTACGGGACTATCACCCTGTATCGTCAGCCTTTCCAGGCTGTTCGTCTAACGCGTGTAAAGCTTAAGGGCTAGTCCAATTTCGCTCGCCGCTACTTTCGGAATCTCGGTTGATTTCTTTTCCTCGGGGTACTTAGATGTTTCAGTTCCCCCGGTTCGCCCTGTTGAGCTATGTATTCACTCAACAGTAATACCTTATGGTATTGGGTTTCCCCATTCGGAAATCCCAGACTCAAATGGTTTTTACTACCTAATCTGGGCTTATCGCAAGTTAATACGTCCTTCATCGCCTCTGACTGCCAAGGCATCCACCGTGTACGCTTAGTCACTTAACCATACAACCCGAAGGAGTTTCGAGTTGATAATCAAATCACCAAAGTTGTCTCTCATTATTTGAATGAGCGAGAGACATTTCGATTTTGCCGGACTCAAATTCCAAGAACACTTGAATGTGTTATTAGTTGTATTCATAAATGAATACTTTGAGAACTTTACAAACAACAATAAATTGTTGTTTTGTCAGCTTTCCAAATTGTTAAAGAGCTATGTTAGCTACAAGCTTTCGCTTGTGAACTATCAATCTGTGTGGACACTCATCGTGAATAATCATCGTATAAGGAGGTGATCCAGCGCCAGGTTCCCCTAGCGCTACCTTGTTACGACTTCACCCCAGTCATGAACCACAAAGTGGTAAGCGTCCCCCCGAAGGTTAAACTACCTACTTCTTTTGCAGCCCACTCCCATGGTGTGACGGGCGGTGTGTACAAGGCCCGGGAACGTATTCACCGTGGCATTCTGATCCACGATTACTAGCGATTCCGACTTCATGGAGTCGAGTTGCAGACTCCAATCCGGACTACGACGCACTTTTTGGGATTCGCTCACTTTCGCAAGTTGGCCGCCCTCTGTATGCGCCATTGTAGCACGTGTGTAGCCCTACTCGTAAGGGCCATGATGACTTGACGTCGTCCCCACCTTCCTCCGGTTTATCACCGGCAGTCTCCCTGGAGTTCCCGACATTACTCGCTGGCAAACAAGGATAAGGGTTGCGCTCGTTGCGGGACTTAACCCAACATTTCACAACACGAGCTGACGACAGCCATGCAGCACCTGTCTCAGAGTTCCCGAAGGCACCAATCCATCTCTGGAAAGTTCTCTGGATGTCAAGAGTAGGTAAGGTTCTTCGCGTTGCATCGAATTAAACCACATGCTCCACCGCTTGTGCGGGCCCCCGTCAATTCATTTGAGTTTTAATCTTGCGACCGTACTCCCCAGGCGGTCTACTTAACGCGTTAGCTCCGAAAGCCACGGCTCAAGGCCACAACCTCCAAGTAGACATCGTTTACGGCGTGGACTACCAGGGTATCTAATCCTGTTTGCTCCCCACGCTTTCGCATCTGAGTGTCAGTATCTGTCCAGGGGGCCGCCTTCGCCACCGGTATTCCTTCAGATCTCTACGCATTTCACCGCTACACCTGAAATTCTACCCCCCTCTACAGTACTCTAGTCTGCCAGTTTCAAATGCTATTCCGAGGTTGAGCCCCGGGCTTTCACATCTGACTTAACAAACCACCTGCATGCGCTTTACGCCCAGTAATTCCGATTAACGCTCGCACCCTCCGTATTACCGCGGCTGCTGGCACGGAGTTAGCCGGTGCTTCTTCTGTCGCTAACGTCAAATAATGCAGCTATTAACTACGCTACCTTCCTCACGACTGAAAGTGCTTTACAACCCGAAGGCCTTCTTCACACACGCGGCATGGCTGCATCAGGCTTGCGCCCATTGTGCAATATTCCCCACTGCTGCCTCCCGTAGGAGTCTGGACCGTGTCTCAGTTCCAGTGTGGCTGATCATCCTCTCAGACCAGCTAGGGATCGTCGCCTTGGTGAGCCCTTACCTCACCAACTAGCTAATCCCACCTAGGCATATCCTGACGCGAGAGGCCCGAAGGTCCCCCTCTTTGGCCCGTAGGCATCATGCGGTATTAGCCATCGTTTCCAATGGTTATCCCCCACATCAGGGCAATTTCCTAGGCATTACTCACCCGTCCGCCGCTCGACGCCGTTACCGTTCCCCGAAGGTTCAGATAACTCGTTTCCGCTCGACTTGCATGTGTTAGGCCTGCCGCCAGCGTTCAATCTGAGCCATGATCAAACTCTTCAATTTAAGATTTTGTTCGGCTCAATGAATACTGAACATTACATAAGTAATGTTTGAATTGACTGTGCTGAATCTTTCGATTCAATGGTCACTTCGTATCATTGAAACCTAAATTGTTTCCGAAGAAACTATTTGGATTATCATCAACGAGTGCCCACACAGATTGATAGGTTCTTATTTTTAAAGAGCTTTTCTAACATTTTCAGCAGCTTAGTTGCTCGTCGTTAGGGGTGCGTATCTTACTTCACACCGTGAGAGAGTCAAGCATTTTTTCAAATTCTTTTTTCTCTCTTCCCGACTCGCTGTGTGACTTTCGTCTCACTCCGTGTCGGTGGATGCGCAGTATAGGGAGTTGAGAAATTAGTACAAGTGTTTTTTGCAAATAAAAAACCAACCGGTCACAAATTAGCCAAAAGTGCGATATTTGCATATTTCTTCGTCACATTTGAGACATATCACAGCAATTGGTTGGAAAAACACCAACCATATACGTAAGATTCATGTGTCTATTCTGTTAATGGGCAATCGATCTCTTTATCACTATGTGTAGTAATTAAAATGACGTCTAAAAAAAATCTGATTTTATGTGTTGGGCTGGCCATCGTTGGGGGAATCATCTTCTCTCAATTCATCATCCCACCAGCCTTGAGCTTCCTCATTGGTGTTATCGCTACTGCTTTTCTTTTTTCATTTTCTAGCAAAACACCTGTTCTTCAATCTTCGGACCCTGATCCTTCAACTAAAACGCTGTATGTCGGCAACCTTCCTTATAAGGCCAATGAGAGTCATGTTCGCGATTTGTTTGCTGAATATGGACAGGTCTACGCGGTACGCTTAATGAAAGATAAGCGTACTGGAAAAAGAAGAGGGTTTGGTTTTGTAGTGATGGCTGCGGCAGATGCCAAGCCAGCTATCGCTAAACTTAATGAAAAGGAATATATGGAGAGAACGCTAAAAGTGAGAATTGCGAACGATCCTAAACATCCGGATGGTGGTAAACCTGAACAGGATTAAAACCTAGCTTCTTTAAACAAATGTTCAGTGCATCTTCCTGCCAAGGAGTTGCACTGGCATAAATCGACTTACTTCCCTCTTCTGTATCCTCAATTTCATCACTTAATAGCAATGCTTTTACTCGACGTGCAATCGCTGCGCCTGAATCAATTAAAGTAACGTCCCCACCCAAAGCTTGATGAATCTCCTCTTTGATTAAAGGGAAGTGAGTACAACCGAGCACCGCAACATCGACTTTATCGCGAAGGGGAAGCAGGATATTTGTCAGTTCGTCGAGAGAAACGCTGTTGCCTCGCAACTTCTCTTCGGCCATATCTACCAAGCGAGTTGATCCCACCAGCTCAACTGGTTTGCCTTGCGCAAAGTCCCGTATTAACTCGTGAGTATATTGGCGTGTTACTGTCGCCGGAGTGGCGATCAGCCCTACCCCTTTTGATGCTAAAAGCGATGCGGGTTTAATCGCAGGGACAACACCAACAACGGGAATCGATAAATTTTCGCGTAAGGAAGGAAGCACTATGGTGCTCGCCGTGTTGCAAGCAATGACGACAATGTCGACTTGGTGTTCTTCGACTAATGAAGAGACCAGTTGGTTAACTCGTGGAATGAGTACAGCCTGATCGAGTTCACCATAAGGGTAAGCCTGATTATCGAATAAGTATAAGTAGTCTAGCTGGGGCAATAGGCGATGTATCTCTTGGAATACAGAAAGGCCACCAACACCGGAGTCAAAAACTAGGACTTTTTTCTTACTTGCTACTCGCACGAGCCTTACCTAAAGAACAGAAACGTTGCGATCATACTGCGTAGATTTGTTTTGGCAATGCTTTAGCATGGTATCTTTGATGGCTGAATCTATCTCCAGATTCTACATCTCGCTTCGTCAACTCGATATGCCCTTGAAAAGACGGCGAAGACGTGACCAATGTGTGAAATTCACCATTTTCCCCACAGGGATCAATTTGACTTGGTAATGACTCTATTAGGGCTTTGTCATACCAGCGACCACACCATTCTGGAGGGAGAACTCTTCCGTCGATGGTGATTAACATAGTTTGAATACCACGCTCTATGATTTCCATCGCTAGTTTTTCGCTGCTCTCCCCTAATAGAGGAAAGACGCATTCCCAGCCAACAGGTTCAATATAGCTGCGTCGGTAATCGGCAATGCCATTACAAAACATATCACCAAATGCGACAGCTTCTATGTTCAGACCACTACTTTGTAATGCATTAACGATGGTCGATTGATAAATGTCGTTACTTGGAAAGATTTCAGGTAGCTCGATAGTAATGAGCGGAAGCGCAAGTAAGTCTGCTTGCATTTGTACGACTTCAAGCGGAGTTGCTTGGAAAGGGACTTCTTTCCCTACGTAAGTCGTGTACAAACCGACAACTTGATAATTTGGATTCTCGTTAAGGCGCTCAAGCGTTAATGTCGAATCTTTACCACTGGACCAGCTGATCACAACTCGCTTGGGTTTCTTCATTCGATTTTCCACCACAAAATATTAAAAACCGCCCGAAGGCGGTTTGTGCTCATTCACGATTAGAATTCGTAGCCAACGTTGAGATAGTACGCTCGCTCTGCAGCAGGGTAACCTTTTGCCATCTCATACTCTTCATCAAGTAGATTATCGATACGAGCACTAATAGAGGTCGACTCATTCGGATAGTAAGTCACTGCCGTATCAACCAACGAGTAAGAAGAAAGCGTAATATCTTGTGAAGGCCAAGTGCTGTAATCCACATCTGGACGCTTACCGACGTACTGATAGCTAACCGACCAATCCACTTTATCGAAGCTCACTAAAGCATTCCACTTATACATTTCTTTAGCGCGACGCTGCAACTGATGCCCTTTATCGTCTTCAGCATCTTTGTAATCTGCACTCAACTGGTGCTGCACAATCCCTGTATCAAACTCAGCAACAAGCTCCACACCTTGGATATGTGTTTCACCATCGACATTCAAATATTTGTATGTGGTTTGATGGTAATCGATAAGATTCGTGATTTTATAGTCATAACCCGTTACGGACCAAAAAACGCCTTGGACATCACCGCTGAATGCTAGCTCCCAAGCATCTGACTCTTCCGGCTTAAGATCTTTCTCACCGTATGTTGGGTCATACTGTTGATATAGGTTTGGAGCCTTAAACGCAGTACCAAAAGAAGCTTTAACCCCAAACTCTGGCACAAACTGGTAACCAGCCGCTAAGCTGTAAGTGAACTCACTACCGTATTCTTCGTTATCATCAAGGCGAGCACTGCCCTCAAGCATTGCTTTATCAATACTGGTGGTTGCCATACCAAACAGAGCGCCATTGGTACGATCAAACGTTTTATTCGCACTCTTGTCTTTATAAGACTCATTACGCCAGTCAATACCACCAGCAAACGTCGTATTGTTGTTTAGCAAGTAACTGTTGGTCCACTGGACATTTTGCTGCTCAAGTTCATCTTCAGTACCTGAGTGTTTGCCTTTTGCTTGCTCATAGTTCCAAGACTTCTGTTTCTGTGCTGTTACTTGTAGTTCTGACATCACATTATCAGACTGATACTTACCGCCCAGAGTGACAGAAAGATCGTCTTTTTCTGCTTCGTAGTAACCGCGACTGCCGTAGCTGCTGTCATATTGATAAACATTTTCGTAAGCACGCAGGTTACCAAATGCAGACCACTGGTCATTGAAGTTATGCACGTAACCTAGCAGACCATTCTTTGTATCAAAGCCATGGCGATCACCGTCATTAACTCCCGGTACAGGACGAACGTTATAACCATCATCACTTTCACTACCAAGCGCGATATTTAGCTGGCCGCTCTCTGTGACTTTAATACCAGATGCCACACTCAATTCCTGGTAATCTAAGCTGCCTAAACCCGCACTTAACTTCGTTCCTTCTTCGTCAGCACGCGCAATGGTGATGATATTGATCACGCCACCAATCGCTTCTGAGCCGTAAAGTGACGCACGCGCACCACGCACGTACTCAATACGTTGAACGTAAGTAAGTGGGATTTGGTTAAAGTCCACAGCGCCCTTCGCTGCTCGTGCAAAACGCACGCCATCAACCAGTACTAAAACTTGGTCGGAACTGGTTCCACGAACAAATAAAGACGCTAGCTGACCACGACCACCATTTTGTGAAACTTGAATCCCGGTAAGGCGACGCAATACATCTGGTAGGGTTTTCGCTTGAATGCGATCGATGTCTTGTCGAGTAACTACTTCGACATCTGCCAACGTACGGCTTTCGGCTTGCTCAAAACGGTTTGCCGTAACAACGATGGTTTCGTCAGTGGAGGTTTCTTGGGCCTGTAGATAAGAGACAGGTGAAAGCAGCGATGCCAAAGTGATCGCCAGTGCGGATTTTCTCATTGTATTGTCCTAAATCGCGTAATTCCTTCCGAGCCCTGTCATCATGACAGTCCAGTGCTGTGGCTCAGTTGTTGGCAGGTATTCGGACTCAAGAGCACGGGTGTACCGCCTACTTGCTCGACTTCCCACATAAACTAATGCAGTGTCTGATGAGCGTTCGTTCTCTTTTACCGCTGCGCGTCAGTTCTGGATTCACACCAGATTCCCATTTCAGCCATCTAGATTGCTAGATAGCACCAACTTGAGGCAAATATTATTCAGCTATTGATTATTTGTCCAGCCCATATTGCCCTTAGAAGTTGTAACGTTTTGATTGATTTTGCTTTCTACTCTGCCTGTACGCACTATCTTTAAATCAATTCCAGTACAAAACTGGACATCCTATTGAGATTGAATAAAATCTGCGCTCTTAAATTGAATGCACCATAAAAGGTAAGATCATGGCTACTCTTGATGTAAACCCACAACGCTACCAAGAACAACTGGCTGAAAAAGTCGAACGTCTCACGGATATGTTCGCGCCATACAACATGCCAGAACTGGAAGTGTTTGAATCACCAGAGCAGCACTACCGCATGCGTGCTGAGTTCCGTGTTTGGCATGAAGGCGAAGATCTTTACTACATCATGTTCAACCAAGAAACTCGTGAGAAGTACCGTGTTGACCAATTCCCTGCAGCAAGCCGTCTGATCAACGACCTGATGCCGCTATTGGTTGAAGCGATGAAAGACAACGACTCACTACGTCGTAAACTGTTCCAAGTGGATTTCCTATCGACGCTAAGTGGTGAGATTCTGGTCTCACTCCTTTACCATCGCCAACTTGATGAAGAGTGGATTGAAAACGCGAAAGCCCTTAAACAGCGTTTAAATGATGAAGGCTTTAACCTAAACATCATTGGTCGCGCTCGTAAGATGAAGATTGTCCTAGACCGAGACTACGTTATCGAGAAGCTCGATGTAAATGGTCAAAGCTACATCTACCAACAAGTAGAGAACAGCTTCACTCAGCCGAACGGCAAAGTCGCAGAGAAGATGCTGGAATGGGCGGTCGACTGTACCCAAGAAAGCACTGGCGACCTACTAGAGCTTTACTGTGGTAACGGTAACTTCTCGCTGGCGTTGGCACAGAATTTCGACCGCGTACTGGCAACTGAGCTAGCGAAGCCATCTGTGGTATCTGCACAGTACAACATCGCCGCCAATAAGATTGATAACGTACAAATCTTACGTCTATCGGCAGAGGAATTTACTCAAGCGATCGAAGGTAAGCGTGAATTCCGTCGTCTACAAGATGCAGGTGTGGATCTGAAGAGCTACAACTGCAACACGATTTTTGTCGATCCACCACGTGCTGGGATGGATGTCGATACTTGTAAAATGGTGCAAGGTTACGAGCGCATCATGTACATCTCTTGTAACCCTGAGACTCTAAAAGAGAACTTGGACATTCTATGCGAAACACACAACGTGACGCGTTTTGCTCTGTTTGACCAATTCCCTTATACCCACCATATGGAGTCTGGAGTGCTTCTAGAGCGCATAAAATAAGGACATGAACGGCTTTTATCTTTAGCAAAAAACACCCTGGGTACGGCTTGGGGTACGGGGACAATAAAGTCTAACCCTCAAGCCATCACAGGAAGCCATATTTTACACATACCAAATTCGATGACAGATTGGGCACGTTTTAACAAGCAGGATTAGATACAAGGGTCAATAACAACAAGAAAGGTTTGTATTTAACTTTCACCAGACAGCATTGTGTCTTCAAGCAGAGTGATGAATGAGGCACAATCGCCTAGATAGTTAGGGTAGGCTTCCGAAAGTTGGCCCATATTTTTTGTGGATATGAGAAGGGTATTGAGTCTCGAGGTTGCTCGTGAGTAGCTACGAGTGACTTTCTCAGCTGCGTTATAAACTGAAATTGCTTGGCTGTAATTTTCAAACTCTTCACTAAAGATCAATTCTCGTGAAGTTTCGTTAATAACTAGCAATACGTGCTCAATGGAACTATCACAGTAAGAATTAACCTTTTCAGATAAAATTTTAAAACTACTCAACCGATTTAGCGCATTGATTTCGCGGTCCAAGACGACCAAACGCTTTGAAAAATCGGCTTTATCGATATCACTTAACTCTATAGCCCCTTCAGCATCAGCAATGCATTGGCTCATTATCGAAAGCAATTCTTCCCACTGAACCTGTAAACTGCTCTTGCCTTCATTTGAACTGTGAGAGTGAGTCTTAATCTTGGTACCTTCTAGGATGTCGACAATTTCCACTGTAGTAGCCCAAAGATGTTGAAGTCGAGTACGTAGCTGAGCCTCAATGTTAAAACTTTTACCGCTAGCATGGTCATAGCGATAAATCACATGCAAGCTTCGGTAACCACAATCATTAGGTTTAGGACTAGTAATATAGTCATCAATATCTTTAATTCTAACTCGGCCTACCTTCTCAACTGTAAGTTGCAGTTGAGATTTCACCTTCTCCAATGAAATTAAATCCGGAAAAATCGCCCTGCAGCCGCCAATATCATTCATATTGGTTACACAAGTAGCATTTGCCGTTTCACCATCAAGAGATTTACGCTGCAACTTATCTACGATTGTTTCTAAGCGCTTTAACCGTGTAACTGGTTTAACATCTATACCCAGCTCACGGCAACAGCGACCAACAAGATATGCGATAGTGTTTAATGGCTTTTCGTGTGCGGCTCGAAACTGTTGGATTGTAGCAGTAGCTGACTTGAGGTCGCCCTCTCTCTTGCGAAGCCGTCTTCCAGCTTTCTTTACTCCATTATTTGAGTACGAGAAGTCTTCAGCAGCACTTTCATTTACCGTTCTTTCTATAAAATCTTGAAAGTCCAGTTCGTAGTCGTCTTGGAAGGTTTTTGAAGCTTGTTCAGCTGTGGGAGTGTCGTCAATGTAAAAACTGACGACACTATTTTCTTTGTTACTCACAGGCTAGCTGTTCGTCCGGATTGTTTGATTTGAGTGTAATGGGCTTGAATCAAATGGTCCGGAATCACTTTTTGGTGTGTGCCATCCCATACCTGATGCCATGGACTTCCTTCGCGGTGAGTTAAATCTACAAGTTGAGGCCCCGTCAAATGGCCCAGCTTAGAGACTACATCTTTAACAATAGACTCACTTTCTTGGTCTAGTGCTACATCACATTGTTCAGTGATCACACTACTACCGTAAGATTTAAAGCGAAAGTAAACAGATGGCACCACTGGACCAAACTTCCAAGCAAATACATCATCTACGACGAGAGGACGCTGGAAGTGTGCCAATGATAAACCATGACAAACATAGGTAAGTTTTTGTAGCTGCAAATTGGAGAAGCATTTACCTTGCTCTTTCGCATGCTTGAGCAAGCTCCATGCAACGTCTACAGCACTGTATGTGTGATATGCTTTCATTTTTTATTCCAATTTCGTCCAAATAGTTTACATAATCCGGTTGATATAACGCAAAAAGTGTAAACCATCGCTGTATTTAAAGACAGTGATTTTATTAACTGTTAGATGCTAGTTCGCAAAAATAAGCAACATGTTCATGTGGATAGTCAGCGCTGACAGCGCGTTATATGCTCACATGCAGTAAGCAGACAATTTCCTTACATTAAGCACACCAAGTGTGTATTTTCACCCAAGCTGATCACTCAATAACCCGATCTCCTTCATGTTAATACTCACACCAAGCGCCTAGCCACCAGCTCTACTAGTGGTATTTATAGTGTAAAGATGCTTAGTCTTGGTCACTGTCCTTTGGCTGCATGTGAATAATTGAACGACCTTTTCTTTCTAGAGTCAGTTGTAACGGTTCATCTGCATGATGGTTAGTAGAAACATTGTCGCTTTCAGAGGCCTTGTGAAGGTTCTCTTTTTTAAGAGTCGCAATTTTTGACTCCAACTCTAAAATTTTTTTTCGAGCAGAGCCTAACTCCTTTTCTAACGTGGTATTGGCTGTAGCTTCTAGTGATAGAATTCTATCAGTTTCTTGTAACTTTCGAACTTCGAGCATTGATGTTAATGAACCATTTACAAGCTCTTCAAGAACCTTCTGCTGAGTCTGTCCCCTCTTTGTGGCTAAAGCTTGAAGATTTTGACCAAATTCTATCGTGAGTTCAAAATTATACTGTTTTTTCCCCTTCCGCTTTTGCTTTTCTCTTCTCGACCTTTTCCCCCAAGCTCCATGCATAAGTAACCAGATCTCTCTACCATCAGCTGAATTTTTACAATCTATAAAAAAATTTTGAAGTCGTTTTTTAGGTGATGCTGATAACTGAAATAACCCAAAGTAATGCTTTTCGACAATTGGATTAGTTTTGGCTTTTGCTAGATACGTATTTAACCATTTCACATGAGATTCATTGTTGAAACTAAAACCTTCTAATGGACGTATTTTTTTCTCACTCATATCACTCTAGCTTCCAGCGTTTTTAATATAGTTGGCATCCTTCACACTATAACTATGTCTTTGGACGTAGTCCAAGGACATAGAAAGAAAAACCAAGTAATATACATACCAAAACGCCCTATAAATAAATATAAATGTGATTTTATGATTGTAAACTGGACTTTCCAAGAGAATGACAAACTAAACGCTGAAGCTAGAATGCTACTGCTGCTTATGTATTTGGATGCCGAATCAGACAATTTTTACAGAAAACCTGTTCTATATATGGCCCGAAAATACCAAGCCTCAGAACGCCTTATAAGGCGCTGTCTACGCTTATTGATAGAGGCAAAAGTTATTCTCTTGATACCTGAGAAAGAAGTACCTAGAAAACGAGGAAGACCAGTCACACGCTATCAACTTACAGGCATTGATTTTGATGAGTTGAGTAGTCAGTTTGAACAACGCCCCATCTATATGAGGAGGTGGATGAATCATCTTTGGTATAGTAATCAGCATGCTAAAGAGTTGACGCTGTCAAATCGCTTAATGCTTACCCATCTTTTAAGTGAGGCTACGGAATCTGGGATTGTTGATAGTATAAGCCTTAGAGATTTATGCAGATTTATGGGATGCACTGAACGTAAAGCTCAAGCAATGCTCAGCAAGCTTAGAAGACTTGGTTATATCAGGGGATATATCAAAGGTCTCAGCCACTCTGTTCTAAAGAAAAGAAAGTCAATAATTTTTCTGAACTTATCCATGTACGATCAAAAAAGCTACTACAGCTTTATCGCCCATTTAAAATCGTCTGGTGCGCTGAATCCCGTTTACAACCTCACAATACCTTTATTATTTCAAAAAGTTGCTGACGTAAAATGCAATAAAGAGTTTGCAGAACACATAGATTACTTTATTGAAAGTGAAATCATTAAGTTCATCAATGTCGAAGGAAAGGTTTGTACAGACATTGAGTGGTATGAGCGTGTTATACGTGAACATTTTGCCTGGTCAACACTTAAGCTTGAGAAAGAGAAAGTCAATAAGTTAATCGAATTTCTTGCTTATCGTGCATTGGACCTAGCACGTACAATCAAAGCCCTTGATGTTGTTGATGGAAAGCAATTTGCGATTGGTATCAATGAGAAAAATCAGAGACTCCTTCTCAAACGGGGGGCCTAACTTTTTATCAGAGTAACTTTTGCAAGTTTTGAAGCTACAGGACGCCTTGTCGAGCAAAGATGCGTGGCTGGAGGAAGGGAGTGAAAAACTGTCGGTAATAATAGTATTTATATGAACCTTATCTAATTAATTACAACAACCTATCTACCTATTGAGAACACTAACCAATAGGAATGATAGAAATGAATAACATCAACAATGCATGTAAGTTACACATCAACGGTATGCCATTGAGTTTCAATACCAACAAAGGGGCCCTTGAACCAAAGTACTTACGAAAAATCAAGAAGACTTTCGATTATGCGTTAAGCCAATACCCTCGAACACGGCTAATGCGATTTGATTTACATTACCCGGATGGTTATCCGGTTAACGGGGTAACTGGCAAACAGATTACTAAGTTCCAAGAGTCCTTCAAAGCTATCATGTGTGCTTATCTAAAACGTAAGAAGCACAACCGCCACTCTCAACCTCGATTTATCTGGTGTAGAGAGATAGTCACTTCAGTGTATCCTCACTATCACGTAGCCATATTGCTCAATGGTGATGTTTTTCAAGGAATAGGGCCTTATGATGATCTTACGGGTGAATACGTTTCAGGGATGGTTGCTAAGGCTTGGGCAAGTGCAATCGGTATTACGGTCGGGCAAGCAAGTAGTGCGATTTTTTTCCCTAATAACGGTACTTATGAAATTAATAAGCGACTAGATACGGAGACTTTTTACAACCAATACAATCAGGCTTTTTACCGTGTCAGCTATTTAGCAAAACTTGAAAGTAAGCCTTTTGGGGATAAAGGAAAAAACTTCCACAGCAGTTGTAAGTGAGAAGACAAAAAAGAAAGGCCCTTGTGGCCTTTCAGTTGTTTAATCCGCATTAAAGCGGTAACTCCCTTCACTAGAGTGAATGTCAATTTGTAGGACTCTACAGGGCATTGTAGTGACATAACCAGTAGACTCTCCGTACTTCAAATCCACTTCGGAATAAGGAAGCCATTTCACACCACTAGACTTGTTGTTACTGGAGGGCTTTTTGTAATCAGGGTTGCTCATGTTTTTGAGTAACTCTTCAGATTGACTGTACTTATTCTTGTTGACGGTAATCTTTGGTGTTTCTGGTCTAGCGACTTCACAGTTACCTCGGTTAACTTCGATCCTGAAGACAGTCGAGTAGTCAAAGAGGGACGTTACATATATTTTCGTCTTTGGTCCCCATCGGGTGTTGATGTCTTTGTATTCGACTTTGTAGCCCTCAGCAGACGCAGTAAAGGTCATGAGCAGTGTTAGTGCTGCGGTAATTACAATAGGTTTCATGAGAGATATCCTTTATATATTATTCAATGAGTTGATATTAAAAGGTGGTTGCGACAACTTATGTCGAAGAGAGATTGGCTTTGAGAGATGTAACCGTAGCGGCGCTTATCTACCAGCCAAAGAGATAGCGTAAACCGCCTAAGCATGCCCCTAGCGCACCGCCTATAATTTTGCCTAGGTGCTTGCCCGTAGTGCCAAACACACTTCCTATTTCTTCGCCGTATTGCGCACCTTCAGTCGTAGTGTCGAAGATTGCCTCCCACAAACTAAGACTGGTTTTTTTGTTGTAATCACTGGCATCGTTGTCTTTCCAATTCTCATGTCGAGGGGAAAGCGTGCGATTCGCCAGTAAGAGCCGTTTATTTTTTGGTAAACGTTCAACAATCAAATACAGCAACTTGGAAAGGTTATAGGGCCGTTGCTTGGCCAATCCATCACAGTGCCCCGCAACGTAGTAGACGGGCTTTAGATAAACCCCTGTTGCACGCAATACGCGTCGATGAACCGAGCGCACCATGGTTTCAAGATAAGCTTTTGATGCGGGTGTCGGTGTATTGCTTTCGTAGTCCCAGGCTTGATTTCCTTTTAACGCATTATCGGCTTGATTAATGGCGATGATTAAACGGTGCTGTGCGTCTTCGCCTAATACCGGAATAAGCACATCGCTAATCAAGGTGATAGGTGTACCTAAATCGCGTGAGCTACCATCAAGAATCACAAGTACCAAGTCAATCACGAAACGGTTCTGCTCATCTCTCGCTCTCAGCGTATTTTTCAATAAGCGGGCATGGCGCTTATCTTCTTCGATACCATCCCCCAGACCAGGACTATCCCAAAGAATAAGATTGTTCAGACGATATTGCGTAACACCCTGAGTGTGCGGCTCACAACTGATTCCCACCTCTGCAACACTCATGTCAAAGAGTGCGTTAATCGTTGAGCTTTTTCCTGCTCCGGTGGCTCCTGTAATGAGAATGTTGAGCTCGGTGGCTCTCATTTGTTTGAGGTTATCGAGTAACTTGGTGCGAGTACGTTCATTGAGGGATGCCTGGCGTATCTCGCTTTCAAGCGTAGTGAAAAGATCGTGCTGTTCGGACATAGGCGCTCCTTAGTTAGCGTCCGGAAAAATTACAACTAGCTACCTCCTTATGACGAACAAATCATGAGGACAGAAAAATGAGACTAATTCGACTAAAAGAAGTGCTGGATAATACAGGTTTGAGCCGTGCGTACATGTACAAGCTCATGGCTGAGGGTAAGTTCCCTAAATCGGTATCACTGGGCTTTCGCAGCGTGGCTTGGGTAGAAAGCGAAGTCCAAGACTGGATATTAGAAAGAGTGACAGAGCGAGATGAACAGTTGGGATTACCACAATCAGAAGTTTGATTGATTCTTTGGTGGAGATATAAAGCAGCAGGTTAAAGCTTAGCTAGATTGATAAAAGTTAATGAGAAATCTGAATGTCGTCGTAACACTCCCATTCGACGTACTGAAGAAAGTTTTGCTCCCACATTTGATACAGCTCATCGATACCTGGAGAGCGAATGCTTTGCCATCCAGTGGCGACGGTAAAAGCGACTTGATTGCCAAAATCAAAATCAATGCATCGCTCTAGCTCCGGATAATAGTTCCCCATATACGCAAAATCGGTAATGTAGAGAATATCAACCGTTTTACCATTCACAATGTTGAGGCCAATCTCAACCGGATGATATCCCCCCTCTTCCGCGCTATAGCTTTTGTCTCGAAAATGGATAGAGAGGGCATGGCTGGTGGACTGTGTTGATTTCATCGAGGCATGACAATGTTGGTTTAATAACGTCAAAAGCTTATTAGAAACAGCAAGAGCTGACGGCGTAAAATGCAGTATAGACATGGTTAGATCTCCTAAAAGTGACCGAGGTTAAAATGTGATCATGAATGGTGTTCATCGAAGGTTTGAATCATCGATAACTGAATGTCATCAAAGAGAGACTGAGTAAGGTGTCGAGAGAGCGCGTTCAGCCAAGTATCTAACAGCGCTTTCACTTGCGGGTCTGCAAGACTTGCAGCACCGCTATCTGGTTGATAACACCAAAGATTGAAGAGATGAAAGTAGAGTTCAGGCTCCATCTCACTCGGTTTATTTTCCGAATAAGAAAACTCGCTAAGCAAACAACCTGCCAATCTTCACTGACCGATGTACGACGAAATTGAATTTCAATGGGATGAAGCCCCTGCCCTGTCTGGTAATAGCGTCTTTGTCGACAGTTCAGGACCATACGTTGAGCTTGTGGAGGAATCGAATAACGTTGGATTACCAAAAGCAATGCTCGATGAAAGCTATCCTGCAATTCCAGTTCACCCGATGTTTTCTGGATCATAGTAGCCCCCTCTCTGCAAAAGAGATGGCACTATCGCCAACCACGATATGATCAAGAACTCGAATGTCCACCAGCGCTAAAGCCTCTTTGAGCCTTTGCGTAATTTGTTTATCGGCTTGGGAAGGTGTGGCATCACCAGAAGGGTGATTGTGAGCAAATATGAGTGCGGCGGCATTGACTTTTAAAGCCGCTTTGAGGACTTCTCTGGGATAGACACTTGCCGAATCTATTGTGCCAAAGAAGAGCTTTTCAAAAGCAATAAGACGATGCTGATTATCTAGAAACATCACCGCAAACACCTCTCTTTCATGGTGTTTTAATTTGCAAGATAAATAGGTTTTTGTTGCTTCGGGATTGCAATACTGATCGCCTCGGAGAGCCCGTGTAGCAAGGATTTCAGCAGCCGCGTCGAGCACCTTATTTGCTGTGACAGGACCATCAAAATAGTAGTTGTTTTCGTGCATAAAAAGCTCCTAAAAATGAAACCGTTGGGATATACACGAAGATAATATCTATCTGAAATTCCTTTCATTACTACTACACATAATGAAATGGTCCAATTGAGATAAGAAGAGCTTCCCTACTGATAACAATAGATATTCGCTTACGTTTAGTAGATACACTCAACTTTCAAAGACAAGAGACGCATGTGAGCCTAATGACATAAATCAAATAAATAGCATTCAATAATCGGATAATACTAAAAGTGTTAATTAACCACACATTAAGAGCTTGATTGCAGTGCTATTTGTGAGTATAAGGTGATTCTAGTTCAAAAATTCAATCATTTAGATAACAATAAAGTCAATGAATATAAAACTAATTAGCAGTGCGATCAGTATGGTTATGTTGTCAGGCTGTACAAGTATGATGCAGAGAAACGACTTCGATAGCTTCAATTCAAAGCTTGATTCTGGTGACTTTTCGGGAGCATCTCAAGTAGCCTTAGAACATGCTGGCTACGATAACGATTCAGGTGAAACAAGCGACCTACTATGGACATTGCAAGCTGGTGCAAGCTTGAACTATGCAGGTGAATACGAATTATCCACCAAGCTGCTTGATGAAACAGAAATAATGATGAAAGAAGAAGATACGGAAAGTACTGCTTCTGAGGGAGTTGAGCTTATTGGTTCAATGGTTGGAAATGACGCCATGTTGGCTTACGAACAAGCGCATTACGACGGCATCATGACAAATACCATTAAAGCATGGAATTTTATATCACTTCATGACTATCAAAATGCTCGCGTTGAACTAAATAGAGCAGAAGAGCGACAGCGTAGAGCAGCTCAACATTTTGCAGATATCATTAAGGAGCGAAGCGAAGAACTGGAGTCTGAAGCTGGTGAGTCAAGCGCTTTGGTAAAGCAGACCATAGAATCGGATTTGACACAAAATACACTAAAAAAAGCAGGTATTGAGCAAGGCCAATGGAAACCTTATGAAGGCTACGTAAACCCTTTTACTACATACTCTTACGGTCTTCATTTACTCATCACAGGTAAATCTAAGTCAGACTTTGAAAAAGCTGCTAACTCTTTCAAGCGTGTACACTCTCTTACTGGTTCACCTGCTGCCAAAGCGGACTATCAATTGGCACGTAGTATGGTTAAAAATCCAAGCCAATCTAGGCTAAAAGATCAAGTTTGGGTGATTTTTGAAAATGGCAAATCGCCAGTGAAAGAAGAGCGTCGAATTGATCTGCCAATTTTCTTACTGTCTAACAATGTATCTTATGCTGGTATCGCAATTCCTACCTTGAAAAAACGCGGTACAACATTTGACAGCATTACAATTAATGGTTCAAAGACCAGCACTATTGCAGATATGGATAAGATAATTAGTGCCGAATTCGATCAGGAGTTTCCATATATTTTAGCTCGTGAAATCACCCGAGTAACATTAAAAACCATCGCTCAAAAACAAGTTAAAGATGAAAACGCTTTACTTGGTGATGCATTAGCCATTTTACAAATGGTGACTACTGGTGCTGATATTCGAACTTTCTCAGCCCTACCGAGTGAATATCAAGCAACTCGAATCAAAGCCAAACACAATACAGTTGAAATAAAGGCAGGATCTTTCACTATTCCAGTTGAGCTTAGCACAGAATCTAACAAACACATCATCTACGTGAAAGCGGTCTCTCCATTAATAGAACCATCCGTAAAAGTCGTAAATATTTAAGGATAAACATGAAAAAATTGACAATTGCAGCTGTTGTAGCTGCGATGAGCTTGGTTGGTTGTAAAACAACCACATCTTATATTGATGCTGCTGATACAACGACAAATGTGGTAGCAGCCCTCTCTTACGCTGATTTCTCGAAAGCAGCAAATGAAATGGCTGATGACATTATTTCTAATAAATTGATGACTCACCCTCAAGCAGATGTTGGTGGTCGATACATTATTTATGTAAGTGGCATTGAGAATGACACTATGCAGCGCTTAGACACTGATCAGCTAACCAAATCTTTAAGAGTAAAGTTACTTCAATCAGGAAAATTCTTAGTAACAACTGCATTCGGTGAGGACGATGCCACAAAAAAAATGCGTGATTTAAAAAATTCCAAAATGGTCAAACAGGCAAGTGTCAAAGGAGATAACCAAGTACTAGCCCCAGACTTTAGCCTATCAGGCAAAATCCTTCAGCGAGACTCAACTCTAGATAACGGAGATACACGAATTGAGTACTATTTCCAAATGTCACTAACCAATATAGAAAATGGTTTAGCGTATTGGGAAGGAGAGCGAGTAGTCGGCAAGGTAGCGGATGGCTCAAGTGTGAGCTGGTAGGTAGCGTCAAATGATGGGCAGTGAAAGCTGCCCATTACTTTTAGTTAGAGGGTTAGGTGATTAAAAATGAAATTAAACCAATTATTTACAGCAATGGTAATCGCTGGCTTGTCATTACCAACACATGCATCTCAAGAAGGTAATTTAGTAGATACAACAACGGTAGCAGAAATAACAGAAGAGGCTGCGGGCAAACAAACCGATAAAGATGTGGTCCAAGTTCAAAACGATGTTGATACCACTGATGCCATTGATGAAAAGCTTGATGCTTATGTGTCAAACGTAAAACGCACCTTATATAAACAGGGTAAGCAACATAGTGTATTTATTTATTCTGGTTCTGCTGAAATCATGGCAGATCGCAATGACCCTCGATGGGCAGAGTTTCGAGTAGCAGCATTAGATAAGGCCGTATTAGAGGCGCAAAAAGAATACTTACAAACACTAAATACCAGTGTCGAAAATAACATGCTTTACTCCATGACAAAAAATAGCGGCTTGCCGACCCCGACTGAAGAGGATTTTAAGAGTGACTCTCAGATGGCGAGCTTCTTAGATAAAGTGGTTGCGGTGCTAGAAGGTAAACTTGATGCAGAATTACAAGAAATGGGGATTGATCCAAAAGAGTTTGAAGCAGCCCCACCATCGATCAAGCGCGATCTATTTAAAGAGTCAGTGATCAAGCAGACTATAAGGTCTTCATACGGTGATTTGGCTGGAATGATGATTATCAAAACCTATGAAGAAATCAGAGATTCTGGTCAAGGGACAGTTGGGGTTGTTCTTGCTTTGTCTGCAAATAAACGAGATCAAGTTCGTGCAATGATCGATTCCGGCGGTCAAATTACACCACAGAAAGATAAAGCTAACCCTAAAATGACATCTATCTACGATATGTTCTATAACCAAAAAGACAGTCTATATCTGAAGGTAGGAACTCAAGTTAGCTATGACTCCGACGGCTATCCCATGTTGATTTCATACGGTCAAGCAGGCGTTACTTATACATCCTCACCAACGGAAAGAAAAATTGAACGTAAAGCAGCTAAGAGCTTTGCAACGAACAACGCTTGGGCGAGCTTGGCACAAACCTATAATCTGAATGGCGATTTCCAAGAGTCAACTTCAGAAGAAAACCGTGTCAGTAAAGCTGAGCAGTTCGATTTGATAACAGGTGCTGTTCGCAAAAAGTCCCCAGGCTTAACTAATGAATTAATCAAATCCGTTCAACAAAGTGCTTCAATGACATCAAGTGTACAAAATATGACTGGTGTAAGTACTGAGTTTGAATGGCGTCGTAAGCACCCTGTGATGGGGCATGAAATGGTGGGGACGGTACTCGTTTGGCATCCTAAGAAGATTGTGAGTGCAAAAAATATGGCAAGTGGAATGAGTGCTGAAAAGCTGGAGCAAGAAGCCCTGGGAGCAGAAACTCTCTCTGATAACATTAACTCGGCTGAATCGGAAGATATGTTTGATGTGGCGGATTTTTAACATGAATAAAAGGCTTATACTACTTTGCGCAGCAAGCTTATTCTCATGTTTATCTAGTGCTGCAAGTTATGAGAAAGTTATAACAAATGGGCAAGGAGAAACATTAGATCAGGCTATTGATGTCAGTTTAAGGCGTGCGGTAGAACAGGTCTCAGGTGTATCTATTGAAAGTGCCCGCACTTCACTCCTTACATCAATTAACGACGGAAAGACAAAACAGTTAAACGACTCTATGGCAGATGGCACTGCAACATACTCGCGAGGGAACGTTAAGTACAAAGTGCTACATGAAAAGTGTTCAAGTTATGGCT
The DNA here is from genome assembly GCF_023650755.1 of Vibrio sp. SCSIO 43097. NCBI lineage: Bacteria > Pseudomonadati > Pseudomonadota > Gammaproteobacteria > Vibrionales > Vibrionaceae > Vibrio > Vibrio sp. SCSIO 43097. The sequence continues at coordinate 157,227 of NZ_CP071840.1, read as the reverse complement.
GTGAGGTAAAGTTAGAGGTTAAGGTTGAGGTTGACCCTAGAGAGAAAATAAAAGATCAAAATGCCAAAAGAAGAACAATCGCTATTGGTAGTTTTTCTGGCCCAAAAGGCACTATTATCGGCAAAAAAGTCGAAGAACTTTTGGTGCAAGACCGAAAGTTCAAAGTACTATATGACAAACTCGACCCAACGTTACAGTATTTTGTAACTGGTCAGGTTGTTACTGCTAACACTAACGAAAGTGTCGTCGATAACTCACGTACCGTAGAGCTCACAGGGGAAAGCATTAAAGATGTGAAAACCTACTATAGCTCTAAAGTTTTGGTAAAATTTCAAATTCTCGATGTTGTCAATAATCAAGTGAAATGGTCAGCAACTATTCCAACCACTTCAAGTAGAAACAATTTGAATCTTCTGGTTGATATTGCTTCGAAAAAAATATTTAACCAACTAAAAGATAACATTTATCCGTTAGTGGTTTTAGTTGGCGATAATGGCTCTTTAGTTTTGAACTCGGGCGGCAATACAGTTAAGCAAGGACAATACTTTGATGTCTTCAATTTGGGTGAAAAATTTATCGATCCTGTGACAAAAGAGAGTTTAGGCCACGATGAAATCAAAGTTGCGACCATTGAAGTGACCAAAGTATTGCCTAAGTTTGCCTATGCAAAAGTAGTAAAAGGAAATATTGCAGAAATCGAAAATCATAGTATTGCACGTAAGTCCGCTTATACGAAGTCAAAACGAAAGCATACAGAGCATGCGAAGCCAAAAGTCGTTAAGCCTAAAGAGGAAAAGAAAACTACAGGGATCATTCTCTAAATACAAACACACTTTAAATAATATTCAGCAGAAAGTGGGATGATAAGACAGGACCAATGTCAGCACTAATAGAAAGGCAAGGCTATCAGACCTTGCCTTTCATTTAATCATGCCGCATACCACCCGTCAGCCAGCACTTCAGCTTGATCCAGAACCAGCTTAATTGCCTCTTCTGCGGCATCAGGTGGATATTTCTAGCGACGCAATAAACGGCGTACAAGGTTGCGCATCCGAGCACGCACGCTTTCTCGTTTCTGCCAATATACAGTAGCCGATTTACGCAGTTGGTGCGTGAGTTCAATAGCGAGTTGGCGCAAGTTGTCATCGCCTAAGGTGCGCACAGATGCCTCGTTGGTGACCAATGCACGGTAAAACGCAATTTCATCAGTGGAAAGCCCCAGTTTTTCCATCATCTCAGCGTCAGCTTGCATCTCTTTCGCCCACTGTATCAGCTCTTCAATCACCTGCGCAGTTTCAATGTTGCGATTATGGTATTTCTGCAGAAGAGCCATCACTCTATTTTCTAGCTACCTGTTTGATATCAAAAGTGAAGAACATCATTTCTTCGATTCTAAGAACTTAATTCATCTTCTGGGTAACGGCCCTGAGCCAATCACAAAAGAGTGGTTTAAAGATGAATGCATCGAATGTTGGGAAGCGCTTTATGTAGATGGCCCACGTTATGCTTATACCGAGCTTGCCTACCCTGACGACAGTGGTGTCATTTTTGAAGAATACTTACCACTAGTCATGGTAAGTGAAGATGTATGGGATTCGCTTTATGAGCGCTATAAAAACAAACTGAAAGAACATGTAGAGTTCGCCCAATAACTCTTGTGTCTTACCTCTCATCAAACTACGAAAATAACCGTCAATAATAGGAACCAAGAGAAAATGACCGCGACAATTTCAGTCAGTAAAAGTGCGATATTTGAGCTAATCATGGCTGGTTTAGAGGCTTATGCGATAAAGCATGAGGGCAGAAAATCAGTCTCCATAGAGACAGCGGCCCACCTTTGGGGATATGCGAATAAAGCCCACCCATTTAAATGTACGATAAATCATGTTTCTGTTGAAACATCAGCTAAAAGAAAACGCTCTTCAGTTGAATGGAACCCACTCTCTCTTTCAATAAAAAAAGATATCGCTAAAGTGTTCGGCGAGGATTATCAATACATTGGAACGGCTCATTCTCATCCCTACTTACGCGAAGAGGTCATTGACGCAGCAACGATTAGAAGCAATAAACTGTACGAGCTATCTTCTTCGGATCACTGGTGTGAGCTTGCGCGTCCTGAACTACAGGTTGCAGGAAGATCATACAGTGTGGCAATAATATTAACGGTTCACTCTATGCTAAAAGCCAACAATCGAATGGATGGGATTTATGGTGAAGCACCGCTTATTGAATTTTCACTAGGAAATATCAAATGCTGGTTATATGGTCGAGTATTTGAGCACAAACTTAAGTCATCTTTAACTGACGAAGAACAACACAGCTTTGAGCGCTATCAACTGGATATTAACGATTTCTCAGACGATGAAACTCTCGCAGTACCTGTAGAAACCATCTTAGAAAGCGACATCACTCTTGATGTATTATGTGAAAGTTTTGGTCGGCTGAAATTTGAAGGGAATAACTCAACATATCACTCGGCTGACGATGCTGAGGGCAGATGGTAAAGAAACGAAGCAGAAGTCTCGTGAAATAACTACCTCTAGCCACCTATCAAAACTAATTCGCCCCGACTTCTGTTCTTCAAAATACTTGAAATCAGGTATTAGGAAGGAGCAATGACCTTCCTAATACTTAAGCACTGCGCATAATGGGGCTATATCATTAATTTCAGGCCTCTCACTTGAAGAGAGCGATTTCGGCGCGATTCCTACCATTATGTTTAGCTTGATAAAGAGCATCATCGGCACGTTTAAGAGTCGCGCTAATCGGCTCATCTTCTGCTGACCAATGAGACACTCCGATAGAAATCGTAACATGCCCTACTGCATCAAACTTGTTTAATGCAATATATTTACGAATTCTCTCGGCAACGAGTTTAGCCTGATGTATGTCCGTTTTGACTAAGAAAACGATAAACTCTTCGCCACCAGAGCGGCAAACAATATCAACTTCTCGTGCCTGAGCCTTGATCATACTTGCCACACTGACTAATAAATCATCGCCGACATCATGACCAAAGCTATCATTCACTTTTTTAAAGTAATCAAGATCCAAAGCTAGCACAGAAAAGGGAGTTTTTTGTGCTCGCAAGGTATCAATCGCCTTACCTTGACCTCTGCGGTTCAGTAGCCCAGTCATGGGATCAGTTAAAGTATCTAGGTGCAGCTGATCAATAGTGCTGGATACAATATTGAACGTGCTGAGAAATGAACGTTTCAAGTATGACGCTTCAAAATACCAAGGCTTCACTTCATTTAAGTCTTGCTCGGTAGAGTTATGGCTTTCAAAACTTTTGACTACACTGGCTAATTGCCATAAAGGTTTCGATATAAAAATCGAAGAAACCCAAATAATCAAAAATATAAGAACACTAACTGGGAGTGACTCTATAAACATATGCCACATTTGATCGTCAAGCATAGACAAAACGCGCTCTTCTGGCTTCTCAGCAATAACCCCCCAGCCAGCATGTTTTACGGGCGCGTATCCAGAGAGCATGCCAACGCTATGGGAGTTAACGATAGCTTTTCCCCCTTCCTCACCACGACTTACCGCTCTTATTGCTTCGTTATTAGTAATAACTTCTCCAATTCGTTGCGGATCAGGGTGATAAATCAACGTCTGATGCTTATCGACAACATACAAATATGACCCATCTTTGTAACTATGCTGCCCAAGAATTGTCCTTAATATATTTTTTTGATCGAGGTAGATGGTTCCCGCAACATAGCCTAAGTAATCGCCGTTTTCAGAAAAGATAGGATACGACATGCTTGTCAAATAGTTGCCAGCAGGGGATACAAATGGATTCGTGATAAGTGGAGTTTTCGCATTTAGAGACTGTAACGCGCTTTCTTCAGTTAATTGAACACCTTTCACTTCAATAGTTTCTGGTGAAACCGATATGATGACGCCGTCCGCATTAACAATTACGACAGAGTTGAAAGAGTCGGTTTGAGTTCGCAATCGATTTGCCTCTTGCTGCAATACAAGCGGCTCAAGCATTCTACGGCTGATTATCGGTGCGCTGTACTCTAGTTGGGATAAAGCATAATCAATAAAAGTATCCGTTATTTCCGCCATTTTAACGGCATATACACGGTTGGACTCTATGGTATTGTTAACTAGCAGCTCATGCTGAACTCTATATATGGAGTGAAAAGTATTAAGAAGAGTGACTAGTACACTGAACACACTCAGGCACAGAATTAACTTTCTCAGATTTAACTTATCCCTCATCTGTTACATTTCCTCCATATACTCCATAAGTTAAATCATCCATTTTTTCATTAGATATAAAAGACATTGCCACTCACAGATCTATACTAACTCAAAGACTTAATCAGACCTTTGAATACTCTGTATGAAACATCACTCCTTACTTAGAGTTATCTTGAGCAAAACCCCATAGAGAGTAACTCCAAGAAGTGACTAACCAACATACATTAAAACGCCAGAATAGCCCTAACAGTCTGTGATTGATGCTCGATGTAACATTTTAAACACTTTAGTGATGTGCCTCTAGATTGACATGCAATTTAATGATAATTTACTTATTTAAGTATAAACTTACTCATGGGCAGTACACAAATAATACTGTGGTCAGTATGAAAAGAGATATAAAATCCTCCACTAAGTTCGTTTTTACTTACTTTGTGTTTGCGTCGCTATGGGTTTGGTTCTCAGATAAAGCAGTAGAACTCCTATCGAGCAATACACAAGTCTATACCTTGGTTCAATCACTGAAGGGAATGTTATTTGTAGTGGTCACATCTTTATTGCTGTGGGGACTGGTAAAAAAGAACAATCGAGAACTTGAACAAGCGAATGACATTGACTCTGTAACCGGTTTACACAGCCCTTTGGTATTTTTTCGCTACCTAGAACAAAAAATCCAAAGTGCCAAAGAAGATGAACACTACGTTCTTTTTCTTCTTGATATTGATAACTTTAAACCCATAGCCGATCACCTCGGTTTTACGAAAAGTAGTCAGTTTCTAAAGGATATCGCACAATCTATTGACTCTCATACGGTCTTTCCTCTTCTCTCATCACGAATACACTCTGATGGGTTTGCTTGTTTGGTACGAATGCATGATGAAAACCAAATAGCTCTGCACTTAGCTCGCGTTCAAAAGCAGTTTAATCAACATGCAAAAAATCATGAAATTGATGTGACATGCTCTATTGGTGTGGCCTTCTACCCGTATGATGGAGAGAGTGTCAAGCAACTCATGTCGTCGGCAAAATATGCTCTAGCTCAGGCAAAAAAAACAAAAAATACTATCCGATACCACGACAAAAAACTCGCTGAAGAAGATTTCCAAAAACAACGCATGATTATAGAGTTGCGTCATGCGATTCAAGAAGAGCAAATACAGATAGTCTTTCAACCAAAATATCGCCTAAAAGACAAGAGAATAGCGGGAGTTGAAGTGCTATCTCGCTGGACCCACTCTCAATACGGAGATATACCTCCATCAGTATTTGTTACGCTGGCAGAAGAAAATAATCTTAGTAGCGCTTTAACGAAGCTAGTAATCAAGCAAGCATCAAAGCAACTTAAAGAAGCTCAGCTCCTAGGCCGTGTCATCCAAAGCGTATCTGTAAATATTTCAGCGACTGAGCTAAATAGCACTAAGGGTATCCATCAAATTGAGTATCAGCTAAATCAAGACACTGAACTTTCAAAATACCTATGCCTTGAAATCACAGAGACAGCCACACTTAAGGATATAGAAAAATGTGCAAGCCTAGTAACAAAAATGAAAAGGTCTGGTGTAACGTTCTCTATCGATGACTTTGGGGTCGGTTATACCTCATTTGGAATTTTCAATAGACTCGACGTCGATGAAATCAAGATAGATCGTTGTTTCATCAAAGATATTGCGGTTGATTATCGTTCAAGAGCGATCACTTCAGGCATTATCGACATTGCAAAAGGGTTAGGAATTCAAGTCGTTGCGGAAGGAGTAGAAACCGATCACCAGTTACGAATTCTTGAAGAGTTAGGCTGTGAACAAGCCCAAGGTTTCTATCTAAGCCGCCCAATACCTGTTGAAGAATTAAAAGAGAAATTAAATATAACTTCGCAAGACAATAAAGTTGATTTCATTGCGGTGTCTAGCAGACCCAAAAACTGAAGGAGCGTTTGTCCCAAACAGCATGCTGTGGAGGATTGCTGAACTGCCGACGACAAGCATCATTAATTGAGCGCGTTACTCAATACTGGTGTGATGCTAGACAACTTGTTCTATCGAGGAGAAACAACTCCCCCTGAAACGGTTTTCAGTGCTTGATGTTTACTTTTGCTTTTTGTTTTTTTCTGCTTCAATTTTGCTAGTAGCTTAACTGCTTCAGCCCTAGTCAAGTGAGGTTCATTTTTAAGCAACTTCTCTAGTTTTCTCTCTATATGACTGACCACAACTCAAATCACCTACGGCATCTTAGTTCATCAGTCAAACTACTAAAACTTTCGAGTAGATACCATACTCTTTGCAAATCGCTTTGTCCCATTGTGAGTTACGACACCAGCACATTCGCAGTACGACCTAGTTGTACTAACCTGTGGGTTTGTAAGGTCAAGCATGAGTTGCGACACTTTAGTTCAGTCTAAATCTTCTTTACTCGCGTTTTCTCGTAGTACATATTCTCATCGGCTTTAGTTATCGCTGACTCTAGGGAAAAGTCTGCTCCTTCAATAATATACTTACCTATTGACGTACCTACCTGCACCTTACCTTTGCCGATATTTATTGGACCAGCGAGTGCACTCTCAATTCTCGACATCACCTCTTCCGTGTAGTATTCCGCTTCTCTATTGCTACTCCCAACGCTCCCTAAAAATACGACAAACTCATCTCCGCCATACCTTGATACTAGGCCGGAAGCCCTCACACTACTTTTCATACGTTCACTTACTTCACGTAATATGTGATCGCCTACTGTATGGCCATGATCATCATTAATTTTTTTGAAATCGTTCAAGTCAATAAATAGAAAAGCAGAAAAAGTGTTTTCACTTATCCTCTTTTTTAGGTATTGTTGTACGCTTTCGATGAGTCCACGCCTGTTGAGAACTTTAGTTAATTCATCCATTTGAGCTTGCTGGCATGCCTTCTTTTCGAGTTCCTTTTGCTTTGTAATATCAGTCGCAATACCTAAGATAGCTACAACCTCATTAGAGGATTCGGAGCTATAAATTGGTGATTTCATCTCAAGATAAATCCGTTGCTTACCATTTGCATCATTAATGAAAACCTCTTCCCTAGTCGTTTCTCCCTTGATGACCTTAGCATCAATATGCTTTATGAACTCAACGGTATCCTCTGGTAAAAAATCCGAATCTCTTATTTGACCCAGTTTTTTCTTATCAATTCTCATTAACTGCAGGCTTAGGTTATTTGCATAGATATATCTGGATTGCGTATCTTTGATGAACACATATGTCTCGAGATGATCAAGAGATTCAATAAGATCATTAAGATTAACTCCCAACCTTCCTACTTGAAGATACATTATGGCCTCCAGCATGCAGCAAAATATTTTATGTATATGATAATTTTTTGTTATGTTTATTGGTGTACTGCATTACATTTGAAAATATTGATTTTAGCAATACTAAAGAGGTATTAAACATCCCACTCAATAGTACTAAAGCACCGTCAATGTGAGGGACTTTTTGGAGTAGTTATTTGATCTATCTAACAGTCAACGTTTTGATGAAGGTTAACCCTAAGCTCGTTTAGTTGGAGAGATGATAGTGGATGCTGCCGATGGACAAGAGAAGGGAGCATACGAAAAATCTCAGCGAGTTATGTATTCTCTCAATCGTCCTCCAAAAGACTTCCCCATTCATGAAGCCCACATAGTCAAAGAGCCACGATTAAATTTCGCTCAGATAAAGAGTAACACCCCCCTAACTAGTAAGAATAATCTCTAAGAATTTTACAAATGCTTAGGCAACTTCATCGACTCTAAAGGAATGACATTGCTTGTATCTAACGCTTGCAACTTTTCTCCCCATGCTTGCAGTACCACTAACTGCTCTTCAAGGTAGTCGTGATGGTTATATACCCGCAACATACCTGGTAGCTGGTGACCAACCGTCTTTTCAATCGCCACGATATCCAGCCCCATTTCGCTACAACGGCTGATAAAGGTGCGGCGTAGATCGTGTGGCGAAAAACGCTCAAAATCTTCCGGTAAATTGCGTTTGATCAGAGCACGTACTGCTGCGGGTTCTTGAAGTTTGTCATCCATAAGCTGCGGCCAAACAAGTTTCCATTTGCTTGGTACATTCTCACGCTGCTCTTTAATAAGTTTCAGTAGGTAATCACTTAATGGTACTTTTCGGCTCTCCTGACTCTTGGTGTGACGTTCTTTTGAACTGGCTGGCAACAACCATACCTTCTCTTGCAAATCTACCTCACTCCAACGCATTTCAAGCACAGCACTAATACGTTGCCCACACCCGAGCAAAAACTGCATTAGACGGACGTTTGAGGGCTCTGTACGCCAAGAAGGCAAGCTTGTTAGCAATGTTTTCAATTCTGAAAAGCTCAAATTGCGTTTTGTGACCTTAGAACCACCACCGACATCCTTGGATTTCAAATGTGGTGCAGGGTGTGCACCAATCATATTCAAAGCTAGCGCATGGTTGATCACCTGATTGATAATTCTATGGCATGCATTAATCGCACCCGCTTTTCGCTGTCCATTCTCATCAACCTTTGCATCAAATACTTTATTAAGATCATGAATTCTCAACTCTTCTAATTTGATGTGACCAAGAAATGGTTTGACATCCCGGCTATAGGTTGCCCTCGCTTGTTCTCCTCGTAGCTGCTTGGACAAACGCTTCTCGTCAAAACTGGCAAAAGCATCATCAAAAGTTTTTGCTTCCTCTTGCTCGCGCTGTTCACGTGCCAGTTCCTGTTTCGGATTTTTATTGTTTTCCAGCCAGCTACGGTAACGCCCCGCTTCTGTTCGAGCCTGTTCAAGTGTCATCCCCGTTTCCGGTTTCAACTTAACATACCGTCCCATGGTGATTTTTTCGTGTTTGTTACCAGCCTGAAAGCGAAAGATCCAAGTCATCGTGCCCGTTGGTCGAACGCGAATATTCAACCCTTCGATTTTCTTATCTGGAATTAAATATTCCTTGCCTTGTGGCTTCAATGCTTTCAGCGTGGCATTCGTACTAATTTTATCGACTGGCTTGATCATGACTGAAAAACCTCTGTATTTCTGGGTACGGCTCTGGGTACGGCGTGGGGTACGGGGAAAGACGAGTTTTCATTGTACGGCTAAAGACATCCTTGGACAAGGAGAAATTAAAAACCAAATAAAAACAACAAATTAAAATTTAAACCTGGATTTTGGAAGACATTACAAGATTCAGAGTTCGATTTACCCACCACATGGAAGCTGGCGTGCTATTGGAACGTAAAGCTTAGTCCACCAGCTTCAGACAAAAAAAAGCGAGCTCAATGGCTCGCTTTTTTTAATTTGATTCGTTTGCTTATTCCGCAGAAGTCTTCTTGCTGACAAAACCTAGCTTCTTACCAATCCATGCGAGTAAGATCATTGAAACCATGATCGCGAAGAAGTTTGAGCCTGCTTCTGGGTATTGCGCTTTAATAAACGCAGAGTGACCAAACGCACCTACGAAGAAACACGCCAAGCCAACTAATGGGATATCTTCTGATACCGGATTATTTAGGTACTCTTGGTAAAGAGCTTGTACAGCCAGTACGAGTGCAATCAATGGGAAGATTGAAAAAGACACTTCACTCATGGTCAACCATGACAACAAAGCATCACCACACATACCTGCAACCAGTGCCAAAATCAGCGTTTTCTTTTCAGATTTATTTCCATTCGACATTATTCTATCCCGCCTTTTAATCGGTTACGTTCACGTTCTTTGCGATACCAATAGGCCCCTTTGGCTATCATTCGCAATTGCATGATCAATCGCTCGGCGAGTTCATCGCGCTCACGTCGATCTAAATCTAAAGCTTCAGCCCCGGAACTGAAAACCAAAGTCACAGACGCTTCTGCTTGAGTATACGCCTCTTCTCTGGTCACGCCGGTGCTCATTAAATACTCGGTTAATTCTGCCGCAAAATGCTGGATTTCTCGAGCAACAGCGGTACGAAATTCAGCAGAAGTGCCGGAGCGCTCACGCAACAACAAACGAAAAACGTTCGGACTACTTTCAATGAATTCCATAAAGGTTTCGACCGAGGTACGAATTACGCTACCTTCTTTCACAATACGTTGACGCGCCTGACGCATCAGTTGGCGTAGTAGCAAACCGCCTTCATCAACCATGGTTAAGCCTAGCTCATCCATATCTTTGAAGTGACGGTAAAAAGAAGTCGGTGCAATCCCTGCCTCTCGGGCGACTTCTCGCAAGCTAAGGCTGGAAAAGCTGCGATCCGCACTTAATTGACTAAATGCCGCATCGATCAATGATCGACGTGTCTTCTCTTTTTGCTGTGCGCGGATTCCCATCGATTTCATTCTTAACTTGCTCTTTTTCTGTAGGGTACAAGAGCCTCAATATAACGCAATTTGCTCCTACGGAGAAAGATATGTTGCTTCGCTCGCTCTGAGCGCCGAGAACGTTACTATTGGCATGCATCTAATTGCAATGTTCTCGATGCAATTTATAGACATACAACATACCAAATCATCCTTTTGGTCGATTCTGCGTGATCACTTCCACTCTCTAACAGGCATGACGTGTACCAATAGAGTAAATGAGTTAAAATCGCGCTAAAGCAATGTTAAGCAAATATAACAAGGAAGGCATCATGGCGCATGTTAATCACTATGACGTGATCGTAATCGGTAGTGGCCCTGGCGGAGAAGGGGCTGCAATGGGATTAACCAAAGCGGGACTGAATGTTGCCATTGTCGAGAAAGAAAGCAGTGTCGGCGGCGGTTGTACTCACTGGGGTACTATTCCATCAAAAGCACTGCGTCATGCCGTTAGCCGCATCATCGAATTTAATAGCAACCCGCTATTTTGTCGAAACAACACCAGCGTTCATGCAACATTTTCTGACATTTTAGGTCATGCTAAATCGGTCATTGATAAGCAAACTCGACTTCGTCAGGGCTTTTATGACCGTAACTCATGCACACTTTTGTTCGGAACCGCGCGATTTATCGATAACTACTCAATTGCAGTGATGCAAAGCGACGGTACAGAAGAAATCTATTCTGCGGATAAGTTTGTCATCGCGACGGGTTCTCGCCCGTATCAGCCTAACGACGTAGATTTCTTGCATGAGCGCATCTACGACAGTGATTCCATTTTGAGCCTGAAACACGACCCTCGCCATATCATCATTTACGGTGCGGGCGTTATCGGTTGTGAGTACGCCTCTATCTTCCGCGGCCTTGGAGTGAAAACCGACCTTATCAATACCCGCGACCGCTTGTTGGAGTTTTTGGATAACGAAGTGTCAGATGCGCTGTCTTACCACTTCTGGAACAGCGGTGTGGTAATTCGTAATGATGAGACCTATGAAAAAATCGAAGGCACAGAAGATGGCGTGATTATTCACCTACAATCTGGCAAGAAGATGAAGGCAGACTGCTTGTTGTATGCGAATGGTCGAACAGGTAACACCGATAAGTTGAATTTGGGTGCAGTGGGTCTGGAAGCGGACTCTCGCGGACAACTAAAAGTAAACCGTAACTACCAAACCGATATCGAACACATTTACGCTGTAGGCGATGTCATCGGTTACCCTAGCCTTGCAAGCGCCGCTTATGACCAAGGGCGATTTGTCGCACAAGCCATTACGAAAGGTCAGGCAGAAAACTACCTGATTGATGATATTCCAACGGGTATCTACACCATCCCAGAGATTAGCTCTGTGGGTAAAACCGAGCAAGAGCTAACAGCTGCGAAAGTACCGTATGAAGTAGGACGCTCTTCGTTCAAGCATCTAGCTCGTGCACAGATCGCAGGGAAAGACATCGGTAGCTTGAAGATATTGTTCCATCGTGAAACCAAAGAAATTTTAGGGATTCACTGTTTTGGCGAACGTGCCGCGGAAATTATCCACATCGGTCAAGCCATTATGGAGCAAAAAGGCTCAGCGAATACCATCGAGTATTTCGTCAATACCACCTTCAACTATCCAACAATGGCCGAAGCGTATCGTGTCGCTGCGTTGAATGGTTTGAACCGCTTGTTCTAATCTATGCTTCTTGATAGCAGACAGAAAAACAGCAGGCTTGGACCTGCTGTTTTTATATCAACATTGTGCTAGGAAGGTATCCTTGTGCCATTGGTAGAGAAAGATAACCCCTAAACCAATACCCCGCATCAACATAAAGCTCGTCATTGCAAACCACAGCGCGTGATTTTCCCACTCGGCGAATAAGTAAAAGACAACGAAGAAACTGCTGGTCGCGACAAACATACTATTGCGCATGTCTTTGCCTTTGGTTGCACCGACAAAAATGCCATCCAATAGAAAGCACCACATCGACGCAAGTGGCATCACCACCAGCCAAGGTAGATACACCGCTGCTTGCTGTTGGACCGTCTCAATTGAAGTGATCATGGCGATCAACTCCGATCCCGCCAAACCAAAGAGCGCGGTCAGTCCTAAGCAAATAACCAAACTCCAAAAGAAAGTGCCGACAAGCGATGCACTCAATTGTTGCCTATCTTTGGCACCAATCGCCTTCCCGACCATGGCCTCCATTGCGTAAGCAAAGCCATCCATGCCATACGAGATAATCATCAGGAAGCTCATCAGAACCGCATTTGCAGCGACAACCTCATCACCAAAGCTCGCACCTTGGAACGTCATAAAGCTAAAAGCCGCTTGCAGACACAAAGAGCGCAAGAAAATATCTCGATTCAATTTCACGAAGCGCCCTAAACCGTGTTGAGTGCTGGCTAGCAACTTTTGAGGTGATGGTAATTGCCTCTCTCGCCAGGTTTTCCAGACACACATGAGACCAAAACCCATACCTGAGTAGTCAGCAATCACCGATGCCAGCGCAGCGCCTTCTACTTTCCACTCCAAACCGATAACAAACAACAAATCGAGGACAATATTAGTCACGTTAGTGATGATCACCATCCACATTGGTGCTTTGGAATTTTGCGTTCCGAGCAGCCACCCCAACAACACAAAGTTCATTAGCGCAGCGGGGGCACTCCACACACGGATAGAGAAATATTGCATGCCGTAGTGTTTTACCTCTGCGCTGGCGTCACTCCAGCCAAAGATCAAATCAGCAATCGGGTTATGGGCAATAAGGAAGACTAACGCAAACAGCAGCGCCATAAGTGAGCCTTGCATAAACACCAAGGCAAGTTGCTTTCGGTCTTCACCGCCATAGGACTGCGCAGCCAACCCAGTAGTCGACATACGCAAAAAACCAAGCAGCCAAAACGTCACGCTGATCATGGTGCTGCCCAACGCAACACCGCCCAAATACCAAGCGTGGTCTAGATGACCAATCACCGCAGCATCGACCAAACCGAGCAATGGAACAGTAATATTCGACAGCACCATAGGTATCGCTAAAGCTAAGACTTGGCGATGAACTTTTGGGTTAGATAAAGGAGAGAAGATTGAATTTGTCACAGGCACCTCATCAGTAAGATCGACGAGTGTACCTGAGCGCTTAACGACTAGCCAATTACCACTTGATGTGAACGAGGACTGGCGTGAGGCGATGCTTCAACATTGGAATCTTATTAAGCCAACGCTGCCAAGCTTTCCAACGAGAACAGAATCTATCGAATGGCGAGAAAGCTTTCACCCACTGTGCCCATGGTAACCATTGCAATATCTGTGCTGCAGGCGCTTCAAAGCCATGAGCATAACGATCAGAGCCAAGCTTTTGTCCCCACTTGGTTTCCGTTAAATCTCCTGCCAGCACCATACATAGCTCAGCAGAAACAAAATGTCGACCCAAGGTTTGAATAAATTTCGCGACTTGACGCTCTGTGCAATCGAGCAGTGCCATTTCACATAAAATGAGCACCGGTGCTTGCTCTGGAATGGCTAACGTCTCTAGCCACGACATTTCATCCACACTGCCACAGCGATGTTCATAGCGTTCATTTTTGTGGAACAAGCGCTGACGCCATACCAAATTTTCCGTCACATCCAGCTCTATCCAATGGCAGCGTCCATTATCCAAACGATAAAAGCGGGTATCCAACCCCGCTCCGACATTGATTATCCAAGCATCGGGATACTGCTGTAAGAAGTGACTAACCTGCTGGTCACAAAGCTGAGTCAGCGTCACGTGCAGCAATTGCTTCTGCGCAATATCACCACTCAAACAATCCGGCGCCATCTTACAGCTCAAACACGCTTTAGCAGCTATCGGATCGTACACCAAGCCATTGTCGACCATGCTTTCACGGCTACGCAATAACAGTGGCTTCAATAGATGGTTAGGAACTTGATGTTTAGACTGAGACATGGGCATTTCCTGCGCCAGAGAGAAAACATAGACATTAATAAAGATGATAATGAATATCAATTACATTATCAAGCTTATAAATTGGTCAAAACAAACAAGGTCAAGATGATGAGCAAGCTTTTGGAGGAAGTAGAAAAAGAGAAAAGAAGAGAAAAGACAAAACAGCCCAGGTCAACTGGGCTGCTTAAATACACTTACATCCAATCGGTATTACGAATAATACCAACGGCTAAGCCTTCAATCGTAAGGTGCTGAGACGTTAAGTCCACTTGGATTGGGGCAAACTCTTCATTCTCAGCATGCAGTAATATGGTTGAGCCTTTGCGCTCCAAACGCTTCACAGTCACATCATCATCAACACGCGCAACGACAACTTGACCGTCTCTCACGTCTTGGGTTTTATGCACCGCGAGCAAATCGCCATCCATAATCCCGATGTCTTTCATACTCTCGCCATTTACACGAAGTAAGAAATCCGCTTGCGGTTTGAACATCGCAGGATCGACTTGGTAGTGCGCCTCTACGTGCTCTTGAGCCAGAATTGGCTCACCCGCTGCAACTTGACCAATCAATGGCAAACCCTGCTCATCATTGGCTGCGTCTTCAAGCAGGATACGAATCCCACGAGAAGCGCCTGGAATAATTTCAATTGCTTGCTTACGAGCAAGCGCTTTTAGGTGTTCCTCTGCGGCATTCGCAGAGCGGAAGCCAAGCTCACGCGCAATCTCTGCACGAGTTGGTGGCATTCCGGTGTCATCGATTTTACTTTTAATCAAATCGAAGACTTGTTGTTGGCGTGGCGTTAACGGCTTCATGTCTCACCTGTCTTTTTATACAGTTAACTGTGAGTATATCCAGTAAATGCTCAAATGAAAACCCAATTGGTTGTTTTTTAATTTATTTGTGGAGAGCTTTCAGCTTACCGATTAAGTTCATTCTTTATTCGTTTAAAACACCGACTTTTCAGTTAATCAAGTCAAAGCAATAACTTAGGGGTTCGACTAATTTACAGCCAATAAAATTAAAAGGTTTGACCAGTTTCTGGTATCCTTGCAGCGCTTAAATTTTATCGCCTAGGCTTATTTCTATTGCCGTACTCATCTCTTTTTATAGAGAAGACATGCAAAGCGGAAACTGAAATAAGGTTAGGCCTGTTTGAATACCTATTGAGGCTGTGAACTTTATGTCTTCTGGACAATCATTTTCACGTTCATTACTAAAACTACCTTTATCGGTACTGGTAAAGGGCACCACAATCCCGTCGAACCCGATTGAAGATCTGAACATCGACCTAACTAAACCGATTGTATATGCCCTGCCGTTCCGCTCGAACGTGGATTTGCTGACACTGCAAAAACAAGCCATGAGCCTTGGTCTACCCGACCCGCTCAGCCCGCTGGAAATCAATGGCAAAACGCTGAACCGTTTCGTCTTTATCGCTGCGCGTCCAACTGTGATGAACAACGATAATGATGTCCCAACCGATTCTGTTTCTCTGTTCACTGACTTACTGGAACTGCACAAGCTGGATAGTGAGTTGGATGTTCAAATGATCCCTGCAACCGTGCTTTGGGGTCGTAAGCCAGGTAAAGAAGAGAACCAAAAGCCTTACCTTCAACCGATGAATGGTCCGCAAAAAGCCAAAGCAGTAATGGCGGCGGGACGCGACTGCTTAGTTCGCTTTAGTCCCGTGGTATCTCTGCGTTATATGGCAGACTCTCACGGTACCGACAGCGCAATTGCGCACAAACTGGCTCGCGTGGCGCGTATCCACTTCTCACGCCAGAAACTGGCTGCTTCAGGCCCAAACCTGCCACAACGACAAGTGTTGTTTGCTCGTTTACTAAAATCTCCAGCTATTGAACTGGCGATTGCTGACGAAGCCAAGAGCAAAAACATCTCGATTGATAAGGCACGTAAAGAAGCCCACGACATCATGGATGAAATCGCTGCCGACTTCTCCTATAGTCTGGTGAAAAACGGCGACCGCATCCTGAGTTGGTTATGGACAAAACTATACCAAGGTTTGCACATCAATAACGCCTCGACTGTGCGTCGTTTAGCGCAAGACGGCCACGAAATTGTGTACGTTCCTTGTCACCGTAGTCACATGGACTACCTGCTTTTGTCTTATGTTTTATACCATGAAGGCATGGTACCTCCGCACATTGCGGCAGGCATTAACTTGAACTTCTTCCCGGCCGGTCCTCTTTTCCGTCGTGGTGGGGCGTTCTTTATTCGTCGTAGTTTTAAAGGCAACAAACTGTACTCAACCATTTTCCGTGAGTATCTAGCTGAGCTGTTTGCCAAAGGCTATTCAGTCGAGTACTTCAGTGAGGGTGGTCGTTCACGTACAGGTCGCTTACTGCAAGCGAAAACGGGTATGCTGGCTATGACCATCCAAGCAATGCTACGTGGTCTAAACCGCCCAGTAACACTAGTGCCGGTCTACATCGGTTACGAGCACGTAATGGAAGTGGGCACTTACGCGAAAGAGCTGCGTGGCAAACGCAAAGAGAAAGAAAACGCAGGGCTTGTACTGCGTACTCTGCGTAAACTGCGTAACTTTGGTTTGGGCTATGTGAACTTCGGTGAGCCAATTCAGCTCAACCAATACTTGAACGAGCATGCTCCTGAGTGGACGAAAGACATCGACAGCATGGGTGGTAACAAACCACAATGGATGAATCCTGTGGTCAACGACCTTGCTAATAAGATGATGACGCACATCAATGATGCGGCGGCAGCAAACGCGTTGACCTTGTGTGCAACCGCACTGCTTGCTTCTCGTCAACGTGCACTTTCTCGTGACTCGCTGATCAATCAGATCGAGTGTTACTTAAAGCTACTCAAAAATAATCCGTACTCAAGCACCTCCACTATCCCTACCGAAAGTGCTGAGGAGTTGGTTGATCATGCAATTTCGCTTGATAAGTTCGTGATTGAAACCGATAGCATGGGTGACATCATTTCGCTGGACCGTAGCCAATCGATCCTGATGACTTACTATCGCAACAACATCATTCACTTGTTCGCTCTGCCGTCATTAATTGCCCAAATGCTCATTCGTCAGCGCAACCTTTCGGTAGCCAAGATTCAAGCTAATGTCGCGCAAATCTACCCATTCTTGAAGAAAGAGCTGTTCTTAAGTTACCAAGAAGACGAGTTGGATGAATTGGTCGTTAAAACACTGCATGAATTTGCCGATCAGAAAATGATTAGTCTTGATGGTGATAAGCTGGAAATCAATCAATCGAACAACCAGCCTTTGGTTCTGCTAGGTCGTACGATAACTGAAACGCTGCAACGCTACTCTATCGCGATGAACTTGCTTGTTGCTTACCCTGAGCTGGGTAAATCGGACCTAGAGCAGAAGAGCCAAGATATTGCTCAGCGCCTAGGGCGTTTGCACGGTATTAATGCGCCAGAATTCTTCGATAAAGGTGTGTTTACCGCCATGTTCAATACGCTCAAACAGCAAAAATACCTCGATAACGATGGTAACTGTGACACGAAGAAAACGCAGCAATTTGCACGACTACTGTTCACTCTGCTTTATCCAGAAGTGAAACTGACGATCGAAGAGAGTATTCACCAACTTCGGTCGTAACCGTTTTACCTTCTTCCAATAAGAAAAAAGGCATCCAATCGGATGCCTTTTTCTATTTCTTCGCTTACCAAAATGCGACCAGTAACCCTATCGCTATCACCATGCCAACATAATTGTTGTTAAGGAAAGCCTTAAAGCACAACTCACGCTCACGGTGACGAATTAAGTGCTGCTGATAAACAAACAACGACGCTGCAATCAAAAGGGTCCAGTAGTAACTTTGTCCCAATTGGTAGAACTGCCCTAACCAAACCAACATCGCGAGTGTAATCAGTTGCAACACGCCAATAATAAGCTTGTCATGACGACCAAACAGAATTGCCGTCGATTTAATGCCAATCTTTAGATCATCATCTCGGTCTACCATCGCATATTGAGTGTCGTACGCAATGGTCCACAAAGCGTTAATGAGGAACAAAAACCAAACAATCAATGGTAATTCCCCAGTTTGTGCAGCCCACGCCATTGGAATCGCCCAGCTAAAAGCCAAGCCTAAAAATAGCTGTGGAATATGAGTGTAACGCTTCATAAATGGATAGATGAACGCCAACACAATGCCAGCGAAGGATAGCTGAATCGTCAGCGGGTTCATGGTCAGCACTAACAAAAACGAGCTGATACCCAAAACCAAAAATAATCCAATCGCTTCTTTTGCTGTCACTTTCCCTGATGGCAGTGGACGTTGCTTAGTACGCTTTACATGGCCGTCGACTTTGCGATCTGCAAAATCATTAATCACGCACCCCGCACTACGCATTAGGAATACCCCCAATACAAACACGATGAATACATCCCAACTTGGCATCCCTTGGGCTGAGATAATTAGCGCCCAAATCGTTGGCCACATCAGTAACAGTGAACCAATCGGGCGATCCATGCGCATCAGTTGCCAATATGCTTTGGCTTTTTCTGCGGACATTTACACTGTCTCCTTAGCGTAAACTGGTGAATTAGATAAGAATAACTCGGCGACTAGCATCGGTTTGTGATTCATCCACAACCTTGAGCGTCGCGCTAACAAACGTCCTTCTGGTACGGCTACCCATCCCATTTGCAAAGAGTCCCGCTCAACGTTATCTGCGCTGAACACAGTTAGTCCTAATGGGATATCCCCTTGTTGAGCCAAATCATACTGCTGATCAACTAAGGTTGAGCGAGGAATCAATGTCCGCCCAATAACCCAGTTATTATTGTCACCGCACAAAATTACCTCTCTCAGTAAGCAATCTTGTTCGGACAATAACTGGCTTTCGTCCTGTTTTAATGTCGCTGCAGTGACGATCTGATTTTGTAGCAATTCTACCGTTAACGCTTGGCAGTGCTGTTTTAAACGACGTGACAAAGACCCTTGCTCTTCAAGCCAGTGCTTGGCAAATTCATTTGGAAATTCGAATTCTTCGGGGTTTTGCCACTCTACTTCCAATAAAGAAGCAAGATAGAGTGATGTTGGCTGATTCATACTAGTATTCAATTGGAGGCTTTATGCGTACAATAAAGCAACAACTTACCGTCCATAGTAATGTATGTAACCGTAAGTTCCGTTATTTGTTATAGACGGCCCATTGTATCAAGACTGAAGCGATTCGAATATCGCGATCCAGAGAAAGAAAAGTTAGAAATATGTACAAACGTTATATAGCCCAAATTATTTTTGCGTTAACCATACTATTCGCCGCACCAAGTTGGGCTGAAACGGAAGAATCTGGACCTAAGTTGGCATACTTTACCCTAGAGCCTGACCTCACTACTAACTTTTACACCAAAGGCAAAAAGTTAGGTTATGTGCAAGTGCGCATCGACATCATGGTAATGAGTCAACAAGATTTATCAGTTGTTGAGCATCACCAACCTTTGATTCGCGATGCAGTGATTGAATTATTGGGTAAGCAAACAGAAGATACGATTAAGTCCCTGTCTGGCCGAGAAGATCTGCGCAAAACCTTAGTGACGACCCTCAACGAAACGCTTTTGCCTGAAACAGGTAAAACCATCATTGCCGATTTGTTGTTTACAAAATACCTTTATCAATAAACCCAAATCCGTTTTGAACATAAAAAAGACCGCTCTTGAGCGGTCTTTTCATTTCATCTGCTTTAGGCTTGCTGTTGGTATTTCATCTTGCCTGAATCAAACAGCGCAATCGCCATCCCCGACAGTAGCCCAACTAAGTGAGCGGTGTTTGCAATCGCCATAAATGGCTGCACAAAACCAAGAACTAACCATACCAACATAAAGACGATGATTGGCTTGGGTAGCGTAAGGCCTAAATGTGGCAAGCGGTAACCCAATATCCACAAATAACCAAGCAGTGCATAGACCACGCCAGACAAGCCGCCGAAGTTAGCCCCTTCAACATAGAACTGGCCTGCCCCTGAAAACGCTGCCGACACCACAAAGAGTTGCAATAGCTTACCGGAACCGAGACGACGTTCGATGTCGCCACCCAACTGCCACCACCATAGTAAGTTAAACACGATGTGAGTTACTGAAAAGTGCAGTAACGCATGACTTAGCCATCGCCACACTTGCCATTGTTGCCCCTCAAAAGCCGGGAAGTGCAACAACTTAAACACGCCATTGCCAAAGCCAAACATTTGTAACAAGTAGATGATGATACAGACTGTCATGATCAGCAAAGTCATGGGGCCAGCTTTCGCTTTGACCATGCTCATGATACTCGGGCTGGAATAATGAAATGTGCTCTTACGAGTATCGGCAACGTCCCACGAGGCGGCGCTGTATTTTGAATCAGACGGGTTAGCAAGGAACAGCTTAAGTTCGGCTTCCGCTTCTATTTCATGCTGGCTATCAGTCAGCCACAGCGCAAATTGCCCATCCCCTTCTGGCATCATTTCGATGTCAATTTGGCGAGAGGCCATATAATCAATAAAGGCTTGCGCCATACGTGGATTATTTAACGTTACCAATCTCTTCATTAACTTCTCACTATCGGTAGTTCTGCTCGATGCCAGGCTTCAAAGCCACCATCTACACTGTACACCTGTTCAAAGCCTTGGTTAACCAAATATTGCGCCGCACCTTGGCTACTAATGCCGTGGTAACACATCACTAAAATAGGTTGTTCGAACTCCACTTCATCCATAAACGCAACGATCGTATCGTTAGTTAAGTGATACGCGGACTCCGCATGCGCAACGGCAAACGATTGAGGGTCACGGATATCTACAAGCTTCGCATCACCCTGCTCGAGCAGCGCTTGCGCACCTTGTACATCGATATGCTTAAACTGATCCATTTACTTTCTCATTGTCTTATTAATATACCCAAGCAACCTCGAACCTAACGTACTAATCAGCACCCGTGGTACAGCATAAAATCCATATTTGAAGCTGCTTGGGTATACTGCCGCTATTGTAACCTATCCAACGGCAAACTTAGACACATGGATAATCAGGGTTTTCAAAAGTGTACACATTCCAACCATTTGTGGATAAAGCTGTGAATTGCGTTGATAAAGTGTATTTGGATCTTTTGATCCACAATATGTAGTGATGATCCTGATCTAACTGTGTGTATATCTATAACTATCCCCAGATGGAAAAGTGCTTGAATCCCTTATTTTGTCCGGGTTTCGAACAGTTGATAAATAATTACTTCACAGAGTTATACACAGGTAGCACATAAAATCCGGATCGCAAACGCTATCGATTTTCGATCGACAATAAAAAAGCCGAGATCACATGATCTCGGCCTTCTATGAAAATCTTACTTTCAATTAGCAGTGGAAATTAAAATTCACCCACGGCCAATTTTAGTTTCTTCATTGCATTTTTTTCTAGCTGGCGAATACGCTCGGCAGAAACACCGAACTCATCAGCTAAGTCTTGCAATGTTGCTTTCTCATCATCTAACCAACGAGAACGCACGATGCGCTGACTACGCTCATCCAAACTCGCTAATGCATGACCCAAGCGATTGTTGGTATGCATTTCCCAGTTGGCGGCTTCAATGTTGTCGGCCACATCAGACGATTTGTCTTCTAGGTATAGCATCGGCGCTGTGTAAGCGTTTGAGCTATCGTCTTCATCTGTTGGCATATCAAAGGTTGAATCCACCGCCGCTAAGCGTGATTCCATCTCGCGAACTTCAGAAGGCTCAACACCTAACTCGCGCGCAACGGTTTCCACTTCACCGTTGTTAAACCAACCTAAGCGCTTTTTCGACTTACGCAGGTTGAAGAACAATTTACGTTGCGCTTTAGTGGTCGCAATTTTCACGATACGCCAGTTACGTAGCACGTATTCGTGGATCTCTGCTTTGATCCAGTGGACAGCGAAAGAAACCAAGCGAACCCCTACTTCTGGGTTAAAACGCTTAACGGCTTTCATTAGACCGATGTTACCCTCTTGCACAAGATCCGCCATTGGCAAACCGTAGCCAGAGTAACCACGAGCAACGTGAACAACGAATCGTAGGTGCGAGAGAATTAGACCTTTTGCAGCCTCAATCTCACCTTTATAGTGTAATCGTTCTGCCAGCTCACGCTCTTCGTCTGCAGTCAGCATTGGGTAGCTGTTTACTGAGCGAATATAGCTATCAAGGCTATCTTGCGTGACTAGAGCCATCGGATACGCTTCTTTTGTCATTCAATTCCTCATCAATCTCTGATCTGGAGCATTACATTGCAATTTAGCTTCGATATCTTGAACTCAAAATGAACAAGTTTCAAGAAGGGGAAGCAATTATCCATAAACATTTGGTCTAAGCAAGGGTTCAAAATTAGCTAGTGCTAATGAAATCCAAGTAATAAGACCGCCATCACTTAAACTGGTTCAATTTCTTTTAAATGTCGTTGCGCAGAAAAACGCGCCGCAATACATCCCAAAAGACTCCCAATGATGATTAATAACAAAGATTCATCCCAACTTAGACCAATCAGGCGGAACTGGCTATCGTACAACGCAGCAAGGTCTTCCACCGCACTATTCATGACAATGGTCACTAAAGCCGTTACCAACCACGCAATAGTGGCACCTAACACGCCAAACCACATGCCTGTGTACAAGTAAGGGCGCAGAATAAAACTGTCCGTCGCACCGATCAGTTTCATGGTTTGAATCTCTTCTTTATTCGCCAGCACATTAAATCGCAATGTATTGCCAACGATTAAAAATACCGCACCGAGCATCAGTACTGTCAGGGTAATGACAATAATACTCGCGAGAGTTTTGATGGCATCAAGACGCGCCAGCCAGTCTTCGTCAAGTCTCACGTCGGTCACATCTTGTTGCTCTCGAACGTCTTTGGCTAATGACTGAATATCACTTTTTAGCTCCGAATCTGGCGTAATCACCAACACACCAGGTAGCGCATAGCCACTTAAAAGACTGATAGCTTGGTCGAACCCTGCATATTGGCTTAAATCAGATAGACCTTGTTGCGGTGAAATATATTCTACCTCTTTTACCAAAGGCCAAGTTTCAATTTGATCTTTGAGAACCATCACTCGCGCATCCGGCATGCCTTCAACTAAGTAAGCACTAACTTGTGAAGGAGAAGCGACATCTTCCGCTGCCC
This sequence comes from Vibrio sp. SCSIO 43097, assembly GCF_023650755.1. Taxonomy (NCBI): domain Bacteria; kingdom Pseudomonadati; phylum Pseudomonadota; class Gammaproteobacteria; order Vibrionales; family Vibrionaceae; genus Vibrio; species Vibrio sp. SCSIO 43097. The sequence goes on along the minus strand of NZ_CP071840.1, from coordinate 133,601 downwards.
CCGCAACGTTTTTCCCCAATAGATACAAACAAGCTGGCATGGCAAGTGCCATGGAGATGACCGCTAGGGTCAGAATGTTGCCTAGTGGTCGTTGCCATAAGGCGCTAAAAGAGGATTTAGCTTGTTTTGCGTGGACAGAGAAAAAACCATCGGTATTCGCACGCTTGGCACTACGGCCTTTCCCCTTCTTTTGGGAGTGCTTGTTACCTGCCATAGTCTTCTACCTCACTTAGGAAGCCTTGGTTCAATTCAAAATGACGATACTGTGGGCGAGTGTTTACTAACCCCACATCGTGCGTGGCAAGTAGGATAGTCACGCCCGCACGGTTAAATTCTTCGAATAGACGCAACACACGGTTGGATAATTCTGGGTCAAGGTTACCCGTAGGCTCATCAGCCACCAGCAACGTTGGTCGATTAACCACAGCACGGGCAATACCGACGCGCTGTTGCTCACCACCAGAAAGTTGACTAGGTAGACAACGAGCTTTATCGAGTAAGCCCGTTTTATCTAACGCCGCAGAAACACGGCGTTTGATTTCGTTTTCAGAAATCGATTCGATACGCATTGGCAGAGCGACATTGTCGTACACACTGCGATCCATCAATAGGCGATGATCTTGAAAAACAATCCCAATATTGCGGCGCAAAAAAGGGATGTCTTTGCTTGGAATACGCGTGATGTCGTGACCATTAAAATGGATTTTGCCATCGGTTGGTCGCTCTATCGCGCAGATCAATTTCAGCAAGGTACTTTTACCAGCCCCGGAATGTCCGCCTAAAAACGCCATTTCACCGCGCCTCAGGTGAAAATCGACTTTTTGCAGTGCTTGTCGACCACCTCGGTAAGCTTTGCTTACTTGCTGAAATTTGATCACCGTTGATTTCCTCTAACTCTTTTTATTCTTCACGACTAAACAGTGCGTCAATAAACTCTTGAGTTTCAAATGGACGCAAGTCTTCGATACCTTCACCCACACCAATGTAACGAATTGGAATACCGAACTGATCAGCGATAGCGAAAATTACGCCGCCCTTGGCTGTACCATCCAGCTTAGTCAAAGTAATCCCGGTTAGAGGGGCAACATCACTGAAAAGTTTCGCTTGGCTAATGGCATTTTGTCCTGTACCTGCATCAAGCGTTAGCATGATCTCATGTGGTGCAGAGTCATCAATTTTCTTCATCACACGTACAATCTTACGCAGCTCTTCCATTAGGTTCGCTTTGTTCTGTAGACGACCTGCTGTATCAGCAATCACCACATCCACACCACGTGCTTTTGCCGCTTCAATCGCATCATAGATAACAGAGGCACTGTCTGCGCCAGTATGTTGAGCAATCACAGGAACATTATTACGTTCACCCCACACTTGTAACTGCTCAACCGCTGCGGCACGGAAAGTATCGCCCGCTGCAAGCATCACTTTTTTGCCTTGAGTTTGGAACTGCTTCGCTAGCTTACCGATGGTCGTGGTTTTACCCACGCCATTTACACCCACCATCAAGATGACGTAAGGCGTTTTGTTGCTATCGATTTCTAGTGGCTGTTCGACTTTAGAAAGAATCTCAGCCATTTCTTCTTTCAACAAACCATAAAGGGCTTCGCCGTCTTTCAGATCGCCACGTGTGGCTTTTTCTGTCAGGTTGTTGATAATTTTTGTTGTGGTATTCATGCCCACATCAGCAATAAGAAGTTGCTCTTCTAGCTCTTCAAATAAGTCCTCATCGATTTTCTTACCGCTGAACAGACCGAAGAAGCCAGCACCAATATTTGCTTTTGTTCGGCTTAGGCTGCGTTTAAGACGAGCAAAAAAGCTTTCTGTTGGCTTTTCTTGTTCTTGAACACGAGGCGCGGCCGATACGACTTCTGGCTCTTCTGCTTCTGCTTCTGCTTCTGCTTCTGCTTCTGCTTCTGCTTCTGCTTCTGCTTCTGCTTCTGCTGGGGCAGCCTCTGATTGTTTCGCTTCTTCTTCAAGTTCTGGCGTTGCTTCCGCTTGCTCAGCAACCGCTTCGGTTTGCTGCTCTTCAGAAGGCGCTTCCACTGCTTCTTCTTTTACTGTTTCTTCAGTTTTTGGTTTTGGGCTTTGTTCTTCGTCACCAAAACCTAGCCACGAAAGTAATCCGCGCTTCTTTTTTTCCGTCATCTGGGGCTATCCTAGATTGTTCTTTTATCTATTAATGACTCTTTTTTGACAAGATTATTATCTGTCTAAAAAAGGCTAATGACAAAGTTCTGAAAACTTTCCGATTAGGTAATTCTAATCTTATTAGTGTTACACTCTGTCATCTTGAATATTCTGGGCTGTATCCAAGCTCCAAGCTCATTGCTTGGGCGATTAGATATAGTATCACTTTATTAGCGGTCAAAAAATCTATGGTAAGACGTCGCCAGCAAAACTCATCACAAAAAAAGCCAACAACGGGCTTTGTTCGCATTATTAGTGGCTTATGGAGAGGCAGAAAACTTCCTGTACACGATGCTGAAGGCTTACGCCCCACGACAGATCGCGTCAAAGAAACGCTGTTTAACTGGTTAGCTCAAGATGTACCACAGGCAAAATGTCTCGACTTGTTTGCTGGCTCTGGCGGCTTGGGATTTGAGTCAGCTTCGCGCCAAGCAGAGCAAGTGACCATGGTTGAGCTAAACCCACAAGCTTTCCAACAATTACAAAAGAATGTTGCCTCTCTTAACGCGAACAACATCCAAGTGGTAAATACCGACGCACTGAGTTTTTTGAAGCAACCGGGTTCTGCTCACCATGTGGTGTTTATTGACCCACCGTTTCGCAAAGGCCTATTGGATGAGACCGTGGCTCTGCTAGAACAAAATGGCTGGCTCGCGGAAGATGCGATGATTTATATTGAAACAGAAAAAGAACTCAATATTGCCGACTTACCAGAAAACTGGCAATTACATCGAGAAAAAACAGCAGGCCAAGTGAGCTATCGTCTGTACGAACGTACCTCCGCATAACGCCTCGATTTAAAAGGACACTTAAATGAAAGCACTAATTATGCTGGCCAAAGCGGCTATCGCCTTTGTTTGGTTAGTATTAATCCTAAATATTTTTATGCCCTTTCCCGGCAATGCCGCGATTGCGCTATACATCATGACCGCTTTTTTGTTCATCATGCACGGTTTACAAATGGCCATCTTCATTGGTGCATTTGGCGACAAAATAAAAATGAGCAGTTGGGAAAAATATTCAATCCTGATTTTTGGTATTTTTGCCCTACTCGATATTCGTCGTAAACACATGATGTAATCGCTCAGATACGAAAAAGCCGCTCTTGTGAGCGGCTTTTTTTCTGCGTTTCGTTCGTCACCCAATGTAACTTTTTACACCATCCAAGAACATTTGAGTGGAGATCATCACCAGTAACAAGCCCATTAAGCGTTCTACCGCCTTCAAGCCACGTTCACCCAACAAGCGATTAAAGAAGCCATAAAACATCAGTATAAAAAATGTTGCGCCCCACGCAATTACGACTGATGCTGACATTTCCAACATTTTCTCTGGATGTTGCGAAGACAGTAAAAGCAAGGCTGCAATCACTGAAGGGCCCGCGATCATAGGAATGGCCATCGGAACAATAAAGGGCTCCTCGCCTGCTGCCAGTCCAGTGATGCTGCCAGCACTCGGGAAAATCATCTTAATCGCAATAATGAAGAGAATAATGCCACCTGAAATGCTGAGCGTTTCTGGCTGGACATGCAAAAAACTTAAGATGCTTTGTCCTGCAAACAGAAACAACATCAAAATCAGTAAGGCAAACAGTAGTTCACGAATCAATACCTTACGACGACGCTTGGGATCGATATGTTTGAGAATAGACAACACAATCGGCAAGTTACCGAGAGGGTCCATGATTAGAAACAGCATGGTCGCTGCAGAAAGAATGTCCATATTCTGGCCTCACCTAAAAAATGGCGGCCAGTGTATAGCAAACTGACAACATGAGTATATGACTGAGGGCGAAAACACCATATTCACCCTCGATCTTAGCCGCCGTTTAGTGATTGCAAACTCGCGCCATATTGACCACAAACTTACCTTCAAGCTCACGAATTTTGTCGCGCTTGAGCAAAAATGCTAGTAATGCATCTAAGTCTAGATCATTCAGTTTACAGGTGTGAAAGCGAACGCTAGCACCAAAGTGCTGTGTGAGGGCTTCGCGATCCATTGGTGTTTCTCTAAGTAGGTTTAGCAGCTCGTGAGCATGGATTTCACTCATTATTGACTCCAGTTATTAAGAACAATGCGTTCAGTTTACTGAAATCCTCAAGAGCTGCTTTGACTTAAATTAGTAAATGATTGAGGCAACAATGAGGGCATGAGCAAAAAAGTAACTGCCACTCACCCACAAATAGGCGTGTTTCATCGGTTTTCGATAACCGTGTATCGCGTATGCCAGCGCCGAATAGATCAGAACTAAGGTTCCGCTAAAACCGATAGCATTGGCGTAACTCGGCACTTGTAACCAAACTTCACCGGCTGCCCAGGCAAGTTGAACCAGCATCATCCCCATGATCACAACAGGGAATACCAGAGAGTCGAGTTGAGGTAGCAACAAAAAGAACGCCACGATACTCGCTGCAAGCAGCAGGGCCAACAGCCACCAGACAATCTCACCATTAAGCTGCACCCAAAATGACTTGCTGTAGCATACCTGGGCAACCAGATAAGCCGTAAAATAGATTAGCTTACGAGTTTTAAACGAGTGCAGCGTATCTGCCACCATAGACACAATAAGCCCACCCGCAATCCAGTAGGTATATGTTGCGGATGCACCTTGAGTTAACACCAACACAAGAAGAAGTAGCAGAGTAAAGATTTTAAACACGAGGGATTGTGTCGGGTTAGCTTGCTTTGCTCCCAACACGGAATACACACCTGATAGCCCTATCGCCAGCCAACTCCACATGCAGTATACACCTTTTACTTAAACTCGCCGCTAGTCTAGGTAGACCAGTTTTGATGTAAAGACACAATCTACGAAAGTTGGATCTCGCTAGCGATTCGAAACATTTTGTAACCCTCAGCCTACGTAATAATAAAGCCGATGAGCCTGAATGATGCCACTAAACATTGGGGCCAAGCTTTGCTCATCAGCCGAACCCATCAAATCACACGACACAATAACCAGCGCTTTCTAAAACTATTTAACTGAAAAACAGATAAGTGCTCCAGGTAAGCCGCCATTTCACAAACTGACGATTAAACCACCAGGATGTATGTAATGCAGGCAACAAGAATAAATAACAGACACAAAATAGAAAATAGTCTAAGTAGCGTTCTAAGAGAGGAGGAACTACTGATGATTAGGGGTAAAAACTAAGAAAACTGACCTTAATTCAGTAAAAAAAACATCAGACAAGAAAAGTAAGTCAATGATAAATAAAATCATAATTTCAATAACAGATAAAAGTGCGGACTTCATAAACCATAAAATCACTAAACACTTTTGAAGCCCATATTTTCTCATAAGGTAAGAAAATCTCACTCCATGCTTTCGATTTGACGATGCAACCTCATAGCACATTTTTTAATTTTCTCAATTTTTGAGAAATACAGACAAAATAAAGACCCAACATACCATTCGAAGCAAAAAACAATTACAAAGCCAACACCACAAACCATTTAACATTATAAAATCAAACACTTAAAACCAAAAAGGATAAAAACAAAACAATGTGAACACTTTAAATACAGGACAAAAAACATAGTTTCATTAGTCAGAATCACGTAAAACCAGACAAGTTAAGTGTGGTTTTTGAAAAGATTAACGAGCATATGTTGATCAAACCCCAAAAACAGTGCTATATTAAATTCATCGAGTTCATCAAAGATTAAGGGGTAGTGTTATGATTTCATCTTCTCAAAAACAAGGGCTGGTTATGATTGCAGTGGTTGTGGGTTTAATGACACTGCCAATGATGTACTAACCCAATGATTTAAAATAAAAAAGGACGCAAATGCGTCCTTTTTTATTTATCTGTATTGCTCTACTGAATGTGCTTAGACAAAATATCCCAGTGCATATAGTAGAAACCAAGAGCGGCCAGCGTAATCAACGTCATTAGCAAAATTGCTGTACGCCAAATAAAGCGAGAGCTTCTTGGTGTCAGCTCTTTTTCACAAGCATCACATGCCGCCATAAAGCCTTTACGATCATCCAGCTTGTAATCGTCTTCGTGCACCACTTTATTACGCACTGTCGCGATGAATCGAAGCTTTGCTATCACGTCATGCGGTAAACGTTCTTCACAACTATTAATAAGTTGGTGCAACCCTTTCCCTTCTGCATGGTACTGAGTACGCAAAAGTTTTTCGATCGTTCGGGTACGCATGACTACTTTTTCAATATCTGACATCGTAACCCTCCTTACCAGACCCTTCCTATGTTCATTATTTTTATTCTTCTATAAATTTAGAGCTTTTTCGAGCCGTTAAGTGCAATTTTACTTTCAATTTGTGCCCTTGAGCTCATATAGCCAGACAAGTGAAAGCTGCTTAGTTCAGCTTTAGTGACGTAGCTTACAGATGAAGCAACAATTTCATCGCGTCCCCATTGAGATAAACCGTGAAGTGCGCCGAATAAAATTCATGTCCCTTTCATTAGATTATGAATAAGTTACCTCAACTCATCGTTTCGTCAGCGAGTTCTGTAGAATGGGACCCGATAAAACATTGGAGGTTAATATGCCAATCTCACTTATTTTCGCCCTATTCGCCCTTATTGCCTTGGGCGCGTGGGTGTTTTTCCGTTTTTATAGTAAGCACTATGTGGGCGAAGACGCTCCAGAGCAAAGCGCGCAGGTAACGGTTTTAGATAAACAAGCGATAGACATACCAAACGCACCACCAGGTCAAGACGATCAAGAGTATTGGATTTACGTTCAACGTGGTTCTATCGGTCCAAAGCGTGAATTCCAAATTGGAGTGCATTACTACCATGCACTCAACCCTGGAGATAAGGGAACACTGACCTATCGCGGCAACAAGTTCCTTCACTTCGCTATCAAACGTTAAGGCAGTAACCAACGAGTCTTGGCAGAAAGAGAAAAGAGATAGCTCATCGCCAAGGCTCCAGATCCACTTAGAACGATCCAGACTGGAATCACCCACGCAGGATGTCCTGTGTACCAACCGAACTCTTTCATCGGCCATAAGAAAATAGGGTGAAGTAAGTAAATCCCTAAGCTGTGCTGACTGATCACACTAACCACTTTTTGTACTTTTGGTGATAAGCCTTCACCGAAGTAACGCCCGATCATAAAAATCATCGAAGCCGCTAGAATCACATTCAGTGTTTTATAAGAGAGCCAGCGCCCAACCGTATACTTCTCCGCCTCTAAGCTATTTGTCACAACCATCGTAAAGGTCACTGCCAACGCCACGAGTCCTAGCCCAACAAATAAGGTCACCATAGAGCGATTCGAAGGTACCTTTTGAAATAAAACATACCCCAGTGGAAGGTAACCCATATAAAGCCACATCTGATTACTCCAAGGGCCATCAATCTTGAACAAGAACAGTGTGCTGGTGAAAAGCCAAAATGCGAGATAGGTATACAAGACGTTGTCATCCACGTTGCGTACCATCCATTGAAACAGCGGAATCACAAAATACAGTGGTATAAAGTAATAGAAAAAGCCGAGATGGTAATACGTTGCGTGGAATGGGCTATTGCTTAATACCTCTTTTACGGTTTCAAAATCAAAGCCTTGAGAAGTCCAGCCTGAAAGGTATGCATAAAACATCGACCAAATAAGAAATGGAACTAAAACTTTGCCCAAACGCCTTTTGATATAATACTTACCGTCAAATGGTCGAGTGTCACTGAGCATTAGCGCTCCGGTGATCAAAATAAAAACTGGCACTGCCCAGCGGGTTACGCTATTCACGCCTACCGCTGTCAGCCATTGGTCAAATGGAATCACTCCTAACTCATTTCGATACGGTGCCAAGACGTGAATGGCGATCACTGCTACCGCTGCGAAGCAGCGCAATAAATCAAAAAACAGAACCCTTTCTCTCATACCTTTCCCTACTTTGAGTCGCTTATCGTTTATAGCATAGGGTAAATCTCAACCAGTGAAATGGTTAACAATCTGTTTTTGCTTATTTTTAACTCAACAATGACCTACAACGGGGATTTCATCACCACTCTAATCACTTAACGAGAACCAAAAACCAAGCATCAGTATTCACTCTCCATGCCAAACCGACACAATCTGATTACACCAAACGGCGCATAAGAAACAAAAATGGCTCCGATTTGGAGCCATTTATACCATCTACAGATAGCGATACTGGGGATAGTTACGCAGTAGCAACATCAGCTTTTGGCAACTTAATTGAAATCAGCGTCGTCAGTGCCAAGAAAGCAAAAGAAACCCATAAGCACGCCGCAAGACCAGCCTCTTGGTAGATCCAACCCGATAATACCGTGCCAATCAAACGTCCCATCGCATTGGCCATGTAATAAAAACCGACATCCAACGAGACGCCATCGCCTTTAGCGTAGCTCACTATCAAGTACGAGTGCAGCGAAGAGTTAATGGCAAACACAGCGCCAAAAATCATCAAACCTACCACAATCACCAATTCAGGCTGCCAACCGATTTGCACACCATAAGCAATACCAGCCGTAATTAACGCTAGGACTCCTGCCCACACCAATGCTGCACTACCATCAGGCACACGACCTTGCGCTTTGCCAGTAATACGCGGCGCAATGCCTTGCACAAACCCATAAGCAATGACCCACGCAGCGAGAAAGCTACCAACCCACAAGTGATCCCAGCCAAACACGCTACCAAGATAAATAGGCAGAGCAACGACAAACCACACATCACGAGCACCGAATAAGAACATGCGAGCTGCGGATAAAATGTTTATCGATTCAGACTTGGAGAATATTTGGCGAAACTTAGGTTTACTCTTTGCTTTACCCATGTCCGCTTCTAGCCAGATCATGCTGCAAACAAACACTAATGTAAGTACACCCGCCATAATAAACATCGAGTTTTGAAAACCCACCCAAGACAGCAGCAAGCCGCCAACAAAAAAGCCCGCTCCTTTGAGTGCATTCTTCGAGCCAGTCAAAATCGCTACCCATTTGTAGAGCGCACCTTGCTGTTCGTCTGGTACTAGCGTTTTAATCGCGCTCTTAGCACTCATTTTGTTCAGATCTTTGGCAATCCCCGACAGAGCTTGCGCTGCCATCACCCAAGGGATGGTCAGCCATGCATTTGGTACTGCGAGCATCAGCAACGCAAACACTTGCATCGCTAAACCAATGTTCATGGTTTTATTTAGGCCTAACCTTGCGCCCAACCAACCACCAACCAGGTTTGTCACCACACCAAAAAATTCATAGAAAAGAAACAGTGAGGCAATAGCTAACGTGGAATAACCTAAGTCATGAAAATAGAGCACCACCAGCATACGCAGTGCGCCATCGGTCACCGTAAAGTTCCAATAGTTAAACGTCACTAACATGTACTGACGAATACTTTTGCTTAATTGAGAAATCATATTGACCTCATATGTACAGCGATAGAAGCATTTAGATCATCATGTTCTAAATACTTCCTAACCTGTACAGCAACATTGACCAATACAATGTTGCTGTGATTTTCAAAAAATGCCCCAACATCAATAAAAAGCAAAATACACCTTAAAAACAATGCATTAGTTAATATTAATGGCTTTTCTTGTAAACAGTCGTATCCTGAAGAAGCTCGAATTTAGCTTTTGGATCATAATGAACCAAAAGCTATTTAAGCTGATCAAGCGTCTTGAGCCACGCGTTCGATGTACTCAACTTGCACAGGTTTTGTAAATGCACCAGGGCGCAATGCCTGCACTTCTCGCACGATATCTTCTAACTGCCATTCCTTTTCTAGGAGTAGGTGAGCAGCGAACAAACCTGTGCGCCCCGAACCACCCATGCAATGCATCGCAACTTTGCCACCTTGAGCAAGAATCGCGTGCAGTTCCGGACTGGCTTGTTGCCACTTCGTCGCAAATTCTTCATTTGGTGCGCAGTCGTCTTCAATCTCGATCTGGAACCATTTCATACCCAGTTGCTGAGTGGCTTCACCCAATGCAGAGACATTCTTCGCAGCTAATTCACTATCATCTAATGCAGTAACGACCGCTTGAACACCCTGCTCTTTCAACTGTTCTAACGACGCATGCAAATCGACACCTTTCGTTCCTGGGCACGGTGTTAAGATTAAAGCACCGGAGTCCAAATCTAATTGCCATGTAGGATGAGACATTGTGACCCCCTTTTAAGCCAAACCAACGTTACGAACCAGCTCTGCTGTGCGCGTTGCATAACCCATTTCGTTATCGTACCAAGCGTAAATCTTAACCATACGAGAACCCACAACCATGGTTGATTGCGCATCAACGATGGTTGAACGTTGGTCGCCTTTATAATCGATAGAAACTAAAGGACGCTCTTCGAAGCCAAGGATGCCTTTCAAATCACCTTCAGATGCTTCTTTTAACAGTGCATTCACTTCTTCTGCTGTGGTATCACGCTTCACATCAAAAATGATGTCTGTTAACGATGCGTTTGCTAGAGGTACGCGAACCGCATGACCATTAATTTTGTCTTTTAATTCTGGGAAAATTTCGACAATCGCCTTCGCGCTACCCGTCGTAGTCGGGATAAGGCTCATGCCGCATGCTCTTGCACGGCGTAGATCTTTGTGTGGCGCATCCAAAATAGTTTGCGTATTCGTCAGGTCGTGAATGGTCGTAAAAGAAGATTGTTCGATACCCAATTTCTCATGAATGACTTTAACCACAGGTGCGATACAGTTAGTCGTACACGAAGCTGCTGTCACGATACGATGTTTTTCAGGGTCGAAAATATGGTCGTTCACGCCCACCACAATGTTCGCGATACCTTCTTCTTTCACAGGTGCGCTTACCACGACACGTTTCACGCCTTGCTCTAGGTATTTGTTTAGGAATGATGTTTTGCGATGTACGCCTGTCGCTTCAATCACAACATCACAATCAGACCAGTTCACCGCATCGATATCGCGTTGTTGAGTCGTGGCGACACGCTTGCCGTTGATGACGAGCTCACTGCCTTCGACCTGAACTCCATGATGCCAACGACCTTGCACTGAATCGAATTCTAATAAGTGACCAAGCGTAGCGGCGTCACCTGCGACATCGTTGATTAACACAAACTCCAATTCTGGCCAATCAAATGCCGCTCGCAGCGCTAAGCGACCAATTCGGCCAAAGCCATTAATTCCTACTTTAATTGTCATAGTTTTACCCTCTAATCTTCTACCTTGAATCTCTATTCGCTGTTAACAGCAAGCCTCACGACTTTTATCGTGTAAGCGTGTGATGTCGTCTTGGTATTCCTGCTTCAAACAGTTTGATGCCACTAAGTCTTCAATTAACTTTCGCATCCAACCTGGTAATTGCTGTGATAACTCGTAATACACCCATTGCCCTTGGCGTTTATCCACCAAGATGCCACTGGATCGTAACTGAGCAAGATGACGAGAAACTTTCGGCTGGCTCTCTTGTAGAGCAAACGCCAAATCGCCAACGCAAGTTTCACCTTCACGGGCCACGAGCATTAAACAACGTACGCGTGTTTCATCGGATAACAGCTTAAAAAACTGATGTGGAAGCATAATGAACATACCTATATATGGATATGCGTATATATTTATTTAATTAAGATATATCGTCAAGAGGAAACCGTCCATCGTCATAAAAGTTTCACATCTAACGAACAGCTTGATTGTAAAGAGAGAGATTCAAAGAGATAAAAGATAAGACAAGAAATTATGCAGTCGCGATGCTTTGACTCCAGCGAACCGCTTCACCTAAGGAGAGCTTCACTTCCTCTAAAGGCAACCCCAATTGCATCGTGATTTTTTCAACCCCTGACCAATCGGCACGCTCGTAGCACTCTTCAAGGGAAATAAGTGCGCCATAAACCCCTTTGCGATGTAATAGCGCTTGTTGTACTGAATGACTAAGCGGTAACTGCCTAACTAAAGATTCCACCGAAAGATCCAGCAACGCATCTAGAATCGACAGCAAACCAACCATGAAACCTTGTTCGTTGAGATGAGAGAATGGCTGATAGCGCGACATCAATTGGCAAAATTGAGCTCGTTGCAATGAAAGGTGATACAGCTCTCGAGGCTTGTTACTGGAGATATACGATGCCACAACCAAAGAGACAAACTGCTTAAGGTTATCCTGGCCAAGATAAATCAATGCCTGACGAAAAGAGCTGATTTCGACAGCCAAATTCGGCGCTTGCGTATTTACAAAACGCAATAATTTATATGACAACGCGACATCTTGCGTAATGATGGACTCGATACGAGTAAAGTCAGGCTCAGGAGCACAAACTTCACGAAACAGTTGCAATGCCAACACTTGCTCAGGACTGACGTATTTAGTCTGCGAGACGAGTGGCTTGCTAAAAAAATAACCTTGGAAAAATTTAAAGCCAGCCGCTTTCGCTTGCTCAAACTCTTCTGCGGTTTCAACACGTTCTGCTAAAAAGTGGTATTTGACGCGTTTGGCAAGGTGTGTTTTGACCAGTTCACAGGCCTTTTCGAGCCCCATCGCCATAATGTCGAGCTTCACAATATGCACATATGGCAAAAAACGACGCCATTCTGGTGTTAGGGTGAAGTCATCCAAAGCGATCAAGTAACCTTCTCGATAAAACTCACGAATCGCATCAAGAAGCTCATCCGTAGGTTGGCACGTTTCCAACACTTCGATGACAATTTTGTTTTTCGGCAAACTGCGCGGCAAACGTCGCACCAAGCTTTGATGAGGAAAGTTAATAAAGCATCTTGAAGAGGCAATCACTGGGTTAGTACCCAGCGATAGAAAGTTTTCGACGATCAGTCGGTATGTCGCTCGATTTGAATCAATATGTGAAGGGTATGCGTTACTCTCCCCGTCTCGAAACAACAATTCATAACCCAGCGTCTGTCTTTTTCGGTTAAAGATCGGCTGGCGAGCGACATACGTTGTATTCATGCTAAAGAAGGACCTATAAATGGCTTATGACTTTGCAGCTGCTAATAATGCACCACAACCCATGAACATTGAACCGAATACTTTGTTTATTTTTCCCATGATTTTATCGGAGCGAATAAAGCGTCCCATTTGTGCTGCCAAGCTCGTGTAACCCAACATTACACACGCATCAATCACGACCGTAGTGACGCCAAGCACCAACAGTTGCGTGATTTGGTCTTTTGCCGGGTCAATAAACTGCGGGAACAACGCCACCAGAAAAACAATCGATTTAGGGTTGGTGAGGTTAATTAACACTGCCTTGTACAACAGCGCCGTGCCTGACATCTCGTTGTGGTTTTCAGCTGCGACTAAGCTTGATGTGTCGCGCCATTTCTGAACCCCCAGCCAAACCAGATAAGCGGCACCAACCCATTTAATGACAGAAAAGGCGGTTGCTGACTGCGCGACAAGCGCACCAATACCCGCCCCCACCAGCGCGATGTGGATAACTAAACCAATTTGTAAGCCAATAATGGCACCCAGTGATTTACGGGTACCGTAACTCAAACCATTACTGATTGAGTTCACCGTGCCAGAGCCCGGAGCCAAACTAAAAACGATTGCTGTTACTACATAAGCTAACCAGACATGGGTATCCATTGCATTTCCTCACTAATTCTTCGATGATACATCGCGTAAACAACGTATCTTCAGGTAATCAACTAATGGCGACTAACCATTCACCTTTGACTTATACTCAAGAGACATTATTTGAGCAAGCAATTGGTGGTCCGATCGCAGCACTTTGGCAAACTCGCCAAGAGGGCTTTGTTAAAGGGACTGAGAAAAAGAACATTTACTGGTGCAAGCTAACCAACCCAGAGCATAAAAAAGCCGTGCTCATTGTAAATGGACGCATTGAGTCTTCCTGGAAATACCAAGAGCTGTTTTACGATCTCTACCGCCAAGGTTTCGATGTCTATTCCTTTGACCACCGCGGACAAGGTTTATCAGATCGTTTATTATCTGACTCAGATATGGGTCACGTCTATGACTTTACTGATTATATTGATGATATGGACATCGTCGTAAAAAAACACGACCTTAGCGAATATCAACAATGCTTCATCATCGCGCACTCTATGGGCGGCGCGATCGCCACACGTTACCTGCAAACTCACCCAGAACACCCTTTTACTGGTTTGATTCTAAGTGCGCCCATGTTTGGCATTAACCTGCCATGGTACCTCTCACCAATAGCGATTCCGGTCACACAAATTATGTCAGCGGTATCGACTTTGCCACGCTATGCACCAGGACATCAGGCCTACTTCCCTAAGCCCTTTGAAGATAACCCACTTAGCCAAAGTTACGGCCGCTACCAATGGTTCCGAAACCTATATACGGAAAAACCGGAACTGCAAGTCGGTGGGCCAAGCACTCGCTGGGTTTGGCAAGGGCTCATGGCCGCTAAGCAGTGCTTTTTATTAACTCGCCAAGTCAAAATACCAGTAATCCTAATCCAAGCCGGAAACGATCGGATTGTTAGCAACCTCGCGCAAAAGCGTTTTATTGATAAATTGCGGAAAACCAACCCGCACGCGGAGCTGCTTTCCATCGAAGGCGCACAGCATGAAATCTTATTCGAGACCGACAAGTATCGTAATCAAGCGCTCGATGCGATTTTCCGCTTTATGAATGACCCTAAATCGCCATCAAACGAACAAGCACAATAAGAACTCTAGGCGACCATTTCACGACTAAGATTAAAGAGGAAATGTCTACACATCGATTTACCCTCTTTTTCATCCTCATTTTGGCGTACACTGCTTGAACTTGGCTACTTTGACACAGTGTTTAACCGCATAGTGCTACGGGCCCAAGTTCCCCCGCATTCGGAGCAGTACGATCTAGTCAGTCTGCTGTACTCCGTTTGCAATTCACCTGTTCCACACTATCCAAACCGTTTACGAGGACTTCATGAGCACATCGCTACCTTGCAAAGAGATCACCAAAATCGTTGCCTCTGATCTGGATGGCACGTTACTCGCACCAAACCATCAGCTCAGTGCTTACTCAAAAGAGACGCTAAAAGCGCTGCATGAAAAGGGTTATACCTTTGTCTTTGCAACCGGCCGTCACCACGTAGACGTTGCGAGCATCCGTCGCCAAGTTGGCATTCCAGCTTATATGATCACGTCGAATGGTGCCCGAGTGCATGACCAGGAAGATCAGCTAATGTACAGCGAGAATGTCCCTGCGGAACTGGTACAAGGCGTGATCGACACGATCAAACATGATCAAGAAATACTTATTCACATGTATCAAAATGATAGCTGGTTGATGAACAAGGATGATGAAACGTTACGTGACTTCCACGATGAATTCACTTACGTCTTATTTGATGAAGACCAAGCCCCAACTGACGGTATTGCGAAAGTTTTCTTTACTCATCCAGGAGAAGACCACGAACGTTTGGTCGTATTTGAAAACAAACTACGTGAGCAGTTTGGTGATAAGCTGAACATCGCATTTTCAACGCCTTGGTGTTTGGAAGTAATGAGCGCTGGCGTGTCTAAAGGTCATGCTCTTGAAGCGGTAGCGAAAAAACTCGACCTCACGTTAGAAAACTGCGTAGCATTTGGTGATGGCATGAATGACGTAGAAATGCTGTCGATGGCAGGTAAAGGGCTAGTTATGGGTACATCACACGAAAAAGTGATGAAAGCTCTACCAAATAATGAAGTGATTGGCAGCAATGCGGAAGATGCGGTTGCACACTACCTACAAGAACACTTGCTGTAAGCTTCGATACTCCAAATAATGAAGGGCTGCACATTCGCAGCCCTTTTCTTTTATCGCTGACTTGGCAGCTTCTCTTTGCCAAGAATCGCGTCCCATTCTTCTTCTGTCACGGGCATAATCGACAAGCGATTTCCACGTTTCACCAACGGCATGTTCTCAAGTTCTGGCATCGCTTTCATCACCGACAACGGAATCACTCGCGCCGTTTTACGTACAAACTCGACATCCACCATAATCCAACGCGGGTTGTCTGGGTCTGACTTTGGATCGTAATAATCGCTTTCGGGATCGAATTGGAAATGATCGGGATAGGCTTCTCTCACAACTTTAGCAATACCTGCCACGCCAACATGTTTACAGGAAGAGTGGTAAATCAGGACTAAATCGCCCACCTTCACTTGGTCACGCATCATATTGCGCGCCTGATAATTACGAACTCCCTCCCAACATGAAACCTTTTGGGTTCGAAGCGTGTCAATAGAAAAGGTATCTGGTTCAGTTTTAAATAACCAATATGCCATAATGCCATCCGATGCCGATTGAGTAACAATAATGAGGAAGATATAACATGAAGGCTTTGAAAAACCCAGTGGCGCTTGCCACCCTGCTGGTTCTGCAAGCATGTAGTTCACAGCCGCCACAATCTGGTGCTGCTGACCCAACCTCTCCACCAGCAACCTTAGATAAGCCTGAAACCATTCAACCTCAAACTTTTATGCTGCGCGGAAAAGTGATCGTCGGTCACGAGAGCCAATACATCATGCCTTGTGGCAGCGACAAGCAATATTGGTTGCAACTATCACCACAGCAAATGCAACGAGCAATTCAGTTAAATAACGAGCCTTACCAGACTATGTATGGCGAGGTTATCGGCCACCTCAACCCACCGGGCATCGATGGGTTTTCTGCTGATTTCGATGCTAACTTTGTCGTGGAACAAGTGAACTTCCTCACAACGGAAAACCCAAACCGTTGTCAGCAACCAAACAAACCAACTCGCGTGTTTGGTAATGAGCCTTCTTGGTCGGCAAGCTTTGAGGCTAATGGACTAACATTCCAGCAAATCGGCAAACAAACCACAAAATTAGCGATTAACAGCAGTCAGCTTCAACCTCGCCAGCGCACTTATCAACTGCAAGGTGGTGAGCTTCGCTTAACAGAAAACCTCTGCTCAGACACAATGAGCGATTCTTTGTATGGCTGGAAAGCAACACTAAAACATGATGGCGAGACGTATCAAGGTTGTGGTATGGCTGCAAACGTCGATGCAACGCTTGGCTGGGCTAATACCTATGTCGCGACCTCAACCCAATCACAAGGCTTTGAAGTACAAATGACCTTAAACCCAGACCACAGCGCCACAACAAAATACCGTTACGCCAATGGACAAGCACCATTAATCGAGCGTGGTTACTGGCAACAGTTAAGTCCGTCTCAGGTTCAAGTTGTCATGACGCATCATCAACAGCAAAGGCTAATGTCAGAGCGACTGTTTACTCGAGAAGGCAATCAGCTCAAAGCGACCAAAGAAAAAGTCGGTAACTTGGTCTACCCAATCGCCGATGGTGGTTTAGTCCTTTATCCTGCCACCGTTCGTGATGAAGGCATCATGCAACCAGCCGAAAAACGCACCAACAACCCCATCGGTAGTGCTGACGTCCCTTCTAGTGCAGAGTTTGATTCAAAAGTAGATGCCGCGGTGCGTAACTACTTCTTTATCCATCAAACCAACCCCAACAATAACCAATACCGTTGGCTAACTTACGACCTCAACAGCGATGGTAACGAAGAGCTATTGGTACAGTTGGATTGGTGTGGTTCCGGTGGCTGTACATTGCTAATATTTGAACATCACGAAAAGGAATGGCGCTTTAATAGCCGCATTACACTAGTGCAAAGCCCGATTATGCTCGGCCAACAAACCTCTCATGGTTGGCGAGATCTGATTTTTAATGTCAGCGGTGGCGGAGCTAAAGCGGCTCAACACGTGATGCAATACACTGGGGTTAGCTACCCACTCAACCCAAGCATGGCGCCAACGGCAACGCCGAACCAAGTCAGTGGTGTGCGTCTGTTCTCTGATGGGATAAGCCCGGTGCGCGAAGGAGTTCGTCTGTAATGTCACAACCGTGTCCAACCTGCGGTTTTCAATTCAATTGTATGTGCTCGCTAATGCCGAAACTTAACAGTGAGCACAACATCCTGCTGTTAATGCATCCGAATGAACTGAAGCGTGATACTAATACCGGCCAGCTACTAGAGCAGTGCCAACTCAACATTGAGCGAGTAATCTGGGATCGCAAACAGCCACCAGCAGAATTGCTCACTCTATTAGCTGATCCGTCGCGGTATCCGGTGTTGCTCTTCCCCTGTGAAGAAAGTATCACACTCGAACATGTGGTACTCCAAAGCCAGCAACAAACCAAAACTCCGCTGTTTATTATTTTAGATGCCACCTGGCAAGAGGCGCGCAAGATGATCAATAAGAGCCGTTGGTTAGAAGGTATCCCTACTATGGGATTGTCTGCGTCGGCGGACTCACAATATCAGCTGCGACGCAACCAACAACAAGGTAATTTGTGTACGTTTGAAGTCGCTGCACATTTGCTCGGGCAACTTGGAGAACAAAACAACCAACAACAAATGCAGCGCTTTTTTGCCCATTACCTCGCTCTGTTCCAAGCTGAAAAGAGTGGACACGCTCTTAAGCGTTAACCATTAAGCTCAGTAGAAGAACCAAACAAAAAACGCAGCCTACGCTGCGTTTTTTACGACAAGAAGTTTCACGTGAAACATCATTAAAACAGTCGAGTCGGCTCGCCAAGATAGTAACCCTGCAAATAATCCACCCCCATGTCTTGTGCAATGGTACACACCTCCTGATTGTGGACGAACTCCGCCACCGTCTCCGCGTTAAACACCTGGCACAAACGCACCAACTGGGAAGCGATCTTGCGCTGTTTTAAGTCTTTATCAATATCACGAATCAAGCTGCCATCGAGCTTTATGACTTCTGGCTCCAACTTTAGGATTTCATCGATATTCGAATAACCGGACCCAAAGTCATCAACAATGATACGCGCCCCTAAGCTTCTAAAATGACTGCACACTTCTATCATTCGGCCGTAGTCTTTGATCTGCTCAGATTCCAGCACTTCTAAACCAATTCGCCTTGGGTCATTTAGCTGGCTAATTTCATGCTCTAAAAGCATTAAAGTTTTATCACTGAGCAAATCTTGCGGCGATAAGTTTATAGAAAAGTCACCTTGCTTATCTCGCATATAATGCAACGTAGAATGAATCATGTGCCGACTTAGTCGAGTGTAAAGATGCGTATCAGAGATAATTGGCAGAAAACGCCTTGGCGCAATCACCGTTCCATCGGCTTCCAGAATACGAACCAAACATTCTTGGCTTGCCAATTTGTGGCTACCAGCATGCACAATGGGTTGGCTATAAGTGATGATGTTCTGTTTGAGAATGGCTCTACTGACGCAACTTAGCCATCCAAGTTGCTCTTTACGCACATCCTCACTGACTTCAATATCTTTCGCATTACAGATATGAGTATTACTGCGTACACCGGAGCGTCTCGCTTCGATGCCTTTGAGTAAGAGCTCATCCACTGAAGCGGATGGAAAATCTCGGCGACTCACTAAGCCGCCGCATAGCGAGATAGAAAGATAATCTATTTCACGTAGGCCAATTGGCTCAAAATTAGTTTGTTCTACCGCGTCAGCAAAACGCGTAAAGTGCTGTTTGATGGTCTCGCTGCTTTGATCAGCTTTAAATATGAACGCCCATTCACCAACCCCAATACTATAAAGCTGCAAAGCCGTTGGCATGCCGAAACGCTTTCGTAGTCGATTCGTAAAGTGCATTGAGAGATCTTTGAGTAATTGATCTCCCACTCGGTAGCCGTATTTTTCGTTAATATGACTAAAGTTAAGTAGCTTTAGAGTCAACAAATGCTCATCCAAATCGATGTTACTCAGCCGCTCTTGCAATGCGACCCGGTTTTGTAACCCCGTGCGACTGTCGCGTCGATAGCTTTCTTGTAACTTGCGCGTTTGGCGATCGAGTTGATATCCCATATGCGCGTTCATATGGTTGAGATCGCCGATCGCATTTCGAATCAAGCTAAACAACGGTGAAATAGAGGAGCTAACGGGCGACTTAGGCAAGTTCAATGTTTGCACTTCGTCTCCCTCTCGCATCGCTAAATACGTCAGGCTGTGATGAAGAATTTCGGGCTGACCAATACCACCATGCAGTTCCCCCATACAGTAACTACCAAACGTCGTCGCAATATCTTTAAAGGCTTGGACTTCGTCGCTGCTGTCAATAAAGTCTAACCGTGACGCGCAGTTAAAAATCATCACGACTTCAGGTTGGTGCATGGCTAACTCAACCACACCATGCCGCACTTGCTCGAGCGTTAACGAGGGATGGTTATAGCAAAATTGCACTTCGTCACCAAGACACCAGGGCCTGTCGAAGCTCATACTGCCATCAGCGTGTAGCTCCGTTACCGTACAAACTTCCTTTCGCCCTAAGCTTTCTCGATACAAAGGAAAGCTGAGCAGTTGACTCAGCGTCACGTCATGGCCATCCGCCAAGTAACGCTTGTATACTTCCAGCGCTTTCTTCTCACCTAAACAATACAAGCGCGTTCCTTTTGCATGAGTGACTTTGTGTGGCATGCCAATCGGGTTCCATTCCGAATACGCATTAGTCCATAGCTTCAAAGTATCACTGTGCAAAGCTACGGCAACCACAGCGTTATCGTAAACTCGGTTTTGATATAGCACCCAGCAGCCATCGTCAATACTCTGCGCCAACCCTCCAGAAATCACTACTTCTTCACTGGCGAAGGTTTGAAACAAGGGATAGTCACGTCGTTCAATTTGCACAGCAAAGCTGAGGATCACCTGTGAATTATGCTGCATTAGAAGAGAGCGCTTGAGCTCCCCGCCATCAATGTCAGGGGAGTAAGAGTATGTTTGTACCGCAGAAGTCAGCGTGGTTTGCTCAAATTCAATCACACTCACTAGGCAACCAGAAGTAAATATCTCCCCTTCCAGAATTACATTACGCGTACTATGCCCCATAACATGAGCATTCGGCAGCGACGACAAAACGGCGTCTGCAAGTGTGGTCGTAAATTCGCGCGATTGCGTCGACAATATTTGTACTAAATATTGTTTATCTGAGGAAGTCGGAAAAGTGACTAAAAAGTCATTCAGTTGACTGACATCGTGAACCAGTTTTGAAAAAGCTCGCATGGACCTACCACTGCCGTAACACTATCTTCACCACGACGTGTGGCGTTACTATTTTTATTTAATAGAGAATAATTTACGTGGCTTTGAGCTGCTTTTCTAGACACAAAATGAGATTAGAATGGATTAATGCGAAAGCAATTAAAAAAGTGTGAGTAACGGCTGCAAACTATTGATTTCAATATCAGGTAAAGTACGTGTTTTTGAATGGTTAATGACATTTTTATTCATATCATTAAACCAACAGGCTGCAAAACCAGCCAACTTTGCACCATGCACATCCGTGGTTAGATGATCACCGACATGCAGAATATTCTCCGCAGGAATATCCAAGAATCGCTTCGCTTTAGTAAACATATCGGTTGCGGGTTTCGCCAATCCATCTGGTCCTGCTTTAAGTACCTGTTGGAAATAAGGCGTAAGACCGATGCGGTCTAAATCCACATTACCGTTGGTGATTGCCACCAACGGGATGTGCTGCGCGAGTTCCTCCAGTACATCGAGGCTTTGCTGCGGCACTTCAAAACGGTTACGCCAGTCCAACGCAACGTCTACTGCGGCTTTCGCGGCGGCATGTGCTGCGTCTTCGTCGTAGCCTACTTGGGAGAAGGCTTGCTGAAGTTGCACTAAACGCCATAAAGTGACATCGCTCTTCAGCTCGGGTTGTTGCTGCACAACTCGCTGTTTGAGAGCAAACCAATCCGCTTTGTTCATATGAGCAACCGCTGGATGATGGTGCTTGAGCCAAGATAGCAACTCACGCTCCATGCGAACGATCACAGGATAGTTGTCATAGAGGGTATCATCTAGGTCAAAGGTCATTGCCTTAATAGGCTCGATACGGCGATAAAATTTCATACT
This sequence comes from Vibrio sp. SCSIO 43097, assembly GCF_023650755.1. Classification (NCBI taxonomy): domain Bacteria; kingdom Pseudomonadati; phylum Pseudomonadota; class Gammaproteobacteria; order Vibrionales; family Vibrionaceae; genus Vibrio; species Vibrio sp. SCSIO 43097. Next base: position 111,606 of record NZ_CP071840.1, on the reverse strand, counting down.
TCGGCTCACTCCCCGTTCTTTTTGCGTGCGCGTGGGTGGGCTTGGTCGTAGGCTTGCGCCAAATGTTGGAAATCCAAGTGCGTGTAGATTTGGGTCGTCGAAATGTTCTCGTGCCCTAAAAGCTCCTGCACCGCACGTAAGTTATTGCTTGATTCGAGCATATGTGTCGCAAATGAGTGACGCAATTTATGCGGACTAATATGGCTTGCGACAGACTGTTTCTGCCCCCATTCAGCCATGCGCTTTTGCACGCTACGATGCGAAATACGCGTTCCGAGCTTAGATACAAACAAGGCGGGCTCACCTGGAGCGGCTAAATCACCACGAACGCGTAGCCACTTCCCAACCCACTCGGTTGCCATCCCAGAGAACGGCACTTTACGTTCTTTATCGCCTTTACCAATAACACGAAGCTCACCACTACGCAGTTGTACGTCACGTACATCCACACCCACCAGTTCAGCCAAACGTAAGCCGGCGCCATACATCAGCTCCATCATGGCGCGATCGCGCACAGCCAACGGGTCGTCCTCGTTGACTTCAAGTAATTGGCTCACTTCGTCAACATCGAGGTTTTTGGGCAACGGGCGTTTTTTGCGAGGTGCTGAAACCCCTTTGGCTGGGTTAGCCGACATCTCGCCACGCAGAATAAGGAAATCGAAAAAGCTACGCAGCGATGAGAGGCGCGTTGCCAAACTGCTGGCTTTCATGCCTTCTCGCATGCCCTTACCTGCTAATTGGCGCACCCAACCAGCATCCACTTGAGACCAATCTTTGAGCCCCATTTCAGCTAGGTGCTGCGCCATTGTTTCTAGCTGCTGTTTGTAATTGCGCTGAGTATGTAGGCTAAGCCCCTTTTCGCTTCGTAAGAATTCATAGAAGCGCTCAAGAGGCTTTTGCAGATTATTTGGCAGAGGAGTGTTGGGAGTTGTCGTCATCGTAACTTTGCCATACCAGTGTTTGAGCGAGATGTGCCACTACTAATGATAGGTGACGCAAAAACAAGGTATCCATATCTGGCTGAAAATGGCCGCCATCTTCACTAGAAAAAGCAAGCACGCCCAGTGTTTGCTGTTTCACGAGCGGTAGTACCACATAGGACCCCATTTCCGGCACTTCCATGTTGCCAAACAAAGCTTCACGATCCACTTTGCGAAGACGTCCTAAGTACGCATCTTTGCCATTTAAGTGAGTGGTCGCAAAGCGTTGATAACTTTCCTTACTCAATTGAATCGATGCGTCGCATTGACTAAACAATCGAACAAACGCACGTAAGCCCAATGCTTTGGCTTTCTCTTCGATAGAGTGAATGACTTGTTTAAAGTCACCACACTTTAGAATCTGCCCCTGCAAATCCATAAATTCGTAAAAGGTGCGATCATTGTTCGCCGCAAGCGACATTAGTGTAGTGATCTCTTCCTCTAACTCTTCAATGCGCTGACGTTGGCGATTCATTTGGATGTGTACCAAAGATACCGCGCCTAAGTCTGAGTGTGGGAAAGATAAACGATCCACAAGCTCTGGACGCTGCACAAAAAAATCGGGATGATCTTTGAGGTACTCGGCCACCACTTCAGCCGTTAAGGCATCTGCTTCTACTTGAGACAAACCGTTTCCTTTTTCTTCTACTAGCAAGACAATTGACCATCAAATACATGCGTTGTAGGTCCGGTCATAAACAACGGCTTACCCGGACCTTGCCACGCAATTCGCAGTTCACCACCTGGTAGAGAAACCTTAACGTTTTCATCCAACAAGCCCTGCAGAATCCCAACCGCTACCGCCGCGCAAGCGCCGCTACCACAAGCTTGTGTTTCACCTGCGCCTCGCTCGTAAACTCGAAGACGAATATGGTCACGACTCACCACCTGCATAAAGCCAGCGTTGACGCGCTCTGGGAAACGCTCGTGCGACTCAAGCAGCGGGCCTAATGTATCGACATCAGCAGTATCCACGTCATCGACCACCGTCACCACATGCGGGTTACCCATGCTTACCGCGCCACAGAACAGCGTTTTTTCACCAGCGCGCATGATGTAAGTTTTCTCTTTTTGCTTCGCTTTGAAAGGAATTTTGTTCGGTTCAAACTCTGGCACGCCCATGTTGACCGTCACTTCCCCATCATCTTCGATGTTGAGAATCATCTTTCCTTTCTTGGTGCTTACGCTGATGCTGTATTTATTGGTCAGCCCCTTCAAGCGAACAAAGCGGGCAAAACAGCGTGCACCGTTACCACACTGTTCAACTTCACTACCATCGGCATTAAAAATCCGATAATGGAAGTCGGTTTCAGGGTCGTAAGGGGCCTCTACCACAAGCAATTGGTCAAAACCAACGCCAGTATGACGATCCGCCAAGCGGCGGATCAGGTCTTGCGAGAAAAACACGTTCTGGGTAATACAGTCGACGACCATGAAGTCGTTGCCCAAACCGTGCATTTTGGAAAAGTGGAAATGCATTTGTTGTGTGTTACTCCGGTAGAATCTGTTCCAGCTGCCACAAACTGGTCAGCTCCTCACGCTGGCGAACTAAGTGGCTTTGTTTACCGTCCACCATCACTTCTGCCGCTCGGGTACGAGTATTGTAGTTCGAAGACATCACAAAACCATAGGCACCTGCTGAACGAACCGCGAGTAGATCACCTTCTTGCAAAACGAGTGCGCGATCTTTACCCAAGAAGTCGCCGGTTTCACAAATAGGACCAACCAAGTCGTAAGTCTGAGCTTCACCCTTTCGCGGTGAAACTGGCACAATATCTTGCCATGCTTGGTATAGCGCAGGACGCATCAAGTCGTTCATTGCAGCGTCGATAATCGCAAAGTTTTTATGCTCAGTATGTTTTAAAAACTCAACACGCGTTAGCAAGATACCTGCGTTCGCAGCAATTGCACGGCCTGGCTCAAAGATCAGCTCCAAGTCTTGGTGATTTTCAAGACGGCCTAGTAACGCTTTGGCGTAATCAGAAGGCTGAGGTGGTAATTCATCACGATAGACCACACCCAAACCGCCACCGACATCAAGATGGCGAATGTTAATGCCTTGCGCTTTTAAATCATCAATCAGAGCTAATAAACGGTCTGTCGCGTCGATAAATGGGTCTATATTGGTCAGCTGAGAACCAATGTGGCAGTCGATACCTTGCACATTCAAGTTAGGCAGGCTTTGCGCGAATTTATAAACATCTGGCGCACGATCAAACGCAATGCCGAATTTATTGTCGCGAAGACCAGTCGAAATGTAAGGGTGTGTTTTCGCGTCGACATCTGGATTGATACGAAGAGAAATTGGCGCAATCACACCAAGCTCACCCGCAACCTTGTTCAAACGTTCTAGCTCTGGCTCAGATTCAACGTTGAAACATTTGATACCTAGCTCAAGAGCGCGCTTCATCTCTGCCGATGTTTTACCAACACCAGAGAAAACGACTTTTTTCGGATCACCGCCTGCGGCAATCACACGCTCAAGTTCACCACCCGACACGATGTCAAAACCCGATCCCAAACGCGCTAGCGTGTTCAATACGCCTAAGTTTGAGTTGGCTTTCACCGCGTAGCAAACCAGGTGAGGATGCTGACCCACAGCACTATCAAACGCCTTCCAATGGCGCTCTAGCGTGGCTCGAGAATATACGTAAAGAGGAGTGCCATATTGCTCTGCAAGAGCTTGAAGTGGGACGTCTTCGGCCCAAAGCTGGCCATCATCCTGATAGTTGAAGTAATCCAAAATTCGCTTCCCTTATTTTATTCGACTGCTGAACCCTAATTTCACCCTAAGGTGCGGTTATTTATTGTGATTGCTCATTCTGTTGAGTGTCATCTGGAATGTATAGTGAGCCAGACTGACCACACCCCGCTAAGGTCGCGGCAACCATCACAAACAACACAGTAACTAATTTTTTCATTTCGCATATCGTGATTATTGAATCAATGCCCCCTATAATCGCACCACACTCAGGAAAAGCAATAGGATAGACGGATGAACGATACTGAATTTCATCAACTGGTGGATGCGCAGATGCAAATCATCGAAGAATCCATCGATGATTCAGGCGCAGACATTGATTACGAAGTCACTGGCAACGTAATGACATTGGAATTTGAAGACCGCAGCCAAATCATCATTAATCGCCAAGAGCCGATGCATGAGATCTGGCTAGCGTCCAAATCTGGTGGTTTCCACTTCAAACTTATTGAAGGTAAATGGACCTGCTCAAAAACGGGTATGGAGCTATTTGAAATGGTGAAGCAAGAATGTGAAAAGCACGCGGGCGAAGCCATTGATTGGGCATAATTCTGGTCAATCGTCACCAAAACAAAAAGAGCACCGAAGTGCTCTTTTTGTTTATTGATACGGGTTTAATTACGCGTTCACAGTTTTGGTCGGGCGACTCGGTGAACAACCGTCATTACGGTAAGGAATGATATACGCATTCCCCTCTTCAGGGTGAATAATTTGATAGTACTGAGGCAGGTTAAAGTTAATAAACTTAGACGCGACGCGACTATCGTCTTTTACCGACGTGTAGAAGCTGTTTACAGACGAAATCATTTCATCTTTAGAGCCGCTAAATTGGTGATACACTTCCACTTGATTTGACTCATCCAACACATAAATATTGAAGCCATCTTCGTTATCTTCAAAGAAGAACTGCACCAGACCTTCACTGGCAAACCCATCCACCGCTTCCGGCATTTGATATTCTTGCTCACGATCGAGCATTAACAGCGGCGAGCCTTTGAGTTTGTTAGTAGAAATGCTGCGGTAGAAATCGATGGAATTTTCTAGCTTCTGCACCGACACACCACGACGTTCAAAGAACAACCCATAAGTCTGGTTACCAAGACGCATCGCTTTAAAGCGGCGGCGTTTCTCTTGCTCTACTGGTTTCAAGCGTAAGTCGATACATTCAGCTAAAAGCTGGTAAACCATATTACGCATCACACCACGCATGTTCTTCGCATAGCAGAACACATCCACTGATTCTGGTGGCAACGCATCTTGGTGCATTTTGCCCAAAATGGTTTTCAGTGCATCCAGCATCGCCGTTTCCCCTTTGAAATGCAGCGTACGCACTTCATGCCAAGAGTTACGGTAAACAAGGTCAACACTGCCGACTAAATTTTTATGTTCTGGACCAAAGCTAAAAATATCGGTGTTCTTAACATCCACTTTCAGCGAACGACCAGAAAGTTCAGACGTCGGATCATTTTCGAAGTTGATGAACATCGCAAGCTGGCTTATTTCACAAGGACTCGCTAGCGCCTGCATAGATGGACGACGCTTACGCAACGCAAAAGTATTTCGTAAGTCACTCACCATTTGGTAAAACTTATCAATATCTAGCTGCGCTTCACGTACCACGGCATGTAAACGAGTCGATTCGGTGATCAAGCCATTGAAGAATGCCCAAGCAACCAACTTACTCAAGTATTCATGATGCTCTAGATATGGTTGCCCCAAAATGCGGTGCGCAATAAGCGGTTGTTTATAGAGGTACCAACCAGACTTGTTCACTCCCCCTTTTTTCACTTCGATAAAGCTCAAGTCAGGCTCGTGCAGATCAGGTGAAATCTGTGGGTTTAGTAACGTTACTTTGCCCGGCAATACTTCAAAAGCAGCGTAGAGTTTACGGGCCAAAATACTGATGTCTTGCGGACTGATAGCAGAAGTGATGTCGTTACGACGCGCAAATTGAATCAAGTTACGGTAGCTTTGCATCAACGCATCCAGCAATGCATGATGTACCACCTTTACTTGTTCAACCTTCCAATTACGGCGGTCATCGAGCTCTGCAACGACACTGGCATCCCAATTCCATTTTGCAATCATATCGCTCAGTGCTTCACGACGCCAAGCTACTGAGCCAATATTCGGCTCACGAGATAGTTTTTCATGGGTTTTGAGATAGAAACAGCGACGCACCAAATCCAAACGTGTATCGTCTTGAATTCGCTCTAAGTAACGGGTTACTTTTTCCAACATTAAGTAGTACGCATCCATGCCATAGAGGTCAGGCTCATGGGCAAAGAAACGACGCTTAGTGTCGATACTTAACAATTGAGTATGCGGGTATTCCCACGAGTAAGCTTCTAGCAAGATGGCTTTTAATACCGATTTGTAGGGAGAGTCGATGCTTTTGTATAACTGCCACAAGTTCGAGCCGAAGTATTCTTCAGCAGGAATGCAGTTCAATTTACCAAAGTCGATCCATTCACTACAGTCGATGTAACCATCACTGCACAGTTGAGAAACGTACTCGTCGTAACACTCTTCCATTTCTGGCGGCACGATTTGCCATAACAAACGCTGTCCGGCAATACGCACCGCACTACGATAGAATTCATCTAGCAAAAGTAAGTGCTGAGATGAACCACAGTTATCACCTGTCATCTCCTCAGAATGATTGCTTCTAAAGCGCTCTTTATCCATTAAGAAAAAGTTCGCTTCCACGCCTTTGCTTTGTGCCCAATCCGTGATGAGTAGGCATTTATTGGTCAATAACTCGCGTTCGTCACAATCCATCTCTGGTGAAATACACACCCAAATATCCAAATCACTGGAAGTACTTTGACCAATCGAGGAGGTACTGCCCATGGTGTACAAACCCAATATAGCGGGCTTTTCTACCGTCTTGAGCGGCTGACCAATGGCAAGTTGAATATCATCTATGAATTGTTGCTGAATGCTATTTAGTTCAAGCCCATGCACACCAAACGGGACATCGGCATCATAATAGCCAGGAATTACAGGATGGTTGTAGTTCAACAAGGCAGGAATCAAGTGGAAGACTTGCTGGCTTTGCGAATCCATAAGCGCCAACGCGCGATCAACTCGCTGCTGATTCAAATTATCTAGTCGCTGGATGATTTTTTGGGTGTAAGCCTGCAAGGGGAATTCCTTGGTTGAACAATCACGAAAATCTGCTGACGTTTTAAACCAAAACGGCTTAAAAACGTGATCAATTTAACACTTTTATTGGTGCGGGTAAAGCTTCACGCCCGTGTATCACTCCGGATACAAAACCATACTTTAGTCACAAAATTAATCGCGCGGTAGTGTCGCTCTTATTACCTATTACTAATAATAGTCCTTAGTCTAATTGAGAATCCAGTCACACTATTTTCATAACGTCATGTAATTCCATTCATAGCCTTCAGAGATAACGAACTAACAGTAAGCATTTCTTGATGAGAATGGTAGGATAAACCCAAATCCAAACAGCATTGAGAAGATCATGACACAATCCACACCGATTCGCATTGCAACTCGAAAAAGCCCTCTTGCTTTATGGCAAGCTTACTTTGTTAAAGACGCCCTTCAAGCCGCTCACCCAGGCTTGGAAGTCGAGTTAGTAACCATGGTGACCAAAGGTGACGTGATTTTAGATACACCACTAGCAAAAGTTGGCGGCAAAGGCTTGTTCGTAAAAGAGCTTGAAATCGCGATGCTAGAAGGACGTGCAGACCTCGCCGTTCACTCAATGAAAGACGTACCCGTCGATTTCCCAGAAGGCCTTGGCCTCGTGACCATTTGTGAGCGTGAAGATCCTCGTGATGCCTTCGTCTCTAATACCTATAGCCACATTGATGAGCTCCCTCAAGGTGCCGTGGTTGGTACTTGCAGTTTGCGCCGTCAATGCCAACTGAAAGAATATCGTCCGGACATCATCATCAAAGAGCTTCGCGGTAATGTGGGCACTCGCCTTGGTAAGTTAGATGCGGGTGAGTATGATGCAATCATTCTTGCTGCGGCTGGCCTTAAACGATTGAAGCTTGAAGAGCGCATTCGTAGCTTTATCGAACCAGAGCAATCACTACCAGCGGTAGGCCAAGGTGCTGTCGGTATTGAGTGCCGCCTTGACGATGAAAGACTGCTTAAACTGCTTGAGCCACTTAACCACCAAGACACCGTAGACCGCGTTTTGTGTGAGCGCGCAATGAATCTGACCCTAGAAGGCGGCTGTCAGGTACCTATCGGCAGCTATGCCCTACTAGACGGCGACAACATTTGGCTACGCGCATTAGTTGGCGAACCAGATGGCAGCGAAATTGTTCGTGGTGAAATTCGTGGCCATCGTAAAGATGGCGAAGCATTAGGAGTGCAGCTAGCCAATGAGCTGCTAGATAACGGCGCTCGTGAAATCCTAACTAAGCTGTACGCAGATCACGAATAACCATGGCAGTGTTGGTCACTCGGCCGGGAGAGCAAGGCAGCGCGCTTTGCTCTCTGCTCGAAAGGCACGGCATTTCCGCATATCACCATCCTCTGATCGACATTGTCGCCGATCTCACGGACACGCACCTCTCTAAACATCTACATCAAGCTCAAATTGTTATCGCTGTTAGTCGACATGCAGTGCAATGTGCACAGCAAATCTTAGCCAGCAACGGGATGTCATGGCCGAAACAAGCTATTTACCTTGCCGTTGGTCAAAAAACAGCACACTATTTAAGCAAATGTACCCAACAGAAAGTACACTATCCCCAAGTCAGTGATAGTGAACACTTATTGCGACTGCCAGAGCTCAACAATGTGGCACAACAACAAGTTCTTATCCTTCGTGGTAACGGCGGAAGAGAGCTGATCAAAGATGCATTGGTGAGGCGTGGCGCAAAAGTTCACTATAGTGAGACTTACAAGAGAGAATTCATCCCATTCGATCCAGTAAGCTGTATCTCACTATGGAAAAACCTACAAATTAACCAGATTATTGTCACCAGTGGTGAACAACTGGATTATTTGTGCAGCCAATTGACGTCGGAGCAATTGACTTGGCTTAATCAACAAGAGTTGTATATCCCCAGTCAGCGTATCGCTGACATCGCAATTCAAAGGGGGTTCACTCGCGTGAGATGCACGGGAAGCGCATCCAACCAAGAATTACTGGCGGCTCTCCAGCCCTAGCTACACAGGATATAGGCATGACAAGTAAAAATAACGACCAAAAAAATAACGATAAAAACCTTTCCGAAGAAACCTCATCGGCACCGCTAGTCGAAAAAACCACATCGCAGCAGGATGCGGACCTTAAAAAAGAGCAACCACAAGCGGCCGAGCGCCCAAAAACAGCAGAGCCAACCAAAGTCGAGTTTGAAGAAAAACAAGGTAAACGTGGTGTCAAACTAGGTACGGTCGCTATCATCTTATCGATTATTTTTGGCGGTGGCCTCGCGTACAAGCTGCATCAACAGCAAGCCGATTACCAAGCGCAGATCGCCCAACTAAAAAGTCAGCTAGAAAGCACTCAAGCTTCCATGAAGCAAGAACTCAGCCGGGTACAAGAAGAAACCATCGAGAAAGCAACAACCGTGACACACAAAGCGGAAGTGGTACTTGGACAGCAACAGAAGAGCATTGAAAGCTTACAGCTCGCCGTTGCCGATGTGAAAGGTCGTCGACCAAACGACTGGCTATTAGCGGAAGCCGATTACCTTGTCAAATTAGCTGGTCGTAAATTGTTCTTAGAGCACGATGTAGAAAGCGCGACTCAACTGATGGAAAGTGCAGACCAACGCATTGCAGCACTGAATGACCCTAGCCTCGTCAAACTACGTAAAGCAATGGCGAACGATATCACCAAACTTCGCACGATCCCGCTAATTGACCGTGATGGATTGGTACTACGCTTAACTGCCCTACAACAGCAAGTAGACAAGCTCCCTCTCGCCAATGCACTGCTACCTGAAGCTGAAGCCGTAGAAAACACTGAAGTGTCTGAAGATATCGCAAACTGGCAAGATAACTTAATGACCTCTTTGAAGGACTTTTCAGAAAACTTCATTACCTTCCGCACGCGCGATGGTAACGTCATTCCACTGCTTTCTCCTGAGCAACACTTTTACCTGAAAGAAAACATCAAAGCCAAATTGGAAACGGCAATAAAAGCGGTGTACCAAGAGCAAGGTGAAATTTACACCACGTCTCTAAAAACAGCAGACAAATGGGCATTAGCTTTCTTCAACCAAGACGATAATTCTGTTAAAGAGTTCAACAAAACGGTTAACCTACTAAGTCAGCAAAATATTCAAGTGGAATACCCAACAAAACTGCAAAGTCAGTCTCAACTATCAGATGTCATCCGTGAACGCCTACGTCGTGAAGTCACAACGATGACAGGCATGGAGGATAAGTAATGTTTCGTCTTATTTTCCTATTTGTTGTACTAGGCGCAGGACTATTTGTTGGCACCCAGTTTTCTGGTCAGCAAGGCTATGTACTCATCTCCATTGCCGAGAAAACGATCGAGATGAGCGTAACGACATTAGTGGTTTTCGTTATCGCTGCACTCGCAGGTCTTTTTCTGCTTGAGTACCTGATTAAGAAGTTAGTTTATGCTAGTTCTACAACATGGAACTACTTCAGTGTTCGCAAAATGCGCCATTCCCGCCGATACACCAATGAAGGCATTATTAAACTTCTAGAAGGTGACTGGAAAGGTGCTGAGAAGAAAGTAACTCGCTGGGCAAATCATCACGATATGCCGCTGCTTTGCTACTTGGTTGCGTCTGAAGCCGCACAAGGCCAAGGTGATAAAGCAAAACGAGATCACTATCTAGCGCTAGCGAGCCAACAAGAGAACGCCCATCTCGCAGTAGAACTGACTCGAGCGAAACAATTTATCCGCGACAACGAGTTCGAGTCCGCTTTCGATACCTTGCAATCGTTAAAAAGTCAGTATGCGAGTAACTCTATTGTATTGAACTTGCTGAAAACAACGTACATGCAGCTAAAGTTGTGGCAACCTCTTATTGACCTCTTGCCACAACTAACCAAAGCAAAACTCATCACGGAAGAAGAACATGCAGAGCTGATTCAAAAGGCGCAGTGCGGCTTACTCCATGAAGTAGCGCAACAACAAGGTAGCGAAGGGCTAATCTCCCATTGGAATAGTCTCTCACGTAAAGTGAAACAAGACACAAACCTCGTTGCCTGTTTTGCTCGAGAACTCATCACACGAAAAGCTGATGCAGAAGCCTTTACCGTGCTAAAAGAAGCATTAAAAAAACAACCTGCCCCAGAGCTTTATCAACTTCTGCCAGATCTAAACCTGCCAGATACCCACCCTGTCGTGGTCTTCTTAGAGGGAGTAGTGAAGAAAGAACCGGATAACGCCGCTGCCCATAGCGCATTAGCGCACTTCTATTTCCGTCAAGAGAAGTGGCAAGAAGCCCAGGATCACTTTGAGATCGCCTTAAAGCTTCGCTCTGACGTCTCTGACTATGCATTCCTAGCAGACACACTAGAGAAGCAAAATCTAACCAAAGCTGCTCACGAAGTCTCTCGTAAAGCTCTCACGCTCGTACAGAATGACTAACTTAAGATGACCTAACCAAGCCGACAGCTTACCTGTCGGCTTTTTTATTGCCTGCTATTAACCCTTCAGTCCTTACATCAATATGTTTATCAAATTCATTGGTTCCCAAGTAATTTCCAACTTCCTAGCAACTCACTATCGTTTCACTTTCACTCTTCTCTTTTGACTACTCTGATCCTGTCATTCCAGCAGAATCCAAAAACAATTTTAAAAGATGCAGGAATACGTAACTTTAGCCTGTTGATGTATGGTTTTAAGACGTAGCTAGATTTAGGCAATAGAGCACACGCATCGCTAGACTGAGCAAAACAAAAAGATACATCAGTGAAACAGTGGCTATTTTAGTATGCTTATTTGTTCGGTCTATCCGGTAAAAGGGGCTAGAGAAGCAATGGTAGTGCTTTAAGAGAACGATAAGGCAATAGATGGTTCAACACCTTAACAAAGCATCTCCAACAACCTTATCGGGACAGCATGCAGTGATGAGGATGAACAGCTTTAGAGGCAACTGCACTTCTTAGCAAAAATCAAAACGTCACAACCAATACCGATCCCAATATTACTTTGTCGAAAAGTAGATCGCATATGGAATTGATTTTTGGCAAGCATAGATAGAGTAATAAAGATGTGCGGAAATGAAAAAAGCCTCGCTATTTCTAGCGAGGCTTCTTAATAGTGGCGGAGAGATAGGGATTTGAACCCTAGATACGCTATTAACGTATGCCGGTTTTCAAGACCGGTGCTTTCAACCACTCAGCCATCTCTCCACAAATTGTCATCAACAGATTAGTACACTGGTGATGTTGTTACTTGTCTATGCAAATAACGATATTTAAAGCCTGGCGATGTCCTACTCTCACATGGGGAAGCCCCACACTACCATCGGCGCTATTTCGTTTCACTTCTGAGTTCGGCATGGAAATCAGGTGGGTCCAAAACGCTATGGTCGCCAAGCAAATTCTTTAATCTGGAAAGCTGTTTTTTAATTCTCGTTCTTACACATTCAATGTTCTTTCATTGAGTCCATCAAAACCCCTTGGGTGTTGTATGGTTAAGCCTCACGGGCAATTAGTACAGGTTAGCTCAACGCCTCACAACGCTTACACACCCTGCCTATCAACGTCGTAGTCTACGACAACCCTTTAGGATACTTAAAGTATCAGGGAGAACTCATCTCAAGGCTCGCTTCCCGCTTAGATGCTTTCAGCGGTTATCGATCCCGAACTTAGCTACCGGGCAATGCGTCTGGCGACACAACCCGAACACCAGAGGTTCGTCCACTCCGGTCCTCTCGTACTAGGAGCAGCCCCTTTCAATTCTCCAACGCCCACGGCAGATAGGGACCGAACTGTCTCACGACGTTCTAAACCCAGCTCGCGTACCACTTTAAATGGCGAACAGCCATACCCTTGGGACCGACTTCAGCCCCAGGATGTGATGAGCCGACATCGAGGTGCCAAACACCGCCGTCGATATGAACTCTTGGGCGGTATCAGCCTGTTATCCCCGGAGTACCTTTTATCCGTTGAGCGATGGCCCTTCCATTCAGAACCACCGGATCACTATGACCTGCTTTCGCACCTGCTCGAATTGTCATTCTCGCAGTCAAGCGGGCTTATGCCATTGCACTAACCTCACGATGTCCAACCGTGATTAGCCCACCTTCGTGCTCCTCCGTTACGCTTTGGGAGGAGACCGCCCCAGTCAAACTACCCACCAGGCACTGTCCGCAACCCCGATAAGGGGTCGACGTTAGAACATCAACACTACAAGGGTGGTATTTCAAGGACGGCTCCACGCAATCTAGCGACTGCGCTTCAAAGCCTCCCACCTATCCTACACATGTAGGGTCAATGTTCAGTGCCAAGCTGTAGTAAAGGTTCACGGGGTCTTTCCGTCTAGCCGCGGGTACACTGCATCTTCACAGCGATTTCAATTTCACTGAGTCTCGGGTGGAGACAGCGTGGCCATCATTACGCCATTCGTGCAGGTCGGAACTTACCCGACAAGGAATTTCGCTACCTTAGGACCGTTATAGTTACGGCCGCCGTTTACCGGGGCTTCGATCAAGAGCTTCGACCGAAGTCTAACCCCATCAATTAACCTTCCGGCACCGGGCAGGCGTCACACCGTATACGTCATCTTGCGATTTTGCACAGTGCTGTGTTTTTAATAAACAGTTGCAGCCACCTGGTATCTGCGACTCTCAATAGCTCCATCCGCAAGGGACTTCACCGTCGAGAGCGTACCTTCTCCCGAAGTTACGGTACCATTTTGCCTAGTTCCTTCACCCGAGTTCTCTCAAGCGCCTTGGTATTCTCTACCCGACCACCTGTGTCGGTTTGGGGTACGATTCCTTACAATCTGAAGCTTAGAGGCTTTTCCTGGAAGCATGGCATCAATGACTTCACATCCGTAGATGCTCGACGTCGTGTCTCAGCCTTAAGAGAAACCGGATTTACCTAATTTCTCAGCCTACGCACTTGAACCTGGACAACCGTCGCCAGGCCCACCTAGCCTTCTCCGTCCCCCCATCGCAATTGTAAGAAGTACGGGAATATTAACCCGTTTCCCATCGACTACGCCTTTCGGCCTCGCCTTAGGGGTCGACTTACCCTGCCCCGATTAACGTTGGACAGGAACCCTTGGTCTTCCGGCGAGGAGGTTTTTCACCCCCTTTATCGTTACTCATGTCAGCATTCGCACTTCTGATACGTCCAGCATGCGTTACCACACACCTTCAACCGCTTACAGAACGCTCCCCTACCCAATGCACTAAAGTGCATTGCCGCAGCTTCGGTTTACTACTTAGCCCCGTTACATCTTCCGCGCAGGCCGACTCGACCAGTGAGCTATTACGCTTTCTTTAAATGATGGCTGCTTCTAAGCCAACATCCTGGCTGTCTGAGCCTTCCCACATCGTTTCCCACTTAGTAGTAATTTGGGACCTTAGCTGGCGGTCTGGGTTGTTTCCCTCTCCACGACGGACGTTAGCACCCGCCGTGTGTCTCCCGGATAGTACTTACTGGTATTCGGAGTTTGCAAAGGGTTGGTAAGTCGGGATGACCCCCTAGCCTTAACAGTGCTCTACCCCCAGTAGTATTCGTCCGAGGCGCTACCTAAATAGCTTTCGGGGAGAACCAGCTATCTCCAGGTTTGATTGGCCTTTCACCCCTAGCCACAAGTCATCCGCTAATTTTTCAACATTAGTCGGTTCGGTCCTCCAGTTGATGTTACTCAACCTTCAACCTGCCCATGGCTAGATCACCTGGTTTCGGGTCTATATCCAGAGACTGAACGCCCAGTTAAGACTCGGTTTCCCTACGGCTCCCCTAGATGGTTAACCTTGCCACTGAATATAAGTCGCTGACCCATTATACAAAAGGTACGCAGTCACAGGACAAGCCTGCTCCTACTGCTTGTACGTACACGGTTTCAGGTTCTATTTCACTCCCCTCACAGGGGTTCTTTTCGCCTTTCCCTCACGGTACTGGTTCACTATCGGTCAGTCAGTAGTATTTAGCCTTGGAGGATGGTCCCCCCATATTCAGACAGGATATCACGTGTCCCGCCCTACTCGATTTCACTGAACACACGTCGTCAACTACGGGACTATCACCCTGTATCGTCGGCCTTTCCAGGCTGTTCGTCTAACGCGTGTAAAGCTTAAGGGCTAGTCCAATTTCGCTCGCCGCTACTTTCGGAATCTCGGTTGATTTCTTTTCCTCGGGGTACTTAGATGTTTCAGTTCCCCCGGTTCGCCCTGTTGAGCTATGTATTCACTCAACAGTAATACCTTATGGTATTGGGTTTCCCCATTCGGAAATCCCAGACTCAAATGGTTTTTACTACCTAATCTGGGCTTATCGCAAGTTAATACGTCCTTCATCGCCTCTGACTGCCAAGGCATCCACCGTGTACGCTTAGTCACTTAACCATACAACCCGAAGGAGTTTCGAGTTGATGTTCAAATCACCAAAGTTGTCTCTCATTATTTGAATGAGCGAGAGACATTCGATTTTGCCGGACTCAATTTCGAATAATCACTGTAAAAGTGATATTCCCAAGAACACTTGAATGTGTTTTTTGGTGTTTGTCATAAAGACAAACATTGAGAACTTTACAAACAACAATAAATTGTTGTTTTGTCAGCTTTCCAAATTGTTAAAGAGCTAGATTTTCTGATGAAAACCATTTTTAAAGGTTCTTTTTCAAGAACACTTAAAGATGGTGGAGCTATGCGGGATCGAACCGCAGACCTCCTGCGTGCAAGGCAGGCGCTCTCCCAGCTGAGCTATAGCCCCATCAAGGTGTCGATACTGTCGCCAATTCCTTGGGAAAGAAATTGGTGGGTCTGAGTGGACTCGAACCACCGACCTCTCGCTTATCAGGCGAACGCTCTAACCACCTGAGCTACAGACCCAGTATCGTCTCTTTACTTCATAAACCGTATCAATCTGTGTGAACACTCATCGCAATAATCATCGTATAAGGAGGTGATCCAGCGCCAGGTTCCCCTAGCGCTACCTTGTTACGACTTCACCCCAGTCATGAACCACAAAGTGGTAAGCGTCCCCCCGAAGGTTAAACTACCTACTTCTTTTGCAGCCCACTCCCATGGTGTGACGGGCGGTGTGTACAAGGCCCGGGAACGTATTCACCGTGGCATTCTGATCCACGATTACTAGCGATTCCGACTTCATGGAGTCGAGTTGCAGACTCCAATCCGGACTACGACGCACTTTTTGGGATTCGCTCACTTTCGCAAGTTGGCCGCCCTCTGTATGCGCCATTGTAGCACGTGTGTAGCCCTACTCGTAAGGGCCATGATGACTTGACGTCGTCCCCACCTTCCTCCGGTTTATCACCGGCAGTCTCCCTGGAGTTCCCGACATTACTCGCTGGCAAACAAGGATAAGGGTTGCGCTCGTTGCGGGACTTAACCCAACATTTCACAACACGAGCTGACGACAGCCATGCAGCACCTGTCTCAGAGTTCCCGAAGGCACCAATCCATCTCTGGAAAGTTCTCTGGATGTCAAGAGTAGGTAAGGTTCTTCGCGTTGCATCGAATTAAACCACATGCTCCACCGCTTGTGCGGGCCCCCGTCAATTCATTTGAGTTTTAATCTTGCGACCGTACTCCCCAGGCGGTCTACTTAACGCGTTAGCTCCGAAAGCCACGGCTCAAGGCCACAACCTCCAAGTAGACATCGTTTACGGCGTGGACTACCAGGGTATCTAATCCTGTTTGCTCCCCACGCTTTCGCATCTGAGTGTCAGTATCTGTCCAGGGGGCCGCCTTCGCCACCGGTATTCCTTCAGATCTCTACGCATTTCACCGCTACACCTGAAATTCTACCCCCCTCTACAGTACTCTAGTCTGCCAGTTTCAAATGCTATTCCGAGGTTGAGCCCCGGGCTTTCACATCTGACTTAACAAACCACCTGCATGCGCTTTACGCCCAGTAATTCCGATTAACGCTCGCACCCTCCGTATTACCGCGGCTGCTGGCACGGAGTTAGCCGGTGCTTCTTCTGTCGCTAACGTCAAATGATGCAGCTATTAACTACACCACCTTCCTCACGACTGAAAGTGCTTTACAACCCGAAGGCCTTCTTCACACACGCGGCATGGCTGCATCAGGCTTGCGCCCATTGTGCAATATTCCCCACTGCTGCCTCCCGTAGGAGTCTGGACCGTGTCTCAGTTCCAGTGTGGCTGATCATCCTCTCAGACCAGCTAGGGATCGTCGCCTTGGTGAGCCCTTACCTCACCAACTAGCTAATCCCACCTAGGCATATCCTGACGCGAGAGGCCCGAAGGTCCCCCTCTTTGGCCCGTAGGCATCATGCGGTATTAGCCATCGTTTCCAATGGTTATCCCCCACATCAGGGCAATTTCCTAGGCATTACTCACCCGTCCGCCGCTCGACGCCGTTATCGCCACCCGAAGGTTCAGATAACTCGTTTCCGCTCGACTTGCATGTGTTAGGCCTGCCGCCAGCGTTCAATCTGAGCCATGATCAAACTCTTCAATTTAAGATTTTGTTCGGCTCAATGAATACTGAACATTACATAAGTAATGTTTGAATTGACTGTGCTGAATCTTTCGATTCAATGGTCACTTCGTTTCATTGAAACCTAAATTGTTTCCGAAGAAACTATTTGGATTATCATCAACGAGTGCCCACACAGATTGATAGGTCTATATTGTTAAAGAGCTTGCTTTGCGAGAAGTTTTTCTCTCAAAGCGGAGGTGCATTCTAGCGATTTAATTGACAGTGTCAAACACTTTTTCAATTTTATTTTTCGTAGAAGCTTTCACCTCTCCGACCCTGCTGAAGCCTTATCGCGTCTGCCGTGTCGGTGGATGCGCATTATAGGGAACTCAGATCCGTTCGCAACCCTTTTTTGAAAAAAAATGGAAAAAAATGACTGTTCGATGACTATTTCATCAAAAAAGCAAAAAAGAGGGTAAAAAACCCTCTTTTTCTGCCTTCAAAGCCGTATTTAAATGAATGCGTACGCGTCTGCGAACATACGTTCGCTCTTCGCTTTCTTGTTCTGAGTGAACTGTTCACGTGCTGCGCCAGCCATTTCAAAACGACCTGCAATATAGATATCGTAGTTTTCTAAGCTTTCGAAATCTTCAGCTACAGCTTGTAGCACGTTACCAACTTTACCTTGCCAGTCTGCAGGTGCTTCTTCTACTACTGGCACAAAGTGAACATTGGCAAACTTGTCGGAGATCTCGACCAGTTCGTCTTTAGCATAAAGTTGGCAGTTATCGCGCGCCCCCCAATATAAATAGATAGGATTGGTTTTATTCTGCGCTACGCAGTGATCCAGAATCGAGCGAACGTAACTGAAGCCTGTACCACCAGCAATTAATAATAATGGGCGTTCGCTTTCTTCTTGAACCCAAGCATCGCCATGTGGCGCATCAATTTCAATCTGACCATCAGTTTCAAGCGCCGCTTGCATTGCTTCGACAACTTCTTGTGCATAAGCGTTGTGTTCCGCCGCACCGATGTGCAGTTCAAGTTCACCTTCATGACGACAAGGGCTGCTTGCGATAGAGAAAGGACGTTTGTCTTTTTCACCCATCACCACCATTAGGTACTGACCCGCTTTAAAAGGCACTGGTGATTCTGGATGAAGAAGGATTTGGTAAGTATTACAAGCTAACGGCTGAATAGACTTTACTTTACATTGGATGGTCATGGTGTTCCTCTCACTTACTCGTCAAAAGTAAGCACTAAATTACTTTCTGTATAGGCTTGGCAAGGGAATATCCAACCTTGCTGTTGCTCTTTTTCGGTTAGCATAGGTTCGAGGTGATAGCTCACCTCGCCCGTTAGCTTTTTACACATGCACATGGCGCAAGCGCCAACTTGGCAACGGTGTGGGAAGCGAATATTGTTGTTGAGCGCAGCTTCCAACACCGTCTCCCCTTCTTTTACTTGGAATGTAACGTCCATTGGTAGAAGGTGGACTTGATGACTCATAGAATACCTAACTGGTCCCAAATCTCATCGACTTTAGCCACAAGTTTAGGATCTTTTTTGATAGGCGTGCCCCACTCGCGCGTGACTTCAGATTCGAACTTGTTTGTCGCATCCAGTCCTAATTTGGATGAACTCTCAGTCTTACCAAGCACTTGAATCGTGTCTCTATCTGGGTCCATTCGAGTTGTCACCGCCCAAATGATGTCATTCCAATCTCGTGCATTAACGTCATCGTCGCACAAAATGATGAATTTGTTATCCGTGTACTGAGCAAAGAAGCCCCATAGATATTCCATCAACTCTTGGGATTGACCAGCTTGGTCTTTCTTCATAGTCACGACAGCAAATTGGTTGTTTGCTGTAACTGGAAGATAGACGTCAACAATCTCAGGGCGTTGCTGTTTCAACTCATTCAGTTCTGCTTCGGTAATCGCTTTGCTGTCTCGCTCAGTGACCTCGGTTCGCGTCGCCAGCTCGGCATCCCATTTAATGGTCGCATCCAAGCCCATTTTGGAGCCAAGCCCAACCACTGGTGAAGCAAAGTCGAGCGAGTCGATTGGCGTGTTATCTATCATCAAGGTATCACGTACAGGATCCATATGCTCTGACATGGCTTTCACGACATCATTCCAATCTCGTGCGTTTACCGATTCATCGCACACAATAACAAACTTGGTATACATGAATTGACGTAAGAAAGACCACACGCCCATCATTACGCGCTTGGCATGTCCTGGGTACTGCTTCTTCATGGTGACGACGGCCATTCGGTACGAACAACCTTCTGGCGGTAGATAGAAGTCTTCAATCTCTGGGAATTGCTTTTGCAGAATAGGTACAAACACTTCGTTTAATGCCACACCCAATACAGCTGGTTCATCTGGCGGACGACCTGTGTAGGTGCTGTGATAAATAGGGTCTTTACGCATAGTAATGTGCGTAATAGTAAATACGTGGTGCTTTTCTTTTTCGTTATAGTAGCCAGTGTGGTCACCGTAAGGACCTTCATCAGCAAACTCGTTCGGGTCGATATAGCCTTCCATCACGATTTCCGCGCTCGCTGGCACTTCCAAATCGTTGCTGACTGACTTCACGACTTCCGTTTTGCTTCCACGTAGCAAACCTGCAAATGCGTATTCCGATAGCGTATCTGGCACTGGTGTTACTGCGCCAAGAATGGTTGCTGGGTCTGCACCAAACGCGACCGAAACTGGGAAAGGTTTACCTGGGTTGGTTTCCATCCAATCGCGCAGATCAAGCGCACCACCACGATGGGCTAACCAACGCATGATGATTTTGTTCTTGGCAATTTTCTGCTGACGGTAAATGCCTAGGTTCTGACGTTTCTTATTTGGACCTTTGGTTACGGTTAAGCCCCAAGTAAGCAGCGGCGCTACATCTTCTGCCCAGCAGCTCATTACCGGAATTTTATCCAAGTCGACTTCATCACCTTGCCAAACAATGTCTTGGCATGGTGCTTTACGTAAACGCTTAGCCGGCATGTTCAATACTTGTTTGAACACAGGCAGTTTTTCTAAAGCGTCTTTGAAGCCTTTTGGTGGCTCAGGTTCTTTTAAATAAGCCAGCAGCTTACCGACTTCTCTTAATTCTTTAACGTCTTCACGTCCCATGCCGATTGCGACACGCTCTGGTGTACCAAACAGGTTCGTCAAAACAGGTACGTCGTAGCCGATTGGGTTCTCAAACAACAGCGCAGGTCCACCAGCACGCAAGGTGCGGTCGCTGATTTCTGTCATTTCATAAGCGGGATCGACAGGGTGAGTGATGCGTTTAAGTCGACCTTTCTGTTCTAGGTGGTCGATAAATTCGCGTAAATCCTTAAAACTCATAGGCCTTCATGCTGGCTGATTAAACTGTCCGCAGTATAACAAATAGGAGGACGCTAAGATCCTCCTATTTTGTGTGGGTATGTGAGCCAGATTACTTTAATACTTGTTCAATCTGCCGAGTCTTTATCTGATGGTTCGAAGATACTAACTCTTCCAACCAGGTTTGATGCCCTTGTTGAGCAAGCTCTCGAGCAACCATGGTTGCTTCTTCTGATAACGCCATTTTTCTAACTAGAAACTGCTTTACTTGCGGAGATAGAGGGTTAGATTTTGTAAGTAGACTAATCGCTTCTGGCTTGAGTGATGGGTTAACTGTGGCATTCATCAATT
Source organism: Vibrio sp. SCSIO 43097 (assembly GCF_023650755.1). Classification (NCBI taxonomy): domain Bacteria; kingdom Pseudomonadati; phylum Pseudomonadota; class Gammaproteobacteria; order Vibrionales; family Vibrionaceae; genus Vibrio; species Vibrio sp. SCSIO 43097. The sequence continues at coordinate 90,601 of NZ_CP071840.1, read as the reverse complement.
GCTGAATGGAAAAAACGTCTCCAACCGCAGCTAAACGCTCAAGTTCGGACTGGCTGTTGTAATCAGCTTTCATCCGCCAGAGTAAGTTGTACACTTCCTCATCCTGACTAACTTGTGCCAACCTGACTATCACGGCCGTCGATGGTAACCAACTGGTCACATTTGCTTTGGTTAACTGGGCCGTTAATGCAGCAAGCGCATTGGGTGATAAGCTGTCTAACTCTCGAATCAAAAGCGCTTCACGCGCTTGAGCTTGTTGAGATGGCCCTGTAAGCCATTGCTTTAAGTTAAGCTCTCTTCGTTCAGCTTGTAAGACAAAGTCCAAGGTACTTTGGTCTTGTTTCCAACGCTTAATCAAGCGACTCGCAATAACGGGAAAGTTAAAAGCGGGTACACTAAATTCATACCCATCACCTCGCTCTAACACTTGATAAGTCGGGGTCATACGGATCTGGGACTCAACAAACAGAGCCATTCGAGGCGTGAGAATCACATCTTGCTTTTCAAGCTTTTCCAATAATTGAAAGCGCACCACCTCTTGTTGAGGCAAAGCAAGTCTATCAAGGGCAAATTTAAGCGAGTCGACTTCATCTCTGACAGCGTAATCAAGCAGTTCAGAGACTTTAGTATGTATTTGAGTATCCTGAAGCCACTGTTCTACTACAGACTCATGCATTTCCTTGGCAGATAATGTCGCAGGTAGAGTGATAAGTGACAAGCTCAGGAGTAATGACGACAACATTCCTTGTTGCATGTTAACCTCCCGATAACATTTCCTTCATTCTGATACTTCTATCGGGAGAAAGCAATAAAAAAGCCACCGATATACGGTGGCTTTTCGCAGAATAACTTATCTGAGACTATTGACGACGCATCGCATCGAAGAACTCATCGTTGGTCTTCGTCATCGCCAGCTTATCGATTAGGAACTCCATTGCGTCGATTTCGCCCATTGGGTGAACGATCTTACGCAGAATCCACATCTTCTGTAGTTCGTCAGTCTTCGTCAGTAGCTCTTCACGACGTGTACCTGAGCGGTTAAAGTCAATCGCAGGGAATACACGCTTCTCAGCAATCTTACGGTTCAAGTGCAGTTCCATGTTACCTGTACCCTTGAACTCTTCGTAGATAACTTCATCCATTTTAGAACCAGTATCTACTAGTGCCGTTGCGATGATAGTTAGGCTGCCGCCTTCTTCTACGTTACGTGCAGCACCGAAGAAACGCTTAGGACGATGTAATGCGTTTGCATCCACACCACCTGTTAGTACTTTACCTGATGAAGGCACTACGGTGTTGTAAGCACGAGCTAGGCGAGTGATAGAGTCAAGCAAGATAACTACGTCTTTCTTATGTTCAACAAGACGTTTTGCTTTCTCGATCACCATTTCCGCTACTTGTACGTGACGAGATGCTGGCTCATCGAAAGTCGACGCAACCACTTCACCTTTAACTAGGCGCTGCATCTCAGTTACTTCTTCTGGACGTTCGTCGATAAGAAGAACCATCAACTCACACTCTGGGTGGTTGTACGCGATGCTTTGCGCGATGTTTTGCAGAAGCATTGTTTTACCCGCTTTAGGCGGAGCAACAATCAGACCACGTTGACCTTTACCGATTGGCGATGCCAAGTCTAAAACACGTGCTGTAATGTCTTCTGTTGAACCGTTACCACGCTCCATAACCATGCGCTCATTCGCATGTAGAGGGGTAAGGTTTTCAAATAGGATCTTGTTACGGGCGTTGTCTGGTTTATCGTCGTTAACGGTATTGACTTTTAGAAGGGCAAAGTAACGTTCACCGTCTTTTGGTGGACGAATTTTACCAGCGATAGAGTCACCAGTACGTAGGTTAAAGCGACGAATCTGACTTGGTGATACGTAGATATCGTCCGGACCCGCAAGGTATGAACTATCTGCACTGCGTAGGAAACCAAAGCCGTCTTGCAGAATTTCCAGAACCCCATCGCCAAAGATGTCTTCGCCGCCTTTCGCGTGCGCTTTTAAAATCGCGAAGATGATGTCTTGTTTTCTTAAGCGAGCTAGGTTCTCTAATCCTAAGCTTTCGCCCAGTTTTACAAGGTCAGACACAGGTCTGTTCTTCAGTTCGGTAAGGTTCATGGTGGTGGATTCTTGTTTAGTCAAAATAAGATCTGTTTTCTAGTTAAGATGGATTTGGTCTCAGGATCGACCAAGAAGAGAAATTTGTTCAATTAACGCGCGATAAGTTAGCACTAATTAGTATTCTAGTCCAGAGTTAGAAAAACAAAACCGTGCATTGTAACTTTGCACGGTTTTATCTGTAATCACTTGGTGATTATAAGTTTGCGTCTAGGAACTCTTTTAGTTGAGTTTTAGACAGAGCACCTACTTTCGTTGCCGCTACGTTACCATCTTTAAATAGTAATAGCGTTGGAATGCCGCGAATACCAAACTTAGGTGGTGTACCTGCGTTATGGTCGATGTTTAGTTTACCGATAGTGAGTTTGCCTTCGTACTCGTCTGCGATTTCGTCCAAAATAGGAGCGATCATTTTACAAGGACCACACCATTCTGCCCAAAAATCCACTAGAACCGGGCCTGCAGCGTTGATTACATCGTTTTCAAAACCGTCATCAGTTAGCTGCAAAATCTTATCACTCATCTTCCACTCCAATGTGTTTTTCGAAACTGGTTGGATGATAACCAGTAATTAGATGCCCTATTGGAATGTATTTACTTTCGTATTGCAAGCTTTAGCTGATATTCTATAGCCATGAAAAAGACGCATATCACAGAGCAAAAGTTCGCCGATTTGGGCTTAAAGCCCCAAGTTATTGAAGGATTGGACAAAAAAGGGTTCGAATTTTGTACCCCTATCCAAGCCTTGGCGTTGCCGGTCCTGCTCACCGGCCAAGACATCGCAGGCCAGGCCCAAACGGGTACTGGTAAAACGCTCGCGTTTCTTACTGCTACGTTCAACCACCTTCTGACGACTCCGGAACATGAAGGTCGTAAGCCTACACAGCCACGCGCAATTATTATGGCGCCTACACGTGAGCTCGCTATTCAGATTTACAATGATGCAGAATCATTAACTGAAAGCACAGGTCTAAAAACCGCTCTAGCTTACGGTGGTGAAAGCTACGACAAGCAACTTGCGAAACTGCAAGACGGCGTAGATATTCTGATCGGAACAACAGGCCGTATCATCGATTTCTACAAACAGCGCGTATTTAACCTCAACAACATTCAAGCTGTTGTTCTGGACGAAGCCGACCGCATGTTCGATCTTGGCTTTATTAAAGACATTCGCTTCTTGTTCCGTCGTATGCCTGAGCCAAAAGAGCGTTTGAACATGCTGTTCTCAGCAACGCTGTCTTACCGCGTTCAAGAACTGGCATTCGAACACATGAATACTCCTGAGCATGTCGTTGTCGAACCAGAACAAAAAACTGGCCACCGTATCCAGGAAGAGCTTTTCTATCCTTCGAATGAAGACAAAATGGCGCTGCTTCAAACACTAATTGAAGAAGAGTGGCCAGATCGCGCTATCATTTTTGCCAATACCAAGCATAAGTGTGAATCGGTTTGGGGACATTTGGCTGCCGATGGACACCGTGTAGGCCTTCTTACTGGCGATGTACCGCAGAAGAAGCGTGAGAAGATTCTTGAGCAATTCACCAAAGGTGATGTCGACATCTTAGTTGCAACTGACGTTGCAGCGCGTGGTCTGCATATTCCTCAGGTAACGCACGTTTTCAACTACGACCTTCCTGACGACTGTGAAGATTATGTTCACCGTATTGGCCGTACTGGTCGCGCTGGTGCGAGCGGTCATTCGATCAGTTTTGCTTGTGAAGAGTACGCGGTTAACCTACCAGCAATCGAAGAATACATTGAGCATACAATCCCAGTTTCAGAGTACGATTCGTCGGCACTGATTCAAGATCTACCAGCTCCGATTCGTATGCGTGCACCACGCAACCAACAGCGCCGCACGAATACTGGCGGTACCCGTTCTGGTTCTGGTTCTGGTAACCGTAAGCCGCAGGGACGTCGTCCACGCCAACCGCGTCAATCGGCACCAAAACAATCGTAATAGGAAACTGAGTTCGTTTTATGAGTCAAGCAGGATCATCACCGCTATATGCCGCCATCGACCTCGGGTCGAACAGTTTTCACATGCTCGTTGTGCGTCACATCGATGGCAGCGTTCAAACAATGGCTAAAATTAAGCGCAAAGTTCGTCTAGCAGCGGGCTTAGATGAACATAATTCTCTTAGTATGGAAGCTATGCAGCGAGGATGGGACTGCTTAAGTCTATTTGCGGAACGCTTGCAGGACATTCCTAAACAAAACATTCGCATCGTCGGTACTGCAACATTACGTACCGCGACCAATGTAGATGTGTTTTTAGAAAAGGCTAACCAAATTCTAGGCCAGCCTATCGAAGTGATTACTGGTGAAGAAGAAGCTGCCACTATCTATAAAGGTGTCGCTCACACCTCTGGCGGTAGTGGTCGTCGCCTTGTAGTCGATATCGGTGGAGCAAGTACCGAACTGATTATCGGGGAAGGTTTCGAAGCCAAAGCACTGACCAGCTTAAAAATGGGCTGCGTGACTTGGCTTGAAAACTTCTTTAAAGATCGCCAATTGAATGCTCGTAACTTTGACGCGGCAATTGAAGGAGCGAAACAGACCATCCAGCCGATTTTAGAACGTTATACAGAAATTGGTTGGGATGTGTGTGTTGGTGCATCAGGCACTGTTCAGGCATTGCAAGAGATAATGCTGGCGCAAGGCATGGACGAAGTAATCACTCACTCCAAACTCAAGCGTCTACAGAAGCAAGCCATGTTGGCCGACCATTTAGAAGAGCTCGATATTGAAGGCTTAACACTTGAGCGTGCATTAGTGTTCCCTAGTGGCCTCTCTATTTTGATTGCCGTTTTTGAATTGCTTGAAATCGATGCTATGACACTGGCTGGCGGCGCACTACGCGAAGGCTTAGTGTATGAGATGGTTGAAGAGCTTCGTCAAGAAGACATTCGTGCCCGCACTATCGCTAGCGTACAAAATCGCTATCAGCTCGATCACCAATACGGCGAACAAGTCGCTACTCTGGCACACACGCTTTTACAGCAAGCTGGGGGCGATGAGTGGATTACAGAGCCTCAGGGCAAGATATTACTCGAGACCGCCGCAAAACTGCATGAAATTGGCTTAACTATCGATTTCAAAAAAGGCGGAGAGCATAGTGCTTACTTGCTACAGAATTTGGATCTGCCTGGTTACACGCGCGCACAGAAGTTCTTTATTGGTGAAGTGGCTCGTCGCTATCGCGAACAGCTCACTTCTTTACCTGAGCAGCATGCATTATCAGGCTCAAGTGCCAAACGAGTATTGAGACTGTTGCGTCTTGCGGTTCTACTCAGCCATCGTCGCAATCCTGATCTAGAGCCAAATGTGACTCTAACAGTTGAAGGCGACAATCTAACGTTACACATTGATGCGCAATGGCTAGAGAAAAACCCACTGACTGCGGCTGAGTTGGAAATTGAATCCAACCGTCAGACAGACATCGGCTGGCCATTAAATATCGTAGCAAAATAAGCGAATATCACTGCCTTACAATACTAAAGCCCAGGCGTTCGCTTGGGCTTTTTTGCATCTACTTCCCCTACAAAACGTGCTGCCCAGCAAAAATCTCAGCTTCTCCGCTCTACATCGAAAAACAGCCATGCTTTATTGATAAGCACGATTTAGCCAACCAAGATGCACCATAATGAAAACCGTTTTAATGACTGGCTTAACTGGCACCCTCGCCCCTAAAGTTGCTCATCAGTTCCACCTCCGTGGCTGGAACGTATTGGAATGGAATCACCACCAAATCCCACCAGATGATCCACAGCAAAGTGAGCAATTTTGGCAACAGCACCACATTGATGCGGTGTGCCACATGGCGATGGGGAGTGAAGCGTGGGCAGCGTGGCTTGGTGAGCACTGCAAACAGCGCAACATTCCTTATCTTTTTGTCAGTACAGCAATGGTATTTGATGCCACAAAAAATGGGCCTTATGGCATCTTTGAAGAAAGAAACACCCAAGATGAATACGGCAAATACAAAGTTCGTTGTGAAGATGCAATCTGGCAAGCAAATCCAGATGCGATGATTGCTCGAATTGGTTGGCAGCTCCATCACCAAGCAGAAGGCAATAACATGTTGGCGCATCTCGACCGCCAATATGAAGAGAACGGCGTTATTACCGCTAGTACAGTTTGGTATCCCGCGACTTCTCATATGGACGATACTGCACTCGCCTTTTTGCAGCTTATTGAGCGGAACGAAGCAGGTTTATACCATTTTGATAGCAACTTAAAGGATAAGTGGAATTTCTACGAACTCGTTTGTGCACTCAAGCAGCATTACAACAAGCCATGGCAAGTGCTGCCAAGCAATGATTATCACCATGACCAACGTCTAACAGATGAACGAATTGCCTTGCCGCCATTGAGTGAACGTTTCAACAAGCCAGAGCAAATCAAACAAGCTGGCATCATAGGCATCAACTGGGGACGCACGCACATTCCCCACTATCGAAACAATGGTGTATCGGTCACAACGTTATGCGCCAACCAAATAGAACCGCTTCAGCAAGCGTGCAGTGAGGAAGCAATCCCAAAGGCAGAAACGAACATCAGCGCACTCAAACTACTTGATGTCGTGACCATCGCGACACCTGCGCATACTCATGCAGAGATCATAAAGACGTTAGGTTCAACCAAGCTTATCTGTGAAAAGCCATTGGTGGGATTGAATTCTGACATAACTCACTGGCAGCAACCGAACGCCAACCTATTGGTTAATTACGCCTTTGCTCAGCTTAATACCGCCAAGACGATAGAGAAGTGGCTCACTTCGCAAACCCAACCTTGTGTGGTCAATCTAGTCACCCAAGTTAACCTACCGGGCACCTTCACGCTCAAAGAGTGGTTTCTTGAAACTGCCAGTCACCCTATATCTTGGTTGCTGCACTGCTTTGGAGACTATTATCAATCGACACTGGTTGAGGAAAACGGCCAACTGATCGTTGATCTGCAATGTGGCGACCACCAGCTAAGGTTTGTATTTGAACTAACAGGTGAACCGGGCATCGAGCACAATCTAACGATTCAATCCAACCAGACCTTAACCAGCAAAGGCTACTACCGTGTCGGAGAAAAATGGCGTTTCGAGCCCATTCTCGTTAATGGCAACGCGATAAATGATGGAGAGTACAGCGAGTCTGATTGCTGGCAGGACGCCAATCAACGCAGTGTCGGTTTGATGTTGGCGATGTTCAATCAAAGCATCAGCTGGGATAACGGCCTGCAACTTGGCGCCTTCGATGCGCAAAAAGCCATTTTGATTGAGAAGATGCTCTGTTAGCCATTTCACCAGCGAGCTTCCTCTACGTGCCGTACCTTCGATTAAAAGGTCTCACTCGGGACCTTTTTTACTGCTCATTTTTACCTTCGTACAGCTCAGGGAGCTTTTGGACACCCATGATCTAATTGCTCCCCACGCTGTACAAAACCCTCTAAATCCCAGTAAGCAGGTACAAAAAAGCCGCTTGATTTAAGCAAGCGGCTTTCGGGGTTCCCACTGATATTAAGACTGAACGCTTGTCGTCACCTTAAAGTCAGGGTTCACCGCAGTCAGCTTCTTAATTAGGTAATTCAGTAATACGCCGTACATCGGAACGAACAAACCAAGACTGATAATCAGTTTGAAGCCGTAATCCACCAGCGCGATTTCCGTCCAATGCTCTGCCATAAATGGATCTGGGCTTTGATAGAACGCAATGGCGAAGAAAGCGATGGTATCAAGTGCATTACCGAAAAGCGTTGAACACGTTGGTGCCACCCACCATTGCTTCATTTGACGTAGGCGGTTGAACACGTGCACATCCATGATCTGACCAAGTAGGTACGCCATGAAGCTAGCAATCGCGATACGAGCAACGAATAAGTTAAATTCCCCTAGGTGACCAAAACCTTGGAATTGACCTTCGAAGAACACCACCGATAAGAAGTAAGACACTGCCAAAGCAGGCAACATCACTAAGAAGATGATCTTACGCGCCAACTGAGCACCGAAAATACGCACCGTTAAGTCAGTCGCTAGGAATATAAATGGGAAAGTGAATGCGCCCCAAGTGGTATGGAAACCGAAAATAGTAAACGGTAGCTGAACTAGGTAATTGCTAGATGCAATAATGACTAGGTGGAATAGAACCAGATAGATAAGGGCGTTGCGCTGCTGCGCAGGGGTAAAGTTACTCATGCGATACCTTTTTAGTTTGGTTTGGGGGTGAGGGAACCCAAATCGAGTCACTGAATAAAGTGGCTCTTACCAACAATGTAAAATGAAAAATAAACTGGCTTGGCTCTTTCTGAGCGAAGCGGTGGGCGATTATACATTAACCACTTTTCGCCGCAAGTCGTCTGTTTTACGCAAACGTTTGAGCATAAAAAAGGGTGTTTCATGTGAAACACCCTTTCAAGAAAAGTTCTATTTTTAGAAGCCGCGTTGAAACAATCCTGCGAGATAATCCAACTCTTCCCTGCTCTCTTCAATCGCTAACGCTTCAAACCAAATCGCTTCGCTGTAATGCTCTGCTTTCATAAACAGTCGGCAACCTTCAAAGTCGATCAGCCAAGAGTGAATGTCCGCATCCCACTGCTTTTCCACCACAGTAGCAGAAAGCAAGCCGACTAAACGCTCACCTAAAGCAGGAAAGCTATCAAGGTCAAAGCTCGGCGCAGTAATGATTAAGCGACCTTCTTGTGCCATGTAGTCCGCTAAGCCAAATTCCTTTTGCATCTTGGTTCCTTATCCGTGGTGAGTAATGTGTTCTTGAATCAAATCAAGGAATGGGTCGGCGTACTTCTCTAGTTTGCGCTGACCAACACCGCTGACTGCCAGCATTTCGCCGTAAGACGTTGGCAGAATTTCCGCCATATCAATCAGAGTCGCATCACTGAAGACCACGTATGGTGGCAAACCATCTTCATCAGCAATCGACTTACGCAGCTTACGTAACTTAGCAAACAGCTTTTTGTCGTAGTTCTTGCTGGTCAGTTTATCTGATTTCGCCGCACGTGCTGCGGTGTCTAAACGCGGAACCGCTAACTCTAGAGTCACATCGCCACGCAACAACGGACGCGCCTCTTCGGTAAGTTGCAACGTTGAGTTACGCGTGATGTTTTGGAACAACAGCCCTTTGTGGATTAACTGACGGAAGATACTCACCCAGTAATCGTGGCTGTGATCGCGCCCTATCGCGTAGGTAGAAATCTTATCGTGACCGTTTTCACGTACACGAATGTTTTGCATGCCACGTAGCACTTCTACCACGTAGCCCATACCAAAGCTCTGATTCACTCGGTACACACAAGACAACGCCTTACGCGCTTCTTCCGTGGCATCAAAGTGTTTCGGTGGATCTAAGCAAATATCACAGTTGCCACATGGCTTCTCACGATACTCACCAAAGTAATTCAATAGCACCTGACGACGACAGGTTTGCGCCTCAGCAAAGGCACTCATCGCATTCAGTTTATGGGTTTCCACCTGCTTCTGTGGACCATCGTCTTTCTCATCCAACATACGACGCAGCCAACTGATGTCCGCCGGGTCATACAACATCATCGCTTCGGCAGGCAAACCATCACGCCCTGCACGACCGGTTTCCTGATAGTAGGATTCGATATTGCGCGGGATATCAAAGTGAACCACAAAACGCACGTTTGGTTTGTTGATGCCCATACCGAATGCCACGGTCGCCACCACGATCTGGATATCATCGCGTTGGAAAGCTTCTTGAACGTAAGCGCGCTCATCGGCATCCATACCTGCGTGATAACCAGCAGCACGAATGTGGTTGTTGCACAGCTTCTCGGTCACCATCTCAACTTTCTTACGGCTACCACAATAGATGATGCCGCAATTCCCCTTTTGGGTTTCAAGATAACGAACGATTTGCGAAACCGGCTTGTGCTTCTCAACTAAGTTGTAGCGAATGTTGGGACGGTCGAAGCTGCCTAGGTAAACCTCTGGATTATTCAGTTGCAGGCGTTCAAGAATATCTCGGCGCGTTGCGTCATCTGCTGTCGCCGTCAGCGCCATAAATGGCACATGGGAAAACTGCTGCTTAAGCTGACCAAGCGCGGCGTATTCTGGCCGAAAATCGTGTCCCCACTGGGAAATACAGTGCGCTTCATCGACAGCAATCATCGATAGCGGCAAGTTTTCCAAGCGCTCAATGAAATCACGCATCAATACGCGTTCTGGTGAGACGTACACCAACTTAAGATGACCAGTGTGCATGCGGTTATATACGCTGAGCAGTTCTTCACGAGGCATGGTCGAGTTAATGCATTCAGCCGCTACACCGTTGGCTTTAAGCTGGTCCACTTGGTCTTTCATCAGCGAGATAAGCGGAGAAATCACCAAAGTAATACCAGAGCGAACCAAAGCAGGGATTTGATAACACAGCGACTTACCGCCACCAGTAGGCAGGATAACTAAGCTGTCGCGACCTTCTACCGCAGCATCAATCACCAACTGCTGACCATCACGGAACTCTTGGTAACCAAACACATCCTCCAACACACGTTGAGGCGTTACAGGCGAATCAGATTGTTCGGCTAACAAGGTCGAGGTCATGAAAAGTCTCAGATTGGGTCTTAAAAAAGAGGTGCTTATGCATACCACTGGCACACAAAGTGAGGGCACATTGTAATGGGGTTTCATGGTGAATAAAACCGCAAATTGTTAGGTGTTTCGCATCACGACTCGTATACTGATTTTCTGCTCTATAAAACACACAATTAGGTGACACTTCATGACACCAGAAGACGTACAACAACGCGCGCGGCAAGGCATCTTGCTAGCGATTGGCGCGTATACCATGTGGGGCATTGCGCCGATGTACTTTAAGTCCATCGCACAAGTATCTCCTTTGGAAATTCTCAGCCACCGAGTGATATGGTCTTTCTTTTTGCTTGCTGCACTCCTCCATTTTGGCCGTCACTGGCGCTCGGCTTACCACATCGCGAAAGACAAAACGAAAATCGCTTACCTGATCGCAAGTTCCATGTTAATTGGCGGCAATTGGTTGATTTTCATTTGGGCGGTAAACTCGAATCATATGCTCGACGCCAGCTTAGGTTATTACATTAATCCACTGATCAACGTCTTACTCGGGATGGTCTTCCTTGGTGAGCGACTGCGTAAATTACAGTGGTTCGCGGTTGTATTGGCAGGTTGTGGCGTACTCGTTCAACTGATTGTATTTGGCTCCGTACCCGTTGTTGCGATGGCGTTAGCAATGAGCTTCGGCTTTTATGGCTTATTAAGAAAGAAAGTCAGTGTCGATGCAAAAACTGGCTTGTTTATTGAGACATTACTTCTACTGCCAGTGGCCGCTGTTTATTTGCTTTTTGTTGCCGATACACCAACCTCAAATATGCTTACGAATCCACTTACGTTAAATAGTTTGTTGATCGCAGCTGGGGTTATAACAACCCTGCCACTGCTGTGCTTTACGGGTGCAGCAACAAGACTCAAATTATCGACTTTGGGCTTTTTCCAATATATAGGCCCAAGCTTAATGTTTTTACTTGCAGTATTGATGTATGGCGAACCCTTTACCATGGATAAAGCGATCACTTTCGTCTTTATTTGGGGAGCACTAGTCGTGTTTAGCTTTGATGGATTACGTAATAACCGTCGCTCACGCCGAATCGTTCAGCCACAGTGATCGTTTTTTACAAGACAAGTTAGAAATTGCCAGATAAGCTTGGTCATAATGTGACCAAGCTTTTTTATTTAATGGAACATATTCAGTACTACGCAACCGACCATGACAACTTGAGTCTAATAGAGGCGAAATACCAGAAATTTGCTTTTCAAAGGCATTACCATCTGGATTTTCATCTCGGCCTGATCACGCATGGTGCGCAGAAGTTCCAATACCAAGGTAACAGCCACCAAGTTGGTCACGGGCAAATTGTGATTATGCCGCCGGATGAGCTGCACGACGGGCAATCTAAGCTCGAGAGTGGCTACGAAGTAAATGTGTTTGCGATCGAACCTCACCTATTGAGCGATCTAGCCGATCTTAAGAAAAACGGTCAAATAATACACTTCAACGAACTGATCATCTCGGATCCCCAGATATTTTCACAACTTAGTAACTTACACGGGCTACTTCGTCGTGAAAACCTCAGCCAACTCACTAAAGATTGCCTTCCTTTTGAAGGATTTAACCAACTTTTTGATCGCTACGGATCGCTTGAGCGACAAAAAGTGGTGCCGCTAGGAAACCAATCGCTTGGGACGTTAAAAGATTATCTAATGGCTAACCTTGACCAAGCGGTGCGTTTGGATTCACTTTCAGAGCTGTGCCAACTGAGCCCAACTCAGTTCCAGCGCCACTTTAAAGCGCAAACCGGCATGACGCCTTATGCGTGGTTCGCACGCCTGCGCCTTGAACAAGGCATGAAGTTACTGCAAGCTGGTCAATGTGGTACCGACGTCGCCCACCAGATCGGTTTCTACGATCAAGCGCATTTCAGCAAAGCGTTTAAACAGACCTACGGCGTTTCCCCTTCTCAAGTGGCTCGTTAATTTCATTTACCGAGAAAGCTGTCAGTTTTTTACAAGCGCCACAGGTGACTTACCACGACAATAGCCGCATTGGTTAAATTTGAGATGTGTTATGAATGAATCCACCATATTGCTGACACTCGCCAGCATTCACTTTATTGCCCTAATGAGTCCAGGTCCGGACTTTGCGCTGGTCGTACAAAATGCGACGCGTCATGGTCGTCAAACTGGCTTGTACATTGCGTTGGGATTGTCCGTCGGTATCTTGCTACACTCTTTGTTCAGCCTGACAGGTGTGAGTTTTGTCGTCCACCAACACCCAGTGCTGTATTCCGTGGTACAACTGCTCGGTGGTAGTTACCTGCTCTACTTAGGAATTGGCGCATTGCGTGCCGTGATCTCGATGATCCAAAACCCACTGACGGATCAACCTAAGAAGCAAAATAACCTAGTGATCAGCAATAAGCGTCAAGCGTTTGCTAAAGGGTTTGCGACCAACATTCTTAACCCAAAAGCCCTGGTGTTCTTTGTCAGTTTGATGTCGAGTTTAGTCCCAGCAGGTATGTCGATTACTGGCAAAGGTATTGCACTGGTCATCCTGTTTGGCTTGTCGCTATTCTGGTTCTCTAGCCTTGCATGGATGCTGTCGACACAGCGCTTACAGCGTAAATTGCAACAAGCGGGTATCTACATCGACGGTCTATGCGGCGTGGTATTTACTCTAGTGGGCGGCAGTATTCTATACCAAACTATCAATACTTTTATCGGATAAAGTACTGATTTAAAAGCGTAGCACAATCGACATTTCTAAGATTGCTGACTCGACGTGACTCTCCATAACTGCCAAGCTCAAAGCACAAAACTGGCAACATGGAGAGTCATCATGCATTGGACGTTCAACCGACTCGTGACCACGGGTCTTTTTCTTACTTCCCCACTCGTCTTATCCACCTCAGCCTTTGCTAACCAAGCAGCAGATGCGGTTGCACCGGAGCACAGTACTGGCTTCGAGCAAAAGCAATTGATCAAAGCGAAAGATTATATGGTTACCGCTGCTAACCCAATTGCAACCCAAGCTGGTGCGGATGTTATTGCCCAAGGTGGTAATGCTATTGATGCTATGGTTGCCGTGCAGCTGATGCTGGGCTTGGTAGAACCGCAATCATCAGGCATTGGTGGTGGCGCCTTCTTAGTGTATTGGGACAGTGAGAAACAAAAACTGACTACGTATGATGGACGCGAAACCGCACCGCTCGCCGCAACGCCGAAACTCTTCCTAGATGACAAAGGACAACCACTGCAATTTTACGATGCGGTTGTCGGTGGGCGTTCCGTTGCCACTCCTGGTACAGTGAAACTGCTGTGGGACACGCACCAGAAATACGGCAAGTTGGAATGGAAGAAGATAATCCAACCCGTGATTACCTTGGCTGAGCAAGGTTTCGAAGTCAGTCCTCGCCTCGCGAGTTTGATTGAGAAAGATGCTAAGCGCCTATCACGCTTCCCTGCGACTAAGGCTTACTTCTTCAATCCAGACGGCTCACCAAAAGCCGAAGGCACGTTGTTGAAGAACCCTGAATACGCGCAAACTCTGACGGCAATTGCAGAGCAAGGGGCAAAAGCTTTCTATCAAGGCGATATCGCCACAGACATCATCAAGACCGTACAAAATGCACCGGGCAATCCTGGCGTATTGGCACAACCTGACTTTGATGCGTTCCAAATCAAGCAACGTGAACCGGTTTGTGCGGCTTACCAAAGCTATGACATCTGCGGCATGGGACCACCTAGCTCTGGCGCATTGACGGTTGGACAGATTCTCGCGATCACCGAGCAATACGATCTTAAAGGTTGGGGAGCCGAAAGCGCGAAATCATGGCAAGTGATCGCCGATGCATCGCGCCTTGCGTTCGCGGATCGTGGTAAATACATGGCTGACCAAGATTATGTGCCAATGCCAACCGAAGGCTTGCTTGATAAAGATTATCTCAAACAACGTGCTGAGCTCATTCAAGTCGGTAAAGCCTTGAGTAAGGCTGAAGCCGGTAATCCTCCTTGGTCGCACGCCATGAACTTAAGCATGGACCAATCGATCGAGCTGCCTTCCACCAGCCATTTCAATATCGTCGATAAGCAAGGCAATGTGGTTTCAATGACAACAACCATCGAGAACGCCTTTGGCTCACGCTTGATGGTACGCGGCTTCTTGCTCAATAACGAACTGACCGATTTCTCTTTCCGCACGCATCAAGATGGTGTGCCAATCGCAAACCGATTAGAACCGGGCAAACGCCCACGTTCATCTATGGCACCAACCATTATGATGAAGGATGACAAGCCTTACATGGCAATTGGCTCACCGGGTGGCAGCCGCATTATTGGTTACGTCGCACAAGCCATTATCGCCCACACGCAATGGGATATGGACATCCAAAGCGCGATTAATCAGCCACGATTGCTGAACCGTTTTGGCACCTTAGATATTGAGCAAGGTACCGCCGCAGAGGGCTTACAGCCTGCTCTGGAGAAGATGGGCTTTAAAACCGATGTTCGGGATTTGAACTCTGGTCTGCATGCGATACGCATAACAAAAGACGGTCTTGAGGGCGCAGCCGATCCAAGGCGTGAAGGTGCCGCTATCGGGCAGTAAGAGTCTTTCGCTCGACCCCTTGTGCGAGATCTCTCACAAAGGGTTGAGCAAACCTCTCTTTTTTAATGGTAAAACCGTACAGCAAAGAGCATAAGCCATTGAATTTGATACTCATGTATCTTTTTTGAACGCTAAGAGAGTTAAAAAATGTGAGATTAGCCCGTTGTTGGAAATCGTTAAACACGTAATATTAAACCTGTCGGAAGGATGCTGACACGGAACAGGAAACACCACGGACTTGGTGAACTTCAGGAAGAAGAAACGGTTATTCAGGATGAATAGTCGGGCATGGATTGCAAAATTGGACATTGAACGGAATCAATAGTGACTAGGATGGTTGCTACTAAGGACGGGAAATGGACACCTCTGGACGAGGCAAGGATTTGAACATCAGGATGATGTCAGGGACACCGCTCAGGGAACAAGTGATGAGAGCTAACGAGGATAGTTAGCAGACCAGGATAAGGTCATTAAGGACACCGCTAGGAAGGCGACGTAAGGATTAAGCTGACGGATTCAGCACACTATCATGGATTAGATGCATGGAGCACTCTTAGTAGCTGGATTGCTGCGAGTAAGACTATAACCCCGATGGGCGCAAGCCCTCGGGGTTTTTCTTTGCCTAAAGTTTTTCTCATCTGCACCGTTAAATCGCGCTTTCGAATTCCATTTTTTTACTGCTTTATCGACGCCAAAACCGCACAAACAAAAAGAGCCGCCGAAGCAGCTCTTAAGTGGATGATACCAATCACAATAAATAAGTGATCAGAAATAGCGTAGGGAAAATGCTTGAGAACAAGGCGCAATTTTTCGATAAGTAGTTATTCTACAATCAAAAATTGCAACGCAGTTATCGAGTATTTTAACAAGCTAGAATGACCAGTTATTTACTACGATTGGTATGAGTTTTGGTCAAGCCTTACAGTTTCTCTAGTCGTGCGTAAGCAGTTACCAACCATTTGATGCCTTCACCGTTAAAGGCAATCTGTACGCGGCTTTGTGGACCACTGCCTTCGAAGTTGATGATGGTGCCTTCACCAAACTTAGGATGCATCACGCGAGAACCTAGCGTAAAGCCAGTTTCATTGAAGCTCTCTTTCACCGCCGTTTGGCTAAATCGACCACTGCTTGCAGGACGGCTAACTTGCGCCTTCATGCGTACTTCGTCTAAACAAGTTTCTGGCAGTTCACGGATAAAGCGAGACGGTTTATGGTACTTATCCTGACCGTACAAACGACGCATTTCAGCATAAGTGATGTACAGTTTCTGCATCGCACGGGTCATGCCTACATAACACAGACGACGTTCTTCTTCCAAACGCCCTGCTTCTTCTGCCGACATTTGGCTTGGGAACATGCCTTCTTCCACACCGACCATAAATACCAATGGGAACTCTAGACCTTTCGCACTGTGCAATGTCATGAGCTGAACCGCGTCTTCAAACTCATCTGCTTGTCCTTCGCCCGCTTCTAATGCTGCGTGAGTTAGGAATGCCGTCAGCAGTGACATGTCTTCGGCTTCTTCTGGTTTCTCGAATTGGCGAGTTGCGGTCACCAATTCCTCCAAGTTCTCAATACGCGCCTTAGACTTTTCACCCTTCTCCTGCTCGTACATCGCGAACAAGCCCGAGTATTTGATCACATGGTCAGTTTGGTGATGCAGCGGCATCTCGATGGTGTCGTCTTCTAGTGCTGTGACAAGCTCGATAAAACGGCTCAGAGCACCAGCAGCACGACCAGCAAGCACCTTCTCATCCAACATCGCCACACTCGCTTCCCACATGGTGCAACCACGATCACGAGCCGCAAAACGAATTGTTTCAAGCGTCTTATCACCCAAACCACGTGTTGGCGTATTCACTACACGTTCAAATGCCGCATCATCATTACGGTTGGCAATCAAACGCATGTAGCTCAAGGCATCTTTGATTTCCTGACGTTCGAAGAATCGCATGCCGCCGTAGATACGGTAAGGCAGACCAGCTTGGATTAATGCTTCTTCAAGTACACGCGACTGGGCGTTGTTACGGTAAAGCATCGCAGCGTCATTCAGAGCACCGCCCTTGTCTTGCCACTCTTTGATTTTGTTCACCGCAAAACGGGCTTCATCTAATTCGTTGTAAGCGCTGTAAACCGAGATAGGCTCACCGACCACGCCATCCGTCCACAACTCTTTACCCATACGCTCGGTGTTATTCGCAATCAGGGTGTTAGATGCTTCCAGAATGGTCTTGGTTGAACGGTAGTTTTGCTCAAGACGAATGGTATTTACGCTTGGGAATTCGAGCGTAAACTTCTCAATATTCTCGACTTTTGCACCACGCCAACCATAAATCGACTGGTCGTCATCACCTACGATCATCACGTGACACTCAGGACCCGCCATCATACGTAGCCAAGCATATTGAATGTTGTTGGTATCTTGGAACTCGTCCACCAAGATATGCTTAAAGCGTGCTTGGTAGTGTTCACGGACGAACTTGTTATCACGCAGTAGCTCATGTGCGCGCAGCAAGATTTCCGCAAAATCGACTAAACCAGCACGATCACACGCTTCTTGGTAAGCGGTGTACAACTGCAGATATGTCTTGGTTACTGGATCATGGTACGCATCAATGTGCGACGGACGCAGACCTTCGTCTTTCTTACCGTTAATCCACCATGCCACTTGGCGTGCAGGCCATTGCTTCTCATCGAGGTTTTGCGCTTTGATCAAACGCTTTAGCAGACGCTGCTGGTCGTCACTGTCAATGATTTGGAAATCTTCCGGTAGCTTCGCATCAAGATAGTGTGCTCGCAGAATACGGTGACAAATGCCGTGGAAAGTACCATTCCACATACCGCCTGCACTGCCCATCATTAGCTCTTCGATACGTCCACGCATCTCTGCCGCCGCCTTATTGGTAAAGGTTACCGACATGATTGAAAACGGAGAAGCTTGCTCGACCGACATCAGCCAAGCGATACGGTGAACAAGAACGCGTGTCTTACCACTTCCTGCGCCAGCAAGAACGAGCAAGTTTTCTAGAGGTGCTGCAACGGCTTCACGTTGTTTATCGTTCAAACCGTCGAGTAATAGAGATGGATCCATCATGATGAGAGCTACTGGTTATTTATACATAAAAACCGATTATAACCTAAACAACCGGGTGCTGTTTAGACAAAACTTGATAAAAAAATCGATGTTTTTTTGCCCAATACATCAATTAGTTATATCTATTTGACCCTACAAACCCATTTACTTCAGAAATTTTTCTGAAAGTTTTTTAGCCAGTTTCCTATCTTTTAAGTTAAGCAAGTTGATAACAAAAACGCCAAAACAGGCGATTCATCTTGCCAACTTAAAGTAAAGGAAATCATTCAGAGGAATTTATTATGAAAAAGTCGAATCTAGCTGTTACTGCTGCTGTTACTGGTCTTCTAGCTCTTGGTGGCACAATGCTAACTGCAGCTCCAGCTGTCGCTGCTGAAAAAGAAAAGTGCTATGGCGTTTCTAAAGCAGGTAAAAACGACTGTGCAACAAAAAGCAGCTCATGCGCTGGTACTTCTAAAGAAGATAACCAAAAAGACGCATTCGTAGTCGTACCAAAAGGTCTTTGTGACAAACTCGCTGGCGGTAGCACTTCTTCTTCATAATCTTTTATCGCTAGCTATTGTGAGGATGCGTTGACGCTCAACCAACGCAAAGCCAAGACGCATCCTTCTCTTCCCGCACGATTTGAAAAGGAGTTTCACGTGAAACACCACACCTTCCACGACCTTGTTGGAGTTGGATTAAGAACCCCTCACCTCGATTACTTTAGCCAATCCCAGCCTGAGTTGTCTTGGTTAGAAATCCACAGTGAAAACTATTTCCAACCCAATGCAACAGAGCGCCATCAGCTACAAACGCTTCGCGAGCAATATCAAATTAGCTGCCACGGTATTGGTTTGTCGCTAGGTTCGGTGGAACGTGTTAGTCAAAAGCATCTT
Source organism: Vibrio sp. SCSIO 43097 (assembly GCF_023650755.1). Classification (NCBI taxonomy): domain Bacteria; kingdom Pseudomonadati; phylum Pseudomonadota; class Gammaproteobacteria; order Vibrionales; family Vibrionaceae; genus Vibrio; species Vibrio sp. SCSIO 43097. Next base: position 71,343 of record NZ_CP071840.1, on the reverse strand, counting down.
GCGCAACTTAAATCACTGATTGACTCAATCGACCCAATTCTTGTTTCTGACCATTTAAGTTGGAGTGAAAACGGCGGTCACTACTTTAATGACCTGCTTCCACTTCCGTATACGGAAGAAGCGCTCAACGTGTTCACTCGTAACGTGAATGAAGTGCAGGAATATTTGCAACGCGAGATCTTGATAGAGAACCCATCTAGTTATGTGAAGTTTCAACATTCGACCATCAGCGAATGGGAGTTTCTTACCGAAGTGCAAAAGCGCACTGACTGTCGTTTATTGCTCGATCTAAACAATGTTTATGTTTCGGCGTTCAACCACGGTTTTGATTGCGACACATACCTAGATGCGATTCCAGCCGACAAAGTGGATGAGATTCACTTGGCAGGTTTTACCATCAAACAACTCGACAAAGGTGAGATATGGATTGATACCCATAGCCGCCCAGTTAGTGATGAAGTTTGGCAACTGTTCGCGCAGTGGACAAAAAAACACGGTCCACGTCATACGTTGATTGAATGGGATTTGGATATCCCCGCGCCAGAAGTCTTATTAGGAGAAGCGCAGAAAGCATCGCAACTGCTGTTGCAAGGCACACTTCCAAGTGAACAAAGCGAACCAAGGAAGGCATCATGAATCTAGCCACCTTACAAAGCCAGTTTGCTAAAGCCCTGCACTATCAAGCGCTCGGTGAAGACTGCGATATTGCCAGTGATGAGTTTACCGCTGATGAACGCATACAAATTTACCGCAATAACTTTATCGTCAGCTTAAGCGAAGTGTTGTCCGCGACCTACCCGATGGTTGAAGCGCTGCTTGGTGAAGAATGCTTTGAACAGATAGCTCGCCAGCATGTTCTTTCTTACCCATTAAAAGAAGGAAATGTGGTGCATTATGGCGAAGGCTTTCAAGACACCATCATGCAGTTTAGTCAGGTGATCGCACAAGCACCTTACAGCCCTGAAGTCGCACGCTTCGAGTGGCATATCGACCTAGCTCGTCAAGCACAGTATGAGCAATCCAATGCAGCGGAATTAAAACCGCTTGCGTTACTTGGCGAAGTGAGTGAAGAGCAACAACCCGCTTTAGTCTTACACCTTAAAAAGGGCTGCCGCAGCTTTGACTCCAATTACGCAGTATTCGATCTATTTAGTGCGATTCAAACTGGGCAATTCGAACAACTTAATATCAACCAATTACAGCAAGGTGTCATCTCGATTCAAGCCAATGGAGAAGCCTTGTGTCACGCACTCGATGCCGATGTGTTCCAACTGCTGCAATGTTTAGAGCAGAAGCAGAGTTTGAGCGAAATACCTGAAGTTTTACTCGCTCATCTCAATCGCATCATGGCACTCGATATTGTTGACGGCTTTACATTGCAATCAATCTAAGGAGCACTCTATGACGGATACGGTTAAAAACTTAGTGAATCGGTACGACGATTTAATCAGTACCCTACAAGCTGGCTTTGTCCCTTTACTACTTCTCTTTTGTCGCTTGTGGGTAGCCTGGGTGTTCTTCAATTCAGGACTAATCAAAATCTCATCTTGGGATAGCACGCTGTACTTATTTGAGCTGGAATACCAAGTGCCAATCTTGCCATGGGAATTGGCGGCTTATTTAGGTACGGCTGCGGAGTTGGTTCTACCGGTGTTCTTGGCACTGGGATTGATTACCCGCCCGATGGCAGCAATGCTGTTTGTGTTCAACATCATCGCAGTGATCTCTTACCCACTGTTGTGGGAGAAAGGTTTTTATGACCACCAACTTTGGGGATTGATGATTCTTATCGTAATCGTATGGGGGCCAGGACCGCTGTCTTTGGACCACATCCTGAAAAAGAAAATGACGAGCTAAAAAAATCCCCGCATCATGCGGGGATTTTTTATTATTTATTCAAGTAAGCCAGTAGCTCTTCTGCTGAGATACCTTGCTGAGCGAGGTCTTTTGCCATCTGCTCGACTTGTTCATCTTTGCGTGACTCAATCACTTGCTGAAATTGGTACACGATATCACGCAAAATTGGCAGAGGTACTTGTTTCGCCGCACTACGAATACGCTCGGAGCTTTGATTACCCAGCTCATTAAGCAACTTGCCAAACATCACCTTTTCTGGTGAATCTTCCATTTGCTCTAGAATACGAGCCATTTCATACGTGGTTAACGACATTACTTTTTGAGTTCCGTTATGGTGTCAGGAAAAGTCTGAGTGACAAATATACACGCCTTACTTACATTGGAAAATACTAAATTACACTGATTTACGCTTTCGCAAAGCTCGAGTGCCAGTTCTTCCCTGCTTTTGTAAACAGAACGACCAACGCAGGTAATAGGACCCACATATGAATTGCGATCAAGGTTTGTGGATCCAGAGATAAGCGTTGCAGTGTACCCACCAACAAACCAGAGCCACTCATTTGGAACAATCCAAGCAGTGCAGCTGCCGTGCCCGCCTTATCACCAAACGGTTCTAACGCTTTCCCTGCCGCTGCACCCAGAATGAATGCAAAACCTACAGAAGACATAAAGATAGGTAACATGAAAGAAAGCGCGGTATTCTGACCATTCATCACTAGCATGATCACACCTGCGAGACCCAGAGTTGAGATCCCGGTGACTAAGGTGTTGTGAGTTCCAACGCGCTCCATAAACTTAGGCGCCAGCATACATGCCGCAATGTTTATCACCGCATTTACACCAAACCAGAAAGTGAATTCATTCATCGACAGCCCCATCCCCGTCATCAATACCGACGGTGCTGAGGTAACGTAAGCAAGAATAACCGCCATCGCCATCAAGCATAATGACGCATGGAAAACAAAAGATGGTGTGCTAAGCACTGCCCAATACCGACTAAGCTTAAACACGGCTTGCTTTTCTGTTGACGGGTTAGTCTCTTTCATCATGAAAAACATCAATGATCCAGACACCACAGCAAAACCAGCCATAAAGCTAAAGTTAGCACGCCAGTCAAATTGCTGAGTTAACCAGCTACCTAGAATTGGAGCTAAAGCCGGAATGAAACAAATCGCACCGTTAAGGTAGCTGATCATTTTGCCGCTTTTTTCCGGGCCAAAGATATCGCGAACTGTTGCAAAGGCTGCTACCGATGTCGCACACGCACCTAAGCCTTGTAGCAGTCGGGAAACCAACATCCACTCAATATTTTGAGCACTCCACGCCAATAAAGCGCTCATCGCGTAAATGGTGATACCGCCCAATGCAACAGTTCGACGTCCGAGTTTATCTGCTAGGGGACCTGCGAATAGCTGACCAACACCCATAGCAAATAAGAACCAAGTGATCGTGTCTTGTGCTAGCGCATTATCGACCTGAAAAGTGGAAGCAATAAGAGGTAAAGCAGGTAGATAAATATCAATCGCTAAAGGACTGAAAAGAACCAAAAGGGTCAATAACGCCATCTGTTTTTTACTATTAGAAAACTGGCTAGACACACAACACTCCGAATTGGATAAAGAACTTTGGGTAAAGCTTAATCATCTGATGATATGAATGGAAATGATGTATAATCATGAGCATTATTCCTCAGAGGAAATTCACTGTGAACGTCGAAAAACTGGCTCGTATCGATTTAAATCTATTGGTCTGCTTTAAAGTGCTGATTGAAGAGTTAAACGTTACTCGTGCGGCCCACCGATTGTGCTTAAGCCAATCTGCCGTAAGTAAATCACTGGCTAAACTGCGCATTCAATTTGATGACCCGCTTTTCACTCGAAACTCACATGGATTAACACCTACGCCGCGCGCATTGTTTCTTAAACCGAAACTGGATCTGTTGATAAATCAGTTAGAAGTGCTGACTCAACCCGAAGAGTTTTCTCCCCAAAGCAGTGAATACCGTTTTCAAATAGCAGCGGTAGAGAGTGTCTACCCTCTCATTCTACCCCATTTCTTACCGGCGATTTTTCAACAAGCACCTGGCGTGACAATTAGCACACACCCGTGGTCGGATAATACATTTAAAATGCTTCAACGCGGCGAACTGGATTTAGGCTTAACTGGAAAAGATATCGATATAAACGATGCCAAGCTGACTCTTCAACCACCCGATGACATTTGCGAGTTGGAAATTTATCGTGATTACCAAATGTGCATCATTCGCAAAAACCACCCTGCGCTAAAACAACCTTGGAATCTGGAAGCCTATCTCGCCCTACGCCATGTACAAGTACGTTGTGATGGCAACGACCGTTGGTTGCTGGATTATCGCCTTGCAGATATTGGCACCGACCGCGATATTGCCGTCACTGTGCCCGACTTTAACAGTGCCGCAAGTTTATGTTCATACACCGACTTTATCTTTACTGCGCCAAGTCATTTTGTGCAACTTGCGGCCAAACAGCTTGATTTGGTCGTGCTGCCACTACCGTTAGAATTCCCACCTATGGCTTACACTTTATTCTGGCACCGAGACAGAGAAAACGACCCTGCATTAGGCTGGCTACGTACGATGATCACACAAAAAACCGATCACCTTAGATAAAAACACCGCGCTCAATTTGCGCTTAGCGGCTAAAATGAGTAGCTTAACTGTCGTAGTCCTTTTTGGCTCATCTATGGCCTAGTTGTACTCCGACTCTATTGAAGTGATTGCGAACCTCAATGGAATCGTAAACTGCATGAAGCAGATGGAAACAGCTCCCACACCTGAGCATGAAGGAGCGGTAATTTGAAGGAATAACACAGATGCACAACGATACCCAAAGCCGCGTGAATGCAATTCGCGAATGGCTAGCACAACAGAATATTGATGCCCTACTTGTCCCTCATGAAGACGAGTACTTGGGTGAATACGTACCAGCGCACAACGAGCGTTTACATTGGCTAACTGGCTTTACTGGTTCTGCTGGTGCTGCGGTAATCACCAAAGACAAAGCCGCTATCTTTGTTGATGGTCGCTACACAGTACAAGTAACAAAGCAGGTTCCTGCTGATCTATTCGAATACCGTCACTTGATTGAAGAGCCTGCACTAGATTGGATTAAAGACCATCTTGCAAATGGCGCGTCTGTGGCAATCGACCCTCGCATGCACAACGCTGCTTGGCTAGACATGGCACAAGCAAAACTTGCTGGCGCACTTGAGCTTAAGATTCTCGATAGCAACCCAATTGATGAACTGTGGCACGACCGCCCTGCTCCTGTGGTTTCTGATGTTCGCCTAATGGCAACAGAAGCAGTTGGTCAGTCAAGTGAAAGCAAACGCCAAGAAATCGCAGAGCTCGTGAAAAAAGCCGGTGCAGACAGCGCAGTGATCACAGCACTTGATTCTATCTGTTGGTTGCTCAACGTTCGTGGTCTAGATGTCTCACGTCTTCCGGTTCTGCTTTCTCACGCGATTCTGCACTCAGATTCAAGCGTGGAATACTTCCTAGATCCAGCTCGTCTACCGGCTGAGTTTGACGCTCACGTTGGTTCAGGCGTGACCGTTCATCACCCTGAAGCATTGCAAACACGACTAGAAACCCTGACTGGCAAGAATGTATTGGTTGACCCTGCGACAAGTAACGCATGGTTTAAGTTGGTTCTGCAAAACGCCGGCGCAACCGTGGTAAGCAAAGCAGATCCATGTCTAATGCCAAAAGCAGCGAAGAACGCCGTTGAAATCGCAGGCATGAAAGCCTGTCATATCCGCGATGGCGTTGCGATGAGCAAGTTCCTATCTTGGTTAGATGCAGAAGTCGTTGCGGGTAACCTGCATGATGAAGCGACGCTGGCAGACAAACTGGAAGCGTTCCGTAGCGAAGACCCAACACTTATGGATCTTAGCTTCGATACCATTTCAGCTGCCGGCGGTAACGCGGCAATGTGTCACTACAACCACGAAAACCAACCTGAACCTGGCAAGCTAGAACTGAACACACTTTACCTCGTGGATTCAGGCGGTCAGTACCTAGATGGTACGACAGACATCACGCGTACCATTGCCATAGGTCAGCCTTCACAAGAGATGATTAAACAATTCACTCTTGCGCTAAAAGGTCACATCGGTGTTGCACGTGCACGTTTCCCGAAAGGCACACGTGGTTACCAAATCGATACGCTAGCTCGTCAGCACCTATGGGCGGAAGGCTACGATTACGATCACGGTACTGGTCACGGTGTTGGTCACTTCCTAAGTGTTCATGAAGGTCCAGCGAGCATTTCGAAGAAGCAAATCGATGTGCCTCTGACAGAAGGTATGGTGCTATCCAACGAGCCAGGTTACTACCGTGCAGATGCGTTTGGTATCCGTATCGAGAACCTAGAGCTTGTTGTTGAAACCCCGACTAACGGTGACTTCCCTGTTCTATCATTTGAGTCGCTAACACGCTGCCCAATCGACAAGCGCAACATCAACGTTGATATGCTAACTCGTCCAGAACTTGCTTGGCTGAATGATTACCATCAGAAAGTATGGGATGAGATCAGCCCGCTAGTTGAAGGTGATGTGAAAGAGTGGCTTCGTCAAGCAACGCTACCAGTAGCACACAGCTAGAAGCTAGAAGCTAGAAGCTAGAAAAAAGTAGAGGGTTGATGTTTTGCATCAACCCTCTTTTTTTGCCTATGTTTCACGTGAAACATAACGATGACTAGTGGCTTTCTTTGCTACTTAACCAGAATACGCCGAGTGCCAATCTCGCCATACTGGGTCAAAGCCTTTGGCTCGAATCATATCTTCCACAGAACCCGCGCTTCGCTCATCACTGATCTCAAACTGCTCGAGTTCAACATCATCCATCGCATACCCACCCGGCTGAGTTTTCGATGCAGCAGACATGCTGGTGATGCCTAACGGTAATGCATTGTCTCTGAATTTCGGTGATTCACGAGTCGATAATGACAACTCAACTTCTGGATTTAGCAAACGATAAGCGCAAATCAACTGCACAAGCTGCTTATCCGTCATGACTGATTTTGGTTGGAGCGCGCCCTCACAAGGACGTAAACGCGGAAATGAAATGGAGTAACGAGTCTGCCAATACGTGCGCTCAAGATAGTCCAAGTGCGCTGCCACATAAAAGCAATCTGTTCGCCACTCTTCCAACCCTATCAAAGCGCCAATACCGATCTTATCGATGCCTGCTTTTGCAAGACGATCGGGTGTATCCAATCGGTATTCGAAATCCATCTTATTGCCACGCAGATGGTGCTCGGCGTAAGTCGAAGGATGATACGTTTCTTGATAGACCATCACCGCATCCAAACCCAATGTCTTGAGCTCGGCGTATTCGTCTTGACCTAGCGGCTGCACTTCCATCGCCAAATAATTAAAGCGTTGCTTAATCATCGGCACCATTTCGCGAAAGTATTTCATCCCCACTTTGGTTTCGTGTTCACCAGTCACCAGCAATACGCTATCGAACTTCATGCGTTTAATAGCTTCAACTTCTGCAACCACTTCGTCCCTATTCAAGGTACGACGCTTGATTCTATTCTCCATTGAGAAGCCACAATAAGTACAAGCATTGGCGCACAAGTTAGAAAGGTACAGTGGAATGTAAAGCGACATGGTATTACCAAAACGCTTGCGAGTTGCCGAGTATGACAGCTGCGCCATTTGCTCTAAGTACGCTTCAGCCGCTGGTGAAATAAGCGCTTTAAAGTCTTCCAAATCACGCTTGGGTTTATTCAATGCTCGCTCGACATCTTGTGCCGTTTTCGCGTAGATCGACATCGAGATGTCGTCCCAATTCAGCTGCTTAAATTGTTCAACGAAGCTCATGTTTTCCTCGCTTAATAGCTAAACCAATCTAGGACTAAAGCTCATCTAGGAATGACGTCAGTGGACTCGACGCAACCGCATGAGAAACCTTACCAGCAAGTCCGGCTTCATAAGCCATACGCCCCGACTCTACCGCCAACTTAAATGCCTTCGCCATCGCAACGGGATCGCTCGAAGCTGCAATCGCAGTATTGACGAGCACGGCATCCGCGCCCATTTCCATCGCACGCGCAGCATGTGAAGGAGCACCGATACCCGCATCCACAACCACAGGAACATTAGCTTGGTCGATAATGATCTCTAGGAAGTCGTGAGAAACTATCCCTTTGTTAGAACCGATCGGCGCACCTAATGGCATGACCGCTGCACAACCCACTTCTTCCAATCGTTTACACAGAACCGGGTCAGCATGACAGTAAGGAAGGATAATGAAGCCTTCACGAACCAGTTGCTCAGCGGCAGCAAGTGTCTCAATTGGATCAGGCATCAAGTACTTCGGGTCTGGATGAATTTCTAGTTTTAACCAGTTAGTGCCCAACGCTTCTCGCGCCAGTTGCGCGGCAAACACAGCATCTTTAGCATTCTTTGCACCCGAGGTGTTCGGCAATAAGTTCACACCCGCTTGTACTAACGGAAGCAAAATATCGTCTTGTCGGTCGTTCACATCGACACGCTTCAACGCCATGGTCGCAAGTTGAGATCCCGACACTTGAATCGCTTCTGCCATTAATCGGCTGTTGGCAAACTTCCCTGTTCCCGTGAACAGTCTTGATTCGAATTGTTTATCACCAATTTTAAGCATCGACTTTAACCCCCTGCGATCGCTTGAAACAAAGAGATGCTATCTCCCTGTGAAAGAACTGTGCTAGCCCACTCACTGCGCGGCACAACATTGTTATTAATTGCAAAAACACAGCCCATTTCAGGCAGCGCAAATTGACTAATGATTTGCTGTAGATTTGACTCACTGGCAACTTGATGTGACTGGTCATTGATGACAATAGTGATCACATCTAAGTCAGCAGCGGTCATTTGTATTGTTTGTTGTTCTGATAACGTCATTGCTTCCAACTCTCTTAATTCTGCCAATTACTCGTAAGCTAAATCTGAGCACACACTTGGCACTGTTTGTCTTTGCTTATCGCCATGGTTTGCCATTGCAGTTTCAACCCATCAAACAGATGCAACTTGGCAGTCTCGACATGAAACTTTCCCGTCGCCAGTTTTTGAATTGCCGCTATCGCTTGGTAGTTACCAAGTGTGCCCACCACCGGACCAACGACACCACTCTCACTACACTTTTGCGTTTGCGGTAATTCGTCGAACGGATACAAACAGCGGTAACAGGCTTTACTCTGCGCTTCTTGTTCACTTGGTATTTGGTAATCAAAGACAGCAAATTGTCCTTGCCAACCAATTGCCGCCGCTGAGATAAGTGGCGTATTTTGCTCGAAACAAACTTGGTTAATGAGCTGACGCGTTGGCATGTTATCGGTGCAGTCGAGCACCACATCCGCTAGCATCACTTCAAGCTGCAGCTGTGCTTTGTCTAATCGCTTATTGAGAGCACGAACTTGGACCATAGAATTAAGTTCAGTGAGTTGCTTTACAGTCGCTTTTGTTTTCGCAACTTGGAGGTCTTGTTCACGATAAATGATCTGACGTTGTAGGTTACTGCTATCAACTTCATCGTCATCGACCACAACCAATTTACCAACACCCGCTGATGCCAAGTACAAACTCGCAGCACTTCCTAACCCACCACAACCGATGATCAGCACATTCGATTTACTCAACCGCTCTTGCCCAACTTCGGCAATTTCTGGCAGAGCGACTTGACGTTGATAGCGAAGGAACTGCTTATCCGTCAGCATGCTCGCCTCTCTTGGTATCCACCAATTTACTATTCTGATCAGTAAACGTTAGCTGTCTTTCCTTCATCAGTTGTACGAAGAACTCGATGACCGACTGAGGTGATTCTGCCAACGTAATAGCTCGCACAACTGCCAAACTAGAAACACCTGCTTGCCAAACTTGGGCTGCATTAGATTGGTCAATACCACCAATCGCGACCGTCGGAAAGCCAAGTACATTGCCAGTCACAGTTTTGTCTTTCGAAGGACGGAAAGCCGACGCTGTGTTTCCGTAAGGAATGCTATCAATCAGCTTTTGATACAGAGCCAAGCGCACCAAACCTTGTGGTTTCGATGGCATCTGTTTAGTGGTGGTTGGGAAAATATGCCCTAGCGCGATGTAACTAGGATGAATTTGTACGATGCGCAGTAGCTCATAATAACCATGAGTAGAAAGACCAAGACAAATGCCGGCTTTAGTTATCTGAGCCAAATTCGATTCTTCTATGTCTTCTTGTCCTAGGTGAACGCCATAAGCGCCATGCTTGATTGCCAACTGCCAATAGTCATTGATGAACACTTGTGCTTGATACTGACGGCCTAGCTCAATTGCTCGAATGATCTGTTGTTCTAAATCGGCTTGTTGTGGGTTCTTGATTCGCAGTTGAATAGTGTTGATGCCTAGTGGCAGTAGACGCTCAATCCAAGCAACATCATCAACGACTGGATAGAGCCCTAGACTTTGCTTAGTTAGAGTTGGAAAGCTAACGCTCTCACCTTGTGCAGACCAACCAACTTGAATATCGAGTCGGTTATCCTCTAGTACAGGTGTGGGGAAATCATCAAATTGGTCAGCCCACTGAGTAGATCGTCCCTCACCAAGGTTGTCATTCAACAGTGTTTCACGTGAAACATTCGCTTGTTGAGTTAGCATTCCTCGAGCAAGTGTTAACGCATCTTCGATAGGAAAATCGAGTACTGTCAGCGTTACTATCCAAGCAAGGTGATGTTCAGGATCGAACATTGCGTTGAATTTGGACTTAACGGAAAGCGCTCTCACTTCGTTGTTAATTAGGTGACGCCAGATATCAAGCTGAAGCACTTTCTCCTTTTCATCGGATACCTGCGTATCAGCAATGCCAATATGAATCGCTTTCGACGGTTGCTTAGCGCACGCTTCTACCGACAAAGCAGAACGGTAATAGAGCACAAATGAACTCTCATGCTCAGAGTCATAATCATCAATGAGATCAGTCGTTATGTGTGTGGTCTGTTGGCCGCGAACAAGCTGAATAGATTGAGTTGGGCTCACACCCAACTCAACGTCTTCGATGCTAAAACCCTGTTCTTTCGCCAACAACAAACATTGCTGAACTAAACCAGTCAGTTCAATCAATGATGACGGAATAAGGATTTTGCTCATTAGTCACTTACCTCGGCATGTGCTGCTGGGTGGTATAGCTCAGAACCTGTCTCTCTAAATTCTTGCGATTTCTGACGCATCCCCTCAAGAGGGTCATCCAGCATTTTGATCGATATAGCTTGGTCCGCAGCAACTTGCTCTGTGTCTTTCGCATATTCTCGAACCTCTTGCGAGATCTTCATCGAGCAGAACTTTGGCCCGCACATCGAACAGAAGTGAGCAACTTTTCCAGACTCTTGAGGCAAGGTTTCGTCATGGAAAGCGCGCGCGGTATCTGGATCGAGTGACAAGTTGAATTGGTCTTCCCAGCGGAACTCGAAGCGAGCTTTAGAAAGCGCGTTATCACGAACTTGTGCACCAGGATGTCCCTTCGCCAAATCCGCGGCGTGCGCAGCAAGCTTGTAAGTTATCATGCCTACTTTCACGTCTTCTTTGTTTGGTAAACCAAGATGCTCTTTAGGAGTGACGTAGCAAAGCATCGCACAGCCATACCAACCAATCATGGCTGCGCCAATACCTGAAGTAATATGGTCGTAACCAGGAGCGACATCTGTCGTCAGCGGACCAAGCGTGTAGAAAGGAGCTTCATGACAATGCTCTAGCTGCTCTTCCATGTTCTCTTTGATCATGTGCATTGGAACATGACCAGGACCTTCGATTATCACCTGTACGTCGTATTCCCACGCTATCTTGGTCAACTCACCAAGAGTGCGAAGCTCTGCAAATTGCGCTTCGTCGTTAGCATCGGCTACCGAGCCAGGGCGCAGACCATCACCAAGAGATAGTGCGACATCGTACTTAGCACAGATTTCACAGATCTCTCGGAAGTGGGTATATAAGAAGCTTTCTTGGTGATGCGCTAAACACCATTTCGCGATGATAGAACCACCACGAGAGACGATGCCAGTAACGCGTTTTGCAGTCATTGGCACATAACGAAGTAGTAAACCGGCATGGATAGTAAAGTAGTCAACGCCCTGCTCTGCTTGCTCAATCAGGGTATCGCGCATCACTTCCCAGTTAAGGTTTTCCGCAACACCGTTCACTTTCTCAAGCGCTTGGTACATTGGCACGGTACCGATCGGAACCGGACTGTTACGTAGAATCCACTCGCGAGTTTCGTGAATATTGCGTCCAGTAGAGAGATCCATAACGGTATCGCCACCCCAGCGCGTTGCCCATACTAACTTTTCTACTTCTTCCTCAATCGAAGAAGTGACCGATGAGTTACCGATGTTGGCGTTCACTTTGACCAAAAAGTTACGTCCAATGATCATTGGTTCGGATTCTGGGTGGTTAATATTTGAAGGGATAATAGCGCGACCTTCGGCGACTTCTTTACGCACGAATTCGGCGGTAATATCTTTTGGTAGGTTCGCTCCGAAGCTTTGACCCGGATGCTGTTGATTCAGCACTTCATCGCGATACTTGGCACGCCCCATGTTTTCACGCAGCGCGATATATTCCATTTCTGGGGTAATAATACCTTTGCGAGCATAGTGCAATTGAGTCACACAATGGCCATCTTTGGCACGTCGAATACGTGGTAGATTACCGTAACGAAGATCGTCTAGTGTTTCGTCTTCTAAGCGTTCTTTGGTGTACACCGAGCTTACTTCATCAAGTAGCTCAGTATCGGCGCGCTCTTCAATCCACCCTTCTCTCAGCTTAGGTAAGCCGTTATAGAGGTCTATGGTGTGCTCTGGATCTGTGTATACACCCGACGTATCGTAAACGCGTACTGGCTCATTAGGTTCGAATATAGGCGCTTCTTTTGTGCCTCCAATAAGGCTATCAGCGAGTGATATTTCACGCATTGGCACACGAATATCTGGACGTGAGCCTTCTACGTAGACTTTGCTTGAATTGGGGTACGGTTGTACCGAGAGTGTATCAATGAACTGTTTTGCTTCCAGTCTCGCTTGTTTGCGACTCGACATAGCATTTTTCCTTGCTTTGTTATACTAGATAAAAAGTAATTGGATAAAAATGCTTGGCGGATAGATGCGACAAGAGGAGTCAAATTAAGGCTAGTTAAAGCTTACGATATTTGCCTGTAACAACATTCGACTTTTGATAGGTCAACCAGAAAGAACTCCGGTGTGAATATCTTCTCTTGTTCCCTTCGCAGATTCTAATCTGATCAGGTTCAACGGATCCCGAATTAACGGTCTCAGCCTTATGGCACTCCGACAAGTGATATCAGTATATAAAAACGGCTTGGTGAAACCAAGCCGACCTGTTCAATTTTTAACTACTTTGCTAGCTGCGCATCAATAATTGAAAGCCTATCCACGCAGCTGAAATACTTAACACGACATTCAACAATACGTTCAATCCCATCTTAAAGAAAGCGCCCTGCTGCATGAGCAACACATTATCCATCGAGAAGGTGGAAAACGTCGTTAGTGCGCCTAAAAAACCCAAGCCAATCACTTGTCGCCAAGGTTCCGTTGCCAAAAGTTCATTATCGAAAGCTGCTATCAATAAGCCCATCATAAATGAGCCAACAACGTTAACGGTTAACGTACCATATGGAAAACCACGCCCCAATAAAATGACACAAAGTTCAGAAATTAAGTAACGAGAACATGCACCAAATGCACCACCCAATGCAATAAAACCCAAAACGGATAGTTGTCCCATAATTCCCCCAGAAAAGTTAATGGCGACATTGTAATCAAATTTACGGCAATAGTGATTATACAATCTTAGAATTCAGCAAAGTATAGCGCTTAAAACTTATCAAGATTTTAAAAGTTACAGGAGTCACTTTACTTCGATGTAACCCATCAAACCCGTCTTCATATGTTCAATTACATGACAATGGTACATCCAACGCCCTGGGTTATCTGCAACAAATGCAGCTTTCGCACTGCCATTTTTTCCAAGTAAGACCGTATCGGTATGAAACGGTTCGTCGAGTTTTTTTCCATCTAACTCAAGAACCGTAAATGTGTGTCCATGAAGGTGAATAGGATGATGATATTGGGTGACGTTCTTTAGGTTGAAGATATAGGTTTTTCCCATCTCCAATGTTGAAAGGGGCGCTGGAATATTATCTTTGCTCATTCCCTCCCAAGCCCGTTTGTTCATCAGCCAGAATTTAGGTATCGCTTTGCCCGATTTATCAGCAGGAGTGATCGCGCCCTCCCACTCAAACACATAATCGATTTGCTCTGCATTTTTCAAATCGAGAGCTGGCACAGGGTTGAGAGGTAATAAAGGCAGTTTCTGGTTGCTCGGCAAGTCAGACTCAACAACGTCAAACTCGCACAAAGGGAATGGGAAGCGTCCTTTCATTTGACGCACATAAACACGTTTTCCAGCCTTTGGAGCAATCAATCCGATATCTAACCTCATTCCCGGACCAATTTTGTGCTGAGTGAGCTTATAAGGCGTTTTAACAGGGTTACCATCAATAGCAATAACCCAAGCCTCTGCGCCTTCTATAGCGATCGGGTAAGTAATGGTGTTATCGACATTAGCAATTCTTAATCGCGTGGTAGCATTCTGCTTCAGCGTATAAACAGGTTCATGCACACCATTGACGCTACTCCACTCTCCGGGAGTCCCCATACGAGCGCTCAAGCGCGGCACCATAAGGTTCTTCCACTGACCTTGTTTGTCTAAGTGCCAATGCTTGAGGACGACTTCATGCTCTTCATCAAACTGAACAGGCTCAGCCTCTTCAACGATAATTAGCCCAACTAAGCCCATACCAAGTTGCTTAACGCTATTCATGTGGGGGTGATACCAAAACGTGCCTGCATCTGGCGGTGTAAATTCATAAACGAATGTTTCACCCGGCATGATAGGCGGCTGGCTTAAGAAAGGTACACCATCCATTTCAATAGGGATTCGCAAGCCATGCCAGTGGATTGTAGTCGGCTCTGAAAGCTTGTTAGTAAACCTAATTATAACTTTCTCGCCTTGGCGACAACGAATCGTAGGCGCTGGAATCGAACCATTAAATGCGAGTACGTCTGTGTTAAACCCAGGGATCAATTCTGCAGTAGAAGGCTCTGCAGTGATATCGTATATATATTGCCTCTGCTTATTAGTGCTCCTAGATAGAGAACATGCAGGTAGAACGGTAAGCGCGGAGATTGCTAAGGATGATTGAAGAAAGCGTCGACGAGATATATCCATACATAGTTACTCATTAATCCAGATCGGTTGAGTGTAACTAAATATAAATAGTGATTCCCCTTTATTATTAAAATTTCGGGCCACTGATCATTACAGCTAACTGTAGTTTCGTTCGTTCAGTAGATTAAATGCTGCCAAAGTACAGCAGAAAGCCATACTTACGGGATAAGAGTAGAAATAAGCTGTAATAATGAGAAGAAACCAGATACAAAAAAGGCTCTGACCTAAGTCAGAGCCTGATATGTGGCAGGGGTGGAGAGATTCGAACTCCCAACACGCGGATTTGGAATCCGCTGCTCTGCCAATTGGAGCTACACCCCTATAGAATTTTCATATTCTAGATTTGACAAAACCTCGCATAAGCGAGGTTGTCGATATTAAGTGGCGGAGTGGACGGGACTCGAACCCGCGACCCCCGGCGTGACAGGCCGGTATTCTAACCAACTGAACTACCACTCCGCAGTGGTATCACTCGCTTTAATAAGCAAGTGTCCGCTTTTGTCTTCACTTTTCGAAAAAGTGAAAATAAAACTAAAGCCTGGCGATGTCCTACTCTCACATGGGGAAGCCCCACACTACCATCGGCGCTATTTCGTTTCACTTCTGAGTTCGGCATGGAAATCAGGTGGGTCCAAAACGCTATGGTCGCCAAGCAAATTCTTTAATCTGGAAAGCTGTTTTTTTAATTCTCGTTCTTACACATTCAATGTTCTTTCATTGAGTCCATCAAAACCCCTTGGGTGTTGTATGGTTAAGCCTCACGGGCAATTAGTACAGGTTAGCTCAACGCCTCACAACGCTTACACACCCTGCCTATCAACGTCGTAGTCTACGACAACCCTTTAGGATACTTAAAGTATCAGGGAGAACTCATCTCAAGGCTCGCTTCCCGCTTAGATGCTTTCAGCGGTTATCGATCCCGAACTTAGCTACCGGGCAATGCGTCTGGCGACACAACCCGAACACCAGAGGTTCGTCCACTCCGGTCCTCTCGTACTAGGAGCAGCCCCTTTCAATTCTCCAACGCCCACGGCAGATAGGGACCGAACTGTCTCACGACGTTCTAAACCCAGCTCGCGTACCACTTTAAATGGCGAACAGCCATACCCTTGGGACCGACTTCAGCCCCAGGATGTGATGAGCCGACATCGAGGTGCCAAACACCGCCGTCGATATGAACTCTTGGGCGGTATCAGCCTGTTATCCCCGGAGTACCTTTTATCCGTTGAGCGATGGCCCTTCCATTCAGAACCACCGGATCACTATGACCTGCTTTCGCACCTGCTCGAATTGTCATTCTCGCAGTCAAGCGGGCTTATGCCATTGCACTAACCTCACGATGTCCAACCGTGATTAGCCCACCTTCGTGCTCCTCCGTTACGCTTTGGGAGGAGACCGCCCCAGTCAAACTACCCACCAGGCACTGTCCGCAACCCCGATAAGGGGTCGACGTTAGAACATCAACACTACAAGGGTGGTATTTCAAGGACGGCTCCACGCAATCTAGCGACTGCGCTTCAAAGCCTCCCACCTATCCTACACATGTAGGGTCAATGTTCAGTGCCAAGCTGTAGTAAAGGTTCACGGGGTCTTTCCGTCTAGCCGCGGGTACACTGCATCTTCACAGCGATTTCAATTTCACTGAGTCTCGGGTGGAGACAGCGTGGCCATCATTACGCCATTCGTGCAGGTCGGAACTTACCCGACAAGGAATTTCGCTACCTTAGGACCGTTATAGTTACGGCCGCCGTTTACCGGGGCTTCGATCAAGAGCTTCGACCGAAGTCTAACCCCATCAATTAACCTTCCGGCACCGGGCAGGCGTCACACCGTATACGTCATCTTGCGATTTTGCACAGTGCTGTGTTTTTAATAAACAGTTGCAGCCACCTGGTATCTGCGACTCTCAATAGCTCCATCCGCGAGGGACTTCACCGTCGAGAGCGTACCTTCTCCCGAAGTTACGGTACCATTTTGCCTAGTTCCTTCACCCGAGTTCTCTCAAGCGCCTTGGTATTCTCTACCCGACCACCTGTGTCGGTTTGGGGTACGATTCCTTACAATCTGAAGCTTAGAGGCTTTTCCTGGAAGCATGGCATCAATGACTTCACATCCGTAGATGCTCGACGTCGTGTCTCAGCTTTAAGAAGAGCCGGATTTACCTAACTCTTCAGCCTACGCACTTGAACCTGGACAACCGTCGCCAGGCCCACCTAGCCTTCTCCGTCCCCCCATCGCAATTGTAAGAAGTACGGGAATATTAACCCGTTTCCCATCGACTACGCCTTTCGGCCTCGCCTTAGGGGTCGACTTACCCTGCCCCGATTAACGTTGGACAGGAACCCTTGGTCTTCCGGCGAGGAGGTTTTTCACCCCCTTTATCGTTACTCATGTCAGCATTCGCACTTCTGATACGTCCAGCATGCGTTACCACACACCTTCAACCGCTTACAGAACGCTCCCCTACCCAATGCACTAAAGTGCATTGCCGCAGCTTCGGTTTACTACTTAGCCCCGTTACATCTTCCGCGCAGGCCGACTCGACCAGTGAGCTATTACGCTTTCTTTAAATGATGGCTGCTTCTAAGCCAACATCCTGGCTGTC
Organism: Vibrio sp. SCSIO 43097; assembly: GCF_023650755.1. NCBI lineage: Bacteria > Pseudomonadati > Pseudomonadota > Gammaproteobacteria > Vibrionales > Vibrionaceae > Vibrio > Vibrio sp. SCSIO 43097. The sequence continues at coordinate 53,585 of NZ_CP071840.1, read as the reverse complement.
TGAGCCTTCCCACATCGTTTCCCACTTAGTAGTAATTTGGGACCTTAGCTGGCGGTCTGGGTTGTTTCCCTCTCCACGACGGACGTTAGCACCCGCCGTGTGTCTCCCGGATAGTACTTACTGGTATTCGGAGTTTGCAAAGGGTTGGTAAGTCGGGATGACCCCCTAGCCTTAACAGTGCTCTACCCCCAGTAGTATTCGTCCGAGGCGCTACCTAAATAGCTTTCGGGGAGAACCAGCTATCTCCAGGTTTGATTGGCCTTTCACCCCTAGCCACAAGTCATCCGCTAATTTTTCAACATTAGTCGGTTCGGTCCTCCAGTTGATGTTACTCAACCTTCAACCTGCCCATGGCTAGATCACCTGGTTTCGGGTCTATATCCAGAGACTGAACGCCCAGTTAAGACTCGGTTTCCCTACGGCTCCCCTAGATGGTTAACCTTGCCACTGAATATAAGTCGCTGACCCATTATACAAAAGGTACGCAGTCACAGGACAAGCCTGCTCCTACTGCTTGTACGTACACGGTTTCAGGTTCTATTTCACTCCCCTCACAGGGGTTCTTTTCGCCTTTCCCTCACGGTACTGGTTCACTATCGGTCAGTCAGTAGTATTTAGCCTTGGAGGATGGTCCCCCCATATTCAGACAGGATATCACGTGTCCCGCCCTACTCGATTTCACTGAACACACGTCGTCAACTACGGGACTATCACCCTGTATCGTCAGCCTTTCCAGGCTGTTCGTCTAACGCGTGTAAAGCTTAAGGGCTAGTCCAATTTCGCTCGCCGCTACTTTCGGAATCTCGGTTGATTTCTTTTCCTCGGGGTACTTAGATGTTTCAGTTCCCCCGGTTCGCCCTGTTGAGCTATGTATTCACTCAACAGTAATACCTTATGGTATTGGGTTTCCCCATTCGGAAATCCCAGACTCAAATGGTTTTTACTACCTAATCTGGGCTTATCGCAAGTTAATACGTCCTTCATCGCCTCTGACTGCCAAGGCATCCACCGTGTACGCTTAGTCACTTAACCATACAACCCGAAGGAGTTTCGAGTTGATAATCAAATCACCAAAGTTGTCTCTCATTATTTGAATGAGCGAGAGACATATCGATTTTGCCGGACTCAATTTCGAATAATCACTGTAAAAGTGATATTCCCAAGAACACTCGAATGTGTTTTTTGGTGTTTATCTTTCGATAAACATTGAGAACTTTACAAACAATCTTAAAGATTGTTTTGTCAGCTTTCCAAATTGTTAAAGAGCTATGTTGCTTCACAAGGAAGTTACATTTTCTAAAGACTTTCAGAGTCAAAAATACCAACCAGTATCAATTGCTTGTTCTGGTTTGGACGTTTTATTCCAAAAATACTTAGAGAATGGTGGGCGATACCGGGCTCGAACCAGTGACCCCCTGCTTGTAAGGCAGGTGCTCTCCCAACTGAGCTAATCGCCCACATTGTTTTGATTTCCGTGGAAGGAAATGGTGGGTCGTGCAGGATTCGAACCTGCGACCAATTGATTAAAAGTCAACTGCTCTACCAACTGAGCTAACGACCCAATGGTATCCCGTAGGGGAGTCGAACCCCTGTTACCGCCGTGAAAGGGCGGTGTCCTAGGCCTCTAGACGAACGGGACACTAAGTGAACATCTTGGGGGATGTTCTATCTCTTAAACTTCATAAACCGTATCAATCTGTGTGAACACTCATCGCAATAATCATCGTATAAGGAGGTGATCCAGCGCCAGGTTCCCCTAGCGCTACCTTGTTACGACTTCACCCCAGTCATGAACCACAAAGTGGTAAGCGTCCCCCCAAAGGTTAAACTACCTACTTCTTTTGCAGCCCACTCCCATGGTGTGACGGGCGGTGTGTACAAGGCCCGGGAACGTATTCACCGTGGCATTCTGATCCACGATTACTAGCGATTCCGACTTCATGGAGTCGAGTTGCAGACTCCAATCCGGACTACGACGCACTTTTTGGGATTCGCTCACTTTCGCAAGTTGGCCGCCCTCTGTATGCGCCATTGTAGCACGTGTGTAGCCCTACTCGTAAGGGCCATGATGACTTGACGTCGTCCCCACCTTCCTCCGGTTTATCACCGGCAGTCTCCCTGGAGTTCCCGACATTACTCGCTGGCAAACAAGGATAAGGGTTGCGCTCGTTGCGGGACTTAACCCAACATTTCACAACACGAGCTGACGACAGCCATGCAGCACCTGTCTCAGAGTTCCCGAAGGCACCAATCCATCTCTGGAAAGTTCTCTGGATGTCAAGAGTAGGTAAGGTTCTTCGCGTTGCATCGAATTAAACCACATGCTCCACCGCTTGTGCGGGCCCCCGTCAATTCATTTGAGTTTTAATCTTGCGACCGTACTCCCCAGGCGGTCTACTTAACGCGTTAGCTCCGAAAGCCACGGCTCAAGGCCACAACCTCCAAGTAGACATCGTTTACGGCGTGGACTACCAGGGTATCTAATCCTGTTTGCTCCCCACGCTTTCGCATCTGAGTGTCAGTATCTGTCCAGGGGGCCGCCTTCGCCACCGGTATTCCTTCAGATCTCTACGCATTTCACCGCTACACCTGAAATTCTACCCCCCTCTACAGTACTCTAGTCTGCCAGTTTCAAATGCTATTCCGAGGTTGAGCCCCGGGCTTTCACATCTGACTTAACAAACCACCTGCATGCGCTTTACGCCCAGTAATTCCGATTAACGCTCGCACCCTCCGTATTACCGCGGCTGCTGGCACGGAGTTAGCCGGTGCTTCTTCTGTCGCTAACGTCAAACAACGCCGCTATTAACGACGCCGCCTTCCTCACGACTGAAAGTGCTTTACAACCCGAAGGCCTTCTTCACACACGCGGCATGGCTGCATCAGGCTTGCGCCCATTGTGCAATATTCCCCACTGCTGCCTCCCGTAGGAGTCTGGACCGTGTCTCAGTTCCAGTGTGGCTGATCATCCTCTCAGACCAGCTAGGGATCGTCGCCTTGGTGAGCCCTTACCTCACCAACTAGCTAATCCCACCTAGGCATATCCTGACGCGAGAGGCCCGAAGGTCCCCCTCTTTGGCCCGTAGGCATCATGCGGTATTAGCCATCGTTTCCAATGGTTATCCCCCACATCAGGGCAATTTCCTAGGCATTACTCACCCGTCCGCCGCTCGACGCCGTTATCGTTCCCCGAAGGTTCAGATAACTCGTTTCCGCTCGACTTGCATGTGTTAGGCCTGCCGCCAGCGTTCAATCTGAGCCATGATCAAACTCTTCAATTTAAGATTTTGTTCGGCTCAATGAATACTGAACATTACATAACGTAATGTTTGAATTGACTGTGCTGAATCTTTCGATTCAATGGTCACTTCGTATCATTGAAACCTAATTTGAAACCGAAGTTTCTAATTGGATTATCATCAACGAGTGCCCACACAGATTGATAGGTCTATATTGTTAAAGAGCTTTCCTGTTGAGCTTTGCTCAAAACAGGACGGCCATTTTAGCGAGTTAAAGTTTAGTGTCAATCACTTTTTTCAAACTTTCTTCAAGCGTTTCTGCTTGGCTAATTTGGCTTGCTAACTTGGCTTCTTACTTTCGAAACTTAAGCTTCGAAGCGTTGCCGTGTCAGCGAGGTGGCATTATAGAGATTGCGATCACATTGGCAAGCCCTTTTTCTCGTTTTTTTTGATTTTTTTATCGTTTGGGTGTTTTTTATTCTAAAAGGCGAGTTTTCACTACTATTCTACCTCCATACACCCTGTAATCGCCCTGAATAAGGAAAAAAGATGAGCTCAATGAGAAGCTACAAAGGTATAAAGCCTGAACTTGGTGAGCGTGTTTACGTTGACCCAACCTCTGTTTTAGTCGGTGATATCCGAATTGGCGATGATTCTAGCATTTGGCCATTGGTAGCAGCGCGAGGCGATGTAAACCACATTCACATTGGTGATCGAACGAATATTCAAGATGGCAGTGTTTTGCATGTCACCCATAAGAACGCTGAAAACCCAAACGGCTACCCATTGATTATTGGTAATGACGTTACGATTGGCCACAAAGTGATGCTGCACGGTTGTCAGATCCACGATCGTGTTTTGGTTGGTATGGGAGCTATTGTTTTAGATGCTGTTGTAATTGAGTCAGAGGTGATGATCGGAGCAGGCAGTTTAGTGCCACCTGGGAAAGTATTAGAAAGTGGCTACTTATATGTTGGAAGCCCAGTAAAACAAGCTCGCCCTCTATCAGAAAAAGAACGAGCTTTCTTGCAAAAGTCTGCCAACAACTATGTGCAAAACAAAAACGACTACTTAAATGAAGTAAAAGACTTGAACTAAAGCCCTGTTAACCGATGATGATATGGCCTTCTTCGTTGAAGGCTTCATCTTCTATTAGCTCTTCAGCCATTTCTTCTAGGTCGAATCGGTAATCAGTAAACACTTTAATTGCCGCTTGCTCAGTTTCAATCAGTGAACCACTGAGCTTTTCTAACTTTTGTTTCGTCACAAAGCACTCTATTAGTGCGCCTGATTGTTGCGCCGAAAAGTTTACCGATTGTGATACTTCATCCCATGATTGAATATCTGGGAATAAGATGGATTGATTCATCGCTTATTGACCTTCAAGGTTCTTTCTTAGTTCTCTGAGAATTTGTTTGGCACCAGGACGTAAGCCACGCCAGAGCATAAAGCTTTCCGCAGCCTGCCCAACTAACATTCCAAGACCATCATACGCATGAGCGGCGCCATTATCTTTTGCCCATAAGTTAAAGCTCGTCACCCCTTTGCCATAAATCATGTCATAGCTTGTACTGTTAGCGGCAAAGATGGAGGATGAAATAGTCGGCAGTTCACCACTAAGAGAAGCGGATGTGGAGTTAATGATGACATCATACTCTTCATCAATACTTGCCATCTCTTTGGCGAGGATAGGACCGTGAGAGACAAACAGCTCTGCGAGCTCTTGTGCTTTACTAAAGGTACGGTTGGTAATGGTTAAAGAGGTCGGCTTTTGATCGAGTAGTGGCTTAATAACACCACGAGCTGCACCACCAGCACCAATAATTAGGATTCGCGCACCTTCCAATACAACCTGATGCTGAAGCAAATCTTGCACTAAACCTGCACCATCAGTGTTGTCACCGATGATTTCACCATCGTCTAACTTCTTGAGGGTATTTACCGCGCCTGCTAACTGAGCCCGTTCTGTCAATCGACTAGCAAATTGATAAGCATCTTCTTTAAATGGCATAGTGATGTTGCACCCCTTGCCACCTTCAGCAAAAAACACCTTCGCCGCGTCAATAAAACCATCAACAGGTGCACTTTCTGCGGTATACACCAAAGATTGATTAGTTTGACGAGCAAACAAAGTGTGAATGAATGGCGACTTACTGTGTCCGATAGGATTACCAAACACGGCATAGCGATCGATTTGCTGGGTCATTTCCTTACCTTTGTTCCTTACTTAGATATAGAGAAAACAGGGCCACCTGATTACAGATGACCCTATCACTATCTATCTATATAGAAAAGGAGATTCCGTGCTTACCACTCTCGTGGCGTTAGGTATCGCTCGTAAAGTTCAGCTTCTGGCGATCCCGCTTCTGGCTCGTAGCAGTACTCCCAGCGAGCGAGCGGCGGCATTGACATCAGAATCGACTCAGTACGCCCACCACTTTGTAAACCAAATAAGGTGCCACGGTCATACACTAAGTTGAACTCTACGTAACGGCCGCGACGATATAGTTGGAATTCACGCTCACGCTCACCATACTCGATCTCTTTACGACGAGAAACGATCGGCAAATAAGCCTGGCAATAGCCTTCACCGACTGCTTTGATGTAAGCAAAACACTTATCAAATTCCCACTGGTTTAGATCATCAAAGAACAAACCGCCAACACCGCGAGTTTCATTACGATGTGGTAGGAAGAAGTATTTGTCACACCATGCTTTATGCTCTTGGTAAACATCGTCACCAAATGGTGCACAAAGCTGTTTTGCAGTGTCGTGCCATGATTGGCAATCTTCTTCAAATGGGTAGAACGGTGTTAGGTCAAAACCACCACCAAACCACCAAATTGGGTCTTCGCCATCTTTTTCTGCAATAAAGAAGCGGACATTGGCGTGTGAAGTCGGTACGTAAGGGTTTTTAGGGTGAATAACCAAAGAAACACCCATCGCTTCAAAACGACGACCCGCTAGCTCTGGGCGATGCGCTGTCGCAGATGCTGGCATTTCTTTCCCTTCCACATGCGAGAAATTCACGCCTCCCTGCTCGAAAACAAGGCCATCACGCAAAACACGTGAGCGACCACCGCCACCCAGACGCTCTCCTTTTTCACGTTGCCATGCATCTTCGACAAAGACGGCCTTTCCATCTTCTTGTTCTAACTGCTGACAAATGGAATCCTGAAGTGACATCAAGAACTGCTTTACGGCGTGCTTATCGATCGCTGACATACGTTATTACCTATTACGTGAAACCTAATGATGGCTGGCTAGCAGGGTTAACCCTGTCTTAATATTTGTGAAGTTTTGGCGTCACGAATCTCGCTGGGTTTATCACGACCGCTGGTCTCGCCACGAAGAATGGCGACCAGCTTATCACCCAACTGCTCTTCGACTTCTTCCGTGGTCATACACGGTGGTAAGCCGGAAAGATTCGCGCTGGTAGAGGTTAACGGCTTTCCGAATGCATTACACATTTTTTGCACCAAAGGATGATCAGTCACACGAACCGCAATTGAATCAAACTGCCCTGAAACCCAGTTGGATACTTTATCGCTCGCTGGCATGATCCAAGTGTATGGGCCTGGCCAAGTGGCATGAACAGTCTGTAATTGTTCTTCAGTCAACTGAGATTCATCAATATAAGGCAAGAGCTGATCATAACTTGCCGCGATGAGAATCAGCCCTTTTTCTACCGGACGCTGCTTGAGCTCTAATAGCTTTTGAATTGCTTCTGGGTTATCTGGATCACATCCGACACCAAAAACCCCTTCTGTTGGATAGGCAATCACTTCGCCTTGCTTGAGTGCGTTGAGCACTTGTTCAAAGTTATCCACCGATTACTTCCTATTTGTTTGACTGTGTTGTTTTCACTAAGTGTACAAATATTCATTCTCAGACACTAAAGCAATTTTTTTATAAAATGTATCAATAGCGCCAACAACAAGACGCAAACGTTTGCTTGAGATAAAAATCCCCGTATAATGCGCACAAATTTATAGCTCACCTAATTTTTGCAGCTTAAAGGAGTTTGAGATGAAAGTCGGTATCATCATGGGTTCTAAATCCGATTGGCCAACCATGAAACTAGCAGCGGACATGCTAGACCAATTTGGCGTGCCTTACGAAACAAAAGTCGTGTCAGCACACCGAACTCCTCAATTACTGGCTGACTACGCCAGTGGCGCAAAAGAACGCGGCATCAAAGTTATCATCGCAGGCGCAGGTGGTGCAGCCCACCTACCAGGTATGGCGGCGGCGTTTACTAGTTTGCCAGTGCTTGGGGTTCCCGTTCAGTCTCGTGCACTGAAAGGTATGGATTCACTGCTTTCTATTGTACAGATGCCAAAGGGAATTGCGGTTGGTACATTGGCGATTGGCGAAGCGGGCGCAGCAAACGCCGGTATCCTAGCAGCGCAAATCCTAGGCACTCATGATGAAAACATCATGGCGAAGGTAGAAGCATTCCGTAATGAGCAAACGGAAACAGTTCTCGCAAATCCAAACCCTGCAGAGGATTAATCAGATGCATGTACTGGTTCTTGGTGCGGGTCAGTTGGCTCGTATGATGTCTCTGGCTGGTGCGCCACTGAATATTCAAATTTCAGCTTACGATGTCAGCAGCGGTGATGTCGTTCACCCTTTAACTCAACAGGTACTTGGCCATGGTTTGGAAAATGCGATTACGCAAGTTGATGTGATTACTGCCGAGTTCGAGCATATTCCACATGACGTGCTCAAGGTTTGCGAAGCGAGCGGCAAGTTCCTACCAAGTACGCAAGCCATCAAAGCAGGTGGTGATCGCCGTATTGAAAAGGCACTGCTTGATGATGCTGGCGTGCGCAACGCGAAATACTACGTCATTGAAACTCGTGAAGACTTTGAGCGCGCAATTGAACACGTTGGTATGCCAATGGTTCTGAAAAGTGCATTAGGTGGTTACGATGGTAAAGGCCAATGGCGCTTAAAAGAAGCTTCTCAAGTCGACGACATTTGGACTGAGATGGCAGAGTGCATCGCGGCAACACCAACTCAAGCGATTGTTGCTGAAGAGTTTGTTCCTTTTAACCGCGAAGTATCACTGGTTGGTGCTCGAAGCAAAGATGGCAGTGTGGAAGTGTACCCTCTGGCAGAGAATGTTCACACCAACGGTGTATTGAGTCTTTCTACTGCGATTGATGCGCCAGGGTTACAGGAACAAGCAAAGCAAATGTTCACGGCAGTCGCAGATAGCCTAGATTACGTTGGCGTATTGGCGCTTGAGTTCTTTGATGTCGATGGGGCACTTTTAGTGAATGAGATTGCTCCACGCGTGCACAACTCTGGTCACTGGACACAGCAAGGTGCAGAAACGTGTCAGTTTGAAAACCATCTGCGCGCAGTGTGCGGCTTACCATTAGGCAGTACGAAATTGGTTCGTGAAACCTCAATGATCAATATTCTTGGTGAAGACACACTACCAGAAGCATTGTTATCAATGGATGGTTGCCACATTCATTGGTATGGCAAGGAGAAACGTGCAGGTCGCAAGATGGGACACATCAACGTGTGTGGCGACTACCCAGGAGAATTGCACCGTAGGTTGTGCGCTCTGGCAGACATCTTAGACCCAATAGCTTTCCCAGCCGTGCAAGCGTTCGCTAAACAGCCTCAACACTAACGTTTGGCAGCAAAAAAATAAAAAAAGGTCGCACGATGCGACCCTTTTTAATTCCTTTGATGTATTTACCCTTGTTGGGTGTGCTGGCACTTACGGTTGGCACATTGCAATTTCACACCACTGGCGAGTTTCTTCTCCACCAACAAAGTAAAACCACATTCTTCGCATCGCCCCTTGACCGGAGCAAGGTTCACAGCAAATTTGCATTTAGGGTAGTTATCACACGCGTAGAATGTTTTGCCAAATCGGGTTTTACGCCCAACCAAATGTCCTTTGCCACATTCAGGGCAAGCGTGTTGCTCTTGTGACTGCGCCTCTGGCTCTGGTTGATTAATCGACTCAATATGATGACAAGCCGGGTAGTTACTACAACCGACGAACATACCGTAGCGCCCTTGGCGGAGAACCAACTCATTGCCACACTCAGGACAAGGCACACCCAACTCTTTCACGATGTGACCATCATTGCTGTGTAGCGGTTTAATGTAATCACAGCTTGGGTAATGGTTACAGCCGAGGAATGGGCCATGTTTTCCGTGCTTGAGAGTCAGCTCACCACCACATTTTGGACACGGCTCGTGCTCCAAAGCGTGTTCATGGGCAGAGAAAAGGGTGTTGTCGATTTTACTACTCATACTTACCGTTTCGTGAAAAACACACAAAAAAAGACAAGCTCGCGTTTATTCTAGTTAAACTCGAACTTGCCCAGATGGTTAGTGAAGAATCCCTTGTTCCTTGGTGTACAACAGCTCTTCCATTAGCGTGTAAGCGTTTTCGTTGCCAGGCACATTAAACAGCACCATCAGAATGATCCATTTGAGATCTTCAAGCTCAAACTCACTCGTTTCTAATCCCATCACTCGGTCAATCACCATTTCGCGAGTTTCTGTGGTTAACACATTGATTTGCTCGAGAAACAATAGAAAACCTCGGCATTCCAAATCTAAACGCTGCATCTCTTTCGCTGTGTAGATACGAGTTGATGACGAAGCCATGCAAGTCGAGATTGCAGAAGAGGTGTCACTTTGCTGCAATGCGGCAAGCTCTTCTAACCAGACAAGGGCTTTGTAGATATCTTTTTGTTGGAAGCCTGCACGAAGCAACTCTTCTTCCAACTCGTCTTGTTCGACCTGTAACTCTGCATCGCTATGGATGTAGGTTTCGAATAGATACATCAGTATATCCATCATCATAGCTAGCCCCTCCCCTTTCGAATATAGCCACCTGAAACCGCAACGACATGCCCAGAGAGTTCTAACTCTAAGAGCTGCATCATGACTTCTTGGACAGGTATATTGGTCCTGTTTGCAAGAATATCAACCGGTGTAGCTTCACTTCCTACGTTAGCTAACAGCTGAGGAAATGGCAATTCTTCTTCATCATTTAACGTAGAAAATAAATCGGTACTCTGATTAATAGACCAATCAAGCAAGGACTGTATTTCATCTAAGACATCTTTCGTCTTTTCTACGAGGCAAGCGCCATGACGTATCAACTGGTTTCCACCGCAGGCATTGGGGGCATTGATTGACGCTGGCAGCGCAAATACTTCTCGACCTTGCTCAAGCGCGTAACGAGCTGTAATTAACGAGCCGCTCTTTTTCGCCGCCTCGACGACCAGTACACCAAGCGATAATCCACTAATAATACGATTACGACGCGGGAAGTTTTCTGGACGCGGCTTGGCATTAGGCCGAAACTCAGACACCAAGGCCCCATGTTCAATAACACGTTGCGCTAAACCACGATGACGTGCCGGATAAATATTTTCTAAGCCAGATCCTAGCACCGCAATCGTCTTACCACCCGCTTGCAACGCACCATCATGCGCATGACCATCAATGCCTAAAGCGAGACCACTGGTGACAATAAAATCGTGCTGAACAAACTCTGCAGCAAACTGACGTGCATGCTGTAATCCATCAATACTCGCATTTCGACTGCCAACCATCGCGATTTGTGGCTGAGAGAGACAAGTAGGGTTTCCTTGAACAAAAAGTAGAGGTGGCGGTGCAACGATTTGTTTGAGTTGAGGTGGATAACGCGGGTCAGTCAGTGTCAGGATATGATGATTTGTAGAAGCCTCAAGCCAGCTTAAACAAGCATCGACTTCTTTATCTGTTGAAGCCCAAGCTTGAATTTGCTTAGTTGTTAACCCAAGTTGTTGTAGCTGTTCAGGAGAGAAGTTTACGATGTTACGTGGCGCGTCTCTTGCCAGTAGCTTATTCATTTTGACGCCGCCAATGCCTGGTAAACAACTCAGTTTTAACCAGGCAGCGAGATCATCGTTATTTCGTCGATTCATCGATGATTAATTCGTCCGCCAACGGTGACACCACCGAAATATCTTGGTTAATGGGTTTCGTACTGTTAGTGATCAGTGCCAAGCTAAAGTACTCATAAGGACGAATGACCAGCAACTCACCAACTTTGCTTTGAGGCAAAGTGATTTTCTTATCAAGCACGCCAAACTCTTTCTTGAACTCATCGCCGTCTTTGTAAACTGGGTGCGCGTCTTCTTTTAAATCAAACACACTGCCTTGCTTGAGATTATCTGACGTGCCTTTATCAATCACCACGACTTGGTTAGTTGAACTAAAGCGAATACCTTCGATATTACCTAGCAACTTTGCAGAACTGCCTTGTGGCGACGGCAGCGGATAGAACGTAGTCGTGAAGTCAGTATTCTCAACCGATTGATTTGGCAACGCGATATCGTTACGTAGGATTTCTTGCATTTGCGATGTAAGCTTCAAACCTGAATAATCACTCGAAGCTTCAACGAGATCGCCTTTGGCAATCAAACGCAGCGCGGTAATCTCTTCCGACACATCGTCACGCGAAAAGGTAGCTACTGGTCGGTAAATAGCCCAACCTGTCGCGGTCTGATTGCCATTGATATACAGCACATCTTCTGCAGTCAGATACTTACTGCCCTTGCTGCTACCCATCACTTTTGCTGCTCTGTTCAACGAATCTTTATCTAGCAACCGATCCGATTTAAGGTAAGGCATCACCAAACCTTCCGCGACCGTTGGTACGGCTTTCTTTTCTGTGATGCGAGCTTTCGGGCTCAGCTTCTTAACTGGTTTTAGGCTCAACACGGGCTGACCGTTAATCCACACCAAAGACAGCTTGTCTCCGGGATAAATTAAATGAGGGTTATCGATTTCCGGGTTTACTTGCCATAAACGAGGCCACAACCACGGGCTATCTAAGTACATGGCCGAAATATCCCATAGCGTATCGCCCTTCACGACTACATACGTTTGTGGCGCATCATCTTTAACAGTCAGTGGGTTCGCATCCACATTTGCTACAGCGTTGAAAGAGAAAAGTAACGGCAACGTAACACTGGCAACGTTGCGGAAAATTCGATTCATGACCCTCGTCCTTGGTCTATTAAGCAGGAACCAGAATGGAAATTGGTGCAAGGATGCTGTCATTTAGGCTATAAAATGTCTAGAATTGAGCCAACAAGGTTTGTGCTGTTTCGGCACAGTTCAATATTTCGAGTGAATATGTCTGTATTACAAGTATTAACATTCCCGGATGATCGCCTGCGCACAGTCGCAAAGCCTGTTGAAGCGGTGACACCTGAGATTCAAAAAATCGTCGATGACATGATTGAAACCATGTACGACGAAGAAGGTATTGGCCTTGCTGCAACGCAGGTTGATATCCACAAACGTATCGTAGTGATTGATATTTCAGAAACTCGCGATGAGCCGATGGTGCTAATCAACCCTGAGATTCTGGAAAAGCGTGGCGAAGATGGCATCGAAGAAGGCTGTCTGTCGGTACCAGGTGCGCGCGCACTTGTGCCTCGCGCTGCAGAAGTTACCGTTAAAGCACTGGATCGTGATGGCAAAGAGTTCACCTTTGAAGCCGACGACCTGCTAGCGATTTGTGTTCAACACGAGCTTGATCACCTACAAGGTAAGCTATTCGTGGATTACCTATCACCACTGAAACGCAAACGCATTCAGGACAAGCTAGCGAAAATCAAACGCTTTAACGAGAAGCAGCAAAACGCTTAATCTCGAACCATACCAATTAGAAGGAAGTCTACCTTGAGTCAGTCTTTACGAATTGTCTTTGCAGGTACTCCGGATTTCGCCGCCCGTCACTTGGCGGCGTTGTTGTCTTCGGAGCATGAAGTCATCGCGGTTTACACAAACCCAGATCGTCCAGCGGGTCGTGGCAAAAAATTGGCTGCGCCACCGGTAAAACAACTGGCGCTAGAACACAATATCCCGGTTTACCAACCTGAAAGCTTTAAGTCCGACGAAGCGAAACAAGAACTTGCCGATCTGAACGCCGACCTCATGGTTGTCGTGGCGTACGGTATGCTGCTGCCACAAGCGGTTCTTGATACCCCTAAACTGGGTTGTATCAACGTACATGGTTCTATCCTACCTCGTTGGCGTGGTGCGGCTCCAATCCAACGCTCTATTTGGGCGGGCGATGCAGAAACTGGCGTGACCATCATGCAGATGGACATCGGTCTCGACACTGGTGATATGCTGAAGATTGCCACGCTGCCAATCGAAGCGACAGATACCAGCGCTTCAATGTACGAAAAATTGGCTGAGCTTGGTCCAGAAGCCCTGATTGACTGCCTAGTAGACATTGCTGCGGGTAAAGCAGTGCCAGTGAAGCAAGACGATGAGTTAGCGAACTATGCGAAAAAGCTCAGTAAAGAAGAAGCACGCATCAACTGGAACGACGATGCGGCGCACATTGAGCGCTGCGTTCGTGCATTTAACCCATGGCCAATGAGCCACTTTGAGGCGGCAGAAAACAGCATCAAAGTATGGCAAAGCCGTGTGGCAGAGCAAACCAGTGACAAGCCAGCCGGCACCATCGTACAAGCAGATAAAACCGGTATTTATGTTGCGACAGGCAACGGCGTACTGGTGCTAGAGCAACTGCAAGTTCCTGGCAAAAAAGCCATGTCAGTTCAGGATATTCTGAATTCGCGTGCGGCTTGGTTTGAAGTTGGCACTCTGCTGGTTTAAGCCATACTAGGGGTTATTACTCCCAACTATACGAACTTTTAGAGGGCAGAGATGCCCTCCTTTACTTTAAGGTACTCATCATGAATGTTCGCGCTGCGGCTGCTAACGTCCTGTATCTTGTCGTCGACAAGGGCCACTCACTTTCAAGCGCTCTTCCAGCGGCTCAACAAACGGTACGACCTCGTGACCATGCTCTGCTACAAGAGATCTGTTACGGTGCGCTACGTTACCTACCTCGCCTAGAAATGATCGCAAACCAATTGATGGATAAGCCGCTCAAAGGCAAACAACGTGTATTCCATCACCTAATTCTGGTTGGTATTTACCAACTGAGCTTCATGCGCATTCCTGCGCACGCAGCTGTCGGTGAAACGGTTGAAGGCACTAAAGAGCTGAAAGGTCCTCGTCTGCGTGGTTTGATTAACGCTGTATTGCGTAACTACCAGCGCAACCAAGAAGAACTCGACCAAATGGCCGTCAGCAACAACGCTGGCAAGTACGGTCACCCAAGCTGGTTACTAAAACTGCTGCAAGAGGCCTACCCACAGCAATGGGAAAGCATTGTTGAAGCAAACAACCAAAAAGCACCAATGTGGCTCCGTGTAAATCACCAACACCACACTCGAAATGAATACCTTGCGCTGCTCAAAAATGAAAACATTGATAGCACGCCACACACAGAAGCAATGGACGCCATAAAATTGGCCGCACCATGTGATGTGATGAAGCTGCCTGGTTTTGAGAAAGGTTGGGTTTCGGTACAAGATGCGGCGGCGCAGCTTTCGATCAACTACCTAAAACCACAAGACGGCGAACTGATTTTAGATTGCTGTGCTGCGCCAGGTGGCAAGACGGCGCATATTCTAGAGCGCACGTCGGGCAGTGATGTGGTTGCGATTGACTGCGACGACACACGCCTGAAACGTGTGCATGAAAACCTGAAGCGTCTCAACCTTCAGGCAAAAGTGGTTTGCGGTGATGCGCGTAATCCACAAGAATGGTGGCAAGGCGAGCAATTTGATCGCATTTTGCTGGATGCCCCATGTTCTGCGACTGGCGTGATTCGTCGTCACCCAGACATCAAATGGCTACGTCGTGCAGACGACATCGCCGCATTAGCAGAGCTACAGAGTGAAATTTTTGATGCCATGTGGACGCAACTGAAACCCGGCGGCACAATGGTTTACGCGACTTGTTCAATCACACCGCAAGAAAACGTGGAGCAAGTAAAAGCGTTTTTAGCACGTACCGCGGATGCGCAACTGCTGGATTCTGATCCCGACCAGCCTGGTCGTCAAATTCTACCAGGCGAAGAAGATATGGATGGTTTCTACTACGCAGTGCTAACTAAAACACACGCGTAACAGCATGCTAAATAGGGCGATTGGAGTGATTTCAATCGCCTTTTTCAGATAACGAGAAAAGAGTATGAAGATCATTATTCTTGGTGCAGGTCAGGTTGGCGGCACACTGGCAGAAAACCTAGTGGGTGAAAACAACGACATCACCATCGTCGATAACAATGCCGATCGACTGCGTGAATTGCAGGACAAATACGACCTGCGTGTGGTCAATGGCCATGCGAGCCACCCCGACGTGCTGCACGAAGCTGGTGCGCAAGACGCCGATATGCTCGTCGCAGTAACCAACACTGATGAAACCAACATGGCCGCCTGTCAGGTCGCGTTCACTCTATTCAACACCCCAAACCGCGTTGCACGTATTCGCTCTCCAGAATACTTGGCAGAAAAAGAAGCCCTGTTTAAATCTGGCGCCATTCCTGTCGATCACCTTATCGCCCCAGAAGAACTCGTTACGAGCTACATCGAACGTCTGATCCAATACCCGGGCGCGCTGCAAGTGGTGAGCTTTGCTGAACAGAAAGTCAGCCTAGTGGCGGTGAAAGCCTACTATGGTGGCCCGCTGGTGGGTAATGCGTTGTCTGCTTTGCGTGAGCACATGCCGCACATTGATACCCGTGTGGCAGCTATTTTCCGCCAGGGTCGCCCGATTCGCCCACAAGGCACCACGATTATTGAAGCCGACGATGAAGTGTTCTTCGTTGCAGCAAGTAATCATATTCGCTCAGTGATGAGTGAGCTTCAGCGCCTAGAAAAACCGTACCGCCGCATCATGATTGTTGGCGGGGGTAACATCGGCGCAAGCTTGGCAAAACGCCTAGAGCAAACTTACAGCGTGAAGCTGATTGAGCGTAACTACCAGCGTGCAGAAAAGCTCTCTGAGCAACTAGAAAACACCATCGTGTTCTGCGGTGATGCGGCAGACCAAGAGCTTCTCTCGGAAGAGAACATCGACCAAGTCGACGTCTTCATCGCGCTGACCAACGAAGATGAAACCAACATCATGTCTGCAATGTTGGCAAAACGCATGGGCGCTAAAAAAGTGATGGTGCTGATCCAACGTGGCGCTTATGTCGACCTGGTACAAGGCGGCGTAATTGATGTAGCAATCTCACCTCAGCAAGCCACTATTTCAGCCTTGCTAACGCACGTTCGTCGCGCTGATATCGTAAACGTATCCTCACTTCGCCGCGGCGCTGCGGAAGCGATTGAAGCCGTCGCTCACGGTGATGAAAGTACATCTAAAGTGGTTGGACGTGCGATTGGAGATATAAAGCTTCCACCTGGGACCACCATTGGTGCTATCGTTCGTGGCGAAGAAGTTCTTATTGCCCACGACCGTACGGTCATCGAGCAGGATGATCATGTGGTGATGTTCCTGGTCAACAAAAAATACGTATCAGACGTCGAAGCGCTATTCCAGCCGAGTCCATTCTTCCTCTAGGATTTTCCTATGGTCAACTTACGTCCCGTACTGTTTGTTATCGGGCTAGTTTTATCCAAACTGGCCCTGTTTATGTACGTGCCGACTTTGGTCGCTTTCTTTACCGGTACGGGGGGATTCCTCGATTTCGCCCAAGCCGTTGTGATCACGCACCTTGCCGCCTTCATCTGCCTAACGATAGGTCGAACCGCCAAGTTCAAACTCAGCGTACGCGATATGTTCCTCATCACCAGTTTGGTTTGGACCATCGCGAGTGCGTTTGCCGCCTTGCCATTTGTGTTTATCAACCACATCAGCTTCACCGACGCCTACTTCGAAACGATGTCGGGTATCACCACGACGGGCTCAACGGTGCTCAGTGGCCTAGACAACATGGCGCCGAGCATATTGCTGTGGCGCTCTATTTTACAATGGCTTGGTGGCATTGGTTTTATCGTGATGGCGGTAGCAGTGTTACCTATGCTGAATGTCGGTGGTATGAAGCTATTCCAAACCGAATCATCAGATTGGTCGGATAAAAGTAGTCCAAGAGCGAAAACGGTCGCCAAAAACATCGTAGCGGTTTATTTGATGCTAACGGGCCTATGTATTTTGGGCTACTTGATCACCGGCATGAACCTGTTCGAAGCAATCAACCATGCCTTTACTACGCTATCGACGGGTGGATACTCTACATCTGATGGGTCAATGAACCACTTCTCTAATGGCGCACATTGGGTGGCCACTACCTTTATGTTCTTAGGTGGTTTGCCGTTTTTGCTCTTTATCGCCGCATTACGTAAACGCCGTATTGATGTGTTGGTTAACGACGCTCAAGTTAGAGGATTTGCGTACCTGTTCGTATTCTCAAGCTTAGTGATTTCAGCTTGGCTAGTGATTCGAGATGGGTACACCATTTTGGATGCCCTGCGAGTGTCGATGTTTAATATTGTCTCTGTCGTCACCACAACTGGCTTTGGCTTAGAAGACTTCACCGCATGGGGCGCATTACCCACCACTCTTTTCGCATTCTTAATGATGGCGGGAGCATGCTCAGGATCAACGTCTGGCGGGATCAAAATCTTCCGCTTCCAAATTGCGATGACGCTGCTAAACAAACAAATGATGAAGTTGATTCACCCTTCAGGGGTGTTTGTACAGCGTTATAACCAGCGACCGGTGAATGATGATATTGTTCGCTCAGTGGTGGCATTTGGCTTGATGTTTTTTATCACCATTATCTTTATCGCGGGTTGTTTAAGTGCACTTGGCCTCGACCCTGTGACCAGTATTTCTGGCTCAATCACCGCCGTTGCCAATGTTGGCCCTGGTATGGGCAGTGTGATTGGCCCGACAGGCAACTTCGCGCCTCTGCCCGATACTGCCAAATGGCTCTTAAGCTTTGGGATGTTAATGGGCCGCTTGGAAATTCTGACTATTCTTGTACTGTTCTTTCCTGCGTTTTGGCGCCGCTAAGCAGACTCTAATTAAAAGGTATAACAATGAAAACATGGATTACTCTGGCGACCCTACTTGCCGCCTCATCCACATACGCCGCCGAGGTCATCACTTTAGCCGATGGTCGAGAAGTGAAGTTGAACGATGACTTTACCTGGGAATACGTCATGAAAAAAACGGCGCAGCAAGCGACGGAGACACAAACAACAGCAAGCGTAGTTGAAACAATCGCAGCTCCTGCGATTGCGACAATCCCAGTGATAACGAAAACCGTTGGCACGACCGTGGTGGTAAACGCCAAAAAGCCAACCATGCAGCTATCAGATTCAGGTGTGGATGTATTGATTGGTTCAGCAAGCTATCAAAGCGGTGAGCTTGTTTTACCTACATCAATCACCAACCAAAGCTCTCAATCTGTCATTCAAGTGGAAGTTGAGGTGCAAGTGTTTGATATGTCTGGTCAGCAACTGGCAAAAGAAAACGTGACTGTTTGGCAATCCATCAAGCGCATGGCGGATACCTACCTGCGACCTCAGCAAGCGGAGCAAGGTAAGAGCATTAAATTGGCTGTACCGCAATCACAGCAATACCAGTTTTCTGCCAAAGTGCTAGAGGTAAAAACTCGCTAATACGTGTTTAATATTCTTTGTTGAGCCTATCGGCTAGATAGGCTCAACAAAGTAATAAATAGCAAAGAAATGGCACACGCAGCCAGCCAAAACAAAGCCGTGCCAAATCGCATGGTTAAAGGGAATGCGCTTCGCAACGTAGAAAATCACGCCCAGTGAATACACAATTCCACCAGCGGCAAGCAGTGTAAGTCCGCCGACATCCAAGTTGATCGCCAACTGATAAATCACAATCAACGATAACCATCCCATCACCAAATACGTCATCAAAGAAAGCTTTTTAAATCGATAGACGAACGCAACTTTCATGATGATGCCGATCAACGCAATGCTCCAAATAACGATCATCAACCCAAATGCTAGAGGTGTTCTTAAGCTGACTAACAAGAAAGGGGTATAGCTGCCTGCTATCAAAAGATAAATAGCACAGTGGTCGAAGGTTTTTAGCCAACGTTTCGCTTTGGGATGAGGGATCGCATGATAGAGCGTCGAGGCCAAAAATAGCACGATAATACTCGCACCATAAATCGCCATACTGGTAAGCGTTAAAGTGTCAGCTTGATGGTCTATGGCTTTAACTAACAGCAGTATCAAGCCAACAATACCAAAAATCATCCCTATACCGTGGGTGATGGTATTGGCCAGTTCTTCACGTTGACTGTATTGAGGTTTCTGCAGCTCGGACATCAATGCGCCTATACTAGAGTTTGAAATTTGCTCTAGTATGGCACATTAGGCTTACACGTGTAAGCTTAAATTAAGACTCATGAACGGCAGTAGTTTGATCGAGATAATTGAGTACCAGTTCGCCAACTTGATCTGGCTTAGTCGTGGCAGGAATGGTCAGCTCTCGCTTGAGTTTGCCACTACCCAGTAAGCTCGCGAGCATGCCACCTTGCCCCTTGCGTGTGCGGTCAACTTCAAACCATAACTTGAGTTCTTGCTCACTTCGGTGGGCAACAAATTCTAATTCGCGCCACACGCCGTGGTAAGGTCCGTCGGTTGGCACCAGTTCAAACTCTTGCACAAATGGTAGATCGAATCCTTTCACTTCCTCGCATTCCACCTGGCGAATTCGTAAACCTTGCGCTTCAAATGCAGATAGTACCGCATCCATCAGTGGATCAGGTCGAACGGTGAGGATGTCTTTATCAGTCGGATCCAAAGCAGCGGCAACGTCTAAGCCGGTTTCTAACCATACTTTGGCATCACCAATGGTGATAGGCGTGTTCCAAGGCACATCGAGCTTAACATCGAAGGTACGCTCTTCGCCGGAATGGATGGTAAATGCGTAAGGGAGACTCCACTTAGCAAGCACATGAGTTTGAGGTACTCGGCGCATGCTGTGTCCTTCTCGCGCACCACGGTCATCAGGGGCTTCTGCGATGTAGCGGCAACAGAGTTTTAAATCAATGTTGTCGATCGCTTGTTCAGTCGCACCACCATATACATGGATAGACACATCCACACTTTGACCTGGGTATAGCACGTCTTGGTTTAAGATTGAGTCGACGTTCGCGCTCCCAATCCCAAAACTGGCAAGTGTCTTCTTCAAAAATGACATAGGCACCTCCTTCATCGAGATCTCATACTACTACTGCTGATCGTGGGATCAAACAAAAATTGCCTCGAACATCGCGACAAAATGACAAAATCTAAACAATTCAATTGCTCAACTATCGACCAATTATTACAAGGATGCTAATCTTACACTTGATATGCATGCATATCGGTATTCCTGACTCATTAACTGGATTGGCGAGAGCCAGAAGAGTGATTCTTCAATCTTGTTGGAGCCTAGCTCATAATGATTCAGGCCATTACATCGGCAATGGATATGCCTGACAGTTAGGTAAATTAATGCGCCCAACAACAGTCAGGTTCGCACACACTAATACTAGTGCAATGCGCCGCCGCAGTGGCTTTACTACTGCACCAAAGGCAAAGCAAGTTGCGCCAGCAATGACATTGGTTGAGAAGACAGCAATGATGTCGAGTGTTCCGGCCAAAGTTATCAAAGCAGCTTAATCAAAAGCGCGGCGCCAGCTGCGCTTTTTTCTTTGCACGCAACTCATAAAACTTCAAAGACTTAGAACAAACCACGGTGAAAGAGATCGTTTTTCCTATTTGGTCTTAGCAAAGCAATTTGGTACCTTTACTGCTAATTACACCTATAAATTCTGTGGAGAAAGAAATGAAGTGTCATCGCATTGAAGAGCTGCTTGAGCTACTAGAGCCTGAATGGCATAAAGATCAGGAGCTGAACCTATTGCAGTTCATCGTTAAGCTGGCAAAAGAAGCAGGCTATGAAGGAAAGCTAGAAGATCTGACCGACGATGTACTGATCTACCACCTTAAAATGCGTAATAGCAGCAAAGATGAAATGATCCCTGGACTCAAAAAAGACCAAGAGGACGATTTTAAAACGGCGATCCTACGCGCTCGTGGCATCATCAAATAACCAGCTCAACAGCCAGTATTCTTTAAGCGACTCTCTCTGTGAGTCGCTTTTTTATAACCAAAGTTTTTAGTCCCACAATTGGTTATAACTGTTCAGCCAATTATCAGGTTAACTGTACTGATTTTTGTTGTTAAACATTGACTGCGTTAAAGAAAAGGAATTGTTATTGATTGTATAATCGCCGTTCATCAGTATTTACTAAAATAATTATGTCCGGTCATCTTTATGACGGAACGAGCAGCAATGTCATCGAGCGACATCAATAGAAATGACGCCGTACATTATAAAAGCCTAAGAAGGATGAGTGCATGAGTCAGGACAAGATCGATATCAAAGATGTGACTCCTAAAACCTATAATCCCAAAACCCACAAAGGAAACGGGGATCGGTTCAACCCAAGTAATCGCATCTATGTACGCGAAAGCAAAGGGACTTACCAGAAACTGCGTCGTTACGGTGGTTGGTTCTTACTACTTCTCTTCGCTTTGATACCGTGGATCCCTTACGGTGAACGTCAAGCGATCTTGCTTGATATTGGCAACCAGCAGTTCAACTTTTTCGGTACCACACTGTACCCACAAGATCTTACCCTACTCGCCTTGCTGTTTGTGATCGCGGCGTTTGGGTTGTTCTTTATTACCACCTTCTTAGGTCGAGTTTGGTGTGGCTATCTCTGCCCACAAACCGTCTGGACCTTCATGTATATCTGGTTTGAAGAGAAGCTCGAAGGTAGTGCCAATAAACGCCGTAAACAAGACTCCAATAAGCTGACGGCGAATTTAGCGATGCGTAAAGCCGTCAAACATATAGCTTGGTTTGCCATTGCACTCGCCACTGGTTTTACTTTTGTTGGCTACTTCGTACCAATGAAGCAATTGGTTATCGACTTTTTCACCTTTAACGCCAACTTCTGGCCCGTCTTTTGGGTAATGTTCTTTGCCATTTGTACTTATGGTAATGCTGGTTGGATGCGTTCCATCATGTGTATTCACATGTGTCCTTACGCGCGCTTCCAGTCTGCCATGTTTGATAAAGACACCTTCATCGTTGGCTACGATGCAAAACGTGGGGAAAAACGTGGCCCACGTCCGCGTAAAGCCGATCCAAAGCAGCTTGGTTTGGGTGATTGTATTGATTGTGATTTGTGTGTGCAGGTGTGCCCAACAGGTATCGATATTCGTGACGGCTTGCAGTATGAATGTATCAACTGTGGCGCCTGTATTGATGCGTGTGACAACACCATGGATCGCATGGGCTACGAGAAAGGCCTAATTAGTTACACCACCGAGCATCGCTTATCGGGTAAGAGTACCAAAGTCATGCGTCCGAAGCTGCTAGGCTATGGTGCCGTACTACTCGTCATGGTCGGTCTTTTCTTTGCCCAAATTGCAGCGGTAGACCCAGCCGGCATGAGTGTTATTCGCGACCGTAACCAACTGTTCCGCGTTAATAGCTCGGGCGAAGTAGAAAACACCTACACCCTCAAAGTGATCAACAAAACTCAGCAAGTGCAAGAGTACTCGTTGGATGTTGAAGGGCTATCCGATGTAAGCTGGTATGGTAAGCAGACAATTCAGGTCCAGCCAGGTGAGGTATTAAACCTGCCAATGAGTCTTGGTGCCGATCCTGACAAGCTAAACTCTGCGATTACGACAATTCAGTTTATACTCACCGATAAGAGCAACGAATTCACCATTGAAGTAGAAAGCCGTTTTATTAAAAAACTATAGTGCTACTTCAGTGACTAACGGAAAAAGGCTCAGTAATGAGCCTTTTTGTTTATATGTCCCAAAGTATGTTTAACTTTGACGCCCTTACCCCAGACTTTATGTGGTACGCGTTAGAAAGCATCGGCGTTCGCGCAGAATCAGGCTTTCTTCCCCTCAATAGCTACGAAAACCGTGTTTATCAATTTACTGACGAAGAGCGTCGTCGTTATGTCGTCAAGTTTTACCGTCCTGAACGTTGGAGCAATGAACAGATCCAAGAGGAGCACGACTTTACTTTAGAGCTGATTGGCAATGAGATACCCGTCGCACCACCTGTGCGCATCAACGGTGAAACCCTGCATCACTATCAAGGCTATGCTTTTGCGCTGTTTGATAGCGTGGGTGGTCGCCAATACGAGGTTGACAATTTAGATCAGCTCGAAGGTGTAGGGCGTTTCCTTGGCCGCATCCATAAAGTCGGCAGCCGCCAAGCGTTCCAACATCGCCCTACGATCGGCTTACAAGAATACCTGTATCAACCAAGAGAGATTCTGCAAAACGCCAATATGATTCCAATGCACTTGGAGAACAGCTTCTTCAATGACTTGGATATGCTGATCAAATCAATTGAAAGCCACTGGCAAGAAGGCTTCAATATGATTCGTTTGCATGGCGATTGCCACCCAGGCAATATTTTGTGGCGAGATGGCCCTATGTTTGTTGATTTGGATGACGCTCGTAACGGCCCTGCAGTACAAGACTTATGGATGCTATTGAACGGTGAACGCCAAGACAAACTGATGCAGTTGGATATTGTTTTAGAGGCTTACCAAGAGTTTTGCGACTTTAATCCTGCAGAATTGAAACTAATCGAGCCACTTCGCGGTCTACGAATGGTGCACTATATGGCATGGCTAGCAAAACGTTGGCATGACCCTGCATTTCCTCTCGCTTTTCCATGGTTTAATGAGCCAAAATACTGGGAAGGTCAGGTCCTTGCATTTAAAGAGCAGATCGCCGCTTTAGAAGAAGCACCGCTGTCTTTAATGCCTCAGTGGTAAGTCAGGCCAAAAATTCAAAAATGGAGATATTTCGATGAAAAAACTGTTCGCACTGTTTTCTATGCTGATGTTAAGCCTGTCGGCACATGCAGCGCAATTCAAAGAAGGTGAACATTACAAAGTATTGGATCTTGAGGCATCAAAAAAACCTCTTGTGACGGAGTTTTTCTCTTTCTACTGCCCGCACTGTAATAGCTTTGAACCGGTTATCCAGCAACTGAAAAAGCAGTTACCAGAAGGTACTAAGCTATTAAAAAACCACGTTTCTTTCATGGGTGGCAACATGGGCCCATCAATGAGCAAAGCCTACGCAACGATGGTTGCATTAAAAGTGGAAGACAAAATGGTGCCAGTGATGTTTAACCGCATCCACAATCTAAAGAAAGCACCACGTAATGATGAAGAACTTCGTCAAATCTTCCTTGATGAAGGTGTAGATGCGAAAAAATTCGATTCTGCATTCAAAGGCTTCGCGGTTGATTCAATGGTTCGCCGTATGGACAAGCAATTTGAAAACAGCGGTCTAACCGGCGTTCCTGCGGTTATCGTTAACAACAAATACCTAGTTCAAGCACAAAGCATCAAAACGATGGATGAGTACTTCTCTCTGGTGAACTACTTGCTGACACTAAAATAAGCACATCGATATCAATCAAAAGGGGAGCACGTCGCTCCCCTTTTGTTTACTTGTAAATCTCTTGTAGTAACCGATCTTTTTCTTGCCACACATCACTCAGCCATTGTTGAAATTGCCGCTTATAGGGCTTATCGTTGAAGTAATCACCAAGCACTCTTTCATCAACGGGTAACACATTTACACGCACAACCACCTTGCTCATGCGGCCCATCAATAAATCCTTGAACGGTTTATGCGTATTTTCTGGGTACGCCAACGTAACGTCGATAATGCTCTCGAACTGTTCCCCCATCGCCGCTAACGTGTACGCAATCCCGCCCGATTTTGGTTGCAGCAAATATTGATAGTTTGCTTTACTCTTACGCTGCTTTTCTTCGGTAAATCGGGTTCCTTCGACATAGTTAACCACTGTGGTTGGAGTGTGTTTGAATTTAGCGCACGAGCGACGTGTCGTTTCTAAATCTTGACCTCGCTTATGAGGATTGCGGATCAGATACTCTCGCGAATAGCGACGCATAAATGGCATATCGAGCGCCCAACACGCCATCCCGATGAAAGGCACATACAGCAGTTGTTGCTTGAGGAAAAACTTCGGCATGGGAATACGGTCTTTAAACACGCAGCAAAGCACAACAATATCTGTCCAACTGAGATGATTACTGATCAGCAGATACCACCCGTCTTTTTTAAGCGCTTCACCGCCCTGAACATCCCACTCAACACGGTTAGATACCGCCAGAATGCACGCATTAACGGTAGCCCATAACCACATCACCTTATTGGCACAAGCGGTCGCTATCGCTTTTAGCTTTACGCCAGGAAGCAATATTTTAAATACAGCGATAACACAAATTGCGAGTGAACAAACCGCAGAATTGAGAATCACAAAAGAAGCGTTAAAAAAAAATAACAAATATGCCAACATGATAGTCAAACAACAGTGATAATGTGTGAAGAATAAAACAGCGTGTAATTATACTGCGCCTTTGCCACATTGGAACATGCGTGGGAATGGTCAGATTTGTTACCGCAACCAATATGTGCACCACTCATTCGACAACAAGGAGATAACGAATGAAACCAAGGCTACTTCTCTTGCCTTTGGCCTTTGTCGTCAGTTCTGCTCAGGCTCAACTCGCTGAAACCGCAGGTTTTGGCGGTGAAATTTCGCTGAATGCCGGATTCATATCATCAGAATCCAATTTCAATACAGAAAATAGTAACACCATCGATTCTCTCGATAAGCGTGCCGATAGTGACAGTTCCGTTATCGCTGCACCGCTAGGGAGTGTGACATACACCTTTGGTAGCCGACTCAACCACCAAGTTTACGCCGGTACCACACGCTCAGATGTCGCGGTAGGTACACTCGCTTTTCAGTTGGGCTATCAACACGAGCTACAATCTGGCACCGTGCTCGATGTTTCCTATCTGCCGACGGTACTCAAAGGCGAAACTTGGCGCAACCCTTATCAAGTAGGAACCGCACGTAAAGAGACGGATGTTGACGGCAATGCGTATCGCTTTCAGATCAAAGGGTTAATTGATAAAAACTTCAACCTTGATCTTGCTTATGCTGATAAAGACATCGAGCAGGAGGAAGTGACAGACCGCTCACTTGCTCGCGATGCTAACCTTTACTATGTCAAAGGCGACTATCGCATTCCACTCAACCAAACGTCTATGTTGCAACCCGCTTTCACCTACATCAATCAAGATGCCGACGGTAAAGCGGAGTCATTTGATTCGTACGGATTTGACATTAGCTGGTTTAAATTTATCAACCGCCATCGATTGGCCCTCACAGCGGGTTATGCATGGAAAGACTATAAAGCCGCTAGCCAAACTTTTGCTAAAACACGAAATGACGACACCATCAGCCTATTTGCGGCCTACGAATATCAAAACGTATTTGACTGGCAAGACTGGTCGTTCATTTCTTTAGCCGGCTATAGCCAAACTGACTCGAATATCACGTTTTATGAGGAGAAAGAGTACCTATTGTCGCTTGGTCTCAACTACACCTTCTAACGTCCTTCATCGCAACAAGGTGCTTACAAAACTTGTTGCGATGACACTTTGCTGTCTATACCGCTTGCGCCGTAAGCTGTTTCAGTAAACGGTCCATCGCTCGATACCCAAGTGCCTCGGCCAAGTGCGTTCGTTCAATTTGCTCCGCCCCATCCAGATCGGCGATTGTTCGCGCCACTTTGATAATACGATGATACGCACGAATCGAGAGTCCTAAACGGTGCAAAGCGGTTTCAAGAAACTCAGCATCACTCTTGTGCAAGGGACAAAACGCCTCAATTTCTCGACTACCTAGCAGTGCATTGACCTTACCACTGCGGTTTAGCATATTGTTACGCGCATGGCTCACACGCGCTTTTACGATAGCAGTCGGCTCACCGCGATCACCACCTTCTGCTAATGTCCCTTTGGGCAAAGCTGGGATTTCTAAAGACATATCAAAGCGATCTAACAGTGGTCCAGATAATCGACCAAGGTAGCGCAAAATAGCTTGTGGATTGGTGCGCGCTTGATTGCCTTCGTAATATCCTGTCGGGCTTGGGTTCAAGGCTCCAACTAATTGGAAGCGAGCCGGAAAGCGTGTTTTACCTTGCGCTCGAGAGATAATGATCTCGCCAGATTCGAGCGGTTCGCGTAACGAGTCTAGAACTTTACGATCAAATTCGGGCATTTCATCGAGAAACAATAACCCGTTGTGGGCTAAAGAGATCTCCCCTGGTCTGGGTACCGAGCCACCGCCGACTAATGCCGCCATTGAACTTGAATGATGCGGAGAACGAAACGGACGCGACTTCCAGTTATGCTCATTAATTTCACTCTGAGTCAACGATGCCACCGAAGCGGTTTCCATTGCTTCTTCGTCACTCATTTCCGGTAATAAGTCACACAAACGCGAAGCCAACATCGTTTTTCCAGTACCTGGCGGGCCAAGGAAAAGTAAGTTGTGGTTTCCAGCGGCAGCAATCTCCAGTGCTCGCTTACCTTGTTGTTGGCCAATAATATCTTGTAAGTCTCGACCATGTTTTTCGATCGTTTTTCGCTTAGGCGTTTGAAAAAGATTCAGTCGATGTTGACCACAAAGCTCGGCACATACTTCCAGTAATGATTGGGCCGATTTATGTTGTTCCTTCCCCACCAGCGCCGCCTGATCGCCATTCACATGTGGGACGACCAAATGGCGTTGAATCTTACTAGCTTCCAGCGCAGCAGGCAGCACACCTTTTACAGGTCTCAGACCACCAGATAGTGCTAACTCACCAACAAATTCGTAGTTTTTGAGCTTATCTGTCGCGATTTGCTCCGAAGCGGCCAAAATTCCCAATGCAATAGGAAGATCAAAACGTCCTCCCTCCTTGGGTAGATCTGCCGGAGCCAAGTTCACGGTGATCCGCTTAGCAGGAAATTGAAAGTTAGAATTAATGATCGCACTGCGTACGCGATCTTTGGACTCTTTTACCGTTGTCTCTGGCAAGCCTACTAAGGTAAACCCTGGCATGCCGTTGCTGATATGAACTTCTACACTAACCGATGGCGCTTGCACCCCGACGCTTGCTCGACTATGAATGATTGCCAGCCCCATACGTTCCTCAATTTTTTTGAACACTCTGTAAACAAATGTTTTATCTGGTTGGTTATGTTATATACCGCGTCCCAATTGAGAGTTAATGTGAAAAAAGAATGACTTTTTGCTTGTCATGCAGCGGAATTGTGTGATACCACTAATGACGCAAACAATTTCGTAGAACATTACACAACATTTTTTAACGAAAAAAGAACGACAGACAGATGAACCTTTTCGCTCATATCAACGCACTGCTAGCCCTGATTATCGTGGTCATTATTGGCACCGCGCGGGGTATTGTGGGCGAAAGGTAACCACAAATTACAAAAAACCCCCGCACTGAAAAGTCCGGGGGTTTTTTTACAACTACAAGTTGTCATCTGTCTAACCCTCGGACAGTTTAACGGGAAGAATGGGAGTGCACATGAAGTGCAATAAATATGGCAATCGCTACGAGCCACAACGTAGCAAAGGAGGTTTACGATGACTGGTGCACAACTTGTCGTAGCCGCTTTAAGACAGCAAGGCATCGAAACCGTTTTTGGCTACCCCGGCGGGGCCATCATGCCAATCTATGATGCTTTGTATGACGGTGGGGTGGAACACATCCTATGCCGTCACGAGCAAGGGGCCGCTATGGCAGCTATCGGGATGGCTCGTTCCACTCAAGACGTTGCTGTGTGCATGGCAACTTCTGGCCCAGGAGCCACTAACCTTGTTACCGGCCTTGCCGACGCTTTCCTTGACTCCGTACCTCTAGTTGCCATCACAGGCCAGGTTGCTAGCTCTCATATCGGTACCGATGCATTCCAAGAAATGGATGTGATCGGAATGTCCCTAGCCTGTACTAAGCACAGCTATCTCGTGACCGAAATTGAAGATCTAGCTCCGACACTTGCCGAAGCCTTTGAGGTCGCAAAAACCGGTCGTCCGGGTCCAGTCATTGTCGATATCGCCAAAGACGTTCAACTCGCTCAAGCACCCACAGACCTTCTTCCTCCATACATAGCACCAGCAATCGAAGATGTCAGCGCTGAAGATATCAAACGTGCGCAAGATGTGCTGGCAGCATCTACTCGCCCAGTGTTGTATGTTGGTGGTGGCGTGCAACTTGCGAAAGCAACCGATGCAGTACGCGAATTTCTTCGCTTAAACCCAATGCCTGCAGTTAGCACATTAAAAGGCCTCGGTACCATTGAACGCCATGATCCCCACTATCTTGGTATGTTGGGTATGCATGGCACCAAAGCCGCCAACCTAGTGGTTCAAGAAGCTGATCTATTGATTGTGGTTGGCGCGCGTTTTGATGACCGTGTGACGGGTAAGCTCGATACGTTTGCACCAAATGCGAAAGTGATTCACATCGACATTGATGCTGCGGAGATTCATAAACTGCGCCACGCCAACGCACCATTACGTGGCGACATCAACACCATTCTCCCTCAGCTAGAACTGACTCAAGATATCTCACCGTGGGTTCATCACAGTGAAAGTCTGCGCAGCGGCTTTAAGTGGCGTTACGACCACCCGGGCGAGTTAATCTACGCACCGCTATTGCTTAAACAGCTGTCTGACATGATGCCAGATAGCTCAATTGTCTCGACCGACGTCGGTCAGCACCAGATGTGGGCAGCGCAACATATCCAGCCACGCGAACCACAAAATTTCATCACTTCTGCTGGCCTTGGCACCATGGGCTTTGGCTTGCCAGCGGCGATGGGTGCTGCAGTCGCACGTCCTGATGATCAGTCTATCCTTATTACAGGTGACGGTTCATTTATGATGAACGTTCAGGAATTGGGCACGCTGAAGCGTCGTCAGATTCCAGTGAAGATTGTCCTTCTTAATAACCAACGTCTTGGCATGGTTCGCCAATGGCAGTCATTGTTCTTTGACGGTCGCCACAGTGAAACCATTCTTGATGACAACCCAGATTTCGTGATGTTAGCAAAAGCGTTCGATATCCCGGGCAAAACCATCACCAAGAAAGAAGAAGTCGAACCTGCTCTCAAAGAGATGCTAGCGAGTGAAACTTCTTACATGCTTCACGTTTTGATTGATGAAGAAGAAAACGTGTGGCCATTGGTGCCACCTGGCGCATCAAACAGTGATATGTTGGAAAATACATAGGAGACAATCGCATGGACAGATATTTACTCGACATCAAAGCCGATGACAAACCGGTACTGTTGGAGCGCGTTCTACGTGTGATTCGTCACCGAGGCTTCGTGATCAAACAAGTCGCTGCTACGCAAAACCACGAAAGCAAAGTAGCCAGCGTCGAGATCATCGTCGACAGCGATCGACCAATCTCGTTTTTGATCAATCAAATAGAGAAGTTGTGGGACGTTCGTAAGGTTGAGGTGCTAAAAATCCGCAACGATGAACTGCCAAATCACAACTTACAACAACACGTAAGTGCATAAGGAAGGCAACAAATGGCAACGAAAACTGCAGATTTCATTTGGTTTAATGGTGAGATGGTTCCATGGGCAGAGGCGAACGTTCACGTTCTGACTCACGCAATGCACTATGGTACATCCGTGTTTGAAGGCGTGCGCTGTTACAACACACCAAAAGGCCCAATTGTCTTCCGTCACCGTGAGCATGCACAACGTCTAAAAGATTCTGCCAAGATTTACCGCTTTCCGATCCCTTTCTCTGTAGAAGAAATCATGGAAGCGACCCGCGAAACACTGCGCCAAAACAAACTCGACAGCGCTTACATTCGTCCATTGGGTTTTGTCGGTAATGTTGGCTTAGGCGTATGTCCACCAGTTGGCACTGAGATGGATCTAATCATTGCAGCATTTCCTTGGGGCTCTTACTTAGGCGAAGAAGCGCTAGAAAAAGGTGTCGATGCGATGATTTCAAGCTGGAACCGCGCTGCGCCAAACACCATCCCAACTGCAGCTAAAGCAGGCGGTAACTACCTATCTTCACTACTGGTTGGTGGTGAAGCGCGTCGTCACGGTTACGACGAAGGTATTGCGCTAAGCGTAGATGGTTACCTATCGGAAGGGGCTGGTGAAAACATCTTCGTTATCAAAGATGGCGTAATCACCACACCACCAGCAACTAGCGCGATTCTACCGGGCATCACTCGCGACTCGATCATGACAATTGCACGCGATAAAGGCTACGAAGTCCGTGAAGCGAACATTGCTCGTGAAGCCCTTTACCTTGCCGATGAAGTCTTCATGACAGGTACTGCGGCTGAGATTGTACCAGTGGCAACCATCGACAAGATTGAAGTGGGCACTGGTAAGCGCGGCCCTATCACTAAAGAACTACAAGCAGCCTACTTTGGCCTATTTGACGGCACCACGGAAGATAAGTGGGGCTGGTTAGACTATGTGTACCCAGAACAGAAGTAAGAAGGATTAGGAAATGCCAAAATATAGATCAGCTACCACCACACATGGTCGTAACATGGCGGGTGCACGAGCACTGTGGCGTGCAACGGGTGTGAAAGAAGAAGACTTCGGTAAACCAATCATCGCCGTTGTAAACTCGTTTACTCAATTTGTTCCGGGTCACGTACACCTGAAAGACATGGGCCAGCTTGTAGCGCGTGAAATCGAAAAAGCCGGCGGCATCGCAAAAGAATTCAACACCATCGCGGTTGATGATGGTATCGCAATGGGTCACGGCGGCATGCTGTACTCACTGCCTTCACGCGAACTTATCGCAGACTCTGTGGAGTACATGGTCAACGCGCACTGTGCCGATGCCATGGTATGTATCTCTAACTGTGACAAAATCACTCCGGGAATGTTGATGGCATCTATGCGTCTCAACATCCCGGTTATCTTTGTTTCTGGTGGTCCAATGGAAGCGGGTAAAACCAAGCTTTCTGATCAGATCATCAAACTAGACCTTGTAGATGCGATGATCCAAGGCGCGGATCCAAAAGTGTCTGATGAGCAAAGCGAGCAGATCGAACGCAGCGCATGTCCAACGTGTGGATCGTGTTCAGGCATGTTCACTGCAAACTCGATGAACTGTCTAACAGAAGCCCTGGGTCTTTCTCAGCCGGGCAACGGTTCTATGCTGGCAACGCACGCTGAC
Organism: Vibrio sp. SCSIO 43097; assembly: GCF_023650755.1. NCBI lineage: Bacteria > Pseudomonadati > Pseudomonadota > Gammaproteobacteria > Vibrionales > Vibrionaceae > Vibrio > Vibrio sp. SCSIO 43097. Next base: position 21,270 of record NZ_CP071840.1, on the reverse strand, counting down.
CGTGAACAACTGTTCCTTAATGCAGGCCGTCGTATCGTTGAACTGACTCGTCGTTACTACGAGCAAGATGACGAATCAGCACTGCCGCGCAACATCGCTACGTTTGATGCGTTCGAAAACGCAATGGCATTGGACATCGCAATGGGCGGTTCAACCAACACCATTCTGCACCTACTTGCCGCGGCGCAAGAAGGTGAAGTGGATTTCGATATGGAAGATATCGATCGCCTATCACGTCAAGTACCACACCTATGTAAAGTGGCACCATCTACCCAGAAATATCACATGGAAGACGTACACCGCGCTGGTGGCGTCATGGCAATTCTTGGTGAGTTAGATCGTGCAGGTCTTCTACACAATGATGCGCGCACCGTGCTTGGCCTTTCGATGAAAGAGCAGCTGGCGAAATACGACATCATCCAAACTGAAGACGAAGAAGTACTTAAGTTCTACCGCGCAGGTCCTGCGGGAATTCGTACTACTCAAGCGTTCTCACAAGATTGCCGCTGGGATCGCCTTGATGACGACCGTGCGGAAGGCTGTATTCGTACTATCGATCATGCCTTTAGCCAAGAAGGTGGCCTAGCCGTTCTATCAGGCAACATCGCATTAGATGGTTGTATCGTTAAGACTGCTGGTGTGGATGAGAGCATTCATAAATTCACTGGCCCAGCCGTAGTTTTCGAAAGCCAAGAAGACGCCGTAGAAGGCATCTTAGGCGGCAAAGTAAAAGCTGGCGACGTGGTTGTTATCCGTTACGAAGGCCCTAAAGGTGGTCCGGGCATGCAAGAAATGCTTTACCCAACCACTTATCTAAAATCGATGGGCCTTGGCAAAGAGTGTGCACTTCTGACTGACGGCCGTTTCTCTGGCGGCACATCAGGTCTTTCTATCGGCCACGCCTCTCCTGAAGCAGCAAACGGCGGTGCAATTGGCCTGGTAAAAGAAGGCGATATGATTGCAATTGATATTCCAAACCGTTCAATTTCACTCCAAGTGTCTGAACAAGAACTTGCTGAGCGCCGTGCAAAACAAGACGAACTAGGCTGGAAACCAGTTGACCGCCAACGTGAAGTTTCATTTGCACTCAAAGCGTACGCGAGTATGGCAACCAGTGCTGACAAGGGTGCAGTACGAGACAAGTCGAAGCTAGAGGGCTAGCAATGATGGAAGCTCAACCCGAAAAACAAGTGAACCAAACTGGCGCAGATTATCTGCGCCAAATCCTTCGCGCACCTGTTTATGAAGTAGCAACAGTGACGCCACTGCAAGAAATGCCTCGTTTATCTGCACGTATCGGGAATAACGTCCAGATCAAGCGTGAAGATCGCCAACCCGTACACTCGTTCAAATTGCGCGGTGCATACAACATGGTGGCGAGTTTATCTGAAGCACAAAAAGCCGCTGGTGTCATTGCAGCATCGGCAGGTAACCACGCTCAAGGCATGGCGCTCTCTGGTACTAAGCTAGGCATCAAAACCACCATCGTGATGCCTAAAACCACACCAGACATCAAAGTCGATGCGGTACGTGGCTTCGGTGGCAATGTAGTGCTGCACGGCAGCAACTTCGATGAGGCAAAAGCGGAAGCGGAACGCCTTTCTGATCTGCATGGGTACACATTTGTCCCTCCTTTCGATCACCCACTGGTGATTGCAGGTCAAGGCACCATAGGCATGGAAATGCTGCAGCAAAATGGTCACCTTGATTACATTTTCGTCCCTGTCGGTGGTGGCGGTTTGGCTGCGGGTGTTGCGGTACTTGTGAAGCAGCTCATGCCAGAAATCAAAGTGATTGCAGTTGAGCCAGAAGATTCGTCATGCCTCAAAGCTGCTTTGGATGCTGGTGAGCCAGTAGTACTAGACCAAGTCAGCATGTTTGCCGATGGCGTCGCTGTAAAACGCATTGGCGAAGAGACTTTCCGTCTATGCCAAAAGTACATTGATGGCCATATTGCCGTCTCTAGCGATGAAATCTGCGCAGCAGTAAAAGACATCTTTGAAGACACCCGTGCGATTGCAGAGCCTTCTGGCGCGCTTGCTCTGGCGGGTTTGAAGAAGTTTGCTGAGCAAAACAAACTGCAAGGTAAGAATTTAGGTACTGTGCTGTCTGGTGCCAACACTAACTTCCATGGCTTACGTTATGTTTCTGAGCGTTGCGAGCTTGGTGAGAAACGTGAAGGTTTGCTTGCCGTCACCATTCCTGAGCGTCAAGGTGCCTTCTTTGAGTTCTGTAACCTCATTGGCGGCCGCGCCGTAACGGAGTTTAACTACCGCTACAACGATGACGCATTGGCAAATATCTTTGTCGGTGTGCGTTTGCAAGGCGGTCAGGAAGAGCTAGAACATATCATTCACGACTTACGTGATGGTGGCTACCCAGTGGTTGATTTGTCTGATGATGAAATGGCGAAGCTGCACGTGCGCTACATGATTGGTGGTAAGCCGTCTAAGCCGCTTAAAGAGCGCCTCTACAGCTTTGAATTCCCAGAGTATCCTGGGGCGCTACTTAAGTTCTTAAGCACACTCGGCACACACTGGAATATCAGTTTGTTCAACTACCGTAACCACGGCGCTGACTACGGACGTGTTTTATGTGGTTTCGAGTTAGATGAAAGCGATTTAGCTCAGTTTTCTGCACATTTACGTGAACTTGGCTATCAATGCAAAGACGAGACAGACAACCCATCGTATAAGTTTTTCTTGTCATAAAACGCCACATTTCAAACATATCAATGAAAACACCTCGCTAATGCGAGGTGTTTTTTTATGACTGTAACCAATCTTTATGTAGCTGATTAGGCGACCCAAGATAGTCCACCATCCACTGGATCAATTTATGATTATCATCTTTGCGCCATACTAAGCAGCAGTGACTGAGCGGTTTATCATCCGGCATGACCTTCTCCACCAGCACACCATCATTGATTAAGGGTGTTGCAATATGACGTGGCATGTAACCCACGCCCACCCCATTTTTTAAACATTCAATCGCACTATACCAATTGGGCAATAATAATCGGCGCTGTTGCGGATAATGGCCAGTATGGCGTTTTGGCAGCACGTTCGAAGTATCATCAAGACAGATCGCCGGAAATTGACTCACAAACTCTTCAGTAAGCACTTGTTGTCGAACGCAAGGATGAGCGGGTGACATCACAAATGCCCAATCTAATACGCCCATATCTTTGACTTCAAAATCCCCACCAACGGGAACCGCAGACGTCGCGCCAACGACAATGTCGGCTCGACCTTGTGCTATGGCTTCCCAAGAACCATTGAAGACCTCCATATTGATCTGCAATTCAGCAAATTCAAACTCGCGATAAAAATCTTCCACCAAAGGTTTGAGTTTTTCTAACTTCACCACGTTATCTAAGGTCAGCTTTAACGTGCTTTTCCATCCTTGAGCCGCTCGCCGCGTTTGTGCTTTCACCTCTTCCATTTGACGCAGCAAAGAGCGTGCCTCGGCCATAAAAAGTTCACCCGCTGGAGTTAGCTCAACTTTCCTTGGTAAACGTCGAAACAGCACCACATCTAAATCTTGCTCGACCTGCCTTACTCCATAGCTGATGGCTGAGGGGACTTTATGCAATACCTCAGCCGCAGCGGTGAAACTGCCTAAACGGGCAACCGTATCCAGCATTTCCAAAGACGCTTTAGAGAACATGATTTAACCTTTCAAAAAATTTGATTGATAACCAACAATTTTAGCGTTTTATTTTCTCAAAATCGAAAAATAGAATAATAAGGTAAATAAATCAGGGTTGGCGCCAACTGATGTTGATTAAAAAATGATTAAATAATTTGACTGGTTGAATCATGAAAATCTCAAAACTACAGCTCATTTATCTGGCAGCATTATCGATGCTTGGCTTCGTTGCTACCGATATGTATCTGCCAGCATTCAAAGCGATGGAAATCGACTTTGCAACAGGCCCTGAGCAAATTGCGCTCTCTTTAACGGTATTCCTCGTTGGTATGGCGATTGGCCAACTAATGTGGGGATTGGCATCCGATAAATTTGGCCATCGTAATACACTCGCAGCCGGGTTGGTGCTATTTACTATCGCGTCATTCGGTTTGGCTTTCTGTGATCAAGTATGGCAACTACTCACACTGCGCTTTATCCAAGCTATCGGTGTGTGTGCACCAGCCGTGATCTGGCAGGCTATGGTCATTAAGCGCTACTCAAGCAGTAGCCAACAAATTTTTGCGACAATCATGCCACTCGTCGCGCTATCACCAGCACTAGCACCTCAATTAGGGGTTGTGTTGGCAGATAACTTCGGCTGGCACAGTATCTTTATTACGCTAACACTGGTTGGTGTCTTTTTGGTCTTTGCGACCATGGCACAAAAAGACGAGAAAGCAGAAATCAAACAAACCAGTATATCTGCCGACATCAAAGCGCTACTGAGTTCTAAAAAATACCTTGGCAACGTGTTTATGTTTGCGACGGCTTCAGCTGCATTCTTTGCTTACCTAACTGGGATGCCAGAAATCATGGCGCAACTGGGCTACGAAGCAAAAGATATTGGTTTGAGCTTTATCCCACAAACTATCGCGTTTATGGCTGGTGGCTACTTAGGTAAAGTCGGCGTTCGAAAATTTGGTGATGAAAAGGTTCTACGCCAACTGATTGGCCTATTTAGTGTCGCGGCATTAATGATTTTCATTGCTTCACAGTGGGAGCTGTCATCGATTTGGCCTATTCTTGCGCCATTCTGTTTGATTGCCGTCGCTAACGGCGCGCTGTACCCAATAGTGGTAAACCGTGCACTGGCCAGCGCACAACAGAGCCCTGCAACAGCAGCAGGTCTGCAAAACAGCCTGCAAATCTGTGTAAGTAGCTTCTCAAGTGCATTGGTAGCCGCAATGGCAAGCCAAGCTCAGATGGTTACTGGCATCGCAATCATCATCTGTATGGGTGGGCTGTGGATGGGATACATTCTGTCGAATCGCGAATTATCCAAGCACTTTACGACTCCTGACAACGCCCGAGTCGTGAGTGAAGACGAACTTTAATCGTTCAAATAATAAAAAGAGCCGCGCAATGCGGCTCTTTCTGTTTATAAGCTTTTCAACCCCCACTTCTTGGCAGTCTGCTTAAAAAAGCCTTGAGTCTTTTTCAACTCAACCCAGTGATTGATGTAATTAATCCATACTTGATCGTCTTGCGGCAACAACATAGCAATTGGGGTTGGTTTACGCGGTGCGGTCACTGGCACTATCGCCAACTGTTTAAACTTGTCCACCAACGTCGCTGCTTCCACATTGGACGTCACCGATACATCGGCCCTGCGAGCTAGTAGTTCTTGGAAGTCGCGCGCTGGCGCTTCAATAACAATATGCTGAGCAGACGGGAAGAACTCCTTAACCATTTTTTCTTGTACCGTACCTAACGTCGCCGCGACTTTTACTTCTGGTTTATTAAAATCCGCCCAATCAGAGAATTTGGCGAGATCTTTCTTTTGCACCACAGGTACAAAGGCAAGGTAGAAATATGGCTGGCTGTATCCAGCTACTTTCGCGCGCGACATGTTCAGAGATGCGCTGCCAGTAATATCGTACTTGTTGGCGGTAATGCCATTAACTAGCGTCTTCCAATCCGTGGGAACATACTCCACTTTTACACCGAGATCTTTAGCAAGTTCTGTTGTTACATCGATATCGAAGCCACGATAACTGTTTGTCGCGGGGTCTTTCATCGTCATCGGATTCCAATCTCCCGTCGTTCCAACTCGGAGTACGCCATTGTCTAAAATGGATTGAAGACGGCTTTCAGCGTGAGCGACTTGAGTCACAGCAAGCAAACACATTCCTAGCACTAGTAAAATCTTTCTCATTTTTATTCCCTTAAAAATAATGACCTTATACGGTTTAATAATTAACCATTATTAGAGCTCTACTGATAACATAGCAGCAACAAAGGAAGTTTTTTAGTTAATTCAGGGAGTAAATGTGACGTTTCGAACTCTATGGCTATTTTCATTGCTATTACTCACTGGTTGTTCAGATTATCAATGGGGCTGGTATGTACTTGACCCTTCGACGGATCAAGGGCTCACCAATCTAAAGTTTTTAATCGCTGGGTTTAATGACACCATTCAGGTATCACTCCTCAGTATGTTATTTGCGATGAGCTTGGGCCTGATCGTTGCGTTACCCGCTCTGTCGGACTCTGCCTCTCTGAAGTGGATAAACCGTATTTATGTCGAGGTGATCCGTTCAGTGCCAGTTTTAGTCTTACTACTTTGGGTGTATTACGGCATGCCTACGCTATTGGATGTCTCACTCAATCACTTTTGGGCGGGTGTTATTGCACTGACTATCGCTGAGAGTGCGTTTATGGCGGAAGTGTTTCGCGGTGGGATACAAGCTATCAGCCGTGGCCAGCATGAAGCAGCTGAGTCTTTGGGCTTAAGCTATTGGCAAAAGATGCGCTTGGTAATTCTTCCCCAAGCGTTTCGACAAATCCTCCCTCCACTGGGCAATCAATTTGTCTACATTCTCAAGATGAGTTCTTTAGTCAGCGTGATTGGTTTAAGCGATCTCACTCGCCGTGCTAATGAGCTGGTGGTGAATGAGTACTTACCCCTAGAAATTTATACCTTCCTCGTTTTGGAGTACTTGTTGCTCATCCTATTTGTATCTCAAGCCGTTCGTTGGCTCGAAAAACGTATTGCTATTCCTAGCTACTAACGATGAAGCCAGAGCTAGAAACAACAAAGCCGCTCTTGTTGAGCGGCTTTGACAGTATAGCGATAGAGTGAGTGCAGGTAATGTTTATTTCTGTTTTACAGGACGCTGCCAGCCAGTAATTTTGCGCTCTTTGACGCGAGTAATTACTAACTCACCTTCTTCAACATCTTTTGTTAGTGTCGTGCCTGCACCGATGGTTGCGCCATCAGCGATAGTGACAGGCGCCACCAGCTGGCTATCAGAACCAACAAAAACATCATTACCGATGATGGTTTTAAACTTGTTCGCACCATCGTAGTTACAAGTGATAGTACCTGCACCGATGTTAGTACGTTGGCCGATCTCTGCATCACCTAAGTAAGTTAGGTGGTTCGCTTTTGAACCTTCTCCGATGCGCGCATTTTTCACTTCAACGAAGTTACCCACATGGGAATCGTTACGCATTTCAGCACCAGGACGAAGGCGAGTAAATGGACCAACCGTACATTCTTCACCAACCGTTGCACCTTCAATCACACTGTAAGGGCGAATGATGGTGTTGTCGTCGATTTCACAATCTTTCAGTACACAACCCGCACCGATAACCACGTTATCACCCAGTGAAACTTTACCTTCGATGATAACATTCACGTCGATTTCACAGTCCATACCGCACTGTAACTCACCACGCAAATCAAAGCGTGCTGGATCGCGTAGCATGACACCTTGCTCTAGTAGTTTCTGAGCTTGCATTGACTGGAAAGCACGCTCTAGACGAGCAAGCTGTGCGCGGTCATTGACCCCTTCCACCTCAATGGCATTGACTGGGTGTACTGCCTCAACGGCACGACCTTCATCGTGTGCAGCTGCAATAACGTCAGTTAGGTAGTATTCGCCTTGTGCGTTGTTGTTGTTTAAGCCAGACAACCAACGCTTAAGATCCCCACCAGTCGCAACCATCACGCCAGTGTTGATCTCTTTAATTTGTTTTTGTTCTTCTGTTGCATCTTTTTGTTCAACGATCGCAACAACAGGACCATTCTTACGGATAATACGACCGTAGCCTGTCGGGTTATCTAGAATCACTGTTAGTAGCGCAATACCGCCTGTTGGCTGTGCATCTAATAGGTTTTCAATCGTTTCAGCTGAAATCAGTGGAACATCACCGTAAAGCACCAGTACTTTTTCATCGTCTTCAAACTTCGGAGACGCTTGATCAACCGCATGACCTGTACCTAGTTGCTCCGCTTGCAGTACCCAGTTTACAGGCTCTTCTGCTAGCGTTTGCTGCATTTGATCACCACCGTGACCATATACTAAGTGGATGTTTTGTGCGCCAAGACCTGTACATGTATCAATCACATGTTTTGCCATTGGCTTCCCTGCCAAAGTGTGTAGCACTTTAGGCATGTTTGAATACATACGGGTACCTTTACCCGCAGCAAGGATCACAGCACTGAATTTCATTAATAACCTATTGACGTTCTATTTTAATTGGGCGTTATTTTAAACACCTTGGAAGGATTAGTTAATGGTGGGATGTAAATTTCCAACTAAAATTAATCAAAAAGGCGACCAATTGGCCGCCTTTTTTCATGCAACGTTGCTAATTGAGCTTAGCGACGCTTTTTTGTCAGCTCGATAACTCGTAGCTGAGCAATGGCTTTAGCCAGTTCACTGGCCGCTTGTGCGAAGTCCATGTCACCATGCTGATTCTGGATTTGCTCCTCAGCGCGGCGTTTGGCTTCTTCTGCCTTCGCTGCGTCTAGCTCTTCACCACGGATAGCTGTATCAGCTAGTACAGTCGCTGTACCAGGCTGAATCTCTACCATACCACCAGAAACATAAATAATTTCTTCGTGGCCGTGCTGTTTCACAATACGCACCATACCAGGCTTGATAGCGGTCAGCAGCGGTGTGTGACCATGGAAAATACCAAGTTCACCTTCGCTACCGGTCACCTGAAACGTTTCAACACGACCAGAGAAGATTTTCTTCTCAGCGCTTACTACGTCTAGGTGAAAGGTTATTGCTGCCATATCGCCTCCTAGTTAGCCTTATAGCTTCTTCGCATTCTCAATAGCATCGTCGATGCTACCGCAGTACATAAATGCCTGCTCAGGAATGTCGTCGTATTCACCAGCTAGTAGGCCTTTAAAGCCACGTAGAGTCTCTTTTAGAGGTACGTAAATACCAGGGTCACCTGTAAATACTTCTGCTACGTGGTAAGGCTGAGTTAGGAAACGCTCAATCTTACGTGCACGAGATACAACTTGCTTATCTTCTTCAGATAGCTCGTCCATACCTAGGATAGCAATGATATCTTTCAGCTCTTTGTAGCGCTGAAGAGTCTGCTGAACACCACGAGCAACTTCGTAGTGATCTTGACCAACGACTAGTGGATCAAGCATACGAGATGTTGAATCTAGCGGGTCGATCGCAGGGTATAGACCCATTGCAGCGATGTTACGGTTAAGTACAACCGTTGCATCCAAGTGCGCGAACGTTGTTGCTGGAGACGGGTCAGTCAAGTCATCCGCTGGTACGTATACCGCCTGTACAGACGTGATAGAACCTGATTTCGTTGACGTGATACGCTCCTGGAGTACACCCATCTCTTCTGCAAGAGTTGGCTGGTAACCTACCGCAGAAGGCATACGACCTAGTAGTGCTGATACCTCTGTACCTGCAAGTGTGTAACGGTAGATGTTATCAATGAACAGTAGTACGTCACGACCTTCGTCACGGAAACGCTCTGCCATTGTTAGACCAGTCAGTGCAACACGTAGACGGTTACCTGGTGGCTCGTTCATCTGACCGTAAACCATCGCTACTTTTGATTCTTCAGGCTTCTCAACGTTTACAACGCCCGCTTCCTGCATCTCGTAGTAGAAATCGTTACCTTCACGAGTACGCTCACCAACACCAGCAAATACTGATAGACCTGAGTGCTGTAGTGCGATGTTGTTGATAAGTTCCATCATGTTAACGGTCTTACCGACACCTGCACCACCGAATAGACCGATTTTACCACCCTTAGCGAATGGACAAATTAGGTCGATTACTTTAACGCCCGTTTCTAGAAGTGCAATTTCGTTTGATTGCTCTTCGTAGCTTGGTGCACTACGGTGGATAGAGTAAACCTCTTCCGCACCCACTTCACCACGCTCGTCAATCGCGTCACCTAGGACGTTCATGATACGACCTAGAGTTTTAGTACCTACTGGTACTGAAATTGGAGCGCCAGTGTTAACCACTTCTACTCCACGACGTAAACCATCAGAGCTACCCATTACGATACAACGAACTACGCCACCGCCTAGCTGTTGTTGAACTTCAAGAACTAGACGCTCTTTTGAGTCCGTTACGTTTAGAGCGTCATATACACTAGGTACATTGCTCTGTGGGAACTCTACGTCGACTACCGCACCGATGATCTGTACGATCTTACCTGTAGCCATCGTTAATCCTCTAAACTATTTCGTTTTACCTAAGCTTAAACCGCAGCTGCACCACCAACGATTTCTGATAGTTCTTGTGTAATCGCAGCCTGACGGGCTTTGTTGTACACAAGTTCCAAATCGTCAATCAAACTGGTTGCGTTATCCGTTGCAGCCTTCATCGCAATCATTCGAGCCGCTTGCTCACAAGCAAGGTTCTCAACCACACCTTGGTATACCTGAGACTCTACGTAACGCACTAATAGCGTATCCAGTAGAGGTTTTGGTTCAGGCTCATAGATGTAGTCCCATGAATGCTCACGCTGCATCTCTTCGCTGTCCGATTTAGGCAAAGGTAGCAATTGATCGATCGTTGGTTGCTGAACCATAGTATTTACAAACTTGTTGAATACTACATATAGACGGTCCAGTTCACCTTCATCGTATTTCTTCAGCATTACGCCAACAGAGCCGATTAGGTCTTGTAGGCTTGGATTATCTCCAAGACCAGAAACCTGTGCCGCAACTTTTGCGCCACCATGTTTAAAGAAAGCTGTTGCTTTTGAGCCAACAACGGCTAGCTCAATCTCAGCACCTTTCTCTCTCCATGCTTGCATGTCTGTAACGGCTTTTTTGAACACGTTAATGTTCAAACCACCACACAGACCACGGTCTGTCGAAACGATGATGTAACCAACACGTTTAGCTTCACGCTCTTCTAGGTACGGATGACGGTACTCTAGGTTTGCGTTAGCCACATGACCGATCACTTTACGCATTGTTTCAGCGTATGGACGAGAAGCTTCCATTGCATCTTGAGAACGACGCATTTTTGAAGCTGCTACCATTTCCATCGCTTTCGTAATTTTCTGAGTGCTTTTAACACTACCGATTTTATTACGTATCTCTTTTGCGCCGGCCATCGTTACTCTCCGTTAGTTGGTGGCAGAAACTGCCACCGACCTAATTACCAAGTTTGGGTTGCTTTGAAGTCGTCAGTCAGTTTCTTCAACTGAGCTTCGATTTCATCGTTGTAAGCGCCAGACTTGTCGATCTCAGCTGCTAGTTCAGCGTATTGACCGCGAGCGTACGATAGTAGAGCCGCCTCGAAATCTAGAACTTTGTTAAGTTCTACATCATCAAGGTAACCGCGCTCTGCCGCGAAGATAGTTAGAGCTTGGTCAAATACAGACATTGGAGCGTACTGCTTCTGCTTCATTAGTTCTGTAACTTTTTGACCATGGTCTAACTGTTTCTTCGTTGCGTCATCAAGGTCAGAAGAGAACTGAGCAAATGCCGCTAGTTCACGGTATGCAGCTAGTGCTGTACGGATACCACCTGATAGTTTCTTGATGATTTTCGTCTGAGCTGAACCACCTACACGAGATACTGAGATACCAGGGTCAACAGCAGGACGAACACCAGCGTTGAATAGCTCAGTTTGTAGGAAGATCTGACCATCGGTAATCGAGATTACGTTAGTCGGTACGAATGCTGAAACGTCACCTGCTTGAGTTTCGATGATAGGAAGAGCAGTCAAAGAACCAGTCTTACCTTTCACTTCACCGTTAGTGAAACGCTCTACGTACTCTTCGTTTACACGAGCTGCACGCTCTAGTAGACGCGAGTGTAAGTAGAATACGTCACCTGGGAATGCCTCACGGCCTGGTGGACGTTTAAGTAGTAGAGAGATCTGACGGTAAGCTACCGCTTGCTTAGATAGATCATCGTAAACAATCAGTGCGTCTTCACCGCGATCGCGGAAGTATTCACCCATCGCACAACCTGCGTAAGGCGCTAGGTATTGAAGCGCTGCAGATTCAGAAGCTGATGCAACTACAACGATAGTATTTTGTAGTGCGCCGTGCTCTTCTAGTTTGCGAACAACGTTAGCGATAGTCGATGCTTTCTGACCGATTGCTACGTAGATAGAGAAAATACCAGAGTCTTTCTGGTTGATGATCGCGTCGATCGCCAGTGCTGTTTTACCAATCTGACGGTCACCGATGATAAGCTCACGCTGACCACGACCGATTGGGATCATTGAGTCAACTGACTTATAACCAGTTTGCACAGGTTGGTCTACCGATTTACGGTCGATTACACCTGGTGCGATCACTTCTACAGGCGAAGTCATTTTCGCTTCGATTGGACCTTTACCATCGATAGGCTCACCCAGCGTGTTTACTACGCGGCCTAGTAGTTCTGGACCAACTGGCACTTCAAGAATGCGGCCAGTACCTGTAACTTTCATGCCTTCCTTAAGGTCAGCATATGGGCCCATTACAACCGCACCAACCGAGTCACGCTCAAGGTTAAGTGCCAGTGCATAACGGCCACCCGGTAATTCAATCATTTCACCTTGCATCACGTCCGCTAGGCCGTGGATGCGGATGATACCATCGCTTACCGATACGATAGTACCCTCGTTGCGAGCTTCACTAACAACTTCGAAAGATTCGATACGTTGTTTGATCAGATCGCTAATTTCCGTGGAATTAAGTTGCATGCTCCAATCCCCATTAAGACTGCAATGCATCGCTCAGGCGGTTCAAACGACCACGCGCTGAGTCATCGATGACTAGGTCTCCGGCTCGAATAATAACCCCACCAAGTAGGGTCTCATCTACACTGCAATTCAGCTTCACTTTGCGTTCAAGACGCTTTTCAAGTTTGCTGCCAATGTTTGCAAGTTGTTCATCAGAAAGCTCTGTTGCTGAAATTACTTCAACATCAATTTCTTTCTCATGTTCTTTTTTCAGAGTAAAAAACTCTTTACAAACATCAGGAAGGGCCGCTAAACGACCATTCTCAGCCATTACCTTCAAAAGGTTTTGACCGTGCGCATCAACTTGTTCGCCGCAAACTGCAACAAAAATTTCTGCCATTTTATCAGCAGAAACCGAACCCGTTAGTAGTTCGTTCATTTGTTCGTTTTTGGCCACTTCAGCAGCAAAAGATAACATTTGGCCCCATTGGTCCAACTGGTCTTTCTCTAAAGCAAAGTCGAAGGCTGCTTTAGCATAGGGGCGTGCGATAGTAGTCAAATCAGACATATGCGCCCCCAGACTTAAAGTTTTGCAGTAATGTTGTCGAGAATATCTTTTTGCGCATCTTTATCGATAGAACGCTCAAGGATTTTCTCAGCACCAGCTACAGCCAGAGTAGCAACTTGTTTGCGCAGCTCATCGCGTGCACGATTGCGTTCAGCTTCAAGTTCTGCTTCTGCTTGCGCTAGGATTTTCTGGCGTTCTGCCTGAGCTTCCTCGCGAGCTTCATCAAGAATTTGAGACTTACGTTTGTTCGCTTGTTCGATGATCTCAGTTGCTGTGCGCTTCGCTTCTTTCAATTGATCAGAAGCGTTGGCTTGTGCTAGATCCAAGTCTTTCGCAGCACGTTCTGCTGCTTGAAGACCATCAGCAATTTTCTTCTGACGCTCTTCGATCGCTTGCATCAATGGTGGCCATACATACTTCATGCAGAACCACACAAATAGTGCGAACGAGATTGCTTGACCTAGCAGAGTTGCGTTTATGTTCACAACAGCTACCCCTCTATTTGGACTTAGTGTTAATCAGTGACAAGCGATAATCGCCCGTCCCGAGTTAAAGGTGATTAACCTAGTTGACCAACGAATGGGTTTGCGAAAGTGAATAGTAGCGCGATTACGATACCGATCATTGGAACCGCATCAAGTAGACCCGCGATGATGAACATCTTAACTTGTAGCATAGGAGCCATTTCTGGTTGACGTGCAGCACCTTCTAGGAATTTACCACCTAGCAGTGCGAAACCAATCGCTGTACCAAGAGAAGCAAGACCGACGATAATACCTACGGCGATTGCAGAAAAGCTCAGTAAAGTTTCCATTACTATCTCCAATTTATAGTTGTTGGCTTAGTGCCCAAATAAAAAGCTTTAAAAAAATTAATGATCAGGATCTTCGTGTGCCATTGACAGGTAAACAATTGTCAACATCATGAATACGAAGGCTTGAATCGTAATAACCAAGATATGGAAGATTGCCCACGGTAGTGAACCCATCCATTGTAAGTACCATGGTAGCATTGCCGCACAAAGAATGAATACAACCTCACCCGCGAACATGTTACCGAATAGACGCATACCAAGTGATAGAGGTTTCGCTAATAGCGATACCACTTCAATTAGTAGGTTAAACGGAATCATCAGTGGGTGATTGAATGGATGTAGTGCAAGTTCTTTTGCGAATCCACCTAGACCTTTTACTTTGATGCTGTAGTAAATCATCAATGCAAAAACGCCTAGAGCCATAGCCATGGTGATATTCACATCAGCAGACGGTACAACCTTAAGGTAAGGAATACCTAGCCAATGCTCTGCTGGGTATGGTAAGAAGTCGATAGGAACTAAGTCCATCACGTTCATCAAAAATACCCAACAAAAGATAGTCAGTGCTAAAGGCGCGATCAGTGGGTTGCGTCCATGGAACGTGTCTTTGACGTTATCGGCGACAAATTCAACGATCATTTCTACAGCACACTGAAGCTTACCCGGTACACCCGCTGTTGTTCTCTTTGCTACTTTGTAAAAAATTCCGAGGAAGATTAAACCAGTAAACCAAGAAAAAAACAGGCTATCGATATGTACGTTCCAGAAACTTGTCTCCGACCCTACTAAACCCAACTTGTATAGCGATAGGTTAGAAAGGTGGTGGGCAATGTAACCGGACGATGTTAGCGCTTCACCTGGCGCAGCCATAACTCATCCTATTTTTTGTTGTTAATGAATAGCACTGGTGCACAGATATTAATACCTAGTACCAGCAAATAGGTTAGTTTGAGGGGAACAAGTTCCACCTGCATATACATGTAGGCAACATAGAACAGTGCAACCGTGATGAGAATTTTCAGTACTTCACCCGTATAGAAGGAAGCAGCGATGCGCTTGGCAGCGCGAGCTCCACTAAACATGAAAGCACACAGCGCGAATACTGCATTGGCAACAACAAAAATGCCTCCGCCAATCAGCGCTGAAAATCCCCAGTCAGGATTTATGGCTACCGCCATTCCTGCTGCCACAAAAATAACCGCGCCAGACTGGATCATTAACAATTGCCTTGCGAGCTCTCGTCCTGGTCTAGCTAACGCAGCTACCATGTATTCGTACCTCTAGTAATATCCACTTCGCACTTAACTCTCTGTGCTGGGAAATTGGCGAAAATTATACGTTCAGTTCAACGTAAAGCAATTCGATTGCATCAAAAACTTACAGTTTTGTTTACAAAACGACAACTTTCGCACAAAATTCGATTAATTAGATTAATTGACCTAAATCAATTATCTCATCTAGGCCTCAAGCTTGGCAATTAGTTGGTCCAATTTGTGAGGCTCATCAAGACTTATCGTCAATTTCGCTTTTCCGTTTGCAGAACGGGTAAGAGAAACTTTTGCATCAAGCAGCTGACTCAATTTATGCGACATTTGCTCGGCTTCGGTATCCTCTTGTTGCCCTTTTTGCTCATTTTGTGGGGCTAAGCACTTTTTTACTAACTGTTCAGTTTGGCGAACAGTCATTTGCTTCTTAGCCACTTGTTGAGCTACTTCGACTTGCTGTTCGCCTTCTAACGCTAACAGAGCTCGAGCATGACCCATTTCCAATTTTTTATCTGCAACCAGACCTTTTACATCAACTTCCAACTGATTCAGACGTAATAGGTTACTCACCGTCGTTCTTGATTTACCAATCACATCGGCCACTTGCTGATGTGTCAGCGTGAATTCATCTTGTAGACGTTCAAGCGCTTGGGCTTCCTCAATCACATTCAAGTCTTCACGTTGAATGTTTTCAATCAACGCCATGGCGATGGCGGCACGATCTTCAACTTTTTTCACCAAACACGGCACGCGTTTTAAACCCGCCTGTCTTGCAGCACGCCAGCGGCGCTCACCTGCGATGATCTCAAACTGACCATTTTCGACCTGGCGAACCACGATTGGTTGAATAATGCCTTGTGATTGAATCGAAGCCGCTAGTTCTTCTAGCGCTTCAGGCGCCATATCTTTACGCGGTTGGTATACGCCCGGCTGCAATTGACCAATCGCTAAATCGGTTAACTCACCGTCTGCCGATAATTCTTGGCTATGCGATGCAATATGCTGTTTTTCACGAGCAAACGAACTGGTCGACAATAACGCATCCAGTCCTTTTCCGAGACCACGCTTAGACATGGGATTGAATTCCTTAGGTTAGAGTTAAACTGGGATTTCTTCGCGGCGGAGCATTTCGCCCGCTAGAGCAAGATACGCTTTGGCACCTGCGGAGTACTTATCGTAGTACATTGCTGGCTTACCGTGACTTGGCGCTTCAGCCAAACGAACATTACGCGGAATGACAGTACGGTAAACTTTATTCCCAAAGTGTTTTTTAAGTTGATCGGATACTTCATTCGATAAGCGGTTGCGTGGGTCGTACATGGTGCGCAATAAACCTTCGATTTTTAGGTTTTCATTCACAACAGCCGCTAACTTGCTGATTGTATCCATAAGAGCAGTTAAACCTTCTAACGCAAAGTATTCACATTGCATCGGCACCAGCACAGAGTCAGCTGCTGCCATCGCATTGATTGTAAGAAGGTTTAGAGAAGGAGGACAATCAATAAAGATGAAATCATAGTTATCGCGAACTGACGACAATGCATTTTTTAGACGCACTTCACGAGCGAAAACTTCCATCAATTTGATTTCTGCCGCGGTTACGTCTCCGTTCGCCGCGATCAAATCATACTTCCCTGTTGTTTGGGTACAAACGACTTGATCGAACGGTGTATCTTCGACCAAAAGATCGTATGCGGTGGCGTCGACCATATACTTATCCACGCCACTGGCCATCGTAGCATTGCCTTGCGGGTCGAGATCGATCACCAAAACCTTGCGCTTTGTTGCCGCCATCGAAGCCGCTAAGTTAATGCACGTTGTTGTTTTGCCGACCCCACCTTTCTGGTTGGCGATTGCTACAATTTTACCCACGATTACCTCGCTAATTTTCCTTGCGCGATAAGATTACTAGATGACGATCACCTTCCAACTCAGGAACAGCCAAAGATATGATCTCTGTCACACTGCACCATTCAGGAAGCTGATCCATTTCATCTTTAGGGTGCTGTCCTTTCAGCGCTAGAAACACCCCGTGCTCTTGTTTCGGCAAATGGTGGCACCATTCCACCATGTCTGTCATTGAAGCAAAAGCTCGACTCAAAACGCCATCAAATTTTTCTTCAGGTTGGAATTCTTCGACGCGACTTTGAATTGGTGTCACGTTTTTCAGCCCTAATGTGTGCACGACTTGCTTGATAAAACGGATGCGTTTGCCAAGACTGTCGAGCAAAAAGAAGGTTTTCTCAGGGTTCATGATTGCCAAAGGGATGCCCGGTAACCCCGGACCAGTACCAACATCAATGAAGCGCTCACCGGGCAGGTGTGCGCTTACAACGATACTATCAAGAATATGTTTCACTAACATATCAAGCGGATCACGTACCGATGTTAAATTGTACGCTTTGTTCCATTTGTCGAGCAGTTCGACATAACCAACTAACTGTTCTCGTTGCTGTTCTGACACTTCCAAATCGGTTTTCGCGATCAGTGAATCCAGCTTTGTTCGCAATGCACTCATTATTCTTCCTCACCTTTCTTCAGCAAACCATGCTTTTTCAAGTGAACAAGTAGAATAGAAATTGCAGCAGGCGTAATACCAGAAATGCGTGATGCAATACCGATGCTCTCTGGTTTGGCCTCGCTCAGTTTAGCAACGACTTCGTTTGATAAACCTTTTACATCGCGGTAATCCAAATCAGCAGGTAACTTGGTATTTTCGTGACGCAGTGATTTTTCGATCTCTTCCTGCTGACGCTTGATGTAACCATCGTATTTCACTTGAATTTCAACTTGCTCAGCCGCTTGCTGATCTTCAAGTGCAGGAGCAAACGCTTCAAGTTGCGTCAGTTGCGAATAAGTGATCTCTGGACGACGCAGAAGATCCTCACCACTCGCTTCACGGGCCATTGGGGTTTTCAGCAGCTTGTTCAGCTCATCAACACCCTCTGACTTCGGATTCATCCACGTTGCTTTCAAACGCTGACGCTCCGTTTCCATATTGTTGATTTTCTCGTTAAAGCGAGCCCAACGAACATCATCAATCAAGCCTAGCTCGCGCGCTTTTTCCGTTAAACGCAAATCGGCATTATCTTCACGAAGTAGCAGGCGGTATTCCGCACGAGAAGTGAACATGCGGTACGGCTCTTTGGTACCCATGGTCGATAAGTCATCAATCAACACGCCCATGTAAGCTTGGTCACGACGTGGGCTCCAGCCTTCTTTGTCTTGGCTAAACAAGCTTGCGTTTAGGCCCGCCATCAAGCCTTGCGCTGCGGCTTCTTCGTAGCCAGTCGTACCATTAATCTGGCCAGCAAAGAACAAACCATGGATGAACTTCGTCTCGTACGTTTGCTTCAAATCACGTGGATCGAAGAAATCGTATTCAATCGCATAACCTGGGCGAACGATGTGTGCATTTTCAAACCCTTTCATTGAGCGCACGATTTGTACTTGCACATCAAATGGCAAGCTGGTCGAGATACCATTAGGGTATAACTCGTGCGTGGTTAGGCCTTCTGGCTCAATGAAGATTTGGTGGCTGTTTTTGTCAGCGAAACGCATCACTTTGTCTTCAATAGACGGACAGTAACGCGGACCAATACCTTCAATCACACCTGCGTACATTGGACTGCGATCCAAGTTACTACGGATCACATCGTGAGTTTGTTCATTGGTGTGGGTGATGAAACATGGAATCTGACGCGGATGCTGTTCACGTTTGCCCATGAACGAGAATACAGGCGTTGGGTTATCACCGTGCTGAGCTTCTAGCACTGAAAAATCAACAGTACGAGCATCAATGCGCGGTGGAGTACCTGTTTTTAAACGATCCACACGGAACGGCAGTTCACGCAGTCGATCCGCTAATGCGATCGATGGTGGATCCCCGGCACGACCACCAGACGAGCTTTCCATACCTATGTGGATCTTACCACCAAGGAAGGTACCCACGGTTAGCACAACGGCTTTCGCATGGAAGCGAAGTCCCATTTGAGTTACCACACCAACTGCGCGATCTTGTTCAACAATCAGATCATCAACTGATTGCTGGAACAACGTTAAGTTAGGCGCATTTTCTAATGCATTACGAACGTACGCTTTGTACAGAGCGCGATCGGCTTGAGCTCGAGTTGCTCGTACTGCAGGACCTTTGGAGGCATTTAGTGTACGAAACTGAATACCTGCATGGTCGATGGCTTCAGCCATCAAACCGCCCATAGCATCTACTTCTTTTACTAAGTGACCTTTACCAATACCACCGATCGCCGGATTACAAGACATCTGGCCTAATGTATCGATGTTATGGGTAAGGAGAAGCGTTTTTTGTCCTGTGCGTGCAGATGCGAGCGCGGCTTCCGTTCCTGCGTGTCCGCCACCGACAACAATGACGTCAAAGTTTTCGTGATAAAGCATGAACTGACCTCAGGTATTCAAAGGGATTTAATGGACAGATAAAGGAGCCGTATTTTACCTGCTTTATGCCAGAGAGAAAAACGTTTTCTCGTTTTATCCGTTTTAAGCTTCAAGATAAATATATATAAGATCTATATATATGATCTTTTATTAGATCTACTATTAGGATCGACCGTTTCTGTGGATAACCTAAAAATGATCAACAAGATCATGGATCTTCTTTGGATCATATCTTGTGATCATGATTGGATCAGATCGAGGATTGCCTGGGATCAAAAGTGGTAGTTATACACAGGGGGTAAAATTGATCAAAGTTGTTATTGGGATAACTAAAGGAAAATCACTGGATCTTATTGTAGTTATCCACAGTCTGTTTGGTTGGTTTTTGAGCGGTTAAACAAAATAATTTGGTGGGAGTTATTCACATGGGAGAAAACAGAGCCGAATTTCGACTCTGTTGAAGGGAAAGTCGTGAGTTTAAAAACGTTCGATATTCTCTTTTAACCACATCTCTGCGGCGTCTTCTGGTACATCATGGCTCAGTACATCGATTTTAAAGCAATCTGCGAGAGGGGTTGCACCAATATCCTCTAATAAATCATAAGCGTGTTGACCAGCGGCACAGAACGTATCGTAGCTAGAGTCACCAATCGCAATCACCGCAAATTTTACATCAGTCATTTTTGGCGGTGTATTTTGTAATGCTGCGATAAAAGGTTGGATATTATCAGGATACTCACCAGCTCCATGTGTAGAGGTGATCACCAACCACGTACCTTGATTTTCGATATCACTGAGGGAAGGCTGGTTGTGGATCGTTGTTTCAAATCCATTCTCGTTGAGTAGATCACTCAGGTGATCCCCTACGTATTCTGCGCCACCTAACGTGCTGCCTGTAATAATGTGGATCATACTTCTTCCTTATTGAATGCGACGGCTAAAGCTCATGGATGGCTTGCCGTACAAAAAGAAACGCGGTGTGAGTTAAGCTCAGCACCGCGCGTTCGATTATTTACTTCCCGATACAGAAAGTGAAGTTTCCCATAATAGCTGGCCTCGCGCGACGTCTTGGGGACCGATTGGGGACCAAATTGCAATTTATGGTCAAATTCTTACTTCCCAAGATGACTTCCATCATAGATCAGGATGGGAAAAGTGGGAATGGTGGGAAACCGGATCAGCTTTCGCTATCTTTCTCTTCAGCAACGATAAACAAGAGTGGTTTTCCACTCTCTAGCAGGTAAGGTGCGGTGATCGTCTGTTTACCAAAGTGAATGTTCCCTTCTGCTATATAGATGAAGATCCAATCGGGTAACTTACTACTAATAGCAGCGTAAAGTGCATCAGTGGGGATGTCACTATTCTTGCCTGGCGAAATTCTAAATCTCTGGTAGTAGACGTGATGGTTGGATTCAAATGCAAAACTTTCCTGTCCATCGTTGACGAAAGATGGTGACATCGTTCTTCTCGGTTCGAAAACTTCTGCTGTGATGTAGCATAGGTCCTGGTTTGTCATACCAGCTTGGTATTTTGAACATTGGTAGTCTGCACTATGGAAGTAGAACTCTATCTTTTGTTCTGAATTGCCATTAGTGCGCT